>NZ_AP019846.1 GCF_007990635.1 Leptotrichia hongkongensis | reverse complement strand
CTTTTAATAAGCTGAACTTTAGTATAAAATTTACAAGTAGTTTTTTTTGTTAGCTTTACAGTTAGATATTAATAGAGTTTTATCATACTTTATGACACAAAGCATTAAACTTGACTTTTTTTTGAATATTGTATATAATGTCTATAAAAGACAATAATTTTTTTAAAATATAATAGAAAGGAAAAAGGATGACTAAAAGAACATATCAACCAAATAAAAGAAAAAGAAAAAAAGATCATGGATTTAGAAAAAGAATGCAAAATAAAAGCGGAAGAAATGTTTTAAAAAGAAGAAGAGCTAAAGGAAGAGCTAAATTATCAGCATAACCCGGTGTTAAATTCAACACTGGGTTTTTAAAAGCATTAATATCTAAACTAGAGAGCTTTTTAAAAGAAAAACGCTCTAAATTTTTTTAGACGTAAATTTATAAGCTCTCACTTATTTTAAATCAAAGAAGAGAAATATGTCTATTAATAAAATTAAGAAAACAAAAGATTTTTCATTAATATATAACAGATCAAAAAAGATGCATACAAAGTATGCTATTATTTTTATAAATGAAAATAAGAATAACGACCAGCGATTTGGCTTTGTAGCCAGCAAAAAAACTGGAAATGCAGTTCAACGAAATAGAATCAAAAGAATTTTTAAAGAATTTGTAAAAATACATAAGGATAAATTTAGAAAAAATACTGATTATGTATTCGTAGGCAAATCTATTTTGAAAGATAATTTAAAAAATTTAAAGTATGGGGATATCGAAAAGGATATTATCAAGGTGGTAAAATGATGAAAAAAATATTGCTATATTTGTTAAAATTTTATCAAAAGGGCATTTCACCATATTTTGGAAGAAGATGCAGATTTTATCCAACTTGCTCAGAATATTCACGACAGGCAATTACAAAATATGGAGCATTAAAAGGTAGTTATCTGACAATAAAAAGATTACTAAAATGTCATCCTTTTCACAAAGGTGGCTATGACCCGTTAAAATAAAAAAGTGGAGGAAATAATATATGTTTAAAATACAGGCACTTGTTGATTTTGTCGTACATGTTTTAAATGCGATATATGGTGTTGTGGGAAATTACGGTATAGCAATAATAATTGTTACAATTTTAATGAGAATAATTGTATTTCCATTAACATTAAAACAGGAAAAGTCAATGAAAAAAATGAGGGAACTACAGCCTGAACTTGAAAAAATAAAAGAAAAATATAAAGATGATCCAAAAGAATACCAGCAAAAAACAGCAGAACTTTATAGAGAAAGTGGAGTAAATCCCCTAGGAGGATGTCTGCCACTATTAATTCAGATGCCAATATTTGTAGCATTATATTGGGCTTTTAGCGGAAATGCAATTCCAGCAGACGCAAAATTCTTATGGTTTACATTAAAACAACCTGACAGATTATTTATGATAGGAAAATTTGCATTTAATTTATTACCAATCTTAAATGTAGGAGTGACGTATATTCAGCAGAAAATAATGACGAGCGCAACTAGTGGACAGGAAAGCAATCAGCAGATGCAGACAATGCTTTATATGATGCCTCTTATGATGCTGTTCATATTTTATAATATGCCGTCAGGGGTAACCTTGTATTACTTAGTTTCGGGAGCTTTGTCATTAGTTCAGCAGTATTTCATTTTGAAAGGAAGAAGTGATGATGGAAAAGATAGTATTAAAGGCACAAAATGAGGAAGAACTTAAAAATATGGTAAGCCGTTCATTGACTTTAAAAGAAGATGAAACTTATCAGGTAAAAGTTTTGAAACATCCTAAAAAAATATTATTTATCAATATAAAAGGTGAATATGAAATTGAAATTGTTAAAAAATCTGATTTGAAATCGAGTGATGTAAAATCAGAAAAACCAAGAGTACAAAATGAAGAGAAAATTTCCAAAAAAGAAAAAAAAGATGTAAAAAATCAAAATAATTATGATTCTAAAAAAAATAACATTAGAAAAAATTACAGAAATGAAAGCCCTGAAAATGAAGAAAAAGTTATTCAAAATAGTCAGGATGATACAAATATAGATAAAATCAGAGGATTTTTCAAGGAATTTATAGTAAATGCAAAATTAGATATAAAGATTATAAATGTAAAAAAAGAAAATAATGGTAAATATCTAGTTATTCTTGATGGAAAAGATATGAGATTTTTAATTGGTGAAAAAGGAAGTGCCTTAAATAACTTAGAATATTTAATCAGTACAACTAAAAAATTTAAAAATCTGAAAATCTCTATAGATTCTAACAATTATAAAGAAAAACGTGAAAAATCATTAAGAGATTTGGCAAGAAAAAAAGGTAAAGCAGTTTTAGCAACTGGAAATGCCGTAAAGCTGAACCCAATGGCTGCACGTGAACGTAAAATTATTCATGAAGAAATTTCATTTATGGAAGGACTAAAAACTGAGAGTGTTGGGGAAGAGCCAAAAAGATATTTAGTGATTAGAAAATTAGATGAAAAAAATTAAACTATTGTGTTTAAAATTGTAGGTAAAAAAATAAAATTGAAAAATGATTTTAGAAAATAGAGGGATAGAATGTTATTTGATACAATTGCGGCGATTTCCACTCCAAAAGGTGAAGGCGGGATTGCCATAATAAGAATATCCGGCGATAAATCATTTGAAATACTGGACAAAATATTTATTAAAAAAAACCCAAATGCTGATTTGGGTTTTTATAAATTAAATTATGGATTTATCAAGGATGGAGAAAAAATAGTAGATGAAGCAATGGCTGTAAGGCTAAAAGCCCCAAAAAGCTATACTTGTGAAGATATTGTAGAAATAAATTGTCACGGCGGAACGCTTGTTTCGGAAAAAGTGCTGGAACTTGTGCTAAGAAATGGAGCAAGACATGCTGAAAGTGGTGAATTTACAAAGCGAGCATTTATGAATGGACGTATAGACTTGTCACAGGCTGAGGCGGTTATGGATATTATTCAGGGAAAAACAGAAAAGAGCGTATCACTGTCGCTCGATCAGTTAAGAGGGGACTTGCGTGATAAAGTTAATGAATTTAAGAAGGCTTTGCTAGATATTACAGCACATGTAAATGTAGTGCTGGATTATCCTGAAGAAGGAATTGACGATCCGTTGCCAGTAGAACTTAGAGATAATCTTGAAAAAGTATATGAAGAAGCAAATCGGTTAATTGATTCATATAATACAGGAAAAAAAATAAAAGAGGGAATAAAGACAGTTATTGTGGGAAAACCAAATGTTGGGAAATCGACATTGCTAAATGCTCTGCTTCATGAAGAGCGTGCCATTGTAACGCATATTGCTGGGACTACGAGAGATGTTATTGAGGAAATAATCAATATAAAAGGAATTCCCTTGGTTCTGGTTGATACAGCAGGAATTAGAAAAACTGATGACATTGTGGAAAATATTGGTGTAGAAAAGTCTAAGCAGTTTATTGAAAAGGCTGATTTGGTGCTTCTTGTACTGGATGCTTCAAAGGAGCTGGAAAATGAGGATATAGAAGTTATAAATCAGATAAAAGAAAATAAAAAGAAAGTTATAGTATTATTGAATAAGATTGATTTAAATAAAAAAATTAATCTTGAAGGGTATAACTTGGAAAATATTGTTGAAATTTCGGCAAAAGACAATATTGGAATTGAAGATATGCAAGAAAAAATCTATTCATATATTGTAGAAGAAGATGTGGAAAACTCATCAGAAAAACTGATAATTACAAATATTCGTCACAAAACAGCACTTGAGAAAACAAAAGACGCAATAAGAAATATTTTTGAAACAATAGATATGGGACTTCCTATGGACTTAATTTCTGTAGATTTAAAAGAAGCTCTGGATTCACTTTCAGAGATTACTGGAGAAATATCGTCTGAAGATATTTTAGATCATGTATTTGGGAATTTTTGTGTTGGAAAATAGATTTTATTATATTTTATAAAAAATATGAAAAGTTTTGGATAAAATGGAGGAAATAAATAATGGATAATAATTATGGAGCAGAGGCGATTACGGTTCTGGAAGGGCTGGAAGCAGTTAGAAAGCGTCCAGGAATGTATATCGGATCAACTTCAGCACGTGGGCTTCACCATCTAGTATGGGAAATTGTAGATAACAGTGTGGACGAAGCGCTTGCTGGAATTTGTGATAAAATTACTGTAAAGATTCTTGCAGGAAATATTATCGAGGTATCTGACAATGGACGTGGAATCCCTGTGGGAATGCACAAAACTGGAAAATCAACTTTAGAAGTTGTACTTACTGTGCTTCACGCTGGAGGAAAATTTGATAATGATAATTATAAAGTGTCAGGTGGACTTCACGGAGTTGGGGTATCTGTCGTAAATGCTTTGTCAGAATGGCTTGAAGCAACTGTAACACGTGATGGAAAGATTTTTAGACAGACATATCAGCGTGGTGTGCCAACTTCGCCTGTGGAAGAAATTGGCGTGGCAGATGCTGATGCACACGGAACTGTAATTAGATTTAAGGCTGATGATGAAATATTCGAAACAACAGTTTACGATTATTCTGTGCTGGAATCACGTCTAAAAGAATTGGCATATTTGAACAAAGGCTTAAAAATTGAGCTAGCTGATGAAAGAAATGCTGAAAATATAAAAGCTGAAGAATTTTTATTTGAAGGTGGAATAAAGGACTTTTTAAATGAAATTATTGATGAGGAAAAAATCGTTGATGATGTGATTTATATGGCTGATACAATGCAAATTGAGGAAGCTAAGGAAGTAGAAACTGTGGATGAGGATGGAAACACGGTGAAAAAACAGCGAAGTGCAAAATTCGTGGAAGTGGAAATTGCGATGAACTACACGACTTCACAAAGAGAAACTGTTTATTCGTTTGTAAATAACATAAATACCCATGAAGGCGGAACTCACGTTAGCGGATTTAGAACTGCGCTTACGAGAACAATTAATGATATTGCAAAACAGATGAACTTAATTAAGGATAAAAATGGGACATTTCAAGGAACAGATGTAAGAGAAGGACTTGTCTGTGTAATAAGTGTAAAAATACCCGAGCCTCAATTTGAAGGACAGACAAAAACAAAACTTGGAAACAGTGAAGTTACAGGGATTGTATCAAATATTGTTGGAAGCAACTTGAAATTTTATCTAGAAGATCATCCAAAGGCAGCTGAAAAAATTATTGAAAAAATGGCAATGTCAAAAAGGGCAAGAGAAGCAGCGAAAAAAGCAAGAGAGCTTGTACTTAGAAAAAATACATTGGAAGTAGGATCACTACCTGGTAAATTGGCAGACTGCTCTTCAAAAGATCCGGCTGAATCAGAAATTTTCATAGTCGAAGGAAACTCGGCAGGAGGTTCTGCAAAACAAGGAAGAGACAGAAGATTTCAGGCAATATTGCCACTTCGTGGAAAAATCTTAAACGTAGAAAAATCAGGAGTGCATAAAGCTCTGGAAAATGCAGAAATTAGAGCAATGATTACAGCCTTTGGAGCTGGATTTGGCGAAGAAATGGACTTAAAAAAACTAAGATACCATAAAATCGTAATTATGACAGATGCCGATGTTGATGGTGCTCACATCAGAACATTAATGCTAACATTCTTCTATAGACATCTGAGAGAATTAATAAATGAAGGCTATATCTATATCGCACAGCCGCCTTTATACAAGATTCAGGCAGGAAAAGCAATAAGATACGCCTATTCGGACGATCAGATGAAACAAGTGACAAGAGTGCTGGAAGGAGAAGGAAGAAAATACACAATCCAGCGTTACAAAGGGCTAGGAGAAATGAACCCAGAACAACTTTGGGAAACAACACTTGATCCAGAAGTAAGAACATTGTTAAAAGTATCAATGGAAGACGCTTCCTATGCCGATAAGATGTTTAATATTCTGATGGGAGATAAAGTTGAGCCGAGAAGAAAATTTATCGAGGATAATGCAAACTACGTAAGGAATTTGGATATATAATTTATTTTTTCTTATTTTATTTATATTAATTTTTTTAACGCAGAGGTATCAGACGCCATACCTCTGCACACCTGCTCGATGCAAAACTTTCTTATAAAAGAAAAATAGAATTCGTTTAACTCATAAAGAGATTCCAAAAGCATAAGTTCACAATAAAAAGTTAAAATGATTCAAGTAAATGATATTTAATGTAAAAATTATAGTGAAAAAAATACATTCGTGTTTAGCTATTTTTCTTCTAATGAAATTTTGTTTGATTTTGATTTAGTTAAATCAATTGTTGTAACTAGGTTAAAGTTGTCGTGATTTTTTGGAAATAAAAATTTCTGTTTGAGCAAAGCGAGTTTAATTTTTATTTTCAAAAAATGCTTAGACGAGCCAGGGATGCAAGGGAAATGGCGATTGATTTCCCTTGCTTAAAAAAAGAAGAAGATATGGAAATTATAGGAATAACATTTGTTAGCAAAAATTTATTTTATAAAAGATGTTTAATAGATAAATATACAAGTTAGGTTGTGGAATTTTAAGAAGGTGGATTATAAAGTAAAAGAGAAGAAAAGAGGTGCAGGATGTCAGACGATTTTAGAGATGACGATGAAAGAGAAGAAGAGATAACGGAAATGGATGAGAACGACGATAGGGAAATCATTGTGGAGGGATTGCCTAAGGCTACGGATTTATCAAATGAATCTAATGTCTATATTGAGGATGAGATAAAGGCGGCTTATTTGGATTATTCGATGAGTGTAATTGTTAGCCGTGCGTTACCTGATGTGCGTGATGGATTAAAGCCTGTGCATAGAAGAATTTTGTTTTCCATGAGTGAAATGGGAATGAGCCATAAAACTCCATTTAAAAAATCGGCAAGAATTGTCGGGGATGTATTGGGGAAATACCATCCACACGGGGATTCATCAGTTTATGGTGCAATGGTTAGAATGGCACAGGACTTTAATATGAGATATGAACTTATCGACGGACATGGAAACTTTGGTTCGATTGATGGGGATGAAGCGGCGGCAATGCGGTATACAGAAGCTAGAATGGCTAAAATTACTGAAGAGCTGCTTGCGGATATTAATAAGGATACAATAGACTATCGTAAAAACTTTGATGAAAGTTTGGATGAGCCAGTTGTATTGCCTGCTAAACTTCCCAATTTACTACTAAATGGAGCAAACGGTATTGCTGTCGGAATGGCTACAAATATTCCGCCACATAATTTAGGAGAGGTCGTTGATGGAATTGTGGCATTGATTGATAATCCTGAAATTTCGATTGATGAACTGATTACATATATAAAAGGTCCAGATTTTCCAACTGGAGGTATAATTAACGGGAAACAAGGGATTTATGATGCGTATAGAACTGGACGTGGAAAACTGCGGGTTGCAGGACGTGTGGAAGTTGAAACTTCAAAAACTGGAAAAGAGTCGATTATTGTTACAGAATTACCATATCAGGTAAATAAAGCCAGACTTATTGAAAAAATTGCAGATTTGGTAAGACAGAAGAAAATTACTGGAATATCTGATTTGCGGGATGAAACTGACAGAGATGGTATCAGAATTGTAATTGAGCTGAAAAAAGGTGAGGAAAGTGAACTAATTCTAAACAGCCTTTATAAATTTACTGATTTACAAAATACATTTGGTGTAATTATGCTTGCACTTGTGGATAATGCACCAAGAGTGTTGAATTTAAAGCAGGTTCTTCAAAAATATCTGGAACATAGATTTGAAGTAATTACAAGAAGAACTGAATTTGAGTTGAAAAAGGCTAAAAATAGAGCTCACATCTTGGAAGGGTTCAAAATTGCACTTGATAACATTGAGGAAGTAATTAGAATTATACGTGCTTCAAAGGATGCAAATGTTGCACGGACTGAATTAATTGCAAAATTTGGATTCTCAGAAATTCAGGCAAAAGCAATTCTGGATATGAGATTGCAAAGGCTTACTGGACTTGAAAGAGATAAAATTAATCAGGAATATAACGAACTTATGCTATTAATTGAAGAATTAACTGGAATTTTATCTGACGATTCAAAAATATATGGTATAATTAAAGAGGAGGCACTTAAGTTAAAAGAAGATTTTGGTGATGAACGTAGAACTGAAATCAGAAATGCAAGAGCCGAAATCAGCATAGAAGACTTGATTAAGGACGAAGAAGTTGTTGTAACACTTACAGAAAAAGGGTACGTAAAACGTGTAGCAATTGACACTTACCGTTCACAAAAACGTGGTGGAATCGGAGTAAATGCTACAAATACAATAGAAGACGATGTTGTAAAAGATATGTACATAGCAAAAACTCTTGATACATTGCTTATTTTCACAACGAAAGGAAAAGTATTCAGCATAAAAGTTTATGAAATTCCTGAAACTGGAAAACAGGCACGTGGAAAACTGATTGGAAACATTATAAATCTGGATGATGATGAAAAAGTCAGCACGATAATAAAAGTTCGTGAATTTGAAAAGAATAAGAATTTATTCTTCGTAACACGAAATGGAGTCGTTAAAAAATCTGAATTGACATTGTTTAGTAATATTATGAAAGCTGGAAAACGAGCGATTAGATTAAATGATGAAGATGAAGTGATGTATATCGGGCTTACAAGCGGAACTGGCGAAGATGAAATTTTTGTTGCTACGAGAAATGGTATTGCCATAAGATTCTCTGAAAAAGATGTAAGAAGTATGGGAACTGGGGCAACTGGAGTAAAAGGTATTACTCTTCGAGACAAGGACAAAATTGTAGGTGCTGCAATTATTAATTCAGAAATGAATAATGATGAAATGAGAATTCTTACAATTACTGAAGAAGGATATGGAAAACGTACAAAACTTTCTGAATATAGATTCCAGTCAAGAGGTGGAAAAGGAATTATCAATGCAAAACTGAATGAAAAAACTGGAAAAATTGTAGATGTGAAAATTGTCAAGGAAAATGATGAAATTATGCTTATTACTTCAGAAGGTACACTAATTAGAACAAGCGTAAATAATATATCTGTAATAGGACGTTCAGCTTCAGGTGTGCGAATAATGAAAGTTAGAAATAATGAAAAAATAGCTTCTGTAGTAAAAATCACAGAAGAGCCTGATTTAACCGAAGAAGAAAAATAAGATAAATATAAATTCTCATATATAAGGAAGTGGTTAAAATGTTACAAAAAAAAGCATTATTTTTAGTTACGGCGGAAAGCGAAATACATCCATTAGTTAGTTTTGCAAAAGTGTTTAAGCAAAAATATAATGTTGATGTTGATGTTATCTATATCAAAGATATCTTAAAATATGAGGTATTTCCTGTAAGTATCGAAGGAATGGGACTAAATATTGGAGCAAACTATGCCTTTAAGGAATACAGAGAACTAGAAGAAAAAACTGTAAAAAAATTAAAGGATAAAATAACATCTGATATTTCAAATTTTTACTCAAAAGATGGTGAAACAGCAGAAATTGTTTTAGAAGAACTAAAAAAATACGATTTGCTTGTACTTGTAAAAAATGAAAAAGTAACTCCTGTATTGAAGGAAATATTAAGAAGTATTTTTAAACCATTAATTATATTGCCAAACATAGAAGACTTTAGATTGGACAACTTGATGCTACTTGATGATGGTGCTTATAATGCGAACAAGACATTGTTTACTTTCTTCCATATGTTTGGTGAGCAAAAAATAGATGTGTTGCGTGTAAATGTTGAAGAAGAGGATGAAAGCAGCCTAACAGAAAGATTTGGCGACAACTATAATCTTATTCATAAAAAAGGTGACACTTTCAAGACAATTATGAACGAAGCTCAAAATTATGACTTGGTCTTAATGGGAGATTTGCGATATACAATAATGGTGGAAAGAATTACTGGTAAACTGGGAGTTAGAATACTTGAAAATCTTCAAAAGCCAATCTTTATTGTGTAAATTCTATATCTTTAATTTTTAAAATTAAATTAATAATTTAAAATAATTTTTAGATTAAAAATATTATATTACTCAAACAGCTATTATTATGTAACTGTTTGAGTAAATCTGAATTTTATTTTAGAGAAATAACTGTTTCAAGTGTATTTTCAAGATATTATTTATAATATCGCATATAGATTATATTTTAAAAATATACTGAATTTCTTTAGGTTTAAGCTAATAAATAAAAAATATAGAATTTAATTGGTATAATGTAATATTTTAAATCTTTTATAAAAAATAAGTTTAAAAAATTTTAATTTTAAATATTTATGTTTTACTAATATAATTATTTTAAATAGGCTGATAGATAAGATATAATGGTATTAATTTACTTTTTGATTTTTATAGGTTTTTAAGATAAAAGAAAATTATAATAAAAATAATATTTTTATAAATTTTTTAGATTATAATAAATAATCAAAATTTATTAGTAAAATTAATACTTATTGCATAGCACATAAAATTAGTATAAAATTAAAAAACGTGGTATAATATATTTGAGTATTTAAAAAGTTGAATAATAAATTGTTATAAATAGTTATTTTAGATAAAATATCATAATATTAAAATACAGCTTTAAACTTATAAAGCATAAATAAAATTGTTAGGGAAATGATTATTCGAAGGACTTTATTATTAAATATTTTAGTATGATGCAAAAAGTTTTTCGATGAAGAAATAATAAAGAACAAAATGGAGAGAGGAGATTTAATGAAAGTATTAATTTGTTCTGATAGTCATGGGAGGCTTGAGTATTTTCAGCAAGTAATAGATTTGGAGCAGCCAGAAATCGTAATTTTTGCAGGAGATCATAGCACAGACGCAATTGATATGTCGTTAGTCTATAGAGATGTACTTTTTGCCATTGTAAAGGGTAATACTGATATGGATGATTATGAGTCTAGAGAAACTAAAATATTTGATTTAATGGGAAAAAAGGTGTTATTAACACATGGACATCTGTATAACGTAAAAACTACACTTGAAGAATTAGAGAAAAAAGTACATTTAGAAAAAGCCGAAATTTGTATTTTTGGACATACACACAAAGAATTTATTTCAGAAAAAGGTGGAGTAATGTATGTAAATCCAGGAGCATTGCAGGATAAAAAATATATGATTTATTATGGTGGTAAAAAATTTGAGCAAAAAATATTAAAATAATTCAAGTCATCGTTGACTTCATTCCAAATAATATAAAGACATAATTTTGAAGAGTATTTCATTATTATGTCTTTTTTATTAATCAAAATATCCAAAAAATAATAAAACCCACTAGTTAGCAGATAAACCAGTGGGTATAAGGCAGAAAGGAGATTATCAAGTTCCGACTATCTTTGATGGCTAAAAATCAAAAATAGAACGATTATAACCAGCAAAATAGCCCAGTCTTGATTAATCATCGTTACCACCTCCAATCTGTGTGAAACTGCCTAAAAGGCTTGTGAAACCTTTTTGACTTGCTTATTATATCATAAAAAAAATCCCTGCTCAATTAAGAACAAGGATTTTTTTCACAAATTTATAAAAAATTCCACACAGATTGTTTTTTATATGAAAATATTATAACATTTTTTTAAATTTTATTCAATGTTTATTTTCGTTTTGGAAATTTAAACTTTTTAATATATTTAAAGTGTGATATAATAAAAACATAAATTTTTATGGTAAAAATAAAGAAAAGTGAAGCAAACAGGAGGAAAAATGTTAGACAAATTGGCACACTTGAAAGAAGAAGTGTTAGCAAAACTTAAAGAGGTGGAAAATCTTGAGGAGCTGAATGACCTCAGAGTTAAGATATTGGGGAAAAAAGGGGAATTTACAGCTATTATGAAGGGAATGGCTGATATTGCAGCTGAAAAGCGGGCTGAATTTGGAAAAGTTACGAATGAAATAAAAAATGTACTGCAAAATAGACTTGAAGAAGTAAATACTGACTTAAAGGAAATTGCAAAACAGCAAAGACTGAAAAACGAAACTATAGATGTGACTTTGCCAGGAAGAAAGGCTAACGTGGGTTCGCTTCATCCGCTTACAAAGACAGTTATGGAAATAAAGGACATTGTTTCTACAATGGGATTTGACATTGTGGATGGACCAGAAGTGGAATATGTAAAATATAATTTTGATGCATTAAACATTCCAAAAACACATCCTTCACGTGAAATTTCAGATACATTTTACATCGAAGAAGAAAATGTTGTGCTAAGAACACAAACTTCTGGTATGCAAATTAGATATATGGAAGATAGAAAACCACCATTTAGGATGATTTCGATTGGGAAAGTTTACCGCCCAGACTACGATGTGTCACATACGCCAATGTTTCATCAGATGGAAGGGCTTATGGTAGGAGAAGATGTTTCTTTTGCTAATTTTAAAGCGATTTTGGAAAATATCGTGAAAAAAATATTTGGAGAAGACAGAAAAGTAAGGTTCCGTCCGCATTTTTTCCCATTCACAGAACCATCGGCTGAAATGGATGTAGAATGTGGAGTTTGTAAAGGAGCTGGATGTAGAGTTTGTAAAGGGACTGGGTGGCTTGAAATTCTAGGAAGCGGAATGGTAAATCCAAAAGTTCTGGAAGGTGTTGGAATCGATCCGAAAAAATATCAAGGTTTTGCATTCGGGCTAGGGCTTGAAAGAATTACAATGTTAAAATATGGAATTGATGATTTGAGGGCATTTTTTGAAAATGATGAGAGATTTTTAAATCAATTTTAGGATTTAATTAGTGTAATTCGAAAGAAAAATATGAAAATACGCAGATTTGAAGAAAAAGACGCTAAAAAAGTATCTGAATTGATTGCAGAAACATTGCGAAAAACAAATATAAAAGATTATTCTGCTGATACAATAGAAAATTATGTAAATAATTTCCAGCCTGAAAATGTTCTTAAAAGAGCTTCGTGGACACATTTTTATGTTGCCGAAGAAAAGGGCAATATTATTGGATGTGGAGCAATTGCACCATATTGGGATAAAATTGATGAAAGTTCTTTATTTACTATTTTTATCTCGCCTGAACATCAAGGAAAGGGAATAGGACGAAAAATTATTGAAACATTGGAAAAAGATGAATATTTTTTAAGAGCCAAAAGAATCGAGATACCTGCGTCTATTACAGCTGTACAATTTTATAAAAAAATGGAATATAGCTACAAAAATGGAATAAATAAAGCAGATGATGAAGGAATTGTAAGAATGGAAAAATTTAGAAAAGATAAAGAGAGATAATTTTTGAAAATGAAAGAAAAAATATTAGGAAAAACAGTTGGAAAAGCTGCAGTTTCACAAGTTCTAATTATAAAAAGCACATTTATTATAGCAATTTGCATTGTTTTCGGATTTTTCCTTGTAATTACATCGCTTGTGAACTGGGGAAAAAGTTATTTTGAGTTTTTATTCTGGATTGGAATATTCATTATATCACTTGCACCAATTCAGTTTTTATGGCTAAAAATGGAAGAAAGTTCGGTTGGTAAATATATTTTTTACAAAAATGGCTTTGAAGACGTCTTGAAAAAGAAAAAAATATTTTTTGAAGATGTGAAAAATTATTTCTATTTGAATTTGAAAAATGGCTCTGACGATGTAGAATTTCTTGTTATTGAAGTAGAAAATAAAGAAAATTTAATAAATAATAATTTGGAAAAAATTACAATAAATTTGAAATTAAACAGGATGGCTTCAAAATTGTTTGTAAAAAATTATATTGATTTTGTTTTAAAGAATGAATATAATGAAGATGCTAGAAATAAGGATAATTTTGACTTTAAATTCGGAATTATTGAAGAAATTGATTCTGCGAAAGATAAGATTTTTAGCTTGAATATGGATAAAAATTTGGAAAAAGTCAAAATTTCTGAATATATTTTTTAGATAAAAATGGAATTAGAGTGGAAAATCAAAAGGTAAGATTTTGGAAAATTATTTTTGAAGGAAATTGGAAAAATTACGGTTTTAGAAAATAAGAACAATAAAAATATACAAATTGAGAAGAAAACTGGAGAAGTAATTTTTCAAAAAATATGAAGTATATAGAAAAACCCGAATTATTTATAAAAATAGCAAAAACATATTTTTAAATTTGTTTGATTATAGGAATTTATAAAACTTTCATTGGTAAATTTTATAAATAAATTATTATGGTTAATAAATATTTTTCTATAATTTGTATGTTTTTTTATAAAGCAAAGGGGAACAGTCGCTATTCCCTTTTATTTCGCAATATTAGTTATTTCAATTTCTTCAAATTATAACATCTGAAGATTTTGGCGAAAGTGCTACGCACTAATCCCAGCTTGTCTAAGCATTTTTTTGAAATAAAATTGAAACTCGCTTTTTAATAAAAGTTATTATAAACTCTCTAAATTTTAGTAATTTAAAAATCTTGAAAAAGCTCAGACAATCAATTTTATTCCAAAAAAATCACGACATTTTAATTTAATTACAATGATTGTTTGATTAAAACAAAAATCAAGCAAAATTTCGTTAAAAGAAAAAGAACTGTTTGAGATTTTTGAATATAATTTAAATTGTAATTATTTAAAGAAATGAAATAATCTTTATTAAAAATCGAGTTTTCTTTTTCTTTTATAAGAAAGTTTTGCGTAAAGCGTGGGTGCAGGGAGATAGCGTTTGATCTCCCTGCTTAGAAAAACTTATGATAAATAAAAAAAAGAAAAAATAATTACTAATCAAAAAACTTGGATTATCATTTATTAATAAGATAGATTGTATAATATATTTGAAATAAAAAAAAGAAAAATAAGGAGAAAAAAATGCTGATTTCGTTGAACTGGTTAAAGCAGTATATAGATTTAGATGGAATAGAAATAAATGAAATGGAGAATGCCCTTACTATGATTGGGCAGGAAGTGGAAAAAATCGAAGTGCTGGGGGAAAACTTGGAAAATGTTGTAACGGCACATATTGTTGAAAAGGAGATGCATCCTGATTCGGATCATTTGACGATTTGTAAAATAGATAATGGGAAGGAAATTTTGCAGGTTGTATGTGGTGCATCTAATCATAAGACTGGGGATAAGGTTGTTTTAGCACAGGTTGGAGCAAAACTGGCTGAAGACTTTGTTATTAAAAAAGGGAAGATAAGAGGTGTAGAATCAAATGGAATGCTTTGTTCAGAAGAAGAGCTGAATATTGGCAAGGATTCTGACGGGATTATGATTTTACCTCAAGATACACCTGCTGGAATACCAATGAAGGAATATTTGGGAATTAATGATACTGTGTTCGAGCTGGAAATTACGCCAAACCGTCCTGATTGTTTATCGCATATTGGGATTGCAAGAGAACTGGGGGCTTATTACGGGAAGGAAGTAAAATATCCTAGTTTTGTGATAAATACTGAAAGTAGCGAAAAAACTGCCGACAATATTTCGGTTGAAATTGCAGACAGCAATTTGGCGAAAAGATATGTGGCTAGAATTATTAAAAATGTAACGGTTAAGGACAGTCCAAAATGGCTTAAGGAAAGAGTAGAATCTATTGGAATCAGAAGTATTAATAATATTGTAGATGCTTCAAATTTTGTGATGATGGAACTTAATCAGCCTAATCATGCTTTTGACCTTGATAAAATTGAAGGTGGAAAGATTGTTGTGAGAGCAGGGCTTGAAAATGAAAAACTGGTTACGCTTGATGAACAGGAAAGAGAGTTAAATAGTGATGATATTGTAATTTCAGATGGGGTGAAGGCTGTGGCACTTGGTGGTGTAATGGGCGGAGAAAATTCACAAATTACTGAAAATACAAAAAATATCCTTCTGGAAGTAGCAAACTTTAACTCGCAAAATGTGAGAAAAACTTCAAGAAGATTGACTTTATCAAGCGACTCTTCATACAGGTTTGAAAGAAGAGTGGACGAGGAAAATGCGATTAATGTGATAAATAGACTTGCAAACTTGATTCAGGAAGTAGCAGGTGGAGTAATATTGGCTGGAGCTGTTGATAATTATCCTGTCCCTTATGAGAAAAAATCTGCTGAACTTAATTTTGAAAGACTGAACCGTTTCGTTGGGAAAGTAATTCCTCGTGAAACTGTTATTGGAATTTTAACTAGACTTGAAATCGAAGTTGTGGATAATGGAGAAACTTTGACATTGACTGCACCAAGTTACCGAGATGATTTGGAAAATGAGCAGGACTACTTTGAAGAAATCATCAGAATGTATGGTTTTGACAATATCGAAAACATTTTACCGAAACTGGATATTAGTGAACAGCCAGTTATTGACACAACAAAACTTTCTACGCAGGTAAAGCTTATTGCAGCAAATGCAGGACTTAAGGAAGTTATCAACTACAGCTTTGTTCCAAAAGATGCGATGGAAAAAATAAAATATACAGTTGCACAGGAAAAACTGATTGATGTGTTAAAACCAATTACAGAGGATTTCGTAACATTGCGTCCGACATTGCTTTACAGCCTTATCAAAAACGCAAAGGATAACATTAACAGAAATGTTTCAAATATCAGATTCTTTGAAGTGAGCAGAACTTTTGAAAAAGCCGAAGAATTGGCAAAAGAAGAAGTGAAATTGGGAATAATTCTGGCTGGAGAAAACGACAAGACATTGTGGAATCCAAAACCTGTTCCTTACGATTTTTACGATTTGAAGGGAATTGTAGAAGAAATCTTTACACAGCTTAAATTTAATAACTATATGATAAAACGTTCTGAACAAAGCCAGTTCCACCCTGGACGTTCAGTTGATGTATTTGTGGGACGTGAATTAATTGGAAGTTTTGGAGAAATTCATCCAGATGTGCTGGAAAACTTTGACTTAGGGAAAACATCAGTTCTAGTTGGAGAATTTAACATTGACTTGATTCAGAAATATATCGGTAAAAAGGTAAATTATCAAGGAATTGTAAAATATCCGGCAGTTCCAAGAGATTTTGCATTCGTTATGAAGGAAGAAATTCTTGTTGGAGATGTATTAAAAACAATCCAGAAAGTTGACAAGAAAATAGAAAAAGTGGAACTATTTGATATTTATCAAGGTGTAGGAGTACTGCCAGGAATGAAGAGTGTGGCAATCAGCGTAGTTCTAAGAGATAAGAGCAAAACACTGGAAGAAAAAGAAATTGTAGACATTTCCAATAAAATTGTAGCTAAGGTTGAGAAGGATTATGGTGCGGTTTTAAGACAGTAAGAATATAAAAAAGGGGGAAATTGAGGTGTTAAAAATAGTAACATTGCCATTTGATGATAAAATGGAGGAATTTGAGCAGGAAAAACTGGAAAAAGTGTTAAAAGATGTTCAAATTGTGAAGTATCAGGCTGAATTGGTGAAAATTGAGGGGAAATATTACTGGACGGCTTTTGTTGAGTGTGAAAAAATAGATAAATTTAATAAAAACTCTGGAAAAGATAATTTTACACAAGATGTAAAAGAATTTAAAGATGCTAACCCAAATTATATGGAGTATTTGACAGAAGATGAAGTGGAACTGTACAAGATATTAAAGGAATGGCGAGCAGGAGAAGCACAGCTGTTGGGCTATCCGCCATATATTATTGCTTCAAACCAGCTTTTGGCAAATATTGCAAAAACCAATCCTAAAAATATGGAAGAACTTTCGCAGTTAAAGGGAATGGGGAAGCGTAAAATCAGGGATTATGGTGAGGAAATTTTACTGATTTTGGAAAATTTTTATGATATAAAAAGTTGAGCTTTTGAGATATTAGAATTTTTTTAATAAAATTGGCTGTTTCATAAAATAAATCTTATGAGACAGCCTTTTTATATAATCAGATTTTTTACTTATAATATGAAATTCAAATATTTGAAATAATATTATACGAAAATTCCTAATTCTTCTAGTGTTTTACTACATAGGCAATAGTATAAATTAAACCTATAGCCATCAACGCTGCAACAACAAGCATAAAAAATCCACTTATTATTATTGAGCAAATATTCATAAAATTACGATTTTTTTGATTTTTTATGCATAAAACAGATAATACAAAAGAACCTAAAATACACAAGGCATTTACTGCACCAAACATATGTGCTATTACATAATTTACCTTAAATATTGACATAATTTGACTTAAAATAGGTACTAAGCTCATAATTAATGCTATTCTGCTAGCCATTAAATGTTGTTTTTTATCTGCAAAAACATCATCGCTTAATTTTTTTATTAGTTCCATTTTCATAATAATCTTCCTCTCATCTGTTAATTTTTTTATATTTATTTTGTACTTTCCTCCTTTTCTACACTCATATATTATCACATCAACCTTACGATAATATTCTTTCTACTTTACATTTACCTTACTTTTTTGAAAAATAAAAAACTGAAATTAATTTATATGCTATAATTAATTTATAAAATTTTAAATAGCAAAAAAAGGAGATTTTGAAATGATTGAAAAATATTTGACAAATAAATGTATTTTAATTGTTGATGATGAGCAGGAAATTTTAGATATGACTATATCAATTTTAGCTGATTACGGGTATAAAAATGTACAGACTGCAAAAAGTGTGAAGGAAACTATGAAATGTGTTGAAGAAAAACAGCCTGATTTAGCGATACTGGATGTTATGCTTCCAGATGGAAATGGTTTTGAATTGCTGGAAAAGTTGAGAAAAGCCAGTAATTATCCAGTATTATTTCTTACAGCACGTGGAGAAGATGAGGATAAATTCAAGGGCTTTGGATTAGGGGCGGATGACTACATTGTAAAGCCTTTTTTGCCAAAAGAACTTTTGTTTAGAATTACAGCAATTTTGCGGCGAACTTACAAAAAAGAAAGTCCAATTGTAAATTTAAATGGCTGTCAAATTGATTTTTCTCGTGGAGAAATTATAAAAGATAATAAAAATATATCATTAACTGCAAAGGAATATGAATTATTACAGACTCTTTATCGAAACGCTGGACGTATTGTAACCATAGATACATTGTGTGAAGCTGTATGGGGTGAAAATGCCTATGTTTATACAAATTCACTGATGACACATATAAGACGTATTAGAGAAAAAATTGAAATTAACCCTTCCCATCCTGTGTCATTAATAACAATGAAAGGATTAGGCTACAAATTAATTGTGGAGGGAAAGTAATATGAAAAGCATACTAAAACTAATACGTCGTTTTATAATAACCTTAATATTAAGTTTTGTCCTTCTTCTATTATTAAATATTTTTCTATACGGATTATGGATTGTTAAATATGTTTCAAAGAATCCTCCCATGAACTTTACTTTTAAAGTAGCAAGTATGTTAAAATTTGAAAATGGTAAATACACTTTGTCTGACGAAATGACTGCTGACTTAAAAAAACAAAATATATGGGCAATCTTGATTGACAACGATTCAAAAAAAGTTATATGGCAAACAGACAATTTACCTAATGATATTCCAAAAGAATACTCAATATCTGATATTGCCATATTTTCACATGCCTATATAAAAAATTATCCTGTTTTCACTTCTAAAGTTGAAAGTAATTTACTTGTGCTAGGCTATCCTAAAAATAGTTATTGGAAATACCCAGTAGTCAACTGGAAATACGGACTTATCAAAAATATTCCAAAGTTTTTACTTATGCTTTTTTGTTTAAACATAATTTTCATATTTTTAATATACATTATTTCTAACTCTAAACTTTTAAGTTCTGTAAATCCAATAATAAAAGGCATACAAAATTTGCCTAAAGATACGCCTGTACATGTTAAAGAAAAAGGTGTTTTGTCAGAACTTGCAAAAAGTATAAATAAAACTTCTGAAATTTTGCAAAATCAAAGGGAACAATTGCGAAATAAAGACACGGCACGAGCCAACTGGATTGCAGGAGTTTCCCACGATATTCGTACTCCACTATCAATGATAATGGGCTATACAAGCCAATTGAAAACATCTTTAAATTTATCAGATGAAACGGATAAAAAGCTTTCTGTCATTTTGAAACAAAGTGAGCGTATAAAAAATTTAATAAATGATTTGAATCTTGCTTCAAAGTTAGAATATAATATGCAGCCTTTTGAGCAGAAAAAAGAAAATGTAGTAGCAGTCGTTAGGCAAGTTGTCGTTGATTTTTTGAATATGGATATTGATGAAAAATTTCCGATAGAGTGGAAAACGAAAAATGAACTTGTATCTTGCTTTGCCAATATCGACAGTAATTTGATAAAACGAGCTCTGGCGAACTTAATTCAAAATAGCATCAATCACAATGAAAATGGATGTAAAATTTATATCTCGGTAAAAGAAGATGAAAAAAATTGCATAATTTGCGTTGAAGATAATGGAACAGGAGTTTCTGACAAAGAGCTAGAAAAACTTAATAATGCCCCACATTAT
Organism: Leptotrichia hongkongensis; assembly: GCF_007990635.1. GTDB lineage: Bacteria > Fusobacteriota > Fusobacteriia > Fusobacteriales > Leptotrichiaceae > Leptotrichia > Leptotrichia hongkongensis. Next base: position 2,240,778 of record NZ_AP019846.1, on the reverse strand, counting down.
ATGGTTTGTGATAAAAATACGACAGAGCAGCGGCACGGTTTAGGACTTCTTATCGTAAAGCAAATTATTGATGTCCATAATGGTAAAATTATGATGAAACATAGTGAATATGAAGGATTTAAGGTTATTTTGAAGATTCCTAAAATTTAAAGGGATTTTTTTGTAATCTTGTAAATAGCCATATAAAACAGTATAATAAATATATTAAATTTTTTTATCTGAAAGGAGAAAAATGGAGAAAAAATATGTGATTTTTTTGAATGGAGAGTATAAATATTCGCAGGAATTTATGGATAAACTTGTTTTGGAAAATACATTTTGTTTTTGTGCGGATGGTGGAGCAAATTTTGCGTTTAAATATGGGAAAATGCCAGAAATGATTGTTGGGGATTTGGATTCAATTGAAAAAGGAGTTTTAGAATATTATGAAAAAAAGAATGTTTTGATAAAAAAGTTCCCAAAAGATAAGGATTTTACGGATTTTGAATTGATTTTGGAAGAAATTAATAAAATTTCGGAAAATAAGAATTCTGTTGAGAAAATATTTGTTGTTGGTGGGCTTGGGAAAAGAATTGACATGACTTTGAGCAACCTATTCATAATGGAAAAATATAAAAATCTCGTTTTTTTGCAGGAAAATGAAGAAATTTTTTATGTAGAAAAGTCTTTTGTCCTAAAAAATAAAAAGGAATATGAATTTTCAATCATTCCAATTAGTGAAAAAGTTGAAAAATTAACCTTGAAGGGCTTTAAATTTGAAACAGATAAAATTGATGTGAAAAGGGAAAGCTCCAGACTTGTGAGCAATGTAATCTGCGGAGATGAGGCAAGTGTGGAATTTGAAAATGGGAAACTGATAATTATTTTGAAAAATAATAATAAAAATATTTAGTAATAGATTTATTTAGCAACTTATTTTTATTAATAAATATTTTTTCTATAATTAATGTGTTTTTCTTTTTTTTTACAGGATTGCTCATTGCCGCAAATCCTGTACCTATGGCTAGACTCCGACTTTTATTTGCTCAACTCCGAAACTCCTCCTTCCAGTCGTCAAACAGTCGTAGTCGAACAAATAAAAGCTCCGTCGGTTTACTAAAATGATAGCTTGTATAATAAAATACAACAAATTTAAAATATAAGTTTAAAAAATGGTTTATTGAGATGATTAGAGTAAGAATTAAATATTTTAAAGTTTATTAAAAAAATAAATTTGTAAAAAGGATGTGTATAGATAATGAAAAAATTTAGAATCGAAAAGGAACATCAGAGGATGAAAATCTCGCAGTATTTACGGGAAGTGCAGAATTATTCGGGGAGAAGTTTGAGAAATGTGGAAGTTTTTTTGAATGGAAAGCAGGTAAGATTAACTAAGAAATTGCCGTCACATGGGAATTTGAGAGTTGTAGAGAAGAAAAAGGGGACGGATATTAAGCCGATTAAACTGCCACTTGATATTATTTTTGAAGATGAGGATATTTTGGTTGTGAATAAAGAGCCATTTTTGCTGACACATCCGACACAGAAAAAAGCTGATTTTACACTTGCAAACGGAATTGTAAATCATTTTTTGGAAAAATATGGTGAAGTTCGAGTGCCACGATTTTACAACAGGCTTGATATGAATACATCTGGGCTGATTATTATTGCCAAAAACAGTTTTGCACAGGCATTTTTACAAAATTTTTCGATTTTTGAGAAAAAATATCTGGCGATTGTGAATGGAATTATTGATGATAAGGAAATTGCCAGAATCAATGAAGAACTTGCAAAAGATGGGGAAAAACATAAGATTCAGGATTTGGAAAAGGAAAATTTGAAACCTGAAATTGAAAAAGTTAATTTTGGAGAAATGAAAAAATACGATGAAATGAAAAAAATAGAAAACAATTTAACTTTTGAAAATAAAGATAATAAAATTGAAGAAAATACAGATTTTAACAGTAAAAAAGAAAATAATAATTTAAATCTGAAAAGTAAAAGTAATTTTGAAAATATAAATTTTACAATAAATGAAAATATAGATTTTAACAGCAAAAATGCAAAAGATAATTTAAATTTGAAAAATAAAAATGATTTTAATAATGAAATTTTGGAAAAAAATGGAATAAATAAAATAGTTATTGAAAGACGGATTTTTCGGGATGGAGATAATTTGGAAAGGATAATTGATGAGCGGGGGCAATACGCAAAAACAGCTGTAAAAGTCTTGAAAACTTATCCTGAAAAAAATGTGACATTAGTAGAATGTGAACTGTTTACTGGGCGGACTCATCAAATTCGAGTTCACCTAAAATCCATCGGACACACAATCATAGGAGACGAACTTTACGGAAATGGCTTAAATAAAGAACTTGGAATAAATAGACAATTTTTGCACGCTTATAAGGTAAAATTTACACATCCTGCAAGCAAAAAGGAAGTTGAACTGGAAATACCAATGTTTGCGGATATGAAGGAATTTTTGGAAAAATAGAAAAATTATATTTTTTACAAAAAACTATTTTTAAAATAAGAATAAAAAACTTACGATTTGAAAAACAAAAAGAAAGGACAAAAAATGAAAAAATTTAATTTTTCTGTTGATTTGATAAATGATAGTATTTTGAAGTCGCTTCTGATTTTTTCGATACCGATACTTGTGTCGAATATTTTTCAGCAGCTTTACAATATGGCGGATATTGCTATTGTGGGGCATACTTTGGGAGATAATTCGCTTGCGGCTATTGGAGCTTCGGCGGCTATTTTTGAGCTGATCTTTGGATTTGCATTAGGAATTGGAAATGGGCTTAGTATGGTTACAGCTAGAAATTATGGGGCGAATAATAAGAATCTTTTGAAAAAGTCTGTGGCTGGCTCGATTGTTATTGGAATTTGGATTACTGTGGGAATAATGATTTTATCACGGTTTATTCTTATGCCGCTGTTAAAAATCTTGCATACGCCTGAAAATATTATAAAAGAAGCATTTGAATATATAAACATAATAACAATGTTTATTGGTGTAACTTTTTCCTACAATTTATCGTCAGGACTTTTACGTGCAATTGGAAACAGCTTTATGTCGCTCGTATTTTTGGTAATTGCTTCAATTTTAAATATTTTCCTTGATATTTATTTCATAACTTCCCTTAAAATGGGAATTGGAGGAGCTGCGGTTGCAACAGTTATTGCACAGGCAATTTCAGTTATCTTAAGTATTATCTACATTTACGTAAAAGAACCAATTTTAATACCTAGAAAAAAACATTTCAGATTTGATAAAAAATTGTACAAGGAACTGCTTGGACAGGGACTTTCTATGGGATTTATGATTGCGATTGTACTTATGGGAACGCTTATTTTACAGTATGCGATAAATGGGTTTGGATATTTGATTATCGCTGGACATACTTCGGCAAGAAAACTTATGGGATTTTGCAACATTCCGCTAACTACAATAGCACTCGCACTTGCAACTTTCGTTTCCCAAAATAAAGGTGCAAATAAAGTAGATAGAATCCGAAAAGGCGTATTTTACGCTAATATGATGGACATAATTTTTGCAATCGGAATCACAATTTTTGTATATTTATTTTCCAAAAACATGATTCACCTGATGTCAGGCTCCGAATCTGAAATCGTCCTCCACAACGGCTCAACCTACCTAAAAATTGCCTCCCCGTTTTTCACAATACTAGGAATCCTCTTTAACTTGCGATACGCTTTACAGGCTCTTGGCGAAAAATTAATCCCCCTCGTTTCGAGCATAATCGAATTTTTTGGAAAAATAATCTTCGTAATTTTTATCGTGCCAAAATTGGGATATTTGGGAGTAATGATTTGCGAGCCACTGATTTGGATTGTGATGGTGGGGCAGTTGGGAATTGCGTTTTATGGGAATGGGTATATTAAAAATAGTAAAAAAGTGAAGGAGCGAAAAGAATGAAAGAGAACATAAAATTATTAACCGATATGGATGAGAAAGAAGCAAAAGAATTTTTTTTAGAAGGTAAAAATTATTGTAATTTAGATTTACCTAAATATTTTAATTTTGATAATATGTTAAAAGATGTTGACAAAAGATTAGAAGATTATTCTTATACAGGAACTAAAAACTTTTCAGATATTAAAAATTCAAGGATATTAAGAGATGTAGAACCAAATTATAAAATTTTTGCTAATAAAGATGGAGAACTTGATTGGAGACCATATCAGTTAATTCATCCATTGCTGTACTATTATTTAATTACAGTAATAACAGAAGAAAATAATTGGAACGAATTAAAAAATATTTTAAAAAGTCGACAATATGAGAAAATAAAGTGTATTAGTATACCTAAAAAATCTTTAACTCAAAAGAATGATAAAGAAGAAACTATATTAAATTGGTGGGAAGAAGTTGAGCAAGAAACAATAAAATTAGCTTTAGATTACGAATATTGCTTGCATTTAGATATTTTAAATTGTTATGGTTCTATATATACACATACTATTTCATGGGCAATTCATGAAAAAAGTGTAGCTAAATCAAACCGAGGAGATAAAAATTTATTAGGAAATATAATAGATGGATTAATTCAAGATATGTCTTCTGGTCAAACAAATGGAATACCACAAGGAAGTTTGTTAACTGACTTTTTAGCTGAAATAGTTTTATCTTATTCTGATAAATTATTAAAAGAAAAATTAGAAAATAAAAAAATAGAGAACTATAGAATATTACGTTATAGAGATGATTATAGAATTTTTTCAAATTCTTCAAATGAAATAAAGATAATATCAAAATGTTTATCAGAAGTTTTGTTAGAATTAAATTTTAAGTTAAATACAAATAAAACTTTACTTACAACTGACATAATTTTAGATGGGATAAAACCAGGAAAGTTAGAATATGAAAAATTAAAGGCAATTTTATTTTCATTTGATTTAGATACTGAATATAGTTTATATTTTAAATATAATTATTCTATACAAAAACATTTATTAGAAATTCTAATATTTAGTAAAAAATATAAAAATTCTAGCAGAATAAACGTAGCATTAAAAGATTTGTATGTTATGAGAATTGAAAAATTAAATAGAAAACCAACTGATTTAGAACAAATTGTAAGTATTTTGATTGAGATAATAGTTAAAAATCCAAATACTATTGGAGTGGGAGTTGTTATTTTAAGTAAATTATTATTCTTTTTAAAAGAAGAAAATAATAATGATAAAATTTTTAATTATATTGATAAATTAATAGATAAAATAAATAAGATACCCAATACAGATTATATAAATATATGGCTACAAAGATTAACAATAAAGTTAGATAGAAACAGAGTGTACAATACACATTTATGTCAAAAAATTTATAATAATAGTACAGAGTTATTTGATACAACATGGATAAGTTTAAGAAAAATAAAGGTTGATGAAAAATTGATAATAGATGAAGAAGAAATTGAAAAATTACCTGAAATCATATCAATAGAAGAAACTTCAATTTTTAATTATCATTAAAAACAAATAAAATAAAGGTTGATGAGATGAGAAATATTACAGAAATTACTAAACGAGATATTTTTGATATTTTAACGAACGGTATAGAATATGTAGATGCATTTTGCGAAACTATAACAGAATTTTATCCATATTATGGAAGATTAGAAGAAATTGAATTTTTAAATAGGTTATATAAATTAAAACAAATAAAAAGTTATGATTCAAGATTTATTAATGCAGAAGAAGATATTTGGCAACACACTATAAATAATCAAGATTATCCATATAACTGGATTTTTACTGATGATAGATTTGAACTACTAAGTGGAACAGATGAAATATTTTTGGCTTTTATTTGTGAAATATTTAATCCAGAAGTTAGAAACGAAAAAAGGAATTGGCGTATTTTTTTTGATGAAACCAATAAATTAATTAAAGAAGATGGGTATGAGTTATATGTCTATAAAAAAATATCAGGAAGAGATGTATATCGTTGGAAAAAATATGAAAAAGAAGGAGAATTATTTATACCTTTTTCTCAACGTAATATTGAAGCAATAAAAAATAAAGAAATAAAAGTAGTGTTTTCTAAAAAAATTAGATATCAAATATATCAACTTTTAGAATTTTACAATGAATATCAATATGTAATGGATGAAACTGGTTTTCAATCTCGAATAAAAATTAGCAGTCAATTTTGGGAAGATATAAAACTATTTTACATTCCAGGAAATTATGAAAATGGAAAATGGATAAATTCTAAAAATTTTGAAAAATTTATCAAAAATACATCTCCTTATTTTATACTAGATACAATTGAAATTTTTTTAAGGCATATTGAAGAAAATAAAGTTGAAGAATTTAAAACAAAAGTAGTATCAATTTTTGAATTGAATAATATTATGATAAAATTTAATAATAAAAAATTAGATTTAATCTTAAACATACATCTAGAAATAGATTCAAATATTCCAATAAAAGAAATAGGAATTGAAGAATTATTGATGTCAGCTTCTAAATATTATGAAAAAAAAGAATTTTCAATTGCTGTAGAAAAAATTTGGGATGCTTTTGAAAGAATTAAAAGTTACTATTATCCAAAAGATAAAAAAGACTCAGCTAATCAAATTATTAAACAAATAAGCTGTGGCAATTCCGAAATTGAAATTATGTTTAATGAAGAATTTAAAACTTTGACAAAAATTGGTAATGAATATAGAATAAGACATCATGAAAAAAATAAAATAAATATTTTAGACGATAGACACTATGAATATTTTTATAAAAGATGTCTATCTTTAATATTAACAATTTTAAAATATTTATAAATTATTATTTTATACATAAAAATCAAGCAACGAAAATCACTAAGAAATCATTGCTTAAAAATTATTAATTATCTTTTGTATTTGTGATAATTTAATTTGTTATAAGGTTACAAAGTTTTTTGTTATCTGAAATACGATATAAATCCATTTTAGGTCTATTCTTTTTATCAAATGAATAAGATAATTTATAATTAGAAAAACATTTGTTTTTTCATTCAAATTTATAAAATAAATGGAATTAACAATACTTCTTTTACTTCATAATCTAATTGTGAAAGTTCAAGGGTAACTTTTCCTGTTTTTAGTGCTGCACGATTGTCTAATATACTAATTGAAATAGAAGGTTTACCATCTTCATTTAAAAATTTTACATAAGTAAGTCCTTTAAAGGTTTTATCGATGGAATGAGTACATCTCCAAAGTTCTTTAGATATTATGTCAATATCAGAATTAGAAAAACTTAAACTAAAAGTCAGTAAAAACAATGCAAATATAATTTTTTTCATAAATCACTCCTAAATAATAATTTTTGTATATTTTATAATATTTTTTTAGGAAAATCAATAATAAAAACTAATATTTAAAATTTCACATTATTTTTAGAGCTAAACGCATTTTGAAAAAATCCATCGGATAAGTTAAATTCAAAAGTTTCACGGCTGATGTAACCGACAGTTTTGTCGCTTTCGTAAAGTTGAATGAGAAAATTTGCCATTTCTTCGGATGTATGATAGTTTGGATAAGATTTATCATAATCAAAATTAGTTTTACCAGTTGCGACATTTCCAAAGTTAGTTTTGGTTGCAGCGGGTACTAGGACTTTTGCTTTTAATTGTGCGTTATTTTGCTTTAATTCTAGTGCAAGTCCTTCTGTGAAGGCGTTTACGTAGAATTTTGTGGCACAGTAGACAATTGCGTTTGGGACGATTGTGTAGCCTCCTGCTGAGGAAATATTGATTAATTGGGAGCCTTTTTCGTTGTGGTAATCTTGGACGTATAAAGAAGATAGCAAAGTTAATGCCTCTACATTGAGATGAAGCATATCTGAAATTTTATTTAAAGACTGCTCTTTTACATCTCCATACATTCCAAAACCTGCATTGTTTATTAAAGTTTCAATGTGATAATTTTTTAATTTTGAATATAGTTCAGGGATTTTACCGACATCAGTTAAGTCAAAATCTATTACAAGAACGTCCAAATTAGGATTTTTCTTCAAAATTTCGCTTTTTAAGTCTTTTAGTAAATTCTTTCTTCGTGCAATCAGAATAAGATTTTTATTTCTTTTTGCAAATTTTAGAGCCACAGCTCTACCTATTCCCGAACTTGCTCCTGTTATAACAGTATATTTTATTTTCATAGTTATTACCTCCATAAATTTGATAAATAAAGGATAGCAGTTAGAGTATAGTATAAGTCAATAACTTTTTTGAAAGGAGAAAATAAAATGAAAAAGAATGAACAAAAAACAATGCAAATAAAGGAATTTTCAGAAAAAACAGGCTTAACTCCATATACAATAAGGTTTTATGAAAAAAAGGAGCTATTTCGTGTAAAAAGAGACGAAAAGAATAGAAGAATATATGATGAAACTGACATTGCATGGATAAAAATGTTAAAAAGATTAAAAGACATGGGAATGAAATTGAGTGAAATTAAGAAATATTCAGATTTACGATATGAAGGGAACGGAACGATAAAAGAAAGAATAAAAATTTTGACAAATCATAAAAAATATGTAAACATAGAAATTGAAAAGTGGCAAAAATATTTACAAAATCTTGATGATAAACTTGAGATTTATGAGAGTTTTTTAAAAAGTATTTCTGAAAAATAAAAGGGTCATAAATATATAGAAATTAAGGAGAAAATATGCTTGCAGATACAAATATAACTTGGGGATTTGTCTTGTTATCACCTTTTATAATTCCAATATTAATTTTATTAACTTTCTGGTTTTTTGTTTCAAAACGAAAGTTTAATTTTCTTATCGCATTTACAATTTTATCATTATTATTTGTTAGGTATCTTCGTTTTCCTTATGACACAGTTAACCGTAACAGTGAGATTAAAATATCACAAAATTTTTTAATAAAAAGAACTTTGAGTTCGGATTCAGAGCATGAAGTTTATAAACTTGTCGATAAGACAAAGCCTGAAGATTTGATTTTGTATTTAAATGGATTAGCTAAAATTAATAATACTTGGGTTGGTTATATAGAAGAAACAGATTCTTACGAAGGAAAATATGGTGTCAAACCAGAAACATATTTTTTGATTAACGGTAATAAGATTGAATATAACTTAGATGAGAAAACTTTAGAAAAAAGATTAGGTTTAAAAGAAATAAAATTACAGGATGCTGAGTACTTTGTTGATAAATTTGGGAGTAAAAAAGAAATCTTATATCAATATCAATTAGATAAAACAGGAGATTTAGATGAAAATATTTCTTTAAATTCAGAATTAAGCAAGAAATTGGAAACAAAGTATAAAAAAGACAGAGCATTCTATTTGATGTTTTGGAGTGTAATGTTGCTTATAGAAATTATTTATCTGTTTATAAAAAATAGAAAAATTACAAAAAGTAATAAAGATTAGTAAGGAGAAAAAAGGATGAAAATAAATGAAAATAAATTTATGTCAAAAGCAAAAAGTTTTTTAGCATTAGTTTTATTTACAGTGATTTACTTTTTCTTTCAGAAAACAATATATCCAGCATTGGCATTTTTGTTCTGGCTGGTTTTTGCGATGCCGTTAGCAGGAATTATTATTAATGCTCTGGAATTTTTACATCTTCCGCAAGTGGCAATGACCACTATTGCTGTTGTAATTTCGGGAATTGCTTTAATAACGGTTCTTATGCTTGTGTTTTACTTAGGATATTTGTGCAGTAAATTTTTGAAAAAAATGGATAAAACTGTATTAGGCTGTGTAATGACAGCGATTTTAATCTATTTTTTGTATAAAATTTTTACAGAAACAGATGAAAGTACAGCAATGTTTGCACCGAAAGCACAGGAAATACATATTTTCTGTACAGCATCACATATTTTTTATACAATCGGAGTATTTTTTAGTGATAAAGTCAAAAAAATATTAGATAGAATAAAATTTAAAAGAAAAAATAAATAAAAGAAGGAGAAAAAATAAATGGAAAAAAATACAAATAAATTTGTGAGAAAACCAAATAATTTTTTAGGATTAATTTTATTTACGATAATTTATTTTTTAGTTCAGAATGTGATATATCCGCTATTAGGAATTTTATTCTGGCTTTTTTTCGCGCTGATTTTTGGAGGAATAGCAGATGCTTTGGGAATTTTAAAAATAAAAGAAATTCAAGTTGTTTTAAATTATCTATTTTATTGTGTTTGTTTGGTAATATTATCTGGATTTATGTGTTATTTAGGATATTTATATAAAGATTTTCTAGGAAAAATGAATAAAATAGGATTAAATACCGTAATGATTGTAATATTGATTTATTTTTTGTACAAAGCTGTTGTTGGAGATCAAAATTCAATAATTGATGCATTAATAGATGAGAAAAAGTATATATTTTGTACTATATTTCATATTTCGTATATAATGGGAGCATTTCATAGCGATAAAGTCAAGAAAGTATTAGACAGAATAAAATTTAAAAGAAAAAAATAAAAGAAGGAGAAGAAAAATGAAAAAAAATACAGACAAACTTATGACGAAACAGAATAATCCTTTAGGATTAATTTTATTTACAATAATTTATTTTTTAGTTCAGTCAGCAATATATCCAGTGTTGGCATATTTGTTTTGGTTTATTTTTACATTATTTTCTACTGGGGTTTTGTTGGAAGCTCCAGAGCAGATTTTGAAGATTTTTATAATTGTGTTTTCGTTGTTTTGCTTGATAATAATATTGGGAATTATGTACTTCTTAGGATATTTGTGCAAAAGATTTCTAAAAAAAATGAATAAAAAAGCATTAATTTTGGTAATGATTGTAATATTTATTTATTTTGTGTTTAGGGCTATTTTTGAAGATGAACATAGTTCGATAATGTCTAGTTTGACAAATGGGAGAAAATATATATTTTGTATATTATCGCATGTTTCATTTATAATTGGAGCATTTCATAGTGATAAAGTCAAAAAAGTATTAGACAGAATAAAATTCAAAAGAAAATAAATTTTTTACAAATCCAATTTGCTTATGGCATTTTTATCTGTTATAATTATTTTAATGGGAATAAATAAATTTTTTAGATAAATTTAAAATAGGAGCAGTATTTATGGGAAGAAAACATAGAAATATAATGTTGCTGGGGACAGGTTCTAATGTGGGAAAAAGCATAATCAATGCAGGATTTTGCAGAATATTTTATCAGGACGGGTATAGCGTTGTGCCGTTTAAGTCACAGAATATGGCTTTAAATTCGTTTATTACGAAGGATGGAAAAGAAATGGGGAGAGCTCAGGTGGTGCAGGCTGAAGCGGCTAATATCGAGCCTCAGGCATTTATGAATCCGATATTATTAAAACCTACAACAGACAGAAAATCACAGGTTATTGTGAATGGAAAAGTTTACAAAAATATGGATGCAAGGGAATATTTTGCCTATAAACATAATTTAAAAAAGGATATAATGGCGGCGTACAATTACATAAGGGATAACTTCGATATTTGCGTGCTGGAAGGGGCAGGAAGCCCTGCGGAGATTAACTTGAAGGAAGATGACATTGTAAATACAGGGATGGCGGAAATGGCTGATTCACCTGTTATTTTGGTTGCTGATATTGACAGAGGCGGTGTTTTTGCGGCAATTTACGGGACAATTATGCTTCTTGAGGAAAGTGAAAGAAAACGTATAAAAGGTGTAATTATAAACAAATTTAGGGGGGATAAGAGCCTTTTGACTCCTGGAATTGAGATGATTGAAGAGTTGACAAATGTACCTGTTCTGGGAGTAGTACCGTTTGTACCGCTTGGAATCGAGGAAGAGGACAGTCTAGGGATTGATAAGTATAATGTGAAAAAAGAAGGGAAAATTCGGATTTCAGTTATTAAACTAAAACATATATCGAATTTTACAGACATTGACGCACTTAGCCATTATAACGATGTTTCCTTGAAATACGTTACAAAAAGCTCTGAACTTGGAGATGAGGACATTATTATTATTCCTGGCTCTAAAAATACTGTGGAAGACATGAAGGACTTGATTGATAAAAATATAAGCAGGGAAATTATCAGGCTTGCAAAAAGAGGAACGATAGTATTTGGAATTTGTGGCGGTTTTCAAATACTGGGACAAAAAATAATGGATCCTCAAAATATTGAGTCTAATCTAAAAGAAATCTCAGGTTTAGATTTATTAGACATAGAAACAGTTATGGAAACGGCAAAAACAACAACACAGTATGAAAATAAAATAAAAAATGCAGACGGAATACTCGCTGGAATGGACGGCATTGAAATAAAAGGCTATGAAATACATCAAGGTTACAGCTATCCTGTAAATGAGGAAAAAACCGAGATAAAATGTATCTTTGACGATGAAAAGCTAAAAGGTGCTGTAAAAGGCAATGTTGTCGGAACCTATATTCACGGAATATTTGACAATTCTGAATTTACAAATCATTTTCTGAACGAAGTAAGAAAACTTAAAGGGCTAGACAAAGTCGATGAAGATTTTAGTTTCAAAGAATATAAAAACAGGGAATACGATAAATTGGCACAAATTTTGCGAGAAAATGTCGATATTGATAAGGTTTATGAAATAATGGGGATAAAATAGGAAATTAAAATGATAAAAATAAAAACATAATTTTATAATTTATAGTAAAACTACTTTAAAACAATATTCAAAAATTATGATTATTTTACTTAAAACCTAAAATTTATATAATTTAGTAGTTTAATTTTAAATAGGTTTGAGTATATTGAAAAAGTTTGTAATGAATTCAGTATCAAAATAGGGTTTAGTATAAATTCTCTTAATAAAAAAACTGCACCTCCTATATATAATTTTTGGGGTGCAGTCTAGTCAATCTATGAATTAAATAATATCTTTTTTTATCTTAATTACGATAATATCCTTCTCCATCATATCCCATTACATCTGGCGATGAACAACTGATTAAAGTCAATCCTAGTAAGACTATAATTAATATTTTAAATATTTTGTTCATAAAAATCTCTCCTAACTATTATTTATTTGAGGTAATTGTTTAATAATCTTCATACGTACAGATTCTTCCAGTTCCAAGCATACCTGTATTTGATCCGCTACAACCTGTAAATCTTTTGTTTTCATAAGGTGTTTTACGGCACTCTTTCTTACGTCCATTTCTATCTAAAAGACAATGTGGTCTCTCAATTGTGGTTTCTCCTGTTCCAGTATCGTAATATCTACCTGTCAAAACGTCATCTTTTTTTACTTCTCCCCAAAATTTTGGACTAAACAATTCGCAGCTTGTAACTGTTAATGCTAGTAAAATTAAAGCTAAAATTTTAAATACTACTTTCATAGACATTCAACTCCTTTAATTTATTTTCTTTATTCTTATTATACTCTATGTTCTAAATATTGTGATTTAATTCTCATTTGTTTTATCTTTTTTTTTTTTTTTTTGAGTGTAGTTTAATTATAAATTGAGCGAATAGAGTTAGAGTCTATAATTGAACACTTTATATCTTGCTTATTTAAAAAGTAAAATGACAATAACTTTTTATATTATTCAAATTTACTTTATACATTATAATCTATAAAATAAAAAAATAATAATAGTAAAAAATATTTAAAAATAAACAAAAAAATTATAAATATTCAAATATATGTTTGATTTTAAAAGATTTTTAATGTAAAATAAGATGAGAGATTGTATAAAAACAATTTTCATAAAATGGAGGAAAAAATGGATTTTCATGGTGGTAATATTTATAAAATATTCAGGGAAAAAAATATAACAGAAATACTGGATTACAGTTCAAATATCAATCCTTACGGAGTGCCAGAGAGTTTAAAGCAGAAGATTATCGAAAATATTGGGATTCTTGAGAGGTATCCTGATCCTGACTATGTGGAATTGCGTGAAAAATTGGCTCATCTGAATAAAGTTGAACTGGAAAATATTGTGCTGGGGAATGGTGCAACAGAAGCTATATTTTTGTTCATAAAAGTAATAAAGCCCGAAAAAGTGCTGATTGTATCGCCTACTTTTGGGGAATATGAAAGGGCAGTAAGAGCGTGTAAAAATTCTGAAAGTCAGAAAATTGAAATTGAATATTTTGAATTAGAAGAAAAAGATGAGTTTAGGCTTAACATTGGGAAATTAAAAAAAGAACTTGAGAAAAAATATGATTTGGTAATAATTTGCAATCCGAATAATCCGACTGGAAAATTTTTGAAAATGGCTGAAACAGAGGAAATTTTGAGAGAATGCAATAGATATGAGACAAAGTTATTTATTGATGAGGCATTTATCGAATTTTTAGAGGATGGACTAAAGGAAAGCATTGTAAATAGTGGGGAAAATAAGAAAAATTTGTTTGTAACTCGTGCATTTACAAAATTTTTTGCTATTCCAGGATTACGATTGGGATATGGAATTTATTTTGACAAAAATTTGGAAAAGAAAATCGCTGAAAAAAAAGAGCCGTGGAGCGTGAACAATATCGCTGAAATGGCTGGAATAACAGTGCTTAATGATATAGAATATATAGAAAAAACATTAAACTGGATAACAGAAGAAAAAAGATACATGTATGAAAGACTGAATGAAATTTCAGGAATAAAGCCTTATAAGACTGAAGTAAACTTTATTTGCGTAAAAATAAAAGATGAGCTGATTTCTAAAGGACTGAATGTGAAAAAATTGCGGGAAAAGATGATGGAAGAAGGAATTTTGATAAGAGATGCGTCCAATTTTAAATTTTTGGATGAAAGATTTTTTAGGCTGGCAATTAAGGACAGAAAGAGTAATGATAGGGTTGCTAGGGCTTTGAGAGAAATTTTAGAATAAAAAATTTGAACTTATCAGATTTGATAGCAATTTACATATGAGAAATTCTGACAACGAGAAAGAACTTGGTATTGATTTTTCGACTAATAAAGTAAAAATCACTACTGGCGGAAATATCTCTGATGAAAAGGCAAATAAACCTAAGGAAGAATGAAAAACTATTAAAGCTAATAAAAAATATGTGTTAGATGAAATGACAAGCGATATAGTCGATGAGATTGCGAAATATGCTTATTAGTATTTTAAATGGGGATTCTTATGATTTATAAGATATTCCCTATTATTTTATAGTAAAACTGCTTTAAAAATAAACTCAAAAGTTATGAATATTTTACTCAAACCCTAAATTTATATAATTTTTAGTAGTTTAATTTTAAATAGGTTTTAATATATTTTGTTATAAATTTACGATTAGAATGTTTGAGAATCTTATTATTAAATTGAATTGACAAAAAACGGAAAAATTAATAGAATATAGGTAATCGTCTGTGAGGAGAAAAAATAAAAAAATTAGAATACTAAAATTTATACATCATTTCATATAATAAATAAATTTAGTAATATTCATTTTGCAGATAGAAATTAAGAAAAATTATTTTAAAAAATTACAAAATTCTATAAAATAAAAATTGGAGAGAGGAAAAATGAAGGAAAATTTAGTAAAAAATTTTTATATTCTGAGTTTTAGTTATAAAAATTTGAGTTTGGAAGAAAGGGAAAAGTTTGTAAAAGAGGGGTATAGACATGTTTTGAGGGGGTATTTGGAAAAAAGGATTATAAAGGGGTATGTGGCTGTCGAAACTTGCCTTAGGATAGAGCTTTATTTGGATGTTAGCAAGGAATTTGAAATTGAGAGTTTAAAGAGGGATTTTAGAATTGATAAGATGAAGGACTATAAAGGTGCTGAAGCCGTGAATTATTTGTTGCGGGTGATTTGTGGGCTGGATTCAATAATAAAGGGAGAGGATCAGATTCTTGTACAGCTTAAAAAAGCATATTTTGACGCTCTTGACAAAAATATTACATCTTCATTTTTGAATATAATGTTTAATCAGGCGATAGAAACTGGGAAAAGATTTAGGGCGGAAAGCAAGATAAATGAAAAAAATATTTCACTTGATTCGATAGCTGTAAAATTTATAAGAACAAAATTTGAGAGTCTTGAAAATAAAAAAATATTTGTAATTGGAGTGGGAGATTTGAGCCAGTCAATTCTTGCACTTCTTCACAAAATGAATAATTGCCATTTGACAATGACAAATAGAAGTTTACGACGGTCAATTGAATTGCAGAAAGTGTATCCAGAGGTTCAGACAGCAGAATTTAACGAGAAATATAATGTTATAAAAAATATGGATATTGTAATAAGTGCCACTTCTGCACCACATTTGATTCTTGAAACAGCGAAAATTCAAAATATTTTGAATGATGGGAAAAAACGGTTTTTCCTTGATTTAGCCGTTCCTAGAGATATTGAGGCAAGTATTGGGGAGTTTGAAAATGCTTCGCTTTATCATTTGGAGGATATTTGGGATGAATATAATAAAAATGTGGAAAAACGGGATGAAATTGTAGAAAAATATTCTTACATTATTGAGGAGCAGCTAAAAAAAATAGCAGAGAAACTTGAAAAAAGAAATAAATATACAAATCATAAAAATATTGAGATGGGTGAAAATGGATGAAATCAAATAAAATAATTATTGGAACTAGAGGAAGCATTTTGGCACTTGCACAAGCGGAAAAAGTGAAGGAAATGCTTATTAAAAAATATGATAAATTAAGAAGTATGGAGAATTTTTGCGAAATTGAAGGATTTGAGAAAAAAAATCCGTTAGAAATAGAACTGAAAGTTATAGTTACAAAGGGAGATAAGGATTTAAGAGACTTTACAAAAATAAAAGGAACTACGCAAAAGGACTTGTTTGTGAAGGAAATTGAAAAGGAAATGCTGGAAAATAAAATAGATTTGGCGGTACATTCGTTAAAGGATATGCCACAGAACACTCCAGAAGGGCTTTTGAATGCGTGTTTTCCAATGAGAGAAGATAATCGGGATGTGTTTGTTTCAAAAAATGGAAAAAAATTAAAAGAACTTGATAAAAATTCTGTAATTGGGACAGGGAGCATAAGACGGGAAAAGGAGCTTTTGAATTTGCGAAATGATGTAAAAATAAAAGCAATTCGAGGTAATATTCACACAAGGCTGAAAAAACTTGATGATGGGGAATATGATGCGATTGTGCTGGCTGCGGCTGGATTAAAAAGAGTTGGGCTGGAAAACAGAATTACTGAATATTTTGATACAGATTCATTTATGCCAGCACCAGGACAAGGGATTTTGTGTATTCAATGCAGGGAAAATGATAATAAAATACGACACCTTCTGAAAAGTATAAATGATGATGAAGTTACGATAATGTGTAAAGCTGAAAGAGAATTTTCAAAAATTTTTGATGGAGGATGCCATACTCCGATAGGCTGTTCATCGGTTATTGAAGGAAATACATTAAAATTAAAGGGAATGTTTAATGATAACGGAATCAGAATATTTAAAGAAGTTGAAGGAAATAGGGAAAATCCAAAGGAAACTGCACAAAAATTGGCTGAAGAAATAAAAAAAGAGGAGATGAAAAATGAGAAAAGGTAAAGTTTATATTGCAGGAGCAGGCTGTGGAGATGAGGGGCTTATAACTTTAAAATTGAAAAACGTGATAGAAAAAGCTGATTGCATTGTTTATGACAGGCTTGTAAATGAAAATATCTTACAATATGCAAAGTCTGATGTAGAAATGATTTATATGGGGAAAGAAAATACTGCTGGAGGAAAATTGCAGGCAGAAATAAATAATAAATTAGTTGAAAAAGGTAAAGAAGGACTTGCGGTTCTAAGATTAAAAGGAGGAGATCCTTTTGTATTTGGACGAGGGGGAGAAGAAATAGAGGCTTTGGTTGCTGAAAATATAGATTTTGAGGTAATTCCGGGGATAACTTCTTCAATCGCTGTGCCAGCTTATGCTGGAATCCCTGTTACTCACAGAGGAATTAATACTTCTTTTCATGTATTTACTGGACATACGCAATTTAATGGAATAGAGCTTGATTTTCCAGTTATTGCAAAATTGGAAGGAACTTTGGTTTTTTTAATGGGATTAAGCAATCTTGAAAAAATAGCAGAAAATTTAATAAATAACGGAAAAAATCCAAAAACCCCTGTTGCAATAATAAAAGATGGAACAACGACAAGACAGAAAACTTACACAGGAACATTGGAAACAATAGTAAATACAGTAAAAGAACATAATATAAAATCGCCTGCCATTATTTTAATTGGAGAAGTGGTGAATTTACGGGAAAAAATGAAATGGTTTGAGAATAAGCCGTTATTTGGGAAAAATATTCTTGTTACAAGAAATAGGGAAAAACAACAAAATATATCAAATAAAATAAATGAACTTGGCGGACAGGCTTTGAGCCTTCCATTTATTAATATAGAATATGTCGACTTTGAAATGCCTGATTTGAAAGAATACAGTACCCTTCTATTTAACAGCATAAATTCTGTTATTGGATTTATGAAAAAAGTAAAGGATATTCGCTCTTTGGGAAATGTTAAAATAGGTGTAGTGGGAGAAAAAACTGCTGAAGAAATTGAAAAATATAAAATAATTCCAGATTTTTATCCAGAAGAATACACTGTGGAAAGACTGGCAAGCGAAAGTGTGAATTTTACTAAGGAAGGAGAAAAAATACTGTTTATAGTATCTGACATTTCTCCAGTAAATGAAAAAAAATATTCAGATTTATACAATCGAAATTATGAAAAACTTGTAGTGTATAAAACTCAGACAGTTAAAGTGGAAAAGGAAAAAGCAGAAAAATACATAAAAGAAAGCGATATTTTAATGTTCTTAAGCTCATCAACATTTAAAGCCTTTGCTGATAGCATAAACTTAAGTGAAAATGAGGAAATAAAAGAGATTCTGAAAAATAAAGTTATAGTCTCTATTGGCCCTGTTACTACAAAAACTATTGAAAAATATGGATTGAAAGTAGGAATAGAGCCTAAGAAATATACAGAAGAAGGATTGTTTGAAAAAATATTAACAACACTAAAATAAAGATAGTAAAAAAAGTTCTAGTCAATAAAGATTAGAACTTTTTCATTTATAAGGAAGGTAAATTTACCTTTTTTATATTTTTACTCAATAATAATTTTTTTGTTTTTCAATTTTTCTGAAAAATCTAGAATATCATTTACAACTACAGGATTTAGCCCTGTTTCTTCAAGTTTTTCCAAACTTTTCAATCCATAGCCTGTTTTTATTAAAACAGGAGTAATCCCCAATTTTTCTGCCGGAATCAAATCAGTTGGCCTATCGCCAATCATAAAAGAATTTTTAGTATCAATATTAAATTCATTTATCGCTAGTTCAAAATTACCAGTATTCGGCTTTCGGCAATTACATTCAATACCATATTTTCGAGTTCCATTTGGATGGTGTGGGCAAAAATATGATTTTTCAATCTTTATCCCATGTTTTAACAAATCTTTTTCAATAAAATCCTGCAATTTTAAATAATCCTCTTCTGTGTAATATCCTCTCGCAATTCCAGACTGATTTGTTATAATCGCAAATTTATACCCTAAATCACGTAATTCCTTAAGTCCTTTAATTACATTTTTTTCATATTCAAAATCTTCGATTTTATATAAATATGATTTTTCTACATTTATTACACCATCTCTGTCCAGTAGGATAAATTTATTTTTCATAAAATTATATTCCTTTTTTTATTAAAATATTCACTAATTTACTTTATATTAACCTTCATTTAAATAACAAATTTATTACAAACTTTTCTAATAAAGGATATAAACCTAATATTTTTAAATAATTAAATTTTTCAATCAAATTCTAGTACAAATAACCTGTCAGAGCATTTTTCTGTGTGGCAATGAGCAATCCTACGAAAATAAAAAAGTTGAATGATTATGAATTAACTGTTGAACACCCCTATTATAAAAATTTATTTTAATTTTTAAACGAGGTTTAGTATTAATTTAATTAAAATAATTACTCAATCAAAATTGTAAGGGCATGTCGTGTGATGCCCTTACGTTAAGTTAATTCATTACAACATCTCTTATAAAGAACTCTCCACCAATTGATACAAATCCTAGATTTTTAACTTTTGGATTTACTAAGTAAAGTTTTTGTTTTTGGAATAAGATTGTAACTGGTTGCTCTTCAGAGATAAGTTTTTCCATTTCTAACATTGCTGGAACTCTTACTTTTGGATCAGCAGAGCTTTTTACAATTTTAGTTAATTCGTCATATCTTGCGTTTTTGAAATCTCCACGGTTGTTTGCATTTGTGCTTTCAAATAAATCTAAATATGTGATTGGATCTAGGAAATCTCCAGTCCAGTTCATAAGAGCAACTTGATAATCACGTTTTTTAGTTCTTTCAACACGTTCCTTACCTGTTACAACATCCAGTTCGACATTTGCTCCTAAGTTATTTCTCAAGTTTTCTTGAATGTATTCGACAATAGCTTTTCTGCTTCCTGTGTCATTAAATAAAATTTCAAATCTTGGAAGTTCTGTTAATCCTTCTTCCCTAAGTCCTTCTGCTAGTAATTTCTTAGCTTCTTCAACATTGAATTTAGGCTGGTCAGTTGTAACTTCCTGTGCAAAATCTTTTGCAATGCCGTTTAGTCCAATTCCAGTTGGAGTGAACGCTTTAGTTGCTTTTTCAGAGCCTTCAAGAACTTTGTTTATAAGTTCATCTCTATTTATTGCCATAGTTATTGCACGTCTTACTTTTGCATTTTTAAATACATTTTCTTTTGTGTTGAATAGCAAGTAGTAAATTCCGCCATCATCAGCTTTTACAAGTTCTGGTTTTCCAGCAAATTCTTTTGCTTGTTCAAAAGTTATAGCAGTTACATCAACTTCTTTGTTTTTAAAAGCATTAACAGCTGAATCTGTAGCGATTATTTTTAATACGACATTGTCAGTTTTTACATTAGATGCGTCCCAGTAGTTAGGATTTTTTTTGAATTTTAATTCTGAGTCGTGAGTCCAGCTTTCCATAGTGTAAGGACCGTTTGAAATTGTGTATTCAGCATCTGTAAAGTATTTATCCTTTACTTCGTTGTAGAATTTTTGGTTTAACGGCATAAATGATTTGAACGTAACTAAATCATCAAAATATGGAGTAGGTGCTTCCAAAGTTACTTGTAATGTTTTATCATCAACAACTTTTATTCCAACTTCATTTTCTGAAGCTTTTTTAGAATTGTATTTTTCTCCATTTTTTATTACAAATAACATACTTGCATTACTTCCTGCTGTGTCAGGATTTAATCCACGAAGCCATCCAGCTTTAAAGTCCTTTGCAGTAACAGGATCTCCGTTGCTCCATTTCACACCGTCTCTTAAATGGAACGTCCAAATAAGTCCGTCTTCTGATTTTTCCCATTTTTCAGCAATACCAGCAACAGATTTTCCAGTCTTGTCTTTTCTTAAAAGGCCTTCTAAAATTAGTTCATCAACAGTTCCACCAGGAACATCTGTTGTTATTTGCGGATCAATTGATGATGGTTCAGTTACTATATTTAATGTAAATGTATTTCCATTACTTCCATTTTTACTTCCGCACGAAAGTACAAACATTAGCAATGTCAATATCAAAAACAGTTTTTTCATTGATTTATTTCCTCCTATTTTTAGATATTTCTGTAAAATTTTAAACTACTAAATAAGGGGTATAACACGATACCCCCTATAATTTAACTTATTTTAATGATAGATTTCCGAAATAGTATTCTCCACTAACTGCAACAAATCCAAGTCCTTGAACTCTTTCATCAACTAAATATTGTTTTTCTCTGTGGAAAAGCACACCAACTGGTAAATCTTCCGCAACTAATCCTTCAAGTTTAACAAGTGCAGGAATTCTGACGTTTTGATCGGCTGTACCTCTGACAGTTTTAACTAAAGCATCATATTGAGGGTTTTTATATGAACCATAGTTAGTTCCACCTGTTGATTCAAATAAATCTAAGTATGTAATTGGGTCAGGATAATCTCCAGACCATCCTGCAAGAACTAAGTCAAAGTTTTTTTGTTTCATTCTTGAGAATCTTTCCTGAGCAGTCATTATTTCCAGATTTAATTCAATACCTAAATTTTTTCTTAATTGCTCTTGAATATATTCTGCAATAACTTTATTATTTCCACTTTCATTAATTAACATTGACATATTAGGGAATTTTGCTGCTCCTGTTTCTTTCAGCCCTTCTGCTAATAATTTTTTAGCTTCTGCAGGATTGTATGCTAATGTTGAAGTAGGAACTTGTTCTGTAAAGTCTTTGTCATTCAATCCTTTTATTCCTATTCCTTTTGGAACAAGAGTTTTTGCCGCTGTTCCATATCCATTTAATACATTTTTTACTAAACCTTCTCTGTCGATTGACATAAGAAGAGCTTTTCTAATTTTTACATTTGCTAGTGTTTTGTTGTTAAAGTTAAATAATAGATACCATACTGATCCATCATTATTTGAAACCATTTTTGGATTATCCTTAAATCCTTTTGCTTGTTCAGCTGTAATTGAAGTTACATCTACTTCCTTGTTATTAAATGCATTTAATGCTGAATTATTATCAGGTATTATTTTGTACACAATATTTTCAACTTTTACATTAGGCGCATCCCAGTAATTAGGATTTTTTTTGAATACTATTTCTGAGCCATGTGTCCAGCTTTCCATTGTGTAGGCACCTGAAGATATTGTTTTTTCAGATTCTGTAAAATATGAATCTTTTGTTTCATCAAAGAATTTTTGATTTAATGGCATGTAAGTTTTGAATGCTACAAGGCTGTCAAAATATGGAACTGGAGTTCCAAGTTCTACTTCCAAAGTTTTATCGTCGATAACTTTTATTCCAACTTCTTCTGCAGTTCCTTCTTTTTTATTGTATTTTTCTGCATTTTTTATTGGATAAAGCATATATGCATATTCAGAAGCTGTTTCAGGTTTTAATGCACGAAGCCATCCGTTTTTAAAGTCTTGGGCAGTAATTGGATCACCATTGCTCCATTTTAGATTATCTCTTAAATGAAATGTCCATTTTAATCCATCAGCCGATTTATCCCAGCTTTTAGCAAGTCCTGGCTCAAATGTTCCATTTTTTCCTTTTCTAGTCAATCCTTCCATTAAAAGATCATTGACAGTTCCTCCACCAATATCTGTTGATATTTGCGGATCAATAGATTTTGGCTCATCCGTCAAATTTAAAGTAAACGTTTTGCTATTTCCGCCACTTTTCCCGCAAGAAATAACGAAAATCAGCATCATTAACATAGCTAATATTTTTTTCATAACAGTTTTCTCCTTCAAAATTTTATATTAAATTTATTGAATAATTTCAAAATTAAACAATTTTATTTATTATTTTATATAAGTATTATCCAAAACGAAATCTTTTCCTATTGGACTAAATACAATGTTATGAACTCTTGGATTTAATAATTTTGTATTTTGTCTATAGTAAAGTAGTCCCACAGGCATATCTTCTGCAATTATTCTTTCCATTTCAATCATATTCTTAACTCTTTCTTCCTGATTTCCAGAACTTTTAACTTTTTTCACAAGTTCATCGTAACGAGGATTAGAGTAATCTGAAAAATTATTTCCGTCTTTTGTCAGGAATCTATCTAGGTAAGTGATTGCATCGTTATAATCTCCGTTGTAACCTGCAAGAGCAATTTCATAATCTCTGTGTTGCATTTTATCTAGTCTTGATTGGAATGTCATTCCTTCAATTTTAAGGTTTACTCCTAAATTTGTTCTTAAACTTTCCTGAATATATTCAGAAATAACCTTATTATTTCCAGAATCATTGAAAATCATTGTTAAATCAGGCAATTTTTGTAATCCTAGCTCTTTTAATCCTTCTGCTAGCAATTGTTTTGCTTTTTGAGGATTGTAAGCTGGGAAAATTTTTCCTGCTTCTTCAGAGAAATCTTTTGAAATACCGTTGATTCCAACACCTTTTGTTGTATAAGTGTAAGCAGCTTCTCCTGTATTATCAAGTACATCTGTAATCAATTTTTCTCTATCTACAGCAAGTGATAAAGCTTGTCTAATTTTTTTGTTCGCAAGAACTTTATTTTTCATGTTGTATGTCATATACCAGACAGAACCATCTTTTGTAAGCAGTTTACGTTTGTCATTCTTAAATTCCTTAGCCTGCTCAATAGAGATGTTTGTTGAGTCAATTTCTCCATTTTTAAAAGCATTTACGCTGGCATTAGGATCATTTATAAATAACATCTTTATAGATTTTAATTTGATGTTATCTTTATTCCAGTAGTTTTCATTTTTTTCGAATACAATTTCTGAATCTCTTGTCCAAGATTTTATTACATATACACCTGATGAAATTGATGTTTCAGGAGATGTCATATATTTTTCTCCTACTTTATCATAGAATTTTTTGTTTAGAGGAGCATAAGTCTGAATTCTTACAATCGAATCAAAGTAGGTAAGAGGATTGTTCAATGTTACTTCTAGTGTGTAATCATCGATAACCTTTATACCAAGCTGATTTTCATCTTTAATTTTTCCTGCGTTAAATTGTTCAGCATTTTTTATGTAAAATAATTTGTCTGCATATTCTCCTGCTGTTTCAGGTTTTAATGCTCTAACCCAACCATCTCTAAAGTCTTTTGCCGTAATAGGATCACCATTGCTCCATTTTGCATTTTTTCTCAAGTGGAATGTCCACACTGTTGAATTTTCGTTGTGTTCCCATTTTTCTGCCACACCAGGAATAGATTTTCCATCTTCTGCCTGTCTTGTTAATGTTTCAGCAATAAGTGAATCCACAAATTCTCCCGTTGAATCATTTGCAAGCTGTGGATCATAAGATTTCCCTTCTTCTTTTAAGTTGAGCTTTAATGTTTCAGAATCTCCACCTTTTCCACAGGAAATAACGAAAGCCAGTAATATTGTAAAGATTAGTAATATTTTCTTCATACCTGCACTCACCCTTTCTTTTGGCGTATTAAATTAGTAAATTAAAATTATTTTGTGATATAAGCGCTATAAAAGTCTACAGAATCTCCAACTGAACGTAAAACAACACCTTTTAAGTTAGGATTTATTAAATATACCCCTACTTGATAGTAAAGTGCTGAATATGTAAAGTCATCTGATAATAATTTTTCTGCTTTTTTCATCGCATCCATTCTAGTTTTATTATCTTGGTTAACTTTAGCCAAGTCAATTAATTTGTCATACTCAGGATTTGAATATTTAGCAAAGTTAATATCTTTTGCCTTTGAGTGGAAAATTTCCAAATAAGTCATAGGATCTGCATAATCAGGTCCCCAACCGTATCTTACTATGTCAAATTCTCCAGCTTTTGCACGTGCAATTCTTTCTTTAGTAGTCAGAACTTCTACTTCTACATCAATTCCTAATTTTTCTTTCCATTGAGCTTGATAAAATTCTGCTTCTTTTTTACCAGTTCCCTTTTCGTCAACAGTTAATTTTAACTTAACTTGTGCAGGAGTAATATTTAATTCTTTTAATCCTTCATCAAACAACTGTTTTGGAGTAGTGTTTGAGAATTGTGCAAATAAATCTCCAGCTTCTTTTCTAAAATCACCTTTTTCCCCAGCATTTCCAAGTGCAACAACTCCTGAGGCAGGAAGTCCTACTCCGTTTAGAACACTGTCAACAAGCTGTTTTCTGTCTATTGCAAGAGATAGAGCTTGTCTAATTTTTATATTTTTTAACACAGGATGTGAACGGTTAAATCCAAAATAGTACACTCTTCCATCAGGAACTGTATGTAATTCTGGTTTTCCTTTGTAACTTTCCATTTTTTCTACAGAAATTCTTGTTAAATCTAGTTCTTTGTTTTCGAAGAAGTTTGTAGCTGCGTCAAAATCTGCTACAATTGCTGCTGTAAGCGTATCTAATTTTATATTTTGAGCATTCCAGTAATTAGGATTTTTCTTCATAACAACTTTACTATTATGTTCCCATTCTTCCATTATAAATGGCCCATTATAAATTGATTTATCAGCTGCAGTTGCGTACGCTTCGCCATTAGTGGCCAATGCTTTTTCATTAACTGGGAAGTAAACTGGCATAATTAATGTTTTTATAAAGAATGGTGCAGGTTTTGATAAAGTAAATTCAAGTGTATAGTCGTCTTTTAATTTTACTCCAACTTGTCCAAAGTCTTTTATAGTTCCATTATTAAAGTTCTCTGCATTTTCAATGTAGAAAGTAAGTATTGAATATTCAGATCGAGTTTTAGGATCGATTCCTCTTTTGATTCCGTTAAAGTAGTCTTTTCCTGTAACAGGATCTCCGTTGCTCCATTTCATTCCTTGTCTGATTTTAAATGTCCATACTTTTCCATCTTCTGATTTAGTCCAGCTTTCAGCTCCAGCAGGAACAACTTCATTTTTTTCGTTTAGTCTCACAAGAGGCTCATAAGTCATATTTGTAACCATAAATCCGCTTATATCAGTTAAAACTTGGGGATCTAAAGATGTTGGTTCAGCTTCGATGTTAAATGCTGCTGATTTACCATCATTGCCAGATTTTCCACAAGAGATGATAAACATTGATATAAGTAAGCAAAGTACTAAAAAACTTTTTTTCATAATTCTGATATTTCCTTTCTAAAATTTTGATTTTTTATAAATAAATTATTTTGAAACATTAAAATATTTTTTAAATAAGTCCTTTTTCCTTTAAGAAAGAAGTTTCCACAAAGTGTCCTGGCTTATATTCAGTTAATTCAGGAGTTTCAGGGATAATACCTATTTCAGAAGCATCTCCCATTGGACTTCTTAAATATGATTCATCCATATCAATTTTTGATGTTTTCTTGAAATCAGGATCTGCTATTGGTACAGCGGAAATAAGAGACTTTGTGTAGCTATGAACAGGGTCGCTGTAAACAACTTCTGGAGTTCCCAGTTCTACTACTTTTCCACGATACATAACTGCTACTCTGTCTGAAATATATTTTACCATTGACAAATCATGTGCAATAAATAGTAAAGTCAAATTTCTTTCTTTTTGCAAATCCTTTAATAAATTTACAACTTGTGCCTGAATTGACACATCTAGAGCCGAAATTGGCTCATCACACACTAATACTTCTGGATCAACGGCTAATGCTCTTGCAATCCCAATTCTCTGTCTTTGCCCTCCAGAAAATTCATGCGGGAAACGGCTTGCATGCTCCCTATTTAGTCCAACAATTTCCAAAAGGCTGTAAACTCTTTCCATTCTTTCCTGTTTTGAACTTGCTAGCTTGTGAATATCAATTCCTTCAGCAATAATATCTCCGACAGTCATTCTTGGATTAAGGGAAGCCTGCGGATCTTGAAATATCATCTGGACTTTTTTTGTAAATTCTTTTCTTCCATAAGATTCTACTGGTTTTCCGTTAAATAAAATATCTCCATTTGTCTTTGTATAAAGTCTGCTGACAGTTCTTCCAAGTGTAGTTTTTCCAGAACCTGATTCTCCTACAAGACTTAAAATTTCACCTTTGTAAATGTCCATTGTAACATTTTCCACAGCCTTTAGGACTTGTCTTTTTTTCATTGGGAAATATTTTTTTAAGTTTTTCATTTCTATTAGTTTTTCTTTTTTATTTTCGTTAACTGACATTATTTCCCCTCCATTCCTTCATTTTGTAATTCATCAGATTCCTCTGATTCAAAAGGAGATTTTATTTTTGGAGCACCGTCAACATAAAGCCACGATTTTACAAAATGTCCATTTCCTAAATCAATCATTGGAGGTTTTCTTTCATAGTCAATTTTCATTGCATATTCAGAACGTGGTGCAAATGGATCTCCTACAGGCGGTTTTAATAAATCTGGAGGAGTTCCTGGAATAGAAGCCAATTTTTCACCCATTTTCATATCCAGTCTTGGCAGAGATTTCAAAAGTCCCCAAGTGTAAGGATGCTTTGGATTCTTAAATAATTCCCTTACAGGAGCTTCTTCCAGCTTTTCCCCGGCATACATGACAACCACTCTGTCAGCAGTTTCAGCAACTACTCCCAAATCGTGCGTTATAAGTATTACGGCAATATTTAATTCTTTTTTCAGTTCATTTATCAAATCCAGTATTTGTGCTTGAATTGTAACATCCAAAGCCGTTGTTGGCTCATCACAAATCAATAAGTCCGGTTCACACGAAAGAGCAATGGCTATAACAGCCCTTTGCCGCATTCCTCCAGAAAATTCATGTGGATATTGATGAAATCTTTCTTCAGGTTTAGGAATACCAACTTTTCTAAGCATTTCAATGGCTTGCTGCTTTGCCTCTTCCTTTGTTACATTTTTATGAATCAAAATTCCTTCCATAATCTGCTTTCCAACTTTAATTGTTGGATTAAGCGATGTCATAGGATCTTGAAATATCATTCCTATTTTTCCGCCACGAAGCTCTCTCATTCTTTCAATGGAAGCCTTTACTAAATCTTCGCCTTCAAAAAGGATTTCCCCATTTTTTATTTCTCCTGGAGGCACCGGTATTAATCTCATAATTGTCTGTACGGTAACCGATTTACCCGAACCAGACTCTCCAACAATTGCAAGTGTTTCCCCTCGGTCCACAGAAAAGCTAATACCTCTAAGAGCCTGAACTTCTCCAGCATACGTATTAAAAGAAACACTCAAGTCTTTTACTTCTAATAATTTTTTTCCCATTCTCTAATCCTCTCTGTATTAATATGGATTGTTTTTACATAACTTTTATAACTAAATACTTTTTCTTTATTAACTCTATTTATTTTTAATTCATTTAACTTTTTTATTTAATTATTAAAGCAAAATTTCGTTAAAGAAAAAATAACTGTTTGAGATTTTGAAACATATTTTGAATTATATACGGTTATTCGTATTAAAATAACTTATATTCAAAATCGAGTTTTATTTTTTCTTTATAAGAAAGTTTTGCGTAAAGCGGGGATGCAAGGGTATGGCGTTTGATACCCTTGCTTAAATAAACTAAAATAAATGAAATTAAGAAAAATAATATTAAATTATAGAATAGTAAATTTTATAAAATTTTTAAAATTTTAAATTTTTAATCTCTTAGTTTTGGATTTAATGCATCATTTAAAGCATCTCCAACTATATTAAATGCCAATGTAATTAATGAAATTACAACTGATGGAATAATGAATAAATATGGATACGAAGTCATATTTACGAAACCATCAAATACCAAGTTTCCAAGTGAAGCCTGTGGAATTGGTACTCCAAGCCCAATGAAACTTAAAAATGCTTCAGTAAAGATAATGTTTGGTATATCTGTTGTAAGTCTTATTATTATTACACTTAATGTATTTGGAATTAAGTGTTTTAGAGTTATCCATAAAAAGTTTCCACCAAGTGATTTTGAAGCTAATACAAACTCATTTTCCTTTATTTTTAGGACTTCTCCACGTACTAACAGTGAATAATTTAACCATCTTGTAAGAGACATTGCGATAATTATTGTTTTTACACTGTTTCCCATTACAACCATTAACAAGATTATATAAATCATTGATGGAATAATTAATAATATTTCTACAATTCTAGTCATTATCGTGTCAATAATCCCACCAAAATATGCTGATACAGCTCCATAAATTGTTCCGAAAACAACACAGATTGCAGCTGTTATCAAAGATAATTCCATTGAAATTCTTATCCCTTGTGAAAGTCTTGCAAATAAATCACGTCCTAAATTATCAGTTCCTAAATAATGTCCTTTTGCAAGCCCTTTCGCTGGGCTTAAAAATTTAGCTGATAAATCTTGAGCTCTATAAGAATATTTTGTCAAACTTTGTCCAAATATTGCTAAAAATAAGAAAACAAGAGTTATTCCCAAAAATGACAAAGCTAATTTATTTTTCTTGAATCTTCTCCATCCATCCTGCCAGAATGTTAAACTTGGTTTGTAGATTACTTCGCTTTGATTGGTGTCAGGACCTACAATTTGAAAGTCTTCAGGCGTTGGGATATAATCATTTTCAGTTATAATTTTTTTTATATTTTCTGCCACTATACCTCATCTCCTTTTCCAAGTTTAATTTTAGGATCAACTAAAACATATACAATATCTACAAGTATCATCATAACGATTAGGAATATTGCATAAAATACCGTAACTCCAAGTACCATTGTATAATCCCTATCATTGATACTGTCAACAAAATATTTTCCTAATCCAGGAATTGAAAACATCTTTTCAATTACAAACGATCCTGTAAGAACTGCTGCAATTGTTGGACCCATTATTGTAATAATTGGTAAAATTGCATTTCTTAAAGCGTGTCTAAATACGATATTTTTTGGTTTTACTCCTTTTGCAATAGCCAGCCTTATATAATCCTGACCCATTACCTCTATCATTTTGTCTCTCAATAAACGTGCAATTAATGCTACTGTGTAAAGTCCAAGTGCAATAACTGGCAATATTTTTTTCTCAGGTCTGTCCCATCCCGATAATAAAATTCTTACAAGAGGCAGATTAAATTTATCAATTAAAATACCGTTATGCACATCAACAAAATACTTCTGCATAAGTCCTGCCAATACAAAACTTGGAACAGATATTCCAATTATTGCAACAATCATTGAAAGCCTATCTTGAAATTTTCCTCTTTTAAGAGCTGCAATAATTCCAAGCGGAATTCCAAGAGCTAGTGCAAATATAATAGATCTTGCTCCTAAATCTGCAGATGTCAGAAAACTTTTGTTAATAACATCATTAACAGTTCTTCCACGAACTTTCATGGATGCTCCCAAATCTCCTTTTGCTATGTTTTTTAGATATTCAACATATTGTTCCCCAAGTGGACGATCCAAATGGTATTTTGCCATTAGATTTTCCTTTACTTTAGGTGGTATCGCTTTTTCACTTTGAAACGGATCACCAGGTAACATATGTATCAGAAAAAATGTAATAGTAATAACTAGCCACAACGTTACAAGCCCCATTGCGATTCTTTTAATTAAAAACTTTAAAATATTTTTCATACTCGCTTCCTTTCGCTAAAATTTTATATATGTATATTATATCTTATATATAGTAATATTTGCAAGCAAATTTATTTATAAAAATATTTTTTTACTATTAATTTTTTTTATGGATAAATAATGATTCTCTAAATACAATATATTTTACTGAATTTTAAGTAATAAAATACAAATAAAAATAGTCTAAACTTATATTAAAATTAAATATAAAAATTTAGACTATTTATTTATCTATAAAATATTGTTTTAAAAATTTTTAACTGATTAAACTAATTTTTATATGTATCACAACGATTTAACCATCCTGCTAGCCATTTTTTTTCATTTTTTTCAGGATCAGAATTTTTTACACGTCTTTCAAGGACAAATTTTGCAGAATTGCTAAATTCTATAAGAGCCGCTTTTCCAGTTTCAGTCCCTTTCATATTTTCCAGAACTTGAAGAAGTCCCCAGCCATCACCCTTATAAGTTTCTGTTCTTGTAGTTCCTTCTCCCTTGAAATTAACATAGTCAATTAAAGGATAAAGACCATTTGGAGATTTTGCAACACGGTAAAATTGTTTTTTTACATTTTCTGGATTATCAGCAATTTCAAGCATTTTTTCCAAAGAATTTTCAAGACGCTCAAAAATAAATGAAACTTGAACATCCTTCGTATTATAAAGAAAATTTGTCAATTCAATAATGTCTTTGTTCAAAATTCTTTTTTGTCTAAAAAGTTCATCTCTGTTTGCCCAAGGCGAATATTCATTTTCTTCCATAATCTTAGGTAATTTTATATTGTGAGCCCTATAATAAGCTACCAGCTGTGGAAAGCTTTCTGCAAATTTTCCTCTTTGCCCTTCCCTGTACCATATAAAATGTCCAATTCCAAGAGAGGGAAAATCTTCTCCGATATTCCAATATACAATATCTTCTTTTTTTCCACCGGCTTCATTTTTAAAAATCTTATCAGCTACAACATCCAGTTCTGCCTTCGAAATTGTAAGACCAGCTTTTTTAGATGCCTCTTCAGTATCAGGTTTTGAAGGTGTTTTGGTCATGTTTTTGTTAGATAATCCAAATGAAATAATAGAAAAAGCCGTAATACTGGCTAAAATTAATAATTTATATTTGTTTCTTTTCAGAAAGTCTCTCCTTGTTTTATTAAAATTATCATTTTTATTTAGATTTTTTAGTAAAAATACAAAAGTAACTTGTTACATTATAACAATTTTTTAGTAAATTTTCACTTTTTTTTATCTTAGTTGGTAAAAGAAAAAATCTAATTTTGCACTTATTTAAATACATGGTATAATAACAATATATGTCTCAAAAGTTGGGAGGGAAAATGAATAAAATACTGGAAGAAGAAAATGAAAATTATGAAATAAAGGCTATTCATAAGGATATTGTGGAAAAGGTCGAAAAAATGATGCCAGAAGAGGAAGTTGTGTATGATTTGGCAGACTTTTTTAAGATACTAGGAGATACAACTAGAATGAGAATATTAAGTGCCTTATTTCAAGAAGAAATGTGCGTATACGATATTGCAAATCTTTTGAAAATGACTCAATCTGCTATTTCACATCAGCTAAGAGTCCTAAAGCAAGGAAGATTTGTTAAGTATAGAAAAGAAGGGAAAATTGTGTATTACTCGCTGGAAGACGATCATATAAAGCATATCGTGGAACAAGGGATGACACATATTTTAGAAAAGAAATAAATTATTTGTAAATCAAATAATTTTACTATACAAACAATTTTAAATATGTTATAATTACAAAAAGTAGATAGTTGTAAATATAAAAGCTGTAATCAAATTATTTTAAAAACAAATTCTTCAATTATAGTTGTTCTATTCAAGTTTTGTTTTTATATGAAGCTATGGTATTTTACTTTTAAAAGTAATAAAAATTATTTACAAATATTTAAAATTAAAAAATTATAATTATTAAAGTAAAGGAGAAGGAATAATGGCAGAAATAAAAAATAAAGTAACATTCAAGGGAAATCCTGTAACTCTTGTGGGAACAGAAGTGAAAGCTGGAGAAGTAGCGCCAGACTTTACAGTTTTATCACCAGAACTAAAGGAAGTAAAATTAAGTGACTATAAAGGAAAGGTTGTTGTAATAGCAGTATTTCCATCAGTTGATACTGGAGTATGTGCTTTACAGCTGGCTAGATTTAATCAGGAAGCTGCAAGTTTTGGAGATGATGTTCAATTGCTTACAATTTCAGCTGATTTACCATTTGCATTAGGAAGATATTGTGCAGATAAAGGAATAAAAAACGCTTTAACGGCTTCAGACCATAAAGAGTTAGATTTTGGAACAAAATATGGATTTGTAATAAAAGAATTAAGATTATTGTCAAGAGGAACTATTATTGTAGATAAAGACGGAATTATTAAATATGTAGAATATGTAAAAGAAGTTGGAGAACATCCAGATTACGAAAAAGCGTTGGAAGTAATAAAAGAATTAACTAAATAAAAAAATAAATGGAGTTAAACTTACAATAAAGAGTTTTCTCCATTTTTTATTGCTTTAATTTTGTAAAAAAATACCCCAATCAATGATTGAGATACTTTTTTCGTCTTTTTTATTATCTTCCAAGTTGCTGTTGCTGTCTTTGTTGTATAATACGTTGCTGCTCAATAGCGTTTGGAGTTTTTATAAGATTTACTGGTATTTCTATTGACTGTCCATTTCTAAGGACAGTTAATTTTATAGTTTGTCCTACTTTTTTAGCGGCTATTTCTCCAACAAATGCACCTGCAGAGTTTACGCTTTTTCCATCAACAGCTGTAATAACATCATTTCTAGTTATTCCTGCAGCTGCGGCTGGACCATTTGGAACAACATTTCCTATGAATACACCATTTGATGATTTTAAGTTAAGAGCTTTTACTTTGTTTTCATCTAAATTATCTAAATATACTCCAATATATGGTTTTTCAAATTTACCGTTTGCAATAATTGAGTCTTTTACCGTCATTACCAAGTTTGCTGGAATAGCAAATCCGATTCCTACACTTCCTCCGCTTTGTGAATAAATCGCAGTGTTTACTCCAATAACTTTTCCTGTTATGTCAATTAATGGACCTCCACTATTTCCCTGATTGATAGCGGCATCTGTTTGAATAAAGTTTTCTATTTCTTCAATTCCAAGTGAGCTACGTCCTGCAGCACTTACAATTCCAACTGTCATCGAGTCGTTCAATCCCAATGGATTTCCAAAGGCTATTGACCACTGTCCGATTTGGACTTGATCCGAATTTGCAAATTCTAATGGTTTAAAAGTCTCGTTTGAATTAATTTTTAGTACGGCAATGTCAACTTCAGGTGAAGTTCCTACAAGTTTTGTACGGTATTCACGTCCATTTGAGAATTTTACATAAATTTCGTCTGCACCGTCAATAACGTGGTTATTTGTAACAATATATCCGTCCTTTGAAACAACGAATCCTGAACCAAGTGATCCTGATTCACGTTTTTCCTGTCCTCCAGAACGTCCATATAACAACTCTTCCAATGGGTTATAAGTATTTACTGTCACTGTCTTTTTAGTTCTGATATTTACAATTGAATCTTTTACGCTGTTATGAACACTTACAAAGGCATCTTGAGTTTGAACGGCATTTTTAGTATATTTTTGCAGTTCTTCCTGGGAAATTGTCTTCTGCTGTTCAACATTTGCTGTATTGCTTTTATTTTCAGAATTATTTTCAGTTTTGTTGGAACAGCTTAAAATTAAGAACAACATTGACAATAATGCAAATTTTTTATTTTCTTTTTTTATAAAATTTATTTTTTTCATATTTATTTACCTCATTTCTAGTTTTATGATAAACTTATTTTTAAAATTATTTTAGAATATAAGCTCAAAATCCTGATTTATTAGTCTTTAATTAGTCTGATTTTAAAGGATTGGATATATTTTAGTGAATAAAAGTTTATTATTCTTATGATTTTTATTTGAATTCCATTTATTAAATCATATTTTTTGCAAATTCATAAATAACCTGCTATGCTTATTGTCTTTTTCACCATAATATGTTATCCTATACACAGTAAAATTAAAAAAATATACAAAATCAAGGAGAAAAGTTAATAATGTTTAATAATTTAGGAGACAGATTTAAGGATATATTTAAAAAAGTCAGCGGACAGGGAAAGTTGACAGAGAGCAATATGAAGGATGCTTTGAGGGAAGTACGGTTAGCATTGCTTGAAGCGGATGTAAACTATGGAGTGGCTAAGAACTTTGTAGCAAAAATTCGGGAAAAGGCACTAGGGGAACATGTTATTAGTGGAGTTAATCCTACACAGCAATTTATCAAGATTGTAAATGATGAACTTGTGGAAGTGCTAGGAGGATCAAATGTTTCAATCGCAAAAGCTGATAAAAACCCTACTATTGTAATGCTTTCCGGACTTCAAGGGGCTGGGAAAACTACATTTTCTGGGAAATTAGCAAAACATCTAAAATCAAAAGGAGAAAAGCCATTTCTGATTGGAGCAGATGTTTATAGACCTGCTGCGAAAAAGCAATTGAAGGTATTAGGAGAGCAAGTGAAAGTTCCTGTATTTACGATTGATGAAAGTACAGATGCGGTGGAAATTGTAAAACAGGGAATTGAGGCTTCAAAAAATGAACATGCGACTTATGTTATTATTGATACGGCGGGAAGACTTCACATTGATGAACAGCTTATGAATGAACTGCAAGATATAAAGGACAGTTTTAATCCAAATGAAATTTTGCTTGTAGTTGATGGAATGACGGGACAGGATGCAGTTAATGTGGCAAAAGAGTTTAATGAACAGCTTGATATTACTGGAGTTGTGCTTACAAAGCTGGATGGAGATACTCGTGGAGGGGCTGCCCTTTCAGTAAAGGAAGTTGCAGGAAAGCCAATTAAATTTATAAGTGAAGGGGAAAAACTGGATGATATTGCACCATTTCACCCAGATAGGCTTGCTTCACGTATTCTTGGAATGGGAGATGTCGTTTCACTTGTAGAAAAGGCACAGGAAGCTATTGATGAAAAAGAAGCCAAGAAAATGGAAGAAAAATTTAGAAAGAACCAGTTTGACTTTGAAGATTTTTTAAAGCAGTTTAAAATGATAAGAAAAATGGGATCAATTGCTGGAATTATGAAAATGATACCAGGAGTTGACACTAGCATGATTGACATGGGAATGGCTGAAAAAGAAATGAAAAAGGTCGAAGCAATCATTTTTTCAATGACAGTTCAAGAAAGACGTGATCCAAAACTTCTAAAAAACGGAAGCCGTAAAATGAGAATTGCCAAAGGAAGCGGAGTTCAGGTAAATGACGTAAATAAATTGATAAAGCAGTTTGAGCAAATGAAACAGATGATGAAAATGTTTAACAGTGGCGGTATTCCAGGACTTGGTGGAGGATTTATGAAGGGCAGAAGAAGATAGAAATATAATATCAACTAAAATTTTTTATAAAACTGGAGAAAATAAAAAAGGAGAGACACAAATGAAAAAGTTAATTTTAGCATTATTTATTATTTTTGGAACACTATCGTTTTCAGCTTTTGACAAAGTTGTAATTGGAGTTATTAATGACAATTATGAAAGTCCAATAATATCAGGAACAATAAATAGAGGAGGACTTGCAAATCTTCTCTTTGGAATGAAAAAGGACGGAGATTTTGCAAAACAGATGTATCAAAACCTTTCAGGAGCAGATAAAGTTGAGTTTATTATAGAAAAACACGATGAATCTGCACTTGTAAGTATTTTGAAGCTATTTGAAAAAAACAAATACAAAGGACAGGTAGAAGTTACAGAAGTAGCGGCATCAGAAAATAAAAATATTCGTCAAATTACTACAAAGAATGGATGGACTTACAATGTGTACCCTTTTGCACGGGAAATAGTAGGAACTGTAAAAATTTCTGGAAGTGATACAACTAAAGCAGAATTTGTAGAAGGATTGTTTCAAAATGTAAAATCAAAAGTAAAATAAATTTTAAAGATTTAAAATGTGGGTATATATATTTATATACCTTTTTTATTTAATCTAAATTTTACTATAAAAATATAATTTTCAAAGAAAATTGAAAAAGATGACTATAAATAATAGGTTTGAGGGAAAGCAAAAAAATTATATCCAGTAGAAAAAATGTTAAATAAATTTAAAAAAATAGTTGCAAAAGAAGAAAAAAACGATTATAATATAAATATATAGAATAGTTTGATAATCAAATTTAAAAGATTCAGTAAGGTAAATAATTTTAGATGGAAAGGAAGTGTTTATGAGAAAGGCGATTTTAGTAACAAGTTTTGGTACATCGCATAAGGATACAAGAGAAAAATGCCTTGACTCGATTCAAAAAGAAGTGGAAGCAAAATATGGAACTGAAAATGTGGAAAGAGCCTACACTTCAGGAGTTATAAGACGAATAGTGGAAAGAAAAGAAGGAATCCACATATTTGATCAGGAGGAAGGGCTAGAAGCCTTAAAAAATAAAGGATATGATGAGATTATCACAATGTCTTTACATATTCTAGATGGAATTGAGTATTCAAAACTTAATAACAAATATGGAAAAATTTCAAAACCACTTTTAACAACTGATGAAGACTTTAAAAAAGTTGTGAGCAATGAAGAATTTAACAATCTTGAAGGAAATGATGCCATTGTATTTATGGGTCACGGATCTGAAAGTGTCGCAGACATTACATATCAACGGCTTCAAGAGGAATATGAGAAAGCTGGAAAAGATAATATTTTTGTAGCAACAGTTGAAGGAAAAGTTACAATTGAAGATGTTATCCAGAAGTTAAAAGGAAGAGGATTTAAGAAAATACTGTTAAAGCCGTTTATGATTGTGGCAGGAGATCATGCCAAAAATGATATGGCTTCTGATGAGGATGATTCATGGAAAACTGTTCTTGAGAATGAAGGATACGAAGTAACACCTTTATTAAAGGGAATGGGAGAATATCAGTTTATACGTGAAATGTTTATGGATAAATTAGAAGAAGTTTATTAATATAGCAAAAGAATAATTTTAAATTTATAATTTTATAGGTGTTGTAAAACTTAATAAGGAAACTAGTTAGAATCTGGTACAGCCACCTCTACTGTGATACTGACGAAAGTACTGAAAAACCACTGGAATATAATTATATTTTGGGAAGGGTATGAGTAGGATGAAGTTAGTCAGGAGACTTGCCTATATTAAAAAATTTTATTTTTCGGGAAGGGAAAAATTTAATATATAAAAACTGCTGTAAATCTGCATAAATACTATCCATCTGTTTTAATATATAAATTTTAGTTCAATTTTCTGAGTTGGATTTTTTTGTTTATATAAAATTTTAAAAATATAAAAAAATCTCTTATTAGTATAGGAATAATAAAATATAACTAATACTATGAGATAAATAAAATAGTCATATTTTTTGAAGGAGGAAGTGATAAGTATCACGAGTTTAGACCAATGACGAAGAATAAAAAAATAGCAAAATATGCTACACAAATATTAATTGTACTTTTTGGAATAAGTTTTTTTACTTTCTGTCTTATGTATATTTCGCCGGGAGACCCTGCACAAGTAATGCTGACAGAGTGTGGACTTATTCCAACGCCTGAACTTCTGGCTCAAACTAGGGCGGAACTTGGGCTTAACCAGCCTTTCTACATCCAATACTGGAAATGGCTGTTTGGAGTGCTGCAAGGAAACTTTGGTAAATCGTATTCACTAAGAATACCTGTAATTCAGAAAATTGCTCAGGCATTCATGCCTACATTATCATTATCTTTTCTGTCACTTTTTATGATGTGTGCAATGTCGATACCGCTTGGAATACTTGCGGCAGTAAAAGAAAATAAATGGCAAGATTATTTGATAAGAATGATAACATTTATGGGAATGTCTGTACCTAGTTTCTGGCTAGGGCTAGTATTTTTGAGTATTTTTGGAGTGCAACTAGGATTGGTATCAGTTTCAGGCGGAAATGCTGATTTTGGTTCAATGATTTTACCTGCATTTACAATAGCGATAGCAATGTCAGCTAAGTATATACGTCAAATAAGACATATATTCCTTGAAGAACTTGGAAAAAGTTATGTGACAGGGGCTAGAATGAGAGGAATAAAAGAAAGAGATATTTTATGGAAACATGTACTGCCTAATGCAATGCTTCCAATAATAACACTTCTAGGACTTTCATTAGGAAGCCTTCTGGGAGGAACTGCAGTTGTAGAAATAGTTTATAACTGGCCAGGAATGGGAAGAATGGCAGTAAAGGCGATTTCATCTCAGGATTATCCTTTGATACAGGCTTATGTGCTTATAATTGCTTTCTTATATCTAATTGTAAATATTGCGGTAGATATTTCTTATAAATATCTGGATGCAAGGGTTGAGGAGGTAATTTAGGTTTGAATAAATTAAAATTTGTTGGAAAAAATACACAACTGAAAATATTTCTGGCGCTTGCAGTCATTGTGGTATTAATTGCAATTTTTGCACCATTTATAGTGCCTAATAATCCTTTTAAACAATTAGCGCCAAGTTTGCAACGTCCATCAAAACAGTATATTTTTGGAACGGATCAGCTTGGAAGAGATTTGTTTTCAAGAGTTATATATGGTTCAAGATACTCGATATTCATGACTTTGACTTTGATGTTTATAATTTTTTCTGTAGGAACTATACTGGGAGTAGTTGCAGGATATTTTGGAGGAATTGTTGATACAGTAATAATGAGACTTGGAGATATGATGATTGCATTTCCGGGATTAATTCTTGCTATAGCGATAGCTGGACTTTTGAATCCAAGTGTGAAAAATTCAATTATAGCAATAGCGGCAGTTACTTGGACAAAATACGCAAGGCTTGCAAGGAGCATGGTTCTTAAGATAAAGCAGGAACTGTATGTAGAAGCGGCAAAAATAACAGGAAGCAGGGATTATTCAGTAATATTTAAATATATAATTCCAAATATGATTACAACGATGATAGTAACAGCAGTTTCAGATATGGGGACATTAATGCTGGAAATAGCGGCACTTTCATTCCTAGGATTTGGAGCACAGCCTCCAACACCAGAATGGGGAGCAATGCTTAACGAAGGTAGAACAACACTTAGCAGAGCTCCTTGGATGATGATGTATCCAGGGCTAGCAATAGTAATTGTTGTAATTATATTCAACATGCTGGGAGATTCGGTAAGAGATTTAGTTGATATAAAAAGTGAATAATTAAAAAAAGTAACAAAAAATAAAATATATAGGGAGAAAAGAATGTTAAAAAATCGTAAAAGTAAATTTTTAATTTTAATTTTAGCAGTATTGATGCTGCTTGTAGCATGTGGTGGAAAAGGTGGTTCTGCAAAAAGTAAAACTAATCCAGATGAACTTGTAGTTGGAGTAACTTCGTTTGCAGATACGCTTGAGCCTACAGATCAATATTTTAGCTGGGTTGTAACTCGTTATGGTGTTGGAGAGAACTTGACAATTTTTGATGAAAAAGGTAACTTGCAGCCATTGCTTGCTGAAAGCTGGAAATTAAGTAATGATAAATTAGAGTGGACTTTTAAAATAAGAGATGGAGTAACTTTCTCAAATGGACATCCATTGACAGCAGAAGCAGTAAAAAAATCAATAGAAAGAGTATTTGCTAAAAATAAAAGAGCAGAATCATTCTTTAAATATGCTTCAATAGAAGCCAATGGACAAGAATTGAAAATAAAAACAAAAGAGCCTGTAGCAATATTGCCTGAATCATTGGCAGATCCATTATTCTTAATAGTTGATACATCAGTTAATACAGATGAATTTGCTCAAAAAGGACCAATATCAACAGGACCGTTTATTGTTCAAGAATTTAAGCCTGGTGAACAGACAGTTGTTGTAAGAAATGAAAAGTATTGGAATGGAAAAGCAAAATTGGCAAAAGTAACATTTAAAGATATAAATGATCAAAATACAAGAGCATTATCGTTAAAATCAGGAGAAATT
The DNA here is from genome assembly GCF_007990635.1 of Leptotrichia hongkongensis. Taxonomy (GTDB): domain Bacteria; phylum Fusobacteriota; class Fusobacteriia; order Fusobacteriales; family Leptotrichiaceae; genus Leptotrichia; species Leptotrichia hongkongensis. The sequence goes on along the minus strand of NZ_AP019846.1, from coordinate 2,199,891 downwards.
GATGTAGCGTACAACTTGAAAGTTACTAATAAGGCTGATTTTGAAGGGGATAAAAATATTGTAATAAATGAATTGAAATCACTTAGATCAACTTATGCCTTTATGAATCAAACTAAAGGACTTAAAGATAAAGTATTAAGAGAAGCAATAATAAGAGGTGCAAATAGAGAAAACTATACACAAAACTTATTACAAGGTGGAGCAACTCCAGGAAAAGCACCAGTACCTCCGACATTGGACTTCGGATTTAATGAATTAAAGGATGAAAATGCTTATAATCGTGAAAGTGCTAAAAAATTATTAGCAGATGCAGGTTATAAAGATGTGGATGGAGATGGATTTGTAGAACGTCCTGATGGATCAAAACTTGACTTGAACTTTGTAATTTATACAAGTAGAGAAGAATTAGGAATCTATGCTCAGGCATTTCAGACAGATATGAAGGAAATTGGAATCAAAGTAACATTAAAGCCTGTGAGTTATGAAACAGTTTTGAGTATGAGAGACGATTCAAACTTTGATATGTTAATTTGGAACGTACTTGCTGCAAATACTGGAGATCCTGAAAAATACTTGCATGAAAACTGGTACAGCAAAGCAGAAACAAACAAAACAGGTTATTCAAACCCTGAAGTTGACAAAATGCTTGATGAGTTATCAAAAGAATTTGACAAAGCTAAGAGAAAAGACCTGATTGTAAAAATACAGCAGTTAATAATGAACGATGCTGCTACAATGTTCTTTGGATATGAAACTACATTCCTTTACAGCAACAAAGCAGTAACAGGACTTAAAATGTATCCAATGGATTACTACTGGATAACAAAAGATGTAGCAAAAGCTAATTAAGGAGAATTTATGTTGGAGATAAAAGATTTGACAATTCAGTATGGAGATAAGGATCCAGTAGTTGAAAATTTTTCTCTTTCATTGAAAAAAGGTGAAATAATAACAATAGTTGGGGAAAGCGGTAGTGGAAAATCTACCGTTCTTTCTTCTATTTTGGGACTATTGCCAAATGGAGGGAAAATAATTTCAGGCGATATAATTTATAATGGAGAATCAATGCTCAGTAAAAGCCTTAATCAATGGAGGGAACTGCGAGGGACTGAAATAACTATGATTTCACAGGATTCAGGAGGAACTCTTAATCCAATAAGAAAAATAGGAAAACAGTTTGTCGAATACATTCAGACACATTCCAAAATGTCAGCAAAAGAAGCTGAAGAAAAAGCAGAAGATATGTTTTCCAAAGTAAACTTGCCAGATCCTGAAATCATTATGAAAAGCTATCCGCACCAACTGTCAGGTGGAATGAAACAGCGTGTAGGAATAGCAATGGCACTAACTTTCCATCCAAAAATTATTCTGGCAGATGAGCCTACAAGTGCATTAGATGTTATAACACAGGCTCAAATAGTAAAGGAAATAATGGATCTCAGAAAAAAATTTGACACTTCTATCATAATGGTAACTCACAATCTGGGAGTTGCTGCATATATTTCAGATAAAATAATTGTTATGCAGAATGGAAAAATAGTTGATGCAGGTAATAAAAATGAAGTTATAGAAAATCCAAAAAGTGAATATACTAAAAAATTGCTAGAAGCTGTGCCTGAAATTGGAGGTGAAAGGCTTGTCTAATATTAATGACGTAATTCTTGAAACAAAAAATCTTACAAAAATTTATGAAAAATTAAATGATAAAAAAGTAGTGGCTTGTAATAAAGTGAATTTAAAAATTCATAAAGGAAAAACTTTGGGAATTGTTGGAGAATCAGGATCAGGAAAAACAACACTTGTAAATATGCTTATGGACTTGGAAAAGCCAACCTCTGGAGAGATTTTATATCACGGAAGGGATATAAGTAAGTTTACAAAACAGGAAGTGTGGGAAAATAGACAAAATATCCAAATAGTCTTTCAAGATCCATGGTCAGCTTTTAATCCCAAAATGAACGTTATGAAAATCCTCACAGAGCCATTATTGAATTATAGTAGACTAAAAAGATCGGAAAGAAAGCAAAAAGCTATAGAACTTCTTAAAATGGTTGACTTGCCTGAAGAATTTGTAACAAAGTATCCTCAAAATATGAGTGGTGGGCAAAGACAAAGGCTTGGAATCGCAAGAGCAATTTCGCTTGAGCCAGAGATACTTATATGCGATGAGGCAACTTCCGCACTTGATGTTTCCATTCAAAAAAACATAGTGGAACTTCTTGTAAAATTACAAAAAGAAAAAAACATAACAATGATTTTTATATGTCACGACATTGCACTAATAGAGTCTTTTGCACACGAAATCGTAGTAATGTATCACGGAGATGTGGTGGAAGTAATAGAAGGCGGACAAATTTCTGAAAAAGCAAAACATCCATATACGAAGTCGTTATTGAGTGCAATATTTCCTGTACGTGGGGAAATGGTGGAAGTTAAGTAGGTTTTTGTGAAAAATTCTTTGTAAATTTTAATGATATAATTATAAAAAGAATCTACTTGTAATGAGGCAAACAAGACGATATAAAAAATGTATGTAAAATAAAAATTTTGAAGAGCAGAAAAATACTGCTCTTTTTTGTTTTTATTTATTATAATATGCTATAATATTTGTGTATTTAATTTATACATTTATATATAGGAGGATTGAATTTAATGAGAAATATGAAGTTTTTGTTATTATTTATTACTCAAATTTATTTATTTGGAACTTCTTTAGATTTTCCTTGCACGATGAATCTTACTCCTGAATGGATTTATAAGCCTAAATCTTATTCTGAGAAAAAAATAGAAATAACTAAAATTAATTCAAAAATTTGTAAAAATTCAAAAGATATTAGCTTTTTTGGAGATTTTGAATTAGACTATATTGAACTAAAAAAGGAAACAAAAGTAGAAAGATTTATAGTTTTACCTTCAAAAATAGAAAAAGAATACGCGTATGTTCCATTATTAGATAGTCAGAAATTGGAAAAAGAACCATTATATGTAACTATATTTACTGGGAATCAAAAAAATAGGCTGTATAATCAAATGGAAAAAGAATACTCACTATTAGATATTCAACAAATGAAAAAAGAACCTTTATATACAACTAAATTTATTGAAAATAAAGAAATAAAATATGAAATATATAATCAAATAGAAAAAAGGATAAAAGAAATAAATGATAAATTTAAAGCATTAGAAAGTTTTAATAAACTAGAAAATCAAGATGGTTCTTTTGTTTTATCTTATGTATTAAAACCAAGTTATTCTAATTTTGAATATATTGATTCAGAGTATTTAGTAGTTACTATGGAAAAATATTTTTATGTAATTGATTTAAAAAAGATTGAAATTGAACACGATAAAATAGATGAAGATATTTTAGAACTTTTAGAAATGATGAAGAGATTAAAATTTTTTTAAATAAGAAATTGGATTTTGAGCAATTTGGATTATAAAATAAAAGTATAGCATTTATGAAATAGTATAATTTATGAGCGAATTAACTATATAAGAATTTAATGTAATTTACAAAAAAATTTTGAGGAATATTTTGATAAATTATAAAAAAGGATTATAACATTTTGGTGTCAATAATCCTTTTGAATAAAATTCTGTTTTATTTTTTGAATTTTAAATATAATAATAAAAATAATAATTTTGACATAATCATTAATTATAGATAATATTTCTTATTCTTCATTTAATCTAGCAAGAAAATGTTTAAATTGTTTTTCATCCCTATCCAATTTTCCGAAAAAAACTTCATCAATTTGCTCAACTAACGGAACAGCTTTTTGTAATACTTCTTCTCCTTTTTTGTTCAAAATAACTGCTTTTGCCCTTGTATCTTTTGAATGTTCTTTTCTTTTTACAAAATTCTGTTTTTCTAATAAACTTAATATTTGAGATATTGTCATAACATCTATTCCTGCGAGTTTTGAAATCATAATTTGTGTGATTTCATTACCGTTTTGTGATAAATAAGCAAGTGAAGCTAAAACAACAAATTGAGGGTGTGTTAAGTTCATTTTCTTTAGTTCTTTTTTTATAATAGAATGCCATTTATTGTATACTCTCATAAATAACAATCCTGTTGATTTTTCTGAATTATCTTTATATTTTGATGTAAACAAGTATCAATCACCTTATCTTTCCAAGTAATTTTTTAGAATAAATATAGATTGAGGGACATCTGAAAAAACTTGGCTTAAAAATTCTAAATGCTGTTCATCTTCACTGTCCAAAATTACAGTATGTTTTATATTTATGCTTCCATCGTTGTTATCAATTATTTGATGACCAAAAAGAATATCTCCAAGCGGAGTTTCTGTTTTATCCCAAAATTCTTCAAAAGGTTTTACAAGAGTAAGTTTATATTCCATAGGGGGCATTCCTTCAAGTTCCATAGTTCCACATGAACCTGTCTTAAATTCACCTTTTAATGTGATATTTTTTAAGTCTTTTTCCCAATCATACCATTTTTCAATATTTGCATAGTATTCCCATGCATCTTCTTTTTTTGCTTTGATTTTTAAAGTAAAACTAAATTCCATTATATTTCCTCCTTATATTATATGTATACTTATTATAAATTATTTTATAATATTTGTCAACAATATTTTGTATACTCCAATATCATATTAATAAATTATTTAAATTTGAAAAAAATATCCTTTTTTAGGGTTGACAAATATAAGAAAGAGAGTATAATAATAGTAAAGAATTATAGGTGTTTTACAAACTTAATAAGGAAATCGGTTAGAATCCGATACAGCCCCCACTACTGTGAAGCTGACGAAAGTACACAAAACCACTGAGATATCTTGGATATTTTGGGAAGGGTACGAGTAGGATGAAGTTAGTCAGGAGACTTGCCTAATAATTTTTTATATAAAATTTTCTGGGAAGGGAAGATTTAATATACATCAATGTAAAAATAAATCAACGGTGATTTGTTCCATAAGCGTACTATACGATGGTGATATAGTTATTGTTGTGGAAGTTTTGACGTGTATTGGCTTCAGCTTTGGCTGATTTTTTTTTGGAACTTGCCGAAGGTTAAATTAAATTTGGAGAAGGAGAGAAAATGAAAAAGAGAACATTATTGTTTTTGGTTTTAACCAGCATGCTGTTAATAGGTGTAAATGGTTATTCAATGCACATTATGGAAGGTTTTTTACCTTTAAATTGGGTTATAGTATGGTTTGCAGTGTGTATTCCGTTTTGGATAATAGGAATAAAGAAGCTTCAATCTGTTTCTAAAGGGAGCGTGCGGGAAAAAATGACGCTTGCATTAGCGGGTGCATTTATATTTGTATTGTCGGCACTAAAAATTCCATCAGTTACAGGAAGTTCATCACATCCTACAGGAGTAGGGCTATCTACTATATTATACGGACCTTTTGTAACTTCCATTCTTGGAACAATCGTATTAATATTTCAAGCAGGATTGCTTGCACACGGAGGATTTACAACTTTGGGAGCAAACGCTGTTTCAATGGCAATTGCAGGACCAATTGTATCATATTTAGTGTATAAAGGATTTGAGAAAAAGAATAAGGCGTTAGCGGTATTTTTGGCAGCAGCGTTAGGAGATCTTGCGACTTATGTGGTAACATCAATTCAGCTTGCACTTGCATATCCATCTCCACAAGGTGGAGTAGTTGCTTCATTTATCAAATTTGGAGCGGTATTTGCAGTAACTCAGGTTCCTCTTGCAGTTATCGAAGGGCTACTTACAAACGTGGTGATGAATATACTTGAAAAATATAGCGTAAAAGAGGTGGAAGCTTAATGTCGGAAAATAAAAACAAAAGTGTATTTAAAAAGAATATTATTTTAATAATTGCAATAATTTTAATAGGTGTTATTCCTTTGCTTCTTGTAAAATCTGAATTTGGAGGATCTGATGACAAGGGAGAAGAAGTAATAAAAACTATAAAACCTGATTATGAGCCATGGGCTAAAAATTTAATAGAATTACCAGGAGATGAAACTGAAAGTCTGCTGTTTGCATTACAGGCGGCATTAGGTGCAGGAATTGTAGGGTATGTATTAGGCTATTTCAAAGGTGAAAGAAAAAATGCTGATAGATAAGGTATCTTACACAAATCCCATAAAAAATATAAACCCCGGAGTAAAGTTTATATTGTCAATGACGACATTAGTATTTTTACTTTATACTGGAAGTAAAATAGTATTTGTTTTTAATTTTATACTGTTTAATTTACTTCTTTTGTTTGTCGTAAAAGTGAAAATAGGTGACTTGTTAAAGCTGAACTTTATTCCGGCTTTATTTATTTTGACAACTGTAATTTCCTTGCTGTTTATAAAAGCGGATATATGGACATTTTTGCTACGTTCATTTTCCTCGATAGCTGTAGTTTATTTCCTTATTTGTTCTACTCCAATTATAGATTTGGACTATATATTTGCAAAGCTGAAATTTCCTAAAATATTTAGGGAAATGTTTTTACTAATTTACAGATATATATTTTTATTATTTGAAAATAAGGAAAAATTACATAATGCACAGGAAGTAAGACTAGGATACAGCAGTTTTAAAAATGGGATGAAATCATTTCCAATGCTAGTAGTTGCTATACTAAAAAAAACATACTACTATAATCTGAATTCTATAAAGGCTGTGGAATCAAGAATGGGAAAGGAGTTTATTTTTCTCATAGAAAATATAAAAAAATTGGGTTTGAAATAATATTCGTAATAATAATAGTTATAATAAATTTATATTTGGTGGTAAAATACAATGCTTAGACTTGAAAATATAACTTTTTCATATGATGAAGAAACAGAGGCTCTAAAAGATGTAACTTTAAATATTGAAAAAGGGAAAAAAACATTATTTCTTGGGGAAAATGGCTCAGGAAAATCAACATTATTTTTAATAATGAATGGACTTTTGAAAGCACAAAAGGGAAATATTTATTTTGAAGAGAAAAAAATAGAGCATAAAAAGAAAAATCTCGAAGAATTGAGAAAAAAAGTCGGGATAATTTTTCAGGATCCTGAAATACAGATTTTTGCACCTTTAGTATTTCAGGAAGTAGCTTACGGACCTGAAAATCTTGGATATTCTAAAGAGGAAGTAGAAAAAAATGTAAACAGGGCAATGAAAGAAATCAATATAACAGATTTAAAAGATAGACCTTGTCATCATCTGAGCTATGGACAGAAAAAAAGAGTCTCAATAGCTGCAATTACGGCAATGGAGCCAGAACTTCTTATTCTAGATGAACCAACTGCATGGCTTGATTCTAAAAATACAAAAAGAGTATCAGAAATTCTAGATAATTTTTCCAAAGCAGGAAAAACAATGGTGGTATCAACTCACGATACAGATTTTGCCTATGAATTTGCTGACTATATCTATGTCCTTGAAAAAGGGAGAATTGTACGGCAAGGGAGCAGGGACGAGGTTTTTGAGGATTTTGAATTTTTGAAGAAATTAAATTTGAATATTCCAAATGTACTGAAAATAAAAAGTTATCTCAAGTATAAAAATCTTGATGAAAATGATTATTATAAATTTTTGGAGGAAAAAAACTTGCTATGAAAAAAATACTTATATCGGGAGCAATGAGTGGTGGTGGAAAGACTACAGTAAGCAGCATATTGATGTCAGCTTTTGAAAATGTGGCACCTTTTAAAGTTGGTCCAGACTACATCGACCCTGGTTATCATGAGTTGTTCACGGGAAATAAATCTCGTAATTTAGATGCTTTTATGTTTGATGAAAGTACGTTAAGGCATATATTTGAAACAGGAGCGAAAGGAAGCAATATCGCTATAGTTGAGGGAGTTATGGGGCTTTATGATGGAATTGGGCATGAAAAGGATAATTTTAGTACAGCTCATGTATCAAGAATACTTGATATACCAGTAATTCTTGTAGTTAACGCAAAAGGAATCTCCACAAGCATAGCTGCCGAAGTTTTGGGTTTCAAGCTGTTTGATAAAAATGTTAAAATAAAGGGCATTATTTTAAATAATGTTTCTTCTGAAAAACTATACTTGAACTTGAAGGAAGCGGTAGAAAGATTTACGGGGATAGAATGCGTAGGATATTTGCCGAAAAATGAGAAATTATCGGTGGAAAGCAGACATCTGGGATTAAAACAGGCTTTTGAATTGAAAGGTTCAAAAGAGCTTGAGGAAAAGAAACAGCTGTTTAAGGAAATTGCACAAAATTGCTTAGATTTAGAAAAAATTTACGAAATAGCAGAAGAATTTGAAACAAAAAGCAGTATGGACAGTTTTGAGCCAATAAAGGACTTAAAGAATAAATATAAAGGAAAACGTGTTGGAGTTGCTAAAGATGGTGCATTTTCATTTTACTATGAGTCAAATCTGGAACTGATGAGATTTTCAGGATTAGAAATAGTAGAATTTAGCCCTGTAAAAGACGAAAAAATACCAGAAAATCTTGATATGATTTATCTTGGTGGAGGTTATCCTGAACTTTACTGGAAAGAATTGTCTGAAAATGTATCTATGAAGGAAAGTATAAAGCAGGCTTATGAAAATGGAGTAAAAATCTACGGAGAATGTGGCGGATTTATCTACTTAACAAATAAACTGAATTTGCTAGATGGAAATAGTGGAGATTTCTGTGGACTGATAGATGTGGAAATTTCTATGAAAAATAGGCTGAATATCGGAAGATTTGGATATATAAATATAAAAGCCGAAAATGGAATTTGTACAAAAGGACACGAATTTCATTATTCAGAAATTTCTGTAGATAATGAAAAAGAAAAATTTTATAAAATAGAAAAAAATGATGGAAGAAATTGGGTTTGCGGATATAGAAAAAATAGTCTTCTAGCAGGATACCCGCATATTTCGTTTTATTCAAATATAGAGTTTTTTAAATACTTGATAGAAAAGCTGTAGCTTTTTCAAGTAAGAGTACGTTGTTCATTGCTTTTGCGTGAAAACAAATTAGAAATATAGATGAAAAAATATTATTAAATAAACAAAAGTAAAAAATAAAGTTATTAACATATTCAAATAAATAAAAGGAGAATAAATTATGTCATATATTAAAGATCCAAAATCGATTGAGGTAAGGAGTTTTGAGATGATTACAGAAGGGTTGGCTGGGAAAGCAGACCATTTTAGTGAAGAAGAGCAATTAATCGTAAAAAGATTGATTCATACAACTGGAGATTTTGATTATGTGAACATTGTTGAATTTCATAATAATCCAATTGAATCAGCAAAAGAAGCATTAGAAGCTGGAAATTGCAAAATTTATTGTGATACAAACATGATTGTTAATGGATTGAATAAAAATGGTCTGAAAAAATTTGGAGCAGAGGCATATTGTCTAGTGGCAGATCCGGATGTGGCTAGAGAAGCGAAGGAAAGAGGAATTACACGTTCGATGGTTGGATTGGAAAGAGCGTTAAAAGATCCGCAAACAAAAATTTTTGTAATCGGAAATGCTCCAACAGCATTGTTTACATTACTTGAAAAAATGAAAAAAGAAGGGGAAAATGTACCGAAATTGATAGTTGGAGTTCCAGTTGGATTTGTGGGATGTCCTGAATCTAAAGCAGAACTTTCAAAATACAATGTTCCGTTTATACGAACAAATGGAACAAAAGGTGGAAGTACAGTTGCAGTTGGTGTAATGCACGGAATCCTTTATCAAATGTATGAAAGAGATAAATATTTTAATAATTAATAAATGAATTTGTAAATATCTGAAAATCCAAAATTTATTTTTAGTATTTTGATTTTATTTAATCAAAAACACTGAAAATTTATTAGTTTTGAGCATTTTCAGATATATTTTAGTATAATTGTGGAGAAATAAAAATGGAAAATTATGTATATTTTAACGGTAGAAAACTGCGATATGGCTATACCACAGGAAGTTCGGCAACAGCAGCGACTAAGGCGGCACTGTTACTTTTACTAGGAAAAGCTGAAAAAGTCGAAGAAGTTGAAATAGATGTTCCAGCAGGTAAAAAGATAAAAATTAAGATTAAGTCTTTTGAAAAGACAGAGGATTATGCAACAGCAACTGTCATAAAAGATGGGGGAGATGACCCTGATGCGACACACGGTCTAGAAATCATATCAAAAGTAAGTTTTAGAGAAGATGATAAAATCAATATTTTTGGAGGAAAAGGAGTCGGAAAAGTCACAAAAATTGGACTTCCTGTTGAAGTTGGAAAATCAGCAATAAATCCAACGCCAATGAAAATGCTGACTGGTATTGTGAAAGAACTTCTTCCATCTGGAAAAGGAGTAGATGTTGAAATTAGCGTGCCTCTGGGTGAAGAAGCTGCCAAAAAAACAATGAATGGGAAATTAGGAATTATTGGCGGAATTTCTATTCTTGGAACAATGGGAATTGTACGTCCGATGTCTGAAGAGTCATGGAAGGCTTCCCTTGCAATAGAGCTGAAGCAAAATTTAACATATTTTAATACAAAAACAGCGATATTTCTTTTTGGAAATAGAGGAAAAATGTTTTTGAAAAAGGAATTTCCAGAAAAGTCTGAAGAGGGTGTTGTAATCAGTAATTTTGTGGGATATATGTTTGACAAGGCATGTGAATTTGAAGTTAAGAAAATTTATTTTATTGGAGAATTAGGAAAATTTGTAAAAGTGGCAGGAGGAATTTTTCATACACACAGTCGAGTTTCTGATGCAAAAATGGAAATTTTGGCTGCAAACGCATTGTTAGTGGGTGAAAAGCTAGAAAATGTCTATAAAATTCTGGAATCGAATACAACTGAAGAGGCTTCTGGGTACATTGAAAAAAAAGAAGTCTTTAACTTGCTAGCTGAAAAAGCAAAACAAAAATGTGAGGAACATTGCAGAAAAAATGGATGGAATCTGGAAGTGGAAACATTGATTTTATCAGCTGAAAAAGAAGTTATAGGGCATAGTAAGCACTTTTTTGATAATTTTTAAAAAATAACTTTAAGGATAGAGAAGTTGTTATGGTTATTGCCAATAGGGCAAAAAAACGGGCTATATACTGTAATGTATATAGTTTATAAAAAAGTTTAATTAAATTTACGAAGAAGTAAAAGTTAGTAAAACCTCATTGATAATTTTTAAATTACAGGATTATATTCCTAAAAAAAATTCAAAATTCTAAAATTTGCGGAATGTATTCCTGAAAATTATATAATTAAAAAAAAGCATTAAAAATATAGACCTGGGAAATAATAACAACGAGAAGAAAAGAAGCTGAATTTGAATGATTTTAAAATAGAAAATTTTAAACATAAATGCTATGAATATGATTATTATGAAGATAATAAAAAAACTTATTCTACTTCAAGAAAAGAAGTTGAAAATGCAATAAAGTATATTTATAGTGTAGAAAAAATAAATTAGAGGAGAAAAAATGGCTAGTAAATTAGGTAAATTTTATGGTATTGGTGTAGGAGTAGGAGATCCTGAAAATATAACAGTTAAAGCAGCAAAAAGACTGCATGAAGTAGATGTGATAGTACTGCCTGAGGCAAAAAGCGGAGAAGGAAGTACAGCCTTTAATATTGTAAAAGAATATGTAAAACCAGAAGTAGAGCAGCTATTTTTGGAATTTCCTATGATAAGAGATGTGGAAGCGAGAAAAGTTTTTAGAAAAAATAATGCGGATGTAATAAGTGCTGAATTGGAAAAAGGTAAAAATGTAGCGTTTTTAACAATAGGTGATCCGATGACTTATAGTACTTATACTTATGTATTGGAACATATTTCAGATGATGTGGAAGTTGAAACTATTGCGGGAATAACTTCGTTTAACAGTATTGCGGCAAGGCTTAATATACCGCTTATGGTTGGAGATGAAGATTTAAAAATAGTGTCTGTCAGCAGAAAAACTGATGTTCATAAAGAAATTGAAAATAACGAAAATCTAGTGTTAATGAAAATAAGCCGAGATTTTGAGAGAATAAAAAGAGCGATTATTGAAACAGGAAATAAAGAAAATATAGTTATTGTTTCAAACTGTGGGAAAGAAAATGAAGAAATTATTACAGATATTGAAAATGTTGAAAGTGTACATTATTTTTCTACATTAATTCTTAAAAAACAGGGAATAGATGAATGGAAGAGATTTCTAAAAGCGTAAAAAAGTTAAAACCTAAAATAATAATATTTATAGTTTTACAAATTTTATTATTTATGTATTATTTTTGGATTGGAAAATATGATTGGGATTATGGCTTTGATTTGCCATTTCGGTTATTATTTGGTGGAATATTTTCAGCAATAACAGGAATAATTTTTGGATGGATATTTTATTCAATGGGGAAAAGTAAAAATTATGAAAATGACAAAATTTTGAAATTACCGATATTTTTATAATTTTATCAATACCCTTATCGTCTTTAGAATAGACATTATTGGGGTTATAAAACTGTGTTTTTACAACGGACTTTTCATTTTAGCAATACTTCAAAGTAAAGTAACAGTAAAAAGTTATTTGTCCAAAGTTTCAAAAATTATATTATGGTTTATTTCAATGTACTTTTTAATTCCTGGTTTTGCAATTTGCTTTGGAATTTTTGTCGAAATGGTAAAAAGTATGTTTGGAATTTATGGAGATATGAGCCAATTTAGTATTTTAATTCCATTTTTTATTATTAATGTTTGTTTTGGATTTTTTATAAAAAAATATTTTGATAAAGAAGAAATTGAAGTTGTAAGAATACTGACAATAGCAGGTTGTCTAATAATTATGGGAATATTTATTTTTATGGGGTTTAATTGGTATAAAGAAGACTATCACGCAATAATTTATACTTTCCCCTACAAAGTTTTGATGTATTTTGAAGAAGGGGAAAATAGTCTCGAAAAATTTGGGATTATAAAGTCGTTAGAGTCGAGGTACTTTGTTTATGCGATGATTGTTAATATGGGATTTTATTTGGGAACTTTGAAAATAAATAATAAAAGGAAGAAGAAATTATTATGAAAAAAATATTTTTTCATTTTTAATGGCAATTTAAGGACTAGCAGAAACAATTGTAAAAGGAATTTACGATACAAAGAAAAAAGATACACAGAATTAAGTCAAACTTTTGAAATAGAAATCGAAAATAATATGTTTTGTTTATAAATTAAAGAATTACTGAAAAATGTGAGAAAACATGTGTCTGTAAAGATTAACATATTCTTATGCAGACTTATTGGAAAATTTGGAAAGTTATTATAGAAGATAATCAGAAAAATAATGAGAGAGTGGAATATAGGAAAAAACTTTTAAAAGAATTGTCAAAAGAATATGAAAAGGACTTTTCAAAATCAAATTTATTTAATATGAGAAAATTTTACTTAAAATATCAAAAATTACAGACAGTGTCCTGAAAATTGAGATAATTCCATTATTATAAAATTTTTAGTACATCTTATGATAAAAAATATATTTGAATACAGAAATATCAGTAAGTTTTCAAATAAATGAAATATTATAAAAATAAAAAAATTAAAAAAGAAAGAGGTAATTTTATGAAAAAAGTATACTTCATAGGAGCAGGACCAGGAGATCCTGAATTGATTACAGTAAAAGGGCAAAAAATTGTAAAGGAAGCAGATGTAATAATTTATGCGGGGTCGTTGGTTCCAAAAGAGGTTATTGATTGCCATAAGGATGGAGCTGAAATTTATAATTCTGCTTCAATGAACTTGGACGAAGTGATGGAAGTTACGATAAAGGCACAGAAAAAGGGAAAACAGGTAGCAAGGGTGCATACTGGGGATCCGAGCATTTATGGTGCAATAAGGGAACAAATGGATATTTTGGATGAATATGGGATTGAATATGAAGTAATTCCAGGAGTGAGTTCATTTGTGGCTGCTGCTGCTGCAATAAAAAAAGAATTTACTTTGCCAGATGTGAGTCAGACAATAATCTGTACAAGGTTGGAAGGAAGAACATCTGTTCCTGAAGCAGAAAGTCTTGAAAGCCTTGCTTCGCATAAATGTTCGATGGCAATATTCCTATCTGTGCAAATGATTGATGAAGTTGTAAAAAGATTATTAAAGCATTATGATAAAACAACGCCAATTGCAATTGTTCAAAGAGCAACTTGGGAAGATCAGAAAATTGTTATGGGAACATTAGAAAACATTGCCGAACTTGTGAAAAAGGAAAAAATCACAAAAACAGCACAAATTCTTGTAGGAAACTTTATGGGGAACGAATATTCTAAGTCTAAACTTTACGATAAGGCATTTTCACATGAGTTTAGAAAGGGAATTAAGGAATAATGAAAAAACTAATAACAATAATTCTATTTATATTTTCCATGCAAATTTTTGCAGGGCAGTATCAAGTAATAAAGCAAAAAAATGTTACTTTGTCAAAAGAGCAGATTGATTTGGAGAATAAGAAAATTGAAGAAACAGTGAGTAAATATCCTAAGAAAGTGTTAAAAGAAATGATTTCATATTATTTTCCTGTAGCAAGTAAAGTAAATAATGAAATGAGTAAAGAAGAAAAAGAGAGTATGCAATTGCTACCAAAAGAATTTTCTAGTTTTTTTTCTGAAATATTTAACTTTAATATAAAAACTGTAAAATATTTATCAAATACAAAGGTTTCTGTTACTTATGAAGTAGTTATTCTTGATTTGGATAAAATTTTAGATGAAAAAGAAATTAAAAAAAGATTTTTTAAAAAATATGGATATGAAATAAAAGACGATGAAGATTTTGTTAGTCTTTCAGAAGTAAAAAAATGGAAAGATATAATGAAGGAAATGTTAAGAGAAGGAATGCGAAATCCTAAGAATTATGTGACAGATAAAGTAACGGATGAATTAAATAAAATCGGGAATGAATGGAAATTTAAGGATGCAGAAAAATTTGAAGAAATGTTAAAAAAAATGAAGTGATAAAAAATAACATGATTAAAAAACTGGATAATAGTTTGATAATCGTGTTTTTTATTTAAAAAAATAATAAATTTTAATATTTTTAAAAAATGTGTTATACTTCTTATAAGGTAACTAAAAGATAAAGCGAGGAGATTTTATGAAAAAATTATTATTTGTATTAATGCTGGCAGTAATGGGAAATATGTTGGCAGCACCAAAGTCACAAAAGACTAAAAGTGCAAGAACTACAGCAACAAGCAGAATATCAGAAAGTGAGAGAAACGAGATTGAAAATGCTGTTCAAATCGGAATGCAGCCATTTGTAGATATGGTTACGAGTGCTATGAAAGCAGAGATGAATAAAGAGGCTTCAAAATTTTCTACAGATAGTTTATTTGAAAAGGATTATGTGTTAAGTAATAGTTTGAAAAAGGAAATCGGGAAAAAATTTACTGATGAAATGCTGAAGTTTGTGTTTAGTGCTGTTAAACCTAAAGTTGTGGTAAAAAAAATTAATTATATTTCTCAAAATCAAGTTGAGGTAGATTATGATATAAAAATTAAAAATATAGATAAAGTTTGGGATATGTTGGACTTTGATGAAAAGCTGGAAAAAGAATTTTTGGCAAAAGTAGGAGCTAAAAATATGGAAGAAACAGAAAAAATAATGAAAAGCAAAGGAAATGAGGAATTAAAGAAAAAATTCTATTACACATTATTGGATGAAATGATAACTCTTCTTAATAAAGAAATAAAAGAAACAAAAGAAGAGGAAAGTTTATTAGAAGATATATCAGTTATGCTAAAAAAAGTGAACGGCAGATGGCAAGTAGAAAAATAAGCAACTTTTATAAAAAAATGTGGTATAATTTAATAGAAATAAATTTTAAAAGTTTATAAATAATTTAAAAAATAAGGAGTCGATATGAAAAAAATATTATTTTTGATTATGATGGTAATGGCAGGAAATATTTTTGCAGTAAACAATTCTACTGAAGACAGAGCAATACAGAAAATGCTTCGAAGCAGGCTGCAATCGTATTTTTTTACAATTGTAAATGAAGGAATAAGAGATAATGAGAAAAAGCTTGAAAAAGAAGCTTATAATAGACTGTTTAAAGATTATGTAATAAGCAATTCTTTAAAAAGAGAAATTGTAGAAAAATATGTAAGAGAAATTTCGAGAATTACAGCAAATGAAACAAGATTAAAATTTGATATAAAACAAATAAATTACATTTCAGATGAAGAAGCAGAAGCAATTTATGATATAAGATCTAAGAGCTTAAGAACAGTTTCAGATATGTTGGATTTGGATGAAGAAACAGAAAGAAAAATTTTAGAAAAATCAAAAATTAGCAGAGATGAATTTGAAGAAATTATGAGAAAAAAAGGAAATGAACCTATAAAACGAAATTACTACAATATTGCAATTCAAGAAAGAATAAATATGTTTGAACAAGAAGCCAAAAAAGTTACTGAAGAAGAAGTAATAGTGCAAGATTTACCAGCAATACTTAAAAAAGTAAATGGTAAATGGAAGGCAGAAAACCTAGAAAAAATAATAAAAGGTAGTAATTAAAAAATATTTTGAAACAATAAAAGTCTGTCTAGGAATAAAATATATTAATAATTAGACAGACTTTTAAAATATTTTTGTAACAAATGTTTGACAACTATACATACTTTAGATAAAAAAGTTTAAAAAATAGTTGACAAAATCAAATTTATTTTGTATAATAGTTCTTGTCTTGTAGAGATATTGTTGGGCTGTCGCCAAGCGGTAAGGCACTGGACTTTGACTCCAGCATGCAATGGTTCGAATCCATTCAGCCCAGCCATTTAAAATTAAATAGTATAAGATATAAACAAGCTGCTGTTTTCAGTAGTTTTTTTTATAATAAAATATTTTGATAAAAATTCCAGCTTTTCAAAACATATTTTATAGACTCGTTTTTCATTACAGATAAAAAATAAATCTTTTCGTTTTCTATTCTATTGTAATTAATTTTACTATTATTGATAATAAAATCCTATTTATATGTTTTTTAAATTAATACTAAACCCCATTTAAAAGTGAGAATAAATTTTTATAATAGAGTTGTTCAATAGCTAATTCATAATCATTCATTTTTTATTATTATTTTCGTAGGATTGCTCATTGCCGCAAATCCTTATCTTGCAGTAAAGGTTTATCCTGATAATCAAAACATTTGGCAAGATTGCTACGCAATAACCTATGGCTAGTCTACGACATTTTTCTGTACTGACAAAAAACTCACTATGCTCAAACAGTTTTGCCAGCACAGAAAAATGCTCTGACGAGTTATTTATACTAGATTCTGTTTAAAAAATGAAAATTATATCTTAAATTATTTGAAAATATTAGATTTATATTCTTTATTAGAAAAGTTTATAATAAATTCGTCATTTAAATAGGGTTTAGTATAAAACCAAAGAAACTATATTTTGACTAATCTGTTATTTTAAAAATTTTATTTCAATTTTTTTAAAAGTTAACTACAGATAGAAAAGCCATAATTTTAAAATAATTTTTAGTGTATTATGATTATTTTTTTAATATATACTCGAACCCATTTAAAATTGAACTGATAGAAATTATATAATTTAGGGTTTGAGTAAAATAGTCATAATTTTTGAGTTTTGTTTTAAACTAGTTTTACTATATTTATTTTATAGAATTAAAATAAAAATTATTTTCTTTTAAATAAAGCTAAAATATGAGATAATAGAAAAAAATACAAAATGAGGTTATTTTATGGAAAAATTTTTTAAATTTTTAAATTCAGACAGGTATCAGTACACAGAAAGTGAGATTTATTTAAAAAATAATATGCAAAATGAAATTGCAACTTTTGATGTATTTTTGCGTACAAAAAAAGAAAATGACTATGCTGTAGTATATGGGATATCTGATGTTCTTGAGCTTATCGAGATACTTAACGAAACTTCTTATGACGATAAGAAGAAATATTTGTCAAAAATATTTGATAATTCTGATTTTATCGAATATATTGCGAATATGAAATTTACAGGTACGATAAAAGGGGTACGAGATGGAGAAATTATATTTTCAAATGAGCCAATACTAACGATTACTGCTCCACTTATACAAGGGAAAATCCTTGAAACGCCTATTTTGAATATTCTTCATTTTCAGACACTTGCGGCAACAGTCACTTCTAAAATTGTGCTAGCGGCTGAAGGAAGGGGAGTGCTTTCATTTGGAACAAGAAGAACAGCTGGATTTGATGCGGCGATGACAATGACAAAAGCTAGCTATGTAGCTGGCTGCATATCTCACTCAAATCTTGCGGCAGAATATCTTTATGACTTGAAAAGTACAGGAACGATGACACATGGCTTTATCCAAACTTTTGGAATGGGAGAAAGTGCCGAATACAAGGCTTTTGACGCTTTTATAAAAATGTATAGGAACAAAAATCAGGCTCTTATAATGCTAATTGATACTTATGACACTCTTGAGAGAGGAATAATTAGTGCTGTGAAGGCATTTAAAGATAATGGCATAGATGATAAATACGAAGGAATGTATGGAATAAGGATAGATTCGGGAAATTTGGAGAAATTGTCAAAAGAATGTAGGAAAATACTGGATAAAAATGGACTTTACAAGGCGAAAATTGTATTAACGAGCGGACTTGACGACAAAAAAATAGCAAATCTAATAAAAAATCAGGCAGAAGTTGATGTATTTGGAGTAGGAGATGCCATAGCATTGCCAGAAAGAGAAATAAGCACTGTATATAAAATGTCTAAAATTAATGAAAATGACGTAATGAAAATTTCTGATGAAAGTGGAAAAACATCATTGCCAGGAAACAAGGATTTATATAGAGTTTATGAAAATCAGGATTTTTATGATGTTGTGACATTAGAAGAAGAAAAATTGGAAAATATAGAGAATATACAAAAAATAACGATAAATTATATTGAAAATGGTAAAAAAATAGAAAAAAGTTATGAGCTTTTAGATTTAAAAGAGGCAAAGGAATATTATGACAGCAATTTGATTTACTTAAAAAAAATTTATAGTGAAAAGCTGAAAACTAGAAGAGTAAAATTATCAGAAAAATTAGAAAATTTGAAAGACAGACTATTAAGAATAAAGACAAAATAAAAATAAAATTATATATTTACAAATTATGTTAACAAAAAATATTGGATTATCTCAATTTTTTTAGTATAATTAACTTACAATTTATAAACGAACTCTTTTAATACGAAATTTATGAAGATTTGAAATATGGGAGTTTGAAAATAATAGTCGTAACTTTAAGGAGATTGAGTGCAGATGAAAAAAGGTATCGGGAAATCACATAGTAAAATCATATTAATTGGGGAACATTCTGTCGTTTATGGTTATCCTGCCATTGCTATTCCACTAAAAAAGATTGAAATTGAATGTGTAGTCGAAGAAGCAAAAACTAGCTTTTTTTATAACAAGACAGATACTCTTTCAGTTGCAGTTTTTACTGCATTAAGACATTTAAAAAAAGAAAATGCAAAAATAAAATACAAAGTAGTTTCCCAGATTCCACCCAAACGTGGTATGGGCTCTTCAGCTGCAGTCAGTATTGCTGCAATCCGAGCAGTATTTGACTATTTTGAGAAAAATCTGGATGATGAATTACTGGAAAAACTAGTTCATGCGGCGGAAATCGTGGCTCATAAAACTCCGAGCGGGATAGATGCCAAAACATGCCTAAGCGATAAAGCCATAAAATTCATAAAAAATAAGGGATTTTCTTACATTGACTTAAATCTTGGTGCATATCTTGTAATTGCAGATACAGGCATTTACGGAAATACTAGTGAGGCAATTCAGAATGTGAAAAATTTAGGAAGTAAAGCCGATATTTCTTTAAAGAAACTAGGTGAATTGACAGATGAAATAATTAAAATCTTAACTGAAAATATTGGATCCAAAGAAGAAAAAGTTGATAAAATAGGAAAAATTATGACAAAAGCAAATACAAAACTCCGAAACTTGAATATAACAATTGAAAAAACAGACTTATTTGTAAAAACAGCAATCGAAAACGGAGCAAGTGGGGCAAAAATTTCTGGCGGAGGATTAGGAGGCTGTGTAATCGCACTTGCTAAAAATATGGAAATTGTAGAAAAAATAAAAGATGAATTGTTAAAATGTGGGGCAGAGAATATTTGGGTGGAGAAAATTTAATAAGAAAATAAAGGAGTAAAAATGGTAAAAGTCAAATCTTATGCTAATATTGCGATTGTAAAATACTGGGGGAAAAAAGATGCAGAAAAAATGATACCTTCTACAAGCAGTATTTCCCTTACTCTTAACGATATGTTTACAGAAACAGAGCTGGAATTTATAAATGATGAAGATATTAAAATTGCAGTTGAAAAAGATATAAAAAGCGAAAATTGTAAAGATAAATATGCCGACATGACAGATTTGTTTTATTTGAATGGAGAATTACAGGATAGTGTGCATACAGAAAAGATTAGTAAAGTTGTAGATT
Organism: Leptotrichia hongkongensis; assembly: GCF_007990635.1. GTDB lineage: Bacteria > Fusobacteriota > Fusobacteriia > Fusobacteriales > Leptotrichiaceae > Leptotrichia > Leptotrichia hongkongensis. The sequence continues at coordinate 2,179,496 of NZ_AP019846.1, read as the reverse complement.
TATTCAGGGAAAATAGAAGTCAGAAGGTGAAAATTTCTACAACAAATAATATGCCCACAGCTGCGGGACTTTCTTCTAGTTCCAGTGGTTTATCGGCTGTAATAAAGGCTTGTAATGAACTTTTTGGAAAAAACTATACGCAATCTGAACTTGCACAGATTTCAAAATTTGGTTCTGGTTCATCTTCGAGAAGCTTTTTTGGACCTATTGCTGCTTGGGATAAGGATACTGGAGAAATTTATGAGGTAAGGACAGATTTGAAACTGGCGATGATTGTGCTTGTGCTGAATGAAAATAAAAAGGAAATTTCAAGCCGAAATGGAATGGAGCTTTGTGCCAAAACTTCAACATATTTTGATGAGTGGGTAAAACAATCGGAAATTGACTTTGTAAATATGAAAAAATATCTTGCTGAAAATAATTTTGAAAAAGTCGGAATTTTGACAGAAGAGAATGCTCTTAGAATGCACAAGACAACAGAAACTGCAAATCCTCCATTTACATATTTTAATGAAAAAACTTATGAAGCAATGGATTTTGTAAAAAATTTGAGAAATAATGGCAAAAAATGCTATTTTACAATGGATGCAGGGCCTAATGTGAAGGTACTTTGTTTGGAAGAGGATTTAGAAAAATTAGCAGAAATTTTTGAAGAAAAGTATAAGATTATTGTGAGCAAGACTGTGAAATTATAATTGTGAAAATTATAGTAAAACTGCTTTAAAACAAAACTTAAAAGTTATGACTATTTTACTCAAACCCTAAATTTATATAATTTTTAGTAGTTTAATTTTAAGTAGGTTTGAGTATAATTTGAAATTGAAAATAAAAAATTATGATAATTCCTAAAATTGTTTGATTTTATCAGTTTAATATTGAAAGAGTTAAAATATATTTTGGAAAGGATTTTGAATAATGGATAAATCAAGAAAATTTGACATAGCTATAGGTATATTATTTGGAATTATGACAATAATTTTAATTTATTTATTTTTTAGTAATAACATATTTTTTATGTGGGCATTTCAGCGACACCATAATATACTAAGCTGGTATATTAGACCACTATTTATTATTCCAATAATCTGGAGTGCATACAAAAAGAGGTTTTCAGGAATTTCAATTTCTATTTTTGGTCTGTTTACGAGCATGTTCTGGTTTCCAAAGCCAAATATAATTAATCCTGAAATTGTAAAATTTTTAAATTTTGAAGCAAATTATTTGAAAAGTGGATGGACAATGGATAAAATTGCCCTGTTTTTTACTGTTATAATTTTTTTTATTTTTATAATAGTTTCAACTTTGACAAAAAACTGGAAATTACTTTTATTAATTTTAATAGCAACTGCAATTCTTAAAATATTTAACAGCTACCTTTTAACTGGCAATAGTGCATTGTCAATGTTAAAGCCTGCAGTTGCTGGATTAATTGTCTGTATGATAGCTGTATTTGTCTTAAAAAAGAAAAACTGATGAAAAAGGAGGAGAAATTGTGGGATATATAAAAATACTTGATGAAAAAGTGTCAAATATTATTGCCGCTGGGGAAGTTGTGGAAAATCCAGCTTCGATGATTAAGGAGATGATTGAGAACTCGCTGGATGCGAAGGCTACAATGATAAAAATTGAGGTTTTTAAAGCTGGAACGGATGTTAAAGTAAGTGATAACGGAATTGGGATGGATAAGGACGATACTCTTTTGTCGGTGGAACGGCATGCTACTTCTAAAATTAAGGAAAAGGAAGATGTTTTTAATTTAAACACTTATGGGTTTCGTGGAGAGGCTTTGTCGTCTATTGCGGCGGTGTCTAAGCTTACGATTACTACACGTTCTGAAAATAGTCCTGTAGGATACAAAATTGGCTGTTATGGCGGAGTTGTGAGAAAGTTTGAGGAAGTTTCGAGAAATGTCGGTACAGAAATGGAAGTCAGGGATTTATTTTACAATACGCCTGCCAGACGGAAATTTTTACGCAAAATGTCAACAGAATACGGTAAAATTAGGGATATTGTACTAAAGGAAGCACTTTCAAACAGTAATGTGGCTTTTTCGCTGGAACTCGCTGGGAAAAGTACGATAAAGACAAGTGGAAAAGGGATTGATAATACAATTCTTGAATTATTTGGAAAGTCAGTTTTGAGAAATTTGAAAAAATTTGAATATGGATATTTAGGTAACGTAGAAATTTTACGAAGTTCAAAGGACTTTATGTTTACTTTTGTAAATAACCGATATGTAAAGTCAGCAACTATTGAACGTGCTGTTATAGACGGCTATTACACTAAATTAATGAAGGGGAAATATCCATTTGCAATTATTTTTTACAATGCTGATCCAAAAGAAATAGATGTAAACGTTCACCCATCCAAAAAAATAATAAAATTCTCAAATGATAAAATTGTTTATAATGAAATAAAATCAGCAATTGATGACTTTTTTTACTACAATGACAGAGAAAACTGGCAACCTAATATTGACTTGATAAAGAAAAATATGAATATTAATGAGAATGTCGCTTTGGAAAAGGATGATTTGTTTTCTCATGATGTTTTGAAGGGGGAAAATCAAAAAGTTATAAGTTTGGAAACTTTTGACGGAAAAAGTTTAGAAAATACTAAAAATTTAAATGAGAAAGATAATTTTTCAGCGGATGATTTTAATAAAAATGATAAAAATTCTGAGTTTTTGATAGTTCTGAAAATATGAGTAATGATAGTTTTTCAAATGGTGAAAACTTTATAAAAAACAAAAACGAAAATGATTTAAGCGTTGATGAAATATGGAATAAGATGAATGATGATTCAAAAATGACTGTGGAAAACAATGTGGAAAACTTTAAGACAAAGAATGAATATTCTACGAAAAATTGGGATAAAAGAAGTGATTTTGAGAATTATAAAAATACTACTGAATATAGAAATTTTGATACTATAAATGAAAATACTGAAAATGAATCCCATTATAAAGTCGGAACGTTTGAAAAACATATCGGAAAGCAGTTTCATTATGATATTCTAGGGCAGATTTTTGACACATATATTCTTGTTCGCAGAGATGACGAACTGGAAATTTATGATCAGCATATTATCCATGAGAGAATTTTGTATGAAGAGCTAAAGGACAAGTTTTATAATAATAAAATTGAATCACAGCATTTATTATTACCGTTAAAAATGGAAGTTACACAAATTGAAAAAAATATTATTTTTGAAAATGTTGACATTTTTAAAGATTTTGGATTTGACATTGATGAATTTTCAGAAGATGAAGTTGTCATTCGTGCCGTGCCTGCCTTTGATTTTCGGGATAGCATTGAAAATGTATTTTTACAGTTACTTATGGATTTGAAAAATGAAGTTGAAATAAAGGATTTGCGGGAAAATATTATTATTTCGATGTCATGCAAAGGAGCCGTGAAGGCTGGACAAAAACTTGACACATTTGAAATGCAGAATATGGTTCGAAGGATTCACGAAGTTGGGAAATATACGTGTCCGCATGGACGTCCAATTATTGTAAAACTTTCTAGAAATGATTTGGATAAAATGTTTGGAAGAAGAAAATAAAGGTAAAAATTGAGAAATTTAGTAAAAAAATGAAAAAACTTTTGACAATAAGGAAAAAATATGATAAGAATTAATGTAGTGTGTATTGGAAAAATAAAAGAAAAATATATAAAAGAGGGAATAAATGAATTTTTAAAAAGGTTATCAAAGTACATTAAACTCGAAATTATAGAACTTGCTGAAGAAGATGATAACAAAGGTATTGAAAATGCAATAAATTCTGAGACTGAAAGAATAATAAATGCAATCTCAAAAAAAAGTTATTCATACAATATTTTACTTGATTTAAAAGGAAAAATGCTTGATTCAGAAGAAATGGCACAAAAAATTGAAGAAATTTCTATGATAAGCAGTGAAATTAATTTTATAATAGGCGGTTCAAATGGTGTAAATGATAATTTACGAAAAATTGTGGATTTCAGATTATGTTTTTCGCCAATGACTTTTCCACATCAACTTATGCGATTAATTTTAACAGAGCAACTATACAGATGGGTTTCAATTAATAATAATATAAAATATCATAAATAACGGAGGGAGATTATGTATTCTGCTGGGGAAGAATTTGAAAAAATCAATAATGAGGGTGACGTTGAAGGATATACGTGCCTTTCAAATATTACGGTAGGAGATAAGGAATATTTAGTTTGCGATGATGAAACTGGGGAAAAAAAGGTTTTTTACTATGACAGTATTGAAGAGGAACTGTATGATTTGGATGAAGATGAGGAAGATCAAGTTCTTGAAATATGGAATGATGAATATTATGGGTCTGACAAGGATTACATGTATTGGAACGAAGATTTCGGAGAATACGACAAAAATGAAAATGTGGATGGAGAATTTGATGAAAGAAATTTTGATTCATTAAATGATGATAATAATGATGAAAATGGATTTTTTGACAATGAAGACGAAGATGATGAGGATTTATCTGAATTTTTAGATGATTTCTTTGATGATGAAGATGAATAAAAACCAAAATATTTAAGGAAAAAAATGAAAATAAAAATAAAAAGTTTGGATAAATTTAAAGAAAATTATGAAAAGTTATTTGAACTGGAAAAAATAATAATTGTTGATGAAAAAAAAGAATATCATTACAAAGATGAATATGGAAAATGTAAGATTGTTGATAAAATTGATTCCATTGAAATTTACCGACACGGCGAAATCAATTTCAAGCAGATATTCAAAAAAGATAAAAATACTTCGTTTACTTTCATTACAACAAAATTTCGTGGGAAATATGAAATTTTTACAAAAAAATTTGAAAAAGAAAATGGAAAAATAATGCTGGAATATGATATAATAGATGGTAATGAAGTGATAAATAGTATAAATTTAGAAATACAAATGTTAGATAATTAAAAAGCAGAAAGGAAAAATAGATGAGCAATCAAAACCACAATGATAATGGTATTATAAAAGAAAAATTAAAAAAAGTAGAAGAACTGAAAGAAATAGGAATTGAACCGTATGGCCGAAAATATGAAAAATTAAATGATATTGCAGAAATAAATCAATACGATGAAACTTGTGATAAAGTATTTAAAACAGCTGGAAGAATCGTTGCCTTTAGAAGAATGGGGAAAAATGGATTTGGACAAATTCAGGATCCAACTGGGAAAATTCAATACTATGTAAAAAAAGATGAAGTTGGAGAAGAACAGTACGAAATTTATAAAAAAATGGGACTTGGAGATTTTATTGGACTTGAAGGGAAACTTTTTAGAACTAATACTGGAGAATTGACTTTAAGAGTAGATTCTTTTGAAGTATTATCTAAAAATGTACGTCCACTTCCAGAAAAATTTCATGGGTTAACTAACATCGAAACTCGTTACAGACAAAGATATGTGGATCTTGTAATGAACAGGGAAGTTATGGATACTATGAAAAAAAGATTCCAAATTATAAGATTTTTTAGAAGCTATCTTGAAAAACAAGGATTTACAGAAGTGGAAACTCCAATGATGCACCCAGTTGCTGGAGGGGCTACAGCAAGACCATTTGTAACACACCATAATGCACTTGATATGGAGCTGTTTTTGAGAATAGCACCTGAATTATACTTAAAAAGACTGCTTGTAGGTGGATTTGAAAAAGTATTCGAAATAAACAGAAGTTTTAGAAATGAAGGAATTTCAATAAAACACAATCCAGAATTTACAATGATGGAACTGTATCAGGCTTATGCTGATTTTAATGATATGATGGACTTGACAGAAGATTTGATTTCAAGCTTGACATTTGAGCTTCATGGTAAATATGAGATTGAATATGAAGATAAGACTATTAATATGGCAAAGCCTTGGAGACGTGTTACAATGAAGGACATTGTAAAAGAAACAACTGGATTTGATTTTGACACAGTTAGCAGTGATGAAGATGCTATAAATAAAGCAAAAGAAATGAATATTCCGCTAGAAAAAGACAAAACTTATACAAAATATGGAATTTTAAACTTGATATTTGAAGAAAAAGTCGAGGGAACTTTATTAAATCCAACATTTATTACAGAATATCCAAAAGAAATTTCTCCGCTTTCAAAAAACCAAAAAGGTGAAACTGAATGGGTAGACAGATTTGAATTGTTTATTTCAGGAAGAGAGTTTGCCAATGCTTATTCAGAATTAAATGATCCGAGAGATCAGAAGGAAAGATTTGAAGAACAGGTGAAATTGAAGGAAGCTGGAGATGATGAAGCACAAGGAATGGATTTAGACTATATCCGTGCCTTAGAATATGGAATGCCACCAGCAGGAGGGCTTGGAATAGGAATCGACAGACTAGTTATGTTACAGACGAATTCTGCTTCAATTAGAGATGTTATTTTATTCCCAACTTTAAGAAAAGAAGATATCGAATTATAATTTAATATAAATAAAAAACTCTAGGTTTATAAAAACTTAGAGTTTTTTTTATACATTTATTAAAGAGATAATTAATTAGTCATCTCCCTCAGAATCATCGTAATCTGAAGAATCGTCAGAAGAAACAAGAGTAGCCTTAGTTAGACGTAACCCTTTGTATCCATTTCCTTCAAAATAAATTTTATAAGTAGATCCTTTTGAAATTGAAGATAATTTACCGCTTGTAAATTGGAATGTTTTTCCAGATTCCAAACTTTCACAAGTTGCTCTTCCTTTTGCTTTACTAGTAACTTGACATTCGTTTACAAATCTTGAGAATCCTAATGCTCCAAATGCTAAAAATCCTACTAGAATTAATTTTTTCATGCTAATCAGCTCCTTTTTTAAATTTTTATATTACCGTTTACAATTACAGTATACCATATAATATAAAAAAACCAAGTATTTTTTTGATTTTTTTTCAAAATTTTTAAAATTGAAGTGAAAATGTGTAAAAAAGATAAATTTCTAATTTTAGTATTAATCCTCATCTAAATAACGAATTTATTGAAAACTTTTCTAAATAAAGGATATAAAATTAATGTTTTCAAGTAATTTTGAGATATATATTCGAACCCATTTAAAATTAAACTTCTAGAAATTATATAATTTAGGGTTTGAGTAAAATAGTCATAATTTTTGAGTTCTGTTTTAAACTAGTTTTACTATAATTTTGGTTTTTTTAACAAGACCTGGTATAAAATAATCTGTTGTAGCATTTTTTTTGATGGGAAACTATTTGTTTTTGTTAGTTTAGAAAAACATTATAGATTAGTCATAGGTTAATTTTGTCACAATTTTAATTATTAGGATAAATCTTTACTGTAAAATAAGGATTTATACCAATTAGCAATCCTACGAAAATAAAAAAGTTGAATGATTATGAATTAGCTATCAAATACCCCTATTATAAAAATTTATTCAAGATTTAGTATAAGTTAGAAACCTTGAAAAAATCAAAAAAAGACGTTCTTATGAACGCCTTCTTTATTTTTGGAGAGAAAATCAACTTGTGAAAATTGATTTATCTTAGTTATATATAAATATATAGCTAAAATTATATTTATGTTTGTCTTTTGTGAAAATAATTAGTTTATTTGAAAAAATATTTTTCACAGACATAGTTAGTTATTAAAATTCTTTTTTGATTTGTTCAACCCATGCGTCAATTCTTTCATCTGTTAATTCAGATTGATTGACTTCATCTAAAGCCAGTCCTAAAAATTCATTATTTTTTGCTGCTCTTGATTCGTTGAATTCATATCCTTCAGTTGAAGTTTTTCCAATAATTGTTGCACCAGTTTTTTGGATTTCTTCATCAATGATAGCAATTCCGTCCATAAATGTATCAGAGAAAGTACCTTGATCTCCACTTCCAAAGTATCCTACTTTTTTTCCGCTAAAGTCTTTACTTGCCAAGTCATCTACAACCGCTGCCCAGTCATCCTGCAAGTCTCCAAATCCCCATGTAGAAGCTCCTAAAAGCAGTACATCATAATCTTCTAATTTATCCTCATTTCCATCAATATTAAAAACTTCTGCTCCGTCTATTTTTTCTGCAATTTTATGAGCAATATCTTCAGTTACTCCTGTTGTTGATCCGAAAAAAATTCCTACTTTTGCCATTTTATCCCTCCGTATTTGTAGTTTGGTTTTAAATATTGTTTTCATGTGGTTATCTATTTTTTAGATAATACATTTTGATTTTCTTTTAAATAAAAGAAATGAAATAAATTGTTTTATTTAAAACTCTCACTTTACTTATTAAAATTTTTATATAAAAAATATATCATATTTTACTTTGATTGTCAAATTTTTTTGATATTTGAATTTAAGTTTCTATTTTTTGAAATTTTAGTTAAATATGCCACATATAGTAGTCTTCTTCTGTTTTTGGAATAATTCTAGCTGGAATACCTACTGCTACAGCTTCATCAGGAATATCTTTTAAAACGACTGAATTTGCTCCAATTCTTACGTTGTTTCCGATTACTATGTTTCCAAGCAATTTTGCTCCAGCTCCTACAGAAACGTTATTTTTTAGTGTAGGATGCCGTTTGACTTTGGATGTGCTTACACCCCCGAGAGTTACACCATGATATATAACACAATTATCTCCTATTTCAGCAGTCTCTCCAACTACAATTCCCATTCCGTGATCAAAGAATATTTTATTTCCTAGTTTTGCGGCTGGATGAATCTCTATTCCTGTAAAAAAACGAGAAATTTGAGAAATAAGTCTTGCGAAAAAATATAATTTCCGTTTTTGAAAAAAATGAGCAATTTTATGATTAATAATAGCATGTAATGATGGATAAAGAAAAACTTCTATTTTATGTTTTACAGCTGGATCTTTTTCTGCAATATTATTTATTTCACTTATTAACCATTTAAAAATAATAATCACACTCCTTAAAATTTATATGTTAAGATTATATAATAAAACTGTTTTAAAAACAACTTTTTATTGTATAATTTTTTTTAAAAAGTATGAAAATAGGCAATTCATCTCATAATTAGAGAATCCTTGCCCAAATTAGATAAACTGTATTAATTTTATAGACTCTTTCTGAATACTTCTACTGATAGATATTTTTCTCCGCCATCAGGTAAAACGGCTAATACTTTTTTACCTTTTCCTAATTTTTTAGCTACTTCGTAAGCCGCTGCAATTGCACTTCCAGAAGAAATTCCTACAAATAATCCGTTTTCTTTTGAAGCTCTTGTTGCAAATTCTATTGCTTGTTCATTAGTTATTTTTATAATTCCGTCTACAAGATTAGCATCATAGTTTCCAGGAATAAAACCTGCTCCAAGCCCTTGTTGAGAATGTTTTCCAGGCTGTTCCCCTGATAATACTGCGGAAGTTGCAGGTTCTACAGCAAATACTTGCACTCCAGGTCTTTCTTCTTTTAATCTTTTTCCAACACCTGATAAAGTTCCAGCAGTTCCAACTCCTGAAATAAAGGCATCAATTTGTGGAAAATCATCCAAAATTTCTTTTGCTGTAGTTTCATAGTGTTTTGCAGGATTTGCAGGATTTTCAAACTGTTGAGGTAAGAAATATCCGTTTTCAGATGCTAGTTTTTCAGCTTCAGCAATCGCACCTTTCATACCTTTTGCACCTTCAGTCAAGATTAATTCAGCTCCATAAGCTGCCAAAATACTTCTTCTTTCCACACTCATCGAATCTGGCATTATGATTATAACTCTATATCCTTTTGCTTTCCCTATTAATGCCAATGCAATTCCAGTATTCCCCGAAGTAGGCTCAACAATTGTACCACCTGGCTTTAATTTTCCTTCTTTTTCAGCCGCTTCTATCATTCCAAGCGCCGCTCTATCCTTTACACTTCCACCAATATTATATTTTTCCAGTTTCACATAAATATCAGCAATATTTTCTTCATTTAAAAATTTTAATTTTACTACAGGCGTATTTCCAATTAAATCTAAAATATTTTCATAAATCATTAAAATTACCTCCATATTTAATATATTATTTACTAAATTTGTATCTACAATTATTATAGCACTAAAATTTATTAAAATCAATAGTTAAATTTGAAAATATTTTTAAATTTTGGTTTTTACATGGATTAAATTACAAATTCATATCATCAACACTATCCAAATATTCCTTAATTTTGGGAATTACAGCTGCTAACGTTCCTTCCACGAACGGATTTTTCAGATTAGCAGATTTCATAAGTTCAAAGAATGATTTGCTTCCTCCAAGTTTACATAGATTTAGATAATCCTGCCAGGCTTTTTCACTATCTTCTCTTGATTTTATCCAGAATTGGAAAGCACAGACTTGAGCTAAAGTATAGTCGATGTAGTAAAATGGCGAGCTAAAAATATGCCCTTGTCTAAACCAGAAAATTCCATTTTTCAATTCATCAACTTCTCCGTAATCTCTAGTTGGCAAATATTTTTTCTCAATTTCAAGCCATTTTTCACGACGCTCTTGTGGCGTAACTTCTGGATTTTCATAAACCCAGTGCTGAAATTCATCGACTGTTACCCCATAAGGAATGAATAAAAGAGCTTCTGACAAATGAATAAATTTATATTTTTCTGTATCATTTTCAAAGAATAGTTTCATCCACGGCCAAGTCAAAAATTCCATGCTCATCGAATGAATTTCACAAGCTTCGTAAGTTGGCCATAAATATTCAGGCACATCAAAACCTCGGCTTTGGTAAACTTGAAAAGCATGCCCTGCTTCGTGCGTCAAAACATCAATATCATGTGCAGTCCCATTAAAATTGGCAAAAATAAATGGAGCCTTATATTCTGGAATGTAAGTGCAGTATCCACCACTCATTTTTCCCTTTTTAGAAAGCAAGTCAAGCAAATTATTTTCAGTCATAAATGTAAAAAATTCATAAGTTTCCTTCGACAATTCCTTATACATTGTTTTACCGTGATTTAAAATCCATTCAGGTGAACCATGTGGATTAGCATTTCCAGAATTAAATTTTATAGCCTCGTCATAAAATCTAAGTTTTTCAACACCAAGCCTTTTTTCCTGTCTTTTACGAAGCTCAGTATGTAGCGGTACAATGTTTTCAAGTACTTGATTTCTGTAACCTTCCACCATTTTTGCATCATATTCAAGCCTTGAAAGCTGTTTATATCCAAATTCTACATAATTTTTATATCCCATTTTCTGTGCCATTTTAGTTCTAACCTTTACAAGCGAATCATAAATATTGTCAAATTCTTCTTGATTTTCAGCAAAAAATTGAGCTATTTTCTTTGCAGCTTCAATTCTCACATTTCTGTCCTTTGATTGCGTATAGGGAACCATTTGCGATAAATTAAGCTCTTTTCCATCAAAATCAATTTTCGCACTGGCAATCAATTTTGAATATTTGCTAGATAATCTATTTTCTTCCTGTGCATCTGGAATAATCTCGTTTGAGAAAACTTTCAATGTATTTTCTGCCAAGTCAAACAATAATTTTCCATATTTCTTAATAAGTTCATTCTTAAATTTTGAATTGACAAGCGCTTTATAAAAATCATTAGTAAATCCAAATAAAATTGGACTAATTTCATCCATATATTCATTTTCCTTATCATAAAATTCATCATTTGTATCAATGCTATGACGAATAGAAACAAGTGTCTGCATAGTTTCAATATGATTTCTTAACTTTATAATTTTGTCAAATGCTTCAATTTGTTTCTCTACATTTTCTGCCCTTTCAAAATTATCTATTAATTCTGAAAATTGTCCTTTTATTTTTCCAAGTCCAAATGTTCGTATTTGTAATCATTGAAATTCATAATTTTCTCCTTCTGTATTTTTTAATTTTTATAATTTCAGTATATCAAATTTTGAGTGAAATAACAATTTTTAAAGATAAGATTTTTTTATTTAAAATTATTACAACCCAAAAATTAAAATTCAATAAAATCAGTAATTTGAAATTATCATTGTATTTTAAATTTCGTATAAAAAATAATTTTAGTTGAGACATTTTTAGTTAGGAATATGAAAGTTTATTTTATCAAATGGACATTTTTATTTTTTATTAAAACAGGCGGTTTACTTGAATTTAGTATTAAAATATGGTATACTTGTTAATATAATTATTTAATAAATTAACACTAAAATACTCTAATTGGTATTTTTTAAGTGAGGATGAATTATGAAATTAAATAAAGATATTCGGATACGTATATTATATATATTTATTTTATATATAATATATAGTTTTTTACTGGATAAATATGATTATGTAGCAAAATATCTAACTAATTTTATATTTATCCTGTTTATATTTGTAAAATTTATATTTGGACAGTTGGATTTTTATGCAGAACGTTTTAGATATAAAGATGTTTTTATAACTTTAGGAATTGATTTGATATTTTCAGGGATGCTTTATGCTTTTTGGAAAAGAATTGATATTATTTATATATATGTATTAATATTTGTATTTCAAGTGGTTTTTAGAAAAATTGTATGTTCAATTTATATGAAAAAGCAAAATGTATTAATATTTGGTTCAAATCACATAGAAAACAACATTCAGGAAGATATTATAAATACATTAGACTACAATTATATTGGTTATATTTCAAATAATAAAAGCAAAGCAACAAAATATCTTATTGGAAATTACAACGAAATGGAAAAAATCATTGCTAAAAATAATGTTGATATTCTAGTAATTGTAAAAGATATAAAAAGTCCTGATTCCAAAAAATATTTAAAACGCATATTTGATTTAAAAATCAACGGGCTAAAAATAATGACTTATGAGGAATTTAACGAAGATATTCAAAAAAAAATCGATATAAATCAAATAAATGAAGAATGGCTTTTGGAATCAAATGGATTTGATATTCTAAATAACGAAATGCAAAAAAATATAAAACGAGGAATGGATTTAATACTGGCATTAATTTTGATGGTTATTCTTTCCCCTCTCGCATTAATTACAGCAATAATTATTAAATTTGAATCTAAAGGGCCAGTTATATTCAAACAGACAAGAATAGGTGAAAATATGAAACCTTTCAGAGTCTATAAATTTAGAAGTATGAGATTACATGATCCTAATAAACATTCAAAATACACTTTAAATAATGATACAAGAGTTACTAAATTTGGTAAGTTTATGAGAAAAACAAGGATTGATGAGTTGCCACAACTTTGGAATATCTTAAAAGGGACAATGAGTTTTATTGGTCCGCGTCCAGAGTGGGACATACTTGCAAAAGATTACGCAAAACAAATAAACTATTATAATCTAAGACATCTTATAAAACCTGGAATAACAGGTTGGGCACAAGTAATGTTCCCGTATGGTGAAAGTTTAGATGATGCAAAAAAAAAGCTTGAATATGATTTATATTACTTAAAACATCAAGATTTAATACTGGATGTATTAATCGTTGCAAAAACAGCTAAAGCTGTTTTATTTGGAAAAGGGAAATGAAATTACACTTATAATACTTTTAAGGAGGTATTTTTAAATGAAAGGAATTATTTTAGCTGGAGGTAGTGGAACTAGACTTTATCCGCTAACAAAATCAATTTCAAAACAAATCATACCAATTTATGATAAACCTATGATTTATTATCCTTTATCTGTACTTATGCTTGCAAATATAAAGGATATTTTGATTATTTCTACACCAAGGGATTTACCTTTGTTTCAAGAACTTTTAGGAGATGGAAGTGATTTGGGCATATCTTTAAAATACCAAGTGCAAGAAAAGCCTAATGGACTTGCAGAAGCTTTTTTAATTGGTGAAGAATTTATTGGCAATGATAACGTAGCTTTAATTTTAGGAGATAACATATTTTACGGTAGTGGATTTTCTGGGTTAGTTGAACAGGCTGCTAATTTAACAAAAGGAGCTACAATATTTGGATATCCCGTAAAAGATCCCAGAGCTTATGGAGTTGTAGAATTTGATGAAAATGGAAAAGCCATTTCATTAGAAGAAAAACCAAAAGAACCTAAATCAAATTATGCGATACCAGGTTTATACTTCTATGACAATACAGTTATCGAAAAAGCAAAAAATGTAAAACCATCTGCAAGAGGTGAACTAGAAATAACAGCTGTGAACGAAATGTATCTTTCTGAAGGAACATTAAATGTTAAAAATCTTGGAAGAGGTACAGCATGGTTAGATACAGGTACTCATGAATCTTTGCTAGAAGCAGCTAATTATGTGGAAGCTATTCAGAATAGACAAGGTTTTTATATTGCTTGTCTTGAAGAAATAGCGTATCAAAAGGGCTGGATATCATCAGAAAAATTGAAAAAATTAGCTGAACCAATGATGAAAACAGCATATGGTCAATATTTAATTGGCCTGATAAAATAAAGAAAGTGAGGGTTTGATGGAAATATTTAAATATAAAGATCTTATAAAAGAGTTAGTCGTTAGAGATATAAAAGTAAAATATAAAAAATCAGTTTTGGGGATATTATGGAGTATTTTAAATCCTCTTTTAATGATGATAGTTTTGTCTATTGTTTTTTCAGAAGTTTTTAAATCTTCAACTAAAAATTTTCCTTTGTATCTTATTACTGGACAGGTAATTTTTAATTTTTTTTCTGAAGCGACTAATATGTCTATGATGTCAATACTTGGAAATGGAGGTCTTATAAAAAAGGTTTATTTGCCTAAGTATATTTTTCCACTTTCTAAAACTTTATTTGGATTAGTAAATTTGATTTTTTCATTAGTTGCGGTATTTATAGTCATTCTATTTACAAAACAAAAAATAGGAATATCAAGTCTTTTTATACCTTTGTTATTTATATATATTACTATATTTAGTTTAGGAATAGGGTTTATTCTTTCAAGTACGGCAGTATTTTTCAGAGATATTATTCATTTGTATGGCATTTTATTAATAGTTTGGAATTATCTTACACCAGTTTTTTATCCTTTGGAAATAGTACCTGATAAATATAGAAATTTTATTTCTTTAAATCCTATGACTTATTATGTAGACTATTTTAGAAAAATTTTGTTGTATAATGAAATTCCAGATTTAAATTTAAATTTTATATGTTTTTTTGTTTCAGTAATATCTCTTTTAATAGGGATATTGATATTTAAGAAAAATCAAAATAAATTTATTTTATTTATATAAGCGAGGTATATGAATGATTGAGTTAAAAAATGTCAGTTTAAAGTATAATATGAATAAAGAAAAAATACTTTCTTTTAAAGAGTATATTATAAAATTTATAAAAAATGAACTAAATTATGAAGAGTTTTGGGCATTAAAAGATATAAATATAAAAATAGAAAAAGGAGAAGTTGTTGGTTTAGTAGGATTTAATGGAGCAGGAAAAAGTACTCTTTTAAAAGTTATTTCTCAAATAATAGAACCTACAACAGGAATAGTAAAAGTTGATGGAAAAATATCACCGCTTATAGAATTAGGAACAGGTTTTGATTTTGATTTGACAGCTAGAGAAAACATATATCTTAATGGTTATATATTAGGTTATAGTAAAAAATTTATTGATAAAAGTTTTGACGAAATAGTTGAGTTTGCAGAACTTGGCGAATTTATTGATGTTCCATTAAAAAGTTTTTCTTCTGGAATGGTAGCGAGATTAGGATTTGCGATATCTACTGTTGTAAAACCTGATATTTTGATAGTAGATGAAATTTTATCAGTTGGAGATTTTAAATTTCAAGAAAAAAGTTTAAATAAAATAAAATCTATGATGGAAGATGGAGTAACGGTACTTATGGTGTCACACTCAATAGATCAAATAGAAAAAATGTGTAATAGAGTAGTTTGGCTTGAAAATGGAAGTATAAAAAAAATAGGGTTAACAAAAGAAATATGCAGTGAATACAAAAATAGTTAAGTTTAGGAGGAACAGATGAAAGTACTGGTAACAGGAGCTAACGGCTATATAGGGAAAAATGTTGTGAAATGGCTATTAGACAATGGAAATGATGTTTTAGCAGCAGATATTAATTTAGATAAAGTTGATGAAAGATCAGAAAAATTAATTATTAATTTGTTTGAAAATACGGATGAATATCTAGAAAAATTTAAAGACATTGATGTATGTATTCATTTAGCCTGGAGAAATGGGTTTATTCATAATTCAATAACACATCTACAAGATATATCAAAACATTATGAGTTTTTGGAAAAAATAAGTAAAATTGGAATAAAAAACATAAATGTTATAGGAACAATGCATGAAATAGGATATTGGGAAGGCGAAATAAATGAAGATACTCCGACAAATCCTATTTCTTTTTATGGAATAGCTAAAAACACATTGAGACAGTCACTAAAAATTTTAGAAAAAACTGAAAACATCGAATTAAAATGGTTAAGAGTTTATTACATTCAAGGAGATGACAGAAATAATAATTCAATTTTTGCCAAAATTCTTCAAAAAGAAGAAGAAGGGGCAGATAAATTTCCTTTTACGACAGGGACAAATAAATATGACTTCATTAATGTATTTAAATTAGCTGAGATGATTTCAAAGGCTTCTTTACAAACTGAAGTAAAAGGTATTATAAATTGTTGTTCTGGAAAAGCAATAAGTTTGAAAGATAAAGTTGAAAGTTTTTTGCTGGAAAATAATTTAAATATAAAATTAGAGTATGGAGTTTTTCCTGACAGAGAATACGATTCTCCTGCATTATGGGGAAATAATAAGAAGATAAATGAAATATTGAACAAGGGAGAATAAATGAATGAAAAGAGTGGCAATATATTTTTTCTATGATAAAGACGGAGTGGTTGATAGATATGTAAATTATTTTTTAGAAGATTTTAAAAAGAACTTAGATAGATTAATAGTTGTATGTAATGGTAAATTGACTCCAGAAGGAAGACAAGAGTTTTCGAAATACACTAATGAGATAATCGTGAGAGAAAATAAGGGATTTGATGTTTGGGCATATAAAGAAGGAATAGAATACATCGGCTGGGATAATTTGAAAAATTATGATGAATTAGTTATGTTAAATATGACTATTATGGGGCCTGTTTACTCATTTAAAGAAATGTTTGATGAAATGGACAGTAGAAAAGAACTTGACTTTTGGGGAATAACGAAATTTCATAAATTCCCAGTTGATCCGTGGGGATTAATAAAATATGGATATATTCCAGAGCATATACAGTCACATTTCATAGCAGTAAGAAAGCCAATGCTTACTAGTTATGAATTTAGACAGCATTGGGAAAAAATGAGAATGATTAATACGTATTTTGAAAGTGTTTCCTATCATGAATCTATTTTTACAAAAAAATTTAATGACAAAGGTTTTAAATCAGATAGCTATATAAATAGTGATGATTTAAAAGATTTTACAGATCATCCAATAATAGATTATCCTAAAAAAATAATAGAGGAAAAAAGATGTCCTATTTTTAAAAGAAGATCCTTTTTTAATCCTTATGATGATTTTTTGACACGTAGTATAGGTGGACAATCGTTAAAACTATATAATTATTTAAAAGAAAATAAAAAATATGATACTGATTTAATTTGGGAAAATTTATTAAGAACAGAAAACATGTACGATATAAAAAATACTTTACATCTAAATTACAGCTTACCGAGCAGATATACATTAAATAAATTAGAAAATAATCATAAAATAGGGCTGTTTTTACACATTTATTTTGAAGATTTAATAGATGAATGTTTTGACTATTCTTCTAATTTGCCAGAGCATGCAGATATATTTATAACTACAAATAGTGAAGAAAAGAAAAAAAAGATAGAAGAAAAATTTTCAACTTTAAAAAACAAAGTAGACATAAAAGTAATTGAAAATAGAGGAAGAGATGTCAGTGCATTTTTAATTCCAAATAGTGAAGAAATTTTAAAATATGACATAGCATGTTTTGCTCATGACAAAAAAACTAAGCAGTTAAAGCCTCAATTAAAAGGAGAGGACTTTAAATATAAGTGCTTTGAAAATATTTTAGGGAGTAAAGAATTTGTATGTAATGTTATAAATTTATTTTTGGAGAATCCTAAATTAGGATTGCTATCACCATTTGAACCTAATCATGCAGAATTTTATTCCAATATTGGAAGGGAATGGGGACATAGTGGAAATAGCAACTATTCTCTAACATGTGATTTATTAAGTAAATTAGATATAGAAATAAATGTTGATAAAAATAAAGCTCCTGTAGCACCGTATGGGACAATGTTTTGGTTTAGGCCAAGAGCATTTAAAAAGATATTAGAAAAAGATTGGAAATATGAAGATTTTCCAAAAGAGCCTAACAAAATTGACGGAACTATATTACATGCTATAGAAAGAATTTATCCCTTTGTTGCTCAAGATGCAGGATATTATTCAGCTAATTTGTTAAATGAGGAATATACAAAAATTGAATTAACAAATTTAAATTTTATGTTAACTGAATTAAATAAAGCATTGTACTCCAATAAAGTATTGTCTAAAAATGGGAAACATTATTTTTTAGTAAGAAATTTGAAGGAGTTATTAGGAGGTAAATTAAGTTTTATAAAATTATTAAGAATATATGCTGTCGCTAAGTTACCTGATTTTATTAAGAAACCTCTGGTAATAATAAAAAATAAAATAAAAATGGTTTTTAAAAAAATAAAAACAAATTAAATTTATCTGATTAAATATATAAATTTGGAAATGCAATCAAGTAAATAATACTCATCTTATAAGAAATAAAGTCTCCACATTAAAGATAAAGAATATTAAGATACTGAATAATTCTATTATTTAAAAATATTTAGGATAATACTATAAATAATATTATTAGAACTAATAAAAACAGAATATCTAATAATTATTTAAATAGAAGAAAACAATTTTGATAGAATGAAGTTTACTAGATTACGAAAAAAAGTAAAATAAAGGTATGTGTAATACTTAAGGTTGTTATAGGAAGATTTTAAATAATAAATTAGAAAATAGGAGCTAAAAATGATAACTAAGAAATTAAAGAGGTCCACTGAATATTATTCAAGAGACAAGGTAAGGTTATTTTTGACTATATTTTTTCTTGTAGCAGGAATAATACTTCCCTCCTTTGTTTCCATAAAAAACGGGGCTGACAGGGAGGTAGTGTCAAAACAGTACGAACTAGATCTTGTAGGAGAGATTATCAGAGGCTCTTCTTTTCAGGAAAGAATATATATTCCAAAACATGTAAAAAAATATGGAGTAATGTTTGCAACTTATAGAAGAAAAAATACTGGGAAAATAAAAATAGAGATTACCCAAGGTAACAGGAAAAGCAGCGAAATAGTTGATGTTGCGAAAATAAAGGACAATGACTACCACTATTTAAATATAAGAGGCTTAAAGCCAGGAGAAGCAGTGCTTAGAGTTGAAGGTATCGACGGCACAATTGGAAATGCTGTTTCAATGCATAAGACGGCGGATATAATGTATAGCGAGATGATACAAAATGGAGAGCCTAGTCAGCGATCTTTTGTTCAGAAAATTTTATTTTCGGAATATAATGGGACTGTGAAAGGTCAGATTATATTTACAATACTGTCAGTTCTATGCTATATTTACTTGCTGAGCCTTCTATGGGATGAGGAAAGAAATAGCAGGAAAATATATATGACAACAGTCCTGCTGATTTATCTTGTGATAGCTTCAAGAGCTCCATTTTTGACTTTTAGGGTGGAACCTTTTGCTGAGCAGATATTTAACTTTCTGTATAATGCAAGGACATACGGCATCGTAAAAAATCTTACATTGATGGAGGGAGGCTATCTTCCGCTATTTCATAGAATAATAGCCTTGCTAATAGTAAAACTTGGATTTAATGCAAAGATAACAGTATATCTGATGTCAAATGTTGCAGTTTTGGTTGTGGGGATGATGGTGTCAGTATTCATGTTGAAGCCATACAGGAAATACGGGGATGTATTTTACAGGTTTGTTGTCTGTATGGTATTTGGTGCATTTGGCATATCTTCCACATATATAGAGACTCATATGTTTATAACGATGGCATATTTGAATATAGTACCGCTGTTTTATATAAGTCTTTTGGATTTCAAGGAAATGAAGAGAAGCAGATACATATTGTTAATGGTGCTTGTTTTTCTTCTAACATTATCAAAGTTCCTGTATGTTGTACTTTTGCCGATAAGTGTGGCACTATTAGTTTTTATGTGGAAGAAGCTGGCAAACAGGGAGAAGATATGTTTGGGGTTAGTTTCGCTAGCATCTGTTATACAAATTTTGTATACTTATAGAAATAGAAAACTATGGATAAATGGAGATGAACCTAAATTTAACATAATTGAAGCAGCAAATGTTGTTATTCATCAAACAGTACAGCAATTTATAAATATTTTTAATTCTGGGATAGACTCATCAGAGAATATTTTAAATTTAAACATTCTATATTTAATAATTTTTTTGATAGTTTTAATATTTTTGATACGATTGGTAATTAGAATTAGAAGCAGAGAAAGTGTTATTATTTTGTGCCTTTTAGGCATAGTTTTTGGTATTCCGAGTATAAATGCACTGTCGAGAATATGGAATGGGGACTTTGAATTATGGAACAGTTCTATAGGAGCAATAAATACATGGCATTCCATATTAATAAAGGTATCTATATTGTCAATATTAGTCCTAATGCCATATATTACAACAAAAAATAGTAGACTTAGAAAAACTGATATAAATAGATATTTATCGTATATATTAATAGCCTTTCTGATAATCAGATTTTCCCCTTTCAAAGATAATGCTATATTTAAGAATGATGAAATGGCTTCAGATTGGTCAATATACTCAAAATTTTATGATTTAAAAAAATATTTGATACCTGTTGAGCCTTATTTTATATCAGAAAATGAAAAAATATCATATATAGGAAAAAAATCAGAAAATTTTGCAATAGAAAATTTTCAAGGGAAAAAATATTTTTTTGATGAGTTAGCTAATACGGAAGCAATAACAGGAATCAATCTTCCACATCCGATGAAAATAGAATATTTATATGTGAAAAGGGCGAGAGACTATAATTTTGGAAAAACAAGAGTAATAGGCTATAATCAGAAAGGGGAGAGAGTACTGGATTTATTGCAGTTAAACAAATCAGAAAAGGCATATGTTGGATTTCATAATACAGGTTTAAAAGTGGAAGTTTCAAGGTTGGAATTTGTAACAGAAGATAACAATAGAACTTATGTGATGCCTGAGATTTTTATAGGAGAACCTTTGAAATAAAAAATATTAATTAAGGAAAAAACGATGAACAAAGATAAATGTTTAGAACTTTTACGATATATTATTATAGGTTTACTTACAACATTATTAAATATATTTATTTATTATATTTGTGCTAATATATTGAATATTCATTATGTGATATCAACTATTATAGCATGGATAATAGCTGTTATATTTTCATTTTTTACTAATAGAGATTTTGTTTTTAAAAATAAAAAACGGGAAACAGGTTTCTTTAAAGAATTTAATATGTTTTGGACAACTAGATATTTAACAGGATTACTGGATGTCGGTATTATGTTTTTGGGAGTGAATGTTTTTAAGCAAAATGATACAGAAGTAAAAATTTTTTCAAATATAATAGGTACTATTTTAAATTATGTCATTACAAAATATCTAGTTTTTAGATAAAGATAATAAATTAATATTAATTTAAAGAATTTTTTACTATGTAATTAGAGTTATAATCTCAAAAATACAAAGTTTAAATTCTTAAATATATTTTAAATAAGATTATATTAAGGAGAAAATATGAAATTATCAATAGTTATACCTTGTTATAACGAAGAAAAAAATATACCATTTTTACTAAAAAAATTTTCAGAAATAATTTCTAATGAAGATTTAGAAGTTGTTTTAGTAAATAATGGGTCAACAGATAATTCTCAAAAAGTATTAGAGGAATTAATTCCAAATTATTCATTTGCAAGAACTGTTCTTGTTCCTGTTAATAAAGGGTATGGGTATGGAATTTTACAAGGATTAAAAGAAACTAAAGGGACTTTTGTTGGTTGGACTCATGCAGATATGCAAACGGATCTTGGGGATATTATAAAAGCTTATGGTATATTGGAAAAAGAAAATTGGGATGAAAAAATTTATGTAAAAGGTAGAAGAAGAAAAAGAACGTTTACAGAAAATTTTTTTACAATTGGATTATCTATTTTTGAAAGTATCTATTTAGGTACGTTTTTATGGGATATTGGAGGGCAACCTAATATATTTTGCAGGAAGTTTTATGAAACTTGGCAAAATCCTCCAAGTCATTTTGAACTAGATACATATTCGTTGTGTTTGGCCAAAAGAAGAAAGATGAAAATAATACGATTTAATGTTTTATTTCCAAAACGAAAACAAGGAGAATCAAGCTGGAATGCTAAAGGACTAATTCCAAAATTAAAAGAAGTGAAAAAAACTCTTAAAGCGAGTGTTGAACTAAAAAGAAAAGGACTTAAATAAATTAGAAAATAGGAGCTAAAAATGATAACTAAGAAATTAAAGAGGTCCACTGAATATTATTCAAGAGACAAGGTAAGGTTATTTTTGACTATATTTTTTCTTGTAGCAGGAATAATACTTCCCTCCTTTGTTTCCGTAAAAAACGGGGCTGACAGGGAGGTAGTGTCAAAACAGTACGAGCTGGATCTTGTAGGAGAGATTATCAGAGGCTCCTCTTTTCAGGAAAGAATATATATTCCAAAACATGTAAAAAAATATGGAGTAATGTTTGCAACTTATAGAAGAAAAAATACTGGGAAAATAAAAATAGAGATTACCCAAGGTAACAGGAAAAGCAGCGAAATAGTTGATGTTGCGAAAATAAAGGACAATGACTACCACTATTTAAATATAAGAGGCTTAAAGCCAGGAGAAGCAGTGCTTAGAGTTGAAGGTATCGACGGCACAATTGGAAATGCTGTTTCAATGCATAAGACGGCGGATATAATGTATAGCGAGATGATACAAAATGGAGAGCCTAGTCAGCGATCTTTTGTTCAGAAAATTTTATTTTCGGAATATAATGGGACTGTGAAAGGTCAGATTATATTTACAATACTGTCAGTTCTATGCTATATTTACTTGCTGAGCCTTCTATGGGATGAGGAAAGAAATAGCAGGAAAATATATATGACAACAGTCCTGCTGATTTATCTTGTGATAGCTTCAAGAGCTCCATTTTTGACTTTTAGGGTGGAACCTTTTGCTGAGCAGATATTTAACTTTCTGTATAATGCAAGGACATACGGCATCGTAAAAAATCTTACATTGATGGAGGGAGGCTATCTTCCGCTATTTCATAGAATAATAGCCTTGCTAATAGTAAAACTTGGATTTAATGCAAAGATAACAGTATATCTGATGTCAAATGTTGCAGTTTTGGTTGTGGGGATGATGGTGTCAGTATTCATGTTGAAGCCATACAGGAAATACGGGGATGTATTTTACAGGTTTGTTGTCTGTATGGTATTTGGTGCATTTGGCATATCTTCCACATATATAGAGACTCATATGTTTATAACGATGGCATATTTGAATATAGTACCGCTGTTTTATATAAGTCTTTTGGATTTCAAGGAAATGAAGAGAAGCAGATACATATTGTTAATGGTGCTTGTTTTTCTTCTAACATTATCAAAGTTCCTGTATGTTGTACTTTTGCCGATAAGTGTGGCACTATTAGTTTTTATGTGGAAGAAGCTGGTAAACAGGGAGAAGATATGTTTGGGGTTAGTTTCGCTGGCATCTGTTATACAAATTTTATATACTTATATACATGTCAAAGATTGGAAAATAACAGATGAATCAGTTACTTGGAAAATAGTTGGACGTGGAACAGTAGTAAATTTAAGACCTACAAGTCAATTAAAAATATCAGAATTTATGAATACGGTTTTACATCAAACAGTACAGCAATTTATAAATATTTTTAATCCTGGGGTAGATTCATCAGAGAATATTTTAAATTTAAACATTCTATATTTAATAATTTTTTTGATAGTTTTAATATTTTTAATACGATTGGTAATTAGAATTAGAAGCAGAGAAGGTGTTATTATTTTGTGCCTTTTAGGTATAGTTTTTGGTGTTCCGAGTATAAATGCACTGTCGAGAATATGGAATGGGGACTTTGAATTATGGAGCAGTTCTATAGGAGCAATAAATACATGGCATTCCATATTAATAAAGGTGTCTGTATTGTCAATACTAATTCTTTTGCTATACATCATAAAAACAGAAAAAATATCTAATAAAAATTTAATTTTGAAAAAATATATGTTTTCTATTGTAATAATATTTTTAATAATCAGATTTTCACCTTTTAAAAATGAAGTTATTTACAGAAATAATGAAATAGCTTCAGACTGGTCAATATACTCAAAATTTTATGATTCAAAAAAATATTTGATACCTGTTGAGCCTTTTTTTACCTCAGAAAATGAAAAAATTTCATATGTAGGAAAACCAATGGAAAGTTTTTTGGTAAAAACTTACCAGGGAGAAAAATATTTTTCTAATGAATTAGCTAATACGGAAGCAATAACAGGAATTAATCTTCCACATCCGATGAAAATAGAATATTTATATGTGAAAAGGGCAAGGGACTATAATTTTGGAAAAACAAGAGTAATAGGCTACAATCAGAAAGGGGAGAGAGTACTGGATTTATTGCAGTTAAACAAATCAGAAAAGGCATATGTTGGATTTCATAATACAGGTTTAAAAGTGGAAGTTTCAAGGTTGGAATTTGTAACAGAAGATAACAATAGAACTTATGTGATGCCTGAGATTTTTATAGGAGAACCTTTGAAATAAAAATATATAGATGTATATTTTAGAACTAAAAAGCAGATTAATGTTTTTTAATGTTTTAAACATGGCAATCTTAAAAACTTAAGTAGATAATATAACACTCTATTTAATAAATTTATTATATAAGGAGAAAAAATATCGTGAATCACAATAATGTAAAAATAGGAAAAGAAATTATTAATGAATCAAAAAATAATACACATTTATTTTATGTAGATGTAATAAAAGTATTGGCAGCATTAATTATAATAATGATTCATTTAAATGCGAATGCTGCATTTAGAAATAATGAAGCTCCATTATTAGCGAATTTGCATTATTTCAAAGTTTATTTAGGAGATATTGGCGTTTCATTATTTATAATTATATCGGGATTAACTCTTTCTCTTACTAATAGAGAAAACTTTTCTATAAAAAAATTTTTTAAAAAACGAATTTTAGCAATTTATCCTTCCTTTTGGATAACATACCTTTCGTAGCAATTATAACAATGTTTATTTTAAATAAAACTATAGGTGATAGCCATTATTGGAAAATTATTTTAACTATTTTAGGATTGGATGGTTTCTTTTTGTATAAAATGTCTAGTTTTTATTTAGTTGGAGAGTGGTATACAGGATTTATAATTATTACTTATTTGTTTTTTCCAGTTTTATTTTGGTTTGGAAATAAAAAACCATTGACTACTTTTATAGGAATACTATTAATGTCAATAGTTTTGCATATAAATTATAAATTTTTATTTAAAATGCTTGAAAATTGCAATCCTTTGATGCGGTTATTAGATTTTTATTTTGGAATGATGATGACGTTATATATTTCTAAAAACAAAGAATTAGAAATTCTTTGAGAGTATTGTCAATATTTTATTTGTTATTTTATAAATTGTTTTTTAAAATATTACCATATCAATTTCATATGATTTTAGTTGGAATTTCGATATTTCTTATTTTAGAGTTTTTAATTACAGCTTTTAAATTATCAAAAATACATTTATTTGCTAAAAAATTAGTTATTTTGCACAATATACTTTTTAGCTTTTTTAATACATCATCAAATAATAATTTATTTTTATGATAATATTCCTGAATTAGTAATGGGAAATAAAATAATGAAGTTTTGTGTTTTTTTATCAGTTGTCGTATTGAGTTTTGGATATGCGATTATAGTTTTACCTTTAGTAAAATATTTTACTAAACAGTTTAAAAGTATACTTAAAATATAAAAAATAATAAATAGAAAGGTGGAATTTTTATGAAAATATTAGTAACAGGAGCTGCTGGATTTATAGGTTCCCAACTCGCATATAGATTGTGGAAAAATGGAGATGAACTTATACTTATAGATAATTTTTCTTATGGAAAAGAAGATAATCTTATTTTTTCAGATCATGATTTTAGAGATGAAATAATTAGAATGGATATTAGAGATAGAGAGGGTATAGAATCGCTATTAAAAAATGGCGATGTAGATTATGTTTATAATATTGCAGGAATAGCACCACTTCCAGATTGTCAGTCTAATCCGCAAGAAGCAATAGATGTTAATACAACAGGTTTTGTAAATATCTTAGAAAATAGTAGAAAATTTGGAGTAAAAAAAGTAATTCAGGCAAGTACAAATGCAATCTATGAAAATGATAAAAATTTTCCAACTAAAGAAGATAAATTTGAACTTCCTACTTTAATTTATCCAAATACCAAATATGTTGCAGAAAGATTTGCTCAGTCTTTTTGTGATACTTATGGAATGAATGTTACTTGTATTCGTTTTGCAAATGTTTATGGACCCCATATAGATTGTCTAAGAAAACAGCCGCCTTTTGTCGCTTATATGATTAGAGAGCTTTATTATGATAGAACGCCGATTTTCCATTCTGATGGGAATCAAAGAAGAGATTATATATATGTAGATGACCTTATAGACTTAGCGGTTGCTGTTCAAAAAGGAGAAGGATTTGACTGTGTCAATTGTTCTTCATTGACAAATTATTCTGTAAATGAAATGTATGAAATTGCTTCTAAAATAATGGGAAAAAATATTAAAGCAGAATATGCTGATGACGCTCATTATTGGGAAAAATATCCTGAGCTTTATGAAGGTTTTTATAAAATAAAAGATTCCATCTTAAAAGAAGAAATTAATAAATATTCACTTTGTGATAATACCTATGCTAAAACTAAATACAACTGGGAACCAAAAGTGGATATTACTGAAGGGCTTAAACGTGTGATAGAAAATGAATGTGAATTATTAAGTCAATTAGATAAAATATAAGGAGATTAAAAATGCCAAAAATAAATTTAATAATGCCTATGGCTGGAGGAGGAACAAGATTTAAAAAAGAAGGAATAATGTTACCTAAACCATTAATAGAATTAGATGGACATCCTTTTTTCTTTTGGGCAACACAATCAATTGCAAAATTTATTGATATTGATAATTTGATTTTTGTAGTATTGAAAGAACATATTGAAAATTATAATATAGATAAAGAAATTTTGAAATATTATCCAAATGCAAAATTACAAGTTATAAACAATGTTTTAAATGGAGCGGTTTTAACATGTCTAGAAGGAGTTAAACTAGTTGATAATAATAATCCTATTCTATTTAATGATTGTGACCATTGCTTTACATGCAATTCATTTTATGATTTTAGTTTGAAAAATAATACTGATGTGGATGGGGCAATTTTGACATTTACTTCTAATGACCCAAGATTTAGTTATATTGAAATAAATGATGCTGGAAATGTAAAAAGAACTATGGAAAAAAAAGTGATAAGTGACAAGGCAATTTGTGGAGCTTACTATTTCAAAAATAAAAATATTTTTGAGGAATCAGCTAAAGAATATTTGGATAATTGTAAATATGATGAATATTTTATTAGTGGAATATATAATATTATGGCTGAAAAAAATATGAAGATAAAATATTTTTTAACTGATTTACATGTATCATTTGGAACTCCTGAAGAGTATAAGGAAGCTAAAAATTACGATTTTAAAGAATTAATATAAGTAAAGAGGAGAAAGAAAAATGAGCATAGTGTTGTTTATTATTGCTGCAAGTACTTTGTGTTTAGCACAAATAATAAGAGTTTTAAGATGGAAAATGTTTATTGAAGTTTACGAAGAGCCTAGACGTAGAAACTTGATTCAAGCTTTAGCATTTGGGAATTTAATAAATTTAATTTTTCCTTTTAGGATAGCAGGAGATTTGTTTAGAGCAGTATATTCAGGTAAAAAAATGAAAAATAAATACGCCTTTTCATTATCGACAGTCATAGTAGATAGAATATTGGATGTTATAATGGTTGGAATTATTTTTCAATATTTATGTTTAAAATTTCAAATAGACAAATTGAAAAAGTTTTGTATTTTATATCCTATTTTCGATTTCTATAGTAGTTGTTTTAGTTTTAGTTTACGGATTAAAAATATATAAAAATAATTTCATTAAAAATAGCTTCATTATTTAATCAAAATATAGAGCTTAACTTTTTAAAATTTATGTGGTCACTAATATGGAATTTTAAAGATATTTTTAAGAAAATCAATAAAATAAGAATGGTATCATTGACAATATCAATGTGGCTAATTTACTTATTTTCTTACTATGTTTTTTCGCTATTTTTAATGATGAAAGGGTATAATTTTAAATTAGTAGACATATTTATTATATTTTTTTCAAATGATACTTTTGGAGTAAATCAATTGGCAATAATGTCTAAAATACCAGTATTATTTTATGCTTACATCTTAATTTCAATAATAGAAATGTTAATTATTTCCATAGCTTTTAAAGAAAAATTTTCTTACATGGCTAAAAATCAAAAAAATGAAATATATTTGAACTTATTACCTAATCAAAATAATAAAGAAAAATTGCAATTTTTAGAGAAATATTTTATGGATAATGATAAGACTTATATAGAAAATTATTTAAAAATAAATCAAAATATTAATATTATAAGAGATTTTTCTGCAGGTTCAAATGCAACAACAATGTTATGCATGAAAAATGATAAAATGTTTTATAGAAAATATGCTTTTGAGGATAGAGAAAAGTTATATGATCAAGTAGTTTGGATTGAAAAAAATGATAGAAGAGGATTACCGTTACCCAAAATTATTGAACAAGAAAAAACAAGTGAATATTGTTATTATGACATGCCTTATGATTCTAATGCAATAGTTTTATTCGAATATGCTCATTCAATGCCGTATGAAAAAGGGTGGAGCATAATGAAAAAAGCCTTGGAATCCCTAAATGAATTTGTTTATACAGAGAATGTTAGACAGTCAGATAAAAAAACAATAGATAAGTATATTGATTCTAAAGTTACAGCAAATATAGAAAAAATATTAGAAGCATCTGCTATAAAAAAATTATCAAAATACGATGAAATAATTATAAATGGAAGAGCATATAAAAATTTATCTTACTATTTAAAATATTTATCAAAAGAATATCTTTACGAAATATTTAAAAATGATACATATTCAGATTTACATGGTGATTTGACAATTGAAAATATCGTTTGTACAAGAGGAAAAAATCAAGAAGATGATTTTTATATAATAGATCCTAATACAGGAAATGTCCATGATTCTGCTAATTTAGACTATGGAAAATTATTACAGTCGATTCATGGTGGATATGAATTTATGATGAAAACTTATGATGTTAGTCTTGAAGAAAATAAAATCAATTTTCTCTTTACTAAATCACATACTTACGTTTATTTTTATAAAAAATTAAATGAATATATGAATTCTAAGTTTAGTAAAGAGCAAGTTAGAAGTATTTATTTTCATGAAATAATACACTGGTTAAGATTAATGCCTTATAAGATAAGAAAAGATAGTGATAGAGTGCTAATATTCTATTCAGGTTTATTAATGGTTCTAAATGATGTTATAGAAATGTATGGTGATAATGATGAAAAAAAATAAATTAATTTTATGTGATTTAGATGGTACTTTATTTGATACTACAAAAGTAAATTTTTATTCTTATAAAGAAGCATTAAATGAAATAAACTATGATATGGATTATGATTTTTTTATAAAAGAATGTTATGGAAAACATTATAAGGAATTTCTTCCTAAAATGGGACTAAATGAAAATGAAATGGAAATTGTTCATAAAATTAAGAAAAATACATACAATAGACATTTAAATGTTGCTAAAATTAATACTCATTTATTCAATATGCTTGAATCATTAAAAAAAGAATATCATATAGCATTAGTAACAACAGCCTCTCAAAAAAATAGTAAGGAAATTCTTGATTTCTTCAATAAAAGAGAATTATTTGAATTAATTATTGCTGCAGAAGATGTTGAAAATAAAAAGCCGAATCCAGAAGGATTTATTAAAGCCATGACTTATTTTAATATAAATCCAGAAGAGACTTTAATTTTTGAAGACTCAGATGTCGGTATAGAAGCAGCTATTAAAAGTAAAGCAAATATATTCAAAGTTGAAATATTCTGATTTAAAAAAGAAGGAAAATTATGAAAATACCTGCAACTGTAATCTGGTATAATCCAGACGATGAAAATATAAAAAATATAAGGACATACATTGATTATGTGGAAAAATTATACATAATTGATAATTCTAAAGAAAATAATAAAAAGTTAGCTGATAGTTTAAATAATTTAAAAACGGAGTATATTTATAACGATAAAAATTTAGGAATTGCAAAAGCTTTGAATTTGGCTTGTGAAAAGGCAGTTAATGATAATTTTGAATGGATATTGACTATGGATCAGGATAGTTCATTTGATTCTGACAGTATAAAAGCTTATTTTAGAGCTTTTGAGAAGATGACAAAAAATAATGTCGGTATTATTTCTCCCAGGCATATTTTAAAAAATGATACAGATAAATCTAGCGATGATAAGGAATCTGTTGAGATTGATCATGTAATGACTTCAGGAAATTTATTAAATTTAAAAATATGGGAAGAAATTGGAAAATTTGATGAAAATCTTTTTATCGATGAGGTTGATAGTGAAATATGCTTTAGAATAATAGAAAGTGGATACAAGGTCATTCAATTAAATAAAATACGAATGTTTCACGAATTGGGAAATCTTGAGAAAAGAAACTTTTTTACAAGAAAAATTTCTGTTTTAAACCATAATCATATAAGAAAATATTATATTATGAGAAACAAATTTTACATGTTAAAAAAATATAAAAAATATAGATTAAGATATATTTACTATATTTTGAATGATTTTTTTAAAGTTATTTTTTATGAAAAAGATAAGTTGAGAAAATTGAAATATATGTTTAAGGGAATTACTGATTTTATGAAGAATAAGATGGGTGAACTGGATGATAGAAAATAAAAAAATTGATATTCTTATGGCAACCTATAATGGCGAGAAATATTTAGGTGAACAGCTTGATTCCATTATTAATCAGACATATCATAATTGGAATTTACTGATACGTGATGATAATTCGACAGATAAAACATTGGAAATTATACAAAATTATCATAAAAAGGATAAAAGAATAAAAATTTTAAAGGATAATAAAGGAAATATTGGAATAGTGCGGAATTTTGAAGAGCTATTAAAAAGTTCGGAGTCTGAATTTATAATGTTTTCTGATCAAGATGATATTTGGGTTGAAAATAAACTAGTATGCTATTGCTTCAAAAATGATAGAAAACTTAGAACGCAGTTGTAAGATTCATTCTGATGCGATCTTGTTTGATAAAAATAAATCCAATATTTTAAAAGATACTTTTATTTCTAAAAAGCGATAAATAGAGGACTGGAAAATGTATTTTTTAACTATTTTGTACAAGGTGCTACTATTCTAATTTCAAAAGAAATAAAGAATTTTATTTTACCTTTTCCTAAAGAAGTTTATTTGCATGACAGATATATTCATCTTATCTCAGAATTATTTTTTGAGAGAATATTCGTTAATAAGGCATTAATATATTATAGACAACATGGAGATAATCAGATTGGAGCTAAAAATACTATAAGAGAGCTTTTGTCAAAAAGATACTTTGATGAGAGGGACAGACAGCTGATAAAAGTTATTTATAATAAATATGGCAGTTTGTTGACAGAAGATAAGAAAAAATTAATTGAAGAATATTTTAAAATAACAGATATAGAAAAGAATAGATTCAATAGATTTTTAAATTTAAAGAAATCTAAAATTAATATCCCGTTGAAGAAACAAATTTCTTTTATAGTAAAAGGTTAAAACAAAGGACTGGACTTATTCCAGTCTTTTTTGTATAATATAACAAAGCCTATTGTAAAAACTTATGGAGATACTTCACTTAGGTTTTAAATTTGTGTAATGACTAGTTATTTTATATTTTTTTCTATTTAAATAGAAGAAGATTAGTTAAAATTATTTTTTAAATAGGACTAGTATTAAAAAAGATTTCTATAACGAGAAGGGAGAATAAGTTGAATAAATATTCTCAAAATAATAAATTAAAAATACTTTTAACAGGCTCTAATGGTCAATTGGGATATGACTTACAAAAACTATTTGATAATCTGAATATAAAATATGTAGCAACTGATTATCAAGAGCTTGATATAACAGATAGTGGGAATTTACAAAAATTTTTTGAAAAAAATAATGATTTTACACATATAATAAATTGTGTCGGATATAATGATGTAGATAAAGCTCAAAATGATAATAAAACATTTTTATTAAATGAAAAAGCTCCTCAAAAATTAGCAGAATTTGCAAAAAAAATAAACGCAATATTTGTTACTTATTCGACAGATTTTGTATTTGATGGAAAAAAAGAAATTCCTTATATTGAAGATGATGTCCCAAATCCACTTTCTAAATATGCAATTTCAAAATATGAAGGAGAAAAAGCCGTTTTAACTGATTGGGAAAAATCATTTGTAATAAGAACTTCATGGCTTTTTGGTAAAAATGGAGAGAATTTTAATACACAAGTCATCAACTGGAGCAAAACTCGTGATAAATTAAGTATTGTTGATGATCAGATTTCCGCACCTACTTATTCAAAAGATTTGGCGGAATTTTCATGGAAATTGATACAAACTGAACAGTTTGGATTGTATCATATTACAAATAATGGAATTGCCAGCAAATATGAACAGGCAAAATATGTGCTTGAAAAAATAGGTTGGAAAGGAACACTTGAAACTGCGAAAACAGAAGATTTCAATCTTCCTGCCAAAAGACCACATTTTTCAAAATTATCTTCCGAGAAGGTGGAAAGACTTCTTGGAGAAAGGATTCCGGACTGGAAAAGTGGAATTGACAGATATTTAGAGGAAATGGAAATAATTAAAAAGTAATATAAAAAGGAATATGCTTCTATATGTTGATTAGAAAGATATTCCTTTATTTTTTATATAACTTTAAATTCCAGCGAGGCAAATTTTAATTCATCACTATCTCCTTTGGAAATTATAGAAATCTTTCCTCTTCTGTCTACACGAAGGAATTTATATTCTTTATCTAAAAATTTCCCATTTTTCTTGATTAATATTTTCTTATTTTTTAGGTAACTGTTTTCATTTACAACCATTAATATATTTTCCCATTTTTTGTTAAGATTATAGAATTCATTTTCAAAGGCTGATACTACATCTTCTATTATATTTTGTACTGAATGAGTTTTTCCAGTAATTTCTACAAGTGAAACGGCTTTTTCACGGAATATTCCAAAATCGGTGTTATTAACATTTATTCCAATTCCTACTATTATATATCCTCTTACTTTTTCGCATAGAATTCCACATATTTTTTTATTTTCATAATAAATATCATTTGGCCATTTAAAAGTCAGTTTTTCGCTATTTTTTATATAGTTTTTAAGAACTTTGTAAACAATGTAGCCAGCAAAAATTGTTATTTTTTCATCTAATTCAGAATTGTTATCTGCAACAGCAAAGGAGAAGAGTGCAGCGCCTTCATTTGAAATCCACACGCTTTCTCTTTTTCCTTTACCATCTGTCTGCTTCTTTGCTACGATGACTTCAAATTCTTCTATTCTTAATTGTCGCCTTAAATAAGTATTTGTTGAATTTATTTCATCAAAAAATTTAAATTTCAAAGATTTACCTCTTTCTACTTATCTGATTTTAAAATTTAATTTTATAACCACTAACTTAATCTCGGGAATATAAATATTCCGTAAACTGGGCCTGCATGGGCTCCAATTACTGCTCCAATTTCTCTATTTAATATTAATGAACTTACTTTTGGATTATTTTCCACTTCTGAATAAATTCTTACTACATTTTCAAGTTCTGTTGGAGTTCCTCCCCAGCCACTCATAAGAACGACACTTTGTTTTTTACTTTCACGCTCAATGTATTTTTCAATGTATTTTTGTGCATTGCGTTCACCTAGAACTTTTTTCTCAACAGTAACTTCTCCTTGATTTATTGTAAGAATAGGCTTCATATTTAATGCACCTGCGATTGTTGAACTTGCCTTTCCGATTCTTCCACCTTTTTCAAGATATTTCAAGTCTGGAATAATCATAAGAAGTTTTCCTTTGTTTCTAAAGTTGTTTACCCAGTTGATGATTTCAGTAAAGCTTTCACCCCTTATAGATTTTCCTGCAGCACCTAATACAAGGAATCCCTGCAGCAATGAAGCTCCTAAACTGTCAATCAGTTCGATGTCGTTTTCTCTATTTGTCAAGCTTCTTCCAACTTTAGCGGCTTGTATTGTCCCACTTAGTTTTGAAGATGGATGGATTGAGATAATTTTTTTGTATCCTTTTTCAAATAGTTTGTTGTAGGCATTTAAAAAGTCTTGTGGTGATGGCTGTGATGTTTTTATTGTTGCATCATTCTCAAGCATTTCGTGCCAAAATTCAGATTTTGTAATTTCTATTCCGTCTCTATAAAGTTCACCATTTATATCAATTTTCAAAGGTACAATTTTTATTGGTAGCCCTTCAATATCTTCGTATGTCAAGTCTGATACAGAATCTGTCAGAATAGCTATTTCAGGCATATTAGGGTCTTTATTTTCAATATATAGGTAATAATAGTAATTTTCCTGATTTCCATTAATAATAGCAGTCTTTATTCCAGATAGTTTTTCTTCAATATTTTTTTGTGATTCTTCATCTTTTTCATTTCCACTTACTACAACAGCTGTTATTGTATTTTTAGTTACTAAATCAGCTAATATTGTGTCTGTAATATCCTTTAATGATTTTTTTGCATATTTTATTTTTCCATTTACAAGTGCTATAAAATCATCTTTTGTTATTGTCAAGTCTTCTACTCTTGTATCTCTTACAGCTTTTGTAATTTCCACAGAATAGTTTCTTGCAGCAGATTCTTTTACTTCATCGATGTCATTTTCCTTGTTTTTTAAGAAATAATATCCATCAAGCATTGTCTTGGTATCTAGAACCATTACTGTTTTTTGAGATTTTTCGGCTGCCATTTTAGCTGTTGTAATGACATTTTTATTATTTGGCAAGACATAAATGTTTTCTTTTTCAGTTTTGTCAATTGCATTTAATATTTCCTGAACGCTTGGATTTTTACTTTGCCCTCCAAGAATTACAACATCTGCACCGATTTTTAAAAATTCATCCTTTAAGTTTTCAGAATCAGCCAAAATTACAAATGCAGATTTTGTTTTATCAATTTTTGGATTTACAAAGATTTTAGCCTCATCCCGTTCACTAAAAATTTGAAGATTATCGTGTTGCAGTTTCATATTTTCTATCTTCATTTTTTCAAGAGGCCCATATTCAAGCGCTATTTCCATTGCTTTTCCAGGATGGTTGGTATGAATGTGAGTCTTGAACTTTTTGGAAGTTTGTGCAAATACTGCAGAATCTCCTAATTCAAGCACACGCTTTTTGTATTCTTCCGTGTCAAAGTCTCCGTTTAGGATAATGTATTCTGTACAATATTGAAAATGTATGCTTTCAGGATCGTGATCAATATTTGCTATTGTCTTGTCAAATTCATTTTCTTTAACTTGAGCCTTTTGTAATTCAACTAGCAGATTCAGTTCTGTTGCAACTTTATAGAATCCTTCAAAAAAGAAGAACAGTCCCTTTCCTCCAGCATCAACTACTCCAGCCTCTTTTAATTTTGGCAGTAGTTCAGGCGTTTCTTCTACCGCTTTTTCTCCAGCCACAACAATTTCTCTTAGAAATTCTACTAAATCTTCAAATTTATCTGCACATTCCATAGCTTTTTCAGAAATTTTTCTAATAACTGTCAAAATTGTTCCTTCTATAGGTTCACTTACAGCGCTATAAGCAGTTTCCTTAGCACTCAAAAGAGCTTCTGCAACATCTTTTGGAAGTAATTTAACTTTATCTCCAATACCTTTTAAAAATCCTGTAATTACTTGTGATAAAATTGTACCAGAATTTCCTCTAGCTCCCATTAATACAGCCTCTTCAACTACTTCTATTAATTCAGGCATTTTTATTTTATCGTCTGTTTTTTCTTCCAGATCATTTATCATTGAATTTAATGTCATTGACATATTGCTTCCTGTATCTCCGTCGGGCACAGGATAAACATTTAGTTCGTTTAATAGCTCCTCATGTTTTGTAACCCATTTTCCTCCGCCAATGAATACTAGTTTTAGTCTCTTGGCATCTAGATATTTTATTGCCATTATTTCCTCCTAAAAAATAATTTTTTATATTTTTTGATTAAATTTTTTCTTTTATATTATTTGACATTTGCCAAAAATTTTTGAAATAAATTTTCTCTTTTTAAAATAGTTTCTATGAACTCCCTTACAGCTCCTTCTCCACCATTTTTTGTTGAAACAAAGTCAGCGATTATTTTTGCTTCATTTACTCCATCTAACGGTGTCCCTGAAAAACCGGATTTTTTCATGATTTTTATATCATTGAGATCATCACCCATATAGGCGATTTCTTCTTTTTGAAGACCTGATATTTGCATTATTTCATCTAAAATAGCAGTTTTTTCTGAAATACCTTGATACAAGTATTTTATGTTTAATTTTTCGGCACGTTTTTTTAATAGTTCTGATTCTGCACCTGTAATAATTCCAAATTCAATGCCTAATTTTTGTGCATTTAAAATAGCGTAACCATCTTTTACATTGAATTTCTTTAATTCTTCTCCGCTATTTCCAAGGTAGATACCACCATCAGTAAGTGTTCCGTCTACATCAAGTAAAATTAATTTTATCATTTTCTCTCCATTTTTTATTTTACAGTTTACTAGTATTATACCATAATATATGCTTATTGTTCAAATTTATTTTGTAAAAATCAAGCTGAAAATTATTAAACAAAAAGTGTTAATGAATTATTTTGGAGTATGGCTGTAAATTTTGACTATTAAGCTGATTTGAAGAATGATGCAATTTTTACTTCATAATAGTATTATTTCTTTATAACAAATTTAATCTTTCGTAGAATATTCTTTTAATTATTTTTTTATGAAGGTCATTGACTTTCGCCAAAAATGTGGGATAATATTAATGTAGGGAGAAAATAATGTTGAATATTATAGACGATTATTATATAGAAAAATAAAAAAATCAATTATAAAGTTGCGATTTTTTAAAGTTAAGATTAGATTTTTTATGTTAACTATTCCAAGTAGAATCATTATAAATTTAATGTTACCCTCCAAAATTCAAAATCAAGATATTTAAAATTAATATTATTTTGTCTTTCCCTACTTAGATGTAGGGATTTTTTGTTTTTGAGTCTATAAAAAATCAAGTATTTTTTAATAACGTAATATGCCTTCTAGTCATTTATTTTAAGATTATACTTAAATGTCTTTATATTAAACTAAAGTAATAAAATATTAATCATTAAACCTGAAAATATAATATGCCAAATAAATTTAATCAATAAAATAAAAAAATATTAAAATTTTCTGGAATATGGAGGAAGCGATATGAAAAAATTGACAAAGGATCTTGAGAAATTAGGAATTGTAAATGTGGCGAAAATTTACAGGAATTTAACGCCTTCTGAACTTATTGAGCATGCATTAAGTCGTAAGGAAGGAACACTATCTGAAACAGGAGCTTTAGTTGTAACTACAGGGAAATATACAGGGCGTTCACCTAAAGATAAATATATTGTTGATACCGCTGGTATTCATGATAAGATTGCCTGGGGGAATGTAAATAAGCCTATTGAAAAAGAAAAATTTGATTCTATTTATAACAAGCTGATTGCATATTTGCA
Organism: Leptotrichia hongkongensis; assembly: GCF_007990635.1. Classification (GTDB taxonomy): domain Bacteria; phylum Fusobacteriota; class Fusobacteriia; order Fusobacteriales; family Leptotrichiaceae; genus Leptotrichia; species Leptotrichia hongkongensis. The sequence continues at coordinate 2,141,456 of NZ_AP019846.1, read as the reverse complement.
AAATCGTGAAATTTTCATATTTGATGGAATGGCAGGAGCGGATCCGACTTGCAGACGAAAATTTAGAATAATAAATGAACGGGCAAGCCAGAACTTATTTATCCATCAATTGCTAATACGCCCAACAGAAGAAGAATTAAACGATTATGGACACGCTGATTTTACAATAATCGCAGCTCCAGGATTTAAATGCAATGCTAAAATCGATGGAATAAATTCATCTGCTGCAATAATTATTGATTATGAAGCAAGAGTTGGTATTATTTGTGGAACAGAGTATTCTGGAGAAATTAAGAAAAGTGTATTTTCCATAATGAACTTTGTAATGCCAGAAATTGATGTACTTCCTATGCACTGTTCTGCTAATATGGATCCAAGAACTGGACATACTGCGGTATTCTTTGGACTTTCTGGAACTGGGAAGACTACACTTTCAACAGATCCTAACCGTAAATTAATTGGAGATGATGAACATGGATGGTCTGATCACAGCATTTTCAACTTTGAGGGAGGGTGCTATGCAAAATGTATAAATCTTGATCCAGAACATGAGCCTGATATTTACAATGCAATAAAATTTGGAAGCCTTGTCGAAAATGTTGTAATGAATCCTAAAACACGTGAATTTGACTTTTATGACAAGAGCTTGACAGAAAATACGAGAGTTGGCTACCCGATTAATCATATAAAAAATGCACAAATTCCAGGGATTGGAGGAATTCCAAGTGTTGTAATATTTCTGACTGCAGATGCATTTGGAGTTTTACCGCCTGTTTCAAGACTTTCAAAAGATGCGGCAATTTACCATTTTGTGACAGGATTTACTTCTAAGCTTGCTGGGACAGAACGTGGAATTACAGAACCGCAGCCTACATTCTCAACTTGCTTTGGAGAACCGTTTATGCCATTAGATCCGTTAGTTTATGCAGAAATGCTAGGTAAAAAAATAGAACTTCACAATACAAAAGTATTTTTAATAAACACAGGATGGTCTGGCGGACCTTATGGTGTTGGAAACCGTATGAACTTAAAATATACAAGGGCAATGGTAACTGCAGCGTTAAATGGAGAACTGGATGAAGTTGAATACAGACACGATGATATTTTCAATCTAGAAATTCCACAATATTGTCCAAATGTTCCAAGTGAACTTCTAAATCCAGTAGATACATGGGCAAATAAAGAAGCATATGGAGCAGCTGCAAGAAAGCTGGCAAAAATGTTTAGAGAAAATTTTGCAACAAAATATCCGAATATGCCAGAACATATTGTAAATGCAGGTCCAATGTATTTTGAATAAATACGTTGATAGACAGTTCAGTAATATTCCAGCAGTTAATATTAACTACTTAATTTTCAGTCAATTTTAAAAGTTTTGGGAGATGCTTAACTGTCTATTTTATAACAATTTTTAAATGTTTACTAAAATATGGAGGTTTTTATGGGAAAGGTAAAAATAACGGAAACATCGTTAAGGGACGGACATCAGTCACTTATGGCGACAAGAATGACTACTGCCGAAATGCTTCCAATAATAGAAACTATGGATAAAGTCGGGTATTATGCAATGGAAGTCTGGGGTGGAGCAACTTATGATGCAGCAATCAGATTTTTGCATGAAGATCCGTGGGAAAGATTAAGAGAAATCAGAAAAAGAGCTAAAAATACAAAACTTCAGATGCTACTAAGAGGACAGAACTTGCTTGGTTATCGGCATTATGCAGATGATATTGTAGATAAATTTGTAGAACTTTCAATAAAAAATGGAATTGATATAATTCGTACATTTGATGCTTTAAATGACACAAGAAATATAAGGCAGGCATCAGAAAGTACAAAAAAATATGGAGGACATAGCCAGCTTGCTATCTGTTATACAATTAGTCCTGTTCATACAATAGAATACTATAAAAAACTGGCTTTGGAAATGCAGAGCATGGGGGCAGATTCTATTGCAATAAAGGATATGTCGGGAATTTTACTTCCAAATGTGGCTTACGAACTTGTAAGTGAACTGAAAGAGATTTTGAATATACCACTTGAATTGCATACTCACGCAACAGCGGGACTAGCCGGAATGAGTACATTAAAAGCTATTGAAGCTGGAGTGGATATTGTGGATACAGCAATTTCACCTTTTGGAAGCGGAACTTCACAGCCACCTACAGAATCGCTTGTTAGAACCTTGCAAGGCTCGAAATATGATACAGGGTTAAATCTTGAACTTTTAAAGGAAGTCGCAGAGTATTTTAAACCTATAAGAAAAAAATATATTGATAACGGAACAATGAATCCAAAGGCTCTTGCAGTAGAGCCAAGCATTGTGGAATATCAGCTTCCTGGCGGAATGCTTTCTAACCTTTTGTCGCAGTTGAAGGCGCAAGGAGCGGAAGATAAATATGAAGATGTGCTTCGTGAAATTCCAAAAGTCCGAAAAGACCTAGGTTATCCGCCTTTAGTAACGCCGATGAGCCAGATGGTTGGGACACAGTCAGTATTTAATGTCTTGACAGGGCAGAGATACAAGATGATTCCAAAGGAAATTAAAGATTATGTAAAAGGAATGTATGGAAAATCACCTGTAAAAATTTCGGATGAAATTAAGGCGGTTATAATTGGAAATGATGAAATATTTACTGGAAGGCCTGCCGATTTACTACAAAATGAATATGACACAATGAAGAATGAAATAGGAAGTCTGGCAAAATCTGATGAAGATGTTCTAACATACGCATGTTTTCCACAGATTGCCAAAGATTACCTGAAGGAAAAGTACGAAGAAAAAAACTCGGAAGAGAAAATTAGTATTCAGAATATTGATGTCGTTTTTTAAAAGTTTTTAGAAATAAAAATTGAAATATAATAGAATAGGCAGTTTAAAAAGAGAGGTGAAAAAAATGAACTTAGATATAGATTACTTCAAGACAAAATTAAAGGAAATAACGGAATGGTATGAAAATACAAGATGGAACAAAAAAGCATTGCTTGAAAAAATATCGGAACTTGATATGGAAATAAATAAGACACGTGATGCAGAAAATCTTATAGATTGGGACAATTTAAGCCATATAGAAGAAAGAATTGTAAGTGATATGGTTCATTTGAGAAATAAAATGAAACTCTCGCAAAAGGAAAAATTTGATAGTTATTACGAAATAAAGTAATATGCAGAAACTGTTTAAATTTAGCAATTTAAAAAATTGAAAGGAATAATTTAAAATATGAAAAGTATTTTATTTGGAAATTCGGCTGTAACTTTTGCAGATGCCATTTATATAACTGTTGTCAGTATGCTGATTGTGTTTTTTATATTATTTTTGATTTCATTTGTATTGTCATTTTTTAAATATTTTTCAGCCTATGAGGAAAAAAATGCAGATATTGAGAATAAAAAAAGAAATGATGGTAAAATTCTGGAAAAGCAGCAAAAATTAGATAGTGAACAAAAATTTAATATGGAAAAAATAAAAGATGAAACTATGCTGGCAGCAATGATGGCAGCTTTGATTGAAGCGGCTGGAGATAACAAGGATAGCCGTATAAGAATAAAAAATATTAGGGAAATAAAATAAAATCTGAAATACAAAGGAGTACAGAAAAAATGATTAAACTGTATAAAATTAGAATCGGAGAAAAAGTTTACGAAGTAGAAGTGGAAGATGTTTCAGAAAAAGAAGGAACTATTGAAACTTCAACCAGTTCAGACAGCAAGCAAGACGTAAGCAAGAATGAAAATCCACCTTTACAAAAGGAAACTGAAGGAAGTGAAGTAATAAAAGCCCCTATGCAAGGACTTATAGTAGATGTGAAAGCAAAAACTGGACAAAAGGTAAAAGCAGGAGATGAAGTCGTGGTATTAGAAGCTATGAAAATGGAAAATCCAATTGTAGCGCCTTGCGATGGAACTATAAGCGAAATTAGAGTGGCAAAGGGTGATACAGTAAATACTGATGATATTTTAGTGGTATTGTCTTAAAATATAAAAATCTAATAAATTACTAAAAACCTTAAAGAAAGGAATGGTTTTCAAATGGAATTACTAAAAATTCTTTATGGAACAACAGGAATATCAATGATAACTGGAAGACAGATTATAATGATAATAATTTCGCTAATTTTGTTGTATCTGGCGATAAAAAAACAATATGAGCCTTATCTATTGCTTCCGATTTCCTTTGGGATGCTGCTCGCAAATCTGCCTGCTGTTGCAAATGAAGGACTTATGGAAAAAGGTGGACTTTTATACTACTTATATCAAGGAGTAAAATTAGGTATTTATCCACCGTTAATATTTTTGGCAATAGGAGCAAGTACTGATTTTGGACCGCTAATTGCAAATCCAAAAAGTCTGCTGCTAGGAGCTGCTGCCCAGCTGGGGATTTTTATAGCGTTTATTGGAGCAATTTTGCTAGGATTGACTGGAAAAGAGGCAGCTTCAATTGGGATTATTGGAGGAGCTGACGGACCTACAGCCATCTACTTGACAACAAAACTGGCACCACATTTACTAGGGTCAATCGCTATCGCAGCCTATTCATATATGGCTTTAGTTCCTGTAATTCAACCTCCAATTATAAAACTTCTGACAACAAAAAAGGAAAGAATGGTGGAAATGACACAGCTCAGATTTGTAAGTCAAAGAGAAAAAATAATTTTTCCAATTGCAGTAACAATTATTGTTATTCTTCTAGTCCCATCATCAGCTCCATTAATCGGAATGTTAATGCTCGGAAATCTTATAAAGGAGGCTGGAGTTGTTTCAAATTTAGTTGAACATGCAAGAGGAGCCTTATTATACTGTATTACAATAGTGCTTGGAATGACTGTTGGAGCAACTGCTGACGGAAAGCATTTTTTGAGTCTGGTAACAATAAAAATTATTATTCTTGGGTTAATTGCATTTTCTTTTGGGACAGTAGGAGGAGTGCTGTTTGGGAAAATAATGTATAAACTGACAAAAGGAAAAGTAAATCCTATGATTGGAGCAGCAGGGGTTTCAGCAGTTCCAATGGCGGCAAGAGTTGTACAGAAACTAGGGCAGGAAGAAAATCCCAAAAACTTTCTGTTAATGCATGCAATGGGACCAAATATAGCAGGTGTAATTGGATCAGCCGTTGCTGCTGGAGTTCTTTTAATAATATTCAGATAAAAAATTATTACTCTCATTAATCTAAAATTTTATACTTAGTGAGAGTGATTTTTTATATGTATTTTAAAATAATTAAAATATAATTTTCGTCAAAAAAAGCCTAGTATAAATAATCCGTCGAAGAATTTTTCTGTGCTGACAAAACTGTTTGAGTGTAGCGAGTTTTTTGTCAGTGCAGAGAAATGTCGTAGACTAGTCATAGGTGGTAGGATTTGCGGCAATGAGCAATCCTACGAAAATAAAAATGAAAAAATATTTATTAATCAAGATATATATAAAATAATAAAAAACAATTTAATTGAATGATTATAAATTAGCTGTTAAACAACTATATTATAAAAAATTATTCTTATTTTAAACGGAGTTTAGGATAAATGGAAAATAGTATTAGAATAAATTTAGGAGAAAAAATGAAAGAAAATATAAATCTATATAAATTTGATGAACTTGATTCAACAAATGATTATTTACGAAGAAATCACAAAAGTCATGAAGAATTTGATGTTATTTCTGCTAGAACACAGACTCATGGGAAGGCACGCAGACAGAATGACTGGGTATCTATGGATGGGATGGCTATCTTTAGCTTTTTCCTGAAGGAAAGGGATGACTGGGAAATTGAGAATTATTTAAAATTACCTTTGATTGCCGGTCTTGCAACAATAAATGGATTAAAGAAAATTGAAAATTTAGAATATAAATTTAAATGGACAAATGATGTTTATTTGAAAAACAAGAAATTATGCGGTATTTTGCTGGAAAAAACAGAAAATGTCTATATTGTTGGAATTGGGATAAATGTGAATAACATATTGCCAGAAAACTTACAAAATAAGGCAATTTCATTGACACAATTAACAAATAAGAAATATCAAATTGATGAAGTTATAAAAATATTGTTTCAGAGTTTCAAATATTATGTAAACAGCTGGAAAATGGATTATGGGAAAATATTTTGGATAAAATAAATAAAATAAACTATCTGAAAGGCAAAAGAATTGAGTTAAAATTTGGAAATGAAGTTGTTTCAGGAATTGCACATAATATTAATAAAGATGGAGAAATCGAAGTTTTAATGGAACAAAATGAGGCTGGAGAAAGGGAAGTTAGGAGTTTTTCGGTTGGGGAGATTTTTGAAAAGATAGTTTATTATTAGACTAAATTATTAAACTTATTTTTATAGAGAATTGACTATGCAAATGACAAATGTTATAATAAACTATATTTTATTTGTACTATTTAGGAGGTATTTATGAAAAAAAATATTTTAAGAAGTTTATTATTATTAGCAATCTTGCTGTTTACTGTTAGTTGTGGCAAGAAAAACGATACAATCAAAATTGTATTTTTACCAAATGAAACTAATGATTCACTGAAAAAATCACGTGAAGAGTTTGCACGGGTTGTGCAGGAAGCAACTGGGAAAAAAGTTGAAATTGTTACAACGACTGACTATAATATTACAGTTGAGAATATTGTTTCTGGACAGTCTCAGATTGCATATATAGGAGCCGAAGCATATTTGAATGCTAGACAGAGAACAAAGGATATTGAGGCTGTGCTTACAAATGCTGGAGAAAGTGGGACATTAGAAGACGCACGTTATTACAGCTTTATTGCAGTTAGAGCAGAAGATGCTAATCAATACCGTTCTGGAGATGGATTTGACTTGAAGAAGTTAAAAGGTAAGTCTATGGGATTTGTTACAAACAGCTCAACATCTGGATTTAAGATACCAGCTAATTTCATTGTGAAAGAATTTGGATTAAAAAATACGGATGAAGTGCTTGGAAATAAAGTATTTTCAAAAGTTATGTTTGGAAATTCGCATCCTGGAGCACAAGTTCTATTATTTAAAGGAGATGTCGATGTTGCAACATTTGCTATTCCAAAATCATTCACAATTTATGAGCTGACTGCTGGAAAAGACTTTAATTCAGGAGCCACATATAAAGTGAAAAAAGGGGCAGTTGCACCATTTGGAGATTATGCTGGAAAAAGCTTTACAGTTATAAAATCAATTCCAGTTTATAACGGTCCAATCGTATTTAATACAAAAACTTTGGTAAAAGAGGATCAGGAAAAAATCAAGAAGGCTCTTTTAGCTAAATCAACAACTGATAATCCACATATTTTCAGTGACAAGAAGAGTAAAGTAAGAGGTCTTTTCTTGAAAGAAAACCCAAATGTTGGATTTGTGGAAACAAATACAGCATGGTATGAAGGAATGAAAAATATAAAGTAATAAAATAGAGGGGGAAAAATGCGTTTAGATAAATTTTTAAAAGTAACAAGAATTATAAAAAGAAGAACAGTGGCAAAAGAATTGGCAGATAATGGGAACATTGCTGTAAACGGAGAGCAGAAAAAATCTTCTTATGATGTAAAAAAAGGCGATATTTTTGACATAAAGTATTTTAACAAGAATATAAAGGTAAAAGTACTGGATCTACCGCCTGAAAGTCTTAAAAAAGAACTTATTGAGGAATATATTGAAATAATTGGATAATTATGAGGAAATATTGTTTTATCTCTTGTTTTTTAGGATAAATAGGGTATAATTATAGTGGAAAATAAATTTATACAAACAAGGAGAAGACTTATGAAAGTAACTGATATTCGTATTAGAATTGGAAAACAAACAGAGAACAATGAGAGATTAAGAGCTTATGCTGACATCACATTTGATGAAAGTTTTGTAATTCATGGATTAAAAATAATTGATGGACAAAACGGATTGTTTGTGGCAATGCCATCAAGAAGAATGCCAAACGGAGAATTTAAGGACATAGTTCATCCAATTAAACCTGAACTTCGTGCTGAAATAACAAAAGTTATTTTGGAAAAATTTGAGCAGGAAAGTGCAGCTCAATCTGAAACTGAATAAAATTTTTTAATAAAAAAGTACACCTAAAATACTAAAATTATATATACATAATAATACTAATATCAGTGGTGTACTTTTCTTTCTTCTTATTTTTTAAAACTTTTCCAAAAATTCATATTAAACTTTTCTTTTCATAACTGGCAAATACAACAAAAATTCTAAAAAAATCATTGTAGAAATCAGAACAATATCATATAACCAGATAGGATTTATAAACTTCACTTGTGGAATAATGTGACTTTTTAAAAACATTGCATTTATTTCCTTAAAGATAAAGTTGTAGATAAACGCATAAAGAAATATAAGAAGTAATGCGATTATTGATTGAATAAATCCTTTTTTTGTAGGTCTTTCATCTAGATACTCATATCCAAAAAAAGCTGTAAATACAATAAGTGCATGCATTATCATAAAAATATAGACATAATAGTTGTCATGATAGTAAATTATCCCGGGCAGAATTAGTGCCAATACTGGCCCAAAAGTTAAATAATAAACTACATTATATAAAAATTTTGTTCTAAAAATTAAATACAATCCTGCAAAAATTGCTGCAAAATTACAAAGATGCACAGGTATAACATTGGTTATAGGTTCATTCTGATACATCAGCCTATAAATCGAATCAACTATTTTAAATGTTAACAAAAAATATCCTAAAAATGTTGAATATTTCTTTATATCTATATTCTTAAAAATTTTGGAATATAGAATAAAAATATGCAAAATAAAATTGAAACAATAAAAGTTTCTATATGAATAGGGCTAAAATAACTAAAAGTCAATAGCGTCTCCTTTCTAAATTTTTCATTTGATTTATTGATTATCTTCTACATTTAAGAAAATTATACTTGCTAAAATTTTTCTGTAAAATTCATTTATTCCATCTGCCAGTTTAAACAGAACTAAAATGACTATTACCATCAGCTCTGAACTAGCGTCTGTTGAATAATTTCCAATTATTACAGCAAATACGAGAAAAATGAAAGATAAAATATAAAAAATTATATTAACAACAATAAAAGGTATAATAATCCTTTTTCTATTTCCATCTAGAAGTTTAAAATTTTCTTCAATAGATTCAAAAAAATTAAGATCTCTAGATAGATAAACTTGTCTGAAATATGAAAAACAGAGTGCAAGCACAATTATAATTATAGAGGATGCCAAGTTGTTGCTCATAATAAGAATACTAAAATTTATTGAAGTCATTATTATACTTAAAACAATGGACTTAAATATTAAATTAGTTTTATCCAGTTCATTTTTCCCTCTAATTTTGCTTATAACACTATTTTGAAATAAACTTAGTATAAACTCAATTGCCACTGTAATTAAAAAACTTGTAATTAGTTCTTCTTTGCTGATTGTTTGAAAGACAATAAAGTTTTTTAATACATATCCATTAATTCCAAACAATACAAAAGCTGGAAATAAAAACTTTTTATGTGTTTTAAATGATTTTATTAATACTTCAAAAGTTCTGCCTTGATATTCAGTTTGTGTTAAATCTTCACTTTTCAATATTTCTCTTAATTCTTCCACTTTTTATTTCTCGCTTCCAAATTTTTATTTAAAATTCTTTAACGCTGTTCACTGCTTCGTTTGAGAAAACATCCAGTCTTTAATGCCAGGTATGCTATAAGCTACTTTCCAAGTTCCTGAATGTTCAGAGCCTGGATTGGCATCTTTTGGCAAGTATGGATTTGTACCTTTCTCAAGTGTTACGTATTTTATGTTTGTTTTTTGAGAAATAACTTTTCTTGCTCCTTCTAAAAACTGTGTATCTGAGTAATCAGCTCTCCAGCTGTCTCTTGCTACAGTTCCACCTCTTTTTATAAGTTCGCTTGTAATTGCGTTCATTCCTGGATAAGCTTTTGAATCTCCAGTTGAAACGGTAATCCATAAATTGTTTTTTGCCATAGGGGCAATTTCTTTTTCATTCCATTGACAAGCAACTAGATATGAAGCGGCAAATAATTCTGGATATTTGTAATTCATAACAATAGCCATCATTCCACCCATTGATTGTCCAGTCGCATAAATTCTTTTATCATCAATACTATATTTTAAAAGTAAATGTTCTCTTATTAAATTGACAGTTGCATCCAAGTCGCTTGTAATATCTCCGTTGTCATTTACCACTTGTCTTGAGTACTGTGGTGCTAACACAAATGCTTCGTGCTTTGCCTGTTCTTCAGGCGTTGCAAATGAGATGGCACCATTTCCTTGTAATAGTGTAGTTTTCGTATCTTCACTTAAAACTCCCATATCGTGCATAAATAACACAAGCGGGTATTTTTTATTTCTGTCGTAATTTTTTGGAATATACAGGTTATACTTTACACTTGTTCCAGTTTTTGGATCTTTATACACAAACTGTTTAAAGTTTTCCACAACTAAATTTTTTGTTTTGTTGTTTTCAAGTATTGCAATGCTTTTTTCTAATTTTTTACCATTTGTAAACAAAATATCTTCTTTTTGTGTTATCTTGGAAGTCGCTTTTTTCATTTGAAACCCAACTTCATTATTTCCTTCTATACGTAAAGAAGCTCCATTATCTTTTGTATTCAGTTCGATAATGACATATTTTCCATCTTTTACGATATTAGTTCTTTCTGGCTGAGTATTTGAATAAACTTTTTCAACAGTTCTGTCAGAAACGGCAAAAGTATCTTTAGTCAGCTGTGAGTTTACTACTTTTTCGTTAAATTCCAGAATAATGTGTGTAACTTGCTGTCCAGTTCCAAAAACTTCAGTTACAGATGTGATACCTCTAATTCCTTTAGGATATTTTATTTTCTCAGTTTTGAACGCAGTAGTTGTTTCTGCTGAAATAAATATCGTTGATAATAACATTCCAAGTACTGTACAAAATAATACTACTTTTTTCATAAACAATTTCTCCTTTTCATTATTGAATAAATAAAAACCTTATATAAATTTTACCATAATTTTTCCATATTTCAAAATGTTTAATAATAAAAAATAAATTTAATCAAATATTTATTCCATCATTTAGTAAGTTCCTTATTTTATTGAAACCTCCTAATGAAACAATGGCATGAACATGAGGGTTCCATTTTCAGGTCCCTGCCAAAAGTATGAATGACAGAAATGAGGCCGTAATGTACAATATCGGAGTCAGTAAAGTAATATCTGGAATGTCCAGAAATTTTGTTTTTTCTTTTTCTTTTCCTGCTGATATTGTGAAAGATGAACTTGAATACCTGGTTAACAGTGGCAGAAAGTTTTGACAGGAGGGATCTGTCATAAAAGAAGAACTTTCTACATTCTTCAGGGATAGTAAAAAGGACATGGCGGTGTTCAATATTGAGAATATGCTTTTGAATCTTTTCACTCCATGTCCTAGAATACTTGTAACTACAAGAAGGACAGAGCTTAGACTTGCAGGTAACAGGGAACAGGTGTGTAACAGGACAGTGAGGACATTTGAACTTGACAAAACCTTTTGAAATATCCCTGCAGGCAAGAAATTTATCAATGGAAAGTTTAATATGTTCAAGGTGACTGTCGCCAATATTATTTTTCTTGCAAAATTTTAAGGAATCTAGTAAAATATTGTTGTTACTGAAAATATATTTCAGTTTATTTTGTGTAATGTTTATCATAAATATATTATACAAAAAAATCAGCCGAATTTCTATTCGGTTTTTTTTATTTTTTTAGATTTTAATACAACAAATCAAGGCACTTCTTTTTATGTTCTTTAGAAATATACATATAAATTTAGTTTTTTATATTTTACTAAATTTAACTAAGTTTATTACTTAATTCTTTATGTAAGGATATTCAATTACCACGCCTTTAAAATTTTGCTTAGTATTTGTTTTTATTAAATTATTTTTCATAGTTAAATTAGGAACGTCGTGATTTTTTTGAAATAAAATTGACTGTCTGAGCGAAGTTTAACGTAGCGAGTTTCAATTTTGTTTTCAAAAAATGCTTAGACAAGCGGGGATTGTAAAAGGGGTGGCGAGTGATCACCTTTACTTTATAAAAAAGAAAAAATATAAAAATTATAGGAATAATATTTATTAACAACAAAAAAAATAAAATTTAGTAGAAAAGACTATTAATTTCATTTATATAATATGAAAAAATATATCATTTTATGGTATAATACTTAGTGAAATAAATTTTATGAATTAACAAACTTTGTTAGAAATTAATAATAATCTGAAAGGATAGAAATGAAAAAAAAAGAATATAGTGCAGGAATTGTAAGTAAGGGATTTTGGTTTTTGGAATTTAAGAAATTTTTGGAACTTTTGATAGAAGGAAAAAGCGAAAGTGAAATTAAAGAATTACAAGAAGAAAAAAATATTTTTTCTGCATCATCAAAAGATTACGGTAAAAGGATTATAAGTGAGGTAAATAAAAGAATAAAAACACTCCCTGAAGGAATAAAGGAGATATTTTTTAAGAGCGATACGGGAACTCAAAAAGTAATAAATCTTTTATCTATAATGGGAACTGATAAATTATTTTTTGAATATGTGTACAATTCATACAGAAATGAACTGTTACTTGGGACAAAGGAATATAATCCAGGTATTGTTATGAAGTTTCTGAAGGAAAAAGCAGAGCAGAATGAAGAGGTAGCAAAGTTTAGTGAAAAAACATTGAAAAGAATGCAAGGTACATATGGAAATTATTTAAAAGAGGCAGGTTTACTTGAGGAAAAAAATAAAGAGATACTATATGGAAAAGTTTATTTGGATTATGAGCTGGAAAAATTATTAAGGAAAAATAATATGGAAATATATATAAAAACATTAAAAGGAGAAGTGTAATGACAAAAACCGAAATAGATTTAGGGAAAATCGAAAGTGAAATAGGAAAAACTTCTTTTTTAAATGGCAAAGGACTTGGGAATGAAGTTTCATATTATGTTTTTGATTATGATCCTAAAGATGAAATTCTTGTAAGGGAATATATTGATAAGTTGGTAAAAAAGGATAAGGAATTTGGTGATGGATATAAACTGAAAGTTTATGATGTGTATGACTTGATGATTGACTTGCTTGAATCTGAAGGATATCTGGAAGACTGCTTTGAAATGGAAAAAAATGATGGAATGAACTATCTTGTAGAGTCTGTAAATGATTTACTTAGAATGAATGACGATAATAATTATTTTGCAGAGTATATAGAGAAAAATACACCTGAGAAAGCCATTGTATTTTTGATAGGAGTCGGAAAAATATTTCCGTTTGTACGCTCACATAAAATATTGAATAATCTGCATCAAATTTTTGATAGATCTCCAGTAGTGATGTTTTATCCAGGAAAATATGATGGACAGTCACTGGAATTATTTGGAGAATTTAAAGATGATAATTATTACAGAGCTTTTCCGCTCATAAAGTAATTTGAGAAAATAATTTAAGATAAAGAAATAGGTTGGGGGTTAAACAAATTTTATAAAAATCATAAAATAATAATATATAAATAGAGAGGAGTGTATGGAGCTTTTTAAAATACAGCTTCAGAAGAGTTTATGAAAATAAAAGAGATGTTTAAGAAACCTATTGACAGAGATATAAAAGGAGTAATAAAAGTAGGACAGAAGGAAGAGGAAAATATAAAGCAGGAATTGGAAGAATATGTAGTAACAAATGAATTACAGAAACATTTCAGAGACTTTTTTTCAGCATATGGTAAAGGAATTAGTGGAAATACAGATGATATGGGAGTCTGGATAAGTGGTTTCTTTGGAAGCGGGAAGTCGCATTTGCTGAAAATATTATCTTATCTGCTTTCAAATAAAGAAATTAATGGGAAAAAAGCGATTGATTATTTTTTGGAAGATAATAAAATAAAGGATGAAATGGTTATTGCAGATATGAAAAAAGCTTGTCAAACTTCGACAGACTCTATTTTATTTAATATTGATTCTAAAAGTGAAAGTACTGGAAATAAAGGAAAAGATGATATTTTGAAAGTGTTTTTGAAAGTATTTAATGAAATGCAGGGATTCTCTCCAAAGCCACATGTGGCAGATTTAGAAAGAGAACTGGTTTCAGCTGGAAAATATGAAGAATTTAAAGAAAAATTTGAAGAAATTTCCAGAAAAAACTGGGAAGAAAGAAGAAATAATTTTAACTTTGAAACTTTCAAAGTTAAAAAAACCTTGGAAGAAATAGGATTTATGACAGAAGAGGAAGCAAATAACTGGATTGAATCTTCTAAAAAGGACTATTCTATTTCGATAGAAGATTTTGCAAAAATGATTGATAAATATATTAAGAAAAAAGGAAATAATCATCATGTAATATTTTTTGTAGATGAAGTTGGACAGTATATAGGAGAAAATACTGATTTAATGCTGAATCTGCAAACTGTAACAGAAGACTTAGGAGTGTATTGTAAAGGAAAAGCATGGGTAGTAGTAACATCCCAACAGGCTATAGACTCTATTACAAAAGTAAAAGGAAATGATTTTTCTAAAATACAGGGTAGATTTAAAACTAGAATTAGCCTGACTTCTACAGATGTATCAGAAGTTATAAAAAAGAGAATTTTAGAAAAAAATGAATATGCAGAAAAAGAACTGTCTTTAGTTTATGCGGAAAAGGAATCGGTAATAAAAAATCTTGTTATATTTGATGATGGAATTGAAAAGAAGATTTATTCAGATGTAAAAGATTTTCAGGAAGTATATCCTTTTATTCCGTATCAGTTTCAGATACTTTCATATGTTCTAACTTCTATTCGTGAACATAGTTCAAGTGGAAAACATTTATCTGAAGGAGAGCGTTCGATGCTTGCAATGTTTAAAGAAGGAGCAGAAAAATATAAAGAAAATGAAACAGGAATACTTGTTTCCTTTGATAAATTTTATGATGGACTCCAAAGTTTTCTGGATCACTCACATTCAGTGATTATAACAGGAGCTATGAAAAATAGCTATATTAATCCTGAAAATGAAGAAAATTGCTTTAATGTGAATGTACTTAAAGTTCTTTTTATGATTAAGTATGTCAAGGAAATAAAGGGAACACTGGAAAATATTACTACATTAATGGTTGAAGATATAAATGAAGATAGAATAGTGTTAAAGGAAAAGGTTAAGGAAGCACTAGATGTACTTATAAAACAGACACTTGTACAAAAATCTGGAGATGTATATATATTCCTGACAAATGAAGAGCAGGAAGTAGAGAAAATGATTGATAAAATTGATGTGGATATGAATGAAATATTGAGAAAAATTTCTGAAAAAATATTTGATAAATTCTATTCAGAGAAAAAATATCAGTCACCTAAATTTAAAGATTATACTTTCTCCTTTAATCAGAAAGTTGATGACAATGCAAGAGGTAAAGATACATATGATATAGGTATAAATATAGTTACTCCAAATTCTGATTATAGTGGAAATGAAAGTTCTCTTTTAATGAAAAGTACACAGGAAAATTCAGTATTTATTGATTTAGGAGAAAATAGTTTTTATATAAATGAAATAGAGATGGATATAAAAATAGAGAAATTCTTAAAATCAGGAGAGGCTGATGATTTACCACAAGGAAGTATTATAAAGGAAAAAAAGAGTACAGAGCGTAAGGAACATATAGAGCGTTCAGAACGAATGTTGGAAGATGCCCTTAGAAATGCAAAATACTATGTAGGAGGGAATAATGTTACTCTTAATGCAAAGGACTATGAAACTAAGATAACTGAAGCATTAGGAAAATTAGTAAATAAAGTATATAACAAACTGGACTATATTACAAAATCTATGGGAGAAAGTGATATAAGGGAAATTTTTGAAGATAGGGAAGATACCTTGATTACTGCTGAAAGAAAGAAAGATAACATAAATGCAATACAGGAAGTTGTAAATCATATAAAACTTAAAAAGGACAAGGGACTGAAGATAAACATAAAGGAAGTAAAGGATTATTTTTCAAAAGCTCCTTTTGGATGGAATGATAAAGATATTGAATGGATAGTTGCAAGAGCATTTAAAGATGGGGAAATAGAGCTTAAAAGAAATGGAAACAGCTTAAGCCTGTTAAATGAATCTTCTGAAAATATTATAGAAAGTATTGTAAAAAAAGACAGTGGAGAAAGAGTTTATCTTGAAATAAAAGAAAAGATAGATAGCAAAAGTATAAGAGCAATGAAAAATGTTGCAGATGAGCTGTTTGGAAAAAATATTGATTCAGAAGATACAGATAAAATGGTGAAGGATTTTAAAGAGCTGACAAGGGAAAAACTTGTTGAAATAGAAGAGTTGGAAAGAAACTATAAGAATAAAAATTATCCAGGTAAGGATGTATTGGAAAATGGAGAAAAACTTTTAAAAAGAATACTCGCATTGAAAGATACAAGAGAAATATTTGATGAAGTTTTAGGACATGAAGATAACTACTGTGATTATGTTGAAGATATGGAGCCTATAGATAAATTTTTTTCTGGAGAACAGAAAAATATATGGGATGAGTCTGTTAAACTATATGAAAAATATGCTGATTCTAAAAATTATTTTTCAGATGTAGAAATTGAACAAACTGTAAGAGATATAAATAAAATATTGAATGATAAAAAACCATATAATAAAATTAAGGATTTGAATGAGCTAAATAAAAAATTTACTGAAAATTATAATCAGATTCTTTCTGAAAGAAGAAATCCCATTTTAGATAAAATAAAAGAAATAAAAGAAATAACATTGGAAAGACTGTATACGGAAAATAAAGAATTAAAAGAAAAGTTTACTAAAAAAGTTGAAGAAAGTTTTTCTGAAATTTTAAAGAATGCTGAAAAGTCAGAAAATATAAGGGAAATAGAAACTTTTGATAAAGAAGCTTCAAATTTGAAAAGTAAACTTCTTGATGAATTTGAAAGACAGGAAGAGGAAATAAGAGCAAACTTAAAAATAGATGATGCATTAGAGAGTCCAGCAATTCCAATAAGAATAAAGAAACCAAAAATAATAGGAATTGCTAAAATAAATAAAGATAGAGTATGGAAAATACAAAGCAAAGAAGATATAGAAAATTATCTTGAAAAATTGAGAAAAAAACTGGAAAAAGAACTGGAAGACAGTGAGATTGTGGAAGTGGAATTTTAGTTAAATAAGGTGGGGGTTAAAATTTAAATTTAGGAGCTATCAATGGACAAAGTAGCATTGAGAAATTTTGCAGTAAACGCAAAAGAAAAAATGGAAGATGATATAAAAAGAAAATTGGAATTGATGGGGATTACAGAAAAAGGGATAGGAGAAGAAACTGTAAAAGAAGATGATTATTTAAAGATTAATGGACAGGAATTTAATGAAAAGGAAGTCAAACAGAGAGAAAAAATAATTGAGGTATTAAAAACAAGAGGAAAAAATGAAGATTTTAAGAAGTGTTTTAATGAATTTGTTGAGGAAATAGCATATACCTGGTTTAATAGAATTATTGCTATTAGATTTATGGAAGTGAATGATTATATTCCTGATGGAATAAAAATTTTATCTTCTGACAGAGAAAATGACAGGGAACCTCAAATAATAAGGGAAGTATTTGATACAGATCTGGAATTTTCAAATGATGAAAAAAATAATGTTTATAAGTTAAAAGAAGAGAACAAAATAGAAGAGCTCTTCAAATTTTTATTTATAAAAAGATGTAATAAACTTAATGAAATATTGCCTGAATTATTTGAAGAAGCCGAAGATTATTCAGAGTTACTTTTGCCAATTTCGATAAATGATGAAGAAGGAATATTGAGAAAGTTAGTGGATGAAGTTGGAGAAGAGAATTTTAAAATAAAAAATAAAAATAATGAAAATAAAAATAATGGGATAGGATTAGCAGGACTTTATAATATAAGAATATCAAATAATATAGGAATTTCATCAGATGAAAAAGGAATTGGAAGTCAAGTAGAAGTTATTGGGTGGCTTTATCAGTATTATAATGAAAAGAAAAAAAATGAAATAGTCGGAATGAATAAAGGTACTATTGCAAAAGAAGATATACCAATAGCAACACAAATATTTACTACTGACTGGGTTGTAAAATATATGGTACAGAATTCTTTGGGAAAATATTGGATTGAGAGAAATCCTGACAGTAAGCTGAAAGATAAACTGGAATATTTTGTAACTCCTAAAAATGAAGAAATTGCATATATAGATGAAAAAATATCTCCTGAAGAAATAAAATTTTTAGAGCCTTGTATGGGAAGTGGACATATACTGGTTCATGCTTTTGATATACTAATGGAAATTTACAGGGAAGCAGGATATAGTGACAGAGAAGCTGTAAAAAATATAATAGAAAAGAATATTTATGGACTTGATATAGATAAAAGAGCTTATCAGTTGACGTACTTCGCAGTAATGATAAAAGGTAGGGAATACGATAGGAGATTTTTTACAAGAGGAATATCTCCTAATTTAACTTATACTGAAGAAAGTTATTTGTTATTTGATAATGAAAGTAAAAAAATATTAGAAAATTCAAAAAAAATAAATATGGATGAGCTGAGAACAAATTTTTATCTTGATGGAGTAACAACAGATGATAAACAAAATCAAGTTGGAGAATATCTAATAAGAACATTTGAAGATGCAAGAGAAATAGGAAGTCTAATAAAAGTGGAGAATTTTGATTATGACAGTTTTGATAGATATTTGGATGAATGCAGAGACAGATATACAGGAAGTTTAATGGGAGAAATATGGAAAGAGAATGTATATTCAACAATGAAACAAATAGTAAAAACTGCAAAAATATTAAAGAATAAGTATCATGTAGTCTGTACTAATCCGCCATATTTGAATAAATACAATCCAAAATTGAAAAAATTTGTAGAAGGAAATTATAAGGATTATAAAGGAGATTTGTTTTCTGTATTTATGGTAAGAGCATTTGATTTTCTTGTTGAAGATGGATATTCTGGATGGATGACACCGAATGTATGGATGTTTATAAAAACATATGAAGAGTTAAGAAAATATATTATTGAAGATAAAAAAATAGAAAGTTTGATTCAAATTGCGAAAGGATCATTTTATAAGGAAGCAACAGTTGATGTAATAACATTTGTTCTTGGAAATTTTAAAAAAATGGATTCAAAAGGATTATTTATAAGACTAGATGATTATAAAGGCGATATGGAATTTCAAAGTAAAAAAGTTTTAGAAGCATTAGAAAACAAAAACTGTGGATATTTTTATGAAACAAATGAAAAGAATTTTGAAAAAATACCAGGAAGCCCTATAGCTTATTGGGTAAGTGATAAAGTAAGAGAAATATTTGAAAAAAATATATTCTTTGGTGAATATGGTAATACTAAAAAAGGAGTTCTAACTGGCAATGATTTGAAATATACTAGATTATGGTATGAAGTCTCTCTAAAAAAAATAGGATTTTTGTTAAGAAATTATGAAGAAATGATTGAAAAAAATTATAAATGGACTCCTGCAACAAGTGGAGGAAGTTTTAGAAAATGGTATGGAAATTTAGAAGTTGTTATAAATATGGAAAATGATTCTTATGAAATTAAATATTGTAATAACAATAATTTTCGTTTAAGAGATAATATTTATTATTTTAAAAAATGTATAACTTGGTCTGAAATATCAAGTAAATTACTTTCAAATAGGTTTGTTCCAGAAGGAGTTTTATTTGGAAATTCAGGACCTACTTGTTTTATGAAAGAAAACTATCTTTTATATCTATCAAGTTTTTTAAATAGTACTATTAGTATGAGTCTTTTAAAATTTTTATCTCCTACTTTAACATTTGGTCCTGAACAAATAAAAAGATTACCATTAATCTTTTCAGAATCTTTTGAAATAAAAGAAAAGATAGATATTTTAGCTCAGCAAAATATAGATATCTCCAAAGAAGAATGGGATTCAAGGGAAACTTCTTGGGATTTTGAAAAACTATCTTTAATTGATAGAAAAGATTTAAAGACTGCTTATGAAAATTATTGTTCTCATTGGAGAGATAATTTTGTACAATTACATAAAAATGAAGAAGAGTTAAATAGACTCTTCATTGAAATTTATGAATTACAAGATGAAATGGATGAAAAAGTTTCTTTTGATGATATCACTATCTTAAAGAAAGAAGCTAAAATTGTTGAGATTGATAATAGTATTCCTAAGAATTTTTCTAGTGAGTCAGAAAAATATCTATATGATAGAGGAGTCAGTTTAGAATTTAATAAAAATGTTTTAATAAAACAATTTATTTCCTATGCTGTCGGATGTATGTTTGGGCGTTATTCGCTTGATGAGGAAGGCCTTGTATTTGCAGGAGGAGAATTTGATAAAAATAAATATAGCAAATTTATTTCCGATGAAGATAACTGTATTCCAATTACTGACAGTGAATATTTTAGTGATGATATTGTTACAAGATTTGTAGAATTTGTAAAAATAGTATATGGAGAAGAAACACTTGAAGAAAATCTTAAATTTATATCACAAGCCTTATCTAATAAAAATGATGCTCCAAAAGATATTATAAGAGAATATTTCTTAAAGAATTTTTATGAAGATCATTTGAAAAGATACAAAAAAAGACCAATTTACTGGCTTTATGATGCAGGAAAGAAAAATGGATTTAAAGCATTGATTTATATGCACCGTTATAATGAACAGACTACAGCAAAGGTTAGAATTGGATATCTGCATGAGCTACAGAAACATTATGAAAGAAGGGCAAGTTTTCTGAAAGATGAAATTGAAAGTAATAACAACAGAAAAAAAGCTGAGCAGGAGCTAAAAAAGATAAAATCACAGCTTGATGAATGTAAACAATTTGATGAAAAGATGAATCACTTGTCTTCAGAATATATTTCGATTGATTTGGATGACGGAGTGAAAGTCAATTATGAGAAAGTGCAGACTGGACGTGATGGGAAGAAGTATGAGATATTGGGGAAGGTAAAATAATAGGAGGATATAAATTTATGAAAAAGAAAATATTTATTTCATATTGTAGAAATGATGCTGATACAGATCAAGTAAAACAATTAAAGGATAAGTTACAAAAAGATGGTTTTGAGGTCATTATAGATGATGGTGTATTAAGGCATGGACATGAAGTAACAGAATTTATGGAGAAATCAATAAGAGAATCAAAATATATTCTTGTTATTTGTACTTCAGAATATAAAAATAGAGCAGATAATAGAGGTAATAATCCAACTGGAGTTGCATATGAAGCTAGGTTGTTAGCAAGTCATATGAATAAAAAAACAAAAATAGTGATACCTATTATACAAGGTTCAGAAATTAGCGTATTACCTGATTTTTTAGAGGGGATTTTTGCATTATTTTTAAAACAAATAAATACAAATAAAGAAAGTTATAATGAATTGCTAGATAGTTTAAAAGAAGAAAAAGAACAAGAACTTGAATTTACAAAAGATTTTAAAGAAGAATTAAATAGTATGGAAATATTATCTAATTCACATAATGCAAAAGAAACTCTTTTTTTAGAGGATATATTTGTTTACCCTAAATTGACAAATATAGAAAAAGATATAAAAAATAGTGATAGTTATAAGTTTTTTAGTTCAGAAAAAATAAGTGAAAAACTTGAAAATGAAAAATATATAATGATATCGGGAGATGCTCAATCAGGGAAAACAACATTATCCAAAAAAATAACAAAAGATTTATTTGATGAAGGGTATATTCCAATTCTTATAAATCAATCAGAAAATTTAACGAATAATTTTAAAAGAATATTAGAAATAATAATAAATAAACAGTATAAAAATTTAGAAAATGCTGAAAATGAAAAAGATAAGTTTGTTATTATTATTGATGATTTTCATTTGTTAAAAAAGAAAGATAAAATTCTAAATGATGTACTTAAGTTCAATTATATAATATTGTTAACTGATCACACACACACTCTGCATTTAAAATGACAGATCAAATTTTTCTAAATACAGAAGAATGGAATTAGATCCTAAATTAAGAGATGAATTAATAAAAAAATGGTCAAATTTGAAAGACGAAGTATCAAATGAAAATGAAATTATGAAGAAAAATGATAAAAGAACAGAATTTTTGAACACAACTATAGGTAAGATATTTAATAATGGAATTATGCCAGCATATCCTTTTTTTCTTCTATCTGTTCTTGGATATTCTGAAACAAATAAAAATTTAGATAAAGAAATAACGTCACAAGGCTATTGCTATCAATTTTTAATACAAATGAATTTTTGGAAAAACGGAATAAGAAATGATGCAATAGATATATATTTAAATTTTTTAAGTGAATTATCTTACTATGTATTTAGTAAAAATATATATGAATTATATCAAACTGATATAGATAAATTTTGGAGAATTATGAAAAAAACTTTAATTTAGTATTTGATAGTGAAGAAGTAATCAATAGTTTAATAAAATCAAAAATATTGAAAAAACGTCGTTGGGAAGTATAAAATTTTTCTATCCATATTTATATTATTACTTTATTGGAAAATATTTGTCCGAACATTATAAAGAAGAAGAAAATAGTATAAATAAATTAGTAAGAAATTTACATTTAGATAGGAATTCATATATTTGTATTTTTATTTCTCATCATTCAAAAGAAAAAAATTACTTGAAGAAATATTATTGAATTCCTTAGAGTTATTTGAAAATAGTAAAGTTACAACTTTGAAAATAGATGAAATGAAAGAAATAAATATAAATTTTGATAATATATTGGAATTTTTTTACCAGAAGTTAATGATTTTAATGAAATAAGAGAAAAAAATATACAATTAGAAGAAATTTCAGAAAATACTGAAATTGATGAGGAAAGTTTATATGTTGATTCAGATAATGAAATTGAAGATGAAGACATTTATAATTTTAGAAGAAGTATCAGAACAGTAGAAGTTATAGGAAACTTAGCTAAAAATAGACCTGGTTCTTTAGAAAAAACATTGTTAAAAGAGATGATATTATATAGTATAGAATTGAATTTAAGGATATTAAATTTTATACTTTATCAAATTAAAGATGAAGAATTTCAAAAGTACATGTTAGAGTTAATAGAAAAGGGAATAGGTAAATTAGAGATTAAAAGTAAAAATAATACTAAAGAACTTGCTAAGAGAATATTTTGGGAGTTATGTTATAATTTAATATTTTTTATAATTTATAAAACTATTCATTCTATTGGATCTGATTATCTAATGAAAATAATAAATGAGATATCAAAAGATAAAAAAACACCAGCTATATCTCTTATAAAGCATGGTATACGTATGTGGTATATGAAAGAAGTTGACATAAATGAAATAAAAAATGAAATAAAAGAGTATGATTATTCAAAAATTGCTGAAAATCTAATGAGACATTTATTGATAATGCATTGCTCCACACATCCGATGGATTATAAAAGTCGAGATAGAATTATGAATACTTTTCAGCTTAATGAAAAAAAATATATAGGAGGATTGATTAAAAAGTAAATAAATTTTATAATTTTTCTTGAAATTTTATGTTATTTGTGCAAACATACAATAAAACAAAACAATCAAATTAAATAACCCCTCCCTTGCAATTTTGTCCCAAAAGTTATACAGTAATTAGGACAAGGAGATAGAAGTATGAAAAAAAAATAAAGGATAGAATAGATAATTTTAATAATGACAAAGTATTTATTTCCATTGATTTTCTTGATATTGCTGATTATGAAACTGTAAGAAAAACATTGAACAGGCTTACAAATTCAGAAAAAATAAAGAAAATTTTAAAAGGAATATATTATAATCCTAAATACAATGAACTGATTGAAGAGTATGAAGCTTCATCAGTTCATGAAGTTGCTAAGGCAATAGCCAGAAAATATAACTGGACAATAGCACCTTCTGGAAATACGGCATTAAATTTATTAGGACTCTCGACACAGGTACCTTTCAAATGGACATATATATCAGACGGAAGATATGTAGATTTTTCATTTGGAAATACAGTAATAGAGTTTAAAGATAGAAACAATAAGTAAATTTCCAATATTATCTATTGAAACAGTCATAGTTATTCATGTATTAAAAACTATTGGGAAAAATAAAGTGACAGAAGATCATAGAGAAATTTTAAAAAATAAACTAACAGAAGAACAAAAAGAAAGATTAATTGAGGAAGGAAAAGTGGCATCAGCCTGGATTTATAAAATTATATAGGTAGGAAAATGTTGTAATTAATATTGCAATTTATGAATAGTAAAAATATAAAAGAAATATTATTTGTAAACTGTCTCAAAAATTATACAAAATTTGGGACAAAAGGACAATGACAACTAAATAAAAAGAGACATAAAACCATTATTAAAGAAAGGAGATTTAAGAATGATTATAAATTTAATTATGGGATTAATCTTAATGTTTGCTTTATTTCTTACGGGTGGTTTGGGTTTAGGCATAATTTATATTATGGAATACTTTAGAAAGAAAACGAAAGAGAATACAGGAAAAGAAAATGAGTTATTGTTCATTATTTTAGGTTTAATAATTTATATGATATATCAGTTTTGGTTTTACATAATGCTTGAATCGGAAGGAATTATTTCTTTTTACTGGTCAACATTAGGTAGCTGGATTTATTTTGAGTTTTCTAAAATTGGAATGTCAGAAAATATAAAGAAAACAGGTGGAGATACGAGATTTTTTGATAAAAATAGATTTTTACTTTATTTAATATTAGTGATATTTTGTATTATTAATGTTATTGTGTATAAGTGCATTAAATAAGAGGTTATTTAGAAAGAGATTGAAATCTAATTGACACTCTAAAATAGATATGGTATCATAAAAATGAAAATAAAGTTAAAAAAAGGGAGAGTGGTAATTATGGCTACAGAAAGTATATTACTTGATGCTTTGAGAATTCCTGCAAGATATGCAGATGAAGTACTGGAAGCAATGGAGAGTAAAAAGAAAGTTAAAAAACTTGATGTTGATTTTGAAATAGTGGATGACCCAGAAGAAATTTTGAGGATAGCAAAGAATTTTGGATATAAAGAAAAAGAGTGAAACTATATCGTTGCAGAAATTAAGAGAAAAATTGAAAGACGATGACTTTATAAAAGAAAAAATTTTAAAGACTTTTAGAAGTAGAGATAGAAATAGTATTGAGGATTTTTTACATAATAAAGCTATAGATTTTGAGAAAAAATCACTTTCTGCGACACATATTATTTACAATAAAGAGGGAACGGAAATATTGGGGTATTTTACATTTGCAAATAAAAGTTTAATTATTGAAAAAGAAAATTTTCTTAATCTTAGTAGGACACAACAGAAAAGATTTTCACAGAGTGGAAGAAGATTGAAAGATGGAAGTTATGTTGTAAACAGTTTTTTGTTGGCACAAATAGGGAAAAATTATAATATTTCTGATAAAAATATGATAACAGGTAATGAAATAATATCGTTGGCACACGAATTATTATTAATCGTGAAAAAATTATAAATACAAAATATTTATGGTTAGAATGTGAAGATAACAGTTCACTAATAAGATTTTATTCAAATTATGGATTTAATCTGATAAAAGAATTCAGTTCAGAAAATAACTTAAAAACAATGATACTAAGATTAGATAATTTTTAAAAATAAAGATTTTATAAGTCTCTTTTATTTAAAAAGAAATAAATGAGGCTTTTTATTTAAAAATATAAAAAGTCATGGAGTGAGAAAATTGAATTTAGAACAAATTACAGATACACTTAATAGTGAATTTAAGAAAGAAGGAAGAAGACTTGTTTTCTGGTATGATGAAAAACAGGAATTTTTGTCAGAAATTGAAGGATTGCAGCTGGAAAATGCAAAACTGCTTGTATTATGTGAGGATGAGCTTTTTAAAACAAAAATACTTCTTGAAAGACAGGAAAAGGAAACAAATTATTTAATATATGCTCCATTTAAACGAGGTGAAAACAGGGAAAATCATCTTGCTGACACAATAATGTATTCAAAGGTGTTTTTAACAGACTGGATTTCCATAATGGCTCAGAATCTGCAAATAAACGATGAACTCAAAGGAGTAATGGAAGAGCATAGAAAGTTTTTTGAAGCGAAGGACAGAAGGGAAAAGTTTGAAAAACTGGTTAATGACAGTAAACCATCAAAAAGAGAAGATATGGAAATTATCCTGATGAGGGCAATTACTGGTTCAAAAGCTGAAATATTTGACGGTTTTGAAGATATTACAAGAATTTTAATTACAGATGCCAACAGAAAGGAAAGCAGATATCTTGCAGAATTTAGAAAATATAATCTTGAAGAAAAATTCTGGGATATGTGCAGATTGAAATTTGGATACATTGATGATGAACCTAATTTAACTAAACTGTTACTTGGAATATTTTTGACTTATACATTTGAAAAAATTACGAAAGAAATGCCAAAAAAATATAATAAATTAAATGTGAAAAGTACAGTTATAATATTTTTGAACAAGTTACGAAAAATTTCTGAATATAGAAATGATTTTGAAAATCTTGTTTCAGAAGTATATTCACACATAAAGCAGGATAAATATTTTAAAAATATTTTACCTGAACATATTCTTGAACTTGATATTTTTGACTTTCCTGATGAAAAGATAACAGAATGGATAGCTGAAAGAATATGTGATGAAAATTTTTCAGCAAAATTGCAGGATAAATCCATTATGGAGATAATAAAATTACGACAGGAAAATAATAATGACAATGACAGTTTGAAAATAGAATATAAGGTATTAAAATATGCATACAATAGTATAAAAAATACAGGATTTAATTTTTCTGGGAATATACACGAATTAATAAAAGCATATGATAATGAATATTACTGGATTGATACATATTACAGAAAATTTTACTATTATTATGATAAGCTGGTGGAAAAAAGTGAAAAATACGAAAAACTGGCAAAAATAATTGAACTGAGATATACAGATGATTTTCTGAATCCATTAAATATAAAGTTTAATGAACTTCTGGATTATAATAATCTTCCAGAAGAAATAAAATTACAGAAAAATTTTTATAAGAATTATGTGGAAACAAATAAAAATAGGATTGTAGTCATAATTTCAGATGCTTTTAGATATGAAGTGGCAAAAGAATTAGTCGGAAAAATGAATAAAGATGAAAAAATGAATGCTGAAATGGAAAGTCAGATGAGCATACTTCCTTCTATTACAAAGTTAGGTATGGCTTCATTACTTCCACATAAAAAAATTGAAATAAAAACATCTGAAAAGGATTTTAAAGTACTTGTAGATGGAAAAGTATGTAATGACAGAGTAAAAAGGGAAAAGATAATGAAGGAATATGATGAAGATTCGGTAGCACTTGATTTTGATAAAGTTTTTAAAGCTACAAAAGATGAAGTAAGGGAAATGTTCAGGAATAAAAAGAAAGTGTATATATATCATAATCAGATAGATGCCAGAGGTGACAAGGCAAATACTGAAGATGAAGTGTTTGATGCCTGTCACGAGGCTTTGGATGAAATTATGAACCTCATAAAAAAATTGAGAGTAGAATCAATTAACAATATAATAGTTACTTCAGATCATGGATTTATTTACAAAAGAAGAAAAATAGAAGAATTTGATAAAATAGAAAATTCTTTCGATGAAAATGACATTATAAATAAGAGATATATAATTACTGAAAAGGATTATAATATTATAGGAGTAAATGAAATTGGTCTTTCCAAAATTTTAAACGATGAAAAAGAAACTCTGAAAGTGCTTTCTCCTAATACTTCAAATATATTTAAAGTAAGTGGTGGTGGGCAGAATTACTATCATGGAGGAATTTCATTACATGAAATGCTAGTTCCTGTTGTAAAAGTTAGAACTGCCAAAGGAGCGGTAGATACTGAAAAGGTGAAGGTAAGTCTAATATCTGAAGTAAGAAAAATAACAAGTCTTGCAATTTCATTAGAATTTTTACAGAAGGAAGCTATTACAGATATTATAAAACCTTCAGAATTTGCAATTTTCTTTATTGATGGGAATGATAATATAATTTCAAATATAGAAAGCTATAAGGCAGACAGTGAAGAAGGAGAGACTAAAAAAAGAATAAAGAAGTTTAAATTTACCTTGAAAAATCAGAAATATAATAAAAATGAAGACTATTATTTAATTGTAAAGGATAAAGAATCTGAAATCGAAGAAATTAGGGAAAAGATGGTGATAGATGTATTATTTGCCGATGATTTTGGGTTTTAGAATATGATTTTCTGAGAATTTTTATAAGGAGAAAAATAAAAGATGGAAGATGTAAATAATAGAAAAGTGACAGATGAAAAACAAAATGAAAACATAGAGGAAATAAATACAAAATTATATAAATATTTTTCTGGGAAAATTGTCAGAAAGGATTTGACAAAAAAAATAAAAGAAGGAGCAAATGTTCCGGTTTATGTATTGGAATATCTGCTAGGGATGTACTGTTCTTCTACAAATGATGAAGATATAGAAGAGGGATTGAAGACAGTTAAAAAAATACTGGCTGAAAATTATGTCAGACCAGATGAAGCAGAAAAAATAAAATCAAAATTAAGAGAAAATGCATCTTATACTGTAATAGATAAAGTTACAGTAAAACTTAACTTAAGAGAAAATAGATACGAAGCAGAATTTTCAAATCTGGCATTAAAAGGGATACCAATATCTGATGCTTATCCATCAAAATATGAAAGACTGCTTGGAGGAGGTATCTGGAGTATAGTACAGTTGGAATATTTTTATGATGAAGGAGACAAGAATAGAAATCCAGTCACAATAAGAAAATTAACACCAGTACAGATGCCTGAAATTGACTTTGAAGAATTTAAGCAGATGAGAGAAAATTTTACTGATGAGGAATGGATAGATATTATTTTAAGAAGTACAGGAATGGAACCTGATAAATTCAATGAAAGAGTGAAATGGCTTCACTTGGCAAGATTAATCCCATTAGTAGAAAATAATTATAATTTTTGTGAATTAGGGCCTCGTGGGACAGGAAAATCGCATGTTTATAAGGAAATAAGTCCTAACAGTATACTTGTATCCGGAGGACAGACAACGGTGGCAAATTTATTTTATAATATGGGAAAAGGGACGATGGGTCTGGTAGGATTATGGGATTGTGTTGCATTTGATGAAGTTGCTGGAATAAAGTTCAAGGATCAGGATGGAGTTCAGATAATGAAGGATTATATGGCTTCAGGTTCATTTGCCAGAGGAAAGGAAGAAAAGAATGCTACTGCAGGAATGGTTTTTGTTGGAAATATAAATCAGAGTGTAGATATTCTTTTAAAAACTTCCCATTTATTTGATCCTTTTCCAGATGTAATGGGACAAGATACGGCATTTTTAGACAGAATGCACTGCTACTTACCAGGATGGGAAATTCCAAAATACCGGCCTGAATTTTTTACTGACAATTATGGTTTTATAACAGACTACTATGCTGAAATAATGCGGGAATTACGTAAAATTTCATATTCGGATGCTCATGATAAATATTTTAGACTTGGAAATCAGTTAAATCAGAGGGATGTTATAGCTGTAAAAAGAACAGTTTCAGGAATGATAAAATTAGTTTATCCTCATGGAAAGTTTAAAAAGAAAGATGTTGAGAAAATTTTAAGATTTTCACTTGAAATGAGAAGGAGAGTAAAAGAACAGCTTAAGAAAATAGGAGGAATGGAATTTTATGATGTGAATTTCTCCTATATAAGCAATGATGATTTTAATGAAGAATATGTATCTGTTCCTGAACAGAGCAGCGGAAGCCTTATTCCGGAAGGAGTTGGGAAAGCAGGACATCTATATACTGTTTCTCATGGTAAAAATGGAATGATAGGATTGTTTAAAATTGAAACACAGATAACAAAAGGAACAGGAAAATTTGAAAAAACAGGGCTGGGAAATAATCGGGATGCCAAAGAAGCTGCTGAAACAGCATTTAAATATTTAAAAGCTAATGGGAAGTCCATAAGTGGAAGTATAAGCACAGTGAATAATGACTATGTGGTTAATTATCAAGACATGAAAGGGATAGGAATGACTTCAGATTTAACATTAGCTACTTTAGTTGCCATCTGTTCGGCTGCACTGAATAAACCTGTTGTTTCAAGTGCAGTAATTTTAGGAAATTTAAGTATAGGTGGAACAATAATAAAAATATCTGAACTTGCAAATATATTACAGGTATGTCTGGATTCAGGAGCAAAAAAGATACTGTTGCCAATAACTTCAGCATCAGATTTGGCATCTGTACCATCAGATTTAATCGGAGCTTTCAACCTGATATTCTATTCCACGGCAGAAGATGCTGTATTTAAAGCTTTAGGGGTGGAATAGAATACTAATTATTGAAAGAGGAAGGTAACTTCATTATTAGTAATAAAAACAATTTTATATTTGACTTTTTTATATTAAACCTCATTATACATTTTTTGTTGCGTTTGATTATACAGTACATATTTAAATGTTATTTAATTTTTTATGTATTTTTAGGTTGAAAAAAAATAAGAATTATACTATAATAAATAATTATGTGATTAGGCTAACTAGAGCCTAATTTTATTTGACAAAAGAGAGAAAGAAGGAATCGAAATGATAGAAATGATTTTGCCTGATGGTAGTAAGAGACAGTTGGAAAATCCTATGACTGTTGTAGAATTTGCAAAAAGTATTGGGAGCAGTCTTGGGAAGGCAACCGTTGGGGCGATAATTGACGGTGTGCAAGTTGATCCATCTCATATTATTGACAAATCTGGAACAATTGAAATAATTACTAATACAAGTGAAAAAGGGATAGAAATTATAAGACACAGTGCGGCACATATTATGGCTCAGGCTGTGCAAAGACTTTTCCCAAATACAAAGGTTAC
Source organism: Leptotrichia hongkongensis (assembly GCF_007990635.1). Lineage (GTDB taxonomy): Bacteria > Fusobacteriota > Fusobacteriia > Fusobacteriales > Leptotrichiaceae > Leptotrichia > Leptotrichia hongkongensis. Next base: position 2,110,536 of record NZ_AP019846.1, on the reverse strand, counting down.
GATAGGGCCTGTTATTGAAAATGGATTTTTTTATGATTTTGACCCTGAAAAACCGTTTACTGAAGAAGATTTAGCCAAAATTGAAGAGGAAATGACAAAAATTGTAAAAGAAAATTATGAATTTAAAAGAAGTGAAATGACTGCCGAAGAAGCAAAAAAATTCTTTGCTGAAAAAGGTGAAACTTACAAAGTTGAGATAATTGAAGACCTGGGTGCAGATAAAGTTAGCATTTATCAGCAAGGTGAATTTATAGACTTATGCCGTGGAACACACATTCCATCGACTGGCTACCTAAAAGCATTTAAGCTAATGTCAACAGCAGGAGCTTACTGGCGTGGAGATTCAAACAATAAAATGCTTCAAAGAATTTACGGAGTAGCTTTTGCAACAAAAAAAGAGCTGGATGACTATTTGACAATGATGGAAGAAGCTGAAAAGAGAGACCACAGAAAATTAGGAAAACAGCTTGACTTGTTCTTTGTGGACGAGCATGGGCCTGGATTCCCTTTCTTTATGCCAAAAGGTGTGGAATTATTCAATAAATTGCAGGAAATCTGGAGAGTTGAGCATAAAAAAAGAGGTTATCAGGAAATAAAAACTCCAATTATGCTAGATAAGGAATTGTGGGAAATTTCTGGACACTGGTTCAATTACCGTGAAAATATGTATACATCAACAATTGATGAAAAAGAGTATGCAATAAAGCCTATGAACTGTCCGGGTTCAATAATTGCCTACAAGAATAACTTGCATTCATACAAGGATTTGCCATTGAAATATGGAGAAATGGGGCTTGTTCACAGACACGAATTTAGTGGAGCTTTACATGGGCTTATGAGAGTTAGAGCATTTACACAGGATGATGCCCATGTTTTCTGTACGAAAGAGCAAATTGAGGAACAAATTATCGAAATTATTGATTTATATGATAAATTTTACACTGTATTCGGATTTGAATACCACATTGAATTATCAACAAAACCTGATAAAGCAATAGGTTCAGACGAAATATGGGAAATGGCTGAAGCAAACTTGAAATCAGCTTTGGGACATAAAGGAATTAATTACAAGCTAAATCCTGGAGATGGAGCATTCTATGGACCAAAAATCGACTTTAAGATGAAAGATTCAATCGGAAGAATTTGGCAATGTGGAACAATCCAGTTAGACTTTAACCTTCCAGCAAGATTTGAAATGAGCTATATAGGTGCAGATGGTGAAAAACATGAGCCAGTAATGATTCACAGGGCAATGTACGGAAGTTTGGAAAGATTTATTGGAATCTTGATTGAACATTACGCAGGAGCGTTCCCAACTTGGCTAGCGCCAGTACAAGCAAGAATCCTGACAATTTCTGACGAACAGGTGCCTTTCGCAAAAGAATTGTTTACAAAACTTCAAGATGCAGGAATCAGAGTAGAGCTTGACACAAGAGTAGAAAAAATTGGATACAAAATCAGAGAAGCAAACGGAGATCAAAAAATACCAGTTCAACTAATAATTGGTAAAAATGAAGTTGTAAACAACGAAGTAAATGTAAGAAGATTTGGTTCACAAGACAGTAAAAACGTATCAGTTGATGAAATTATCCAAACTTTGAAACAGGAATCTTTTGTTCCATTTTCAAAATAAAAAATAAGATTAAGTAATTTAACTGATAAATAAAAGTCTTTTAAAAGTAAAAAGTTATAATATTATAATAGATGATAGCTTGGATATAGAATTTTGGATTAAGATGTTCAAGTTATTAAAATGGTTGAAGAAATGAAAAATACTAAACTAATGAGGTGATTTTTATGAGAAATGATTATGATGAATTAGAAACTTACAATCATAATAACGATGATTACAACGAATATAACGGACAAATGTCAATGACTTATGACGATTTAAACAGACTTATAATTTCAAAAGTTCGCGGAAGTATGATATGGATGGTAATAGGGCTTCTTATAACGGGCGGTATTGGTTTTATGGTTTATAATGGAGTAATAAAAGAAAATCCTATTGCATATATGATAGTAGAGAAATACTGGATATTTCTTATTTTAGAAGTTGTTGCAGTTTTAGCCTTTTCAGCTTTAGTTTATACAGCGAATTCGAGTGTTCTAAAACTTATATTTTTAATATATTCAGCATTAAGCGGATTGACATTTTCAGCTATTGGACTTATTTATGCTCCAGATGTAATCGGCTCAGCATTTTTAGGAACATTGTCAATCTTTGTAGTTTTAGCAATTTATGGATATTTTACTAAGGAAAATTTGACTAGATTTGTGCCATTGCTTACAGCTGGAATAATAGCAATGATATTAGTAAGTGTAGTAAATATGTTTCTAGGAAATAGTGCAATTGATTTGTTTGTGTCAGTATTAGGTGTAATCATTTTTACAGTTTATATTGCAGTTGATGTAAACAGAATAAAAAATAATGTTATTGCCTATGCAGTTCATGAAGATTCTGATATTCTTAACAAAATTGAAATTGTTGGTGCTTTGGAATTATATTTGGATTTTGTAAACTTATTCTTGAGCCTTGTAAGAATTTTAGGAAGAAAAAGATAAAAAATAATTTAATAAAAAATATAAAGGGTTATCTTGGGATTATTAATATTAAAATTGTTAATGCAATCTCGAAATAACTCTTATTCTATTTATTAAAGGGGAAAAATTTGAAAAGTAACAGAAAAATAGAAAATAAAATAGATGTCGAAACAGTCAAGGAAGTAAAAAAATTTATAAATGAAGAAATTTTAGCAAGCAGAATATGGGTATTTTCAGGAATTGCTATTTCAATTTTACTGTGTATGATACTAAAAAACTATATGATTTTTGAATTGGATAACATAATTCAGTCATTAAGAAAATTAAAGGTGCCTGATGTAAAAGGAATATTCTTTATAATTTTATTTATTTTAGAAATTCTGTTTTTATTCATTTTACCAAAAATATTAATAAATAAACAAAAAAAGAATATGAAATCCGCCTTAACAGTCCTGTCGCTAATAATGGGCTTAATTCTTGCAATTTTTTATAGTGAATTTACATTTTTTTTCAAGCAAAAAGCCATTGTTGCAGGAATAGTAGTCTTACTAACACTGATATTGGCAGTTTTGTTAATAAAAAAGACATAAAAATATACAAACTAAGATATTAGAAAAAGTAGAAGAAGGCAATACTGAAATTTTGGAAAAAACAAGATTCTTTTCAGCGATTATACTGTATTCAGATATTGTAAAAGCTTTAACTATGTATTTTTTGATAATGTTAATAATAAAATAGGCTAATAATTTATTAATAGATATTTTTATGTTTTATATTTTTTCTTTATAAGAAAGATTTATGTAAATCTGGAGCAGTTCATAGAACTTTCGATACACTTATTAAGTGATAATCAGTTAAATATGTTATAATAGGTATTATTGTGAAACAATAGGTATTGTATTTGATACCTTTGTGTCAAAAAGTTAAAAATTATAAAAAAGAATATGTAAGAAAAATAATTTAGAATTTAAGAATAGAAAATTTAAATATTTAGAAATAAATTTTAAGAAAGGATATAATAATGAAAAGAAAAATAGAATGTGTTGAAGAATTTCACAGAATTTATAAACTTGGAAATTCTGACAAGCCAATCGGGAAATTAGAAAATGGACTAGAAAAATTGAGATTTGATTTGATGAAAGAAGAGAATGAGGAATATTTAGAAGCGGCTAAAAGAGGAGATGCTGTGGAAGTTGCAGATGCTCTTGGAGATATGCTTTATATTCTTTGTGGGACAATAATTGAGCATGGGATGCAGGATGTTATTGAGGATGTATTTGAGGAGATTCATCGAAGTAACCTTAGCAAGCTGGATGAAAACGGGAATCCAATTTATCGTGAAGACGGAAAGGTAATAAAAGGACCGAATTATTTTCCGCCAAATCTAAAGCAATTTTTTCAAAAATAAGGAAAATTTGTGAAATAAAGTAAAAAATATGGATAATAACTTGTAAAAATTCCTAAAATATGATAAAATAAATTCCGATATGTAAAAATAATTTTAACTGAATAACGATTTTTTTTAAAAGAGTTAAGTTAATATATTATAATAAAAAACAGTAAATGACTGTAAAAAAAATAAAGATGAAAGGAGAACTACTAAAATATTTTAGTAGAGGTGAATAAAGATGCAAAGATGTGAAGTTTTTGGAAAAACAGTAAGCCACGGAAATAGAGTAAGTCACTCTCACAGAGCTACAAAAAGAATTTGGAGGCCAAATTTACAAACAATGCTTTTAACTATTAACAATGAAGAAGTTAGAGTAAGAGTTTGTACAAAAGCAATGAAAACATTAAAAGGGAAAAATAACGACCAAGTTAAAAAAATCTTGTTAAAAAACAAAGAAACATTAAGCCCTAAAATATTAAAAATCTTAGCAAAGTAAGTTTTTATAACTTACTTTTTTCTGTGTATCCGTAGCTCAACTGGATAGAGCGTCTGACTTCGGATCAGAAGGCTTGGGGTTCGATTCCTCACGGGTACGCCATTTTATGTAAAGAATTATTTAATGGAATATAAAATTCAAGGACATCGTAATGATGTCCTTTTTATTTTTTATAAGTAAAGTAAATTTATTTTTAATAACAAGACAAATCAGAACAATTTTTTATTTACCAAAAGAAGTTACAACATTTTTAAGATTGATTATAAGTACCCAACATTCATTTAAAAATCTAATAATACCAATAAATTATGCTACAAATGAAATAAAAAAGGGAATGGTTACACTACAAGTAAATGACAAAAGAAGTCAAGGTGTTGACAATTCGCGCCACATTAAGTTATTTAAGAATCTCCTTGTATTTCATTGCCATTTCTGTTATAATAAATTATACTTCTAAAATAGAAAGGACTTAATATGACAACTCTTATTAAACATAAACGTGTAGAATTTTCAGAACTTTTTTATGACCTAGTTTTTGTTTTTGCAATTTCAAAAGCAACTACTTTAATTGACCATCTTCATAACGGTATTTTGACTTGGAATTCTTTCTTTGATTTTTTCATGGCTGTCTTGGTTCTCACTGATTCCTGGATGATTCAAACCGTTTATACCAATCGCTATGGAAAGAACTCTTTATTTAACATCGTAATCATGTTTATCAAAATGGGACTTTTACTCTTTATAGCCAATATGATGGGACCTAATTGGCAACAATATTTTCATTATCTCTGTTGGGCTATTGGTACATTAACCCTCACCTTATTTTTTCAATATTTGGTTGAGTTTTTTAGAAAATCAACCGATGATGTTAATCGGGAAAGTATCAAAGGTTTTCTATGGATAACAGGTCTAGGAAGTTTAGGAGTCTATCTAGCAGCTCTTCTTCCTATTTACGTTAGAGTCTATATCTTATTTGCTAGTATTCTGCTAATATTTACTATGCCAATTATCTTGCTTAATAAAGATGAGCATTACCAGGTAAATCTCCCCCATTTAATCGAGCGCATCTCCCTTCTTGTCATTATTACGTTTGGAGAGATGATTATGGAGCTAGTTAACTTCTTTACAGTCGAGAATTTCTCGATTTATTCGCTTCTTTATTTCATTATTACGCTTTCTCTGTTCTTGTTTTATTTTGGTCAATTCGACCATGCTATTGATGAAAAATCTAGTCAAAAGGGACTATTTTTAATTTACAGTCACTATCCTATTTTCATTGGACTTATTATGATGACTGTTTCGATGAGTTTTCTTCTGAATCCTGAAGCTAATCGTCTCTTTGCAACCAGCTTCTCTTATATCGGACTTGGCCTCTTTCAAGCTGCTGTCCTAGTAAATGGGCCCTATAACAAACACTATCTTAGCTATTCGAAAAGTTACTACTGTGTCCAAGCGATACTCTATCTGGCTGCCTTGATTCTCTCTTTAATCTTTGCTTCTAATCCTATAATAGTAGTGAGTATAACAACCATTTTTGCTCTAGCTATAGCCAGTCATTTTATTTATTTTTATGTGACACAGAATAAAAAATATTCCAAATCTAACTGGGGGTTATTTTAATGAGTTTATAACATAAAAAAAAGTAGCCAAAATGTACTGGCCACTTTTTTTATATTTCTATTCAAATTTGTTTTGAAGAATATATACTCGAACCCATTTAAAATTGAACTGATAGAAATTATATAATTTAGGGTTTGAGCAAAATAGTCATAATTTTTGAGTTCTGTTTTAAACTAGTTTTACTATATAAAAAATACTTTACAAAACTAAGAAAGGTTTTAAAATGTAGTATCTTTATTTTCTTATTTTCTTCTGCTTAATCTTTGAAACTCTGCTTTTGCTTTGGCTAGTTGAGCGTTAAATTCACTATTTGAATGCAGTGTTGCAACAACTGTACTTGCTACTACACGAGCTGCATCAACATCACTTTGCCAGTGATATCCACAAATTACACGGCTTTGTCCCATTTCATAACCACGTTTTATAATTTCATTTTGTCTTGCTGGATTTACTTCAGCCAGAACCAATGCAGTAGCCCACCCAATTGAAGTATGTCCTGAAGGATAAGAACCATTTGTTGAAAGGCTTGCTTCATCTTCTGGACGGCAAGTTGATTCCTTAAAATATGCAAATGGACGGATTCTCATATATGTCTGTTTTGCAGATCTTGTAGCTAAATCTCCTGCATCTTCACGCAATTTTGTAACTAATTTGAAAATTTCTGGAGTTGTTTGAGCTGAGATTGTGTATCCGAAAGCTTCTGAAAAAGCACGAGGGACTCCATCTCCTTCTACACGTGCATCGTTATATGCCTGTTTTCCTCTTTCAGTATTTCTAAGCAATTTTCCTTTTTCGTACTGAGCCTTATCATTTAAAAATCCAATGCTGTCTACTGCCGGCGGAGGTGGCAATAAATCATAACTGCTTACAACTTGTGAACTTTTTAAAAAATAAACATCTGGTTTTGTTGTTACATCATTTCCTTTCCCTGCAGAAAATGAAATCAAATTTGTAGCTAAAAATGCACCAACTAATAGTAATTTTTTCATACTTTAACCATCCTTTTCTTATAGAATTTCTTAATTAAGTTATACCGTATTTTTAATAAATGTCAATAGTAAATTTAAAGTTTTATTTCATTGAAATTTATATTAAAAAGTGTTAACATATTCGTATTAATAAAGTAAAATTAATATACGGAGGTATAAAAAGATGAAAGTAAAAAAAGAAAATCTAATTTTTAGATTTGCAACTGAAGAAGATGCTGAAAAAATTTTAAAAATTTATAAACCATATGTTGAAAATACTACTATTACATTTGAGTATGAAGTGCCTTCAATTGATGAATTTAGAGGAAGAATAAGAAAAATTTCAGAGAAATATCCATATATTGTTTGTGAATGTGGAAATGAGATTGCTGGTTATGCCTACGCTTATAAAATTTGGAGTAGGGCAGCTTATCAGTGGGATGCGGAGCTTTCTGTCTATACTGATGAAAAATTTTATGGAAATGGAATTGGGAAGAAGTTATATAAAATTTTGATTGAAATATTGAAGTTGCAGAATGTTGTAAATATTTATGGACTTGTAATTGATCCTAATGAAAACAGCGAAAAATTACACAATTACTTTGGATTTAAAAAGGCTGCATATTTTGAAAATTCAGGGTATAAATTTGGAAAATGGATTGGTGTTACCTGGTTTGAAAAGGCTATTAATGAGCATTTTGATAATCCTAATCCAGTTAGAAAAATATCAGAAATTGATGAAATTAAATTAAGAAAAATTTTGAAGCTTGAATAAAGTGTAAAAAATTATAAAAAATCACTTTAGAATATAGATTTTTACGCTTAAAAATGAATGGTTTCATTATATACCAAAAATGTTTTGAGTTTATGTCTTAAATTACTTGAAAATAGAATTAAAGAGTGGTATAATTCAATTAGGAAGAAAAGATATTATGATAAATTTTAGGAGGATATAACCGAATGGCTAAAAAAACTTTAAAAGATTTAGATGTAAAAGGTAAAAAAGTATTAGTAAGAGTTGATTTCAATGTACCAATAAAAGATGGAGTTATTACAAATGATAATAGAATTACAGCAGCACTTCCAACTTTGAAATACATTTTGGAAAATGGTGGAAAAGTAATCGCATTCTCTCACTTAGGGAAAGTAAAAGAAGAAGCTGATAAAGCATCAAAAACTTTAGCACCAGTTGCAAAAAGATTAGAAGAACTTTTAGGAAAACCAGTTAAATTTGTTCCAGAAACAAGAGGAGCAGCTTTAGAAAAAGCAGTTGCTGAGTTAAAAGATGGAGAAATCCTAATGTTTGAAAATACTAGATTTGAAGACTTAGACGGTAAAAAAGAATCTAAAAATGATCCTGAATTAGGAAAATACTGGGCATCACTTGGAGATGTATTTGTAAATGATGCATTCGGAACTGCACATAGAGCACACGCTTCAAATGTAGGAATTGCTTCAAATATCAAAGAATCAGCAGTAGGATTCCTTGTAGAAAAAGAAATCGAGTTTATTGGTGGAGCAGTTGATAATCCTGAAAGACCATTGGTTGCTATTTTAGGTGGAGCAAAAGTTTCTGATAAAATTGGTGTAATCGAAAACTTATTGGATAAAGCTGATAAAGTAATCATTGGTGGAGGAATGATGTTCACTTTCTTAAAAGCTGAAGGTAAAAACACAGGTTCTTCATTATTAGAAGCTGATAAAGTGGAATTAGCCGCTTCATTAATCAAAAAAGCTAAAGAAAAAAATGTTGAATTGTTATTGCCAATTGATACAGTTGTAGCAAAAGAATTCAAAAATGATACAGAATTTAAAACAGTTTCTGTAGACGCTATTGAAGATGGATGGATGGGATTAGATATAGGAGAAGCATCTATCAAGTTGTTCTCAGACGCTCTAGTTGGTGCAAAAACAGTAGTATGGAACGGACCAATGGGAGTATTTGAAATGGAAAACTTCGCAAAAGGGACAATCGGTGTATGTAAAGCAATCGCAGAATTATCTGGAGCTAAAACAATCATCGGTGGTGGAGATTCAGCAGCGGCAGCTATCCAATTAGGATTTGCTGACAAATTCTCACATATTTCAACTGGAGGAGGAGCATCGCTTGAATACTTGGAAGGAAAAGTATTGCCAGGAGTAGATGCAATTTCAGAGAAATAATAACTTTAATAACTAACTTAATTGACTAATTAATTTAGTTAACTAAAAATAATTTTTTCATTTTAATCACGAAATGGCTGTCTTGAAAATAATTTTTTGAGATAGTCATTTTTATTTTTAAGTAAATTTGGTATAAGTAAGATTAATAGTAAATATTTTATACAAATGAAGGAAAAATACATATAATACTATTTTTCATTTAAATATTAGGTTTATATCTTTTATTAAAAAAGTTTGTAATAAATTTACTATTTAAATAAAGTTTAGTATAAAAAAAATAATTTTTAAAAAAATTGAAACATATCTTAAATTATGTTATAATTAAAATTGATTTTAAAATAAAAGAAGGAGGAAAGTATAAGTTTAATTATACAAAGTAAAAATGGATAAAAATTCAATTGGAGTAATATTAATTTATGTAGCATTTATGGCGATATTAATTTTACCAACATATTTTGCGAATAAGAAAAAGAAAAAACAAAAAGCTGAATTGCTGGAAAGCTTGAAAGTCGGAGATAAAATAACGACAGTTGGAGGTATACAAGGAACGATTGTAAATATTTTAACAGAAACTGTAGAAATGAAAATAGATAAGAATGCTAGAATGACAGTTCTAAAGTCTGCAGTAGACAAAATCGAAAAAAAATAAAATTGGTATTAGATATTATAATAAAAAAATAGGAGGAAAAAAATGAAAAGAATATTGTTATTACTATTACTTTTTGTGAGTGCGATTACATTTTCTGATACTTTGAAAAATATATCATACAATAATGGAAAAGTTATAGGAACATTTAGAGAAAATAAGCAAATTATGCCAAATGCATCAGTTACAAAACTAGGAAATGAAGATATTTTAATGCTAAGTTTTCCAAACAGTGAAATGGAAAGCAATGCTCAGGCATTTATTAATCAAAATGACCAGTATATAAGCAAAGTTTATACAACTCAAAGAAATGGAATGGTTATTGTTTACGTTTACTTAAAACCATCTGTAACTTATCAGGTTGTAAGTAGAACTGGACAATTTCAAGTAACGTTAGATGGTGGAAAAACAGCATCAAGAAATAATAATTCACAAACATCAAGATATAATACAACAACACAAAGTCAATCAACTGCTAATACACAAACAGCACAAACGCAAACACAAAGACAGTCAAATACTTATACTCCCACTGGAAATAAAAAGTATACGATTGTTGTAGATCCAGGACATGGTGGACATGATTCAGGAGCAAGAGGGAATGGTTACAATGAAAAAGATATAGCGTTACAAGTAGCAACAAGACTAGCTAATAATCTAAGACAAGATTTTAATGTTATTATAACAAGAAATTCAGACTTTTTTGTACCATTAGATACAAGAGCAAAAATCGGAAATGATGCAAATGCAGACTTTTTTGTAAGTATCCACTTGAACTCAAGTTCAAGTTCGTCAGCAAATGGAACAGAAGTATTCTACTATAGCAAAAAAGATCAAGGAAGCTATGCCGCACAAGTAGCAAAATTTGAAAATAGAGTTGATGGAAGTTATGGAGATGTGCCATTTTCAGACTTTATCTTAAATGATATTTTTTATAGAAAAAATCAAAAAACAAGTCAAGCTATAGCTGAAACTGTACTAGATAATCTTATCAATACAACAGGGTTAAGAAGAAGAGGAGTAATTGGAGCAAACTTTGCAGTACTTCGTGGAAGTAACTCACCATCAATACTTGTGGAATTAGGATTTATGAATAATTATTCTGATTTATCACACTACTTGACACCAGAAGGTCAAGAAAGTGCAGCAAGTGCTATTGGTAATGCAATAAGAAAATACTTTAGATAACAGGGATATTATCCAAATTAGGAGAAATTTATGCCGAAAAAAGAAAAATTGAAAGAAAAGCCTAAAAAGAAAAAAGGTCTTTTAAACAGTAATTTTTTAGTAACATTGTTTTTTTTAATAACAGTTGCAGTAGTTGCAACAAACCGTTATGATAGAAGACATAGAAGTAAGATTCATGTAGAAGTGGATAAAAATTTGGTGCAGGAAACAACACAGGAAGAAGAGATTCAGAATAAAATCTCAATATTCGTATATGACCCTGCTACAAAGACTGTCAACGAAAGAGAAATTGCAGTTCCGCGGCAAATGAACCTTATAGAAGGAGATTTTATAAACGGGATTATTAGAAATTCAAATTATATTTCTGAAGATATGAAATTTAGAAGTGCATATAATTTAAGAATTGATAATGTAAATACGACAGTTGTAAAATTAAATGCAGCATTTGCAAATTTAAAAAAAGATACTGAATTGTTTAATGGATTTTCTCAGGCAGTAACAAATACAATTTTAAAAAATTTTCCAAATATTCAAAGTGTTATAATTCAGATAGACGGTGAAACAAGCACTAGATAAATTATAATCTAGTTGATAAATTTGATATAAAACTTGTATAATAAAGGATATGATTTAAAATAAATTTGTGTAAAATAATAAATTTAAGTTGTTTTGATATTACTTAATATTAGAACAACTTTTATTTTTGGGATAAGTATTTATTTAAAAAATAATAGAAAAATAAAGTATTATGTGATATAATATTTAAATGACTAAAAAGACAGAAAGGAAGATAAATAATGGGATTGAGAAATCATAAGAAGGCAATTCAAATCACCTCAGCAATTATGATAGCGATATTTGGAATATCGATGCTTGTTACTGGAATATTATTTTTGAAAAATAATGTTTTTGGAGTAGCAAATCATAGAGAAGTAATTGGAACAGTGAATGGAACAAAAATTTATCGTGATGATTTTGAAAGGGAAGTATACTCTCTAAAAAATCAATTAAAAGAAATAAATCAGCAAAAGATACAGCAGTTATCACAAGTAGGAGTAAGTGCTGACAATATAAAAGATGTTCCAGATAATATTATAAATGAATATGTATTACAACTTATAATTAATAAGGAAGTGTTGCTTTCATCAGCTAAAGAACTTGGAATAAAGATAAGTAATGCAACTGTAAATCAAGATTTTGAGAGTTACCAAAAACAGTCAAAACTTGGAAGAAAAGAATTTGCTCAATATTTAACATCAGTAGGATATAATATTTCATCATTTAAAAAATCAATAAAAGATCAAAAAACTATTGAAAAAATGAGAGAAAAATTATTTTCAAATGATAAAATTACAGATGAAGAAATTAAAAAAGCTTATGAGAGAAATAAATATACACAAGCTTTTGCAAATCAAGATTTTGAAGATGTAAAAGATCAGATTAAAGAAAATATGACGCAAGATAAAGATATTATGATTTTAAATTCATACCTTGCAAAAGCTAAGCAAAAAGCAAAAATACAATTTAAAGACAAAGAATTTGAAAAAATGTATGCTAGAATGACAACTGTTGTAGCACAAAATGGGGAATATAAATATACAAATGAAGCAGTAAATGAACAAATTGTAAATTCTGTTTCACAAACACAGCAAGGATATTCAGAAAAATTAGTAAATGACTTGAAGTCAACATTAAAGACAAATTTAGATAAATTTGTAAAAATTTCAAATAAAGCTAAAGCAGCTGGGATAAAAGCAGATCCTGATTTAGTGGGTGTAGATCAGTTAAGAGATTATTCTCAAAAATATTATAATTATTTGATAGATACATATAAACCTGATGATGCCACATTACAAGCCAGATTTAATTCTAAGAAAGAAAGCTATAATATTCCAAATAGCATAAGTGGTTATGTAATTGGGGAAGAATATCAAGCTGGACAAAGTGATTTTGATGCAGCTAAAAAACAGGCTGAAGATATTATGAAAACAACAACTAAAGATAATTTTGCAGCAAAAGCTAAAGAGTTTTCGAAAGATCCAGGTTCAGCAAATAATGGTGGAAGTTTAGGAGAGACGGCTGATTTATCACAACTTGTTCCAGAATTTTCAAATGCAGTAAGAAGCGGTAAGGCTGGAGATATTGTAGGACCAATAAAAACACAATTTGGTTATCATATTATCTATATTCAAAGCAAAGATCCTAAAAATGAAAATGTTGCAAAAGTTAGTCACATTTTGATAACACCAACTATTTCTGAAGCTTCAAAACAAAAAGTTATCAAAAAAGTTCAAGACTTAAAAGCTGAAATTGAAAGCAAAAAAGTTGCATGGAGCACAGTTGAAAAACAAGATAAATATAAATTTAGCGTAAAAGAAAGATTTAAAAAAATGGTTAAATCTGATGCAATTCCTGGAATTGGAAAAAATGACGAGTTAATGAATCAAATATTTGGACTACAATTAAATGGAATTCTTGAAAGAAATGATACGACAGGATATTACTTAATTACAAAAACATCAGAAGTACCATTTACACCAGCAACATTTGAAAATTCAAAAGAACGTGTAAGATTAGAACTTGCACATGAATATGCAGATAAGCAATTAGAAATTATCTAATAAAGTTACTTTAAATTCGAATCGAAAAATTATCATTATCTTCAAATTTTAAAAATGTTTAATTTTATCAGTTCGATGTTAAAGAGATTTAGATGTAAATAAAGATACTATAATAAACTGTTTTAAATACTAAAAATATTTGAAACAGTTTTTATTTTTGGAATTTGATAAAGATTAGGAGCTATAATGAGTTATATTGAAAATCTTGAAAGTGTAAATAAAAAAATGGTTGTGGAAGAAAAAGGTTTAAAAATAACAGATGATGCTATTTTACTTTCAAAATTTATAAAAGGATATTTTGATACAAATTACAAAAATGCGAGGGAGAAAAAGACCTTTTTAGAAATTGGCGCAGGGCAGGGTGTAATTTCGCTATTGCTTTCTGAAACGGCTATTGTTTCAAAAATTTTTGCAGTAGAAATACAAGAGGAAATTTTTAAAATATTAAAAAAAAATGTAGAAATAAACAAGTTAAATGACAAAATAATTCCTATTAACAAAAATATAAAGAGCATTGAAGGAGAATACGATTTTATTTTTTCAAATCCTCCGTATAAAAAAATAAATTCTGGAAAAATGCCAATAAATGAAACAGAAAGAGTTAGTAAATATGAAGTTTTACTGACATTGGAAGAATTAATTCTGGAAATAAAAAGGCTTTTAAAAAACTACGGAGAGTTTTTTGTAATTATACCAAATGATAGATTGAACGATGTATTTAAAAATATTTATGTAAATAAGATGAATATATTGTCAATTGATATAAATAAATATAAAAAAATGGATTTAGTAGTTGTACATGGGAAAAAGGGTGGAAAATCTAATTCAAAAATTATGATTAGTTTATAAAAAATATTTAACTATAACTTAAAGGACAAAAAAATTATTTTTCATAGATGAGAAATAACTTTTTTAAAATATTGTTATGTTATGAAGATTTTATAAAGAATCAAGGACGAGCAGAAAAAGTTCAGAAACAGATAGTATAAATTAGAAGAGAAAAAATAAAGCAAGGAAAGAGTATGTAAATCTTATTATTCCCTGCTTTTTTCTTTATAAAGAAGTTAAGTAGTCAACTAGTTCTTTTTCGATTTGTGCATTAAATTTTCCAATTCTAAAATTGTACTTAATGTCTTCAAAATTTTCTGGATTTTTATCCATTTCCTTTTTTACTACAGCTGGAAATTCATTCCAGAAAGTATTGTATTTTCCATCAACATATGAAATTAGAGTAGGTATTTTAATTCTTTCATCTGTATCTGGAAAAAATTCTTTGGCAGTTTCCCTTGAACGATAGTCAATTTTTATTTTATTGTTCAAGTCACTGAATTTTTTTAGGAAAGGGACAGTTGCACGGCAATCTGGGCAGTAAACCTGTGCTACTGCAATAATTGTAATGTCTTTGTCTATATTTTTGATAGCTTTTTCAGTTTCTTCAGATAAAGAAATTTTTTCTATAATTCTTAATTGCTTTTTATCCTCTTCTGCCTCAGTTACTTCAAATTTTAAATAATCTTCAAATGTTCCCATATTTTTCACCTCACAAATTTATTTTTATTCCTTTTAGTATTGTATCATTATTGTATGAATTTTTGCAAGTTTTTAAAATTTTAATTCAAATTTTTGATGGAATGTGTTAAAATCAATATAGGAGGAAATTTTATTATGTATAAAGCTGTTGTAAGTGATTTAGATGGAACACTTTTAAATGAAGAGCATAAGGTTAGTTCATTTACAAAAGAAACAATTGAATTATTATTAAAAAAAGGAATAAAATTTTATATTGCAACTGGACGTGGATATACTGGTGCAAAAGAGATAATGGATGAAATTGGCTTTAAAATACCACTAATTACATCAAATGGCGCTAGAATTATAGATGAAGATGGTTTAGAAATTTACATCAACAATATTGAGCAAAAATACGTGGATAAAATTTTTTCAATTGACTATAAATCATTTGACAAGGGAATAATTTTAAATGGATTCTCAGGCAATCATTGGTACGTAACAGAAGATGCCAGGGACTATTTTTATGCTCAAAAGCCAAATAGAAAGCAATATCCGGAGCAGATTGAATGGGAGAACTTTGAAAAACTTGCCTTTACAAAAATATTTTTTTTAGGCAAACACGAAAAACTGCTGGAAATAGAAAAGGAAGTCCGTAGGATAACAAACGGAGAAGTCAATATAGTATTTGTAAATGAAAAAAGTCTGGAAATTTTTTCCAAAGACTGTGATAAAGCTGTTGCAGCAGAATTTTTATTAAAAAGAGATGGACTGACATTACAAGAGGCTGTTTCATTTGGAGATGGATTTAATGACTATGATTTAATAACTCAAACTGGATTAGGATTTGCAATGAAAAATTCGATTTATTTATTGCTTGAGAAATTGACAGATACAGAAGTTATCGAAAGTAATACAAATGATGGAATGGCTAAGAAAGTAAGGGAAATTTTTAATCTTTAAAAAAGTATTTTATGAATAAATAAGAGAGGGAAGGTAAATAATGAACAAAGTAGCATTAGTTGTAGATGATACATCTTATATTAGGGAAGATATAAAAGATATTTTAGAGGAACAAGGATACAAGGTATTTGAAGCAGGTGATGGACTGGAAGCTGTAGAAATGTATAAAAAAGTAAATCCTGCAATCGTAACAATGGATATAAACATGCCAAGAATGCATGGATTAAAAGCCACACAAGTCATCACGGATTTTGATAAGGATGCCAAAATTATGATTTGCAGCACAATGGTTATGTTCCCAAATTATATGAAAATGGGAAAAGAAGCTGGAGCAAAGGCATTTTTATCAAAGCCTTTTGATGAAGATGAATTTATGAATGAATTTTCAAAATTATTTTTATAGTTTGTTTTTTTGTCTTTATAAATTTTTAAATATAATAATTTTTTATTTGTTTTAGTATTTATAGAAAATGGTTTAGTAAAATAAAATATGTAAACTTAGAAAAGGAGAAAAAATCAAATGTTTAAGGCTGTTGTAACTGATTTGGACGGAACACTTTTAAATGCAGAGCATAAAGTAAGTGAATTTACTAGGAAAACAGTAAAACTGCTGTTAAAAAAAGGAATTAAGTTATATATTGCAACTGGAAGAAATTATTTAGGAGCAAAGGAGGCTATGGATGAGCTTGGTGTACAAATTCCTTTGATTACTTCACATGGATCTGTGGCTTTTGATGAAAACGGAAATGAGATTTTTTCAAATAAACTAAAAAGAGAATATTTGGATAAAGTTCTGAATATCGATTATAAATCATTTGGGAAAGATATCATTATAACTGGATATGCCGGACCAAACTGGTTTGTTACAGAAAATTTGAGGGAATATTTTTATAACAAGAAGCCTGACAGAACTAGATACCCACAACAGATTACTCCTGAAGAATTTAAAAAACAAGACTTCACAAAAATCTTTTTCCTTGGAGAAGATCATGACGAATTACTGGAACTGGAAAATGAAATAAAAAGAGTAATTGGTGAGGAAAATATAAGTCTTTTATTTGCAAATGAAGGAAGTCTAGAGGTTTTTCCTGCAGATTGTAACAAAGCCAAAGCGGCAGAAGTGTTGCTGGAAAGAGATGGATTGACATTGAAGGATGCTGTTTCATTTGGGGACGGACTGAATGACTATGACTTAATAACTCAAACGGGGCTTGGATTTGCAATGGAAAATTCAATTTATTTATTGCTTGAAAAATTAACAGACACAGAAATTATTGCAAGCAATGCAAATGATGGAATGGCCAAAAAAGTTCGAGAGATATTTGATTTATAAGATTGAAGAAAGAAGGAAAACTTATGTATAAAGCAGTTATTAGTGATTTGGATGGAACTTTGCTAAGCAGAGGTCATCATGTTACAAAATTTACTAAAAATGTAATAAAGGAAATAATAAAAAAAGGAATAAATTTTTATATTGCCTCAGGCAGAAGCTATGATCAGATTGGATATGTGACTGAACAGCTTGAAGTAAAGATTCCAGTTATAGCAGCAAATGGTGCAAGAATTTTTGATGCAGATGGAAATATGATATATGAAAAAGGCTTGTCAAGCAAAGCAGCAACAGCAATATTGGCGCTTGATTACGAGAATATTGCTGAAGGTTCACACCTAAACATTTTTTCAGGAAATGACTGGATTATTACCAAAGGAACGGCTCAAAAAGTGTATGACAGAATTCCAAGAGATGTAAAAGTTGACTTTAAGGAAGTTCCAAAAAATGAATTAAAAAATTTGGATATATTAAAAATATTCTACATTGGAGATCATGAGCAACTTACAAACTTAGAAAAAGCCATCTTGAAAATAACAGATGATGTAAATGTTATTTTTGTCAGTGATTACTGTATGGAAGTTATGGCAAAAGGTGCAAACAAAGGAGCAGCGGCAAAATTCCTATTAGAAAGGGAAGGCTTGGAACTAAAGGATGCAGTAGCCTTTGGTGATGGTGAAAATGACTTTGAAATGCTTACAATGGTTGGAAAAGGCTATGCAATGGGAAATTCCATCGACAGGCTAAGAAAGTTGCTACCAAAAGATTTTGAATTTGTTGGAGAAAATACGGAAGATGGAGAAGCTGTGAAATTACAGGAGCTGTTTTTGGAAAGAGCAAAAAATCTTTAATTTTACAGAAAAAAGATTAAATTAGTATAGAAATAGTATTTATTTGATAAAAAAGTTCTAAACAAATTTTGAAGTAATCGTTATTATAGTAAAACTTATTTAAAACCAAACTCAAAAGCTATGACTATTTTACTCAAACCATAAATTTATATAATTTTAGCAGTTTAATTTAAAATAGGTTTGAGTATATAATAAATAGTAGCGATTATTTTTTTATTATTTTGGCACAATCAAAACGATACTTCCTATTGATTGTGCCATTAGTGTTTTTCTAATTTTTAGTAGAAATCGCATCTACATCATATTGTTTTTCTAGCTTAATTTGAGAATTATTCTTCAAGTCATAATAAGCTGCAACACCTATCATAGCCGCATTATCAGTGCAATATTCCATTTTTGGAAAATGAACTTCTACTTGATTCCCTTCATTAGTTTGAATATTTTTAAATTCCGAAAATTTTTCACGAAGCCTTCTATTTGCTGAAACACCACCTGCGACAAGAATCGTTTTCACATCTTTTTCCTTTACAGCCATAAATATTTTATCATATAAGACATTTACAATAATTTCCTGAAAAGATTTTGCAATATTTTCTTTTGAAATAGCGTTACCCTTCATCTTTTGGTTATTTACATAATTAGTTATAAAAGTCTTTATTCCACTAAAACTGAAGTTGTAGCCGTCAACTTTTGGTTTTTTTATTTTTAAAATATCTTCTCCATTTACTGATAGTCTATCAATATGTGGCCCTCCTGGATATTCTAATCCCAATATTCTTGCAATTTTATCATAAGTTTCTCCAACGGCATCGTCCAATGTTTCACCAAGCAAATCAGTAATTATTTTTCCATTTTCTTCGTAAATATAATACAAATTTGTATGTCCGCCTGATACAACTAGTGATATTGCAGGCAATTTTACATCGTTATCAATAAAACTTGAGAAAATATGTCCATTAATGTGATTTACTGGAAGTAGTGGAATGTTGTTGGCATAACTCAAGGATTTTGCGAACATCAAGCCTACAAGCAGGGAACCGATAAGTCCAGGAGTATTTGTCACAGCGATGTAATCAATATCGCTTAATTGACAATTTGCTTTTTCCAGAGCTTCAGTAAATACTGGTAAAATATTCTCAATGTGATGCCGTGAGGCAATTTCAGGAACTACCCCTCCAAATTCCTTATGAATATCAATTTGAGTGGAAATAATATTGCTTAAAATCTTTTTTCCATCCTCTACAACTGCAACAGAAGTTTCATCACAGGATGTTTCAAATGCAAGTATTTTCATATTTTTCTCTCTTTCTTCTTTTTGTTTTTCATTTTTCTCTTCAATTTTTAATTGTCATATTCCTTAACAATTTTGTCAAATACCGTTTCTACAGAAATTCCAGTCATACAATCTGCATATTTCTTTGGAAATTTGTCATCTCCATAAAGTGAATGTGGCGGACAGCTTGGATTATTCAGCAAAAATGTATTTTTTTCAAAGGAAAATAATTTTGGATCAGTTGGTCCAAAAAATACAAAAGTTTTGGCTTTTACGGCTCTAGCTATATGGAAAGGGCCTGAATCGTTTACAATTGCTGCTTTGGCATATTTTAGTAATATTCCGCTTTCTTTAAAAGAGATTTTTCCACACAAATCAATCACTCGTCCATCTCCATCAGCTTTTACAACATTCGCATCTTCTTTTCCACCAATCACAAAAATTCTTAACTTTTCATTATTTTTTACAAATTTACTTTCATTTTTGAGAAACTTTTTTGCCAGTTCATCATAATAAGGCCATTTTTTCGTAAATTTAGAGGCTCCAGGAGCTAGCACAAAATAATTTCCGTCTTTCAACTCATATTTTTGTACAAATTCTTCTTCTATTTTTTTATCAACATAAAATTCCAGATTATCTCCAAATCCATTTTTCATATTTTTATCAGAAAAACTTATTCCCAGTTTTTTTAATGCTGTAAAATAACTTTCAACAATTGTACAATCTGCGTTATATGTAATAAGTTTCGCTTTTACAAGTATAGTTTTCCACCATTTTCTTTTTTTATATCGGCAATACTGAGTGTGTCTATTTTCAAGGCTTTTTCCAATAATTCTAGAAAGAAATTTAGAATGTAAATCAATAACGTAGTCATAATTCTCTATTTTCAGTTTATTTATAATATCTTTTATATAATTTCTATCCTTGCTTTTTCTTTTATCAAAAATCACCAAATTTCTAATTTCGGGATTCAATGAAATTGCCTCAGAAAAAGTATTATAAACTATAAAATCTATCACAGCCTCTGGATACTTCTCTTTAACTGCCCTTATCACTGGAGTTGTAAGTACTACATCTCCAAATGAACTAAATCTTATTATTAATATTTTCATATTTTTCCTTTTCTAAATAAGAATATTATTTCACTCATTTCATTTAGTAAAAACAAATAAAAAATTTGAGTAAAATACTCTTATATTTTAAGTTTAATTTCGTTTTATTCATATTTTATAATTTAAACCTATTATTAGTCAAGCATTTTTCAACATATTTTTATGTTAAATCAATTAATTTTAATTTTTGAATAATACAGTCGATAACATCGCAAATTTAAGTTTCAAAATGATATAATTGTAAAACAAAAAAATACAGTCAATAAATCAACTGTATTTCAAAAATTTTTAAACTAATTTATTAAAAGTTTGAATAATTGGAGCACTTTCACACATTTCTACTAATAATGGTACAATTCTAGTAAAATGTCGGCTTGCATTATGTTGTTTAATAGCTTCATTAGATTCCCATTCCTCAATAAATACCAGATGATTTTCTCTTTCTGTATTTTGTTGTAGATGGTATGAAATACATCCTTTTTCCTTACGGCTTTCCTCTATAAGTTCATTACAAAGACTTATAAAATCAGATAATTTATCATTTTTCACTTCAAAACTTGCTAATATATGAATCATAAATTGATCTCCTTTCCAGATATATTTTATAAAAAAAATACCTACATCAATTGTAAGCATAACATAATTAATATAATGGTGCCTAGAAGAAGATTCGAACTTCCGACCCTACGGGTATGAACCGTATGCTCTAGCCAACTGAGCTATCTAGGCATTTGGTGGCGGGAGCTGGATTTGAACCAACGACCTTCGGGTTATGAGCCCGACGAGCTACCATGCTGCTCTATCCCGCGACAATGAAAGTTTGTTATTAAGTGGTGCCTCGGGCCGGACTTGAACCGGCACGGGATAAATTCCCACAGGATTTTAAGTCCTGTGCGTCTACCGATTTCGCCACCAAGGCTTATTTTACTTAAAAAGTAAACTTACAAATAGTATTATATAGTATTTTTCTATATTTGTCAACTTTTTTTTCTAGATTTTTTTTACTTAAAGTGGTAAAATGTATTTATGAAAATAAATTCAAGAATTTTAAGATTCTTTGAAAAGGGAGAGAAGTATAAATGAATGAAATATTTAGAGATGTAGAATATGAAATTCTTAAGGAAGGTAAAAAATTTGAAATAAAAGGTATTGAATATGATTCTAGAAAAATTAAAGAAGATTTTATATTCGTGGCTATGGCTGGAAATACTGTAGACGGACATAATTTTATTCAAAAAGCAATTGATAGTGGAGCTAAGATAATAATAACTGAAAAAAATATAAATATTTCGGAATATAAAAATGCTGATAATGTAAGTTTTGTTTTAGTAAAAAATATACGGAAAAAATTAGGAATAATAGCTTCTAATTATTATGGTTATCCACAAAACAAAATAAAAATTATTGGAATTACAGGAACGAATGGAAAGACTACATCAAGTTTTATCTTGGAAAATATTTTAGAAAAAACAGCTAGAATCGGTACAACTGGAAATCGAATTTTAGATGAAGAATTTGAAACAGTAAATACTACTCCTGAATCACTTGAGTTAATTAAGTTGATTGATAAAAGTGTAAAAAAAGGTGCAGATTACTTTATAATGGAAGTGAGTTCGCATGCTTTAGAAATAGGACGTGTAGACATGTTGAAATTTGATTCTGCAATATTTACAAATTTAACCCAAGATCATTTAGATTTTCATAAAACAATAGAAAATTATTTTAATGCCAAGAAAAAAATATTTTCAATGTTGAGAAATGATAAAAATAATGGTAAAGGTATAGTTAATATTGACGATGAACATGGTGCTAAAATTTATTCTGAAAAAAATAAAGATGATTATATTTCAGTAAGTATAAAAAATGAAGAGGCTGATATTTTAGGAGATATTCTAAATTACACAAATAATGGAATGAAAGTAAAGATAAATTTGAAAAACTATTTTAAAAAAATAAATTCGAATCTTAAAAATAAGGATGAAGCATACGAAGAAGAGTATAAATTTGAAATGGGATTAGTTGGCGAATACAATTTATATAATGTTCTTGGGTGTGTAGCTTCAGCATTGTCTTTTGGTATTAAAATGAACGATATTATTAAAAAATTAGAAACAATGTCAGCTGTACCAGGAAGATTTGAAACAATAAAAAACAATATAGAAGCAAGAATTGTAGTAGATTTTGCACATACGGATGATGGACTTTTAAATGTTGGAAAAACACTAAAACAAATTACAGATAACCAAGTAATAACAATATTTGGTGCGGGAGGAGACAGAGATCACGAGAAACGTCCCAAAATGGCAAAAGCGGCTATTCAATTTAGTGACTATATTATTCTTACATCGGATAATCCTAGAACAGAAAATCCAATAAATATTTTAGCAGATATAGAAAAAGGACTTATAGATGAAAAATATCCATTTGATAAATATTTAATTATTTCAGATAGAGAAAGAGCAATAAAACATGGAATAAAATTACTCAAAAAAGGAGACAGTTTATTAATTGCAGGAAAAGGTCATGAAAATTATCAAATAATTGGAACACAGAAAATTCATTTTGATGATAGAGAAACAGTAAGAAAAATTTTAGAAGAAGAAAACAATATTTAATCTAATAATTAGATTATTATAATAAGCATAGTAAGAATTGAACTCTTTTGAGTATAGCTGGAGGCATTGGAGTATTATTTTTTACTATGTTTTTTTAATATGTTATAGGTGTTGCATTTGACTGTATGATACACGTATGAAAAAAACTTTGAAAAAATGAAAAAAAGTAGTTGACAAAGGGTAGGGGATATGATAATATATATCTTGTCGATACGAAAAAGTATCGCAGGACAATAGAAGATAAGAATAGAAGAAGCAACAATGTGTAAGATATAAATAAAAGTCAAGAGCACTTGCCTTGAAGGCAAGAAACTTGTCAAGACTAAGGTGGAAATAAAATATATGAGAAATATATTGAATGAAGAGTTTGATCCTGGCTCAGGATGAACGCTGACAGAATGCTTAACACATGCAAGTCATTGGCGAAGCTGCGCTTGCGCAGTCTAGCCAAGGCGGACGGGTGAGTAACGCGTAAGGAACTTGCCCTGCAGACAGGGATAACAGACGGAAACGACTGATAACACCTGGTATTGTCAGGCTGGCGCATGCCGGCCTGATGAAAGGAGACGCTGCAGGAGAGCCTTGCGTCCTATTAGCTAGTTGGTGGGGTAACGGCCCACCAAGGCGATGATAGGTAGCCGGCCTGAGAGGGTGAACGGCCACAAGGGGACTGAGATACGGCCCTTACTCCTACGGGAGGCAGCAGTGGGGAATATTGGACAATGGGGGCAACCCCGATCCAGCAATTCTGTGTGCACGAAGAAGGTTTTCGGATTGTAAAGTGCTTTCAGCAGGGAAGAAGAAAGTGACGGTACCTGCAGAAGAAGCGACGGCTAAATACGTGCCAGCAGCCGCGGTAATACGTATGTCGCAAGCGTTATCCGGAATTATTGGGCATAAAGGGCATCTAGGCGGCCCTGTAAGTCTAGGGTGAAAACCTGCGGCTCAACCGCAGGCCTGCCCCGGAAACTACAGGGCTAGAGTATCGGAGAGGTGGACGGAACTGCACGAGTAGAGGTGAAATTCGTAGATATGTGCAGGAATGCCGATGATGAAGATAGTTCACTGGACGGTAACTGACGCTGAAGTGCGAAAGCTAGGGGAGCAAACAGGATTAGATACCTGGTAGTCCTAGCTGTAAACGATGATTACTGGGTGTGGGCATGAAGAGTGTCCGTGCCGAAGCAAATGCGATAAGTAATCCGCCTGGGGAGGCCGCAAGGCTGAAACTCAAAGGAATTGACGGGGACCCGCACAAGCGGTGGAGCATGTGGTTTAATTCGACGCAACGCGAGGAACCTTACCAGATCTTGACATCCTGCGAATGCCCGTGAGAGCGGGCAGTGCCTTCGGGAACGCAGAGACAGGTGGTGCATGGCTGTCGACAGCTCGTGTCGTGAGATGTTGGGTTAAGTCCCGCAACGAGCGCAACCCCTATCGTTAGTTGCCATCATTAAGTTGGGGACTCTAGCGAGACTGCCTGCGAAGAGCAGGAGGAAGGTGGGGATGACGTCAAGTCATCATGCCCCTTATGATCTGGGCTACACACGTGCTACAATGGCCGGTACAGAGAGCAGCCAGGCGGCAACGCCGAGCGAATCTTTAAAGCCGGTCCAAGTTCGGATTGAAGCCTGCAACTCGGCTTCATGAAGCTGGAATCGCTAGTAATCGCAGATCAGCAATGCTGCGGTGAATACGTTCTCGGGTCTTGTACACACCGCCCGTCACACCACGAGAGTTGTCTGCACCTGAAGCTGCTGGTCCAACCGCAAGGAGGAAGGCATCTAAGGTGTGGATAGTGATTGGGGTGAAGTCGTAACAAGGTATCCGTACCGGAAGGTGCGGATGGATCACCTCCTTTCTAAGGAGCAACATGCACAGCTTCTTCTTATGTCTTATGGGCGTGTAGCTCAGGTGGTTAGAGCACTGTGCTGATAACGCAGGGGTCGCTGGTTCGAGTCCAGCCATGCCCACCATATGTGTCTTGGGGATATAGCTCAGTTGGGAGAGCGCTGCCCTTGCAAGGCAGAGGTCAGCGGTTCGAACCCGCTTATCTCCACCAATCAATGACTAGGACAATGGGAAATGAATAGTAGGTAAAAGATTACAATTAAACTGGAGTAAAAAGTTATTCTGGAGAAAAAGCTAACAAGGGCACACGGAGGATGCCTAGGCAACAGCAGCCGATGAAGGACGTGATAAGCTGCGATAAGCCGGGAGGAGATGCACATGATCAGTGATTCCCGGATTTCCGAATGGGTAAACCTGCATGTCTGGAGGACATGCGTGAAAACGGTAAGCCCGCGAACTGAAACATCTAAGTAGCGGGAGGAAAAGAAAGTAAAAACGATTCCCTGAGTAGCGGCGAGCGAACGGGGAGGAGCCTAAACCGTGCCAGTGCCAAGCGGACAGCGTTGCTGGCACGGGGTTGTGGGACTTCCATCAGCGGATTGTCATAATGCTTAAGCCGCATATGTGTAAGTGGAACCAGCTGGGAAGCTGGACCGAAGAAGGTGATAGTCCTGTAGAACATAAAGCATATGCTGCGACTGGAAGCACCCGAGTAGCGTCAGGCACGAGGAATCTGGCGTGAATCAGCGTGGACCATATCACGCAAGGCTAAATACTGCTGTTGACCGATAGTGAAGAGTACCGTGAGGGAAAGGTGAAAAGAACCCTGAGCAAGGGAGTGAAACAGAATTTGAAACCGTGTGCTTACAAACGGTAGGAGCACTTTATGTGTGACTGCGTGGATTTTGGTTAATCATCCTGCGAGTTATGGCTGGTGGCAAGGTTAATAGAACGGAGCCGAAGGGAAACCGAGTCTTAACAGGGCGACAAGTCGCCAGCCATAGACGCGAAACCTAGTGATCTAGGCCTGTCCAGGCTGAAGCTGAGGTAAGACTCAGTGGAGGGCCGAACTCACCGCCGTTGAAAAGTTGGGAGATGAGATAGGTCTAGGGGTGAAAAGCCAATCGAACTAGGAGATAGCTCGTTCTCTCCGAAATGCATTTAGGTGCAGCCTTGGCATGAAGATATGCGGGGGTAGAGCTCTGTATGGTCTAGGGGGCGTACTGCTTACCGAAATCAAGCAAACTGCGAATACCGCATATTAATAGCCAGGAGTGAGTCCGTGGATGACAAGGTCCTCGGACGAGAGGGGAACAGCCCAGACCGCCAGCTAAGGTCCCTAATTATGTCTAAGTGGGAAAGGAGGTGGATATTCACAGACAATAAGGAGGTTGGCTTAGAAGCAGCCATGCCTTGAAAGAGTGCGTAATAGCTCACTGGTCGAGAGTATCTGCGCCGAAGATGTAACGGGGCTAAGACATAAACCGAAGCTGCGGAGGCGTGCTTGCACGCCTGGTAGGAGAGCGCTGTAGGCCGTTGAAGGAATGCCGCAAGGCCATTCTGGAGGTATCAGAAGTGAGAATGCAGGAATGAGTAGCGAGAAGGCGGGCGAGAATCCCGCCGGCCGGAAGTCCAAGGTTTCCAGGGGAAGGTTTGTCCGCCCTGGGGGAGTCGGGACCTAAGCATAAGCAAAAATGTGATGGCGAATGGAAAACAGGTTAATATTCCTGTACCGCTGTTATCGCCTGAGAGACGGAGTGACGCAGGAAGGTATGCGGGAAGGCTGACGGAATAGCCTTTCTAAGGGCGTAGCATGGGCATGCAGGAAAATCCGCATGCCTAAATGTGAGACCTGACGGGTAAGTGCATCTTGCATAAGCCGCAGATCCTACACTGCCGAGAAAAACTTCTATCGATGAGAACCAGCGCCCGTACTGTAAACCGACACAGGTGGACAGAGTGAGAAACTTAAGGCCGACAGGATAACTCTAGCTAAGGAACTCTGCAAAATGGCCCCGTAACTTCGGGAGAAGGGGTGCCTGACATACCTGAAGGGAGAGACGCCCTGAGGGGAAACAGGCCGCAGTGAAGAGTCCCAAGCAACTGTTTACCAAAAACACAGGTCTATGCTAAGCTGAAAGGCGACGTATATGGGCTGACACCTGCCCAGTGCCGGAAGGTTAAGAGGAGGGTTGAGAGACTCGAATTGAAGCCCCGGTGAACGGCGGCCGTAACTATAACGGTCCTAAGGTAGCGAAATTCCTTGTCGGGTAAGTTCCGACCTGCACGAATGGTGAAATGATTTGGGAGCTGTCTTGGCTGGAGACCTGGTGAAGTTGTAATGCCGGTGAAGATACCGGCTACCTGCAGTAGGACGGAAAGACCCCGTGGAGCTTTACTGTAGTTTGGCATTGGGTTCTGGCCGCATGTGTATAGGATAGTTGGGAGACTGTGAAGCCAAGGCGTCAGTCTTGGCAGAGTCGTCGTTGGAATACCAACCATATGCCGTCGGAATTCTAATCTGGAAACGGAGACAGTGCTAGATGGGCAGTTTGACTGGGGCGGTCGCCTCCCAAAGAGTAACGGAGGCGTTCAAAGGTTCCCTCAGGCTGGATGGAAATCAGCCTAAGAGTGCAAACGCATAAGGGAGCTTGACTGCAAGACTGACGGGTCGAGCAGGCACGAAAGTGGGAGTTAGTGATCCGGCGGTTCCGAATGGAAGGACCGTCGCTCAACGGATAAAAGCTACCCCGGGGATAACAGGCTGATACTTCCCAAGAGTCCATATCGACGGAAGTGTTTGGCACCTCGATGTCGGCTCGTCTCATCCTGGGGCTGGAGAAGGTCCCAAGGGTTGGGCTGTTCGCCCATTAAAGAGGCACGCGAGCTGGGTTCAGAACGTCGTGAGACAGTTCGGTCCCTATCCACTGCAGGCGCTTGAGCACTGAAAAGATCTGACCTTAGTACGAGAGGACCGGGTTGGACAGACCTCTGATGTATCAGTTGTCACGCCAGTGGCACGGCTGAGTAGTCACGTCTGGAACGGATAACCGCTGAAAGCATCTAAGCGGGAAGCCGGCTTTGAGATGAGTGATCGCAGTATCCATGGAGAACACATGGTCGATAGGCCAGGGGTGCAAGCGCAGCAATGCGTTCAGCTGACTGGTACTAATATTACGTATGCTTTTTATGTAGTCTTTTGCTTCTGCTATTTATTTCCCATTGCCTTAGGCAATGCAATCTATATTCAAAAGTTTGGTGATCATAGCGGCAGGGATACACCCGGTCACATTTCGAACCCGGCAGTTAAGTCTGCCTGCGCCTACGATACTTGGATTCGTCCCGGGAAAATAGGAAGCCGCCAAACTTTTTTTTCTTTTGCGTCTCCGTAGCTCAGCCGGTTAGAGCATCTGACTGTTAATCAGAGGGCCGTTGGTTCGAGTCCAACCGGGGACGCCATTCTTTTTATACCCCTTATCATCTAATTTCCTCCCTCGGAAGTTTTTTTTTGCTTTTTTTTCATTATACAGCTCTTCCATAAGACGTCCCCATATCCGAAATACAAGTCCAATATTTTAATTGATTAAAAAATTTTTTTAAAATTTAAATTCCTTGTTAAGCATGAAGGTAAAAAAAGTTTGACAACCTTAATGTTTAATAAGTTTATTGATTTTTTTATCCTAGAAGTACATATGATAAAAAGTACAAAAAAATGGAGTTAAACATTTTAGTTCACTCCATTTCATTTTACAAAAATTAATAAGATTTAGCTAATTCGTAAAGTTTTTCATATTCTTTTGCTGATCTGTCCCAAGAAAAATCAAGTTCCATGTTTCTTTTTATTAGTTTTTTCCAAATCTCAGGTTTATCGTAATAAATTCCTTCCGCTATTTTTATTGTGAAAAGCATATCATCCGCATTGAAGTTTGTGAATGAAAAACCGTTTCCTTCATCTGTAAAAATGTTATAAGGCTGTACAGAATCTTTTAATCCTCCTGTTTCTCTTACGATTGGAATAGTTCCAAATCTCATCGCAATCATTTGGCTGAGTCCGCAAGGCTCATATCGTGATGGCATTAGAAACATGTCACTTCCTGCATAAATTTCATTAGCAAGCTGTTCGTTGTATCCAAGGTAAACTTTAAAATTATTAGGATATTTTTGTGCTAAATGATTGTAATAGTCTTCATAGAATTTATCTCCACTTCCTAGTATCACTACTTGCACAGCATCATATTGTAATAAGTTTTCAAGCGTTGCTGATACTAAGTCTAGCCCTTTTCCTTCAACAAGTCTTGAAACTATCGAAATTAAAGCATTATCTGATTTCGGCAATCCTAATTTTTCTTGTAATAAATATTTATTTTCTTTCTTTTTGTCTAAAGAATCTTTATTGAAATGGATTATTCCTTTTGTTGTCTCAGGATCGAATTCTTGAATGTCTATTCCGTTTAAAATACCATGAATATATTTTTGGTTTGTAATCCATTCTAAACCTTCTCCAAAATAAGCGTATTTTATTTCTTCAGCATAAGTAGGGCTTACTGTATTTACTACATCTCCATGTGTGATTCCAATTTCCATAAAATTCAAATCGTGTCTATCATCCATATAATATCCCATTCTTTCAAATGAATACTTAGAAAATTTTCCTTGATACATTAAATTATGAATTGAATAAACAGTCCGCATATCCCAATAAAATGGATCGTAGTTATATCTAATATTTAAAAAATATGGAACTGGGCCAGTTTGCCAATCATTACAATGTAAAATATCCGCTTGTAAGTTAATTTCCTTTAAGAATCTAAGTGATAATTCTGAAAACATGGCATATTGGACATCTTCGTCAAAATCCCCATAAACATGTCCTCGTTCATACAATGCTTTATTTTCAATAAAGTAATAATTTATTTTTTCATCAGGATATCTTACTAAATTAAATACCTCTCCATGACTTTCAAGCCTTGCAACCCATTCTAGTTTTTCAAGATATTTTAATGGTATTACATCATATTTAGGCATTATTATAGAAACTTCGTGTCCAAGCTCCTGAATTTTTTTAGGTAATGCTCCTAAAACATCAGCCAGCCCACCAGATTTATAAAATGGAGATACTTCAGATGCTAAATATACTATTTTCAAATTAATCACTCCTATT
This sequence comes from Leptotrichia hongkongensis, assembly GCF_007990635.1. GTDB lineage: Bacteria > Fusobacteriota > Fusobacteriia > Fusobacteriales > Leptotrichiaceae > Leptotrichia > Leptotrichia hongkongensis. The sequence continues at coordinate 2,080,235 of NZ_AP019846.1, read as the reverse complement.
CTTAAAATTATTTTAAAATATTCAAGTTACTAAGAAACAATACTTAAAGGTCGTGTACACCTCTTAATAACTTGAATTTTTTTAGAATTTTAAATTTTTATATTAGATTTTATTAATCCAAATTACCATTTTATAGTTTCTCCGGTTTCAATTAATCTATTATTTTCATCAATTTTAACTCCAGAAAAAATTCTTACATTTTTGCCGACAATTGATCCATCAGGAATAATTACTCCTTTTCCTATAACTGTAATTCCTGAAGATAGTAAATCTGGACGTTCTTTGTTAGGAATATTTCCATTTCCATTTCCAATGAATGAATTTTTACCAATGTATGTTTTTTTATCAGTAATAACTGTATCAAGATGAGAATTTTCATCTACATAAGTTCCAGAAAATATAATACTGTTTCTAATAGTTGCTCCCTTACGCACTGTAACACCTGGTCCTAATACTGAATTTTCTACACTTCCTTCAATTTTACATCCATTACAGATTAAAGAATTTTGGACACTTCCTGTAACTCCAATTCTAACTGGTGCTAAATCTGCACTTCTTGTATAGATTTTCCATCCTTGATCATAGAAGTTAATACCAACTTCTTCAGATTTTTTGATTAAATCCAAATTTGCTTCTAAGTATGAATCGTAAGTTCCAACATCTTTCCAGTAGCTATCATAAGTGTGAACATAGACTTTTCTTTCTTCATGAATCATAGCAGGAATTACATGATTTCCAAAGTCTAAATCGTGATTTTCTAATTTTTGAAGATATTCTAGTAATGAATCTGTATTGAAGATATAAATTCCCATTGATGCTAAGTTACTTTTTGGTTCGGCAGGTTTTTCTTCAAAACTCAATATTTTTTTGTTTTGATCAACTTCAAAAATACCAAATCTACTTGCTTCTTCAATAGGTACAGGCTGTACAGCTATTGTTAATTCAGCATCATTTTCTTCGTGTTCTTTTAACATCCATCTGTAATCCATTTTGTAAATATGATCTCCAGATAAAATCAATACGTATTTAGGATTTTTACTTTGAATAAATTCGATATTTTGTCTAATTGCATCAGCAGTTCCTTGATACCAAGAATTTCCACCAAGTTTTTCATGCGGCTGCAACATTGTAATTGCAGTGTCTCTTCTGTCAAAATCCCATGGTTTTCCAGATCCGATGTGTTCATTTAATGATAATGGCAAATATTGCGTAAGTAATGCAATATCATAAATACCAGAATTTGAACAGTTACTTAGTGCAAAATCAATAATTCTGAATTTTCCAGCAAAAGGAACACTTGGTTTAACTCTTTTTTCTGATAGAATATCAAGTCTTGAACCTCTTCCACCAGCTAAAATCATAGCTAAAACTTTCATATAAATACCTCCATCTTCTTTTTTTACATTAAAAGTATACCCCCATTTTTTAAAAAATCAAATTATTTTTAAAATAAATATTTACAAGTTAATCTCTTTTATTTTGATAATTCCTAAAAGTTTTTCAATAAGCTCTTCAAAAATAATATTTTTAACCCTAGCTTTGATTGATATAAATCATCCGATAAATCTGTATAGAATTTTTTAATTTGGTCTGATCGTAACAAAATTTCCACATTTTATTTTCTTTTTATTTTTTAAAACTATAATTCTTTCATTACCATCATTAATTTTTGAAAAATAAATTCCAAATTTTAAGTTATCAAATTGAACTTTTTCTATATTCTCATCTTTTATTTCATATTCTTTAAAAGAAAAATTTTTAAAAATCTCATCATTCAAATTTCCAATATTTTCTTTGTCTAAAAATAAATAAATTTGTTGTTCATAATTTTTCTCCTTTTTATTTGTAAAATTTTTAGATATAACATCGATACAATACTAAATATATGTATATAAAATCTATTTTTAAAAAAATAATTTTTAAGACACATTAAATTTGAAATATTAATAAATTTTCTATTATAATACATTAATTTTCACCTCCTATTAAAGTATTTATCTAATTTATCCCTATATTTTATTTTTAATTTATTTGTAAAATAAATTATTAAAAGTATTGTATCACAATATTTCCAAAATTATTAGAGTATATTTTAGTTTTTGTTAATTAGCTTTAAGCTTTCTAAAATTAATAATATAAAGTATTCATAAAAATTAAAATAAAATTAATTAAATTCAAATATTGGTATATAACTCAATAAATAAAAGAAATTTTAATTTAAAAAATTATATATTAAATAAAAATTAATTTTTGTAGATAGAAAGAATATTTTCAATATTTTAGAAATATAAAATGTTTAAAATTTTTGAAAAGATAGAAATACAACAAATTAAAAATCCCGTTTGTTTTTAAAGCGAGAAAAATTGAATAATAAAAATGGAAATTTATTTGATATGATAAATTTTTTTAATTTATATTTATTATATAAGGATAGCGAGAATTGCACTCTTTTGAGTATAGCTGGAGGCATTGGAGTATTATTTTTTGCTATGTTTTTTTAATATGTTATAGGTGTTGCATTTGACTGTATGATACACGTATGAAAAAAACTTTGAAAAAATGAAAAAAGTAGTTGACAAAGGGGAGGGGATATGATAATATATATCTTGTCGATACGAAAAAGTATCGCAGGACAATAGAAGATAAGAATAGAAGAAGCAACAATGTGTAAGATATAAATAAAAGTCAAGAGCACTTGCCTTGAAGGCAAGAAACTCGTCAAGACTAAGGTGGAAATAAAATATATGAGAAATATATTGAATGAAGAGTTTGATCCTGGCTCAGGATGAACGCTGACAGAATGCTTAACACATGCAAGTCATTGGCGAAGCTGCGCTTGCGCAGTCTAGCCAAGGCGGACGGGTGAGTAACGCGTAAGGAACTTGCCCTGCAGACAGGGATAACAGACGGAAACGACTGATAACACCTGGTATTGTCAGGCTGGCGCATGCCGGCCTGATGAAAGGAGACGCTGCAGGAGAGCCTTGCGTCCTATTAGCTAGTTGGTGGGGTAACGGCCCACCAAGGCGATGATAGGTAGCCGGCCTGAGAGGGTGAACGGCCACAAGGGGACTGAGATACGGCCCTTACTCCTACGGGAGGCAGCAGTGGGGAATATTGGACAATGGGGGCAACCCTGATCCAGCAATTCTGTGTGCATGAAGAAGGTTTTCGGATTGTAAAGTGCTTTCAGCAGGGAAGAAGAAAGTGACGGTACCTGCAGAAGAAGCGACGGCTAAATACGTGCCAGCAGCCGCGGTAATACGTATGTCGCAAGCGTTATCCGGAATTATTGGGCATAAAGGGCATCTAGGCGGCCCTGTAAGTCTAGGGTGAAAACCTGCGGCTCAACCGCAGGCCTGCCCCGGAAACTACAGGGCTAGAGTATCGGAGAGGTGGACGGAACTGCACGAGTAGAGGTGAAATTCGTAGATATGTGCAGGAATGCCGATGATGAAGATAGTTCACTGGACGGTAACTGACGCTGAAGTGCGAAAGCTAGGGGAGCAAACAGGATTAGATACCCTGGTAGTCCTAGCTGTAAACGATGATTACTGGGTGTGGGCATGAAGAGTGTCCGTGCCGAAGCAAATGCGATAAGTAATCCGCCTGGGGAGTACGGCCGCAAGGCTGAAACTCAAAGGAATTGACGGGGACCCGCACAAGCGGTGGAGCATGTGGTTTAATTCGACGCAACGCGAGGAACCTTACCAGATCTTGACATCCTGCGAATGCCCGTGAGAGCGGGCAGTGCCTTCGGGAACGCAGAGACAGGTGGTGCATGGCTGTCGACAGCTCGTGTCGTGAGATGTTGGGTTAAGTCCCGCAACGAGCGCAACCCCTATCGTTAGTTGCCATCATTAAGTTGGGGACTCTAGCGAGACTGCCTGCGAAGAGCAGGAGGAAGGTGGGGATGACGTCAAGTCATCATGCCCCTTATGATCTGGGCTACACACGTGCTACAATGGGGTACAGAGAGCAGCCAGGCGGCAACGCCGAGCGAATCTTTAAAGCCGGTCCAAGTTCGGATTGAAGCCTGCAACTCGGCTTCATGAAGCTGGAATCGCTAGTAATCGCAGATCGGCAATGCTACGGTGAATACGTTCTCGGGTCTTGTACACACCGCCCGTCACACCACGAGAGTTGTCTGCACCTGAAGCTGCTGGTCCAACCGCAAGGAGGAAGGCATCTAAGGTGTGGATAGTGATTGGGGTGAAGTCGTAACAAGGTATCCGTACCGGAAGGTGCGGATGGATCGCCTCCTTTCTAAGGAGCAACATGCACAGCTTCTTCTTATGTCTATGTTCAATACTAGGACAATGGGAAATGAATAGTAGGTAAAAGATTACAATTAAACTGGAGTAAAAAGTTATTCTGGAGAAAAAGCTAACAAGGGCACACGGAGGATGCCTAGGCAACAGCAGCCGATGAAGGACGTGATAAGCTGCGATAAGCCGGGAGGAGATGCACATGATCAGTGATTCCCGGATTTCCGAATGGGTAAACCTGCATGTCTGGAGGACATGCGTGAAAACGGTAAGCCCGCGAACTGAAACATCTAAGTAGCGGGAGGAAAAGAAAGTAAAAACGATTCCCTGAGTAGCGGCGAGCGAACGGGGAGGAGCCTAAACCGTGCCAGTGCCAAGCGGACAGCGTTGCTGGCACGGGGTTGTGGGACTTCCATCAGCGGATTGTCATAATGCTTAAGCCGCATATGTGTAAGTGGAACCAGCTGGGAAGCTGGACCGAAGAAGGTGATAGTCCTGTAGAACATAAAGCATATGCTGCGACTGGAAGCACCCGAGTAGCGTCAGGCACGAGGAATCTGGCGTGAATCAGCGTGGACCATATCACGCAAGGCTAAATACTGCTGTTGACCGATAGTGAAGAGTACCGTGAGGGAAAGGTGAAAAGAACCCTGAGCAAGGGAGTGAAACAGAATTTGAAACCGTGTGCTTACAAACGGTAGGAGCACTTTATGTGTGACTGCGTGGATTTTGGTTAATCATCCTGCGAGTTATGGCTGGTGGCAAGGTTAATAGAACGGAGCCGAAGGGAAACCGAGTCTTAACAGGGCGACAAGTCGCCAGCCATAGACGCGAAACCTAGTGATCTATACTGTCCAGGCTGAAGCTGAGGTAAGACTCAGTGGAGTAGAACTCACCGCCGTTGAAAAGTTGGGAGATGAGATAGGTCTAGGGGTGAAAAGCCAATCGAACTAGGAGATAGCTCGTTCTCTCCGAAATGCATTTAGGTGCAGCCTTGGCATGAAGATATGCGGGGGTAGAGCTCTGTATGGTCTAGGGGGCGTACTGCTTACCGAAATCAAGCAAACTGCGAATACCGCATATTAATAGCCAGGAGTGAGTCCGTGGATGACAAGGTCCTCGGACGAGAGGGGAACAGCCCAGACCGCCAGCTAAGGTCCCTAATTATGTCTAAGTGGGAAAGGAGGTGGATATTCACAGACAACCAGGAGGTTGGCTTAGAAGCAGCCATGCCTTGAAAGAGTGCGTAATAGCTCACTGGTCGAGAGTATCTGCGCCGAAGATGTAACGGGGCTAAGACATAAACCGAAGCTGCGGAGGCGTGCTTGCACGCCTGGTAGGAGAGCGTTCTGTAGGCCGTTGAAGGAATGCCGCAAGGCCATTCTGGAGGTATCAGAAGTGAGAATGCAGGAATGAGTAGCGAGAAGGCGGGCGAGAATCCCGCCGGCCGGAAGTCCAAGGTTTCCAGGGGAAGGTTTGTCCGCCCTGGGGGAGTCGGGACCTAAGCATAAGCAAAAATGTGATGGCGAATGGAAAACAGGTTAATATTCCTGTACCGCTGTTATCGCCTGAGAGACGGAGTGACGCAGGAAGGTATGCGGGAAGGCTGACGGAATAGCCTTTCTAAGGGCGTAGCATGGGCATGCAGGAAAATCCGCATGCCTAAATGTGAGACCTGACGGGTAAGTGCATCTTGCATAAGCCGCATCCTACACTGCCGAGAAAAACTTCTATCGATGAGAACCAGCGCCCGTACTGTAAACCGACACAGGTGGACAGAGTGAGAAACTTAAACAGGATAACTCTAGCTAAGGAACTCTGCAAAATACCGTAACTTCGGGAGAAGGGGTGCCTGACATACCTGAAGGGAGAGACGCCCTGAGGGGAAACAGGCCGCAGTGAAGAGTCCCAAGCAACTGTTTACCAAAAACACAGGTCTATGCTAAGCTGAAAGGCGACGTATATGGGCTGACACCTGCCCAGTGCCGGAAGGTTAAGAGGAGGGTTGAGAGACTCGAATTGAAGCCCCGGTGAACGGCGGCCGTAACTATAACGGTCCTAAGGTAGCGAAATTCCTTGTCGGGTAAGTTCCGACCTGCACGAATGGTGAAATGATTTGGGAGCTGTCTTGGCTGGAGACCTGGTGAAGTTGTAATGCCGGTGAAGATACCGGCTACCTGCAGTAGGACGGAAAGACCCCGTGGAGCTTTACTGTAGTTTGGCATTGGGTTCTACTGCATGTGTATAGGATAGTTGGGAGACTGTGAAGCCAAGGCGTCAGTCTTGGCAGAGTCGTCGTTGGAATACCAACCATATGCCGTCGGAATTCTAATCTGGAAACGGAGACAGTGCTAGATGGGCAGTTTGACTGGGGCGGTCGCCTCCCAAAGAGTAACGGAGGCGTTCAAAGGTTCCCTCAGGCTGGATGGAAATCAGCCTAAGAGTGCAAACGCATAAGGGAGCTTGACTGCAAGACTGACGGGTCGAGCAGGCACGAAAGTGGGAGTTAGCGATCCGGCGGTTCCGAATGGAAGGACCGTCGCTCAACGGATAAAAGCTACCCCGGGGATAACAGGCTGATACTTCCCAAGAGTCCATATCGACGGAAGTGTTTGGCACCTCGATGTCGGCTCGTCTCATCCTGGCTGGAGAAGGTCCCAAGGGTTGGGCTGTTCGCCCATTAAAGAGGCACGCGAGCTGGGTTCAGAACGTCGTGAGACAGTTCGGTCCCTATCCACTGCAGGCGCTTGAGCACTGAAAAGATCTGACCTTAGTACGAGAGGACCGGGTTGGACAGACCTCTGATGTATCAGTTGTCACGCCAGTGGCACGGCTGAGTAGTCACGTCTGGAACGGATAACCGCTGAAAGCATCTAAGCGGGAAGCCGGCTTTGAGATGAGTGATCGCAGTATCCATGGAGAACACATGGTCGATGAGGTTAATAGGTTCGAGGTGGAAGCATGGTGACATGCGGACTGGTACTAATATTACGTATGCTTTTATGTAGTCTTTTGCTTCTGCTATTTATTTCCCATTGCCTTAGGCAATGCAATCTATATTCAAAAGTTTGGCGATCATAGCGGCAGGGATACACCCGGTCACATTTCGAACCCGGCAGTTAAGTCTGCCTGCGCCTACGATACTTGGATTCGTCCCGGGAAAATAGGAAGCCGCCAAACTTTTTTTTCTTTTGCGTCTCCGTAGCTCAGCCGGTTAGAGCATCTGACTGTTAATCAGAGGGCCGTTGGTTCGAGTCCAACCGGGGACGCCATTCTTTTTATACCCCTTATCATCTAATTTCCTCCCTCGGAAGTTTTTTTTTGCTTTTTTTTCATTATACAGCTCTTCCATAAAAAGTAAACTATAGTGAATTTATAGTAAAACTAGTTTAAAATAGAACTCAAAAATTATGACTATTTTACTCAAACCATAAATTATATAATTTCTATCAGTTCAATTTTAAATAGGTTCGAGTACAATTAAAGGATTTTGTATTTTTCATTTTCTAAAGTAAAAATTTTATATTCTCCATTACCTATTAGCTTGCGTTCGTCTAAGTCATGAGCTTTTTTATTTTGAATATAATTAAAAAATAGTTCTAAGACTAATAAAATAGTGAATTTATTAAAAACTATTCTAAATAAAGAGTATGAAACTAATATTTTCAAATTTTAAACATATTTCAGTATAAATAGTTTGTCGTAACATTCTTTTATGTGGCTAAAATATATAAGCATAACGAGTTTTGATAAGTGAAGAAAAAAGTCGTAGACTGGATATAGAGGTTATTGTATAGTAATTCTTTCGCAATTTTAATTATTAGGACAAATCTTTACCACAAGATAAGGATTTGGAGCAATGAGTAGTCTTTTGAAAAAGATAAAGAGGAAATAAATTAATTTTTAGAGTTTGAGCAGTTGTTTTAAACTTTTTTGGGAAAAACATTATGTTTATTTTAATTGATATAGATAAGCAGTTTTTTAAAAAGTTGTGGAAGCTTTTGAAATCATTGGTACTTTGAAGGGCTTCTTCTTTTATATTAAAAAAATATAAAACAAAGTTGTAATAGTTGTTTTTATTTAGCTTTTTACTTAAAATGTAATTTAGTTAAATTGTGTTGTGAGATATAGTAAATTTATTTTAAGATTTAAGAAATAAAAAGTTGTAGGTGAATTATGAAAAATAATAATATTGTAATTATGTATGATATAATGAAAAATGTTAATAGAATTTATTTTAAGGCACAAAGTCTTGAAAATTCAGAAATGAAATGGAATTATAGTGGAAATGGAAACATAACAGTTACAAAAGATTGTGAAAAAGTTTATTTTTCTGAGGAAATAATTCTTAGTGATGGATTAAAATATTTTGATAAAAAATTATGGAATTTTATGGAAGATTGTATAGAGTTTTATAGATATAGAAATGGGGAATATGAAAAATATTTGAATTTTATTTAAAAAATGAAGAGTTTGTAGTAAAAAAGATTATTGGTGTAGTCCTGATTTATATTTTGGAAATATTAGAATTATTGGAGATAAGATATGTTTTTCTGTTAAAATTGAAGGTACTAGAAAAAATGAATTATTAGAGTATGTTTATTTTAGAGATTCTGAATTAGATATTTTATAAATTTTAAATTACTTACTGTGTTAGTAAAAATTTAAAACTTTTCATCTTAACTAGTTTCTTTACAAGATTTAGTATTACCTCTTGTTAGAAAATATTTTTTAATGAATTTGTTACGTAACTTGAATTTGATATAAATTAAGAAAAAATGTTGGAAATAGAATTAGATTAAAATAATACATTTTTATAATATGATATATATTTTAAATTTATTTTGAAACTTTTTATAAAAAAACTTAAACTGGCAATAAAAACGAGTTTGGAAATTTAGAAATAGTTATAAAATACTATTTGAATAAAATTTGGCTAAAAAATATACAGAAATCGAACAGGTTATATTTACTATGCTAAAATGAAAAGCAGTAAGAGGCTAATTGCTATTTGGATAAAAATAATAAAAAAATATAATATGAGATAAATGATATGTCAGAAAAATTTTAAATTTTGAAAGTATTAAAATAGCATAAGAGAAATTAACAATAGACTTGTTCGGCAACTTTATATTTTTTATCTCTAATAAGATATTTTATTCCCTTCAAAGCAATATTTATCTCACTGCAATTTCAAATTTAATATAATTATTGAACAGGTCTAATTTAAAAGTGTATGAAGGGATAAATATTTTTATAATCATAAGATTGTATAATATATTGTGATACATGAAAACCTTTGATAATTTTGTGTTAAAATGTTAATAATCACAAAAACATTAGTGAAAAGTAATATATCAAGAGACATAAATATTTTACCATAAATGAAAAAATAAACTAGAGATTCTGTTAAAAGAAAATTGCAAAATTTCTAAAATTGTTTGAATATTTAATAGATAGTGGGAGTGAGATAAAAAGAATCGATAGTGAATGCTTTTTTTAGATACTCAGTTAAATACCGATACAAAGGCTCCCAATAAGTGAAAAAATAAATTTTTGATAGAAAATAGGTTATGCAAAATAGAGTATTCTAATCAAATTATTGGCAAGGAATTAAAGAGAGGAATTATCCTTCAAAATTATCAACAAATAGGGATAAGGAATTTTCATGCAGAGAAGAAACAGAGAAGATTTCTGTTTTGTAGATTTTTATTGTTCATAGCAAAGACGCTGCGATGATAATGACAGAAATCTTCTAAGAGAATTTTAATTGATATATTAGCGATAAACATAGAAAAATTGATAAAAATCTTAATAATTATAAACTTAAGGCCAAAAAAATATTTAAATTATTCAATACAATTTGAAAAATTTTTGTATGAATTAATTTTAAAAAAATTTTAGGAAATGTAGAAATTAATATTGCAATTTAGGAATATAATTACTTGACATAATTGAAAAAAGTTATATAATAATAATAGGTTTGTTTTAATGAAAATTTAAATTTTTTGAAATTATTAAAGGAAGTGAATTAAATGCGTGTAATTGTTCTTAAAAATGCTGATGAAGTTGCAAAATGGAGTGCATACCAAATAGCTAAAAAAATATTGAAATTTAAACCTACAAAGGAAAAGCCTTTTGTATTAGGGCTTCCTACTGGTTCTACGCCACTTGCAACTTATAAGGAATTGATAAATTTGTATAATGAAAAAATTTTATCATTTGAAAATGTTGTGACTTTTAATATGGATGAATATGTGGGATTAAAGCCAGAAAATCCCCAAAGTTATCATTATTTTATGAATGAGAACTTTTTTAAATATATTGATATAAAAAAAGAAAATATAAATATTCTGAATGGATGTGCCGAAGATTTGGAAAAAGAATGTGAAGATTATGAGAACAAAATAAAGGCAGTAGGTGGAATACAGCTATTTTTAGGTGGAGTTGGAGAGGATGGACATATAGCATTTAATGAGCCTGGATCCTCACTTTCTTCACATACACGTGATAAAGAGTTGACTTATGATACAATCTTGGCAAATTCTAGATTTTTTGACAATGACATTGAAAAAGTGCCAAAACTGGCTTTGACAATAGGTGTAGGAACACTTATGGATTCAAAGGAAGTTATGATTCTTGCAAATGGCTACAAAAAGGCTCGTGCAGTTTATCATGGAGTAGAAGGTGGAGTAAATCATCTCTGGACAATTTCGGCTTTGCAGCTGCATAAAAGGGCTGTATTAGTAATTGATGAGATGGCAGCTTCGGATATAAAAGTAAAAACGTACAGGTATTTTAAAGAAATTGAGGCAAAAAATTTGAATTTGGAAGAATATAAAAAATATTTAATAGAATTAGCAAAATAGAGAGGAATTATTGAAATGATTATAAAGAATGCAAAGATATTTGATGGAGAAAAGTTTATTGACGAAGACACCGTTGTTTTGGAAGGAAAATTTATAAAGAAAGTAACGGATTTTTCATTGATTGATGAAAAAGAATTAGAAAATCAGGAATTGGTTGATGCCAAAGGGATGGTTTTGTCGCCAGGATTTATTGACTTGCAGATTAATGGATGTGGAGGAGTGCTGTTTAATGATGATATTTCACGAAAGACACTTGAGATAATGAATGAAACTAATAAGAGATACGGATGTACTTCGTTTTTGCCAACACTTATAACTTCTCCAGATGAGAAAATAGAAAAAGCTCTAAATCTTATGAATGAAATAAAAGATAAGGAAGAAATTGGAGTTTTGGGGCTTCACATAGAAGGACCTTATATAAGTGTTGAGAAAAAAGGAATTCATCGTCCTGAATATATAAGGGTTTTATCTGATGAAATGGTAGAAAAAATAGCGAATGCAGGACCTGAAGCTACAAAAATAATAACAATTGCACCTGAAAAGGCTAAAGTCGAACATCTTGAAATATTAAAAAAAGCAGGGATTAATATCGCTGTGGGGCATACGAATGCAACGTATAAGGAATGTATGGAAAAGAAAGACTATTTTAACTGTGCTACGCATTTGTATAATGCCATGAGAGCATTGGATTCAAGAGAGCCAGGAGTTGTAGGATTTTTATTCAATAATGACACTACAAACTGTGGGATAATAGTTGATGGGCTTCACATGGATTTTGCTTCTGTGGAAATTGCTAAGAAAATATTGAAAGATCGGCTTTATCTTGTGACAGATGCTGTTAGTCCCGCTGGAACTGATAATATGACAGAATTTATGTTTGAAGGAAATAGAGTTTTATATAAGGATGGTAAATGTGTTTCGCCAGAAGGGACACTAGGCGGATCAGCTTTAGTTATGATTGATGGAGTAAAAAATCTTGTGGAAAAAGTTCATGTTTCGCTAGAAGAAGCACTTAGAATGGCTACTTCTTATCCAGCAGAGGCTGTAGCTGTGGATGAAAAATATGGATTTATAAAGGAAGGATATTTTGCTGATTTAACATATTTTGATGAAAAGTTTAATATTAAGGGGACTGTAAGTAAGGGAAATTTAACAAAATACGAATAAGTTAAATTTAAAATTATGATATTTTGTTAGAATGTTAAATTTGTTTAATCTTGATTAATTCAGTATAAGGGAATAACAGTAAAACTGTTTTAAAACTCAAGTTAAAAGGCTGAATATATGTAATTAAAATTAATTCTATTTTGAGAAACTTGGACAATATGTGATAAAATTTAAAATTTTTAGAAAAAATTTTTAAAAATCTAAAAATATGTTAGAAAAATTTGAAAAAAAGTGCTTTTTTTGTTATACTTTAGTTGAAAAAATAGTTTAATAAAAAATCACTTTAAAACTAAATATAATTATTATTTATAATTTTATAAATTTGGTTTTTAAGTAGTTTTGTTATATTATTATTCGATTTTAAAGTTGTATTACTATGTGTGGAATAATAGGGATTTCTTGATTTGTTAAAGAAATCTAGGGAATAAAATATATTAAGGAGACAAAAGAAAATGAAATTGAATTTTAATTATCAATTTGCAAAAAATTTTTTTAATGAAAATGAATTGAAACAGATTAAACCGTATGTAGAATTGGCAAATGAAGTACTGACTTCAAAAAGTGGAGCAGGAAATGATTTTTTAGGATGGGTTGACTTGCCTGAAAACTATGATAAAGATGAATTTGCTAGAATAAAAAAAGCAGCTGAAAAAATTAAAAATGATTCAGAAGTTTTAGTTGTAATTGGAATTGGAGGATCGTATCTAGGGGCAAAGGCTGCAATTGAATTTTTGTCACACAGCTTTTACAATAACTTGCCAAAAGATAAAAGAAAAACTCCTGAAATTTACTTTGCAGGAACAAATATGAGCGGTGTTTATTTACAACATTTAATAGAAGTTGTCGGAGACAGAGATTTTTCAGTAAATGTAATTTCAAAATCCGGAACTACAACTGAGCCTGCGATTGCATTCAGAGTGTTCAAAAAAATGCTGGAAGAAAAGTATGGAAAAGAAGAAGCTGCAAAAAGAATATACGCTACAACAGATAAGGAGAAAGGAGCATTAAAAACACTTGCTACAACTGAAGGATATGAAACTTTTGTTGTACCTGACAATGTTGGAGGAAGATTTTCTGTATTGACTGCAGTAGGACTTTTACCAATCGCGGCGGCTGGAATTAACATTGATGAATTGATGGCTGGAGCAAAAGATGCAATGAATGACTTTGCAAATAAAAACATGGACGAAAATCAGGCTTTACAATATGCGGCTGTAAGAAATATTTTACATAGAAAAGGAAAAGACTTGGAATTAATGGTAAATTATGAGCCAAGAGTTCATTATTTGGCAGAATGGTGGAAACAATTATTTGGAGAATCTGAAGGAAAAGATGGAAAAGGATTGTATCCAACTTCGGCAGACTTTTCAGCAGACTTGCATTCATTGGGTCAATATATTCAGGAAGGAAAAAGATTATTCTTTGAAACAGTAGTTTCTATTGGAAAACCAGAAGTGGAATTTGTCATTGAAAGCGACAAGGATAACCTTGACGGACTAAACTTTATTGCTGGGAAAACATTGGATTATGTAAATAAAAAAGCAACTGATGGAGTAATTTTGGCACATATTGACGGAGATGTACCTAATTTAGGTGTAAACATTCCTGAAGCTACTCCTTATCATTTAGGATATACATTCTATTTCTTTGAAAAAGCATGTGGGGTAAGTGGATACCTTTTAGGTGTAAATCCATTTGATCAGCCAGGAGTGGAAGCATATAAGAAAAATATGTTTGCATTATTAGGAAAACCTGGATATGAAGAAGCTGGAAAAGAATTGGAAAAAAAATTGAACGAAGTTAAATAATTTAGGTAAATTGAAAAATTAATTTTACTAGGAAAGAAGGTGGCTGATTTGGGATATTTTTTTCAAGTCGCCATCTTTTGTTGTATATTTTGTGAATTTTGGAAAGGATGTAGAAAATGACAAAAGAAAATTTGTGGAAAAATTATACAGATGAGCAAAAGAAAGTGATTTTTGACTTTGCTGAAGATTATAAAAAATATTTGGATTCTGCCAAAACGGAGAGAGAATTTGTGGATTTGACAGAAAAGGAACTTAAAAAAAATGGCTTTGTCAATATTAATGAAAAAAGTGAATTGAAAAAAGGGGATAAAATTTATTTTAACAATAGAAATAAAAACATCATTGCAGTAATTATTGGAAATGATATAAAAAGCGGGATTAATATGATTGTCTCCCATGTGGATTCACCAAGACTGGATTTGAAGCCAAATCCGATAATGGAAGAAGAAGAATTTGCACTATTAAACACGCATTATTATGGTGGAATTAAAAAATATCAATGGGCCGCGACTCCACTTGCATTGCATGGTGTTGTTTTCTTAAAAAACGGAGAAAAAGTGACACTTTCTATTGGAGAAAAAGATGACGAGCCTGTATTCAGTATGCCTGATATATTGCCACATTTGTCTTACAATGTGCAGGATGAAAGAAAGGCAAGAGATGTTATTAAAGGTGAGGAACTAAAATTATTATTTGGAAATATGCCTTTAGATGATGAAAATGTAAATAAAAAAATAAAGCAGTTTGTGCTTGATAAATTGAAAAAAGATTATGGAATAGAAGAAGATGATTTCTTTACAGCGGAGCTGGAAGTTGTGCCGGCTGGGAAATTGCGGGATGTGGGGCTTGATAAGAGCATGATTGGAGGATATGGTCAAGATGACAGAATTTGTGCATATACTTCGCTTAGAGCCTTGTTTGATGTGAAGGAAACTGAAAAAACTGTTATGATTTATTTGACAGATAAAGAAGAAATTGGAAGTGAAGGTTCTACGAGCTTGAAGTCAACATTGCCTGAATATGTTGTTGGAAAAATGCTGTCACTTACAGAAAAAAATTACAATGATCAGATATTGAGGGAAACTTTATGGAACTCAAAAGCATTGTCATCAGATGTTACGGCTGCGTTAAATCCTGTATTTAAGTCAGTTCATGATTCAGAAAATGCAGCAAGACTGTCTTATGGACTGGCATTTGCAAAATATACAGGAAGCCGTGGAAAAGCTATGGCAAACGATGCTGATGCAGAATTTATTCAGGAAATAAGACAAATATTTGACAAAAATGAGATTAAATATCAGTCGGGTGGCTTTGGAAAAGTAGATGAAGGTGGTGGAGGAACAGTTGCTAAGTTCTTGGCTTACTACGGAATCAGAACGATAGATGCAGGGCCTGCACTTTTATCAATGCACTCTTTATTTGAAATCTCATCAAAAGCGGATTTGTATGAAACATACAGAGCATATAAAGTATTTTTTGAGTTAAATTAGGGAGAGTAGATAATTAGGAGAAAAAATGGGCTATAAAATTATAATTTATAAAGATAATAAATTCTACAAGGAAGAGAATTTAAAACAACATTGGGAAAATTTTATATATAAATGGGGAAATGTCGAGTCAGGAAGTTATTTTTTTGAAATAAAGGATGAGGAAAGTGGAGTAATAAGTGGTGTGACTTACAGCCATACAGCACCTTTTGCAAAAAGATTTGAGGCAGTAGTGGATGAAAACTTGCCGCCAAAATCAATAACTGGATTTCAAAAAGGAATAGATATTTATGTAGAATATTCTCCCTCAAAAAAGATATTTTCATTAACTAAAATGAAATTTTACAGAATGAATTTGGATATTGCTGATTTTGGACTGGAAAAGGCGGATAAAGTTCAAATTGCAGGTAACTTTAATAACTGGAAGCCTGATACAGAACCTATCCATCATTTTGAAGGAACAAACTATAAAGTAGTACTTGCTTCGCCTGAAGGAGTTTATGAATATAAATATCTGATTGATGGAAAATGGTATCCTCAGAATGAAAATAGAAAACTGGTTATTGGAGAAAATGGAGCATTGTTTCCTCAAGGAGATTTTGGAACTGGAAAATTTGTGTATGAAGCAATTGATAAAAATACTGATTTGAAGGCGATAGTACATGATTATAACAGTTTGCAATATTTTAATAAATTGTCGGATAGTGAATATGAATTTAAAATAAGAACTCAGATGAACGATGTGGAACGTGCCTACATTAGTGTAGTTCTACATGAGGAAGATAGTTATGAGATGATTTATGAACTGGAAAGATATCAGGATAAGACAAATGGATTCGATTATTTTGAAAGAATAATAAATTTTGGTAAAGAAGCCAAAAAGCTTTTGTATTATTTTATTCTTGAAGACAATGGATCAAGAGCATATTTTAACGGGGAAACATTGAGCTATAGCAAACCAAAGAGATTAATTGTGAATACGACTTCTAAGGATATACAGTTATTTGATGTACCAAACTGGGCAAAAGAAGCAATCTGGTACAATATTTTCCCAGACAGGTTTTACAATGGAAATCATTATAATGATCCGATTTTTAATGAATTTGGACCAGAAGCATTTAAGCCAAATAGACTTCATGAACAAAATTTTGTAGAAGAATACAAATGGGAAAAAAGTAATAACGTGCGTAGTCAGTTTGATAGAAACAGATGGACTGCTGACTTTAGGGAACAGGTAATTTGGGAAAAATTGGGTGAGCGTGAAATTGACTACAGCTTGAAATATGCTAGAATGTATGGTGGAGATTTGCAGGGAATAAAAGAAAAAATACCATACATGAAGGAATTGGGAATTAATGCAGTATGGCTAAATCCAGTATTTTTCTCATATCAAAACCATAAATATGGAGCAAATGACTTTAGACATATTTCACCAGACTTTGGAACGATAAAGACAAGTGGAAAAACTCATGGTGTGGAAATTAATAAAAACAATAAATATGGGAATAAGTCGTATGTGGATGTACTTAGAAATAAGGCTTCGACAAGTAGCGAGCTAAAACTTCTGCAAGTAAACCTGAATGGTGAAAATCGTGGGAAAAATGGTTATGGGGAAACAGAAGATCCGTCAACTTGGGTTTGGACAGAATCAGATTTGATAATGGTAGATTTGATAAAGGAATTTCATAAAAATGGTATCCGTGTAATATTTGACGGGGTTTTCAATCATAGCAGCAATGAACACTGGACATTTAATATGGTACTTGCGGATGGAGAAAATTCTAAATACAAGGACTGGTATAAATTTACAGATTTTGGAGAACATGTCCCAATTACAGATGAAATGAATGAAGAGCAGGCATTTGAAACTTTAATTGCAAATAGAAAGAGAACTGCTTACAACGCTTGGGCAGGATTTGATTCACTTCCTGAATTTAACACATTTAATCAGGAGTACAAGGAATACATTTTCAATATTACAAGAAAATGGATGTATGGGCCTGACGGAAAAGAAAGTGAAAACTGGATGGAGGATGACGGGATTGACGGATGGCGACTAGATGTGCCAAATTGTCTTGAAAATCAGAATTTCTGGAATGAATGGCGTGAGGTCGTAAAGGGTAGCAAAAAAGATTCATACATAACTGCTGAACTTTGGGGAAATGCTTCGGCCGATATTAATGGTGGAAATAAATTTGACACTGTAATGAATTATGAATGGTTAAAAACAGTCATTGGCTTCTTCATAAATCAAAGTCATGAAGGTGGAGTAAGATATAAACTGAAAGCACAGGACTTTTTCAATGAACTTAGAGAAAAAAGAACATGGTATCCATATCAGGCATTGCAGGCAAGTCAGAACTTAAACGGTTCACACGATACCGACAGGCTTTATTCAAGAATTGTAAATGATGTACTTGGAAGAAATTTGGAAGAAGGAAAACAGCTAGAAAAAGGGTATAATGGAATTCGTCCAGATTTAGCTTCAAATTATCATCCAAACACAACAATAGACTGGCGAAACATTTTAATTAAGCCAAAAGATATACTAAAATTAATTTCAATATTCCAAATGACTTATATTGGAGCACCAATGTTATTTTATGGTGATGAAGTGGGAATGTGGGGAGCAACAGACCCATATTGCCGAAAGCCGATGTTATGGAATGAATTTTTGTATGATGATGAAAAAAATCCATCTCATGTTAACCAAAACGAAATTTATGAGCAAAAAGTCGATCGTGATTTATTTGAATGGTATAAGAAATTAATAAAAATCCGTCTTGAAAATAAAACACTTGTTTATGGTAAGTTTAGAGAAGTGTTTGCTGACAACGACAGAGACATAATTGCATATGAAAGAATAATTGAGGATCATTCGATTATTGTTATAATAAATAATTCATTTAACAGCTGGGAAAATATTGAATTTGAGACAAATTATCAAGATGAGAGATTTATTGACCTGGTAACAGAAGGCAGAACATTCAGAACAAGTTCGGCTGGGAAAATTAAATTCGATTTAAAAGCCAAGGAAGGGATGATTTTGCGAAAAGTTAGGATAGATGGAGACTATGAATAAAAATATTATCCATAAAATATAAAAAAAATAGGGAGCTAAATTTATTGGCTCCTTATTTTGTATAAATTTTATTTTTTAGAAAAAATAGTAAATAAAAAACAGCCCATGAGAAAGAGGTATAAGGACTGCCTTTTATGACCAATTTTTTCTTCAGTTGTGATATATGAAAAGATTAATAATACTAATAATATTAACAGGATAATTATAACAAAAAATTCAAAAAAAATCAATACCTTAATAAATAATTTTTATCTAGTTCAATTAATACTATAATATTGTTATTTTTTTCGTTTTATGATAAACTATTCAAGTATAAATATTTTTTTAAAACATTTTTTGGGGGAAAAATGAGGGGGAGTAAAAGAGAGTTAGTGTTGGAACAAGATATGGCCGAAGAGCAGGAGAAAGGGCATAGAGAAAGGTTAAGGCAGCGTTTTTTATCTACTGGGACAAAAGGTTTTTTGGATTATGAACTTTTAGAATTGTTGTTAACCTATATAGTTATTAGAAAAAATTGTAGAGGAATCGCTAAGAGCCTCTTAAAGAAATACGGTGATTTATATACGATTTTAAAACAGCCGGAAGAAGAATTGCGAAAAAATAAATATATGACTGAGAGAGCAATTGTATTTTTTAAACTTTTATTTGAAATTATAGAAAGTGAACTTTATAAAAAAGTACATAATAAAAAAATTACATTGTCAAGTAATATTAAATTATTGAATTATTTAAAATTTTCTCTTTTAAATAGAGACGTTGAAGTATTTAAAGTATTATTTCTGAATACTCAAAATGAATTGCTGAAGGAAGAGGAGCTATTTTATGGGACTATTGATAAAAGTACAGTTTATATTCGTGAATTAGTAAAAAAAATTTTAGAATATAATGCAAAAGCAGTGATTTTAGTACATAATCATCCATCAGGCTCTTTGAGACCATCAGAATCTGATATTTTATTGACAAAGAAAGTAAAGGAAGTTTTTGAAAGTCTGGAAATACGTTTGCTTGATCATTTAATAATAAGCGAGAAAGGATATTTTAGTTTTTTAGAAGGTGGGATATTATGAATATAATAAATATAAAATTTAGAAAAACAAAAAAAGTTTATCCGTTTATGATAAATGAAACAGAGAATTATAAAAAAGGGGATTATGTTCTTGTAGACACAATCCGTGGAGAACAGATAGGAATAGTTTTAGGAGTTGCATTAAATAAAGAAAATAGTGAACAGAATGATTTGAAAATTAGAGAAGTTAAAAGAAAATTATCAAAAAAGGAAATAGAAAAATTATCTGAGTTAGATAAAAAAGCTGATGACGCATATTTTAAGTGTAAAAAAATTGTTAAAAAACTTCTTCCTGAAATGAATCTTGTTATTGGTGAATATACATTTGATGAAAGTAAGTTAATATTCTATTTTACAGCGAACAATAGGCTTGATTTTAGAGAACTAGTAAAGGAAGTGAATAAAACTTTTAAAAAACGGGTAGAGTTTTATCAAATTAAAACAAATGATGAAGGTAGAATTTTGTCTGCTTTTGGAAAATATGGAAGAGAAATATATTGGTAGTATTTTAGAAAGGAAATAAAAATATATTATTTAAATTACTAAGTTTTTTTAATTTTATCAATTTAATTTTGAGAATTTTTGAATATTGATAGAAATTTTTGAAAAAGAGTTGAAATATTAAATAATATATGATATACTTATCAAGTAATAAAATACGTGGTCGCATAGCTCAGTTGGGAGAGCACCTGCCTTACAAGCAGGGGGTCACTGGTTCGAGCCCAGTTGTGACCACCATTTATTTGGAGGTGTAGCTCAGTTGGTTAGAGTGCTTGCCTGTCACGCAAGATGTCGCGAGTTCGAGTCTCGTCACTTCCGCCATTATGCCCAGATAGCTCAGTCGGTAGAGCAAGGGACTGAAAATCCCTGTGTCCGTGGTTCGATTCCGCGTCTGGGCACCATTTTTAAAACAAAATATATTTTATTATATTAAATACAATTTGTTAGAGATAATAAATTGTATTTTTTACTTATAACAGAATATAAGTTTCTTTTTTGAAAATATATAGTAAAACTAGTTTAAAACAAAACTCAAAAATTATGACTATTTTACTCAAACCCTAAATTATATAATTTCTATCAGTTTAACTTTAAATGGGTTCGAGTATAAATTGATAGATATCAATACATTTAAAAAGTTCTAAAAGAATATAATTCATTAGTCATAATAAATTTTTACTGATTAAATTTGGAATGATGTCAGTTATAGTATTATTACTCAAAGAAAAAAATATATATATATAAACATATCTATAAGAGCTATGTTGTATAATTAATTATCATTTAGAGGTAGTATGCTTTTAAAATGATAAATATTTATTTGTAGAGAAAAATCGCAAAGGAGATTTTTAGAAAAGAAAGGTGATTGACTATGAAAAAGACATTAATTGGTTTATTTTTAGTTTTAGGAGCAGCTTCATTCGCAGATGCTGGAAAAATTGAAGCAAAAGGTGGATTAGATTTAGGTGGTAAATACCATTATGGAAAAAACTACAAAAATCAAAAAACTAAAAACAGTTCTGGAGAAGTAGGAGTTGAATATAGAAATGAAGTAACTTCAGGATTAGAATTAGGTGGAGGTACTGCATTCCAATTCCACAAAGATTTGAAAGATAAAGTTTCAGGACAAAACTTGAAAAACTATAATTCAATACCTGTATATGGAACAGCTAAATATACATTTGATACACAAACTACTGTTAAACCTTATGTTAAAGGTGACTTAGGATATTCATTCAATAATGGAGATCATGATTATGGTAGATTAGGTAAATATAAAGCAGAAGGTGGACTTTACTACGGTGTAGGTGGAGGAATCAACTTCAACAACGTAAATGTGGAACTTATGTATAAAGAAAATAAAGGTAAATATGAATATGAAGGGCCTTTAGGTGTTAAATCTAAATATAATGCTAACTACAGAAGAGTATCTCTTGGTGTAGGTTATGATTTCAATTTAGGAAATTAATATTTAATCAATAAAAAATAGATAGTATTTTTGCTACCACGATATGTGGTAGTTTTTTTTTAAAAAAATAATTAGATAAGCAAAATATTTTTTTATCAAAATTAATATCGGTTTATATTAATAATTTTGGTGATTGTGAAGATTTTATTTTTATTGGTTTTATTAAAAAAAAGTTTGAGCATACAATAAATTTTTAAAAATAATTTCATTTCTTTACCCTTTTATGATATAATATTAGACATAAGTAAGTGAAAGTTTGTTTTAGATTAATAGTAATAGTATTTTATTTGATATTTATTATATGTTTTTCTAACAATGCTTTGACGATGCAAAGAATTTAAGAGAGAAAGGATGATGAGAGTATGAAAAAAATATTTCTGGTGATGTTGTTAGTCACGGCATTTATCGTTGGCTGTGGGAAAAAATCAGCTGATGAAAATGTTATAAAAATAGGAGTTATTGCACCGCTTACTGGAAATTATGCACAATACGGAACTGCAGTAAAAGAAGGTGTTGAACTTAAAGTAGATGCTATTAATAATGCAGGTGGAATTAATGGAAAAAAAATTGAGCTTGTCATTGCAGATAGTAAAGGAGACGTTCAGGAATCAGTGAATGCATTTAAAAAAATGGTTTCACAGGATAAAGTGAGTGT
The DNA here is from genome assembly GCF_007990635.1 of Leptotrichia hongkongensis. Classification (GTDB taxonomy): domain Bacteria; phylum Fusobacteriota; class Fusobacteriia; order Fusobacteriales; family Leptotrichiaceae; genus Leptotrichia; species Leptotrichia hongkongensis. Next base: position 2,057,864 of record NZ_AP019846.1, on the reverse strand, counting down.
TGTAATTGGAGAAGTTGTATCAGCTACATCACAAGCTATTTCAGGACTTGCACAGCAAGCAAAAGTACCTTTGATTTCAGCAACTGCTACAAGTCTTGATGTCACAAAAGGAAAAGATTTTGTATTTAGAACTACATTTACAGATCCTTATCAAGGAACTGCTACTGCAAAATACGCAAAAGCTAAAGGTGTAAAATCAATTGCAATTTTAACAAATTCTTCAAATGATTATTCTGTAGGAATTGCAAACGCATTTAAAGAACAAGCTAAAAAAGATGGAATAACTATTACTGAAGAAAAATATACAAATGATGATAAAGATTTTAAAGCGATTTTAACAAAAGTAAAAGGACAAAATCCGCAAGCTATCTTCATACCTGATTATTACAATACAATTGGGTTAATTATTTCTCAAGCAAAAGATTTGGGAATAACAGCTCAATATTTTGGTGGAGATGGATGGGACGGAATTCAGACTAATTTTGGAGCAGTTGCAGAAGGAGCAATTTTTGCAAGCCAATTTTCTCCAGAAGATAAAGCTGAAAATGTTCAGAAATTTATGAAAGATTACCAAGCTAAGTTTCATAAAGAACCAATAATGTTTGCCGCACTTGGATATGACACAGTGGAAATTGTGGAAGCTGCATTGAAATCAGCAAAAGATTTGACAGGGCCATCTATAAGAGAAGCTATGAATGGAGTTAGTGGAATTGATCTTATAACTGGAAAATTAAAATTTGATGCAGATAGAAATCCTGAAAAAGCAGTTACATTTATTGAAGTAAAAGGTGGAAAACTTACATTAAAAGAAAAATTTTAATTTAAAAAATAAATTAATTATAAAAATATAGCAGAGGAGAACAACAATGAAAAAAATATTATTTTTAGTTTCATTATTGGCATTATTTGTGCTAAGCTGTGGAGCAAAAGCATCTAAGGACAAGAATGTTATAAAAGTTGGTGTTATAGGAGCATTAACTGGAAACGTGGCACAATATGGAACAAGTACAATAAATGGATTTAAATTGAAAGTAAAAGAAATAAACGCTGCTGGCGGAATTAATGGTAAAAAAATTGAAATTGTAGAAGCAGATAGTAAAGGTGATGTACAGGAAGCAATTAATGCATTTAAAAAAATGGTTTCACAAGACAAAATTGATATCTTTGTAGGAGAAGTTACATCTGGACCATCTCTTGCAATTGCACCGCTTGCACAACAAGCTAAAATTCCTATGATTACAGCAACTGGAACTGCATTTGATATTACAAAAGGAAAAGATTATGTATTTAGAACTACATTTACAGATCCTTATCAAGGTGTTGTTGTTGCAAAATATGCAAAATCAAAAGGGCGTAAAAATGTTACAGTTTTAACAAATACAGGAAGTGATTATTCTGTAGGGCTTGCAAACGCATTTAAGGAACAAGCTAAAAAAGAAGGAATTCAAGTAAAAGAAGAACAATATACTGCTGATGACAAAGACTTTAGAGCATTACTTACAAAAGTAAAAGGATATAATCCTGAAGTAATTTTTGTACCTGATTACTACAACACAATTGGATTAATCTTGACACAAGCAAAAGAACTTGGAATAAACGCTCAATTTATGGGTGGAGATGGATGGGACGGAATCCAGACTAACTTTGGAAAAGTTGCTAATGGAGCAGTTTTCGCAAGTCAGTTTGCACCAGATGATCCTGATCAAAATGTACAAAAATTCATCGCTGCATACAAAAATGAATATAAAATAGATCCAATTATTTTCGCTGCTTTAGGATATGATACAGGAACTATTTTAGAAACAGCATTAAAAAATGTTTCTGACTTGTCTTCAAAAGATGCAATAAGAGAAGCAATCAAAAAATTTGACGGTACTTTAGTTACTGGTTCATTAAAATTTGATGCAGAAAGAAATCCTGAGAAAAAAGTTACATTTATTGAAGTGAAAGACGGAAAACTTACATTGAAGGAAAAATTCTAGAAATAATATAGAAAATAATAATTATTATAAAGTTCGGTTGTTAGGAGAAGTTTTCTTTCTTCTAACACTCTGGAACTTTTTTTATCTAAAAAGAAGAAATTAATTTGGGTAAATATACGTAAGCAGCTTTAAGATTATACTAATTTTTTGAATACAAGTAAGGAGTATAGTTTTAAGGTTGCCTAAGTATATGAGTAGAAAATAAACGTATAAGTAAAAAGTATGAGGAGTTTTTAAATATGTTAAAGAGCTTTATTGAACAGACTATTAACGGACTGCAGACTGGAAGTATTTATGCCCTTATTGCGTTGGGATATACAATGGTTTATGGTATCGTTAAACTTATAAATTTTGCACATGGAGATATACTTATGGTGGGAGCTTATGCTACGCTTATCGCTGTGTCAAATGGAATGCCATTAATACTGGCTATTGTTTTGTCAATTATTTTATGTGCTATTATGGGAGTTGTAATTGATTTTTTTGCATATCGTCCAATTAGAAATGCGCCTAAAATTTCGGCACTTATTACAGCAATTGGAATGAGTTTTTTGCTAGAAAGTTTGGCACTTATAATATTTGGAGCAAATCCAAAAGTTATTGATCAGAAATATATACCAGCATTTTTATCAAACAACAACAAGATTAATTTAGGATTTTTAAGCATCAGCATGCTTACAATATTTGTAATTGTAGTTACTTCAGTTTGTATGATTGCCTTAAATTTATTTATTAAAAATACAAAATTAGGAAAAGCAACGAGAGCAGTTTCACAGGATACAGGAGCGGCACAGCTTATGGGAATTAATGTAAACAAAACTATTGCTATAACATTTGCGATTGGTTCTGGACTTGGGGCGTTAGGTGGAGCATTGTATGCGATTGTTTATCCGCAAATTGAGCCATATATGGGAATGCTGCCAGGATTGAAGGCATTTATTGCAGCTGTATTTGGAGGAATAGGAAGTATTCCAGGGGCTATGGTTGGTGGATACGTCTTAGGGCTTCTTGAAGCATATGTAAAAGGTTCATCGCTTACAACTTGGGCAAATCCTATTGTATTTGGTGTACTGATATTAATACTAATTTTTAGACCAAATGGGCTATTTGGAAAGAATATGAAGGAAAAAGTATAATTTGAAAGGAGGAAAATGGGAAATATGGAAAAAACTAATAAAGATGTAAAAGCAAAAAATATAGATAGTGCAGAAAAAAAGCATAAAGAAACAAAAGAATATAAATGGCAAAATTTGAACTATTTTAACAAATTAAAAGTAAAAAATTATGTTGTTACATTTATTTCAATAATTGCACTTTATATCGTCCTAAGCTTTACTTTTGATCCAAATGATGCTTTCAGTTATACAAAAGGAATATATATAAACGTATTAATTTTTGTTTTATTTGCAGTAAGCTTAAACATAACGGTTGGGCTTATGGGACAGCTTAATTTGGGGCAAGCTGGATTTATTGCAATTGGTGGATATTCAGCGGCATTTATTTCAAAAATACTCGTAAATTATAATTTACCGCCATTTTTACAGTTAATACTGGTATCATTGTTTGGAGGGCTGGTTGCGGCTGTATTTGGATTTCTTGTTGGTGGAAGTACGCTAAGGTTAAGAGGGGATTATCTTGCAATTATTACTTTAGCATTTGGAGAAATTGTAAAATATATTATTCAAAATCTGGACTTTTTAGGTGGAGCAACTGGACTTAACAATATTCCAACAATTCTAGATTTTTCAAATACATATTTCATTGTAGTTATCTCGATTATTATAATCGCAATGGCAATGACTTCTCGAAAAGGGAAAGAGATTCTGTCAATTAGAGAAGATGAAATTGCGGCAGAAAATATAGGAATCGGCTTAAATCGTGTAAAACTTTATGGATTTGCTTTTTCAGCATTTTTTGCTGGAGTTGGAGGATCGTTATTTGCTCATAATATTGGAATTTTGACACCAGATAAATTTGGATTTTTATTCTCAATAGAAATTCTTGTTATGGTAGTGTTAGGTGGACTTGGAAGTATTACGGGAGCGATTATCGCTGCAACGATTTTGACACTTCTAAATGAAAGATTGAGAGATGTTTCGCAGTTTAGATACTTAGTTTATGCAATTATATTGATTTCATTAATGATTTTCCGTCCAAAAGGAATTTTTGGTACGAAGGAATTTACATTTGCAGGAACAAAGAGAAGAATTAATAAACTTAGAAATTATAGAAATAACAAGAATTAAAAAAATGAAAAGTTAGAATTAAATATTTTTGATAAATATAAAAATGAAGTAAAATAGGAGATAAAATATGTCATTATTAAAAACGACAGATTTGGGAATATCTTTTGGAGGTCTAAGAGCTGTTGATAATGTTAATATTGAAATTAAGGAAGGTGAGCTAGTTGGATTAATTGGTCCAAATGGAGCTGGAAAAACAACAATATTTAACTTGCTGACAGGTGTTTACAAACCTACTGACGGGGATATTTCTATAAATCAGATTAGTATAAATAAAAAAACTACTCCACAGATAGTTGCTTTGGGAGTTGCCAGAACATTTCAGAATATAAGGCTATTTAAAGAATTAACAGTGCTTGATAATGTAAAGCTGGCACTTAACAGCAGTATGAAATATAACACTTTTGAAGCGATTTTTAGACTTCCTAGATTTTGGAAGGAAGAAAAGGAAATAACAGATAAGGCACTTGATTTACTGGATATTTTTGATATGGCTGAAATGGCAAATATTACAGCTGGAAACTTGTCTTATGGACAGCAGAGAAAATTGGAGATAGCAAGAGCTTTGGCAACAAATCCAAAATTATTGCTGCTGGATGAGCCTGCAGCAGGAATGAATCCAAACGAAACAAAAGAACTAATGAATACAATCAGCTTTATAAGAAATAAATTTAAAATTGCAATCCTGCTAATCGAGCATGACATGGACTTAGTAATGGGAATTTGTGAAAGACTTTATGTGCTAAATTTTGGGAGAATTATTGCTTCAGGTCTTCCTGATGAGATTCAAAATAATAAAGAAGTTATTGCAGCTTATTTAGGAGAATAAAATTTAAGAAGAAATTAAATAAAATTAGCAAAAAGGAGGAAAAGTGAATATTTTAAATGTAAATGATTTAAATGTATATTATGGCGGAATTCATGCTATAAAAAACATTTCATTTCAGATAAAAAAAGGTGAAATCGTTTCTCTAATTGGTGCAAATGGTGCAGGAAAAACATCTACACTTCACGCTATTTCAGGGCTTGTACCAATAAAATCGGGAGAAATTTCCCTAAGTGGGGAAAATGTAACTAACATTGATGCTTACAAGCTTGTCAGCCGTGGAATGGCACATGTTCCAGAAGGACGTAGAATCTTTACAGAATTAACTGTACTGGAAAATTTGGAAATGGGAGCATTTACAAGAAACGATACAGATCAAATAAAAAAAGATATGGAACATATGTTCACACTGTTTCCACGACTTGCCGAACGTAAAAAACAGCTGGCAGGAACAATGAGTGGAGGAGAACAGCAAATGCTGGCAATGGCAAGAGCCTTAATGTCAAATCCTTCACTACTATTGCTAGATGAGCCGTCAATGGGACTAGCACCATTATTAGTACAAGAAATTTTCAACATAATTGTAAGAATTAATAAAGAAGAAAACGTAACAGTGCTGTTAGTGGAACAAAATGCCAATATGGCACTATCAATTGCAGACAGAGGCTACGTTCTGGAAACTGGAAAAATAATTCTGGAAGGAACAGGAAAGGAACTGCTTACAAATCCTGAAATTAAGAAGGCTTATCTTGGAGGATAAAATTAAGAAATTAGAATATTTGTTTTTGAAAACTGTCTTGAAAAGTTTTTTGGCTTTTTGGGATGGTTTTTTTGTTTTGGATAAGTTTTGAGAGAAGAAAAAAACTGGGAGAAGTCCCAGTAGAGTGTACTTTTTTTAAATAAAATTATATTAATCTGCTAATAAGAGTCCTAATACTTTGTACCCAAAAATAATAGTATTAGTTAGTGTTATGAAATAGCCAATCTAGCCATGCTTTCGTATTTTTTTCTGTGGTTGAATCAAGTCTTTTTGCATTTTTAGACTTTAATAGAGCATTTAATTCACTTTCTGAAAGGACTTGATAACGATTTCTCTCATATTTTTTTCCATTTTTTATTTCTGTACCTGGATCCATCATCCCAAACATAATATTAAAGCTGTATGAAGTTGCAGTAGGTATATTTTCATTTCGACGACTTTTTATAACATATTGTTTTGTTGTTGTATAGGTTAATACAGGATATCCTTGATTATCATAAGAAGTGACTTCATCAATAGGAGTATAAGAAATCTTATATTTTTTTCCAACTAAAAGAACATTAATAAAATAATTAAGTTTTTCCCATTTAGTATTTTCTCCGTCAAAATCATCTGGATATTGTCCAAAAAACCAGTCTTTCTGATTGGAAATATAAACCTGTGTTTTAGGCGAAAAGAAACTATCGACTTCCTGTTCTGTTATTTCTCCAAAACTGAAACTCCCTAAAATAAATATTAGCATTAAAACAAATTTTTTCATAATTTAGCCCTTCTTTATTACTGAATTTTTAGATAATCTATTCTGTAATATTTTACTTCAAAAAAATTCAAAAATCAATATTTTGTGTTAGAATATTAAAAGTAAAATCATGTTTTAATTTAGATTTTTTAGCAACTTCTGTTTATATGGACTTTTCCTCGTATTTCCTGTATAATATTAATATAAAGCACCAGTTTTACAGGAAGGGAATTTATGTTACATTTTGCAAATGATTATACGCAAGGGGCTTGTCAAGAGATTTTGGATGCGATTGTTAAGACTAATTTTGAGAATTTGTCTGGATACGGAGCTGATAAATATTGTGAAAGTGCAAAAGCAAAAATTAGGAAAGCTTGTGAATTGGAAAATGCAGATGTTTATTTTTTAGTTGGTGGAACACAGACTAACGCAGTTGTGATAAATTCAATGCTACAGTCTTATGAAGGTGTAATTGCGGCTGAAACGGGGCATATTAGCGTGCATGAAGCTGGAACATTGCTTGGAGAAGCAGTTGTTTTTACCAAAAATAACACACCAAAGAATTTTGTAACAAGGATAAAGCAACAAGGGGCATTACTTGCTAAGGGATGGCTGCTTAGAGTACAGTTTGACACATTATTTTCAAATGATTTGTACAAAAGGATTGGAAAACATACGATAGATTTATCTGAAAAATTAAAAAATATTCTGCACAAAAAAAATTACAGATTTTATCTTGAATCACCTACAAATCAGCAATTTATCATAATTGAAAATATAAAAATGGAAGAATTGGAAAAAAAAGTAAGTTTTTCATTCTGGGAAAAGTATGATGAAAAACACACAGTGATAAGACTGGTAACAAGCTGGGCAACTACAGAAAAAGATTTGAATGAATTAGTAAAATTATTATAAATAGAGAAAGTGAGAGGATTTTATGAATTATAAATTAATTGCAACTGATATGGATGGAACATTGCTGGATGAAGAACATAATATAACAAAGGAAAATATTGAGACGATTATTAAAGTTCAGAAAGAAAAAGGAGTTAAATTTGTGCTTGCAAGTGGTAGACCTAGCTATGCTATGCTTGATTATGCAAAAGAGCTTCAGATGGATAAGTATGAAGGATATGTGCTAGCATTTAACGGTGGTGAATTAATTGATATGAAGACAAATGAAGTAATTTTTCACGAAGGGCTTGGAAAAAAGGATATTGAAAACGTTTATAAAGTTTCAAAGGAAATAAATGTTCCAATGATTTTGTACGTTGGAGATACGGTTTATGGAACAGAAGCAACAGATGAAGTATTATTTGAGGTAAGTCAATGTAATATGAAATTTAAAAAATTTGATAAACTTTCTGAACTTGAAGAAAAAGGAATTGATAAAACTACAAAATGTATGATTGTTGGTAAGCCAGAAGAAGTATTAATAGCTGAAGAACACATGAATAAAGTTCACGGAAACGATTATTTTATCGCCATTTCAAAACCAATCTTCCTAGAAATTGCCAACAAAAATGTGGATAAAGGAAAAACATTAAAAAAACTGGGAGAAATTGAAAATATAAAGCCTGAAGAAATGATTGCAGTTGGTGACAGTGCGAACGATAAGCCGTTGCTGGAGTACGTAGGAATGCCTGTGGCTGTGGAAAATGCCATTCCTGAAATTAAGGAAATAGCTAAATTTATTTCTACATCAAATGTAGAGCATGGATTGAAAACTACAATTGAGGAGTTTTTTGAATTTTAAAACTATAAAATTTGTACAGGAATTATCGAGAAAAAAGTCGAAAAATCATATACATATTTTCTTTTAATTTTGAAGTTTATGGTGAAAGGGATATGTATAGTCCTGACTATGAAATGGAACTTTTGGTTCTGATTGTCCTTAACAGTTTCTATTTTTTAACAGGATTTAATATTAGATTATTTTGTTTAATAATAGTTTTTACTATTTTTATTATATTTAAGTTGGTAATAACCTTATAAAATTAAAATTACTTTTGTTAAAAGCAAGTTTTGTCTTTTGCTGTAAAATTGAAATTCGAGAAGCGGGGTTATAAAGGCATAGTGTCTGATGCCCTTATATAAAAAAAACTAAATAAATGTCGTAGACTAGCCATAGGTTGTAGGATTTGCGGCAATGAGCAATCCTACGAAAATAAAAAGAAAAAATATAATAATATAAGAAAATATTTATTAATCAAAGTATCTAAAAAATAATTTAATTGAATGATTATAAATTAGTTATTAAATATCCCCATTATAAAAATATATTCCTATTTTTAAATGGGGATTTAGTATTATTATTAATTTTATTCAATAAGTTCTAAAAACTTTGTAAAATATCAAAAAGTTAAAAATCACACTTTTTACATTTACATTGCTTCTAATGCTATTTTTTAAATTTATCAGTTTTTTTAAATCTTCAGACCCCACAGAATGTTTTACATTTATAATAATTTTTGAAAGGAAATTTATTAGAAATTCCTTTTCCTTTTTAGTTCACTTTCGATTTCATTTATAAAAAAATATACATTTTCAATATCCCAGAAACGTATTCGATGTGATAACAATTGAATACTTTTATTATATTTTATCGTTAAATCCAGATTATTTTTTATAACCAGTTCTCCAGTTGTGTAATTTTTCATTTCAAAAATAATTTGTAAAATATCTTCCACAGTGTTAATTTGAAACTGAATATTATCAAGTGAGAGATTTTGCCTTTTAAATTCTAAAATATCGTTTTCATTTCCATCAAAGAAATAGTAGATTTCTTTGCTTACACCCAGTTCATCGTTATTCATTCCAGATAGATGAAATTTGATTGTACGGGATTTTATTGTGGAAATGATGTTTAATGTTCTTGATAGAAGTATGAAATATACGTTTTGTGGTGGCTCTTCCAAGATTTTTAAAAGTGCGTTTGAAGATTCTTTTCGTAAATTTTCAATTCCGCACAGAATAAATATTTTTTTTGGCGAATTAAAAGAAGATTCTATTGATGAATAGATGATTTCACGCACTTCGTCAATTTTTATGTTTTCATTATTTTTATTTATTATTTCAATGTCAGGATGCTGGAAGTTATCAATAATCCGTTCAATTTTTTCTTTTTCAGCTTCATTCTGCACATTCTTTGTCATAATCATCTTTGAGAACATTAGTGCATAAGAAAGCAAGTCAACTCTCTTATCGCCATAAAAGAGGTAACTTGCACTTATTTTATCTTGATTTATTTCATTTTTAAATTTTTCAGTTATTTCCTGTAATTTCATTTTTTCTCTTTTTCTCTTTTTTTGTTAACAGCAAATATTAATTTTCTCTCATTTGAAGAGTTCTTAATAATTTTTTGTTGTCAAATGCGGCTCCTCCACCTAAAACCACTGAATCTAGTGGATTTGGAGATAAGAATACTTTGATTCCAACTTCTTTTTCCATCATATCAATAAAGTTTTTGATTAATGAACCTCCACCAGTCATTACAATTCCATTATCTAAAATGTCTGCTGCCAATTCAGGAGGACATTTTTCAAGAACTTCTTTTGTAGAGTTTACAATTTGGAATAAAGAATCTTCAATAGCTTCGTAAATTTCATTTGCGTTGATTTCTACAGTGTTAGGAATACCAGATTCTAAATCTCTACCTTTTATTTCCATAACTTCAGGCGACTGAACTTTTAATGCTGTAGCCATTTCTTTTTTAATTTTTTCAGCAGTTCTGTCTCCAATTAGTAAGTTGTATTTTCTTTTTACATATCTCACGATATCTTCATCAAATCTGTTTCCAGCGATTCTAATTGATTTACTTGCGATAATTTCATCAAGTGAAAGAATTGCAATATCAGTAGAACCTCCACCTATATCAATTACCATGCTTCCTTCAGGTTGTGAAATATTTACGCCTGAACCAATGATAGCGGCTCTTCCCTCTTCAATAATATATATTTTTTTAGCACCTTTTACTGCATCAAACAAGGCTTTTCTTTCTACACTTGTAACTTCAATTGGTACACAAATCATTACTTCTGGCTTGAACAATGAATTTCCATAAATCTTATGAATAAAATATGTAATCATTTCCTTTGTTGAGTCAATATCTGCAATAACTCCGTCTTGTAAAGGTTTGATAGCTTCGATGCTGTCAGGAGTTTTTCCTAACATTTCTCTAGCTTCTCTTCCAACTGCAATTAATTTTCCAGTTTTTCTATCTTTTGCAACCACAGATGGTTCATTCAATACTATTTTTTTCTTTTGCTTATCGTAAATTAATATATTTGCAGTTCCCAAGTCTATTGAGATACTTTTGTTTACTCTAAATATTTTTACAAAATCAAATACGCCCATTTTTCCTCCTATTAAAATTAACTTCCTTAATTATATCATATTTTTCGATAAAAATTTATTATTTTTTGCAATTTTTTTAAATTTTTTGTTATAAATTAAAAATCTTTTGCATTTAACCATTTTAAAATTTCATCATAAATTTCGTGTTTATTTGTTTCATTAAGAGATTCATGCCGTCCATTCTTATTTTCAAGAATATTTATTCTTCTTTTTTTCTTTCTTAATATATTAAAAATTTTACTGATATATGGAATATCAATCGCTTTGTCATCAGTTCCGTAAATAGCTAATATTTTTGTATGTTCATCTAATTTTTTGTAATTTTTGTTGATAAATGCCATTGTGGAAAAAATTCCAGAAAAAAACTTTGGTGTTACAGAATAGCCACAAAGTTCATTGTCTTCATATTTTTTATTTTCAATTTCATCTCTTGTCAGCCAATCAAATTTTGTTGCATTTGGCTCGAAGGATGTATTCCATTTTTCAAAAATTTTGTTAAATGCAGAAACTTTTCTGAAAATAATTCTTTCCAAAAGAGTAGCAATTTTTCCACCGATAACTTCTAATTGAGTTTTTAGAGGGAAAGCTGACAAAATAAAGTATTTGTATTTATTTTTTATTCCCCATTGTATTCCAATAAGAGCTCCCATGCTATGTCCGAGAATCGTTGTATTGCTTGGAGTTGCTCCAACTTTACTTAGAATTTTTGTAAAAAAGTTGTCAATATCTTTGAAGACAGACTTTATACCGCCTTTTCCAAAATCTCCAATTTCACCGTCCTTTAACTCGCCATGGCCACGAATTTCCATAACAAACACATTATATCCATTAGAAGCCAAAAATTCTGCAAATTCAGCATATCTGTCAATAGGCTCTATCATTCCATGAAATATTACAATATTGTTTTTATATCTTTCTCTTTTTGACTCAAAAAATAAATAAGGAATTTTTTTATTATCAAAACTCTCAAAATACTGCTTTTCCATTATGTTCCTTTCTGAAAAAATATTATCAAATACTTAGTTTTTCAGTAATTTTAAATAAGTATATATTCATTATAATATAATATTATTTTTTTTGCAATTACAAATTTTTGTGTTATCTCCTTTTTTGTAAATTAATTTGAAAAATTTTTGTTAATATTGTAAAATATTTAAAAAACGATTTTTAATATTAGGAGATTAAAAATATGTATGTTTATGATGAGTATCAAATTAAAAGGGAAAAGATAAAAAGATATCTGTTTACTTTGATGAATAGTTTAATGTATGTAGTTATTCCGGTTATAATAGGATTTTTAAAAATTAATAAAAATATTATATCTATTTGGTTAATAGTTATTTTTGGAATTTTAAAGTTTTATTTGGAAACAAAAAAGGATTTTGTAAATGAGTATGAAAAAGAATATGAAGAAACCCGAGATTTTGAGGAAATTTTACGAAAAGAGAAGTTAAAAAAGAAAATTTTTTATTTAAAGATGGGCTGCGTATCAGTTTGTCTAATTGTAATAACTCTAATTAATATAAATATATTTCAGTTGCCAAGTTATGTTAGGGATTTGAAAGAAATTAGGAAAATTATTTCAAATAGCAAGGAACTTTATGTAAATGGGAAAAAGCTTGAAAATACAGGAGATGTAAAAAAATGGATTTTGGATTCTACAAATTATTTTGAGATTTTGTGGGATTACAAGAGGGCAGATAAAGTAGAAGAACCTAAAATAAAGACAACTTTATCTAATGAGAAAGGACAGTATCTGGTAATTGAGAAAAAAGACTACGGATGGAGTTTTTTGAAAATGAAAGAAAATCATTACTACAAGTTAGACATTACTTACAAAAAAGATGTTGACAGAACAATTGAAATAGAGAAGTCTTTGGGACTTATTCCTCAAAATTAGATATTTTAAACAAAAAGAAAGGATATAAATAAAATGAAAAATTTAACGACTCTTTTATTATTTTTAGCGTTTGGAATTTTTGGGAATGCAGAAAGTGTAAGCAGTATTATCTATAAGAAACTGAGTGCAAAAGGGATTAAACATGAAATTATTGAAGAAACTATTAAACTTGATGAAGAAATTGGCGATGGAATGCTTTTTGAAACTGCGGGTATTGATGGAGCAGAATATTTGGAAAAACTGGAAAATTTGCTTGAAAAGGATAGAAATAATTATATCGTAGCAGGAAAAATCGCTGAAACTTATTTGTCAAGTCTTTACTTGAAAAATATAAAAAATGGAAAAAAATATATGGATATTTTTGAAAAGGCTAATCCAACAGATTATGAAATTTGGAGCATGAAAGTCACTTATTATGGAAATATTGAAGATTTAGATGAGAAAAATAAAATTATTAATCAAATAAACAAAAAATATCCAAATTCTTTATTTTTAAAACTTATAAAATTACAGGAAGAAGCCAATGATAATGGTGTGAAAAACTTAAAGCCTGAAATAGATGAAACTCTAAAACTTTTGAGCAATAAAAGTGAAACTGATAAATTTACAATGTCAGATGAAGAAATCTATTCCTACAAGTTAAGTTTACATTTTTAAATATTCGGAATTTTGTTGAAAAAATGAATTTCAAAAGGGAATTGATTATTATTTAAATAATATTGCAACACTTTCTGCAAGTAATGAAGTAAAAAACTATAATTTTGGACAGGAAAAATTTTTGTTTATGATGATAACTACAATAAATAATAATATTGAAAACAAAAGCCAAAAGAAAAGAAATGTAGAAAAGCTCAAAAATACAGATATTTTTAGAAAGATTGATAGAAACAGGGAAATTGAATTATAAAAATTTTTAATCAGTATCTTATAAAGTAATAAAGCTTATAAATTGATAAAATAAACATTAGGGAGCAACTCAAATTTCTTATAGATTATGTTATACTAAACCCCATTTAAATAACAAATTTATTAAAATATTTTTTCAACAAGAAATATAAAATTCGATATTTCTAAATAATAAAATTTCGTTATTTAAAAGGATAATTGTATTAATACAAGAAATTTGAGATTGTTTTCTACTTAATTCTATTTTATTGCTCTATTTATTTTTAAAATCAAAATCTTAATTATTTTAATTTGCATAATTTTTCATTTTACTAAAGACAACCAATATATATTTTAATAATTTTCCACAAATTCCTTCACAGACAAAACCTTTCCATCCATTTCCATTTCCTTAGCCAAATCACTGATATATGGCTGTTTTACCATGCTTTGCTCCAATGTGTCAAATTGCCAGAAAATATCACGTTTATCTCCATCAGCGATAACTTTTCCATTTGTCATTACAATTACTCTATCAAAATTTTTTACTACAAATTCCATATCATGAGTTATTGTAATTATAGTTTTTCCTTGCTTTTGAAGTTCATCAATCAGGTTATGTAAAACTCTCATTCCTCTAAAATCCTGCCCTGCTGTCGGCTCATCCATTACAATAACGTCTGAACCCATTGCAATTACTGCGGCAATTGTAACAAATTTTCTCATGGAATACGGTAAATTGTATGGATTTTCCTTTTGATATTTTTCAAGTTCCGTTAATTTTATGGCATTTTCCACCATTTTTTTTGTTTCATCAGGAGAATATTTTAATTTTTTTGCTCCAAAGGCTATTTCATCGTAAACATTGTTATGAAATATCTGATCCATTGGATTTTGAAAGACATATCCGACTTTTTGGCTCATTTTAGCAACAGTATATTTCTTTGTATTCCAGTCATCTACAACAACATCTCCGCTTACTGGCTTTAAAAGTCCATTCAACATTTTTACCATCGTTGTCTTCCCAGCACCATTTTGCCCGATAATCGCAACTTTCTCCCCTTTTTTAACTTCAAGAGAAACATCATTAAGCACATTTTCAGTTCCATTCGGATATTTAAAACTCAAATTTTTTACAGTAATAAAACTCATAATTATAGCTCCTTTAACAATTCTATAGTTTTCTCTTTAGTTATAGGAATTTCTTCAAACTCAACTTTTCCTGCTTTTTCAAGTTCATAGGCAAGTATAGAATACTGTGTCATTCCAATTTCCTTTTCTAGCAAGATTTTATTATTTAAAACTTCTTCCGCTTTTCCACTTAAAATTATCTCCCCTTCATCAAGAACAATGATATTTTGGGCATATTCTGCAATAAGTTCAAGTTTATGTTCAACCAAGATTATTGTTTTTCCTTCATTTGCCATTAAATTTATAATTTTGAAAATATCTTCTGTTCCTTTTGGATCAAGCTGTGAAGTTGGCTCGTCAATAACCAGAATATCAGGATCCATTGCGATAATTGAGGCAAGTGCCACTCTCTGCTTTTGTCCGCCAGATAAATCGTACGGATTTCTATCACGTAGCTTTTCAATTTCAAGCAGTTTCAATATTTTTTCAACTCTAGAAATTATTTCTTCTTTGTATAAACCTAAATTTTCAAGTCCATAAGCAATTTCATCAAAAACAGTATCTTTTACTCCACTAATTTGCGTAAACGGATTCTGAAAAACAAACCCAATCTTCTGCACAAGTTCCTTTTGAGAATAATCCTTCAGTTCTTTATCTTCCAGCATTATTTTCCCTGTCAGTTCCCCTTTATAAAAATCAGGTACAAACCTCCTTAACATATTACAAAACGTCGTTTTCCCGCTCCCATTTTTTCCGATTACAGCCCAAAATTCGCCTTTTTTTATCTCGATATTAATATTTTTCAAGGCTTGCTTATCTTCAAGCGGATATTTATAGTTCACATTTTCTATTTTGAAATAACCCATAAAACCCTCCACACAATACATAGCACTATAAAAATAGCCAGCATAATTTTCATAATTTTATCATTTTTTGTTTCTTCTATATCATTCAATATTGTCCGCTTTTCTCCAATCGAAAACCCACGTGCCTCCAGCGTAATCGCTCTTTCTTCAGTATTTAAAATAGAAGATAGCACTAATGGCACAAATACTGGTAGTAAAGCTCTCGTTCTCACAAAAATATTTCCTTCTGTTTCCACACCTCTTGAACGCTGTGAATCCAAGATTACGCCAGCCTGTTTTCCCATTTCAGGAATTATTTGAAAAGTTAAAAGCAGGATAAATGCAAATTTAGGATTTATTCCTTTTTTTTCAAGAGCTACTGTAAAATCCTTTATTGAAGTTATAAGAGTCAGCAATGTAACTGAAGCCACGATTGCCCATAATTTTGATGTGATTTTTACAGCTTTTAGTAATCCAGCTTTATAAATTGTAAAAATCCCAATTTTTGCTACAATTTCATTTGAAGCAAATAACGTACTTTGTGCAGCAAATATAACTAAAGTCAGTAAAAATAAACTTATAAAAACTCTTTTGAAATAAGCGCTGCCTTTTCCATAAAAACTTGCTAAAATTCCACAAACTATAACAAGCACATAGCCATAAAAGTCATTTGGGATTAAAAATGCTGAAATTATAAGTGATATTGCAAAATATAACTTTGTAAGCGGATACAGCCCTTCTAAAAATTTTTTTATCATTTTATTTCTCCACTTCTATTTTGTTCCATGAATATAGTTTTCTCCATGCTTAAATTTAATCAAATATCTATCAGACATACTTTTAACAATTAACATCGCAATAACAACTGTTATTACTTTATCACCAATTTCTGAAATAAAATTAGATAAAGTTGCAGCAACTTTTAAGCTTATCCCTTGTTTTACAAAAAATGAAGTTAAAACTCCAGTTGCATTCGGTGTAATTCCACCATACATTAAAATTGTTATTAGAGTAGATGAACTAATACTAACTATCGCCAATATTAATGTACAAACTACTATTTTTACAACATAATTTTTCATTTTAAACCTAGTCAATGTTCCCATTACAACAGCAATCAAAATTCCAACTGGTATAAATGCCAAATTTTCAGGTGCAAGTCCACCAGTAACTATACTTGTAATAATTGCAGCAACCGATCCAACCCAAGGACCAGCCAGAAGACTTATAAAAACTGTTCCTATCGAATCAAGAAATAATGGAACATTTAACATTTTTGCAATAGTAAATCCTGTAAAATTAATAGCCACCGCTACTGGTATCAACAAACTTGACATTAAAGAAAAATCCTCTTTTAAACTTTTCATTTTTCTGCCTCCTTAAAATTTTATTTACTATATTTTAAAACATATTTGTTAATATTTCAACCTTTGGAGGAAAGTTTTATTGTTTTTTTAAGTATCTCCATTAAATAATGTTTATCTTGATTTGTATTTCAGTTATTTTGGTTAAAAAATATTTTTTCTTTAACAAAATTTTGCTTAACTTTTTTATAATTCTCAAAATCTGCTTAAACTCCTTCAAATTAAAACTACTAAAACAAAAAAAGAAAGAATTTTAAAAAACCTACCAGTAAAATTCAACTGGTAGGCAAAAAGTAGGACAATAAGACAAGAATTCAACTGCTATTTTTGACTGTTAAAAATCAAAAACAAAATGATTATAACTGTCAAAACAGTCAAATCCCAGTTCATCATTGAGACCACCTCACAACGTTTCAATATGGCATCAAGGTTTGTGAAGTCTTGACGGATAATTATAACATAAAAAAAGCCTCATTCAATAATGAATGAAGCCTTTTTTCCACAATTTGCCATATTTTAACCGTTGGGTTTTTATTTAATGCTATTGTATCATTTTTCTCTAAAAAATTCAACCACTAGTTTTTATAAAACCAAAAATCAGAAGTATAAAAAATACTTCTGAAAATATATGTTATAATTTTTTTATTTTTACCATGCAGAGTTTATTAGAACTTCTTCTCCATAGCCACCGTTCATTTTTTGTGGATTTGTAGAGTTGTAAGCTCTTTGAACTCTTATTCCTCTTATTCCTAATTCTCTTGCAGCTAGGATATCGTCATCACTGTCACCGTAGTGGATTGAGACGTTGTGTTTTTTGATGTAGAATGATTTATCATATTTGTAGCCACCTGTTGGTGTGTCAGATGTATATTCTACGTAAATTTCTTTTGGTAGTTCAAAGTATCTTTGCAATGTTTTAGAAAGTTTTGTAGAAGTGTAGTTTTTGTCTTTTGAATGTTTTGTTCTTCCTGTGATGAAAAATACATTGTCTCCTCTTTCCAAGTGCATTTTTATCAAGTCTTTTGCAGATTGTTTTGGAATTGAATGTTCATCTCCATTTTCAGCTACATAATCCCAGAATTTCTGATTATACAGGTAACTTACAGCTCCTCTTTTATCTCCTGGAATTTGGAAATAATGTTGCCCATAGATAAAGTATCCGCTTGAATGAAGCAATGTATCATCAATATCAAAACTTACATTAATTGGTCCTTTTCCCTCCAGACTCTTCTTAATGTCGTCAACAGACACAAAATGAACAGCCTTCTGAACTTTATCTGTTGAATAAAATCCCTCATGAGTATAAGGAACCTTTGGTCCTGCCGCAAATACTACAGATGCAGCAAATAAAAATAATAATGCTTTTTTCATAACATTTCCTCCTATATATTTTTTTATTTTACTAACAAAATCTTGCTATCTTAAAGGCTCGCAATCTATAAATTCTCCCTTTGCTGTATAAGTGCATATATTTCCTGTTTTTTTTCCTGTTTTTTTAGGAATTTTAAAATAAGAGCAACTTACAGCTGTTAATGCAGATAGAACCAATACTAAAAACATTTTTACCTTTTTCATAGGAAAACCTCCTGTAAAATAGTTTTTTATATAAATTTTTCAAAAAAAGATGTTCTCTTAAAAGAAAACATCTCTCAAATTCCTATATATCAAATACAATAGATTTAACTCTTGTCATGCTTTCTATGCTGTATTTTATTCCTTGAACTCCTGCTCCTGAACCTTTGATTCCTAAGAATGGGAAACTGTCAGGCCCTCTTTGAGTCTTGTTATTTATGTGAACTGTTCCTACTTCCAGTTTTTCAGCGATTTCAAATGCCAATGGGAAATTTTTTGTGAATACTGCTGATTGAAGTCCGTATTCTGATTTGTTTGCAATTTCTACTGCTTCATTTACAGATTTTATTCTGATAATTGGCAATACTGGTCCAAATGGCTCTTCCCATGCAATTCTCATATCAGTTGTTACATTGTCAAAAACTACGGGCCATATTAAGTTTTTTTCTCTTTTTACTGTTGTCAATGCTTTTGCCCCTTTTTCTTGTGCATCTTTTATCAATCCTTCAATAAAGTCTGCTGATGGAGTATCAATTACTGTTGTAATATCAGCATTGTCAAAAGGATCTCCTACAGTTAGTTTTTCAACTTCTGCTTTTATCAAGCTAGCTAATTTATCAGCAACAGAGTCCATTACAAGCACTCTTTTGATAGCAGTACATCTTTGTCCAGAATAGCTGAATGCTCCTGATACGATATCTTTTGCAGCTTTTTCTAAATTAGCGTCTTCCAATACGATTCCAGCGTCTTTTCCACCTAATTCAAGCATAATTGGTCTCATTCCTGCAAGTTTTCCAATTTTTTCCCCAATCGGTGTACTTCCTGTAAAGTTTATAAAGTTCACTTCTTTATGTTCGATTAAATAATCTCCAATTTCAGAACCTTTTCCAGTTACAGAGTTTAGTACTCCTGCTGGAATTCCAGCTTCTTCAAATGCTTTAATTAATAACAATCCGCTAATTGAACCTTGTGTAGGAGGTTTAAAAATTACTACATTTCCTCCAATTAATGCAGGTGCAATTTTAGATGCTGATAAGTTTACTGGATAGTTAAATGGTGCGATTGCAAGTACAATCCCAACTGGCTCTCTTTTTACTGCTCCGTATTTTCTCTTGCTTCCAGCTTCAAATCCTCCACCGTTTACAAATTCACCTGTGATTCTAAGTCCTTCTTCTGCAGCATATCTAATCAAATCCGCCGTTCTTACTACTTCTGAAATAGCGGCCTTAATTCCTTTTGCAACTTCTTTTGCTAAGTTCTCCCCAATTTTATCTTTATCTCTTTCAAGAATATCTGCAGCCTTATTCAAATAAGCCGCTCTTTCTACAGCTGACAATGTTCTCCAAGCAGGTAAAGCCTTTCTGGCAGATTCCATAGCAAAGTCAACTTCTTCTCTTGACATAGCTGGTACAGTTCCAAGTTCTTCCCCATTTATTGGCGAATAAATAGTTATTGTATTTTTAGAGTCTTTCCATTCTCCGTTCACTAAATTTTGATAATTCATCAAAATACCTCCTTATTCCAATTTTGTATACTTTATAATTTTACCACATATTTTACATAATTAATATACCTTTTTTCATATATTTTTCATTTATTTCGAATATTTGTTATTTTTAATATCGAAAAGTTTCAAAAATTTACTTTTTACTATACAAAATAAACATTAAAAAACTTTATCTCCATTACTTTTTTTCTGAAAATTCATCTACTCAAATATATTTCCAAATGTTTTTCTGTTTATATTAGCCTTTTCATTCCCGCCTTTTCCAGCAATTAGCATAATAAACAAAATCATTGCTAAACTTTTTTCATAAACAACCATTCTCCTTATTTTTGGTATTTTTTCAAAAAAAGCAGGAGCTAAAAACTCCCGCTAAAATTTTATTATTTTTCAAGTTTTACCATTGTATATGTTAATGCAAATCCTGCTCCAATTGAAATTGCTACCATTAAAATATAAAGTGGCAAGCTGTTTAAGAATAATAACATTCCTGGTACAATTGTTACAGCCATTCCTGTTGCTTTAAGTTTAAATACTGAAGCAAAGAAACCTCCTATTGCTCCACCAATAAGCCCCATAACAAAAGGTTTACCTTTACCTTTTACTAGATTTACTCCGTAAATTGCTGGCTCAGTAATTCCCAATGCTGCTGATAAAGCTGAAGGGAATGCTAATGCTTTTAATTTAAGATCCTTTGTTTTTAATCCTACTGCTAAAGTTGCTCCTAATTGTCCTGACATTGCTGCTGTAATTAATGGATTAAATGCATTTAATTTTTCTCCAGTAATTGGATCTGGAGTATTTAAAAGTTGTGATTCTAAGAAATTAAATATATGGTGAACTCCTGTTACAACTATTATTTGATGAACTCCACCAATAACAATTCCTGCTATTCCAAACGGTAATCCTAAAATCCATCTAGTTACACCCAATATAATAGTTTCTACTGAATGGAATACTGGACCAATTACAAATAGTCCCAACACACTCATTATTACAAATACTAAAAACGGCGTTACTAATAAATCTAGTACATCTGGTACAATTTTTCTTAATCTTTGTTCTAATTTTGCACCAATCAAACCTACAAATAATGCAGGCAATACTGAACCTTGATATCCAACTACTGGTAAAAAACCAAAGAATGTTAATGGTTTTGCTCCACCAGCAGCTACTACGTAAGCATTCGGTAATTCACCACTAATTAACATTGCTCCTAATACAATTCCCAATACAGGTAATCCACCAAATACTTTAAATGCAGACCATGCAACTAATGCTGGTAAAATAATAAATGCTGTATCTGTTAATACTTGAGTATACATTAAGAAATTAGGATTTATACTTTCTGGTGTTGTTCCCATCAATTTTAATAAATTTTCATTTGTTAATAATCCACGAAGACCCATAAATAAACCAGTTGCTACCAATACTGGTATAATTGGAACAAAAATATCTCCAAATGTTCTTGAAATTCTTTGAATAACGCTTCCTTGTTTAGCTGCTTCTTTTTTCATATCGGATACTGAAGATTCACTTACTCCTCCAAGTCCTTGAACAGCTTCATAAACTTTATTTACGGTCCCTGTTCCAAATATTACCTGAAACTGTCCTGAATTAAACATTGTTCCTTTTACTTTTTTGTTTATTTTTAAGAAAATAAAAACTACTATATTGCTAATAAATATAGTAGTCTTTAAAAAAATTAGATTTTTAGTCCATTTCAAATTCGATGTAGACAGTTTTTAAAATATTTAATTTTTTTGGAGAAATTACGATATTTCTTCTTGCTGATTCATCCAAAAGTTCCTTGTCGCTTTTTTTCAGCTGGACTAAGTTAGTTTCGTAATTTGCGTGGCTGTAGTAACTGTAGTTGTAATCTATATACGGCTGAATAACTCCATATGACTTATCTGTTATTGTAACGGGATTTTTTAAGTTCAAGTCTGTTTTTCCAAGAATAACTTGTGCTTTTTTCAAGGCTTCCTTGTAGGCGTTTTCATAAAGTTCATTTTCTAATTGCTGCTTGTTGTCGATGTCGTATTCGATTTGTCCTGTTGTACCAATTCCCAATGTATTTGCTACATTTATGATATTTCCTAAATTTTTTAAATCTCTTGTTTCAACTTCAATTTCATGTGAAACTATCTGAATATTTTTTCTATTATTTGTTCGTTTTTCAAGATTGATTTCCTTATTGTCGTAACCTGCAATTTTTATTATTCCTGCTGGAATTCCAGCTTTATTTAATTTTTGCTGTATTTCATTAAATTTGGACATTGCATTTTGGTATGCCTCTTTGTTTGTTGCATTTTGTGATGTGACAGTGAAAATATAGGTACCATTTTTGCTTCTGTTTAAAGAATAAATTTTTTCTGTGGCAAGGACATTCATAAAGTTTTTCAATGTATCAAGAGAGAGTCTGTCAACTTCTATTGAAAGTTTTGTCTGATATTCCTTCTTTCCTTTGTTTTCAACTACAGTATCCCAGTTATATGATTCATAAGTGGAGTATCCTGTCGAATTAATCTTATTATATTTTGTACCAGTCTGGGCAAGCAGTCTCTTGTATCTTTCAAGAATTTGTGAATTTTCAGCACTTGCCTTATCCAAATTTTCATTTTCAGTCTGAATTGTAAGTCTAATTTTTGCTGAATTTGGTGAAATTTCCTTTTTTGAAACACCTCTAACCTGTATTCTTTTTCCAGTAACTTCGCCATCTGCAAATGATAATACCGAAAAAATTATCATAAGTAATGTTATTATTTTTTTCATTTTAAAATTCCTTTCTAAAATTTAATTTTCTCTAAAAATTAAGATGTCACCTTTAGTGTATTTATAATTATCTAAATATAAAGTTATACTATTTTTGTTATTTCATTTCATACATAACTGATATATTTTGCACAAGTTTTAATGGTTTTGGAGTATAGTCAACTCTTGAGCTTCTGCTATCCTTTCGTAAAGATGTTGTCCCTGAATAAGCTGAGAGTTTAGCATTTGAATATTCTGCCATCGGTGCTGCCGCCGCTTCATACTTTACTTCCCAGGCCTGATCAATTCTGTCAATCATTTTTTGCTGAAATTCCACATCTTCACTTACAATAATCGGTGTTCCTAATTTCATTTTACTGGAACGCAAAATGCTTTCTGCCTTCTGTTTTGTCTGATTATAGGCATCTTTGTACATTTCTGACTCAATTCTGTCTTTGTCTGACAAGTCAAAGTTAATTGAGCCGTTTATATTTATTCCATTATCATCAGCAATTGAAATTATTGTATTAAGTTCCTTTATATTTTTTGTCGTAAGCACGAATTCATCTATAACATAGTAAATATCTTTTTTTGTACCTTTATTTTCTGTATAATTTTCTTTTATTTGATAATCGCTCAAAATAATATCACTTTCAGGGATTCCAGCTGAAATCAGTTTTCTTCTTGAAGTATTAAGTTTATTAAATACTTTATTTAAAGCCTGGTCAACTGTCGTTC
The DNA here is from genome assembly GCF_007990635.1 of Leptotrichia hongkongensis. GTDB lineage: Bacteria > Fusobacteriota > Fusobacteriia > Fusobacteriales > Leptotrichiaceae > Leptotrichia > Leptotrichia hongkongensis. The sequence continues at coordinate 2,034,265 of NZ_AP019846.1, read as the reverse complement.
CATTTTCATTTATATTAAATGCAAATGTATTTTCGTCAAAATTTTTCTGAATACTTTGTAAATTGTTTCCATCTTCCAAGTCAATCAATGCTGAAATCTTATTAAAATCAGTATTTTTTACCAGCATTGACATATTTACGTCATAAGAAGTAGGCTTTTTATCAGTATTTTTGACAGTTTTATTTGGAACAGTTTTTACATCCAAAATATCTTCATCATCGTATTCTGTGCCCTTCCTATTATAAAATGCCTTTGTTTCCAGATTTTCAAGTGATATTTTTCTAGCTCTCAATTCATTTTTAAATTTCTCAACTTTCTTATTTACATCACTTGTTGGCTGATTTAAGCTATTTCCTTTAACCTCAACCTTAAAATTAATCTTTGCTAAATCTGGCATAACTTCTCTTTCTGCGTTTCCAGTAACACTAATTTTTCTCACAATATTCTCATTCGCCCCAAACGAAAGAATACTCATAAGCGAAAAAAGTGCAATTGCTATCTTTTTCATATTTACCTCCATAATTCTAATTTATTATTTTTTAAAAATTCCTATCTTTTGTATAAGTATAACATACGTATATTAAAAGTAGATGAGGGTTTTTTTATTTATTTTGTTGGATTGCTTATTGCTGAAAATATTGTATCTATGGCTAAACTATGTTTTTTAGTTGTAAAAAAAGCTATAGCTTGGCAAATAACTTATTATTTTTTTACTTTACAGTCTTTAATAACTAAAATCAAACCAAATTTCGTTATAAAAATAAAGAAAATTAGAAGAATTACATAATAAAAAAATGACAAAATTGAAAAAATATAGTATAATGTATGATATTATTATAAATCCATTTCAAAGTAGGGATTGTTTTACACATCCAATTTAATTTTGGTTAAATCTGGTAGAATTTAAAATTAACAATTTAGTAGATAGAAATTTTTTAGAAAGGATGTAAGATGAATAAAAGAAAAATCGAAGGTGCAATTTGGTTTGCTGCGGGGCTTATATTAGTATTGCTATTAGGGAATAAATCAAGTATGCTTAGTGATAATGCTGGAGAGAATATTTTTTCTCTTATATTGAGCGGTATTACATTATTTTTTGGAAAAATGACATGGTTTATAGCTGTAATGGCTATTTTGTATGGAATAATTTTATTTTTTTATGAAAAAATTGGTATTGATATAACACAGGGGAAAATTGCAGCTCTTATTGGATTATTTCTAAGCTGGGGAATGGTTTTAGTAAGGAGTTCAGTTGTTAAGGGAAAACCTTTGGCAGATAATTTTACTGAGGCAGGAAGACAACTTTTAGAAATAGGATTTAGCCGTGAAAGTGGTGGGATTCTTGGAGCATTGCTTTCAATGCCGTTTTATAAAGTGTTATATTCTCAAGGGATGTTTATAGTTTTGATAATTTTAGTAATAATTTTTGGAATATGGTTAATTAAGGACTTGATTGAACTTGGATATGAAGTTTTTAAAGAGATAATAAAATATTACAAAAGTGATGACTATAAAGAGAAAAAAGAAAATTAGCTGCAAAAAAATATGCAGAAAATTTGAAAAAAACAGACTATAAGCGTTACCAAAGGGAAATGTTAAAAGCCAAAATTGTAGAATCTAGAAGAGAAAAATTAAGTTTTGAAATTGCGAAAAAGCCAAAGGATAACTTTTTACAGAAAACAGAAGTTTATTCAAAAGAAGAATTAGCCGAAAAAGAAAAAGAATGGATTGAAATTTTTGAAGAGAAAGAAAAATATAAAAATTCTGAAAATTTGAAAAAGAATGAAAATGAGTCAACAGACAAAATAAAAGAAAATGAGTTGAAAAAAATTACAGAACCAACAGAAGGTATAAAGCAAGAAGAAGTTTCAGAAAAGCCTGAAATTAAAGAGGGAGAAGAGGAATTAGACTCTGAAAAGGAAACTTCAGATAGCTTATCCGACTCAAAAGAAGAAGTATCAGTTGAAACTGAAAATAAAAAAGAAAACGATAGTCAGGTTGAGAAAGAAGTTGATAAAAGAGGACCTAAATTAGAGATAGTAACACCTTTAAGAAGAGAGGAAATATCTAAAAGATACAATTCTGAAAACATAGATCCGAATTTTCAGCAATTTCCAAAACTGGAAGCATTTGAAAATAAAGAAGTGAAGGAAAAGGAACTGGAAGATGAATTAAAAAAAGTTAATGCAATGTTTGATAATAATCAAGGCTATGATGATGTGGTAAAAAAATCTATTGAAGAAATTTTTAAGTCAAAACCAATGGATCTTAAAAGAAAACAGGAAATTGAAAAAAGCATAAGAGAAAATGTAAGACACCTTGAAAATGTGCTAAAAGAGTTTGGAGTTGAGGCCAAAGTTGTAAATTATGAATACGGTCCAACTATTACAAGATATGAAATAGTCATTCCAAAAGGTATAAAAGTGAGCAAAGTTACTGGTCTTTCAGATGATATTGCAATGAATTTGGCAGCTGAAAGTATTCGTATAGAAGCGCCAATTCCAGGAAAAAATACCATTGGAATTGAGACTCCTAATAAAATTAAGGAGCCAGTTCATTTTTCAAACATCATAAAAAATAAAGAACTCGATAAAGGGGAATTAAGGGTAATTTTAGGAAAAGATATTGTTGGAAGAGATAAATTTATAGATATTGCTAAAATGCCTCACTTACTGATTGCGGGACAGACAGGTTCAGGAAAATCTGTTGCTGTAAATACATTAATTTCAACATTGATTTCTAAAAAATCTGAAAATGAAGTAAAATTTATAATGGTTGATCCTAAAATGGTAGAGCTTATGCCGTATAATGATATTCCGCATTTACTTGTTCCAGTAATTATAGATCCGCAACAAGCTGCAATAGCATTGAGATGGGCAGTTAATGAAATGGAAAATAGATACAAGCAGCTTATGGAAAATGGTGTAAGAAATATAAAAACTTACAATGGATTAAGTTTTGTAGAAAAAATGCCTTATATTGTTATAATAATTGATGAGCTGGCAGATCTTATGATGGTAGCCTCTGGAAGTGTTGAGGAGTCAATTGCAAGAATTGCACAGAAGGCAAGAGCAGTTGGAATCCATTTAGTTGTAGCAACACAGCGTCCATCAACAGATGTTATAACTGGAATGATAAAGGCAAACTTACCAAGCAGAATTTCTTTCGCACTAAGATCGCAGATTGATTCAAGAACAATACTTGATACAGCTGGAGCAGAAAAGTTATTAGGTCAGGGAGATATGCTGCTACTTGCAAATGGTTCTTCAAAGCTGGAAAGAATTCAGGGAGCATATATTTCAGATGAAGAAGTTAAAAATTTAACAGATACGCTAAAATCTTCTAAAAAAGTAAAATATAGAAATGAAATCTTAGAGGAAATTCAAGAAGAAACAATTGACATTGATCCATTTTTTGAAAATGCAGTAAATATTATAAAACAAGAAAATAAAGTTTCTATTTCATTACTACAGCGTAAATTAAAAGTAGGGTTTAATAGAGCTTCAAGAATTTATGAGCAGTTAAAAGAGCATGGGGTTGTAAGCTATGATGATCAAATAATAACTGATAATATTGATGAAATAAATTAAAAAAATAAATTTTGCAATATTAAATAATATTTATAGCAAATCATTCTTAAAGTTGCTTGAGTATATTCAAAAAAATGGTAAAATACCTTATAAGAATAAAATATAATAATTTTTACAATATATGCTCAAATTTAAGTGAAGTGACTGTAACTTTTAAAAAGGTTGTACTATGAAATATTGAAATTAAATTATTATACAATAAAAAACAAAAAATAAAGGAGATAGAATAAATGAAATTTTTTGACTTATTTAAGACAAATATAACGCCAAGAGGTACACGTGATATAGCTATTGATTTGGGAACAGCGAATACAGTTGTATATGTAAAAGGAGAAGGAATTCAAGTAGATGAGCCTACTTATGTAGCAGTTAATAAAAAAACGGAAGAATTGGAACATATCGGGGAAAAAGCAAAAGAAATTATTGGAAGAACAGCTAAACATACTGAAATTATTCGTCCATTAAAAAATGGAGTAATTTCAAATTATGAAATTACTGAAAGAATGCTTGAAGAATTTTTACATAGAATCAAAAAAGATAAATTTCAAAGTTCGAGAGTTATAATTTGTGTTCCGAGCGGAGTTACACAAGTTGAAAGAAGAGCTGTAATAGAAGTTGTAAAAGATGCAGGAGCCAAAGAGGTTTACTTGATTGAAGAACCAATAGCGGCTGCAATTGGTGTAGGAATTGACTTGTTTGAGCCAAAAGGGCATTTGATTGTTGATATAGGTGGAGGAACTACAGAAATTGCGTTTATTGTATCAGGTGGAGCAGCGTTATCAAAATCAGTTAAAATTGCTGGAGACCACTTAAATGAAGATATTATGGAATTTGTAAAAGATGAATTTAATTTGTTGATTGGAGAAAGAACAGCAGAAGAACTAAAAGTGAATACAATAAGTCAAGAAGATCCTAATTTTGAATATGAAATTAGAGGACGGGAATTAGGAGTTGGATTGCCAAAAAGCATGAAAATAAAAGCATCTCAAATTGATGGGGCAATTAGAAAACATATTGATGCTATTATTGACGAAGTAAGGCTTACGATTGAGGAAATCGAACCTGAAGTAGCGGCAGATATTTATGAAACAGGAATTTTCTTATCTGGTGGTGGAGCAGGCATAAGAATCTTGAAAGAGAGAATCGAAGAGGAATTATCATTGAAAGTAACGGTGGGAGAAGATTCAATTCATGCTGTAGTAACAGGAATTGCAGAAGTATTGACAGATTTTAAAAAGTATAAAAATGTTATTATTTCACCGATGCATGAATATTAATTTAATAATATAGAATTAGGGGAATTTTCTGGAGAAACAAAAAAGAGAATTCCCCTATTAATCCAATATTGAATTATTAACTTAAAAACAAATAAAAAGATAAAATGGTAGAATATGGAAAATTTTGAAAATAAAGATATAGAAGAAACTATAAAAAATAAAATTAATGATATTGAAGAAAAAATTGAGGCAATTATTTTTTTGTCAAAAGAAATGATTACTATAAAAGAGTTAGCACAGTTTTATGGAATGGAATATTTTGAGATAGAGGAAATATTGCGTAATTTAAAGGAAAAACGGAAAGATACAGGAATAAATGTAAAAATTGAAAATGGAATCGTATATCTTGTATCAAATCCACTTTTTGGCTCTGATGTAAAACGATTTTTTAATCCAGAAATGAAATTAAAGAAATTATCTCGTTCAGCAATGGAAACATTAGCAATCATCGCATATAAAGGGCCTATAACTAAAGCAGAAATAGAGCAGATTAGAAGTGTTGGTGTGGATAAGACTATGTCAAATCTATTGGAAAGAAAACTAATTTATATTTCTGGACGGAAAAAAACGGCTGGAACACCGAATTTGTACGAAGTAACAGATGATTTTTATAATTATCTGAATATTCGTGGGAAGCAAGAATTACCAGGAAGTGAGCAGTTTCAAAAAATTGAGATGCTTTACAAAGAAGATGAGAAGGCAGAAAATGAAGACTCAAAAGAGGGAGAAAAATTAAATTCAGAAGAAGATTCGGAACTAAAAGCGAAAGAAGAAATTGAAAAAATAAAAGAGTAGAAAATAAAGAGGTAAATAAAATGAGATTAAATAAATTTATAGCTGAAACGGGATTTTGTTCACGTAGGAAGGCTGATGAACTGATAAACGAAGGAAGAGTTACAGTAAATAAGCACGAGGCGATTATCGGAATGGATGTGAAGCCTGAAGATGTGGTTAAAATTGATGGAGAAAGAGTAAAACTTAATACAAGATATGAATATTACATTTTAAATAAGCCAAAAAGAGTGATTTGCTCAAATGAAGACAAGTTTGGGCGTAGACTTGCAGTAGATTTTATAAAATCACGTGCCAGACTTTTTACTTATGGAAGATTAGACTTTATGACAGAAGGGTTAATTATAATCAGTAATGATGGAGAAGTTTACAATCATGTAATGCATCCACGAAAAAAATTGTATAAAAGCTACATTGCGAAAGTTAGCCGTGAAATTGAAGACAAGGATATTGAGGCACTGCAGCATGGAGTTGTAATTGACGGGAAAAGGACTGCACCAGCAAAAGTTAAGAAAATTGACAAAAAGGAACTTAGAATTGCAATTTTTGAAGGAAGAAACAGGCAGATAAGAAAAATGCTGGAAACATTGGGATATAATGTTAATTCATTAAAACGTATTAAAGTGGGAGAACTTACGCTTGGTAATTTGCAAGTGGGAGAATATCGTGCTTTGAATGAAGATGAAATTAAATATCTAAAAAGTTTATAAATTTTCTGGCAGGAGGAAAAAATTGGGAAATAATAAAAAATCAATCTTTTTAATAGATTTTGATATAACAATCAGTAAAAAAGATTCGACAGATGTTTTGCTTGAAACACATCAGCCTGAATTTAAACAGGAACTGCGAAAAAGATACAGAGCTGGAGAATATTCTATAAGAGAGTTTATAAAATATGGACTAGGCTCTCTAAATATCACAAAAGAGCAGTATATCCAGACTTTACAGGAAAATGTGACAATTGATGAAACTTTTATAGATTTTGTAAAAAGCGGAGCAGAATTTAAAATTGTTAGTGCAGGTACAAGGCTAAACGTACAGGGAACACTTTCAAAATATGGTATAAACTTGCCAGATAGCGAAGTTATATCAAATGATTTAAAATTTAGTGGAACTGATAAAAACCAAATTACTGTGGAAAATCCATTTTTGGACAAGGAAGGCTATTACGGCGTTGACAAGAAGGAAGCTGTAGAAAATTATAAAAAACAGGGCTACACAACTTATTTCGTAGGCGATGGTCCGTCTGATTACAAGGCATTGGAAGTGGCTGATTTTGCTTTTGTGAGAAAAGGGACTAGGGCGGTTAAGTTTTGTGAAGAAAATGGAATTGAATTTTTTGAGTTTGGGGATTTTGACGAGATTTTGGAATATAAAAAAATAAAGCAGTTATAAATTTAATATCTGAAAGAACAATTGATATGAAAAAATGCAGAATGATTTGAATTTTGATAGGAGAAAATATGTTGCCATACGATGAAACAGACCCGCAAGATATTGAAAATTATGCAAAAAAATTGATAGGGAAAACCTTTTATGATATATTAAGAGAATATTTTAAAGACAATGAATTGGAATTAGAAAAAACGTTTAATAAAAATAAAAATAAAGGTAAACTGGGAAACTTAATAGAGGAGTATTATTTTTATTATAAACCTAACAGCAATCCTAATCCAGATTTTCTAAAGGCTAATACAGAATTGAAAGTGACCCCATATATAAAAAATAAAAATGGAGAATTGAAGGCAAAAGAAAGACTTGTAATAGGTATGATTCCTAATGATAATCCGATAGAAACTGATTTTGAAAAATCTCATGTCTTAGAAAAATTACAATTAATTTTATTAATACTGTATTTTCATGATAAAAATAAAGATAAATTGGATTACAGCATTGATTTTGTTAAATTATTTTCAATTTTGGGAGAAAGCTGTAAAAAAGATTTAGAAATAATAAAAAAGACTATCAAATAATAGTTGATAAAATAATTTCTGGAAATGCTCATAAATTGTCTGAAGGAGATACTAATTATTTGGGTGCCTGCACTAAAGGAAGTACAGCAAAAAAAAGTTTGCGAAAGCAATATTATGGAAAGATTCCTGCAAAAAGAAGAGCTTTCTCTTTGAAACAGTCATATATGTCTTATGTTTTAAACACTTATATTGTTGGAAATATATCAACTTATGACTCTATTGTTAAAGAAGACGAAGCTGAACATTTTGAAGATGTAGTTTTGAAAAAGATATATGAAAATACAGGCTTAACAATAGAAGAATTATGTAAAAAATATAATATAGAAAATAAACCGAAACATGTAAATAGTATCTTGATTTACAGAATGTTAGGAGTAAAGAGTGAAAATGCTGAGGAATTTGAAAAGGCAAATATAGAGATTAAAACAATAAGAGTTGAAAAGAATAATCGCACGAAAGAAAGCATGTCATTTCCAGCAATAAAAATAAAAAAATTTGTAAATGAGAATTTTGAAAATTCAGAAATTTATAATTTTTTTTCAGAAAAGAAATTTTTATTTGTTGTGTTTAAAAAAAATGAGACAGATGAATATCAACTTACAGGAGCTAAGTTTTGGAATATGCCAATAGATGAACTGGAAACTGTTGGAATGATGGAGTGGAATTTATACAGGAATAAATTTAAAAAAGGTGTAAATTTTAAAATAGAAAAACAAAAAGATGGGAAAATAATAGTAAGGAACGACTTACCCAAAAAAAGTGAAACTAAAATTTTTCATTTGAGACCACATGCAAGAAAGTCAAAATATGTTATTAATGGCAGAGAATATGGAAATGGAAATTGCAAAGATGCTGATGAATTACCAAATGGAGATAAAATGACAAAACAGAGTTTTTGGCTAAATAATAGCTACATTATTAAAATTATTGAAAATACAATAAAAAAAGTGGAGGAAAAATAATGGAGTTAACAGTTGCAGAGTTATTTGCAGGTGTTGGAGGTTTCAGAGTTGGTTTGAATAAAATAAAGGATTTTGACAAAAAAACAGGATTAGCAAAAGAAAATAAAATATGGGATTTTGTCTGGGGAAATCAGTTTGAGCCTTCAACAAAAGTACAACATGCGTATAATTGCTATGTGAAAAGATTTGGAATAGAAAATAATTCGAATGAAGATATAAATAAAGTTAATAAAAAATCGATACCTGAACATAATTTATTGGTTGGAGGTTTTCCTTGTCAAGATTATTCTGTAGCGAGAAGTCTTAGCGGGGAAAAGGGTATTGAGGGTAAAAAGGGAGTTTTATTCTGGGATATAAAAGATGTTTTGATTGAAAAAAAATCTCCTTTTGTACTTCTAGAAAATGTGGATAGACTTTTAAAATCGCCAGCAAGCAGAAGAGGAAGAGACTTTGCAATAATGCTAAAGACATTTGATGAATTAGGATATTATGTGCAATGGAGAGTTATAAATGCAGGAGATTATTCAATGCCACAAAAAAGAAAAAGAGTGTTCATATTTGCTTTTAAGAAAAATTTGAAGTATGCTAAGGAATTTAGAAAAAATAAGGAAAATATTTTTAATAAAGTATTTCCAGTAATGATAGATTCTGAAAAAGAAATAAATCTGAATAAATATGAAAATATTTTAAAAATAAGTGATGAATATTCAGAAGGAAAATTTTTTGAAAGCGGAATAATGATGGAAGGAACCGTTTTTCATTATAATGTAGATTCAATTAAAGAAGATATTTTTTCTTTAAAGGAAGTTATAGAAAAGGCAAAAAGTTACAATGACTTTGATTTGAAGGAATATTTAGTAACAGATGAAAAACTGGAAAAATGGAAATATTTAAAGGGAGGAAAAAGAATAGAAAGAAAAACAAAGGAAGGACATTCGTATATTTATAGTGAAGGAAATATTGCTTTTCCAGAAAATATGGAAGAACCGGCTAGGACACTGCTTACAAGTGAAGGAACAACAAATAGATCTTCGCATATTATTTATGATAATAAGCAAAAAAAATACCGTACTTTAACTGAAATAGAATGTGAAATAATACAAATGTTTCCGCCAAACTGGACAGATACAATGCCAAAAAGAAATAGATATTTTATGATGGGAAATGCTTTAGTGACAGGTATAATTTCACGATTGGAACCGACTTTGAAAAAAATAATTGAGAATGAATAAAAAGTGTAAGGAGGAAAAAATTAAATGTTAAGCAAAGAAGATGTTTTAAAAATAGCGACACTTTCTAAATTGGAATTTTCAGAAAGTGAAATTGAGAAATTTAGGGTGGATTTGAATAAAATATTTGAGCATATGGAAGAGTTGAATGGGGTTGATACGACTGATGTAGAGCCGCTTTTTAATGTGCTGGACTTAAAAGATAAATTGAGAGAAGATAAAGTTAGGGATGCTGGAATTAAGAAGGAAATTTTAGAAAATTCGCCTAATAAGGATGAGGAATTTATAATTGTACCAAAAGTTGTTGGAGAAAATGCGGATAATTAGAAAAATTGGAAAGGTGGAAAAATGAATTTATACAAAAAAGCAGCTAGCGAACTGGCTGAAATGATAAAGAATAAAGAGATTACTTCAGAAGAAGTTACAAGAAATTTTTTAGATAGAATAAAATCGGTTGAAGATAAGGTTGGGGCTTTTTCTAATATTTTTGAGGAGAAGGCATTGGAACAGGCTCGAAAAATTGATGAAGAAAATAACGAAGAAGGAAGAAAAAATTATGGAAATACAGGACTTTTTGGAGTGCCTGTGGCGTTGAAGGATAATATTGTTTCAAAAGGGGATTTGACAACAGCGGCTTCGCAAATTTTGAAAAATTATGTGGGAGTTTATGATGCGACTGTTGTGAAAAAGTTGAAGGAAGCTGGAGCAGTACTAGTTGGAAAGGCTAATATGGATGAATTTGCGATGGGGTCCTCAAATGAAAATTCGTCAATAAAGTCAGCATCTAACCCTTGGGATTTGGAAAGAGTGCCAGGAGGAAGCAGTGGGGGATCGGCAGCTGCGGTTGCGGCTAGTGAAATACCTGTTGCTTTGGGAACAGATACTGGTGGAAGTATTAGACAGCCTGCGAGCTTGACTGGAACTGTGGGGATAAAGCCAACTTACGGAAGAGTTTCGAGATATGGGCTTATGGCATTCGGTTCTTCGCTGGATCAGATTGGGGCTTTGGCAAAAAGTTCACAAGATTTGGCAAGAGTTATGCAGATAATTTCAGGATACGATGAAAATGATCCGACAACTGCAGATGTGGAAGTGCCAGATTATTTATCTTTGCTTGAAAATGATATAACAGGATTAAAAATTGGGCTTCCAAAAGAATATTTTTCAGATGAACTGGATAAATCAATAAAGGAAGTTGTGGATAAAACTGTGGAAACATTGAAAAAACTTGGAGCGGAAGTGAAGGAAGTATCGTTGCCTTACACAAAATACGCAATTTCCACTTATTATATAATTTCATCGGCTGAGGCCGCTTCAAACTTGTCAAGATATGACGGAGTGAGATATGGGGTTAGAAAAAGTGATGAAAATATTGAGGAAATGTATGTAAAATCACGAACAGAAGGTTTTGGAGATGAAGTTAAGCGTAGAATTATGATTGGAAATTATGTGTTAAGTTCTGGATTTTATGATGCTTATTATAAAAAGGCTTCACAAGTTAGAAGATTAATAAGAGATGATTTTTCACGAGTTCTTTCAGAAGTCGACTTGATTTTGACACCAGTTTCTCCGACAACAGCATTTAAAAAAGGTGAAAAAAATACAGATCCTGTTCAAATGTATTTAGCTGATATCTACACAGTTTCAGTAAATATGGCAGGATTGCCTGCAATATCAGTGCCAGGTGGCTTCGTAAATGGACTTCCTGTGGGAATACAGCTGATTGGAAATTATTTTAGGGAAGACTTATTGTTTAATGTGGCAAATAAATTTGAGAAAGAACGTGGAGAGATAGAATATCCAGAACTTTAAAAAAGTGGAGGAAATATGAAGAAGATAAAAGTAATACTATTTTTGATGTTGAGTGTCTGTATTTTATCAAGCTGCGGGAAAAATAACTATGAAAATAACTATGAAAATAAGGAAAATCAAGGTGTTATTAAGGCTAAAAGTTATGAAGAAGTTCCTGAAATTGATTTTTCAATTAAAGACAAAAATCTTGCTAAAAAGGTAATAGAAAATATTGCTCAAAACCCTAATAAAATAGATATTTATAATAATATGGTGCTAGTATATACGTCAGAAATAAATCCAGATGGTTTTTATACATTTTATACGTCAACTTTTTTAGATAAAAATAATAAATTCTCAAAACCAATGGAAAAAAAATTAAATGAGTTTATTATGGTAGAATCTGGTAAGGATTATTATGAAAACTTTTATAAAACAATTGTTCCTGAAGTAAAAAAAATGATAAAAAAAGATTCTGAAAATAATTATAAAGATTTGGATAATAGTGCTCAAGATTTTATTGATTCTTTAGATAAAAAAGTGGCTGTTATGAAAGATATAGTAAAGTATTATAATGAGAAAGAATATCAAAAAGATAATTATGAAAAGGGAAAAAATTATCTGAGCAATATATTGCAAGTTATGAAGAAACAGAAATAAAATATAACAATTTTTATAAAAAATTTAAAGAATATGTTTATATCTTGATGAAACATAATTTAGAAGAAGTGAAGGGTAATAAAGTTTCAGAAAATATAATAAAAACTGTAATATTAACGGATATGTTAATGGATGAATTTGCAGGAAATGGTTCTAAATTAGTAGATATATCTCCAGCACTTATATATAAAATACCTAAAGAAGATAAGTTTGGTTATATAAATAATCTGAAAAGCATAGAGAAAACTTTAAAAATTGTAATATCAGATATAGAAAAAGTTAATAAAGATAAAATTGTGGCAAATAATATTAATTTAGACAAGTATAACGAATTTGTTAATAAAATAAAAGAAATTTCTGCTTTAACAGAAAAAATAATTGATAAAATTCAAAATCAAAGAAATGAAGAAATAAATGAGATGATTATTGAATATTTTAAAAGAAGACAGGAAATGTTAAATTTATCTAAAAATTTAAAATAAGAAAGGGAAAAATTAAAAAAATGAGTATGGAATATGAAACAGTCATCGGACTAGAAGTGCATTGTCAATTGAAAACGAATACGAAAGTATGGTGTTCTTGTGATGCGGATTATGATAATAAAGAGCCTAATACTGCGGTATGTCCTATTTGTACAGGGCAGCCTGGGGCTTTGCCGAAGTTGAATGAAAAGGTGTTGGATTATGCGATAAAGGCCGCACTTGCACTTGGGTGTGAAATAAACAGGGAGAGTTATTTTGATAGAAAAAATTATTTTTATCCTGATTCGCCAAAAAATTATCAAATTACACAGTTTTTTAAGCCTTATGCTGAAAATGGAGTTTTGAAAATTACGACGAATAGTGGGAAGGAAGCAAGTGTCGGGATTGAAAGAATACAGATTGAGGAAGATACGGCGAAAAGTATTCATACGGCTTCTGAAACTTTGCTAAATTATAACAGGGCCTCTGTACCGTTAATTGAGATTATTTCAAAGCCTGAGATAAAAAATGCTGAGGAAGCGTATGCCTATTTGAATACATTGAAGGATAGGCTGAAATATACAAAAGTCAGTGATGTAAGTATGGAACTTGGATCACTTAGATGCGATGCTAATGTTTCTGTTAGAAAAAAAGGTGAAACAAAACTTGGAACTAGAACGGAAACTAAGAACTTGAACTCATTTAAGGCGGTTGTGAAGGCGATTGAGTATGAAACAAACAGACAAATTGAAGTGCTTGAAAGTGGAGGGCGTGTAGTTCAGGAAACAAGACTTTGGGATGAGGAAAATGCAGTTACAAAGCCGATGAGAAGCAAAGAGGAAGCGATGGACTATAGATATTTTCCAGAGCCTGACTTACCAGCGATTATCATTACTGAATCAAGACTTTCAAATGTAAAGGATGAAATGCCAGAATTTGCAGATGAGAAGGCAAAAAGATTTATTAATGAGTATAAATTGAATGAAATGGAAGCGGCTACTCTTTCGTCAGAGCAGGAACTGGCTGAATATTATGAAGAAGTTGTAAAAGTTTCGGATGATTCAAGACTTGCGGCAAACTGGGTATTGACAGAAATTTTACGTGTGCTAAAAGAAAAAAATATTTCTATTGAGGAATTTTCTATTGAGTCTGAAAATATTGGAAAATTAATTAAATTGATAAAAGCTAATACGATTAGTTCAAAAATTGCAAAAGATGTATTTGAAATATTACTTTCAGAAAATAAAGATCCTGAAATTATCGTAAAGGAAAAAGGGCTTGTGCAAATTACAGACAACAGCGAAATTGAAAAGATTGTAGAGCAGGTGCTGGCTGAAAATCCTCAATCTGTGGAAGATTATAAGGCTGGAAAGAGTAACGCATTAAAATATCTTGTGGGACAGTCAATGAGGCTTTCTAAAGGTAAAGCCAATCCGCAAATGATTAATGAAATGATTTTAGCAAGACTTGAAGGTTAATATTGGTTAAATTAGGAGAAAAATGAAAAAGGGTAATAAAAAAAGTAGTATTATTGACAGGGCAAAGTCAAATATAGAAAAGAATAGAAAAGATCAGGAAACTGAAAAATTTTTGAAGATATTTTTGAAATATTTAAATACATTCAGAGGAAGATTTGGTTTATTGGTTTTGTTTACAACTATAGGATTTATTGCAATACTTGGAAAAGTTTACAGTATTCAGACAAAAGGTGGAAACAAATTAAGAGATGAAGGAGAAAAACAGTATTCATCAAAAAGCTTTACTAAAGCTAAAAGAGGGAAAATATCCACAAGTGATGGACAGGTTCTAGCTTATGACAATGAGCAGTTTATTATTAATCTTGATCCCGGCTTGATTGAAGAAAAAAATATTAATACAGTGCTAGAAATGTTGAAAACATATATTCCTAATCTGGAAACTGAGAAATATAAAAATGAGTATTTAAAACGTAAAAATGAACAGAAAAAATATCTGAAAATTGATTATATAATTCCTTATAATACAAAAATAGCTATTGAAGCTGAAATTGATAATGATATTAAAAATGTGAAAACTCTAAAAAAAGAGGGATATAAAAGAAGATATAAAGGTGTAACGTTTGAAACAATGTTTACAAGAAGTTATGTTCAAAATAATGCTTTTCAAGAGACAGTAGGATTTGTTAATAAAGAAAACAGAGGTATGTACGGAATTGAAAAGTATTACGATAAAGAGCTTTCAGGTAAAACAGGTATTACGACGGGGCTTAGAAAAGTTCCAAAGGCATTGCAGGAAATTATGAAATTTGGAAAAATGAAGAAATCAGAAGACAGGAAAGAAGAAGAAGGTAATAATCTTGTCCTTACTATTGACAGTTTTATGCAGGATGCTCTTAATAGCGAACTGGAACAGGCATATGTAGACCATAAGGCAGAATCGGCAATGGGAATTTTGATAGAAGTGGAAACTGGTAAAGTGATTGCAATGTCTTCGTATCCTAAATCAGAGGATAAATCAAATATAAAAAATAGAACTATTACAGATTTTTTTGAACCAGGGTCTATATTTAAGCCTATAACAGTTGCAATGGGTCTTGAAACAAAAAAAATTGATGAAAATACACAGCTTTATACAGGAGGCTCGATAAGAGTAGATGATAGAACACTTAGAGAACATGATAATAGTGTGAGTGGTAGTTTAAGCCTAGCTGATGCGATTGCAAAATCTTCAAATGTAATAATGGTAAGAATAATGCTAATGTTGAACAATGATACTGTTCTTAATTATTTTTCAAATCTTGGATTAGGAACAAAAACAGGTATAGACACTTATTTTGAATCAACCAAAAAACTTGTTGAATCCAAAAAATTAAACAAGGTAGGAAGATCAACAATGGGTTATGGACAAGGAATTTCAATGACGCAGATTCAGATAATGATGGCATTAAATGCGGTTATTAATGATGGGAAGTTATTAAAACCTTATTTGGTGGATAAAGTGGAAGATAGTAAAGGAAATATTGTCAAACAGAACAAACCTGTTGTAATAAGAAAAGTGTTTAGTGATGAAGTTTCAAAATTAAGCCGAAGATATATGGAAGCGAGTGTAACTAGAGGAACTGGTAAAGATGCATATATTGCTGGTTATCGTATTGGTGGAAAAACAGGGACTGCTCAAAAAGCAGAAAAGGGAGGATATAAAAATTTACATGTCAGCTCGTTTTTTGCATTTTTTCCAGTAGACAAGCCTAAATATGCTATATTAATAACAATTAATGAGCCTAAAGGAAACTTTATTTATGGTTCAGAAGTTGCTTTACCGTCAGCAAGAAATGTATTGCAAAAATTAATTAATCATAAAAGAATCCAGCCAAATGGTCAAGTTAAGACACTTATTAAGAATACTGGATTTGTTGAGCAGGAAGTAAAAAAAGATTTAGGAAAAATTAAGAAAGATTTTGAAAAAAATATTATGCCTGATTTGACAGGAATTAGTCTTAGGGAATTTTTGTCAATTTATCCGCAAGGGAAATTTTCACAATATGAGATTACTGGAAGTGGAAAGATTATTTCCCAATTTCCTGAAAAAGGAACTAAACTTGATAAACAGACGAAGATACAGATAATGTTGGAATAAAAGTATTTTTTATAAAAATTAATTGAGGAAGAAATGTTAAGGGGTAAAAATGTATTATTATGAAATTTATGTGGAAAATAATCAGGGAATATATACGTATAAATCGGAAGAGAAGTATGAAATTGGGCAATGGTGCATTGTTAATTTTATAAATAAGGATAAAATGGGGCTTATTGTAGCAATTGTTAATGAAAATCAGATTCAGTTTGATATTTCAAAAGTGAAAAAAATTAAGGATGTTGCCCCAGTTTTATCCATTCCATCCGATATTATGCAGCTTATAAGATGGATAAAAAATTATTATATAAGTGATTATTATAGCGTAATAAAGTCAGTTTATCCAGGAGCATTGAAGTTAAATTATTCCAAAAAAGCCATTTTTCAAAAGGAATTTTCTGAAAATAATGAAACTTTGGAAGTGGAAAAAATTGAGGAAATAAAAAAATTTAACGAATATATGAAAAAACGTCAGGAAGTTACGGTTGCAACTTTGAAAAAGAATTTTTCTAGCGAAATTGTGGAAAGAGCTGTAAATGAAAAGGTTATTTCGATTGAAAAGAAAGTTATTTTAAATTCTAAAATTTCAAAAAGTGAAAAGGGAAAAAGTGAAATTGTAGAAAAGGAAATTATTTTGAATGATGAGCAGCAAAAGGCTGTGGATACGATAAAAAATAGTAAAAATCAGATTTTTCTGTTAAAGGGGATAACTGGTTCAGGGAAGACGGAAATTTATATTAATTTGATAAAGGAAGCCTTGAAACAAGGGTTTGGCAGTATTTTTCTGGTACCTGAAATTTCACTTACAGTTCAGATGATACAAAGGCTTGAGGAGGAATTTCACAATGAAGTGGCTATTCTTCATAGCAAACTTACAGACAAGGAAAAGCGGGAAGAGTGGACTTTCATACGAAATGGCGAAAAGAAAATTGTGATTGGAGCAAGATCGGCGGTTTTTGCACCTGTTCAGAACTTGAAATATATTATTGTGGATGAGGAGCATGAAAATACCTATAAGCAGGAGAATAATCCACGGTATCAGGTAAAAAATGTGGCGATAAAAAGGGCATTTTTGCAAAACGAAAATTTGAAAAAAGATGAAAAACTTGAAAAAAATAATGAATTAGAGAAAAATGTTAATTTGGAAGAAGCTGAAATTGTAAAAAGTGAAAAGATAAAAGTTATTTTAGGTTCGGCAACTCCATCTTTTGAAACTTATTATCAGGCACAGCAGGGCGATATTGAATTAATTGAGCTCACAAAAAGGTATAAGAATGCTAAATTGCCAAAATTTAAAATTGTGGATTTGAATGAAACAACAGAAAATTTTTCAGAAGAATTGCTAAATAGGATTTCTCAGACTTTACAAAAAAATGAGCAGGTTATCTTGATTTTGAACAGAAAGGCATTTTCAAATTTGCTAAAATGCAAGGATTGTGGAAATATTCCAACTTGTCCGAACTGCAGTATTTCCTTAAACTATTACAAATATGATAATAGTCTCAAATGCCATTACTGTGGATATGAAAAACGCTTTAACAACGCGTGTGATGAATGTGGTGGGCATAAAATGAGGCAAATTGGCGCTGGGACGGAAAAAATTGAAGAGGAATTAGCGACGGCGTTTCCATCGGCAAGAATAGTAAGAGTAGACTCTGAAAGCATAAAGACAAAGCAGAATTATGAAAAAACCTACAACGACTTTAAAAATCACAAATACGACATAATGCTCGGAACACAGATTATTGCAAAGGGACTGCATTTTTCAAACGTAACATTAGTCGGAGTAATTAATGCTGATATAATCTTAAATTTTCCAGATTTTCGGGCCTCGGAAAAGACTTTTCAGCTATTGACACAGGCTTCAGGGCGTGCAGGACGTGGAGAAAAGGATGGGGAAGTGATTATTCAGACTTTTAATGGCGAAAATGATGTAATAAAAAAAACAATTAAAAGTGATTACGAAGGATACTACAAAAACGAGATGATTATGCGAAAAATGTTAAATTATCCGCCTTTTGGACGAATTATAATTTTGGTAATTTCGGCAACTGAAGAAAATTTGGTAATGGAAAAAGCCAAAATTTTGCGTGAAGAAATTATAAGAAATGTAAACGCAGCTATGAACTTGACTTCAAATGATTTTATTTCAGACGCTTTTAAATCCCCAATTTACAAAATAAACGGCAGATACAGATACCAAATATTTTTTAAATTTGAAAGAGAAAATATCTTAAAAATTAAAAAAATCATAAAAAAATGTGTAGGCAAATTTCGGGAAAGAGAAAAGAAAGTCAGGGTAACAATTGATGTAGATCCTGTAAATATGATGTGATTTTTTTGAAACTTAATGTATTTTGAAGTGGGATTTTTTGGATTCTGCTTCTTTTTTTATTTTGAAAATTTTGTGATTGAATTTTTTTGGAAAAAATGATATAATACTTTTGAATAAAAAACCTGCTTTTAGGTTGTAGTAAAAATGCGAAAAAAAAGCTCTGTTCTTGTTGAATGGGGCTTTTTTTTATGTTATAATTATTTGTCAAGGGTCGCAACCTTGATACTACAATTTATAAAAGCAGGGAGGTGGTTGCAATGGCAAATTGGGATTTGACTGTTTTGGCTGTTATAATCATATTGTTTTTGATTTTTAGCAGTTAAGATTAGCAGTTGAATTCTTGTCTTGTTGTCCTACCTTTTGCCTGCCAGTTGAACTTTGCTGGCGGGTTTTTGTAGAGTGAAAAAGTAAATATAAGGAAATTCTAATCAAAAACCCCTAAAAATAAAATTTGGAAATTATAAGTAATTGTTATAATATAATAAATAGAATATGGGATAGGAGTTGATTTTTATGAAGAAATTGATTTTGATTGTGTTACTTGGAATGACAGTTGTAGGATGCAGTGCACATGATATTGCTCTCTGGAAAGATTCAGATCGGCGAGCAGCTGAAAGAGGTATAAGATGTTATGAGAATGAGAATGGTTATTATTACTGCAAGGACAAATATGGAAATCGAACTTATTGATATGTGATTTAGGAAGAATGTACTGATGAATGTGGAAGTGGAATTTTTAAGATTCTGCTTCTTTTTTTGTTGTATAGTAAAACTAGTTTAAAACAGAACTCAAAAATTATGACTATTTTACTCAAACCCTAAATTATATAATTTCTATCAGTTCAATTTTAAATGGGTTCGAGTATAGTTATAAAGTTTAGTATTATAGTAAAACTTATTTAAAACCAAAATCAAAAGCTATGACTATTTTACTCAAACCCTAAATTTATATAATTTTAGCAGTTTAATTTAAAATAGGTTTGAGTATAGTATAAAATATTTTTTGTGTATATACAAAAATAATTCTTTACAAATAAAATTTTTTATAGTATAATATTTTTACATACAAATATAAGAGATAAAAAAGTAAAATATACAATAACATTCTTAGAAAGGAAATACAAAAATGGACTTTAATTTTATAATAGAAAATATTCCTAAATATTTAGAAGCAATGAAATTGACTGTGATTATAGGAATTTTTGGAATTATATTTTCAATATTGATTGGAATAGTTTGTGCATTGGTGCTTTATTATAGAGTTCCAGCTGTTAGGCAGATTGTGGGAATTTATATTGAACTTTCGAGAAATACGCCACTTGTAATACAGTTATTCTTTCTGTATTTTGGGCTTCCAAAAATTGGAATTACGTTTAATTCGCATATTTGTGCTGTGATTGGATTATCTTTCCTTGGCGGAAGTTACATGTGTGAGGCATTTCGGAGCGGATTGGAGTCGGTTACGAAAGGGCAGAGGGAATCTGGGTTAAGCATTGGACTTACAGAATCACAGCTTATAACTAACGTAATATTGCCACAGGCATTTACGGTTTCATTTCCAGCGATAGCGGCAAATATAATATTTCTTTTGAAAGAAACTTCAGTAATAGGGATTTTGGCTTTAATGGAACTGATGTATCTGACACGGGATTTGATAGGGCTTTATTATAAAACGAATGAAAGTCTGTTTATGCTTGTTGTAGCATATTTGATTATTATTTTACCAGTTTCGTTTATTTTAACAGTAATTGAAAGGAGAATAAGATATGCAACTGTCGGGAATTGATGTTATTTTTAAAGGAGTCAATTTGCAAAGGCTTATGGGTGGGCTTATTGTAACGGGACAAATTGCTCTTGTTTCCATAGTATTTTCAATATTGTTTGGATTAATTCTAGGAATAGTTATGACTTCAAAAAATAAGATTATTTATGGAATATTGAAGTTTTATCTGGAAAGTATGAGAATCATTCCCTTGCTTGTGTGGCTGTTCATAATTTATTTTGGAGTTGCAAAAGGCTTTGATTTGCATATTGACTCAGAAACTACGACAATAATAGTGTTTGTGATATGGGGAACAGCTGAAATGATGGATATTGTGAGAGGAGCAATTATTTCTCTTCCAAAAATTCAAGGGGAAAGTGCAAAGGCTTTAGGACTTGATACAAGCCAGGTTTATAGATATGTGCTGCTTCCACAGGCTGTAAGAAGAATTGCACCTGCAGCGGTAAACCTTATAACAAGAATGATTAAGACAACTTCACTTGCGATTTTTATAGAAGTTGCAGAAGTTCTAAAAATAGGACGGCAAATTATAGAGTTTTCAAGCAGGAAAAATCCGATGGCACCATTTTGGGTGTATCTGTTCATATTTTTTCTATATTTCATAATTTGTTATCCAATTACATTATTATCAAAAAAAATGGAGAAAAAATGGGCTATTTAAAAAATAAAGGAAACGGAGGTAAACAAAATGGCAGATTCGGAAGTTTTATTGGAACTTTCTGATATAAAAAAAGAATACAAAAAAGGCATACCCGCATTAAAAGGAGTTTCACTTTCAGTAAATAAAAGCGAGGTTGTAGTAATATTAGGACCTTCTGGATGTGGGAAAAGTACACTTTTAAGATGTGTAAACGGACTTGAAGAAATTCAGTCTGGAGAAATAAAATTACAAGGAAATGTTATTAATAAAGATAAGACAAAATGGCATTTAATACGTCAGAGAATAGGAATGGTGTTTCAAAGTTACGAATTATTTGATCATATGACAGTTATGCAAAATCTTCTGTTAGGACCGCTTAAAGTACAGAAAAGGGATAAAAAGGAAGTTACGGAACAAGCAGAAAAATTGCTGGAAAGAGTAGGGCTTCTGGATAAAAAGAACTCATATCCAAGAGAACTGTCAGGAGGACAAAAACAAAGAATAGCAATTATAAGATCACTATGTATGAATCCAGAAATAATGCTGTTTGATGAGGTTACAGCGGCACTTGATCCCGAAATGGTAAGAGAAGTGCTGGATGTAATGCTGGAACTGGCAAAGGAAGGAATGACAATGATAATCGTTACTCATGAAATGGAATTTGCTAAAGCAGTTGCGGATAGGATAGTATTTATGGATTCTGGAGAAATCGTTGAAACAAATTATCCGCTGGAATTTTTTAGAAATCCAAAAACTGAAAGAGCTAAGAAATTCTTAAATATATTTAATTTTGAAAAGAAAGATAAGGTGGAATCAGCTTTGTTGATATAAATAAAAAATTTAGTAAAACAATTTAGTGAATGCTAATTGTTGAAGGGAGAATGAAAGTATGAAAAAATTATTAGGATTTAGAAAATTGAATTTATTGGCACAGATATTGATTGGTGCGTTATTAGGAATTTTGGTTGGACAATTATTTCCGTCGTTTGCTAAAGAGTTAAAAATACTGGGAGTGCTGTTTACAAGTTTAGTTCAGATGGTTATTGTACCGCTTGTATTTCCGTTAGTTGTTCTGTCAATAGTTACAATGAAAAATACTAAAAAGTTTGGAAATCTTGCATTCAAGACATTTTTACACTTTTTCTCAATTACAACGTTAGTAATCACGCTTAGCCTTATTTTAGGGAAAGTAACAGGAATTGGTGCAAATATAAAAGCTGGAAGCATTTCCACAGAAGCTATTAAAGATGTTGCTTCTAACATTAATTTGAGCGATTTCTTAACATCAATTGTACCTAAAAATGTATTTACAGCATTTGCAGATGGAAATCTTCTACCGGTTATATTTTTTGCGGTATTTCTGGGAATTGCCTTAATTGCTGTTGGAGATGACAATAAACCTGTGATAGCATTCTTTGAATCTTGGATAAAGGCTATGTATAAGATTGTAGATTATGCCATTGCATTTGCACCTGTGGGAGTGTTTGGGCTGATTGCAAGCAATGTCGCAAAAACTGGACTTGGAGATTTGTATCTGTTAGGACAGTTTGTAATGCTTCTTTATGTTGGATACTTGGCAGCTCTATTAGTCGTATTTCCGATTATTGCATACATATTCAAAGTTCCTTATTTAAAATTATTATCAAATATTAAGGATTTGGTACTAATAGCTTTTACAACAGGAGGTTCTGCAGTAGTTTTACCGACACTTCTTGAACGTAGTGAAGAAAATGGAATATCTGAATCAGTTTCAGCTTTTGCTACACCGCTTGGATATTCATTCAATCTTATTGGAGCCTGCATTTATATAAGTTTATCAGTAACATTTATAACAAACTTGTACTCAACTCCGCTTACATGGGGTCAATTAATACCGTTAATATTATTTTTGACAATAATTACAAAAGGAATTGCAGCAGTTCCATCTGGAGCATTGGTTGTACTGCTTGCGACTGCAACACAGCTTAATTTACCTGCAGAGGGTATTGCCCTGATTGTATCAGTTGACTTTTTGGCAAATGCTGGACGTACAGCAGTAAATGTAGTTGGAAACACACTTATTCCTGCGATTATTGAAAAAACTGGAGAATATGAAGTTGTGGAAACAGAGGAAGTGTATGATGGACTTCGAGAAAATACGGCTGTAGTTGAATAAACTTTAAAAATAAAAATAGAAAGGATGAAAATATGTCAAAAGTATATATAATTCATGAAAATATGGATTGGACAAGACATCTAACTGCAAGGCTGGATGAATTGTCAGTTCCTTATGAAGAACTGGATTTGTCAGAAGGAATATTAAATATAGGAAAAGAGCCTGAAAAAGGCGTGTATTATAATAGAATGAGCGCTTCTTCACACACAAGAGGGCATAGATATGCACCAGAATTAACGGAGCAAGTCTTAACATGGCTCGAAAACAAAGGGACAGAAGCAGTTCGTGTAATTAATGGGACATCTGCTATAAATCTTGAAGTGAGTAAATTGAAACAATACATCTTACTGCAAAAGGCAGGGATAAATACTCCAAAAACATTAGGAGCTGTGGGAAAAGATCAAATTTTAAATGCTGCAAAGGAACTTGACACATATCCTTTTATCATAAAGCACAACAGAGCTGGAAAAGGTCTTGGGGTAAGACTTATAAGAAGTTATGAAGAACTTGACAATTATGTAAATGGAAATGATTTTGAAGATTCTGTTGATGGAATAAGTTTGATTCAGGAATATGTGAAGTCTGTGGACGGACATATCATAAGAGCTGAATTTATAGGTGGAAAATATCTCTATTCCGTAAAAGTTGACTCAAGCGATGGATTTGAACTATGTCCAGCAGATTCGTGCCAGATAAATGATAAATTCTGTCCTGTAGGAGAAGAAGCCACAGAAAAATCAAAATTTAGAATTATTGAAAGATTGCCAGAAAATCAAATTGAAAAATATGAAAAATTTTTGAAAGAAAACCACATAGATGTGGCGGCAATAGAGTTTATCATAAATGAAAACAACGAAGTTTTTGTTTATGACATAAATACAAATACCAACTACAATGCCGACGCTGAAAAAATAGCTGGAAAATATGCTATGTTGGAACTAGCTAAATATTTAAAAGATGAATTGAAAAAATTAGGATAAGAAATTACAAAAATATTAAATAAACTTGGAGGTAATTATGAAAAAGAATTTTGAAAGGTTTGTAAAAATTATTGCAATCTTAGTTTTAGGAGTATTTGCAATAAGCTGTGGAAAAGGTGGAAAGGGAAGTGCTGAACCAGGGTCAATTGAGGCTATAAAAAAAGCAGGAAAAATAAGAATAGGAGTATTTGGAGATAAGCCGCCATTTGGATTTGTTGATGAAAATGGGAAAAATCAAGGTTATGATATTTATTTGGCAAAAAGGCTTGCAAAAGATTTATTAGGTGACGAAAATAAAATAGAATTTATCACATTAGAAGCTGCAAACAGAGTAGAATATTTATTATCAAATAAAGTTGACATTATTCTAGCGAATTTTACAGTAACAGACGAAAGAAAACAAAAAGTTGATTTTGCAAAACCTTATATGAAGGTATCATTAGGGATTGTTTCACCAGAAGGTGCTCCAATAAAAGATGTGAAGGAGCTGAAAGGTAAAAAATTAATAGTTAACAAAGGAACAACAGCAGAAATCTACTTTACTAAAAATCATCCAGATATAGAATTACTAAAATATGACCAAAACACAGAGACATTTAACGCATTATTAGATAAAAGAGGAGCTGCACTTGCACACGATAATACTCTAGTATTCGCATGGGCAACAGAAAATCCAGGATTTGTTGTGGATATTAAACAGCTAGGGGACCAGGACTACATTGCTCCAGCTGTAAGAAAAGGGAACAAGGAACTGTTAGACTGGCTAAATACTGAAATAGATGCTCTTACTAAGGAAGGATTCTTTGAAAAAGCATATAAAGCCACTCTTGAGCCTGTTTACGGAAATAAAGTTGATCCAAAAACAGTAATTATCGAAAATAAATAGACAGATAAATCATAATTTATAAAAATAAAAAAAGTAAACTGCTTCAGAATATTGAGGCAGTTTTATTTTTCTTTTTGCTGGATTACAAATAATTATTCATTTGAATATAAAATACTAAGAGTAGTTATAAAAAATCTCATTCTATTTTTATTTTTTATAAAATATAGAAAATTTAAGCAAATTATGGTATCATTATAGTAAAATCAATTTGATTTATATATAAAGATTTAATTTGAAAAGTATACTCAAACCTATTTTAAATTAAACTGCTAAAATTATATAAATTTAAGGTTTGAGTAAAATAGTCATAGCTTTTGAGTTTGGTTTTAAATAAGTTTTACTATAATATAAATAAGGCGGAAATGGATATGAAAACATATAACTTGCTTTATGAAAATTTAGAAAAGGTGAAAATAAAAGGAGTTACAAAAACAAACATTCCAAAATTTAGGAAATTGGGAGTTTTTACACTTTATGACTTGCTTTATTTCTTTCCAAGAGCTTATGAGAATAGGAGCAATCATAAGAAAATTGCGGAAATTCTGGCAGATGAATTTGTGATTTTACAGGGAACGGTTGTGAATGTGGTTAATCAGTATATAAAGGCTGGAAGAACTATGTTTCGAGCGGTTTTGAGTGATGATAGCGGAATGATTGAGCTTGTGTGGTTTAATAACAGGTTTGTGAAAAATGGTATTCACATTGGCGATGAGATTACAGTTTATGGGAAAGTGAGAAAGACTGTAAAATTTCAGCTTGTAAATCCTGAGTATAAAAAAATCAATCAAGCTAATTTTGATATGCAGGAACAAAAGCAGATATTACCTATTTATCCGTCTACTGAGTCGCTCAGACAGCAGGCAATTAGAAAAGTTATGGAAAATGCCTTAATGGATTACGGATATTTGTTGCAGGAAAATCTACCAAAGGAATTTTTGCAGAAAGAGAAACTGCTTGGAAGAAAAGAGGCGGTTTTAAATATTCATTTTCCAGAAAATGAGGAAAAACAAAGCAAAGCACGGAAAAGATTTATGCTGGAGGAAATTTTACTTCTGGAAATGGGAATTTTACAAAATCGTTTTAGTGTTGACAAGGCAAATAAGAATATTTATAAACTTGAAGACAACAAAAGTCTTGTGAGCAAATTTATAAAGGGTCTGGATTATGATTTGACAAAAGCTCAGAAACGTGTAATAAAGGAGATTTATTCTGAATTAAAGGCTGGAAAGATTGTAAATAGGCTTATTCAGGGGGATGTTGG
This sequence comes from Leptotrichia hongkongensis, assembly GCF_007990635.1. GTDB lineage: Bacteria > Fusobacteriota > Fusobacteriia > Fusobacteriales > Leptotrichiaceae > Leptotrichia > Leptotrichia hongkongensis. The sequence continues at coordinate 2,007,878 of NZ_AP019846.1, read as the reverse complement.
TTCTGGAAAGACGATTGTTTCATTTATAATGCTTCTTTATATGGTGGAAAATAATTATCAAGGGGTAATTATGGCACCAACAGAAATTCTTGCTACACAGCATTATTTAGGAATTGTAGATGAATTTATGAATCTTGACATACGAGTGGAACTTTTGACTGGAAGTGTGAAGGGAAAGAAAAAGGAAAAACTGCTAAATGAGATAAAAGAAGGACTTGTTGACATTGTAATTGGAACACATTCTCTAATAGAGGACAATGTAATTTTCAAAAATCTTGGGCTAATTGTAATTGATGAACAGCATAGGTTTGGGGTAACACAGCGAAAACTTTTACGTGACAAGGGAAATCTTGCCAATTTGATTGTTATGAGTGCTACTCCGATTCCACGTTCACTTGCACTTACAATTTATGGAGATTTGGATGTATCAATTATTGACGAGTTGCCTGCTGGGAGAAGTCCGATTAAGACAAAATGGATACAAAATGAAATTGACAGACAAAAAATGTATAACTTTATGGAAAAGAAAATGAAAGATGGAAGGCAAGTGTACATAGTTTCGCCATTAATTGAGGAAAGTGAGAGCCTGAATGTAAAATCAGCACAGGAAACATACGAAGAATACATTTCAATTTTTCCAAATAGAAAAATTGGGCTTATGCACGGACGGCAAACTTACAAGGAAAAGCAGAAAGTTATGGAACAGTTTAAAAATCACGAACTTGACATTCTAGTTTCCACAACAGTAATCGAAGTTGGAGTAAATGTGCCAAATGCCTCAATTATGGTAATCCGTGATGCTCAAAGATTTGGACTTTCTTCACTTCATCAGCTACGTGGAAGAGTTGGTCGTGGAAAATACCAGTCCTACTGCTTTTTAGAATCCGAAACAACAAATGAAATTTCAGTAAAAAGGCTGGAAGTTATGGAAGAAACAACAGACGGATTCAAAATTGCCGAAGAAGACTTAAAGTTACGTAATTCAGGAGAAATCTTGGGAACAAGGCAAAGTGGAGTATCTGACATGCTTTTTACCGACATTGTAAAAAATGTGAAGGAAATCAAATTTGTACGTGATTTTGTAATGGAATATCTGGAAAAGAATGATGGAAAAATAGAAAATGAATTTTTGAAACTGGATATTTATAAGAAATTTTTTAGCGATGAAACAAAGTAATGAAATGAATTGTAAAATTATTTTTAAATAAGGTTATTATTATATTTATTTAGTAGTTAGTAAAATATTCTTTAATTAAATTTAATCATTAAGTATCTATCTTAAAGATTTTTAATAATTTATTTATAAGTATTATGATTAATAATAATTTTTTCTATTTTTTTACTCAATTTTTTGTAACGTAAGGGCATTAGACGCCATGCCCTCTTTCGCAATAACAATTATTTTAACATATTTAACTGAGTACTACTTAGAAATAATCGCGAAATGTTCTACGAACTACCCCGCTTTACGCAAAACTTTCTTAATAAAGAAAAAATAAAACTCGCTTCGTAAAAACTACGCTCAGACAGTTATTTTTTCTTTAACGAAATTTTGCTTATTTAATATTTTCAAAATGTTAAAACCTAAAATTTAAATATAATAATTTTTAATAATTTAATATAGAATGTCGTGATTTTTTTGAATGAAAACGACTGTCTGAGCGTTAGCGAGTTTCGTTTTTATTTCAAAAAAATGCTTAGACGAGCCAGGGTTGCAAGGGAAATGGCGATTGATTTCCCTTGCTTTATAAAAAGAAAAAATATGAAATTATGAAAAAACATTTATTAATAATAAACAGTTTTTCAAAAGCTAAATAAAATCCCTTATATAGATACTTAAGAATTAAATTTTATTTTTTAAACAGTGTTTAATATAAGTTAGATTTATTTAATATTACTAATTTATTTTTGGAAAAATTTCAAAATGATAAGGAGAAGTTTTGTGAAACAGTATTTAGCAGATTTTGGACTGCTTTTTGTAGGGATATTTTGGGGACTTGGATTTGTATTTGTGAAGATTGGGCTGAATACAGGAGTTGATCCATTTTATTTGTCAGCGGTTAGATTTCTTGTGGGAGGGCTTATTCTTTATGGGATTTTCTTTAGAAGAGTTGGAAAATTCACAAAAAATGATGTTCTTGCTGGATTAATAGTTGGAATTTTTCAATTTTTTGGATACGCTTTTCAAACTTATGGGGCAATGCTCACGACTGCTAGTAAAAATGCCTTCTTTACTTCGATAAACGTTATAATTGTGCCTTATATTTTTTGGTTTTTGCACAAAAAATGTCCTGATATTTTTGCATTTCTAGCTTCGTTTATTTGTGTAATGGGAGTTGCTGTGATAAGTTTTGATAGGAAGATGAATATTGCAAATCTTAATTTTGGCGATATTTTGACAATTATAAGTGCAGTATTTTTTGCAGGGCAGATTGCTACGAATGGGTATTTCAGCAAAAAAGTTGAGCCTTTAAAACTTGTTGTTATGCAGATGTTTGTTGCAGGAATATTGTTTGTGGCAAATATTTTTATCTTTTCAGATACGAGCAAAATTCAAAAGCCTACAGGAATGATGCTGATTGCGATAATTTATTTAACAATCTTCTCAACGGCAATACCAACAGTATTACAGACATTCTGCCAAAAATATACAACTTCCACAAGAGCTTCAGTATTAATGTCAACAGAATCGCTTTTTGCACCACTTTTTGCATTTTTTATATTAAGTGAGAGGTTATCATTTAGAGTGGCAGCTGGGGCTGGATTGGTACTTTTTGCGGTACTTGTATCGGAAACAAAATTGGGATTGAAAAAAACTCCTCAATAATATATTTTTGAGGAGAAAAATTTATTTTTATTATAAATATATAAGACTGGCTTCAGAGATACAGGAGATACTTATAAATAAAATTATATTCTTTATTTCTTCTTTATTTATAGTTATTATGCTAATAGTAAATTCATCTTTATTCTGAAGAAATAAAAATAACGGTATCAATAAAATTAAACTAGAAATTATAAATAGCATCCAAAATCGCTTTTTTTGAGATGGATTATTGAAAAAAGATTCAAAATAATTAATTATTATTATAAATACAAATGTTAAACGTAATTCATAGAATAAATCTAATGCAAAATTTCTTTGATTAATCTCTGTTTTTTTAAGAACTAGAAGTAAAACTAGGGACAAAACACCAGACATTATTGAAACTATACTGATTTTTTTATTTCAGTTGTTTCTTCAACATTGTTGGAAATATAATTATAAATACCCCCAATAATAAAAAATAAAATTGCTAAATAAAAATTATAAGAAGAGTGCTTTAAATATAGGGAAAATACAAACATAATAGATATAATAATAAATATAAATATGTTGATAAAAATTTTTTCATTTTTATCAATTTCCTTTCGTTGATATTTTTAAATATAATATCATAAAATATTAAAAAAAGAAGTATTTGAGATAAAAAATTTTTTACAAAAGCAAAGCAAAAATTTATTGCAATTTATATTCCAGAAATGCCTATTCTGTTAAATCAAAAATAATATTTATTTTCTATTAAAATTTATCAAATAATATGATAAAATAAAATGGGTAATAATGAGTTTAATAAGGAGAGAAAAAATAAAAATGAAAATAGTTTTATATGGACATCCAACTTTACGTGAAAAATCAGAAAAAGTCGACGTAGTTGATGATAATATAAGAGAAATTTTAGATGAAATGGTTGCTCTTATGAGAAAAGCCAATGGAGTGGGACTTGCTGCAAATCAGGTGGATATTGCCAAAAGATTTTTTGTGCTGGAACACGAAGGAGTTGTAAAAAAAGTTATTAATCCAGAAATTTTGGAGTTTTCTGAGGAAATTGCAGATATGGAGGAAGGATGCTTGAGCATTCCTGGAGTTTTTAAGAAAGTAAACCGTCCTGCAAAAATTAAAGTGAAATATTTGAATGAAAATGGAGAAGAAGTCATTGAAGAATTGGATGAAATGTGGGCTAGAGCATTTCAGCACGAATTTGATCACATAGAAGGAATCCTGTTTACAGACAAACTTTCGGTTATGAATAAAAGATTAGTTGCTAAAAAATTAGATGTTCTAAAGAAAGATTTTGCAAAAGGCAGAATTTATAGGGACTTGGACAAATAAAGTCAGGAAAGTGAGAAATTAAATGAAGACAATATTTATGGGAACACCAGAATTTGCAATACCAAGTCTGGAAGTTGTATTTAAAAATACGGATTTACAGCTTATTTTTACAAAAGAGGATAAAGTAAATGCCAGAGGAAATAAAATTATATTTTCTCCCGTAAAACAGTTTGGAATTGATAATAATGTGGAAGTTGTTCAGCCAAAAAAAATGAAGGATGAAGAAGTTATAAACAAAATTAAGGAAATAAATCCTGATTTAATCGTAGTTGTAGCTTATGGAAAAATTTTGCCAAAAGAAATAATTGATATTCCAAAATATGGGATAATAAATGTTCATTCTTCACTTTTACCGAAATATAGGGGAGCTTCGCCTATTCATTCTGCTATTTTAAATGGGGACACTGAAACAGGTGTGAGCATAATGTATATTGAGGAAGGGCTTGATTCTGGAGATGTGATTTTAAAGGAATATTGTGAAATTGCAGAAGATGATACGCTTGGAACTCTGCACGATAAATTGAAGGATTTGGGAGCGGCTGGACTTGAAAAAGCGTTGAAACTGATTGAAAACGGGGAAGTTCAGTCAGAAAAGCAGGATGATAGCAAAGCCACTTTAGTAAAGCCAATTACAAAGGAGCAGGCAAAAATCGACTGGAATAGCACAAAAGAAGTTATTTACAATCAAATTCGTGGATTAAACCCATTTCCAGCGGCACATACTTTCAATGAAAAAGGTGAAAACATAAAAATTTACAAAAGTGAAAAAATTGAAAAAAAATATGAAGATGAAATAGAAAATGGTACAATTGTTGAAATTATGAATAAAAAAGGGCCTGTTGTAAAAGTTGCAAATGGGGGAATATTGATTTTGGAGGCAAAATTTGAAGGAAAAAAACTTCAAAAGGGAGTAGATATTATTAATGGACGTAAAATGGTAATTGGAGAAAAATTATTGTATAGCAATTCTAGTTCAAAATAAGAATAGAAGGCTAGATTGTAATTTTCTAATTTTCATAGGAGGAAATATGAAGTTAAAAAAAATGGAAATTTCTGAAAGAGTTATACAAAGATTGACAGAATATCTGTCTATTCTAAAAGAAGTCCGAAAACAGTATAACGAAATAAATTCCATCGAACTTGCTAAAATTATGAATACTACTTCTGCTCAGGTACGTAAAGATTTATCAACATTTGGTGAGTTTGGTGTACGAGGGAAAGGTTATGATATAGATAATCTGATAGAAATTATTACAAAAATTCTTGGAATTGATAAAATTAACAATGTGATAATTGTGGGACACGGTAAAATGGGAGAAATGCTTTCCTCAAATCTCGATGTCTTAGGTGAAGGATTTAAAATTGTTGGGATATTTGACAAGGATAAGAATAAGATTGGGAAAACAGCTGCTAATAATTTAATTGTTCAGGATATACAAAATGTTGATGAATTTATAAAAAATATGAAGAATAATTCTGATACAAGAATTGAAATGGCTATTTTAGCAGTTGTAAAAGAACAGGCGCAAATTGCAGCAGAAAGTCTTGTAAAAAGTGGAATTTCTGCAATACTTAACATGACAACTTATAAATTAGAATTAGATAAAAACATAAAAGTTGTAGATATGGATATTTCAGCAAAGTTACAGGAATTAAATTTCTGGAGAATAAATAATATAAGCGAAAAAATATAATATCGAAAGGAGAACCTGTTAAATTTAATTTAGCAGGAAAGCTATGACTATAATTGATGGAAAGGCGCTTTCAGAAAAGATTTTGATAGAAATTGAACAGGAACATAGTGAACTGGAAAAGAAAGTTGGCAGAAAAGCTGGACTTGCGGTAATTATAGTAGGAGAAAATTCTGCTTCACAAATTTATGTAAGAAATAAAATAAAAGCTTGTGAAAGAGTTGGATTTTATTCTGAAACAATTAGACTTGATGAAAATATTACAGAAGAAAATTTACTTTCAGAAATAAAAAAATTAAATAATAATAGCAATATAGACGGAATTTTGGTACAATTACCACTTCCTGAACATATTGATGAATTAAATATTGTAAATGCAATTTTAGCTGAAAAGGATGTTGATGGATTTCATACGACAAACATTGGTAAAATGATGATTGGAGATGAATCAGGATTTTTGCCTTGCACACCAGCTGGAGTGATTCAGATGTTTGAAGAATATAATATTGATTTGAAAGGAAAAGATGTCCTTGTGATTGGGCAAAGTAACATTGTGGGAAAACCAATGACACTTTTGTTAATGCAAAGGCACGCAACGGTTCAAACTTGTAATTCAAAAACAAAAAATCTATCTGAAAAATTACAAAAAGCCGATGTAGTAATAGCAGCCGCAGGTTATCCAAAATTAGTAAAAGCATCTGATGTAAGGGAAGGCGTCGTTGTGATTGATGTTGGAATAAACCGTGTGGATGGAAAGTTATGTGGAGATGTGGATTTTGAAGAAGTTTCTAAAAAAGCCTCTTTCATTACCCCTGTTCCCGGCGGTGTTGGTCCAATGACAATTGCAATGCTAATAAAGAACACATTTAAATCATATAATCAAAAAATAAATAATACTAAATAAAAAGAAAGTGAGAAAATTAATGAAAGATAAAATTAAATTTATTGAAAAATTAGCCGAAAGTATGAATGAAAATAAAATTGAATCAGTAAAATATGAAGATAATAATTTTGAAGTTTCATTGACTAAGAAAAAGAAAGAAAGAAATGTCATAGTAAATAATGCGTTAGCTCAACCTATGACTACAGCACCATCAAATATTCCGCAGGAAGTACAACCGCAAGAAACATCTCCTGCACCAATACAGGAAGCATCTTCTGAAGAAATTTCAGGAACACAAATCACTTCCCCAATGGTTGGTACTTTTTATGCATCACCATCGCCAACAGCGTCTCCATTTGTAAAAGAGGGAGATTCCGTTACAGAAGGACAGACACTTTGTATAGTAGAGGCAATGAAACTTATGAATGAAGTAAAATCAACAGTTGCAGGAAAAGTAAAAAAAATACTTGTTAAAGACAAGGATAGTATAAAAAAAGGTCAGACATTAATGATTATTGAATAATTTTTATAAAAATAAAAAATAAAGAAGGGATAAAATTTGGAAGAGAAGAGGATTTTGTTAGATATTGTTCTATTATTGGTTTTATTGTTTTTTACATCGTTTTTATCAGCTGCAGAGTCAGCATTATCATCGCTTAAGCAGATACATTTAAAAAGTGATTCAAAAGAAAAGGAGAAAACAAAGGAAAGCGAACTTTTAAAGCTTTGGCTGGAAAATCCGAATGAATTACTTACAACACTTCTGTTTGTGAAGACAATTTCTTATTCTTCAATGGTTTTTACAGGAGTTTACTTAATAAAAAGAATTTATGCAGAAAATCTTTTTGTAGGAATTTCATTTTTTGTGTTAATTGTTCTTATCCTGATATTTTCTGAAATGGTACCGAGGCTGATAGCAAGAAACAACATCTACGGAGTTTCTAGAACATTAATAATTCCGTTAAATACAATACGAATTGTATTAAAACCGTTAATTCGCTTATTTATACATATTTCAAGATTTATTGTTGGAATATTCAAGATAAAGGTAAAAGATCAAATGTTTGAAATAACAGAAGATGAAATTTTAACATTTTTAAAGGCTGGAACAGAAAGCGGTGTATTTGAAGAAGGCGAAGAGGAAATGATTACCAGTATTTTTGAATTTTCCGAAACAACAGTCAAGGAAATACTTACTCCACGAAGAGACGTATTTGCATTGGAAGCAGAAAGCAAAATAGACGATGTATGGGATGAAATTTTAGATCAAGGGTTCACACGTATCCCAATTTATACAGAAACAATTGACAAAATAGTAGGAACAGTCCATATGAAAGATTTACTCCGTTACGATAAGCAAACTGGAGAAAATCCTCCAATAAAGGATTTTATGAAAGAAGCCTACTTTGTTCCAATCACAAAATCTTTGATTGAATTGCTAGAAGAATTCAAGTTAAAGCAGCTTCATATGGCAATAGTTATTGATGAATATGGAGGAACACAGGGAATCGTAACAATTGAAGATTTACTAGAAGAAATTGTTGGAGAAATAAGAGATGAATTTGATCAGGAAGAAGAAAATATTCAGCAAATTCGTGAAAAAATATTTGATATAAAAGGAGACACCCCTATTGAGGAAGTAAACGATAAATTGAATATAGAAATTCCTTTATCTGAAGAATACGATACAATCTCAGGATACATTCAAGATAAACTTGGAAAAGTCGCTGATGTTTTTGATCAGGTAAAAGGTGATAAATTTATATTAAAAGTGACTGATATGGATAATAAACGTGTTGAAAGAATAAGAGCGATTATTATTGATCAGGAGGAAGAAAAGGAAGAATAAGGAGAAAAAATGGAAGAAGTTAGACCACGAATACGTGTGGCAGGAATTCTTATCGAAGATAATAAAATCCTGCTAATCCAACATCACAAAAATGACAAAAAATACTGGCTTATTCCTGGCGGTGGAAATGATTGGGGCGAAACTACAAAAGAAGCTTTAATTCGTGAATATAAGGAAGAAACAAATATGGATATAGAAGTTGATGAATTTCTGTTCTTTTCAGAAACAATTTCCCCAGATAAGAAACGTCATGTTTTAAATCTGTTTTATAAAATACACCGTAATAATAAAAATGATAGTATCATAAAATTAGGAGAAGAAGCAGTCTTGACAGATTTGAAATTTGTAACAAAAGAAGAATTGGAAACAATGATAATTTATCCAAATATTAAGGAAAATTTATTAAAACTAATGAATAATGAAAAAATAAGAACTGATTTAGGAAGTTTATGGAATGATTAATTAAGAAATATTTATATGTAGTTTATTAGTTGTATCATAAGTTAAATAAATCACTGAATCATAAATTTTATGTATTTAATATTTTGATAAAAACAATAAAGATGATAACTATTGGTTTTTGAAAATAATAACATTTGTATCAGTAAAATTGTTTTTGATTTATGAAATACTGTTATATCTTAAATTTATTAAAAATTAAATTAATTCAAACAATACGAATCAAAAATTCATAAGTATAAGCGTACACAGAATTATTATTAATTATATAATTGTAGAAAAGAGGAAGAAAAAAAATGAAAATAGAAGAAAAAGAAAAGATAGAAAAATTAATCCGTTCAGTAGAAGATTTTCCAGAAAAAGGAGTAATTTTTAGAGATATTACAACAGCGTTAAAAGATAAAGAAGGGCTGAAAATCATCATAAAGGATTTTACAGACAGATACAAGAATAAAGGAATAGACTATGTAGTAGGAGCTGATGCGAGGGGATTTATTTTCGGAGCTGCAATAGCTTATAATATTGGAGCAGGATTTGTTCCTGCAAGAAAGCCTGGAAAATTACCTGCAGAAGTTGAAAGTGTAGAGTATTCTTTGGAATATGGTAAAAATAGTATAGAAATCCATAAAGATGCTTTTGAAAAAAATTCGAAAATATTGATTGTTGATGATTTGCTAGCTACAGGAGGAACCGCCAAAGCAATGGTTCAATTAGTAGAAAAATTAGAAGCAGAAGTATATGAATTAGCGTTTATGATAGAATTATCAGATTTAAAAGGACGAGAATTTCTTAAAGGGTATGAAGTCTACTCACAACTAAAATATTAATAAACTTCAAAAGGGATCTTTCTAATTACCATGATTAGAAAAATTCCTTTTTTTATACACAATTTTTTATATAAAAGCCGTAATAATATGCAATAGGTTATTTATAAATTTTAAATCATATCATATTAACCCTCGTTTTAAGTAACGAAATTATTACAAACTTTTCTAAATAAGGAGAATAAACATAATATTTTTAAATAATTAAAATATAATTTTAGTTTTTTTAATAAAGTCTATTATGAATAAATCATCGGAGCGTTTTTCTATACGGGAAAAACTACCTAAACATGGCAAGTTTTTATCAATTCTGAAGAATATTGTAGATAAGTTATAGGTATTACGTAATAATATTATTACAATTTTAATTATTAGGATAAACCTTTATTGCAAAATAAGGATTTATGGCAACGAGTAATTCTACGAAAATAAAAAGAAAAAACATAGTAATATAAAAAAATAATTATTAATCAAGATATAGTAAAAACAATTTAATCGAATGATATGAATTAGCTATTAAACAACACTATTATAAAAATTTATTCCCATTTTTAAACGAGGGTTAGTATTAGTATAAAATAGTAATTCCAAGGTTCTTTCTAAGGATTAAAAAATGGTTTACGAATAAAAAAATGAAAAAAACTTTGAAAAAATGAAAAAAAGTAGTTGACAAAGGGGAGGGGATATGATAATATATATCTTGTCGATACGAAAAAGTATCGCAGGACAATAGAAGATAAGAATAGAAGAAGCAACAATGTGTAAGATATAAATAAAAGTCAAGAGCACTTGCCTTGAAGGCAAGAAACTCGTCAAGACTAAGGTGGAAATAAAATATATGAGAAATATATTGAATGAAGAGTTTGATCCTGGCTCAGGATGAACGCTGACAGAATGCTTAACACATGCAAGTCATTGGTGAAGCTGCGCTTGCGCAGTCTAGCCAAGGCGGACGGGTGAGTAACGCGTAAGGAACTTGCCCTGCAGACAGGGATAACAGACGGAAACGACTGATAACACCTGGTATTGTCAGGCTGGCGCATGCCGGCCTGATGAAAGGAGACGCTGCAGGAGAGCCTTGCGTCCTATTAGCTAGTTGGTGGGGTAACGGCCCACCAAGGCGATGATAGGTAGCCGGCCTGAGAGGGTGAACGGCCACAAGGGGACTGAGATACGGCCCTTACTCCTACGGGAGGCAGCAGTGGGGAATATTGGACAATGGGGGCAACCCTGATCCAGCAATTCTGTGTGCACGAAGAAGGTTTTCGGATTGTAAAGTGCTTTCAGCAGGGAAGAAGAAAGTGACGGTACCTGCAGAAGAAGCGACGGCTAAATACGTGCCAGCAGCCGCGGTAATACGTATGTCGCAAGCGTTATCCGGAATTATTGGGCATAAAGGGCATCTAGGCGGCCCTGTAAGTCTAGGGTGAAAACCTGCGGCTCAACCGCAGGCCTGCCCCGGAAACTACAGGGCTAGAGTATCGGAGAGGTGGACGGAACTGCACGAGTAGAGGTGAAATTCGTAGATATGTGCAGGAATGCCGATGATGAAGATAGTTCACTGGACGGTAACTGACGCTGAAGTGCGAAAGCTAGGGGAGCAAACAGGATTAGATACCCTGGTAGTCCTAGCTGTAAACGATGATTACTGGGTGTGGGCATGAAGAGTGTCCGTGCCGAAGCAAATGCGATAAGTAATCCGCCTGGGGAGTACGGCCGCAAGGCTGAAACTCAAAGGAATTGACGGGGACCCGCACAAGCGGTGGAGCATGTGGTTTAATTCGACGCAACGCGAGGAACCTTACCAGATCTTGACATCCTGCGAATGCCCGTGAGAGCGGGCAGTGCCTTCGGGAACGCAGAGACAGGTGGTGCATGGCTGTCGACAGCTCGTGTCGTGAGATGTTGGGTTAAGTCCCGCAACGAGCGCAACCCCTATCGTTAGTTGCCATCATTAAGTTGGGGACTCTAGCGAGACTGCCTGCGAAGAGCAGGAGGAAGGTGGGGATGACGTCAAGTCATCATGCCCCTTATGATCTGGGCTACACACGTGCTACAATGGCCGGTACAGAGAGCAGCCAGGCGGCAACGCCGAGCGAATCTTTAAAGCCGGTCCAAGTTCGGATTGAAGCCTGCAACTCGGCTTCATGAAGCTGGAATCGCTAGTAATCGCAGATCAGCAATGCTGCGGTGAATACGTTCTCGGGTCTTGTACACACCGCCCGTCACACCACGAGAGTTGTCTGCACCTGAAGCTGCTGGTCCAACCGCAAGGAGGAAGGCATCTAAGGTGTGGATAGTGATTGGGGTGAAGTCGTAACAAGGTATCCGTACCGGAAGGTGCGGATGGATCACCTCCTTTCTAAGGAGCAACATGCACAGCTTCTTCTTATGTCTATGTTCAATACTAGGACAATGGGAAATGAATAGTAGGTAAAAGATTACAATTAAACTGGAGTAAAAAGTTATTCTGGAGAAAAAGCTAACAAGGGCACACGGAGGATGCCTAGGCAACAGCAGCCGATGAAGGACGTGATAAGCTGCGATAAGCCGGGAGGAGATGCACATGATCAGTGATTCCCGGATTTCCGAATGGGTAAACCTGCATGTCTGGAGGACATGCGTGAAAACGGTAAGCCCGCGAACTGAAACATCTAAGTAGCGGGAGGAAAAGAAAGTAAAAACGATTCCCTGAGTAGCGGCGAGCGAACGGGGAGGAGCCTAAACCGTGCCAGTGCCAAGCGGACAGCGTTGCTGGCACGGGGTTGTGGGACTTCCATCAGCGGATTGTCATAATGCTTAAGCCGCATATGTGTAAGTGGAACCAGCTGGGAAGCTGGACCGAAGAAGGTGATAGTCCTGTAGAACATAAAGCATATGCTGCGACTGGAAGCACCCGAGTAGCGTCAGGCACGAGGAATCTGGCGTGAATCAGCGTGGACCATATCACGCAAGGCTAAATACTGCTGTTGACCGATAGTGAAGAGTACCGTGAGGGAAAGGTGAAAAGAACCCTGAGCAAGGGAGTGAAACAGAATTTGAAACCGTGTGCTTACAAACGGTAGGAGCACTTTATGTGTGACTGCGTGGATTTTGGTTAATCATCCTGCGAGTTATGGCTGGTGGCAAGGTTAATAGAACGGAGCCGAAGGGAAACCGAGTCTTAACAGGGCGACAAGTCGCCAGCCATAGACGCGAAACCTAGTGATCTAGGCCTGTCCAGGCTGAAGCTGAGGTAAGACTCAGTGGAGGGCCGAACTCACCGCCGTTGAAAAGTTGGGAGATGAGATAGGTCTAGGGGTGAAAAGCCAATCGAACTAGGAGATAGCTCGTTCTCTCCGAAATGCATTTAGGTGCAGCCTTGGCATGAAGATATGCGGGGGTAGAGCTCTGTATGGTCTAGGGGGCGTACTGCTTACCGAAATCAAGCAAACTGCGAATACCGCATATTAATAGCCAGGAGTGAGTCCGTGGATGACAAGGTCCTCGGACGAGAGGGGAACAGCCCAGACCGCCAGCTAAGGTCCCTAATTATGTCTAAGTGGGAAAGGAGGTGGATATTCACAGACAACCGGAGGTTGGCTTAGAAGCAGCCATGCCTTGAAAGAGTGCGTAATAGCTCACTGGTCGAGAGTATCTGCGCCGAAGATGTAACGGGGCTAAGACATAAACCGAAGCTGCGGAGGCGTGCTTGCACGCCTGGTAGGAGAGCGTTCTGTAGGCCGTTGAAGGAATGCCGCAAGGCCATTCTGGAGGTATCAGAAGTGAGAATGCAGGAATGAGTAGCGAGAAGGCGGGCGAGAATCCCGCCGGCCGGAAGTCCAAGGTTTCCAGGGGAAGGTTTGTCCGCCCTGGGGGAGTCGGGACCTAAGCATAAGCAAAAATGTGATGGCGAATGGAAAACAGGTTAATATTCCTGTACCGCTGTTATCGCCTGAGAGACGGAGTGACGCAGGAAGGTATGCGGGAAGGCTGACGGAATAGCCTTTCTAAGGGCGTAGCATGGGCATGCAGGAAAATCCGCATGCCTAAATGTGAGACCTGACGGGTAAGTGCATCTTGCATAAGCCGCGATCCTACACTGCCGAGAAAAACTTCTATCGATGAGAACCAGCGCCCGTACTGTAAACCGACACAGGTGGACAGAGTGAGAAACTTAAGGCCGACAGGATAACTCTAGCTAAGGAACTCTGCAAAATGGCCCCGTAACTTCGGGAGAAGGGGTGCCTGACATACCTGAAGGGAGAGACGCCCTGAGGGGAAACAGGCCGCAGTGAAGAGTCCCAAGCAACTGTTTACCAAAAACACAGGTCTATGCTAAGCTGAAAGGCGACGTATATGGGCTGACACCTGCCCAGTGCCGGAAGGTTAAGAGGAGGGTTGAGAGACTCGAATTGAAGCCCCGGTGAACGGCGGCCGTAACTATAACGGTCCTAAGGTAGCGAAATTCCTTGTCGGGTAAGTTCCGACCTGCACGAATGGTGAAATGATTTGGGAGCTGTCTTGGCTGGAGACCTTATGAAGTTGTAATGCCGGTGAAGATACCGGCTACCTGCAGTAGGACGGAAAGACCCCGTGGAGCTTTACTGTAGTTTGGCATTGGGTTCTACTGCATGTGTATAGGATAGTTGGGAGACTGTGAAGCCAAGGCGTCAGTCTTGGCAGAGTCGTCGTTGGAATACCAACCATATGCCGTCGGAATTCTAATCTGGAAACGGAGACAGTGCTAGATGGGCAGTTTGACTGGGGCGGTCGCCTCCCAAAGAGTAACGGAGGCGTTCAAAGGTTCCCTCAGGCTGGATGGAAATCAGCCTAAGAGTGCAAACGCATAAGGGAGCTTGACTGCAAGACTGACGGGTCGAGCAGGCACGAAAGTGGGAGTTAGCGATCCGGCGGTTCCGAATGGAAGGACCGTCGCTCAACGGATAAAAGCTACCCCGGGGATAACAGGCTGATACTTCCCAAGAGTCCAAATCGACGGAAGTGTTTGGCACCTCGATGTCGGCTCGTCTCATCCCGGCTGGAGAAGGTCCCAAGGGTTGGGCTGTTCGCCCATTAAAGAGGCACGCGAGCTGGGTTCAGAACGTCGTGAGACAGTTCGGTCCCTATCCACTGCAGGCGCTTGAGCACTGAAAAGATCTGACCTTAGTACGAGAGGACCGGGTTGGACAGACCTCTGATGTATCAGTTGTCACGCCAGTGGCACGGCTGAGTAGTCACGTCTGGAACGGATAACCGCTGAAAGCATCTAAGCGGGAAGCCGGCTTTGAGATGAGTGATCGCAGTATCCATGGAGAACACATGGTCGATACCAGGTGCAAGCGCAGCAATGCGTTCAGCTGACTGGTACTAATATTACGTATGCTTTTATGTAGTCTTTTGCTTCTGCTATTTATTTCCCATTGCCTTAGGCAATGCAATCTATATTCAAAAGTTTGGCGATCATAGCGGCAGGGATACACCCGGTCACATTCTGAACCCGGCAGTTAAGTCTGCCTGCGCCTACGATACTTGATTCGTCCCGGGAAAATAGGAAGCCGCCAAACTTTTTTTCTTTTGCGTCTCCGTAGCTCAGCCGGTTAGAGCATCTGACTGTTAATCAGAGTACTGTTGGTTCGAGTCCAACCGGGGACGCCATTCTTTTTATACCCCTTATCATCTAATTTCCTCCCTCGGAAGTTTTTTTGCTTTTTTTCATTATACAGCTCTTCCATAAAAGTAAACTATAGTGAATTTATAGTAAAACTAGTTTAAAATAGAACTCAAAAATTATGACTATTTTACTCAAACCATAAATTATATAATTTCTATCAGTTCAATTTTAAATAGGTTCGAGTACAATTAAAGGATTTTGTATTTTTCATTTTCTAAAGTAAAAATTTTATATTCTCCATTACCTATTAGCTTGCGTTCGTCTAAGTCATGAGCTTTTTTATTTTGAATATAATTAAAAAATAGTTCTAAGACTGTTCCGTGTGTTACAATTAAAATATTTCCGTATTCATGGTTAGAACTGATTTTTTTTAAACCTTTTAAAAAACGTTCTAATCCATCTTTTAGTTCTTCTCCTTTTATATTTTTAGCAGTATAGTTTTTTACATCGTAAAAGTAATTATGAGCTTCTTCTGGGTATTTTATAAAAATCTCTTTGAAATTCATTCCTTGCCATTCTCCAAAGTTGATTTCATTTAATTCAGACAGTTTATAAAGTGTTAATTTTTCATTTTTATTTTTTATTTTTTCAAAATTATTATTTTGTAAAATTATTTTAGCAGTAGAAATTGTTCTCCCTAGTTCACTAGTATAAACTGCTTCGAATTTTATATTTTTAAGCTCTGATGCGGTTTTTTCGATTTTTTTTATTCCTTCTGGTGTAAGTGGTGAATTTAATTGTCCTTGAAATTTTTCTAATACGTTCCATTCTGTTTGCCCATGTCTTACAATATATAGTTTTAATTTGTTATCCATATTTTTATAAGGGTATCTTATAAGATGAAAATAAATTTTATTAACATAATGTTGTATACTTATTTGTTTGGTAATATTTTCTTTATGAGTAGAGAAATCTATTGAAAATAGTATTGATTTTATTTCTTAATTTATATAGTTATCCAAAAAAGTTTATTTTTAAAAATCAATAGATATTATTTTATTGATTTTATAGATGTAGTAAAATATGTAGAATTTATGACTTGATATTTTCATTTATCTTATAAGATAGCTCCTTGTATTCCTTTCTGTCATTTTTTATTTTATACTAATTTATTTTAGAATAATAGATATTTCATGAATTTGCAATTACATAATATTAATTAAATATTTTGATTTTCTTGTAATTATGCCAACTTGATTGAAATTTGAAATGAAAAATATGTTAAATTAATAAAATTAGTTATACAGGTATATTTTTATTTTAAAATAGAACTAAGATATTTTTTGTTTATTTTATAAATTTTCAATTGTATATTATCTAGTTTAGATTTAAAATTTTTTATTATTATTTTTGTTTTAAGTGAAGTTTAGTATTGAATTTTTAGAAAATCATAATTTTCAAATTTTGTAACTTAAGAGTAGTTTATTTATTGAAAAATTTGATTAATATTGTAAATTTTTTTCTTAATAATGAATAGAATATCAGATTTTTTGTTTATTGTAAAGTTTATTTTTTAAATGTTTTATCTATTTTTTTTATTTATTTTATAGTGTGATTTGTATTATAGTGTTTAATATTATTTTCTATGTTAAATAGTGATTTATAAATTTTGAATTATATTACATATTATTTAATAATAGGATAAAAATAGCTATAAAACATCGTACTTTTTATTTGGTTAGTAAATTTATTAGAAAAATATATTGAATAAATTATAAATAATATTTGCAAAAGTTAAAATTATTAGTATAATAATAAAGTAGTATAATCAAATGTATTTGATAGATACTAAAATTATAATGATTAGGAAAGGGAAATTAAATGATTTGGATAATTGGTGGAACAAAGGATTCCAGAAGTATTTTAGATGAAGTTTTGAAAGTTCGGGAAGATGAAATTATTGTGAGTACAGCTACTGAGTATGGTGGAAAATTACTTGAAGATGTGGCTAAAAATGAAAAAGTGCATGTACTTTCAGAAAGATTGAATGTACTGCAGATTGAAAGCATGATTTTAGAAAAGAAGATTGACTTAATTATTGATGCTAGCCATCCATATGCACAAAATATTAGTAATACTGTTATTTCAATGGTAAGTTATTTGAATGAAAGAGCCGAAAAAGGAAAAGAGATAAAATATGTAAGATTTGAAAGAAAAATGGTTGATTATGGAAGTGAAAATGTATTTAAGTTCAAAAATTTACAGGAAATAATTATGTTTTTAAATAAAGTGGAAAATAAAAATGTATTAAGTACATTAGGATCTAATACTTTAGAAGAAATAAAGGAAATAAGAGAGAAGAATAATTTGTTTGTTAGAATTTTACCAACAACAACTTCAATACAAAGTGCTGAAGAGCTTGGATATTTACCTAAAAATATAATTGCAATGCAGGGACCATTTTCTAAAAATATGAATATTGCGATGTTAAAAGATTTTAAGATTGATTATCTTATAACAAAAGAAAGCGGTGAAACTGGGGGAGAACTTCAAAAAGTTGAAGCATGTCAGGAATGTGGAGTAAAAATTTTAGCAATAAAACGTCCAGTATTAAATTATGGAATATTTTTCCATACAATTGAGGAATTAATAGAATATATTGTAAAACTTGTTTAAAGTTTTAGTGAAGAATAGTAGAAATAAATTATACAACTAGTATATTTTCTATTAAAAAAAATTACATTTTAATCATTTTAAAATATTAGATTTTATTCTTTTTTGAAAAATTTTCTATGAATTTATTATTTTATCGAGTTTAGTATAATAGTTTTTTTTAAAAAAGTAAGAATAGCTTTAATAAAAAATAATAAAGCTTTCTTGATTATTTAGATTTATTGTTTTTTTCTTTCTAGTGTAGTATAATAATGTCAATAGATGTTGATTTATGGTTATACTTAAAAATTAGAGTAAAAATATGTAAAAGGTGAAAGATTGGCTGTAGAATGAGCTAATCTTTTATTCTTGATTTAAGCTGAAATTACTATATTTGAAGTTATAAATTAGGGGAAGTGGTATTATGAATATAGAAGTAATTAAGAAGAATGTAAAAAAATATTTGGATGAAAAAAGATACAATCATGTGGAAAGAGTTGCTAAATGTGCTGTGGAACTTGCAAAAATTTATAATGTAGATGTGGAAAAAGTTGCAGCTTCAGCTTGGCTTCATGATGTGGCAAAATTTTTTGACTTGTCAGTTATGATTGACTTGACGAAGGGGAAATATCCTGAAGTAGAGGACAAGATGTCGAAGTCTACAGCTGTGCTTCATGGATTTGCAGGAGCTGAGTTTGTACGGCAAAACTACGAATTGTTTGGAATTGATGATGAAGAGATTTTGGATGGAATAAAATATCATACAATTGGGAAAGAAAATATGAGTACTCTTGCTAAGATTGTCTATCTTTCAGATGCGATTGAAGAAGGGAGAAGCTGGGAAGGTGTAGAAACAGCTAGAGAACTTGCGAAAACTGATTTAGATAAGGCAATAAAATTTGAAATTGAGGAAAAATTAAAATATTTACTTTCAAAGGATTCAATTATTCATCCGAATATTATAAAATTTAGAAATTCAATAATAGCAAATCAACTCTAAAATTAAAAAAATCAAATTTAATCTAAAAAATAAAAATTGATTTAAAATATATCTGAAAATTTATTATTTTCTCAATATATAAGTATATTTTATTAGAATTTTATAATTTAGACTAATACTAAATTTCATTGAAAAATATGAATTATATTAATTATAAGAAGTTTCAATACTCGTTAAAATAATATAGTTTAAAATTTATGAAGTATCTGTTATTTAAATGAAGAATAGTATAATTTGATGTATTGAATAAAATAGAGGTAAAATATGGGAAATAAACAAAAGAAAGAAAAACATAAAAATATTGAAAATAACGATAAAAATTTTCATAAAGGAAAAAAATTTAGTGGAAAAAATTACAATATTAAAAAAGAAAATGAAAAAACTCGGAAAATGGAACTTAAGGAAGAGCGTGAATTAAAATATTTGCGACAAGTGCTAGCAGAATATGAGTTTACTTTTCAGGAAATATTACAGCTGCTGGAATGGAGCCAGAAAAAACGGAAAATGTATAAGCAGCTTTTAAATGCATGGGAAGAAAGCGGAGATATTTATTTGAAAAGGAATGGAAGATATACCTTGCCTGAGAAGGAAGGGTTTGTGAAAGGGGAAATTTCTATTTCTAATGGAAATTTCGGATTTCTTGATATTAATGGAGAGGCTAGCGTCTTTATTCCTGGAGCTTATTTGAATACGGCTATGAATGGAGATACTGTTCTGGTACGTATTTTGAAGGAAAGTTCAGATGGAAAGAAGCGTGAAGGGGAAGTTTACAAAGTTGTAAAAAGAAATCGAGATGTTATAGTTGGAGTTTTTGAGCATAATTTAAGTTTTGGCTTTGTGCGTCCAAGAAATTCTCCGAAGGATATTTATATTCCGAAAAAATTGATAAAAGGTGCAAAAACTGGAGATTTAGTGGCTGTAAAGGTGGACTTTTGGGGAGATGAGGAAAGAAAGCCTGAAGGAGAGATTATAAGTATTTTAGGAAGTCCCAAGGATACAGAGGCACTAATTTCATCATTGCTTTTGAATGAAGGGATTGAGGAGAAATTTCCAAATGAAGTCTTGCAGGAACTGGACAAAATTGATGAGGATTTTTCGGAAGAACTAAAAAATCGAAAAGATTTGAGACATCTTGACATTATTACAATCGACGGTTCTGATGCGAAAGATTTGGATGATGCAGTTTATGTGGAAAAAACAGAAGATGGGTATAAACTTTTTGTAAGCATTGCCGATGTTTCTTACTATGTACGGGAAAATACCGAGATTGATACAGAAGCATTGAAGCGTGGAAATTCAATTTATCTTGTAGACAGGGTAATTCCTATGTTGCCAAGAAAATTATCAAATAATTTATGTTCACTTAATCCGAATGAGGATAAGCTAACTTTTACTGTAGAAATGGATTTGGATAAAAAAGGTAAAGTTGTAAGAAATGATTTTTACAAATCGGTTATAAAATCTAAATACAGAATGACTTATGAAAACGTAAATACAATTTTGGAAAAGAATGAAGAATCTGAAGAATATAAAGGTCTTTATGACAAATATAGAAAAATTGATGAAATGCTAAAAAATATGCTGGAATTATCTAAAATCATCAGAAACAACAAAAAGAGACGTGGGAGCATTGATTTTGAATTACCTGAGATAAAGGTAGTCTTAGATGATAATAAGGCCGTAAAGGACATTGTATTGCGTTCTAGAGGGGAAGCTGAAAGAATTATAGAAGACTTTATGGTTATTGCAAATGAAACTGTGGCGGAAAAACTTTTCTGGGAAGAAATTCCAGCAATTTACAGAGTCCACGAAGATCCTGACAAGGCGAAAGTTCAAGCATTAAATGAAACTTTGATAAAATTTGGATATTCATTAAAAGGACTGGAAGAAATACATCCTGGCAAATTTCAGAACATAATAGAAAGAACGACAGGATTGCCAGAAGGGTATTTGATTCACAAATTAATTTTACGAGCAATGCAGCGTGCAAGATATGCCAACAAAAATCTTGGACATTTTGGTCTTGCTTCTAAATATTATTTGCACTTTACATCACCGATACGTCGATATTCTGACTTAATTGTTCACAGAATGCTTGGACGTTCAATTGAAAAATTTATGAATGAAAAGGAAAAGGCTAAATATGGGTCTAATTTTGAAGCAATTGCCTCAAGTATTTCGAAAACAGAAAGAATAGCGGATAAACTGGAAGAAGACAGTGTAAAAATAAAATTAATTGAGTATATGCAAGATAAAATAGGACAAGTTTATATTGCTAGACTTAGCGGGATGAATAAAAATAAGATATTTATGGAACTAGAAAATCACATAGAAGTGGTTTACAATGTTACAACAGCACGTGATAATTTTATTTATGATGAGGAAAACTTTAAAATCATAGATAAAAGAAATAACGAGTCCTACACTATGGGAAGCACAATGAAAGTAAGTGTTGTAAGTGCAAGTTATACAAAAATGGAAATTGAGGTCATACCTTATGTGGAAGAAAGAGCAAAAATCGAGGAGGCTGAAGAGGAATAAAGAATATTGGAAGGAGGGAAAATGCCAGTATTAGCTAGAAATAAAAAGGCTTTTCACGATTATTTCATAGAAGACAAGCTGGAAGCAGGTATTGAACTTGTAGGAACGGAAGTAAAATCGGTGAAGGCTGGAAAAGTCAGCATAAAAGAAAGTTTTATAAGAATTATACGGGATGAAGTTTTTGTAATGAACATGCATATTACACCTTATGAATTTGGAAATATTAATAATGTGGCAGAATCTCGTGTGAGAAAATTGCTTTTGAATAGACGTGAAATAAAGAAATGGAGCGAAAAAATTAAGGAACAGGGATACACTATTGTTCCAATTTCAGTTTACACAAAGCAAAGGCTTGTAAAAATGGAAATAGGGCTGGCAAAAGGTAAAAAGATGCATGATAAGAGGGAATCGCTGAAAAGGAAAGACATTGACAGGGATATGAAGAAAATTCAAAAGAATTTTGGAAGATAGATGAGAATAAAATATTTTTAAATAAAAAATAGACAATAATATACAAATTAAAGTAAAAATTATTTGTTTTAATAATAACATTTTAGAAGAGGCTGATTATGCCTCTTTTATTTTTATAAAAATTTTTTTGAAAAATTATTGACTTTAAAAAAAAGTGGGGTATACTATTGTTAGCAAAAAGAAAACGATATATACAATTTAATAACATTTTTAGGAGGGACAATTATGTCAAAATTAGATGAAATCACAAGAGAATCTTGGATTTTAGGAACATTTCCTGAATGGGGAACTTGGTTAAATGAGGAAATAGCCGAAACAGTAGTAAAACCAAAAACTGTAGCAATGTGGTGGCTTGGAAACATGGGACTTTGGATAAAAACAGAAGGAAATGCAAATATTGCAATGGATATCTGGGTAGCAACAGGTAAAAGAAGTCAAAAAAATAAATTAATGAAACCTAAGCATCAGCATCAAAGAGCAGTCGGATGTGTAGCTTTACAGCCAAACTTGAGACTTACTCCGTGCGTAATAGATCCTTTTGCAATAGAAGGTCTTGATGCATTGCTTGCAACACATTCACATAGTGACCATATAGATGTAAATGTTGCGGCGGCAGTTGTAAAAAATTGTCCAGAAGCAAAATTCGTAGGACCAAAAACATGTATTGAAATTTGGAGAAAATGGGGAGTGCCTGAAGATAGACTGGTACAAGTAAAACCAGGAGATGAAATTACAATAAAAGATGCAAAAATAAAAGCATTGGAATCATTTGACAGAACTATGCTTTTAACAGTTGCTGAAGATGTAACATTAAAAGGAAATTTACCGCCTGATATGGATGAAATGGCAGTAAACTATTTAGTTGAAACAACAGGTGGAAATATTTACAATGCAGGAGATTCACACCATTCAAACTATTTTGTAAAACATGGAGATGAAAATAAAGTAGATGTGGCATTTGTAGGATATGGAGACAATCCAAGAGGAATGACAGATAAATTGACTTCTTCAGATGTGCTAAGAGTAGCTGAAGAATTGAAAACACAAGTTGTTATACCGCTTCATCACGATATTTGGTCTAACTTTATGGCAGATCCAAAAGAAATAACATTATTGTGGAATTATAGAAAAGACAGAATGAAGTATGAATTTAAGCCATATATATGGCAGCCTGGAGGGAAATTTGTATTCCCTGATAACAAAGATGATATGGAATATATGTACAGAAGAGGATTTGAAGACGCATTTACAATAGAACCTGATTTGCCATTCAAATCATTCTTGTAGGAAAATTAAATATATGGAAAAATATTTGGATAAAATGAAATTATTAAAAAAATATATAAAGGAGAAAAATCATGAATTTATTAATGGCAATTGGAACATGGTTTGGACAAAATATTTTAACTAAGCCAGAATTTTTTGTAGGTTTACTGGTTTTTGTTGGATATTTGTTCTTAGGTAAAAAAATATACGAGGCAGTTGGAGGGTTTATTAAGGCAACTGTAGGATACATGATATTGAATGTCGGTGCAGGAGGGCTAGTAACAACGTTTAGACCAATACTAGCGGCATTAAAGACTAAATTTGAATTAAATGCGGCCGTTATAGATCCCTACTTTGGATTACAGGCTGTGGATGAAGCAATAAAAAATATTATTGAACAGGATTCATCTAAATCTAATTTGGCAGCGGCTGTTATGATGGCACTTCTTATAGGATTTGTTATAAATATACTATTAGTGTTATTTAGAAAATTTACTAAAGTAAGAACATTGTTCATAACAGGGCATATTATGCAACAACAGGCTTCTACAGCAGCTTGGATGATATTCTTCCTGTTTCCTCAGTTCCAAAATATAAAGGGAGTAATATTAATAGGAATTTTTGCAGGAATATATTGGGCAGTTGGATCAAACTTATCAGTGGAACCAACTCAGAGATTAACAGAAAATGCTGGATTTGCAATAGGGCATCAACAAATGTTTGCTATATGGGTGGCAGATAAATTGGCTCCTAAAATAGGAAATCCTAAAAAGAAACTAGATGATTTGAAATTGCCTAAATGGTTATCAATGCTTCACGATGATATTATTGCAACAGGACTTATAATGATAGTGTTCTTTGGAATCATAATGTGGGTGCTAGGGCCTGAATTCTTTACTGCGAAATTTGGTAAATGTGTTATTGAAAATAGTGTACAGACTTGTCCAGTTATAAATCCTAATGGTGTTGCAGCAGGGGCATTTGATCCTAAAAAACTTTCATTTGGTACTTATATTGTTTCAACAACATTATTGTTTGCAGTATATTTAACAATTTTGAAAACAGGAGTTAGAATGTTCGTATCAGAATTGACAGTATCATTCCAAGGTATTTCAAATAAAATATTGCCTGGATCATTGCCTGCAGTAGATTGTGCGGCTTCTTATGGATTTGGATCGCCAAGTGCAGTATTATTCGGATTTTTAGTAGGAACAATAGCTCAATTTATTTCAATAGCAGGATTATTAATATTCAAATCGCCTGTATTTATTATAACAGGATTCGTTCCAGTGTTCTTTGATAATGCAACTATTGCTGTGTATGCTGATAAACGTGGAGGAGCAAGAGCTGCATTCATATTATCAGCTTTATCAGGAGTATTGCAAGTATTATGCGGAGCTGTGGCTGTAGCGTTATTCCAGTTAAAAGGTGGATGGCATGGAAATATCGACCAAAGTACGGTATGGCTAGCGCAAGGATTTGTAATGAAATATTTAGGAATAATAGGGTATGTATTGGTAATTGCTGCAATGCTTATAATTCCTCAAATTCAATATGCAAAATCTAAAAATAAAGAGCAATATTATGAAGGTACAGTAGATTTAGAAGAAAATTAAAATAAAAAAAAGGAAAGAAGTGAATAGTGATGATAAAAGTATTAGCAGTCTGCGGAAGTGGAATGGGAACAAGTATGATTATGAAGTTAAAAGTTGGAAAAGTTTTACAAAAATTGGGAGTACAGGCAGATGTAAATTCATGCAGTCTAGGAGAAGCTAAATCAGGACTTTCAAATTATGATTTAGTTCTTGCTTCAACTCATATCGCATCTGAATTAAAAGGTGGATCAAACACAAAAATAATAGGGCTTTTAAACTTACTTGATGAAAAAGAGCTGGAAAGTAAATTGACAGAAGCTGGAATAGCTTAAAAAATAAAAGTTGAGAGGAGATCTTTATGAATTTGCTGGATTCTTTGAAAGAAAATAATTCTGTTGTGTTACAGCAAGAGGCAAATAATTGGGAAGAAGCAATAAAAGTATGTATGAAACCTCTTTTGGAAAGCAATTCAATAGAGGAAAAATACATAGAAAATATAATAAAAAGAACAAAGGAGTTAGGACCTTTCTACATTTTGGCTCCAGGATTGGCAATGCCACATGAACGTCCTGAAATGGGAGTTAATAAAAATTCTTTCAGTCTTGTTACATTGAAAAAACCAGTATCATTTCCAGATGGACAGGAAGTGGATATATTAATTGGACTGGCAGCTGAAAATGATGAAGTTCATGCAGGAGAAGCAATACCTCAAATTGTAATGCTTTTTGATGATGAAGATGTTTTTGAAAAAATAAGAGAGGCTAAAACATCACAAGATATTTATAACTTGATAGAAGAAAAAGCATAACATATAAAAAAACCACTTTAAATTGCTCAAACTCTTTCTTAAATAATTTTTTAAGAGTTTGAGTATATTTTAAAAACGCATAAATTATGAAATGGAGGAAAAGTGATGGCAAAACCATTATTACAAGTTGCACTTGATCATTCGGATTTGAAAGGTGCGATAAAAGCAGCAGTATCAGTTGGGGAAGAAGTTGATGTGATAGAAGCTGGAACGGTGTGCTTGCTACAAGTTGGGAGTGAATTAGTTGAAGTGTTAAGAAATTTATTTCCTGATAAAATAATAGTGGCAGATACAAAATGTGCAGATGCAGGGGGAACAGTTGCTAAAAATAATGCTGTACGTGGAGCAGACTGGATGACTTGCATCTGTTCTGCAACAATTCCTACAATGAAAGCGGCTTTAAAAGCTATAAAGGAAGAACGTGGAGAACGTGGAGAAATTCAAGTGGAACTGTATGGTGACTGGACTTATGAACAAGCTCAGCTTTGGTTAGATGCGGGAATTAATCAGGCTATTTACCATCAAAGCAGAGATGCCTTGCTGGCTGGAGAAACTTGGGGAGAAAAGGACTTGAATAAAGTCAAGAAATTAATTGAAATGGGATTTAAAGTTTCTGTAACAGGTGGACTTAATACTGATACACTAAAATTATTTGAAGGTGTAGATGTGTTTACATTTATTGCAGGGCGTGGAATTACTGAAGCAGAAAATCCTGCGGCAGCTGCCAGAGCATTTAAAGCGGAAATTGATAAATATTGGAAATAGAGGAATAATATGAAAGATCTTAATAAATTAAATTTAGGAATATATGAAAAAGCTCTTCCTAAAGATATTGACTGGGTTGAGAGAATAAAGCTTGTTAAAGAATGCGGATATGATTTTGTGGAAATTTCTATAGATGAAACTGATGAAAGGCTTGCAAGACTGGATTGGTCGGATGACGAAATAAACAAAATTCATAAGGCATTAATAGATAATGGAATTAGAATACCATCAATGTGCTTTAGCGGACATAGAAGATTTCCGATGGGAAGCATGGATGAAAAAACTAGGGAAAAGGCTATGGAGCTAATGCAAAAAGCAATAATTTTTGCAGATAAAATGGGAATTAGAACGATTCAAATGGCTGGATATGATGTTTATTATGAAAAAGGAAATGAGCAGACTAAAAAATATTTTACTGAAAATTTAAAAAAGGCAGTGGAATGGGCATCTTCGTACAACGTAACACTATCAATAGAAATTATGGATCACCCATTTATCAATTCCATTACAAAATATATGGAATATGCGGGTATAATTAAATCTCCATGGCTAAAAGTTTATCCAGATGTGGGAAATTTGACAGCATGGCCTGAAAATGACACGCTGAAGGAATTGGAATTAGGAATAAAAAATGGAGAAATAACAGGAATCCATTTGAAAGATACTTTAGCAGTAACTGACACTTTTGAAGGGAAATTTAAGGAAGTTCCTTTTGGAGAAGGGTGTGTAGATTTTCCAAAAGTATTTAAAAAATTAAAGGAATTAAATTATAAAGGACCTTTTTTAATAGAAATGTGGACTGAAAAATCAGATAATCCAATTGAAGAAGTAAAAAAGGCAAAGCAATGGATGCTGGATAAAATGAAGGAAGGTGGATTTATCTAATGCTGGAAAAATTAAAGGAGCAAGTATTTAAGGCAAATTTAGAATTGCCAAAAAAAGGGCTGGTATTATTTACTTGGGGAAATGTGAGTGGAATTGACAGAGAAAAAAATCTGATTGTCATAAAACCTAGTGGTGTGGACTATGAAACAATGAAAGTAGAAGATATGGTAGTAGTTGATTTGGATGGAAATGTTGTAGAAGGTGATTTAAACCCTTCATCAGATACTCCTACACATATTGAGCTTTATAAAAAATTCCCTTCAATAGGAGGAATAGTTCATACTCATTCAACAAATGCTACAATATGGGCTCAAAGCGGAAGGGATATTCCAGCATACGGGACAACAAATGCTGATTATTTCTATGGGTCAATACCTTGTACAAGAAAAATGACAAAAGAGGAAATCACAGGAGAATATGAAAAAGAAACAGGAACGGTAATTATAGAAACTTTTGAAAAAAGAAATCTAAATCCACAACATATTCCAGGAGTTCTTGTAAATAGTCACGGACCTTTTACATGGGGAAAAAATCCTGATGAAGCTGTTTATAATTCTGTTGTATTGGAAGAAGTGGCAAAAATGGCAATGTTTACTGAAATGGTAAACAAAGATATAAAGCCAATGCAACAGGAGTTACTAGATAAGCATTTCTTGAGAAAACATGGAGCTAATGCTTATTATGGACAAAAGAAAAAATAATTTATAGACCGCATTTGTTGTGTAGTAAAAAGTTTCAGCAGTTCACAAAATCATAAAATTATGATATTATATTTCTATATGAATAAATTGATAAGGTGAAAAAATGGCTGAAAATGACAGTATAAAAACTAACTCTAATCTTGTGGAAGCATTAGGGTATTATATAAAAAATAAAAGACTACAAAAAAATATAGGACTAAGAGAAATGGCAGAAATGCTAAAAATCAGTCCAGCTTATTTATCTAATCTGGAATCAGGCAAGCATAATATGACAAATCCTCTTCTACTTAAAAAAATTGCTAAAATATTAAAGATAGATCATCTGAAACTATTTAAAATAATAGGATACACAGATAAGGATATGTCAGATTTGAAAAAGGAGCTTACTAATGAGATAATAGAGGAATTTTCAGATATAAATATCGGAGAAATAGTTAGGAATCTAATGGATATGAATTCAGAAAAAATAGAGCTGGTCAAGCAGTATATAGAACTGCTAAATAAAAAATAGTTACCGCTTTTTGTAAAAATGAAGGGAGTTTCACATTTTAGGTGGTTGCTCCCTTTTTATATGGAATTGATAAAAATAACTAATTTTTAAGCGAATTGACCATATAGTAAAACTGCTTTAAAACTAAACTCAAAAGGCTATGACTATTTTACTCAAACCCTAAATCAATATAATGTTTAGTAGTTTAATTTTAAATAGGTTTGAGTATAATATAAAAATATTAATTTATAGGAGGCTTTTATGAAAGTTGAGGAAATTCAAAAAATTTCAAAAGAACTTAGAAAAGATATTATTGAAATGATTTACAGCGCAAAATCAGGACATCCGGGAGGTTCACTTTCGATTGCTGATATTCTGGCTGTGCTTTACTGGAAGGAAATGAATATTGACCCAAAAAATCCAAAAATGGAAAACAGAGACAGATTAGTTCTTAGTAAGGGGCATGCTGCTCCTGCACTGTATGCGGCTTTGATTGAAAAAGGATTTTTAGGAGATGAAGGAAAAAATCTTATTCCAACACTTAGAAAATGGCACTCTCCGCTTCAAGGACATCCTGATATGAAAAAACTGGCTGGAGTTGAAATGTCAACAGGTTCACTTGGGCAAGGACTGTCTGCAGCAAACGGAATGGCTTTGAGTGCAAAAATTTACAATAATGACTACAGAGTTTATGCAATTCTAGGAGATGGAGAATTGCAGGAAGGTCAAGTTTGGGAAGCGGCTATGACTGCGGCACATTACAAGCTTGATAATTTAGTTGCGATAGTTGACTATAACAATTTGCAAATTGATGGAAAAGTTTCGGATGTAATGGATGTTGCTCCGATTGGGGAAAAATTCAAGGCATTCAAATGGAATGTAATAGAGATTGACGGACACAATTATGAAGAAATCATAAATGCTCTTGACACAGCAAGAACAGTTAAAGGACAGCCGACAGTTATTGTTGCGAACACTGTAAAAGGAAAAGGTGTCTCATTTATGGAAAATAACGCTGGATTCCACGGAGCTGCTCCAAATGATGAAGAATACAAGAAGGCAATGGAAGAATTGAGTTAATAATAGCAAGGGAAATCAATCGCCATTTCCCTTCATTTCACAATAATAGTTATTTTAACATATTTAAATAATGGTGTATTAAAGAGAATGGCGAAAGTGCTATGCACTAACTCTGGCTTGTGGAATAGTATTAAAAAGTTTTTAAAAATAATGAAATAAAAAATAGGAGAATATGAGAATGGAAAAAAAATCAACTAGAGTGGCTTATGGAGAAGCGTTAGTTAAATTGGGGAAAGTAAATAAAGATGTGGTGGTACTGGAAGCAGACTTGTCAAAATCAA
This sequence comes from Leptotrichia hongkongensis, assembly GCF_007990635.1. Lineage (GTDB taxonomy): Bacteria > Fusobacteriota > Fusobacteriia > Fusobacteriales > Leptotrichiaceae > Leptotrichia > Leptotrichia hongkongensis. The sequence goes on along the minus strand of NZ_AP019846.1, from coordinate 1,977,891 downwards.
CAATGACTGCATATTTTAAAAAAGAGTTTCCAGAAAGACATATAAATGTTGGGATTGCAGAAGCTGATATGATTGGAACAGCGGCAGGTATTGCAACGACTGGGAAAATACCGTTTGCTTCAACTTTTGCACATTTTGCGGCTGGACGTGCCTTTGACCAGGTTAGAAACTCGGTGGCGTATCCGCATTTAAATGTCAAGATTTGTCCAACTCACGCAGGGGTTTCGTTAGGAGAAGATGGAGGTTCGCACCAGTCAGTTGAAGATGTGGCTTTAATGCGTGCAATTCCAGGAATGGTAGTGCTATCGCCAGCAGATGCAGTAGAAACAGAAAAAATGGTCTTTGCAGCAGCTGAATATGAAGGGCCTGTATACGTAAGACTTGGAAGACTGAATATACCAGTATTATTTGATGAAAACTATAAATTTGAAATAGGAAAAGCTGCAACTTTGAGAGAAGGAAATGATGTGGCAATATTAGCGACAGGGCTTATGGTATCAGAAGCTCTTGAAGCAGCAAAATTACTGGAAGAAAAAGGGATAAAAGCAAGAGTGGTAAATGTTTCTACGATAAAGCCGTTAGACACAGAAACAGTTCTAAAAGCGGCAAAAGAATGTAAATTCATTGTAACAAGTGAAGAGCATTCTGTAATAGGAGGACTTGGAAGTGCAGTTTCAGGATACTTGTCAGAAGTTCATCCGACAAAAGTTGTAAAACATGGAATACAGGATGTTTTTGGACAAAGTGCAGATGGAGAGACTATGCTTACAAATTACGGGCTTAGAGCGAAGGATATTGCACAAACAGTGCTGAATAATTTAAAATAGTAAATTAAGTGAACAATAATAGAAAAGCCATACCAATTTTCAAAATGAGGAGAATAGGTATGGCTTTACTTAAAAAGAGAGGTATTTTTATGGATTTAAAAAATATGATAAGTGGGACTGATATTCGGGGAATAGTTTCAAAATACGAGGATAAGGACATTAATTTATCTGAAAAGGAAGTTGAGTTCATAGCAAAAGGATTTGGGCTTTGGATAACTGAAAAATGTGATGAAATAGCAAAGAATGAAAACAGGAAGGTTAAAGTGGCAGTTGGGCACGATGCAAGGCATACAGGACCTAAATTTTCAGAAATTATAAGAAAAACTTTGATGGAAATGGGAATTGATGTATATGATTGCGGAATGTCAATAACACCATCACTATTTATGACTACGATATTTGAGGATTATAAAGCTGATGGCGCAATGATGATAACTGCCAGCCATTTACCGAGCTACTACAACGGGATTAAATTTTTTACTAAAAACGGAGGGCTTCAAAAAAGTGATGTTAATGAATTTTTAGAAATGGCTGAAAAACAAGAAAAAAATTTGCTTAAAAAAGAAAAAGGTGTAGAAATTGTAAAAAATCTAGCAGATGACTATGCTTCATATATATGCGAACTAATAAAAAATAAAATTGGGAAAGGGGATAAGCCTCTAAAAAACCTACGGATAGTGATTGATGCGGGAAATGGAGCTGCAGGATTTTTTGCCAAAAAGGTAATAGAAGTTTTGGGTGGAGATACTACTGGAAGCCAATTTTTAAATCCTGATGGTAACTTTCCAAATCATATTCCGAATCCTGAAGAAAAAGAAGCGATAGAATCAATAAAAAAAGCAGTTCTTGATAATAATGCAGATTTTGGAATAATATTTGATGCAGATGGAGATAGAAGTGCCTTTATAGATAAGAATGGACGTGAAATTAACAGAAATAACCTTATCGCATTGCTTAGTGAAATATTGTTAAAAGAACATTCTGGCGGGACAATTGTAACAGATTCGATTACATCGGCAGGGCTAAAAGAATTTATAGAAAACCGTGGCGGGATTCACCACAGATTCCAGCGAGGATACAAGAACGTAATAAATGAATCTATAAGACTGAATAATGAAGGAAAGTATTCTCCTCTTGCTATAGAAACGTCAGGACATGCCGCATTTAAAGAAAATTATTTTCTTGATGATGGAGCATACATGGCTGCAAGGCTTTTGATTCAGCTTGTAGAGAGCAGGGAAAAAGGGGTTGAATTTACAGATGTTTTGAATGAGCTGCCTGAGCCTGTTGAGGAAATAGAAATAAGAATTCCTATAAAAGATAAAGATTTTCGGGCTTGTGGAGAAAAAATTGTGGAAAACTTTAGAGAATATGCTGAAAAAAAAGAAGATTGGAGCCTAGAAAGTCCTAACTATGAAGGTGTAAGAGTAAATATAGGTCAAAAAAGCTGGTTTTTAATCAGATTATCACTGCATGAACCACTTTTGTGCGTTAATATAGAAGCAGAAAAAAAAGGAATGGGGAATGATATTTTAGAAGAATTGAAGGATTATTTAAAAAAATACGAAAAAATGGAAATTTAAGAAAAAATAAAAAATAAAAATTAAAAAAAGGTATTGATAAAATTTATAAATGTGGTAAAATATACATGGGTTTATTACCCACTCTAACTTAAATTAGCTAAATAGTTCTTTAGCAGAAAAAACTGATTAAATTCAGTTTTTTTTCTTTTTTGGTTATTTTTTTGAAAATTTAAAAAAGAAAATTGAAAAATGGCTTTTAAAATGTTAAAATTAGATGTGAAAAAATAAATTTGGAAAGGAGCGGTATTTAATTTTAAATACTGAATAAATAATTATGAATATAGTGTTATTTGGAGCACCAGGAGCAGGAAAAGGAACTCAGGCAAAGGAATTAATTCAAAAATATGAAATTCCTCAAATTTCAACAGGGGATATTTTGAGAGCTGCAATTGCAAACAAGACTCCACTAGGAATGGAAGCCAAAAAATTGATGGATGAAGGGAAATTGGTTTCTGATGACATTGTAAATGGACTTGTGGAAGCAAGATTGCAGGAAGATGACTGTAAAAAAGGATTTATTTTGGACGGATTTCCAAGAACAGTGGCTCAAGCTGAAGAACTTGACAAAATTTTGGCAAAATCAAGCAGAGAAATTGAAAAAGTAATCGCACTTGAAGTTAGCGATGAAGAAATTATTGAAAGAATCACAGGAAGAAGAGTATCGAAAAAGACTGGTAAAATTTATCACATAAAATATAATCCGCCAGTTGATGAAAATCCAGAAGATTTGGAACAAAGGGCAGATGATAATGAAGAAACAGTGAAAAAAAGACTTGCAGTTTACAACGAACAGACAGCACCAGTATTGGATTTTTACAAAAAACAAAATAAAGTTTACAGTGTAGATGGTACAAAAAAACTGGAAGAAATTACAAAAGATATAATTGATATCTTGGAAAAATAGTAAATAATTTCAAATTATTTAAGATTGAATTTGATTTTAGAGTAATATTACTAAACTTATTTGATATTATTTGATAATTAATAAAATTTTATTTGCAAAAGTACAAGATTTTTTGTAAAAAAGTATTAAATTGTCAAATATATATACTAAAAAAATAAAAAAGAAATTTAGAAAGAAGAAGTACAAAAAATGATAATTTATAAAACATTGGATGAAATAAAAAAAATAAAAAAAGCTAATGAAATAATCGCAAGACTTTTTGAAGATGTATTGCCAAAACACATAAAAGCTGGAATCAGCACATACGAACTGGACCAAATCGCTGAAGATTACATTAGAAGTCAAGGAGCAATTCCAGGAACTAAGGGTTACGATGTAGGACATCCATATCCTCCTTATCCAGCCGCAACTTGTATTTCTGTAAACGAAGTCGTAGTACACGGTATTCCTAGCAAAAAGCAAATACTAAAGGAAGGGGATATTCTGACAGTTGATACGGTTACAGTACTCGATGGATATTTTGGTGATGCTGCAATTACTTATGCTGTAGGAGAAATTGATGAAACTTCTAAAAAGCTTATGGAAGTTACTGAAAAGGCAAGAGATATCGGGATTGAAGTGGCACGTGCCGGAAATAGAATTGGAGATATTGGGCATGCTATTCAGGAATATGTAGAGAGCTTTGGATTCTCGCTTGTAAGAGATTTTGCAGGACATGGAGTAGGAAAGGAAATGCACGAAGACCCAATTATTCCAAATTATGGAAAAGCTGGAACAGGAGCTAAAATTGAAGATGGAATGGTAATTACAGTTGAGCCGATGGTAAATGTCGGGACTTATAGAGTGAAAGTATTATCTGATATGTGGACAGCGGTTACTAAAGATGGTAAACGTTCAGCCCAATACGAACATAGCCTTGCCATTATTGATGGAAAGCCTGTAATTTTAAGTGTAAGAGATTAAGCTAAAAAGAAAGAATATAAAAATATAAAGAAGGGAGAGAATTATTTTGAGCATACTGGCATTCATATTAATATTATTTGTGGCATTGGAGCATTATTATATATTAATCCTTGAAATGTATCTTAATGAAAGTGAAACTGTTCAAAGAAACTTTGGACTGGAAATAGACTTTTTAAAAGATGAACGTGTAAAAAAAATGATGGCAAATCAAGGGCTGTACAACGGTTTTCTTGCCACAGGATTAGTGTGGAGTTTAATCGAAAGTGGAGAATTTCAATTTCAAATTGCAGTTTTCTTCCTGATTTGTATTATCTGTGCGGCTATTTATGGTTCTGTCACAGTTTCTAAAAAAATATTTTTAGTGCAGGGTTTACCTGCTTTAATGGCTATTATTGCAGTATTGTTGCCATTGATAGCTTCATAAATTTAATTGGATTTCAAAGGAATTCTTAAATTTGAGAATTTGATTTTGGAGAGTTTAGGTGTTTTATGTATATAAAATTAAAAAAATATTTGTAAAAAGACTGGAGATAATGCTCTAGTCTTTATTTTATTTGCACTTTTTCTGTAATATCAATAAAAAAAACTAATAAAAATACAAAAAATATGATAAAATATATTGTATAGTAAAACTGCTTTAAAACTAAACTCAAAAGGCTATGACTATTTTACTCAAACCCTAAATCTATATAATTTTTAGTAGTTTAATTTTAAATAGGTTTGAGTATATATTTAAATTCTTCTAAAATTATTTGAATAATTTTGAGAGAGAATTTATAAAAGTTAGGAAAATTAAATGAAAATTTGGTTTCAGGAATTTTTTGTGAATTGTAAAAAAATTAATTGATAATTTAAAGAGAAAAAATTAATAGAAAATTGGAGGAAAATATGAAACATACAGTAGCGATCGTTGGTAGACCTAATGTGGGAAAATCAACGTTATTTAATAAGCTCGTGGGTGATAGGCTGTCTATCGTGAAGGATGAGCCAGGGGTTACTAGAGATAGGCTTTATCGTGAGATGGAGTGGAGCGGAAAAGAGTTTATCTTGGTAGATACTGGAGGGCTTGAGCCACGTACAGAAGACTTTATGATGGGGAAAATTAAGCAGCAGGCACAGGTTGCAATTGACGAGGCGGATGTAATTATATTTCTGGTAGATGGAAAAGCTGGGATTACTGGGCTTGACGAGGATGTGGCAACTGTGCTTAGAAGGCAGGATAAAAAGGTTGTTGTAGCTGTAAACAAGATTGACAATTATATGCGTGATCAGGAAAATATTTTTGAATTTTATGGACTAGGATTTGAAGAAGTTATTGGAATTTCTGGGGAGCATAAGACTAATTTGGGAGATTTGCTTGATGCTGTAATTAATAAATTTGAGGATAAGAAAATAAAAAGGACAGAAGAAGGACTTAATATTGCAATTCTTGGAAGACCGAATGCTGGAAAATCTTCGCTTTTAAATAAGCTTTTAAACGAAGAACGTTCGATTGTTAGTGATATTGCGGGAACGACTAGAGATTCGATTGACTCGAGTTTGAGATATAACGGAGAAACTTATACATTAATTGATACAGCGGGAATCCGTAGAAAATCCAAAGTGGAAGATGACATTGAATATTACAGTGTATTACGTGCAATAAAAGCTATAAAAAGGGCAGATGTGTGTGTGCTGATGCTAGATGCAACAGAACTTTTGACAGATCAGGATAAGAGAATAGCAGGTATGATTTATGAGGAGAGAAAGCCAATTATTATTGCAGTAAACAAATGGGATTTGATTGAAAAGGATAACAACAGTGTGAAGGAATTTACGGCTTTGATAAAAGCAGACTTAGCATTTTTAGATTATGCTCCGATTGTTACAATTTCGGCATTGACTGGGAAAAGAACGTTGAATATACTAGAACAGGCGAAATTTATCAATGAAGAATACCATAAAAAGATATCAACTGGACTATTGAATCAGATTTTGGCAGAAATGATAGCACAGAATCCAGTGCCTACAAGAAAAGGACGGGCAGTAAAAATAAATTATGCGACACAGGTAAGTCAGGCACCGCCAAAATTTGCATTTTTTGCGAACAATCCAGAATTAATACATTTTTCTTATCAAAGATATATTGAGAATAAATTAAGAGAATATTTTGGATTTGAAGGATGTCCGATTGATATTGTGTTTAACAAGAAAAGTGACAAGTCCTTTGGATAGACGTTAACGAATAGAAAGGAAGAATAAATGAAGTTTTATGATGAAGAAAAATTATTAAAACTAAGAAATGTACTAATTGTTGTGGTTTTAGCACTTTGGGCACTTTTGTTGTTTTTTAAGGTTTATGATAATTTTGCAAAATCAATACGAATGGTTACAAGTACCATTTTTCCATTTATTTTGTCGTTTGTAATAGTGTACTGTCTAATGCCTTTTATTGATATGATTAGTAAAAAAGATAAAAATGAAAATTTTATAAAGAACAGTAAACTTGATGAACTCGAAAAAATTGAAAAAATGGGTGTGGACAATGAAGAAAGAAGTAAAAAAATGAAATTGTTCAATGAACTTTCCAGTAAAAATAAAAAAGAAAAATACAAGTTAAATCGAACTACTGCGATTTTAATAGTATTATCAGTATTTTTTATAGTTTTTCTTTATATAGTTTTGACGATTGTGCCAATAATTACAAAACAAATATCAAGTCTTATAGACTTTTTATTAAAAAATCAGGAAAAACTGCAAAACAACTTTTTTGGTTTTCTTGAAAGCAATAATATTGATTTACGAAGTTCGCTTATGAGTTCGAAAGATGTAATCGTTTCCAATGTTATGAATGTTCTAAGTTCTAGTTTTTCTCTTATAAGCAGTACATTTAGCTTGCTGTTTATGACTCCAATTTTTACGATAATGCTTATTTTCAGTTATGATAATCTTGAAAATGGAGTAAAACGGATTTTGAGAAATATGGACAGGGAAGAATTAATAGTGCTTATAAAGAATATAGATGAGACAATCGGAAAATATATACTTGTAACAGCGCTTGACAGTATGATAGTTGGAATTGTATCATTTGTAATATTTTATTTTTTGAAAATGGATTATAGCATGCTTTTTTCAGTAATTATAGGTTTTGGAAATGTGATTCCATTTATTGGGCCTTTTATTGGACTGATTCCTGCTATACTTTATGCTTTTACAAAATCATTTAAGCTCGTAATCCTGATAGTAGTACTGATTACAATTGTTCAAACAATAGAAGCAAATATTGTAAAACCATGGCTGACAGGAAAATCTGTAGAAATGCACCCAATTACTACACTTCTGGTAGTTCTTGTTGGAGGAGCATTATTTGGTATTGGCGGGGCATTTGTTGCTATTCCTGTGTATATTATTATTAAGCTGACATGGCTGTTTTGCTGGGAAAAATATATGGCAAATAACAAATAAAAATAGTGAGGAAGTGAAAAATATGAATAATAAAGGAAAATCAGAAATTCAAAAATGTATATATTTTACAATTTCAAAAATGTTTAGAATGGTTAATAAAATTGCAGAAGAATCATTTGAGAAAATGGATATTTACCCTACACATGGATTTCTTATGATTATATTGAAAGAAGAAGAAAAAGGGCTTACAGTAAATCAAATATCAGAAACATTAGCAATAGCTCCTTCAACAGTTACGAGATTTGTTGATAAACTGGTTGCTAAAGGGTATGTTAAAAGAGAAAAAGCTGGAAAAAATTCTTTTTCAAAAATAACGGAGGAAGGATTGAAAATAATACCAGATATTTATAAAGCATGGGATGGAATTTCTGAAAAAATAGAGGAAATTATAGGGAATGAAGAATATCTGAGACGAATGGGAGAAGATTTTAAAGAATTCACAGATATATTAGGAAAAGATAAGAAATATGATCAGATAAGTGAAGATTTTGATTTTTGGATTATTTAAAAATTAAAAATAATTTTATATAAACAGAAAGTTAGGAGATTCTGATGTTAGGAAAACGAAAGGAAATTTCCCCTTACACCGTAATTTTAGTATCATTCGTAATAATTATATTAATAGGCGGCTTTTTGCTTTCTTTGCCAATTGCAATAGAAAATGGACAAAAAACAAATTTACTTGAGGGTATGTTTACAGCAACGTCAGCTGTCTGTGTAACGGGACTTACAGTAAATGATGTGAGCAAAGTCTATAATTTATTTGGAAAAACAGTTATTATGATATTAATTCAGCTTGGTGGAATTGGAATTATCACATTCTCAACAGTAGTTGTAACAATGATTTCAAAAAAAGTTGGATATTTTACTAAAAAATTGATACAGGAAGATATAAACACAAATACAACATTTGAAATACAAAAATTTGTAAAAAAGTTTTGACTACGGTTTTTATAATAGAAATTATCGGGGCTGCAATATTATTTTTAAAATTTATAAAAATATTTGATTATAAGACAGCGGCTTATTATGCTATATTTCATTCTATTTCCGCATTTTGTAATGCCGGGTTTGCATTATTTTCAAATAATTTAAGTGATTTTAAAAACAGTATAATAATAAACACTGTAATTCCTGTCTTAATTTTTTTAGGTGGAATAGGTTTTGCAGCAATTCTTAATATTTATCAATATTTTCTAAAAAAAGATAAAAGGCTTACTACTACTACAAGAATAGCTATAAAAATGTCAATTTTTCTAATAATATTTGGGACAATTATAACATTTATCCTAGAATATTCAAACAATAAAACATTAGGAACATTGCCATTTTTTGAAAAGATAGGAGCCGCCTTTTTTCAAAGTGTAACAACAAGAACGGCTGGATTTAATACAATTTCCATAGCTGAACTGCGGGAACCTACAGTTTTTCTGTTTGTAGTATTAATGTTTATCGGAGCCTCACCTGGCTCAACAGGTGGTGGAATAAAAACTACTACAGCCGGATTGATACTTTTTGGAATAGTTACAACTATAAAAAATAAGGAACATCTGGAATACAACAAGAGAAGAATCAGCTGGAAAATATATAATAAAGCTATGGTTATTGTTTTTATATCAATTATGTATGTTGCTGTAGTATTATTTTTATTAATTTGGCTGGAGGATATAAGAGTTATAGAATTAGGATTTGAACTGGTATCTGCTTTTGGAACGGTGGGATTATCACGGGATTTAACGCCGCAATTATCGAGCATTTCTAAACTGTTAATTATGATTACGATGTTTGTTGGACGAGTCGGGCCACTAACAATAACATTGGCCTTGTCCAGAATGAAAAATCCAAAAGGAAGATATGTTTATCCAAAGGAAGACATTTTGATAGGATAAGGAAGAGGTGAAAAATGGCAGGATATTTAGTAATTGGGCTTGGAACATTTGGTAGAAGTGTAACTCAGACATTATATGAAAATGGTAAAATGGTACTGGCAATAGATCAAAGGGAGGATCGTGTACAAAAGGTAATTGATGATGAAATCGCAAGTGATGCAATTACATTGGATGTGACAGACGAAAATTCAATCAGGAAAGTAATAAATGATGACTTTGACACTGCTTTTGTCTGTATTGGAGACAATACCCAGTCCAGTGTATTTGTTACGGTAATTTTAAAGGAAATGGGAATAAAAACTATCATTTGTAAGGCAAAAAATGAATTACAGGGGAAAATTTTAAAAAAGATTGGTGCGACTTCCGTTGTTTATCCAGAAGAAACGATGGCCAAGGAAACAGCACTTGGGGTAATAAGGCCCAATATAACGGAACATTTTAAATTTTCAGAAAAATATAGAGTGTTTGAAATAAAAGCACCAAAGGATTTTGATGGAAAAAATCTTATAGAATTAAATTTGAGAAATAAATATGAAATGAATATTATCGGGATAAAAGATGAAAAAGAACTAAATATTATGCCGCTTCCAAATACTATAATAAGAGAAAATAATGTACTATTAGTTATCGCAAATATAGAAAAAATGATGTTATTTGGGAAAAAATACGTTTTGTAGTAAAAAACTTAATTAAAGCCTTTCAAATGTAAAATAAATTGTTATAAGCATAAAAGTATGGTATAATTTTGGTATTATATAATAAAAAATAAAAGGTTGAAAAAATGAAAATAATGAGATATAAAGGATTGTTTATTTTACTGTTTTATATTATACTTTTTGGGAAGCTGAATGCTGATGGAGAAGTAATAGAACTGAAAACAGAAAAATCTACGATAAATCTAGAAACAGAAGAAATAAATACTGAAGGTAATGTTACTGTAAAATATGGAGATTTTACAATAAATGCAGACAAGTTAAGAAAAATTGCTAATAAAAACATTCTTTCAGGCTCTGGAAATGTTGAATTTATTCAAGGTTCCCAAATTATAAAAGCTGATAATCTTATTTTTGATATGGATACAAAATTAGCAAAAATATTTAATTCAGAAAGCTATGATTCAAATGTGAAATTACGTTTTGGTGGAGAAGAAACATTAGCTGAAGGAAATAAGCTGATTTTTATAAAAAATGGATGGTTTACTACGAGTCCATACGAAAATCCAAGTTATAAAATAAATGCAGATGAGCTGGAGATTTATCCAAATAGAAAAGCGATTGCAAGAAATATTGGACTTTTTGCGGGTGGAAAAACTTGGTTTAAGTTACCATATTATGTAACATCATTAAAGCCATCAACTCAAAGAGCTACATTATTTCCATATATAGGAATGGATAGTGATAGAGGATTTTTTGGGATTATGGGATTTGACTATGATTTAGGTCCTCTTGCACAGGGATTTGTTGATTTTGAATTGAGTACAAAGAAAAAATTAGCATTAAAATTTTCAAATGACTATGCTTTCTGGGGAAATAATAAAGGAAATATATTTGTAAACAGATTTGTAGTTCCAATTGGAAATCATAGGAAAGAATGGGATTTCAAATGGAATCATAAGGTTGTAAATACTCCAAAAAAAGCTAAGGAAGATAGAAAATTTTATGATGCAGGTTACGGAATATGGAATCTAAATTATCAAAATATTACAACAAATCTTATGTACGCTATTAATGGAAATGAATTAAAGGATGATTATACAGATTATGTAGATAAATATAGCTATATTGGATTCTGGGATTTTAATATTAATCAGGAACTTGGACAAAATGGTGAATTTAATGCAAAATATTACTGGACACAAAATAAGCATGCTCTTAAAGCATTGACAGAGATAAATGACAAAATTGTAGAAGATGATAACTTAGATCCACGAAAAACAGATGTTGATTTATACAGAAGCATAAAATATACAAATGGTAATTCAAATGTTGCAATAACAATTGACAATGAGGATTTTCGTGATATTAATCCAGGATATATTGGTGATTTGAATTCTTATAGAAAAAAAAGAAGTTATGGAATTGATTTTAGAGGACCGAAAATAAAATTGGATTATCTAGATTCTGATAAGGATGAATATGGAGAACTCCTTGGAATGCGTGACCGAGGTGAAGATAACACAGTTCACTGGGTTCAGAATATTGCATATGACAAAAGAAAAGAATGGGGATTAACTTTTGGAAATTATTATCCATTTAGAGAAAGCGATTTTTTTGGATACCAGCCTAAGACAGGTTACCAAAACTTGACAAATACTCTTTATTTCGGTGCACAAGTAAAAAAAGTTGATATACAAAAGAAAGAATATGAATATGATTACACGCGTGATAATGAAAATTATAATTCATTATTCTTAAATTCTGCAACAACTGATGAAAGTAGAATTTATAAAATATATCAAGATAATGAAATAATTCGTCGTCCTAAAAAAATACTTTATGAAAAATATAAATCTCAAAGATTTAATGTAGGTAATGATAGAATCGACATACCATTAAAAAATTCGTTTGTTGGTTATAATTTAGCATTTGAAAATCGTGATTATAGCAGTTTAGGAGTTCCTGAATTTAGAAATGGACGAAAAGTTGAAGATTTAGATTCACAGACTGGCTATAAAGTTGCAAGAGATGCAAGTGGGAAAGCTATAAAGCAAAGTCCATCAATGCGAATTTTTACTCTTGATACTAGACTGTACACTACATTATTTGATAATACATCGAAAAAAAATAATAAATATGATGTAAAAGTTACAAATGATGCAACAGTTACTTTCCAAAGAACAACAGCTGGAGGAGCAATGTTTGATGGTTTTGATATTGTAGAAATTCCAACTAATGCATTAGGTTTAAGAGATGATTTTAAATATCAGATTGGAAATGTAACATTTAACTATAATTTGACAATGAGAGACGATAGACATTTTAAAGATGATTGGCTAAAGAATAGATATGTTAGAAATTATTTTAAGGCTGATATTGCAAATAAAAGATTTGTAAGTTTTAATTTTGAAAATAATGAAAACTATGAATTTAAGGATTTTAAATCTGATAGAAATTTTAATAGAGAAATTCAATATGGATATGTGTCAGATGCTGGGGATAATTTTTTATATAGATTCACAGATAAAAATAAACAGTTATTTCCATATAACACAAGTCTTGGATGGAATCAGAAAGTTTATAAGGAATCTTTAAAGGAAAGAACTTTTGGAGTAAACTTTAATGAATGGGGATTTGAATATACAAATTCAGTAAATAAAGCAAATGATATTTATGGAAATGTGGCAACTTTTGGATTGCCTGCATTAAAATTAAAAACTAATTATCATAGATTGGGATTTGTTTACGATACTTCAAAAATGAAAAATAAGAAATTTGAATCAGATCACTATTTTAGAATAAATTTTGGATTTGGTAAAAAAATATACAGAGATCTTAATAATACTCCAATTATTACTTCAGATGACAGATATATTCGTGGAAATGACTATACGACAATTGGTTTTTTGTATAAATATGAAAATAATGCCAAACCAAGATATGCAGCTGATTTAGAGAAAAAAGAAAAAGAAAATAATAGAGAAGCTGAAATTGATACAACTGAAAATCAGATAAAAAGTACAAATATGGTAAGAAATTCAAACACGCAAGAATTTTCTATTAATAATGCCAACAAAAATTCAATTGATAAAATTCTGGTAAATAGTGATGATAGATTATTTTTGAGCAGTGAGGAAGAAGAAGCATATAAGAGTTATGTGGAAGAAGAAAATTATCGTCAAAATAAATTTAGCTTAAATGATTTTAATGCAAAACTTCAAAATTTAAGAAGTCATAAAAAATATTTCCAAATTGGAATGGATATGCAAATAGACGGTTCTGATGCTGCTAATCCTAGTGGAATGAAAGGATTTGACAGAATTAATGACTTAACCTTTAAAGTGGAAGCAGGATATCTAGAAAAAATGTTTGTAAGATATGCTTTCATAATGGAACGGCCTGACAGAATTTATAGAAATAATGCGACTCGTAATAGTACATTTGACTTTAGAAAACATGAATTTGAAGGAAAATATATGTTTTCGAATGACCCTGATAAACCATGGTGGGTTGGAGGAAAAATTCAATATGTACAAAATGGAGCTTCAAAAGCTTCCGATCCTGAAATTTATGAAAGTTCATGGTATGCAAGAAAAGTTAACAAAATAACTTTAGGAATGGCAACTTTATCTCATAGATTTGAAAATGTAGAATGGGAAATTGGAGCAGGAATGAAGTGGGATAAGCCAAGTAATAAAAAATTAGGTTATTATCCAGTAGTTTCATTAAAATTTGGAGTAACACCGTTCCCGGAAAAGAATGCACAGTTTAAATATTCTGGAAAAGGATTTGAATTCGGAGCAGGATTATAAAGAATTAAACAATGAAGTGAACATTAGAAATATTGGTAAACTAGTATTTTCTAATGTTTTTTCATATTTAAATTTTTATATTTATATTCAATCTACTTAAAAGTCAAAATATACTCAAACCTATTTTAAATTAAACTGCTAAAATTATATAAATTTAAGGTTTGAGTAAAATAGTTATAGCTTTTGAGTTTGATTTTAAATAAGTTTTACTATAAAAGCATATAAAAATTAATAGATTGGTTATAGATAATTTTAATCTTTTATTTTAAATTAGAATTGTTATATATGATGTAACTATAGGAGATGAGAAAAATGAATAAGTATACTCTTGAAATATGTGTGGATAGTGTGGAATCTGCAATAAATGCCCAAAAAGGTGGAGCTACAAGACTGGAGCTTTGTAGCAACTTGATAATTGGAGGAACTACACCTACAAAGAGTTTATTTGAAGAAGTGCGTAAAAATGTGAATATTCCAATAAATGTATTGATAAGACCGAGATTTGGTGATTTTTTGTATTCTAAATATGAAATTGAAATTATAAAAAATGAAATAAGAATGTTTAGAGAAATGGGAGCGGATGGGATAGTTGTGGGAATTTTGACTAAAGAAGGAGAAATAGATTTGGAAAATATGAAAAGTTTTATTTCTGAAGCACAAAATATTCCAGTAACTTTTCATAGGGCATTTGATGTATGTAAAAATCCATTAGAGGCATTTTATGAATTAAAAAAGATAGGGGTTAAGGCTATATTAACATCAGGACAGGAAGAAAATTGCCTGAAAGGTAAACAATTATTAAAAAAATTAGTTGAGCGTTCAAATAAAGATAATAAAAATAAAATCGAAATAATTGTTGGAGCAGGATTAAATATTTTAAATGTTGGGGAAATAAAAAATTTTACAGGTGCAAATAATTTTCATTTTTCTGGGAAAAAAGTAAGAAAGAGTGGCATGGAATATAAAAAACAGGATATAAATATGGGAATAAAAGGGTTTAGTGAATTTGAAATTCTAGAAACTGACGAAAAAATAGTACAGGAAGTATCTGAATATCTAAAAAAGACTATTAATTAATAATGAAATATAAAAAAGCCAAGTAAAAATACTGGGCTTTTTATTACAATATATTTTAAAATTTATACAAATTTTAATTTATAAATTGAACTTCAATACGTCTATTTGCTGCTCTTCCTTCCTCTGTATCATTTGAAGCTACTGGATTATTATCTCCATTTCCTTTTGTTTCAACAATTTTATCAGGAGAGAGTCCTAATTCGATTAATTTTTCTTCAAGACTTTCAGCTCTTCGTAGTGACAATTCTTTATTATATTCCTTAGTTCCTTTAGAATCAGTATAACCAGTAATTGAGATTTTGTGATTTTTAGCCTCAATATAGTTTTTAAGTTTTTCTAGTACAGAATTGTATTCGTCTTTTATTGTAGCACTATTAAAATCAAATTTTAATTTATTTGCATCTAATATAACAATATCAGATTCTTTTTGATTTTTTGATGCTTCTGCTTCAATATTATCTATATTTGCTTCATCAACTTCAATTGCAGTTGTTCTCATCGCATTGTCACGTAGGTTTGATGTTGTGATTTTCTTAGCTGTAGTTGGAGCAGAAACTAATAATACAGATAGCATTGCAGTTATTTTTGATTTTTTCTCCATATTAAACCTCTTTTCCTTTTTTATTTATATTTTTTATTATATTTAAATTATACTTTCCTTTATTAATTATAGCATATTTTTTTTAATTTTCATAGTCTTTATTTAAATTTCTTTTCAAAAAATTTTTTTAATTCTATTTTTTAGTTTAATTTTATTGATTAAAATGAAATTTATCATTTGAAAATTAAAAAGATTGAGCATATATTGACAAAAACTTAGAATTTTTTTATAATTTAGAAAAAAGGAGAATAAAATAGGATGGCGATTGATATTATAAGAATTTTTGCATTTGTTTTTATTGTGTTTTTACATACTTTAAACAGGCAGTTTGGAGTAGATGTATGGATGGGAGGCTATGCAATTATTTCGATTGGGGTTAATTTGTTTATTATGATTAGTGGATATTTGCTGCTTGATAAAACTGAGGAGGCAATAGTATTTTTTAAAAAAAGGATTTTAAATATTTTACCACTTTTTTTAGTATTTAATATTATATATATTTATTTTGGAAAAATTCCGATTATGCCAGTTTTGAAAGGGAAAGCGATTTCAGCATCGCATTTTTGGTATATTTATATGATATTGGGGCTATATCTTCTTACGCCGTGGTTGCAAAAGGTGTTGAAATATGCAGAAAAAGAGACTCTTTTTGTAGTTTTTCTCTGGTTTTTGTGCAATATTTTAAATCCGTATTTACGATATTTTAATCTTGCTGAAATTCCATTTTCTAATTTTCCGTTGACAGGCTTTATTGGGTATTATATTTTAGGATATTTTGTAAAGAAATATGACAATAAAGTAAAAAGGACATCATTTATTTTAATAATAGTTATCTATGCTTTAGGATTCTTGCTAAGTTTTTTATCTACTAAATATGTTTTAGCAGTAACAGGAAAACGTGTATCTGATTTTTTTGATAAAAATTCACTTGGAACATTTATTATGACGCTTTCCTTTTTTGTATTTTGGTGTAAATTTAACTTTTCTAAAAGAGACAGGATTACAAAAATAGTAGCAGATTCTACATATTTTGCATTCCTAGTTCATCTTATAGTGCTTCATTTTATTATAAAGATAAGTGATGAAATGATTTTTAAATCAGTAATGACAATTGGTATAAGTATAATTTTAGGAATTTTGTATAATCTTTTCAAGCAAATTAATATTAAGAACTAAAAACAAATAACAATAAAAAACAAGGGGTACAGTTCATAAGAGAGAATTGAAGCCCCTTGTGTTTTAAAATATTAAATTTTTTAAATTATAAAAGGACATAAAATGTCTTACTAAGTTAAAGTTATCTTCTTCTTCCAGCAGCTATTCTTGCACGTCTTTGTCTACGAGAAGGCTCTTTTTTCACATATACAACTTTTTTTCTTCTTGGAACTCTTATAAAGATGTATCTTCTTCTTATTATTCTACGAGAAGGTTCTCTTTTTACGTATACAACCCTGTTATTTCTTCTAGTTGCTGCAAATGAAGTAACTGAAATTCCAAGTATTCCTAAAATTAAAATTAGTTTTTTCATAAAATTTTTTATATTCATTTTCTTTTCTCCTTTACAAAAATTCTTTTTTGATAATTTAAAAAAATTATCTAAGGAATTATAACATTATTTTATTTTAAAATATTGTAAAATCTATTTGAAATTTATGTTTTTTAAAAATTTTACTTTTTTGTTGTGAGATAATAGATATGTGACAAGAATATACAAAAAAAGAAAGGTTTCTGATATAATGTAAATCTACCAAACCACATTAAGGAGAAACCTTTCATATGAGTAGTATATCAGAAATATACCGTGTTCGTCAACGGGCAATTGAGTATGCAATAAAACATAATAATAATTCAAAGGCAGCAGTGAAGTATAAGACATCACGTCAGCAGATAAAACGTTGGAGAGACAGATACGACGGAACAGTCCAGTCTCTTCTGCCAAAAAGCAGAAGACCTAAAAGCCACCCAAACCAGCACACGCAAGAAGAAATAGAGCTGGTTATGAAAAAGTACAGGAAATTTGGCTATGAAGGGCTGGCAGAAGTCTATGTTAAAGCAAGAAAGGAAGGCTACAGCCGTACATACGATTCAATGTGCAAGATAATAAGGAAAATGAAGGGCAATGCCAAAGAAAAGCCTAAAAAGCAGCATAAAAGAAAAAAGAAAGTTGAACAGGCGAAGTACCTGGGGAAAGAGTGCAGATAGACATAAAATATGTTCCAGAAGAATGCATACAGTTTGGAACACGTGACCAGAAGTATTATCAAATAACAGCATTAGATGAATATACAAGAAAAAGAGTGTTAAGGATAGCAGATGAAAAAAGCACCTATCAGACTGCAAAGTTTCTAGAGAACTTGGAAAGGGAGCTGGGATTTGACATAAAGAAAGTTCAGACAGATAATGGGAAAGAGTTCACAAATTCTGAAAGTGATAAGAAAACACTGTTTGAGCTGAAACTGGAGGAGAAGGGGATAGAGTACGTGACAACCCGTCCATATTCGCCATGGGAGAATGGAAAAGTGGAAAGAAGCCACAGGCTTGACAGCAAGTACTATGCAGACAAGAAATTTAAAAGCAAGGAAGAACTGTTAAGGGCAATAAGGAAATACAATACAAGATACAACAACATATCAAGAAAAGTACTAGGCTTTAAGAGTCCAAATGAAGTATTAAAAGAGTACAAGGAAAATCAGTAGGTTAAAGATACATTAGGAAAGAAATATTTTTTTTAATATATTTTGTAACAAATGTTTGACATCTATACAATGTTTTTTAAAAATTTTACTTTTTTTTAGTGTTTTTTTTTGGAAATCAAGTTATAATTATATTAATAAATATAACTTTTTTAAGGAGGAAAAATTATGAAAAAATTATTATTATTGGGATTGACATTAGCATTATTTTCAGCAGCTAATTTGGAGGCAAAGACTAGTCGTAAATCGAACAGCCAAAGTTCATCTGGAGCATTTGAGCTAAATGTGGCTCATATTAATGACCATCACTCGCATCTTGAAGAGGAAAAAATGCCTCTTAAACTTAATGGGAAGACTGTTACGGTACATATTGGAGGGTTGCCAAGAGTGGCACAGGCAATCAAAAATTTTAGACAGAATAATAAAAATACTCTTGTATTACACGCAGGAGATGCTGTAACAGGAACACTTTATTATACGTTATTTGAAGGAAAAGCCGATGCTGAACTTATGAATGCAATAAATTTTGACGTTTATACATTGGGAAATCATGAATTTGACGATGGGAACAAATTTTTGAAATCATTTCTAGATGTTTTAAAAATACCAGTAGTTTCAGCCAATGTTGTTCCTGATAAAGGAAGTATTCTGGAAGGAAAATGGAAACCGTATATGATAAAGAATATCGGTGGTCAGAATATTGGAATTATAGGAATAGATGTTGTGAAAAAGACTAAGGAATCATCAAGTCCTGGAGATGATATCAAATTTTTAGATGAAATTGAAACAGCAAGAAAATATGTAAACGAATTACAAGGTAAAGGAATAAATAAAATAATATTATTATCTCATGCAGGATATGAAAAAAATGTTGAAATTGGACAAAAAGTTGACGGTGTAGATTTAATTATAACTGGGGATACTCACTATCTTTTAGGAAAAGAATTTGAACAATTTGGGTTAGTTCCAGAAGCAGACAGCTATCCTAAAAAAGTGAATTCTCCTAATGGGAATCCAGTTTATATTGCAGAAGCATGGAATTATTCATATTTATTAGGACAAATGAAGGCAAAATTTGATAAAAATGGAGTAATTACTGAATTAATTCCAACTCCAAAAGTTTTAATTGGAGATGACTTTTTTGAAGTGAAAAATGCTGAAGGAAAAGGAGTTCAATTAGATCAAAAAGAAAAAAATGAAATTTTAAGTTCAATAAAAAATAATAAAAATATAGCTGCCATCAAAAATGATCCAGCTTTAGCAAAACTTCTTGAAAGATATCAGAAAGAAAAAACAGAACTTGGGAAACGTACAGTTGGTAAAATTACAGAAGAAATCCCAGGAGGTTCAGACAACAGAGTACCAAATGAACACAATAAGGACGGTTCTTTCGCAACAACTCTTGTAGCTGAATCAGTTTTACATAAGTTAAGAAATACAGGAACTGGAAATGTTGATTTTGTGATTGGAAATGCGGGAAATGTAAGAATTACACTAAATCCTGGTGTATTTACTTATGATTTAGCATATTCATTATTGCCATTCACTTCAAATACAGTATTCATAACTGATATTACAGGTGCAGAAGTGAAACAGACATTAGAAGATGCGATTGACTATGTACTAAACGGAGGTTCAACAGGAGCATTCCCTTATGGTGCAGGAATCAGATACGAAGCCACAAAAGAAGGAAAACTTGGAACAAGGGTCAAAAAAATAGAAGTATTTGACTTTAAAGCAAACAAATGGGTACCAATTGACGCTAAAAAATCCTACATGTTAGCTGTAAACTCTTATATAGCCAAAGGAAAAGATGGTTACACAACGTTAGGAAAAATCACTGCTCAAAAACGTGGAACAGACACTCATTTAAGTGATACAAAAATATTTATAGATTATTTGAAAGAGAAAAAAGAAATAGGAAAACCAAAATCTACAAACGTAATCTTCAAATACTAATTTTTTAAAAAATTTGAAAATAAATGATACTTTGATTAAAAATTATTTTGATTAATAAATATTTTTTGTTTTATTTAATATTAGTTTTTTTAACGCAGAGGTATCAGACACCATACCTCTGCACTCCCGCTTTACGCAAAACTTTCTTATAAAGAAAAAATAAAACTCGATTTTGAACCAAGATTATTTTAACTGAAATAACTGTGTATAATTTAAAACATATTTCAAAATCTCAAACAGTTATTTTTTCTTTAACAAAATTTTGCTTGAAATAAAACTATCTTGTTGTAAATAAACTAAAAACGTCGTGATTTTTTGGAATAAAAACTACTGTCTGAGCTTTTTCAAAATATTGAAATTAAGATTATTTGAAGAAACGAGAATAGCCTTTATTAAAAAGCGAGTTTAGTTTTTATTTCAAAAAAATACTTAGACAAGCCGGGATTGTAAAGGGGATGGCGACTGATCCCCTTTACGTAAAAAAAAATAAAAACATAAAAATTAAAAAAAAAATTCATTAATAACAGTATATTGTGTAAAATAAAAACATTAATTTTAAGTATTTATACCAAAGAATTTAGAAAAGAAGGAGGTAGTTTTATGGATAAAAAAAATAATAACAGTGATGATATGACACTTAAAGAAGTGCAGTATTTGATAAAAAGAATAGAAAAAGGAACTCTGGATGAAACAAAGGATAATAAAATTAAGCAGAATAAAAAGGAAAATGGACAAAGGCTTATTTTGAAATTAATAGAAGAATTTGGGGAACTTGCGGAAAATATTAGAAAAAATGTGAGATATGATGGGAAAAACATAAAAGGAACTATTGAAGAGGAAGTATTCGATGTTTTTTATTATATTATTGCAATTGCTAATGATTATGAAATTGATTTGGAAAAGATTTTTTATATAAAAGATGAAGTAAATGAAATAAAATATGACAGGGAATTTTCAATTTTTGAAGCTAGAGAAAAATGGAAAAGCTTGAAAAAATAAAATTATGAAGTAGGAATATCTGCTTAAATAAATATTTTATTTGTTTTTTTTTGAAAGACTTGAGTATTGTAAAAAAATTTTAAATATTTATAAAAGAAAAGGAAATATAGAATGACAGTAAAAGATACCGACACTTCTTTAAAAAAAAGGGAAGTAAGTATAAAAATATTGGGAACAAGTGATGTTCATGGAAGAGTGCTTGCTTGGAACTATGCAGCTGATGAAGAGGACAGGTCAGGTTCTTATGCACAGATTTCAACATTGGTGAAAAAAATTAGAAAAAAGAATAAAAATGTAATTTTGGTTGAAGTTGGGGATGCAATTCAGGATAATTGGATAGAAAAATTTGCAATGGCACCAAAACACCCCATTCCAGAGATGTTAAATTATATGAAATATGATATTTTTGTACCAGGAAATCATGAATTTAACTTTGGGATGCCAATTTTATCAAATATTTTGCGAGATATGAAATGTAAAAAATTAACTGCCAACTTGTATTACAATGAAAATACTGAAAATGATACCAATTTTTCAAAAGATAAAAGTAGATATTTAGATGCTTCTACAATTATTGAAAAGGATGGCGTGAAGATTGGAATAATTGGATTATCAACTCCAATGTCAGCACAATTTGAAGAAGATACTGGCTATTTGAAGGATTTTTATTTTGTGTCGCCTATAAAGGAAACTCAGAAACAAGTAAAAAGACTTAAAAAGGAAGGTGCAAACGCTATTGTTGCAGTAGCTCATATGGGCATTGAAAATGAAAATGGAATTCCTGAAACTGGAGTAAGAGATTTAGCAAACGCTGTACCTGAAATTGATGTAATTGTAGCTGGACATATGCATCAGAATATACCAAAGGAAATAATTAATGGTGTTCTTATTACAGAGCCTCATAGATATGGAACTGTTATTTCAGAAGTAGACCTAAAATTTGAAGTGTTGGATGAAAATATTAAATTAATAGGCAAAGATTCTATGACTATTCCTGTAAAAGATGAAGAACCTGATAAAAAAATTGAAGAGATTTATAAACCTTTTCACAATAGGCTTTGTAGAATTGCAAATGAAAAAATAGGGAATACGCTAAATGATATGGTTCCCAAAGAAAAATATTACGGTGTATCAGCAGCTTTTTCTAAAGATACAGGACTGTCGTCATTTATAACCGATGTTGAGCTTTATTACAGCGGTGCAGATGTCGTTTCATTTGCATACAATTATGAAAATGTAAAACTGGATAAAGGGGAAATTAAGAGAAAAGACATAGTTTACAACTACCGTTACACAGGTGGAGATGTTACAATTTACGAAATGACTGGAAAACAGTTAAAAAACTATATGGAATGGTCTGCTGACTATTTTGATACAATTCGGCCTGGAGATACTGAGTATCACTATAATCCAGAACGTTCTAACGGGAAATATGTAACATTTGATATTTTTGGCGGGGTGAAATATAAAATTGATTTAAGAAATGAAAAAGGGAATAAAATTACTAATCTGATGTTAGTCAACGGGACTAAAGTAACGCCTGAAATGAAATTAAAAGTTGGAATGAATGCCTATAGATTTGAACAGCTGGCTAGAAAATGCGGTATTTTTGACGGGCAGGAAATCCCAGTCTTATGGGCATCAAAAGAAGCAATTGGAAATATAAAGGGAACTATTCAGAATATGATGATTGACTATATTCGAGATGTAAAAAAAGGTGTAATTGATGGAAAGAGCCATAATAACTGGGAAATAATTGGATTATAATTTAGAATTGCTGAAGGAATAAAAATAAAAAATACAAAAATGGAGAACAATTTATGAAAAAATTAACAATAGCATTTTTACTGTTAAGCAGTCTGAGCTTTGCTTACACAAGAAAGGAGCAAATTCAGGAAAATCTTTCAAAAATAGAAATAAAGCAGGCAATAATTGATGAAACAAAAAAAATTGATTATGAAATAAGAGATATTGTGGCTTTTGAAAATGATAAAACTGTAATCGGAGAAAAATTGAATAAACTGCTTGCCATCTTGAAAAAAGATGAGCGAAATTACATTGTGTCAGAAGATATTATCACAATTTATGAGTCTAAAATTGGAAAAGATTATCAAAAATATTTAGATTTATTCACAAAATACACTCCTTACGAGTATGAAAAATTATTTGCAAAAATGGTGTATTATCGTGGAATTGGAAAAAAAGATAAAAGTGATAGCTATTATAAAGAAATAGAAAAAAAGTATAACAATACTCCTATTATGGAAATTGTAAAAATATTTAACATCGCAAACGAAGATAATAGACAGATTCAAATAAAAAAAGTTTTAAATTTATTAAAAAGTGAAGATGTAAAAAGACAGCTTGGAATGCCAGATGAAGAAGTACATTCGATGAACTTGACTTACACATTGTCTGAAGTGAGAAAATATTACAATGACGGCAAAATCGAAAAAGCAGTTTCGGAATATATAAACAACGTCGTAAATGCCAATGTATCAAATGAAGTTCGGGAATATAACCGCCGAAAAGAAACATTGCTATTATTAAATGTTTTGATGATAAATGAAGAAATTGCAAATAAAAAGTTGCGTGAACAAAATAAACAGAAGCTGGAAAGCACCTATATTTCTAAGGAAATAAAGAAAGCAACTGCAAAAGACGTAGATTATCTGGATAAATATTTGAATGAGATGTAGCGAGGAAAATTAAATATGAAAAAAAAATTTTATTTATATGCTTAATCTTGATGTTTATTTCTTGCGGAAAAATCGACAGAAAAAATACAGCAATAAAGATTTAAAAAATTGGATTTTAGTAAAAATTATGATTTTAAGCACAAGGAATCTTTTATGGGAGAAGCAAGTTCAGTATATTATGAACGGAATCTTGAATGCATAGAACTAAATTGCAGTATTTCCTATTTAGAAGAAAAAAACCATTCAAAAAAAATTGCCTTAGTTTTAAAAGATTATAAACAAAAAAATAAAATAATGAAACAGATAGTAAATGGAATGAAAAAACCAGATGAAAATGTTGTTGTTAGGGATTATTATCCTAAGAGCAAGATTGTAATTTACGATAAAAATGAACATTATTTTTTTGAAACTTCTATAAGAAATGAAAAATTTTATAAAGTATTAGATAATTTACTTGGGAAAAGTCACAAAAAATTATTGGAAAAATTATAAATAAATTTTGTTAGCAATGATGTTGATATTTTCAATGTTTATATTTGGAAATCCAGAATTTAAAAAAAGTTATGGAGAAAGTATTATAAACACTTTAAAATTTGGAATGACAAAACAGGAACATTTTTATTTGTTGAAATTTAACAAGTTTTATTAAATTTTTTGGAAAAAATTGAAATTTTGTTTTGAAAATCGGCACACATTGTGATATAATTATAGTTGAGAAATATTATAATAAATAAATTTACGGAGGTAATTAGAAATGACTAGAATTGAAGATATCTATGCAAGAGAGATACTTGATTCAAGAGGAAATCCAACTGTGGAAGTTGAAGTTTACTTAGAAGGTGGAGCAATGGGAAGAGCTTCTGTACCATCTGGAGCATCAACTGGAGAACATGAAGCAGTTGAATTAAGAGATGGTGACAAATCTAGATATTTAGGGCAAGGTGTATTACAAGCAGTAGAAAATGTAAATAAAGTTATTGCTGAGCACTTAATCGGATTTGACGCTTTAGACCAAGTAGCTATTGATAAAGCCATGATCGAGTTAGACGGAACACCTAACAAAGGTAAATTAGGAGCTAACGCAATTTTAGGTGTATCATTAGCAGTGGCAAAAGCAGCGGCTAACCAATTAGGTATACCTTTATACAGATATTTAGGTGGAGTAAACGCTAAAGAATTACCAGTACCAATGATGAATATCTTAAATGGTGGATCACATGCTGATTCAGCAGTAGACGTTCAAGAATTCATGGTACAACCTGTAGGAGCTAAAACATACAAAGAAGCATTAAGAATGGGTTCTGAAATTTTCCACCACTTAGGAAAAATCTTGAAAGCAAACGGAGATTCTACTAACGTAGGAAATGAAGGTGGATACGCACCATCTAACATTAATGGAACTGAAGGAGCTTTAGATGTAATTTCTCAAGCAGTAGAAGCTGCTGGATACAAATTAGGAGAAGACGTTACATTCGCAATGGATGCTGCTTCATCAGAATTTGCAACAAAAAATGCAGACGGATCTTATACTTATACATTCAAAAGAGAAGGTGGAGTTGTAAGAAACTCAGATGAAATGGTTGAATGGTACAAACATTTAACTTCTAAATACCCAATCGTATCTATTGAAGATGGACTTGCTGAAGATGACTGGGATGGATTTAAAAAATTAACTGATGCAATTGGAAAAGATGTTCAATTAGTAGGGGACGACTTGTTCGTTACTAACACAGTAAGATTGGCTGAAGGGATTAAAAAAGGAATTGCTAATTCAATCCTAATCAAAGTAAACCAAATTGGTACTTTAACAGAAACATTGGATGCAATTGAAATGGCTAAAAAAGCTGGATATACTGCAGTAGTATCTCATAGATCAGGAGAAACTGAAGATGATACAATTGCTGATATTGCAGTTGCTACAAACGCAGGACAAATTAAAACAGGATCTGCATCAAGAACAGACAGAATGGCTAAATATAACCAATTATTAAGAATCGAAGATGACTTGGCAGAAGAAGCTGTTTACGAAGGTAAAAAAGCATTCTACAACATCAATATTAAATAATAATATAAAATTTTAATAAAAGTCAAAAGATTAAGAATATCTCTTTTGAAAGTAATTAGAACACATTTGAAAGAGATATTTTTAAATAAAAATTGACAATTATTGTTAAATGATATATAATATAAAAGATAATTAAAACTAATAACTAATTTAGGAGGCAAAAAATGAAAAAAGTTGGAATTTTATTTGTACTTTTAAGTGCTTTATCATTTTCAGCTGCTTCTACAAAATCTACAAAACCTTCAAGACCTTCAAAAACAGTAGCAACTCAATCAGTAAGTGGTAGATTTAATCAACTTGAAGCAGAATATGAAAGATTAGTAAATATGGAAAATCAAGAGTACAACAAGTTAAAAGCAAATGCTGAAGTAGCAGCTAATAAATTAGCTGAAAAAGAAGCTCAAAAAGCTCAAATTGAAGAAAGAATTGCTAAAATTGAAGCAGCAGCAGATTCAAAAGCGTTTAAAGCTCAATATTCTGAGTTAGTAAAACAATACAAAGCTGTAGTTAAAGCATTAGATTCAGAAATCAAAACTTTAAGCACTAGAGTTGAAAATTTCGCAGCAATTGAAGCATTAAAAGGAAATTAATCAAAATTAAAACAGTGAAAGGAGATGCGAGAAGGAAAATATAATATATACAATATATTTAGTTCTCGTGGATGAAAGATGAAAAAGAAATTAGCAGTATTATTAGGAGTTTTAGTATTAAGCAGTATTTCATTTGCAGCACCTGCAAAAGCAGGAAAAGCAGCAGGTGGATCAATTGAAAGCAGCTTAAGTAACTTAGAAAACCAATTAGAAAAATTACAACAAATGGAAGATGCAAAATTCAGACAACAAGAAGCTCAAGCAAATGAAGCAGCTCAAAGATTAAACAATTACACTGCAATGCAAGCTAAAATTGATGAAAGACTTGCAGAAATTGAAGCAAATGTTGATACAACTATCTTCGGAAAAGAATTTAAAGCAAAAATTTCTGAATACAAAAACTTAAGAAATCAATTAGACAAAGAAATCGCTAGAGAACAACAAATTATCGATAACTTTGAATTAATTAAATCTTTAAGATAGTAATAAAATAAGTTAATATTAAAAAGATGCTTTGACAAGTTATTTGGAAAGGCATTTTTTTTATATTTTTTTTATTTTATAGTCAATATATAGTAAAACTGTTTTAAAACTAAACTCAAAAGGCTATGACTATTTTACTCAAACCCTAAATCTATATAATTTTTAGTAGTTTAATTTTAAATAGGTTTGAGTATATTTAAAATTTAAAGTAAAAATCAATAAATTAATGATAGAAATAGTTTTATACTATAATATAATTTATAAAGAGAATCGTTATGTATTTGAAAGGAAAGATATGTATGGAAACTAAAATAAAGTTACGTGGAATGACATTGGCTAGTCTAGCTTCAAGTTTATGGGCTGTTTCAGGAATTTCTGGAGAAATTCTTTTTAAAAAATTCAATTTTTCTTCAGACTGGTTAGTTTCAACTAGAACATTAATTTCTGGAATTTTACTATTTTTAATTGTTATCTTCATTGAAAAAAAATCTATTTTAAGACCATTAAAAAATAAAATAGATTGTGCTGGAATAATTTTATTTGGGACAGCAGGAATGTATTTAGTTCAGTATACATATTTTAAGACAATTGAATTAAGCAATGTTTCGTTTGCTACAATTTTACAATTTACTGCACCATTTTTTATATTTATTTATGAATCTATAAAAAATAAAAAAGTTCCAGCTGTTTCAACTGTGATTTTGTTGCTTATGACAATTTTAGGCGTTATATTTATTGCCACTAAGGGGAATTTTTCAAATTTATCAGTTTCGCTAGAAGCATTATTATTAGGAATAATTTCAGCAATTATGATAGCTTTTTATTCAACATATCCAAAAAAACTTTTAAAAAAATACGGAAGCATTACAGTAGTTGGATGGGGAATGATAGTAGGGAGCATAATTTCAAATGTTATTCATCCAATTTGGAAAATTGAAGGAGATGTAAATACACAATCAATTATTCAAGTAATGATAGTTGTAATTTTAGGAACTTCTATAGCTTATTTAATTTATATCGCAAGCCTAAATTATATTTCCTCTTCCCTTGCAGGAATTTTAACTGCTTTTGAGCCTGTACTTGCAGCAATATTATCTGTTGCTATTTTTGGTTTAAAATTTTCTTTTATTGAAATAGTTGGTTTTGTATTAGTATTTGTCTCAATTTTTATTTTGGAAAAGAGATTGTAGAAATTATTGAATTCTGATAAAAAAATGCTTTGAGGGGAGAATTTTCTCCTCTTTTATTTTATAAGTAAAATTTGATTTAAATAGAATAGTAAAAAATTATAAAACTTGAGGTTTGAGTAGTCTATCGTAATTTGTGAGTAAAGTTTTAAAAACATTTTGCTATATGAAAATTTCTGAAATTGCAAATAAAGCTGCTTTTCCACTCATTTTTATTCTTCCGCTATCTGCTAGAGTACAATAAAGTGTTCCACTTCGTTCAGAAGCCTGATAAGCGATTAAATTTTCCTTTTGCAGTTTTTTCATCCAGTAGGGAGCAATATGGCAGTGTCCAGAGCCGCAGACAGGGTCTTCGTAAATATTTAATTTAGGAGCAAAAGAACGAGAAATACAGTCTATTTTATCAGTTGTATTTTTTATTTTAGAATTTAAAGAATAATTACTATGTTGAGCAGTAATATGGAGTAATAATCCATCAAGTTTTTTAATTTTTTCCGAATCTAAATCTGCACTGAAAATAAACTCTTCATCGTCAAAGATGCACATTAAATCTCTTCCTAAATATGCTTCAGCTGGTTTTTTCCCAATCAATTCAATCATTTTATCAGTTATTTCAACTTTTTTCAAATCATAAGCAGGAAAATCAAGCTCGTATAAATCTCCATTTTTTCTATTTACAGTCAATTTTCCGCTCAATGTATCAAAAATTACAGTTTTTAAATTTTTTTCATAATAATTCATAATTACAAAAGCACAGGCAAGCGTGGCATGTCCACATAAATCAATTTCACCGCCTGGCGTAAACCAGCGTAATTTATAATGATTTCCTTCTCCTTTTACTGTAAAGGCTGTTTCGGACAAATTGTTCTCCCTTGCTATTAAAAGCATAGTGTCGTCAGAAAGCCATTCGTCTAGAATACATATTGCGGCTGGATTCCCTGAAAAAACTTTGTCTGTAAAAGCGTCAATTATATATTGCTTCATAATATTGGTTTCCTTTCAAGTTGTATATATTGATTGCTTGTCAAAATTTGGAAGAAATTTATTCTTCTTTTTCTTTTCAGCAGTTATCATTCCTAATTAAAATGTGATATTATTCAATTAAGAAAGATGAAAAGAGGTATTTAAAATGAAAAGAGTATTTATTTTAATCGGGATTATTTCGATGTTTATTGTTAATTGTTTTGTCTTAGGTGCAGTTAAAACTATTGATTTGAATGGAACATCATGGGAATTGGCACAGATTCAGAAAAAAGGGAAAAATGCTGTTATTCCGAAGGAGGCGAATATTACAATTAATTTTACAAAAAATGGAATTGGTGGTTTTTCAGGAGTGAATAATTATAACGGTCAATATAAAATTAAAAATAATTCTATTTTATCAGCTAGTGTAGCTACTACTTTGATGGCAGGGCCTGAAGAAAAAATGAATATTGAGCAAAGTTTCTTTGATATTCTCCAATCTTTTCCAAAAATAAATTATAATAGAACATCTTTAATATTGAGAAATAATAAAGGAGAAGTTTGGACTTTTAAAGTTATGGATTTAATTAAAAAAATACAGAATACAAAATGGAAACTTGTAAATATGGCAGGAAAAGATATAAGTTCTTCTTTTTTACAATATGAAGACGGAATTACTCTTATCTTTAACGAAAATGGGATAAATGGTAATGCAGGAATAAATAATTATTTTGGAAGTTA
This sequence comes from Leptotrichia hongkongensis, assembly GCF_007990635.1. Classification (GTDB taxonomy): domain Bacteria; phylum Fusobacteriota; class Fusobacteriia; order Fusobacteriales; family Leptotrichiaceae; genus Leptotrichia; species Leptotrichia hongkongensis. The sequence continues at coordinate 1,947,756 of NZ_AP019846.1, read as the reverse complement.
TAAGATAACAGGTAATATTATTGAAATTGCTGGAATTGGTGCTACAAAAATGGCAGGTTCTCAAAATTTAATGAAAATAGAAACAGAGTATCTGAGTCTTTTGGAAAAAGTTAAAAAAATGAAAATGACTGATGAGAGAAGTTTAGTTTTGACTACAGAAAATGGGAAAACTTTAACTTTTGAAAAATTTATGATTAGACTTTTTCTAAAAACAAAGATTTTTAAATGGAATAAGTTTTGGTGATGTGAGTGCAGAAACTCAATTCGCGTTAGATACATTTAATAAAGTTCGTTATTTCTTTTCATTTTTAATTGAAAAATAAGTTATAATAAAAAAAAATATAAGAAAGTTAATTTACTTTTTTCAAAATAAATGATACAATTGTTAAGATGAAATATTATAATATAAAATTAAATTTGAAAGGAATAAAAAATATATGAGAAAAAATAAGTTTTTAACAGCAGTATGTATGTTATCTGCTTTTGTAGGATCAAATTTACACGCAAAAACTTCAAAAACTAAAAAAATTGACAAAGCGAAAACTTCTCACAAACCTGTAAATAATAGAAAAAGTCATAGTGCAGGAAATACAGGAATTTATGGAATTCCTTCAAATAATAAAAGTGCTCTTATTGAGACAAAAATGACAGAATTAAGACAAAGACATGCTAAAGTAATGTCTTCAGGATCTGCTCATGAAAGAAAAAAAGTAGCTGTTGAAAGAAAACTTTTGACATCTTACAAAAAATGGAGAGGGACAAAATATGCATGGGGTGGAGATTCTAAAAATGGAATTGACTGTTCGGCCTTAACACGTAGAGTTTACCGTGAAGCCTTTAATAAAGAACTTCCTAGAGTTTCACAGCAGCAAATAAAAAAAGGGACAAGAGTTTCAGCGAAGAATTTGAAATCAGGGGATATTGTTTATTTTAGACCAGATAATAGAGTAAGCCATACAGCAGTTTATGTTGGAAATTCATTGTTTATAAATGCTTCGTCTTCAAAAGGAGTAGTAATGTCTTCATTAAAGAGCCCTTATTGGAGAAAATATTTTAAATATGGTGTGAGAGTTCACAACGCATAAAAAGAAAGTAGGAATTTTATGAAATTAATTGGAAAAGCAGTGACAATAATAGCAGGAATTTTATTATTAGGAAGTTCATTAAATGTAGTCGCAGCAAACCGACATAGAAGAATAAAGAGAAAACATCCAGTAATAAATGACAGACGTAAAGCTATTGTTTCACAAAAATTTAGTTGTAATGGAAAGCAATATGTTGTAAATTATATTACAAATAATAGTATTCAATTAGTAGATGCTGCATCAAATGCTAAATTTCAACTGGATCAGGTTGTATCGGGAAGCGGTTCACGATACAGCAATGGAAAAATTGAAATTCACATAAAAGGTGATGAGGCAGTATTCAATCAAGACGGTAAAGATATTTCATGTAATCTTACAAAATAACAATAAAAATAAGGACTGTACCTAAATTTTAAGTCAGTCCTTTTTTATTTAAAGTAATTAGAAATTAAATCTAAGTCCAGTAGTAAAGACATTGTTATTTCCTTTACCTTTTCCACTATCAATAGAACCGTCATAGTTCACATACCATCCAAATCCAGAATTCACTTCTGTCAATGCTCCAATTCCAGCCCAAGTCTTGTTCTTAGAAAGCCCAATACCTTTTACCTTGAAAGTTGCTCCAGGCAGTCCAGTATATCTTGCGTCAAAGCTCAAGTCCTGATCATTGAATGCTCTCTGATGTGTTACATAACCTTGGAATGTAGTCTTGCTTCCGTTGTTCCAGTTTACAGATTTCCCAACTCTAAGTCCAAGTAATGCTGCTGTCTGGTTGTAGTTCTTCTTGTCCGCAGTCAGTCCGAACTGGCTCTTCTCTTCAGAGAATGAACCTCTTACCACTGTATCATGAGTCAACCCTACAAATGGTGTTACAACGAAATCTCCATTACTATTTTTTATGTCATATCCTGTTTCCAGATATCCAGAATAAACTTTGTCATTGTGATTAATTTTTGCTCTTGTAAAGTCATTATTGCTTAAAATAATATCTCTTTCAACATCACTGTCAACAAATCCGATACCAAGACGACCTTGAAGGTAGAATGGAACATCCTTGTTTCCTAATCTTCCATATAACGAAACTCCAAAGTTGTTCGCATCAGATTTTCCACCATATCTATCAAATTTAACATTAGCTTTTGAATAAGACAGTGCAGTACCTAAGATGAGGTTTTCACCAAACTGCTTGTCCACTCCGACTTGTCCACCAGCAACTTTAGTATCTCCCTTGCCGTATCCATCCTGTTTTAGCGTACCATTGGCACCAAACCCAGAAATCCATAGTCCAAATTTATCCCCAACATTGTCAAGAGTTCCAAGCATAACTAATCTGTTTGATAAATCCTTGTTTACAGTTTGTGAATGTTGGAATGTAAGTGCTTGTGCAGAAGCGTAAATTTGTCCAGACAGACTGTCTAAGACTGCAGCCCTGTTAGAAGAAGTAAGAGCCTGCAGAGTAGCGGCTTTTCTTTCAAATTGAGCTACATTTCCAGCAGTACCATTTTCAATGCTTTGATCTAGGTTTTGAAAAGCAGTTTCCAAGTTTTGAGCAGTATTTTTCTGCATTTCGTCAGATTCTGATATCTTTTCTACATAGTCTAGTACATTTTTTCGACTTAATTTTACATTTATCTTATTATCAACAGTTTCTACAGCTCCATTTATCAATTCAGGAGTTTCTACTTTATCAAAATTTCCATTAATCCCCTTTTCAGCTTCAATCACAGTTGAGGAAAGAGGTTTTGCAGTAATATATCTTCCATTGCTTAATGTTTGCAAAGTTGTATTTCCTCCATTTAAGTTTACTGTTCCTCTTACTGTGAGTTTTGTTCCTATTTGAGCTTTTGTTACAGAACCTGCGGTTGCTTCATAGTTTCCAGTTATAACTGCTCCAGAGCCTCTATTTTCTAAAGTTCCACCTTCATTTTTAACATTTACTGGCGATAGATTCCCGCTGTAATTTCTCAATCCAATAACAGTTGTAGGAGTAGTTACTAAAGTTCCACCTGATTTTATAGTTATTGGCGATCCATTTTCTTTCTGTATTTCTAAAATTCCGCCTTCTATGGTAGTAGCTCCTTGATAGTCGTTATTTCCAGATAATATTAATGTCCCATTACCAGATTTTTTTAAACCGCCTAAACCTGTAATGTCATTTTCAAATTTTGAAGTTATGTTATCTCCAATATTTGCATTAAATTGACCTTTTGCTCCTGCATTAGAAGCATGTTCCCCAACAAGTAGTTCATTACTGAATTGAGAAGGGCCTTTTAATGCTTTTTCTTCATTTAAAAATCCCCATCCAAAAGTACTGTCTACTCCTGGATCTCCTAAATCTGTTGCAGTTGTAAGTATCGTTTGCTGTATTTCGTGTCCAGTCATCCATGGAAATTTTTCTTTTAATTTAGCAGCAACGGCAGATACTTTTGGTGTTGCAAATGATGATCCAAATTGTGTGCAACCTTCAAGTTCACAATTTCCGTTTGCTGCAACAGTCCACCATTTTGCTCCTCCAGGTTTTTGTCCGTTCCCTGCACCTGCTCTTGCTAAGTGAGGATTATACTCGCTACCATCAGGTTGAACTCCCATTACAGCAATCCATCCTTTGTATAAGTCATTTACATAGAAAGGTAATCCAGCTTGAACACTAACTTCATTCATAGTTTGTCCTCCAGCTCCTCTATTACCTGCAGCCCAGATAAATAAAGAGCCTTCATTCACAGCATTTTTATAAAAATTTATCAATTCGTTGACTCTTCTGTCATTTTCAGTTTCAAGAATATATCCTTCACTAAGTTTTCTTAGATATATACGCATTTCTTGTATATAATTACTGTTTTCTTTAAATCCTTTTTTTGTTCCAAAAGAATGGCTATAAATTCTAACGCCATTTCGTTGTAATTCTTTATATTTTTCAACATCAATATAAAATCCGCTTCCTTCTCCAACAGTAACTCCGTGAATTCTTGCTCCTGTTGCACCTTTTCCGCTCTTTCCTCCCAATATAGAAGCAACGAGAATACCATGTTCATCCTTTGATAAATATGTTCTGTCAGCTCTTGATTCCTGAACAAACCTGTCTCCAAATTCTTTGCTGATAACTTCATTAAGTCCGCTTGTTTTATGATATAGCTGATTAGTTGTCAAATCAGATGATAAAAAATCACTATCTAATACAGCAACATCAACTCCTCTTCCTGTAAAAGTTTTATTTTCTGGAACTTGACTTGGAGAAGAATTATTATTGTTAGTTCCTGGTTGGTTATTTAATCCCGATTGGGACGGATTATTTTGTGTTTGACTGTTATTTGGGAGATTTGGATTTTGTGTCTGGTTATTATTGTTCGGTTGGTTTGGAGTTGGAACAGGAGTGGCTGAACCTGTTTGTGATGAAGAACTTCCACCGCCTCCACCACCGCCACAACTTGATAGTACGGTAATAAGGCTAATTAATAATAAAATCTTTTTCATATTAAAACTCCTTTGTATATTATTTGTTTACAATTAATTTTTCATTCGTTATAATTATACCATATAAAACAACAAAAAGTTTTAAATATAAGTCTTTTTTATATCAATTTTTTCATATTTATAATTAATTTTCTTAGAAATTAGAGCAAAATTTAAAAAACACAGATATTATTTAATAATAAATCATTTTTAAAAATAGTAACAAGTTTTTATAATAAGATTATTTGATAATTAACTCATAATCATTCAACTTATTTATACTAGACTATATTTAAAAAATAAAAATTATATTTCAATCATTTAAAAATATTAGTTTTATATACTTTATTAAAAAAGTTTGTAATTAAGTCAGTTATTTAAATGGGGAATAGTATTAGTATAATATTTTTAAAATTAGGATTACTATTATAGTAAAACTTCTTTAAAACCAAACTCAAAAGCTATGACTATTTTACTCAAACCTTAAATTTGTATAATTTTAGCAGTTTAATTTAAAATAGGTTTGAGTATATTTTCAGATTTTAAACTTTTTGATAATAAAAAATGACAAATCAATAAATTTGTCATCTTTAAATAGTATTATGGAGTTTAAAATCATTAGTTATTCTGTCTGTAATAATCCCATTCATCAATTTGTGTACCATTTTTAAATTTACATATACCTTTTTCGTTACCTCTTTTATCCTTAACTGTAATAGATTTACCACCTTTGTCAACACAGAATTTTGCAGCTGGATTTGGAGTTCCTATCATTTCTGCTTCAAGACTTTGTGGAGTATTATGTTGTTTATAAAATTCCCATTCTTCAATAGTTGTACCATCTTTTAATTGGCAAACTCCATATTCTCCTTTGCTTCCTTTTACAACAACAGACTTACCACCTTGTTTTTCACAGTAAACAGATGCTGGATTTCCTGTTTTTGTAGATGGAGCAATTTGTGTTGAAGAAGTATTGTCTTTCTTTTTCTTTTTGAACATCTTAAAATTTGCTGCCATTCCAGTAATTGAGATAACTAGCATAGATGTAATCATAATTACTTTCAAATTTTTCATTTTTATTTTCTCCTTTTTATTATTATCAATTAATTTATAACATAAAAAAGTTTGTTTCTTTTATATTTATTATTATTTTTTACTTAAAAGGATAAATTTGTTGGTTTTATAATGTATTTTTGATATACTACATGAATTTTTTTACTCTATAATAAAAGTAGATTCAGACTATCCTAGTTTTTCAGATTATTCAGATGAATAGAATGGTAATATTACGGTACAATAAACTGTGTTGTATAGTTTAAACATTTTCTTAGTTTTGAGTTTATAGTCATTAAGGTTCTTATCAAGTCTTCTGTCTCTACTTTTGATATATCGGTCTTTTCATGAAAATTTCTTACCACTTGTCTAATGTGAAAGTCTTAAATGCTCCTTTAGCGGTCTGTATTGAGTTTTTTCTTTAATTCCACAAATGTTGTAAAGTAGGTTTTGTTTTTCCCTTTTGATATAACTTCCGAATACAGTTCCGCCCTTTTAAGTCTTGTAGCCACAAAGACAATTGCATCATATTCTCCGTCATCAAGAGTCTTCAAAAATAAAAGAATCTGAAAGAAATCAATTAACTTTCTTATTTAAGCAATAAGTCCCAAGAAGAGAAAGATTATAGTCAATAAACAACATAGAAATCTTAAAGTATTGAATCTAGTCCAATGTATCATATAGTATGGCCAATAGCTTCCATCTGTATTATTGTCCAACTTGTTATTCATAGGAACATTAAATATTATTGTGATTAAAAAGACTCCTAGAAAATATGTCAGGAAACTGAGTAAAATCCATAATCTGCCTCTTGCCTCTTTTACTGTTAAGTAATGCCAGGATAGAGTACTACCCAACAAAAGTGGTCCAAAAAAAATGGTTAAAAAGAAAGGATTTTGAATAACTTGGTTGATTTTTTGCATGGTTTTTGTAGCCAACTCTGAGGGAAAATCACTTAAAGATTTAATAATGGTATTAGAAAAAACAAAGTAAATCCCGGCGGAAAGCGCTACTGTCAACAAGTATAGTAATAATAAGACTATCATTTTTTTCATTTTTCCTCCTTATTCAGATGATAAACCAAAGTTTGCATAAATTTATTTTACGACTTTTATTACTTTAATTATACTATTTTTTTCTCTAATTCTACTTAATTTTAGGCTCTTTGCCAAGTATGTAGATAGAAAAAGTTCAATAACCTTAAGAGATAAGCTTTTTCAGGTTACCAAATTTTTTTAACCCATAATGTACTGACCCCAAAATGTTCAAATTAACTATTAATATCTTTATATCCTGCACTATCTGCAAATTCTTATTTAATAATTCCTTTAATAAAATTTGATTATTTGTTAAATTTTGTGACATATTAATCGCCCAGATATAAAAATTTTTTATATTATAATATAATTTCAAATTAAAATATAGCGATAATTTTATTTTGATTAAAAATATTGAACTAAAGTTCAAAAACAGAGAATGCAAATGATAAATTTTATTTATCGTGTGTATTGTTCCTGATGTTTTCTATTATTCCCACTCAATTGTCCCCGGCGGCTTAGAAGAAATATCATACACAATTCTGTTAATCCCATTCACCTTATTTATAATTTTATTTGACACTTCTTCTAGAAATTCGTATGGAAGTTTGCTCCAAGTAGCAGTCATGAAGTCGATGGTATTTACTGAACGAATAGCCGCTACGTATTCGTAAGTTCTTTGATCGCCCATAACTCCAACAGTTTTTACAGGCAGTAATGTTACGAATGCTTGATCTACTTTGTCGTAAAGTCCTTGTGCCATTAGTTCTGTGATAAAGATATCATCGGCTTCTTGAAGGATTTTTACTTTGTCAGGGGTTATTTCTCCGATAACTCTGATTCCAAGTCCTGGGCCTGGGAATGGGTGTCTTTTTATAATTGTGTTAGGCAGTCCAAGTTCATGTCCTACTTTTCTTACTTCATCTTTAAATAATTCTTTTAAAGGTTCTAACAGTTCAAATTGCAAGTCTTCTGGCAATCCTCCTACGTTATGGTGAGATTTTATTGTGTGAGAAGGGCCTTTTATAGACTGTGATTCGATTACATCAGGATAGATTGTACCTTGTGCTAGGAATTTTGCACCTTCCTGTCCTTTAAGTTTTCTAATTTCTTCGTTAAATACTTCGATAAATTCGTTTCCAATGATTTTTCTCTTGGCTTCAGGCTCATCTACACCTTTTAATTTGTTTAAAAATCTGTCTTTTGCATCAACGAAAACAATGTTTAAGTCAAAGTGCTTTTTGTAATATTCAAGAACTTTTTTTCCTTCATCTTTTCTTAGAAGACCAGTATCTACAAACATACAAGTAAGCTGATGTCCTATTGCGTTGTTAATCAGAACTGCGGCGACTGATGAATCTACTCCACCAGAAAGAGCAAGCAGTACGTGTTCATCTCCGACGGTTTCCTTGATGGATTTTGTTTTTTCAGTAATAAAACTTGAAATTTTCCAGTTTTTTTCACATTTACAGATGTTAAATACAAAGTTTTCCAAAATTTGTGTTCCACATTCAGAATGTACTACTTCTGGGTGGAATTGAAGTGCATAAATTCCGTTGTTGTTTGTAATTGCGGCAATTGATGAATCTGTTTTTGCGATAATTTCAAAGCCTGTTGGCAATTCTGTGATGTGATCGTTGTGGCTCATCCAGATGTTAGAAGATTTTTTTACTCCTGTAAACAAAGGATTGTCGTTATTTTCTACTTCTAATACAGCTTTCCCAAACTCTCTTGAATCTGCCTTTTCAACTTTTCCGCCGTTTAAGTGTGTGATTAGTTGCATTCCATAGCAAATGCCCAAAATAGGAAGATTTAAGTTAAATACTTCAGGATTTACAGTTGGAGCGCCTTTTTCATAAACTGAAGCAGGGCCTCCTGAAAAGATGATACCTTTTACCTTTTCTTCTCCATTTTTTATTTTTTCAATATCAATTAAAGGCACAATTTCACAATAAACTTCCATCTCTCTAATTCTTCTGGCAATTAATTGGCTGTATTGTGAACCAAAATCGATGATAATAATTTTTTCTTTCACTTTTCACCTCTATTTATTAAAATTTTTTATAAAACATAATATTATACAAGTATTTTAGCATTATTTTTGAGTTTTTTCTATATGTTTTTGGTATAAAATGAAATTTTTATTTTTTAAGATTTAAATAAGGAATTCTTCTTTATTAATAATTCTCTGATTACTGCTTCCTCTAAATTTTATATTTGGGTCATAAAGTTCTTTTACAAATCGTCCGTCAACTAGTACATCTACATATTTGAGGCATTTTTTACGGAATTCATCTTCACGTAACTGTTCAATTGTATAGCCCGTATAAAGCCATATATTTTTTCCTGTCTTTGCTTTTAGAAATTTTAGCACTTTTAACATATCTGTGGGATTAAAAAGAGGATCGCCGCCACTTATTGTGATTCCATCAAGCAAGGTGTTCTCATTTATTTCCTTAGCAATTTCTTCTAGTTTTTCATATGTGAGTACATTTCCGTGATTGGGGTTCCATGAATATTCGTTGTGGCAGCCAGGACAGGCGTGTGAGCAACCTGCAAAATAAAGTGAATAACGAAGACCGATACCATCAACAATGGTTTCCTTATAAGTCATTAAAAGCCTTAATGTAAAATTATTTTTTAGATTTTCTGAATTTTTTTCCTGTTCTTTATTCACTTTAAATTACCTCACTTTTTGCATTATTTTACGCCGTGTTTTACTCTATCCTGCTCTTCAGCCTGTTTTGCACTGTTCCAGCTGTCCAAGTCTCCTGTCAAGTAACCTGTTATTCTTCTAATTCTAGAAATATTGTGACTTCCGCAAATTGGACATTTATCATAAATTATGGCTTCTGTTCCGCAATCTCTACATCTGTCAACAGGGTGGTTTATCGAACCGTAGCCAATTCCCGTATCTTTCATAACTTTTACAATTTTTAGCATAACACCTATATTTTTACGAGCTTCTCCATCCAGTTCAACATAAGTGATATGCCCTCCTTTTGTTAGTTTATGAAACGGCGCTTCCTTTCTAATTTTATCAAAAAGACTGATTTCTTTTTTTACGTCAATATGGAATGAATTTACGTAATAATCTCTGTCTGTAACATTTTTAATTATTCCAAACTCATTTCTATCGATACGCAAAAATCTTCCTGCCAAACTTTCTGCCGGAGTTGCCAAAATTGAATAATTCAAATGATACTTATCTCTAAATTCATCTGCAACTGTACCCATTTTTTCAATCGTATCATAAAGCACCTTATAAGCAACTTCACTTGTTCCGTGTTCTGCATCAAATAAAGCATACATCGCATTTGCCCCTCCAACAAAACCAATTGAAAGAGAACCTGTATTTATCGCATCTCCAACTTCATCATTTCCATCTTTTTCTCCAAGCCCTTTCCATAAATTATTGCTTCTCATAAATGGAAATTGTTTTGCCAAAGCTGTTCTTTGGAAATTGTAACGTTCATAAAGTTGATCTCCAACTAAATATGTTGCTTCAAGCACTCTTTTTTGAAATTCTTCTGTTAAAAGTTCAACTTTTTTATTATTTTTTTCTTCTTCATTCGCAAATTTTCCATCTTTTTCCATTTCTGTAATCTCTTTTTCTACATTTTTTCTAGTCAAAATCGCAATTCTAGGGAAATTAATACTTGTAAAGGACAAATTACCACGTCCAAGGCTAGTTTTTTCACCATTTACATTTTCAAATACACGTGTTCGGCAACCCATTGTTGCGATTTCATATTTGTATCTTTCTGGATCATCCATTCTCCATTTTTCGTGTCTGTTAAATTCAGAATCCAGAAATACAAAGTTTGGAAATAATCTTCTGCTTGAAGTTTCACAAGACAATAATAACAAGTCAAAATTTGGTGTTTCAAAAAGTGATTTTTTATTTTCTGAATTATCGTCATAAGAAATTTTTTGTTTTTTTACAGTTTCCAAAATTCCATCAAAGTCGCTTCTAGCTAGTTCATAGTCATTGTCAGAATAATTAAGCCCTTCCTTTACCTTAAAAATTTGTATCGGAAAAATTGGAGTTTCATTTTTACCGAGTCCGCTTGATGTCGCCTTTAATAATTCACGGATAACCATTCTACCTTCTTCTGAGGTATCAGTTCCATAATTTATTGAAGAAAAGACAACTTGATTTCCACCACGAGAGTGCATTGTGTTCAAATTATGCAAAAATCCTTCCATTGCTTGATAAGTTTCATTTTGAGTATCATCATAAGCCTCAACTAGCAACTTAATTAAATCATCTCTATTTATTTTAAAGTATTCTTCCAGTAATTTGATTTCATTTTCATTGCATTTAATCGAAGAAACATTTTTTTTCAAAAATTCTTTAGCATTTTTTTCATATTCTTGTGTAATTTCCACTCCATTTTTAATTTCTACGAAGCTCAAAATTCTTCTTTTCAAGTGCCGTCTAAACGATTTTAGCACACCTTTTGCCATATAGAAGTCAAATGCCGGTATTGCTTGTCCACCATGCTGTTCATTTTGATTTGTCTGAAAAATAATGGTAGCAAGTGTTGCATAAGTGGAAATACTTTGTGCTTCCCTAATGTATCCATGCTTAGTATAAAAACCATTTTCAAACATATCTGCCAAGTCATATTGCAGGCAAGTTGTAGTTTTACTGGAATAAAAATCCAAATCGTGAATATGAATAAGCCCTTTTTCATGAGCTTTTTTGAATCTTGGTGAAACTAAATTTTCCAAAGCGTAAATTTTTGATACTTCACTTGCAAATTTCATCATTTGTCCCGCTGGTGTCATTGAAGACATATTAGCATTTTCATTGCAAGTATCGTTGCTTTCAACATTCACTATTCCTGCTATTATATTTTTTAAATTTTCTGTTAATTGTGGTTGCATTTTTATTCCTCCCTTATTTTTACTTTCATATTTTTCCACTTTTCTGCAAACCATCAATTTCCCTTATCCCTCTAAACATATCTAATTCATTCAGGTTTTTTTACCTAAAACACTATATATTGTTTTTATAACATAATGATAACACAATATTTTGTGTTTTTCAAGTTTCATAAAAAAAATATATAATTTCATAGTTCCCTATTTTTCCGAATTTTTAGATTTTTTATACTATTAATTAGGATAAAAAAAATTTATTTATCTTATTTTAATTATATATATCATAAATTTTTGAATTTGTTATGAGCTTACTATTTATAATATTTCTTATTTAAATGTTAGATTTTGTATGAATTTTTTAAATAAAAAATTTAGATTTCTTATTATAAAATAAATAAAATACAGTTTTTTGTTCTTCTAACTAAGTTAGTATTCGATATATTTTAGAGGCAGACAAAGTAAATTAGAAAAATTTTAAACGAATGGAGCCTTGTATTGGAGAAAAGTAATATAAAAAGGATTGTTTCATATAATTTATAAAAAACAATCCATAATAGTTGATTTATTTTAAATTTATTAATTAAAAAAATAGAAATTTAGTAATAAGAGATTTTGTCCCTTTGTTAAATAAGAATTTATAATAAATTTTTTATTTGAATGGATATAATATTAGATATTTAGTAAATATTTTTCTCCTTTTTCAGAAACCTTGAAAACATCATTATCCACATAAATATATTTTTCCTTTTTTGCTTTTTCAATAACTTTATCTAAAAAACTTTTATTCCAACGAAGATGACTATCAATTGTTTCAATTCCGCATTCATCTTTTTCCTGCTTAGTATTTGCATGGTTTGATAAATGGATTAGCAAAATTCTGACAGAAAATGTCATTTTTTGAGATTTTTTTCGATTTATTGTAAAAATAAGCCCTTTTTTCGGAGAAAATATCAATGTCAAAAGAAAAATTATACCAATTGCAACTGCGATACTTCCTGCGATTGAAATGTCAAAAAGCCTTGCAAAATGAAATCCAGCCACACTTGCCGCAGCTCCTAGAACGATGCTCAATCCTATCATTACTTTTAATTTATCTGTTAATAAATATGCTGTAATTGGAGGTCCAATCATAAAGGCAACTACCAGTATTGAACCTACTGCCTCAAATGAAGCTACTGCCGTCATTGACACAAGCGACATAAGCATGTAGTGAATCAATATCGGCTTCATTCCAAGCGTTATCGCAAGAGCCTTGTCAAATACTGAAATTTTTAATTCCTTGAAAAAAATAATAACGAAAGAAACGTTTATTAAAAATATTACAAAAGTTGTAACTAGCCCTTTTGCAACACTAAAACCAAATATTTGTACCCGATTAAACGGTGCAAATGCCAACTCTCCCAATAATACTGAATCAACATCCAAATGTACATTTCCAGCATATTTTGAGATCAAAATTACAGCTATACTGAATAACAATGGAAAAACCACTCCAATTGCAGAATCTTCCTTGACAAGTTTTGTAGAATTAAGAAGTTCCACAAGATAAACAGTTAAAACGCCAACTATTCCTGCACCTACTATTAACAAAGGGGAATTCAAATCGTGAACTGCAAAAAATGCAACTACAATTCCAAGTAAAATAGTGTGTGTAATCGCATCTGACACCATTGCCATACGTTTTAAAACCAGAAATGTTCCCAAAATCGAACAGGCACTTGCGACCATTATTGCAATAAGCTGTATTTCTAACGAAAAACCCATAATTTATTTCCCCCTTTCCAAATTATTTATTTTTAAACTATTTAATTCTATTTTTTTATTTTTAAGTTTTTCTCTAAATTCTTTTTTTCTTTTCTGATTTCTTATAATTTTAAATATAATCCCTCTTTTATTTGAGAAAAGAATACTAATAACTACGATTATACTTATAATTATAACGATAACAGGTCCAGTTGGCAAATTGCTTTCACTTATACTTATCAAAGTTCCAAACAGACCTGATATTCCACCAAAAAATGCTGCCAGAATTACCATAATTGAAAGTTTGTCTGTCCATTGCCGTGCTGCAACTGCTGGAGAAATAAGCATTGCACTTATTAGTATTACTCCTGCTGCCTGAATACCTATTATTACAGTAGTTACAATCAATATGGAAATTAATATTTCGATTTTCTTGCTTGGAAATCCCAATGTTTTAGCAAAATCAGAGTCAAACGAAACAATTTTAAATTCCTTCCAGAAAAGAATAATTATAATTAGAAGAACAATCCCTGTAACGAGGATAATATTTACATCTCTTTTAATAAATGTTGACGCTTGTCCAAAAATAAATTTATTTAATCCTGATTTATTTGCACCTGGCAATTTATTTAAATAAGAAAGCAAGACTAATCCCAATCCAAAAAATACCGATAAAATCAATGCCAAAGCACTGTCAAATTTTATTTTTGTATAATTTTGAATTATCTGAATCAAACCAATACATACAATCCCAGTCAACAAGGCTCCAAGCAGCAAAACTTCTGTATTTTTCACATTTGTAAATAAAAAAGCCAAGCAGACTCCAGGAAGTGAAGCATGAGAAACTGCATCTCCCAATAAACTTTGCTTCCGTAAAACAGCAAAACATCCAAGTATTCCAGAAACCATTCCAAGTAATGAACAGCCAAGTGCAACTGTCCTAAAAGTATGATCTGAAACAAGAAGATTTAATATATGCATTTTAATCCTCCTTTTCAATTTCAAGATGATTTTTATTATCTTGAGTTAATTTTTTACTTTTATATGTTTTTTCAATATTTTCAGGAGTAAAAATTTCCTCTACAGGACCAGAAGCTATAACAGAAACATTTATAAATGTTACGTAGTCAAAATAATCCTTTACTGTTTGTAAATCATGATGAACAACGATTACAGTCTTTTTCTCATCCCGTAATTTTTTTAGAATATTCACAATAGATTTTTCAGTTTTGCTGTCAACGCCTTGAAAAGGCTCATCCATAAAGTATATCTCTGCATCCTGCACTAAGGCTCTTGCCAAAAATACTCTTTGTTGCTGCCCACCAGATAGCTGGCTTATCTGTCTATCTGAAAATTCATCCATTTCCACTTTGTGAATAGCTTCCTTAGTCTTTTCCTTATCAATTTTTCTAACTTTCTTTAACCATCCAACTTTCCCGTAACGCCCCATTTCCACAACATCAAATACAGTAGTAGGAAAATCCCAGTCAACACTACCTCTTTGAGGCACATACGCTATTTTATCACGTACTTTGCTATATTTTTCATCATAAAACCTAACTTCTCCAGTAATAGGCTTTATCAAATCAAGCATAGCTTTAATCAAAGTCGATTTCCCCGCACCATTCGGTCCAACAATAGCCATAAGAATACCTTTTTTGATATCCAGCTCAACATCCCATAAAACAGGTTTATCCTCGTAGGCTATTGTCAAATCCTCAACTTTTATAATAACATCATCAGAAATCATCTTTCCTCCTTCTCCTAAATTGTAAAAATTATTCCATTATATTTATTTAGTAATTATTTTCTCTTTTATATCTTTAGATTTTTTAATTAAATTAATTTTTGTAATTAAACTAAAAATGTCGTGATTTTTTGGAAATAAAAATTTCTGTCTAAGCAAAGCGAGTTTAATTTTTATTTTCAAAGAATGCTTAGACGAGCCAAGATTGTAAAGGGGATGACGACTGATCCCCTTTACGTTTAAAAAAGAAAAAACATGAAAAATATAGAAAAAATCTTTATTAACAAAAATTTTTTTATAGAACTCAAAAATAAATTTAATTTGAATCCTTAGAAATAAAATTCGATTCTTTACAACCTTGTTAGTAAAAAATAATTACTATCTTTATTTTAAGGCATTTACAATGGTATCGGCATTTGCTTTAACTGTTTTAATATAAGTTTCAGAATTATGTGCCTTATCTCCCAATGAATCTGAATATAATTCTCCACCTATTTTAACTTCTTTTCCTTTAGCTTTTACAGCTTCCTGCAGTGCTTCTATGCTTTTTTTCGGAACAGAAGATTCTACAAATATTGCTTTTATATTTCTTTGCACAATGAAGTTGGCTAAGTCACTTATATTTTTTGTACCAGTTTCAGAATCTGTAGACACACCTTGTATTGCTTTTACTTCTAGTCCAAATTGTTCTCCAAAGTAGTTAAATGCATCGTGAGCTGTTACAAGAACTCTGCTTTTTTCAGGAATTTCCTTAATTCTTGTTTTTACATAAGTTGTAAGTTCATTTAGTTCAGCTTTATATTTTTTTAGGTTTTCTTTGTAATATTCACTATTTTTAGGATCAAATTTACTTAATTCAGCTTCTACTGCCTCAGCTTCCTTTTCCCATAATTCTGTATTGAACCATACATGCGGATCAGGAGTATTTTGGTCAACTAGATGAATTTTACTTTTATCCAGTTTCTCTCCAACATTTAATATATTTTTGTTTTGAGAAGTTAATTTTTCAAAAATTTCTGTCATTTTACCTTCCAAATGTAGTCCACCATAGACTATAATGTCAGCATTTCCAAGTTTTTCAATATCCCCTGCACTGGCACTGTATAAATGTGGATCTACTCCTTCTCCCATAAGTCCTGTAACTTCGACTTTATCTCCACCAATTGTCTTTACAAGATCAGAAAGCATTGTCGTTGTTGTCGTAACTTTTATTTTTTTTCCTGATGAAGCGCCATCTTTTCCACAGGATACAAGTAGCATCATTACCACACATATTGCAATTAATAAATTTAATTTTTTAAGAATATTGTTTTTACTCATAGTCAATCTCCTCCAAGTCTTTATTTTTTTTATAAACTTCAATCATTGCTGCTGCATTAAAAGCCACTATTTTTTTATTATTTTCTTCGCTTTTCAAATATATTGGACCATCAAAGGGATCTTTTTTTTCAACAATATACTGTTCTTTTAAATTTATGTTTAAATCCCGCAGATAGTCGTATAATTCAATATTATCCTCTACACTCAGTATAACAATTTCATCATCTTCTTCAGCCTCTGACAATTTTATGACATTTCCTTCATCAAAGTCTTTCAAATCATAAAAAATTGGACTTCCATGCGGGCATTCTTTTGGATAAAATAAAAACTTTTCAAGTTTTTGAAGAAGTTTGTTACTTGTAACGTGTTCTAAAATCTCAGCCTCTTTATGAACATCTTCCTTATCATATCCCAGTTTTTCAAATAGAAAAACTTCCCAAACTCTATGTTTACGAATAATATCTAATGCAAAATTACTTCCTTTTTCAGTAAGCTTCACTTTCTTTTTTTCAATAGTTAAATATCCTTCATTTACTAGCTTTTTTATCATTTCGCTAACTGATGCTGGAGATATATTTAAATATTCTGCAAGTTTTTTGTTGGAGTATTCTTTTTTCTTTTTCAAAGTGTATATCCCTTTTAAATAATCTTCAATACTTTTACTCATCTCAACTCCTTTCTTTCTGTTTTAGATACGCCTAATTGTAAAATTAGGTAAACCTAACAATGTTATATTACCACCAAATATTTAAATTGTCAATACTAATTAATAAAACTTTTAAAGAATTAGTAAGATTGATTTAAAAATTATAATTGTTATACTAAAAATACTTTTAAAATCTGGTAAATAAAAAAATGCACTTTATAATACAGATTTAACTGATGTTAAAGTGCACTTAACTGAATGAAAGATAAAGAAGATATATAAGACCAAGTAAAAAAATTACTTAGTTTCATATATAACTTTCCAAATCAATTTCAAATTTAATTTTTTCTCCACTTTTATTGTACAACATTTTTTTAGAATTATAGCGTGATTTTAGTTACATAAAAAAAATCCCCATCTAGATTTTTCATAAAAATGGGAATTTATAATATTTAAAATTTTATTATTTATCATTTTTAGGAACGAATTTCCATAATGTTGGAACTAAAGAGGCAACTACCAACATTTTTAGAGTATCTCCTATTAAGAAAGGATAAACCCCTAATTTAAATACGTCTTTGTTAGGTACAAATAACGATAATTGCAATACTCCTAATGCATAAATAATTACATTGGCAATTATTAATGCTAAAATTGTTTTTGCATAAGATTTTGTAAATCCTTTATCAGCCAAATACCCTAGAAATATTGCAGCAACAATATATCCAAAAATATATCCGCCACTTGGTGAAAATAGTACGCCTGTCTTAAAGTTAGCAAAAACAGGGATTCCAGCTGTACCAGCCACTACATATGAAAGAATAGTTGCTGTTGCTAATTTTCTACCGTATAACAGTCCCATTAATGTAACTGCAAATGATCCAAGAGTAATTGGTACAGGCTTTAATGGAATTAAGATTTGTGCCAGTATAGATAAAAATACAGTTCCACCAAATACTAAAAGAACATTTTTTAAAATTTCTTTTTCTTTTGTTTCAATTTTAATGATATTGTTAATCAAAGCATTCTGTTTCATAATTAAAACCTCCATTTTTTTCATTTATAATATTGTAACACTTGTTATACCAAAAGTCAATAAAGTCATTTTTATAATTTTATACTAAACCTCATTTAAATAACGAGTTTATTACAAACTTTTTTATAAAAGATATAAACCTAATATTTCCAATTAATTCTAAGATATGGTTTTCATTTTTTTAACAGGATTTAGCATAAAATAAAAAAATTGAATAATTGTAAATTAACTACTGAATATCACTATTAAAAAATTTATTCTCATTTTATAAATGGGAGTTAGTATAAAAAAAGTCTAAGTAAACAAGAAAAGCTGTAACTCAAATTTTATGTTACAGCCTTCCTATCTTAGAAGTAATTATTTATGACAAAATCATATTAGAAGTTGAATCTAAGTCCAGTAGTGAAGACATTGTTATTACCTTTACCTTTTCCACTGTCAATAGAACCGTCATAGTTCACATACCATCCAAATCCAGAATTCACTTCTGTCAATGCTCCAATTCCAGCCCAAGTCTTGTTCTTAGAAAGTCCAATACCTTTTACCTTGAAAGTTGCTCCAGGCAGTCCAGTGTATCTTGCGTCAAAGCTCAAGTCCTGATCATTGAATGCTCTCTGATGTGTTACATAACCTTGGAATGTAGTCTTGCTTCCGTTGTTCCAGTTTACAGATTTCCCAACTCTAAGTCCAAGTAATGCTGCTGTCTGGTTGTAGTTCTTCTTGTCAGCAGTCAGTCCGAACTGGCTCTTCTCTTCAGAGAATGAACCTCTTACCACTGTATCGTGAGTTAATCCCACAAATGGTGTTACAACGAAATCTCCATTACTATTTTTTATGTCATATCCTGTTTCCAGATATCCAGAATAAACTTTGTCATTGTGATTTATTTTTGCTCTTGTAAAGTCATTATTGCTTAAAATAATGTCTCTTTCAACATCACTGTCAACAAATCCGATACCAAGACGGCCTTGAAGGTAGAACGGAACATCCTTGTTTCCTAATCTTCCATATAACGAAACTCCGAAGTTGTTAGCATCAGATTTTCCACCATATCTGTCAAATTTAACATCAGCTTTTGAATAAGACAGTGCAGTACCTAAGATGAGATTTTCACCAAACTGCTTGTCCACTCCGACCTGTCCACCAGCAACTTTAGTATCTCCCTTGCCGTATCCATCCTGTTTTAGCGTACCATTGGCACCAAACCCAGAAATCCATAGTCCAAATTTATCCCCAACATTGTCAAGAGTTCCAAGCATAACTAATCTGTTTGACAAGTCCTTGTTTACAGTTTGTGAATGTTGGAATGTAAGTGCTTGTGCAGAAGCATAGATTTGTCCAGACAGACTGTCTAAGACTGCAGCTCTGTTAGAAGAAGTAAGAGCCTGTAGAGTAGCGGCTTTTCTTTCAAATTGAGCTACATTTCCAGCAGTACCATTTTCAATGCTTTGATCTAGGTTTTGGAAAGCAGTTTCCAAGTTTTGAGCAGTATTTTTCTGCATTTCGTCAGATTCTGCTATTTTTTCTACATAGTCTAGTACATTTTTTCTGGTTACTTCTGCTGAAACAGTATTTTCGTTTTGATTGATTTTAGCATTTAGCATATCATCAGTATTTACATTTTCAAAGTTTCCATCAATTTTATTATCTGACGTAATTACATTTTGTGTAGTCCCGTTAGCTGTTACGTATTTTCTTTCACCATTTTCTTCTGGCTTAATTTCAAGTCTTGAATTGTTTAAATTAACTTTTCCTTTTACATGAATATTAGAATTTAAATCTGATACAACCCTCGAATTTTCTAAAGCCTGATAATTTCCACTAATTTGTGTTGAACCAGAGTTTTCTAGAGTTCCATTATTTGTAATATCATTTTTTATTACAGCATTATTTGTGGAAAGAGTAGCTTGTCTTCTTACACTAATAGAGGAAGAATAAACACCGTTTACTTGCAATCTTCCTGCATTTACTGTTGTAGGTCCTGTAAATGTAGAGTGTCCAGATAAAATCAAATCTCCATTTCCATCTTTAACTACACCAGCATTTCCTGAAATATTATTTGAGAAAGTATAACTTCCATTAGGAATATTAATATTTACAGTATCTCCAAGTGCTAGTCTTTTATCAAATAATGCAGGTCCTTTAAGTGCTTTATCAATATTTAAAAGTCCCCATCCATAAACTTCATCAACTCCGACTGCTCCTATATCTGTTGCAGTTGATAAGATTGTTTGACGAATTAGGCTGGCATCCATCCAAGGATATTTTTCTTTAAGCAATGCCGCAGTTCCTGTTACAAGTGGCGCTGCAAAAGAAGAACCTCCACCAACATAATTTTGTCCTTTTATTGTAAATGTTTGATCTCCAACCGCAGTTACAGTCCAGTTCTTAGCAACTCCTGCTGGCGAAAGGGGAGTCAAGTTATTCCAGCTGGTGTCTCCCAATTTTGATTCGACTTTTGAAGTTAATGCAACAACATTTATCCATCCTTTTTGAAGGCTGTTTTCAAAATATGGTAATCCTCCTTCAAGAGTAGGTTGTTTATCAGACGAGTCATTTCCTGCAGCCCATACAAATAATGAACCGCTATTTACTTCGTTTTTATAGAAGTTAAGGATATCATTTCCTATTTGATAACCATAATAACGGCTTGAAGTTGGAATGCTGGTAAAATCTGTCACAACTCCATCAATTCCAAAAGATTGGTTATAAATAGTAACACCATGATTTTTTAGTTGTTGATACATATCTAATGTTACATGAGGGTATGTTCCTTTGTCTGCTTCATGTTTTGCTGCATCAATTGCATAAACACTGGCACCTTTAGCAATTCCATTAGAAGCGCCTGCTGCAAGATCAGCGACAACTATTCCATGGTCATCATTTGCGGTAGCTTGTGATGTGAATCCTGGAACTGTAAGTTTTGTTAAACGGCTTCCAAATTTTTGTGTAAGATCAGCTGAAAAAGTTGAGTTTTCAAATCCAACGTCAATAATTCCTACTTTAACATTCGAACCTGTAAGTGCAGTATTTGAATTGTTATGTGGGTTATCTTTGTTGTATGATAGAGTTGTATCATTCCATGTTAACCCAGCTGCTGCTGTTGTTACAGTTGGCTTATTTGTTACAGGTGCCGGGGTAGTAGGCTGTGTAGCAGGAGTTGTTGGTGTACTTGGTGTAGTTGGTGTTGCAGCTGATGTTGAACCTCCGCCACCACCTCCGCCTCCGCCGCAGCTAACTAGCAAAGCAGCTATTCCGATAAGGATTGACCTTTTTTTTATATCATTTTTTAATTGCTTTAAATTAGAAGTCATAAAAAACACTCTCCTTTCAATACTTTAATATTGTTTTTTGAATCTTAATTTATAAATTTATTTTTTAAAGTTAAATTATGTGTAATTTGATATTTATAATATTTTTCCAATAATATTTTATCATATTTTGAAAAAGAATTCACTATAAAATTATTTAAAAATTTCGCCAGCTTCCTTGTACCATAAAACCAAGTCCAGCTCGTCCATTTTTATTTTAGAAAATTCTGAATATTCCTGCATTTTTTCTTCAATTTCATAGTATTTTTTTTCTGTTATTGTTTTAGGAATTTCACTAATTATATTAAGTGATTTAAGATTTCTTAGAATGTGTCTATCTAAAATAGCAATATTTTCTCCAAATCCAAGATTTCGCAATACGTGATTTGCCTCTTTTAATCCCATTCCTTTAATATTTTTCAAAATCCATTTTCTTTTTTCAAGAGTATCTCCAATTTCTGATAATATTTTTTTTGGCTGCAATTTTCCATCTTTTGTCATTAATTCCCGTAATTCCACCAAGTATCGTGATTTATTATTCTTAAATCTGACAATATTTAGAAATTCTACTATTTCTTCAGGCTTTCCGTTGTAAAGCAGTCCATTTTCCACCAAAGTTGTAATGGCTTGCCAAGCATTTTTTGCTTTTGACTGAGGTGTCAGAATACAAAATGCCATTTCTGCAAATACTTCTTTTTCTGTACCTTTCCAAGCCTTTTTATAGCCTTCTATAGCTTTTCCGATACCTTTTTTTATTTCTTTATAAATTTTAAGAATTTCTTCGTGTTTTTCCTTATCAATTCTTTTGCTAATTTCATTGTTTTCTATATTCTTTTTTTGTTTTTTTTCAGACATAATTAAAATTCCTCGTTTTATTATTTTTTATTTTATTTCAGAAAAAAATTTCCGATTTCATCAATAGTTTCTTCTGATTCCTTGAGAGGTGCCAAAATCCAGTCGTGGCACAAATTTTCCCCGATTTTTATTTCTACGCTTGTTCCAATCGCAACTTCAAGCATATCGCTTAATTTTAAGCAATCAGGATACAAAATTTCATTTGTCCCAAAAATTAGAAAAATTTCTCCAAGATTATCCATATTTCCATAAATTGGTGAAATCATAGGATTTTTCACATCCAGTTCTCCTGCAAACTGTTTTCCTGTTATAACAAGCCCATTCAGTGGCAAGAGAGGATCTTTTTCTGCAAATTCAGGTATTTCTTCATTTGTCATTGAAACATCGACCCAAGGTGACATTAATGCAGTTTTCTTTGGAAATGGCAAATCTTCCTTATTTTTCAATATTTGTAAAAATGCAAGTGCCAAGCCACCGCCAGAAGAATCACCAAATAAGTAAAATTCATCATCTTTATAGTTATTAGTTATATGTCTGTAGGCATCCATTAATACTCTATGAGCTTTGTCAGCAGTATTTTCTGGAGCAAGCGGATAGTCAATGAATGTAACTTTTAAATGAAATTTCTTAACTAATTTTTCAATAATATTTTTGTGAGCTTTGACAGCACGCATTACATAAGCTCCGCCGTGTAAAAAAACAACATGCTTGTTATAGTTTTCTTCTGAAAAAACTGTCAGAACTTGATATTCATCAATAAATTGTTCGTCAGTAATAAGCGACTTGTCAAAATTTTTTTTATTCAAAAAATCTGTATCTCTTCTTGGATTTAAAAAATCTTTTTCCTTATATTTTTTCATATTCACCAATTTTGCGATTGGCACTGCAATATTTGATAATAAACTCATTTTTTAATTTTATTTTTTAAGAAAAATAATAAAACTCCTTTCTTATTTTTTAGATTTACTTAATTCAATTAATTAACAAACTACAAATTTATTATATGATTTCTGATAATTTTTGAATTATAATTCCTTCATTTTCTAATTTTTCACGTATTTTTTTTACAAAAAGCAAAGCTTTTTCACCATCGCCGTGAACACAAATGGAATCAGCCTTTATCGCTATTTCTTTTCCTGTTATTGAAGTTACTTTTTGTTCCTTTATCATTTTTATTACACGTTCTATTGCTTCGTTTTCATCGTGAATCATTGCCCCTTCCTTTGAACGTGCCACAAGGCTTCCATCTTCCTCGTAAGCCCTGTCTGCAAAAACTTCGCTGGCATGTTTTAAACCTAGGTCTTTTGCAGCTCTTAAAGTTTCGCTTCCTGAAAGTCCAAGAATTATGAGAGAACTGTCAAAATCAGCAATAGCCTCACAAATAGCCTTTGATAGATTATAGTCTTTTGCGGCCATATTATACAAAGCTCCGTGAGGCTTTACGTGTTGCAGTTTTACACCTTCACTTTTACAAAAAGCTCCTAAAGCTCCTAATTGATACAGCACATAAGCTTTCGCTTCGTCTATTGAAATCTTCATTTCACGCCGTCCAAATCCCATTAAGTCGAGAAATCCAGGGTGAGCTCCTATTCCAATGTTATTTTTTTTAGCAGTTTCTATCGTTTTTTTCATAACGACAGGATCTCCTGCATGAAATCCGCAAGCTACATTAGCACTGGAAATAAGAGGAATAATTTTATCATCTCCTCCAATTTTATAATTACCGAAACTTTCTCCCAAATCACAGTTCAAATCCACTTTAAAAGCCATATTTTACCTCTTTTCATTTTTTATTTAAATTTTTAATAAAGCAATACATTTTCAATAAAACTTGTAGTTGCTTTTCCTTGACAGAAAACCTCGTTTCTCATGATTTGATATTGAAAATCTAAGTTAGTTTCTACACCTAAAATAACAGTTTCGTTTAGTGCTGAACGCATTTTTTGAAGTGCCATTTCACGAGTTGGAGCGTGAACTATAATTTTGGAAATCATTGAATCATATTCAGTTGGTATTGTATAGCCTGTGTAAATGGCAGTATCAACTCTTATTCCATTACCATCTGGTAAATGTATGTTTGTTATTTTTCCTGGACTTGGCATAAAGTTTTTTTCAGGAATTTCTGCATTTATACGACATTCTATTGCATGTCCTCGCAATTGTATATCTTCCTGTGTAAAACTTAATTTTTCATTCATTGCCACTCTAATCTGTTCAATGATTAAATCTGTTCCTGTCACCATTTCAGTAACTCCGTGTTCTACTTGAATTCGGGTATTCATTTCCATAAAATAATATGAGCCATCCGCACCCATTATAAATTCTATCGTTCCAGCGTTTGTATAATTTACTGCTTTTGCTGCCAGAATAGCATATTTATTTAGTGCTTCCCGAATTTCTGGGGAAATTGCAGGAGATGGCGATTCTTCTACTAATTTTTGATGGTTTCTCTGAACGGAACAGTCTCTTTCCCCAAGAGCCACTACATTTCCAAAATTATCAGCAATTACTTGAATTTCTATATGTCTTGGATCTTCTATAAATTTTTCAATGTACATAGTATCATCACCAAACGCATTTATAGATTCCCGCTGAGCCACATTAAATAAAAATTCAAAACCATTCCTATCCTTTACAACACGCATCCCTTTTCCGCCACCACCAGAAGAAGCCTTTACCATAACAGGGTAGCCGATGTTTTCCGCAGCTTTCATTCCAGATTCTACATCGTAAATAGGTTCTTTTGTTCCTGGTACAACTGGGACTCCAGCATCCATCATTGTTTTTCTAGCCTGAGATTTATTTCCCATTCTGTCAATAACTTTGGCTGTTGGACCAATAAAGTTTATTCCATTTTCCTCGCACATTTTTACAAACTCTGAATTTTCCGACAAAAAGCCGTATCCAGGATGAATCGCATCTGCTCCCACATTCAAGGCAGCCGTAATGATACTTTCCTTATTCAAATAACTATTTCTTGCAGGACCTTCTCCAATGCAAATACTTTGATCAGCCAATTTTATATGAAGACTATCCTTATCTTCCTTTGAGTAAATTGCAACACTCAAAATCCCCATATTTCTACAAGCTCTAATAATTCTAACCGCAATTTCCCCACGATTTGCAATTAATACTTTTTTTATCATAAATACATCGCCTTTCTTTCTTTTTTTTTATATTTTTTTATTTTGTTTATATCTAAGTTTATTTAAGCAGGGAGATCAGACGCCATCTTCTCTGTTTCGCAATAACAGTTATTTTAGTATAATTAACTAATCAGCACTTAATAATGTTTGCGAAAGTTCTACGAACTACTCACGCTTTACGCAAAATTTTCTTATAAAAGAAAAATAAAATTCGATTTTGAATAAAGATTATTTTGATACAATTAACTAAACACAGTTTCGATTTTATACCAAAATCTCAAACAGTTATTTTTCCTTTAACGAAATTTTACTTGTTATTTGAATTAATTAAACTAACATTATAATTAATCTAAAATTGTCGTGATTTTTTTGGAATGAAAACGATTGTTTGAGCGAAGTTTTACGTAGCGAGTTTCGTTTTTATTTCAAAAAAATTCTTAGACAAGCCGGGTTTGCAAAGGGGATGGCGTTTGTTCCCCTTTGCTTTATAAAAAAGAAAAAACATAAAAAAGTAGAAAAAATATTTATTAATAAAAATAGCTCTTATCAATTTTAATTAAAAATTATTAATCTGAATAATTAAGGATAAATTTGACAATTTAATAAAATAATAAAATAAAAGTAGTAATAAATTAGATTATTTAAGCAGCAGATTTTTTTAATTTAATACATTATATTTTATTCAATAAACTTTATTTTATCTTCAATTTCTGCATAACGCTTTTTTCCAATAATCTTTTCTAACTCGACATTCGATCTTATGTTATTTTTTTCAATTTCAGGAAGTAATTTTTTTATTTCCTTATTTGTAAATCCTATTTTTTTAATTCTTTTTCATTTAATTTGTTAATGTTGTATTTTGTAATTTCACGTCCATAATTTTTGGTTGAATCCTGAATTTTTTCATTATCCACAAACAAAAATTTTTGTGCGATTTCCAAGCCAGACTTTCCAAATCCTGAAATGTTTTTTACTTCATTAACATCTTTAATAATACCAACTTCGTCTCTATATTTTACAAATTTTTCAGCCTTATTTTTATTAATTCCCAATTTTAGCAAATCTTTGTATTCAACATTATTAATGTCAAATTTTACATTACTTTTTGTCAAATCAGCATCTTTTTTAGCTTTTTCCTTTTTATAATTTTTTTCCTTACTAATTTCAATTTCTGGAATATTTTTGTCCTCAATTAAAAGTCTTAAAAAATTTCCCGCAATTAACAGTATTACAAAAATAATGACATATTTTATTTTCATAAATAATCCCCCTTTTGATTATATTATACTTGAAATTTTCCCCAAATCTGCCACTTAAATAAAATAACTTATATTTTATGACAAATTATACCATATTGATTTGTTATTTGATAGATAAAAAAATTAAAATTTGGATTTTATTATTTTGTAGTCATTAAAGAAAATTTTTATCTATTTAATTAAGTTATTTTCTTAATCACTTATTTTTTAGAGTATTTTAATTAATTATTATGTTTTTATTTATAATTCTAAATCTTTTTTGACGTAAGAGCATCAGACGCCATGCCCTTATAACCCCGCTTTACGCAAAACTTTCTTATATAAGAAAAATAGAACTCGCTTTTGAATATAAATAATTTTAATTCAAACAATCTTATCTAATTTAAAATTTGTTCCAAAAGCTCAAACAGCTATTTTTCTTCTAACGAAATTTTGCTTGGAATTTATTTTAATAAGATTATCTTTTGTAATTATACTAAAATAAATTCCAAGTATTAGTTATATTAAACTCTATTTAAATAACGGATTTACTATAAATTTTTCTAATGATGAATAAAAACCTAGTATTTTCAAATAATCAAAATATAATTTTTTAGTTTTAATAAACCGACGGAGCTTTTATTTGTTCAACTACGATTGTTTGACGACTAGAAGGAGGAGTTTCGGAGTTGGCTAAATAAAAGTCGTAGTCTAGCCATAGGTATTGCGTAGCAATCTTGCCACAATTTTAATTGTCTGGATAAACTTTTACTGCAAGATAAGGATTTGCGGCAATGAGCAATCCTGCGAAAATAAAAAAGAAATAATATATAAAAAATTTAGGAAATAACTTTATTGAGGGAGAAAAAAGAAAATAAAATAATTTTCTCATTTTTTTTTAACTAAGAATGTGATATTATAATATAAAAATAAATAGTAAAATCAAAAATTATGATAAGAGGTGTTTATTAATGGGAAAAATTACAGAAAAATTTAAGAAGTTATTTGGATATTTTAAGGGAGGGGTTGACAGGTTTAGAGTTACAGTTATCTTTACGTTAATGGTTTTTGGATTAGTTGTTTTGACTACAGAACTTGAGAATCTTAGTTATGAAAAGCTTTCTGTTGTTTCTTCGAGCTTGATAGAGATAAATAAATGCTTTGTGCTTGGTATTTTTTTAACTGCGATGTTTGAAGTTATTAGGGAACAATATTTTGAAGAAAGAAAAAAATGGATAATTAGAACTATTTATACAGTTTTAACTGTTATTATTGGGTTTGGAGCTTATGTTCTGAGTTTTGTTGTTTATAATTTTGAAATCGGATTTTGGATGTTATTACCTGTTTCAATATTAATTTTTCTTTTAGTGCCTATTTTAAAAAATGAAAATAAGGAAAAATATTTGCAGTCTGTGTTTGTAAATTTTGTTGTATCATTAATTTTTGCAACTGTGCTTTATATCGGAATTTCATTAATTTTAGTGACAATTACTGCATTGTTTGGGTTTGAGATGTTTTATGGCTTTGTTTTAAGATTTTATATGTATTCTTGGGTGTTTGTATTTGATGTTCTGGGAGTATCGCTTTTCTTATCGTTGTTGAAAAAGCCTAATGATAATTTGGAAAGTTATGATTTTCCGTATATTTTAAAAATGCTTATAAAATTTGTAATTACTCCGCTAATTATTATTTATACTGGGATTTTATATGTTTACCTTGCAACTGTAGTTATATCTATGAAATTACCAAAGGGGCTAATTTCTCATCTTGTCCTTTGGTACACAGCGTTTAGCCTTATTATTATCATTTTGATAACTCCGCTTGCTAAAAATGACAAATTCTTAGGTAATTTTAAAAAATATTTTCCATATTTTTCTATACCTTTAATTTTTGCTTCACTGTTTGCAATTTTTCAAAGAATTTACCAGTATGGAATTACAGAAAACCGATATTATGTCCTTCTTCTCATATTCTGGCTATTTTTCTGCATGATTTTATACATAAGAAAATCAAAAGTGACAGGAGTTTTTATAAGTTTGATTATTTGTTTAATAATTGCTGTTTATACTCCATTTAGTGCAGAAAAAGTGAGTATTTACAGTCAAAGTCAAAGATTGAAGAGAATGCTTGTAAAATATGGAGCTTTAAAAGATGGAAAAGTTTCCAAAATTACACAAAACTTGAGTAATAAGCAAGGAAATGAACTTTATACAGCGATTGACTATATATCTGCTAGGCAAGGCTCATCGGTTAAAAATCTTGGATTAAAAAATTCTGCTGGAAAAATCTATCAAACTTCTCATGATTTGGAAAAGGATTTGGGAATTAAAGATTCTTGGAGAGAGTATTATTCTTATGGTATTGAAGATGATGATGACAGAGAAAGTTATGATGAAAGAAAAGTAATTACATATAACTTAAAGACAAATGAAAATACTTCAGCTATTTTGGAAACAAATGGCTATGATAATGTCATTCATTACCGAAAAGATTGGGGAGAACCATCTACTCAGACAAATGAATCTGATAAATACAAAGTTGTCATTCTAAATAAAATAATAACAATAAGTGCTAAAAATGGTACAGAACTTGCGAAATTTAATTATGAAGACATAATAAAGCAAGTCTCAGCAAAATTAAAAACTTTGAAATTCGAAAATCTAGGAAGTCAAGATGAAGAATACAAAGTTCCTCAAAAAGACTTTGAATACATCGGAACAGCAGGAAATATAAATTACAAAATTTCATTACAAAGTATTTATGAAGAAATAAAGGATGGGAAAATGACAGATATGAATTATGAATTTGATTTCATGTTTTCTGAGAAAAAATAATTACTAAAGAATGAGAAATAAAAAATCTGAATCTTTCTTAAAATAAAGACGGAGTTGATTTAAAAGTTATAAGTTTGATTTCAGTTTTTTGTGAAAGGAGAAAAATGACAATAAGAAAAAAATATATATTAATAAATTTTTCTGTTACGATATTTGTATTACTAATTATATTCGTTTTGTGGTTACGAATGCAACACTCAATTTTTAATTATATATTGATTATTTCGTTAATCTTGGTATTTGAATTTCTGAAAATAGATAAAAGAATGTATATGTACTTTTATCAAAAATATATGAATATATTAAATGAAGAACTTGATCCTGAAAAATTTATAGAAATTACGCAAAATGAATATGACAGAAATAAAAATAAACGATATAGAAATTATATGAAACTGAATCTTTGTGCTGGATATTCTTCACTAGGAAAAGTAGAAGAAGCGTATCAAAATTTAAAAGATATAGATTTATCTAAAAAATCATTATTCAGGGAACAGGATAAAATCCTGTATTACTATAACGAAGCACTGTTATTGCATGGACTCGAAAGAAAAGAAGAGGCAATAGTGATTTACAAAGAAAAAGTTTTAAAAATGATGGAGAAATTTAAAACTAAAAAAGGAATTGATGAAACAAATGCTATGATTGAATTTTTAAATGGAATTTTATTTTATGAAAATGATAGCACAAAAATGATAGAAATTTTATCAGAAACATTAAAAAAGCTAAGTGTTAAACGTCAGGTTTTGGTAATTAAGCATTTATTGGCAAACTATAAGTCAAAAGCAGGAGAGATAGAAGAAGCAAGAAAATTATACGAAGAAGTTATTGAAAACGGAAATAAGTTATACATTGTAGAAGAGGCAAAAGAAAAATTGAATAAAATGTAAGTATAAAAATAAATCGGAATTAATCAATATTTTGAATATATTCCGATTTTTTATTGATTTAAATTTTTAAACTATTTTACGATTTTTTTATTTGAATATTAAAACAGTTTTTCTGCAACTTCTATATTTTTCACAAAACTTACCTTTCCATCTTCTCTATATTCCAAAAGC
The DNA here is from genome assembly GCF_007990635.1 of Leptotrichia hongkongensis. Taxonomy (GTDB): domain Bacteria; phylum Fusobacteriota; class Fusobacteriia; order Fusobacteriales; family Leptotrichiaceae; genus Leptotrichia; species Leptotrichia hongkongensis. Next base: position 1,917,304 of record NZ_AP019846.1, on the reverse strand, counting down.
ATTGGATAAATTTCCACTCCATTTTTTATCGCTTCATAAAACATTTCTGAGAAGTCCCTATCGATAATATGTTCAGGTGCAAAAATTTCTGATTTTCTAAAAATCAAAATAAATACAGCAGTCCTAAATCCCTCTTTTTTTAGTTCTATCAGTTCCTTCAGATGTTTTAAGGCACGCACGGAAGGAGAGCCAGGAAATTGGGCAGTTTTTCCATTTACCAAAGTACAGCCTTTTACCTCAACGTAAATTTTATCTTTTTCAGTTTCCAGGTAGAAATCAAGTTTACTATTGTTATACTTAATTTCAGGCTTTATATACAAAAGTTTTCCAAATGGTGAAATTTGTGCATTGTTAAATATAGATTCTGTAATGTAGCGATGAAAAGCTGTATTAATAAGTATAATTTCTCCATGAACCTTTACTGCGATTACATCCCATTTAGTTTTTCGATTCTCATTATTAGCCTTTTTTATAAGCAGTTCAGCCCCATCAATCAATAATTCCGTCAGCCTGCCCGTATCATGTAAATGAGCAAAATCTTCTCCAGAATAATCTTCATTTTTACAGTTGCTTTTAAATTCAAATCTTACTGTAAATCGAGTAACTTTTTTTTTGAAATTTACGATTTTATCGTAATTTATAGTATAAAGAATTTTATTTTTTTTCATTTGTCTTTCCTCTTTAAATAGTTATGATTTTAGAATATCACATTTAAAATAAATAAACAAGAAAATTTTATGACTATTAATAAAGTAAAAAATATGTGATATAATAAATGATAATTTAAAAAATAGGTTTAATAAAAAGAAAGGAAAATATTATGTTTGCAGATATTATTAAAGTATTTATTTTAAGCCTTGTGGAAGGGCTTGCAGAGTTTATACCTGTCAGCAGTACAGGGCATATGATTATTGTGGATCAGTTTTTGCAGCTTTCTCAAAACGAGGAGTTTGCCAATGCGTTTAAGATAATTATACAGCTTGGAGCGATTTTATCGGTAGTTGTATATTATTGGAAAAGAATTTTTCCATTTGCAAAAGGGCTTAGCAAGAGTCAAAGAGCTGATATTATTCAGATGTGGATAAAAATAGTAATTGCAGTGCTTCCTGCAGTTGTGCTGGGACTTCTTTTTGATGATATTATTGATAAAGTACTGTTTAATTCGGTAGTTGTGGCAGTAATGCTGGTTATTTATGGAGTTATACTTATTTGGCTTGAGTCAAGAAAGAAAAAGGAAGGCGGGATTGCTTCAATTAATCAGATGTCAGTAAAAACAGCAATTGGAGTAGGGCTGTTTCAATGTCTTGCGATGATTCCTGGAACTTCGAGATCGGCTGCTACGATTATTGGTGGAGTTTTACTTGGATTAAATAGAGTTTTGGCAACGGAATTTTCATTTTTTCTTGCGATTCCGACAATGCTTGGGGCGACACTTTTAAAACTAGTGAAACTTGGTACAGCTTTAAGCGGATATGAATGGTTTTTGATTGCATTAGGTTTTGTGCTGTCATTTGTATTTGCGTATGCTGTGATAAAAGTATTTATGAATTACATTAAAAAGCACGATTTCAAGATATTTGGATATTATCGGATTGTTCTTGGGATAGTTGTGCTGTTATTATACTTTATGGGAGTTATAAAATAGATGATAAGAGCGAATATTGAGATTAATCAGAATAAACTTGAGGAATTTATGCGTGTGCTTTTGCCTGAGCATTATGATGTTCTTTCGGAAAATAGTGAAAATGATGTGGAAATTAGTGTTAATTTTAGAAAAAATCAAGATGTGGAAAACTTTGAGAATAATTGTGGAAAACTAAAAGATACAGAAAGTGATAACACAGAAATAATTACTGTAAATACAGTATTAATTGATAAAAAAAATGGAAAAATTTTAAAAGAAGTAACATTTTCACATAAGAAAGTCAATGAAGAATATTTTGATCAGGCAGAGGTTATGGCAAAAAGTTCCTTGATAAAACTTTTTGATAAAAAAAATGAATATAAATGGGGTATTTTAATAGGAGTACGTCCTACAAAGATTGTAGGGCGTTTTTTAAAGATGGGGTTATCTTATAATGAAATTAACGAAATATTGGAAAAAATATATCTTGTAAGCAATGAAAAAAGGAAACTTCTGCTAGACATTGTAAAACGTCAGGAGCCATATCTGGACAAAGAAACAATTGGAATTTATATAGGAATTGCCTTTTGCCCTACAAAATGTTCATATTGTTCATTCCCAGCCTATCTGCTACGTGGAAAATATGCAGAGCGATATGATGAATACATAGAGTCAATTTACCACGAAATCCGTGAAATTGGGAAATTAACGCAGGAATTAGGCTTAAAGATTAATACGATTTATATTGGTGGAGGAACGCCTTCAATTTTAACGGCGAAAGAAATTGACAAATTGCTAAAAACAGTAAAAGAAAACTATAATTTAGATTATTTAAACGAATTTACATTTGAAGCTGGAAGAATTGATACACTGGATGAAGAAAAATTAGCTATTATCAAAAGCTATGGAATAAATAAAATTAGTATAAATCCGCAGTCTTTTAATGAAAAAACTTTAAAACTTGTAAATCGTTATCACGACAGGAAACAGTTTGATAATGTTTACAAACTTGCTAAAAATTATGGATTGGAAATAAATATGGACTTGATTTTAGGTTTGCCACGTGAAACTACAGAAGATATTTTGTATACAATGGAAGAAATTTCCAAATATAATATGGAAAATCTGACAATTCATAATTTAGCAATAAAAAATGCAAGTCGTCTTAACAAAGAAAATTATACTCACGAAGACATATTAGATTATGAAAAAATTTACGAAAAAATCGAAAATGTAACTAAAAATAAAGAGCTTTTTCCATATTATATGTATCGCCAGAAAAATAGCTTTCAATGGGGAGAAAATCTTGGATATTCCTTAAATGGAAGTGAATCGATTTACAATATCGAAATGATTGAGGAAAATAAGACAATCATTGGAATTGGAGCTGGAGCGATTACGAAACTTATCTGGTTTGATGAAGAAAAAAATCGAGATAATATAAAAAGGCTCGTAAATCCTAAAGATCCGCTGGTGTGGATGAATGAACTGAAAGATCGGCTGGAACAGAAAAAATCTGAAATTTCAAAATTATTTCAAAAATTTTAAAATAAATACCCCTAGTCAATTAAGATTAGGGGATTTTTGTTATATTTAAATTTCACTTATGAATAGTTTCGTATTTAAAGATATACTCAAACCTATTTTAATTTAAACTGCTAAATTATATAAATTTATGGTTTGAGTAAAATAGTCATAGCTTTTGAGTTTGGTTTTAAATAAGTTTTACTATTATATATTGTTTTATAAAATTTAAAATCTATTTTTTGCTTTGTAAAAATTTTTGTATGGAAATTTAGTCAAAAAATAAGTCAGTATAATTAATGGATTAATGTATAAATTACTTCAAAATCTGATTTAATCTAGTGTTTAAATGGAATATTGACAAATTTTATTTTTTTATAAAAAAAATCATAGATTTTGAAAATTATTAGTATTTATTTGATTAATAAATTCAGTATTTTTAAAGTATATTTTTGAATTATAATTATCGTCATTTAATTTTAAATTAATTTTTATAAATCGTTCAAATCCAGTATTTAAGGGATATTTTTATCAAATAAGAAAGTCAAAAATCTCGTCTAAAAAAATAAACTCATAATTGTTATTATGAAAATGCTTGTAATTATCGGTATTACAAGGTGAATAATAATTATGGGGTGAAAATAATCAATGGAAATTGATTTTAATGAAACAGATTTGTTGAAAGATGTCTTAAATTTTAAAATTGTTAATAGGAAAAACTGGAGGAAAGATACGGATTTAAAAGGCTGGATTATACAATTGAACATGTAAATAATTTTTTGCGTGAAAATAATAACGGAATAATACATAAAAGTAAAAATTATTTGTATTACTTTGGAAAATATTATGAAAGTTTATTTAAAGTAAATGATAGAAGCATAAATTTGAAAATGTCATTTAGAAGAGAATTTATCCTGCTTATTTTACTTTTTGGAAAAGAAAAGTTAAATATTTACAAATTTAATAAACAAATTAGAAGAACTGAAGAAAATACTAAAAACATTCAGAACGATTTGAAACAAATCTTAAAACTTTACAATATAAAGCATTCAGAATATGCGAAGTCAACAAATCTTGAAAAATTATTTGAAAGCAGGAATTATAATTTTAAAGAACTGAGAGAAAATCATTTGAAGGAAATGCTAATGAGAAGGATGGAGAAGGTTTATATTGGAAAAAGTACATATCAGGAAAATTTTTATTTTAAGATGCTTCAGGAAATTTTGGAAATAAAAAGTATCAAATATATAAAAAAGCTTATTTTTATTTATATGGAACAGTTTACAGATATAATTTCTATGGATGAAAAATATTCAATATTAATGTATTTCCTTTTAAATATACACAATTCAGATATAAAATTTAATTATCAGATAAAAGAAACTGATGAAAATAAAGAATTTTTTATAATGATGGATAAAATTTATAAAAGAGAAAAGCTAAAGATGAATTATAAGTTCCTTACAATATTTTATAAAAAATTACACAGAAAGAAAAGAAATCCTGAAAAAATATTAAATCAGATTAATAAAGATTTAGAATTAGAAAAAAGTATAAAAAATGTAGAAGTTAAAAAAATAGAAGTGAAGAAAAAAAGAGATAGAGATAAAATCGAGATTTATAGTATTGCAGAATCATCTGTAAATTTTGAAAATGAAAATTTGTTAAATAAAAAACTTGTAAAACAGTATATACGGCCAGATGAAATGCCTAAAATTAAAACATTAGTTTTAGTTGATTTGGAAGAAAACCAGATTTTAAAGACGTTTAATAAAGTACGAAAAGTCTTTAATTTTTTAGAAATAGTGAGAGTCGAACATCTAAATAGCTTTAAAAAAATTATAACAAAAGATAATAGCAACTATGAACAGATATTGTTAATTTCAAGTTCAAAATTTGTAAACATAATAAGAAATTTTTCGAGCATCCCGATTTATCATTTTGAATTGGGAAAAGAAAAAGGAACTTTGCAAAGCAGAACATACATTTTAAAACAAATGATATATTTACGGACAATGATGTTTCAATATTTGGAATTTAAGAAAGATAGAAAAATATTTCGTAAAAAATCAAAATTATAGAATTAAAAAATCCTAAAATATATTTGCTTTTGAAAATTTTTGGGGTATAATTATTATAGAATGGAGATGATATTACAATAATTATAAAATTATGGTAAATATAATATAAATTGAAAGGATGTGTTGTTAAATAATGGACGCATGGAGAGGATTTAAAGAAGGAAATTGGAAAGACAACATTGATGTTACAGAGTTTATCAGATTAAATTACACTGAGTATTTAGGAGATGACAGTTTTTTAGAAGGACCAACAGAAGCTACTACTGAACTATGGAAAAGCCTTTCAGAAAAATTTAAGGTAGAAAGAGAAAAAGGTATTTACGATGCTGAAACTAAGATACCTTCACAAATTGACGCTTATGGAGCAGGATATATTAATAAAGATTTGGAAAAGATTGTAGGATTGCAAACTGACGCACCTTTAAAAAGAGCAATTTTCCCAAATGGTGGATTGAGAATGGTAAAAAACAGTTTGGAAGCATTTGGATATGAACTAGATCCCCAAACTGAAGAAATTTTTACTAAATATAGAAAAACTCATAATGATGGAGTTTTCTCAGCATATACTGATCAAATCAGAAAAGCAAGAAAAACAGGAATTATAACTGGACTTCCAGATGCTTACGGACGTGGAAGAATTATTGGAGATTATAGAAGAGTTGTACTTTACGGAGTAGACAGATTAATTGCTGACAGACAAAATCAATTGAAAAATATGGATCCGGCTGAAATGACAGAAGATGTAATAAGACTTAGAGAAGAAGTTTTTGAACAAATTAAAGCATTGCATGCTTTAAAGAGAATGGCTGAATCTTATGGCTTTGACATTTCTGGACCAGCTACTAATGGTAAAGAAGCTGTACAATGGCTATATTTTGCATACTTAGCCGCTACAAAAGATCAAAATGGAGCTGCAATGAGTATTGGAAGAACTTCTACATTCTTAGACATTTTCTTGGAAAGAGATTTGCAAGAAGGTACTTTGACTGAAAAAGAAGCTCAGGAAATAATGGATCACTTTGTTATGAAATTAAGAATAATCAGATTCTTAAGAACACCAGAATATGATGCATTATTCTCAGGAGATCCAGTTTGGGTAACTGAATCAATCGGTGGTATTGGAGAAGATGGAAGATCATTAGTTACTAAAAACTCATTCAGAATTTTACATACATTATATAACATGGGAACTTCACCTGAACCAAACCTAACAGTTCTATGGAGTGAACAATTACCTGAAACTTGGAAAAAATTCTGTGCAAAAGTATCAATTGATACATCATCAGTACAATATGAAAATGATGATATTATGAGACCACAATTTGGTAATGACTATGGAATTGCCTGCTGTGTATCTCCAATGACTATCGGACACCAAATGCAATTCTTTGGAGCAAGAGTAAACTTGCCAAAAGCATTATTGTATGCAATTAATGGTGGAAAAGATGAAAAATTAAAAATACAAGTAACTCCAGAAGGACAATTTGAGCCAATTAAGAGCGAATATCTTGAATTTGATGAAGTATGGGAAAAACTTGATAAAGTATTAGACTGGTTAGCTTCAACTTATGTTAAATCATTGAATATTATTCACTATATGCATGATAAATATTCTTATGAAGCATTAGAAATGGCATTGCATGATGTTCATATCAGAAGAACAGAAGCATTTGGAATTGCAGGGTTATCAATCATTGCAGATTCATTGGCAGCTATCAAATATGGTAAAGTAAAAGTTGTAAGAGATGAAGAAGGGGATGCAGTTGACTATATCAATGAAAAAGACTATGTTCCATTCGGAAATAATGACGATGCGACAGATCAGTTTGCAGTAGACATTACAAGAAGATTTATGAACAAATTAAGAACTCATAAAATGTACAGAGATGCAACTCCAACACAATCTGTATTAACAATTACTTCAAACGTAGTATATGGTAAGAAAACAGGAAATACTCCTGATGGAAGAAGAGCTGGAGCACCATTTGGGCCAGGAGCAAATCCTATGCATGGAAGAGATACAAGAGGAGCTGTTGCTTCACTTGCTTCAGTAGCTAAAATTCCGTTTGAAGATGCAAACGATGGAATTTCTTACACATTTGCAATTACACCAGAAACATTAGGTAAAAATTCAAATGAAAAACAAACTAACCTAGTTGGATTAATGGATGGATATTTCAATCAAACAGGACATCACTTGAATGTAAACGTATTCGGAAGAGAATTGTTAGAAGATGCAATGGAACATCCTGAAAATTATCCTCAATTAACAATCAGAGTTTCTGGATATGCAGTAAACTTCGTTAAATTGACTAAAGAACAACAATTAGATGTAATTAACAGAACAATATCAAATAAAATGTAATTTAAAATTGATAAAAATCTGAAAATTAACCGATAATTTTCAACTAATATGAGAAATGTCGCATAGTTTCATAAAATATGAGTTATGCGGCATTCTTTTCTATTATATAATAATTTAAACCCCGTTTAAAAATGGAAATAAATTTCTATAATAGGGTTGTTTGATAGTTAATTCATAAGCGTTCAACTAAATTATTTTTTATTATTTTTTAGATATTTTGATTAATAAATATTTTTTCATATTACTATGTCTTTTCATTTTTATTTTTGTAGGATTGCTCATTGCCGCAAATCCTACGACCTATGGCTAGTCTACGACATTTTTCTGCACTGACAAAAAACTCGCTATGCTCAGACAGTTTTGCCAGAACAGAAAAATGCTCCGACAGATTAGTTTATACGAAACTATGTTAAAAAAAATGAAAATAATATAGTATTAAATTTCACTAGGAAATATTATAAAATAAAGTTTAAGTTATCGAATAATTTATTGAATAAAAAAGAAAGAGAGAAAACTAATATGGAAGTAAAAGGGTACATACATTCATTCGAATCATTTGGGACTAAGGATGGGCCTGGAATTAGATTTGTGCTGTTTTTGCAAGGATGCCCTCTTAGATGTCTGTACTGTCATAATGTGGATACTTGGGAAATTAAGGACAATAAGATGATTATGACGGCTCAGGAAGTTATGAATGAAATTTTAAAAGTAAAGGGATTTATAAAGACTGGAGGGGTTACTGTATCTGGTGGCGAGCCTTTGATGCAGCCTGAATTTTTGATGGAGCTGTTTAAGCTTTGTCGTGAAAATGGGATTCAAACGGCACTTGATACATCTGGATATATTTTTTCTGATAAGGCGAAACAGGTGCTTGAGCTTGTTGATATGGTTCTGCTTGATATTAAGCACATAAATCCTGAAAAATATAAAATATTAACCTCAGTAGAACTTGACAATACATTAAAATTTGCAAAATATTTGAATGAGATTAATAAGCCGACTTGGTTAAGATATGTGTTAGTTCCTGGATATTCTGATGATGAAAATGATTTGCATGAGTGGGCAAAATTTACTTCCCAGTTAAAGAATGTGGAAAGAGTGGATGTTTTGCCATTTCACCAAATGGGGCAGTATAAATGGGAAAAAGTTGGGAAAGAATATAAACTGAAAGATACGCCAACACCAACGAGAGAATTAGTTGAAAAAGCTGAAGGAATTTTTAGATCTTATGGATTGAAATTATTGGATAAATAAAATTAAGGGAATTGGTTCTAGTTTTATTAGAATCAGTTCCCTTTTGGTATTTATTTATTTTCGCTTATTTGTTCAAGTCTATAATTTAATTCGTCAAAATTAATAATTTTAGCTTGTCTGTGTATCTCTCTGCCTTCATAAAATAGAATAACTACTGGGACTGAAAATAGACTTAATTGCCCAACAGCTTCAGGAATTTCAGATGCTTTGATATAATAAGCGGGGAAATTTTGTTCATTAACAATTTTCTCAACTTTTGGCATATCAACCTGACAAACGCTGCAATTATTCATTGAAACGTATAATAAAAAATATTCCTCTTCTTTTATTTTATTAAGTATTTGTTCATAATTTTCAAGTTTTTTCATAGAATTTTTTCCTTTTTTATTTTTTAAATTTTACCGAATAAATTATATTTTTTGCTTGCCCCAAATCGTCAACTTGAGCGATTCCTATACCAATGACTTTAGATTTGAAAGGTTTAAAATCATATTTTGAAGTAAATGCATCTATTTTTGCTGAATCCTCTGGAGTAAGTAAAGTTATGTGCGGATCAAAACTTGTAAATACGTTTGGAGAGCCGTACAAATTAAAGGATTTTACTTTTTCAGGAATAGATTTTGCCCAGTCGGGAACTTTTGCGTCCTTTGCACGATATTTGTTTAAGCTAACTGTTATTTCGTCTGCAAGCTGTTGTATAGCTTCATTGTTTTGAGCATCAAGCATAAACCAGTTTCCGCCAGTTTTTCTTAATCTGTAAAATTCTATATCAAAGGATTTTGTCTGATTTGCAATCTTATTGACAGTATCTTTTATTGTTTTTAGTGCTTCAGGCTTGTATTCTGTAAGATAAAGTGTCAGATGGACTGCATATCCTTTGGAATAAAGGCTTTCGATTCCTTCATTTTTAAGTCCTTTTGAAATGTTTTCCACATTTTTAGTTGCATTGTTATCCATAATTACAAAAACATTATAGTTTACATTAGAAAAAACGTTGATACAAAACATTAAAAAAATTGAAAAAAATAATTTTTTCATAATAAAACCTCCTAAATTTTTTGTTTCAAATTACTTTTACTACAATTATACCTTAAAATATTTTAAAAACAAGATTTAAACAATATTTTAGTCTAAATTTGACTGATTTCAATACATTTATTTTATTTTTTTGTAAGTTTATATAAAAATTCATAAAGAAGATTATTCATTTCATCGTAGCTATTGCTACGTATAGTTTGAGGAGATTGAACAAAAGGTAAAGTTTGGCTATCCTGCTCAAGAGTTTTATCTGAATCTATTAACAATTCAGTTAGAGCTTTTGTAAATTCGAGATGACATTGAAAGCCATAATGTTTTTCACTATATTTTATAATCTGTCGTGGACACCCTTTACTTGCTGCCAAGACTTTTGCAGTATCTGTTAATCCTGGCATATCACTATGCCAATGCCCTACAATAGCCTGTTTTCCAAAATGTTTTATGTTGTCATCTTTCAGTCCATCTTTTGTCAGTTCAATTGGAAAATTTCCTATTTCACGGAAAGGGCTTTTTTCTGTTTTTCCACCAAATGCTTCTCCCATCAATTGAGCGCCAAGACATATTCCAACTACAAATTTATCTGCCTTTACAGCCTTTCTAATTAATTCAATTTCAGCTTTTGCATCAAAATAGGGAAACTCGCTGTTATCTCCAATAGGACTCTGCGGTCCGCCCATCACTATCAAAAAATCAAATGAATCTGCATTTTCAGGCAACTTTTCATATTGATATACTTTTGTTGCAGAAATATCGTGTCCAGAAAGTGCTGCCCAAGCAAGATAAGCTCCTGGCGCTTCAAATGATTCGTGTAATATAAAGTGTATTTTCATTGGTGTTCTCCTTTAGTTTTTGAGTTTATTATATAATTTTCCATAAGATATTTCAATAGAGGAATTTTGAAGTATAAATTTAAAGAAATTTTATAATAAAATTGAAAAAACTTATAAAAATCATCTTGATATATGGTATAATACTTGTAATGTAAGAAAAGTTTTTAGGAGAGAAAATTGTTGAAAATAGGAATTGTAGCTGAATATAATCCATTTCACAATGGACATTTGTATCAAATCAGGAAAATTAAAGAGATATTTGGTGAAGATGTCTTGATTGTGGTAGTGATAAGCGGAGATTTTGTTCAGCGGGGAGAAATTTCGTTTTTGGATAAGTGGGAGAAAACACATGCTAGCTTAGGATGCGGAGTTGACTTAGTTGTGGAGTTACCACTTTATTATTCAATTCAGAATGCGGAAATTTTTTCAAGGATGGCAACAAAAATTTTGGATTATTTGGGTATAGATATTCAGGTTTTTGGAGCGGAAGAGGAAAATATTGAGGTTTTGCAAAAAGTGCTTGAACTGCAGAAAAGGCAGGATTATAAGGACAAGCTTATGGAATATATGAAAAAAGGCAACAGTTACAGCACTTCTCAAAGACTGGCATTAAAGGAATATAATTTAGATGGAATTGTGAAGTCAAATAATATTTTGGCTCTGGAATATATGCGTGAGATAGAAAATAGCAATCTTAAAATAAAACCGTATATTATAAAAAGAGAAATTTCAGAATATAATGAAGAGAACGTTTCTGAGGATAGGGAAGAGTTTGCTAGTGCTTCGTTTTTGAGAAATGAGCTGGAAAAGATTTTGGATAAATTTTCTGAAGAAAAATTTGATTTTGAAAAAATAAAAAATTCTATTATTGAAAAAAAATGTAGTTTTTTAAAAGATAGAGGAGTAGAAAATTCAAAAGAAATTGTTAAAAAAAATTATAATTTTGAGAAAAAGCAAAATATTAGGGAAAAAATAGATTTAGAAAGTTTGAAAAATGTAAAAACAGAAGAAAGAATCTTTTGGAAACTAGAAGAGATTCAGAAATTTTTACCAGAAAAATCATTTGACATTATTTTTAAAAATTTGGAATGGAAGATAAATAACAGATTTAGTGGAGATAAAATAAAGGAAGAAATCTTTAAAATTGTGAAATATAAGATTTTGACAGAAAAAAAGAAAAATAATGGAAATATATGATATAACTGAAGAAATTTATGCTAGAATATACGGAACAATGTTGAATTCGCAAAAATATATAGAATTTTTGAAAAATACAAAATCTAGAAATTTATCAAATAAACGTGTAGAACGGATTATTTTGAATATTTTGCTAAATATAAAAGCTAAAATGATGGATTTTGAAATAAATTATGTAAGAATTTTAGGCTTTAATAAAAAAGGTCAGGAATATTTGAAAGAAATTCGTGAAAATAATAAAATTGAAAACTTTAATGCGGGAAATGAGTTTCAGAAAAAAATATCTTTGTAAATTGGAAGGATATTGAAAAATCTGGAAATTTTGCTAAAAAGGATGAAAATTCAGAAAACTTGGAAAATCAAGAAAACTTTTTGGAAAAATAAAAGTTGAAAAGAATGGATATCTGATAAAGGAATTAATTTTAGGCAAAAAAGAGAAGTTAAATCCGATTGTTTGTTTAGATTGACCTTGAGTAGCAATAAAATATAAAAACGTACAAAAGTGAATAATGACAATGCACCTATACAGCGAAAAGTTAATACATTTGCTCAGAAATAAGATAAAAATAAAAAAATATTATATTAATGAATTTTATAAATAAAAAATAAAAAGAATAGGAGAGGATTATAGGAATGGGATTATTAATAACAATTAATGTGCTGTTTATGATATTTTTCTTTGTGATAGCATATATGTCGATACGGTATTTTATTAATCAGATTGAGAAATATCCGAGAGTCACATTTGAAGAGGTGTATAACAGTAAAAAATTAAGACAGAAGTATAATATTGAGGATAATAAGGCAAATCCTTATGATTATGGGTATAATTTTAAGGAAATTGAGTATAAGTCAGGGAAAATACAGCTTTATGGGTGGCTTATTGAGAATAAGGAAGCTACAAAAACGATGATTATTTCGCATGGTCGTGGTGTAAACAGGCTCGCTTCGTTACAATATTTGGAAATGTTTAAAAATATTGGACTTGACAAGGAGTATAATTTTTTTATTCCAGATTTGAGAAACTCTGGAAAGTCTGATGTGGCTAAAACTAAGATGGGGTACTGCTTTGGACAGGATATTTTTCATACAATGGAAATGCTGAATGAAAGATTTGGAAAGAACAATTTTACATTATATGGATTTTCGCAAGGAGGAATGGGTTCTGCGATTGCTTCTAAAATGTACGTGAAGGCACTTAGAAAAAAAGGGATTGTAATTGATAAGCTGATTTTGGATAGTTCGATTTCCAATATAAGAAAGAGAATCAAGGAAGATGCAAAAAAACGTCGTGTTCCAAAATTTATTGTAAGTGTTATTGTAAGAATTTTTAATTTAAGAGTTGGAAGCCATCTTGATAAGCTTAGATTATCGTATTTGCTAAAAAGAATACCTACTTTGATAATTCAGTCTAAAAATGATAAGGCTACAACTTACGGAATGCTTATGGAAGAGTATAACGAACTTGCACAAAATGAAAATATCAAGTTAAAAGTTTTTGAAAAAGGTTCACACACAAGAATTTATGCTGATTCTGAGTGTAAAGATGAATACGTTGAGGCGGTAAAAGAGTTTTTAACAAATTAAAGTTATAAAAAAAATGTTTCTAAATAATTAAAATGTATTTTATAAATCGACGGAGCTTTTATTTGTTCAACTACGATTGTTTGACGACTGGAAGGAGGAGTTTCGGAGTTGGATAAATAAAATTCGAAGTCTAGTCATAGGTATTGCGTAGCAATCTTGCAACAATTTTAATTATCAGGATAAACTTTTACTGCAAGATAAGGATTTGCGGCAATGAGCAATCCTGCGAAAAATAAACAAAATAATTTAATATTGGAAATTAGAAATTATGTTAAATATAAGAAGTTCTAATTTAGCATATAATTCAAAATTTATTAAATAATTGATATTTAAATGGAGAATAATATAAACAATATAAAAAACAGAAAGGTAGAAAATTTAATGAGTTCAAGATTAACGAAAAAAAGTTACATAATTTACGGGCTTGGGGTTTCATATTTTATGATTGACCAGATTTATAATCAATGGCTGTCGTATTACTATTTACCGCCCGAAACGGAGAAAAATTTAGTTCCGCTGTTAAAGCCGCAATATTTAGTTCTAGCGTTTATTTTTGCAAGAATTATCGATGCAGTATCAGATCCTGTTGTGGGATTTTTATCTGATAACTCAAAATCACGGTTTGGAAGAAGATCAATATTTATGCTAGCTGGAGGATTACCGCTTGGAATTCTTACGGTTATGTATTTTTATCCGATTAAAAGTTCGCAGATGGCAACGCTTATTTATTTATCGGTCGTTGGAGGACTGTATTTTACCGCATATACTTTAGTTGCAGCACCGTATAACGCTCTAATTCCAGATTTGGCTTCAACTAAGGAAGAAAGGCTTAACCTGTCTACAATGCAGTCAACTTTTAGGCTCATATTTACTGGGGTTGCGATGGTTCTGCCGGGTATTTTGATTTCAAAATTGGGAATGGTAAATGGAGTACTGAATACAGAAGTTGGAATACGTAAAACAGTAATTTTGATTACAATATTGTCAGTTTTGGGGATTTATGCGTGTATATTTTTTCTAAAGGAAAAGCAGCTTACACAAAATCGTCCTAAGACTGAATCGCTTGGGTTTATGAAATCAATTTCACATTTGAAGGATAAGGAAATTATTTTGTACTTTTTAGGATATTTCTTTTTCTTTTGTGGATTTAACATACTTCGTGGAGATTTAACATATTATTTGAGCGCTGTAATGCAAAAGGATATTAAATATTTGACTGTAATATCAGTTGTGCTGTTTGGAATGGCGGGGCTGTTTTTTCCGATTACAAACAAGTTTGGGAAAAAATATTCGTACAAGAAAATATTGATTGTAGATATGCTGCTTTTGATAATCGGTACTTTTGGTCTATTGTTTATTAATAAAAATAATTCAATTTTTGCATATTTACTTTTTGTAATTTGTGGAACAGGATTAAGTGGTGCGGCGTTTATTTTCCCGCAGGCAATGCTTAGTGAAATTTCTGCAAAACTGTCAGAAACAAAAAAAGTAAGTTTGGAAGGCTTTATGTTTGGAATACAGGGAATGTTTCTAAAATTAGCATTTTTAGTGCAGCAAGTCGTTCAGTCAACTTTACTTGTTGTGGGAAATCAGAATGTTCAGAATGGCGTAAAAGGTGCAACTGAAGTTGGAGTTAAAGTGACACTTGTCGTGGCGTTAGTGCTGTTTGGCGTTTCGCTGTTTTTCTATAATTTGAAAAAAGAGGATTAATTTTAGTTAATTATTGATATTTATAAATAAAAAATGGAGGTTTTTATGAAAATTGAAGATTTGCAAAAAGAGGCAAAAACATTGAGAAAAGATATTATTGAAATGATTTACAGGGCAAAATCAGGACATCCAGGAGGTTCACTTTCGATTGCTGATATTCTGGCTGTGCTTTACTGGAAGGAAATGAATATTGACCCAAAAAATCCAAAAATGGAAAACAGGGATAGATTGGTTCTTAGTAAAGGGCATGCTGCTCCTGCGCTATATGCGGCTTTGATTGAAAAAGGATTTTTAGGAGATGAAGGGAAGAATCTTATTCCAACACTTAGAAAATGGCACTCTCCACTTCAGGGACATCCTGATATGAAAAAACTGGCTGGAGTTGAAATGTCAACAGGTTCACTTGGTCAAGGATTATCTGCAGCAAACGGAATGGCTTTGAGCGCAAAAATTTACAATAACGATTTCAGAGTTTATACAATTTTAGGAGATGGAGAATTGCAGGAAGGTCAAGTTTGGGAAGCGGTTATGACATCTGCACATTACAAGCTTGACAATTTAGTTGCAATAGTTGACTATAACAATTTGCAGATTGATGGAAAAGTTTCAGATGTAATGGATGTCGCTCCAGTTGGGGAAAAGTTCAAGGCTTTCAAATGGAATGTAATTGAGATTGACGGACATAATTATGAAGAAATCATAAATGCTCTTGACACAGCAAGAACAGTTAAAAGACAGCCAACAGTAATAGTTGCAAATACTGTAAAAGGAAAAGGTGTTTCGTTTATGGAAAATAACGCTGGATTCCACGGGGCTGCTCCAAATGATGAAGAATACAAGAAGGCAATGGAAGAATTGAGTTAATAATAGCAAGGGAAATCAATCGCCATTTCCCTTCATTTCGCAATAATAGTTATTTTAACATATTTAAATAATGGTGTATTAAAGAGAATGGCGAAAGTGCTATGCACTAACCCTGGCTTGTGGAATAGTATTAGAAAGTTTTTAAAAATAATGAAATAAAAAATAGGAGAATATGAGAATGGAAAAAAAATCAACTAGAGTGGCTTATGGAGAAGCGTTAGTTAAATTGGGAAAAGTAAATAAAGATGTGGTAGTGCTGGAAGCAGACTTGTCAAAATCAACAATGACTGCGTATTTTAAAAAAGAGTTTCCAGAAAGACATATAAATGTGGGGATTGCAGAGGCTGATATGACTGGAACAGCGGCAGGTATTGCAACGACTGGAAAAATACCGTTTGCCTCAACTTTTGCACATTTTGCGGCAGGACGTGCTTTTGATCAGATTAGAAACTCGGTGGCATATCCACAATTGAATGTTAAAATTTGTCCAACTCACGCAGGAGTCTCATTAGGAGAAGATGGAGGTTCACACCAGTCAGTTGAGGATATGGCTTTAATGCGTGCAATTCCAGGAATGGTAGTGCTATCGCCAGCAGATGCAGTAGAAACTGAAAAAATGGTCTTTGCGGCGGCTGAATACAAAGGGCCTGTATATGTAAGGCTTGGAAGACTGAATATACCAGTATTATTTGATGAAAACTATAAATTTGAAATAGGGAAAGCTGCAACTTTGAAAGAAGGAAACGATGTGGCAATTTTAGCGACTGGTCTTATGGTATCAGAAGCTCTTGAGGCGGCGAAATTACTGGAAGAAAAAGGGGTAAAAGCAAGAGTGGTAAATGTTTCTACGATAAAGCCGTTAGACACAGAAACAGTTCTAAAAGCAGCAAAAGAATGTAAATTTATTGTAACAAGTGAAGAACATTCTGTAATTGGAGGACTTGGAAGTGCAGTTTCAGAATACTTGTCAGAAGTTCATCCTGCAAAAGTTTTAAAACATGGAATTTATGATGAATTTGGACAAAGTGCAGATGGAGAAACTATGCTTACGAATTACGGGCTTAGAGCGAAGGATATTGTGGAAATTGTTTTGAAAAATATGTAAAAATTAATTGTTAATTCAACAATCCTGTGATGGAATAAATTCGTAAAAATAGAATTATTTTTTAGGATTAAAAATAGCAAAAAAGATACCTTGATGTTGAATTGGGGTATCTTTTATGTTGTTGAAAACTAATACTAAATCCCATTTAAAAATAGGAATAATTTTTTAGATATTTTGATTAATAAATATTTTTTCATTTTTATTTTCGTAGGATTGAGAAGGTTAAATGGTTGTTATTGTTTAATAAAAATTATAATTTAGAGGAGAAGAATTTGGAAAGTTTTATTTTTTTAGGAATAATTTTATTAATTGGAATAATTACACAAAATAAGTCTATTGTTCAGGCAACGATTTTTGTATTAATTTTGAAGTCAATATTTAATATTACTGAATTTTACAAGATAAGAGGAATTAATGTTGGAAATATAATGACGCAATTTAGAAAAGAAGGGATAAATTGGGGAGTTTTGATAATTACTATTGCCATATTGATTCCAATTGCGACAGGAGAAATAGGGTTTTCGCATTTGTTAAGTGCTTTTAAAACACCTATTGGCTGGGTTGCAATTATAAGCGGAATCTCTGTTTCGATTTTATCTTCCAAGGGAGTAGGACTTCTTGAAGGACAGCCTGAAATTACAGTAGCCCTTGTACTTGGAACGATAATGGGAATTGTTTTTTTCAAGGGGATTGCAGCAGGACCAGTTATTGCTGGAGGAATTACATTTTGCATTTTAAGAATAATCGAATTATTTTTTAGGAAATAATAGAATATTCTAATTAATTGTTTTTGATTAATTTAAGTTTGTAATTTTCTATTCATATTTTGTAAGGAAAAAAAACTTGACAACTTGTCAAAATTTTAGTATAATTATATCATACTTAAAATAATAAATTTTCAAGTTAATAAATAAATGGAGGTAAAATTTAATGTTAAAATTAAGATTAACTAGATTAGGAAGAAAAAAAGTTCCTTTTTATAGAATAGCGGCTATGGAAGCTTTATCAAAAAGAGATGGAAAAGCAGTTGCTTACTTAGGAACATTCAATCCACTTGCTGAAGAAGGAAAACAAGTAGTATTAAAAGAGGAAGAAATCTTAAAATACTTATCACACGGAGCTCAACCAACTGAAACTGTTAAGAGCATTTTAACAAAAGCAGGAATCTGGGCAAAATTCCAAGAAACTAAGAAAAAATAGTTATTTATAAAAAGGCACTTGTATAGGTGTCTTTTTATTTACCTAAATTTAAGAAAATTTATTATAAATTTTGAATTATACACTATTTCATAAGAGAGAATTTTTCTTGTTGTTAAATTTTATTTTTTGACAAGTTATAATGCTAGAGTGAAAGGGAAAATTAGATAATGAAAATAGATGAAGTTTTAGAAAAAATTTTTAATATGAGAACGATTGACAAGAGGATAACTAATGAATCTTTAAATCAAAATAATGAAAAACTGAAAAAAATATATGAGTTGCTGGGAGAGCCGTGTAAAAATAAGAAGATTATTCATATTGCAGGAACGAATGGGAAAGGTTCGACAGCTACATTTTTAGAGGGTATTTTTTTTGCAGCGGGATATTCTGTTGCAAAGTTTACTTCGCCACATATTTTACGGTTTAATGAGAGAATTTTGTTGAATAAACAAATGATTTCTGATGAGGATGTTGTAAAGTATTATGAAGTTGTTATGGATATTTTGGAAAAAAACTCGTTGCAGATAAATTTTTTTGAGATAACGACTTTTATAGCCTTGCTTTATTTTGAGGCAAAAAATCCTGACTTTATATTTCTGGAAACGGGTCTTGGAGGAAGATATGACGCTACAAATGTTGTAAATTCGACAATTGCAGCTATAACAAATGTGAGTTTTGATCACGTCAGTCTTTTGGGGAATTCACTTGACAAAATTGCAGACAGGAAAGCTGGGATTATAAAGGATGGGCAACTCTGTATTTATGCTCAGAATTTGGCTGAATTGGAGAATGCTGTAAAAAAGGAAACTGATAATTCAGTAAATGTGTTGAAAAAGTATGAGAATTTACAAGTTGAGCTGGATACTCAAAATTATAAGACAATTGTGAAGATTTTTGAAAATGAAAATTTGGAAGAATTTGAAAATATTGAAGATAAAAAAAATAAACATAATTTGGGAAAAACATTTATATTGCCACTTTTTGGGAAATTTCAGGCAAATAATTTTTTGATTACTTATGAAATTGCTAAAATTTATGGTATCAGCGATGAAATTATTCAGAAAGGGCTTGATGAAATTTCGCTGGCTGGGCGGTTTGAGATTTTTTCACAAAATCCAGTTATAATTCTGGATGTGGCTCATAATGATGATTCTGTACGAGTTCTTGTAGAAAATTTGAATGAACTTTTTAAAAATGATGAAGTAATTTTTATTCTTTCGATACTTGGAACAAAGGACATTGCAAATATTTTTGAGAAAATTTTGGAAAAAAATTACAAAATTTTTATAACGTCTTTAAAAGACGTTACTTACGGACTTTCTGCCAATGAAATAAAGAAAAATCTGGAAAATGCAAATATTTTGACAAATAATATAATTTTTGAAGATAATATTTTGTATGCCTATAATCAGGCAAAAGAAATGATTTTGGAAAAGAATAGCCGGTATAAGGCAATAGTGGTTTGTGGCTCTTTTTATGAAATTGCGAAATTTAAGAAACTGTGTGGTAAGAGGGATGAGTATTTTTAACAGTAGAAAAGGGAATTATTTAATGCCTGTATAGAATTGTTTTACAGGACGTTGAAAAATAAACACACAATGAAAGATTTGAAAAGTTAAAGGCTATAATGTACGAATATGTAGAAATATGATATAATAATAGCAGAGAACATAGTAAAATAGAGACTTGTAATCCTAAATGAAGTTGTTGAATAGATATATAGATTTTAAAGTAATTACAAGAAAGTCTTTTAATTTCTAAAATTATGAGTAGAAATTAATTGTGATATTAATTTTTTAATACTACAAAAGAAAATAAAAAAGAAGGTGATATTTTTGAAATTAAAAGTGAAAATATTTTTTATTATAATAATTATATTTTTTTTGGTAAATATATATAATTATTATTTTCATGAAGTAAAAGATGAATGTATATTTTCTTCAGAAAATGTGGAAAAAAGTTATTATTTAAAAGCAAATAAATTACTAAAAAAAGAAGGTATAAAATTATTTCTTTATGATAGTAATACGATGAAATATTATGAAGCTAAACGTCCTTATGAAATTTTTTATTCATTAGTACATGTGTCTGGAGATATAATGATAGCAAAAAAACAAAAAAGAAAGAATAAAAAAGATAAAGTATCCTGGGCATTAGGTATCTCTAGAGAACCAACATATATTTATATTTCTGAAAATAAAAGAGCAGTTATTTTAAAAAGAAAGAATCAAATTTTAAAAAATATAGTAACATGTTATTTAGTTGATAATTTACTGGGGTATCATGTTCCCACAAAAGAATAAAAAATTTAATTTTTTAGATAATCGTTGTTGAAAAAGACAGCGGTTATTTTTTTGTTTGTAATTTTAAAAAATTTATTTATATAAAATTTCCAATCCCTTTTCTTTCATAAAAAATATGTTATACTTATAATGAGAAAAAGTAAAAGTTCAGGTATGCAGTAAAGAGGAAAATATGGAAAAATATGTGATGTTTCGAGGAAAAGTTATAGATAAATGGTACGACTTTGATAAAAGGGCACATTATCATATTGTAGCGATGGATGATGAGGAGAAAAGATTTGATTTGGCGGTTAATATTGGGAGTATTTATGAGAAGATGAATGAAATTGTTTCTTCCAATTTGAAGGTTTATTATGATGAAAGTTATAGTTGCCGAAAGGGAATTGTCCGTAAAATGCTGTTGCAAAAAAATGGTATTACAGAATGTCACAAGGATTTATATCTCGATTATATTAGAATGAAACTTTTTCCACACGAAAAGATGATACAGATGAAGGGGTTTGATGTAACAAGTATTTACTTGACTGGGATTATTGAGAAGAATGTTGTGCAGGCTATGAATAATGATGATTATGAAGTGATTGCGTTTGGAAGGCTTTATGCGAATGGGAAGGGCTTGCATGATATTCATATGAATCAAGAAAGTGTGGATAAATTTAGGAAAAATGATGCGTCGTATTCTGATGGAGGGCTGTTTTTTAGAAATAGACTAGATAATAAGATTACAGCTGTATTTATTGCATTTATTACTCAAAGTTTGAATATGCCTGAAAGTGTTTAGAGTTAGATTAATAAAGATTAGATGGAGTTTATGAGGTTGATTTTAAAATAAATTTTTATAAAAATAATTAATAAAATATGGGGAAATATAAAAGTTAGAAAAGAAAAGAGGTGTGACAAAGATGTCTATAAGAAATTTTGCTACAAAACTTAAAATGAAACGTGAAGAGTTTTGGAAATACATTTCCATATCGCATAAAAAAGCCAAAAATAATAATGAGTTTGTAGACTATTTAATAGATATTCTATCAAAAAAACAGATGAGGAAATTTTTGATTTTGAAATAATTACATTTGAATTAATGCATGAAAGTTATAATGAAAAGTTGTGGTGTGCCTCGTATCTTGTGAACGGTGACACAGCGAGCTGGAGTTTTGATTTTTTTAGGCTATGGTTAATTTCGCAGGGAGAAAAAATATATCATTCGATTATAAAAAATCAGGATAATTTATCAAAATATATAAATATATCTTTTGAAGCAAAATTTATGACAAATTATTTTGAAAATGAAAACTTTGCTTTTATCCCAGCCTATGCTTTTTCAAGAAAAAACTGCTCGCACAATATTTTAAACAAGGAAAGTTACAAAGTTAATAGTAAAACTATTTTTCAAGATAATTTTATTGATAATTATAATAAAAAATTGAATAATTATAAAAGAAAAATAGGGTACATTAACAAAAAATATCCAAAAATAATATTTCACTGGTGTGCAAAATTTCCAAACAGTATGAAAGAAGTGTGTCCAACATTATTTAAAAAAATGTATTTTTAAAAAAAACAAAGGAGTGCCTCAATTTATGGGACATTCCTTATTTTTGTAATTAGTTTTAATTGATTTCTGCTACTTACACAAAACCCTATTTAAATAACAGATTTGTTACAAATTTTTTCAATGAAAGATAAAAAAATTAGCATTTCTAAATAATTAAAATATAATTTTTTAGTTTTAATAAATCGACGGAGCTTTTATTTGTTCAACTGCGATTGTCTGACGACTGAAAGAAGGAGTTTCGTAGTTGGGCGAATAAAAGTCGTAGTCTAGCCATAGGTATTGCGTAGCAATCTTGCCACAAATTTAATCATTAGGATAAACATTTATTGCAAGATAAGGATTTGCGGCAATGAGCAATCCTGCGAAAATTAATGTAAGATAATTAATTCCTTATTACTTTTATTTAATATTTCTCTACCATCTTTTTTAACTACAACATCATCTTCAATTCTAACTCCGCCCCATCCATCAAAATAAAGTCCTGGTTCAGAAGTTACAACCATATTTTCTTTTAGTTCAATATGTGAAGCACTTGATAAGTAAGGCAATTCATGAATTTCGGCACCAATTCCGTGTCCTAATCCGTGTCCAAAATACTCACCGTATCCTTTTTCAGTTAAAAAGTTTCTAACAGCTTTATCAACATCATCTGACATGATTCCTTCTTTTATAGTATTTACACCCAATATTTGCGCTTCTAAAACAGTATTGTAAATTTCTACGTGTCTATCAGAAATATTGTCTCCATAGTAAACAGTTCTTGTCATATCTGACACATATCCTTCATAATATGCCCCAAAATCCATTGTAATAAATTCTTCCTTTTGAATTTTTTTGTCAGAAGCTACTCCGTGCGGCATAGCTGAACGGTATCCACTGGCAAAAATTGTAGTAAATGAACGGTCATCAGCACCTAGTTTTCTTTGAATGTATTCCATATATGAAGAAACTTCCTTTTCAGAAACGCCTTCCTTTATAATTTTTAAAGCCTCTGAAAATGCTACATCACTAATTTCTACAGCCTTTTTAATAAGTGCAATTTCTTCTTCTGATTTTACCATTCTTTCCATTACAAGTTTATTTCCAACTGGCACTAATTCCACTTTGAAAATGTCTTTTATCGTTTGATAAAGAGAAAATGACACATTCACATCCTCAAATCCTACATTTTTTAGCCCAAATTTTTTTATATATTCTCCAACTGTCTGAAGTGAACCACGTGAGACTTCCACAAATTCAAATCCCATTTCACTAACTTGTTTAGTTGCTTGTGTCTTGTATCTAAAATCCGAAAAGAAAAAATTTCCATTTTTTGTCGCAAGAGCAACTCCAGTTGTCCCAGTAAATCCAGTAAAATATCGAAGATTATACAAGTCTGTAATGAATAATCCATCAATGTTCAGTTCATTTAAAATTCTTGATAATTTTTCAGTTCTTTTTTCCATATTTTTTCCTCTTTTTTATTAAAATTTTTTTACTTTTAAAGTGTAACACAAATTCAAAATTTTTTCTATTTATTTTTTCTAAAAGATTTCAATCAATTGTATAGATGTCAAACATTTGTTACAAAAATATATTAAAAAAATATTTCTTTCCTAATGTATCTTTAACCTACTGATTTTCCTTGTACTCTTTTAATACTTCATTTGGACTCTTAAAGCCCAGTACTTTTCTTGATATGTTGTTGTATCTTGTATTGTATTTCCTTATTGCCCTTAACAGTTCTTCCTTGCTTTTAAATTTCTTGTCTGCATAGTACTTGCTGTCAAGCCTGTGGCTTCTTTCCACTTTTCCATTCTCCCATGGCGAATATGGACGGGTTGTCACGTACTCTATCCCCTTCTCCTCCAGTTTCAGCTCAAACAGTGTTTTCTTATCACTTTCAGAATTTGTGAACTCTTTCCCATTATCTGTCTGAACTTTCTTTATGTCAAATCCCAGCTCCCTTTCCAAGTTCTCTAGAAACTTTGCAGTCTGATAGGTGCTTTTTTCATCTGCTATCCTTAACACTCTTTTTCTTGTATATTCATCTAATGCTGTTATTTGATAATACTTCTGGTCACGTGTTCCAAACTGTATGCATTCTTCTGGAACATATTTTATGTCTATCTGCACTCTTTCCCCAGGGTACTTCGCCTGTTCAACTTTCTTTTTTCTTTTATGCTGCTTTTTAGGCTTTTCTTTGGCATTGCCCTTCATTTTCCTTATTATCTTGCACATTGAATCGTATGTACGGCTGTAGCCTTCCTTTCTTGCTTTAACATAGACTTCTGCCAGCCCTTCATAGCCAAATTTCCTGTACTTTTTCATAACCAGCTCTATTTCTTCTTGCGTGTGCTGGTTTGGGTGGCTTTTAGGTCTTCTGCTTTTTGGCAGAAGAGACTGGACTGTTCCGTCGTATCTGTCTCTCCAACGTTTTATCTGCTGACGTGATGTCTTATACTTCACTGCTGCCTTTGAATTATTATTATGTTTTATTGCATACTCAATTGCCCGTTGACGAACACGGTATATTTCTGATATACTACTCATATGAAAGGTTTCTCCTTAATGTGGTTTGGTAGATTTACATTATATCAGAAACCTTTCTTTTTTTGTATATTCTTGTCACATATGTATTATCTCACAACATTTTTTCTAAAAGATTTCAATCAATGCTTATTTTTCCTTAAATTTTAGTTATATTAGCTTTTTTAACGCAGAGGTATCAAACGCCATACCTCCCTTTTCACAATAACAATTATTTTAACATCTTTAACTGATTATCACTTAAAAGTTATGGCGAAAGTTCTACGAACTACTCCGGCTTGACGCAAAACTTTCTTATAAAAGAAAAATAGAACTCGCTTTTGAATACAAATTATTTTAATCCAATTAATTTTATTTAACTTAAAGTTTATTTCAAAAGCTCAAACAGCTATTTTTATTCTAACGAAATTTTGCTTGAAATATATTTAGTGAGTTTTTCTAAATCTAAATGGTTTTGTTATTACTCCAGATGAGCAATTGTTAGTTTTGAAGTTTATTCTTATTCCTTTAGCGGCTCTTTTGGCTTCATTTAGAAAAATAGAACTTGCTCCTGAAGCTGAAATTACTGAGATGCCGCCACCTCTAGTAAATTTTACTGTAACATTTACAACAACATTAAATTCTCTGTTTAAACGTTGACTGCCTTGTGGCATTTCCAATGTTTCTCTGTATGAAACTGAAAAATCAGTACCTTCATGACATCCACCACCTCGTGTACTTCCAGACTTTTTATCATTTCCATTTCCAGAACTAGTTGAATTTCCGCTTGTTCCTGTTCCATTTCCATTTTTGTTACCTGTAGAGCTTCCGTTAGCAGTATTTCCATTTTTGTTTCCATGTGAAATTCCTGAATTTGAGAGAGTGTTTTTGTGTCCAGAATTATTGGAAATAGTGGAGTTTGAAGCAGTTATGGTGTTTTGTACTGGTTTTGTACTGGCAGAATTTCCTGTGGATTGTGAAATTACTGGTTGTGTAGCATTTTTAGGGGTGGAGGTAACTGGTGGGATAATTGGGTGTGATGTAGGTTTTGGTTGTTCTTTTGGTATGGTCTCTTGGGGTACTTTGGGAGGTTGTGGTAATGATTGCTGTGGTTGTTGTGGCTGTATTGGTTGTGATGGTGAAAGTTCGGGCTGTTTTCGGTTTTTAGGCTGTTTACTTGGTTCTATGTTTTGAGCTTCGGAAATTGCATTGTTTTTATTTGGTAGATTTCCCTTTTGTAACCCAGACGTTCCGTTACTTTCCTCATTGCTATCCGTATCAACTGTGCTTTTTGTCTTATTTTCTTCCAAAATACTATTTTTTAAGTCAACAACAATAGTCTGCTTTTCTTTTTTTTCTTCAAGTTTCTGTTTTAAAACTGGAGTTGCAATTGGAATAAGAAGTATTCCCAAGTTTATTGCAGCTGAAATTATGTAATATTTCATTTTTCACCTTCGTTCGTTTTCTTTAAATATCTAATTTTATATAGTTTTAATTTTTATTTTGAATATTTAAACTTATATTTTCTATGTTCATATTTTTTAAAATACTCATCGTGTCCACAATGTCCTTATATTCCAAATGTTCGTGGGCAGTTAAAGTTATATTTTTTAATGCTTCCTTTGGTAATTTTGAAAATTCGGAAGCTATTTCATTTTGGGAAAGTTCCCTAGTTTTGTCGTCTATTTTTAAGAAGTATTTTTTGTCTTTATTTACGATTACTTCTATTTTTGTATCTTCCTTTTTTTCAAGCTGTGCTGATGTTTTTGGAACTGACAGCTGAAATTGTGAATAATTGTTAAATGTAGTTGCAAGCATAAAAAATATTAGCAGCATAAAAATTACATCAATTAAGTTTAACATTGATATATCAACGTTTTGACGTTTTCGTCTGTTAGAAAATTTCATATTTTTCTCCTAAGAAATTTGATTTGTAAATTTTACTTATAATTTGTTTGAAGTTAAACTAATCTAAATCAGATAAAATTAGTTTGGATTTTAAATCTAAGATTAGAATAAAAGGTTGTAAAAATCAATCTTTTACTCGGCTCAAAAACTGCAATGCCGCCCTTTCCATCTCGGCTACAATAACATCAATCCGTCTGTTAAAATAATTATAAAAGACTAATGCAGGTATTGCAACTATTAATCCAAACGCAGTTGTGTAAAGTGCTTCTGAAATTCCACCAGCCACTATTTTTGCTGTACTTGTACCATTTCGGGTAAGGGCTGAAAAGGCTGCAATCATTCCTGTAACAGTTCCCAGAAGTCCCAGTTGAGGAGCAGCATTTACAACTGTTCCCAATAAACTCATGCCTTTTTCGAGTTCAGTAGTCTGCTCTAAAATACTTTCACTTATGATACCCTCGATAACCTGTCTATGTGAATTATCAAGCTGATCAAAGTTAATATCCATATTGGAAACAATTTTTGTCACACTCTTAGAAACAGAATCATTCTTATCTTTACAAAGTTTTAAAATTTCTTCCTTATTTCCAGTTCTAAGTGCTTTATAAAGCTGGTTTTTTTCAATTTCTGACAATTTTTTTTCTTTTGATAGAAAAGTATACATTTTTTCAATAATAACAGCAAGTCCAGATATTGAGGCAAGTAAAATTACCCACATAAATATTCCGCCATCAATAAGGTATTTTAACATAATTCATCCTTCTTTCTTTTATTATTTTTGATATAAAATTATTTTACTATAAAAATATTTTTGTGTCAAATATTGTTAAAAAAGTTATTTGTAGAATAAAAAGTAATAAAAAAACAGCCCAAAATTGATAGTTTAATGGCTGTTTTAGAGTTCTATAGCCAATCCACCTAAAAAATGGATTGGTTGTAGTTATAGTCTAGCTCTTTATTCTTGTTTCAGGCTAGAATTTATATATTTGTCTTTATTTTAGAGAAAGCTTTTTAAAATTATTAGAATTTGTGTGTGTATCCCAATGTGAATACGTTTACGTTTTTGTCATATTTTACTTTTGATTTATCAATGGAGATTCCAGGAAGTGAAGTTTGTTCACGTTTTCCGTTAGCTGAATTGTAACTTACGTGAGCAATTCCAAATTTCCATTCTGAAGACTCTGTTGGCTTATATGTAAGTCCTGTTGCGTAGATTTGTGAGTTTATTGCATACTCCACATCAGAGAATGATTCTCTTTTTGCTCCTGTATCTGCATAGTTAAATCCAGCATGCCAAGTAAATTTGTCATTAATTCTATAATCTACTCCAAAGTTTATTTCATATCCATCGTTATATTTAAATCTATCCATTTTCGCAGATTTATTGAAGTAGTGTGTGTATCCGCTTGACAAAGTCCATTTGTTAATATCCTTTGAAACTCCTAATGCTAAGACTCCTGGCAAGTCACGTCTTGACTGGAATCCATCTGCATATTCAGGATAAAAGAATGAAATTCCTAAAGGACGTCCTCTTAGCATCATCTTGTTATCTTCCTGTGCTTTTGACTTAAATTTTAATTTTACAGGTGTTTCGTATCTTATTGCAAAATTTAAAGTATCAGTAGGCTTGTAATCAAATCCTATAATTCCGCCAATACCTTTTGCATCACGTTTTGAATTCATTGACAGATAATTTTTGTTAAGACCAATTGCTGAACCAACTAAAGTATTGTATTCATATTGCGCTTCTCCATCTAATTTTCTATGGGCATAAACATATTTAAGGCCACCTGACATTGAGAATGTGTCATTAAGTTTGTAAGCTCCACCAAACATTAATTGATAGTAACGATTTTGCCCAGTAAAACGATTTTTTACAACTTTTGCTCTAAGCCTACCTCCTGTAATATTGTTAAATGTTTCTCCAGCAAGTTCGATTCCAGCAACTCCATTATTATAACGAAGAGTGGCTCCACCAGCGATAACACTTAAATTTCCAAAAAGTGAATAATTATCTTTTTTGTACAAAACATTGAAAGATGGTGCACCTGCATATCTGTGAGATTTTAATTTTTTCCCATTTAATGTCATTGATTCATCAACCATTGAGTTTTGAAGGTTTGCATTAAGATAAGTCCCATCATCTAAAAAAGCAGTTCCCGCAGGGTTATAAAAGATGCCTTCTACAGAAATTTTTCCTGTTTGAGATGGATTTTGAAAATATGAAGCCGAATTGTTTGACAAATAGTCAATGCTTGCAGCATTTGCAAAAATGGCAGTCAAAATCGACATAATAACTATTTTTAATTTCATATGATTCCTCCTTGTTATATATATAATTTTATCATATTTAAAGATGTAAGTTAAATAAATTTAATAATAAAAATCTAAGTACATAATAATATAACACGCGTTATATAAAAAGTCAACAAATTTATTTTGATTACAAAATTATTTATTGTATAAATTTTTATAATAAACAACTTAGCTAAATAAATTAAAGTTTTATATAAAGAAAAATTAAGTATTATAAAAAGCCAATCAAGCATATAAAAAATATATTATTAAACCTTTGACAATATATAATTTATATACTATAATTGTAACATATTATACTAAATATTCTGTGACTAAAATTTAGTGAAAGAATTTTATCAATTAAATAATAGCAGTTTAAAATGTCCAGTAAACTGTGTATGAAATTGTTAAAAAATTCGTAGGTTTTAGTCTTGAATATTTTAAAAATTTTAGAAAAGGTGGTAAGAATTATGAGCGGAGAAAATGTGAAAATGCAAAAAAGCAAAAACACAAGTGTATTACTAGGGGCGGCTTTTATTATGGCAACATCTGCAATTGGGCCTGGATTTTTAGTACAAACTGCCAAGTTTACAAATAGCTATAAGGCAAACTTTGGATTTGTAGTGCTAATATCAGTTTTGCTTTCTATGATTGTTCAGCTTAATGTGTGGCGTGTGCTTTGTGTAAGTGAGATGCGTGGACAGGATATAGCAAATAAACTTTTGCCAGGACTTGGATATTTTGTAGCATTTCTTGTAGCTTTAGGTGGACTTGTATTTAATATTGGAAATGTTGGTGGAAGCGCATTGGGATTTAATACATTGCTTGGTATTCCTAAAATGGCAGGATATTTTATTTCTGGTGGCGTTGCAATAACAATATTTTTATTGAAGAATGCGGCAAAGGCTATGGATACACTTACAAAAGTGCTTGGTGGATGCATGATAATCGTAATATTTGTTGTTATCTTAATTGTAAAACCGCCAATTGGGATTGCTATTAAAGATACTTTTTTACCGAGTGAAAGTGTTTCGAACTTAATTCCTGCAATTTTGACGCTTCTTGGTGGTACTGTTGGAGGGTACATTACTTTTTCAGGAGCACACAGATTGATTGATGCAAAAATCACAAAAGAAGAGAATCTGGCTGAAATAAATAGAAGTTCGATTATGGGAATAGGAATTGCAACTCTTGTGAGAGTTCTATTATTTTTGGCAATATTAGGAGTAGTAGTTAAAGGAATGTCTTTAGCAGCTGAAAATCCTGCAGCAGATGCATTTCGTCAAGGAGCGGGAGAAATTGGATATAGATTTTTTGGTCTGGTTCTGTTGAGTGCGGCAATCACTTCTATTGTTGGTGCAGCATATACTTCAGTATCCTTTTTAAAAACATTTAACAAGAATATTGAAAAACATGAAAAATGGGTAATAATAGGATTTATTATTGTTTCTACAATTATTATGGCAATTGCAGGAAATCCTGCCACATTATTAATTTTAGCAGGTTCGTTAAATGGATTGATTTTACCAGTAACTTTAGGAATTTGTTTAGTTGCCTCACAAAATAAATCAATTATGGGAGAAAATTACAGACATCCGAAAGTATTGCTGATACTGGGAATAATAGTTGTGTTAATTACAGCTTATTTAGGAGTAGTGTCACTGGGAAGCTTGACAAAATTATTTAGTTAAAACAGAAAGAAGGTATAAGAATGACAGGGAAACAGTCGGAAGGCATAAAAATACTTCCTGAAGGAGATTCGGCAATTTTAATTGAATTCCCAAAAACTATATCGCCTGAGATAAATGGAAAAATTACTTCACTCGCACATCTTATAAAGGAACAGCATATAGAAGGGGTGATGGATATGATACCCGCATTCTGCTCGCTCCTTATTCATTATGATCCACGTGTTATTAGTTATGGAAAGCTATTGAATAGAGTAAATAAAATAATGAAATTAAATTTGGATATGAAATCAAAAACTAAAAAAGTATATGAAATCCCAGTCTGTTATGGCGGAGAATATGGGCCAGATTTGGAATTTGTTGCTAAAAATGCAGGTCTTTCAATTGAAGAAGTTATAAAAATTCATAGTTCAAAGGATTATTTGATTTATATGCTAGGTTTTTTGCCAGGATTTTCATATCTAGGCGGACTTGATGAAAGGATTCATACGCCAAGATTGGCTAATCCGAGAATAAAGATTCCTGCTGGAAGTGTGGGAATTGGCGGTGCTCAAACTGGAATTTATCCCTTGGAATCACCAGGAGGATGGCAATTGATTGGAAAAACACCAGTAAAAACGTATGATTCTGACAGAAAAGACCCAATTTTATTTGAAGCAGGAGATTATATACGTTTTGTGCCAATTTCAGAAGCAGAATTTGAAAAAATTGAAAAAGAAATGGAAGAAAATAAATATGAATGCATTGTGCATAAAGAGGAGGTGTAATAATGGGATTTCGTGTGTTAAAAGGAGGGCTTTTGACAACTGTTCAGGATATAGGTAGAACGGGATATCAAAGTCAAGGTTTTGGAACATCTGGAGTTATGGATGTGCGTTCCTTTAAAATTGCAAACATGCTTATTGACAATCCTGAAAATGAAGCTGTGCTTGAATTTACAATGATCGGACCCACACTCGAATTTACAAGCGAAACAATAATTGCAATAACGGGTGGAGATTTTCAGCCATTAATCAATAAAAAACCTGCTCAAATGTATACTGCAATTTATATTAATAAAGGCGATGTACTTGAATTTCAGGGTGCAAGAACAGGTGTGAGAGGTTATATAGCTTTTTCGTGCTATTTAAATATCCCCGTAATAATGGGAAGCCGTTCCACGAATATAAAGTGCAGAATTGGTGGTTTTAAAGGACGTAATTTAAAAGAAGGAGATTATATTTCTTTTAGGATAAGAAGACGGTATTTACCATATTTCCTTTCAAGAACGCTTGATTTAGATGAATTTAATCAGGAAGATGAGGTAATCCGTGTAATAATGGGGCCACAAGATAATCTATTTACAAACGAAGGTAAGAAAACTTTTTTAAACAGTGAATTTACAATTACAAATGACTTTGACAGAATGGGATGCCGGATAGAAGGGCCTTATATTGCTCATAAAGAGTCAGCTGACATAATATCGGACGGAATAGCATTGGGAGCTATACAGGTTCCTGCACATGGAAAACCTATTATTTTGCTGGCAGATAGGCAGACAACAGGAGGATATCCCAAAATAGCGACAGTTGCAACAGTAGATTTGCCAAAATTAGTACAAAGAAAAGCAGATCATAAAATTCGCTTCAAAGCAATCAGCGTTGAAGAAGCACAAAATCTTTTGATTGAAGAAATGAATGAATTTACTCAGTTTAGAAAAAAAATTCATGCACCTTGCAAGGAAGTGCTAGATGTGAGATTTGTGTCCAAAAGGCTTGAGACGTTATTTGAATAAGTTATTATAAAAGTAAGGCTATTTTAACTCAATTTTCTAAATTATTAATATAATTTGGTTTTGAGGAAAAATTGAATATATTTTTCAGAAAGGAAAATTAAGATGGATTTAGAACAAATTGAAAAATTAGTAGAAATCATAGAAAAATCAACGCTTACAGAAATCACAGTAGAAGAAGGCAATTTAAAAATCAATTTAAAGCGTGAAAATAATTCAGAAATTCAGAATGTTCAAAAAAATATAGAAAGAAAAACAGAAATTGTGGAAGAACCGGATGAAGAAAGTTTTATCACTTCACCAATTGTAGGAACTTTCTATTCGGCGGCTTCTCCAGAAACTCCTGCATTCGTACGTGTAGGCGACACAGTAAAAAAAGGGCAGCCAGTTTGTATTGTAGAAGCAATGAAACTGATGAATGAAATAAACTGTGACTTTGACTGTGAAATAGAAGCGGTATTAGTAAGCAATGAGCAAAAAGTCGAATATGGACAGCCATTGTTCAGAGTAAAAAAAATATAAAAATTATTTAAGTATTTTTGACTTTTATTGTTGAAAATACTTATTTTATTTATGAATATAGCAAAAATGCTGAATAATAGAACTCTAAGTGAAAAAAACACATATAATAATAGATTTTTATGCAAAATTGTGATAAAATAAAAAGGATATTTTCTTTTGGATACAAAATGATGAAAGAAAATTAGAATAGAAAACTAGGACAATGAAAATAATTATCCTTTTCAAAATAATTAGAAGAGGAGGTAGAAAAAACGTGAGATGAAATACATAAAGAAATCTTTAATTGTATTTATTTTTCTTTTGATGTCTTTATTTGGATTAAAGTTATATATTTCAACTAAAAATTTTAATAGCATGTTGACTTCAATTTTGAAAAGTAGTGGACTGAATGTTGAATTTAAAGATGTTAAGCTGATAGGATTTAATAAAATTCAGATTGACGATTTAAAGGTTAAAGATATGGCTGGAAATGTTGTTATCGATGGAAAAAGAACTACAGCTGGAATTAGTTTGCTTATGCCAACTCGGCTTAATAGAATTGATATCTATAACGGGACTGTAAATCTGGAACGTAGAAAAAATAACGATTTTAATATTTTTTATGTAATAAAAAAAGATCCTAAAAAGAAACAAACGTATGATCCGACAAGCAGAATAGGGAAACTTCATATTCACAATGCAACTTTGAATTATACAGATACAAGTTTTGATAAAAAAATATCAAAAAGATTGACAAAAGTGAATGGAAGACTCGAAACTGCCAAATCAAGAGGTTTTTCACTTGTTGCAAAAGGATCTGGAAATAAAAATCAAGATGGAACAGTTGAGGCTGTAAAAATTGAATTAAAACAGCTTCTGAAGTCTAAACAGTCGATTTATTCAATGTTTGATAAAATAAAAAACAGTGATGAAAGAAGAAAGGAATTCAGGCTTAATTTTAGTTTTGAGAATGTTGGCATAACTGAAGAGCTGGGACAATATGTGCCGCTTGAGATGATTAAGGCAAAAGGTGGACTGCTTACTGGTGTATTAAAGTTAGAAAATGATAAAATCAAGAAAACAACACAAGCATTAGGAAGTCTCAAAATTAAAAATGGTAAACTAAGATATGTAGATTTAGATGGCGATATTGATAATGTAAACGCTGTAATTGATTTGAAGAAAGACAGGATTACGGTTAATGCTGATACTAAATTAAATGAGAGTCCAGTAACTCTAGCATTAACTTATCTTATGCAGAATCAGAAATTAAATTTAAAATTAGTTACAGATAAACTTCCTTTTGAACAAGTTGCACGGTATAAAATAATCAAGGATTCAAAAATTAAGGCTGAAGGATTGGTTACAGGAAATCTTGAAGTAAATGCTGATACCAAAAACAAAAAAACTACACTTAATGGTAAATTTTCTTCAGATAATATAAAAATTTCAAATTATAATTTTCAAAATATAAAAACTAATATGAAAATTGCTGATGAAAAACTAACTTTGACTGATACTGCATTTTTGTTTGATCAGGAATTTTCAGGATTCAGAGTTAATGAAGATGTTAAAATTGGAAAATTTGTGTATGACTTGAAAAAGAAAACTGGAACAGGGGATTATGTCTTAAATAATCTAGGGTCAGATTTTAACATCAAGACAATTACTGGAAATGCCCAAATTTCTGCTAAGAACATTATAACAGGAACAGTAAGGTCAAAAGCACTGAATGGAAATTATGTTGTAAATCCGAAAGCACAGACAGTAGTGGTAAATGCTAGAAGTAATAGTTATTTCACTGTAAATTATGGTGGGAAAAACTATACAATAAATCCTGATGTAGACAACTTAGTTGTAAAATTTAATGAAAAAAATGTGCTGCGTTCTGGACATATTAATGCGAAAATAAAAGATTTGTCAATGCCGTTTGTAAACACTGTAAATGCTAAAATAAGAATACATAATGGAAATTACAGTATTAGCGGAACAGCTGGAATAAAAGGTGGAGGAATGGTAAATATCTCAGGAATTACAACTTCAGATATGAAACATTCTTATTCATTAAAATTACCTAAAAATGTAGATATTGCAAAATTGTTAAGAGCAAATGGCTACAATTTCAAAGGATTGGATAAAGCAAAATTGCCAGCAACACTTACAGCAAAAATTAGTGGAAACGGAAATAAAATTTCTGGGACATACAATCTTTACAGCCCTTATGGAGAATATCTAGGAGAATACGAAAAATTAAATGCTAGTGGTAGAATCAATGATTTAGCGAATTTGGATATAACAATTAATACAAATGTAGATGAATTATGGTTTGGTTACCAGAGACTTAAAAATGTAAGTGGAAATCTGAGAATAAAAGACAATATTGTAAATATCACAAGTATTCAGAATGAAAATTTAAATGCCAGCGGTAAGTTTAATATAAAAACTGGTAAAATGGACATAAATGCTGGATTGAAAGATTATGTGCTTTACAATACTTCTGGACCAAAAATTAATTTAAAAGTTGGAACATTGGATGCAAATTTATCAGGAACAGTAGATAAACTTTCAGGAGCAATAACAATGCCATCTGCGATAACATCAATAAATTCAAACTATGTAGGCGATACAAATGCAAAAATTAGCATAAAAGACGGAGTTGTAAATTTTGATAATGTAACTTTACGTGAAAACAGCCTATATGGAACTTATGATTTGAAGACTGGTATTTCAGACATTGGAATTAGCTTAAATGAGCCTGATATTCCAAAACTTTTGAAAATGAAGGATTTAACATTTGGAACAAGATCAGATCTTAGTTTAAAGGGTGATTTGAACAACTTTAATTTGGCAGGACAGGTAATTCTTGGTAATATGAGCTTTAAAACTTATAGAATTCCACATGTTGTTGCAGAACTTGAATATTCTAATGGAGATATAGATAAATTATTCAAATATGGAACGTTTAATTTGCAGAAACTTAAATTTATTGGGGATAACCAGGAAACATTGTTTGAGACAAATACTAAATTTGATCTAGCAAATGTAGATATTGATTATAGGATAGAGAAACAGAAGTTTTCACTAGATTCTGTACAAGATTTGAAGGATAAAGGATATAGCGGAGACATTGACTTCGGATTTATGTATCGTGGAAGTTTTGAAAATTTTGTAACAGGAGTTCAGATAAAATCGGATGAAATTAAACTTAGTGGATTCCCAGTAAAAAATGTTGACATTGATTTACAGGCTAATGAAAAAAACTTGAATATCGGTCAATTTTATTTAGAATATGAAGATAATCCGCTTCTTGTAAATGGATATGTTCAATTTTCACCAATAAAATATAATGTTTCTATGCTAGCAAAAGATTTTAACCTTGATTTTTTAGGACTTAATAAAGATGTAGAACAAGCAAGTGGGATTGCAAACATAGATGCGGTTATTTCAAGTGAATCTACAACAGGGCATATTTTATTAGATAAATTTAACTATAAGACAAAAGATAAATTAACACTTGTTGACAATGTAAATGCTAATATTGATTTGAAAAATAATAAACTTGTTGTAAATCGGTTAGATGGTGGATATAATGGTGGAACTTTTAAAGTAACAGGAGATTTGGATGTTCCAACAATTCCTGCTGATTTTATGAAGACGAAGAGGCTGGAACTTGGAAAATTTGAATTAAATGCCAATCTTAATAATGTTGGACTTCATTATGGAAAAGGGATAGACTTTGCACTTACTGGAGATGCAGTGTTTACTGAAAATAGACTATTTGGAAATTTTGTCGTTGATAATGCAGAAATTCGAGAATTGCCAAATTTCGGTGGAACGGATTCTGAATCAAAAACTGCTTCGGCAGAACAAAAAGCTAAAAAACAGCAAGAAAAAACAATTGTAGAAGGAATTGTCGAAGAAGTAATTGACAAAATATTAAAGCAGTATACAGTTAATCTAAACGTACGGACAGGAAACCATGTGAAAATAAATATTCCTAACGTAAGTATTGTAAGAAATATAAAAGGAACTGTAAAAGGAGCTTCTGAAATCACATATACTAATAAGGAAATCGGAATAGATGGAGAATATATGATTACAAGAGGTTCATTTTCTGTAAACGGAAATGATTTTAAAATAGATGGTGCAGAAATAAGATTTACTCCATCGACTAACGGTACAGCATCCTCTATATCAAATCCTTTTGTAATATTTGATGCGAGTACAATAGTAAATGGAGATAGAATAGATATAAATGTAAGCGGAAATATAAATTCTCCTGAAATTAAATTTTCATCATCTTCTGGAAAAACTAGGGAAGAAATAATATCACAACTTGCATTTAATACTGTAGTTGGAAATAGCCCTAAAAAACCAGGTGAAAAAAATGATGAAAATTCAGCTGATGGATTAGTCGTTGCAGGCTCTTTGGTAAATACTGCATTAAATGAGTTGATTTTTTCGTCAGTAACTGGTAAAATTAGAGATATACTAAAAGTATCTAAATTTTCTGTTTCAACAAATCTTAAACAATCAGATAAGACAGGGAAATACAGTGCAGCAACTACACTTACAATACAGGATAATTTATATAAGGATAAACTATTTTGGAATGCATCAGTCAAATTTCCATATCAGAGTTCAAATTCTGAGAAAAAAGATCCAATTGGTTACAACGCCTGGTTGAGCTATAATGTTACAAATGGCTTGGACTTAAGAGTTGGAGGAGAAAGTATAAACAAAAGCAGAGTAAGTACGAATATGAATAATGGGTCAAGAATAAATTATTATTTTGGAATTGATTTTTCAACAAGGGCTGATACGTTCGGAGATATTTTAAGAAAAATATTTAGAAAGAAAAAACTTGAAACACTAAAAAAATAGGAGGAAAAATGTCAAACCAAAAATTGAAAAGTAAGATTTATGCTTTGATTATTGTGGTAACTTTATTTGTATCTGTAAATAAGGTAACGCAGGCTGAAGAAAAAAGCAGAATAACTGAAACAAAAGAATTGGCAGATAATGGAAAAAATAGTACAGCCAATGAAGTGGAAGAGGAAGAAGAAGACAGCGAAGAGCAAATTTCAGATGTTAAGATTCGATATACTCCTGAAGAGGTAGAAATTGGTAACGAAATAGCAGATGGAAAAGGTAAGAAGAGAAAGAATAAAAGAACTTCAATTCGTCAGGCAAGAGGGAAAAATAGAAAAAATAATATATTTGAAACTCAAGCTGAAACAAGAGACGACTTAAAAGTTGGTTCAATTCAAATTTCGCAAACAAAAGAAATATCTTCTGAATATCTGTTATCACAAATTCCAGTAAAACCTGGAGATAATTATTCGAATAAAAGCTTGAGTGATATTTACTTGTCACTTAAAAGATTAGGATATATAACAGAAGCAAATGTTTATCCAAAAATTCAGGGAAATTCTGTAAATATAGTAGTTGAAGTTGCAGAAGTTGAAAATGCGGCTGCAATTCTGGAAAGACAAAAAGTTCAGGAAGAAATGAAAAAAGAAACAGAATACACAATATCAAGTGTAGATATCGAAGGAACAAAAATACGTAGCAAGGAAGAATATTTAAAAGACTTGCCAGTAAAACCTGGAGATATTTTTATACCTCAAAAAGCGCTTGATGGAGCACAAAAAATATTTAATTCAGGATATTTTGCAAAAGTTGATCCAAAAATTGATAGAAAAATCGATAATACTGTTTCAATAGTTTACGAAGTTCAGGAAAATCCAATTATTCAAAGTATAAATTTTGAAGGTAATACACTTTACAAAAATTCAGAACTGGAAAAAGCATTGGGTGTAAAAAAAGGAGAAATCTTAAATGGAAACTTATTGAATCCTGATGAAAACGGAGTAATTAAGTTATATAACAAAGATGGATATTCTCTTGCAAGAATTGAAACGATAAATGTTTCAAATGAAGGAAACGTAAATATAGGTTTAACAGAAGGAATTGTTGATTCTGTAGAAGTTCAGAAAGCTCCTTCAAAAAATGATAATGAAAGACAATCTGCAAAACGTTCTACTTTAAGAACAAAACCTTATGTATTTGAAAGATATATGGAAATAAAACCAGGACAAGTTTTCCAAACTAAAAATATAAAATCTACAATAAGTGAGCTTTATAGAACAGGTATGTTTACTGAAATTACTCCAGCGTTTGAAGGGAAAGAAAATGATCCAAATGCAAGAGTTGTAAAATTACTTGTAGAAGAACGTCCAACTACTACAATTAATGGAAGTATTTCTTATGGAACATCTGTTGGATTAGTTGGAGAACTTAAGTTATCTGATGATAATTTCTTAGGAAGAGGACAGTCTGCTTCTGCTACACTTTCAGCTTCAAATAAAGGAGACAAGACATTTGAACTTAGCTGGTTTGATCCTTGGTTAAAAGGAACTGAAAGAGTTCAGCTTGGAGGATCGTTTTACTGGACTCAATCTGTAGATGATAATGCTGATGCTGATGAAGTAGAAAAAGTTAGAAAAATTGGAACACGTTGGCAAATTGGTAAAGGGTTGAATAGCGATATTGATGTAAGATTTATTGCAAGATTCGATAATTATAAAGAATTATTTGCTAATAAGAAAGTAAATGATAAATATAAATTATTCGCAATGGGACCAATATTAACTTATGACACAAGAGACAATAAATTTAGTCCTACAAAAGGATTCTATGGAACAATGGCGTACGAAAGAGGAGAACTTATAAAAGATCCTAGAAAGTATGATCAGTTTGAAGTAGATTTAAGAGCCTACCATCCAACATTCTTTGGTGATAAGAATGTAATGGCGTATAGAGCAGCTTGGGGAACAACAGGAAGTGGTACTCCAGAAGCACTAAGATTTAGTATAGGTGGAGATGAATCTGTACGTGGGTATGACTATAGTGCATTTGATGGATTTGATAAATTCCATGCGACAATCGAAAATAGAACAAAAATTAATGATACATTACAACTAGTAGCGTTCTTTGATATAGGAAATGCTTGGCAAAATGAGTCAAGAGATCCTCGTACTGGTAAGAAAATCTATAAACCAAATAGAAAAGATGCTCATGACTTCAAAGATCTTAAAAAAGGGTACGGAATTGGGGTAAGATTGAATACACCAATTGGTCCATTAAGATTTGACTATGGTTGGCCAATGGATCCTGAGAAAAAAGGTGAGAAAAAAGATAAAGGTAAGTTCTACTTTAGCTTTGGACAATCATTCTAGTTTTTTGAGCTAATAAAAATATAAACTTAAATAATTATAAGGGGTGATTAATTTCATCCCTATAATTTTATAAAAAATAAAAAAGGAGAGATCCAGAATGTATAATATTAAAGAAATTGCAAAATTAATAAACGGAGAAATCAGAGGAAACGATGAATTAAATTTTACAAGGCTTGCTCCATTTTTTCATTCAAATGAAAAGGAATTAACATTTGCAGCGGATGAGAAAATGCTGAAAAATATGGATAAATGTAATGCAGGTGCTGTAATTGTTCCTGATTTGCCAAATTTACCTGCAAATAAGACCTTTATTGTTGTAAAAAGTAATCCGAGAGAATTGATGCCAATACTGCTGAATTATTTCAAGCCTAAATTGCAGCCATTTGAAAATCAGATAGAAAATTCTGCAAAAATTGATGAAACTGCAAATGTCTCAAAAATAAATACTTATATTGGACACAATGTAAAAATTGGAAAAAATGTTGTTATTTATCCAAATGTATCAATTTTTGAAGGAACTGAAATTGGAGATGACTGCATAATTTATTCAAATGTTACGATAAGAGAATTTACAAAAGTTGGAAGAGGTACAATTTTGCAGCCGGGAGCTGTGATAGGATCTGATGGGTTTGGATTTGTAAAAATTAATGGAAACAATGTGAAAATTGAGCAAATTGGACACGTAATATTGGGAGAGGAAGTTGAAATTGGAGCAAATTCGTGCGTTGACAGAGGTGCAATTGGAGATACAATCATAAAAAAAGGTACAAAAATTGATAATCTTGTTCATATTGCACATAATGACATTATTGGTGAGAACTGTCTGATTGTGGCTCAAACTGGTATTTCTGGAAGTGTAGAAGTGGGAGACAATTCGACTCTTGCAGGGCAAGTTGGAGTGGCAGGACACCTTAAAATTGGAAGTAATGTAGTAATTGCTGCAAAATCTGGGGTTACTAATGATGTACCGGATGGAAAGCAGATGTCTGGTTATCCACTTCGTGAGCATATGGAGGATTTAAGAGTGAAAATGGCCATGGGAAAAGTGCCTGAACTTGTAAAGAGAATGAAAAAGTTGGAAAAGGAATTTGGGAAATAGAAAGGTAATTAAATTTATTTATTGACCGCTTATCAAAATTTCAAAACTTCCTTGACTTATTAATTCAAATGATGTAGAATAAATAACAGAGAATAAAAAAATATTATAAATAAAGAGAGAAGGGAGTTATAGATGAAAAAAATACTATTAGGGATTTTTATGCTTTTATGTATAGTTAGCTGTGGATCAGGGCCTGATGCGACAGTTTCAAAATTTATTAATAGCGTAAAGGCTGAAAAAATGAAAGAAGCGGCAAAATATGCAATAGACGACAGCTTTGAGGGAAATTTGGATATAAAATACAATACTAAAATTCAAGAACTGCTTTTCAAGACATTATTAAAAAATCTTGAATATAAAATAGTTAAATCAGAAAAACAAGATAATGAAACTACTATCGTAACTGTTGAAGTTACAAACGTAGATGTTGAAAAAATATTCTTACAAGTTTTCAAAAAAATGACACAAGAGACTTTTACAAGCAATGGAACACATTCATTATCAGTTGAAGACAGATTTAAGGAAGAACTTGAAGCAAAAGAAAAACCAAAATCAAAAAATGTTACAAAATTTGTAGTTAAAAAAACAGCAAATGGAGAAAAAATTGTTTTAACAGCAGAAAATATCGATGTTTTGCTTGGTAAATTAAATACAACATTATCAAATTTAAACACACTTGGTGGAACTGAGCAAGAAACAGCAGTAGAATTACCAGAAACAGGACCATCAACTGGATTATCACAAAAACCAGAAGAACTTAGAAATCAAAATAAATAAAATATTTTAAAGTAATAAATAAAGCAATCATTCTTTTACTTGTAAAGTGAAGTTTGGTTGTTTTTTATTTCCAGAAATTTTTAATTTATCTTTTTGTTAAAAAAAAATTAAAATAATTTGATTTTTAAATATTTTCATTATATAATTGTAGCGTAAAAAATAAAAAAGGGATGAATTGTAATGGCAACATACTCAACTTAAATCGAAATAATATAAAATTACGAGGAGATTATAAGATGAATAAT
Source organism: Leptotrichia hongkongensis (assembly GCF_007990635.1). Lineage (GTDB taxonomy): Bacteria > Fusobacteriota > Fusobacteriia > Fusobacteriales > Leptotrichiaceae > Leptotrichia > Leptotrichia hongkongensis. The sequence goes on along the minus strand of NZ_AP019846.1, from coordinate 1,875,031 downwards.
TATATAAAATTAAATGAAGATAGATGGAATAATGTAAAAAATGACTATACTGAGCCATTGACACATGAAGAATTAGAAGAAGTTAGAAATAATCCAATTTCTGTTGCATTAACGGTTGGGAAAAAGTTCCAAAAGAATGGTTTGAAAAAGCCAACGGAAAAAAGATATTAGGTTTAGCTTGTGGTGGTGGACAGCAGGGACCAGTTTTTGCTATAAAAGGTTATGATGTAACCATAATGGATTTTTCTAAATCACAATTACAAAGAGATGATATGGTTGCTAAAAGAGAAGGCTTAAAAATCAACACAGTTCAAGGCGATATGACAAAACCATTTCCATTTGAAAATGAAACTTTTGATATTATTTTTAATCCAGTTTCAAATGTATATATAGAAGATTTAGAAAACATATATAAAGAAGCCTCTCGAGTATTGAAAAAGGGTGGACTGTTAATGGTCGGATTTATGAATCCCTGGATATACATGTATGATGCTGACATTGTATGGGACAAACCCGATGAGGAATTACTTTTAAAGTTTTCAATACCTTTTAATTCAAAAGAGCTTGAAGAGGAAGGCAAAATAACCATAAATCCAGAATATGGATATGAATTTAGCCATACCCTAGAAACTCAGATTAGAGGACAACTTAAAAATGGTCTTGCTATGATAGATTTTTATGAATCATGTGATAAAAGACATAGATTATCACGTTATGGAAATGGCTATATAGCTACACTTTGCATTAAACTATAATATTATAGAACATGCTTCAGGAGAATAGCTCATTTTATTTTCCTTAAGGGTTAAAATCTAAAAATCCTAGTTTACAAAGAAAAGAAAAAATAGATTTCTGAGAAAATATCTACAATAAAGCTGGAGGTGTATTGTTAATTTGAAAAAAACTATGAAACAAAAATTGACTAATTTAGCTGTTGGAGAATTAGTGGCGGTAGTAGTATTCTGGATAAATTTTTTCCTATTCAAAAAATTGATTATTATTACAAAATCTCTAATTTCTATTTCTTTCTCCTTATTTATACTAAGTTTTATTCTTGTACAGGGATCTATTTTTTGGTGTATTTTGATAAAAAGGATTTCAAAACCAGGATTTGCTGCAAAATATACAGGCAATATTTACAATAAACTAAAGATATTAGATGTAATTTTGCTATGTATGTGAGTCCTAGTGATGATATTAAATTACAGTACGTTTTTTACAATGGTTATCTCTTTTGCTGTTTGGATATTTGCTGTGATAGAGTGGGTAAATTACTATAAATTACAATTATCCTACAGTCTTAATCCTGTTGTTTTATTAAAATACATACTGCAGAGGAAATTAAGAAAGAGTAAAATAGCAAATGAAATTGATAAATGCTAAATATATCTAACCGGAATGTAAAAATTCAGAGAAACTTATAGATTTTTATAAAAAAATTTGGCTTTGAGAAGATAGATAATTTTATTTCAAAAGATGGGCTGGCTGTTATGATGATGAAATTGGATAGGAAAAATTCATTGAGAATGAAAAATACTACTGTTGATTTAGACGGTGGTATTTTTTTGTTTTCTATTGGGTTTGTAAATGAATTATCTTGTTTTTTTGTATAGAATATGATATTCTAATAATGTAATTCTTAAAAATAAATTTTAATCAAATTGAGATTGAATTGATAAAAATTAAGTGAATTTAGATTTGAATAGGAATAATTATAGCAGATTAGGACGATTACTGAACTTCCAGTATACAAGGCATTAAAACAGGGAGAGGAGATTCTGAATTCCCTTGATGAGCATGCTTTTCGGATGAACCGGCTTATAAAACAGGTTCTGAGTGAACGGCATAAATATCTGGGAGTATTAAGATTTAGAGAAATGAAGGATGGAACAATGTTTTCTACGATTGAGCCGAAAAATAATATTCTTCCTGCTCTGATTTCCCATTTCAGGAACAGAATGAAAAAGGAAAAATTTGCAATTTTTGATAAGGAAAGGGAAATGATAGCTTACTATGATACAGAAAAAGTTGAAATTTTCTTTGTAAAATCTCCTGAAATTGAGTGGAGCGATGAAGAAATGGAATATTCTGAGCTTTGGAAAACCTTCCATAAGAGTATTTCAATAAAGGAAAGGGAAAATAAGAAACTTCAGCAGAGCAATCTTCCAAAATATTACTGGAAATATCTTGTGGAGGATATGTAGAAAATTTAAAGCAATGTATATTTTTAGCTGTTACTTTTAGAAATATACAGTTAAAGAGGCAAGTAAATAAAAATTTACAAGGGAGAAAAAAATGAGATATGTACTGTTACTTCGTGGAATAAATGTTGGTGGCAAAAATAAAGTATCAATGAAGGATTTAAAAATGAATATAGGCGAACTGGGATATCAAAATGTAGTTACATATATTAATAGCGGAAATGTAATATTTGATACAGATGATAATACTGAAACCGTCAAAATTAAAATAGCAGAAATGTTAAAAAATGTTTTTTTTCCTATTCAACATGTTATAATAACAAGGGAAGAATATCTGGAAGAAGTTTCAAATCTTCCGGAATGGTGGAATGAAACACTTGCAAGAAGAGATGTTCTTTTTTATAGTGATGAGGTTGACTATAAAAAATTAAAAGCTCGAATAAATGAAATGCCTCTTCATGATGAAATTGTATATTTTGGGAGAAAAGCTGTATTTTGGGGAAAATATACAGAAAAGGAATATTTACGTACTTCGTATCATAAGTTACTTATGAAAGAAAAGTTTTATCCTATGCTTACAATACGTAATGAACGAACATTCAAGAAATTAGGAGAAATGCTTGGGTAAACCCATTATTATAATTGAAATGAAATGTATTTTTAACTGCTACCTTTCAGCTAAGAATAGATAATTCAAAGATGAATGTAAAATATAGGGAGAGTATTACTAGAATAAATGATAAAGAAACAGAGATAAAATCAAAAAATATATTAAAACTTAAGGAAGTGAATAATATGCTTCGTATAGAAAAGATAAAAAGGATGTTAGAAAATATGGGAAAATCAGAAATAATTAGAGGAACAAGTAAATGTGCAAGATTTTTTGTCTGTGATACGACAGATATTGTAAAAGAGGCAAAGAAGATTCATGGGCTTGATCCGATAGCGACAACTATTTTTGGGAAACTATTGACAGCGACAGCTATGATGGGGAAAGATTTGAAAAACGAGAAAGATTTAGTGACAGTTAAAGTAAATGGAGATGGACCTTATGGAAATATGCTTGCAACTGGAAATATGAAAGGGGAAGTAAAAGGTTATATTGGAAATCCTGAAGATAAATTTCATCAGATAATTGACGAAAATGGAAATTTTATAAAAGATGAGACTGGGCAAGTGAGATTTATTGGAAATGGGACGATGCAAGTTATAAAGGACTTGGGGCTGCGTGATCCGTTTTCTGGCGTTACAAAAATAAATGAAGAGGATATTGCAGATATAATTGCTCATTATTTTCTTTTGTCAGAACAGATAAAATCAGTTGTTGCACTTGGTGTAAAACTGGATGAAAATGGAGAAGTAAAAAGGGCTGGAGGATATTTGGTACAGCTGTTGCCAGGTGTGGAAGACGGATTTATTGATAAACTGGAAAATAAATTACAGCAGATTAGGACGATTACTGAACTTCTGGAAGGTGGAATGAGCCTTGAGCAGATTGTAGAACTGCTCTATGAGGATATTTCGGTATTTGAGGAAGAAACTGATGTTGATGGCGCTCATAAAAAGGTTTATGTGGAAGATTTTGAAATTTTGGAAAAATCAGAGCTGGAGTATAAATGTAATTGCACTAAAGAGAAATTTTACAAGGGATTAATCACACTTGGAAAAGAAGAAATTGATAAAATTTTGGAAGAGGAAGGCAAAATTCAAGTAGAATGCCATTTTTGCGGTAAAAAATATGATTTTGGAAAAGAAGATTTTAAAAATTTATAAAATAGATTTGCTTGGAATTATGTTTATACTGTTTTAGGTAATTGTAGAATTAATAATGCAGAAATCAAACTGAATACAGTGTTTTTAATCTAAAATATAAAAATTTTATTGTAAAAATATTGGAAAAAAATGATAAAAATTAGATTTATAAAAACATTGTAGTTGTTAGAAATTTTAAATTTTTATAAAAAGCAAACGGTTATTTGATTATGATGCAGATTTATTATAATAAAAAAACTGGAAAGGAAGAGAAAATGTCAAAATTAAGAGTAGGAGTAATACGTGGGGGAGTTTCAACTGAAAGGGAAGTTTCTTTAAAGACAGGAAGTGAAATTGTAGCAAACTTGAATAGAGATAAATATGAGGTTTTTGATATTGTGATTGATTCAGAAAAGGAAGTTTTTGAGAAGGTAAAAGACTTGAATCTGGATTTTGTTTATATCGCTTTGCACGGTGTATTTGGGGAAGATGGGAGAATACAGGCGATTTTGCAAAGTCTGGGAGTGGCTTACAGCGGGCCTGGAGTGATGTCAAGTGCAGTCTGCATGGATAAGGAATTTTCAAAAAGAATTGTGGCTGGATATGGAGTTAGAATTGCAAAATGGAAAAGTGTACGTGTAGGCGAAACTGTTGACTTTGAAACAATAAAAAAAGAATTGGGGAATCGTGTTGTAGTAAAGCCAAATAATGGTGGTTCAAGCATTGGAGTAAGTTTTGTGGAAAATCAGGAAGAACTTGAAAAAGGGCTGGAACTTGTTTTTGGAATGGATAAGGAGGCATTGATTGAGGAAGTTCTGCATGGTGTGGAAATAAGCGTACCTGTGATTGATGGGGAAGTTTTTCCAACACTAAGAATAGAGGCTCTTGCAGGAGATTACTTTGACTATGAATCAAAATATGCAAAAGGCGGGGCAAATGAATATGTATTTGAATTTCCTGAAAAAGTGCAGGCTGAAATTAATAAATTTGCAAAAGACAGTTATTACGGGCTAAAATGTGAAGGATTTGCAAGAATAGACTTTATGGTGGTAAATGAAGAAACACCGTATTTTATGGAAGTAAACACATCACCAGGAATGACATCTGCCAGCTTATTGCCAAAAAGTACAGCTTCAAAAGGTTATGATTATTCACAGACATTGGACTTGTTAATACAATCTTCAATAAAAGTGGAAAGATAAATAACTTAAAAATTTGAAAAAATATAGAAAATAAAAATATAAAAAGGAAGTGGAAAATATGGAAAGAATAGCAAGTTTTACAGTAGATCACATCAGATTAAACAGAGGAATTTATGTATCAAGAATAGATGAAGTTAATGGAAATTATTTGACAAGTTTTGATATAAGAATGAAATTACCAAATAGAGAGCCAGTAATAAATATTGCTGAACTTCATACAATGGAGCATTTGGGAGCAACATTTTTGAGAAATCATCCAACTTGGAAAGATGAAATCGTATATTTTGGACCTATGGGCTGCAGAACAGGATTTTATCTTATCTTAAAAGGAAAATTGGAATCAAAGGATATTGTTGACTTAATGAAGGAACTTTACAAATTTATGGCAGAATTTAAAGGAGCAATCCCAGGAGCGACTGCCATAGAATGTGGAAATTACTTGGATCAAAACTTGCCGATGGCTAAATTTGAGTCTAAGAGGTATTTGGAGGAAACACTGGAGCATTTAGGAGAGGAAAATTTAAATTATCCTGAGTAAAAAATACTATGACCATTTTTAATAAGTATTTAAAAATAAGGTGTAAAAGGATGGAAGAATTAAATACATTTGAAAAAACTTTATCAGATAAATTGGATTTTCTAATTAAATTGGAGCAATTCGTGAGTTTAGAAAAAAATAGTTTGAAAAAAATTAGTTTAGCAGTTATTTTTTTAGAATTAATGCAGAAAAATGGAAAAAGTGCAGAAATAAAAAAGATTAATGGACTTGAATATGTTTATGAAAATTCAACAGAAATTATTTTTTAGTTAGCTCAAAAAAAGTAGGAAATTGTTATGATTATGAAAATAATTGGTATATATTGCCACTACTAGATTTTGATACATTAGAACGAAAAGTTATAGATGGAGAAGTTGTGACGTATACAACTACTTCTGTACAAGTATATCATGAAAACCATTGTCCAGATGGAAAGTTGTATTTTCTAAATTAAATGAAGTAGAAAAAGATCGCCTTGTTGAGAAATTGAAAAATTATAATTTTTAAGTTTGATTTCAAAAGTGAAAAGGAGAGATTTTGTATGAAAAAAGCAATTATTTTGTTTTTTGTTATTTTTCGTTAAGTTTTTCATTTGAATTAAAAAAAGAAAATTTTGAAATTGTAAAAAATAAGAATTTAAAATTACCAGAAGATGAAATGAAAAATCAAAGTGAAAAAATTGTTGAAGTTTTTAATAAAGAAATTTCAGATAGGATAGAAAGTAAAAATAAGGGTATTGAATATTCGGAAAATACTAATTTGGAAACAGGTGAAAAAAATTTTAAAGTGAATGTACCTGATGTTTTGATGAATAACAAAGTTTATGAAAAAACAATTTATAAAATTGAAAAAATTAATTTTATTTCAAAAAACAAAGTGGAAATGATTTATACTGAAAAATCACCGAATATTTTTGAAATTATGTTTTCTGAAGAATTTAACAAAAAACTTGAAGATAAAGTTTCAAAAGAATTGGGTTATAAATTAGATAAGGAAAAAATTCAAAAATTGTCCAATGAAGAAAAATTGAAAGCAAATGTAATAATTTTGTCTGAATCTCAAAATGAAATGATAAAAAGATTGGATAATAACCAATTTGAATATGAAACTGAAAAGAGAAAAATGATTTTGGAAAAAAATCAGAAAAAATGGGAATATAAAGATGAAGAAACATTAGAAAGCGATGGTTTTGATATTTTTGATTCTATGTTTGAAAATTTTGGAAAATAATGTGAATAAATTAGAAGAGGTATGAGTAAATGAAGAAGATATTAGTATTATTTTTACTAACAGCAAGTCTTGGATTTTCAGCAACTTACAAAGTTGAAGTTAAGCCGAATGTGAAAATTCAAAAATCAGAAATTGAGAAAAATAATATAGAAATAGAGAAAAAATTTTTTGAAAATACAAAAGAAGATATTTCTATTGGAATAAAAGAAATTGACAAGCAAATAGAGAGTCAAAAAGATGAATTGGGAGCAAGATTTTTTGGTGAAATTTTAAAAGAATACATGAAAAGTATGGAGTATAGGATTAAAAAGATTGATTACACTTCAAGTTCAAGTGCAAATTTAACATTTACCGTAAAAGCACCCAAATTAAATTTTAATTCTCTTTTGGGAAATGAAGATCAAAAAAGAATAAATAAAATATTTGAGCAAAAAACGGGAAAATCAATGGAATATTTGTCTAGTGTTTCACGAAATGAGTTTGAAAAGAAATGGCTGCCAATATTGATAGACATAGTATCAAAAACAGTTTCAGATAAAATTAAAGATATAAAAGAATTTGAAGAAAAAGAAGGAATTGTTGAAATAAAGAAAATTAATGGAAAATGGAATTTTTTACAGAAAAGGAATTAAAAAATGAGTAAAATAATTGATACGCATACACACATTTATGATAAACAGTTTGAAGAGGACTTCGATGATGTGATGAAAAGAATTGAGGATGAGCTGGAAGGGATTGTAAGCATTGGGTTTGATTTGGAAAGTTCACTTAAAAGCATCGAACTTGCGAATAGATATTCATTTGTGAATGCAGTGATTGGAGTTCATCCTGTGGATATAAAAAAATATAATGATGAAATAGAAAAAGAACTGGAAAGATTGGCATTGACTGAGAAAAAGGTTGTTGCGATTGGGGAAATTGGGTTGGATTATCACTGGATGGAAGATCCGAAGGATGTTCAGATTGCTGGATTTAGAAAGCAGATGGAACTTGCAGAAAGGGTAAAAAAACCAGTTGTTATCCATACAAGAGAAGCTTTGCAGGATACGCTTGATGTTTTGAAGGATTATAAAAATGTTGGCGGAATTTTGCATTGTTATCCAGGTTCTTTAGAAGCGGCAAAACCGTTTTTAGATAGGTATTACTTGGGAATTGGTGGTACTTTGACGTTTAAAAATAATAAAAAGACGAAGGAGCTTGTGAAGGAGTTGCCTTTGGAAAAAATTGTTCTGGAAACAGATTGTCCGTATTTGACACCTGTGCCTTTTCGAGGGAAAAGAAATGAGCCGATTTATACAAAATATGTAGCGGAAGAAGTAGCTAGAATTAAGGAAATTTCAGTAGAGCAAGTTATTAAAGTAACTACTGAAAATGCTAAGAAAATTTATGGAATATAATGGAATTTAGAAATAAAATAGGAGATAAAATGTGTATTGAAAAAGAAAATAAAGATTTTAAAAATCCAATAGAATATAAATTAGAAAAAAAAGATGGAAATGCACGTGCGGGAGTTATAAAAACACCACATGGAGAGATAAAAACACCAGTATTTATGCCAGTTGGTACACAGGCGACTGTAAAGGCGATGACTAGAGAGGAATTGGAAGAGATTAATTCTCAAATTATTTTAGGAAATACATATCATTTGTATTTACGTCCTGGAGATGAGCTGGTAAATGATTTTGGCGGTCTTCATAAATTTATGAGATGGGATAAGCCAATACTTACTGATAGTGGTGGATTTCAAGTATTTAGTCTTGGAGATTTGAGAAAGATAAAAGAGGAGGGGGTTCATTTTCGTTCGCATTTAGATGGATCAAAACATTTTTTATCGCCTGAAAAATCTATTTCGATTCAAAATAATCTAGGAAGTGATATTATGATGGTGCTGGATGAATGCCCTCCAGGACTTTCAACACGTGAATATTTGATACCATCCATTGAAAGAACTACGAGATGGGCTAAGCGTTGTATCGAAGCAAATAGAAATAAGGATAGACAGGGGCTTTTTGCAATTGTACAGGGTGGAATTTATGAGGATTTACGGGATAAAAGTTTTGAAGAACTATATGAGTATGACTATGGATTTGCTGGGTATGCTTTAGGAGGGCTTGCGGTAGGAGAGCCACGTGAGGATATGTATAGAATTTTAAAATATAGCACGCCAAAACTGCCTGAAAATAAACCACGTTATTTAATGGGAGTGGGAGAGCCCGTGGATATGCTTGAAGCTGTGGAGCATGGAATTGACATGATGGATTGCGTTCAGCCTACAAGAATTGGTAGACATGGTACTGTATTTACGAAGTATGGACGTCTTGTTATAAAAAATGCGATTTATTCAAGAGATGACAGACCACTTGATGAAGATTGTGACTGTTATGCCTGTAAAAATTACACAAGAGCATATATAAGACATTTATTCAAGGCTGGAGAAATTTTGGGACAAAGGCTTGCAACATATCATAATTTGCATTTTTTGCTAAAACTTATGGATAATGCACGTGAGGCAATCATTGATGGAAGATTTAAGGAATATAAGGAAGAAGTGCTGAAAAACTATGCCATTGGAAAAGAAAGTGAATGGATAAAGCCAAAGTCAATTTAATACTTTTTTTCAAAGATTTAATAATAGATTATTTTGTTTAATAACAGTTTTTATTATGTTTTTTTATTTGTTTTTGCAGGATTGCTCATTGCCGCAAATCCTGCACCTATGGCTAGACTACGACTTTTATTTGTCCAACTTCGAAACTCCTCCTTACAGTCGTCAAACAGTCGTAGTTGAAAAAATAAAAGCTCCGTCGATTTATTAAGTTGAAATAAACTTAAATATAAATAAAATTAAAAACAATTATTGGAAAAATTTCTAATAAATTCGTTATTTAAATGGGGTTTAGTATTATTAAAATTGAGTTCTGATAAAAAATATTGCATCACGAAAATAGTTTGAAAGAGTAAAAAGCATAACAAATATTTCACTTATAACAATTCTAGCACTTATCCATTCCAAATCAACCAGTCGTGGAAAACATTTTGCAAAAAGTTCAAAATATCCAAATTCATTATGATATTCCTTGTAAAGCATATTTGTAACATCAAAAGTATTTACTAAATAAACAATCAAAAATGTAACTATAAATAATGAAAATGCGTCAAAAAATGAGAAATCATCAGCACCAAATCCTTCGAATCCATTGAATTTATGTGAAAAAAACATATATCCGATATAGGATGTAATAGGGATGGAAATGCTAAAAATTAGTGAAATAAAATTTTTATTAAAATAAAAAGCAATGTAGTAAATGATAATTCCTATAAAAGAAAACAAAATGGCACCAAGTAAGCCAAATAGGATTTGTTTAGATTTATATTTAAAGTCCTGTATTAATTTTGTATTTTTCATATTTTCCTTTCTAGATTTTATAAAAAAATCCGATCTACCGTTCTAACTTAATTTTTGGTTGCCTGTAAAATGTTACAGGTGGTAGTCATATTTATAAATAGTACAGAATCCGTACAAAACATAAAGCAGTCGTGATTTTACTGAGACTATTTATAAAGGGATAACCCCATTAAAAAAGAGTAAAGCCCAAAAATTCGTTGTTAGTGGCGTATAGATCAGAAATCTAATTTTTATTTTAATGTATTATATTAGATATTTGAATTTATTACAATTTTATTGTAATGTTATTTCTTCAATATTATAACTGTTATGTGAAAAAATGTCAAACATTCTTTTTGGAAAAATTAGAAAAATTTATTGAGTAAATATTATTTTCTATTTTTGTTAAAATCTTCTTTTTGCATAAGTTTGAAATTTCTCTTGACAAAGCAGGTCTTGTTACTTGAAATTTTTTTGCTAGTGCTGAGATACTTGGTAAAAATTTTATTTTATTGTTTTTTGCATTTTCATTTATGTAACTAAGAATTTTTTCTTCAATAGTCTTGTGTGTGAAGTTGAACCATATACGTTTGGATAACAGCTGACTTTTATTGGAAATTTCATTTATAAAGTTAAGTAACAGCCTTTTATCTGATTGTATTAAATTTAAATATTTTTCTTTGTCAAATAAAAGAAATTTAGAATTTTCCAATGTTACCAAATCAACTGGAAAGATATTATCATTTCCAAACAAGAATGCAGAAGCCAGAACTTCGCCAGATTTCATTTGATTTATAACAATTGTATCTCCATTAAATTTTTGCATTTCTCCATGTGTTGTTCCATTTATAATAATAATCACTTGTTTTAAAATATCTCCACGAAAAAAAACTATTTCGTTTTTTTTATAATCTTTTATTTTAAAGTCAACTTTTCTTAGGCAATCTGAAATTTCTTGAGAATTTAATCCTTTAAAGAGTGATACATTGGCTAAAAAAAGCGACAAATCTTCTATTTTCATAGGGTACCTTCTATTCTATATTTTTGTATATTGTATTTATAATAATTTGAATATAAAATATTTTGTATATATTATCATTTTTAATTAATTATTTCAAGAAAAATTTCAATTGTATAATAAAGTTACTTAATTTCAAATTTAGGATTTAAGATAGTTCCAGCATAGAGATATAGAAAAAAACAATGTATTGGCATTGATAAAAAAAGCAATATGTGATAAAATAAAAGAAAATGTAAAATATTAAATAAATAATGGAGGAGAAACTATGAGAAAAGTAATAGTAGCTGGAAACTGGAAAATGAACAAAACTGCAAAAGAGGCTGCACAATTCTTCAATGAATTAAAACCTTTAGTAGCAGACGTAAAAAATGCAGGGATTGTAATAGGAGCACCATTTACTGCATTAGAAACAGCAACTAGAGAAACTGCAGGAAGCAATATTAAAATTGCTGCTGAAAATATGAACGCTAAAGAAAGCGGAGCATATACTGGAGAAGTTTCACCATTGATGTTAAAAGATTTAGGTGTAGAATATGTAATTTTAGGACATTCTGAAAGAAGAGAATATTACCATGAAACTGATGAAATCATCAATGAAAAAGTAAAATCAGCATTGGCTCACGATTTAAAACCAATCTTATGTATTGGAGAAAAATTGGAAGAAAGAGAAGCTGGAACTACTAACGATGTTGTAAAAACTCAAATTACTGGTGGATTAAAAGATGTAACAGCTGCTGAAATGGCAAACGTTGTACTTGCTTACGAACCAGTATGGGCAATTGGGACAGGTAAAACTGCTACTCCAGAACAAGCTCAAGAAGTTCACGCATTCATCAGAGGATTATTAACTGATTTATATGGAAAAGAAGTTGCAGAAAACGTAACAGTTCAATATGGTGGATCAATGAACGATGCAAATGCAGCTGACTTAATCGCTCAAACAGACATTGACGGCGGATTAGTAGGAGGAGCAAGTTTAATTCCTGAAAAATTCGCTGTAATAATAAAAGCCGGAGATGCAGCAGCTAAATAATTATTTTGAAAAAAATTAATTGCTTATTCTCTTGTTTTGTAAATTATAGGAGGAACTAATAACGTGTTAGAAAATTTATTAATTATAGCTCTAGTAATTTTATCAATCATCATGATAAGCGTAATTTTACTACAGCCAGACAGAAGTCAAGGTTTAGCAAAAAGTTCTGCTAACATCTTGGATGAAGAAAAAGAAGGAATTGAAAAATTTACTGAAATAGTCGCAACATTATTTCTAGTTGTTGCAATCTTATTCCAAATTGTGAGATAATTTTAAAAAGTAAATTTTTTGGATTTTTTATAAAAATATAAAAATCACAGTTGAAAATATTGGCTGTGATTTTTTCTAATTTTAGTTTTAGTTTTTTTGATTAATAGTAAACTCTGTTTAAAAATAGAAATAAATTTTTATTATAGAATTTTTTGAGATTTTAATTATTTGAAAATATACTCGAACCCGTTTAAAATTGAACTGATAGAAATTATATAATTTAGGGTTTGAGTAAAATAGTCATAATTTTTGAGTTCTGTTTTAAACTAGTTTTGTTTATACACTTTGTTAGAAGAGTTTGTAAATAAGTTCGTTATTTAAATAGGATTTAGTATTAAACAAAAAAATTAAAATATATTATCAAATAAATTTACTTGTTTGATTAACGAAATTAAATTTAAAAATAAGAAAAATTTGTAGTTCAAGGAGAGAAAGAATATTATGAAAATTAGTTATAAAGGAATTGGTTCTGATTTAAAGAATATATTGTTTAAAGAGTTTGAAAAGAATGAAGACACGCTTTTTGTATTTGAAAATTCGGCTTCGTTTTTTGAAATAAAAAGGGAATTTTTGCAGGATGAGGAAATGCAGCAGAAATTGGGAATTTTTCAGAATTTTAAGATGATGAATAGTTATGATTTTTATGAGAATGTATTTGTTACCGATAAAATTGTGGTAAAAGAAGAAAAACAGGTTGTGCTGTTTTACAATGCTTTAACCGAGAAGCTGAAAAAGGATATGAAGGTAAATAATTATTATGATATTATTGATGTTGCCTATAATTATTACAATTTATTTGCAGAATTGCAGGAATACAAGATTGATTTGGAAAAAATTGAGCTGGAGAAATGGCAAGTTGAAACTTTTAGAACTTTGGTTGAGATTGATAATGAGATGAAAAAAGTTGTGCAGCAGAAAGGGCTTATTTTGCCATATATGCTTAGAAATGTGGAAAATATTTCAAACAATTTTTTGAATAAATTTTCTAAAATTTGCTTTGTAAATAAAGTTAAAATTACTCCATTTGAAAAGGAGTTAATTGGAGAAATTGAAAATAGAGGAATTGCTGTAGAAAATATTTTGCAGCTTTCTGAAAATGATTTTAATGAGGAAAAGTTGAAAATAAAGGACAGTTTTTCATTGCCTGAGAAAAATGAGTTTTTGGAAAAATTTGGGACAAATATTAAGATTTTTCAGTATGAAAATAAATTTTCACAGGTTTTAGGGATTGTAAAAAAACTGGATGAGAGTGAAAATGAAGAAAAAATCGAAAATAGAGTAAATTATAAAATTTATGATTTGCAGGATAATGGAGAAGATGGAAAAAAAGATTATCAGCTTTTAAGGCAGGAAAAGATTTCTTCAAATTTGGAACTTACAATGAAGAAAACAAAAATTTATAAAATATTAGAATTAATTTGTAATATTTTGGAAAATGTAAAAATTGTTGAAAAAAATTGGAAAATAATGAGAAATTTGAAAATATTGAAAAAAAAGATGAAAAAAATTTTGGGCATGATTTAAGAATTAGAATGAAAGATTTGTATTCTGGATTTAAATCTGACGATTTTCTGAGAATTTTTGGCTTAAAAAAGTCGTATGATTTTTTTATAGAAATTGTGGAACAAGATTATAGATATATGTCAAAAAATGAAATTTTTAGAATTCTAGAAAATCAAAATGGGAAATTTTATAGAAATCCAAAAGATGTTGAAGCTGCTGGAATAATTAATTTTATTGATGAAATTGAAAAAATTTTTGAATATCAGACGCTTGGGGAATATGAAAACTATCTTGAAAAGATTTTTGAGAGAAGCGGAGAAGTGGATAAGAATGTAAGAGATAAATATTTTGAGGCATTATCGGAAATGGTAGTGCTGGAAGACTTTTCATTTGATAATCTCTGGAAAGGATTTTTTAATGAAAATGGGATTTCGGCAAGTTTATTGAAATTGTTTTTGAAATATTTGGATAAAAAGGCAATCAGCCTGAACCTTGAGGAAACCGATGAGCAGGACAGTGAAAATATTTCAAGATATTCAATTAATTCATTTTCAGCAATTTCAGAAACACAAAAGGAAAATCTGATATTTCTTAATATTCAGGATACATTTCCCAAAATAAATATAAACAATTATTTATTTACAAAAATTCAACGTGCAAAAATGGGACTTCCAGTAAGTGATGATGAAAAGCAAATTGAGATTTTTAAATTCTATCAAAATATTTTAGGAGCAAAAAATGTATATTTGTCCTATGTAAAAAATCTAGATGAAAATATAGATTCTGCTGGAGCTGTTGAGGAAATTAAGCTGAAATACGCAATAGAGGCACAAAAAAATAAAATAGATGAAAATGATGAACTGAATTTCATTAAGAAATACTTTTTGGAAAATGTGGAAAAGTCTTGGGAATCAAGACAAATTGGAAAATTTATTCCATCGAAGCTGAAAAAGGACTTGGATAGAATTAAGGCTGAAAAAGTGAGTTTGGGGTATTATTCGTTTGAGGAGATGCAGAACTTTGAGTATGGATATTATTTGAAAAAAATGATTGGAAATACAGAAGTTGAAAAAATTGAGGACAAAGTTGACAATCTGATGTTTGGAAATATTATTCACGGGCTTTATGAGAAAATTGTGATGGAAAACAAGGAGGTGCTTGAGAAGGGGAAATTTGTTATAAATAACGAGGAAATTAGGAAAACATTGAAAAGTATTCTAAATTCGTTTGAATACAAAATTCCGAAAGAATATCTAGAATTTTATAAAAAAGTTTCGTTTGAGGAAATTGTAAAATCTGTTGAAAAAATATTGCAAAAAGTGATGAAAACATTAGAAAATGAAGAAGAAATCGAAATTTATTCGGAAGAAAGAATAAAACTGAAATCTGAAAAGGAAATTTATGAAAATATTTTTATAAATGGAATGATTGATTTACACATAAAATTGAAAAACAAGGAGATTTTGTATGACTATAAATCTGGTATTTTGAAAAATAAAAAAGGGGAGGAAAAGAAAGAAAAAGTCGTAAATGCTTTTAAACAGCTGGATTATTATTCTGTTATGCTGCCTGAAAAAAATGGGCAGGAAATAGAGAGATTTGTGGTAGATGTTTGGAACGGTGATATAATTGGGGATACAAGAGAAAAGGAAGAGGAATTTCTGAGTGAAAAGAATATTCGGGAAGTTGTAAAAAAATATTATGAAACTGACTGCTATGATATTGGCGATGTAAAAGATGTTCAAAATTACACTTATCAAACTTTTAAGGATGTATGCAGAAGGGAGGACGAATTAAATGATGAAAATAAATAACGTAAATGATAATAAACAAAATAAGATTATTTTGAAGGCAAGTGCAGGAACTGGAAAAACTTATAGACTATCGTTGGAATACATTGCAAACTTAATAAAAGGCGTAAATTATAAAAATATTGTTGTGATGACTTTTACAAAAAAGGCTACTGCGGAAATTAAGGAGCGGATTTACGACTTTCTGTATCAGATTGCGTTTGAAAAATATGACTGGATAGGATTGGAAGAAAGTCTAAAAGAACTTTATGGATTTTCTGACAGCGAAATCTTGAAGGAAAATTTACAAAATGTATATTTTGAAATGATAAAAAATAAGGATGAAATCAGGATTTACACAATTGACGGATTTACAAACAGAATTTTTAAAAATACTATTGCTCCATATTTTGGTATTTACAACTACGAAACAATTGACAAGGAAGAAGATGAGTTTTACAATGATATTTTGATAAAAATAATCGAAAACAGCTATTATTTTGAAAAATTTAAGTTTATATTGAATGAGGAAAAAGACAGAAAAAATATTTCAACTTATGTGAAAATTGTAAAATCGCTATTGGACATGCAGGAGAAATTTTTGCTGGCTGGTGATAACTACAAGGAAGCGAATTTAATTTTAAGAAATAATAAATCAAGTAGAAGTTTTGTAGAGAATTTTGAAAATATTTTTGAAAATGTGAAAAAGATTGCTGAGATAAAAGGAAAAACTACTACTGAAATATTAAGTGTGAAATTTACTGATGTTTTCAAAAAGTTTGAGGAATTGAATCAAGATAGTTTTGATACATTTAGTGTTCAAAATAAAAAAATTGAGTTAATATTAGAGAAATCTGATGATATTTTTGCTAAAGGTAATATTTGGAACGGAAAGAAAACTGGCGGAAAAGACGCCAAAGACTTACTGGATGAAATGGCTGAAGAACAGGAAATTTTACGGGGAAAAATTTCGAACTATATTTTTAATGAGGAAGTATTGCCAACTGACAAGAAAATAAAGGAATTGGCAAAAATTATATTCGATATTGCAGAACAAATGAAATTAAATACAAAAAGATTTACTCACACGGATATTTCCACGTATACATATAAGTTTATTTTTGACAAGGAACTAGGATTTGTGAAGACTGATAATAACAACAGCAGCACAGTTACGGAGGATTTTCTGGAACTTATCGGTGGGCAGATTGATACAATTATGATTGATGAGTTTCAGGATACGAGTATTTTGCAGTGGAAAATTTTAGAGTTATTGCTTTCAAGTGCCAAAAATATTATTTGTGTTGGCGATGAAAAACAGAGTATTTATAATTGGCGTGGTGGAGAAAAGGAACTTTTTGAAAATTTGGAAAATTTAATTGGCGGAAATGTTCAGAATCTGGAAAAATCCTATCGAAGCTACAAGCAGATTATCGAAAATGTGAATAAAATTTTTACTAATTATAATGAAAACTGGAAATATACGAATTCGTTGTATCGTGATGACAAGGACTATCAGAGAGGATATTTTGGATATTATTTTCAAGAAAGAAAATCTAGATATGGCGATGAGGAAGAAAAGCCTGAAAAAGCATATGAAGAAATGATACGAAACTTGAAGGAAGGCAAGATTCAGAATTTTGGGAAAAGCTGTATAATTTGCCGTGGAAATAAAGAACTTTCGGAAATAACAACAAGGCTGAATGAGGAAAAAATTCCATTTACGCTTGAAAGCAACTCTTCGATTCTGGATTACAGGGCTGTTAAACCGCTGTACAAGCTGATAAAATTTTTTGTTTATCATAATTTTGTTTATTTATTGGAATTTATGCGAAGTGATTTAATTGGCTGCCTAAATGACCATGTAAAATATTTGGTAGAAAATAAGGAATTAATTGAAAAATATATTACAAAAAATATTAAGTTGCCTAGTAAAAATTTGAAAAGTAAAAACAGTTTTGAATATTTTGTAGAAAACTTGGAAAATTTTGAAAAAAAAGAAAATTTTCTGGAATATAAAAATATTGATTTTATGGAAAGAAATGGACTTTCGTTTTCTGAAATTTTGGAAAAAATAAAGGAACTTTACAAACTTTCAATTAATTTGAATGATAAATATGTAAAAGAAAACTTTTCAAAAAAAATTATTCAAGATTTTGATGTAACAAGTTTTTATTCAACAAACAGCGATATAAAAAATATTTTTCAATTTTTCAATATTCTAAAGGAATTTGACAACCTTTACGAATTTGTTGTGCATATTGAAGATGAAAAGGATAACTTGAAACAAATAAGCAGTTCAGATGAAAATGCCATAAATCTGATGACAATTCATAAGTCCAAAGGGCTGGAATTTGACACGATAATCTATTACCGAAAAGCAAAAACTGGCGGAAATAATTTTAAAATTTTTGAAACATATTTTGATTATGATGAAAATTTTACAAATGTAACTAATTTTTTAATAACATTTTCAAAATATGCTAAAAATTTGAAAAATATAAAAGAATATGGAATAATCGCTGAAAAAAATGTCCAAAAGGAAAAGATGGAAGAAATAAATGCCGATTATGTGGCTTTGACACGTGCGAAAAAAAATCTGCTGCTGTACTTCGAGGCTTACATAACAAAAAATGGCTATTCTGATGATTTAGTCAATAAACTAATTGATGTTTACGATGAAAACACAGAATTTGAAATTGGAGAAATCACTGAAACAGAAAGAAAAATTGTGTCAAATTCTGAAAATTTAAAAGAAAATACTAAATTAGAAGAAAATAAAATAAATAATAAAATCTTAAAAACATACTTTGATGACGATAAATTTGTTGTTAAGAAATCTTCAATCACTTTAGAAAAGGAATTTAAACGTAAAAAAGGGCTTGCAATGCACTATTACTTTGAACATATTTCAAATAATCTGGAAAATGATAAACTAATTGCAAAATCTGCACTTTTAAGCCGATATGGAAATATGCTTGGGAAAAAGATTGTAGAAGAATTAATTGTCCGAATGGAAAAATTTATTGAAAAAAACAGCGATATTTATAATGAGAAATACAAAGTTTATACAGAATTTGAAATTTATGATTCTGAAGGAAGAAAGCGTATCATTGATAGAATTAACATTGATGAGGAAAATAAGAAAATTTATATTTATGACTACAAGACTGGATTTGAGCCTGAAACGAATGAGAAATATCAGGAACAGATTAATGAATATAGAGATATTTTAAGCAAAAAAGTTTCAGCAGATTATGAAATCGATATCCAATTATTAGAAGTTTAGGGAATTTTTGAAAAAAACGAATTTTTCTATTTCAAAAATAAGATTAATAGGTTATAATAATATAAAATGATTAAAATTTAGGAGGAAAAAATATGTCAATATTAGTTTTTGGACACAAAAATCCAGATACAGATACAATTTGTTCAGCGATTGCTTATGCGGAACTGAAAAATAAATTGGGAAAAGATGTTAAGGCTGCAAGACTTGGAGAAATTAATGAAGAAACCAAGTATGCCTTGAATTATTTTAAAGTTGAAAAGCCTGAATTAGTCGAAAATGTGGCTGGAAAAGAAATAATACTGGTGGATCATAATGAGAGAACTCAAACTGCTGAAGGATTTGAAGAAGCAAAAGTTCTGGAACTAATTGACCATCACAGAATTTCAAACTTTAATGTGGATGAGCCTTTATATGCAAGATTAGAGCCTGTTGGATGTACTGCGACAATTATCTTAAAATTATTTAAGGAAAATAATCTTGTACCAAGCAAGGAAACTGCAGGACTTATGTTAAGTGCGATTATTTCAGATACATTATTGTTCAAATCTCCAACTTGCACAGAATGTGATGTGAAGGCTGGTAAGGAACTGTCTGAAATCGCTGGAGTAAATACGGATGAGTATGGTCTTGAAATGTTAAAGGCTGGAACTGCACTTGGAGATAAATCTGAAGCAGAACTGTTAAATATGGATATGAAAATCTTTGAAATTGATGGTTCAAAAATTGGTGTTGCACAAGTTAATACTGTAAATGAATCAGAAGTTTTGGAAAGAAAAGAAAAATTACTTGCTGAAATTGATAATATCATTGCAAAAGAAGGATTAAAATTCTTTATGTTTGCAATCACAAATATTTTATCAAATGATTCTGTGGCTCTGGTTTCAGGAGATGGAAATGATATTATCGAAAAAGCGTTTGGAGAAAAAGTTGATAGTAACTTAGTAACTTTGAAAGGTGTAGTTTCAAGAAAGAAACAAATTATTCCGCCATTGACAAAAGCGATTCAAGGATAAATTTATAAAAATAAAAAATAAGGATTTTAAAAATGGCAATAGTAAAATTTAGGAAAAGAGAAGAATTAAAAATATTATTTGCAATAAAGCTGCCTGCAATAATTTCTGAACTTTATAAGGAAGTCAGAAGTAAAAAGACAGCGAATGAAGCAATAAGAAATTCTCTTAATATGAAAAAAAATAGAGTAATTAATACATTAGAATTAGTTGATGGATTTGGAAATCAGTTTTCTGTTCTTGTAATTTATGATAATATTATGGAGGAAAAGGAGCTTCTAAAATATAATTTGGAAATTGAGGACATAGATTTCAGAATTCTGGAATTTGATTTCAATGGTAAAATGGAAATTGAAGAAATGATAGAGCATATAAAAAGGCTATACTAAGTGCCTAATTTAAAAAATAAAAAAAGAGGTAAAATAATGAAGAAAATAGTGATATTGGTTAGTGTTTTAATGCTTTTAATGGTTAATATTGTAAATGCAAAATCAAATAAGGCAAAAAAAAGAATAGGAGATAAAAAATTTGAGAAAATAATGAAAGATTTTCAACTTGAAGCAGTAATAGAAACGACAAAAGGAAATATTTCTGTATACTTATATCCTGAAGCAGCTCCTAAAAATGTTGCAAATTTTGTATTTCTTGCAAAAAATAATTTTTACAACGGACTAACTTTTCATAGAGTTATTCCTAATGGACTAGTGCAGGGTGGAGACCCTCTTGGAAACGGCACTGGAACAGCTGGATATTTTCTAAATGATGAAATTTCTGACTGGTTAAACTTTGATAATGAAGGTATGCTTGCTTTTGCAAATTCTGGACCAAATACAAATAGTAGTCAATTTTTTATAACAATGCAGGCAATGAGCAGCTTAAATGGAAAACATACAATTATAGGTGGAACAAAATCACGTGAAGATTTAAGTGTATTAAGGACAATAAGGCAAGATGATAAAATATTAAATATTGATATCAAAGGTAGAAAAGTTGATAAATTTTTAGATTATTTCTCTGAAGAAGTTAGCGAATGGGAAAGAAAGCTAGAAAAACCAGTAAATCATGAATAGAATACAGATAAAGCTCTCATTAAATTGAGAGTTTTTTCATAAAATGTTCACAAACAAAAAATAAAAATATAATCAAAAAAAGGATTTTCAAGGTATTTTTAAATATTGCACTTGATTATACAATACATCCTAAAAAGAAATTATCAAAAATCTAAAAAAAAGTAGTTGACATTTATTTTAAATTATGGTATTATATTTCTTGTCCGAGAATGGAAATAAGAATTATTCTTTGGAACGGTGTATAGCGCAGCTCGGTAGCGCACCTGCCTTGGGAGCAGGGGGTCGTAGGTTCAAATCCTACTACACCGACCATCTATAAATTTGCGGGAGTAGCTCAGTTGGTAGAGCGTCAGCCTTCCAAGCTGAATGTCGCGAGTTCGACCCTCGTCTCCCGCTCCATTTTATTTATAAGAACAATTTGGTTATAAATATTATGGTGACCGTAGTTCAGTTGGTAGAGCGCCAGTTTGTGGCACTGGTTGTCGCGGGTTCAAGTCCCGTCGGTCACCCCATAACTACGAGCCATTAGCTCAGTCGGTAGAGCACTTGACTTTTAATCAAGGTGTCACTGGTTCGATTCCAGTATGGCTCACCATTTTAAAATTTAATAATAACTTTGCGAGAGTGGCGAAATTGGTATACGCACTAGACTTAGGATCTAGCGTCTTCGACATGTGGGTTCGAGTCCCACCTTTCGCACCATTTAAAAATTAAAATTACAGATAGATATAAGAGCATAAATTGCTCTTTTTTTTATAATTTATGCTAAACTCCATAAAAAATGGAAATTATATTTTAAAAATTTTAGTAAAAAAATTAGAAAGTTAGTGTATACTATAGAGAATTTATTGACTTTTACATATTTTTATTCTAAATTTTGAGTAAATTGACTATAATAAGCAATTTTGATATTTCTTAAATTTTTTTTATTCTAAAATTATAATAGAATTGTTATATAGTAAAACTAGTTTAAAATAGAACTCAAAAATTATGACTATTTTACTCAAACCCTAAATTATATAATTTCTATTAGTTCAATTTTAAAGGAGTTCGAGTATAAATGGAAAATAGTATTAGGTTGTAAAAAATATATATTTTAAAATAAGCTATTAACTGGAGAAATAAGAGAGAAAAATGGAAAAAACAAATGTAAAGATGGTTTATCAGTATGATGGAAGTAAATTTTGTGGGTTTCAAAGGCAAAATGGTATGAAAACTGTACAAGGGGAAATTGAAAAAATTATTTTTAGGACATTTTCACAAAAGATAAATATGATTTCATCTGGGAGAACTGATAAAGGAGTTCATGCGATGGAACAGGTTTCTAATTTTGTGATTGATAGCAAAATTCCACTTGAGGCGATAAAAAGACAAATTAATAAATGTCTGAAAAGAGAAGTTAAAGTATTAAGTATTGAGAAAGCAGATAAAAAATTTAATGCGAGATTTAATGCAAAAAGTCGAACTTATTTGTATACCATGAGGGACGAGGAGAATATTACACCGTTTGAGGCAAATTATGTGACTGGATTGAGAAAAAGTCTAGATGTGGAAAGATTTCAGGAAATAATGAATGATTTTATAGGAAAGTATGATTTTAGCAGTTTTATGAAAAAAGATAAGGCTTACAGAAATCCTGAGAGAGAGATTTTTTATGTGAAATGTTATTATGATGAGAAATTTGGAGAAAAACAAGTAAATGTGGAAATTTGTGGTAACGGATTTTTGAAAACAATGGTCAGAATTATGATTGGTTCAGCACTTGCAGTTTATTTTGGGAATGAAGAAAAAGATTATATCAGGAAAAGACTGGAGAAACCTAATGTTGATGGTAAAAAAATTTTGGCAGCTTCAGAAGGGTTGTATTTATATAAGGTAAGTTATTAAATTGTTTGTAAAAATCTAAAACTGGCTAAAGAAATTATAGTTATTTTAATTAAATTTGATATTATATAGCTTTACTAATTTAATAAATTTTATTTAGATTCTAATATTATTTAGAATGATTAATTTAATAAGGAAGATGTTTTGTAATAAAAATATTACAAATTAATCAATCTAGTTTTGTGTTAAAATGAATTATATGAAGAATTTATGAGAAAGGATGATTTCCATGGAAAAAAATTATAAGATTAGAATATTGGATGCGAAAAAAGATTCAGAATTGTTATTTAAGATTGTTAAACATGAAAATGAAGTGTTTGGAGAAGCAACAGTTGGAAACTGGAACATTAAGCCATTTACTAAATATGGAAAAGTTTTTGCGATGCTAAGTAACGATGAAAATGAAGAATTGATGTCAGTTATTGAAGTTTTGAGCAGTTTTGATAGAGAAGTAGCTTATGTTTATGGAGTTTCGACTGTGCCGAAATTTGAGAGAAATGGATATGCTAGAAAGTTGCTTCAGTATGTAATGGAAACTTTGAAAGAAATGGGAATAAAGAGAATAGAGCTTACTGTAGATATGGATAATTTTACTGCGAAAAAAATTTATGAAGAACTGGGATTTAAAATAGTAGAAACTTTAGATAACGAGTATGGGGATAATGTTGAAAGATACTTGATGAGATATTTGGTAAAATAATAGATTTATTTGATAACTAAAGATATGATGAAATAATATTTGAAAATATCAGAATACAACTTGTGAATAATCCCAAAAATTAGTGTAAAATATGAATTTATAAAGTATTTAAGTAGAGTTTTGTTACGTTGATTATGCAAAAAAATACAAGAAGCCTAAAATTACTAGCTTCTTGTATAAAGAGAAAACTTATTTATAAAAACTATCTAAAAAGATACATATTTATATTCTTTGTTCTGTTCTTGAAATAATATCATTCTGTGTAGTCCTGTCAAGTGTAACAAATTGAGCGCAGTATCCAGCCACTCTTACTATTATATCTCTATGTTTTTCAGGTTCAACTTGTGCTTGTTTTAATGTTTTTCCTGAAATAATGTTAAATTGTATATGCCATCCTTTTGAACTTATAAATGATTTTATTACATTTACAAATTTTTCAAATTGTTCTGGAGTGTTTACTAATTCTGGCGGATATTTTTGATTCAATAACTGTCCACCTGTAATCATAAGAGTTGGCAATTTATTTACAGAATTTAGTACTGCTGTTGGACCATTTGTGTCAGTTCCTTGAGTTGGTGAACCACCTTCAGCCGCTGGTGTATAGGCATATCTTCCATCTGGAGTTGCACCGCTCACTGTTCCCATTGGTACATTTGATGAGATTCCAGATGTAGAAACTCCGTAACCACAATTAATAGGGCCTCTTCCATATCTTGTATTATGATATTTTTGAATTTCATCAATATATGTCCAGTAAATATTTGTAGCAAATACATCCACTTCATCAATATCATTTCCATATTTAGGTACTTCTAACAATATTTTTCTGATTCGTTGCCCATTTTCTCCAGCATAATTTGTCTGAAGGGCATTGTAAACTTCTTCTTTTGTTAAAATTTTGTTATCAAAAACAGTAGTTTTTAGAGCGTATAGTGAATTTGCAGCATTTGCAATTCCCACTTGAAGTCCTGAAATGATGTCATAAACAGCTCCACCTTCTTTTGCGGAAAGTCCTCTGCCGATACAGTCATCAATAAGGCTTGATAATAAAATGTCAGGGAATTCTTCCAAATGTGTATCAGACAATGCGTCAAGCGCTACTGACAATTTTGTATAGTGTTTCATATATTTTTTCCATGCTTCCCACAAATCATCATAAGTTTCATAGTCAGTTAGTTTTCCAGCTTTTAGTAATTGAAGTCCAGTTCTAGCATCATAGCCGTCAGTCAATACAAGTTCAGTTGCTTTTACAAAGTTTAAGAAAGTCATACCAGTACATCTATATCCCCATTTTCCAGGAACAGCCACTTCTACACATCCTACCATTGAATAATTGTAGGCATCTTCAATTTTTACGCCTTTATTTAACAATGCAGGAACTATTATTTCATCTGTATGCATTGCAGGCATTCCATAACCTGTTGCGGCTACTTCGGCACATTTTCTAATAAATTTTTCTGGAGAATTTATGTGAAATCTTGCTGACAGGTTTGGCTGTGTAAGCTTATTTTCTCCAACACTTTCCAGTATTAAATAGCTTAATTCATTTGTAGAATCTTTTCCAGCTGGAGTCGATCCTCCTATTGTAACATTTTGATAAGTTGGATAACCTGCACCATAACCAGAATGCGAAGTTGAACGGACTTTTATTACAGAGTAAAGTTTTACCCATAGACATTGCAGCATTTCTTTTGCAAATTCTCTGTCTAAATCACCTTCCAGTACCTCTTTTTTGTAAAGTGGATATAAATATTGATCCACTCTTCCAAGAGAAGCTGAATGTCCATTGCTTTCAATCTGAATTACTAGATGGATAAACCAGATTGCTTGTACTCCTTCCCAAAATGTCTGAGCAGGATTTTCTGGTACGTTTAGACAATTTTTGTGAATTTGAAGTAATTCTTCTTTTCTTTGGGAATCAGTTTCCTTTTCAGCAAGTTCCTTTGCCAAATTTGCAAATCTATGAGCAAAATCAATAGTTGCTTGTGCCACAATTTGTACAGCTTTTAAGAAATCAATTTTATTATACCCGCCATAAACTGTAATGTCTACTTTTTCCATAGAAGCCTTAGCTTCTTCGATGACACCTTTTAGCCCTTTTGTCAAAACCTTTTTAAAATCAGGAACAATGTGTCCGTCACCAGAAGTCATATTTCCTTCTCCGTGAATAATTTTTGCGATTCCAGCTTCTTTTATTTCCTGAGGCATTTGAGCGTGAGCTTTGTCCTTTAATGTTTTTCCACGCCACCATTCGCATATTTCAAGTAATTCTGGAATTTCTTCTTCGGGTATTCTGAATTTATCTCCGTCTCTATGGTCAAAGTTACCTTTTGTCTTGATTTCATCAATAATCCAGTCTACTGCATATTCTGGGAAAAGGGGAGCAGTTCTCTCGTCTACAGACTGATTTCCTACGACAAGTTCTCCATCTTTTATATAAATTGTCATATTTTCTAAAATTTCCTTAACTGCGTAAGCACGGACAATATATTTTGATTTTCCTTCGTGTTCTTTGTATGCTTTTGTCAAAAGTCTTCCTCTTTCGACACTGACACCAGGAAATTTTGATAAAGCCGATTCTCTTAATTTTTTTACTCTTTCGCTTTTCAAAACAAATTCTTTCATTGTTTTTTCCTCCATTTTTTATATTTTATCTTTATCTTTAATTTTCGTTATCCATATAATTTTGCTTTCAATCCGTAACTGTTCATTATGCCTACAGCGTTATCCAGTTCCGCTTGTGTATGTTTTTCCAATGTTTTCATAGGATATTCACGACCTAGTTTTCTATATTTTTCTAACCCCATTGTGTGATAGGGAAGAATGTTTACTTCTAGAAGATTCAATTTTTTTAGGAATTCTGCTGTTTGACGAATATTTTTCTCGTCATCATTAATTCCTTTTATAAACGGAAAACGCATAATGATTTTTTTGTGCCATTTTGAAAGTTTTGTAAGATTTTCTAAAATAATTTCATTTGAGACAGAAGTGTATTCCTTATGTTTTTGGCTATTTAAGTGCTTTATATCAAATAATACAGTATCTGTTAGTTTTGCTAAATTTTCAAGATCCTTATAATTCCCATATCCTGTCGTTTCTATGGCCGTGTTAATATATTCTTCTTTTAACTTTTCAAAAAGTTCTATTGCAAAAGCTGAATTTACAAGTATTTCTCCGCCACTCAATGTAACACCGCCACCAGAATTTCTATAAAAGTTTTCATCTTTCATAACGATTTCAAATACTTCTTCCAGTGTCATGTCTTTTGCAACTTGTTTTAGTGAATTTGCGGCAGGACAGCCAGAACATTGATTTTTGTTTCCCTTATAAAGAGAGCCATCATAATCCCAAAATTCATTTTCTAATTTTTGCGTTTCAGGATTGGAACACCACAGACATCTAAGTGGACATCCTTTAAAATACACGACTGTTCTAATTCCTGGTCCATCAAATGTAGCTCCTCTTTCAATATCTGTAACTAATGCTCTCATAGATTATCTACCTCTTTTTCTTTTTAAAAAAATCTGTAGTTTCAAATTGTTTCTTTATATTTCGATTTTATCCTATTTTTGAAAATTTGTCAATAGTTTTATTTAATTTTATAAAAAATTATAAAAAACCTGCAATATAAATATAATTGCAGGGGAAAATGTTTTTTCATTTTGGGGTGTCATCTTCTGCTTAGGATGTAGTAAATAACCACAAGTTGAACTAATATAAAAACTATATCCCGTTCCATTGGACATCACCCCAAATCATAATATGAATTAGGTAACGAACCTAAAAATGTTATAAAAAATTTAATACAAAAAAACTAGCCCAAATTGAGCTAGCTCTTGTCATTGTTTTTTCATATTATGATTGTTTTCTTGTATAACAATTATACTATAAAAAAATAATTATTCAATCAAAAAATTTCAAAAAAATTAAAAAAATAGATTGACATTTCTTAAATTATGTATTAAAATTATATCGAAATAAAACGAAACTAATTAAAATATTAAACTATTTGATATAAAAAACAAAAGGAAGGACAACAGAAATGCAATATTTTATTGATACGGCAAATTTGGAAAGTATAAAAAAAATCAGTGATATTTTTCCAATAGCAGGTGTAACTACAAATCCTACTATTATTGCAAAGGAAAAAAGAGATTTTAAGGATATTATAAATGATATTTTTGATATTATTGGAAGAGATAAAATTGTGCATGCACAGGCTGTGGCAAGTACAGCTGAAATAATGATAAAAGAAGTGAAACTTCTGCATGATGCTTTTGGAGAAAATCTTTATACAAAAATCCCTGTAACGCCTGAAGGCATAAAAGCCATAAAAAATTTGGCAAAAGATGGATATAAAATCACTGCAACAGGTATTTTGTCACCTCAGCAGATAATTATGGCAGCTGAAGCAGGAGCAGAATATATGGCTCCATATATTAATCGTTCTGATAACATTGGCGAAAATGGAATTGAAATTGTAAAAGATGCCTATAAAATCCTTGAAATGACTAAAAAAACTGATGAGGAAAAACTGGCACGGTACAAAAGAATTTTTGAGCCAAAAATATTAGGAGCTTCATTTAAGAATGTAAGACAAGTTCATGAAGCAATTCTAGCTGGATCAAAATCTGTAACAGTAGCTCCAGACGTTTTTGAAAAATTAATTTATCATCCTTACACAGACTGGAGCATGGATACATTTAATTCAGACTGGGAAAAAGTTTATGGCCAAAAAACATTGCTTGATTTATTATGATTTTTTATAAAATTTTGAAATATTAAATGAATTTTGGTATAATCTAAGTAACTATAAAAAGCATTGGAGATTTAATATGTTTTTGGATGAAAGACTGGAAAAAATACTGGAAATTCTAAAAAATGAGAAAAAAGTAAAAGTTGCTGATTTGGCAGTAAAATTTAACGTTTCAGAAGTTATTATAAGAAAGAACCTAAAAAGGCTGGAGCAGGAAGGAAAACTTAAAAGAACCCACGGGGGAGCAATCTTGCTAAAGGAACTGGCACATTCCAGCACACTTGAAGAAAGAGTCATAAATAGAACAAAGCCGAAGGAAATTATCGCAAGAAAAATAATAGAAAATATTCAAAACAGGGAAACAGTATTTTTTGATATTACAAGCATAAACTATATTGCGGCAGAATATCTTGCAAATTCTCAAAAAGAAATAACCCTTATTACAAATATGCCTAGCATAACAACACATTTTAATAAAAATTCGAAAATAAACATCATTATGATAGGTGGCGAATACAACAAGGAAATTGGCGGAAACGTGGGGATAGAGGCAATTAACTACATAAAAAAATATAATGTGGATAAAGCCTTTGTTGGAAGTGCAGGAATAGATTTGGAAGCTGGAAAAGTGATGAATTTTGAAGCAAATGACGGAAATACAAAAAAAGAAATAATGAATATTTCAAAAAAAATATTTTTAGCAACTGAATACAGAAAATTAGGGATTTTAGGAAATTATAAATTTAGTAATTTGTCTGATTTTGATGTATTTATTTGTGAAAAAGATAAAAAAGATTTTTTAGAAAGCTATAAAAAAATATTTGATAAGTCTGAAGTGGAAATTTTATAGTTTATAAAAAATTTTTAAGCTATTATCTAGTTTAAGGTAGTCTTCTATACATTATAATTTTTATATATTTGAAAAAAAGCCAGATGTAAAAATTTGGCTTTTTTGTATTACTAGTGATTTATAATGGATTTAATATGAAATAAAAATAATGAATAATAATTTAGAATCCCAAAACAAAAATAATTAACAATATTCACACTTTATAATAGATTTTTTTTAAAATGTATAGTAAAATAATTTTAAGAAAAAGTGATTGGATAAAATAAGATAAAATGGATTTTGTTTGATACTGAGAGGATGGGATGCGAGATGGATGAGAAAAAAGTGTTAAAAAATGACTGGAAAATGACAGATGATGAGATTGAAGATATGAAAATGCCGGAGATTGTTAATAAAAGCTATGATGAGCTGTATAAGCAGCTGGCAGACAGAATTAAGGAAAATAATCTGGATGTAGATATGGATAAAGTGGCAGAGGCTTTTACACTTGCTTACGAGTCACATGTGGGACAGAAGAGAAAAAGTGGAGAGGACTACATTTTGCATCCTGTAGAAGTAGCAGAAATACTCGCTGATATGAGAATGGATACAGATACGATTGTAGCAGGGCTTCTTCACGATGTGGTTGAAGATACGCTTATAACGCTGGCAGATATTGAGTACAGCTTTGGAGAAGATGTAAAAAAACTTGTAGATGGAGTTACTAAACTTAGGAATTTACCAAGAACGGACAGTAAAAAGCTGGAGAATATAAGAAAAATGGTAGTTGCAATGTCGGAAGATATTCGGGTTGTAATTATAAAACTTGCGGATAGGCTTCATAATATGCGGACATTAAAATATATGAAGCCTGAAAAGCAGCAGGAAAAATCAAAAGAAACCATTGAAATTTACGCACCGATTGCACATAGAATTGGGATGGCAAAGATAAAATGGGAACTGGAAGATATTAGTTTTAGATTTTTATATCCAAAAGATTATTACGAGATTAAGGAACTTATAAATTCCAAAAGGAAGGAACGTGAAGAATATACAGCAAATTTTATTGAAAAAATTCAAGCAGAACTTGAAAAAAATCATATAAAAGGAGAAGTTACAGGACGTCCAAAGCATTTATACAGCATTTATCGTAAAATGAATGAAAAGGAAAAAAGATTCGTAGATTTGAATGACTTGATTGCGATAAGAATTATTGTTAAGAAAAAAAATGAGTGCTATAATGTACTTGGAATAATTCACGATTTATTCATTCCAGTATTTAAGCGTTTCAAGGACTATATTTCCCAGCCAAAACCAAACGGCTACCAATCCATCCATACAACTGTAAAAGGGCCTAATGACCAAAATGTGGAAATTCAGATTAGAACTCAAGAAATGCACGAAATAGCAGAAGAAGGGGTTGCTGCACATTGGAAATATAAAGAAAAAAAATCTAAGTCTAAAAATGAAAAATTTTATGCAGATGCAAAAAAATTGACTGATTCTGTTCAAAGCAAATCGGATGAGAAGGAACAGAAGGGATTTGCACAGGAAGTTACAGGAGATGTTTTAAAACAGACAATATTTGTATTCACACCAAAAGACGATGTAATGGAAATGCCTAGAAATTCAACAGCGCTTGATTTTGCATTCCAAGTACATACTCAAATTGGGTACAGAACGATTGGAGCAAAGGTAAACGGAAGAATTACGCAGCTAAATCAGGTACTTAAAAATGGAGATAAAGTCGAAGTCATGACTTCCAAAAATGTTAATAAAGGTCCTGGAAAAGACTGGATTGAAATGGTAAACAATCACGGTTCCCGTGTGAAAATCCGAAAATGGTTTAAGGATAAGGAATTTGAAGAAAAATCAAAAGAAGGAGAACAAATTCTAGAAAAGGAATTTGAGCAGCTTGGACTAAAATTGAAGGATATGCTTGAAGATGAACGTGTTTTCCTTTATATGAAAAAATTTAATGTAGCTGATACTAAAACATTATTTTACAGATTTGCTATCGGAGATTTGTCGCTTGACGGATTTATGAACAAATTTGAGAAAAAAGAAGAAAAGGCTCTTGAAAAAGTGCTTGAGGAAGAAACAGAAAAAGCAAATAGACAAAAAGGGAAAAATAATGGTGGAGTCAAAATATCTGGAACTGAGAATACGATGTATCGTTTTGCAAAATGCTGCAGTCCACTTCCTGGAGATGAAATACGAGGTTATGTAACAAGAGGACGTGGAATAGCAATACACCGCTCAGATTGTCAAAATTTCATATCCCTTATGGAAAAGGAGCCTGAAAGGGAAATTGATGTTTACTGGGATGAATCTGCAATGTCTGCCAATGCAACATATGAATTTAATTTTACAATAAAAGCTTCGGATAGAAACGGACTTCTTCTTGACATTATTCGAATTCTAAACGAATACAAAATGAACCTTTTAAATGTAAATACAAATACTTTTAAGGAAAATGGGAATAAAAGAATACTTATACATTTAAGAATAACAATAAGAAGCCGTGAAGATTTTGATAGATTGGCAAATAATTTGAAATCAATGTCAGAAGTGATAGATATAATCAAAAAATAGTAAGTGAAAGGATAAAAAGGGGGAGTTATAAATGGAATTAAAAATAATAATCGCAATAATTATACTAATATTTTTATTTAAAATTTTTATAAAAATTACTAAAAAAATATTATTTTTCTTTTTTGTAATTGTTATTTTTGCAGTTATTTTGAATTATTTGAAATAAATATTTAGAGCAAAATTATTTCTTGTTATACAGATAAAATAAAAACCCGTAGAAATTATTAAATCTACGGATTTTTTTGTTTTAAAATGCCCAATTTCCTTTTCTAAATACAGGAACTCTTGTCCCATCTTCCAAAATTCCATCAATATCCATTTCCGCATCACCAATCATAAAGTCAACGTGGGAAATAGACTGATTAATGTGAGCTTTTTCTAATTCTTCTTCAGTCATTTTTGTCCCATCTTTTAGAGTAGTTGGGTATGCTGCACCCAATGCCAGATGGTTTGAGGCGTTTTCATCAAATAATGTCTGATAATAAAGAAGCCCAGAGTTAGAAATAGGGGAGTCATTCGGCACAAGGGCAACTTCTCCAATTCTTCTCGAACCTTCATCAGTATCAAGCAGCTGCTTCAAAATCTCATATCCTTGCTCCGCTTCAAAATCCACAACTTTTCCATCTTTAAAAGTCAATTTAAAGTTATCAATGATATTCCCTTGATAAGAAAGTGGCTTTTTATTTGAAACATAACCATCTACACGGTCTCTATCTCCAGCTGTAAATACTTCTTCTGTCGGCATATTTGGCAAGAAATCCGCCCCTTTGGCATTTTTACTTCCAGCAGCTACCCAAATGTGATTTTTAGGAAGTCCTACTGTCAAGTCAGTACCTTTTGAAGTATAATGAAGTGCCACAAAGTTTTTATTATTTAAAAATTCAGCTTTTTCAGTCAAGTTTTGCCTATGTTCTTCCCAAGCCTTAACAGAATCAGCTTTATCAACTCTTACAGTCTTTAATATTGCGTCAAGCAGTTTTTCCTGTGCAATGTCAGTATTTTCTTCATCTGGGAATACAAGTTTTGCCCAATCTGCCGAAGGATAGCTAGCAATTGTCCATGAATTTACATCTGTCATAATGCAAGTTCTGTAATGTTTATAGGCTTCTCCTGAATTTTTTGTCAATGCTCCCAGTTTTTCAGCATCAATTCCAGCAAATAAATTTGGAGAACTGCTTAAAATGTGGATAAATACGACATTATTGTCAAGATAATCATTTCTTTCGTCAATTGCCCATTGTGGGATGTGTGAATAGACTTCTTTTGATTGATATTCAGCATGAAGTCTTGATAATTTATCATCTGTCAATTTTACGTGAACATCACTTGCTCCCGCTTGATAAGCTAATTCTGTAACCTTATAGACTAATGGCAAAGCATCAGTTGTACAGTTTACCCATACTTTCTGCCCTTTCTGTACATTTGCCCCAATTTTTACAATTACTTCTGCATATTTACTTAATTTTTCTTCAAAGTTGTTCATTTTTATTTTTCTCCTTTCAAACTATTTTTGTTTATTTGAATTTGGATTATATCCGAATTCTAGTGAAATTAAACCATCTGAAATTTTATCTCTATATTTTTTAGTAGGACTAGAGTAACTTCTTTTTAATCTAGGCGCTGTTACAGCACTTATTCCAACCGAAAATTTATCTTTTTGAACTCCAATACCAATACCTCCATACCCATTTATTGGGGCCGCCTTTATTTCTCCGTGACCACCATTTTTATCAGTCCATTTCACATTTCCGTTTGAAAATGCCAGACCGAATAAAACTTTAGTGTATATTCCATTATCTAGCCCAGTTCCTAATGTCATATAAAGTGGAACTGAAATTAAACTTCCTGAACTGCTTTTTATACCATTTCCTTTGACTTTTAAAGCATTGTATACTATCCCTGCTCCAATTCCTGCTCCGGAATCATCAATAAATGGCTGTCTTCTTTCAAATGAAATTTTAACTCCGCTCTTCCTATTACATTTTTTACTTCTTGATTAAAATCATTTTTTTTCTGCCCTCTATAACTCCCATAACTAGGACTTATAAAAATTTCTGCTCTTTCATCTGCTATTGTAAATGGCGTTAATAACATAAACATCAAAAATAATTTTTTCATTCTAAATTCTCCTTGTACAATATTTTTTATTTATTATTGTTATAAAACTGTAAATCATTATATTTTTTACTTTTAAAAATAGTTAACTTGAAATTAGAATTATTATTTTTTAATTTTTTAGCCCTTTATAAAAAATTAGTCTTCAAATCCATTTGGATTTTTTTTCTGCCAGTTCCAAAAATCTCTGCACATATCTTCGATAGTGTATTTTGCTTCCCAGTTTAATAATTTTTTAGCTTTTGAGGCATCGGCATAGGAAACGGCAATATCTCCTGCTCTACGGCCGTCAATTACATATGGAATAGTTTTTCCAACGGCTTTTTCAAAGTTTTTTAGAATTTCAAGGACGCTGTAACCTTTTTCACTTCCTAAATTTATTGCTTCAAATCCAATGTTTCCACTAAACAAATAATTTATAGCGGCTGAATGCCCTGCTGCTAAGTCATTTACGTGAATAAAGTCCCTTATACAAGTCCCATCAGGTGTATCGTAATCATTTCCGAAAACATGCAGTTTTTCTAATTTTCCTACTGCAACTTGAGTTATGTAAGGGGCAAGGTTGTTTGGAATACCGTTTGGATCTTCTCCGATTCTTCCGCTTTCATGAGCTCCTAATGGGTTAAAATATCTAAGGGCAATAATATTCCAAGAATCATCAGAAGTTGCTAAATCAACTAAAATATTTTCAATCATAAGTTTTGTTCGTCCATAAGGATTTGTTGCACCCATTGGATCACCTTCAACTAAAGGCATTTTTTCAGGAATACCGTAAACTGTAGCTGAAGAACTGAATACAATATTTTTTACATTAAATTCTTTCATCATTTCAAGTAAAGTAATCATACCAAATAAATTATTTTCATAGTACATAAGTGGTTTTTCCACAGATTCTCCAACTGCCTTAAACCCTGCAAAGTTAATTACAGCATCAATTTTATTTTCACTAAAGATTTTTCTCAATCCTTCTTTATTTTTTATATCCAGTTCATAAAAAGATATTTTTGTTCCAGCAAGTTCTTCTAAAATTGTAATAACTTTTTTGCTTGAATTGCTAAAATCATCTACTATTATTGGATTAAATCCTTTCTTTATTAAATCTAAAACTGTATGGGAACCAATATATCCAGCTCCTCCTGGCACTAAAATTGTTTTCATAAAAATATCTACCTTCTTTCTAAAAATTTTTAATTTTTTATATTATTTTAGTCAAATTTTAAAATTACCTAATTAATTATGTAAATTGATTTTTTCCATAATCTCATCAAAAGTTTGAAAACCATTTAAAGTTTCTACAATTTTCCCATCCTTAAATAAAATAAGCATAGGCAATCCTCTTATTTTAAATTTGGTTCCAAATTCAGGATAATCGTCAACATCAACTTTGACAATCTTGCACTCAGAATTGTCAGCTACTTCGCTAATAACCTTTTCAAGCATTTGACAAGGTCCGCACCAGATAGCATAAAAATCTATAAGTGTAAGTCCAGTTTGTAAAATTATTTCATTATCAAAGTCTTCGCCAGCATAATTAATGATTTTACTCATATTTTCACCTCATATTTTAATAAAATTATATTTTCAGTTATTATACCAATTTTAATTAATTTGTGCAATTTTATTTTTTGACTAATTTTACGTGCTTGCAATTATTTTTTAAATATGATATAATCAAAATGATAAAGATAAATTATTAAAAAACAAAAAATCAAAATAAATGGAGGAAAAATTAAAATGGCAAAAGCTAAATTCGAGAGAAGCAAACCACACGTAAACGTAGGAACAATAGGTCACGTTGACCACGGGAAAACAACAACAACAGCAGCAATTTCAAAAGTATTGGCTGAAAAAGGGCTAGCTGAAAAAGTTGATTTTGAAAACATTGACCAAGCGCCTGAAGAAAGAGAAAGAGGGATTACAATCAACACAGCTCACATTGAGTATGAAACAGAAAAAAGACACTATGCCCACGTTGACTGTCCAGGGCATGCGGACTACGTAAAAAACATGATTACAGGAGCAGCTCAAATGGATGGTGCTATCTTAGTAGTATCAGCAGCTGACGGTCCTATGCCTCAAACAAGAGAGCATATCCTACTTGCAAGACAGGTTGGAGTACCTTACATCGTAGTTTACTTGAACAAAGTTGACATGGTAGATGACGAAGAATTATTAGAACTAGTAGAAATGGAAGTAAGAGAATTACTTACAGAATACGGATTCCCTGGAGATGATGTACCAGTAATCAAAGGGTCTTCATTAGGAGCATTAAATGGAGAAGCTCAATGGGTAGACAGAATCATGGAATTAATGGATGCAGTTGATGACTACATTCCAACACCAGAAAGACCAGTAGACCAAGCATTCCTAATGCCGATTGAAGACGTGTTCACAATAACAGGAAGAGGAACAGTTGTAACAGGAAGAGTAGAAAGAGGAGTAATCAATGTTGGTGAAGAAGTAGAAATCGTAGGAATCAAGCCAACAACAAAAACTACTGTAACAGGAGTAGAAATGTTCAGAAAATTATTGGATTCAGGACAAGCTGGAGACAACATTGGAGCATTGTTAAGAGGAACTAAGAAAGAAGAAGTGGAAAGAGGACAAGTACTTGCAAAACCAGGAACAATCAATCCACATACAGGATTCAAGTCAGAAGTATACGTATTGACAAAAGATGAAGGAGGAAGACATACACCATTCTTCACAGGATACAAACCACAATTCTACTTCAGAACGACTGACATTACAGGAGAAGTAAACTTGCCAGAAGGTGTAGAAATGGTAATGCCTGGAGACAACATTGAAATGACAGTTGAACTAATTCACCCAATCGCAATGGAAGAAGGATTAAGATTTGCGATAAGAGAAGGTGGAAGAACAGTAGCTTCAGGAGTAGTAGCAACTATTACTAAATAGTTTTCTGTAAGGAACTTTCTTAAAGATAAAAATAAAAATAATTATTTAAAATTTTTGATAATTTATTTGAAAATTAAAATAGTTATAAGTAAAATATAATCAAATAGCACTTGGTAAATAAAAAGTTTTTTATAAATTTATCATAGTGCTATTGTTTTTTTTGAGATTATAGGGTATACTTAACATAGAATTAATTATATGATGAAATTTTGAAATTAATTATAAAATTTCATATTAATAACTTATATATCTTACATTCAAAAATTTTTTATTACAAAAGTATGACTTTAAATTTAAAAAGCATGATTATATCAATTTTTTTATTTACTAAAATTCAGGTTTTTATCTTTAGTTTTATTGTAAATAAATACAGTTTCATATTTTATTTTAAAGTGCTTTTTATAGTATATAAATAACTTTTTAAAAATTGATTTTAGTTTCTTTATTAAATATTGTTTTACTTTACAAATGCACTTTTTAAAAAAAAACTTTACAAATTCATATTATTATGCTAAAATTAACTGTGAATTGTTAAGATATATATTTGTTAAAATTATTTTTAGGAGGAAAAACAATGAAAAAAGTATTAGGAGTATTAGCATTAGTATTAAGCGTATCTAGTCTAGCTTTAGCTGATCAAGACCAAGATACAGTAAAAGAAATCCATTTCTCTACAGAATTGAGACAAGGGTATACAGACAAAAAAGAAAATACAGGAAATGGATTAGGAATCGCAGGATTCAAAGGAGCAAATAAAGATAGAACTAGATGGAGAAATATCTTTGGTGGAGATTTACATTTAGTAGATGAAGGAGACTTAGGATTAAAATTTGAATTCCAAAATGATCAAGATAGATACAAAAATGATTTTGATTATGAAACTAAAACAGGTACAAAAGGAACTTATGACAAATCTCAAACTTGGGAAAATAATATTGAATTATATAGAGATATTACATTAGGTTCTTGGACTAATAAATGGACTTTAGGATGGAAAAATAAAAATACAAGTGGTACTGGTAGATACTCAGGACATAGAGGAACATCAAATGAAATTTATGTAGGACCATCATTTGGAATTAACTTCTTCGGACATAACTTTGATGCAACAACTCAATTAGTTTACTTCGATCAATCAGGAAACAAAAGTGCAGATAACGCATGGAGCGGAAATGATTTCACAAAAGGAAAAGTATCTGGATGGGGAATCAACTTTGCTTTAGAAAATAACGGACAAATTTTTGATAATGGAATCGGAACTTTAAACTATAACGTTGGTTTAACTAATAAATTAAGAGATGCAAAAGGTAAATTATCTGAAACAGGAAAAGATGCAAAATCTACTGTTTATTTAGACTATGTTGCAGGGTTAACATATAAAACTCCTGATTTAGCAGGATTCTATGGATTAATCAATGCTGAAAATGAATGGGAAAGACAAACTGCTAGACATGGATTCCAAAACAACTTCTCAGTATGGACTGGATTAGGATACAAAAAAGGTATTGATTTGCCAGTAGGAACATTGACTGTAAACCCTGAAGTTAAATACAGAGTTGTTAACAAAGAAACTGTTAAAGGTGTTTATAACGATGGACGTTACTTCAACAACGATAAATATACAAGAGAATATAATGAATTAAGAGCTGGATTAAAAGTTGGTTTAGAAGTTAAATAATCACTAATAATTCATATAAAAATAACTTAAAAGGAGCTGGATGTAAATCCAGCTTTTTGAGTTTAATATAAATATGATGCTATACAAAATTCTATTTAAAAGTATAAATTAAACTTTATAGTATTTATCTAATTTTATAAAAAGCAGTTTTAATTGTTTTTTTTTATTTAAATAATGAATAATGTCATATATAATTTTCATTTTTAAAAGAGAGAGTAGTATAAATTGTGTAAAAGATAATTTAGATATACTCGAACCCATTTAAAATTGAACTGATAGAAATTATATAATTTAGGGTTTGAGTAGAATAGTCATAATTTTTGAGTTCTGTTTTAAACTAGTTTTACTATACTATTAAACAGATAGATAAAAGAAATAAATTAAGTATTATAGGATGTGCAAAGTAAAGTTTAAGTATAATTCTTTTTAACAAATCTAAAACTAAGGCATTACAATAAATATCATAAGGATTATAATGTATAATTATATCTGACCAATAGAAAAAGTGAAAACTTTTTTCTTCAAAACTCCTTTTTAAATATGCTATCACAAGGGTAGCATATTTTTTTATAGCTATTCTTCCTACTAAGCCAAATAATACGGTATTTTGAGATAATTTTTTTAAAATTGTTAAAATTGATATAATTTTACTATATCTTTTTAAAAGTTTGGGAAAATAACCATTTACCTTGTCAATTGGACTAGTGTTGGACTACAAAATTAAAGATTCAACGTTGGATATTTACTATGTTGTATATAATATTTATTAATGAAAAATCAGATGAAAAAATACTCATCTGACTCAACATATATTATTTTAAATTTATAAATTTTTTTGAAATATTTCGTTTGAATACATAGATATAATTCATTCAAACACGAAGGAGGAAATATTTGAATATAAAATTTTTCTGTTGTTCATTTATTTTCATTCTTATTATATATGTCATAACAATATCACTTATTTTTGGGTTACTCATAAAGATTATCAAAGTTTTTTGTAATCGTGAGTTTGATGTTTTTTCTAATATTTTACGTATTTAATTAAATCTCTAACGAAAATAATTTGTTCTTAACAGCTTATTCTCGTTATTTTTTTAATACCTAATTTTTTTAACAAAAAAAAATCGCACTTTAAGTACGATAAATTTATAGTAATATTAGATAAATATCACTAATTTATGATTAATCAGAAATTAGTTTAATATCAATGTCTTTATATAAAAATGGCGCACCTGACAGGAGTTGAACCCATAACCTTCTGATCCGTAGTCAGACGCTCTATCCAATTGAGCTACAGATGCATTATTAATAAATTTACTAAAAAAAAATGGCGGAGAAGGAGGGATTTGAACCCTCGATCCAAGTTTTAGCTCGGATACTCCCTTAGCAGGGGAGCGCATTCGGCCTCTCTGCCACTTCTCCAAAAGTATAAATTTTAAATGGCGGGTGAACTGGGATTCGAACCCAGACATCTTGCGATTTCGCCGGTTTTCAAGACCGGTCCCTTAGCCGTTCGGACATCCACCCATACGTTACTCAGTTAGTATATCATATATTTCAATAATTTGTCAACTACTTTTTTCGTATTTTCGCTTTTGTTGAAGTAAGGATTTTAGTGTGAAATTACAATATTTGATCTATTTGTATTTTATGATAATATTTCTTTAATGTTTTGTAAAAATTAAAGAGTAATAAAATTATTTATCAATATTTTTTCTAAATTCTTCTTTTTTATCAAGCAGTATAATATCTTCACCCATTTTTTGCCGTAATTTAATATTTTCTCGACCCCAGAAGCACATTGCATATAAAATATTTGAAAATGATTGTCCATATTCTGTGAGTGTGTATTCTACCTTTGGAGGCATCTCTTCATACACATATTTTTCTATAATTCCATCTTTTTCCAGCTCTTTCAATTTTTCAATAAGAACCTTTTGAGAAATACCAGGGATTAATCTTTGTAATTCGCCTGTCCTTTTTGTTCCAAAGGTAAGAATGTATGTAATCAATGCTTTCCATTTTCCACCAAATATTTCAAGTGTTGCTTCTATTCCTAAAATATATTGTTTCATAGTTAATCTCCTGTTGTAAATATTATTATGAATACATTATTGCATAAATTTTCAGTTAAGTCCAGTAGTTACGTTTAGGTAAGTATATGATTACGTTTTCGTGTGTATTTACAAATTTAAATTAGGATTATATAATATAATAAAATTAATGAAAGGAATGGTTTATAACTATGAAAACTTTAGTAATTTTAGCACATCCAGATATTAACGAATCAAGAGCAAATAAGAGATGGAAGGAAGAGCTGTTAAAATATCCGCAAGAAATAGAAGTTCATGAATTGTATAAAGAATATTCGGATTGGAATATAGATGTAAAAAGGGAACAGGAATTATTGGTTAAATATGAACATATTATTTTTCAATTCCCTCTGTATTGGTTTAACTGTCCGCCTTTGTTAAAAAAATGGCTGGATGAAGTATTTGAGTATAATTGGGCATATGGATTGAATGGGGACAAGCTGAAGAATAAAAAGATTGGGTTAGCTGTTACAACTGGAGGGAAGAGAGAATATTACAAGCATGGTGGAAAAAATAAATTTTCTCTTGATGAAATACTTATTCCATTTGAAGAAACTATAAATTATGCTCAAGGAATTTATTTACCGTATTTCAGTGTTTACGGAGTTTCTCCACACATAAACGAATTAAGTGATGATGAACTTGACAAAAACGCAAAGGAATATGTTGAATATATCCGTAAGACAAGAGAAGAGGGGGATAAATAATGTTTATTGCTAATTTAAAATATAAAAAATCAACAGAAGAAGTAAATAAGGTTTTAGAAGCTCATTTAGAATATCTTGACAAATATTTTGAAAAAGGGAAATTTATATGTACAGGGAAGAAAAGTTTTCCTGAATTAGGAGGAGTAATCTTGTTTGATTCTAACAATTTGGAAGAAGCAAAAAAAATATTGTATGAAGATCCATTTTATATTGAAGAAATAGCAGATTATGAAATAATCGAATTTCAACCAGTTAAGTTTAGTCAAAATTTTTCAATAGAAAATTTACTCAATTAAATAGTATAAAAAGAGCTGTTTCAAATTATATATGAGGACAGCTCTTTATAAAATCGAAAATATCTAATAAATTAATTTATTATTCTTTTTAGAAAAAAATTCAAACGAATTCTTTATTTATGATTTTAGTATTCTGATTTTTATCTGCTCTTGTCACATTTTCTTTGTATATACACATCAATAAAAACTATTTTTTATGTCAAGTTATACTTATTCCAATATTATAAATTATAAAAAATGTACTAAAAATCAATATCCATTAATTTTGTTTTATAAATTTCTTATAAAATACTTGTAATTCAAAAAAAATGTGGTACACTTATAATATAGGATTATTCACTTTTGTTAAAAATAATAAAGATATTGTAATCTTATAAAGTGAAAACTTAAAAATAAATTTTATCTAAAAGGAGGCTCAAGATGGTAGGAATTATCGTTGCAAGTCATGGTGAATTTGCAGCTGGTATAAAACAGTCAGCTTCAATGATTCTAGGTGAAGCAGAATTATTGGAATCAGTTGTGTTTATGCCCAGTGAAGGACCAGATGACTTATATAAAAAAATTCAAGATGCCATTACGAAATTAGGAACTGAAGAAGTTCTATTTTTAGTTGATTTATGGGGAGGAAGCCCATTCAACCAATCAAATCGTTTCTTTGAAGAAGCACCTGAAAAAAGAGCAATTGTAGCAGGGCTTAACTTGCCAATGCTATTAGCAGCTTTATCAGAAAGAGAAGATTTAGATACAGCTCATGAAGTAGCAAAGGCTATTGTTCCAGAAGGAAGAGATCAAGTCAAGGTTCGTCCTGAAGAATTACAGCCTAAAGAAACAGTAGCAAAAGCAGTAGCTCAAGATGACACGCCAAAAGGAGCAATTCCAGAAGGAACAGTTATCGGAGATGGGAAAATAAAATTTGTTCTGGCTCGTATTGATACACGTTTGTTACACGGACAAGTTGCAACAAGCTGGACAAAAGCAACAAATCCAAATAGAATAATCGTAGTTTCAGACACAGTTTCAAAAGATGAACTACGTAAAAAATTAATCGAACAGGCAGCGCCTCCAGGTGTACGTGCACATGTTATTCCACTTGATAAATTAGTAGAAGTTTCAAAAGATCCAAGATTTGGAAATACAAAAGCATTATTGTTATTTGAAAATCCTCAGGATGCACTTTATGTAATTGAAAAAGGTGTAGATATTAAAGAGTTAAATGTAGGATCAATGGCACATAGTGTTGGAAAAGTTATGGTAAATAATGTACTTTCAATGGATCAGAATGATGTTGACACTTATAAGAAACTTAGAGATTTAGGTGTTCAATTTGATGTAAGAAAAGTTGCTGCTGATAAGAGAGCAGACTTATTTAAACTAATTTCAGAAAAACAAAACGAAGGATTAAAACTTTAATTTTAGGAGGTTATTATGGATTTTAATATTTTATCAATTATTTTAATATTAATCGTCGCATTTCTAGCAGGAATGGAAGGAATCCTTGATCAGTTCCAATTCCATCAGCCAATTATTGCGTGTTCATTAGTTGGGGTTGCGACAGGACATATAAAGGAATGTGTTATGTTAGGTGGGGCTTTACAGTTGATG
The DNA here is from genome assembly GCF_007990635.1 of Leptotrichia hongkongensis. Taxonomy (GTDB): domain Bacteria; phylum Fusobacteriota; class Fusobacteriia; order Fusobacteriales; family Leptotrichiaceae; genus Leptotrichia; species Leptotrichia hongkongensis. The sequence continues at coordinate 1,831,560 of NZ_AP019846.1, read as the reverse complement.
GCTTTAGGTTGGGCAAATGTAGGAGCGGCAGTTGCTCCAGACGCGGCTCTTGCTTCTGTAGCTTCGGCAATTATTTTTGTTAAAGCTGGAAAATTTGATGCTGCAGGTCAAACTGTAGCGATTGGTACAGCGATTGCACTTGCTACAGCTGGGTTAGTTTTAACTATGGTTGTTCGTACTTTATCAGTAGTTATTGTTCACCAGGCTGATAGAGAAGCAGAAAAAGGAAATTTCAAAGGCGTAGAATTATGGCATATGGTTGCGCTTGCATGTCAAGGTTTACGTATTGCTATTCCTGCCCTATTATTGTTATTTATACCTTCTCCTGTTATTCAACATGCTCTTAAATTATTGCCAGAATGGTTTACTGATGGAATGAAAATTGGTGGTGGATTCGTTGTAGCAGTAGGATATGCAATGGTTATTAACTTAATGGCAACTAAAGAAGTATGGCCGTTCTTCTTCCTAGGTTTTGCATTAGCACCATTAAATGAATTGACATTGATTGCAACTGGTATTATAGGTGTATGTGCAGCTATTATTTACTTAAATGTTACAAATAATAAAGGTAACGGTGGCGGAGATGGCGGAACATCTTCTTCTGGAGATCCGCTAGGTGACATTTTAAACGATTATTAATAAGGGAGGAACAAGAAATGGCAGAAAATAATAGAATAAAATTATCAAAATCAGATCGTCGTAGTGTAATGTTACGTTCTCAATTTCTTCAAGGTTCTTGGAACTACGAACGTATGCAAAATGGAGGTTGGGCTTATTCTTTAATCCCAGCATTGAAAAAATTATATCCAAATAAAGATGATGCTTCAGCAGCTTTAAAAAGACATATGGAATTCTTTAATACTCACCCATATATTGCTGCACCAATTTTAGGAGTAACTCTTGCTCTTGAAGAAGAAAGAGCAAATGGAGCAAAAATTGATGATGCAGCTATTCAAGGGGTAAAAGTTGGAATGATGGGACCACTTGCAGGAATCGGAGATCCAGTATTCTGGTTCACAGTACGTCCAATTTTAGGAGCAATTGCAGCTTCATTGGCAGCAGGTGGATCACTTATAGCACCTTTCTTCTTCTTTATTGTATGGAATGTAATACGTATAGGCTTTTTATGGTATACTCAAGAATTTGGTTACCAAAAAGGTGCTGAAATTACAAAAGATTTATCAGGTGGTTTATTACAAACAATTACTAAAGGAGCATCCATTTTAGGAATGTTCGTTATGGGAATACTAGTTCAACGTTGGACAACAATTAATTTCCCAATGGTTGTATCAAAAGTTCCTTTAGCAAAAGGGGCTTATGTAGAATTTCCAAAAGGACCTATAGACAGTACCCAGTTACAAAAAATTCTTGGAGATGTAGCAAAAGGACTATCGCTTTCTCCAGAAAAAGTAACGACTTTACAAGATAACTTAAATCAACTAGTACCGGGATTAGCGGCTTTATTATTAACATTCCTATGTATGTGGCTGTTAAAGAAAAAAATAAGTCCAATTCTAATTATCTTTGGATTATTCTTAGTTGGAATTTTAGGACATTTAGTTAAAATATTCTAAAAATAAAAAATGACTACTAAAAATTCAATTTTAAATAATTGGAAAATCTATTTAAAAGAGAGAAGTTGGAACTAAAAAGCCAACTTTTTTCTAATTTTATGTAATAAATTTGAATTAAAGAAATGAGGAATAAAAGTGGCTATTTCGATGAATACAAAAGTGTTATTTACAACAAAGGCAAATTCTCTATCGGGAATGTTTGGAAATAAAAATGGAAATATACTTGTAGGTGACAAAGCTTTCGAATTTTATAATAACCGTAATCCCGAAGACTATATTCAGATTCCTTGGGGAGAAATTGTGAGAGTGAGAGCACAAATCTTTTTTAAAGATAAGTATATTCGTGGTTTTTTCATAGATACTAAAAGTGATGGATCGTATAATTTTGTTGTAAAAAATGCGGGAAAAACACTAAAGACAATGCGTGATTTTCTTGGAAATGAAAAAATTGTAAGAAATAAACCTGTATTGTCGCTGAAAAAAGTGTTTGAATGGTTTAAGAAGAAATAAAAATACAGATTTGAAAATAAAAATGGACTAACTTTATATGATAGTCCAATTTTTTTATTTTATAAATATAGTAAAACTAGTTTAAAACAGAACTCAAAAATTATGACTATTTTACTCAAACCCTAAATTATATAATTTCTAGCAGTTTAATTTTAAATAGGTTCGAGTATATTATCAAATTTTGTTTCTGACTTTTTAAAAAGTATTAATATTCATATTTTTTATCATAACCTCTAGGTGTAACCATTTTTCCTTTTTTAACAAATGTATTTGAATTTCCGATTAATACAATTGTAAGCATATTTATTTCAGAATCAAGCATTTTTTCAAGTGTTGTGATTTCATGCTCTTCAGTTTCACGTCCTGCATTTCTTACGATTGCAACTGGCGTGTCTTTTGATTTGTGTTTTAGCATAATTTGCTGTGCTTCTACGATTTGAGTCGTTCTTCCTTTACTTTTTGGATTGTATAAGCTTACGATGAAATCACCTTGTGCAGCTAATTCTAGACGTTTTTTTATTAGTTCCCAGTCTGTTAGAAGGTTGCTTAGGCTGATTGTTACATAATCGTGCATAATTGGAGCTCCTACGATTGCGGCTGCAGCATTTGTTGCTGTAACTCCTGCAATTACTTCAATTTCCACATCATCATTTTCTCCAATTACTTCGTACATTATTCCAGCCATACCGTATACTCCAGCATCTCCACTACTAATCAAAGCAACATTTTTACCAGATTTTGCAAGCTCTAGAACTTCAATACATCTGTCAACTTCTTTCATCATACTTGAACTTTTTATTTCAGTATTTGGGAAGTATTCCTCAATTAAGTCAGTATAAGTTTTGTAACCTACAATAATATCACTTTTTTCCATTGCCTCATAAGCCTTGAAAGTCATGTCTGCCTTTTTTCCAGGCCCAATTCCTACTACATAAATTTTTCCTTTTTTGTTCATTTTTTCTCTCCTCCTAAATTTTATTATCTAATTAATTAAAAAATTAATTTACAATTTTATTATATATTTTCAATGCTTCAAGATTTTTTATTTTTCCCTAAAAAAATAAGTTCACAATTTAATCCACTACATCCAAATATCCAATCAAAAATCTTTTTCTCCTTATCTATTCTCGTTTCGATATAGTCAAATTTTTTTTAATTAACAATTTGTTTTATTTGTTCATCATATGAAAGTGATTCAAATTTTTTTCTTTTATCTTCTAAATGAATATCGCTTTTAATAGTTTCATCTTTTTCAGAATTTTCCATAATTCTTTTAAACATTTCAGTATCTTGAAGTTTTTTTGTCAATTTTTCAAGTTTTGTAATTTCTTTTTCTGACATTTCTCCAAAAAATCCTTTTAAAGCCATTGCCATCTGAATTGTCATAACAGTCATCATTTCCTTGTTTTTATTATATTCCGCCACTTCCTTAGAAATCTTTTTATTCGCAATTTTATTTATAAAATCATTGACCATTCCTTCTGTATCCCCTGCTATTACTTTTAAAGTACCACCAGCCAAAAAAAAGATCAATTGCTCAGAATATGCTTCTTCATCAGAAATTCTGTATTTTTCTCTCAAATCTTTATTATTGAGTATTTTATCAATTTCATCCATTTTTTGCGTTATTTCGTTTATTTTTGGCTTAACCATTTTCAAATTATTATCTTCATTTATATTTTTTGATTCTTTTGACAGATACTCAAAAAAATCTATTACTTTCAAATAATACTGATTATTGCTAATACTTTTAACTTTTTCAAAATATTTATTTTTTTTATTTTTTTCTTTTGAACTGATCCAAAAATTCTTTCCCAAAAAGAAATTTTTTCTATCTTCTGAAATATCTGTTTTCAAATATTCTGAAATATACTTCTCTTTTTTAGAATCATTTTCTGTTCTAGTCAAAAAATAGAATTCTATCAATCTTTCTAAAGCAACATAATTTCTTTTATCCTTCAAATAAATTTTTTCCCATTTGTCCCTATCTTCTGTTGATACTTCTCCATCTTCGTTTTTCGTTGTAAATCCCTCTCCAGTTTCTTTATCCAATTTCACAGTTTCATCTATAATTTCCTGCTTCACACCAACTTTTGACAAATCCTGCTGGATTTTTTCCTTCATTGTTAAGGCGACTAAATTTAGATTTATTAAAAAAAGGACTATGATTAGAGATATTTTTTTCATATTATTTTCCTTTCTTAAATTTTTTAATCTATTTTTATTTAAAATATTTTTGTGATTTTTTTATTTCCACAGATACTTATCAATTTTTTTACTAATTTTATGCAAAAATATCAAATTTAAAATCATCAGAAATCCAATTATTATAACACATAAAATAAAAATAACAAAATTAATTTCTTTATTTAAAATAACATTCCAGATCATTAAAATTCCTAAAGGGAAAATTATAAAAGATGTCCGACTTCCTGGGGAAAACTTTCTATATCTAAGCGCATCATATATATGAGGTACTAAATGTGCAATATATACAATAAATAATGACAGAACTATTTCATACATCCTAAACTTGCTTGCTATAAAAAGTAATGTTGATAAAATTATAAATTCTTCGGCAATTATTAATGAAGTTGTTTCTGTAGATGGATAACTTTCCTTTTTCTTCATAAATAATTCATTTTTCATATCTTTTACAACTTTATTTTTTTCTATAAATTTTTTTAAAAAAATTATTTCTTCAAATTCGTGTATCATAAATAGCACTATTGTTATAAATGACAATTTGTATATTTTCATTCTCACATTTGCTCCTCAAAAATTGAAATTGTAACTCCTTCTAACTTCACTTTTTTCACCAAAAAGCTTCCTTTTCTACTTGAAGCCAGATAGGCACAAGGCTCGGAAACACCGTATACTCCAATTTGATTTTTTACAAATTCTGAACGTTCTTCAACTAAATCTTCTACTTTTAATATTTCTTCCTTATCAAAAAATTTAATTGGAATTCCAAGTTCTTCCATTGCATCAATAAGCCCAATTTCATCAGATTTTACCCAGGCAGATGCTGCCATTTTTATAGCGGAAAGCTCTAAATTTTGTTTATCCATCACATATTTTAATTTTTCTATAATATGCTCCTTGCTAACTCCTCTCCTGCAACCAATTCCGATAAAAATATTTTGTGGTATAACCTTTGAAATTTCAATATTTTTTCTATTTGATACAATTATTGCTCCAGCACTGTTTTCATCGTGAGATACAATGTTTTTTGGTAAATGCAGGCTAACCTTCTCTCCATTCACAATTAGCGAAGTAACTCTTTTAGCTCCTTCCAAATCTTCTAATTTTGCTTTTATTTTTTGTGAAAATGTGTCTACAGCTATTTTTCCGCCTACGTCTGAAGCAGTTGTAATTACGGGGATAGCACCGATTCCTTGTGCGATTTTCTCACATTCTTCATTTGCTCCTCCTAGATGTCCTGAAAGGAGTGAAATAACAAAATTGGCATGGTCATCAACAGTAATTACCGCAGGATCGGTATCCTTACTTTTAAATTTTCCGTCAATTATTCTCACAACAGCTCCAGTTGCTGCAACAAATATATGTAAATCATATTTATTAAATGTTTTTTCAAGCAAAATCGGCACTCTTTCATTTATAATAAATAGATTTTCGATATTTTCATTTTCAAGATTTAATAAATTAGCAACTCTTCCTGAAACATAAATATGCAAATCCTTATACACATTCTCTTTTATTCTTAAACAAGTTTTATAACCAGTTTTACTTACACAGTAAATCGCTGTTCTCATTTTTTCTCCTTTTTTCTATTTTTTTATAAATTTAATTTCTATTTTATCTTCATCAATTACGCTGCCGTTCACAATATATTCCCCATTTTTGTCTTCCAGTTCTCTTGCTGATTTCCATTTAAGAGTTGCAAAATCTATATTTTCAATTTTTTTAGTCTTTACAAAATTAAATCCTGAAAAATAATCATAAAAAATTACGAACAAATTATTCTCATCTCGAACATATATAATTTTTTCCGTTATTGGCTCTTTCATAACTTGAAATTTTTCAGGTTTTACACCTTTTAATTCAAGACCAAACAAATAAACTTTATTTTTATCTTTTCCAAAATCATCTTTATTCTCTATATTTTCAAAATATAATACTTCAAATGATTTTACATCTACATTTTGAACTTCTTGTATATCCGCATATTCTTTACTAAAATAAACTTTTTTATCGTCTTTTGTATAATAACGATTTAGCACTTTAAAATTTTTAGGATTTAATCCTTTCAGTTCTTTTACCATTTCATCTTTTCCATCCATGAAATTTATGTAATATGCTTTATTTTTATCTTTTGCATACATAAAATAATCTTTTTCATAATCTTTTACTATTTGAAAACTTTTTCCATCCACATTTAAAACCGTTCCGTCATTAGAATAAAATTGATTTTTATCTCTTACCAAATGTTCATTAATTCTTTGAAAAGTATATGGATCGGAATTTTTTATTCTTTCATTAGAATCATACAAATAATTTTTATCCCTCGCAAATCCTGCATAAATATCAATTACTTCAAAAGTTTTTGCATCTGCACCTTCAATTTTTCATTTCCTAAGTAAACATTATTTTTATCTTTTGAAAAATTCAATTCCATTGTTTTAAAACTTTTAAAATCAGCATTTTCGAGTTTATCACCTTGAAAATAAATATTATTTTTATCAAAAAAATAACTGGAATCATTATCAAAAAATTTTAATGTCTGTAAATCTATTTCTTCTTTTTTTTCTCCATAAAGATAGACATTTTTTCCATCTGTAAAAATATAATCTTTTAAAACTTTAAAGTTTTGGGGAGCTACTCCATCTATTTTTTTACCAATATAATAAACACTATTTTTATCTTTTGAATACCCTCCACCAATTAGCTGAAAAGTTTGTTTGTCAACATTTTTTAAAATTTTTGGAGACATTATCACATTATCTAAATCGACAGGAAGTCCTCCATTATATGAAAATAAAATATACACTCCGTTTTTATCTTTTAAATAAATTGAAAATTCATCTGTCATTATTTCAAGAGTTTTTACATCTATATTATCTACCTTATTCTCCCAAAAATAAAGATTATTTTTATCTTTACCCAATCCGTAACTAATTTTTGTCAATAATTTAAAACTTTTAGGATCTGCTTCATTAAGAACATTTTCTTGATAATAAACATTATTCTTATCTTTTGCATACTCACCATCTTCAAAAACTTCAAAAGTCTTTACATCAGCTTCCTCAATTTTTCTATTTATATAATAAACTTTTCCATCTTCTATTCCAAAATTTTCATTTAACTTTTTATTTTCTGAAAAAATCAGATTACTAATTAAAAATATCAATAAAAATATTTTAATAAAATTCTTTTTCATATTTTTGCGCCCCTTCCTAAAATTTTCTAAACTTCCATCCTGAATACATTAATAACGGCAGTTTCATAAGGATGAGCCTCTTTTACCAGATAATATGCCAGTTCTTCAAAATCTCTTTTTACTCTAAATCTCATTATTTTTTCATTGGCTACACTTGATTTTCCAATTTCTCCATCAAAAGGACTCCCGCCTTCCAACGTTTTCCAATGCCCAACCGCATCAGCTGTAGAATATACATCTGCATAGAATCCTTCCGTCAAAAGTGAATATTTTTGCAAGTTTTCCACAATTTTTTCCACATAATTTTCTGGCACAAAAACTTCAAAACAACTATATTTTTCCTTAAATTCCAGCTTTGAACTAACAACATTATCATTTTCATAATTTAGAGTTAAATAAAAGAATGGGGAATTTTCAAACAATAATTTCAAAAATATTTTATCGCCTTCCCACAATTTCAAATCTAAAATTTCATCTTTTGGAATCCATTTCAAATCGCCTTCATTACACTCCTTTTCTATACCGGGAAAATTAGAGCTTGTGTAAACATACATAAACAAGGGGTCGTCTTCATTATAATTAAAAATTACAATTCCACGATATTCATAACTATTTAGCGTGTATCCTGTTTCTTCCCAGACTTCACGTATTAAGCATTGTTCAGGTGTTTCGCCCTTTTCTAGTTTTCCGCCAACGCCAATCCATTTTCCTTTATTTATATCAATTTCTTTTTTATTTCTGTATAACATCAAATATTTATTATCCTTTTCAAGATAACATAATGTCGCAATCATATTTTTCTCCTATTTTTATAATTTATTTTCCAAATACTTTTTCAAAATTGGAATATGACTAATTTCAGGAGTCTTGCTTGCAAAAAGCATTGTAACATTTTTTGAAAGCAGTTCAGATTTTATTATTTTTAAAAATTTATCAAAATCAGGATTTTTTTCTAATTCATTCAGATATCCTGCTGCAAATGTCTCAAAATTAATTCTTCCTTTATGATAATCTTCCCTAAGCTCTTTTGTAGGTGTAATTTCCTTTGCCCAGTAATCAATTTTAGCATCTTCCTTTTTCATTCCCCTTGCCCACAGCCTGTCTACAAACACTCTAAATCCATCAATTTCTTCTGCTTTTTCATAAATTCTTTTCCAGTTTAGTTTATTCATTTTTAATCTTTCCTTTTTCTGAATTTATATCTTTTAGAATTATATCACATTTTTATAAAAAATGCTTTTATTTTTGTAATGAATTCAAAATTATTTTTTAAGTATGCTGTATAACCAAATGTAATAAAAATAGAAAAAAGAACAGCTAACTGTAAGTTTTGCTGTCCTTAATTCTTTTTTTAGATTTTGACTGGAATATTTATCTAAAATTAAATATTTATGTGTCATACTGTTGATTCCTGTAAATACATCTTCACCAATTGTCTATTGTAATGAACCATTATAGTATAGTCTCTTTAAAAACATTATTTTAAAAATTATCCAACTTTCTTTTTTTATTTTAATTTCCATGTTGTTGGAGAAAATAATATTAACATTGGAAAAATTTCCAGTCTTCCTGCAAGCATTCCAAAACTAAGAATTACTTTTGAGAAATTGTTTAATTCAGCAAAACTGAATGCAGGACCTACTTTTCCTAATCCAGGACCGATATTATTAAATGTGGCGGCAACAGCACTAAAAGCAGTCATAAAGTCATCTGTTGAGTAGGAAATCATTAGAAGAATTCCTCCAAAAACTAGTGAATAGACTAAAAAATATACTGCAATACTTTTTTGCATAGCTGAATTTACTGGCTTATCATCATATTTTACTGTAACTACACGATTTGGACTTATCATTTGGACAATTTCAGCAAAATAGATTTTTACCATTAATACAACTCTTGATATTTTCAGTCCTCCAGCTGTAGAGCCTGCACATGCTCCAAAAAACATTAGGATAAGCAAGATAACTTGTGAAAATAACGGCCATTTTCCAAAATCAGCTGTAGAATATCCAGTTGTTGTTATGACTGAGGAAACTGAGAAAAATACATCTCTTATACAGTTCCATATGGAGCCGTATGTCTGATATATATTGAAAACTATTAGCGTAATTGCTCCAAAAACTATTAGTAAATAATATTTTAATTCTTCATTTTTAAAGATGTCTTTTATTTTTCCGATTAAAATAAAATAATAAATATTAAAGTTTACTCCAAATACTATCATTCCAATTCCAAGTATTATTTCGACATAAGGGTTATTGTATGGTAAAATGCTACCATTTCTTACTCCAAATCCTCCTGTTCCTGCGGTACCAAATGCAAGAAGAGTAGACTCAAATAGATTAAGTCCGCCAAACATTAATAAAATTATAAGAACGATTGTCATAACAATATAAATTTTATAAAGCATTCTGGCTGTTGTTGATAGTTTTGAAACTAATTTTCCAAATGTTGGACCAGGCACTTCAGCTTTCATTACATGAACTGATGTTGCAGAACTTGGAAAAATTGCAAGTGCTAGAACTAGAACTCCCATTCCACCAACAAAATGGGTAAAACTTCGCCAAAATAAATTAGAATGGCTAATTTTGCTAAGATCTGGTATTATGCTAGATCCAGTTGTTGTAAAACCGCTTACAATCTCAAAAAACGCATCTATAAAAGAAGGGATTTCCTTTGTAAATACAAATGGAAATGCACCAAAAATAGACATCAAAATCCAAGATAAAGAAACTATTATATAGCCTTCCCTACCTTGAATCCGTTCATCTTCAGGAAGCTTCATAGAGAGAAGAAAACCTATTGCTAGAAGAAGAAGTATTACAGAACCATAAGCAATTTTATATTTTGCATTTTCGTTGTATAAAAAACTTATAATTAAAGGTAATACCATTAATCCAGCTTCAAGTATAAGTATTTTTCCAGTTATAAAACCTATCATTCTTTTATTCATTTTTACTCCTTAAATTAATATAATCGATTTTTTTTATTTAAGTGAATTTGGACTTAAATTTTAGATGCGAATATATTTAAATTTTACAGTTTTATTCTAAAATATCGTCAAAATCTTCGATAGAAGATGCTATTGCTACAATCATTACGCTGTCATTGTTTTTGATAGCATCATTTCCTCCCGGAAAAATCATTTTATTATCCCGCAATATACTTACAATCAATATTCCTTTTTTTAATTTTAAATCTTTTAGCGGAACATTAACAGCGGCACTATTTTCATTGATTTCGAAAGTAATAAATTCCACCTGGTTTTCTAGCCTGTATAAAAAACTCATTGTGGATCCTCGCATATCTGTTTTTGATCTTACAACTCTTATTATCATGTCAGAAATAACTTTTTTGGGCACAACCGTCGATGTTCTAGTATTGTTTTCAAGTATAGGAAGTAGCAATGTTCTGTTCATTTTTGTAATTAACTTAGAATTTGTTATGGAGTTTACAAACATTGAAATAACAACATTTTCTTCATCACTATCTGTAAGAATTACAGTTGCATCATAGTTATTTATTCCTTCCTGTACTAAGAATTCCTGATCGGCTTCATCTCCTTTTATTACAATTGCTTTTGGATAAGCTTCACTCAGTTTTTCTGCACGTGTTCTATCATTTTCTATGACTTTTACCTTGTTTTTGTTTTCAATAAGTTTTCCAATTAAATAATGAGAAATTGTTCCTCCACCTATAAGCAGTGTAGATCCGATTTTTAAGTTGCTTTGTTCAATTCTGTCATAAAATTTATGAACTGCTTCTATAGAACCTGCAACATAGACAACATCTCCTTCCAGGATAGTAAAATCTCCAGTTGGAATAAAGACATTTTCATCTCTTCTGACAGCGCAGATAATAACTTTGTCTTTTGTGCTAAATTCAAGGTTTTTTAACTGTGTCCCATTCAGAAAACTATTTTTTTCAACTTTTATTGAAATAAAGCTGGCTTTTTGTCCAAAAAAGTTTTCTACACTTAAGGCAACTGGGAACATTAGTTTATTTGCAATGCTTTTGGCAGTTTCCATTTCGGGATTTATCATAAGGGAAATTCCAAGTCCTTCCCTTACAAATTGCATATTTGAACTGTATTCAGGATTTCTTACTCTTGCTATAGTAAATTTTGAACCAATTTTTTTTGCTATTATTGAAGAGATTATGTTTAGCTCATCTGATTCTGTTGCAGCAATAAAAATATCGGCACTGTCTGCACCAGCTTCAAGTAAAGTCTCATAAGACTCTCCATTTCCTACAAGCCCAGTTATATCGTAAGTTTCTACAAGCTTATTTAATACTTTTTCTTCTTTCTCAATTAAAATGACATCGTTACCTTCAGCTGAAAGTTCGCTACAAAGCGATTCACCAACGACACCAGCTCCTGCTATAACTATTTTCATATTTTTTCTCTTTCTTGTTTTTTTATTTATTTTCTAAATATTTTGAAATTTCTTTTGCATAATAAGTAATGATAGCGTTTGCTCCAGCTCTTTTCATCGCGTACATCTGTTCCATGACAATTTTCATTTCATCAATCCATCCATTTTCAGCTGCAGCTTTTACCATTGAATATTCTCCAGAGACGCTGTAAGCTACGATTGGGATTTCAAATTTATCACTTACCTTTTTTATAACATCAAGATATGCCATTGCAGGCTTCACAATTATAATATCTGCTCCTTGACGTAAATCTTCAGCAACTTCGTCTATCGCATCTTTTGAATATTGAAAATTCATCTGGTAAGACTTTCTATCTCCAAATTGAGGAGCTGAATCTGCTGCATCTCTAAAAGGTCCATAAAATGCTGATGAATATTTTACTGAATAAGCCATTACCGGAATATTTTCAAAATTATTTTGAGCTAAAACATTGGAAATTTTTTCCACACGTCCATCCATCATGTCTGAAGGTGCTACAATATCTGCTCCAGCCTTTGCGTAGGAGAGTGCTGTTTTTCCAAGAACTTCTAAAGTTTCATCATTTTTTACATAACCATTTTCATCAAGAATACCACAATGACCATGACTTGTATATTCACAGCAGCAAATATCACAGATTACAAGAAAATTGTCATATTTTTCTTTTATAAATCGAACTGCATTCTGAATAATACCGTTTTCATTGTAGGCTTCTGTTGCACAGGCATCCTTTTTTTTAGGAATTCCAAAAAGCAAAATCGAATTTATTCCCAATTTTACCAGTTCATCCAGTTCTTCAGAAAGCCTGTCAATAGAGTATCTAAAAATTCCTGGCATTGAAGGGATTTCGTTCTTGATATTTTCTCCCTCTTCAATAAAAATTGGATAAATCAAATCTTCCTTTGAGACATAAACATCTTTTACAAGATTTCTTATCACTTCATTTTTTCGTAATTTTCTATGTCTTTTAAACATTTTTGTTCACCTTTTTTCATTTTGTTATTTTAAAGTTTAAACATTTATTTTTCTATTTTGTCAAGAACTTTTTGAATTTCACTTTTCATAGCACGTGAACGTTTGCAGTTTTTACCGCTCGTAGAAATTGCAATTTGAAATTCGCTGTTTTTTACAATTCCTCCAAACATTGCGTTCATTTTAGTTTTTGAAGATGCGTTGTTAATTAGTATCTCTTTAGAATCACAAACTTGTGCTATATTTTCATTCAGCTGTTCATCATCTGTAGCTGAAATAACTAGAAAGAAATCTTTTACAAGTTTTTCAATTTCATCTTTATTGTTTTCGATTTTCTTGTTATCTTCTATTTTTAAATTTTTTAGTTCTAATATACTTTGCTCTTTAATGTTATCAGTAACAACAGTAACATCAGCTCCGTACTCTAAAACTTTTTTGATTTTTTTTAGTGCAACTTTTCCACCTCCAATAACAAGAACTTTTTTATTTTCCAAGTTTATAAATAATGGAAACCACATATTTTAATGCTCCTTTCACTTTTTTCTGATGACAATAGGATAACATATTATAAGTAGAAAAACAAGCGATTTATAACATAATATTTTTTTCACTAAAAATATAGAAATAACGTGATTTTTTTTTACAAAAATGATAAAATATAGAAAAATTTCTAAAAATAAAATACGGGGAGCTTTATTATGAAATACATAAAAAATTTTTTTGAACAATTCATTATCTTAATCCAATTTATGACACGTATTCCAATACCAATAAAAGTAGAGTATAGTGAGAAAAAATTAGGAAAGTCAATTAAATTTTTTCCATTGGTTGGCTTAATCATTGGCTTAATTTTATATTTTTCAAATTTTTTAATTACAGTCTATCTAAAAATATTTTTTATAATAAAGTGATAATTGCTGTACTTATTATAATTATAGAAATTTTAGCTGTTGGAATAATCCACATTGATGGACTTGCTGATACTTTTGATGGGCTTTTTAGCTATGCTAAGAAAGAAAAAATGCTGGAAATTATGAAAGATTCAAGAATTGGTACAAATGGAACAGTTGTATTAATTTTATATTTCATTACAAAAATTACTATAATTTCTGAAATTATCACAATAAACCCGAAATATCTAATAATTTTTCCAATCATTGCAAGACTTTCAACATCAGTAAATGCTGGTCTTTCTGACTATGCTAGAAAATCTGGAATGAGTAATGCCATAATTTCTGAAAATGGTATTTTTGAAGTGATTTTTTCACTTATTTTGACAAATGCTCTAGTATTTCTTATAATTGGAACAAAAGGTGGCATTGCTTTATTTATCGCACTTCTGTTTATAATTCTGTTTATGCTTAATGTACGAAAAAAGATTGGCGGGATAACTGGCGATACAATGGGAGCTTCTCTTGAATTAACATCAATATTAGTACTATTTTTAGGGATTGTTTTACGATAACTAAATAAAATACAGTAAAAATAAAGATAACCAAAGAGGAGAATAAAATGACAGAAATATTATTTATAAGACACGGTGAAACTGACTATAATAAGAAACATTTGTATTACGGACATCTAAATCCAAGCTTGAATACAACAGGAATAAATCAGTTAAAAAATACGAAAAAAAAACTTAAAGAACTGAGTGAAAAAATAGATATAATATTTTCAAGTGACTTAAATCGATGTAGAGAAAGTTTAGAACTTTTGGAAATTGACAAAAATATAAAAAAGAATTTTTCTGAAAATTTGAGAGAACTGAATTTTGGGATACTTGAAGGGAAAACTTACAAAGAGATAGAAAAAGAGTTCCCACATTATATCAATGAAATGAAAAATAACTGGAGAAATTTTAAGGCAGAAGGTGGAGAAAGCCTTTCTGATTTGCAAAAACGAATTGTGAAAAAAATTGAGAAAATAAAGAAAGATTATCAAAACAAAAGAATACTTATTATAGCTCATGCGGGAGTTATCCAATCCTTAATTAGCTATTATCTATTCTGCAATTTGGATGGATACTGGAAATTTAAGATAGATAACGGAAGTATTACAAAAATGACTGTTATGGATGACGGATTTATTTATTTTAATTATATTAATAAATAAAATATCAATTTTTTATAGTTTTATTTTTAATATTTATCTGAATAATTTTAATCAACTAAAATTTATGTTATAATATATTAACTCCGAATGTTAGGAGATGAATAAAGATGAGAGTAAAAGAAACTATCAAAATTCTTTTACTAATTTTACTGGAACTATTGAGATACTTAATTGAAAAATTCCTGTAAAAGAAAAAGAGAGTGGTGCAACACTCTCTTTTTTTATCTCCAAATGTTAGTTAGTTTTACGAAATAATTATATCACATAAGTTGTTTTAAATCAACTAAATTATTTTTAAAATTTTATAAATCTGTAAATTTAATTAAATGTAACAAAAAGTAAAAATAATATAAAAATAAACTCTTCAAATTTTATTAAATTTGTTATATAATATTCAAGTAAATATTTTTTAATAAAAGGATTATGCGTTATCCTAAAATTAACGTAAATCTATGAAAGGAAGGGAAAAAAGTTTTTAAGATAATGGAATTGTTGACAATAAAGTTAAAAAAATTATTTTCAGAAAATATAAATAATATTTTTGGTGCTGATTATACAGAAAAAGTCGATATTCAAAATTCCACAAAAAGAGAATTTGGAGATTTTCAGACAAATTTTGCGATGGTTAGTTCAAAATTAATTGGTAAAAATCCACGAGAGATTGCAAGTACACTTGTAGATAATTTTAAAGAAAATGATATTATTGAAAAGTTGGAAATTGCAGGGCCAGGATTTATTAATATTTATTTGAAAAATAACTTTTTGAATGAAGAATTAAAAAAAGTGGAAAATGAAAAATATGATTTTTCTTTTTTAAATACAGATAAAACTATAATAATTGATTATTCTTCACCTAATATTGCTAAGAGAATGCACATTGGACATTTGAGAAGTACAATTATTGGGGATTCCATCAAGAGAACTTTACAATTTTTAGGTTTTCATACACTTGCTGACAATCATATTGGTGATTGGGGAACACAATTTGGAAAACTCATTGTAGCTTATAAGAATTGGCTGAATAAGAAGTCCTATGAAGAAGATCCGATTGGTGAACTGGAAAGAATTTATGTGCAGTTTTCTGATGAAGCTAAAAAAAATCCTGCTTTGGAGGATGAGGCTCGTGAAGAACTGAAAAAATTACAGCTTGGAGATGAAGAAAATCAAAAATTGTGGAAGGAATTTATAGATATTTCACTAAAAGAATACAATAAAATTTATGATAGGCTTGGTGTGAACTTCGACTATTATTATGGTGAATCGTTTTACAATGATATGATGCCAGCTGTACTGGAAGAATTGAAGGAAAAAGGTATTGCACGTGAAGATCAGGGAGCGTTGGTTGTGTTTTTTGAAAATGACAAGCTGCCACCTGCAATTGTGCAGAAAAAAGACGGAAGTTTCTTATATACAACTTCTGACCTGGCTACAATGAAATTTAGAAAAGATGAATTAAATGTAGACGAAGCTGTTTACCTAACTGACGATAGGCAGCAAAATCATTTTAAGCAGGTTTTTGAAATTGGAGAAATGCTTGGAGAACCTTATAATTACAAAAAGACTCATGTTGTATTTGGAATTATGAGATTTGGTGATGGAATGATTTTTTCTTCTAGAAGTGGAAATATAATAAGACTTGTTGATTTGCTGGATGAGGCAAAAACTCAAGTTAAAAAGGTAATTGATGAAAAAAATCCGAATATTCCAGAAGAAGAAAAAGAAAAAATTGCTGAAATTGTGGGAAGTGGAGCTATAAAATACTTTGATTTGAGCCAGAATAGGACTTCTGATATAACATTTACTTGGGACAAGGTACTTAGTTTTGAAGGTAATACAGGACCTTATTTACAATATACTTATGTACGGATTATGTCTATTTTCAGAAAATTGAAGGAAGAAAATATCAATGTTGAAAATAAAGATATTATTTTGGAAAATATGAATTGTGTTGAGCGTGAATTAGTAGTTGAGCTTCTAAGATTTCCACAAACAGTTGTAAAATCTTATGAAAGTCATCGTCCAAACATAATAGCGGATTATTTATTTGACATAGCAAAATTATTTAATAATTTCTATAATTCAAATTCTATTCTAAAGGAAGAAAATAAAAAAGTTATGGATGCACGAATTTTGCTGGCTGAAAAAACCGCATTTATTTTAAAGGAAGGACTCGGTCTTCTTGGAATAAATACAGTAGATAGAATGTAAAACCTATTGATATAATTCTTATAAAAATTAATAATAAAGTTATATTTACTAAAAAAGAGAAACAAATTAATCAAAAAACAATTTTGATTTAATGGTGGTTTAATGATTATGGTGTATACTATACTCAGATTGATTAAAAGATCTGAAACCTCAATTAACCCCCCCTTTTATGAGACCTCTTTTTTAAGAGGTCTTTTTTACTATTATACAATTAATTTTAATATTTAGTTTAAAAATATTAAAATAATAGTTTTTAAAAATAAAAAATAAAAAAATTAATAAACAAAAAATAGAAAAGAGGAGAAAAAATGGCAAAACAACAACAATTTCTTTATGATTATAGAGATGATCATGATGGTAAGAATAATGGAAAATTAACAACAACAGCAATTGTTCTACTTGTTATTTCAATACTGTTAGTTGCATTTTCACATTTTGTGTTAATCAAACAAAAAGAGAAATTTAAAAAGGAAATTCCATTATTAAAGGAGAATAAACAAAAATTGGAAAAAGAAGTAGAAGCTCTTGATGGTAATATAAAACATAATGATGAGGTTGAAAAGGAAATTGAAGAATTAAGCGAATTAGCACAAATAAGAAATGAGAGGGATACAAACATGAAAAAAACATTTTCGTTTATTGGAATATTAGTAGCTATTGCTGGATTTTTATATGCAGGAGTACATATTTTTGGAACAACTTCAAAATATATGGAATATCATAGTTTAAAATCAAATGTAAAAAAATTATCGGAAGAAAAGGATAAAAAAAATGCTGAATTAGCTGCAGTCACTAAAAAAAGTGCAGATGTGAAAGCGCAATATGAAAAACTGAAAGCTGACAAAAAAATAAAAACAGTTTATTTAACATTTGACGATGGACCTTCAGGACATACAGATCAAATACTTGAGATTTTGAAGAAAAATAACATAAAAGCAACATTCTTTGTAATTGGAATTGGGAAAAATTATAATGACTATAAAAAAATAATTGATCAAGGGCATGTACTTGGATTACATACTTATTCACACGAATATAAAGAAGTTTACGCAAATGAAGAAAGTTTCTTTAAAGATCTTTATAAAATAAGAGATGCTGTAAAATCAACAACAGGTTTAGATGTTAAAATAACAAGATTTCCAGGTGGATCAAGTAATGCAAAAGCTTCAAAAGCTTTAAAGACAGCTATAATTAATAGAATGACAAAAGAAGGGTATGTATACTTTGACTGGAACTGTGATTCAACAGATGCTTCTGGAAATAATGTTCCTGTAGAAAAACTTGTTAAGTATGGTATATGTACAACACATCCTGATATTAATGTTTTAATGCATGATACAAATGCTAAAAAAACAACAGTTCAGGCTCTGCAAAGAATAATAGATGGATATAGAAAAGCTGGTTATACATTTGAAACATTAAATGTAAATAGTCCTAAAATTCAACACGTTAAACAACCTGAAATGAAATAACTAAGTAAAAAAAAAGTAATTAAACATTAAAAATATGATATAATGTAGAAGTTGTTTAAACTTTAAAATTAATCCTTTTAAATGTTAAACACTATAACAACTTGATGTTATAAAAATTTTATTTAAGGAGAAAATTAATGAAAAAAATAGTTACTTTGTTTGCAGGTTTAGTAGTATCACTATCAATAATCGCAGAAACAAATACTAATAACAATATAATTTACATAAAGAACGAAATGATAAGAACTGTAGATAATGGTACTGACTTGTACGCTGCAAAATCAAACACTTCTACAAAAGAAAAAGCTTCAAATTCTGGAAGTTCTAAAAATTCACAAAGTGGAGTAGCTTCATATTATGGTAAAGGATTGCATGGAAGCAGAACAGCAAATGGAGAAAGACATAATAGAAATGAAATGGTAGCAGCACATAAATCTCTTCCATTTGGTACAAAGGTAAAAGTTACAAACTTGAGCAACGGAAAAGAAGTTGTGGTAAGAATAAACGATAGAGGACCTTTTATTAAGGGACGTGTAATTGATTTAAGTTATGGAGCTTTTTCAAAAATAGAAAATCCTGGAAAAGGAATTACAAAAGTAAAACTTGAAATTTTAAAATAATTACTTACTATTTAAAAATTTTTATATAATTCTAAATTAAAAGAAAATGAGGAAAGGTGGAAAATACATTGTTAAGCGGTAAAATTGCATTAATTACAGGTGGTTCAAGAGGAATTGGTAAGGAAATCGCACTAAAATTTGCAGAAAATGGAGCGACAGTAATTTCTGGAGATTTAATAGATCCTGATTACAGCCATGAAAATGTTTCACACGTTAAATTAAATGTTACTGATAGAGAAAATATAAAAGAGATTGCAAATGAAATCAAAGAAAAATATGGAAGATTGGATATTCTTGTAAATAATGCAGGAATTACAAGAGATTCATTACTTCAAAGAATGAAGGAAGCAGACTGGGATTTAGTAATTGATATTAACTTAAAAGGTGTCTACAATGTGATGCAAGGTTTTGTTTCTTTATTATTAAAGAGTAAAGCCTCAAGTGTAATAAATATGGCTTCTGTTGTAGGAGTTGATGGAAATGCCGGACAAACTAACTACGCAGCTACAAAAGGTGGAGTAATCGCTATGGCAAAAACTTGGGCAAAAGAATTCGGTAGAAAAAATCTTAGATCAAATGCAATTGCACCAGGATTTATCGAAACAAATATGACTCACGTATTACCTGAAAAAGTTGTAGAAACTGTACTTGCAAATACTCCGCTTAGAAAAATGGGAGATGCTGAAGATGTTGCAAATGCTGCATTGTATTTAGCAAGTGACATGTCTAAATTTGTTACAGGGCAAGTTTTAAGAGTTGATGGAGGATTAAATTTATAATTCAAATAAATTTATTAAAAAATGTCAAAAAATAAAAAATTCTATGCTTATTTCATTATAGATACAAATGAAAATGGAATACTTGAAAACTGGGCAGATTGTCAAAAAAAAGTAAGCGGTAAAAAAGTTCGTTATAAATCATTTAAAAATTTTTCTGAAGCACAAGAATGGCTAAATTCCGGAGCAAATTATGAAAAAAAAGAGAAAAGTGATTTGACGAAACTGTATTCTGAGCTAGAGCGTGAGGCAATTTATTTTGATGCAGGAACAGGACGTGGAAACGGTGTGGAAGTCAGATTGACTGATTTTGACGGTAATTCACTACTTTACAAAATTATGAACGAAAAAAATATCAATGAATTTGGAAATTATTATGTCGCTGACACCAGAACAAATAACTTTGGTGAATTAGTCGGTATTTACACAGCTTTTGTTTATGCCAAAAAATATGATACAAAGATAATTTGTGGAGATAGTTCTCTCGTTATTGAATATTGGTCAAAAGGGCGATATAATAATTCCAGTTTGGAAAATGATACAATTGAACTCATAAAAAAAGTTGCTTTAATGAGAAATGAATTTGAAAAAAAAGGTGGAATCGTAAAAAAAATCTCAGGAGATGTTAATCCCGCTGATTTAGGATTCCACAAATAATACTAAATAAAGGAGGCTTTTCATGAAAAAAATATTATTAATGGTAATGATGTTAACAATATCTGTAATTGGAACAGCAGCAAAGAAACCTATAAGTAAAACTTTTGAAGGTCAATATACAAAATCAACAAATACATTTACCTATGTAAAAGATAATTTGGTATTTCCAAATAAAGTAATTACTTACACAGTAAAAGATGATTCTGGGCTATTAGACCAAATTTATAACTTTATTAGTGAAAAATATGGAGTTACAGATACAGATATTATTGTTCTTAATGTTAATGGAACTATTTCTAATAAAACTGGGTTAGTAACTATAAAAAAGATAAATAATTATCAAGTTCCTGAAGATAGATTACATGCATCAGAATATGAAACACCAGCATCAACAAATTCTAGTAATAATGAGAATACTTCAAATGATGATGCTCCAAATTTAAACAATACAGGTAATCAAGAAACTGGAAATTAGTAATAAAAATAATAGAAACTTTTTTCAGAAGTAAAAATGAATTAAGTTTCTTTTTTTGTAATGAAAGAAAATCCATATTTTTAAGTATATCAATTCTATAGTAAAACTACTTTAAAACTAAACTCAAAAGGCTATGACTATTTTACTCAAACCCAAAATCAATATAATTTTTAGTAGTTTAATTTTAAATAGGTTTGAGTATAAATCTATTTAAATAACAAATTTATTACAAACTTTTCTAATAAAAAATACAAATCTAATATTTTCAATAATTAAAATATAATTTTTACTTTTTAAGCAAAATCTATTATAAACTAAAAAAGTACCTCTAAACTTTTTCGTTTTACAAGTTTAGAAGTACAAATTCTATTTTTTATTTCACAAGTTTTTTCTTAAAATATTTATTTTATTAGATAAATCAATTTTCACTTTATGTAATTAAGCATTAATAACAAGATTTATTAATTCCTCCATAGTTTTTGCACCAACTGATTTTTGTTCTCCATTTATAAATACAACTGGTACTGCTTGAATATCTTTTTCTTTTGCTTCTTCAAAGAATACAGCGCTATCAACCATAGTTGTTGTAATGTTTTTATTATTTGTTGAAATTAAATTTAAAGCTTGAACAACATCTGGACAATGTGTACAAGACAATGAAATAAATGTTTCGATATTTACAGGTTTATTGATCGATTCAACTTTTGAAAGCTGCTCTCCTTCCAGCTTTTTACCTAATCCTGCAAGTCCTAGAATCGCTAGAATAAAACTGTTAAATTCATGTCCCCCAGGAATTCCTGAAAAATTAATTCCAGTATTTTCTCCATCTTTTAAAATTGTAAAAGATATTGGACGTGTAATATTTGCTTTTTCTAAATCAGCCTTATCATTTTCAAATGATTTTTTTATATAATTTACTTTTTCAGAAATTACATCAACTTCCTTTAAGAAGCTGTCTAGTTCGTTTGATTTTTCACTATCGTCAAGAAATGATACTAATTCAATATTTCCGTTAATGTTGTCAAAATAACCTTTTAACTGTTCTACAATATTGCTATCCAGTAAAGCCATATTTTCTCCTTTCTAAATAGTTCATTCTATAAATTTACAAAACCTAAAAACTATTAAATTTTACCTACTAAGTCTAATCCTGGTTTTAATGTAGCTTCTCCTTCTTTCCATTTTGCAGGACAAACTAATCCTGGATTATCAGCAACAAATTTTGCAGCTTTCGCTCTTCTTACTAATTCTGAGGCATCTCTTCCGATTCCTTCATCATTTACTTCGTAAGCAACGATTTTTCCTTCAGGATTTATAACAAATGTTCCTCTGTAAGCTAATCCAGTTTCTTCATTTAATACTTCAAATTCTCTTGAGATAGCTTTTGTAGGATCTCCAATCATTGTATATTTTACTTTTCCAATTGCTTCAGAATGGTCATGCCATGCTTTGTGAGTAAAGTGAGTATCTGTACTTACTGAATAAACATTAAATCCTAATTTTTCCAATTCTTCCCTGTGATCTTCTAAATCTTCCAATTCTGTAGGACATACGAATGTAAAATCAGCTGGATAGAAGACTACAACATTCCATTTTCCTAAAAAATCCTTTTCAAAGTTAACTTCTCTAAATTCTTCATTTTGATAAGCTTGAGCTGTAAAATTTTCGATTTTTTTTCCAATTAAAGACATAATTCCTCCTAATTTAATAATATTATTATTTTTAATTTGAAATGATTACAAATATTTCTTGATTACATTATATCATAAAAAAACATTTTGTCAAATAAATTTTTTAATAAAGTTAATGCAGTTGATCAAATCCTTCCCCAAAGACTTTTGTAGTGTCTGTAACTGTAACAAAAGCAGAAGGATCATGTTCTTTTAAAAATTTTCTTAATTGTATAAACTGTCTTCTTTCAATAATCGTTATTAAAATGTCTTTTTCTGTTCCAGAGAAACCTCCAACACCTTTAAGAACAGTGCAACCTCTGTCAAAGTCCTTTAGAATATAGTTTAGGACAACATCTTTATTAGATGTAATAATCATAATCTGTTTACGTGAATTAAATCCTTCAATGAATTTATCGGTAATAAAACCAGTTATGTAGACACTTAAAAGCCCAACAAGTCCAAGTTCTATCCCAAATGCGAAAATTGCTAACAGAGTAACAATGGCATCAACGATAAAACTAGACATTCCATAGCCAATATGACAATATTTGTTAACAATTCTAGCAATTATTGAAGTACCTCCAGTAGAAGACTCGTATAAGTAGATGATAGTTACTCCCAAAGCACAAATAGTGCTTCCAAATACAGTAGCTAAAAATATATCCTTTGTAAGAGTATAATTTGGATAAAATTTTTCAAAAAGAGAAAGAAAAACAGATAAAAGTACAGTTGCATAAATGCTTTTAAATCCAAATTGCCCACTAATTACGATAAAGGCTAAAGTAAATAGGATTAGATTGCTAATGGCTACAAAAAGTCCTGTAGAAAATCCAAATATGCTGTTTACGACTAGTGCCAATCCAGTTACGCCTCCACTGGCTATTTTGTTTGGGAAAAAGAAAAATTGGAGTCCAATTGCAAGAATAAGAGTACCTAGTCCAATTAAAAAATATTCTTTAATCAATTTGAAAATTGTCTTTTTATTCATATAATATCCTCACTAAAAATATTTACGTTAATTTAGGATAACGTATAATCCTGTATTTTTTAGATATAAAAAGCGAAGTTTCAAAAAGCATTTATTTATAAATGTTCTCATTTTTCACTTCGCTTAAATTTATTTATTAATATAAATCCAGTTTATATGTTAAATAATAAAGTGGTTTATTTTGATTTTGTACTGCAAAGTCGTATTCGCTAAATGCTTTTTTTGCTTGAGGCATACTTTTTTGTAACTGTGCCGATAAACTGAATTTTTCTGTAATCATATTTGTAAGAGATCTTAGTTTCTTTGAAAAATCTTCTTCCAGATAAATATTTTCTACAGCATAATTTTGTCGTAATCCTAAATCTTTTGCCATTATTCTTATAACTTCATCAAGACTCGCAATTCCATCAACTAAATTTATATTTTTTGCTTCATCTCCAAGCCATATCTTACCTTGTGCATAGTTTTCAAGAGTATTTTCATCAATTTTACGATTTTTAGAAACACGTGATTTGAATTCTTTGTATGTTTCTTCCATTGATTGAGTAATTTTAGCACGAGATTCTTCAGATAGCGGAGCAAAAGTGTCATTGATATCAGAATATTTTCCTTTTGAGACTGAATTTGAATGAACTCCGTATTTATTCTGTGCATTGTAAAGTTTTGGAATCATTGAAACTACTCCAATTGATCCTGTAATTGTGGCATTATTTGCAAAAACTTTATTTCCAGCCATTGAGATATAGTAGCCACCAGAAGCTGCAGTATCAGACATTGAAACATAAATAGGAATATTTAGTTTTGTCAGTTCTTGATAAATTACTTCTGAAGCAAGAGCTGAACCCCCGCCTGAATTTACACGAAGCACAATTCCTCTTAAATTTTTAGTTTTCATAGCTTTTTCAACTTTTTCGAGAATATTATCAGGTGTTATAACTCCTTCTGTAACTCCATTTGGATCGTATAGAATTGAACCTTCAGCATAAATTACAGCAATAGTTCCATTTCTAGGATTTCCAATATTTTGATCTTTTACCCTTTTTTCGTAATAGTCAGTAATATCTGCTACATTATCTTCACGGATATTTAAACGCTTTGTAAAATCAGAAAAATGTTCCAGTTTATCAACTAGGTTTTTATCACGGGCTGCAAATGGTGTCAAGCTCGTATCAGTTCCATTTACAATATCATTGTTTAGTGCATTTTTATCAATCTTACGATTCTTGGAAATATCAGTGATGAACTTATCATATCTGTTTTCTAGTATTCTTGTAAGTTCTGAACGTAATTCAGGAGTCATTTCATTTCCAGTATAATTTTCACCATAAGACTTGTAGTTTCCGATACGCACAACTTCCATATTTACTCCTAATTTATCAAACAATCCTTTATAGTAAATATCTGAATAATGATAACCAGTTAAATCCAAGCTGGCAGAAGTGGAAGGAACCATTATAACTTCATTTGCAATGGCGGCTAGCTTGTAGTTAGCGTTTGTAATATAAGCTCCAAAAGCATATATTTTTTTGTTGTTTGCCTTTAATTCCTCAAATTTTTTCGAAAGTTCTTCAATTTTTGAAGATGATAAGTTTATTGTATCTAAGGAAATAATGATACCTTTTACCTGCCTGTTATTTTTTATGTCGTCTAAGCTCTGAAGGATATCCATATAAGATAGATTCTCTCTTTCTGAAAAAATGTCTGAACCTATGATTTTGTCTTCATTGGCATCAGAAACATTAAAAAGTATATACTCATAACTTTTTTTGCGTTTTCCTTTTTAGCTTTTGAATTAAAAATAGCAATAGCTGAAATTCCAATAATGATAGTTATAAATATTAATAATGAAAGCTTCAGAAAAATGAATATATTTCTTTTAATGTGTATATCAAAGCTCTTTTGAAAAAATTCCAAAATTTCATTTTTTATTTTCCTCCTTAAGTAGTTTTATATATTTTAAATTTTTTCTATAAATATGACAAATTATATCACTTTAAGTAATAAATAGCAATTAAATTTTCTACTTGCTAAATACCTAAATTTATGCGATAATTTAGCATATTTAAAAATAATTTAAATTTTGTGAAGATGGAGGTATGAAGATGAGCGATAGAATAGTTATTACAGTTATTGGAGCAGATAAATCGGGAATTGTTGCGAATGTGTCGGCAAAGTTAAGTGAACTTAATTTGAATATTATAGACATAACTCAAAAAGTGTTTGAAAATGATATTTTTGCGATGATTATGCTTGTGGAAGCTCCTAAAAATACAGATATAAAAGGATTGCAGGAAGAGTTTAAGGCGGTTGAGGAAAAGATTGGAGTAAGAGTTTACTTGCAGCATGAAAATATTTTCAAGGCGATGCACAGAATATAAATTTTCAGAATTTTTCGAGAGCAATTATTATAAGAAATTTAGGAGGGAAAAATGAATTTATTACCTGATGAGATACTGGAAACGATAGATATGGTAGAAATGCAGCACCTTGATGTGAGAACCGTCACAATGGGAATAAGCCTGCTTGACTGCATTGATGCAGATGCCGAAAAAACAGCAGGAAATATTTATAACAAAATTACGGAAAATGGAAAAGATTTGGTAAAAATCGCTGATGAAGTAGCAAGCAAATATAATATGCCAATTATTAACAAAAGAGTTTCAGTTACTCCAATTTCAATAATTGGAAATGCAACTAATGCCGAAGATTACACAATTTTTGCAAAAGCACTCGATAGAGCGGCAAAAACAATAGGAATTGACTTTATTGGAGGATTTTCGGCACTTGTGGACAAAGGTTTTACAAAAGGTGATGTTAAGCTTATAAACAGTATTCCGAAAGCACTTTCTGAAACAGACAGAGTTTGCTCTTCTGTAAATGTAGGTTCTACAAAGTCAGGAATCAACTTGGATGCTGTAAAAATGATGGGAAAAACTGTAAAGGAACTGGCTGAACTTTCCAAAGATAAAGATGGACTGGCAGCTGCAAAATTTGTCGTATTTACAAATGCTGTTCCTGATAATCCATTTATGGCAGGTGCATTTCATGGGGTAGAAAATCCAGATGTTGTGCTAAACGTTGGAATTAGTGGTCCAGGGGTTGTAAGACACACACTTGCTAACATTTCAAAAACGGCAAAAATTGATGAAATAACAGAAGCAATAAAAAAAGTAAGTTTTAAAATCACAAGAATGGGAGAATTAATTGGAAAAGAAGTTGCTGAAAGACTTGGGGTTGAATTTGGAATAATTGACTTGTCACTTGCACCAACTCCAGCAGTAGGCGATAGTGTTGGAAATGTATTGGAGGAATTTGGACTGGAAGCAGTCGGAGCTTATGGAACAACACTTGCACTTGCAATATTGAATGACGCTGTAAAAAAAGGTGGAGCAATGGCTGCAACTCGTGTCGGAGGCTTAACAGGGGCATTTATCCCAGTAAGTGAAGATCAGGGAATGATAGAAGCTACAAGCAAAGGTTATTTAACACTTGAAAAACTAGAGGCAATGACTTGTGTATGTTCTGTCGGACTTGATATGATAGCTATTCCAGGTGATACCTCTGAAGCTGTAATTTCTGGAATAATAGCAGATGAAATGGCAATTGGAATGGTAAACAGCAAAACTACTGCAGTCCGAATAATCCCAGTTCCTGGAAAAAAAGCTGGCGATAGAGTAGTGTTTGGAGGACTTCTAGGAGAAGCAGATATTATAAATATAAATAATTTAGATTGCTCTGTGCTAATTAATCGTGGTGGAAAAGTAGCTCCCCCAATTCAGGCGTTGAAAAATTAATTTACTAAAATTTAATTATAAATACTGTTAATCATTATAAAATATACGAGGAATAAATTTTATAAAAATGAAAGGATAATCTTTATTATGAAAAAAACAAAATTTTTACTAGTATTAATTTTTTTAGGCTTAATTATAAGTTGTGGGAAAAAAGACAGCAATAAAGAAAATCTTCAAAAATCAGTTATAAGTTCCAAAGGAAAAAAATCTAAAAAAGAAATTCAAGAAAAAAACAGTTATATAAAAAAATACAAGCAATATGTAACTTTATCCAATAAAATCCATGATGTCAATAAACAGATAACTTCTTATTTTCAAGATGCAGGAGAAAATGAAAAATTAAGTAGAAATGAGATTCCTGGGAGTGGTTTTAGCCTCTTTACTCCTGATATTTTACCAAATTTAAAAAATACAATTGCTAAAACTCCTAAAATTGAAGGACTTGATGAAAAAGCACAAAGATTATTAACTGCTTTAGAAAAAATGAAGCCTTTAACAGATCAAATACAGTATTATTATTTTAATGATAAAAAATATCTTGATGATAACTATAAACAGGGAAAAGAAATTCATAAGCAAATATCTGCTGTTTATCCTGAATATAAAAAATCTTTGGAAGATTTTGATACAGAAATGGGAAATATACAAAAAGCTTCTGTACAGGAATATTTACAAGAATTTGAGAAAAAAGGATACTTCATTCAATATAATGCTGTTTTAATAATGTCTTTGGGTGAAGAAATACTTACTGAATACAGCAGGCAAAAATTATATGCTGGAAATGTTATAGAAGCAGATATTAGTAAAATTAAGCCTTTATATGAAAAACTTGAAAAAGCCCTTTCAGATTTTAAAAAGTTTTCTACAGATAAAAATCAGATAGAAAAAGAAGGATTTGCTTTTAAAGCAAGTGGCGGAGATATTTTCAGATTTACAAATATGTCAGATAATTTTACTGGAACTGTGAGAATTTTAATAAAGAGAGTTAATGAAAAAATAGAATTAGAGATTATGATGGCAGGCTGAACTATGATCAAACTGTAGGAACTCCTGAAAATGCTAATTATATTTTTAAGATTTTAATAAATAGTTATAATCAGTTGATGAAGCGATGATTTATCATAATCATTTTTAAATAAACTATTGTATTTTAGCAGTAGTTACAATATATTTACTTAATTTTAAGGAGTGATAAAATGTATCATATAAAAGATGAAGAATTTTTAAGAGGAAAAGTTCCTATGACAAAAGAGGAGATTCGTTTTGTAAGTCTTGGGAAAATGGAGATGAAAGATGATGATATTTGTCTTGACATTGGTGGCGGAACTGGTTCTGTGAGTATGGAAATGGCAAGATTTGCACGAAACGGAAAAGTTTTTGTAATTGAGAGAAATGATGAGGCAGTTGAGCTGATTCATAAAAATAAAGAAAAATTTGGATTAGAAAATCTTAATATAATAAAAGGAATGGCTCCAGATGGACTGAAAGACTTAAATACAAAGTTTAATAAAATTTTTATTGGAGGTTCTGCTGGAAATCTGGTGGAAATTATAAAATATTCTTATGATAATCTTGTTGAAGATGGAATTTTAGTACTAAACTTTATCGTACTGGAAAATATATCTACGGCAGTTGAGGAACTGAAAAAATATAATTTTAAAGATGTGGATATTTGTCAGATTATCGTAAGTAAAAATAGAAAAGTTAAGGATTTTAATATGATGATGGCAGAAAATCCAATTTATGTGATTACTGCGAAGAAATAATAAAAAAAATGATAATTTAAATTTGTGTAA
This sequence comes from Leptotrichia hongkongensis, assembly GCF_007990635.1. GTDB lineage: Bacteria > Fusobacteriota > Fusobacteriia > Fusobacteriales > Leptotrichiaceae > Leptotrichia > Leptotrichia hongkongensis. The sequence goes on along the minus strand of NZ_AP019846.1, from coordinate 1,802,116 downwards.
AACTCTAAAATTTAGAGAATTACACAATTTTTTTTTAGATAGACAAAATATGTCCTTTATAAAAAGTATAATGTAAAAAATATTATAAGGAGACAATTATTATGAGCAATTTAAAATTAATTGAAAATGATGCTTTTTACAATACAAAATTTGATGATGATATTTTTTTATATTGGATGTTAAAATGGTTAAATGTTGATACAATGGGCAGTACTAACAAAATGGCTTTAAAAAACATGGCAAAAAAATTTATTGAGGAAATTTTGAAAGAGAAACTAGACACAGAAGATATTGAAATATGCTATTCCAGTTATGATATTCAGAATGAATATGAGCATTTTATTAATAGAATTCTAAATAAATATACACTTTTATTAATTGTAGATAGAAAGAAAAAGGACAAAAGAAAATATATATTTTTCAAATATTTTTGCTATGAAGAATTTATACCATATTTTTGAATGTACTCAAGAAGCAGTTCAATTATTTAAAATAAATGAAAATTTAGGAAATAATGAGACAGATAAAATAAAAATTGTATACTTTACTCCTGATAAAATTTCTAATTATGAAAAGAAGAAGCAGGAGAAAAATTATTATGTATGGTGGAGAAAGATTTTTAGAATTTTTAGAAACTTTTAAAAAAGAGATTGATGACAGTATTTTTGATAGTTATTATAATCAGCTCATGCGAGAAGTGAATGAAAAGAGTTATGGCTCTTTTAATATTTTATCATTATATCGTATTTTAGGGTGGCATTTTGATAAAAAAAGAGAAAATTATGGTATATATAGAAATTATGAATGTATAAAGTGGATAAAAGATGAATTTTTTGTAGAATGTGTATATAAAAAAAATAGAAATAGAGAATTTGATATACTGTTTGTGTTAAATTGGTTCCATCTTGATGAATTGCAAGAAGATATGTTTGAATCAATTCAATATGAATTAAAAAATATATTTCCAGATTTTCAAAAAATTTATTTGGAAGAAGTTGACTTAAAAGAGAAAGAAGTTCCGTTATTTTATTTAAAAGTAGATAAAGATGATTCGTTGAGTAAAATAAAGAAAACATTGGATGAAATAACAGAAAAAATAGAAAAATTTAATGAAGCGAGAGGTAGTTTAGATATAAAAGATGAATACAATAAATATATTAAAGATGAAAGGAAAAAAGGTGGTATTTGGTTTTGGTAAAAGATTAGAAAAGAAAATTTTGATTATTTGACAAAATAAGAAATAAAGTTATAATTAAAGCATAGAATAAAAAATGTACGAAAGGCTTGATTATGGCGGGAAAAAATCAAAATTCTGAAGAAAAATCAATTAGAATACTAAAAATAATAAAAAGGTTGTATCAGAAGGAAATATTAAATGGAACTGATTTAGCTAACGAATTTAATGTTGATATAAAAACAGTTCAAAGAGACATAGAAACTTTGAGAGCTTATTTTTTGGAAGAAAATGGAGCAGAAATAAAGTATTCCAAATCTAAAAAAGGATATTATCTTGAAGAAAATGGCGAAAATTCTTTTACTAATGAAGAGCTTTTAGCAATAAGTAAAATTATACTTGAAAGCAGGGCATTTAACGAAAAAGAAACTCAAACATTAATAAATAAGTTAATTAATCACTCATCAGGAAATGACAGAGAAACAATAAAAGGTCTTATCAATAGCGAAAAATCCAATTATATCCCTTTGCAGCACGGACAAAATCTGCTCACAGTTATCTGGAATTTAGCACAGCATATAAAAAATCAGGAATTAATACATATAAATTACACTACAAAAGATAAACAAAGTAAAAATTACAATATAAAGCCTTTGTCCATAATGTTTTCAGAGTATTATTTTTATTTAATTGCATACATCGAGAAAAAAGAAGAGTACCCTGCAATATTAAGGATTGATAGAATTACTGAAATCGAAAATACTGGCAAGAAATTTAAGATTTTGAATTATTCTAAAAAATTTAAAGATGGTGAATTTAGAAAATATATACATTTTATGCACTCAGGGCCTTTTACAAAAATAGAATTTAAATATAAAGGCTATATCGAGTATGTACTTGATAAATTTCCAACTGCAGAAATATTGGATAAAAAAATAGTTAAAGAAAACAATCGGGAAACTACAGTTTATACTGTAAAAATCGAAGTTTATGGAAGTTTTGGAGCAGAAATGTGGCTACGAAGTCAGGGAGATTATGTTATCGAATACAAAATTTTAAAATAAATTTATATAAAAAGGAAAAAATTTATGGAAAAAATACCAAAAATAAAAATTATAAGTTTAGGAGAAACAGGTCTAAGCACTATTGAAAAAGAAATAATTACACATGAAAATATAAGCATTATTACAATTAAAAATGACTACAAAGATTTAAAAATAAATTTTCAAGATACAGATGTAATTTTGATAATTTTAAACACATATTTTAAAAATGATAAAAATTTTAGCTTAGAAATAATCAGAAACACTGAAAAAAACGACATTTTTACTGGCATTTATGATATTGGAAATGGCTATACTGACCTATTTGATTCAAAAACAAACTTTATCATAAAATGCAAATCTGCCGAGGATTTAAAAAATGGAATCAACGGAATAACAAAAACTTTAACAGCAAGTGGGCATTTCTTTGGGGACTGCAAATACATCCAGAAAATGAAAATTTCATAAATATTATTGCTTACATTGTGGAAGATTCAGTTAAATAAATTGATTAATATTATAGAAAGAAGGGATTTAGAATGGGAAAGACACAAGAAAGAGAAAAACATTACTGGGGATACAGAATTGATGTAAAAAATCAGGATTTCTTTTTTAAGGAATTAGAACAAGGACGTTTACGACAAGGTTGGGGATATGCTGAAAACCAAAAATTGCCTGATACAACGGATAGTGGTGCTAGAAAAAATTTAAGTATGTATGATAATGTAAAAAAAGGAGACATACTACTAATACCTAGATTACCAGATTGGGGTAGTGTTGCTATAGCTGAAGCAATTGAAGATTGGAATAAAGGATATAAATTTGAAATTGATGATAAAAAGAAGGATTTTGGACATATTTTTCCTGCAGAGTACAGAGGATGTTTTAACAGACATGGAAAGGATGTTTCTGGAAATATACAAAGTACGTTAAAAGCAAGAAATAGATTTTGGAATATTAGCCGTTTTTCAGAGGATATTGAAAAAATTATAAAAAATTTAGAAGGAAATAGGGAATCAACAAGTGTTATTGAAAATATAAAAAATATTGTATCAGAGCAAGTAAAATCTTATTTTAATTTAAAAGAATGTTGTGACAAAATTGTTGATGAATATAATCAAAAATTTGTAGCTTCTCAGTGGGAAGAGGTATTAAAAGATATTTTAGAAAAAATCTATCCTGGATATAAAATTAAAAAAACGGGTGGTAGTAAAGAAGAAGAACATGGAACCGATGTTTTGGTAAATATACCTGGAATCTCAATTTCAGAAAGTTATAACATAGCTATACAAGTAAAACATTACAAAGGTAAGATTTCTGATGAAAACATTAATACAATTATAGATCAAGTAAAAAAAGCCGAAAAATATGGACGGGAAGAGGAAGAGGGTAAACTAATTGATAAAATTTTGGTTATAACTCCAGCTAAAAAAGAGGAAAATCCAAAATTAATTGAAGAATGCAAAAAAGAAGATATAAAAGTCATTTTTTCAGAAGAACTAAAAAAATTAATTTTTAAATCAATTATTGAAAGTATTGACTTAAAAGAAATTTTTGAAGAAATGTTGGGAGATTGATTATAAATGTTAAGTTTGTTAAAAAAGTATTTTACAATGTTAAATTCAAATTGATAATACATCTAGATATTTTTTGGATAAATTTGACATAAAATAATTTACATAATATAAGGGATATGATATAATGTATGTGAAATAAAGAATTTGAAATTTCATTTATAAAAATATTTAGGAGGAAAAATGGAAAAAAAACTAACAAAATCAGCATCTGACAAAAAAATAATGGGTGTATGTGGTGGACTTGCAAAATACATGGATAAAGATTCTAACTTAATAAGAATAATAGCAGTTGTATTAGCAGTTCTTACAGGAGGATCGTTAGCAATCGCATATTTAATAGCAGGATTTGTTTTACCTGAAGGAGAATAATTCTGAAATAAAGATAAACTGTATATCAAAAGTCTATTTTAAAAAACATTAAGTTGTTATAGAAAATAGACTTTTTTTTGTAAATTAATTTTAAATATAGTAAAACCTATTTAAAACTGAACTAATTTATTAAATAAAACAGAAGTAACTGCTTCTTCTAGTGTATTAAAATTATGGGCTATCTCCTTTAATTTTTTCTTCATATTAGCTCATAATTTTTCTATTGGATTTAAATCCGTTAAATACACCGGAAGAAATAATAGAGAATGCCCCGTTTCCTTAATTATCTTTTCTAATATATTCTTTATATGAAATCTGGCATTATCCATCACTATTAGAACTCTCTTCTCTAATTTTTCAATATCTCTTAAAAGTATTTCCCTGAACCATTCTTCAAAAAATTCACTTTCCATTGTTTCCCTGTATATCATATCCTATCAGTGTATTACCTACTTTTCCAGCAACCAGATTTATTCTTGAATATCTAAATCCTCTTTTCTTCCCTTCAATAGACATTCCCCCTTTTACTCCAGCTGTATTCACGGTAGTAATATTCGTCAAAGCCTGTTTCATCAATATAGATTATTTCGCTGTCTGAACCTACTTCTGATAATTTTTTTAAATATACATTTACTTTTTTCTCGTCCTGTTCCCTGTATTTTGTCTGTTTTTTTCTTGTGTATCCTAATTTTTTCGGTGCTACTCTCACTGTCTCCTTTCCACAGCCTGTTAGAAAACAAAAAAATAGCAGTAATAAAAATACTCCTTTTATATTTTTCACAAAAATCCCCCACCTTTTATTTTATTTATTAACATAAATTTTATCTGAACATTAAAATTTCAAAAAATATGTCTGAATTTATTATAACAAAAAAGACTGGAGTATACCAGTCCGATTTTATTAAATTATATTTTTACACTTGACAAAGAGCCTTTTTTAAACTTCTATTTAGCTTTATTAACATTTCTTAAATATAAAATTCCGCCATAAGGAACTAATTTCAGTCCTATTATTCCCTGTCTTTTGAGAATAACACGAGTAATTTCACCATAGCCCATTTTTGATGCCGGATTTTCTTTCTCATATATATTTTCGGCTTTGACTAAAACATCTGTTTTGACGTTAATATCTTTTGTTTCAGAGGCAATTTTTATAAGTTTGTCATATTCAGAATTAGAATAAGAACCGTAATTATAAGGACTGTCTGATACAAATCTTTCAAGATAAAGTATCGGATCACTAAATCCTAACAAAATTTCGTTTTCAATAATATCAAAATCTTTTTTTCTTGATTTTAAAATTAAATCCTTATAAGACACTCTTGTAACTTTGACATCTATTCCAAGATATTTTTTTAAATTTTCTGAGAACCTGTCAATGGAATTTTCTTTAATGACAATATTTAAAACAGGCATTTTATTTATTCCTAATTCTTTTAATCCCTCATCTAATAATTCTTTTATATTTTTGTAATGATAACTCTCACTTTCAATTTTTCCATTTTTTGCAGCTAAAGCAGAGAAATTTTTTCCATTAATACTGATGTATTCCGGAACAAATCCGTATTCTTTCCTTGTTTCTCCTGCCATTACAGCATCTATAGCCTTTCTGACCTTAGGATTACTCAATACATTTACTTTAGTATTGAAAACATAATAATGAGAAGAACTTGTAGATAATCTCTGTGTTTCTTTCATGTCATTTTTCAGTTTGGCTCTTGAAAAGAACTGAGAATATACAACAGTTGCATCTATTCCTTTACTTTCAGCAATTCTTTTATGGTCGTCTCCGTCCCATAAACCGCCATAAACATTGATTTTATTCATTTTTATATTATTGCTGTTCCAGTAATTTTTATTTTTTTCCAACAATAATTTTCTTTTTCCTATACTTTTTATTATATAAGGTCCTGAGTATAACGTATTTTCAGGTGCTTTCCCGTATTTTTGTCCCAACTTCCCAAAAAATTCCTGCTTTAAAGGCGAAAATTCGACTTTTGCCATTAACATATCAAAATATCCTGTCGGCTTGATTAGTTCCAGTTCAATAGTCTCATTGTTATCCAATATTTTTATTCCTACATCTTCAGATTTTACTTTTCCCTCATAAAATTTTCTGCCGTTTTTTACAAGAAAAAGAACATCTGTACTTGGAGATATTATTTCAGGATTCAGCATTCTCAACAATGCAGTTTTGAAATCTTCAGCTTTTATAGGGGTTCCGTCAGAATATTTCAATCCTTTTCTCAGATGAAAAGTCCACTTGGTTTTATCCTTGCCTGTTTCCCATTTTTCTGCTAGTCCGGGTACTATTTTACCATTTTCATCAATTCTGACAAGTCCTTCAAATAAAAGGTCAAAAATATCAGCAGCTTCATAATTTCTGATATTTTCAGGGTGTTTATCATTAAGCAGCTGAGCATCGTAAGATTCAGGAAGAAACAGATGTACTAAATTAAAAGTATCAGGAGTACTTTCAGCAACATTATATTCAAATTTAGATCCACTAATTGTGTCCGCCATTGTATCAAATATATTTTCTCCTGTCTTATTCTCAGAATGTGTTCCTGTCTTACTTTCGGAACATGATAAATTGAATACTCCTAATAATAATATAAAAATTGTATATATTTTTTTCATTTTATTCACCCTCTCTATTTTTTTTAGCAAAAATCAGCAAAATTCCTAAAAATATTATTACAAATAAATTTACACAGAAATACATATTAAATATCTCAATGTATAAATTTTTATACCTCAACACAAATTTTAAGAAATGAATAAAAAGTTTAAACTCATGCCCCACTTTAAAAGAGTAATTTTTATACAAGTTAGAAAGTTCCATTATAAAATTGATTCCTAATAATCCTATTATTGAAACAATAGCAGTATAAATTATTCCTATTATTCTGTGTTCATACAATTTCTTTTCGTATGTTTTTACTGAAAATAAAAAGACTACTGAAAAAAATGCAGTTGCTGATGTTGCTATTACTCCTGAAGGAATTCCGGAAAATAAAAACAGCATTGTTTTCTGAATGAAAGTAAAGTTGAGTTTCATCTGTTTAAGAACTTCAGATGTTCCAATAATCGAATTTATAATAATTAAAATTCCTATGAAAATTATTACATAATATTTTATTTTATGAGATAATTCCATACTATTTTCATTAAAATAGTCTTTTGTCATTTTTATAAAAATAATAGCTGATACAATTATTACAATAAGAGAAAATAATGTAAATATTGCAGCTAGCATTGTTATTTTTCTTTTACATCTGTACCCTAAATTTCATTATAAAAGAAAGATAATATTGCATATATATCATTCTCTTAAATAATACAAGAAAAACTGCTAAAACGACTATACCTGTTATTTTCATCAATCCTTGAAATACATTGCTGATATTCTCTTTTTCAAAATCTTCAAATTTTTCATTTAAATCATTTATTTTCATATATTCTCTTACCTCCGGAAATGCATATTTTTTTATTTATTTTCTATTCTTATGTAATATTAGCAGTAAAAGATTAAAATAAAATGAGATTTTTGATTTTTAAACTTAGCAAGAATCCTTTTCTCTTAAAATAGAAAACTTGTCTTTTCTATTTTGTATAGTAAAACCTATTTAAAACTGAATTAATTTATTAAATAAAACATAAGTAACTGCTATTTCACGGATGTATTTATCTGTATTCTTTGGATTTTTCATATATTCATCAAGTTTTTCAGAATCAAGTACCTTAAATTTTCTTTTCCATGTTCTTGATGAAAGATCTCCTGTTTCCTTCTTAAGTTAATGTGCTAGAACTTATGTTGAATTGAAATAATGTTTTTGTTTTTCCATTTTCGTAATAAAAATTTAAAATTCTTTTCCTATAATCTTTTTCATATGCCATAAAGTTGTTATACCGTATTTTTAGGTCGGTTTTGTATAAGTTTCATTATAAAAAAGAGCGGTTCATAGTTATGAGACTGCTCTTGTTTTTTTATTTATCTTCTTTTTTATCTTCTGTAACTTTATCATCTTTTTCCAAATCAATTCCAGAAACTGATTTTTTAAATTCTCGAATCATTTTTCCGATGGCTTCTCCTAATTCAGGCAGCCTCTTTGGTCCAAAAATAAGTAATGCACCAAGTATAAGGACTATGAGTCCTGGTGCTCCGATATCTCTAAAAATTCCCATTTTTAGTAATTCCTCCTTTTTTTATAAATATATTTGCAGACAAGGATACTTACTTCATACAGCAGAATCAAGGGAGCTGCCATTGTTAAATCACTTATAAAATCGGCAGGTGTTAATACTACTGCGAGTACTAGTAAAATAAAGTATCCATATCTTCTGTTTTTTATTAGATATTGCGGTGTTAAAATGTGTAGCGATGTTAAAAAGGCTACAATAACTGGCAGTTCAAATATTATTCCAAGTGGAAGGGAAGTATGAATTATGAATGTCAGATAACTGTTTGCTGTAAGCTGTATATTAAACAAATCATCTCCAAATGAAAGAAGCACGTTTAATAATGCAGGCGTTATGAAAAAGAAACCAAAACATAGACCGGCAATAAACAATATAAAGGTTGCAGGAACATAGGATAAAACTACTTTGGCTTCTCTTTCTTCCAATGCAGGACGGACAAATGCCCATATCTGATAACTTGCAAATGGAAGGGTTAAACTGAAGGCACATATTCCAGCCAGCATCAAATAAATGCTCAAAATATCGTTAGGGCCTAAAACAACTAATTTCTGATTAAAAGAAGCTGTTAATAATTTGTAAATACTAGAGCAGAATACTAGGCTTATCAGAAAGGCTATTATAAAAAATACGATTATTACAATAAGTCTTTTCCTAAATTCACTTAAATGTTCTATAAGTGTCTGTTCATCAATTTTAGACATTTTTTATTCCTTTCCGATTGTTAAAAATATTTAAAACCTATTTATCTTTTCTTTTAAAAGTTGCAAATGCAATTATAGTTATTAAAATTAATTGACAAATAAATACTTCCATATTTGCATAAATTCCAAAAATTTCTACTGTTGGAATAAAGTTTACTACGTGTAGCGGTAAAATTCCTACAACTTGTAGCATATGAATACTTGTTCCAAGCATCTTAAATGCAAGGAAATATATCGTCCATGTCAATACAAGGAATATTTGATGTATTTTTATTTTTGAAGAAGCGTATATTAGTACAAATGCAATTATAACTAATATTAGTATAGCACTCACGATACCAATAATCAAGCTCTGCAAAGAAATTAATGGTAAAATTCCCACATAAAATAGAATCGTTTCAGCACCTTCCCTAAATACCGCAAGAAAACTAAGTACAAACATTGAAATAAAACTTCCTGTGCTTAAAACTACGTCCATTTTTCTGTCAATATAGTCTTTCCAAGATTTTAGAGATGACTTGCTATGTAGCCAGAAACCAATACCAATCATCATTATAACCGCAAAAATTCCTACAATTCCTTCCAGAATTTCACGATTTGTCCCTGAAGATACCGCAGGGAATAGTGCTTGAAGCATAAATGCTATAATGACACTTGCTAAAATTCCGAAAGCAGCTCCTGCATATACCCAACGTAATCCTTTTTTCTGATTTGCAGCTTTTAGACTGCTTACTAATGCCAGAACGATAAGAAGTGCTTCTACACCTTCACGAAGAAGTATAAACATTGCGTCAACAAATGTATATTGTACTTTTGTATCAATTTGTGATAATTCTGTTATTAATCCCTGTAGTTGTTCCTGATATTCTTTTTCAGCACCTTTTACCATAATTATTGGAGTTTGAGTTTCCACTTTTGTGTATAATGATGAATTTCTTGTACTTACATCGCCTTCAACAGTTGGCCATACTTGAATAAACTGTTTAACTTTTGATTGTCCTTTAGCTTTATCTCCTGTTTTAAAAGCATCCAAGGCATCTTTTAGCATATCCACAGCTTCTTTCAACGTGATTGTGCTCGAAACATTGTTTTCTATTTTTTTTCCATCCAGATAATCCTTTATAGCAGACTTCAATTCATTGAAAGAATTCATTGTGCTGTCATAGTCAAAGGGCTCCACTTCCATAGAACTTCTAAGAAAGGACATGGCAGTTTCCACTTTTCCATAGTAAGGAATACTTCTGCTTCTTATAAAACTTTCATTTCTAGTCCATACGCCATTAAATTTCAGATATTCCTTTTTCATCAGTTCTACATTTTTAGACTGAATTGCCTTTTCTAGGACCTCCAAAGCAGGATACATTCTTGACTGAAATTTTTTCTTTTCCTCGTTATCATTAACAGGATTTTGCTCCTTTTCAAAAGCAAGCAGTGCTGTTGTAACTTCTTTTAGGTCATTTTCTGATAATGCTGATTTTTCCTTATTTAAAAGCTCCTGTACTTTTTTTCCTTGTGTTGAATCAGAATTTTTTACTTTTTTAAATTCTTCCCTGATTTCAGAATAAAGTTTTTTTGCTTCATTCTGATTGCTATTTTTTATAGCAGTTGTTGTATCTGTTATTTTTATATAGAGGCTACTGTAACTTTCCTTTGCAATAATATTTGTAAAAGATAGCATAAAGCACAAAAATAACATTATACTTATTTTATTCAAATAATTTCTGCCCAATATACTCTCCTTCCTTTATTCCGCCAAAGCAGGCAAAAATACCCGTTCCAACGTGAGTAATGTACTCGTTCAGCTTATCATCATTTCCTAAACTGTTCTGAATTTTTATGAATTGATCAGGATGTTTTTGGAAACATATAAATAGCAGTCCCGCATCAAACTGTCCGCTCACTTCGTCTATTCCATTAGAATACGAAAAGGCACGGCGTGCTATTTTTACCTCAGCTTTTTTTGCAAGATAAACATGTGAATCAATGGGAAGAATTGGTTTTCCGTCTGGACCTTTTTTATTTATGTCAATTGTTGCAAATTCATCTGTTTCTCCAAATGGAGCACCACTTTCCTTATATCTTCCAAATGTATTCTCCTGTTCTTGTAAATTAGTTCTATCCCAAGTTTCAAGATGCATCTGAATACGTCTTACTATCATATAAGTTCCATCTTTGAGCCAGTTGTTCTTATCATACCATACAACATTCTTAAAGTCGTTATTATTTTTAGGATTTTCTGTTCCATCTTTAAATCCAAAAAGATTTCTAGGTGTTCCTTTTCCATTTCCAATGGGAAGAAATCCAGCTTGAGTCCATTTTAAAGTAATTAAGGCACGTCCTTTACGAACAAGATTTCTCACAGCGTGAAATGCTACCTGTGCATCATCTGCACAAGCCTGAATACAGATATCTCCACCTTTATACTTATCTTTTATCTGATCTCTTGGAAAATGTGGCAAATCTTTAAATTCATCTAATTTTTTGTTATCCAATTTTAATTTATCGAGAAATGAGGGGCTTATTCCAAAAGTTAATGTCAAACGATAGGGGTTTAATCCAACAGTTTCTCCTGTATCTATAGGAGGGACAAGGTGATTTTTCAGTTCAGGAGCGACTAGTTCGCCTTTCATAAGTTTTTGAGAATAATCAGTCCAGTCCTTGAACATCTTCTTTATTTCTTCCTTGTTCAAAGAGTGCAAATCTAGTACTGCAAAATAAACATTTTTCTGAACAGGAGTAGCGATTCCTGACTGATGTTGCCCATAAAATGAGATTTTTTCATCTCCAACAACTTGATTTGCTTTATCATTAAACATATTTGCAAAAATTGCGCCAGCTCCACTTGCTCCAATTGCGGCTCCAGCTCCTACCATTCCAGCTTTTTTAAGAAAATCACGTCGTGATATTTTTTTATCAAACCATTTTTTATTATTTTCATCACTCATTATTTTTACCTCTTTTTATACTGTAAGTTATTTAGATGTCCTTGATAATCTAAATGTTAATTTTAGCAAGGGGGAGATTAACCCCTTGCATGATAATACTTAAATATATTAGTTATCGAATGAATCTATTATTTTTTAGGAGTTGCATCCATTACAATTCCCATTTGTGATAAAGGTTCTCCCAGTTTTGTAACTGCTTCTGCTAGTGCTTTTGTATCCTCAGGCTTCAATTCTGTATATAATTTGTAATGCTTATCATCAGTCATATATTTATCAAGAAGAGCATTTACAGCTTTAAATTCAGTGTCTAAAGTTGTTACAAGTTTCGCGTCTTTTTTCTCTAATTTAGGTCTAAATAGTTCAAATATTTTCTGAGCTCCTTCAATGTTTGCTCTAAAGTCATACAAATCAGTATGTGAAAATACTTCTTCTTCTCCCGTAATTTTTTGAGTCGAAACTTCATTTAATAAGTCGATAGCTCCTGTAACCATTAAATCAGGTGTTACTTCGATTGTAGCAATTTTTGCTTTTAGTTCCTTAATGTCGTTTACAAGGTCATCTGCATATTTTTCAGTCCCTTTTGTAGTATTTTGTTCCCATAATATTTTTTCAATTCTATGAAAACCTTTCCATCCTTCTTCATTTTTAAATTCTTCCTTAAAGTCAACAAGACGGTAATCTATCTTAACATCAGATTCTCCGAAGCTTTCAGCGATAGGCTCAGATCTTTCATAAGCCATACGGATTAATGGATAAACTTTTTTAGCTTCATCCAATTTTCCTTCCTTCAACAATTTTGCAAAGTTTTCTGTATCTTTTAAAAGCATATCAATCTGACCTTCAACATATTTCTTATATTCAGCAGTTTCCTTGCTCAAATCAACTTTTCCTTGATTAGCAGTCTGTTCAGCCGTTGTTCCAGCCTTTCCTTCTTCTTTGCTAGCATTGTCTTTTCCGCAACTAACCGCCATTAATGCTCCTATAAGCAGTAACATTCCCATTTTTTTCATAAAAAATCCTCCTAAGTTTTAATTTTATTATATATTTGTATCTAATATCGAATTAGTTAAAACTAACAAAATTTAAAATAATTATAACTGTATAAGTTCGATATAAAGTAGATTTGTTATAATTATACTTTGAATTTATTTATTTGTAAAGTAAAAATGTTTGATTTTCAAAATTTTATGTAAAATATATGATAATTAAAGTAAATACATATTGAAAAAATGGATATGAAATGATAAAATTTATTAAACAATACTATAAAAATTTAGAAGGAGAGAAATAGTTATGAAGAATGGTATAAAATTTTTGTTTATATTTTTTATTTTCCTTGTTTCATTTAATATTTTTGCAAATGGGTCGGTTTTAAAAGGAGAGAGCATTTCATTTGTTAAAAAAATTCCATTTGAAAAGTTGCCAGAAAATATTGAAGAGGATATGAAAAATGGTACAATGGAATATTTAAAGAATCAGCAATGCTTGATATCAACTTATAGAACTTTTTATAAGGATTCAAGTCTTAGTCACATAAATATTTATGCAAATTGCATGGAAGTAAGTCCTGAAAAACAAGTAAACTGGGATTATCCACAAGTTTCAGGTAATGCTGAAATTAAGACAATTCACGTTTTAGGAAGTGCAGTTGCAAAAAAATTATTAAATGATTTAAAAAATTGTAAAAGTACATTTTTTGGAGATAAGTTAGCCTACTATAAACCTTCACATCAGAATTACAAAAAAAATGAGTATTTTTATTTGAAATAAGAAAAATTTAGTATAAATTCAAAATATTTAGAGTTTGTTAATTTATTTTAAAAAAGTAAAAACAGGAGACTTATTGTTGTCTTCTGTTAATTTTTTTATTTTTTGAATAATAAGAAACCAAATTAAAAAACAATTCCTTTTGAATGTTTAATACACATAATATTATAAACATTAAGTAACTCACAGCAATTTGTTTGGATAAGTTTAATTAAATCGTAGTTATTAATTTCTCTATGATTTTTTTAAAAATTATTTTCTAAAATTAATGGAAAAAAAATTTTAAAAATGATACAATATCTCACAAAGGTAAAAAATATTTTAAAATTTAATTTTGATGTTTGAAGAGGTATTTATTATGGAAAATTCTGAAAAATTAGAAAATAATGATAATCTAAATAGCAAAAAGCAGTTAAAAAAAGTTAGAATTGTGAAAAGTGGATATGGAGATGAAGATTTATTAAAGGATTTTTATGACTATCTAAAGGCAAAAGATATTCAAGAAGTTTTTGGAGTGGAAGAGGCTGACTTAATAATTTCACTTGGCGGAGATGGAACAATGCTTGTTGCCGCAAAAGAAGCTATTTTAAGGAATATTCCTATACTTGCAATAAATATGGGCTCTCTTGGTTATCTTGCCGAAGTAAAACCTCAAAATGCAGTAAAAATGTTACAAGATTATGAAAATGGGAATTATAAAACTGAAGAAAGAGCATTTTTAGAAGTAAAATATGAAGATAATGTTTTTTATGCATTAAATGAGCTTGTAATAACAAAAGGCGGACACGAAGCACATTTAATACAGGTTGAAGTTTACTCAAATGATATTTTTGTAAATAAATACAGAGCTGATGGAATAATCGTAGCAACTCCTACGGGATCGACTGCTTACTCGCTTTCAGCAGGTGGTTCAATTGTTCACCCTGGACTAAATGCACTCTCCATAACACCTCTTGCTCCACAAAGTTTAACAGCGCGTCCAATAATTGTAAACGGTTGTGAAGTTCTAAGTTTTAAGGCAACATCAAGAGATGATGCAGTCCATTTGAATATCGACGGAAACCAATGGTTTCAGATACAGGAGAATGATTTAGTAACTGCAAGATTATCAAAGAAAAAAATTCGAATAATAAAACCTATAAACAGTGATTATTACAGTATACTCCGACAAAAATTGAAATGGGGAGATTCTGTTTTATAAAAAATAAAATAGTGAAAGGGAAGAAATGTTAAGGGAATTAAGATTAAATAATTTAGCAATAATCAAAAAATTAGATTTAGAATTTAATGACAAATTTATTGCATTAACTGGAGAAACAGGGGCTGGTAAATCAATTATTCTAGATGGAATTTCACTATTAATTGGTGAAAGAAGTCATACAGATATGATTAGAAATGGGGAAGAAAGCCTTTTTGCAGAAGGAATTTTTGAATTAGATGAAAATCAGAAAAAAAGGTTAAATGAGCTTGGGTTTGAGATAGATGATGACGAACTTATTATAACACGATATTTTGACAGGAACGCCAAATCGAAGATTACCGTAAATGGTGCAAGACTTACTTTATCAAGATTAAAGGAACTTATGGTGAATATTATTGATTTGGTCGGGCAGCATGAACATCAGTTCTTATTAAATGAAGAATATCATTTGCATTTACTTGACAGATTTCTTGATGATGAGGGAAAGGAACTTTCTAAAAAGATTCGTGAAAATGTGAATGAAATAAAAAAATTAAATTCAAGAATAAGGAATATTGAAGAAGAAAAAGAAAAAATTGCAGAAAAAAAAGATATTCTAGAATTTCAGTTTAACGAAATTAATAGCCTTAATTTAAAGGAAAACGAAGATGAAGAACTGGAAGAAGAGTATAAAATATTGTTTAATGCTGGAAAAATTAATGAAAAGCTGGGAGAAACTTCAGAACTTTTAAAAGAAGGAGAATTTTCAATCTTATCAGCACTTGGAAGGGCTAAGAGAAATTTAGAGCAGCTTTCGGATTTGTCAGAATCTTATAGTGAATTATACGATAAGATTGAGTCTGTACTTTATGAAGTGGAGGAAATTTCGTATTCTGTAGATAATTTTGCTGGAGATGTCGAGATGGATGATGATAAACTGGAAAAAATTGTCGAAAGAATTGATGCGATTAATAAGCTGAAATTAAAATATGGCTCAACAATTACTGAAATTCTTGAATACAAAGATAAAATTGAAAAAGATCTGTCATTGGTTAATTTTGAAAATGAAGAGCTGGAAAATTTAAAGGTTGAAAAAAATGAATTGGTAAGCAAGTATTTTCAAGATGGTGAAAGACTTAGCCAAATTCGTATGGAAATTGCAGAAAGTCTTCAGAACACAATTGATATTCAGCTAAGCGACTTAAATATGGAAAATGCAAAATTCAAGGTAGAAATTACAAAAACTGAAGAAATAACAGCACATGGCATAAACAATGCAGAATTTTTAATCGCAACAAATGTAGGGGAAACATTCAAGCCACTTGCCAAAATTGCTTCAGGTGGAGAAATTTCACGTATAATGCTTGCTCTTAAAACGGTATTTTCAGCTGTTGACAATATTTCAGTGCTGATTTTTGATGAGATTGATACAGGAATCTCTGGAGAAACTGTAAGAAGAGTGGCAGAAAAATTAAGAGAGCTTTCAAGAAATACCCAGATTATCTGTGTAACTCATTCTCCGCAAATTGCTGGAAAAGCGCAGCAGCAGTTCTTTATAAAAAAAGAAATTGAAAATGGTCTTACAGAGACAAAAGTTCGTGAACTGAATACTGAAGAAAGAATAAGAGAAATTGCAAGAATCATTTCAGGTGATAATATTACTGAAGCATCTGTTAATCACGCTAAGGAGATAATGGGGCTATGGGACAAAAAAGTACTGATATAGATAATTTAAAAAAGAAAAAACTTAATTCAGATAAAGAAAATTTGGAAAAAGAAAGAGACGGTAATGTTAAAAGCAGTGAATGTTCAAAAAACAATGATAAAAAAATAACACGTGAAAATAAAATGGAGATTAGAGAATTTCTTGATTTTTTAGAGTATGAAAAGGGAAGCTCTCAAAATACAATCACTGGATACAATCGAGATTTAATACAATTTTTTTTATTTGTAAAAAAAGATTTTTCGAAAGTAAAAGAACAGGATATTTTCGATTATGTTGAATATATAAGCGAAAAATTAAGACGAAATTCAATATTAAGAAAAGTATCGGCAATAAAGACATTTTACAGATTCTGCTATCTAAATAAAGCAATAAAAAAAGATCCAACAGGAATGGTAAAGTCCTTAAAACGTGAACATAGATTACCTGAAATACTTACACTAAAAGAAATGAAACAAATTGTGGATAACTGCCCTCACACGCCTGAAGGTATGCAAAATAAACTTATTATCAAAATTTTGATTGCAACTGGATCAAGAATTTCAGAAACCTTAAATTTGGAAATAAAGGATGTGGAAAATCAAGACTACGAATTTATAAAGGTACTTGGAAAAGGATCAAAATATAGAATAATACCAATTTATGATAGTTTAGAAAATGAAATAAAAAATTATTTGGCTATTTATAGACCAAAATTAAAGAATGCAAGTGAAAGTTTTAGGATTTTTCCAAATACTCGAAGGGAAAAATTTTGGAAGGATTTAAAGACCATTGCAAAAAACGCTGGAATTGAAAAAAATGTATATCCACACATTTTTAGGCATTCGCTTGCTACAATTCTGCTTGGAAACGGTGCTGATGTCCGTATTGTGCAAGAGATACTTGGACATTCAAACATAACAACAACAGAAATTTACACACATGTTGAAAAATCCAAACTAAAAATGATTTATAACAATATAAAATTAGGAGATGACTAAAAAAATGAAGGAAAATCGTGAGTTAAAAAAACATAAAGATGAAAAGTTAAGAGTATTATTATTAACAATTATTGCATATTTTGTGTTTTTCATTATAAAAAAAATGGATATAATAACAGAGTATTTGGGAATTGTTATGCTAATTTTGTTATATATGTATGCCAATTATAATTTGATAAATATATTTTTTACAAGTAAGAGAACCACTTTTAAAATATATGCCTTTTTATTGCTAGAAGTAATTTATTTGTTTACAGGAAATATTTCTATGATAGGTACAATTACGTATGTTATATTATTTTTACTTTTAATTTTTTCAGTAAGAAAGGACGAAGGAAGGTCAGAAATACCTAAAATAACAAAATTTGTACAAATATTTCTTATATTTAAGGTTGTCTTTGTATTATCAATGTTAGTTTTTTAATTTTAAATATGTTTGAACTCAAAATAGTATCTGATTTTATTAAAAATAGATAAAAGTTCAAAAAATAGTTGAGAAATATATAAAAAAGTAGTATAATGACAAAATATGATAAATTTTGATTATATTTATAAATATTAAAATTTAAAAAATATAATGTTTTAAATGAAGTGGAGTAATAAAAAATGGAAATGGTTAACGTTAATAAAAATAGTAGTGCAGACGTTATGAAAAGTGTAGAAGATGTAACAGATAGAGCTGTAAATGCTCAAGCTGAAAAAAATTTATTTCTTGGAGAATACAAAGAAAGAGTTATCAAAGCCCTTACATTTGAGGAAATAAAAGAAAAAGGGATTTATTATGAAATAGAAAAAGCTTTGGAAGATAAAGATGTGGACAAAATGGTTATTTCACGACATGCAGATTTTAATGATATAAAAAAATACATTGAAATAGCTAAGAAAAAGAGAGTGCCTTATAAAATGATAGATAATCTAGCATATGTAGGTCAGATAGCACTTGTGGTCGTTGCAAAGGATGCGATTGTCCATGAAGATGGAGATGAAATTGTTGTAACTTCAAAACTTGAGAAATGTCATTTAAAGCACTTGCCAGATGTATATTTTGAAGCTATGGAAAGTGCAGTTTGTGATTTTCATTTAGATATAATAAAAAAAGAAATGCCTGAATATGCTAAAAATTATAAAGAATTAAAATTTATGGACAAATTGTTTGGCTCAAAATGTCCGATATGTCAAAAATTAGGAGGAAAAAAACGTGGTTGATGGATTTAGAATAAAAGGGAAAACACCATTAAATGGAGTAATTAAAGTAAGCGGAGCTAAGAATGCAGCACTTCCAATAATTATAGCGACACTTGTTACAAAAGGTGAGTACATTCTAAAAAATGTTCCAAATTTACGTGATATAAGAGTAACAATGAGACTGCTGGAAGATTTGGGAATGGAAACAGAAAAATTAGATGACAATACTTATAAAATTGTAAATAATGGATTTAAAAGAACAGAAGCAAGCTATGAAATTGTAAAACAGATGAGAGCATCATTTCTAGTAATGGGACCAATGATTGCAAATTTAGATGAAGCAGTTGTTTCATTGCCTGGAGGATGTGCAATCGGTTCAAGACCAGTTGATTTGCATTTAAAAGGATTTGAACTATTGGGAGCGGAAATTACAAGAGTTCACGGATATATTCATGCAAAAGCAGACAAATTAAAAGGTGCTGAAATTCCCTTAGGTTTTCCAAGTGTAGGGGCTACTCAGAACATTATGATGGCAGCAGTAAAAACTCCTGGGAAAACTGTTATTTCAAATGCTGCAAGAGAGCCTGAAATTGTTGATTTAGGAAACTTCTTGAATAAAATGGGAGCAAAAATTACAGGATTAGGAACTCCTACTATTGAAATTGAAGGAGTTGAAGAACTTCACGCTGTGGAATATTCAATTATGCCAGATAGAATTGAGGCAGGAACTTATGTGATAGCTTCATTAGTTACAGAAGGAGATTTAAAAATTCAAAATGCAAGACTTGATGATTTAGGAGTATTTAAATCTGAATTAGAAGCAATGGGAGCAAAATTTGAACAGGATGGAGATATTCTGACTGTAATAGGAAAAGTAAAAGATTTAAAGCCATCAAAAATAAAAACTTTGCCACACCCTGGATTCCCAACAGATATGCAGCCTCAAATGATGTTGCTTCAAACTCTGGTAAATGGTGGAAGCTCAATGGAAGAAACTGTATTTGAAAACAGATTTATGCACGTACCTGAATTTAACAGAATGGGAGCAGATATTACAATAAAACATGGAGTAGCTTTTATAAATGGAGGATTACCGTTAACAGGTGCAGAAGTAATGTCTTCAGACTTGAGAGCCGGAGCAGCGCTAGTTTTGGCGGCACTTGCAGCAGATGGTGAAACAGTTGTAAATAGAGTTTATCACATAGATAGAGGATATGATAAATTAGAATTAAAATTAAATGCTGTTGGTGCTCAAATTGAAAGAATTAAACTAGATGTTTAACAGAATATAATTTAAATTATTAAAAGTCCTTAAAATTAGAGGACTTTTTTTGTTATTTTGCTACAATATTTTTGAAAAAATTTTATAAAAAACAAATTTAAAAATTATGGTTATTTTATAAAAATTTTAGTTTAATTTAAAATAAATATAATATTAGACTTGAAAAATTAAAAAAGTGTAGTATAATTAGAATGAAAATATTTATTAAAAACAAAAATTTGAAAAGAGGTAGAAAAATGGCACAAAGAATTATTTTGAACGAAATTTCGTATCATGGTTTTGGAGCAATAAACCATATCCCAGAGGAAGTTAAAAAAAATAAATTCAAAAAAGCGCTTATATGTACAGACAAAGGGCTTTTAGAATTTGGTGGAGTATCAAAAATTACAGATTTGCTGGATAAGGAAAATTTAGCTTATGAAGTTTTTTCTGATATTCAACCAAATCCAACTATTGAAAATGTAAAAGATGGTGTTGAAAAGTACAAATCTTCAGGTGCTGACTACATTATCGCAATTGGTGGAGGTTCACCAATGGATACTGCAAAAGCAGTTGCCATTATTATCAACAATCCAGAATTTTCTGATGTAAGAAGCCTTGAAGGTGTTGCAGACACTAAAAATAAATGTGTACCAATTATCGCTGTCGCGACAACAGCTGGAACTGCTGCAGAAGTTACAATTAACTATGTAATCACAGATGTTGAAAAAGACAGAAAATTTGTATGCGTTGATCCACATGATTTACCAATTGTGGCAATTGTTGACCCTGGAATGATGACAAGCATGCCAAAAGAACTTACTGCTGCAACTGGACTAGATGCTTTAACTCATGCAATTGAAGGATTTACAACAAAAGCTGCTTGGGAAATGACTGACATGTTCCACTTAAAAGCCATTGAATTGATTGCAAAATATTTGAGAAGCGCTGTAAATAATGAACCTGAAGGACGTGAAAAAATGGCACTTGCTTCATATTTGGCTGGAATGGGATTCTCAAATGTAGGACTTGGAATTGTACACTCAATGGCACATCCGCTAGGGGCATTTTATGGTACTCCACATGGAATTGCAAACGCAATAATTCTTCCAACTGTAATGGAATACAATGCTGAATTTACTGGAGAAAAATTTAAAGCTATCGCAAAAGCATTCGGTGTAAAACATACAAGAACAATGTCACCAGAAGAATATAGAAAAGCTGCAGTTGATAAAGTAAGAGAACTAGCAAGCGATGTTGGAATTCCAAACAATCTAAAAGGAATTATGGATATAAAAGATTTAGACTTTATTGCTGAATCTGCATTAAATGACGTTTGTACAGGTGGAAATCCACGGGATACAAATTTAGAAGATATAAAAGAATTATATAAGAAATTATTATAATTTTTGAATTATACTAAATTCCATTTAAAATAGTGATAAAATTTTATAATAAATGTATTTGATAATTTCAAAAAATTAAATCTACTCCTTAGTATCCATCTAAATAATTTTTATTTAGATTTTGAAAAAGTGTTTATTATTAATAAATATTTTTTCTATAACTTTTATGTTTTTTCTTTTTATAAAGCAAGGGAAATCAGTCGCCATTTCCCTTGCATCCCTGGCTTGTCTAAGCATTTTTTTGAAATAAAAATGAAACTCGCTAACGCTCAAACAATCATTTTCATTCCAAAAAAATCACGACATTTTTACATTAAATATAAAGATTGTTATGTTTAAATTTCAATTTTTTAATCTGTTAAAAATATAAATAGGAAAATATTTAAATTTAATTTTTTAAATACTAAAAGATGTATTCTAAAATTTTTTTATTTATACAAATTCTCAATATATTCACTTCTTCTTCTATTTTCATCATAAACAAAAATTGGCATTTCAATAGAAAATCCTTTCTTTGCATCTTTTATTGCTTCTAAAAGGCAAATTTTTGAGTTTTCATTCCATTTTGTATAGCAGTTTTTCATTCGTTTTGGCTCTAAATTATATTTTTGTAAAAGTGATAGAACTTCTACTAGACGTTTGCTTCGAAATACAATTGAGAAACTGCCCATATTTTTTAATAAGTAAGAAGAAATTTTTATAATTTCCTCAAGTGTCAAATTGATATTGTGTCTTGCGTATGCCAGTTGTTCCAAATTGTTTGTTTGGGAAATGTCGCCAGTAAATTCAAAATACGGAGGATTTGTAACAATTGTGTCAAATTCGTCACGAGTAAAAATATTTTTGTAATTCTTAATGTCTTCATTTACTATCTGAACTTGATTTTCGAAAATATTGTTTTCAGTATTTCTTTTTGCAATTTTTGCCATTGTTTCCTGTAATTCTATACCTATAATTTGTGCTTTTGAACGTTGTGCTAGAAGTAATGAGATAATTCCACAGCCAGTTCCAATATCAAGGATTTTTTTAGTTTTTCGATTAATTTTTACAAAGTCTGCAAGCAAGACAGAATCAAGTGTAAAGTTTTGAAAATCATTTCGTTGAATAATTTTCATATTTTTTATCGGAGTAACTGTTTCTTCTCCGTTTTTTTTCATAAAATATAACTCCTTTTTATTTTTTATATTAATAAAATTTTCTATTCTAATAGGAAATATACAATAAATATTGTAAATTGCTGCATTTAATTAATGTTGTAACTTATAATAAAAATAAATGCGGAAAATAATTCCGCAATTAAAATTTTTAAATTTATAAATGTTTATTATAATTCTCCAGCATAGTTGTGATGAACTTTTTGTACATCATCATCATTTTCTAGAGTATCGATTAACTTTCTTAATTTTTGTAAATCTTCTTCGCTAAGAGAGTCAACCTCTATAGACGGCAAGTATTGAATATCTGCTTCAAGCAAAGTGTATCCTGCGTTTCTTAAGGCATCTGCTACTGCATCAAAGTTCGCTGTTTCAGTTGTGATATAATAACTATCTTCTAGAGTTTCCATATCTTCCATTCCAGCTTCAAGTGCTACTTCCATTAGCGCTTCTTCATCAATATCATCAGTTTTTTCAATGATAATTTCACCTTTTCTTCCGAACATATATGAAACTGATCCAGAAACCCCTAGATTTCCGCCATTTCTATCAAAAGCCACCTTTACAGATGAAGCAGTTCTATTTTTATTATCAGTAAGAGCTTCTACAATAATAGCAACTCCTGCAGGACCGTAACCTTCGTAATTTAATGTTTCAAAGGCTGTTGAGCCGTCAGTTCCTGCTCCTTTCTTGATTGCCCTGTTAATATTGTCATTAGGCATATTAATTGCTTTTGCTTTTTCGATTGCATGTTTTAGGGCTACATTAAATTCAGGATTTTCTCCGCCTCTTGCTGCTACTGTTATAAGTCTAACAAGTTTTGTAAATGATGCGGCTCTTTTTTTATCCTGTGCTTCCTTACGCCCAGCTATTGTACCATGTCTTCCCATTTTTTCCTCCTAAATTAATTATATAAAAATTATATCATAAAAAAAAAGTCTAATCAATGGGGAAATTAAAGGAAATTTTGAGAAATAAAAATAAATTTGTAAAAAATAAAGGAATATTATAAAATATTATTACATAAATAATTTAAGGAGGAAATTAAAATGTCTAATTTAAAAAGAATAATCTTAAGTTTAATGTTGCTAATGGGAATTATAGCATTTGGTAAAAAAAATAGTTTTACATTTGTAACAGCTGGGAAAACTTTAAATAATGTAATTGCTGGAAAAAGTTTGAATCTGGATAAGGGAAATGGTGAAAAAATGCAGTTTACCTCTTTAAACCCTAATGGAAATAAAAATTATAAAACAAATACAGCAGGTGTGATGTTTGATTATGATAATAAGGATGTTAAAAATTCGTCAGTAAAATTTGCATTTGGTTTTGATATTTTAAATGACAATATTGAAATTGAAAATGTCAAAATTTATGTTGCGGTACCAAATGAAGGTGAAAAATTGCTTGTGGAAGCTGTAATGCCTAAAGGGGCAAAAAAAATGAAAGACTTTAAAAAAGGTCAATATGTTCAGGAAATGGAATTAAAACGTGGCTCAACTTCCAGAGTAGGAGATATAATTATAAACGAATACAACTGGATGGGGCAATCTGATACCATTGGAAAAGCAGATCCAAATCTTTTGCTTTCAAGAACTTCAAAAAATTACGCATACCTATTTAAATTTGTAATAAAAGCCAAAGGAATGCTGGAGGAAGTTATTTATCAGCCAGCAGTATTAAAAGTAAAATTGGTAGGAGCTCAAAATTTTTAAGATAAATTTAAAAAGTGAGATTCTTAAATTTTAATTGACATTTTTGAAAAAAGTGCTATGATAAAAATATAGAAAGCAATTTTTAAAAATTCTGAATTTTAAATGAGGAGGACAGTTATGATGAACGAAAAATTGGAAAAAATGAGAAATGGAAAAGGATTTATTGCAGCACTGGATCAAAGTGGAGGAAGTACTCCAAAAGCATTGAAATTATATGGAATTGATGAAAATGAATATTCAAATGATGCAGAGATGTTTGATTTGATTCATAAAATGAGAACTAGAATTATAAAGAGTCCAGCTTTTAATGATACAAAAATTTTAGGTGCTATTTTATTTGAGCAAACTATGGATAGAAAAATTGATGGAAAAT
Source organism: Leptotrichia hongkongensis (assembly GCF_007990635.1). GTDB lineage: Bacteria > Fusobacteriota > Fusobacteriia > Fusobacteriales > Leptotrichiaceae > Leptotrichia > Leptotrichia hongkongensis. Next base: position 1,777,360 of record NZ_AP019846.1, on the reverse strand, counting down.
ATACAGCGGATTTCTTGTGGGAAGAAAAAGGAGTTTTGCCTTTCTTAAAAGTTGACAAAGGACTTGAAGAATTGGAAGATGGAGTTCAAACAATGAAACCAATGCCAGAATTGGATGAGCTTTTGAAAAGAGCAAATGAAAGACATATTTTTGGGACAAAAATGCGTTCTGTTATAAAAAAGGCATCACAAACAGGAATTAAAAAAGTTGTAGATCAGCAATTTGAAGTTGCAAATAAGATTATTGCAGCAGGACTTGTTCCAATAATTGAACCAGAAGTAGATATTCATAATACTGATAAAGCAGAATGTGAAACAATATTAAAGAATGAAATCAAAAAGCATCTTGATAAATTACCTGAAACTTCAAATGTTATGTTAAAAGTGACTTTGCCAACAGTTGAAAACTTTTATGAAGATTTGACAAAACATCCAAGAGTTGTAAGAGTTGTCGCATTATCAGGAGGTTATCCAAGAGAAAAAGCAAATGAAATTCTTTCAAAAAATAAAGGAATAATCGCAAGTTTCTCAAGAGCATTAACTGAAGGATTGTCAGCACAGCAAAGTGACGAAGAATTTAACAAAACTTTGGAATCAACAATTGAAGGAATCTACGAAGCTTCAGTAAAATAATTTTTTATAAAAAATAAATTGAATATAAGAACTGGCTTGTTTTAAGGAAGATGAGTCAGTTTTTATTTTTGGAAATTGTATTGCTAAAATATTGTAAAAATTATATAATAAAGTTGATTTATTTATATTAAGTTTATTCTTTATAATCGTTAATTAAGTTAATTTCTAAATTTTTTAGATTATTTTGTTTAATAACAGTTCTTACTATTTTTAATTATATTTTTTTTGTTTATTTTAGCAGGATTGCTCATTGCCGCAAATCCTGCAACCTATGGCTAGACTACGACTTTTATTTGCCCAACTCCGAAACTCCTCCTTACAGTCGTCAAACAGTCGTAGTTGAACAAATAAAAGCTCCGTCGGTTTATTAAAATTAAAAAAGTTTATTTTATTATAATCTGAACCTTTTTAATAAAATTACCTGTTATGATTAAACTAAAAAGTGTCGTGATTTTTTGGAAATAAAATCGATTGTTTGAGCGAAGTTTTACGTAGCGAGTTTCGATTTTATTTTCAAAAAATGCTTAGACAAGCCGGGATTGTAAAGGGGATGGCGGTTGATCCCCTTTACGTAAAAAAAAGAAAAAATATAAATTAACAGAAAAATCTAAAAAAATTAAGAAAATAACTTAATTCAAGAATTTAAAGAAAAGATTTAATAACTAGAATGAGGATAAAGATAAAAAATGTTAGGGGGCATAGATAGAAAAATGAGTACAAAGTATTTGAAGGTTAAACCATCAGAAGATTTTTTTAGGAAATATGGAATTAAGAATTTTGAGATTGAGTATGTTAATTTATTTTCTAAAAAGAGAGAGATTGAAATATTTGTGAGGGTTCATAATTTTGAGGCACATAATGAGATACAGGATTTGAGACAGCTGCTTTATAAGAGTTTTGAAAATGGGTTAAAATTGAAGATTAAGATGGATGTCAATCCTGAATTGATACAAAAAGATGTTATTGGATTTGTAAAATTTGCAATTGAGAATTATAAGTATGAGAGCAAGAGGTATCAGTATATTTTTGCAAGTTATGAAGTGGAAAGTCTTGAAAATACGGTGTTTATAAAATTACCATCGCACCATTTGATAGAAGAGGCCAAAAGAACGGAGGCAAAGGAAGAACTTACAAGAAAAATTTATGAATGTATGGACAATTCGGTAAAAATTGAGTTTGTAAATGGGGATTTTGATGAAGTGAAGGCTAAAATTAAGGCTCAAAATAAGTTAAATTCGGTAAAGGCAAGTGAACTTCCAAAGTATGAAAATGCCAGTGTAAGTAATGGTAATGGCGGTAATTATGGAGGAAACGGAAATTTTAATAATGGAAATAACGCAAACGGTTATTCAAATGGCGGAAACGCTAATGGAGATAGTAACAAAGGTAATTACAAATGGAAAAAAATTCCTGATTTAGATGCTATGCCGTTTTCAACACTTGATATTTTGAACAATGGTGATGATGTGGCACTAGAAGGAAAAATTTTTAACGTAGATATGAGAGAAACTAAGAATGGGAAGTTAATGTGTGATTTTATGATTACAGATTATACAGACTCTGTTAGCTGTAGAATATTTTTTAACACGAATGAGGATATTAAGGTAAAACTTGGGGAGTGGGTAAAGGTTACTGGAAGTTTTGAGGCGGATATGTATAGTGGTGAAAAGTATGTGAGAACGCAAAGAGTGGAAGCTATAGAATCTAAAGATGTGAAAAAAGAGGACAACGCTCCGAAAAAAAGAATAGAACTTCATGCACATACGAATATGAGTGAAATGAGCGGAGTTATGTCAATCAAGGATTATGCGAAAAGAGCTAAAGAATTTGGGCATAGCGGGATTGCTGTAACAGATTACGGAGTAGTGCATTCATTTCCGTTTGCGTTTAAGGAGGCAAATGAGGATTTTAAAGTTATTTTTGGGATGGAAGCGTATGTAGTTGATGACGAGCAGGACTTGATTACGAATCCTAAGGACAAGATGATTGAAGATGAAATTTATGTTGTATTCGATATTGAAACGACAGGATTTGATCCTTTTAATGACAAGATAATTGAAATTGGGGCTGTGAAAATGCGTGGAAGAGAGATTATTGGAGAATTTTCTGAATTTGTAAATCCTGAAATTCCAATTCCGCCAAAGATAACAGAACTTACAACAATTACTGATGAAATGGTTGCAAATGCTGAAAAAATAGAAACAGTACTTCCAAGATTTCTAGAATTTTGTACCGATACAACGGTAGTTGCCCACAATGCGAAATTTGACGTGGGATTTATCAAGCAAAAAACTATTGAGCAAGGACTTGAGTATTCTCCAAGCGTAATTGATACGTTACCTTTGGCTAGGACATTGCTTCCTGATTCGAGAGGATATGGTCTTGCTAATTTGGTGAAATATTTTGGGATTACGCTTGAAACACACCATAGGGCTGTTGATGATGCAAAGGCTACTGCGGAAGTTTTTCAGAAATTTTTAAATATGATTTTAAGTAAAGGGATTTTGAAATTGATTGAGATTAATACAGATTTACAGCCGAATATTCAAAATTCTGAAACATTGAACACGATGATTCTGGTAAAAAATCAGGCTGGGCTTCGTGACCTGTACGAGCTTGTATCACGTTCCAACATAGAATTTTTTGGAATGAGAAGGCCTAGAATACCAAAAACTTTGTTAAACAGCATGAGGGAAAATCTGTTAATTGCAAGTTCTGCTTCGGCTTCTGAAAGAAATAAGGGAGAACTTGTAAATCTTTATTTACGTGGGGCAGAAAAAGATGACATTGAGGAAAAAGCGAGATTTTATGATTATATTGAGATTCATCCACATACAAACTATGCTGACATGGTGGAAAGAACAAGCAAGGAAATTGAAAGTTACGATATAATAAAGGAAATGAACAAGTATTTTTACGAACTTGGAAAAAGTCAGAATAAAATTGTAGTTGCGACAGGAGATACCCATTATCTTGAAGAGCGTGAAGCAATTAACAGGAATGTTCTTCTTTTGGGAAGTGGAACGATGTGGAAAACTGAAACTTCGGAAGGAGTGAGAGGATATGAGTTTTTTGATAGAAAATTGTATTTTAAAACTACCGAAGAAATGTTGGAAGCATTTGATTATCTGGGAGAAGAAGCGGCTCAGGAAGTCGTTGTGGAAAATACTCATAAAATCAATGATATGATAGAGCAGGTGCGTCCAATTCCAACTGGATTCTATCCGCCAAAAATTGATGGGGCAGAAGATGAAGTAAGGGAAATGACTTATAAGAAACTTGAGGAGCTTTATGGGGAAAATATTGATGAAAGCTTGAAGGAAAGAGTGGAAAAGGAGCTTAATTCGATTATTCAAAATGGATTTGCAGTGCTTTATCTGATTGCACAGAAACTTGTGCATAAATCGGTAGATGCAGGTTATCTTGTAGGTTCACGTGGTTCGGTTGGATCTTCAATAGTTGCCTATCTTATGGGAATTACGGAAGTGAACGGACTTTATCCGCACTACAGATGTCCGAAATGTAAGCATACGGAATTTATGAACGAGGAAGGAAGTGGAGTTGACTATCCTGACAAAAATTGTCCAGAATGTGGTACAAAATATATAAAGGATGGACACGCTATCCCATTTGAAGTGTTTATGGGATTTAATGGAGATAAGGTGCCAGATATTGACTTGAACTTTTCTGGGGAATATCAAGGAGAGATTCATAAATATACGGAAGAGCTGTTTGGAAGCGATAATGTCTTTCGTGCTGGAACGATTTCTACGCTTGCCGAAAAGAATGCTTTCGGGTATGTGAAAAAGTATCTTGAAGAAGTGGAAGGAACGCCTGAAATAAGGGAAAGAAAAGCAGAAGTTATGAGAATTGCAAAAGGCTGTGAAGGGGCTAGAAAAACAACTGGACAGCATCCCGGTGGAATGATAGTCGTTCCAAAGGACAAGTCAATTTACGATTTCTGCCCAATTCAGCGTCCAGCAAATGATATGAAATCAACTTCCAAGACAACCCATTTTGATTATCACGTAATGGACGAACAGCTTGTAAAACTAGATATACTGGGACACGACGATCCGACAACACTTAGAATTTTACAGGATTTGACAGATGTTGATATTTATACGATTCCGCTTGATGATAAGGAAGTAATGAGTTTATTCAGCGGGACAGAAGCACTTGGTGTAACTCCAGATGAAATCGGCTCTCCGACAGGTACATCAGGAATACCTGAATTTGGTACATCTTTCGTAAAACAGATGCTAGTTGACACACGTCCAAAAACTTTTGCTGAATTAGTCAGAATTTCTGGCCTTTCACACGGAACAGACGTTTGGCTGAATAATGCACAGGACTACGTAAGAAGTGGAATTGCAACCTTGAGTCAAATTATCACGGTGCGAGATGACATTATGAATAAGCTGATTGATGATGGACTGGATAAATCATTAGCCTTTTCCATAATGGAATTTGTCAGAAAAGGACAGCCTACGAAAAATCGTGAAAAGTGGCAGGAATATTCTAAAACGATGAAAGAACATGGTGTGGAGCAATGGTATATTGATTCATGCGAAAAAATAAAATATATGTTCCCAAAAGGGCATGCGGTGGCTTACGTAATGATGGCAGTAAGAATTGCTTATTTTAAAGTGCATTATCCAATAGAATTTTACACAGCTTTCCTAAATAGAAAAGTTGGAGATTTTAAAATGACAACAATGTTCAGACCAGTAGAAGAATTGAAACGTGCGAAAATGGAAATGGACAGAAAAGGAAACTTAAACGCTAAAGAAAAGCAGGAATTATTTCTATACGAAATTTTGATTGAAATGCACTACCGTAAAATCGAACTGGAACAAATTGACATCTATAAATCAGAAGCAAAACTTTTCACAATACAGGACGGCAAAATCAGAATGCCATTAATCGCAATGGATGGACTGGGAGAAGCTGTTGCTGAAAATATCGTTTCAGAACGAAAAGTTGACTTTTTATCAATCGAGGATTTAGTAAAACGTACAAAATTGAATAAAACGATTGTGGAACTGATGAAAGAATATGGATGCTTAAAGGATCTGTCAGCAACAAATCAGCAGACATTATTTTAGAAAATAATACAAAATTATCTCTGTTTTCAATATTGACAATTATAAAAAGATATAATATGATGTATTTACGAGAAGATGATGTTATTTAGAATTGTAAATTGGTTTAGAAAAATAGTTTCACTTGTAGAAGTTAAGAACTAATATGAATTTCTAAAGAAAAAGTTATAAAAAATGAACAAATTGTAAATGAATATCGGAAAAGTCTTTTAATTAACATGACTTTTTCGATTTTTATATAAATAATAAAAAATACAGGAGGATGTTAGGATGACGGATATTGAAATTGCTCAAAATGCGAAATTGAAAAAAATTAGTGAGATTGCAGAAAGTATTGGACTTACAGAGGATGATTTTGAGCCGTATGGGAAGTATAAGGCTAAGGTTAGTTTGGAAGTATTGAAGAAAAATGCAGGGAAAAAAGATGGGAAATTGATTTTGATGACGGCTGTTACTCCTACGCCTCCAGGGGAAGGGAAGTCTACTGTTACTGTTGGATTGACTCAGGCGTTGAACAAGTTTGGATATAAGTCGATTGCGGCACTTAGAGAGCCGTCCTTGGGACCTGTGTTTGGGATGAAAGGTGGAGCTGCTGGCGGTGGAATGTCGCAAGTGGTACCTATGGAAGAGATAAATTTACATTTTACAGGGGATATTCACGCAATTTCGGCTGCACATAACTTGATTTCTGCGTGCATTGACAATCATATACATTTTGGAAATGAACTTGATATTGATGTGAATAATATTACTTTTAAACGTGTGCTTGATATGAATGACAGAAATTTGAGAAGCATTGTCGTTGGGCTTGGACCAAAAGTGAATGGGGTACCTCGTGAAAATTCATTTCAAATAACGGTTGCTTCAGAAATTATGGCGATTTTCTGTCTTGCTGACTCTATTACTGACTTGAAGGAAAGAATTGGGGAAATAGTTTTTGCATACAACAGAAAAGGGGAAATGCTTAAAGTTAAGCAGCTTAATATTCAAGGGGCAGTAGCAGCATTACTAAAAGATGCGATAAAGCCTAACTTGGTACAGACTTTGGAAAATACACCTGTATTTATTCATGGTGGACCTTTTGCGAATATTGCACATGGATGTAATTCGTTGCTGGCTACAAAAATGGCATTGAAATTGTCTGATTATGTGGTTACGGAAGCTGGATTTGCGGCTGATTTGGGGGCTGAGAAATTTTTGGATATAAAAGCTAGGCTTGGGAAATTGGAGCCAAATGTTATTGTAATCGTTGCGACAGTTCGTGCGTTGAAGCATCACGGCGGAGATAAGGACTTGAAGTCGGAAAATATCGAAACATTGACAAAGGGGCTTGTAAATCTTGAAAAACATATTGAAAGCATGCAAAAGTACAATTTGCCAGTTGTTGTGGCAATTAACAAATTTATAACTGATACTGATGCTGAAATTCAAGTGATAAAAGACTTCTGCGCAAAAATGGACGTGGAAGTTGCCAACTGCGAAATCTGGGAAAAAGGTGGAGAAGGTGGAAAAGAGCTTGTGGAAAAAGTTATGAACGCCATTGAAAAGAATGAAAAATCAGATAAAAAATACACTCCACTCTATGATTTGAACTTGTCAATTCAGGAAAAAATAGAAAAAATTGCAAAAGAAATTTATGGAGCGGATGGAGTGAACTTCGCACCAAAAGCACTTAACAATATCAAAAAATACGTAGAAAACGGCTACGATAAATTGCCAATATGTATCTCAAAAACACAAAAATCATTATCAGATAATCCAGATCTGCTAGGGAGACCAACAGGCTTCACAATTACAATCAACGAAGTAAGATTATCAGCTGGAGCAGGATTCTTGGTAGCAATGGCTGGAGAAATAATAGATATGCCGGGGTTACCTAGAAAGCCAGCAGCAGAGTTAATTGATATTGATGAAAATGGGATAATTTCAGGATTATTTTAAATTTAATATACAGAAATAATAGAAGGGAAAAACATAAAAGTGGAAAATACAAAAGTAAAAATGCGAAGACGGGACAGAGAAATTACAGACAACGAAAAAATAAAAGAAATTATAAAAGCCTGTGACTGTTGCCGTCTTGGCTTAAACGATAACGGAAAAGTCTACATCGTCCCACTAAATTTTGGCTTTACCGAAGAAAATGAAAATTATACATTTTATTTTCACGGTGCAAGAACAGGGAGAAAACTTGATATAATAAAACAAAATAACTACGTAGGATTTGAACTTGACACAAATCACAAAATTTACACAAAAGGCGATAAAGCTTGCAATTATACCGCCAGATTTCAAAGTGTAATTGGAAATGGGAAAGTTGAGATTATTGAAGATTCACAAGAAAAAATGAAGGCGTTGCTGAAACTGATGAAAAATAATACTGGAAAAACAGAATGGGAGTTTGACGAGCAAATGCTTAAGGCAGTTTGTGTGTTTAAACTTGTGGTTGAGGAAATGAGCTGTAAGGAGCATGAGTAGAGAGAATTTGAATGGAGGTAAAAAAATGTCAAAAAAATATGATTTTGAAACAATCTTAAGCAGAAAAGGGCAAGGCTCGTACAAATGGGAGCAGATGTATGAAGTGCTTCCAGAGCTGGAAGACGGTATTGTTCCATTTTCTGTGGCGGATATGGAATTAAAGATTGCTCCTGAGATAACGGAAGGAATGAAAAAATATATTGATGAAGCGGTTTTGGGGTATTCGGGAACTTATCCGAAATATTATGAGGCTGTTATAGGCTGGATGGAGAGAAGGTACGGTTTTAAGGTAGAAAAAGACTGGATTTTGTGTACTCCTGGCGTGGTTTCAGCTATATATGTTGCGATTAAGGCTTTTGCGAAGGAAAATGAAGGCGTGATTACGTTTACTCCTGTTTATTTTCCGTTTTATAGTTCGATTACTTCAAATAATAGAAAATTGGTGGATTGTGGATTAGTTGAGAGTAAAAACGAGAATGGTGAAGTCAAGTATTCTATTGATTTTGAAAAATTTGAAGAGTTTGCAAAAGATAAAAATAATAAAATATTGCTTTTGTGCAGTCCTCATAATCCGCTTGGGATTGTGTGGAGCAGGGAAGATTTGGAAAAAATTGGAAAAATTGCAGTTGAGAATGATTTGATTGTGATTTCTGATGAGATTCATTCTGATATTGTCATGGCTGGTCATAAGCATACAGTCTTTCAGACTTTATCAGAGGAACTTGCTGAAATTACAATAACGTGTACCGCCCCTACAAAGAGTTTTAATCTAGCTGGAGCAGGAATCTCAAATATAATTATCAAAAATGAGAAATTACGTAAAAAATTCAAGGCTGAAATAGAAAAAATGTCAATGCATGTTTTTTCAACATTAGCATATAAAGCATGTGAACTGGCTTATACAGAGTCAGAAGAATGGTTAGATGAATTTTTACTGTTAATTGATAAAAATCAGAAATTGGTAAATAAATTTTTTAAAGAAAGATTTGTAGATTTGAAGGCACCGCTAATTCAAGGAACTTATTTACAATGGCTAGATTTTCGGGCATTAGGGCTTAAAAATACAGAACTCAAGGAATTTATGAATAAAAAATCAAAAATATTTTTTAGTGAGGGATATACATTTGGAAAGGCTGGAGATGGATTTGAGAGAGTAAATCTAGCTGTGCCAACTAAATATTTGGAGAAAATGCTGGAAAGACTTTATGAAGTGCTAAAAGTGGAATTTCCAAAATTTTGTAAATAGAATTTGATTTTATGTTTTACTTTTTTGAGGTTATTGTGGTATAATATACAGGAAAAACAAAATTTTCTACTTGAATAAAAAAATTGAAAAAAGGATGGAGAGATATAAAAATGAAAAAAGTGAATAGCTTTTTGACTGATAAGTGGAAATGTTGTAGAAAGAATAGCTGTAGGAGGGGAGCTTGTGACAAAAAAAATAGATAGTATTATTGAAGCAGGAAAAGAAAAAATAAAAAAATTAAAAAAAGTGGAAATAGGAGTATTGGCATTAATTAACACAGTTATAGGATTCAATATGAGTGCAGAACCATTAAATATGCCAAAGGAATATTCTGAAAATATCACAGTAAAAGGTCAGGAAAAAGACGTATTTGATTATGACTTTAATAGTGATGGAATCAATGAGAAAGTTGTTGTAACTTATAATATAGTAGATAATTTGGTAGGAGCTGTTGTTTCAATTTACACAAATCAAGGTGGAAAAGAAATTTTAACTTATCAAATATCTTTTGATAAAAAGTTTGATATTTTAGAATTTCAAACAATGCAAAAAATGTTTGACAAGGTTAAGGAATATTACCCTGAATACTCTAAAAATATTCAGCCTAATGAAACTAGATATATTACAATTTATGGGGATAACAAGAACAAAGATATAGTTTTTGATAAAATAAAATTTAATAATCATGCGCCAGAAAATACAAATAATTTTTTATTTATAAAAAAGGGATCAAGCTTGCTGGAGGCACCAAATGGAAATGCGGTAACACATTTAGGATTTAGTGAAAAACCTGAAATACTATTTGAGATGGTATCAGATACTGCAAACAGTCCAAAATGGTACTTTACGGAATTTACAAAAAAAGTTAGCACTAATGTAAGTAAAAAAATTAATAAGGACAAAGATGGTAAGGTTATTGCAGAAAATCCAACAACTGTCAGAGGATTTATAGCGGGTAATGAAGATACTGTTTCACCAAGAGGTTTTTACTGGGACAAAATGATTAAAAAAATCGAGATTGTAAATAAATTCATTGATACAGCAACTAAAGATAATGAAAAATTGTATATTATTACTGAATACAAGCCTTTATCACGTGATAAACCTAGTGAAAAGGACAAATTTGGAAATAAAAATAATCAAAGTATCATAGGTTATACAAATTCTAAAAAAGAAGGAGAAATTATTAATATTCCTGATCAGACAATTTTTAGAATAATTGGTGAAGAAAATAATATGTTAAAAATAGAAACACCATTTTATGGTGGACCTTACTTCATTGAGAAAAAAGAAGAAACATATAAACAAGTAGAAAATATAAAAGGTAAGGTAAATAAATTTGTTGCAATTGACCCACATAGCCAAACTGAAGCACTTTTCCAAAGAAATCCTGAAACAGAAAAATATGAAGTGGTAACATATTCTTACGTAACAACAGGAAAAGATGGATGGGGATCATATGAAACACCACATGGAGCATTTTTAATAGCTTTCACAAGACCGTATATGACATTTACAAGACACGCAAGAGAAGGGGATAAAACTCTTCCTGGAAGATCAGACTTGACTATCGGAGGAAGTGCTAGATATGCAGTAAGATTCAGTGGTGGAGGTTATATGCATGGAATTCCTGTAGGACTTAATTTCAGAGGGTCGACATTGAATACAGGACCTGCTCATAAAATAGGAACATACAAAGATTCCCATAAATGTGTAAGACACTTTGATGATCAGATTGAATTTATTGTTGGATGGATAAATGCAGACAGTAAAATCAAGGATAGAGATAATACAATACCTGAAGAACCTGTAATAGCAGTAGTTTTATAAGATAACCTTAAAATAAATAATAAGGAGAAATAAATTTATGATAAATAAAATAAATTTACAAAAAATGAAATTTTCAATGGTGGCATTGATAATACTTTCTGTAATATCAACTAATACTTTTTCAGCACCAAAAGAAACAAAAAAATTAGAATGGAAGCAGATTTCGCTGGAACCTGACTTAGATGGAGATGGCATTAAGGATAAAATAGATGTAGATTATGCAGTAGAAGGAAATAATGTACGTTTAAAATTTACTCCTTATGTATTTAATGAAAAAGCTAAATTTGCAAAAGGAAAAAGTGTAGAAAAAACAATAACTAAATCTGAATTTGAAGCAAAATTTGACACTTTTATAAAAGGATTTATAGCAGAATATCCAAAAAAAAGCGGAGTTACATCTGCACAAAAGCAAAAAACACAGACTCAAAAACCAGAAAAGAAGCAAGAAACAGTGCAGCCAGCTAAAGACATAAAAACTAATGAAATGGACAAAAAGCCAGTTTCGCCAAAAAAAAATGAAGATAATTCTAAAGGAAATCAGAAAAATAACAAAACTATAGAAAATACCAAGCCTGTAGAAACTTCAAAGCAGTCTAATATGGAAAAGGTTCAAAATTCTGTAATTGAAAAAAAAGAAAATGAACCTAAAGAAAAAGAAATAAAAGAACCAGTAGAAACACCTAAAAATACAAATTCATTGAGAGGGCAATACTCTTATGTTAAAGAATTTAATAGTCAAAGACCAAAAAATTTGACATTCAATTTTCAATATGATAAACACTCTCCAAGAGAAATGGATGAGTTTGTATTTGTAAAAACAGCGACAAGCATAAGAAAAGAACCAAATTCTAATGCTAAAGCCATAAAGTCAGCAGCATATTCTCATAAATACAGAACAACAGGAATTGTTAAAACTAATGCTGGAAATAAATCAGATGAATGGTATGAAGTATTTTTTGACAATCAGCTTGGGTATATTCCAAAATCAGCTGTTGAAAAAAGAGAATTTGACTGGAATGACATGATGGCAAAAGTTGAGAAGACAAATAAGTTTATAAAAGAAGCAGTTAGTGCCAATAAAAAAATATATGTCTTAGATGATTATGTTCCGCTTGGAGGAGGGGAATCAGGTAAAAGAGATAAATTTGGAAATCGTGCTAATCAAAGTGAATTTGGTTATACAGATAAAAGTTTTAAGGATTATATAAATATTCCAGATAGAACAATTATGATTGTGGAAGAAGAAAATGATAAATACGTAAAAGTAAAAATAGATGCCTATGATAATGGTACTTATTATTTAAAACCTTCTACAAAAAGATATTTGAAAGATGCAGGAATTACTGGCGAAATAACAAGATTTATCTATGTTGACAGAGCAAGTCAAAATGAAATGGTTATAGAAAAAGCAGGAGATAACTGGAATGTAGTAACTTCTTCATTTGTAACTACCGGAAAAGATGCTGGAAATTCATTTGCCACACCTTATGGAACTTTCCTAATTGCTTACTCTAAACCTGTAATGCAGTACACAGGTTCAGATAACAAGGCAGTTGTAGGAGATGCAAAAAATGCCGTAAGATTTAGTGGTGGAGGTTATATGCACAGTATTCCATCATTATTTGAACCTAAAAATACAAGAGAACAAAGAAAAGCTGCAACAGCTAAAAAAATTGGAACTTATCCAGAATCTCATAAATGTATAAGACATTATGATGATCAGATTAAGTTTATATATGACTGGTTAGGAAATTCGACACCTGGACATCCAGAAGGATTTAGAGTGCCTAGTGTTCCTACAGTTATGCTAGTTAAATAATAAATTAAAAATTAATTCAGATGTTTGGGATATTCCATTAAAAGTGAATATCCCTTTTATTTTAAAGAATTATATAACTTTTTTATTTTGCTAAAAGGGGTAAAAAAGGGGCAGAATAAAATTTTTAAATTTTGTTCAAAATATCTATCATTCTTTTATTTTCTTCTTCATACAAGTGAGCATAGGTATTTAATGTCATTTTGATGTCCTCGTGTCCAAGCCTTTTGGAAATGGCTAAAATATTTACACCTTTTTGAATTAAAAAACTTGCGTGAGAATGCCTTAAATCGTGCATTCTTATTTTTTTAACTTTAGATAGCTCTACATATTCAAGAAACCTTTTTCTAGCATATCCTCTTCCAAAATCAAACAATCTTTGGCTGTTTGCTGGCTTATAAATTCTATTTATTTGTTTTTTTAATAATTCAAGTGTTTTATCTGTAAGTGCAATTTTACGAATGCTACTCTCTGTTTTTGTCTTTGTTATAATATCTCCATTAAAACTTCTTGAAACTGTTTTATTAACATTTAATTTCTTATTTTCAAAATCCACATCTTTAATATTCAAAGCTATTGCTTCGCCAACTCTCATACCTGTCCAGAATAGCAGCGAAAAAAATACAACATCCTGTACATCCTCTATAACTGATATAAACTTTTGAAACTCTTCCAAACTCCAAATGGAAAATTCCCTAGTATTTTTTCTTGAACCAATTGTCTTTACTTTAGACATAGGATTAGATTCAAGATTGTAATATTTTACTGCAAAATTAAATACACATTTCGCTTGGCTTTCAATAATTCTAAGAGTATTTTTTGAAAGTTTTTTTTCTAGAAGTTCATTTTGAAAGTTCCTGATGTGGTTTGTATTTATCTCGTTCATCAAAATATTTCCGAAAATAGGAAGTATATAATTATTCATTAACTGTATTTTTCTAATAATTGTACTGTCTTTTACTTTTAATCTACAATCTTCCAAGTAAATTTCCCACATAGTTTTAAACGTTATATTTGAATTTGAAGCAAGTTTATTTAAAAATTCTTGTTCCCACAATATTGCTTCTTTTTTTGTATTAAAACCACTTTTTCTTTTTCTAATTGCTTTTCCTGTTGAATCAACTGTTCTTATTTCAACTTTCCATTTTTTATCATTCTTTTCTTTGTAAACGGACATACGAATACCTCCTAAGCAATTTTGTAGCGTTCGTTAAAATATTCAATCGCCACTTTTCCACGTTGCACACGTATCCCTTTTTGCTTTAATTCCTCATTTAACTCCCTAATTACTTTGTATGCTTGGCTTAAACTTATTTCTAGTATTTTCATAATATCATTAGCATTATAAAAATATTTCTTTATTTTCATCATTCCTCCATTTTTGTCATATTAATATAGCTAGATATAACACAATCTTTTAAAACATGCTTAGCAGTCTCTTCAAAAGTTGGACTGCTAAAACTTTCTTCTTGCATTTCTTCTCTATCAATATACACTTTTGCTATGAATCTTATTTCATTTTCAATTTTTATTTTGTATATTTCGGCGTGTTTTATCATTCCGATTTTCTTTTTCCTGTTATAGATATTTCTTGTTCGAATATGCTTTCTTCGTCTCCTAGTTCCATTAAGTCTTCTTCTACATCCACCCCTAAAACTTTGCAGATGTGTTTATATACATCTAAATTATCAGTTTCAATTTTTAGCACATATTTCATTTATTTTCCTCCAGTAAATTTTTGTTTTCATAAATGTTTCCAATAACCTCGATTTCTACAATACTCTCATCAGATAATTTCAGATTAAGTGGTTGCAATCCAAATTCTGATATGCAGTGTTCAATTTTGGCTGTGTATTCGACTTGATTATAATATTCCCCATACCCCTCTTGCTTTATAATTTTTACAATATCCCCCTCGTAAATCTCTTTGTTGTTTTTATCTTTTGTTCCTGTATACTGCATTAATTTCACTTTTTCGTCCTCAAATCTATATACATTTTCGTAATTGTGAAATCCAGTAATTGTTATTGTCTTTTTACAAATGTCAATTGAAGTTAAATTATCGCCGTATTCGTCATACTTATCTTGATAAAATATTTTGTAATCAATAAATACTCTAAATTTTATTTCTCTACTCATTATTATCCCTCTTTTCGTGCCATTCAAGAACACATTTTTTTATGTATTCTGCACACTTCTCTGCTTCTTCTTTTGTTTCAAAGTAATTACCTAGATTATAATTAATATCGTCTTCTTTAGAAAAAGCTTCAACCGTCCAATCTGTTTTAAATTGAAAATTGATGTAATGATAGTATCCGCCATGTTTTGCTCTCCAACGTTTCTTTTTCATTTTAATCCTCCTGTTTTTTTGTAACAAAAAGTACCCTTTTCAATTAACCCTCTCTTTTTTAAAACGGGTCTCCACTATCTTCATTTTCTCCAACAATTTCGGCATCATCAATATCGTTTTCATTATGCTCATTGTCGTAAATTTTAGTTTCGTCCATTTGAACTGGCGTATCATCTAATTCGCTCGTATTTACTCCGCTTTCTTCTGCTTCGTACATTCCGCTTAATTCTTCAATAAATGCTTCTCTTAATGCTTGTGCTTTTGCTACTTTTGTTATCATTGTGACTGGTCGATTTTTCCAGTTTGTGTTTGGTGTTCCGTCTTTTTTAGTTCCTATATATTCATCAAAATTCACTTCAGCAGTAACAGGATTATCCCAATCTTTTCGATAAACAGTACACCAAGCCCCAACCAATTCTTCTTTATCTTTTCTAAATATAGAGCCTTCACGTTTTATTAATTCTCCAGTTTCTTTATTTTCCACATATATCCCAACTTTTTTACCATTATATTGTGGATGTTGTATTGCCCTTTTTTCGATAGCGTCCTTTGCAACAACCACTGTTGCAGGGTCTTTATCAGTATATTTGATTAAATAGGCGTCCTTGACAAAAGGATTTAAATTTCTTGCCTTACACAGTTTCATAAAATACATAATTTCCTGATCTGTTACATTTCCCTGTCCACTTACCAAATATCTTTTTACAAGATTATTGCTTAACTTTACTTCGTCATTTCCTACTCTAAATACCATTAATCTATCATCATTTTTGTGTTTTTCGTTTCCTAGTCTTCCCATTTCTATATCCTCCTAAATTTGTTTGCTTTCTATTTTTATATATTCCAATCCGTAACTATCCACCAATTCTTTAAAGTCTTTCAGAAATTGGCTTGGAGCTTTTGGAAATCTTAATGTAATATCGTAATACTTACTGTTCACGGCTGTTTTTTGGGTTTCTTTGTTTTCATTGTTTTGTTGCTGTGTAGCCTTGATTTGTGCGTTTTTGACTGCTTCTTCTTTTTCACGCTCTTTTTTTGCTTCAAGTTCAGCCAATTCTCTTTGTTTTTTTTCTTCGGCTTTCTGTCTCAAATTTTCTTCTGTCTGCTTGATTTCATTCTTCTTGCTTTCGATTTTTTCTGTAATAACGTTATAGTCTTCGGTCATTAAAAATTTCATTGATTCGAAAGTTATCATAAATTCAATTTCTGAATTTGCCTTTTCAATTTGTGAATTTATGAAGTCTTGCTTTTTCTCTAGTTCTTCATATTGCTTTTGTACTTCATTTTCAATTTTTTTGAAAGTAAATGATTTATCCAGCCATTTGTCGTTCCATTCAAGGAAAATTTTTAATCCTGGATTTTTTGTGAAGATGTTATTTATTCTCTTCTGTACTTCAACTTTCTTTTCTTCCTTTATTTTTTCATCATATCCTTTAAGCTGTTCGCTGATAAAGTTTGAAATTCCCTTTACTTCTTTTTCATAAGTTTTAAGATTTTCGATAAGTATTTCAATATCAGCATTTGCTTTTTTCTGTATTTTCTTTCTCTCATCACTTATTTTTTCTCAAGTTTGTTTAATTTAGTTCTTTCTGATTTTGCTATGTCAATATCATCTTCAGTAACAATCCAGCCCTTATATTTTTGCCTAACGATTTCCATAAAATTTTCCAAATCGTCAATGTTGCTTATAACTTTGGCTGGCACAAGTTCTGTTACTTCAAATTCAATTACCTGTAATTCCTGTGTTCCCATTTTTCCTCCTATATTGCTAATTTTATTTTTGATGGTGGCTCAATGTCATTAATTACAAATGAATTAAACCATATTTCTTTTTTTATAATTTCTTTTATGTCATCCTCATCACGTTCGATGTAAAATTTCTTTAAAATGCTTTCATCAGTCCATTCTAACTTTATATTTGCAAACAAAACTGCAAATTTCCAGCCAGTCACAGCCAAGTAATGCTGCACTTGCAAATGATAATGTAATGGCACTTCATCTTTCCAATCTCTCTCAAACTGCTTCCAGTTCATGCATCGTGCTGTCTTTATTTCCAGTATCCCCTTTTCCCTGCTTGTTTTATTTTCCAATACACCATCTAAATTTGCGGACATAAAAGGATATTTTAGAGATACAAGCGTTTTTTCAAGTGTATCTACTTTAAATTCAGGATACTGTGCTTCAAAAATTCCTCTTAAATGTGGCTCTTGCAATATTCCGTTTTTTACTGCTGGAACATTACTTATATCTTTTTGCTTTTCTCTTCCTGTTTTGATTCGCCACAATTCCTGGATATCTTCGTTATAGGGATTATGCCCCATTATTATTGAACAATCCGAGCCACCAATATGTTTTCGCCTTATGCTATGCCATTCATCTTCATTCTTATAACTTATTTCTTTGTATTCCATAATCCTCCTTTAAAATCCTTAATTATTCTAGGACACCACCGCATCAGCATAGCCACCAAAAACGGAAATACCACATTGCCTCCTGCTATCCAATGCCCTTTAACTCTAATCGTTTCAATCTGCATTAGAGCAGTTGTTACAATCAGAATTATCCATTTCATCATATCCTTTGTTGTCATCAATGCTATTTTCCTCCAGTTCCTTAATTTCTTGTGCAATCATTTCTTTTTCCAGCTGTTCTCTTATTGTCATTGTTCCTCCTAAATATATTTTCTAATTTCTTCAATGATATTATCGTAATATCTAAAACTTTCCACTTGTTTATTGCTGTGTCTCGATTTATCGTATGCCCAGTATCCGAATTCTTGAGTTTTTAAATTATGTTCGTTTGTCAAGCGTCCTATCCTGTTGCCTGATATTTTTATGGCGTGTTTGTTCATTATTAATTGTGATAATTCGCTTGCACTATATGATTTCTTTTCAGCGGTTGGAAGTTCAAGAATTGGCTTATCATATAGAGCATTCGCACTATAAATCGCTAAAGTTTCTTTATATCTTTCGTTTGAAATTATCTGTGAAAGCTCTTTTAAAATTTTGCTTTTCTCAAGCTTTATCCTGTCTTTTTCTAAATCAATTAAATTATTATCAACATAGTTTTGCGAAATTTCTTTTTTGGTAACTTTCTCAATTAACCTGTATCTCACATCTGCACTATACCTTGCTCCTAGCTGTAATATTCCTTGTATATTTGCAATATACATTGGCTGCTGTTTGTTTTGTTCGTTAATGTAATAGGACTCTTCAAAAATGAGTTGTCCTCTTTCAGTTCCCAATTTATCTATTTCATCTCTAATATCTCTTAAGATATTGTAATGCTCTTTTCCTGTTATCTCTGCAATCTCTAGAGATGTCATTGTTCCTTTTGCCTGCAAAACTTTTAAATCATTCATTAGCTTTAAATCCCTCCTAAAATAAATTTTTGTATTAACTTAATTGTGCTATCTATTTAAAAGTTAAAAAAATAATAAATAAAGAAAGGAGCTGGCAATGAAAATACCAGTTTTCTGCATACTTCAAGCAGTGTACTATGTGTACAGTATGCAGGGTAATAGATAGCACGATTAAATTAACAATTTTTACTGTTTTTTATTGAAAAATGCACTCTTTAATGTTACACTTGTTTTAATTCTCTGTTAGAGAAAATTTATTGATGAAAGGGGGTGTAATTATGCGATTAAACCCTGATTTAATACGTGATATTCTTTTAAAAGCTGAATTAGAATCTTATAGTATTTTAGGCAGTGGCGATAGCTGGTTTGATGATGATGAAAAGAATTACCAAAAACCTAAAGAATTGTCAAATTATTCAGATAAAGAAATCGAATATCACGTAAAACATTTAAAAGAAATTGATTTATTGATTACTAAAGCAGACTATGGTAAACTTATTGATATTCTTGATTTAACTGTTAAAGGGCACAATTTCGTTTCCAATATAAAAAATGATGAAAATTGGAATAAAATTAAAGAAATATCTGATAACATAGGTTCTTCTTCAGTAGAAACTTTAATAAAAATATCTGATAAATTAATTTCAGAACTTATTGATAATCAGTTTATTCAACATCAATAATTTCTATCTCAGAGTTTAGAAAAGTTATTTCAATTAATTCAGTTCCTTCTTTTGATTCAGCACCATAGGAGTAATTAACTTTCACGTTTTTTACTCCTTTTAAAATTTCTCCATTTAGTTTTGGAACTAAAACTCCGTCTTTTTTTCTTTCTATTGTTATTTTATTTTTCATAAAAATCTCTCCTTACTTTTTGAATAATTTCTTAATTCTATTTTTCAACTTCTTAGCTTCTCTTTCCTTTAAAACTTTTTTGTTGTTTTCATTTACAATTGCTAATGCTTCAAAATTCATTTTTATTCCTCCTTAATTTTCTATTTTATTTAATAATTCTTCTACATCAAATGTCATTCCAGCCAAATCATCGACTTCCTTTGTGATTGCTGCTAAATCCTGTGTGAGCTTGCATAATTTTTTATATGTTCTTTTTCTTACTTTGCTTGCGTTATCGGCAATGCTCTTGATTTCTGCCCAGTAGTGAGCCTTGTTTAAAGGTATCATTGCAATGCTTGTCTGAACTTCTGGCAATGTTCTTTTTCCTAGAAATTCATCAGCCAGCACATCTTTTGCTTTTAGCTGATATTCAATTAATTGCTTTTTCAATTCTTCTGAAAATCTGCTTGGATTTATTTTTGCCAGCCATATTGGTAAATAGTCTAATTCCAGTAGCATAGTTTCTTTAATTCCAAAGCCTGTATCAACTGGGGAGAATTTTCTCCCTACCTTTAAAAACTCATCATTGTTTATTTTATCTCTTTGAGTTTTAAATTGATTTTCATTCATTCCCAAATTGTTACATACATTTTTAACACTTACATAGATTTTTCCACTCTCCCTTATCGCTGTAATTCTTTCTCCATTAAATCTTACTTCTTTTACTTGTAATTCCATTTCAATTCCTCCTATATTTTTATATTTTGTTTGGCTTTTAAATAATACATATTGTATCACTTCTAATATAATATATATCATATAAAATCTAAAATGTCAACATAAAAATATATGAAATCTAATATATTTTATTTGAAATATAACTCAAAATAGAGTATAATACTAATAAAATAAAGTATTAGGAGGTTTTTAAAAATGATAAAAATACATCTTTCAAAAATTATGGGTGCTAAAAGAATAAATATTCAAGCATTGTCTGAATCAACAAAACTTAGCAGAAGTACTATATCTAATATTTACAACGAAAAAGTAAATAGAATAGATTTAGATACTATCTCAACTTTGTGTAAGGCTTTAGAATGTAAAATTGATGATTTACTTGAATATATACCTGATTAACCCCTTAACAATACCGCCTAAAATGAAATATATTAGTCGCCAAACAAAATATATAGAGGCATAAGCGGTATAGTTAAAAAGTTAATCTGCAAATGGAGGTTACAAAATGATTGTTAATAATATTCCAGTTCAAATGGCTAAAAAAAGAATGAATATTCAGAAACTAGCAGAAGCAACTGGTTTAAGTAGAACAACTTTATCAAACATAACAAACGACAAATTTACTCGAATAGATTTAAAAACTATTGATGTACTTTGTAAAGCCCTAGATTGCAATACTCAAGATTTACTTGAATATGTCCCTGATTAGCAGCTTAACTGTACCACCTAAGATATAATATTAACTTGACGGGTATAATATTTTAGGAGCAGGTGGCACAATTAAACCACTAATCAGAAAGGGGTGATTTTCTTGAGTAAATCTAACAAAGAGTTAGCAGTTGAAGTTGCTATTGAACTTATAAAAGCTAATCCTAAATTAGTTTATGGAGTTAATGTCCATAAAATTTCTGGATCTATTGATTTAAATAGCGTAGTTAATATAATTGATGTCGTTAGTCGTAAGCTTGACGAAATCGACAAGAATAGCTCTAATCATCAGCGTTAAGCTCTAAAAGGATTTGGCTTATTTGTAGAACTGCATCTTTTTCTGCTCCTGTCAAATCCTTAAAAATTTCTAATATCTCATTTACTTTTTTCATAATTTTTTCATTTTTCATCTTTACACCTCTTCTTTATTTTTCTCGGCAATCAAATATTTTAAATAAAAAACATATCAGCATAGCCTTTAGTTTTCAAATACTCTTCCATTCTCTTAATATGATTTTTTAGGACTCGATTATTGCTTTCGAGTCTTTTATTATCTCCTTTCAATTTTACATTTTCAAAAATTATAACCCAAGATTGAAGCATTGTTGAAACGGCATACGCTACCACAAAAATAAACCAAAACTTTTCCATTTTTTCGCCGCCTTTCTATGCTATTTTTTTAGTTATTATAATTACATCCACAATTTCATCTTCCCACTCTGCTTCCTGCTGTCCGTTATCGTATGTTATTACTCCAACTTGATAACTTTTTTCAACTTGTTCTTCATATTCAAAATTCTCAAAATATTCACGAATTTTCATTACTTCCTTGGTTGTGTAGCCGTCCAATATCCAGCTCATGAGCCATTCATTAAGCCATTTTTGAGTGTATTCAATTTCATCATTGTCGTTCACTTTTAACTCTCCACTATCAATTGAATCGAATATTATGCCTCTTACTTCTTTTTCTAAAGCTGTCATTTTTTATCAACTCCTATTTACAACTTTTCTTGCGTTAATGCAAGGTAAATTTTGAAAAAAATATAGATGTTTATTAGTTTCCTTTCATCTACAAAATCATTATACCACATAACTTGCAATAATGCAAGATATTTTTTTAAAAAAAGTTGCAACTATGCAATTTTTTAAGGTATAATATACTATAAAATGCAGATTAGGAGTAACAAATATGGAAGATAAAGAAAAATTAAGAAAGATAATAAGAGATACAAGACTACAAAAAAATATAGCTAGAGATAAAATATCTGAATTATTGAAACAAAAGGGAATAAAATATGCAGAATCTTCATTATCACGTTACGAGAACGGAATAACAGAGAGTATAAAAGCAGAAGTCTTGAAAGGTATTTCTGAAATATTAGGACTTAATTTAGTTGAAATGTATAAATTAGCTGGATTATTAGGCGAAAAAGAAGATGATGTTAGAATTTTAGGGCTAAACAAAAGAGAGAAAGCTCAAAGACAGAAATTTTTAGAAGATAATGCTGTCTTTTTCTTTAATGACGAAAATGTTTCAGAAGAAGACAAAGACAAGTTAATGCTTGCTTTGAATAACGCATATTTTAGATCAAAAGAAATAAAAAGGGATAAAAAAAACAAAAAATAGCCACTATTGGAGGAATATGAAAAAGAATTTTGTATTAAGAGTAAAAAATTTAATAGAAAAATACAGAACAAAGAATCCTTTTAAAATTTGCGAAAGAGCAGGTATTGAAATAATATTTCAGGACTTAGGAGGAATTAAAGGTTTTCACGTAAGAAATGTTGGGGTTAGTTTAATAATAATCAACAGCAGACTTTCTGAATTAATGACAATTATAGTGTTGTTACACGAGTTAGGACATGCTGTATTGAAGCACCCAAACAAAGATATTTCTTTTATGAAAGATAATTTTTTTGGATTTTCTAACCAGTTGGAAAACGAAGCAAATTTATTTTTGGCAGAATTTTTATTTAATTACGTTCCGCTAGAGGATTATTTTGTTGGAAAAGAAGAAGAAAAAGCATTGATGAGATTGGCGGAGTTAAAGAGTAGGTTTGGGAAATAAAAAATCAAAAAAGACAATGAATGTTTATTAAAACTAGTAAAAAATACAGTTGACAAAAAGAGATGCAAGTGTTATAAATAATACGTGGAACGTACTATATCAATGATTTCTTAAATAGAAGTCGATATAGGCTAAAATTATAATATTTTAAATTAAATGTAGAGTTGTTTTGACCACAAAATAACTCTTTTTTTTATACTTTTATTTTTCTTTGAGATATGATATAATTTAGTAAAATTTATAAGAGGTGGAGGACGAATGGATAAAATATTATGATAAAAATGGCGATTGGACTAAAGAGGGTTTAAAATTTTTTGAAGAAAATGATTATTTTCCAACGGACGATTTGATTTATTGAATTTAGTTATTTCAAAATTTTAAAAAAAATATTTGACAAAAAAATTAGCGGAATAAACAGGATTTGAGAGATAAAAAATGTGTTTTAAAAATTTCGAATTAAAAAATAGCTGTTAATTAAGGTAAAAAAAGGGGTTAGTTGTGTGAAATATAAAAAAACTATGCAAAAAAATGTGTAGGTATATACAGGAAGGAATTTATAAAGATGTTTACACAATTAAACGAAAGAGATGTAGAAACTTATATTGATAACGAATTAAAAAATTTAAAATGGAATGATAATCCTCAGGATATGAACGAATGCAATGTATATAAACAAAGAGTAAAAACAACTAAACAAAAAAATAAACTAAAAGGGAAAAAGCCAGATTATGTTTTGTATAAAGAAAAGACAGATGAACCTTTAGCAGTAATAGAAGCAAAAAGACCATTTGAAAATTTGGAGAAAGCACAAAGTCAAGCTATGAATTATGCCGAAAAAATAAATGCTCCTATAGTTTTTGTAACGGATGGAATTTATACTAAAACACACCATATGAAAAAGCAAAAACCTCTATATTTAAATGGGGAAGAGGTAGATGAACTTTTATCGCATTCAACTTTATTGAACTTCTTAAACGACAATATTTACAATACTCAAGATAAAAGAGTTATAACATCTCGCCAATAATTAATCAATATTTTTAAATCAATAAATAATGATTTGAGAGATTCAGGAGTTACAAATGGTCTTCCAAGAATACATTTGTTTACAAATATGTTGTTTCTAAAAGTGATTAGTGAATTAGCGGAGCTAAAAGATGAAATCGTTACCGTACCTCCGAAGCAGTACTTGTGGAATAATTTTAAAGAGAAAAAGGGGCTAGATTTGTTAGATTTTCTTAATAAACAGGCTTTTGATTATTTTAAAAAATCTTACGGAGGAGAAGTTTTGTCCAAAATAGATGTTCTGGAAGGCAAAGAAAATATATTAAATTCTATCATAGATTCTTTGGATGACTTATGGCTTTCTGATACGAATGCAGATATAAAAGGTGAAGCCTTTGAATTTTTTTTAAGAAGTTATGGAGGTGCTGAAACTGATTTTGGGGAATATTTTACACCAAGACACATTGTGAAAACAATGGTTAAATTGTTAAATCCTAAATTTGGAGAAAAAGTATATGATGGATTTTGTGGAACAGGTGGAATGCTTATAGAATCTTTTAAATATATGAAAAAAAGAACACCGTTGAACCAAAACACCATCAAACAGCTAAAGAATGAAACAATATATGGTGGTGAATTTTCTACAATGTATAGAATAGCTAAAATGAATATGATTTTAGCGGGTGATGGACACTCAAACATTTTGAGGCAAGATAGTTATGAGAAAAAACAAACCAATAAGTATGATGTAGTAATAACAAATATACCTTTTGGAAGTAAAATGAAAACAAATTATTTATCACAATACGGATATAATGGTGTTTCTGCTGAGATTTGTGGGGTATTGCATTCTATAGATGCGCTTAATTCTGAAAATGAAAATTCCAGAGCCGCTATAATTGTGCCAGAAGGAATTCTTTTTAATAAACAACAAAAAGCATACAGAACATTAAGGCAAGAATTAACAGAAAAATACGATTTAAAAAGTATAATTTCTCTACCAAGACAAGCGTTCAGCGATGCGAATGTTAAAAGTAACATTTTGATAGTTGGGAAAAAGAAACAAACTAACAAACACATATGGTTTTTTGATATAAAAAACGATGGTTATACCTTGGATAAGGCTAGAAAAAAAATAGAAGGTAATAATGATATTGATGTATTATTATCTTCAAATAATTTAAATGTTGATGAAATAGAAAAATTAAAAAGACTGAATTTCAAAATTTTATATAAAGAAAAATTAAAAGAGAACAATTATATTTTTTTACCTAACCAGTATATAGAACAAGAAATTGACAACTATAAACACAAAATGGTTTCTCTTTCAGAATTAGAAGAACAAAAAATAATAGAATTTTCAAAAGGAGAAAAATTAAATAAAAACAAAATAAGTGAAACAGGAGAATACGAATGCATTTTATATGGAGAGCTTTACACAAAATACGAAAGCCCTTTCATAACAGAAATAACAAGTAAAACAGATTATAACGAAGGCAAACGTTCTCTAAAAGATGATATTTTAATACCATCTACAACTACTGCTGATTCCGAAGGCATAGCAATAGCTAGATGTATTTTGAAAGATGAAATCAGGATAGGTGGAGATATAAATATAATAAGAGTAAACAATAAAAAAGTAATAAATCCCAAATTTTTAACTTTATCTCTAAATTTTCCTTTAAAAAATGAATTAGCAAAATTTGCAAAAGGAGCAAATATTTTACATTTGGATAACGATGATATAAAAAAAATAAAAATACCATTACCTGATTTGAAAGAGCAGAATAATATTGTAAATGAATTTATAAAAAAGAGGAAGAACTTAGTAAAAAGAAGAAGAAATCAAACAATTAAAAAAGAGGCAGAAAAAAATATATTGAACAAATTTTTCGTAAAATAAGAAGTTGTAAAAGGCTTCTTTTTTTAAAAAAATATTCTTGCAATAACGCAAGAAATATGTTATCATAAAATAGAGGTGGTGAAGAAATGGAAATTGATAAATATACACAAATCAGAATGAAAATGATTGAGAAAAAGATTTTTTGGAAAGATATACGAAAGAAAATAGGATATTCTGATTGGGGATTGAGGTTGGCTATAAAAAATAATAATACAGAAATAATCGAAAAAGTTGAAAAAATAATAAGAGACTTTTAATTTTTTTGTGCGAATTATATTGCATTAATGCAAGAAAATATAAAAATCCAAAAAAAGAAAGGAGGTGTCTTGATGAGAGTGCGTTTACCTGCACAAGGAGAAATAGAAACTGATAAAGTGATAACTGGAATAGAAGCATTAAAAGGGCTTACGGAATTAGAATTTAAGGAAGTAGTAAAATCTATTGAAAAATATTTTAAAGAAAAAAAAGAGAAACTCACCTTTGACGTTGAAGTTACAGAAGATGAGTTTCTGAAAAAAATAAAAGACTATTATAGAAATTCTAAAGGAACTATTCTTCTATAGCAATTTGAATATGTACCGGACTTAAAAAATATGTTTTATCTTTATGGATAATTTGGACAATTGGCATATCATAAAAACTGTTTTCAATAAAATCATGAGTATTTTTGATATATCAATCTTTAGCCCAATTATATGGAGAAAAAAACTGATTATTATATCCAATTTGATAATCTTCAGTAAGTTCAGTCCATTGTCCAAGTAGACAAGCATAAACTTTATACATAACTATAAACCTCCCTTCTTCTTGATAATTTGTTTTGGCGAATAAATTATAGCACAAAGTGGAGGGATTATAAAATGAGAAAAGGAAGGAGGTGTGAGATGAAATATAAAATAGACAAATCTAATTTTATTTTCATATTATGTGCTTACCAAGCATTTAAAGTAATAAAAAACGGATTAAATATTCAAAATATATTAATAGGCATCGGATATATAACGGCTAGTGTAATATATTTTAAATATGAAGACAAAATAAAAAAGACAATATATGAAATACTGCCTTTTCTAATATTTTATGTTTTATTTGGAGTTCTTTTTGAAAGTTTTATCATAACCTTTTTTGAACAAATAAAATAAAAATAATTTTGTTACATCAAATAAATTTTTAGGAATAAGCATAATAACACCTCCTTTCTTGTGTATTTAATTTTATTTGGCGATATTATTATAACTCAAAAGGGGGTAAAAACGAAATAAAGGAGTATTAAATGGACAATAAAAAATTTGAAGAAGGGATAGATTTTTTAGCACAGCTATTTGGCTCTTTTCTCGAATTAAGAAAAATGGGATATACGCAGGAAGAGATAAATTGGGCATATAACACAATGAGTGGAAATTTTGTGCCGAATTTCAATATAAAGAATTTATCTAATTTAATTGAAAGTAGAAAAGAAAATTGAAAAGTAATAAAAAAACACTTCAAATGAAGTGCAAAAACCCCTAAGGGTAGAGGAGTAGAGGTGAAATTCATGTCCTATCTATTCAAGCTGTAATAAATAATTACAAAAAGAATAAATATCGCAATGAAATCTACCATCTCACTACCTCCTTATTCAAAATATTGCGAGCCGATGAAACTCGCGTAGAACAATTATAACAAAAAAGACTGGAAAAATCCAGCCCAATTTGTCATCGTTTTGTTTTATATTTTGAATAAGTTCCCTTAGGGGTTACCCCAGAGTGATTATATTATATCACAAATTATGGAAAAGTCAAAATAAAAAATAAAGGAAGAATAAATATGAGAGATATAAGAAAAAGAGGTTGGTTTTGGATTGAAAACGAACTTATAGACAGAACAGATTTATCATTTGAAGTAAAATCAATGTATATGATACTAGCTAGATTTGCAGATAACGAAGGAAAATGTTTTCCGAGCATAGAAAAATTGGCTGAAATAATTGGAAAAGATAAAAGAACAGTTATAAGATATATCAAAAAACTGGAAGAAAAAGGATTAATTGAAAAGAGAAGAAGATTTAATCAGACAAATATTTATTATTTAAAAAATGCTAATTCTAATAGTGACAAAATTGATAATGACAAAAATGATAGTGACAAGGATGTCACTTCCCTAGGTGACACTGGTGTCACTTCCGATAGTGACAAAAATGTAAATCTAAAAAGACCCATAGAAAAAGACCCAATTAAAAATACCCAATATAAAGAAAAATATAAAAAAGAAAAATTAAACAATATTGAGTGTTATGTGATGTCATTAGAAAAAGATGAGAACTATAAGCAACTGCTTTTTAAATTTATAAAATATCGTAAGGAAATAAGGAAATCATTAAAAACAATAAGCCCGCTAAAAGCTCTGATAAAAGAATTTCCATTATATAGCGACTTAAAAGAAGCTTTAGAAATAATGGAAACAAGGGAATGGAGGACAGCAACAGCTGAATGGGTAGAAAATTACAAAAACAGTTTAGGAGGAAATAATAATGCAAACACAGGGAATAAGAGAAACTATACAGGAAATACTGAAAAAAAGGGGTTTGACAAGCACAATGATTATAAGCCAGACTACTCAAAGGGATTCGATGACTGGAATTAATACCGAATACATACCAGCCGGTATATTTAAACAGCAAGAAATCTACAAATATATGAGTTTATCAAAACTAACGGAACAGGATTGGCATAAAAGATTTGAAAATGCAGAAGTTAAAACGCCTGAAGAAATTGAATATAAAAAGTCATTTGAGAAATATTGCAAAAACTTTGAAACAATCAAACAAAAAGGGCTTGGAATATTAATGAGCGGTAATCCTGGAACTGGCAAAACTTATTATACAACCTGCATAATGAATGCCTTGAATCAAAAACACCTTGTTTATAAAATAACGTTATCTGATTTGCTGGAAGAAATCAGAAAAAGCTATAAAAGTTTTGAAAATGAAAATGATGATTTTTTGTTTGAAAGATTATCAAAAGCGGAATTAATAATTTTTGATGACCTAGGAAACGAATTTTTAAGTGACTGGGGAAAAGAAAAAATGTTTATGATTCTTAATTTTATTTATGAAAATAACAAGCCTTTGATAGTAAATACAAATTTAGATGCCAAACAATTATCAAGTTTTTTCAACATAAACGGTAGTGATAAATTATTAGACAGAATCCGTAGTAAATGCAAAACTTATATTTTTAACTGGGAAAGCCGAAGAAAAGATTTGTACAAAAAAGATTTTGAGGAATTATATTAGGAGGATAAATGCAAAAAATTAAAGTCATAGAACTTTTCGCAGGAGTTGGAAGTCAAGCGATGGCATTGAGGAATATCGGAATCGATTATGAAGTTATAGGAATTTCTGAGATAGATAAGTTCGCAATTAAAAGCTATGAAGCCATACACGGAGAAGTCCACAACTTCGGAGACGTTTCCAAGATTGAGAAGTTGCCTTATTGCGACCTGCTTACATATTCATTTCCCTGTCAAGATTTAAGCATTGCCGGACATCAAAAAGGAATAAATAAAGATACAAGAAGCGGATTGCTTTTGGAAGTTGAAAGATTGCTTTTGAAAGCAAAGGAGAATGGAACATTGCCAAAGTATCTTTTGCTAGAAAATGTCAAAAATCTCGTTGGAAAGAAGTTTATAAAAGATTTTGAGTGTTGGCTAAGCTTTCTAAACAGTTTGGGATATTATTCAAACTGGGAAGTGTTAAACGCTAAAGATTATGGAATACCTCAGAACAGAGAACGTGTATTTGTTGTTAGCAGTCTTGAGAATATGCACTATAAATTTCCAAAGCAAGTCGAACTGAAATCTAAAATGAAAGACTTGCTAGAGGAAAAGGTAGATGACAAGTATTATTTATCTGAAAAATACCTAAAGTGCTTTTCTGATACAAAAAACAGAAACGGATTTATAAGAGGCGAAAGATTTAAGCCTAGAAAACTCGAAAATTGCAATACTGCGTTCGCCATAACAACAAGAGCAGGAGCAAGAGCGACAGACAATTACATAATACAAGTATGGAATCTAAAGAATACCGAAAGTTTCGGCGGAAATCCACACACAGGAAGGGTATACAGCCCTGATGGTATAAGCCCTTGTCTCAATACGATGCAAGGTGGTGGGCTTGAGCCTAAAATCTTGCAAAAAGGACACGGATTTAACAAAGGCGGAATAAAAGAAAATATAGTTCCAGCCTTAACTAAGAGTTCGTGGCATGAAAATAATTTTGTTGTAAATATAAATCCAAGTGGAAAAGGCATGAACGGAAATGTATACAGAACTAATTTGAGTCCAACTCTTACAACGAACAAGGGAGAAGGAATTAAAATTTTACAGAACAATGATTACAGAATAAGAAAACTAACCCCGCTTGAATGTTGGCGATTAATGGGATTCAGAGATATGGACTATTATGCCGCAAAGTCTGTGGGAATTTCAGATGCACAACTTTATAAACAGGCAGGAAATAGCATAGTAGTAACAGTTTTGGAAGCAATATTTAGAAACTTGTTTTTCAAGAAACACAGAAGAAAACAAGGGATTGTAGCGGAACAGATTAGAATATTTTAGGAGGATAGATGAACAGTTATCAAGACGAATTAAAGAAGGTATTATTGACTTACGATATGAACAAAATAAAAGAATTTATGTATAAACATAACAAAAATATGCCGAGAAATAACTTGGCTTTTTGGGCAGGGGTACACAAAGGGATATGTAATTTACCAAACTGCACAAACGAAGAAAAAGAATTTTCGAGAAAATGGTTAAAGAAACATGGATTCAAGGAAGAAATATTTTAGGAGGATAGATGAAAACAGTAAGAATAAACGACCTAGTAAAAAGAAATAAACAAATTTTAAGAAGAAGAAAGGTTATTGAAAAGAAATTAAAAGAGTTGCAACAAGAAGATAACGAACTTCTGAAGGAGTTGGAACGAAATAACAACTTCTTCACAAAACGAGGAATGGAACAGATAAAATGAAAATAACGCTTATCTGCCTAAAGATAGATAATAATGAATTAAAGACGACTGATAAAAACGAATGGCTCAAATTTATAAAAAGTCATCGTGGAAAAGTAAAAAGCATAGAGCAATTTAATTGGGAGATTCCACAAAATAAATTGCAGAAGGCTTTGGAATATTCATTTGATGAACTTTATAAATTTAAGCTGGAAGAAGGGAGAGGAAAGCAAGAATGAAAATTTTTATATCTGGAAATGTGCCAAGTTCCAAAAACAGCAAACGTTGGACAGGTAAAAGGCTTATAAATTCAGAAACTGTAATGAGATATAAGAAAAATACAGCCGATGAATGGTGGCAAGGAGGAATAAAATTCAGGGAAATGTTAGAAGGCAAAGAAAAGCCTTACACAATTGGATTTTATTTCATAAGAAACAGCAAGAGGGCATTTGACTATGTGAATGTTGCACAGCTTCCGTTAGATTTAATGCAGGAAAACGAATGGATAGAGAATGACAATATGGAAAATATCATTCCTGTATTCTTAGGTTATGAAGTTGATAAGGAAAATGCAGGGGTAAGAATAGAAATTTTATAGGAGGCAGTAGTTGAGCTTTAAGGAACACAACAACAGAAAAATTGCAAAAAAACTTGCTGAATACATCACAGGGACAGAATTAAGGCAGTATTTGGCTAGAAAAGTTAAAAAATATATCAAAATTGATAATCCTGTAATATTTGATGGTGCTATCGGAAGTGGGCAACTAGAACAATTTATAAACCCTTCCAAAGTGTACGGCGTAGATATTCAGGAACAATCTGTATCGACTGCAAGACAGAATTACAAAAATACAGATTTAGAGATAAAAAGTTTTTTTAACTATGATAGAAATGATTTTATAGCAGATTCCGTTGTAATGAATCCACCTTTTTCAATAGAGTTTAAAAGTTTGACAGATGAAGAAAAAGAGAATATACAAAAGGAATTTGATTGGAAAAAGAGTGGAAAAGTTGATGACATATTTGTTTTAAAATCACTTAAATATACAAAAAGATTCGCATTTTACATCCTTTTTCCTGGAGTATGTTACAGAAAAACAGAACAAAAATTCAGGGAATTAATAGGAAATAATTTAGCTGAATTGAACTTAATAAGAAATGCTTTTGATGATACAACAATAGAAGTAATTTTTATTGTTGTAGATAAAGAAAAAACATCAAGAGAACTGGAACAGGAAATATATGACTGCAAATCAAAAAAACAAATACATCATGAGATTTCTGAAATTCCCGAAAACTTCAGATGGGAAACTCCGCACGAAGTTGTCGAAAAAGAAGAAATTAATATAGACGAACTCAATAAAACTATTTCCGAAGGTTGGATAAGGAGTTTTGAAAAAAACCTTGAAATTGAAATATTTCTAAAATCCGAACTAGGGGCTGATATAGATGTACTTGGAAACATAAAAAAGGTTAGGGTCATATGCGATAAATTCGAAAAACAATTGAAAGGAAATAAAAAATGCAGTTCGATGACATCACAAGAGAAGCAATTGAAATTATTCAGTCTATTTGCGGAATTGCAACCGTAAGACTTATTGATATATTTAATATAAATTTTAACAGTAAAAAAGACGTTTTCGGAAGAAAGGATATAATTGAAAATGGATATCCAGCAATATTCTTTAGCGATGTATCAAGAAAATATGATATTGTTGTTGAAAACATTG
Source organism: Leptotrichia hongkongensis (assembly GCF_007990635.1). Classification (GTDB taxonomy): domain Bacteria; phylum Fusobacteriota; class Fusobacteriia; order Fusobacteriales; family Leptotrichiaceae; genus Leptotrichia; species Leptotrichia hongkongensis. The sequence goes on along the minus strand of NZ_AP019846.1, from coordinate 1,744,565 downwards.
AAAGCAAAATTTCAGAAGAGTTATTCAAAGTATCAGATAAAATGAGCAGGAATGATATTTTAGTAAGTCTTGAGGAATTTAACAAGATTCACGTTGGAAGAGCTGTGCTATATACTGGATTAAAAGAAGTAGCATTAAATGGCTATGTTGCATTTTTAACTTTGAAAGAAAGTTTCAAAGACGTGGTTAATCTTGAATATGTCTCATTTTATATAAATTATTCGGAGTTTTTTAGAAAACAGGTTTTCAAAAATTCGACAGGAGTAAGAGTTCAGAGAATTTCAAAACAAAACTTTGAATTTATGGAAATAAAACTTCCATTTCTTAAAACTCAAGACAAAGTAATGGAGAAATTCGAAACATTGAACAAAGGATTTAAAATAGTTTCAAATAGCATCGAAAACGAAATTAAAAAAACAACACTCGCAAAGGAATTTATCATGCAAGAGATATTTAACAAAATGGAGGAAATTAAATAATGACAAATGCAGAAATGTTGGATTTAAGAAAAATGGATATAAGATATTTAGAAAAAATGAAAAAACTTGTCAAAGAGTTCTACGCGGCTTTTGGGCAGGAGAGGTACCTGAACAAGGAAGTATATGGAGCAACAAGCATTGGACGGATGAAACTAAGAAATAAATTATTTGATGAAGAACTAAAGGAATTTTTGGAAGCTGAAACAGATGTGGAGAAATTAGATGCTATTTGTGATATGTATTACATAGCGATAGGCACAACACTTGAATTAGGGGTATACGGTAATCAGTTTTTTGTAATTGATTATTACAAACAAAGAACTTGGTTTAACGATGAACTAATTATGGAAGCATTCGAGGAAGTCCACAGAAGTAATATGTCAAAACTTGAAAATGGAAAAGCGATTTTCAGGGAAGATGGTAAAATTCTGAAAGGGAAAAATTATTTTAGACCGAATTTGAAGCAGTTTATTTAATAAAAAAACTAAAACAGGACAATGACAACTAAATATAATAACTGTGAAACCTAGAAATATTGTGGAGTTTATAGAGTATTGGCAAGCGAAAATAAAAAAGAGTAGAACAAAGGAGGAAATATGACTGAAATTTATAGTACAGTCCTCGTATATAAATTCACAAATAAAAAACAACCAATGAATGAAAAGGAGAAAATGATATGGATTTAATTAAAGTAAGTGTAGAAAATGTAAATGGAGTATTAGTAACAACAAGCAACAGAGTGGCAGAAGAGTTGGGAGTAAATCACAGAGATTTGTTAGGAAAAATAGATGGATATATTAAAAAATTTGGGGGTGCGGAACTTTCCGCAGACTTCTATATTGCCAGCGAATATGTGCATCCGCAAAATAAACAAACCTATAGAAATTATTTAATTACAGAAAAAGGAATTGCACAATTAATTGGAGGATATTCAGCGGCAGTACCGAAAGCATTTGAATTAAATGTGGCATATATTAATAAATTTGAAGAAATGAAAGAGGCTTTGAGGGAGCAAAAAACTCTATCAATCCCAGAGCAACTGCTGATAAATGCTCAATATCTAGTTGAAGTTGAGAAAAGGATAAATTCAGTTGAAGAAAACGTTGAAGAGTTTAAGAAAGATATTTCAAGACTTGAAAACAATCAAAGAAGAGAAGTTACCAGCAACCATTTGACAGTAATAGCCTATGCTAATATAAAAGGGATAAAGCCAAAATCATATCATGCACCTTCTATAGGAAAGAAAGCGACTAAGATATGCAGGGAAAGAAATTTGAGAACAGGTACAGTAGTAGACAGCAAGTACGGACTAATAAATACTTATCCTATGGAAGTGCTAGATGAAATATTTTTTTAAAAAAGTAGTTGACAAACGGTACGATATATTATATAATCATATCGTACTGTTATAGAGGAGGAAAAAATGGAAAAAAGAATTTTAAATATTTCCTATTCCAAAAGTGGTGCTGGTAGTATAACAACTAGATTATCTGTTCCTAAAAGTATGCTTGATAAAATGGGTGTAACTCAAGAGAATAGACAGATTGAACTAGAATTTGATGAAACTACTAAAGAAATCACAATTAGAAAAGCGAAATAAAAAAAACTCCTTAAACCTATAACAGTTCAAGGAGTATACACGTATAATAAGTGTCTAGCAACCTTATTATACTGTATAAACTCCAAAAAATCAATATTTTTAGGAGGAAAATTTATGACTTTTGAACAAAAATTAGGATTTGAAGTAGCGAAGGAAATGCTTGACACACACAATGGAGAATTGCAGAAGGCAAAAGATGAATTTTTTGAAGTGTTTGGAGAAATTTGGGAAAAGGCAAAAGAAAAAGGAATCAAAATGTTTGACTTGGAAGAAGCCTTATATAATTACTTAGATACAATCAAGGAAGAGTACTATAAAGCTGGAAGAGCAATTGACGGTGTAGTTGAAAGAGAAACTTTAAAAAACGAAGTGGCAAAAGCCAAGAAAAAGAAAATAGTATAATGGAGGATAAAAGAATGAAAAATGAATTAACAGTATTTGAAAATGAAAAATTTGGAAAAGTAAGAGTGGTTACAGAAAATGAAAAACCTTATTTCAATTTAAATGATGTATGCGAGATTTTAGGATTAAAAAATCCAAGACAAGTAAAAACAAGGCTTAAAGAAGATGGTGTCCGTTTGATGGACATCATAGATAATTTAGGAAGAGTACAGAAAAATAACTTTATAGATGAAAGTAATTTATATAAATGTATATTTCAAAGTGATAAACCTGAAGCAGAAGCAATCACAGAGTGGGTAACAGGAGAGGTATTGCCAGCGATAAGAAAGACAGGAATGTATATGACTGACGATGTATGGAACAGTATAATGAATGAACCTGAAAAAATAGGAGAACTTCTGATTAATTATGGAAAAGTGAGACAAGAAAACGAAAACCTTAAATTTGCCAATAAAGTTCAGGAACAGCAGATAATAGAATTGCAACCAAAGGCATTGTATTACGATTTAATTCTGCAATGCAAGGATTTATTAAGTACAACAATGATTGCTAAAGATTATGGAATGGCTGCAAAAGGATTTAATAAAATGCTGCACGAATTTGGAATTCAGTATAATCAAAGCGGAGTATGGTTTTTATATCAAAAGTATGCAATTTACGGATATACACAGACAAAAACAAATGCTTTTGTAAGAAGTGACGGAACACCTGACGGAAAACCGCATATGTATTGGACACAAAAAGGTAGAATATTCTTGTATAATTTTTTAAAAGATAAAGGTGTATTACCAACAATCGAGCAAGAAGAAGTGGGGGCTTAAAATATGGATAATAAAGATTTTGAAAAATATAAAAAGTTATTAAATGATTTCAAAGTTCAGGACAAAATAGGGGATTTATTTGTAAATGTTGCAAAATGCCTAGAATATGAAATGTATAATGAAGATATGAAAGATGTTACAGAAGAAATTATAAAAAACGAAATAGGAATGGAACAAATAGATACCGAAACAATAACGTTTGTTGTATACAAAGAATTTAAAAAATGGATAGAGAGTTAAACGAAAAGTTTCACAGTTATTAATTTAGCTGTGATTTTTTTATGGAGGAAAAATGGATGAAAATGTATTGGAAAAAATAAAAATTAGATTACTAAGCGGAATTGAAGTAAATGAAAGTGATTTTAATTTCATGAAGTTGAATGCCAATTTGTTTGAAGGTATTAAATTTATAAAAAAAAGGAAGGCTAGAAAGAAATGGCTTACACAGAAATCTCGAATCAAGAAATAATAATAACCTTGCCTGTGGAAAAAGTTTATCCAGGAATAAAAGAAAAATTGGAAGAATACTTAAATCATTTTCCAATAAAAGTTATTCCTGTAAAGAAGTTATCGCAGGCACAGAATGGCTTGATACACGTTTTGTTAAAGCAGTTCGGAGATGAGATTGGATACACTTTAATAGAGATTAAAGAACTAATGAAAGAACAGTTTGCAATATCCACAGATAGATTAGACTTTTCTACAGCAAAATGCGATATGGAAACAGCAAACGAATTTATATCATTTATCATAGAGCAGGCATTGGAACTTGGAATAAATTTATATATACTTGGAAAACACGATAAAAGGTATAAACATATATTGGAAATCGACAATATAACACAAAGATATGTAATCGCCTGCTTGAGAAAAAGAGTTTGCTGTATTTGTGGAAAAGAGCATAACGAGTACAATACAATCGAGCTACACCATTGGAACTCGGTAGCAAGCATAGGCGGATATGAAAACTGCGACGGATTAAAAACGCCATTTATGAGTTTATGTGCCAAGCATCATCAAGAATTCCATGCAACAGGCAAGGAAACGTTTAAGAATAAATATTATATTGAGGGGGTTTGGTTAAATGTGGAACTCGTAAAAGAGTTGAAGAAAATATATAAAGGGCATTTTAAAGCATTTAAGGAGGAGATATGAAAAAATTATTATTAGCAGGACTTTTAGTAATAACTATAAGTTGCAGTACATATTATGAGAAATTTCAACAAGAGTGTAGTCAATATAAAGTTATCAAGAAGTTAAAATCTAAAACAAGTAAAAAGATATATCTGAAATTTGAAAACGGAAGCATACACGAGGTATCGCCAATATTAAAATATGAGGATATAGAAGAAAATCATAAGTTAAAAAAATGTGATTTTTAAAAAAGTTTTGGAAATTAGGACAATGACAGTTGAATATTTTTGGTCTTAGGGTATAATATATATTATATTTTAGGAGGAAATGCTAATATGACAGAAATAGAAATATTAAAGAAAGAATTGAAAGAATTAAGAATAGAACTTTGTACTATAAGGGAAATTTTAAAGCATAATAATATTCTAAATGACGAAGAATTTGTTGAAATTTTTGGCGCAATTGATAGAAAAGAAGGAAAAGAAAAATTGGAAGAAATAAAGAAAAAATATGAAAAAAAGACCAAATAAAACTGGTCTTTTTGATTGCATAAAATAAATAAAAATATTATTTAAGATTTTAAGTTTCAAAAAACAAAACTCAAACACTTGAAAAACTCATAAAATAAGGTATAATTAGGAGGTAAAATTGAACACAAAAAAAGAACTTACACAAGATGACATAACAGAATTATTAAAAGATGAAGAGATTTTATATTTACTTGAGGATTTAAAAAAATCAAAAGAATATCAAGATAATATAAAAATAACATTAGTATTAAAAAAAGGAAAAATTACTGGAAAAGAATATACAGTAAGAAAATTTAATAATAAAAACAGGGCAAGATAAACCTCAGATGAGTGAGCCACTGAATAGATAGATTAGAAATAGTCTATTTGTTTGGTGGCTCTTTTTTTGTCTAAAAATCAAAGAAAGGGGGAACAAATGTCGGTTATATTATTGATTGCAAGTTTTTTTATTAATATAGCAGTAATATTGATACTATTTCAAATTATTTGTTATGGGACAAAAAAATACATAAAAGAAAGAATCAAAAGAAATTTGGAACTCTTAGACAAATTAGAAGAGATTGAAAAAGATATAGACAACAAGATAGATGGATTAAAGATAATGATATATGATAAATATCTTGATAGATGTAGAGTAGGAATGAAGAAACAAAGAGAAGAAGACAAAGGATTGAGAGATAAGCTAGTAGAATTAGAGAATAAATACTCGAAATAGCAAATACACCAAACAATCGTTAAAGCGAAAACAAAGAAAAAAAACAAAATTTTGATTAAAAAGGTACTTCCAGAGAGACAAAAAAGAGCGAACGGGTTCGAAGCCCCAGAAAAAATATGGGTACAATGTTTTTGAAACTTTAGTTCCGTACCAGAAAGGCGGTGTTTATGGTAGTTAAGGAAGGTCAAATTGTAAGAGCAATGGATTTAGCAAAAATGCTTGGTGTTTCAGATAGGCATATTAGGGATTTAGCTAATGAAAATGTTGTAAAAAAAACGGCACAAGGAAAATATCTGCTTTTAGAAAGTGTACGTGGGTATATTGAGTATTTAAAATCTAGGAATGATGCTGATATTAGCTTAAAAGATGAAAAAATTAAGGAAGAAACTAAAAGGATTATTAAAGATACCGAAATTAAGGAACTCAAAATTAAAGAATTGAAAAATCAATTGCATTCGGCTGATGTTATTGAAAAAGTAATGACAGATAGTCTTATAAATATGAAAGGTAAATTGCTTTCCTTATCTAACAAATTAGCACCGCAAATAATAGCATTAGATAATTTGGGAGAGATTCAAGATGTTATCCAAGATGGAATATTCGAAGCGTTGGAAGAACTTAGTGAATATAATCCAGAGATGTTCAGAAGTAAAAACTTTGTTGAAGACGATGAAGAAGAGGAAATGGAGGTTAAAAATGAAAAAAGAAAGCATGGCAGACCTAAAAAGAGCCAATGATTTATTTAAAAAGATTTTTTCAGTACTTAAACCTCCGCCAAAACTTACAATTGACACTTGGTCTGACAAATATAGGATTTTATCAACTAAGACTTCTAGCGAACCAGGACGGTGGAATACTGATAGAGTTCCATTTCAAAGAGAGGTAATGAGAGCGATATCAGATAAAAGGACTGAGAAGGTTGTAATGATGTATGGAGCTCAACTATCTAAAACTGAAATACTTATGAATACATTTGGGTTTTATGCTGATTATGATCCAGCTCCAATCATGTTTTTAATGCCTACCAAAGATATGGCTCAAGATTTTTCAAGCACTAGGCTTAACGATATGATTTTGAGTACTCCACAACTTAGAAACAAAATAATTGAGAGCGATAATTCAAGGGATACTAAAAGGCAAAAGGAATTTGCTGGGGGTTATATAGTTTTGACTGGAAGTAATTCTGCGGCGGAATTGTCAAGTAGACCGATTAGGATTTTATTAGCTGATGAAATTGATAGATTTCCGTCTAATGTAAAAGGCGAAGGTGATCCACTTAATCTAGCAATTGAAAGGACCAAAACATTTTGGAATAAAAAAATTGTGCTTACAAGTACGCCAACCATTAAAGGTGGAAGTAGAGTAGAACTGGAATACGAGAACAGCACAAAAGAAGAGTATTATGTGCCTTGTCCAAAATGTGGAGAAATGCAAACGTTAAAGTGGAGAAATATCATGTTTGAAGATGTGACACACAAATGTGAAAAATGTTTGGAAACTTCTAGTGAGTACGATTGGAAAAGAAATCTTATCAAAGGAGAATGGAGAGCACATAATAGTGAAGTTGACAGGTTTCAAGTAAGAGGATTTCATATTTCGGAACTTTATAGTCCGTTTTCTAAATGGAGTAGCATTATTAATAAATTTAAAGCGGCAAAAGGTGATGAACAGCTTATGAAAGTATTTGTTAATACAGCTCTTGGGGAATGCTGGGAAGAAAAAGTTGAAAGATTTAACTTTGAGGAAATACAAGCGAGAGCTGAAGATTACGGCGAATACTTGAATCATGAAGATGGAACTTATGAGGAAGTAGAAATTCCTGACAAAGTCAATGTGCTTACAGCTGGTGTCGATGTTCAAGACAATAGACTTGAGGTTGAAATCGTTGGATGGGCAAAAGGTGAAGAAAGCTGGGGTATTTATTATAAAGTTATTATGGGAAATCCTGCTTTGCCTTATGTTTGGAATGAATTAGACCAAATTTTATTGAAAGATTATTCTTATCAGAACGGAGAAAAAATAAGGGTTGCTTGTGCTTGTGTTGATACAGGTGGGCATCATACTGATGATGTTTACAGGTATGTAAAAGCAAGAGAACAGTTGAATATTTTTGGAATAAAAGGAAGTGGAGAAACTGGGAGACCTCTTATTTCGCGTCCTAGTAAGAACAATAAAGGAGGAATTTCCTTATTTGTCTTGGGAGTTAATACTGGGAAAGATACAATAATGAGTAATCTTAAAGTAAAAGAACCAGGAGCTAAATATATGCATTATCCAAGCAATCCTAAGCGTGGATATGATGAAATTTATTTTAAAGGACTTACGTCCGAAATAAAAGTTGTTACATTTAGCAAAGGACAAGCTAAAATCGAGTGGAAAACAGTAGGAGATAAAAGAAATGAACCGCTCGATATTCGTAATTATGCACAAGCTGCATTAAGAATTGCTAATCCAGATTTAGACATTAGGTACTCAACCGATTTGTTAAATGGATTAAGAACACAGAGAGTTAGTAGAAAAAGAAAAATACTGTCGAAAGGAATTAAGTAAATGGGAAAATCGAATTATTCAAGAGAATATATTTTAGAAATGATAGTTGAATATGGTAAAGCTGAACGAGCAGTTTTAACAGGAAAAAGCTATAAAATTGGGACAAGAGAACTTACTCGAATGGGAATAGATGAAATAAGAAAAGGGAGAGCTTATTGGGAAAATGAATTACAAAAATTAAATAGTATTGGAAAAAGAAGAGTGAGAAGAGGAGTTCCTAGAAATCTTTAAGTTAGAAAGAGAGGTGTGATATGAATTTAATTGACAATTTAGTGGCAGTATTTAATCCGCAAAAAGGAGTAGAAAGATTTAAAGCAAGAAGAAAACTGGAAATTTTAAATACAGGATATTCCAATCACGGAGCTTCAACTACTAAAAAAGCAATGATAGGTTGGCAAAGTACTGCGGGCGGTGTAAAAAAAGATATTTATAAAAATCGTAAGAAATTGATTGAGCGTTCAAGAGATTTATATATGGGAACTTCTGTTGCAACTGGAGCATTGAAAACCATTAACACAAATGTTGTGGGAAGTGGTTTGAAATTAAAAGCGGCTATTGATAGTGAAACAATAGGGATAAGTGATGATGAAGCGGCTAAGGTAGAAGAAATGATTGAAAAAGAATTTGAACTTTGGTCGAAAGATAAGATTGATAATTTAGGAACTATGAATTTTTATCAAGTTCAAGAACTTGTATTTTTGACAGTGCTACTAAATGGAGAATGCTTTATAAAATTAAATTATTTTGAAACACCTAAAAATCCGTATAGTTTGAAGTTAGAAATTTTAGAGCCTGATAGAATTTATACTCCTAATAATATGATTTCGGATAAAAGTGTAGTTGAAGGAGTAAAGATAGATAAAAATGGAAGAGTTGAAGGTTATTATGTTTCATCTGAACATCCATTGGACGCAACTGGTGCAGTAACAGAAAAATTTATTAAAGTTTATGGAAGTGAGAATCAAAAAAACATAATCCATCTTCTTTTTACCGAAAGACCTGAACAAGTAAGAGGAATCCCAATATTGTCACCAGTTATCGAAAATTTAAAACAGCTTGGAAATTATACTGAAGCAGAATTAATGGCTGCTGTTATAAGTGGATTGTATGCAATTTTTATTGAAAGTGAAGCTGATAGTCCGAGCGGGGCTGATGTCGGAGAACTTGAAGCGGTTGAAAATGATTTGCTGGTAGATTCAGAAGATGAAACCACTATAGAACTTGCACCAGGAATGATTGCTTCACTTAATCCAGGAGAAAAAGCAAAAGCCACTAATCCAGGAAGACCAAATGCGCAATTTGACCCATTTGTAACGAGTATTTTAAGACAAATAGGGAGTGCTTTAGAAGTTCCGTATGAACTTTTGATTAAGCATTTCACGGCGAGTTATTCAGCAAGTCGTGCGGCACTTTTGGAAGCATGGAAAATGTTCAGAAAAAGACGAGAGTGGTTTTCTGAAAACTTTACTCAACCAATTTATGAAGAATGGTTAAATGAAGCTTATTTATTAGGGAGAGTAGAACTTAAAAACTATGGAACTGATTTCCTTATAGATAAAGCTTGGTGTGGGTCACAATGGAATGGACCTTCGCAAGGGCAAATTGACCCATTAAAAGAGGCTAATGCTGCTGTTATAAGAATTAATAATGGATTATCAACTAGAACTAGAGAAACGGCAGAGCTAAATGGTGGAGATTTTGAACAAAATGTAAGAATTTTAGCAAAAGAAAATAAATTATTAAAAGAGAAAGGAGTGGTAATAAATGCCGAAACAACTAAAATTTTGGAATCTAGTGAAGAATGAGGAAGAAAAAACGGCGGAACTTATACTTTATGGGAGTATAGGAAGTGATGAGTATTGGGATGATGTATCCGATAAGGTATTTAAACAAGATATAGAAAACCTTGGAGATGTGGAAAATATTACTTTACATATAAATAGTCCAGGTGGAAGTGTATTTAGTGCTGTAGCAATAGCGAATACTCTTAAAAATCACAAAGCTAAAGTGACGGCAAATATTGATGGTTTGGCAGCAAGTGCCGCAACTATTATAACAAGTGCTTGTGATACTGTAAGAATGCCTAAAAATGCTTTATTTATGATTCACAATCCAATTACTTTTGCTTATGGGAACAATCAAGAAATGCAAAAAACTGTTGAAATGCTTGATAAGGTTAAAAACAGTATTATTGAAACATATTTAAATAAAACAAAAACTGATAAGGAAACTTTATCTGAATTAATGGATAATGAAACTTGGATGGATGCGGAAATGGCTAAAGATTACGGATTTGTTGATGAAATTGTGGATGAAGAAGTAGGGAAAGAATTTGTAGAAAATAAATTAATTATAAATAACATGGCTTTTGATATTTCAAAATTTAAAAATTTTAGAAAAGTAAAAGGTGTAGTTATTAATAATAAAAAAAATACTAAGGAGGTAAAAATGACTTTAGATGAGTTAAAAAACCAATTTCCTGATTTGTATGATTATGTATTAAATGAGGGAAAAAAGATTGGAAAAGAGGAAGAAAGGGAAAGAATAAAAGCTATTGATGATATAGGGGTCAATAATTATTCTGACTTAATAGAAAATGCGAAATATGTAAATCCTATGTCAGCTAGTGAATTGGCTATTAATATTTTGAAAAAGCAAAAAGAAGAAAAAGCTCAAAAGTTGCAAAATATTAAAAACGAAAGCCAAGGTAATTTTATACCACCAGCTGCGAATGATGGAACAACGCATGGCAAAAAAGAAGAAAAACAGTTTATGGGACTTGATATTATGACTATTTTTTCTAAAATGAATAAAAAAACAGAGGAGGGGAAATAAATGGATTTTGTAACAAAAGGCAATGAATATGCCAGTGAACAATTTTTGAGCGGTACAGGACACAGATATATGGAATTTGAAGTGCCGCAAGGTAAAAGTGTAAAAAGAGGTGATGCTGTAAATGTAACTGCCGAACTTTCAGATGGAACTGATTTATTTGGAATAGTTATGGAAAATGCTGACGGAACAACTGTGAAAACTAAAACAACTGTAGCTATTTCAGGGGAATTCATTTTTGAGGGATTAAATGTGAAAGCAGGTACACAAAAAGCAGATTTTACAAAAGCAGCTAGAGATAAAGGTATTGTAATAAAAGGATTAGGAGGTAAGGAATAATGCCAGCAGTAATAGAATTTATTGGGTTGTATGACCAGAATGTGATTAGACCGAAATCATTTATAAGAGACAGTTATTTTAAAAATAGAAAAACATCAGAAAATCAAAAAATGGAAATAGAATTTAGAAAAGGAAGACAACTTGTAGCACCTTTTGTATCTGAATTTATTCCAGGAACAGAAATGGTAAAGAACACTTATGAAAGTAAATTTTTTCAAGCTCCAAAAGTAGCACCAAAAAGAACTTTTTCGGCTTTTGAGTTGTTTTTTAATAAAACGGCAGGGGAAACAATTTATGGCGGGAAAAGTCCCGAGGAAAGAAAAGCAGACTTACTTGCAGAATCTTTTGCTGAATTTGAAGAACAAATTACAAGAAGAGAAGAAAAAATGTGTGCTGAAGCGTTGTTTGATGGGAAAGTAGTTGTAAAAGGTGAAGGAATAGAAGGGGAAATTAAATTTGGAACAGTTGAAGAAATTACACCAGCTGTTTTATGGACTCAACCTAATGCTGATATAATTGGAGATTTACAAGCGGCAATAACAAAAATAGGAGAAAACACAGGTTTAAGACCTGAAATGATTTTAATGGACCCAGTAACTGCAAAATTATTTGTAGAAAATGAAAAAGTTCAAAAATTATTAGATGTAAGAAATTATCACATGGGAGAAATTAATCCTAGAGAAATTGCAAGTGGAGCAATCTATATTGGAACTCTTGCACCATTTGGACTTCCTATTTATTCTTATCAGTCACAACATTCTGTGTTAAATGCTGATGGAAAAACTTATTCAACAAAAAATATTGTTCCTGAAGGTAAAGTGTTGTTAGCACCAAGCAATAATACAATTATCTACGGACCAGCAGCGGATGTAAAACAAGGAATTATTGTAGCAGAGCGTTCAGTTTTTACAGATGAAGATTCAAAATCTAACACTGTAGAAATCAGGACAGAATCAAGACCACTTCCTGTGGTTTATGATATCGAAGCTATAAAAATATTGAAAGTTAAATAGGAGGTAATGATGAAATTTAGAACATTAAAGCCTATGATTTATGGTGGAGTTAGTTATGAAGTAGACGGTGAAGTAGATATACAAGAAAAGTCAGTAATAAAAAGCTGTCTTGAAAGAGGGCTTATTGCTGAAATAAACGGTAAAACTGAAAAGTCTGAAGAATCAATTGAAATAGAAAATACTGAAGAAACAGATAAAAAAGATACAAAAAATAAGAAAAATAGGTAAAAAACATGAATTTTAAAGATATTTTAGAAAATGATATACAAAATACATTTTTAAATTCAGAAGAGTTTGGTGAAACACATAATTTGAATGGTACTGATGTTATTTGTGTGACAGATGAGGACAGTTTTCAAGAAAAGGAAATTAGTGGAAAATTAACAATAGAAAGTGGATTTTACAAGGAAGGGATTACGGTATTTATTGACAAAAAGTATTTGAAGTATAAGCCTGAAGGCAATATGAGGATAGATTTTGACAATAAGGAATGGATAGTTGCAAACTGTAAAGAGAACTTTGGTATGTATGAACTTGATTTATATAGATACACGGATTATTAGGAGTTGATTTAGATGTTTACGATTCAATTTGATGAAAGTGTCCTTAATGATATTGAGAATAAGTTCGTTGAATTTCCGCAACAAGCTCCAAAGGCTTTAGCAAGTGCTTTAAATAGGGTTTCAACTATGAGTAAAACTCGTATGGTTAGAAATGCAACTAAGACCTATACGGTTAAATATGGGGATTTATTAAGCGGATTGACTATGAAAAGAGCTAATCCTGGTAAGCTGATGGCTGAAATCAATTCTAATGGAGGTTATTTGGGATTAGACCATTTCCAATTGAATCCGAGCACAAGAACAGGCAGAACATCGGTAACGGCTACAGTAAAGAATGGTAATGGGATAATGCTTAATGATAAAACATTTATAGCATATAAAGACGGTCATTTAGGGGCATTCGAAAGAGAAGGAAATGGACGATTGCCAATCAAAAGAAAATACGGACCGTCTGCTCCACAAATGTTAGGACCTACGACTTTTTTACCTGATCTCGATGAATTTATGTCTCAAAAGTTAAATGAAAGGTTTGAACATGAGTTGAATAGGCTCTTGTCAATGTAATTTATGAGTATTAAAGTGATTGAAAAAAGTTTGTATGACTTTTTGTGTGAAGAATTTAAAGATACTGATTATCAGATATTCCGAGGAGCGTTGCCAGTTAGGAGATACGGTGAAATTGACAAAAATACAGGACAGAAAAAGCCGTTTTTTCCTTGTGTGACATTAAGGGCTTTGAGTTCTAGGCAAGTTGCAGAAGGAATGGATAGCTATGATTGCGACGCTACTTTTGAAATAATAGTTGGTACTAAGAATGAAGATTATATTGATAATCTTTATAAAGGTGAAGAAATTAGAAGTAAACTTTTAACTAAAGTTTATGATGAAAGAGGATGGGCAATACGGGAAGATAAAGAATTTAAGTGTGATTTATATAGTGACGAGTTTGGAGATTTTATATTTTCAAGAATTACATTTACAGTTTGGGATTATCCTGTTGAGCCTGAAATTTTTAAGGAGGAATAATGGAAGATAAAAAGCAATATATTTATTTAGGAGATACGCTTGAATTTAAAGATATTAGATTTACAAAAGGTGTTATTTACTACAGTAATGAAGTGATCGAAGAAAAATTTGAGAAATATCCGCTTTTGAAAAGAACTTTGGTGGATGTTAATCAAGCTAGTGAAGCATTACAAAACGAAAAATTGCTTGAAACGGTAACACAGCAAATTAAAGACCAAATAAGGGAGGAGGCTGAATAATGGGTTATAAACACGGAACTTATCAAACTGAGACATCGAGTGATATATCACTACCAATAGTGCTTGATTATGGGCATTTTATTGTAGGGACTGCACCGATGAACAAAGTAAAAAGAGAAAACAGAAGAGCGAATGAGATTGTAAGATTAGGAACTTATAAAGAAGCTATTCAGTATTTTGGGGACACTTACGACTTAGATTTTTCAATTTCACAAGCTATAAAAGTGTTTTTTGAACTATATAAAGTAGCGCCACTTTATGTTGTGAATATCTTAGATCTTGAAAAGCATAAAACAGTTAAAAAGACTCAAAATGATTTGAGCTTAACAAATGGTAAAGTTGTTATTCCAAACCACAAACTTATAACAGATACATTGGTAGTAAAAGAAAATGCAACATCACAAGTTATTTCAGACGCTGTAACGATGTGGACGAATGAAGGACTCGAAATATATGCTAAACCGTCAAATGGCACTAAAATTGATATTGAATATGAAGAAATCGACTTATCAAAAGTAACGAAAGCACAGGCTTTAGGTGGATATGATATTTCAACGATGAAAAGAACAGGGCTAGAGTTATTAGATGAAGTTTTTTTAAAATATTCGGAATTACCAGCTTTCATTGATATTCCAGATTTTTCAAGCGATAGTGAAGTTGCTGCAATTATGCAAACAAAAGCTAAAAATATAAATGGGAATATGTTTGAGGCAGTTGCTTTGATTAATGCACCGATAGACAAGCCTTATGACCAAATTCCAAAATGGAAAGATGATAATAACGTTAACGGAAATGACCAAATTGTGTTATATGGAACACTGGGATTGGCTGGTAAAAAATATATTCAGTCTATTCAGTATGCTGCTTTGTCGTTATCGGTAGATAATGAAAATGGTGGAGTTCCATCACAAACTCCGTCTAATTATTTATATAAATGTGACAGTTTATATTGGAAAAATTCGAGTGGAAATCTTGAAGAGATAATCTTGGATAAAGAACAACAAGCTAACTTATTAAATAAAAACGGAGTAGTAACCGCTATTAATTTCAAAGGTTGGAAATGTTGGGGGTCTGAAACTGCACTTAATCCAATGGCAACAGATCCTAAGGACAAATTCATATATACTCGTAGAATGTTTAAGTATATAGGGAATGAATTGGTTATAAGTTATTTTGATAAAGTGGATAAGAAATTTTCTAAAAAATTAGCTGAAACAGTAACAAAATCAATGAATATTAGATTAAACGCTATTGTAGCTAGAAATGATTTATTGAGTGCAAATGCTGCTTTATCAGCTGAAGATAATGACACGATTAATGTCACAAATGGGGATATAACTTGGGTTATTAAATTGGGAGTAATTCCTGGTATGAAATCAGCAACATTTAAGAAAAAATATGACGCAGATGCATTAACTGAGTTTGCAAATAGTTTAGGAAAATAGGAGGATAAAGAATGGCTAAAAAGAAACTGCCTTTGGGAATCGTTGACGCTGACCTTTATGTCAATGGTTCGAATGCATTAGAAGGAGTTGGAGTAGTAGAACTTCCAAACGTTGAGTCTGCAACAATAACAACTGAACAATTTGGTATGGCTGCAGAATTTGAAGCTCCGCTAATTGGACATTACAAAAAAATGTCAGCTAAGGTCAAAATGGATAGTATGAATGATACATTATTAAATTTTAATAATAATGATTCAATCACATTAGAGTGTTTGGGAGCTTTACAAGAATTAGATAGAATGTCGCACTCGCCAAAAGTAACTGGTGCAGATGCAACATTGAAAGGATTTATCACAAAATTTGATGGTCCAAAAGTTGAGAACGGTAAGAAATTTGAAGGTTCATTTGATTTGAGTATAACTTATTACAAATTAATGATAAATGGTAAAACAATCATTGAAATTGATGTGTTGAATGGAATTTCAAATGTAAATGGAAGTTTAAATAATATCATAAGACAATTATTAGGACATATTTAGGAGGAATAGAATGATTATAAAATTAACAAAAGAATATGATTTAGGAAGTAAAAAATACAAAGAAATAGATTTGAAACTGGATAATTTGACAGGGGCAGATTTATTGGAATGTGGAAAAGATTATAAATCAAGAATGAAGTCTAATGCCGAAAACTTTAAAGATTTTGATGATGCTTGGGCTTTGACTGTAGCTGAAAAGGCATCAGGTATTAAATATGGGCATTTAATGACATTAGGCGCTGAAGACTTTTTAAAAGTGGTAAATCAAACTAAGAATTTTTTAGTAAAAGGTTGGGGAACGGACGAAGACAAGGACGAGAAAACTCCAACGGCGGAAGCGTAACAGATGACTTTTTAGACTTGATTACAGATTTATTGAGTGGGCTCAACTATTTTAAAATGAATATTAGTTATGAAACGCTTATGAAATGTACATTTGATGAGCTGGATTACTGGATAGCAAGGGCTAATAAATTGATTGAGGAAGAAAAGGCGAGGCAAGAAGAAAGCGAATAAAAGGGAGGAGGGAGGTAAATTGTGGCAAAAAATTTAGAGTTGAACATAGTTCTGGGTGCAGCAGTAGCCAGTGCTATTAGTGGAATGAGTCAAGTTGCAAATGCTTTAAAAAATACGACGAAATCTGTCAAAGAATTTGAAAAAGAAATCAAAAGCATGGAAAAAGCACAAAAAGCTTTTCAAAATATGGACAAAGCTCGTGATGGATTAAATAAAATTAATTCAGAGTACAAAAAAGCTTCTGAACATTTGCAAAAATTGAAAGCTGAATATGAAAGAACTGGGAGTAGTAATAAACAGTTAGCTAAGGAAATAGAACAGGCTGAAAAAAATGTTGGAAAATTGAATAAGCAAAAAGAACAACAACAACATGCATTTGAAGCTGCAAGAAGTAAGATAGAAGCTGAAGGCGCTAGTTTATCTAACTACAGAAACAAGGTCCAGGAAGTTGAAAAAGAAATTGAAAAAATGAATAAACTGAAAGAAGCTCAAAAAAGATATGATGCTAGGCAAGAAACTGTTGGTAAAATGAAAGACTTTGGGGATAAGCAAATAATGCAAGGTGTGGGAATGGCTGGAGCTTTGGCTGTTCCTGTTAAATTAGCAGTTGATTTAGAAAATGCTCAAGCAGACTTAAAAAAAGTTGCTGATTTTAGTTCAAAACAAATGGAAACAGGATTTTACAAAGCAATGAGAAACTTTAGCGAAAACAGTCCACTATCTCAAGTAGAATTATTTCAAATTGCAGGAGCAGGAGCTCAAGCGGGAATAAAAACAGATGAATTGGAAAGATATACTAAAGATGCGGCTAAAATTAAAGTTGCTTTTGACATGAATACTGAGGCAGCAGGGAACTTTTTGGCAAAAACAAGGGCACAATTAAATTTGGATCAGAACGGAGTAATGCAATATGCTAACGTAATTAACTATTTAGCGAATAATGTAGCGGCAACAGCTCCTGAAATAGCTGATATTTCAAGCAGAGTAGCTGGACTTGGTGGTATGGCTGGAATTTCCAAAGAAGGAGTTGCGGCATTAGGAGCGAGTTTAGTGTCTGTTGGAGTTCCATCGGAAGTTGCAGCAACAGGATTAAAAAATATATCATTGGGATTAATGGCTGGAACATCAGCAACTAAAAAGCAAGCAGCAGCCTTTAAATCGTTAGGATTAGATGTGGAAGACGTAGCTAAGAGAATGACAAAAGATGGAGAAGGAACATTAATTGATGTTTTCCAAAGAATTAAAAAGCTTCCCAAAGATGTTCAGGCAGCGACTCTAAAAGAGTTATTTGGTAAAGAATCTATCCAATCAGCCTCTGAATTAGCAAAACATATTGATGAAGTTGGGACAAATATAAAGAATGCTCATGACAAGATGAAAACATCAGGAAGTGTTGATGCAGAATATAATCAAAGATTGAAAACAATGGGGAATTCTTTTGATACTTTAAAAAATAGAGTTATAAATATGGGAGTAGATTTAGGTTCAGCGTTAGGACCAAGTTTAGTACAAGTTGCTAACTCTTTTGGTCCACTTATTTCAAAATTTGCTCAATTTATTCAAAAACATCCACAATTAACTACAAATATTTTAAAAGGTGTAGCAGTATTAGCCGCTTTTAAAATAGGAATTGGTGGATTGACGAAAGGTTTTGCCCCTTTATTTAGTGGTGTATCTAAAGGGATTCTAATATTTGATAAATTTAAGGCTGCTGGAAGTTTTGCTGAAGGATTTAAAACGGCATTTCCTGTTTTAACTAGAGTAATATCGTTAATTAAATCTATTGGATTGGCTATAAATAGTGCTTTTTTATCCAATCCTGTGGGACTTATTATTGTAGCGATTGTTGCTGTCATAACAATACTTGTGGTTTTATATAATAAATGTGCTTGGTTTAGAAATGGAGTGAATGCGATATTTAAAGCAGTAGCTAACTTTATAAAACAAGTCTGGCAAGGGATAAAGCCAACAGTAATGAATGTGATAACAGGAATAAAAAATATTGTTAAACAAGGTGTGGATTTTATCAAGCAAATTTGGCAGATCATAAAGCCAACAGTTATGGAAGTATGGAATGCTATTAAGGTGGTGGCAAGCGTTGTTATGCAAGGTATAGCGATTTATGTAAAAACCTATATAGCCGTTATAAAAGCTGTTTGGAAAGTGTTGCAACCAGTGGTAGTTGCTGTGTGGAACGTTATTAAAGTCGTGGTAGCTGTTGTAATTAAAGCAATAGTGATGTATGTAAAAATGTATATCAACATTATAAAAATGGCTTGGAAAGCGCTGTCAGTAGCTGTTAAAGTTATATGGACTGTAATAAAAACAATAATTTTAGCTGTAATTATAGCGATTGTAATTCAAATAAGAATACGAATTATGGTAATAAAGGCTATATGGAGAACTTTAGTTGCTGTTGCACGATTTGTATGGAATGCAATTAAAGGAGTGGTTATTGGAGTATGGAATGTTATAAAAAGCAAGGCAGTAGAATTGTGGAATAAAATAAAAACTGGGATTGAGGATGTTAAATCTTATTTTTCAACTAAGTGGAATGAAATGAAAACAAAGGCAACAGAAGTTTGGAATGGAATAAAAAGTGCTTTTGATACAGTTGCTGGTGGGCTAAAAAAAGCTATTGATGGAGTAGTTGATTATTTTAAGCAAAAATGGAACGATATAAAATCAGCAGTTGCAAATAACCCGATTTCAAACGGAATCAAAGGAATGTTAGGAATGAATGCTGCTGGAACAAACTATTGGAGCGGAGGACTTACAACAGTAGCAGAACGTGGAGCAGAATTAATTCAAATGCCAGGTAAACCAGCTTTCTTAGCAGAACATGAAATGTTATTAAATTTACCTCGTGGTACTCAAATCTTGAATAATCGTGAAACTAGAAATAGTTTTAGAGATAAAATTAGTGGACTAAAAGAGAGAATGTCAGGGCTTAGAAATAATGAAGGTTCGAGTGGCGGAGATGTTATCAATATTAGCATAACAGTAAATGGAAATGCTGATACAAGTGCAATTGAGAAAGCAGTAATGAGAGCATTGGCGAAAGCTAAAAATAAAAAAGAAAGGACGGCGTTTGGATAATGGCTAACGTTAGAGTTTACAGGACACAAAGTGGTGACACTTGGGATTTGATAGCTTATAGAGTTTACAGAAGTGAAGGCTATTATCATGACCTTGTTAGAAGTAATTTAGCTTTAATCGACATCGCCGTCTTTGACGCAAATGTTCCAATTATTCTTCCTGAAATTGCTGAAGAAAGTAATAATGATACAAGTTTGCCACCTTGGAAAAGGGGTGAATAGAAGTGGCTTTTGCTAGGAACATAAGAGTAATTGTTATTTTTAATAAAGTTGATATTTCTGATGAGATAGCCCATTCTATTTCATCTCTAAACTATACTGATAATTCTAAGAATGCAATAGATGACTTGGAGCTGGAACTGGAAAATTTAGATTATCGCTGGCTTAAAGAATGGTATCCTGACGAGAACGCTCAATTACTTGTTGGGATTCATGAAGAGCTGGAAAATGAAACTAATTTTTTGGATTTGGGAACGTTTTATGTAGATGAGCCAACTTTTGAAAATAACAGGCTTAATCTGAAATGCTTAGCTTTACCATTAGACCAGAATATTCGAGACCAAAAGAATAGTGTTGCTTGGGAAAGGATAACTCTAAAAGAGCTTGTTACACAGATTGCCAATAAGCATGAAATGAATGCGGAAATATATGCAGATAACGAATTTTTTGAAAGACTTGACCAAAATCAGGAAACAGATTTAGCTTTTATTAATAGAGTTGTTAAGGAAACTGGATTAAATATGAAGGTATCTGATGACAAGATAATCATTTTTGATGACGAAGAAATGGAAAAGAATGATACTGTTGAGCTTTTTAACATTAATGATGAAAGAATAAGAAGTTTCAGCTTGAAAAAGAAAAATAAGGAAATTTATGACAAAGTTGAAGTTTCCTATTATGATCCTGACAAGAAAAAAGTTATTAAGGAAATTATTACAAAAAAAGAGCTTGAAAAACGTAATCAAGTTACAACTGAAAGCTCAGAAGAAAAATCATCAGAAAATAAAAAATCAAAGAACAATAACAAATCTTCTAAAAACAAGAAGTCTAGCAAAAAGGTTAAATCCAAGAAAAAATAAGAGGTAAAAAATGAGTTATGCGTCTTTTAAAAAGGAAAAAAGTAAAAAAACAGGAAGTAAAAATTCTTCCAAAAAAGGAAAAACAGTTAAGGAATCGAAAGAGAAGTTAAAAAATAAAGCCGAAGGTAAAAAGGGCAGAAGTAAAAAAGAAAAAACTTTAAAAGTTAAGACGAAAGGGAAAAGTACAGCCAAGAAAGTAGCTAAAAAGACATTAAAAGAAAACATGAAACAGGAATTTCAGATAACTTTAAATGTTGATGGAAATACTAAATATTTGGCAGGAGCAATAATAGAACTAGATGAGAGCTGGGGAAAATTTGAAGGTAAATATGTAATAGATAAAGTAACGCATAATGTAACTGGTGACTACGCTTGTGAAATCAATGCTATGAAACTTGGAGCAAGAGAAAATGCCGAACAAAATGCGATTGCCCAGACTAAAGAGGAGCAACGGCAAAAAGAAGCAGAAAAACAGGCTAAATCTAAAGGCAGAAAAGGTAGAAGTGGTAAGAGTTCTAGCAAGAAAAGAGGACGAAAAGCTAGAAATAAGAAGAAGTAAATTATTTATAGGACAATTACAATTAAATATAATAACTGTGATGATACATTGACAAATTCCAAGAGGTGCAATATAATAGTTCTGTAGAGAACGGAAAGGAGGATATGTGGTAATGAACATAATCGAAAAAATTCATCTACTTGCCAGTATCTGTACAATATTACAATTTGTATATATGATATACAAAGAGTATAAAGACGGAAACGACAAGAAGAAATAACCAACAACGAGGCTATGGTTGCCAAACCCTCTAGCCTTTTCTCTACACTTTAATAAAAAAATAGAAAGAGGTAGCTATTATGTATGAAAAAATACAACTGGTATTATCAATAACGATAATAATTTTATTCTGCACTTTCTGGACTATAAAGTTTATAAAATGGAAAAAAAGCAAAAAAAAATAAGCCCAACAACGAGGGCTTGAACATAATCGAATTTTATTTGATTATATTATAGCATATTTTGGAAAAAAGTCAATATAAAAACTATTATCACAGTTATTAATTTAGCTGTGATTTTTTTGTTACAAAAAGTGATAAGGCAGGTGGTTAAATTGATTGAAACATTAAAAGCAGGAGAAGTAAGTGCGATAGATTCAAAAACTGGAAAAGTAAGAGTGTTGTTAAAGGGCGATGATGATAAAACAACGGACTGGCTTAATGTGTTAGTTCCTTATTCTGAAAGCCACAGTGATAATTATACACTTGGACTAGGACAGACTGTTTATTGCTTATTTTTTTCAGAAATGCCTGAACAGGGAGTTGTGCTTGGTTGTCCTATGCGTGGTGCTTCTAGTAGCGAGAGTGAAGTAAAAAAGACTTTTTCTGATGGCGGAAGCTGGAGCTACGATAAAAATACGTTGACTTTGAATATTGGCAAGATTTTAATTAATGGAGATTTAGAAGTCAGTGGAACTACAAAAACTGGTGGAAGCATTAATCTTAATACACATAAACATGATGGAGTAACTGCTGGCGGAGATATGACTGGAGGTCCGCAATGATAGGAAGTTTTGGAGATGTAATTTTTGAAGCGTCAGAAGATCAGATTGTATCGCTTAATAATCAAATAAGCAGATCATACAAGGCTAAAATATCGGAACATCAAGCAATTTACGGTCCTGGAATGTTAAGATTCCAAGGTAGAGATTTACTAGAAGTTAGTTTTACAATGACTTTGGTATCATCTTTAATACAACAGACTACTTTGAAAGAAGAACTAGATACAATCAAGCAAATGCTTGAGCTTGGAGAATATGCTAATCTAGTCTTTGGTGGTCAAGTATTTGGCGAATACCCTTTTTTGATAACAGAATTATCAGAAGAAAGCAGTTATTTTAACAAAGAAGAGGGTGGATTTGATGTTGTTAAGTTGAATATTACGCTTAAAGAGTATATTAAAAATCCTAAGTTGTATAATCAATTAATTGAACAAAGAAAAATACAAAAAAATCAGCAAGTCACTGAAGAGAATCAAGATGACATCGAGAATGAGCAGAAGGAGGCTGTAAATAATGATAACAGTAAATAGTTCTGAAGAAATAAATTATAATCCGAAGAACACTTTAGAAGAAGTAGTTACAAACGTAGGAATGATTTTAAGAGTTTGCAAAGAAGAACAGCCACTCAATCGAGATTTTGCATTTGACAGTGATTTGATTGATAAGAACATTAATGTTGTGCAGAATAGGGTCACAAGCCACTTGACTAAAATTATAAGAGAATACGAGCCAAGGGCTGTTTTAAGACAAACTAGAATCATTATGAAAGATACATATAATAATGATTTTGACATTGAATTAGGAATTGAGGTGGTAAACATTGAGTGAACAGATAGATGAAAATTATGAAATTATAGATGCTGATTCATGGAAACTTAAAAGAGATATGATTGATAAATTTCAGGAATTAAGTGGAAGAAAGCTTACAGAATCAAGCCCAGAGACATTGATTTTTGAAACAGTAGCGTATTTATTTGGATTAAGAGAAGAAAAATACAACGATGAAATGAAACAGAATTATTTAAGATTTGCAAGAAATGAGCGGCTAGATTTGAAAGGAGAGTTTTACGGAAATAGAGGTAAAAGACTTGTAGAACAACCAGCCGTGGCGACATTTAGATTTTATATTACTGATATTCAAGTAACGGATATAATAATTCCGAAAGGGTCAAGGATTCAATACAATGAGTTGTATTTTTCAACAGATGAACAATATAAAATAGAGAAAGGCGATTTATATGTAGATGGAATCGCAACTTGCAACACATCAGGAACTGTTGGAAATGATATTCCAGTCGGACAAATTAACACGATGGTCGACATTTTTCCACATTACGATAAAGTCGAGAACATTACAGCATCAAATAATGGAGCTGAAATAGAGCAAGACGATAATTATAGAGCTAGAATCAGAGAAATCCCTGAATCGTTTACAACAGCTGGAAGTAAAGGAGCTTATGAATTTTGGGCTAAGTCGACAAGTACGAATATTGTTGATGTTGTAGCGTATAGTCCAAGTGCAACAAATGTGGATATTTATGTTTTAACTGATTCTCTGACACTAACAAATGAGCTAAAAAAGAGAATTGAAGAAATGCTGAATACTGATAATATAAGACCTCTAACGGATAATGTAACAGTAAAACAGGCAATAAAAACATCATACACAATTGATTTTGACTACTACATTGATAAATCTAATGAAACGCTTGTAAATGTTATTAAAAATAATGTTGAAAAAGCCGTGAAAGATTTTAAGATTTGGCAACAAAATAAAATGGGCAGAGATATTAATCCAGACGAGCTTATAAAGTTACTAAAATTAGCTGGAGTAAAAAGAGTTGTATTAAGAAGTCCAACATTTAGAGTTTTAGATTTTAATGAAATAGCAGAGAATACAAGTGTTACAAGCAATTATTTAGGAGTTGAAAATATATGATAACTATTGATGATTTAAAATTAACTGATATAGCAGCAAAATCAACTTTGAATGATAAAACGACGCATTGGATATATGAATCAATAAATTTTGCTATCAAAAAGAAGCATGAAGCGATTAAAAGAAAATTTTTTTTGGAGTTATCAGAGTTAAATGATGTAGAATTAGATTTTTTGATGTGGGAATATCATGTTGATTACATTGATTCTAATATCACAAGAGATACTAAAATAAAATTAATAAAAAGGTCTGTTTTTTCACACTTTAACAAAGGGACTGTAGGCGGAATTAAAGAAATATGTGAAATATTATTTAATGGAAACGTTGAAATAATAGAATGGTTTAAATATGGAGGAAATCCTGGATATTTTAAAGTAAATACAGATGGGAATTTATCAGATTATGAAGGCTACAAGAAAATAATTGAAGTTGTAGAGCAGTATAAAAATATTCGTTCTTGGCTTGAAGGAATAAGGCTTTTAAGAAAAGAAGAAAAGACAAATTATTATGGTTTCGTTGAAAAAAATAAAAAGAAATATTACTTGAACTCAACTGACATAAATATTCCAAATGAAATTATAACAGAAAATTTTGGAACAGTACACAGAACAAGAGTTCTAAGAGAAATAAGATAGGAGGTAAATTATGGCAAAATTTAATGGATTTATTTTAACGGAAAAAGGAAGAGAACTATTAGCAAAAGGATTGGCAGGAGAAACAATAACATTCACTAAAATGGGGATAGGAGATGGAACATCATTAACTTCTGAAAGAGAAAGGACAGCATTAGTCAATCAAATCACAACATTGCCAATTTTAAATATAAACGTAAAAAGAAATGGAACTTGTGAAATTAACGCTTTATTGACTAATAAATCAGTAACAACAGGGTTTTATATCAAAGAGTTAGGAATATTTGCACACGGAAATGATAACGTTGAAATACTTTATGCTTACAATATTTCGACTAGTCCAGATTTTGTGCCGCCTTTTTCGGCTAACAATGTCGTAGAGATTGAATATGTAGATACGATTATTGTAGATCAAGTGGCAAATGTGACGGCTATTATTGACCCAAGCATAACATATATTACTAAAAAATATGCGGATGAAAATTATTTATTTAGTTCGAGATTAGCTGAAATTCTAGGATTGCAATTTGGCGGAAATATTCAGGACACAGGAAACAAAGTAAAAGGGAAATTTTACTTTGATAGTGTGACTAAGTTCTATTATGAATGTATAGAGAATACAAATTTGACATATAACGATGCTACAAAATTTAGGGCAATAAGCAATAAGCCAATTTCAGATAGGGTAGAAGGGTTATTAGAAATCGGAAATAATCACATTAAATTTTCAAATGGGATTATTCTAGGATTTGGAACTTGCATAGCAAGTCCAGCAGGAACTATGAACAATTACGGAACAAATTTAGGGGGGATTGTTTCCTTGGTACTCACTGTAAATGGAGGTGCCTATATAGCTTCAGGAGAAACAATAAGTGGAACAGCATTTAAAGCTAGAACAAATGCTCCTGGAAGCGTTTCTGCGTCTTACTTAGCTATTGGGAAATGGAGATAGTGAGTATAAAAAATAAGCTGTTAGAAATTCGTAAAAAGGCATAATTTTAGCAGTAAATAGTAAAGAAATGGAGTGATAAAAATGACAGTAATTTACATTTATTTAATTGCAACAATGGAGTGCATAGCACGACCGACAGTTACAACAGCAGAGGAATTTAAAAAAAATCCAAGTTTATTTTATCCTGACTGGAATGAAGAAACAATGAAATCCTCAACATCGTTACTTTCGAATCCAGTCATTGATTCAAAAACTGGAGAACTTAGAGAAATGAGCGAAATAGAAAAACTGAAGTCCGGAAAAACAACTTTATCAGATGGAAGTTATTTAGATGAAGTTAATGAAACAATCGTAACAATTGCAAAGCCGAACGAATGGAGTGTATGGGATAAAAACTCGCACGCTTGGAAAGTTGACAATGATTTATTAAATGCAAAATTAAAAGAATTAAGAGAAAAAGCATTAAAAAACTTAGCAGAAGCTAAATCAAACTTTTTGAATCAGCCGCTTGAAATCGAAAAAAACAGCAAAAAATATACTTTTGAGAATAATGAAAAAAATAGGAATAGTTTATCATTAAAAATGTCTTTAATGTGGACTTTAGAACAAGACAAAATTGAAAAAGTAAAAGTTTTAAATGATAAAGGATTAGTTGAATTTATCGAATTGAATCGAGTTGAATTAAAAGTTTTGGCTAAAAAGATTCAGGATATTTTAGAAATTGCTGACATGGCGGAACAAATGGCGGTAGTGGGAATCAGTAGATATAACATTGAACAAATGTTAGAGTTAAATGTAAGCGATTTTTTTCAAAATTAATTAAGAGGAGTAATTTGAATGAATATAGAAAAATTGATATGCACAGAAATAGAATTGGATGGTAAAAAATATAAAGTTGTTGGAGTGAAATTTGAAGAAGACAACATAATATTGAATGTTGAAGAAATAAAGGAAGTGATGTAGATGGATAGATTTGACAAAATTTTCAACTTTACGTTGTCTGTCGAGGGTGGCTATACCAACGACAAAAATGATAAGGGTGGAGAAACAACTTGGGGAATTACAAAAGAGGAAGCAAGAAAGAATGGCTATCGTGGTTCTATGAAAGATTTAACGAAAGAGTTTGCCAAAAAAATATTGGAAAAAGACTATTACCTGAAAAATCGTTTGAATGAAGTAAAAAATGACAAGATTGCATTATCAATATGTGACTGGAGTTTTAACTCAGGAAAATGGGCAACTAAAAAGGCACAGGTAACGTTAAACAAATATTTTGGTTATGATTTAGTTGTAGACGGTATTTTTGGAAGCAAGACTATAAAAGCCTTGAATGAAGTGGAAGAACAAGGAAAGTCAGAAGAATTTTTGAAAGAATATCACGACATACAGAGAAAATTTTATCATTCTGTAGTCGAATATAATCCAACTCAGAAAGATTTTTTGACTGGGTGGTTGAATCGTGTTGACAGAAAAGAAAAATATTTAAAGGAGATGGTGTAAGATGAAAAAAATTTGTATAATAATTGGGCACGGCGGAAATGATTGCGGAGCAATTAACCCTTATACAAAAGAGACTGAGCTTGCTTATAATATCGAACTTGCTGATATGCTTATGGAAGCATTAAAAAATGAGTATGAAGTCGTAAAATATAACAGGGGATATAACAAGGTTGAAAATATTGAGATAGTCAACGGCTACAAATCAGACTTGATTTTATCACTGCATTGTAATTCATTTGATGGAATTGCTTCAGGAACAGAGGCACTTTACTGGCATTCAAGTGAAAAATCTAAAAAATTAGCAGAGATATTAAGTAAAAATATTTCCGAAACTTTTGGAATTCATAACAGAGGAGCAAAACCAAGAGTTACAAACGAAATTAAAAAGCGAAATCCTGTCAAGTTTAAGGATATGGAAACGAGGGGTAGCTATTTGCTATATAAAACCAATGCACCTTGCAACATTATTGAACCGTTTTTCATAGATAACAATAGCGATTTGAAGCTCGGAAAACAGAAAAAGCAAGAATATGTGGAAGCTATAAAAAAATCTATAAAAGAATATTTTGAAGGAGTGATGTAAAATGAACATGATAACAACAGTATTAAATCAATTTGGAGCAAATTTAACAAATTTAGTGGCGGTAGCATTAGCCGGACTGATAGCAAGGGGATTATCTTTAATTGTAATTAATGGGCATAAGTATTTGCTTAAAAGAAAAATATCTAAATATGTACTTAAGTTTATTCCGCAGGGAATAGCTTACGGAGACATGCTGAAAGGCATAAAGCCAAATCATGAAAGACTGGTTCAGGCTGTTCTAACTGTTCAAAATAGAGTTCTGAAAATGTTCCCTGAAAAACAGAGACCAACAATAGATAGATTGATAGATGAAAATGCTATCGCAAGGGAAATAGAAAGAAAGTTGAACGAGTACAAGCAGGAGGGTTTAGCAAAGCCGACAGCAGTGGAAGAATAAAAGCTACTGTCGGAGAGAAAATAGAAAAAGTAACTGAACAGGCTACGGAAAAAGCAATTGATAAGGTAATTGAAAAGGTAGTGGAGAGTGGAAAACTCTCTGCTACTGACAATAATAAACTGAACTTCAATGTGATTGATTATAAGCGTGACTACAGTCGAAGTAATATATATGCTGATATAAATTACCGTGATAATTTCAGAGGAGACAGAGAATTGCTTGCCAGAGCTGGGTTCGTTTATTATTTTGATAGAAAGTAGGAATAGCAATGCAGTTAAAGGAACTTATATTGTACATAGAAAACCATGGGATTTCAATAGTATTTATGTGTCTGACAATAATTATACTCTACCGTTCTGTAGTTCCTTTCATGAAAGAAGCTCTTGAAACACAGAAAGAAATGAAGAAGTTTATGCAGAGTATGAACATGAATACTATGAGAGGAAAAGGGCTTGAGATGGTATTAAACTTTACATCTCAAGGGCTAAGATGGAGCTTGCAGAAGAGAATAGTTCAGTATATCGTAGATAATAATATCAGCCTTAACTGGATAATAATATTAAGGGAAATAGACCTGAAAATAGAAGAAAAGAAACATGAAATATATACAGATTTAAGAGATATAATTGACAAAGCTGTATTAAAAGTGTTTATGACAATTTTAGATGAAGAACTCACTGAAACTAAAAATCTCATAATTGCTCTACTTGAAGACTTAAAAGAGCATGGTAAACAAGATAAATCACTCTATGTGACAGCAGAAAGAAGTGTAGAAACACATTTTGAACATTTTGAAAATAGAATGTATAACAAGATAAAAGATTTGTTGAATTAGGATACTTTATGTATCCTTTTTTTAAAAAAATACAGTATTTATACATATCGCGAAATGCTTATTTATAAGGATTACAAGTAATCGTAATAGGGGTATTTTAAGGTATATTTTTTGCAGAAATTACCATTATTTTTAAATTTTGAAAAAAATAAAAATATTTTATCAAAAACGCTTTCGTTTTACATAAAAATATGTTACTATACATATGTAAGAGGGAGATAGAAAGGTGGTGGACAATGAAAAGAAAATTAAGTCGAAAGGAAAAAGAAAGGAGGCGAAAAAAAGAGGACTTAAAACAAGTCCTCGAAATAATCAAATTGTTAGCAGAAATCATACTCGCAATATTGACGATACTAACAATTTTAATAAAAGGGCTTTTTAAATAAAGCCCTCCCCCTTAGGGGACGACTTAATTATATCTTTTTATAAAGATTATGTCAAATAACAATTTATGGATAATATTTGCATTGGTAAATGGATATTTTGCTTTTGCAGGACAAAAAAAATATACTGTAGCAAGAACAATAAGCTTAATAGCATGTATATTAAGTCTAATAATGTTTTTCTTAAGATAGGAGAGTGACTATGGAAAAAAAAGAAACCAGGGGGGCTAAAAAAGGCAGACCAAAGCCCCTGGGGAGTGGAAGAAAAAAAACATTAGAGCCAAAACGTGATAAAGTCTTTACTGTAAGATTTACAGTAAAGGAACTGGAGTTTATAAACAACAAATTAAAAAAGGTGGGTGGAAGCAAACCTGACGCATTACTTAAATTACTGAATTATAAAGACGAAAAATAGAAAATATACTTTATATTCAAAAAAAATTTGTTTTTTTTAGAAAAATTTGTTATACTTTATTAAACAAAATTAGGAGGAAATTTTTATGAAAAAACATTTACAAGACTTTATAAACGGGATTGCAGATATTGTTTATTCTCCTGAAATATCGTTAAAAAAAAGTAATTCTAATTTTGAAAAAAATGATTTAAAAGCATTACAGTCAGATTGGGAAAAAGTTGGGAATGATATAAGAAATGCAATGTCTGAATATGATAAACAATACAAAGTAGGTAAATAGAATGTCTAAGAGAAAAACAAATAAACCACCAGTGTCCCAAACTTCAAAAATTGGAACAAGAGCAGTTGCTAAAAGTGTTTCTTTCCGTTCTGCCCCTATACCAACAGTTGAAGAATTACAAGGATATGAAAATATTCAAGAGGGATTAGCAAGCAGAATTGTAGCAATGGCAGAAAATCAACAGAAAAACAGACAAAAAATAGAATTACAGGAGTCAGAGAGTTTTCAGAAATGTCAAGAAAAGTTAGTTAATGGAGCAGTAACATATAGAATTTTAGGACAGGTAATAGGTGGAATAGTAGTTTTATCTGCTCTAATAGGTGGGATATATCTGTTAAGTATAGGGCGTAATTTAGCAGGATATGTAACTATGTTAGGAGCTATAGGTGGATTAGCTATTTCTGTAGGTTTAAGAAATAAAGATGAAAATAAAAATCAATCAGAAGAAGAACAGTAAAATCTGTTCTTTTTCTTTTAAAATATATTTGTGGTATTGATAGAGAATTTTTATTTTATCAATCAGGGGGCAAAAAAGGGGCAAATTTTTAAAAAATTATTATTTTCTTGCATTTTTTGCTAAATGCTTGTATAATAAAAGACAATAAAAATAACTATAAATAATAGTAATAAAAAATATAATGATGTTTGGGAAAATCCATCTCTAAAAAAAACCTTTTGGAAACACATATTATTCAAAAGGATAGTGTGTGTTTTTTATTTGTCTAAAAAAATAGGGAAAATTTAATTAAATAAAAAATAAAAATTATAAGGAGGAAAATTTTGGAATTTTTTAGAAACTTTCAGTTTGGAGTAAATGAATTAATGTGGTTAGGATATTTGTTACTTAATTTTACAGCGGTTATCTTGGCTTATAGATTTTGGGGAAAGGCAGGATTGCTTTCAATTGTACCACTTTCAATAGTTATCGCAAATATTCAGGTTGGGAAGATGATGACCTTGTTTGGTGTGGATACGACAATGGGAAATATTGCATTCGGTGGGATTTATTTAGCATCAGATATCCTTTCTGAAAATGAAGGGAAGAAGTATGCTAGAAAAGTAGTTTCACTAGGATTTGCCTCAATGCTGTTTACAACTTTTATTATGCAAATTGTCCTAAAAATACAGGTAGCACCGTCTGACACCATGCAAGGGGCTTTGAGTCAAGTGTTTGGATTTATGCCAAGACTGGCAATAGCAAGTGTAACTGGATTTGCGGCTTCACAGGCATTTGACATCTGGTCTTATCAGGCAATCAGAAAATTGCGTCCGGGCTTTAAAGATATTTGGATTAGAAATAATGCAAGCACTATGTTAAGTCAAATACTTGATAATATAGTATTCTCGTTTATGGCATTTTTAGGAGTTTATTCAATGAAAGAAATAATTGTAATTATATTTTCAACTTATTTCCTAAAAGTAGTAATTGCATTATTGGATACACCGTTTGTATATATTGCAACAATTTGGAAAAATAACGGAAAAGTAAGTGAAGACTAATGAAAAGGAATAAAAATGATAAGATATAGTGTAATAAAAGAAAAAAATCCTAGAGAAATAGTACTTTTAAAAGGATTCAGCTGTGCATATGGAAAATGTGCATTTTGTAATTATATTTTGGATAATACAGATGATGAAGAGGAAATGAACAGAGTAAATTTGGAGGCGATTAATCAGATTACTGGTGAAAAAGGAGTTTTACAGGTTATAAACTCTGGCTCTGTTTTTGAACTGAACGATTTTACGCTTTCTAAAATTAAGGAAGTTTGCAGTGAGAAAAATATAAAAATATTGTATTTTGAAGCGTATTTTGGGTATATAAACAGGCTTAATGAAATTAGGGAATATTTTAGTGAGCAGGAAGTGCGGTTTGCTATTGGAATGGAAACTTTTGATAATGAATTTAGAACAAAAGTGCTTACCAAAAATTTTATTACAAATGATAAAGTTTTGGAAAAAATAAAAAAAGAATATAAGATGGGACTTTTTATGATTTGTATAAAAGGGCAGACAAAAGAAATGATTTTACAAGATATAGAACTTGCTCAGGAGTATTTTGATGAAATAGCCTTAAGTGTATTTGTGAATAATGATACAAAAGTGGAGCGGGATGAAGAACTTGTAAAATGGTTTTTGACAGAAATTTATCCAGAGTTAAACAAAAAGAAGAATATTGAAATTCTTGTGGACAATAAAGATTTTGGAGTATATGTACAATAAAAAAGGGGGAGTTATTCCCCTTTATTTTTTGAAACTCCAATTCCGTTTTCAAACATATCAATTTCATTTTCCAGTTCCTTTAAATCGCTTCGGACATAATGCTCATTGTCAGTTCCAAGTCTAAAAGTACGAATCAGTGGATTATTTTTATGATTTACTTCAAACATGTATTCTTCCACAACCATTTTTTTCCGATTGTTAGTCAAATCATCTTCAAAATCTATAACAAGTGTCACATTCAAATCAGAAAGTTCACTAATATCTATCCCTTTTTCATTCACTAAATAGTTCAAAATACTTTGCTTTATTACAAATTCAAGTTCTTCTTCAATTATTTCACGTGGTTTTTCAATATTTTGCGTTAAGTATAAAATAGCTTTATCTAAAAAAATCATATTTATTCCTCCTTTGATAATTATATTTTTTATTATATCATAATTATTAATGTTAAATCCAATATTTAAAAAAATTTTAGAAATTCAATAAGATATTTAAATATAAAAATAGTTTTAAAGTTCAGATTAAGTATTATAACTGCTTTATTTAAATATAGTTTTTCCTTATTAAATTAGTTAAATTTTGAGAAAAAGAAAATATAATATAAGTGAAATTAATAAAAATAATTATTAATTTAATAAGATATACTAAATTTTTACATTATCAATTTTAAAAAAAAGTAGAAAAAAAAGCAAAAATGATTTATAATATAGCGAAGTAATAATAATTTTAATAATTTAAAGTTATTGGAATATATAAATAGATATTTATTAAAATATAAAATAGGAGAAGATATGGCTAGAAAAATTAGTATAGAAGCCGATAGCTTGAAAAAGATATATAAAAACAGGGAAGTTGTAAAAAGTGTGAGCCTGTCGATGGAAAAGGGTGAAGTTGTAGGACTTCTTGGGCCTAATGGAGCAGGAAAGACGACTACCTTTTATATGATTACGGGGATTGTAAGGCCTAATCATGGCAGAGTAATGTATAACGGGGAAGAAATTACAAATTTGCCGATGTATAAGAGAGCTAGGCTTGGGCTTGGTTATTTGCCACAGGAGGCATCTGTCTTTAGGAACTTGACTGTGGAGGAAAATATTGTATCGGTTCTTGAAATGCGAGGAGTCAATAAAAAAGAAAGAATTGCCACAATGGAAAATCTTATCGAAGAATTTAAATTATCTCATGTAGCAAAAAGCTTGGGATATGCACTTTCTGGAGGGGAACGTAGACGTGTGGAGATTGCTAGAACTATTTCTACAAATCCAGATTTTATACTGCTTGATGAGCCTTTTGCGGGAGTAGATCCGATTGCGGTTGAGGATATTCAGAATATAATAATGCAGTTAAAGGAACGTGGGCTTGGAATACTGATTACCGATCATAACGTGCGTGAAACCTTGAGAATTACGGAAAGAGCTTATATAATGGCGGAAGGTACAATTCTGATTGCAGGAACAGGACAGCAGATTGCAAATGACGAAACAGCGAGAAGGGTTTATCTGGGTGATAACTTCAAGTTAGATTAGAAAATTAAAAATAATAATTTTACAATAATAAAATAAAGATACAATAGGAAAGGAGCGGGATTGTTTCAACAATCTCAAACAAATAATGACAGGAAATGAAATAAGAAAAAGTTTTGTAGATTTTTTTAAATCAAAAGAGCATAAGCATTTTGAAAGTGCATCGCTTATACCAGACGATAAGAGCTTATTGTTAACAGTAGCAGGAATGGTACCGTTTAAGCCATTCTTTTTAGGAGAAAAGGAGGCACCATTTAAAAGAATCACTACTTATCAAAAATGTATTAGAACTAATGACTTGGAAAATGTAGGAAGAACGCCTAGACATCATACATTTTTTGAAATGTTAGGTAATTTCTCGTTTGGAGATTATTTTAAAAAGGAAGCTATTGAATGGTCTTGGGAGTATATAACGAAAGTATTGAAACTGGAAGAGGACAGACTTTGGGTATCTGTGTATAAAACAGATGATGAGGCTTATGAAATTTGGAACAAGGAAATTGGAGTGCCAGCAGAAAGAATTGTTAGGCTTGGAGAAGAGGATAACTGGTGGGCAGCAGGACCTGTGGGATCTTGCGGGCCTTGTAGCGAAATTTATTACGATACTCAGAATATGGGAAAAAATAATGAAGAAGCTGACAGAAAGCCAGGAGATGACGGAGATAGATTTTTAGAAATCTGGAATTTGGTATTTACTGAATGGAACAGGCTTGAAGATGGTTCACTTGTGCCTCTTCCAGAAAAAAATATTGACACAGGGGCAGGACTTGAAAGAATTGCTTCAGTTGTACAAAACAAGGATAATAACTTTGATACTGATTTGTTTACAAATATTACAAAAGGGATAAAATCTGTACTTGAAATTCAAGGAAATGAAAATGAGGAAGCAATAAAAATTATTGCCGATCACGTTAGAGCCTCTGTATTTTTGATTGGAGATGGGGTATTGCCGTCAAATGAAGGACGTGGATATATTTTAAGAAAAATTATAAGACGTGCTTTTGGAGCTGGAAGTTCTGCAAAACAGAAAGTTTTTGAAAAAGAAGATATATTTCTTTATAAATTAGTGCCTTACGTTCTTGAAACAATGAATGAAGCATATCCAGAGTTAGCGGAAAAGCAGGAATATATCGAAAAAGTTATAAGACTGGAAGAAGAAAGATTTGCAACAACTTTGAAAAATGGAACTGAAATGCTGGAAGAAGAAATTCAGAAATTAAAAGCGGAAAATCAGAAAGAATTGCCGGCTGAACTGACTTTCAAACTGTATGATACTTTTGGATTCCCGTTTGAACTTACAAAACTAATTTTGGAAAATCAAGGATTTGAAGCATCGGAAGAAGAATTTGAGAAAAAGCTGGCAGAACAGGTGCAACGTTCAAAGGACAGCAGAACAACAATTTCTGATATGATAAAAGATGAATTTATAGATGAGTTTTTTGAAAAACATGGGAAAACAGAATTTACTGGATATTTACAAAATTTTGAGGGAAAAAGCACTCTTTTACATATTGCCAAAAGTGAAGGAATTTCAGGATATGAGATGATTTTTGATAAAACTCCGTTTTATGCTGAATCTGGAGGGCAAGTTGCTGATACAGGAATTATCACTTCTGGAGAATTTGAAGGAAAAGTTGTAAACGTGGTTAAAAAACACGATGTCTTTATTCATCAGGTTGAAATCACAAGGGGAATTGCTCCAGCGGTAGGCGTAGAAGTGAAATTGCAAATTGATGTAAACCGTAGAAAAGATATTCAGAGAAATCATACAGCTACACATATTTTACACAAAGTTTTAAGAGAAAATCTAGGAACACATGTAGAGCAGTCTGGATCACTTGTGGATGATGAAAAATTAAGATTTGACTTTTCACATTACGAAGCAATCAATCCAGAAATGATTCAAAAAATTGAAAAAGGTGTAAATGACATTATTTTATCAAATTTACAGGTAAAAATAAATTACGAAAATATTGAAGATGCAAAAGCAAGAGGGGCGATGGCATTATTTTCAGACAAATATGGAGATATAGTTCGTGTTGTTGAAATTGACGGATATTCTATTGAGCTTTGCGGAGGAACACACGTTAAATCAACTGGAGAAATAGGGTTATTCAATATTGAATCTGAAAGCGGAATTGCTTCAGGAACACGTAGAATTACAGCTACAACTGGATATAAAAGTTTAAGTTATGTAAATAGGCTTGAAGATAAAATAAAGGAAATATCTGATATTTTTAGAACAGATGAAAAAAATGTTGTCGATATTATCGAAAAATATATTGGAGATATGAAAGCGGCAGTAAAAGTGCATGAAGAAATGCAAACAAAACTTGTAAAATATGAAATTAATGAAATGCTTGAAAATGTTGAAGCAGTAAATGGTGTGAAAGTGCTAAAATCTTCATTTGAAGATAAAAATGTTGATGAACTGAAAGAGATTGTAGACAGAGGAAAAGAAAAAATGCAGTCTGGAATCATTATTTTGGGAACAAATAACAATGGAAAGGCAGTTTTTGTAGTTGGAGTTACAAAAGACTTGATTTCAAAAGTGAAGGCTGGAGAAATAGTAAAAGTTGCAGCACAAGTCGCTGGCGGAAACGGTGGAGGACGTCCTGATTTTGCACAGGCTGGTGGAAAAGATGGAAGTGCTGTAAAAGAAGCTGTTGAAAAAGCATTTGAATTTGTAACTGAAAAATTATAATAAATTTACTTTTAGATATACAGGTTTAGATTTTTACTAAAGCAGATGTTATTAAGTAAGGGGGTAATCTCCCCCTTTCAAGATAATCTAAAAAATAATTTTATTAAGTCTATAAAATAGTAAATTGTTTAAGAAATGAGAAATAAAAAATGAAAAAATTTATTGGATTGGATGTGGGAGATGTCAGAATTGGAGTTGCAAAATGCGATCCTTTGGGAATTCTTGCAACTGCTCTCGAAGTAATTGACAGAACAAAGACAAATCCTGTTGAAAGAATAAAGGAAATATTAGATGATGAAGGCACAAAAAAAGTTGTTGTGGGAATGCCAAAGAGCCTTGATGGCACAAAAAAACGTCAGGTGGAAAAAGTAGAGGAATTTGTGGAAGAGTTGAAAAAGAATATTCCAAATATTCAGATTATCTTTGTGGATGAGCGTTACACAACAACAGAAGCTGAGCATTATCTAAAAAACTATTCCAAAAAAAATGGAAAAGAACGTAGAAAAGTAGTAGATATGGTTGCAGCGTCAATAATTTTGCAGAAATATCTTGATACATTGACTTAAAAACTCTAAATGTAAAATTTTTAATTAGAATAACAATTAAATTTTATTATAAGCGTTGATGTATTTTAAAATAAGCAAAATTTCGTTAAAAGAAAAATAGCTGTTTGAGCTTTTGGAATAAATTTTGAAATATATTTAATTATTTATATTAAAAATAATTGAAATTGAAAAGCGAGTTCTATTTTTCTTTTATAAGAAAGTTTTGTGTAAAGTCGGGATGCAAGGACATGGCGTTTGATGTCCTTGCTTAAATAAAACTTAAAAATAAATAAAACTTAAAAAGTAATAAAAATATATTTATTTTAAAATGTATTAAACATATTTATAAGAATAGTATTTAAATAAAATAAAAAAGAAAGGATGATAAAAGGAGACACTAAAAATCACATTATGTTTGGTTACTTTTGGTAATTTTTGTTCCAGCTCTTATTTTGTACTTTAATAAAGTAAAACTGGGACTTGATTTACGTGGTGGAACATCAGTTGTATTACAGGCACAGGGGAAAATTGAGCCTGATACAATGAGCAAAGTTAAAAATATTATTGAAAGAAGGGTAAATAGTATTGGAGTTGCTGAGCCTGTTATTCAGCTTAGTGGAAATGATAAATTGATAGTGGAGCTTGCGGGGATAAAAGATCCTCAAAAGGCTATTGAATTGATTGGTACGACAGCAAAACTTGAGTTTAGAATAAAAAATAAGGACGGTTACGGGCCTGTTTTATTAGAAGGTTCTGCATTAAAGACAGCAGGAGTTTCTAGAGATCAGGTTGGGATGCCTTCTGTAAGTTTTGAATTAAATTCACAAGGAGCAAACACTTTTGCTAAGATTACAAGGGAGAATATAGGAAAACAGCTGGCAATAATGCTTGATAACAAGGAACAGTCAGCACCTACAATTAACAGTGAAATTAACGGAGGAAGCGGAATTATAACTGGAAGATTTTCAATCGAAGAAGCAAATAATCTTGCAAATCTGTTAAAATCAGGGGCATTGCCTGTGGAAATTAAAATTGTTGAAAATAGAACAGTTGGAGCGACACTTGGAGTAGATTCAATAAGACAGACTGGAATAGCTGGGCTGATTGCTCTAGGTGTAATTTCAGTATTTATGATTGCTATTTATAAAATACCTGGAATTGTTGCAGATATAGCACTTTTAATAAATGGAGTTCTAGTTTTAGGATTACTTAGCGGAATCGGTGCGGCGTTGACACTTCCTGGAATTGCAGGATTTATATTAACATTAGGAATGGCAGTTGATTCAAATGTAATTACTTATGAGAGAATAAAGGAAGAATTACGGTTTGGAGAATCGCTTCATGATGCAGTTGAAAGAGGTTATGAAAATGCTTTTCCTGCCATAATTGATGGAAATTTGACTACAATGCTTGTGGCGGCTGTGCTGTTTTTCCTAGGAACTGGGCCAATTAAAGGATTCGCAGTAACATTGGCACTTGGTGTGGTTGCTACTGTAATTACAGGAGTATTTGTTTCAAAAATATTTTTGAAATTATTCATAAAAACATTTAACATAAAAAGAGAACAGCTGTTCTGGAAAGGAGCTTTAAATGAAGATTAATTTAAAAGTTATACAACGTAGAAACCTTTATTTAGGTATTTCAGCAATAATGGTTATAGTTTCATTGATTTCGCTGTTTGCAATAAAGCTAAATCTTGGTGTAGATTTTAAAGGTGGAGAATTAATTCAGTTAAAATATGATAAGAAAATTGATCAAAATGCAGTAAATGAGACATTAAACAGTTTAATTGGCGAAATTCCTAAATTAAAGGCAAAAAGAGTTCAGTTTTCAGATACAGATAATACTGTTATCATAAGAACAGAACAGCTTGATAATACACAAAAAACAAAAATAATGTCAGAATTAAGCAAAAAAACTGGTAAATATGAAGTTGTAAAAAATGAAACTGTGGGAGCAGTAATCGGTAAGGAATTAACTGCAAATGCAATTCAGTCTTTAATAATAGGAAGTATCCTGATTATTATTTATGTTACTATAAGATTTGAGTTTGTTTATGCTCTGGCAGGAGTTATAGCACTTATTCACGATGTTATTATTGCCTTTGGAGTTATTGCGATACTTAAATATGAGATTGATACTCCATTTATAGCTGCAATTCTTACAATTTTAGGATATTCTATTAATGATACGATTGTTGTATTTGATAGAATTCGTGAAAATATTCAGAAAAATAGAAAAGGTAAAAATAAAACTGTGGAACCATTTGATCTTGTTATTGAAAAATCAATAAATCAAGTGTTCACAAGATCGATTTATACTTCATTGACAACTCTATTTTCAGTAATTGTACTTCTGATTTTAGGTGGAGATACATTAAAAACATTTAGTATGACTCTATTTGTAGGAATGCTTGTTGGAACGTATTCATCAGTATTTGTAGCAAGTCCTTTAGTTTACATAATGAAAAAAGGTAAAAATGAGCCTAAAGTTAAAGATGTTATAAAAAGTTCTGGTAAAACAGTAAATGGATATGATGAAAAAGATAAAGTACTGGTATAATTAAAAATAAAATGATAAATTTAGAAGGTGAATTGAAAAATGCGATGCTGGGCAGAAATAAATATAAATAATCTATATAGCAATGTTGATGAAATTGAAAAAATTGTAGCAAAGGATAAAATAATAGCAGTTATAAAAGCAGATGCTTACGGGCATGGAATGCTTGAAATTTGTAATGCTCTTATAAAAAAAGGGATTAAGAATTTTGCAGTTGCAACAAGTGACGAAGCGCTTAAAATAAAAGAACTTCATGATGATATTATGGTGCTGATATTAGGACCTGTGGAAAATGAGTACATGGATTTGATTGCTGATAAAAATATTTATTTTATGGTAACAGATTTTGAGGAAATAGAATATTTGGAAAAAACTGGAAAAGAAAAAGGGAAAACTACAGATGTGTTTATAAAGATAGATACAGGAATGGGACGTGTAGGCTTTCAGGAAAGTGAGACTGAAAAACTGAATGAAATTCTTAAAAATTCCAGTCATATTAATCCAATAGGAATTTTCTCGCATTTTTCATCATCGGATAGTGACAAAGACTATACAAAATTGCAGGAAAGCAAATTTAAAGCAATGTGTGAAAAAATATCAAGTGGGATATCATCAATAAAATACAGACATCTGCACAACAGTTTTGGAACTTTGAAGTTTCAAGATAGCATAGAAGATTTTGTGAGAGTGGGAATTATACTTTATGGAGGGGTTACAGACAAAGAAACAGCTCCGTATAAATTTAAGCCAGTAATGTCTCTCTTTGCAAAAATCAGCTATATAAAGACATTAAAGGAAGATAGTTTTATAAGTTATGGAAATACATATAAAGGAAAAGCTGGAAAAACCTATGCTACAGTTTCTATTGGATATGCTGACGGAGTAAGACGTGACTTGTCAAATAAAGGCTATGTTTTTTATAAAGGATATAAATGTGAAATTGTAGGACGTGTCTGTATGGATCAGCTTATAATTTTACTTCCTGAAGAATTGAAAAATGAAGCTAAAAAAGGCGATGTTGTAGAATTTTTTGGTGAAAATATAAGTGTTGTAGAGGTTGCTGATTTATGTAATACTATTTCGTATGAGATTTTATGTGGAATAAGTCAGAGAGTGCCTAGAATTTATGTGGAAAAATAGAGGTAGGGAAAATGATGCTGGATATTGGCTTTATAGTTTTACTGATAATATTTATTTTTCTTGGATATAGAAGAGGATTTTCTTTGGAATTTTTCAATATGTTTAAATATATTTTTATTATTTTTATAACAAATTATATTTGTAAACTTTTTTTTAATTCAGAGAAAATTAAACCTCAAAATCAGTTAAAAATTTTTGTTATTATAGTTTTAGTCCAATGTATTGTCTATTCTGTAGTTCTTATAGCCAATAGAAAATTTTTAAAAAGTATAAAAATAAAAAGATTTGATAAATTTTCTGGAATGATATTCGGAATAATGGAGTTATTCTTTGTTGCAGTTATTGTTTATATTACAGTAATTACAGGATCTATAGGAAGTAAAAGAATACGTGAAATAAGGGACAAAAGCCTTTCTGTTCAGTTTATGACAAAACATGCATTAAAATTTGCAGATTCTTTTCCAAAATTCATAAAAGATGATGTGGAAAGATATGTTGTTAGCCAGAGAGAGAAAGAAGTAATAGATGACGTTTTAAATAATTATAAAAATCCAAAATCAGATAAATTTGAAAAAACAAAAGATATTGAATAAACACCTTGGTACAGAAATAAAAAAATGATTATTAAGATAAAAAGAAAAATAAAAAAGGAAAATTGATAAAAATGAAAATAATTGACAGATATATTTACAATTCACTTTTTTTGCCGTCAATATTTGGAATTAGCATATTTACATTTATTATGATGTTAAATGTGATAATGGAAGTTATGGAACGTCTGTTTGCAAGTGATTTGCCATTTATATCTATAATAGACTATCTATTTTATGCTATACCGGGAGTTCTTGTGCAGACAATACCTATGGGAGCATTTCTTGGGGTTATGCTTGTTTATGGAGGACTTTCAGAAACGAATGAAATCGTTGCAATGGAAGGTTCTGGAATAGGACTTTTTAGAATAATCCGGCCAGCATTTATTTTTGGAATAATATTGACGTTGATTGGCTTAGGACTTGAAATATATGTAAATCCCCGTGCTTTAAAAAATATAAATGCACAGACAAAACAAATTCTAGCTTCAAAACCAAGTTCATTGTCAGAGGAAAAAGTTTTTTTGACAAATGAGGAAAAAGGTTTCGGATTTTACATTGATGAAGTAAATAATGAAAAAGCTACGGCTAAGAATTTCCTGATTATAAATAAACGTGGAGATAATCCATATCCTATAGTATTTCTTGCAGAAAATGCAAAATTTGATCCAGGAATTATACGATTGAAGAAAGTAAAAGGATATGCTTTTGATAAAGACGGTAATAGCCAAGTTTCTGCTTTGTATCAGGAGCAGGAAATACCAATCACTACTTTTTTTAGGGAAAATAAGAAGGAAGTTAAAAAAAGCCGTAAAGAGATGGATATAAAAGAATTGAATGAATTTTATAAACAGAATATAAAAAATCCTGAAGAAAAGGAAACTGCACTAAAAGCACAGGTAGAAATTTACCAAAGACTTATAGGACCATTTGCAAGTACATTTTTATGCTGGCTGGGAGTACTGCTTTCGGTAGGGCATAGACGAAGTGGAAGAGGAATAAGTTTTGGAATAAGTTTGATTGTTATATTTGGTTATATAGGAATGGCAAGTTATGCAAAGATCATGGTGCTAAAAAATAATGTACCTGCAAACATTGCAATGTGGGTTCCTAATTTTGTTTTATTTATAATGTGCATATATTTTTCAATAAAGAAATATAAGGGAAATTAGCGAAAGGAGGAGTATGAATAAATTAGATAAATATATAATTCTAAACTATGTAAAAAGTTTTATTTTAGGAATGATGATGTTTTTCTTAATATTTTTACTAGCTGAAAGTATTAGTCTTACGGGATGGATTATGGACGGAAAGCTTAAAGGACATGACGCCATAAGATATCTGAGATACGGAACACCTGAAATAATAACAAATACAGCTCCTCTTGGAGTTCTGCTTGGAAGTCTTCTATGTATAAGCAAGATGGCAAAACAGCTGGAAATCGCAGCAATGAAAACAAGTGGAATCAGTTTCGCAAGAATAGCTTTATTTCCAATGATTTTTTCATTTCTTGTAAGTATGGGCGTATTTTGGTTAAATTACGACGCTTTAGGAAAATCAAACACTAAAAAAGAAAATTTAAAATCTTTAAAAATTGATAATAAGGAACCTGTCAAGGCGGAGAAAAAATTTATTTTTGTAAAAATTGACAAAAAAACAGTACTTTTTAGTGAACACGCAAATAAAAATACTGGGACCATGGAGAATATTGAAATACTGAAATTTGAAAAAGGCTTTAAGGAAATAAGCAAAATATACACTTCTCCTTTTGGAAAAATTAACCCCAAAACAAATGAATGGACTTTCAAAGACTTAAAGGAGTACGATGATAAAACTAATTTAATGAAGCCTGCTGATACAAAAAAATTCAAATTTATTGCAAAAATGGAGGATGTACTGGCAAGTCCAGTCAAGGCAAAAAATTTGACAATGCCTGAATTACGTGAAAAGGTAGTTTATTTTACAAGAGTTGGAGCAGATTCCTTAAATTTAAGAATAGAATTTTATTATAGAATATCTTTTGCATTATCTTCATTCGTTATGTGTCTAATTGGACTTTCACTAGGAAGTAGGTATGTAAGAGGGGGAGCAGCTCTAAATATAGGATTATCTGTAATAATTGGTTATGCCTATTACGGTGTCAGCACGATTTTACGTTCAATGGCAGTATCTGGAGCAGTTCCAATTTATGCAGCCTGTTTTATTCCATTAATTATATTTTTAATAGTTGGAATAAAATTATTTAGGGATTCTGAATACTAACGAGGATTTTTATCTCTATGAAATGAAAGTATGTTATAAATACTTATTTTTTAAGTTTTATTTTAATAAATTGACGTAGATTTTAGTTGTTCAACTACGATTGTCTGACGACTGAAAGGAGGAGTTTCGGAGTTGGGCAAATAAAAGTCGTAGTCTAGCCATAGGTGCAGGATTTGCGGCAATGAGCAATCCTGCAAAAAAAAGAAGAAACATAACAAAAATAGTAAAAACTGTTATTACGAAATAATAGGTATGGTATTTAATACCTTTGTGTTAAAAAATTAATATAAATAGATGAAAAATAAATATTAATTAGAATAAAATAAAAAAGAAGGGAATGGTATGATAGAGAAGATAAGGACAAATAGTGGAATAGAAGTTATTTTTGATAGGCTTGAAAGTATTTCTACCTGCTCAGTTGGAGTATTTGTAAAAACTGGCTCACGAGATGAAAGTGATACGGAGGAAGGAATCTCTCATGTACTGGAACATATGATTTTTAAAGGGACTCCTACTAGAAATTATTTTGAAATTTCTGAAGAAATTGATTATCTTGGGGCAAATGTGAATGCACATACGACTAAAGAAGAAACAGTTTTTTATATAAATGCCTTAACACAGTTTCTAGGAAAGTCTGTAGATATTTTGTTTGACATTGTTACAAATTCTACGATTGATGAAAAGGAATTGGAAAAAGAAAAAGATGTAATCGTGGAAGAAATTAAGATGTATAAGGATTCGCCAGATGATTTAGTATTTGAAATGAATTATGCAGACAGTATAAATGGGCAGTATGGAAAGCCTATTATTGGAACAGAAGCTAGTGTAAAAGGCTTTACTGCAGATGAAATCAGAAAATATTATAAG
The DNA here is from genome assembly GCF_007990635.1 of Leptotrichia hongkongensis. Lineage (GTDB taxonomy): Bacteria > Fusobacteriota > Fusobacteriia > Fusobacteriales > Leptotrichiaceae > Leptotrichia > Leptotrichia hongkongensis. Next base: position 1,699,760 of record NZ_AP019846.1, on the reverse strand, counting down.
GAAAGATACACAAAAGACAATATTTTGGTTGTAGTTTCTGGAAATTTTGATAAAAATGAGATTATTCAGAAAATCGATCAATATTTTTCAAAATTAGGTGCTAAAAAGATTGATAGACGTGATAAAATAGATTTTTCATTTAATGCTGGAAAAAAATTGTCTCAAAAGATATAAATCAAGTTAATATCTGTATTTCTCATCAAAGTGAAGATTATAACAGTAAAAATAAAATATATACGGATATTTTAGCAAATATTATTGGTGGTTCAATGAGTTCTAGACTTTTTCAGGAAATCCGTGAGAAAAATGGACTTGCCTATTCTGTTTATACGTATAATCAATATTATTTATCAGGAGGCCTGACATCGACGTACATTGGAACGAATCTGGAAAATTATGAAAAGGCAATAGAAATAACGCTTTCAGAATTTAAAAAGTTACGTGAAAATGGAGTTACAGAAGATGAACTTCAGAAAGCAAAAAACAAATATATGAGCAGAATCGCCTTTGCAATGGAAAATCCACGTTCAAGAATGGGAATTATAGGAAATTATTATATTAGAAAAAATGAAATTTTAGATACTGAAAAAATGAAAAATGAAGTTAATGACGTAAAAATTGAGGATGTAAATACTTTTGCAAAAACGAAATATTTAGCAGAAAATATAACGGTTTTGGGAAATATCAATAACTAACTAACAAAATTTTTAATAGTGTACTTGAATTTTTTCAAAATTTAGTCAGTATTAGATTGAATAAATAGTTATAACTTTTAAACTTAGTTTTGAAGTAACTTTATTACTAAAAATAAGAATTAGGAGAAAAAAATGTTTCAAAAACAAAGATTAACTGACCGAATAAAAAATAGTATTTTTCGGATGGATAAAATGATTTTATCAATTGTTTATGCTCTTACAACAATTAGCACTATATTTGTATATAGTGCAACAAGGCAAAATGGTATGGTTATTAGGAACATTCTGTGGATTGCAATAGGAACAATACTAGTGTTTGCTATAGCTTCGATTGATTATAAAATTCTAAAATTATATATTTGGCATATTTATGGAATAGGAGCAGTTTTATTGCTGTTGGTTCGATTTGCAGGGAAAAAGACGCTTGGAGCACAACGGTGGATTGCACTGGGACCATTTCAGCTACAGCCGTCAGAATTTGTAAAAGTAGGGATTATTTTGATTATAGCGTACTGGATTGTAACAAGATACAGAGAAGGAATTAATAACTTAAAGGATATTATTGGTTCTATTCTTCCTGCACTACCGCTTATCTTATTAATCTTAATACAGCCTGATTTGGGAACAACACTGATAACAATTTCTTCATTTTTGTTTATGATTTTTTTATACGGTGCAGATATGAAGCCAATTTGGGTAATAGGAATTGTAGTACTTTTGTCAGTTTATCCAGTTTATAGATTTGTTTTGGACGATTATCAAAGAGACCGTGTCGAAACTTTTTTGCATCCTGAAAAAGATAGAAAGGGAAGCGGATGGCACGTAATTCAATCGAAAATTTCTGTCGGAGCAGGAGGAATAATGGGGAAAGGAGTTCTGCAAGGGAGTCAGAGCCGATTGGAATTTTTACCTGAAGCACAGACAGACTTTATTTTTTCAGTATTGTCTGAAGAATTAGGATTTGTAGGCTCTTCATTAGTCTTACTTTTATATTTTATGTTAATCTATGAGATTATGAGGATAGCCCGAATTATACAGGATGATTTTGGCCGCCTCATATTATATGGGTTAGCAGGAGTTATCTTTATGCATGTAATCGTAAATGTAGGAATGACAATTGGACTTGTTCCAGTTACAGGAAAACCATTATTGTTTATGAGTTACGGTGGAAGTTCATTTCTAGCTTCATTTATAATGATAGGAATAATTGAAAGCATAAAAATTCATAATAATTAAGAAATGAGGAAAATCTTGGAAAAAAAGGATGTTGTTGTAAATTCTGAGATGGAAGGAATGCGGCTGGATCGATATTTGAGAAAAAATTTTAAGGATGAGCCGCTTAGCAGAATTTTTGGGGCGGTAAGATCTGGAGATGTTAAAATCAATGGAAAAAAGTCAAAGGAGAACTATCGTCTCTTGTTAAATGATAAAATTACAATAAGAAATTTGTCTGCAGGAAATACTGAAAAAATAGCAGGAATTGAAAATTCAGGCAAAGTAAGAAATTTGAAGATTTCAGAAAACGAATTGCAAAAATATAAGAATATGATTATTTTTGAAAATGATGATTTTTTTATTGTGAATAAAAAGGAAAATATTCCGATGCATAAAGGAACAGGACATAACTATGGACTTGCTGAAGTTTTTAAGGCAATTTATAAAAGCGAAAATATTAATTTTGCGAACAGACTCGATTTTGAAACATCGGGTCTTGTTATTGGCTGTAAAACCTTAAAGTTTCTTAGATATATTTCTCAAAAAATTAGAGATAATAAAATTCATAAAAAATATTTTGCGATTGTTCATAATAGAAAGATAACTGAACATCCTAAGTTTAAAGAAAAAAATCTTAATTTGAAAGATTTTAAAATTGAAAATTATTTGACAACAATGGAAAATAAAGTTATTGTCTCTGAAAAGCCTATTTCAGGAGAGTCTAAAAAAAGTATCACTTATTTTAAGCAGATAAATCTTGATAAATTAAAAAATTCAAAAAAAATATTAAAATTACTAGAAAAAAATAATAAAAATATTTTACTTTTAGATATTGAACTGATTACTGGAAGGAAACATCAGATAAGAGCTCAACTTGCTCACGAAGGTCTTTTTATAGTGGGCGATAAGAAGTATGGCATAAAAGATGGAAGTAGCAGATTTTTTCTTTGCTGTTATTCACTTTCTTTTGACAACTATAATTTTTCGATTATAGACAAAGCATTTTTTTAAAAAGTATTTTTATCAAAGAAAAATCTAATATAAATGTAGTATCATATAAGGTATTGTAACACCTGTTATTTTAACTTAAAAATATAAAATTCTTGAGAGGTGAAGAAATGGGATTATTTTCAAGCAGAAAATCAAAAAATAAATATGTAACACTTACATCCAAATCAAAATTGACAGTTGATATTGTGGATGACAACAAGTGGAAAAAATGTAGTCAATGTAATGAGATTATTTATAATGAGGATTTGAAAAATAATTTAAATGTATGTCCAAAATGTGGAAATTATTTTAGGCTTACAGCTTTTGAAAGAATTGAGCTGTTAATTGATGAAGGAACTTTTATTGAGGAAGATATGACACTTAATTCAAAAGATGTATTAAATTTTCCTGGATACGAGGAAAAATTGGAATTAGCACGTGAGAAAAGTCGAATGTTAGATGGTGTTATTAGTGGAGTTGGAAAAATTAATGGACTAGAAGTGAGTATTGCCGCAATGGAATTTAGCTTTATGGGTGGAAGTATGGGATCTGTTGTTGGAGAAAAGATTACAAGGGCATTAGAAAGAGGGCTTAAAAGAAAAATACCAGTTGTAGTAGTTTCAAGCTCTGGTGGTGCAAGAATGCAGGAAGGAATCTTGTCACTTATGCAAATGGCAAAAACTTCAGGAGCAGTAAAAAGATTGAATGAAGCAGGAATTCCGTTTATTTCTGTACCTGTTGATCCGACTACTGGTGGAGTGACAGCTTCTTTTGCGATGCTAGGAGATGTTATTATAACAGAGCCAAATGCTTTTATTGCTTTTGCAGGGCCTAGGGTAATCGAGCAGACTGTAAATCAGAAATTGCCAAAAGGGTTTCAAAGGGCAGAATTTTTGCTAGAACACGGAATGATTGATATAATTTCAGAAAGAAAAGACTTAAAAACAACGATTTATAGAGTATTGGAAAAATTAGTGTAAGTTTTAAAATTTTTCAAACGAAAGGATAGAATATGAGTATAAAAGATGAAATTAAAGAATTGGAAGATAATATAGCCGAGTTAAAAAGATTTTCAGCTGAAAGAGACATTGATTTTTCTGCTCAAATAACAGAACTTGAAAAAAACCTCGAAGATAAATATAGAGATTTTGAGGAAAATGAAATGGATGCCTGGAATAGAATTCAAATTTCAAGAAATCCTCAAAGACCATATACTTTGGATTATATAAAAGAATTGACGCAGGATTTTGTAGAACTTCACGGTGACAGGCTTTCAAAGGATGATAATGCCATTGTAGGAGGGCTTGCAACAATTGATGGTTATAAAATAATGATAATAGGGCAGCAAAAAGGAAGAGATATTGAATCAAATATTTTTAGAAATTTTGGTATGGCGAGTCCTGAAGGGTATAGAAAGGCTCTTAGATTAATGAGAATGGCAGAACGTTTTAAATTACCAATTCTGACATTAATTGATACAGCTGGAGCGTATCCTGGAATAGAAGCCGAAGAAAAAGGGCAAGGAGAGGCTATTGCTAAAAACTTGGCAGAAATGTTTGGATTCCGTGTACCAATTATGTCTGTTGTTATTGGAGAAGGTGGAAGTGGAGGAGCATTAGGAATTGGTGTAGCAGACTCAATTTTAATGTTTGAAAATAGTGTATATTCTGTTATTTCCCCAGAGGGATGTGCCTCAATTCTTTTTAATGATTCAACAAAGGCTGCAGAAGCTGCAAAAAGTCTAAGAATGGATGCTATCAGCCTAAAAAGTCTTGGAATAATAGATGAGATCATAAAAGAGCCTTTAGGCGGAGCACATAGAAACTTTGAAGAAACAGCGCAAAATTTAAAAGAAATGGTTGTGAAGGAATTTAAGCGTATAGATAAATTTTCATTAAGGGAATTGCTAAAAAGAAGATATGATAAATATAGAAAAATTGGTGAATTTTTTGAAGAATAAAAATTTAAAATAATTATTTTGGGTTATCATAAGTGATTGATAATCCTTTTTTATTTAATCAATTTAGAATGATATACTATTTTCTAATAGGATTTAGTATTAGATTATTTTATTTAATAAACATTTTTTGCTATTTTTATTATATCTTTTCTTTTTTTATTTTCGTAGGATTGCTCATTGCCGCAAATCCTTACCTTGCAATAAATATTTATCCTAATAATTAAAATTATGGCAAGATTGCTACGCAATAACCTATGGCTAGTCTACGACATTTTTTTGCACTGACAAAAAACTCGCGATGCTCAAACAGTTTTGTCATCGCATAAAAATGCTCCGACGAATTAATTTATACTATATTTTATTAAAAAAAAGAAAAATAAGAAGAGGATATTGATTTTAAGAAAAAGTAGGGTATACTATTAAGGTAAGAAATAAAATAGGAAAAATAGGAGGAAATCAAAATGGCAACAATGAAAGCTGCAAGATGGCACAATAGAAAAGATGTAAGAGTAGAAGAAGTTGAAGTACCAGAAATTACAAGAGAAAATCAAATTAAAATAGCAGTAAAATATTCAGGAATATGTGGTAGTGACTTACATGAATATTTAGGAGGACCAATATTTATTCCAGCAAATGCTCCACATCCATATACAAATGAAAAAGCCCCAATCACAATGGGACACGAATTTTGTGGAGAAGTCGTGGAAATAGGAAGCGGAATTACAAAATTTAAAGTAGGAGACAGAGTTACAGTTGAGCCAATTTTAGCAAAAAATGGATTAATTGGGAAATATAATTTGGATCCTAACTTGAACTTTATCGGACTTGCTGGTGGAGGAGGGGGATTCTCTGAATTTGTAGTTGTAAATGAGGATCAGGCTCATAAATTACCAGATGAAATTGATTATGAACAGGGAGCATTGACAGAACCTGCAGCAGTAGCAGTTTACGCAGTTAGACAAAGTAGATTTAATACAGGAGATACAGCAGCAGTATTTGGTTGTGGACCAATTGGACTTCTTATAATTGACGCATTGAGAGCATCTGGAGCAACAGAAATTTATGCTGTGGAAGTTTCACCTGAAAGACAGGAAATCGCTAAAAAATTGGGAGCAATAATCGTAGATCCTACAAAAGTAAATACAGTTGAATATATAAAGGAAAAAACAAATGGTGGAGTAAATGTTTCTTATGAAGTTACAGGAGTTCCTGCTGTATTGCAACAATCTTTAGAAGTTGCTGAAAAAGATGGAGAATTGATGGTTGTAAGTATCTGGGAAACAGAAGCTCCAATTCAGCCTAATGAAGTAGTAATTCAAGAAAGAACAATAAAAGGAGTTATTGCATACCGTGATGTATTCCCTAAAACATTGGAATTAATGAAACAAGGATACTTCTCGAAAGATTTATTAGTAACAAAAAGAATTAAATTAGAAGACATCGTAAATGAAGGATTTGAAGCACTTGTAAAAGAAAAAAGCCAAGTTAAGATTTTAGTATCGCCTAAATAATTGTAAAATATAAGATGTATATACTAGCTTTAAAATCGGAAAAACTTAATTTAACTTATTAATAAGGATTAGTTTCTAAATAAATCAGGGACTAATCCTTTTAATTTGTCACTTATCCTTTTTTGAAATTTTAGTTTAAAATGAGAGTAAGAAACTAGGCTATATTTATAATCAATTCATTATTTTTAAATATTTTTCTTAAATTTTCAAGTAGATTGACTGTATCATAAAATTATGATATAAATTTGTGGAATATAATAAAAAAATTAGAAATAAATGAAAGGAAAAAGATGAAAATAAAATATTCTTGGTTTGATTTTAACCTAATTGATATCTTTGGTATATTTGTTGGGAAGATTGTATATATTTTTATAGATTTATTATTACAATTTTTTGAAAAATACACAGCAATAAATTTTGAAAAATAAAAATAACTATTAATGGATTATTTATGAAAAAGAAATTTATTATGACGACATAAAATTCATATCTATTAGAAAAATTTTTAAAGTATGATTTGGTAATAAATCTTGATGAAACTACCACTTTTTTTAAGTATGCATGTAATTATATTACTGATGCTTTTTCATCAGGTAAAGATAAAAAAAATACTTTTGTTATTTGTGAAATAAAAAATATAAATGAAATCATAAAAGATTTATTAGAAAAAATGGAATTTAATTATGATGATTTTAATAATACTGAAAAAAGCACAATTTACTCTGATAAAGTTCATAAGAAATATAGTTTTTCAAAATCAAAAAACTATAAAAGTAAAGAAATAATAAAAATTTCAGATGGCAATAATAGTATCTATGTGATTGATAACTTTGTTGAAAATGATAAAAGCATAATTTTAGACTGTCCTCTCAATAAAATGCTATATCAAATATTATATAGACCTATGCCGTTGAAATACAGCAAGCAATTAAATTAAAAATGAGAGGTGTATATCAAAATGACTAAAAGAATATTTTGAATACAGGGATAAAGGTTATATTAAAGTTAAATAATTTTTATATACAGTCAATTAAAATAATAATAAAAGGAGTTATTGCATATATTCCCTGAAATATTAGAATTAATAAAATGTAGGGCTACCTGAAAATGGGTAGCCTTTTATAATTTTTTATTAATTTACAGATTTATATATTTCTCTAAAGTTTTTAAGTTTTTCATCAAGTTCAGCAATTCCCCATTTTCCATTATCTTTTTCTAAATAAATTGTTGTTTTCATAGAAGCATACTTATCGGTTCTTTGGAAGGATTGTTTCATTGAGCTAAACATTTTTGTTATTATTTTATCAAAGATTTCGTCTTCTGAGAAATTATCTAGATTTTTCATTTCTTTTTCGTTTAGAAAGTTGCTGTTCATTAATTCTGAATATTTTTGTAAATTTGTTGTGAAATCTGGGGTTTTTATATTTAATGTTACTTCGACAATATCATTTGTAACATATCTTATTTTTTCAACGTCAATTTTGTTTTTATTCATTATATAATCGAACATGTCATTATATAATTCGTTCATTTTTTTCTGAAATTTAAGAGAATTTTTTTGACTTATTGCAGGTAATTGAATTTGTTCATCCATCATTCTGGAAATCATAGATTTCATCCCAACTGATACTGCTCGTTTAATTGAATCATAATCCCTTTTGGCCGCAATCTCAATTTCACTATTATTTTTTGTAATTTCCTGCTGTGATAAAGTAACCCCTTTCTTTAGGACAACTTTATAATTGGCTGAGAATAGCTGGATTGACAGTGTTAGTAAAAGAAAAGTTAGTAGTTTTTTCATGGGTAATAAACTCCTTTGGTAGTTTTGTTTATGTTAGTATTTTAACATATTTTTTAAGTTTTTACTATTTTTTATAGCATAAAGTTTTTTTTGAGTGTGTTTTATCATACAGTCTATCAAATAGAAAAAGAAAATAAGAAATTTTTTGTTTGACTTATATTTTCTCACATTGTATAATAAAACATAGTTAGAAAAATGGAGAGTGGAAAAGCACTGTTCCATAAGAAATTGATACAGAAAAGAGGTTAAATTTTATGGAAAACGCTATGAAAAGCTTTGGAGAAAACGTTTTTAGAGACAGTAATTTGAAAAAAAGAGTTTCCAAAGCCGTTTTTAAAGAGTTTAAGGCGTCGCAACTAGGTGAAACTGAATTGTCGAAAGAAACTGCTGAAGTTATTGCAAATGCAATTAAGGACTGGGCAACTAAAAGAGGAGCTACTCACTTCTGTCACTGGTTTCAGCCATTAAATGACTTGACAGCAGAAAAGCATGATTCATTTTTGGAACCTGTTGAAAATGAGGAGGTTATTTACAAATTTTCTGGAAATAATTTGATAAAAGGTGAATCTGATGCATCTTCATTTCCAAACGGAGGGCTTCGTAGCACATTTGAGGCAAGAGGTTACACAATTTGGGATACAAGTTCATATCCGTTCATAAGAGAAAATAAAAATGGAGTTACATTATATATTCCTACAGCCTTTATTTCATTTACTGGTGAAGCGTTGGACAAAAAGGTACCTTTATTAAGAACAATGAAATATATAAGTGAACAAGCATTAAGAGTTTTACGGGCTTTGGGAAATACTACGGCTAATCACGTATTTAACACTTTAGGAGTGGAACAGGAATATTTTCTTGTAAAAAAAGATATGTTTGAAGCAAGAGATGACTTATTGCTTACAGGAAGAACATTATTTGGAGCATCTGCACCTAAAGGACAGGAACTAAGTGACCACTATTACGGAAAAATCAAAGAAAAAGTAATAAACTTTATGAGTGATGTTGATGTTGAACTTTGGAAATTAGGGATTCCCTCAAAAACAAGACATAATGAAGTTGCTCCAAACCAGTTTGAAGTAGCACCGCTATTTTCAGTAGCAAACTTGGCATCAGATCAGAATCAGATAATAATGGAAACTATTGAAAAAACAGCATTAAGACACGATCTGGTAGCATTGCTTCACGAAAAGCCATTTGCAGGAGTAAACGGTTCAGGGAAACATAATAACTGGTCGCTAGGAACTGATGATGGTAAAAATCTTTTCAGTCCTGGAAAAGATATGAAATCAAATACGCAATTTTTAATCTTTGTGGCCGCAGTAATTGAAGCTGTTGACAGATATTATCCAATGTTAAGATATGCAACTGCAACTGCAACAAATGATCATAGACTTGGTGGACACGAAGCACCACCTGCAATTATCTCAGTTTTTTTGGGAGATGAATTGACAACAGTTTTGAATAATATTGCATACAAAAAAGATGCACCTGTGTCAGAATCATCAAAAGTAAACTTGTCAGTTGATGTATTACCAACATTTAGTATGGATGCTGGAGATAGAAATAGAACTTCGCCATTTGCATTTACTGGAAATAAATTTGAGTTTAGAATGCCAGGGTCAAGCTCTACACCTGCAACTTCTGCGGCTGTAATAAATGCTATGGTAGGAAAAGTTCTGTCTGAATATGCAGATAAACTTGAAAAAGCAACTGAGAAATCTCTGCAAAAAGTGGCAAATGAAATTATTGCAAATGCCTATAAAAAACACCATAGAATAATTTTCAATGGAAATGGATATAGTGAAGAATGGGCAAAAGAAGCTAAAAAACGTGGACTTACAAATGAAGTAGCTTCAAATACAGCACTTAGAAAAATGATAGATAAAGATGTTCTTGAATTAACTCAGGAAATTGGAATGCTTTCTGAACAGGAATCTATCGCAAGATACAATGCCTATGCAGACAGATATGTAACGCAATTAAGCATAGAGTCAAGAACATTGATTGACATTGCAAATAAAAATATCTTGCCATCTGGATTGAAATATGCCAATTTATTAGCTGATCATATTGAAAAAAATGCCAAATATGGAAAAGCATTTATAAAAGAGCAGGAAGAAATATTAAAAGATGTGCTTAAAAATATTACAACTTTAAGAAAAGAAGTAAAATCACTCGAAAAAGAAATTAACAGAGTAAGAAATGAAAAAGATTTAGTAAAACAGACAGATTTAGCAAAAGAAAAATTAGTAACAGGACTGGAAGCGTTAAGAGTACCTTGTGATAATTTGGAAAAAATTATTGATAAGGAATACTGGAATTTCCCAACTTATACTGATTTACTGTTTAAGTTATAATATTGATAAAAAGTGCAGGGACTTTAACGAGTCCTTGCTTTGTTTGTTTAAAATAATATTTTTGTAGTGAATTGTTGTAAAATCAACTTTAAATGTTATGGAATTATTAGATTTGATTTTGAAAGAAATGGGTGTAGTAAAGAAAGGAAAGTTTAAAAATGATTTTTTTGAAATCACTGGGAAGTATTTTCCCTATTATTGTTATGATTGCGATTGGATATATTTTGAAAAAAAGACACTGGTTTCATCACACATTTAGTGAAAATGTGTCAAAACTTATTACAAATGTGGCTTTGCCTTGTTCGATATTCTATTCAGTCTTGAAATATTTGAATATGGATGCTTTGAAGGAAGTGTCAAATCGTTTGATTTTTACATTTGCTTCGGTTATTATCGGATATACTGCAGCTTTTTTTGTAATAAAGCTAGTGAAGATGAGAGAAGGTCGACGTGGAGTCTTTTATAATGCGGTAGTAAATGCAAATACGATATTTATTGGACTTCCGTTGAATATGGCACTTTTTGGAGAAGCGGCTTCCAAATATTATTTAATGTATTATATTACAAATACTGTATCAATTTGGACTTTAGGGTATATGCTTCTGGCAGGTGATTCATTGGAAGGCAATAAAGATGAAAAAAGTGGATTTAATCTGAAAAAGTTGTTATCGCCTCCACTTATTGCTTTTGTAATAGCCTTTATTGTACTTTTATCAGGCATAAAAGTAATAACTCCAATTGTGGAAACTACAAAATATCTTGGAAGTGTTGTAACACCTCTTGCATTACTATATATTGGAATAGTATTGGCAGATGCAGGGCTTCACAGTATTCGGTTTGATTTGGATACAAACTTGGCTTTACTTGGAAGATTTGTATTTTCATCAATTGTCATGATTGTGTTATTGAAAATTGCTGGACATTTTGTGCAGTTAAATGATTTGGAAATAAAAACGTTTGTGCTACAGTCAGCAGCACCAGTGTTTGCAGCATTGCCAATTTTAGTTAATGAAACTAATGGAGATATTGGATATTCCACAAATGTAGTTACAACAAGTACGATTTTATTCATATTGGTTGTTCCAATTCTGATGAGTATTTTGAATATAATTCATATATAAAATTTTAAATTTTGAAAATCATTAATTTGATTTTCTTTTTTTGCAAAAATTTGAAAATATAGTAAATCTTGAAATTAATAAAAAAATGTGGTAAACTTTTATTGAAAAAATTCAATAACGGAAATAAAAGGCAAAATAAAAATTATATAAATCATTTTAAAATTAATAACATATGTAGTTATAAGTTTAAAATATATTTTTTCAAAACTAATTATAATGAATAATTTATAAAATATTTAATGTAATAATTGTAAATTTTAGGAGGAAAAGTGAAAAAATTAATAATAATACTTGTTTTATTGGTATCAGGAATTTCATTTTCAAATATAAATACTTGTAAATGGATAAAAAATCCTAATATATATGTATCTAAGGAAATTGAATTAATAAGCCGTTCTAGACTAAAAGGAAATGTTTATTGTGATGTTGAACGTGATTTTATGACATATTACGTTGGAATAGGGAATCTTGAAGTTGGTCTGGTTTATAATATACGAGAAAGAAAAGAGCTTAGGTATGAAAACATTTTTAGAATATTAGTTGATTTTGAGAACGATATTGCTAAACTCATACCTACAAATCTTCCAAAAAAAGATACAAAAGATAAACCAAGATACTATACTTTTAGATTATATGCTTATGATGCAAGAAAAAAGGATACTTTTATGCTGTTTAAGTATATTTTGGATACAGATAAAGTTGATGGAGATTGGAAAACTTATTATAACAACGAAATTTTTTCAAAAACAAGTGCACAAACACATGTTAAAAACTTTGAAAGATAGCGGGTATCTTCCGACAGAAGATATAGTATACTAATTAAGGGGAAAAATGGAATTAATTTTAGAAGAAGATATAAAATATAAAACACCGATAAATGACTTTGGAGTTGAGCCAATAAATAAAAGAATCATAACGACAGGAGAAAAGCTTATATATTTTAATAAAGAAAAGTTTGAGAAGGAAAGTGGCGGAAAGGTAAAAAACTGTGAAATCATAAAATATATAAAAGAAAAAAATCAGTTATTTGTTTCAAGTATGTTTTTTGTTTCTACTCCTAATGGAAAAGTATACAAATGTGACGGAAATAAAAAGAAAATCGTTGAGCTTGTATTTGATATAGAAGATTCAATTGGAGTAATGAACTTTATAACAAGTGGTAGAATTGTATACATCAAAAATAACGATCTTTTTTCATATGATGTCGATACAAAAGAATTAATTTCCGCTAAGCTCACCAAAAATAGAAAAAATGGAAATTATAAAATATTTACAATTGCCAACTGTGCAACAAAATTTAGGGAAAATGGAAACATATAAACATTATAAGTATTTTTGAAAATAAATTAAAAAAAATATTTGAAGTAAAAACTGAAACAAATCACACTTATTCAAAAATAGTTGGACTCCAATACTTTGCAGGAACAGAAGATGGAGAAATTGAAATATGGAATATTTTGGATCAGGAACTTTATAATTCGATAAAAATTTCTGACAGAAAAATAACATATATTGAAGAATTTGAAGGAAAATATTTTATTGGCTTAGAAAATGGAGAATTGGTAATTACAGATGGTAAGTTCAATATTTTAAAACAGGAGAAAGTATTGAAGGAAAGAATTGTAAAAATTTGTGTAATTGAGAATGAAATTTATGTTATGGGGTGTGAAAATAGGATAGTAAAGTATAGAATAATTTGAAATATTTTATTATAATCACAGTTAGTAATTTAGCTGTGATTTTTTTTGAAAATTCATTTTGTAATTTTAATTGTAAAAATTGTGTATAAATGATATAATTTGGCGAAAAATAAAATAAAAAATAAATAAAAATATGTAAAAAATAAATAAATTTTTAAGACTGAGTCAGTAATGTTTTGAAAATATACTCAAACCTATTTAAAATTAAACTACTAAAAATTATATAAATTTAGGGTTTGAGTAAAATAGTCATAACCTTTTGAGTTTAGTTTTAAAGCAGTTTTACTATAATGCTCAAATTAAAGGTTTATTTGATTTTTAAAGGAATTTTTAGTGTAATATGAAGAAATGGGAGAGGAAGTGATGAATGAGTTGGAAAATAATAAAATTAAGTTATATGGATTTAACAATTTAACAAAAACATTAAGTTTTAATATTTATGATATTTGCTATGCGGAAACAGAGAGGGAGCAGAAGGACTATATTGCATACATTGATGAGCAATATAATTCAGAAAGGCTTACAAAAATACTTATTCGTGTGGCAGAAATGATTGGAGCACAAGTCTTGAACATATCAAAGCAGGATTACGAGCCACAAGGGGCCTCTGTAAACGTTTTGATTGCAGAAGAAAGAATAAGTCCAGAAAATATCGACAAGTCTTGTAATAGAGGAAAGCCATTTTTTGAGGAAATTGGAATGGATGAAAACAGTATAAAAAAAGGTGGGGCAAGTCAGGATACGGATACAGTCCACGCCCATTTGGATAAAAGCCATATAACAGTGCATACTTTCCCAGAATACCATCCAGATAATTCAATTTCCACTTTTAGAGTGGATATTGATATTGCAACTTGCGGGGAAATTTCGCCGCTAAATACGTTAAACTATCTGATAGACAGCTTTGATTCTGATATAATTACGATTGATTACAGAATACGTGGATTTACAAGGGATATTTCAGGAAAGAAATTTTTTACAGATCATAATATAACTTCTATTCAAGATTATATTGAGCCTGAAAAATTAAAAATATACGATGCGATTGACGTAAATGTATACCAGTCTAACATTTTCCATACAAAAATGCTAATAAAGGAAATCAGATTACAAAATTATCTATTCAATCAAGATGTTTATGAAATCGCACCTAAAAAAAGGCTGGAAATTACGGATAGACTTAGGAAGGAAATGATTGAAATTTATAGTGGAATGAATATTTATTAAACATATTTTATACTTAAATTAAGTCTTCAAATTAACTGTTGTATAAATTTTATTATAGATTTGTCTAGTTAATAGTTATTTTTTATTTTTTTATATTATTTATTTTAACGTAAGGGCATCAAACGCCATGCCCTTACAACCCCGCTTAACGCAAAACTTTCTTATAAAAGAAAAATAGAACTCGCTTTTGAGTATAAATTGTTTTAATACGAATAAATATATTTAACTTCAAAATAAATTACAAAAGCTCAAACAGCTATTTTTCTTCTAACGAAATTTTGCTTGGTATCTATTTTCATCAAATTACATATTATAATTGAATCGAAAATGCTTAGACGAGCTGGGATTAGTGCGTAGTGCTTTCGCCAAAATCTTCAGATATTATAATTTGAAGAAATTGAAATAACTAATATTGCGAAATAAAAGGGGATGGCGATTGTTCCCCTTTGCTTTTAAGAAAAAAACATATAAATTATAAAAAAATAGTTACTAATCAAAATGTAAATGTAATTTGTCTAAATATTTAGTGAAAAATTTTGAAATTTAGAATTGTAATAATTAAAAGTAAAAATATGAAAGGAGTTGAAGAAATGGGGAAAAATATTGATACAGATAGACAGAATAAGACAGTTCTTTTTGATGCTTTAAAAAATCATCTTTCTAATAGGGTTGTGAGATTTGATGTACCGGGGCATAAAGGAGGGCGTGGAAACAAGGAATTTCGGGACTTTATTGGGCTAGATGCGATGCAGATGGATGTTAATTCGATGAAGCCGCTTGATAACTTATGCCATCCAACTTCGGTTATTAAAGAGGCTCAGGATATAGCGGCGGAGGCTTTTGGGGCAAAAGAGGCTTATTTTATGGTAAGTGGAACAACTGGGGCTGTGCAGGCTATGATTATGGCGACTTGTAAAGCTGGAGATAAAATTATTATTCCGAGAAATGTGCATAGAAGTGCCATTAATGCAATGGTAATTTGTGGAGCAATTCCAGTTTATATTAACCCTGGACTTAACAAAAAATTGGGAATATCACTTGGAATGTCGATTAATGATGTGAAAAAGGCAATTCAGGAAAATCCTGATGCAAAAGCAATATTAGTGAATAATCCCACTTATTACGGAATTTGTTCAGATTTAAAATCTATTGTAAAACTGGCACATGAAAATGATATGTTTGTGTTAGTTGATGAGGCACATGGAGCACATTTTTACTTTGATGAAAATTTACCAATTTCAGCTATGGAAGCTGGAGCAGATATGGCGGCAATTAGTATGCATAAGACAGGTGGTTCTTTAACACAAAGTTCGATTTTGTTAAGTGGTGAGAGAATAAACGCTGATTATGTTCGGCAAGTTATAAACTTGACTCAAACTACGAGTGCATCGTATTTGCTTATGACTTCGCTTGATGTGGCAAGAAAAAATTTAGCAATAAATGGAAGGGAACTTTTTGAAAAGACAGTTAAATTTGCAGAATATGCCAGAAATGAAATTAATAAACTAGGTGGATATTATGCCTATGGGAAAGAACTGATTGATGGAGATTCGGTTTATGACTTTGATACGACAAAATTATCTGTGTATACAAAGGATATTGGGCTTGCTGGAATTGAAGTTTATGATATTTTGCGGGATGATTATGAAATTCAGATTGAATTTGGAGATTTGGGAAATATTTTGGCGATAATTTCGGCGGGAGACAGAGGTTTGGAAATAGAACGGCTAATATCTTCACTTGCAGAAATTAAACGGCTTTACTCAAAAGACTCTACAGGAATGTTTGATCATGAATATATAAATCCTGATGTTGTGCTTCCGCCACAAAAAGCCTTTTATTCAGAAAAGGAAATGATTCCCATAAAAGAAAGTGCTGGTAAAATAAGTGGTGAATTTGTTATGGCTTATCCGCCAGGGATACCAATATTAGCACCAGGAGAGCGAATTACTGAGGAAATCATAAATTATATTGAATATGCAAAGGAAAAAGGATGTCTATTAACAGGAACTGAGGATATGCATGTTGAAAAGATAAATGTTGTTTTGGAGTGAAAATTTTTGATGTAAAAACGCAGACAGTATCTGCGAAATTCCAATTAAAATAAATGAAAGAAGGAAACCAAAAATGGCTGACAGCAGATTTTTGAAATTTTTTAATTATATTTTATTAGTTGAAGGAAGCTACTCTAATGATAAGAATGATAAAGGCGGGGAAACAAAATATGGTATTACTAAGGAACGAGCCAGAGAATGTGGATACAAAGGTAGCATGAAAGATTTAACAAAAGCAATGGCACAAAAAATTTATGAGGAAAAATATTATAAGGCTAGAAAATTGGATCAAGTCAAAAATGATAAAGTGGCACTAAGCATATTTGATTTTTCAGTAAATGCTGGAAGATATGGAATTAAAAAGGCTCAGGAAGCTGTAAACAAGGTTTATGGTAAAAATGTAATTAGTGTAGATGGAGCGGTTGGGCCTATGACATTAAAATATTTAAACGAAGTTAATCCAGCTAAATTTTTGATGGTTTATCATAATTTACAGCGTGAATATTACAAATCTCTTGCTAAAAATAATGTAACTCAGAATGATTTTCTAGCTGGATGGCTGAACAGAGTTAAGGTTAAGGAAAATTATTTGAGAAACGTTTAATGAGTGTAAGAAATAGAATAAAATTATAAACAATGGAAATTTTGAGGAATTTATAAAAAAGTTTTAAAGTACAAAACATTGGAAATAAAAGATTAGATATTAAAAAAATAGGTAATACAAATTGAAAGGAGTGTAGCAGATGGAATTATGGTACACAGAAGAACATACGAAAAATGTTCGTTTTTCTATAAAGATTGATAAGCAGTTAGTTAGTGCGAAAAGTGATTTTCAGAGAATTGATATTTTTGAGTCGCCAGAGTTTGGGCGATTTTTGACATTGGATGGATTTATGATGCTGACAGAAAAGGATGAGTTTATTTACCATGAAATGATAACTCACGTTCCTATGGCTGTAAATCCTAAGGCTAAGAAAATATTGGTAATCGGTGCTGGAGATGGCGGTACTGTTCGTGAACTTATAAAATATGAGCATATTGAGAGAATTGATATGGTGGAAATTGACAAGATGGTTGTCGACCTTTGTCGTGAATATTTACCTAAGACAGCGAATAAGCTGGATGACAAGAGAGTTCATATTTATTATGAGGATGGATTGAAATTTGTACGTTCCAAGGCAAATGAATATGATATTGTAATTGTGGATTCGACAGATCCGTTTGGGCCTGGAGAAGATTTATTTACAAGAGAATTTTATGGAAACTGCTTTAATGCATTAAAAGAAGACGGAATTCTTGTGAATCAGCACGAGAGCCCATATTATGAGGCAGATGCTAAAGCAACAGCAAGGGCAAACAAACAATTAAGGGCGGTTTTCCCATTTGCAACAGTTTATCAACTGCATATACCGACATATCCGTCAGGACATTGGCTATTTGGATTTGCTTCAAAAAAATTCAATCCTGTAGAAGATTTGAAGGCTGATGAATGGAATAAGTTTGGGATAGAAACGAAATATTATAACACGGAATTGCATAAAGGAGCATTTGCTTTGCCAAATTATGTGAAAGATTTAATAAAATAATTTAGAATAAATACGATAAGGAGAATTTATATGAGAAATAAAAATATACATACATTTATAGGTTGCGACAATGAATACAATGAGAGTAAAATTGCTATTTTTGGGGCGCCGTTTGACAGTACAACTTCGTTTAGACCAGGGACTAGATTTGCTTCAGCAGTTATGAGAAATGAGAGTTTTGGAATAGAAACGTATAGTCCTTATCAAGATAAGGATTTGGAGGATATTAAGGTTTTTGATGGAGGAGATTTGGAACTTTCGTTTGGAAATTCAGAAAGTGCATTGCAGGATATTCAGGATGAAACGGCAGAAATTTTGAAGGATGGGAAAATTCCGTTTATGATTGGTGGAGAGCATTCTGTTACATTGGGAGCTGTAAGAGCGGTTGCTGAGAAATATCCAGATTTGCATATTATACAGTTTGACGCACATACAGACTTGAGAGATGAGTATTTAGGACAGTATTATTCACACGCTTCTGTAATTAGAAGATGTTGGGACATTGTTGGAGATGGCAGAATTTTTCAGTTTGGAATAAGAAGCGGTGAAAGAGATGAATGGAAATTTGCAAAGGAACATCTTCATACAACAAAATTTAATTTTGATGGACTTGATGAAGTTGTAGAAAAATTAAAAGGGAAACCTGTGTATTTTACATTAGACTTAGATGTACTTGATCCATCGGAATTTCCTGGAACTGGAACACCTGAAGCTGGAGGAGTCACTTTTGTGGAACTTCATAAGGCAATAGAAAAAATTTCGCAGTTAAATATTGTTGGGCTTGATATGAACGAATTATCGCCTGTGTATGACCAGTCTGGGCAATCTACAGCACTAGCTTGCAAGTTGCTAAGAGAAATTTTATTGTTTATTTATAAATAGTTTATTTTAAAGAAAAAAGTGTTTGTGCATAAATGGTACAGATACTTTTTTGAATATAGTAGATTGGATAATATGTTGCAAAAAACTGACAGAATACATTTATAAAAAATTTGCGAGTTTTGAGGTGGTTTTACAATGATTGACAAACTAAAAGAATTAGAGAATCTTGAGAATAAGTATAAGGAAATTGGGAGAATAAATTCGGAGATAGAATTAATAATTGCAAATATAAAAAATGAGGCTGGAATAAGCAGGGAAAAGGAACTTTTGGAAGAGAATGAAAGGCTAGTGAAAGATTTAAAGGCATTTCATGAAAAGGTGAAAATTAGGGAAGAGGAAATTGGAAGGCTTAAAAATAGTAATGCAGTGCTTATTGAGGAATTGAAGGAAGCGAAAAAGGTTAGGAGAAATGGTGAGATTGATAAGTTTCAGAATATTTTGGCTGCGAAGATGAATGTGGAATTGGAAAGTGGAGTGACTAGAAGACTTTCTAATTATGCAGAGGAAATGAAGAGAAAAGTCAAAATGCTGGAAAGAAATCTTTCTCACGAATTTTCAGATGAAGCTGATTCATTAAGAGATGAACTCAAAAAAATTAATGGGAAAATTGGTGATTTTTTAGAGAAAAGTAATAGGAAAACTTTTGAAAATAAAGTATTTCTTCAAGAGGAATCTTCGGTGTTTCATAATAAGATAAAAGAAGAAACGGCTTTGAAGGAAGGGGAAATCCTTTTTGAAAGAGAGAAAAAAAGATTTGTATTTGAAAAACTTATTGGTTTGAAGGGATTTAACTTTTTAGGGATAATATCAATCTTTTTGGGAGTTTTTTTGGTATTTCGGACACAGTTTGTAAAAATTCTTTCAAATAATTATGTAAAAAGTTCGGCTTCGTATTTGCTTGGGATGTTTTTTCTTTTTGCTGGAGAAAAATTTTATCAGAAAAATAAAAAGCATTTTGCAGTTGGGCTGATTGGCGGTGGAATTGGTATTCTTTATTTGACTACGCTTCTTTCTACGCTTTATCTTAAACTCTATCCAATGACAGCGGGACTTTTTATATCGGTAATACTGACAGGGCTGGTTGTGATTCTTTCATTGCGATATGATAGCCAGATAATTGGAGTATTGTCGCTGATTGGTGGATATTTGCCTTACGGAGCTTATATTTGGGTGAATAAGAGCAATGTCCAGATTTATTATGTTTTGGCATATTCTTTGATTTTGCAGGGAATTGTGCTTGGAGTTTCTTGGAAAAAAGACTGGATATATAGCAAGATTTTTGGATTTGTTACAGGTGTAGTAAATATGACGGGGCTAGTTTATTATTTGAATCATAGTATTCACGACAAGATTACAGCATTTTTCTACATCATAATTTTCACAACAGCATACAGTTTCATTTTCCTAAATTCACACAAAAAAGAAAATCGCCAAAGCAACATAATCGACTATATATTTCTAAGTTTAAATCTAATTATAAAATTTTCATTGATTTACAGCTTGTTTGACAAGGCAACGCCAAGTTGGCTAAAAGCCGTATTAGTTGGAACAGTCGGAATAATTTACGGATTTTTTGGCGACAGGCTAAAGGACAACAAAGTTGCAAAAATCTTTTATATAGTTGCATTAGGAAGTTTTATCCTGATTATTCCGTTAATTGTGCCAGAAAAATTTGTTGTGGTTGCGTGGGGTGCTGAAACTGCACTATTATATTTCTTTTATAGAAAATACAAAAACAAAGAAATGCGATATGGAACGATTGCGATTTATCTAGTTTCGCTGGTAAGTAATTTAATTGTGCGGGAAGAAAAATATTTGCTTGTGTATATTCAAGATTTGATGATAATATCTTTTTCATTTGTGCTTTATTTCCTGATAAAACAAAAAAGCTACAAGACGGAAGTTAGGATTTTAAATGGAATATTTAAATATCTGATTTTTACATATTCAATATTTTTTATAAATAAAGTTGTTTTTAATGTTGTTACTTCATTTAAAATGATAAATTATGGTGAAAATATATTTTTGAGTTTATTAGTTTCGCTTTTTGTTTTAAGAACAGTAACGTGTAAAGCGAAAAATTACAAGATAGTTTTAATTTGAAATTCTTGATAATAATTGAAATAATTTATTTGTTATTCATAAATATGATTAATCTTATCCTGTATTTTTTTGGTTGGAGTTCGGATATGGATATATTAATAGAAAGAGTAGCAATAAGTTATATATTTCCGTTCTTTTTGCCAATTTTAATAAATATATATTTATTTATGGTTGCTAAAAATGATATTCATTTATGCTTTTTCAAAAAAAATGAGAAAAAGCCGTTGTGGATACTGGGAGAATCAATATATTTCCTTTGTGTAGCAAATATTATTTTACGGATATATGAAGATTCAGGTGTATTAATTTTAGGAGCTGGACTAGCTTTGGATATAGTTGGACTGCTATTATGTGGATATTTAGTCTGGAAAGGATTTAGAGTGCCAAATAGGAATGTTAGAAGAATTGGGCTTGGAATAGGAATATTTTTTGTGGCAAAAAGTTTTTTATGGGATTTCTTACGATTTGATAATTCCTATAAGTTGATTGCTTATTTTAGTATGGGGGCTATTTTGATTGGAACTTCTTATATTTATCAGACGGCTTTAAAGAAGTTGGAGCAGGAAGTGAAAGAGAGCTTGAGTGACAAGAATTTTGGGAAAGGTGAGAAAAATGAAGAAAATAAATAAAATAATATTGTTTTTATTTTTATTGACAATTGTTCAACTTTTTTCCAGTCAGTATTTTAAAACTATAAGAATAACAGGAAAATCTGCATACAAGCAATTTTTTCTAACAGAGGATATTTATGAGAACAGTAAAAATAATCTTGGAGATATACGGATAATTGATAAGAATGGTAAGGAAGTTCCTTATGTTATCGAAACTGGAAAAGAACAGGAAAAACACAGCGAAAAAATTGTAGCAAGGGCAAAAATAGATGAAGTATTGACGAAAAAGGATAAAATGGAATTTATTGTAAAATTTAATTCTGACAGTTTGTTAAAGGATATAATTGGAAACAGGCTTGCGCTGATTCCTTCCAAAAATTTTTACACCGAATATACTTTGCTTGGAAGTAATAACGGTACAGATTGGGAACAGATAACTTCGGGAGAAATTTATAAGACACCTGATAAGTCAAACTTGACAATCGAATTTTCAGAAAAAAGATATGAATTTTATAAAATTGTAACGCCATTAGATAAAGGAAATATCTTTAGTGAAGCAATTTTGAAATTGTCAAATAATGAGGCTGGAAAACTTAAAACTGTAGGGATAAAATTGGATTATAAAATTGAGCAGGAAGGAAAAAGTACAATTCTGAAAATCAAGAGCAAGTTTTTGCCATTAAAAAATATTGTTTTAGATGTAAATGATGAGTTTCAGAGAAATTATACTGTGAGAAGCGGAGATAATTTTTATGCAGAAGGGATAATTTCTAAAGTTGGGGAAAAGTCAAATTTGATAATAAATTTAGAAAATGTTCCAAAATTGTCTGAAATAATCGTTGAAATACAGAATGGAGATAATTCACCGCTCAAAATAAATGAAGTAACAGGAAACTATGTTCCAGACAGAATTGTGTTTAGGGCTACAGAAGGGGAAGATTATAAAATAACCTTTGGAGATGAAAGTTTAGATAAGCCTAAGTACGATATTGCGGAATTTGCTGATTCAATAAAAGAACGAGATGAAGTTTTTGTAGGAAAATTGGAAAAAGCAGATGAAAAGAAAGTTTCAAAGCCAAGAGATTACACGGTTTATTATAATGTTTTTATAGGGGTGGTTGTGGTAATATTAATTGGATTTATGGTAAATAAAATAAATAAAAATAAAAAATAGAAGAGGAGAATGAATTATGAGTATTGTATTTATTTTAATAGGAATTTTGGTAGTTTTGGTTGTAGTCGGAATGGGAATTTATAATAAATATATTAGACTAAAAAATCTGAATGAGGAAGGTTGGAGTGGAATAGGCGTATATTTGCAAAAAAGGCTGGATTTGATACCAAATCTTGTTAATACTGTTAAAGGTTATGCAACGCATGAAAAGGAAACGCTGGAAAATGTGGTAAAATTGAGAAGTCAAATGATGTCGATTGATACAAAGGATATTGATAATATTGAAAAAATTCAAAAACTTGAAAATGAAATGACAAAAACGTTAAGATCAATAATGATGTTACAGGAAAATTATCCAGACTTGAAGGCAAATGAAAACTTTTTGAGCCTGCAATCTCAATTGACTCAAATAGAAACAGAAATTCAAAGTTCAAGAAAATATTATAACGGAACAGCAAGAGACAGAAATACTTTTGTAGAAACTTTTCCGAATAATATTTTTGGTGGAATTTTTGGATTTAAAAAAGCCGAGTTCTTTAATGCTGTGGAAGGAGCAGAAAAGGCTCCAGAAGTTAAGTTTTAAAAAATTTTAGTAAAATTATCGTAAAGGAAATAACTTTATGGAAATAAGTTTGACTCAAATAATAATTTTATTGATAATGTTAATAACATTGGTGATTTATAGCTATATTACGTGGAAAAAATTTGGGAAGAATTCTGTTGATGAAATTATTTCGGTGTCAGAGCCGCCTAAAGAAATTTCAGCAATGATGGCGGCTTATATGGATGGTTCAAAGCAGACAATAGATTTGGCATATCTTGGATTATTGGAACTAATAAGCAAAGAATTTGTAATAATTGAAGATTATGTTGATTTGAAAAATTATAAAGTGACAGAAGATGAACACGAAATAAAGAAAGATAAAAAGACTGTTGAAATTGTTGACATTAAAAAATATTATAGACAGATAACCAAGAAGAAGTATGGGTTCAATATGGGTAAAATCAATGATTATGGATGTAGGCAATGGGAACTTTCAGAAGAAGAGAGAATGATTTTAGAATTTTTGATTGAATACGACAAGGAGAGTATTCTTGGGTATAAAAACCCTATTATGAACCAGCTTCTTAAAATTCTTGAGGTTTTGAAGGAAAAATTTGATGGGAGAGGAAACTACGCTTTCTTGTATTTAATTGGAATAAAGTCTATAAATAGGGAAAAATGGGATAAAAGGTTTTATAATTCAAATTGGAAGTTAAAAATACTTTACATAATTATAATATTTTTATTTGGAATTTTACTTTTTATTTTTGAAGGAATGAATGCGATTGTGCCATTAATTGTTCTTTTTCCAACATTTTTCTGGGCAATACTTTTGTCAAATATACTTTTTTTAATTTTAAAAACTAAAGGATTTCCGGTATTGATAAAATTAATGATTTCTCTTTTAATAGGGGTATTCTGTGGTATTGTATATTTTTCGGCAGGACTTATGTTATTTCCTTTTGGAATAGCAGGAGTGATTATAACCTTGGTAACAATTTTACTTGTGCTTTATTTTAGGAATATTGGAAAGTTTACAGATGGAGGGGCTAGGATAAAAAAGGACTTGGAAGGATTTAAGATGTACGTAAAAAGTGGGGAAGTTAAAAAGTTTAATGATGTAGAAGAGTTGATTTCATATTTTAAAAAGATTTTACCATTTTCACAAGCTTTGAAAGTGCAAAAACATGTTGTAGAAATGATAAAAAAATCTATAGAAATATCAGGGCTTGAGGATAAAAAGGAATATATTGAAAATACACTTAATATATTTATTTATAAAAATGATAAATTTATGAAATCATTTGGGAATGAGATATTTGCAAAAGAAATATTGGAAAAAGCTTCTAATGAAGCATTGGAAGGAAATTATTATGAAGAGTTTTAGCAACCGAAAATTAAACAGTATTTTTTCAATAATGTTTGTATTTTTCACATTATTTTTCTTAAGTGCGAAATCATTAATTGCTGAAAAAATAACGAATTATGAAGTTACAGTTCAGATGAATAAAAATGGGACTTTGACAGTAAATGAAGTGATTGACTATGAATTTGACGGTGCGGCAAAGCACGGTATTTATAGGGATATTCCGTTACGTTCAAAGAAAAACGGCGTGGATATTTACAAATCTTATATAAAAATGAATTCGATAAAGAGAAATGGTATTTCTGAAGAATACTCTACAAAACTTTTTGATGAAGGTATTAGATATAGGGTTGGTTCTGCAGACAGATTTGTGGAAAATGGCGTAAATAGATACGAATTTAATTATGTGATTTATAATGCAGTATTTGAAAAAAATGGAATTTATCAGGTTTACTTTAATGCAATTGGTCAATTTTGGCAAGTTCCTATTGAAAAAGCTGCGGTAAATATAAAATTTGGAAATGGAGAACCTGTTTTAAAAAATGAAATTAGGCAATTAGATATTTTTACAGGTGAATATGGACAAAGTGGGAAAGATTATATTACAAATTTGAATAATGGAACTGTTGAAATTAAAACAAATAAGGTTTTAGAGGCATATAATGGATTAAGTTTTCGTCTGAATTTAAAAACAGATAATATAAGCCCAACATTTTGGGATAAATTACAGACACTTTATTATGCTCATCCTTTAATTGCTGTAGGACCGATTATAATAATAATTCTAGCAATTTATGGATTTGTAACGTGGTATATATTTGGAAGAGATGTAAATAAAAAGGCAATTGTTCCTGAATTTAACATACCAAAGGATATTTCTGCCATGTATGCGGCTTATATCAATGGAGAAAGAGAGCCAAAAGAAATACTAACAATCGGAGTGCTTTCATTGCTTTCTAAAGGTTATGTTGAAGCTAATGATGAAGAAGGTAATGGAAGAAATGTAGAATATACATTGTCTGACAGTAGAAAAAGCAAGCCTGAATTAGCAGAAGAAGAAAAGATTGTTTTTAATGCTCTTTCTGATAATGGATACATATTTAAAAAAGAAAGAAGCCTTTACGATGCTTCAAATAAAATATTAAAATCATTTGAAAAAGAGTATAAAAAGAAAGTTTACAAGGATAATAACATTTTTAATATTGTCTTTATTGTCGGTATGATTATAGTTTTTATGATTTCATCAACTGCAAGCAGCGGAACGGCAGGTATTTCGGATGGCATTTCTGGAGCAGTTTCTCTAGTTATGGTTGCTATTTTCTTTGGAATAGTATTAAATACGATTTTTTCAATTATCAATAATATTTATGGAAATAATAGCAAATTTTTAAAAATTATTAAGTGGATAGCAGTATTATTCTTTTCATTAATATATGGAGTTTTAAATTTCATTATAATTGGAATAATTATGGCAATGTATGTTGTTTATTCAAAAATAATTGGAAGATATACTGTTGATGGAATGAGAAAGAAAGAATATCTGGACGGAATGAAAATGTACATAAAGACTGCTGAAGCAAATCAAATTATGAAATTTAATGATGTAGATGAACTGGTAGCCTATTTTAAAGGGATATTGCCTTATGCAGTAGCTCTTGGTGTAAAAAATGAAGCAGTAAAACTTATGAAGAATACAATAAAACTTTATGATTTTGATGAAAGTACATATTCTTACATAAATAGAGGAGTACATTTTAATTCATACAATAATTTCTTTTTATCAGATATGATTTCAAGAGGTTATAACAATGCATACAATGAAATAGCAGAAGAAAGATTTAGCACTTTGAGAGAAAACTCTAGAAATTCGAGCGGAAGCGGTTTTGGAGGAGGCGGATTCTCAAGTGGTGGAGGCTTCTCTGGCGGAGGTTCCGGCGGGGGAGGTGGAGGAAGCTGGTAGAAATACTGGCTTTTTATGATTTTTACATAAATTTTAAATTTGTATAATTTTTAAAGTTTGATACTGAAAAAGTTTTAGAATAACTAAAAATAAGGATAGATAAAATATGATATTTCAAAATAAAAAATTTTCAATATTATTTATGTTTATGGTGATGTTTTTATTTAATTCAAGCAGGCTTGATGCAGTAATATTGCATAGTGAAAAAATAAGAAATTATGAAGTTACAGTGCAAATTAATAAAAATGGCACGCTGACTGTAAATGAAGTGATTGATTATCAGTTTGGCGAAGAGTTTAAGCACGGGATTTATAGAGATATTCCTTTGCGTTCAAAAAGGTTTGGATTTGATGTTCATAAGTCTTTTATCAAAATGAATTGGATAAAGAGGGACGGAAAGGATGAAGAATATACAAAAAATCATTTTTATGAAGGAATAAGGTACAGAATAGGTTCCGAAACAGAACTTGTAAATTTGTATAAGACTGAGAGCGTATACGAGCTAAATTACGATATTTATAATGCTGTGTTTGAAAAAGATGGAATTTATCAAGTGTATTACAATGCTATTGGACAGTTTTGGAATGTTCCTATTGAACAGGCAAGTGTTATTATAAGATTTCCTGATGGGCAAAAAATTAAAAAAAATGAAATTGAAAAGTTGGAAGTTTATACTGGAAGTTATGGAGAAAAAGGTGAAAATTATGACATTTTAGAAAATGATGAGGAAATATACATTTCAATAAAAGAGCTGGAGGCCAAAAATGGGCTTACATTTATGCTAAATTTGAAAACGGATAAAATAAGTCCAACTTTAGTAGATAAGCTAAAAATTGTATATCTTTCCAATCCAGCAATAATAATTTTGCCATTTTTATTGTTATTTTTAACAATATATTCTATTGTAACGTGGAAGTTTTTTGGAAAAGATCCGCAAGGAAAATCTGTAATTCCAGAATTTAATTTGCCAAAAGACATTTCTCCAATGTTTGCGGCATATATAAATGGTGAAAGAGACACAGTGGAGATATTAAATGCAGGAATATTTACATTACTTACAAAAGGGTTTATAGTAGCAAATAGAGTTAATGGTGAAATTAAATATAACAAGGAATCCAAAACTGCGTATACACAGGAAACTGAGCTGGCGGAAGAGGAAAGGATGCTGCTTGATGCTCTTTCTTCAGAAAAGAATGATATTTTTGGTAGTGAAAAAAGAATTTATAATAAGGCAAATAGTATTATTGAAATTCTGAAGGATAAGTATCATAAAATAATTTATAAAAATAATGGAAGTTTTTTAGTTCCATTTTATTGTACAGCTCCTGTTTTTATGATTTTTATATTTTCACAGACAAATTTTGAGATTTTCAACACTTTTATAATATTGTATATACTTATAACATTAGGCTCATTTTTTCATAGAATTTGGATAACAGTTAGTAAAAAATTGTTAATAGGATTATTAATTATAGTGATTTTAGGTGTATCTTTTTATCAGGGAATTGAGATTTTTGTTTTTACAACATATTTTGTAATATTGTTTATTGTGTATGCAAAGTTAATTGGTAAATATACAAATGAAGGCTTAAGAAAAAAAGAATACCTGAAAGGTATGAAAATGTATATAAAAACAGCGGAAGAGAATCAGATAAGAAAATTTGACAATGTAAAGGAATTAATCGAATATTTTAATGGAATTTTACCTTTCGCAGTAGCACTTGGAGTAAAAAACGAGGCAATAAAATTAATGAAAAAAACAATAAAAATATACAACTTTGACATAAATGAATCTTATATAAATAGCCATACTCATATATACGCTTATAGTAACCACAGTTTTACGAATGCATTTTCAAGAAGTTACAGTAGTGGAAAATCGAAAATTATGAGTGAAAAATTTAGTTCATCTAAAAGTGGCTCAGGCGGAGGCGGCTTCTTTAGTGGGGGAGGCTTCTCTGGCGGAGGTTCTGGCGGAGGAGGTGGAGGAAGCTGGTAGAAATACTGGCTTTTTTTCTTGTTGTAAAGTATTGTTTTTTAGTTTATAATATTGTTATAAAATATTAATTTTTCAAATTTGTGTAGGAATAAAGATAAATTGAACAGAATATACAGAAAATGAAAGAGATGGAATATGAAAAGATGCAATTTGAATTTTAAGGAGATTGTTAATGGATAAATTTGGTATGCTTATAATTGAAGCAGTTTTAGTTATATTTGTTTCGGTGTATTCTATCTTAACTTGGTATTTTTTTGGAAGAGATCCAAAGAGAAAGGCTGTTGTTCCTGAATTTAATGTGCCAGATAATATTTCTGCAATGTTCATCGCATATATTAATGGGGAAAGAGATTCAATAAGAATATTAAAGATTGGAATATTGTCATTATTATCCAAAAATTATATTTCCGTTATTAAAGACAAAAAAGGTAAAATTAAAAAATTTATTTTGAATAATAAAAATAAAAAATTTAGAATTAAGAAAGACAAATTTATTTGAAGAAGAAAATGAATTACTGGATATTTTATCTGAGGGGGACTTATTTTTCAATAAACAGTTAATTTTAAAATATAAAAACCGTATTGTACATTTTTTAGAGAAAAAATATAATAAAACGATATATAAAAATAATTATTTTTGTTTTATTCCATTTATTTTAGGAACTGTGATTTTATTATTTTTTTTATTATTGAAATTAACAAAGGGAAATGTTGAAAATTCAGTTCGTACCACAATAGCAGGAATTGTATGGTTAAAACTTGTGTATGATATGTCAAGGGGAGTTTTGAAATTCTTATATATTACAGTTGTTATAGGTGGAATTATTGGGGTTATAATGTATGTTGATATTTATTCAGGCATAAGTTTATTTACTTTAGGGATAATATTTTTGATTTATGAAAAAGCGATAGGAAAGTACACGACTGCAGGAAGAAGAAAAATGGAATATATCGAAGGGATGAAAATGTATTTTAATACAACGGAAAGATACAGGATAGATAAATTTGAAACGCAAGAGGAAAAGTTTAATTATTTTAATTATTTGCTTCCTTATGCTGTTGCACTTAAAATAGAAGATGAAAGTTTTAAATTATTTATGGATTCTTTAAATTTTTTAAATATGATGGGAAGTTACAAAGAGGCAAAATATTTTGTCGATGAATATACAGTTTCGATATTTCCTAATAAATTGTTTAAAAATGTATTTGATTTTTTTAAAGTTTGACTTATTAAGATTAGATAAGTTTAGAGCTTGAGAAGGTTAAAGTATAAAAATGTATTAAAGGAGCTTATTAATGAATAAATCTTATGTAGTTATAATTGAAATTATTGTAGTTATACTTGTCGCAATATATTCTGTCTTAACTTGGTATTTTTTTGGAAGAGATCCGAAAAGAAAGGCAGTTGTTCCTGAATTTACAGAGTCAGATTATATTTCTGCAATGTTTGTGGCTTATATTAATGGCGAGAGGGATTCAAAGGAAATATTGAAAATTGGAATGTTGTCGTTAATACTGAAGGGATATATTTCCAAAGTTGATGAAGATGGTACTGGAAAGAGAAAATATGTTTTGAATCAGAAAAATAGATATAATTTTAAATTGAGGAAGGAAACTTTATTTCAAGAGGAAAATAATTTGCTGGATGTTCTTTCGGAAAATGATTTGTTTGCGAATAAACTAGGGATTATTGGATTTAAAAATCGCATTGTGCATTTTTTGGAAAAAAAATATAAAAGAATAATTTATAAAAATAATTATTTGCTTTTTGTCCCTGTAATATTTGGAATAGCGGTTTCTATAGTTTTTATATTATTAAAATTATTACAGGGGAATCTTGAAAGTGCTATTATTGGTACAATGTTTATATTTATATTGCTTGAGTATGTACACGGGATGTCTGAAGGAATTTTAAAGTTTTTATATGTAGCAGTTATATTGGGAATAATTGTTGCTGTAATGATGTATATGGAGATTTATTTGGGATTAAGCCTGTTTATTTTGGGAATAATATTTTTGGTTTATGAAAAGGCAATAGGAAAATATACAGTTTCAGGACAGCGAAAAATGGAGTATATTGAAGGTTTAAAAATGTATTTTGAAACTGCGGAGAAAAATAAGATAGATAAATTTGAAACAGAAGAAGAAAAACTTAATTATTTTAATAGAATATTTCCTTATATTATCGCATTTAAAGTGGAAGATGAAAAAATAGGAATTTTTAAGGATTCTTTGGATTTTTTAAATATAATGGGAAGTTATGCTGAAGCTCAATGTTATGTTAATGAGTATGTAGATAGGAAATTTCCGATTTTTAGAAAAAAATATATTTTTTGGTAAGATAAGTAGATGATTAGAAAAGTAAAATGTATTTTAGGATTAAAATAACAGAATTTTATAAATTATAAAATAATGAAATGAAAAAAGGAGAAGAAAGTTAAAAATGAAAATAGTGTATTTAGATAATGCTGCAACTACAAAAATGTCTGACAAAGTGATAGAAGAGATGACAAAATCGTTTAGCGAAAATTATGGAAATCCGTCTTCTGTGCATTCATTGGGACAACGTGCAAAAGCAGCTGTGGAAAGGGCAAGACATATTGTAGCGCAGAATTTAAAGGTTGAAACAACTGAAATTGTGTTTACATCTGGCGGAGCCGAAGGGAATAATCTTGCGATAAGGGGATTTTTGAAAGCGAATAAGAATAAAGGAAAACATATTATAACATCTAAGATTGAGCATTCTACGATTTTAAAAACCTTTGAGCAGCTGGAAAATGAAGGATATGAAGTTTCGTACATTGGCGTTGATGAAAATGGAGTTGTGAATATTGAGGAGTTAAAACAGGAATTGAGGGAAGATACGGCACTTGTTTCGATAATGTTTGTGAATAATGAAACTGGAGTTATTCAGCCAATTAAGGAAATTGGGGAAATTTTGGCAGAGAGAAATATATTTTTTCATACAGATGCAGTTCAGGCAATAGGAAAATTGAAAATTTTGCCAAAAGATTTGAAAATAAATGCTTTGACAGTAACCGCTCATAAATTTTATGGGCCTAAGGGAGCAGGATTTGTATTTATTGATAAAAAATATTCACTTGAAAAGGAAATCTGGGGTGGCTCGCAGGAAAGGAACAGACGGGCTGGAACGGAAAATGTTCACGGAATTTTGGGACTTGGTGTGGCACTTGAGGAATTTTATGAAAATTTGGAAGAAATGTCGGAAAAAGAAGATAAACTGCAAAATTATCTAGAAAATAAACTGAAAACTGAAATTGTAAAACTTGGAAAAAAAATAAAAATAAATGGAGAAAAAGGCAATAGAATAAAAACAACAACGAATGTCTATATAGAAGGAGTGGATATTCAAATGTTGCTGGTAGCACTGGATTTAAGAGGAATCTGCATAAGTGGCGGTTCTGCATGTATGTCAGGCTCACTTGAAAATTCGCACGTTTTGAAGGCTATGGGACTTACTGATGAGGAATTGAAAGGTTCATTTAGAATTAGTATTGGTAAAGATACTACTATTGAAGAAATAGATTATTTTTTAAAAAATTTAATTGAAGTTATTTAAATATAGAATTATAAAAAAGATTATCAGATAGTTTTAAAAAAATAAGAAAGCAAAATTTAACAAATTGTTAGTAGAAAGGAAATTAAAATGAATAATATAAAAGCCATATTTATGGATTTGGATGGAACAGTGCTGACAAGTGAGCATAAAGTTTCGGAAAATTTGATAAAAAAATTGAGAGAATTGGAAGAAAAAGGAGTAAAAATATTTATTGCAACTGGGAGAACCTTTATTTCTTCAAAACCTTTTGTAGAAATGCTGGGTATAAAAAATCCAGTAATTAATTATAATGGAGGAAGAGTTACAAATCCGTTAAATAATGAAGTTATCTTTGAGAAACCTGTTGAGGCACAGGATGTTAAGGAACTTATCAAAGTTTCGAGAGAAAAAGGAATTCACTTAAATTTATATATGGATGACAAGTTATATATTGAAAATGAAACAGATGAAGGTAAAAAATATTCAGAAAGCGTGGAAATTCCATATTATGTGAAAAATTTTGACGAATTTATTGGAAAAACTTCTACAAAAGCGTTATTTATTGCAGAAAATTCGATTTTGCTGGAGTTAAAAAAGGAATTGGAGGAAAAATTGCCACATATTAATTTTGTATTTTCAAAACCACATTATTTAGAATGCTTGAATAAGGAAGTAAATAAAGGGCTGGCAATAAAGGAACTGTTGAAAAAATATAATATTTCTCCAGAAGAAACAATGGCGTTTGGAGATCAGTGGAATGATTTGGAAATGTTGAAGTTTGTGAAATATGGGTATCTTATGGGGAATGCAACAGAAGATCTGAAAGAGAAATTTTCAGATGACAAAATTACTTTGTCAAATGATGAAGATGGGATTTATGAAGTGATAAAGAGACTTTGAGATATTGGAGTTTTCTGATAAATTATTTTAATAAAAAAGGATTATAAAAATGACAAAAAAGTAACATTAAAAAAAATAATAGATGAGGAAGATTTAAGAAAAATTAGTAGAAGAAATGAAATAAAATTTGGGAAAGTATGAATATGGAGTTGCAAAATATATTAAATTTAGAATGGTGTGAAAGACGAAAAGAAAAAAGTAAATATTTTACGGAAGAATTTTTTGAAAAATATCCAACAAAATATAGAGACTTAATTGAAAAATACGAGGTTATATCTTTTCAAATAAATACATTGTTTAAAAGTAAAAATAAAGAAATTAAAGATTTTTGTATGATGAGTTTAGATTTTAGAAATGAAAAAATAAAGAGAATATATAATTATCTTTTAGATTATCAAGATTGGTTAGCAAAATCAAGTGAGGAAATAATAAATGAAATAAAACAAGAAATAAATGAATTAGAATTAAAAGAAAAATGGGATGAAAATTTTGAAAATATACAAGAAGAGATTGAAAAAATAGGAAACAAAATCATAGATGAATATGGAGAAACAGTAACTTGGGAGGAATTAAACAGTCCTATTTCAAAAGAATTAAAACTTTTATGTGAAATAAGGGATATTTATTTTTTAAATAAAAATCTTAAAATTTTAAAATTCATTCCTATTAATGCAAATGATAATACTTATGATGCAGAGTATGGATATAATTATATTTTGTTAGGAAAGAAAACAGGGAAAATATATAGATTGGATGGTGTTGAAAGTAATCATAGACCAACACTTGAAAAAATAGCAGAAAATTTTGACGAATTTATGGAAAGATTGTATTTAGGGAACCTACTTGATTTTGAAGATGATAATGATTATGAGGAAATATTAAGAAATAAAAAAGAATAAATAGAAGATTATTGAGAATAAAAAAATAGAAATTAGGTAGAAATTATGGGAAATAAATTTGTACATTTGAAATTGCATACGGAGTATTCACTGCTTGAAGGAGTAGGAAAAATAGATGAATATGTTGAAAAGGCTAAGGAAATTGGAATAAAAGCACTTGCAATTACCGATACTTCGATGTTTGGGGCAATTGAGTTTTTTAAAAAGTGCAAAAATGCTGGAATAAAGCCGATTATTGGACTTGAGGTTTTTCTTGACGGGCTGGAGAAAGTGGGGGAGTTTTCGCTTACTTTACTTGCTAAAAATCAGAATGGGTATAAAAATTTATCAAAATTGTCATCAATTTCATATAGCAGGTTTACACGGAATAGGAATAAAATTAAGTATGATGAATTGAAAAAATATTCAGATGACTTGTATATTTTGTCAGGTGGCATAAATAGTGAGGTTATAAAGGGTATTCTGGATTTGGAAAATACTCAGGTTAGAAGGGTTATTGAGAAACTTGGTAAGGATTTTGGGGATAATTTTTTTATTGAAGTTCCTGCTGTGGAAAGGCTGGAAAAGGCTAGGAAAATGCTTTTTGACATTGTGCGTAAAAATAAATTTGATAATTTTGTTATTACGAATGATGTTTATTATCCGAATAGAGAAGATACGGTTTTGCAGAAGATTGTAGAGTCGATAAAAGCGGGAAGTAAAATTGATGCCGAAAAATCAGACAGTAGTGAAATTTTGTATGATGATCTACATCTAAAATCTGAAAATGAAATAGAAAAAAGTTTTGAAAATAAGGAATATAGCGAGTTTTATGAAACTGGAATTAATAATGTGGAAAAAATTGTGGAAAACTGCAATGTTGATTTTGAGTTTCATCATTTTAAATTTCCGAAATATTCATTGCCGCAAAATATAAGTGAAAAGGAGTTTTTACGAAATCTAGTATTTAAGGGACTTTTTCACAAATATTTAAAAAAATCTGTTTCAGATTCTGAAAAATTGCAGCTGGATAAAAATTTTGAGATAATTGAAAAAGAGATTGCAAAAGATGAAATTGCTGGACAGAAATTGAAAGAAGTTAAAATTCGGGAAGAATTATTAAAGAATAATTTGGAAAATGTTTTGGAGCGTGCAGAGTATGAGCTGGAAATTATTGATAAAATGGGATACAACGGATATTTTATCATTGTATGGGATTTTATAAAATTTTCACGTGAAAATGGAGTTTATGTTGGACCTGGAAGGGGTTCTGCGGCTGGGAGTATTGTTTCGTATGCCTTGAATATTACGGAAATTGATCCGCTTGAGTATAATCTGATTTTTGAGCGTTTTTTGAACCCTGAACGTATTTCGATGCCTGATATTGACATAGATTTTGATCAGGAACAGCGGGAAATTGTCATAAATTATGTGGTAAATAAATACGGAGCGGAATACGTGGCACATATTATTACGTTTGGAACGCTAAAGGCAAGGCTTGCGATTCGTGATGTGGGGCGTGTGTTAAATGTTTCGCTTGTAAAAGTCGATAAAATCGCTAAAATGATACCATTTAATACTGAACTGAAAGATGCCTTGAACAATATTCCTGAAATTAGAAAAATGTACGAAACCGACAGAGAAATAAAAAGAGTGATTGATTATTCACTAAAATTGGAGGGGAAAGTTCGTCATGCCTCTGTTCATGCAGCTGGAGTCGTTATTTCCAAAGATGTGCTAAGCGATGAGATTCCGACTTATTCTGATGGAAAAACGAAGATTGTTTCGACACAGTATCAGATGAAGGAACTGGAAGAGCTGGGAATTTTAAAAATGGATTTCCTTGGATTGAAAAATCTCACAATTTTGCGGAAAACTGTGGAAAATATTGAGAAAAGAAGAAAAATAAAAATAGATTTAAATGATATTTCGCTAAATGATGAAAAAACTTATGAACTACTTACAAAGGCTGATACAATGGGAGTTTTCCAATGTGAGTCGGCTGGAATCAGAAGCCTTATGAAAAAAATGAAAATTGAAAAATTTGAGGACATAATCGCATTGCTTGCACTGTATCGTCCAGGACCTTTGCGAAGTGGAATGGTGGATGATTTTATAAATGTGAAAAATAACAGGACAGAAATAAAATATATTGATGATTCCCTGAAATACATACTTGAGGAAACTTACGGAATAATTTTGTATCAGGAGCAGGTTATGAAAATCGTGAGTGAAATGGCAAATTATTCACTTGGGGAAGCTGATGAGCTACGGCGTGCGATTGGAAAGAAAAATCCTGAACTAATGAAGAAAAATCGTGAAAAATTTGTAACGAATGCTCAAAAAAACGGAGTTTTATCGAAAAAAGCAAACGAAATTTATGATTTAGTGGAAAAATTTGGTGGATATGGATTTAACAAGTCACATTCGGCGGCTTACGCCTTGATTGTTTACTGGACAGCATATTTTAAAGCAAATTATCCGTTAGAATTTTTTGCTGCGATAATGACAACCGAAGTGCATAATCTGGATAGATTTGTTGTTTTTGTGAATGAAGCTAAGGAAAAAGGAATTAATATATTTTTGCCAGATGTGAATTTGTCTGATTATGATTTTGAAATTGAAGAAAATCAGGAGGATAAAGAAAATTTTGGAAAGGTTGGAATAAGATTTGGACTTTTTGCGATAAAAGGCGTGGGAGCAGCATTAATTAGTGAAATAAAAAAAGAACGAAAAAACGGAAAGTTTGTTTCCTACAAAGATTTTGGATATCGGATGAAGCAAAATGGAATTACAAAAAAACAGCTGGAATCATTAATTTTATCCGGAGCATTGGATGGACTTGATGGAAACAGATTTGAAAAATACAAGTCTATTGACAAAGTTCTAGAATACAGCCAGAAAAAATACGAATCTGAAGAAGATTTGCAAATGATTTTATTCGGCGGTAAAAAAGAAATGTCAGTTGACTTCCAGATGGAAAAAAATGATGAATTTCCTCAAAAAGTATTGCTTCAAAATGAAAAGGAATATTTGGGAATCTATGTTTCAAGCCATCCTTTAAATGAGAAAAAAAATCTGATAAATATAATTTTCCATAATAAAATATCAGAAATTTCTCAAAAAGAGCTAAAAAAAGTACGAATTATTGGAATAGTAAAAAATGTGAAAAAATTTGCAACACGGGCTGGAAAAGAGCCAATGGTAAAATTTGAAATGGAAGATTTTCAAAAAAGTATTGAAGTTGTCTGTTTTCCAAGAGAATATGTAACTTTTGGCTATAAAATAACGGAAGGGCAGATTATGGTGCTGGAAGGAATTGTAAATTCCGAGCAAAATAAAAATACACTTATTTTAAACAACATTTGCAATATTGAAAATCTGGAAGAAAATAAAAATCTAAAATTATACATTTTAATTGACGAAGAAGTGAAAGAAAAAAATCAGGAATTGAAGCAGATTGTTTTAAAAAATAAAGGCGATAATCAAGTATTTTTAGCGTTTAAAACGAATGAGAAAAAGGAAGTTGTAAAACTGTCTGAAAAATATAATGTGAACTTGTCACTCAAGTTTATTAGGAAAGTTGCGAAATTGGTGGGTATTGAGAGAATAAAGTTGAAATGATAAAAAAATTAAAGGAGTTGAGATATGTTTTTTTTGAATAATAAGAAATTAAAAAAATCTTTTAAAGTAACATTTATAATGATAATATTTTTTACAATAAACATTGTAACATTTTCTGAAAAATCAGAGTTTTTGGCAATTGGAAATTTGAAAATTGTAAGGCAGGAGCCGTTAGTTATAAAGAGAGAAGATTTGAATATTACGATTGAGAAAAATAAGACAATAAAGGTTGAAAGTGTTTATACATTTGAGAATGTCGGGAATTATAATGTGAAATCGACGTTTATGTTCTGGCTGGATACGAATATTGAGAAGAGCTTAAAAGAGGATTTTAGTAATAAAAATACGAATAACCGAGGAAAATTTGTAAAAAATATAAAGTTTTTGACAGATTATAAAAAGGCACAAAATTTGAGAGCAGTTATAAAATTTGATGAAAATATTTATGAAAGTCAAGTTACAGATAGTATCCAGCGTGAATGGTTTGCCATTTCAAAGGTTATTCCATCGATGGAAGAAGGGAAAATCGCTGTTTATTATGATTTAGTAAATACAAAATTTTCAAGAAATAAGGATTTTGTGTACAGTTTTGAGTTAGTTGACAATTTTTTTAACAAAAATAAGGCGGAAATATTGTATGTAAATGTTTATAACAAATCAGATTTAAAAATTGATAGTATAAATTTTAAAGATTATGAATTTAAGAATATTAGTAAAAATAGTACAAAAGAGCATTATGAACTGCTAGAGAGTGGAGTAAATCTGGATGGAAAAATTTCAATAAAATTTAAGTAGGGCAAATGTTGGTAATTTTGCCTGAAATGTAGTAAAATATACACAGATTAATTCAAATATAGAGAGAATCATAAAAATTGAAAAGAGGAAAAAATGAGAATTGTAGCAGGAACATTGAAAAATAGAAGAATAAAATCAAGGGAAGGAAGAGAAACCAGACCTACGCTTGAAAGAATAAAAGAGGCAATTTTCAGTATAATTGGAGAAAAAGTCGTAGATGCAAAATTTCTGGACTTGTATTCAGGAACAGGAAATGTCTCATTTGAAGCACTTAGCCGTGGTTCAAAAAGAGCGATTATGATTGAGGAAGATAAAGAGGCGCTAAGAGTAATTATTGAA
Source organism: Leptotrichia hongkongensis (assembly GCF_007990635.1). Classification (GTDB taxonomy): domain Bacteria; phylum Fusobacteriota; class Fusobacteriia; order Fusobacteriales; family Leptotrichiaceae; genus Leptotrichia; species Leptotrichia hongkongensis. The sequence continues at coordinate 1,660,806 of NZ_AP019846.1, read as the reverse complement.
AATGTGAATCATCTTGGAGTGGAAGAAAAATGTCGTGCCTATAAAAATGATGTTTTTCGAGCCATAGAAATTCTTTCAAGAAAAAATGAAACATTTGATATAATATTTTTGGATCCGCCTTACAAGGAAAATATTTCAACAACAACGATTGAAAAAATATCAGAAGAAAATCTTTTGGAACGAGATGGAATTATAATTTCAGAACACAGCACGTATGAGAAAATAGCTGATAAAATAGGTAATTTTGTGAAATACGATGAAAGGGATTATAATAAGAAGGTAGTTAGTTTTTATAGGTTTGAGGATTGAAAAAAATAAAAAATAAAGGAGAAAAATAAAAATGGCAGTAAAAAAACAAAGTTATGAAGAAAATATTGCACAAATTGATGAAATTTTGGAAAAATTGGAAAGTGAGGAATTGTCACTAGATGATTCAATTTCTGAATATGAGAAGGCAATTAAGCTTATCAAAGACTCTGAAAAATTGCTTGAAGCTGGGGAAGGGAAAGTTATGAAGGTGCTTGAAAAAAATGGAAAAGTGGAAATGGAAGAGTTTGAATAAAGATTAAAGATAGATTTTTTAAAATGTTTGAGTTTATACTAAACTCAATTTAAATAGCGAATTTATTACAAACTTTTATAATTAAAGGATATAGATTTAATACTTTCAAATAATTAAAATATAATTTTAATTTTTTAAATATAGTCTAATATAAGCTAAACCGTCGGAAAAATGTCGTAGACTAGCCATAGGTTATTGCGTAGCAATCTTGACACAATTTTAATTATCAGGATAACCTTTTACTGCAAGGTAAGGATTTGCGACAATGAGCAATCCTACGAAATAAAAAAACATAGTAATTAGTTGAATTATTGTGAAATAGTTAGTATAAAAATTTATTCCTATTTTCAAAAGGAGTTTAGTATCAGTTTTTAAGTAAAATAAAAATTTGAGTGACGGGGGATAAAATGTTACGGGAATATTTGGAAGAAAAAAAGAAGATTGTGGAAGACAGTATGATAGAATTGCTTGCAAATTACAGAAATAAATATCCTGAAAAATTGGCGGAAGCAATGGAATATGCGGTTATGAACGGAGGAAAGCGAATACGTCCTATTTTGATGTATATGATTTGTGATTTGTTTGAAAAAAATAATTGTAAAAGTTATGATAAAATTAAGGAAATTGCGGTTGCACTTGAGTTTATACATTGTTATTCACTTGTTCACGATGATTTGCCAGCGATGGACAATGATGATTATAGACGTGGTAAGCTTACAGTTCATAAAAAATACAATGAAGCAATAGGGGTTCTTGTGGGAGATGTTCTTTTGACAGAAACCTTTGGAATAATTACAAATTCTAAAAGTTTAGGAGATAAAAATAAGGTTGAAATTATTTCGAAATTGTCTGAATATGCAGGATTTTTTGGAATGGTCGGAGGTCAGTTTGTGGATATGGAGTCTGAAAATAAGAAAGTGGAAATTGACACATTAAAGTATATTCACGCTCATAAGACTGGGAAATTGCTGACTGCTGCAATAGAATTGTCGATGATTGCTTTGGATATTGAAGGTAAAAAGCGTGAAAAAATGGTAGAATATTCAAAATTATTAGGAATTGCCTTTCAGATTAAGGATGATATTTTGGATATTGAAGGCAATTTTGAGGAAATTGGTAAAAAATCCAATGATGTCCAAAATGAAAAGACGACTTATCCTAGTATTTTTGGACTTGAAAAAAGCAAAAAATTACTTCAGGAATACTTGGAAAAAGCAAAAAAGATTATTGAAGATGAGTTTGAGGGCAATCAATTATTTTTGGAATTAACTGATTATTTTGGGAATAGAAAAAAATAATAAAAGACTTTTGGCGATTTTTTAGAAATTAGGGGTGAAAATGAATAAAAAAATTATATTTTATGTGGGGTGCTTAATTGCGTTAATACTTCCATTAATTAAAAGTGTTCATGCGTTTGCTTCGGGAATATCTCTTCTTATGGGAATTATTCTAGCAAGTTTTAGTTTAATTCTGGTTCCGAAAAATTTAGGAAAAATACGAAAATTTACATTAAATTCAGCTGTTGTATTTTTTGGATTTGGACTTAGCATAAGCAAGGTTGTTGCTGTTGGTAGCAAAGGAATTTTTCAGACTGCAATAAGTTTAATTTTAGTGATAAGTATTGGTTTAATTTTGGCAAAAATTTTTAAAATGGAAAAAAAATTATCACAATTAATTGTGTTTGGAACTGCAATTTGTGGTGGAAGTGCCATTGCAGCAACTTCTCCAGTAATTGAGGCTTTTGATGAGGATATTGCCTTGTCTACGGGGATAGTATTTATTTTAAACACAGTTGCATTATTTCTTTTTGCATTTTTTATAAATTATTTTAAGTTAAATGCTGAACAAACTGGAATATGGACTGCATTAAGCATACACGATACAAGTTCGGTAGTATCAGCTGCAGCTTTTCACAGCACAGAAGCCTTGAAAATAGCCACAATTATGAAACTTACAAGAACACTTTGGATTATTCCGATAGTTATTGTTCTTAGCTTTTTAAATAAATCTGAAAATAAAAAGATTAAATTTCCGATTTTTATATTATTTTTCATTTTAGCTTCAATTGTTGCAACAATAATAAATTTGCCAGCAATTTACAGTTTGCTTACTCAAGTAGGGAAAATTATCCTGTCCCTTGCACTTTATATGATTGGAACTTCATTAAATATTCAGGCTATAAAAAAAATGACTGGGAAAAATCTTTTGTATGGTATTACGCTTTGGATTTTTTCGATAATTTCAGGGTATATGATAATGATGTTTTTGTAAAAAGATCAAAAATAATTACAAGGAAATGAGGTACTATGAAAATAAAAAAATTAGTGATGACATTATTAGTGACATTATCTTTACAAATGTTTGGGTTTGAGTCTAAATTGGACTACAATGTTACAAGAAGTGAAAACTATAAAATTTCTGAACAAAAAATGAAAAAAGAGTCTTTAGAAGTAAAAAAAGGTTTTGAAGCGGACAATAAAAAATACAAAAATAAAGTAAAAGCCATTATTAAAAACTTTATAGAAAATGCGATATCAAAGCAATCATTTAGTGGAGATGAAATATTCGGTGCTCAGGCAATGAAACAAATGATGGTTAGTATGTTAGAAAAAAGTATTGAGCATCAAAAAAATAAAATAGAAGAAATTAGATTTTTTAATGACACAGAAGCACAGGTTACTCAAAAAGTAAAAGTTTTTGGTAGTAAAGAGAGTGATTCAAAATTTGAAAATGAATATGAAGTTTTTAAACTTATTTTAAAAAAACTACAATATAAAGATGCAGACGATATGATGGCTCAAATGAAAAAAATGGAGAAAAAAGAAGCTTTTTCTAAAATTATGGATGCTATAAGTAGAGTTATAGAAGATGAATTAAAAAAAGAAGAAAATTATATGGAAATGACTATAACTGTTGGTATGCATAAAGTAAATAATACTTGGCATGTAAAAAATCTAGATGAACAAATAAAGATGGTGGAAGCGGTGTTGTCAAATTTAGAAAACAGTATGTAAAAAATAGGTAAGGATGATAACTATGTTTATAGAAAAGAAAAATTATTTTTATATTGAAGAGTTTGAAAAATATGGTATTACAGCGGTCTATACAAAAAAAATCGCTGGAAATATGTCTGATTACTGTCCAATTGAAAATCAGAAAGAAGGAATACAGAAAAATAATCGTGAAAAGTTGTTAAAAGAACTGAATTTATCTGATAAACAGGAAGTAATGGCTTTTCAGACACATTCTAACAATGTAAAAACCATTGGTGAAGATACAACGAAATATTATTATGAAAAAGAAGAAGATATTGATGGGTTTCTGACAAAAAGGAAAGACATTGCTATTTTTACATTTTATGCGGATTGCTTGCCGATTTTTGTATATGATAAGGAAAATCAGGTTATAGGAGTATGGCATTCAGGGTGGCCAGGAACGTTTAAGGAAATGATGAAGTCGGGGCTTTTGGAAATGCAAAAAAATTATGGGACACAAGTTGAGAATGTGATAATGGCGTTAGGAATTGGGATTGGTCAAAAAGACTACGAAGTTGGAAACGAATTTTATGATAAATTTTTAGAAAAATTTGGGAAATGTAACAGAGAAATTGTGGAAAAATCATTTTGGTTTAATGATAAAATAGGAAAATATCATTTTGACAATACAAAATTTAATGAGCTTATGGCACTCAAACTTGGGATAAAACAGGAAAATTTGATTGTAGCAGCTGAAAGTACATTTGATGAAAAATTTCATTCTTATAGAAGGGAAGGAAAAAACGCTGGAAGGGCTACGGCTATGATTAGTTTTAAATAAATTATACAAAAAATATGGGAGATAAATAATGAATTTTTTAATAAAAATATGGATTGCATTTATTTTGGACTTGATTTTTGGGGATCCGGAAAAAATTACACATCCAGTCCAGATTATTGGTAAAATGATTACATTTTTAGAAAAAAAATTATATGGGAAAAAAGGAAGCTTTGCTGGTGGAGCAGTTTTAGGTATTTTAGTAGTTGCAATTACATTTTTTGTAATGTATGGATTTGTGGAATTGACAAAAATTGTAAAAATTTTGGAAATTTTGGAAATTTATTTGATGTATACAGTATTTTCGGTAAAATCACTGGCTCGCGAAGGAAAAAGAGTTTATAAAATTTTAAAATTAGGAAATTTGAAAGTAGCAAGGGAAAAATTGTCTTATTTGGTTTCAAGAGATACGGAAAAGATGGATAAAGTTATGATTATTAGAAGTACGATGGAAACTATTTCGGAAAATATGGTGGATGGCGTGATTGCACCGATGTTTTATATGTTTGTGGGTGGACTTCCGCTTGCAATGGCCTATAAGGCAATAAATACACTTGATTCAATGGTTGGGTACAAAAATGAGAAATATGCAAAATTTGGTACATTTTCGGCAAAATTAGATGATGTGGTAAACTTCATTCCAGCTAGAATTTCAGGTATTTTTATAACAGCAGCAAGCTATATTTTGAGATACAATTACAAAAATGCATGGAAAATATTTAAAAGAGATAGAAAAAATCACGCAAGTCCAAATTCAGGACATTCAGAAAGTGCAGTAGCAGGAGCATTGGGAGTACAGTTTGGCGGAAAAGTTTCATACTTTGGAAAGGAAGTGGAAAAGCCCACAATAGGCGATAAGAAAAAGGAATTTAGATTAGAAGATATTAAAAAAAATATACTATTAATGTATGTTACAAGTTTTGTAGCGATATTTTGTTTTTCTGTAATTTATTTGATTGTAAATGGAATGTTCAATAGTATATTTAATTCAATTGTATATTTTATATTGTATTTTTTTGTTAATATGTTATTGTAATAAAATTATTTTTTAAATAATTTTTCAGTCCAGTAACATAGAAAATATGAAATTTTAAAATTTAATGTTCCAGTTCCAGTTGCCAGAAGATTTGTCAGCACGTGGCTTTCAAAATATTTCTGGCTTACTTTCCCAACTATAAACATTCCCGCACAAAATATTAACATTCTTTTCAAATATTCAACATTTCCACGTAATTTTCCCTTGTCTTGAAAGTATAAAATATTATGCACACCATTTACAAGTAAATTTATATTTATAGTAGAAATTATTGCTCCAACTAAATATCCAAAATAAAGTTCTACATAGTTAAAAATTATTCCTAGAAAAAGGAGAAGTATCGCAATAAAAATAGAAATAATGTATGCTTTTTTTATGTTTTGTGGCATTTTTTCCAACATTTTTATTCCTTTCACAATCTATAATTATTTTATGTTATTTACTTGCTTTATAAGTGACCAATAGCCAGAAATTGCTCCTATTATCAAGAAAACGATTAGGACAAGTGGCTGATCCGTTTTGAACAGATATTTTTTTAAAAGTAAATAAAAGCCTAGCATAATTAATATTGGTAACGCCAAAATATAAACCATATTTGTTGCAAGGGCAAAATATTTCATTAATTTACTGTTTTTTCTATTTTTTAATTCTTTTTCATTATTATGTCTGCCTAACTTTTTTTCTATTTCAAAAATCTTTTGTTTTCGTTTTTCTTCCTCTTGTGAAGTTTTCCCGTTGTCAACTATTTTATTTTCATTTTCTAAGATTTCTTTTTTGTTTTCTAATTCCATAATATAACTTCCTTTTACACTTTTATTCAAATTTTTAGTTCATAAAATCAGTAAAATCTATAATTTTTTTAGTACAAAAAATATTCTGCTTTCTCCAAATTCAGGATTAGAAGCAGTATCAAATACTTCAAAACCATTATTTTGAACAGTTTCCACAATCCATTCAGGTTCATAAATAAATTTATGCTGCACTTCGTTGTATTTTCTGAATAAGTTATCATTTTCATTTTCACGGATAAATAAGTCAATTTCTACTAGATGTTTTTTCTCACTTAACTGTTCATGCCGCCAAATACTCGTATATTCAGGTTCTTCATCCAAAAATATATTATTTTCAAATATTTCCTCGAAAATATCTTCTGTTACAGCATCAAAAATTAAATATCCGTCTTTTTTCAAATTTTGATTACATTTTTTGATAAATTTTAAAAATTCCTTTTCATTTTTTAGATAATTTACCGTGTCAAAATTACAGATAATATAATCAACTTGTTGAATTTCATTATTTTCATTTATATTTTCATAATTTATAATGTTCTCTTTTACTAATTTGTAATTATTTATAAAATTATTCTTTAATAATTTTTTTTCAGACATTTCTAGCATTTTTTCTGATAAATCCACTCCAATAACTGTAAATCCATCTTTTAAAAATCGTAATATAAATTCCCCTGTTCCACATCCTAAATCAAGAACAGTTCCCTTTTTCTTGATAAACATTTGTAAAAATTTATACCATTCGTCATAATTTACATATTTCATAAAAACATCATAAATTTCAGCAAATTCCTTGTGCATTATTTTCCTCATTTCATTATTTTAATAATATACTCAAACCTATTTTAAATTAAACTGCTAAAATTATATAAATTTATAGTTTGAGTAAAATAGTCATAGCTTTTGAGTTTGGTTTTAAATAAGTTTTACTATATTATAACATTTTTAATATAAGTTGTGAACTTCAAAAATAAAAAATACACCTAAGATAGCTATTTCTCTGGTGTATTTTTAAGACAGAATATTTAGTTAATCTACAAATAATAAATTTGTGATTTTTTCAATGTAAGGAATTTTAAATTCTTTTTCCAAGATTGATGAAGCAGTTGCAATAATTTGTAAAATAGTTAAAACGATAAAAATTAGAGCAAATAAAATATTCCCAACGACGATAACAAAGTTTAACAATGATGATACTAGTAATAAAACTGTTATTGCTAATGTTTGTTTTGAATATGTTCTAACAAAATTGTTTTCACTTTCTAAAATTAATGCAAAAATTGGAATGACTAATCCACCAATTAATGTAAAAACTTAAATTTACAAGAAAAGCTGCTGCGTTTGCTTTTAATCCAGCAATTGATTTTTGTTCACTTATTTTATTGTTCATAACTCCTCCTAATATATTTTTATATTTAAATTATTCCTTTTGCTTAAAAGAATTTTAACATAAAAAATTTAAAAAATCAAATTCAAAATTACTTATATGAAAATTTTCTAGTAGTTCACAAATCATATTAAAAATGTTATAATATCAAATAGCAATAAAAAAGGGTGAGAACATTGAATATTACTTTATATAGAAAATATCGGCCCCAAAATTTTGATGAAATTGCAGGACAGGAATTTGTGTTGCGGGCGATAAAAAATTCCCTAAGAGAAAATAAGCTGTCACATGCGTACTTATTTACAGGGCCACGTGGTGTGGGAAAAACGACTATTGCAAGGCTTATTGCGAAAGGTGTGAATTGCTTAAATAGTGAGGATGTGACAGATAATCCTTGTGGGGAATGTGAAAATTGCCGTGAGATTTCTCAAGGGATTTCTATGGATATGATTGAAATTGATGCGGCTTCTAATCGTGGGATTGATGAAATTAGGGAACTGAAGGAAAAAATAAATTATCAGCCTGTTAAAGGAAGAAAAAAAATATATATAATTGATGAGGTTCATATGCTTACAAAAGAGGCATTTAATGCACTTTTGAAGACATTAGAAGAACCACCGTCACATGTTATATTTATTCTTGCGACAACAGAGATTGATAAAATACCAGACACAGTTATTTCTAGATGTCAGCGGTATGATTTTTTGCCGATTGACAAGGAAGATATAAAAAAATTGCTAAAAAATGTGGCTGAAAAAGAAAATATTACAATTGATGATGCAAGTCTTGATTTAATTTATCGTAAGTCTGAAGGAAGTGCAAGAGATAGTTTTTCTATTTTTGAGCAAGTTGTATCAAATTTTAACAATGAAGAAATTGATATTACAAAGACACAAAATGCTTTGGGAGTTGTGCCTGATGTAATTTTGGAAGAATTTTTAAATCTGATACGAGAAAGTGATAAAGAAAAACTTGTAGATTTTATTGATAAAATTTGGGAAGATGGACTTATAATCGAAACTTTTTTGAAAGATTTTTCATATTATCTGAAAGAGCAGTTTAAGAAAAAGACTGACTTACCAGTAAATTTTCTGCTGGATGCAATAAGTGCGATTTTTTTTACTTTAAATGAGTTTAAATATGAAGAAGACAAAAGATTGCTTGGCTATGTTCTGATTCACGAACTTTATAAAAATCAGAAAAATAATTCACAAAGTATAAATTCTAGTGAAACTGTTTCTTCTTTTGACAAAAATTACATAAAAGAAGTGTCTAGCGATATTTATGAAAAAGTTATAAGCCAAATTTCAAAAAATCCAAAAATAGCAAGTTTGGCTTCTACAGCTGAAACCCAAGAAAAAGAAAATATGGAAAAAGCTCAAAAATCAGAAAGTACTACAAAAGATTATGATATTTCAATTTTTTCTAAAAATTGGGAAAAAGTGTTGCTGGGGATAAGAAAAGAAAGTGTGATGCTTGGAGCATTAGTAATTGAAAGTTTTCCAGATAGAGTGGAAAATGGTGTATTGCATATAAGATTTCCGAAGGAGCAGAAATTTCATAGTGAACAAATTTTACTGCCAGAGAAAAAGGCCAAAATTGAAAAAGTTATTAATCATATTTGTAATTCAGATATTACGATTCATACTTTTCTCGAAAGTGAAAATTCACAAAATGAAGAAGACAAGTTTATGCAAAATGCAATTAAATTTTTTGGTGGAGAAATTTTAGAAAAAAAATAATTTTAAATAAGTAAAACTGCTTTAAAACAAAACTCAAAAGTTATGACTATTTTACTCAAACCCTAAAATTATATAATTTTTAGTAATTTAATTTTAAGTAGGTTTGAGTATATTTTAAAACATAAGAAAAATTTTAACATATTCAATAAAGCTATTAGCAAGGAAAGGAATGATAAATATGAAAATTAAAGTTATTTTGAAAGAAAATATAAAAGGTGTTGGGAAAAAAGATGAGATAGTAGAAGTTAAGGATGGATATGCAAATAATTTTTTGTTAAATCAAAACAAAGCAATACTTGCAACGCCTGAAAATATTAATAAATTGAAGGCAAAAAATGAAAAAATTCAGAAAAATCATGATAAAGATGTAAAAAACGCAAATGAACTAAAAGAATTTTTGGCAGAAAAAGAAATTGTCTTAAAAGTGAAGGCTGGAGAAAATAACAAAGTATTTGGATCAATTGGGGCAAAGGAAATTGTAGAGGCTTTGAAAGAACAGCTGAATGTTGAAATTGATAAAAAGAAAGTATCTGCCAGCTCAAAAGTTAAAGAAATTGGATTACACAATGTAGAATTAAAACTTCATTCTGAAGTTAAGGCAAATTTAAAAGTTAGAGTTGAAGCAAAATAATTTTAAAAAAGATATGAGATTATCAAATATATTAAAGTGCTGTATGTTTTAATTTTGATTTTTAAAGTGTATTTTTATAGAAAATAGAAAGTGAGAAATTTTAAAAATGGGATTATATGATCTGGAAGATGAGGAAAATAGCAAACCTTACAGTATAGAAGCTGAAGAGGCACTTCTTGGCTCTGTCTTTATAAATCCCAATGTTATAGGTGACATTGTTGATATTGTAACGGTGGAAGATTTTTACAAAAATAACTATAAGCTGATTTTTTCTGAGATGATAAAAGCTTATAATACGGGTAAAATAATTGATGTGCTTCTAATAATAGAATCTCTAAAAAAACAGGAACTGATAGATGAAATTGGCGGAGAGGATATTATTTACGACTTGACAGAAGTTGTGCCTACTGCTGCGAATGCTGTTAATTATGCTCAGATTATAAAAGATAAGTCTGTACAGCGTCAGTTAATAGATATTGGTGAAAAAATTGTAAAAATGGCTATGCGAGGGTATGATGAAGTTGACACAATGCTTGATAAGTCAGAAAGTATGATTTTTAAAGTTGCAGAATCTAAGCAGAAAAAAGATATTGTACCTCTGTATGAATTAGTTCAAGGTAAGATAACCCAAATGGATAATTATACAGATAATAAAGGTAAAATAACTGGTATTTCTTCGGGATTTGAGAGATATGACAGTATAACAAGCGGCTTTCATGGCTCGGATCTTTTGATTCTTGCAGCACGTCCTGCAATGGGAAAAACTGCATTTGCATTAAATCTTGCAATAAATGTTGCAAGACAAGGTAAAAGTGTGCTTATATACAGTTTAGAAATGGGAAATGAGCAATTATTTGACAGGCTTGTAGCAAGTGAGGCAAAAGTAAGATTAAAAGCCTTAAAAGACAGTACTTTATCTTCAGAGGAAATGATAAATTTAGGAAATGGTCTTGGACGGCTTTCTGAAATGCCAATTTATATTTCGGATTCTTCAAGTGTAACAATGCTGGAAATAAAGGCAACTGCAAGAAGACTTAAGTCTGAAGGTAAACTGGACTTTATGTTAATTGACTATCTACAGTTAATTAGTCCTTCTGAAAATTCAAGAAAAAGCAGGGAACAGGAAATATCTGAAATTTCACGATCGTTAAAAATACTTGCAAAAGAACTGAATATACCGATTGTAACGTTATCGCAATTATCACGTGGAGTGGAGCAGAGAGTCGATAAAAGACCGATTTTGTCAGATTTAAGGGAATCAGGGGCAATTGAGCAGGATGCGGATATGGTAATGTTTTTATACCGTGAAGAATATTATCACAAGGACACTGCTCAGGAAGTAAATAATCTGAATATTCCACAACAGTATGTGGAAAAACCAAAACCGGAACCAAAAGATGATGACAATAAATTAGAAAAAGTCGAATTAATAATAGGAAAACATAGAAGTGGACCTACTGGAACGATAGAACTTGGATTTAGACCAAGCTATCAGCAATTTGTAAATGTGGTAGATGATGAATTTGCACCATTGCCGCAATAATAATTTTAAGTAAAAATAAATTTAAAGGAGATAAAATAGAAAATGGAAAACAGAAAAAGGGTAGAATTACTAGCACCAGCAGGAAATATGGAAAAATTAAAGACAGCATTTCACTTTGGGGCTGATGCATGTTTTGTTGGAGGAAGTTCATTTAATTTGAGAGGAATGTCTTCAAACTTTAAAAATAAGGAATTAAAGGAAGCTGTAGATTATGTTCATAGTTTAGGTAAAAAAATATATGTTACATTAAATATTTTTGCACACAATACAGAAATTGACTATTTACCAAGATTTATAAAAAAATTGGATGAATTTGGCGTAGATGCTGTAATCGTAGCTGATCTTGGAGTATTCCAGACAGTAAGAGAACACGCTCCAAATCTTAAAATTCATGTAAGTACACAGGCAAACAATACAAACTGGATGAGTGTGAAAACTTGGAAGGATTTAGGAGCAAAAAGAGTTATTCTAGCTAGAGAAATGTCTCTAAAAGAAATAAAAACAATTCGTGAAAAAGTACCAGATGTGGAAATAGAAGTATTTATTCACGGAGCAATGTGTATGGCTTACTCGGGAAGATGCTTACTAAGTAACTATTTTACAAACCGTGATGCAAATCGTGGAATTTGTGCACAGGACTGCCGTTGGAACTATAAAGTGATTGCAGAAGGTCATGAAGAAACTGGAGCTCATGACATTGTTGAAAATGAAGAAGGAACATATATGTTCAATGCTAAAGACTTGTGTTCTATTGAATTTATTGATAAAGTAATTGAAACAGGAGTAGATTCATTAAAAATTGAAGGAAGAATGAAAAGTATCTACTATAATTCAACTGTAGTAAAACAATATAAAAGAGCATTGGATAATTATTATTCAGGAAATTACAAATATGATCCAGACTGGCTGAAGGAACTTAAAACAATCAGCCATAGACAATATTCAAATGGATTTTATTTAGGGCCTACTTCTGAAAAAGATCAAAATTATGAAACAGGACTTTCTTATAGCCAAACATATAGACTTGTTGCAAATGTACTTGAAAAAGTTGATACAAATAAATATAAAATTCAGATAAGAAATAAAGTTTATGCAACTGAAACTTTGGAATTGGTACGTCCAATCGGAGATGCTGTTAAATTCAAAGTAGAAAACTTTTTAAACACAAAAAATAACGAATTTCAAGAATATGTAAATCCAAATACAATCGCTATTATTGAGACTGATGTGGAAATGGGACCGATGGATTTAATTAGAATTAAACTGCCTGAAGGACAATCGGATAGCGATATGGATACTGAAGATTTTTAATTTAAATAAATTATAATTTAATTTAAATTTTAACAAATAAAAAGCATTGAAAATAAAAGATAGTATTTTTTAATCTTTAATAAACTATTTATTCATTGAAAATTATTTAAAAAAAGATAAAAACTATACAAATCAAAAAATGAGTTATAATTATCTATATCCAAATAACTTTTTATTTTTAGGAATAAAAATTTTGGAGAAATAAAAATTTTAAAGAAAAATAGAAGTGGAGATAATTATGAGAGAAAAAATATTAGTAATTGAAGATGATCCTAAAATTTCAAGATTATTAGAAATAGAATTAAAATTTGAAGGATTTGATGTGTTTTTTGCATACGATGGTAAAGAAGGGCTAAATATGGCAAAATATGGTTCGTATGACATCATCTTACTAGACGTTATGCTTCCTAAGATGAGTGGAATGGAAGTGTGTAAAAGAATAAGGGAAACTTCACAAGTACCTATCATTATGCTTACTGCAAAAGATGAAATTAGTGACAAAGTAGTTGGATTTGACTACGGAGCAGATGACTATATGACAAAACCGTTTTCAAATGAAGAATTGCTTGCAAGAATAAAAGCTCTTCTTAGAAGAACTAAAAAATCTGTCGTTCACAAAGGTGTATTTGAATTTGAAGATTTGACAATTAACTATTCAACTTACGAAGTGTTCAGAGATTATGGGAAAAATTTGATTCAATTATCAAAAAGAGAATTTGAACTTCTTGACTTTTTAGTATTAAATAAAGGAATTGTTTTATCAAGAGATAAAATCTTGGAAGAAGTTTGGGGATTTGATTATATTGGAAATGATAATATTCTTGATTTGTATATTAAATATTTAAGAGATAAAATTGACAGACCTTATGAGAGAAAATTTATTCAGACTGTAAGAGGAATTGGATTTATTTTTAAATAAGGAGTAAAGAATGAAAAATTTAAAATTAGAAGATCGTATTTCAGCAAATTACGCTCTTCTATTTTTGGTATTAATATTAGTTTCTAATATTATTCTTGTTTATTCACTGCAAAGGCAGTCAAATAAAGTGCTTGAAATTTCTGCAAGTAGTAAAATGGAAGAAATAAACAGTTTTTTGGATAAAGTTGGAATTTTTTCTGATAAGACAAATGTGCTTACACTTGACTTTAATCCTGAAGTTGTTGAGGGGAAAAAGGTTATTCACGTAAAACCATTTAACCCTGGAGAAGACAACTATTTGTATGTACTGGAAATAAAACAAAATAAAGATTCTGTAATTCCAATTAATACACTTGGAGACACTGATACCGAAGAAGCCTCAATGACTAACGAAAAAATGATTAACTTGCTCGAAGGCTTTAATCTGGAAGATAATAATTCAGAAGGTAAAATAATAAATATTGAAAAAAATAAATATTTTGTCTTTAAAGTGAGCAGAGAAATAAAAAATTATAAATTTAATATTTATACTTTAAAAAATGTAACGCAGGAAAATCAAATTTATAAAAGATTAGAATACCTTGTTATTTTATTTACGATAATTGGTGTTGTTATAACGATTATTGTATCTAAAATAATGAGCAGAAGAATTTTAAAGCCAATTAATAACGTAATAAAAACGGCAAAAAGTATTTCAACAGATGATTTGAGTAAAAGAATAGAAATACCAAAAGAGGAAGATGAACTGCAAAATTTGACACTTATTATAAATGAAATGCTGGATAGGCTGGAGACTTCATTTGAAAATCAGACAAAATTTGTATCCGATGCTTCACATGAATTGCGTACTCCGCTTGCGATTATAAAGGGATATGCAGAGATTATACGAAAACGTGGGATGTCAGATATTGATATATTTGTGGAGTCGATAGATTCAATAATTAGTGAAACAGATAATATGCGTAATTTAATACAAAAGCTCCTATTCTTAGCAAAAGGTGAAATCACAAAAATTAATACAAAATTTGTAGACATTGACGCAAATGAAATGATTCATCAAATTCATTCTGACACTGTAGTTTCTAATAAAACGCATAATTTTCATCTTGAGATGGGAGAAAATTATAAGATTAAAGGAGATGAAACCTTGCTTCAGCAAGCAATCAGAGCCTTAATTGAAAATGCTACAAAATATTCAGAACCACATACAAATATTTATATTAAATCAGTTATTAAAGATGGATTTGGACGGATTTCAATAAGAGATGAAGGAGTCGGAATTTCCGACGAGGATGCAAAAAGAATTTTTGATAGATTTTATAGAGTTGACTTATCGAGAACAAAGGCAACTGGTGGAACTGGGCTTGGACTTGCGATAGTAAAACGGATTGTAGAAATTCACAATGGAAAAATTGAGATAGAATCTAAAATGAATGAGGGAACGGAAATTTCAATTGTACTTCCAATTGGAGAAAATATAGTAAAAGCAGCAGAAGAAAATGATAAGAATGTAAAAAAGGAAAGAACAGAAAAGAAAAGAGCGGTATTTAGCTTTTTGAAAAAAGAAAAAGAACATAAACATAAAAAAAGAAAAAATAGAAAGGGAAAATAATGACTAGAAAATATTTTGGAACTGATGGAATGAGAGGAGAAGCCAATAAAGACTTAACAATCGACTTAGTAACACGTCTAGGACTGGCTCTTGGATATTATTTGAAAAAGCATAGAAAAAAAGCTGGAAAGCCAAAAATTATTCTTGGAACTGATACAAGAATTTCAGGTTATATGATTCGTTCAGCTCTGACAGCAGGACTAAATTCTATGGGAGTAAATATTGATTTTGTAGGAGTATTGCCTACTCCAGGAGTTTGCTATCTGACTAGAAAATTAAAGGCTGATGCGGGAATTATGATTTCTGCTTCACATAATCCTGTAAAGGATAACGGAATAAAAATATTTAGTCAAAATGGTTATAAATTACCTGATTCAGTTGAAGAGGAATTAGAAAAATTAATGGAAAAAAAGGAAGAACTTTTAAAACATCAAGTGCCAGGAGATGATTTAGGAACATTTAAATACGTGGAAGATGACATGAGAATTTATTTAGATTATCTAACTTCTACTGTAAAAACTAATTTTTCAAAATTGCGAATTGTAATTGATACAGGAAATGGTGCAGCATATAGAATTGCTCCAAAAGTTTTTCAAGCCTTGGGAGCAGATGTTGTTGTAATTAATAATATTCCAAATGGGAAAAATATTAATGTTAATTGCGGATCTACTCATCCAGAACTTCTTCAAGATGTAGTAAAAGTTTATAAGGCTGATTTAGGACTTGCTTATGATGGTGATGCTGACAGATTGATTGCTGTTGACAATACAGGTGCAATTATAAATGGAGACCTGATTATTGCGATTATTGCAGAATATATGCAAAAGAGAGGACTTTTGAACGATAATAAGGTCGTGACAACTGTTCTTAGCAATATGGGATTTGAAAAATATCTGGATGAAAAAGGAATTGGATTAATTCGTGCAAATGTTGGAGATAGATATGTTCTTGAGAAAATGAAAGAATATGGACTAAATATTGGCGGAGAGCAGTCTGGGCATATTTTAATGCTTGACTACAACACGACTGGAGATGGAGTGCTATCGTCAATTCAACTTGTTGCAGCTATTTTAGAAAGCGGAAAAACGTTGCATGAACTTGTAAAAGGAATAAAATTATGGCCTCAAGATTCTAAAAATATCTTTGTTGCAAAAGAGAAGAAAGCAACTTGGGAAACAAATAAGGAATTAATCGATTTCATAAAGGCAAAGGAAAAAGAAATTGCTGGAAAAGGTAGAATTTTAGTAAGAGCTTCTGGAACAGAATCACTTATAAGAGTAATGGTTGAAGCAGAAAGTCAAAAAATTGTTGATAAATACGTAGCAGAATTAAGTAAAAAAGTGGAAGAAACACTTTGCTAATTAGAAAAAATGTTTATAAAAAAAGAAAATCATAGTTAACTAGGCTATGATTTTTTTCTTTAAATTAATTCTTTTTCCTTGAATTTACTTCATTTACAAATTTTTTAAATAATTTTTGTGCAGTTTCATCATTAATTGCCATCATTTCTGGGTGCCATTGAACCCCAACGATAAAAATTTCATCTGAAATATTTTCAATAGCCTCAATTACACCGTCTGCACTTTTTGCAGTTACAGTGAACCCCTGTGCCAGTTCATTTATTATTTGATGATGGTAACTGTTTATAAATCCAATTCCTTCAGGATAAATATCGCTTAAAAAACAGTTGCTCGCTACAGAGATAGAGTGAGTTGGAGTGTGGGCTCTAGCTTTTTGAAAATGCTTTATTGATACATTTTCATTGTAGGAAAGATCTTGATAAAGAGAACCGCCACATTCGACATTTGCTATCTGCATTCCACGACAAATTCCCAAAATTGGCTTTTTATAATTTATTGCATAACGGATAAGAAGCGAGTCAAATTTATCACGTTCTGGAAATATTTCTCCCAGCTTCTCCTTTGGCTCTTCCCCATAAAGAAGTGGAAAAACATCATTTCCTCCAGTTAAAATTATTCCATCCACATTTTTTACAAATTCCTCAATAATATCTTCATGTTCATTTAAAGGCAGAAGGTGTGGTACACCACCAGCATTTATAACAGCATTGATATAGGAAACATCAACATAAGCACGCTTATATCCAGCAAAAAGCCCTTTTTCCAGTCCAAGTATATTACTTGAGATTCCAATGATAGGTTTTTTCATATTGTCCTCCAATTTATAAATTTTAACATATAGATTTAACCATATTTTTTTTTATTAGTCAAATGTTTTGATTTTTGCTATATTTTTTATATTGTTAACAATTCTGTCAAGAACTTCTATGAAGGAATCCTGTTTTTTATCTGAAAACATATATAAGAAAAGCAGATTTAAATCTTCTTCAAAATTTTCTGGTAATATTTTACATTTCTTTTTGCAAAGTTGAATTAAACGTTTTTCACCAGGATGTGTTACTTCGTTTATCGCAAACAATAAATCAAAATACGAAGCCAGAAATTCTGCTATTCTATGATTTATACTAACAAAATCCTTTCTTTTAAGGGCTTTTTTAATTTGCTTAGGGTACGCCGGCATTGAAGAGTCAATTAATTCCAGTTGTCTTTTTATTATATTTTCTTTTAGCTGTTTTGGGTAATTTATAGAATATTTATTTTTGTATTTTTCAAGAGTTCCGTTTTTGTCGTATATTATTTTGCAAGTAACTAAATTATGCCACATGCAAGTTGTGTAGGAGTTGCTAGGCTGGCATTTGATAACGACTTTTTCGATGCCTTTTATAAAATCTTCCATATCTCGATAAAGAATATCAATTTCAATTCCATTGTTTAAAACACAGTTGTCTTCATATTCCCAAAAACTGTTGCCAATTTCCATATAACTGCAAAATTTTTGTAGAATATTTTTTCTTTTTTCTTCACTAATTGGTGAATTGACATAAAGGTACACATCATAATCTGATTTTTCATCATAATTTTCTCCTGCTCTTGAACCTCCTAATGCTATTGCATCCACTTCTTCAAATAAAGAAATTTCTTTAAATAGTTGCTGTATCATTTTACCTCCTCAGTTTTTATTTTTGATTGAATTAAAAATGTCCTTAAAAATAAGGAATATTTAATTTAGGTGTTTCATTAAAAAGAATTTTCATATATTTTAGCATTTATATTTAAATTTTCCAATTAATGTTTATTTTAAAAATCTTCAAAAAATAATTTGAATAGCAAAATAAGTAGTAATATTCTAATATTTTTGAGATAAAAAACTTTTAGGATGAGAAATAAAGTTACAAAGGGAAAGTATATTCTGCAGAAAATTCAAAAAATAAAAAATATTTAAGGAAGCTGTTTGATCCAGTAATATAATTTTAATGTTTACATTAACAGAATAAAAATGTTATAATGTAACAAAATTATTTTAAAACGAACTGAAAAATTAAAGTTATTTAATTTTAATTAGTTTGAGCATAATATAAAAAAATATGATTGGAGAAATAACTGTGGATGTACATCATTTAAAAATTTTCTTTGAGGCATGCAAGGAGAAGAGTTTTACTAAAGCTGCAAAAAATTTATTTATCAGCCAATCAGCAGTGTCAATACAAATAAAAAAATTGGAAACGAAACTTGGAATTCAACTTATTGAGAGGAATTCTAAAAATTTTAGACTAACTTTTGCTGGAAAAGAACTATATAGGATGTCAAAAGATGTTTTTGACAAGATTCTACGTGTAGAAAAAGAGATGGAGAAAATATCGCAATTTGGGAAGGGAAAAATCTGCATTGGAGCGACTCATAACATTGGAGAGCCAGTATTGCCGAGAATTATGGTAGAATTTAAAAAACACAATCCTGAAATTGAGTTTGACTTGTATATTAAAAATCGTGAATCGCTCGTAAGGCATTTGAAGGAAGGAACAGTCGACATTGCCTTAATGGAGGAGTATTTTATTGAAGATAAGGAAATAAAGGTTATTGAAACAGAAGAATATCCGTTTGTAGTTGTAGCTGGAAAGGAAATATCTGATTATAAGGAATTAGAGCAGATGCAGCTGTTAAAGCGGGATACAGTTTTGACAAGCAAATATCTTGACTTGTTTGAGAAAATAATCGGATTTAATTTAGAAAATAGAATTGTAATAAATGGAAGCATTGAAACAATGAAAAATCTTATAAAAAGTGGGCTTGGTTTTGCAGTTCTTCCATATTACAGCGTTTATGAGGAAATAGAAAAAGGTACATTAAAAATCATTCATAACTTTGAAAAGTCGGAAGATAAATTTCAGATTGCATATATTCGTGAAAATGGAGAAAAATCAGGAATTGCCAAATTTGTAAAATTTGTAAGAAATTATAAGATTACACCTGCGTTATTTTCAGTAAAAAAATAGTAGTAAATCTAAAAAAAATGAAATAATTTATAATTAAATTCTGGGAGGAAATATGTTAAAGGAAAATATTAGAAATTCGTATTTGACTGCCTTTGAAACTGTAAAGGCATTTGTAGAAAATGAGGAAAATATTGAAAAAACAGAAAAAATTGCACAGGAATTAGCATTAGCCTATAAAAATGGGAAAAAATCGCTAATTGCAGGAAATGGTGGAAGTAACTGTGATGCAATGCACTTTGCAGAAGAATTTACAGGAAGATTTAGAAAAGACAGAAGGGCCTTGCCGTCTATAAGTATCAGCGATTCTTCCCATATTACATGTGTTGGAAATGACTATGGATTTGATTTTGTGTTTGCAAAAGGTGTGGAAGCATTTGGGCAGGAAGGTGACTTTTTCTTTGGAATTTCAACTTCGGGAAATTCTAAAAATATAATTGAAGCTGTAAAATCGGCAAAAGAGAGAAATTTAAAAACTGTAGCACTGCTTGGAAAAGATGGCGGGAAATTAAAAGGAGTATGTGATTATGAATTTATAATTCCTGGAGAAACATCAGACAGGATTCAGGAAGTTCATATGATGATTTTACATATTATAATTGAAGGTGTGGAAAGAATTTTATTTCCTGAAAATTATTAAAATTAATAAGGCTTTTTTTAAATTCGAGGAGGAAAATGAAAAAAAGTGTAAATATAGAAAAAATTAGAAATACAGAATATCTGAAATTAGCACTTGGATTTACTTTGTCAACTCTGACAACGCCCTTGTTAAATTCTGTTGATACAGCTGTTGTAGGAAATCTCTCAAATCCAGTATTTATAGGTGGAGTTACACTTGGAGGAACAATTTTTAACACAATATATTGGCTTTTTGGCTTTTTACGTGTCAGCACATCTGGATATTCTGCAAAGGCTTTTGGAGAAAATAACGAAAAGGAAGAAATTACAGTATTAATCCGTCCCGTATTAATTTCACTTATTTTAGGATTTCTGTTTGTTATTTTTCAGAAACCTATTTTATGGGGATTTATTCATTTTTTTGATGCTGGAAAGGAGATTACGAAATATATAGAAATTTATTTTAATATTCTAATATGGGGAGCCCCTTTTGTATTTCTGAACTACACATTTTTAGGATGGATAATGGGACGAAAAGAAATAAAAAAATGTTTAATCTTGCAACTTATGACAAATATTGTGAATATTTTTCTTGATTTATATTTTGTAGAAGTTTTAGGAATGGATGTTGCTGGAGTAGCACTTGCTACACTAATTTCCCAAATTATGACAACTCTTTTATCAATTTTTATTATTTTAAGAACTTTTTCACTAAAAAAAATCTTGCACAATATAAATTTGAAAGAAATATTTGATAGAAGCGAAATGAAAAAAGTTGGAGCAGTGAATTCAGATTTAGTGCTTCGTACAGTCTGTTTACTGGTAGCAACAAATTTATTTTTGGAAAAAGCTGCGCATAACGGTAAAATAATATTAGCTGCAAACTCTATATTATTTCAAGTTCAATATTTAATGTCATATATTTTTGATGGCTTTGCTAATGCATCAAGTGTATTTTCAGGCATAGCGGCAGGAGAGAAAAATTTTAGAAAACTAAAATGGGTAATGAGAAAATCAATACAGTTTTGTGTTATAATTTCAATATTTTTGAGTACAGCATTTGTTTTTGGAGGTAAAAAGCTGCTGCTGTTTTATACAAAAAATGCAGAAGTCATAAATACTGCAAATCAGTATAAAATTTGGATAATCATATTTCCATTAGTTGTAAGTTTTGGGCTAGTAATTTACGGAAATTTTACAGGCACAACAGAAACAGAATATATAAGAAATTCAATGATACAGGCATTAATAGTATTTTTAATCTTTTATTTTGCGGGAACAGCGATTAACCAAAATCATGGACTATGGTTGTCGTTTATAGTATTTTCGCTAGCAAGATCAGTATTTTTGATAAGGTATATTGGTAAATTTTTGAACAAATATAAACTGAATTTAAGTTAAAATAACTAATTATCATGCTGTTTATTGCATAAAGCAAATTTACTATAATTTCATCTTCATTAAATAGTTTTTTATAAGAGAATTAACAGTTTTATGTGGTATATTTCTATTGAAACAAATTTTGAAGAAAAGAGATGGTAATTATGAAATTAATGAAAAAATCTATGTTAGTATTGTCTGTAATGACATTAATTGGAGGAATGAGTTTTGCAGCGGCAGGTAAAAAAAGACCTACTGTAAGAAGGGTAGCTTCAGAATCATATACTTGCGGTTCTGAAAGAATAACAGTTTCTTATCCAGCAACAAATACTGCCAGAGTAGTTACTAAAGCAGGAAATGTTTACAACCTTAAGGTAGCAACTTCAGGTAGTGGATCAAGATATGTTTCTAAAAATGGAAATGTAGAATTCTTTAAAGGTGGAAAAGACGCTATTTATAGAGGACCTAATGGAATTGAAAAATCTTGCACAAGAAGATAACAGAATTCATTCTTAAATTAAAGAACATAACCGATAGATTAAATGATAAAATCATAAAGTCTTGAGGTTATGTTTTTTTAGTTATAAAAAAATTAGAAAAATCAAAGAAAATATGCTATACTATTATAAACAAATTATAATGGAAATAAAATTAAGGAGGAAACTTATTATGAAAAAAAGTATCTTAGCAATTTTTGCGATTTCAATGACATTATTTGCAGCTGGTGAGGGGGAAGTGAAAAAAGTTCACGATAATAAGACAGCTAAATTGGTAAAAGACTCATATTGTAATAAACCTAAATCTCATGGAGAATTTAAAAAGATAAACGATAAAGACTACAGAGTTGATGTAGATTTTGAAAAATGTGTATTTGATGGCGAAACTTATGAAAATGTAAAAGTTGGCGTGTTAATTCAAAATGTTGAAAAAACTGAAAAATATTTGAAAAAATATAAATATATGCATTTAAAAGCAGGTAAAAATTTAGTTTTCAATTCAAATGACAATAGTTACTATTACAATGGTTCATGGGCATTTAATAATGATAAGGCATATCCTACAGTATTTGACGGAAAATAATTTATAAATAAATTTAGGACGGTAGTTTTATTAAATTGCCGTTTTTATAATTTTTGAGGTTAGATTTTGTAGTATAACTTCTTTAAAATCAAACTCAAAAGCTATAACTATTTTACTCAAAGCCTAAATTTACCATAATTTTTAGTAGTTCAATTTTAAATGGGTTGGAATATACTTAATAAATTATTTTCACAACAAATTCATGAAGATTAGATCAAATTTTTAATACTCGCAAACATAGAAAAAATAAAAATTTACTAACGAAAAATTCAAAGGATAGCATAGATGAAGTTAATTTTCATACATGGTTTGAATATCTTTAAAGAAGGGCTGATGTGAACCACATGAATAAAAAAAAAGAATGTGAAGAGCTATGGGCAAAAAATAAATATTATGTGTTAAGCAAATCGCATAAAGTGTACTTGGAAATAAGAAAGTATTTGAAAGAAAAAGAAATTGATACTGTATTTATTAATGAAAGAATACAAAAAGTAAGGGATATAAAAGAAAGTAAAAAAGATTTTAGTAATGCAATTCTTCATTTATGGGGATATTTCAAAAAAAAGGCAACGAAGATCGAAAAACAAGGGTTATTTAACATACTGGAAGAATACATGGGAGGAAGAAGTAATCAGAAATCGCTAATTGAATATATCAATACTTTACTAAAGAAATATCCAAATAAATATTTACAAGAATCCACTTTACTAACAGGAGAAAACGATGAGACTATGGCATGAACAAATTATTCATCTATTGCCTAAAAATCAGCTTCTTGGTCAACATAGAGAATGTTGTGCGCTTAGGGGAAATGGATGGAAAAAGAAACATAAAACAGTAGACTATGTATTTTTATATTCTCCATATTATTTATTTGTTTATCATTCATTGGTTATGGATGAAATGGAAAAAAGAGGGTATAAAGTTTCTAAAGAATGGAGAGAAAAGAATTATAGAGGAAAGAAAGCAGAAAATTATAATAATCTTGAAGAAAAAATTATAGATAGCCCAATTTACAAAGAACACGATAATGAATATTTAGTTGAGTGTATCGAAAATTTGAAAAAAAAAGGGATTGAATTAGAACTATAAAAGTTTTGATTGTTTTAATTACTACAACTCATTGTCCTGCAGGGGAGACACAAGCTAGTGATTCATGTAATAATTTTTTTATGAAAAAAACAGCTGTGAAAAGAGAATTATTTTAAAATCTTATTCAAAAATCCTCTACAATATGATAAAATGTATTTAGATCTTTAAAGCTAGATTTAAAGCTAATCTTTCTTTAAAACATAAAAAATATATTGAAATGAAAGGAGATGTATGATTAAAAGAGTATCATTACTAATGTTATCAATTTTAATGATGATGACTGTTGCTGTGCAATCATACAGTAAAGAGTATAAAATGAAAGTAAAGATTATTACTGCAAAAGGTGATGTTAATATTAATTTGTTACCTGATAAATCGCCTGTAACTGTTGCTAATTTTGTAAACTTAGCAAAAAAAGGATATTATGATGGATTAAAATTCCATAGGGTTATTGACAACTTTATGGCACAAGGAGGAGATCCGACTGGAACAGGAATGGGAGGACCAGGATACCAATTTGAAGACGAAGTTAATAATGGACTGAATTTTTCTAAAGCTGGTAAACTAGCTATGGCAAATGCTGGACCAGGAACAAATGGAAGTCAGTTTTTCATTACAACTGTACCAACAGAATGGTTAAATGGTAATCATACAATTTTTGGAGAAGTTGTGTCAGAAGCTGATTTGGATGTTGTAAAAAAATTATCTAATGGAGATGTAATGACAAAAGTTGTAGTTGAGGGAGATGTTGATGCTTTCTTAAAAACTCAAAAAAACAGAGTTGACAGCTGGAATAAAACTTTAAAGCAAAATTTTCCAAATAAATTTTAATTAAAGGGGAAATAAATATGGCAAAAGAAAAAGTAGTTTTAGCATATTCAGGTGGACTTGATACATCGATTATCATACCTTGGCTAAAAGAAAATTATGATTTAGAAGTGATTGCATGCTGTGTTGATGTTGGACAGGATGAAGATATGGAAGCTGTAAAAGTTAAAGCTATTGAATCAGGTGCTTCTAAAGTTTATGTAGAAGATAAAAAAGAAGAATTTGTAAAAGATTATGCTTTCCGTGCTTTAAGAGCGGGAGCAGTTTATGAAAATAAATATCTGTTGGGTACTTCATTTGCAAGACCTTTAATTTCAAAAGTATTGGTAGATGTGGCTCATAAGGAAGGAGCCTCGTATATTTGCCACGGATGTACTGGTAAAGGAAATGATCAGGTTAGATTTGAAACTGGAGTATTTTCATTAGATCCAACATTGAAAATAATAGCTCCTTGGAGACTTTGGGACATTTCTTCAAGAGAAGATGCGATTGATTATGCACAAAAAAATAATATAAAAATAACTGTAACGAAAGAAAAAATTTACTCAAGAGATCAGAATTTATGGCATATCTCACATGAAGGCGGAGATATTGAAGGTCTTGAAAATGAACATAAGGAAGATATTGTCTATATGATGACAACTCCACCTGAAAAAGCACCAGATAAGCCAACTTATGTGGATATTACATTTGAACAAGGATGGCCAGTAAAAGTAGATGGGGAAAATTTAGAGCCTGTCGCATTACTTGAAAAGTTAAATAAAATTGCTGGAGAAAATGGTGTTGGAGTAATTGACATTGTAGAAAATAGACTTGTTGGAATGAAGTCGAGAGGAATTTATGAAACTCCAGGTGGAACATTGCTGATGGAAGCACTAAAAGAATTGGAAACATTAATTTTTGACAAGGATACATTTGAATTTAAAAAGCTGGTATCACAAAAATATGCAGGATTGGCTTATTCAGGACAATGGTTTACACCACTTCGTGAAGGACTTGATGCTTTTGTTGATGAAACTTCTAAAAATGTAAATGGTACAATAAAACTGAAATTATACAAAGGAAGTATAAAAATAGCTGGTAGATTTACTGATTTTGCATTATACGATGAAGAAATTTCATCATTTGGGGCAAGTGAGCTGTATAGTCATAAGGATGCGGAAGGATTTATAAAATTATTCTCACTTCCAAACAGGATTAGAGCTTATAAAAAACATAAATAAATTTTAAATAAAGGATTCCTAAAATAACAAATTTGGGAGTTCTTTTTTTATATTTTTTGTTTCCATAAGATAATTAATTTTTATAAATTCATATTTTGCAATAAAAGTTTATCGCAATAATTTCAGATTAATACGTAATTCCTATGGCTAGGCATAATTTTATTTGCCTAATTTCAAGACATCTTTTTCCAGTAGTCAAGCAGTCATAGTTGAATAAATAAAAGATTTGTCTGGTTGTTTAGATATAATTTACAGTATTGATTATAGTATTTTTTAAATTTTTAAATGGATTGGGTATAATTAAAATTTATTGCAAATAAGAACTAAAAAATATAGTTAAAAAATTTACAAAATAGTTTTTTTATAGTACAATAATAAAGAAAATAATCAAAAATAAAATAATAAATAAAAATATTTTTAAACTAGGAGGATTTGATGAAAATAAAAGATATGTTTGAACAGAAGAAACATCTTGTTTCCTTTGAGATTTTTCCACCAAACAAAAACTTTTCGCATGATAAATTAAAAGAGGTAACAGCAGAACTGGTTGAATATAAACCTGATTTTATTAGCGTTACATATGGTGCAGGCGGGCAGACTAAAGGTGGGACTATTGAAATGGCTTCTCACATTAAAAATAATTTGAAAACAGAAGTTTTGGCTCATTTAACTTGTGTTGGAAGTAAAAAAAATGAAATTCACGATTATTTACAGGAAGCAAAAAGTAAGAATGTAAAAAATATTTTGGCACTTCGTGGAGACGTTCCGCAAGGCGAAACAGAAGATATTTATAACAAAGGCGATTATAAGTATGCTTCTGAACTTATTAGTGATTTAAGAAAAAATAGTGAATTTGATGATTTTTCAATTGGTGGTGCATTTTATCCAGAAACTCACTATGAAAATAATGATTTGATTGACCTTTTCATTTGAAGAATAAAGTTGAAGCTGGGACAGATTTTTTAACTTCTCAAATGTTTTTTGATAATGATATTTTTATAAAATTTAAGGAAAAAGCAGAAAAACTAGATATAAAAGTACCTTTAGTTGCTGGAATTATGCCAGTTACAAATGCAAAACAAATAAAAAGAATTATAGAACTTTCAAAATGTTCTGTTCCTCAGAAATTAGATAAATTATTGGAGAAATATGGAGATAATCCAGAATCTATGAAAAAGGCTGGAATAATGTATGCAAGTGAACAAATTATAGAATTATTAGCTTATGGAATTAAAGGAATCCATATTTATACAATGAATAAGCCTGAAATCGCAAAAGAAATTATGAAAAATATTGAATTTGCAAGATAAGTTCAAAAAATCGATTAATAAAAAAGAGCTTGTTATTTAAAAATTGATAAAGACAATTTTGATTTGAAGACATTTTATTAGATAAAATAATATAAAATCATGGGAAGATTATATTGCAGTAGGATTTGATAACAATATTGTGATTAGTCTTCTCTTTTTTTATAATTCAAGATTATGTTTAAATTTTTTAATTCAAAAAACAACTTTATTTTTGATAAATTTTATAAAATATAGTATAATAAAGATAATTTAATTATAGATTATTAGTAAAATGATAAAATTTTTGTGAAATAATAAAAATAGAAAAGGAGAAAAAATGATTTATTTGGATAATTCAGCTAGTACAAAACCACGTAAAGAAGTTATAGACACACTTCTTCAGACAATGGAAGAAAATTATGCAAACGCTGATGCAATTCACAGTTTTTCCCATAATATTCTTTTGAAAATAAAAAATGCGAGAAAAATCATAGCTGACTATCTGAAAGTAGAAGCCGAAAGGATTTACTTTACAGCAGGAGGAGGAGATGGAAATAATCTTTTATTGCAGGGAATTATTAATGCAAACTTTCGTACAAAAAAGCATCTTATAACAACAAAAATTGATCATCCATCAGTTTATGAGGTGTTTAGACATTATGAAAATACTGGTTTTGAAGTTGATTATCTAGATGTTGATAGAGATGGATTTGTGAATTTGCAACAGCTTCAAGATGCAATTCGTGAAGATACATTGATTGTATCTGTGGGAGCAGTAAATAGCGAAACTGGAGCAATTCAGGATTTAGAAAAAATTTCGAAAATTATCCAGGCAAAAAATAAAGACACTTATTTTCACACTGATTTTGTGCAAGGTCTTGGATGTACAAATATAAAATTTGATAAATTTCCTGTAGATGCAATAACAATAAGTGGACATAAAATTCATGCACCAAAGGGAATTGGAGCCATCTATATAAATAAACGTGTCAAAATTGCAAATATAATTTACGGTTCAAATGCTGAAAATGGAATTGTAAAAAGAACAATGCCTACGGAACTTATTCTTGCATTTACAAAAGCTGTGGAAATTTTATCGAGGGAAGATAAGCTAGAAATGGAGCATTCTCAAAAAATAAAGAAATTACTTGCAGACAGGATTTGTGAAGAGATTAATGATATCAAGCTTAATTCATCACTTAATCCTGAAAAATCAAGTCCAAAAGTTCTGAACATATCTTTTAAGGGAACAAAAGCTGAAGTATTGACACATTTTCTGGGAATGTATCAAATTTATGTTTCTACAGGCTCGGCTTGTTCATCAAAGAAAGGAAATAGCAGAATACTTGAAGTTATGGGGCTTAATCAATCTGAACTGGATGGAGCGATAAGATTTAGTTTTTCAAAAGATAATACTGAAGAACAGATTGCTGAAGTTGCCAAAAGGCTAAAGGAAAGTGTGGAAAGAATTAGAAAAATGAGATAAAATTTTTTTTAATAATATTTAGAAAGGGAAAAAATGAAAAATTATACTAATAAAAATTTATTAGACGCGATAGGTCTTTCTTATGGAGAATTGTCACTGAAAGGGAAAAACAGAGGACAATTCGAAAAAAAATTACGAAATAAAATCAATAAAGTGTTAAAGGGATTTGATTATCGGCTTTTTGATGATTTGTCAAAATTATATGTTTTAATAAATCCTCAAAATCTAGATGAAGTAACAGACAAATTAAAAAAAGTTTTTGGAATAGTTGGGCTTAATCAGTCAGCGAAAGTTGAAAGAAATGATGAATTTATAAAGGAAAAAGTGCTAGAATTTGCAAACTATGCTTATGAAAATGGAGCTAGAACTTTTAAAATAACAGTCAATCGAAGTAATAAAGGATTTGAAAAAAAATCTATGGATTATGCACGTGAACTCGGAGGACATGTGCTTGTAAACAGTCCGTTTGAAAAAGTTAAAATGAAAGATCCAGATGTTATGATAAATATAGATATTAGAAAAAATGTTTATATTTACACAGATAGAATAAAAACTTATGGAGGACTTCCTCTTGGATCGACAGGAAAGGGGCTTGTTCTTTTATCGGGTGGAATAGACAGCCCAGTTGCTTCGTTTATGATGGCAAAAAGAGGGATGCGTCTGAATTTTATTACATTCCATAGTTTCCCATTTACAAGTCAGCAGGCTCTTGAAAAAGTAAAGGAATTAACTGATATTTTATCACTTTATGTTGGAAAAACAAGACTTTATTCGTTAAATATATTAAAAATTCAGGAAGCAATAAATACTCAGACAAAAAAAGATTTAGCAACAATTTTGACAAGACGTGCTATGATGCGTCTAGCTGAAAGATTGTCAAATACTATGCAATACCAAGCTTTAATTACAGGAGAAAGCCTTGGACAAGTGGCGTCTCAAACAATGGGAGGACTTACATGTACAAATGCTTCTGTAGAAAAATTGCCAGTATTTAGGCCTCTTATCGGAATGGATAAGACAGAAATAATTGAAATTGCAAAGGAAATAGAAACTTATGAAAAATCTATTGAACCGTATGAAGATTCATGTGTAATTTTTGCACCAAAGCATCCAGTTACAAATCCAAAGCTGGAAGATGTACTGGAAGAAGAGGCAAAAATTGAAAACTATGATGAAATTATGAATGAAATTTTTGAAGAACGTGAGTATTTTAATTTTGGGTAAAAATAAATTTTAAAAAATAATAATGGAGAAATTTTATGGATGAAAAAAAAGATTTGAAAAAACAAAAAAAAGAAGCAGTGGAAAGTGGATTTAAGAAAAGAATTGAGGAAATAAAAAGGATAGTTTATTTAATTTATAGAAATTATCGAGATGGAGAAACACAAATACTTGCAATTTCACTTACTTACTACTCACTTTTAGCAATTTTTCCTGTAGTTGCCCTAGTTTTAGGAATTACAAAAGGATTTGGGCTAGATAAGATATTTATACAGAAATTTTTTGAATTATGGCCAGGAAACAACAGTTTTCTAAAAATAATTGTAGATATAGCACAAAGACTTTTGTTATCGACAGAAAGCAGTATATTAACAGGTGTAGGAATTGTAATTCTGATTTATTCCGCAGTAAAAGTTTTGATAATGTTGGAAAATTCATTTAATAAGATATGGAAAATTAACAAAAAAAGATCTATAACAAGAAGAGTTATTGACTATATTGCGATTATATTTTTAGGTCCAATATTTTTTGTGCTATTGTCGGCATTAAATTCGTTTGTAGTCGAGGAAATGGTAAAACATTTTCCAAGTAATGGTGTATTACTTAATTTGTTTATTGGACTTTTCGGGCCTGTGACATATATTATTCTGTTTAGTTATCTATTTTATATAATTCCAAATACAAATGTAAAAATAAAGCCAGCGGTTTTTGCTGGAGTTGTAACAACAGCGCTTACTTTTGGATGGAAACTGCTGTTTTTATTATTACAATCTTCAATTACAAAGTATAATATAATTTATGGAAGCCTTGCATTGATTCCAATTTTTCTAATTTGGGTACAATATGTCTGGGTAACAATTTTATTAGGAGCACAAATAGCATTTTCAATTCAGACTTCTGATGAGTTTTTGTATAATGAAAAAATTGAAATGCCGATTAAGGTAAAAAGAGAAGCGGGAATTCTAATTCTATCATTAATAATTAAGAATTTTGTAGAAAAAAAGGAAGCATTTACATATCAGAAATTAACAGATAGACTAGGCATGGAAGTATTTTTTGTGAAAGAAGTATTGTCTGATCTTGAAAAAATGGGATTTATAAATGAAGTGTTTTATGATAAAAATTCAGATAGCCAATATCAAGTTGCGTATAGTCCTGAGACTATTACAATCAGGGAATTTATGAGAAAATTTGATACAAAAAATATTGAATATTATGAAAATATTTTTAGTAATTTGAATGAGGAGGATCAAAAACTTTTAGAAAAGATAAGAGAAAAACTGGCAATGAAAAAAATTGAGAGTTCTGAAGATGAAATTTCAAACGAACAAGAGGAGTCAGAAGAAAAATATTTTGATGACTCAGAAACTCCTATGAATTCAAGAAAATCACAAGAATTGACAATAGATTTTCAAATTTCAAAACAATCAAAGCAAAAAAATGAAAATTCACAAGTAAAAGATTCTCCAAAAATAATAAGAAAAGAAAAAGTTAATCGTGAATCTGAAGTACAGCCAACTTCAACAGATGTAGAAAATTCTGCAAATACACAGAAAAAAGCCAGATATGAAGATGGAACTTGGAAATTCTTTTAGCAAATAAAAAATTACGCAACTGAAAAGGAGACTTAGAAATGATAATAATAGTACTAGCAATGACGATTATAAATATTATTTCAGTAGCCACAATAATTATTTATCTTAATAGAAAAAATAATAAAAATACGGAAAAAATGATAATAAATCAAATTAATGAAAATAATAAGGAAAATTTTGAGGAAAATAAGAAAAATTTGATGAAATTGAAAAATCAATAAATCTTAATACAAAAAATAATTTACTCCAAGGAATAAGCAATTTAGGAAATGTACTATCTGAAAATAATGAAAAACTTCTTTTAAGATTTAATGAGCTTGGACAGAATATAAATACCACGATGAATACCAATAATCAGCTTTTATCTAAGAATCATACCGAAAATACACAGCTTTTGACTACA
This sequence comes from Leptotrichia hongkongensis, assembly GCF_007990635.1. Lineage (GTDB taxonomy): Bacteria > Fusobacteriota > Fusobacteriia > Fusobacteriales > Leptotrichiaceae > Leptotrichia > Leptotrichia hongkongensis. Next base: position 1,628,896 of record NZ_AP019846.1, on the reverse strand, counting down.
AGTATGAATAACAATATTCAAAAATTATCTGTCAGATTAAATGAAAATAATACAGCCTTGACGGGTGTTATGACTGAAAATAATCAGCATTTGACTAAAAATATAAATGAATTTAAGGATGGACTTAATAAAAATATAAATGAAAATTTTGAAAAATTAAGTCATAAAGTTGAAAGCAGACTTGATTTAATGAATACAAAGGTAGAAGAGCGCCTGTCGAAAGGGTTTGAAGAAACTACAAAAACTTTTGGAAATGTGCTGGAAAGACTAAGTAAAATTGATGAAGCACAAAAAAAGATAGAGGCATTATCAAGTAATGTTGTTTCGCTTCAGGATATTTTAACAGATAAAAAAAGCCGTGGAATTTTTGGAGAAATTCAGCTTTATCAAATATTATCTTCAGTTTTTGGAGAAAAAAACGATAAACTTTACCAAAAACAATATAAACTTTCAAATGGAACAATTGTTGATTCTATTATTTTTACTCCAGAACCCCTTGGCAACATCGCAGTTGACTCAAAATTCCCATTAGAAAATTATAGAAAAATGTATAATAATGAATTATCTCAGATTGAAAGAGAAAATGCTAGAAAAGATTTTGTAAGTGACTTGAAAAAACATATAGATGCGATTTCTTCAAAATATATAATAAAAAATGAAACGAGTGAACAAGCAATATTATTTCTTCCAGCCGAAGCAATTTTTGCTGAAATAAATGCTTATCATACAGACATAATTGAATATGCTTACAAGAAAAATGTGCGAATAGCTTCACCAACAACATTAATTTCAGTATTGACAGTAATTCAGGTTACGATGACTAATTTGGAACGTGACAAATATGCAAACATAATTCAGCAGGAATTGGAAAAATTGAACGTTGAATTTACAAGATATCGTACACGTTGGGATAATTTGCAAAAGGATATTGAAAAAGTTTCCAAAGATGTAAAAGAAATAAACACAACTTCAAATAAAATAAGCAAAAGATTTGTAGAAATTTCAAATGCAAAATTTGAAGAAAAAATAGGAAATAACAATGCAGAAAGTTTTAAAATTTTAGAAATCGAAGAATAAATGTATTTGATGAATTTAACAAAAAAATTATGCTAAATTCTATAAAAAACAGTTTTATACAATTTTTACCATAAATAAAATCAAAAAAAGTATTAGTATAAAAAGGAGAAAGAATAAACAATGCAAAAAAATGGAATAATATTTGGAAAATTTTATCCATTGCATACTGGACATGTTAATTTCATTCAAATAGCCAGTGGTTACGTAGAAAATTTATATGTTGTCGTATGTACAGATGATGATAGGGACAAAAAATTATATGAAGAATCAAAAATGAAGAAAATGCCGACCGTAAAAGATAGAATCAGATTTGTAGAGAAAACTTTTAAACATCAGAAAAACATAAAAATAATACATCTTGCAGAAGATGGAATTCCTTTTTATCCAAATGGCTGGAAATTATGGAGTGAAAGGGTACAGGAAGCACTTTTAAAAAATAAAATTAAAGTGGATGTAATTTTCACAAACGAAACTCAAGATGTAGAAAATTATAAAAACAATTTTTAACATTACCAAATTTCAGAAAAACTTTTAATAAAAATTTGAAAATTCAATTAATAGACATAAATAGAAATAATTTTCATATCAGTGCAACAGAAATAAGAAAAAATCCATATAAAAACTGGTTTTTTATTCCAAAATATGTAAGAGAGTTTTTTGTCTTAAAAGTAGCAATAATCGGTTCAGAACACTCTGGAAAAACTAATTTGGCTCATAAATTATCCAATTACTACAATACAACCGATAACACAATAGATCAAAGAGTATATAAAGCAGAATTACAAAATCATATAGAAAATATGCAATATTCTGATTATAGCAATATTGCTTATGAACATAACAGAAGAATATTGGAATCTGTTAAAAATGCTGACAAACTAACTTTTATAGATACTGAATTTTCCTCTTTGCAGACTTTTTCAATAATTCAAAATTATCAAAAAAACCTAGTAATAGAAGATTTAATTAAACACAGTAGCTTTGATATACTAATATATATTGAAAAAGAAATAAATTCGAAAAATGAAAAATCTGAATTTGATAATATATTACAACACTTACTAAAAAAAAATAATCAAAAATTCATAAAATTATTTTATAAAAACAATAAAAGTCTTACAGAAAATTATATAAAGAGTATTGAAATAATAAATAAATATCTCGAAATAAATTAAAAATAATTTATTAGAATAATATCATTAAAACTAAGAAACAATAAGTGCTTTCTAAGAACTAAAAAATGATTTACGAATAAAAAAATGAAAAAAACTTTGAAAAAATGGAAAAAAGTAGTTGACAAAGGGGAGGGGATATGATAATATATATCTTGTCGATACGAAAAAGTATCGCAGGACAATAGAAGATAAGAATAGAAGAAGCAACAATGTGTAAGATATAAATAAAAGTCAAGAGCACTTGCCTTGAAGGCAAGAAACTCGTCAAGACTAAGGTGGAAATAAAATATATGAGAAATATATTGAATGAAGAGTTTGATCCTGGCTCAGGATGAACGCTGACAGAATGCTTAACACATGCAAGTCATTGGCGAAGCTGCGCTTGCGCAGCCTAGCCAAGGCGGACGGGTGAGTAACGCGTAAGGAACTTGCCCTGCAGACAGGGATAACAGACGGAAACGACTGATAACACCTGGTACTGTCAGGCTGGCGCATGCCGGCCTGATGAAAGGAGACGCTGCAGGAGAGCCTTGCGTCCTATTAGCTAGTTGGTGGGGTAACGGCCCACCAAGGCGATGATAGGTAGCCGGCCTGAGAGGGTGAACGGCCACAAGGGGACTGAGATACGGCCCTTACTCCTACGGGAGGCAGCAGTGGGGAATATTGGACAATGGGGGCAACCCTGATCCAGCAATTCTGTGTGCACGAAGAAGGTTTTCGGATTGTAAAGTGCTTTCAGCAGGGAAGAAGAAAGTGACGGTACCTGCAGAAGAAGCGACGGCTAAATACGTGCCAGCAGCCGCGGTAATACGTATGTCGCAAGCGTTATCCGGAATTATTGGGCATAAAGGGCATCTAGGCAGCCTGTAAGTCTAGGGTGAAAACCTGCGGCTCAACCGCAGGCCTGCCCAAACTACAGGGCTAGAGTATCGGAGAGGTGGACGGAACTGCACGAGTAGAGGTGAAATTCGTAGATATGTGCAGGAATGCCGATGATGAAGATAGTTCACTGGACGGTAACTGACGCTGAAGTGCGAAAGCTAGGGGAGCAAACAGGATTAGATACCTGGTAGTCCTAGCTGTAAACGATGATTACTGGGTGTGGGCATGAAGAGTGTCCGTGCCGAAGCAAATGCGATAAGTAATCCGCCTGGGGAGTACGCGCAAGGTTGAAACTCAAAGGAATTGACGGGGACCCGCACAAGCGGTGGAGCATGTGGTTTAATTCGACGCAACGCGAGGAACCTTACCAGATCTTGACATCCTGCGAATGCCCGTGAGAGCGGGCAGTGCCTTCGGGAACGCAGAGACAGGTGGTGCATGGCTGTCGACAGCTCGTGTCGTGAGATGTTGGGTTAAGTCCCGCAACGAGCGCAACCCCTATCGTTAGTTGCCATCATTAAGTTGGGGACTCTAGCGAGACTGCCTGCGAAGAGCAGGAGGAAGGTGGGGATGACGTCAAGTCATCATGCCCCTTATGATCTGGGCTACACACGTGCTACAATGGACAATACAAAGGGCAGCGAAACCGCGAGGTCAAGCAAATCCCATAAAGTTGTTCTCAGTTCGGATTGTAGTCTGCAACTCGACTACATGAAGCTGGAATCGCTAGTAATCGTAGATCAGCATGCTACGGTGAATACGTTCTCGGGTCTTGTACACACCGCCCGTCACACCACGAGAGTTGTCTGCACCTGAAGCTGCTGGTCCAACCGCAAGGAGGAAGGCATCTAAGGTGTGGATAGTGATTGGGGTGAAGTCGTAACAAGGTATCCGTACCGGAAGGTGCGGATGGATCGCCTCCTTTCTAAGGAGCAACATGCACAGCTTCTTCTTATGTCTTATGGGCGTGTAGCTCAGGTGGTTAGAGCACTGTGCTGATAACGCAGGGGTCGCTGGTTCGAGTCCAGCCATGCCCACCATATGTGTCTTGGGGATATAGCTCAGTTGGGAGAGCGCTGCCCTTGCAAGGCAGAGGTCAGCGGTTCGAACCCGCTTATCTCCACCAATCAATGACTAGGACAATGGGAAATGAATAGTAGGTAAAAGATTACAATTAAACTGGAGTAAAAAGTTATTCTGGAGAAAAAGCTAACAAGGGCACACGGAGGATGCCTAGGCAACAGCAGCCGATGAAGGACGTGATAAGCTGCGATAAGCCGGGAGGAGATGCACATGATCAGTGATTCCCGGATTTCCGAATGGGTAAACCTGCATGTCTGGAGGACATGCGTGAAAACGGTAAGCCCGCGAACTGAAACATCTAAGTAGCGGGAGGAAAAGAAAGTAAAAACGATTCCCTGAGTAGCGGCGAGCGAACGGGGAGGAGCCTAAACCGTGCCAGTGCCAAGCGGACAGCGTTGCTGGCACGGGGTTGTGGACTTCCATCAGCGGATTGTCATAATGCTTAAGCCGCATATGTGTAAGTGGAACCAGCTGGGAAGCTGGACCGAAGAAGGTGATAGTCCTGTAGAACATAAAGCATATGCTGCGACTGGAAGCACCCGAGTAGCGTCAGGCACGAGGAATCTGGCGTGAATCAGCGTGGACCATATCACGCAAGGCTAAATACTGCTGTTGACCGATAGTGAAGAGTACCGTGAGGGAAAGGTGAAAAGAACCCTGAGCAAGGGAGTGAAACAGAATTTGAAACCGTGTGCTTACAAACGGTAGGAGCACTTTATGTGTGACTGCGTGGATTTTGGTTAATCATCCTGCGAGTTATGGCTGGTGGCAAGGTTAATAGAACGGAGCCGAAGGGAAACCGAGTCTTAACAGGGCGACAAGTCGCCAGCCATAGACGCGAAACCTAGTGATCTAGGCCTGTCCAGGCTGAAGCTGAGGTAAGACTCAGTGGAGTAGAACTCACCGCCGTTGAAAAGTTGGGAGATGAGATAGGTCTAGGGGTGAAAAGCCAATCGAACTAGGAGATAGCTCGTTCTCTCCGAAATGCATTTAGGTGCAGCCTTGGCATGAAGATATGCGGGGGTAGAGCTCTGTATGGTCTAGGGGGCGTACTGCTTACCGAAATCAAGCAAACTGCGAATACCGCATATTAATAGCCAGGAGTGAGTCCGTGGATGACAAGGTCCTCGGACGAGAGGGGAACAGCCCAGACCGCCAGCTAAGGTCCCTAATTATGTCTAAGTGGGAAAGGAGGTGGATATTCACAGACAATAAGGAGGTTGGCTTAGAAGCAGCCATGCCTTGAAAGAGTGCGTAATAGCTCACTGGTCGAGAGTATCTGCGCCGAAGATGTAACGGGGCTAAGACATAAACCGAAGCTGCGGAGGCGTGCTTGCACGCCTGGTAGGAGAGCGTTCTGGTAGTTGAAGGAATGCCGCAAGGCCATTCTGGAGGTATCAGAAGTGAGAATGCAGGAATGAGTAGCGAGAAGGCGGGCGAGAATCCCGCCTAGGAAGTCCAAGGTTTGGGGAAGGTTTGTCCGCCCGGGAGTCGGGACCTAAGCATAAGCAAAAATGTGATGGCGAATGGAAAACAGGTTAATATTCCTGTACCGCTGTTATCGCCTGAGAGACGGAGTGACGCAGGAAGGTATGCGGGAAGGCTGACGGAATAGCCTTTCTAAGGGCGTAGCATGGGCATGCAGGAAAATCCGCATGCCTAAATGTGAGACCTGACGGGTAAGTGCATCTTGCATAAGCCACAGATCCTACACTGCCGAGAAAAACTTCTATCGATGAGAACCAGCGCCCGTACTGTAAACCGACACAGGTGGACAGAGTGAGAAACTTAAGGCCGACAGGATAACTCTAGCTAAGGAACTCTGCAAAATGGCCCCGTAACTTCGGGAGAAGGGGTGCCTGACATACCTGAAGGGAGAGACGCCCTGAGGGGAAACAGGCCGCAGTGAAGAGTCCCAAGCAACTGTTTACCAAAAACACAGGTCTATGCTAAGCTGAAAGGCGACGTATATGGGCTGACACCTGCCCAGTGCCGGAAGGTTAAGAGGAGGGTTAGAGCGAAGCTACGAATCGAAGCCCCAGTAAACGGCGGCCGTAACTATAACGGTCCTAAGGTAGCGAAATTCCTTGTCGGGTAAGTTCCGACCTGCACGAATGGTGAAATGATTTGGGAGCTGTCTTGGCTGGAGACCTGGTGAAGTTGTAATGCCGGTGAAGATACCGGCTACCTGCAGTAGGACGGAAAGACCCCGTGGAGCTTTACTGTAGTCTGATATTGAAATTCGGCACAGCTGTGTATAGGATAGTTGGGAGACTGTGAAGCCAAGGCGTCAGTCTTGGCAGAGTCGTCGTTGGAATACCAACCATATGCCGTCGGAATTCTAATCTGGAAACGGAGACAGTGCTAGATGGGCAGTTTGACTGGGGCGGTCGCCTCCCAAAGAGTAACGGAGGCGTTCAAAGGTTCCCTCAGGCTGGATGGAAATCAGCCTAAGAGTGCAAACGCATAAGGGAGCTTGACTGCAAGACTGACGGGTCGAGCAGGCACGAAAGTGGGAGTTAGTGATCCGGCGGTTCCGAATGGAAGGACCGTCGCTCAACGGATAAAAGCTACCCCGGGGATAACAGGCTGATACTTCCCAAGAGTCCATATCGACGGAAGTGTTTGGCACCTCGATGTCGGCTCGTCTCATCCTGGGGCTGGAGAAGGTCCCAAGGGTTGGGCTGTTCGCCCATTAAAGAGGCACGCGAGCTGGGTTCAGAACGTCGTGAGACAGTTCGGTCCCTATCCACTGCAGGCGCTTGAGCACTGAAAAGATCTGACCTTAGTACGAGAGGACCGGGTTGGACAGACCTCTGATGTATCAGTTGTCACGCCAGTGGCACGGCTGAGTAGTCACGTCTGGAACGGATAACCGCTGAAAGCATCTAAGCGGGAAGCCGGCTTTGAGATGAGTGATCGCAGTATCCATGGAGAACACATGGTCGATAGGCCAGGGGTGCAAGCGCAGCAATGCGTTCAGCTGACTGGTACTAATATTACGTATGCTTTTTATGTAGTCTTTTGCTTCTGCTATTTATTTCCCATTGCCTTAGGCAATGCAATCTATATTCAAAAGTTTGGTGATCATAGCGGCAGGGATACACCCGGTCACATTTCGAACCCGGCAGTTAAGTCTGCCTGCGCCTACGATACTTGGATTCGTCCCGGGAAAATAGGAAGCCGCCAAACTTTTTTTTCTTTTGCGTCTCCGTAGCTCAGCCGGTTAGAGCATCTGACTGTTAATCAGAGGGCCGTTGGTTCGAGTCCAACCGGGGACGCCATTCTTTTTATACCCCTTATCATCTAATTTCCTCCCTCGGAAGTTTTTTTTTGCTTTTTTTTCATTATACAGCTCTTCCATAAAAAGTAAACTATAGTGAATTTATAGTAAAACTAGTTTAAAATAGAACTCAAAAATTATGACTATTTTACTCAAACCATAAATTATATAATTTCTATCAGTTCAATTTTAAATAGGTTCGAGTACAATTAAAGGATTTTGTATTTTTCATTTTCTAAAGTAAAAATTTTATATTCTCCGTTACCTATTAGCTTGCGTTCGTCTAAGTCATGAGCTTTTTTGTTTTGAATATAATTAAAAAATAGTTCTAAGACTGTTCCGTGTGTTACAATTAAAATATTTCCGTATTCATGGTTAGAACTGATTTTTTCTAAATCTTAATTAAATAAAATTAAGAAAATATTTTTCTTGAAAATTTCAATAAATTTAATAGAATTTAAATGTTATGAAAGATATATTTTATTTTGTATAAAGTATTCGTTTGTTATAAATATATTATATAAGAAAATTAGCCGAATTTGAATTCGGCTTTTTTTAAAGATAAATTTTAATTTTTTATTGTTTAGGGACTTGATAGTTTTGATGGCAAATAGGACATTGCATGAATTCTTGCTTTTTACTTATTGGAAATATCGGTATCCAAAATAATGTAAACCATTGCTGTGAACTCATAAATTGCAAATCTGAGATATTGTTACATCGAGAACATTCATATTTTCCTACTATACCAAGATTTTTTATTTTATTTTTCGTTCCGTATACTATAATCATTTTATTGCTTCCCCTTTCAAATTATTAATCTTCTTTTTTTATTTCTAATAATTTTAGTCTTAAATCATCTGCAAGTACATTTTCTTCTATTTCAGCAGGAGCTCCAGTCATTAAATCCTGTCCTTTATTTGTTTTAGGGAATGGGATTACTTCTTTTATAGAATTTTCTTTTAGCATTGCCATAAGCCACCTGTCGATTCCGAAGGCAAGTCCTCCGTGTGGTGGTACACCATATTTTAGTACTTCCAGAAAGAATCCAAATTTTTCTTGTTGTTCTTCTTTACTAAGCCCTAATTTTTCAAATACTTTTTCCTGTAATTCCTCTTCGTGAATTCTGATACTTCCACCACCGATTTCATAACCGTTTAGAACCATATCGTAGGAATCTGTCTTTATTTTATCAAGTTCATTTGAATCAAGATATTTTCTATCTTCCTGTTTTATTGAAGTAAATGGATGATGTTGAGCCTTATATCTATTTTCCTCTTCGCTCCATTCGAACATTGGGAAGTCAATTACCCATAGGAATTTGAAAGAATCTTTGTTAATTAATTCCAGCTCTTCTCCAAGTTTTAGTCTTAATGCTCCCAGCCCATCATGAACAATTTTATATTTATCAGCTAATATTAAAGCAATTTCGTTATTTTTAATTCCTAATTTTTGAGTAATTTCAGTTAACTTTTCTTCAGTAAAAAATTTGGCAATTGGAGAATTAATTTCACCATTTTCATTGATTTTGATATAAGCCAGCCCTTTTGCTTTGAAATATGTTGTTACAAAGTCTTCTAAATCTTTGATGTATTTTCTTGAAAATTTTTCAGCATTTGGAGCAACGATAGCTTTTACATTTCCCCCATCTTTTATTGCATTTTCAAATACTCCAAATCCAGAATTTTGTGTTTCTTTGGATAAATCAATCAATTTCATGTCAAATCTTAAATCAGGCTTGTCTGAACCATAAAAATTCATTGCATCATCATAACTCATTCTTTCAAAATTTTCAGTAATTTCAATGCCTGTAACATCTTTAAATACTTGTTTTGCAAGTGCTTCTGTCACATTTAAAATATCTTCTTGCTCAACAAACGACATTTCCAAATCTAATTGTGTAAATTCAGGTTGTCTGTCAGCTCTTAAATCTTCATCTCTGAAACATTTTGCAAGCTGATAATATTTATCAACACCTGATACCATAAGTATTTGCTTAAATAGCTGTGGAGATTGTGGCAGGGCGTAAAAGTCACCTTTGTTTATTCGGCTTGGAACTACAAAATCTCTCGCTCCTTCGGGAGTGGCTTTCGCTAGAATAGGAGTATCAATGTCTAAAAATCCATTATCATTCATAAATTTTCTGATTGAAAATAGCATATCATTTCTTTTTATAATGTTATTTAGCATTTTTGGACGTCTTATATCGAGGTATCTGTAAGTTAGACGCATATTTTCATTAAGATTTCCTGTTTCATCAATTTCAAACGGTAATTGCTTAGAACGGCTCAAAATCTCAATATTTTTTGCTTCAACTTCAATATCTCCAGTAGGAATATTTTTATTTTTGCTGCTTCTTTCAGCAACTTTTCCAGTAACTTTTATAACCCACTCATTTTTTAATTTTCTAGCTTCCTCAAAAAGCTCTTTTCCTGAAACTTCTTCATTTACCAAAATTTGAGTAATTCCATATCTATCTCGCAAGTCAATGAATGTGAAATGCCCCAAATCCCTAACTTTTGAAACCCATCCAGATAAAATAACTTCTTCTCCGATGTTTTCCATTCTTAATTCATTTAATTTATAATTTCTGTACATTTTATTTCCTTTCTTTATATTCAAATTTCTTTTAATTTATTTATATAAAAATCTCTAAAATAATTGGTATAAATAATGCCGGCAACATATTTGCAATTTTTATCTCTTTTTTTAATAATAAATTTACTCCGATTGCCATAACCATTATTCCACCAAGAAAATTTATATCTGAAATTGTTTTTTCAGTTAAATATGGTTTTAGATAATTAGCAAAAAGATAGAAAAATCCTTGGTAAATAAAAACTGAAACAGCTGAAAACATAACGCCTATTCCATATAGAGATGTTATAACAATGGAAATTACTCCATCTAAAATTGCTTTTATCTTTAACGTTGTATCGTCACCTGTAAGTCCGCTGTTTATTGCTCCTACAATTGCCATTGCTCCTGTACAAAATAAAATTGTAGCAGTTGAAAAGCCTTTTGCAAAACTTTTTTCAGAATCATTATTTTCTGGATTTTTGATAGCAAAATTAACTTTTTTTTCCAAAAATAATCCCAAATTTTTTAATTTTAAATCAATATCTATGATTTGTCCAATTATCGAACCGATAATCAGATAAATTAAAACAATAATATCTCGATTTGAATTTATCGTGCTTTTCAAACCAGCAACTATTATAAATAGTCCAGCACACTCCATTATAAGATCTTTCATTTCATTTTTAAATTTATGGCCTACAAAAAATCCTATCAAACTACCCAAACTAATAGCTAAAAAATTTATAAAATTTCCCATAGCCCCCCCTATTTTTCAAGACTTTTTCTTTCAAAATGTTTCAAAACTTGCTGAAAACTGTATTTTTCCTGTTCTCCAGTACTAAATTTCTTTATTGTAACTACATTTTCTTTTTGTTCATCTTCACCTAAAATCAATACATAGTCTGCATTTTCACGGTTTGCCTTTTTCATTTGGGCTCCAAAACTTTTTGGATTGTAGTCAAAGTTAACTTTTATTCCATTTTTTCGTAGTTCTTCTACTATTTTTACAAAATATTCTTTTGTTTCATCAAAATAAATAACGTAAATTTTGTTTTCTTTTTTTGCAATCAAATTTTCATCCATAAGCATTGCAATTCTTTCCATTCCAGCGGCAAAGCCTATTCCTGGCACTTTTGCATTTCCAAGTATTTCAAGAAGTCTGTCGTAACGCCCTCCAGCCAGCACAGTTGCCTGCGAGCCTAATTTGTCAGATTTTATTTCAAAGACTGTATCTGAGTAATAGTCAAGTCCACGTACCAGCTTGTCATTTACCACATAATTAATATTCATTAATTCAAGATATTTTTTTGTATCTTCAAAATAATTTTTACTTTCTTCATCAAGATAGTCGTATAATTTTGGGGCGTTGACAAATTGTTCTTGGTCACCTTTATCCTTTGAATCCAATGCTCTTAAAGGGTTAGTTTTATATCTTCGTTTTGAATCGTCACTAAGTTTATCCAGTCTTTTTTTCATAAATGATTTTAAATCATCGATGTATTTTTTTCTTGAATCAATGTTTCCAAGACTGTTTATTTCGACAGTCAGTCCAGTAATTCCAAGTTTTTCAAGAAATTCACATCCCATTCGGATAATTTCAGCATCAAGGTAAGCAGAACGGACTCCGAACATTTCAATACCCATTTGATGAAATTCTCTAAATCTTCCTTTCTGAGGGGCTTCGTAACGATACATTGGACCGTTGTAGAACCATTTTACAATTGGGGAAGACTTGTGAAAACCTGCTTCCAAATAGGCACGTACTACTCCAGCAGTACCTTCTGGACGCATTGTAACATTTCTGTTACCTTTATCTACAAATTCGTACATTTCCTTTGAAACAACATCTGTTTCATCTCCAACACCACGTCTAAAAAGTTCAGTTTCTTCCAGAATAGGCGTTATAATTCGTTCAAATCCATATTTTTCAAATACACTTTTTGCTGTATCAACAATTAGGTCGTATTTTTTTACATCATCAGAATATCTATCTTTCATTCCCTTTAAAACACTAATCATTCTAAATTTATCCTTTCATTACATGCAATTTTAGCAATTAAAAATTTATCTTCTCATATTATATCAAAAAATGTGAGTTATTATCAATATTTATTTGAATTTATTTTTTAGATCAAAATGAATAAATTTAAAATTGATTTTTATAATGAAATTTTGTTTTTTGTGAAGTATAAGAATTTAAAAATTAATATTTGTATTTTAAAAGATTTATGATAAAATTTTATTATCTATTTAAATTTTTAAAATTAAAGTAATAAATTAAATAATTTTTTGGATATAATCTAAAATAGCATGACTTTTAGAATTATTTTAAACTAGTTTTGCTATGATATATAATTGCAGGAAGAAAAGAGGGTAATATGTATAAGGTGCTAATCGCAGATGATAACAAACAAATTGTTTCTATATTGTCAGAATACTGTAAAAAAAATAATTTTACTGTAAATACTGTTTTTGATGGGGAAGCTGCGTTAAAGGAAATTGAAGAAAATGAGTTTGATATAATACTTTTGGATGTAATGATGCCGAAAAAGGATGGTTTTGATATATGCAGAGAAGTGCGTACTTTTTCAAATGTTCCAATTATAATGATTACAGCACGTGGAGAAGATTATGAGAAAATAATGGGACTGGAAATAGGAGCAGATGATTATATAGTAAAACCTTTCTCGCCAGGAGAAATAATTGCAAGAATAAATGCAATTTTACGTAGAATAACACCTAAAAATGATGAAAGTGCAAAAATTTTCATATATGACAATCTTGAGATTGATTTGAATAATTTTACGGTAAAGATAAACGATGAAATAATTTCCTTGACTAAGAAAGAAATAGAGATTTTATGGACTTTGGCAACAAATCAGAATAAAGTTTTTACAAGAGAAAATTTGCTGGACTTGATATGGGGATTTGATTATTTTGGAGAAAGCCGTACTGTCGATACGCATATAAAAAGGCTTCGTGCAAAACTTGACAATTATAAGCATGAAAAATGGAATATTAAGACAATTTGGGGAGTTGGCTATAAATTTGATGTTTTAGAAAAATAACTTTGTTGATAAATATTATAAAATTAAATCATTGGATAAAAAATACGAAGTTCAAAAAAATAAAAAAGGAGTGAAGTTTTTTAAAATGGGTAAAAGAATAAAAAAGATTTTTTTTAATGGAGAGGAATATCCGCCAGAGACATTTAGATTAGGAATGATGCTGTGCATGGTTGGGGGATTTATGGATGCATACACGTTTGTAACGCGGGGAAAAGTCCTTGCTAATGCACAGACAGGAAATGTTGTTTATCTTGCTATAAATTTACAAAGGGGAGATTTTGGAAAAGCCTTTAATTATTTTATGCCGATTCTTGTTTTCACATTTGGAATATTATTTACTGAATTTATTAGAGTGAAATTTGAAAAACATAGAATTTTTAGATGGCAGCAGATTGTTATATTTTTTCAAGTTATAATAATGTTTTTTATTTCATTCATTCCAAGCGGAAATTGGAATATTGTTGTAAATATGATTATGTCGTTTATTGCCGCAATTCAATATCAAGGATTTAGAAAAATTAGGGGACTGGCAGGAGCGACAACAATGTGTACTGGGAATTTACGAAGTGGAATGGAGAATTTATTTAAATATATAAATACAGAAAACAAATCTTATTTACAAAATTTCTGGATATATTTGGGATTAGATGGATTTTTCTTTATTGGGGCAATGCTTTGTGTAGTTTTAGTAAAAATATACGGTATAGGAGCGTTGCTTGCTTGCTGTATTTTGCTAGTTGCGGTGTTTGTTATAATGTTTAAGGAAACTATTTAGGAAATAGGAGGTATTTAAAATTGAATAATTACAAGCCGCCTTTTCAAATAACTGAAAAAATGACAGTATTAATAGGTGAAATAAGTGAAGAAATAGGAAGAATGTCTATTTTTCAGGAAAAATTTTCAAATCCACATTTAAGGAGAGAAAACAGAATAAAAACAATACATTCTTCGCTTGCTATTGAACATAATTCTCTCTCGCTGGAACAAGTTACAGCCATATTGGATGGAAAAAGAGTTTTAGGAAATCCTAATGAAATAAAAGAAGTAAAGAATGCCTATGAAGCGTATGAATTATTAACTAAGTTAAATCCATTTTCAGTAAAGGATTTATTGGATGCTCACAGATTGATGATGAATGGGCTGGTTAAGGAAAACGGTAAATTTCGTTCTCAAGGGGTTGGTATTTTTGCTGGAAGAAAAGTTGTACATATTGCTCCGTCAGCAGATTTAGTGCCTAAACATATAAGCAGTTTAATTTCATGGTATAAGACTTCTTCTGTACATCCATTGATTAAAAGTGCTGTTTTTCATTATGAATTTGAATTTATCCATCCATTTTCAGATGGAAATGGTCGTATTGGAAGAATGTGGCATACTTTACTGCTTGGAAAATGGAAAAAAATATTTTTTTGGCTTCCAATAGAGGAATTGATAAAAAAAGAACAGAAAGAATATTATGATACTCTTGCAATAGCTGATAAAGAAGGTGAGAGTACAATATTTGTAGAGTTCATGCTTAAAATTATAAACGATAGTTTAAAAGAAATTAAAACTTCTGAAAGAATAACCGACCAAGATAACGACCAAGTAATCGTACAAGATAGTCATCAGGATAAAAATCCAGTTGAAAAATTACTTAGTGTCCTTGGAGATAATGTTTTATCAGCAACAGAAATTATGAAAAAATTAAACTTAGTACATAGACCTACTTTCAGAAAAAATTATTTAAATCCTGCCTTAGAGGCAAAATTGATTGAAAGGACAATTCCTGACAAACCTAACAGTAAAAATCAGAAATACAGGAAATTGGAAAGAATTATTAAAAGATAAAAGGGATTGGAAAGGTGGTAAAAATAATGAATCTTATAGATAAAAATACCAAAGTTTACTATATAAGCACTTTTTTACTATTTTTAGCTTCCACAATGCCACATTCCATTCTGACTGTACTTTTTTTGAAAAAAGGTTTGTTAATATCTCAAATTGTATTAATGCAGTCGCTTTTTAATCTTTCTATGATTATTTTTGAAATTCCGAGCGGAGTAATGTCAGATTTGTATTCGCGAAAAAAAGTTTATATTTTATCATTACTTACATTGATTATAACGTTTTTTCTGATTATTTTTTTCAAAAGCCTGTTTTGGTTGTCAGTGGCATATATAATATATGGATTGGCAAATGCACTGGAAACAGGAACAATTGATGTGGCTTTAATAAATGATTTAAAAAATGATGAAACTGGATTGCAAAAATTTTTAAAATATCAAAAGCAAATTTCGACTTTTTCCTCCATTTTA
Organism: Leptotrichia hongkongensis; assembly: GCF_007990635.1. Classification (GTDB taxonomy): domain Bacteria; phylum Fusobacteriota; class Fusobacteriia; order Fusobacteriales; family Leptotrichiaceae; genus Leptotrichia; species Leptotrichia hongkongensis. Next base: position 1,613,451 of record NZ_AP019846.1, on the reverse strand, counting down.
GGTTCAGGAATAGGGTTTTTACTTTATTTTAAGATAGGTGTAAATATTTATTTTATTTCTATTACTTTGATACTTCTCAATATATTGCTAACAACTTTATTTTTTTCCGATGAGAATAAAAAAGCAAATGAAAATATAAACTTTCAAATTTTTAAAAGGCATATAATTGAGTGCATTTCTGAATTGAAGGGAAAAAGAATAATGAAGTATTATAGTAAAACTAGTTTAAAACAGAACTCAAAAATTATGACTATTTTACTCAAACCCTAAATTATATAATTTCTATCAGTTCAATTTTAAATGGGTTCGAGTATATTTTATATTTTTTGGAATTATACAAATTTTTATTCAAAGCCATTTTCAGTTATGGCAAAAATTTTTTTTAGACAAAGGAATTGGCGAAAAGAATTTTTTGTTATGTATGTACTGTTTCAAATAATTGTGACTATCGCATATAATACGAATATTTTAATGATAACTGCAAAAAGTTATATTTACTCCTAATTTTAATATTTTTATTGACAATAAATATAATAATTTTAAAAATAACCTTATATTTACAGGAATATATTTAATATTGTGTACAATTTTTTTATAATTAACTATTATTTTGAATTTCATTTTAACAAAATATTATCAAAAGAAAAAATAAGTGCAATAACTTCTATGAAGTCTTTTTTTTCAAGGATTTTCTCATTCGGAACATTATTTATTTCCAGTTTATTATTAAGAAAAATTAGTGTTGTTAATTTATTTGCGATAAATATTACAGTTGTTATTTTTGTGGTTATGTATTTAATTTTTAGAATTAATAAATCTGTTAAACAATCTTGAACAAAGAATAATATCAGGGTATAAAAATAATATGACTAAAACTATAGTAGAGCAATATGAAAAAAGAAAAAATGAATTATCTATTGGAACAAGACAAAATATTGTAATTGATGCTAGAGGACAAGGAATCACTTATTCACAAGAACAAGAAATAATCCAGAAAATAATTGAAAAATCTAATGGAACAATAAAAAAATCAGATATAACAATATGGAAATAGAAAGGAAGAAAAAATGGAAGAATTATCAACAAAAGAATATAATGAACTTTATAAGAAATACTTTAAAGAAATTTTTAATAAACCAATGAAAGATTTTGGATATAGAAAGAAAGGAACAGGACGATTTTGCAAATTAAATAAAATAGGATTATTTGAATATATAGGTTTTTTTAGATATTATCATGAATTAAGAATAGAGTATGCAATAATACCAATATATAGTTACATAATGAAAGATTCTATAGGAAATGGTGCAAAAACGGAATTTGTAGATTTGGACGGAGAAGAAAAGATGGAAAAAGGGATGAAAAGTATTTTAGAAGAAATAAAAAACAAAATAATCCCTTGGTTTAAAAAATATGAAGATTTAGATGCTTTTTTTGAAGAAATAGTAGGAAATGATAAATTATATATAGGAGCAGAAATTTATAGATATTTATTTAGAGCGGCTACTTTTGCAAAGTTTAAAAAATATTCAAAAATACAGGAAAATATTGATAAAGTAAGAGAAGAATATAATAAATATTCAAAGAGATATGACTTTTATAACGATATATTAAAAGAAGCAGTTACATTAGAAGAAAAATTAAAAGAAGGAGAAGAAAGCGTAGAAAAATATATTGAAGAAATGGAATATAAATCACTACTGGACTGGAAAATGGAGAAATTATTAAAAAATGAATCTAAATGAATTTGTGGAAATGAAAAATCATCCACTCCAAACTCTACTGAAGTTAAAATTATGATAAATCATGGTAAAGAAAATTTAAAAAGAGGTGTATACTAATGAACTATTTAAAAAAAATAATTATTTTTTTTCTGATTGGTATCAGTGTAAATTGTGAAGAAATAACTAGAATAAATAATAATGTAAGAGATGATAAAAATTGGTTAAGTATGGAAATAGAGAAAGATGAAAAAATAAAAATATTAAAAACAAAACAAAAATTATCTTTATGTCTTAAAAATATAATTTATCAAATTTTTGGTTTCAAATTGCTCCCTTTTGATAGATAAAGATAAAATAAAAGAATTTACTATAAAAGAAGATGAATTAAAAAATTATAGTGATGAAATTAAAAATTTAGTAAAACAATTAGATAAAAAAATGTATTTATCAAAGGGTATATCAGTTATTCCAATTAGAAATACTTATCTTCCTGAAACAACATTTTTTAATAAGATAATTGATTCAGAAGTAATAATATATTTATCAAAAGATTTTAATTATTATTTAGATTTGCATGAATATGAAAAAATGAAAAAAGATGGAAAAAATAGATGATTTTCAAGATAAATTAAAAAAATAGAAAAAGTAGCAGAATATATTTATTCTAAGAAAGAAGAATATAAAACTATAATTAATTTCAATTCTAATTTTAGTATTTATTCAGATTTAAGCGAATATTTAAATTTTTCTAAAGAAGTATATTTTGAAGATTGGTTTCTAGATACTTATTACTATTCTTTGAACGAGGATTTAATAAAATTGTATAATTTACTTGAAAATAATAAAAAATAGAAAAAGTTAATACAGAAAAATTTTAAATTAGAAATTGAAAGTGAGAGTTGAATTATAAAATTTCAAATAATCGTTGTTGTAAAAGACAGCGGTTATTTTTTGTTTTGAAATAGGATCATATTAGCCCTATAACAAAAAAATTTTGCATCAGGTACGATATTTTTTGTACCCGAAAACGATTTAACAAACGCTATGGCTTAATATTGTGTAATATGAACTTTATCTTCATTTTCAATCAATTTCTCAAATTCTCCAGTTGTTTCAGTTCTTTTTATTCTCTATTTAAAAAGGGAGAAAATAAACAAATTCTGAATATTTCTCCCTAATTTATTTTTATTATTAATTTTTAAAAACAAATTTCTTGATTAAAAATCATTTTTCAAAATTTCCCCTTTTCTTAAATCACTTCTCATTTTTTGAATAATATCATCCATTTCATCCAGTTTTTTCAAAATTTTCTTTTCCTCCGCACTTGTCGTAATAATTTTACTAATTCCACCATTTTTTATTATAATTCGTTTATCTGCTATTAGTGCCAATGTTGGGTCGTGTGTTGCCATTAATACGATTTTGTCAGATGAAACAAGTAATTCCAAGGCTTTTTTCCTGTCAATTCCTGCATTTTCAATTTCGTCAATTAGGACAATTGGAGATGAACTTAAAATAGCTGTGTCGGCAATCATTAAAGCACGGGATTGTCCACCACTTAGGGCTGTGATTGCAGTAGTTAAGTCAAATTGCTCTCCAGCCAGATTGTTTGCAGCGGTAATGATTTTTTCCACAGTTTCGTCAATATTTTCAATCATTCGGCTTTGAGCGTGCAGTTCTAGAAATTCCTTTACTGATAAATCCATAACGAAATTCATGTTTTGTGATAGTTGTGCAACTAGTTTGTTGTTTGAGGAATAACGCCATTTTTTGTCTGGAAGTTCACCGTTTATAAGGATTTGACGCTGTGTTGGAGTATCTTTCTGGGCAGTCCATTCGATGTCGGCAAGAAGTCTTGATTTTCCAGAGCCTGTAGGCCCTACAATGGAAATAATTTCTGATTTATGAATATCAAGCTGCTCAAATCCCTCTTTATTCCCAGATTTGTCTTGCCCAGCGACAATTGTAAGCATATCAATCGAATTTTCCTCTTCCATTCCCAAAAAAAGTTTCATCTGCTCAATGTAGTCAACAAGACTTTCCTCAATTTTTTCCACATCCAGTGCAAAGTCCTCAATTTTATCTTCTGCAAAAGTTACGATGAACTCGTGAAATGTCTTATCTTGAAAAGTTTCCACAGGTAAGTTATTTTCTGTAAAAAAGTTTTCTGCAAAGGGATATTTCTTGCTAAGTTCACTAATAGTCAATTTATTTATTAAATCGTTATTTTTCATATTTTTTCCTTTTTTATTATTTTTATCTATTTTTTTATTGCTGTAAATTCATTTTTCGGACATTACCCATCTGATATTTTTCACCGATTCTCTTTTCTCCTAAGCAGTAAGAGCAAAGTGCCGATGGCATTGGAAATCTAAGTTCCATTCCTTGCACGCTGTCTATCTCCAGCTCTTTTTCGTAAAGAAGTGTGCTTAATTCATACGCTCCCTGCCCAGTAAGCCCGTTAACGTGCATTGTTACAGCTTTTGGGTTTACAGAGTTCACACGTGAGGCAAAAACTTCACGTTCAGCTTGTGAAACAATATCTCCTTTTGTAATAATCACAATATCAGCGGCTTTTAATAATGGTCCAATCTTTTTAGGTGTATTAATTCCTGATAAATTGTCAATTACACAGACTCCCTTGATGTCCTTGATATATGGAGAACATCTGTTGCAAAGTCCTGCCGATTCTGTAATTAATATTGAAAGCCCAAGGCTGTTTCCCCATTGCACGACTTCCTCGATATTTGATACGAAGAAATGGTCTGGGCATAAAGCTCCTGAAATTCCTTTTTTTACTGGAATTCCTGCTTTTGCGTATAATTTGTCATCATCTGTGTAAAGGCAGTCGAATTTTACTACTCCAACTGACATTCCTTGTGATTTTAAGGCTTCTACTGTTTTTAGAATAACGCTTGTTTTTCCTGATGATGGTGGGCCTGAAAATATTATTAAATTCATAGTTATCTCTCCTTTTTTATTTTTTAAATTTTATTGTGCAAGGCTTTTTTGCACATCATTATTAAATTCATCTTCACATTCACGAATAATTTTTCCAATATCATGGCTATAGATGTAATCCCAGCCAATCCATTTAAAATTCTGATGTTCTTCTAAATGGTTATCCACATTTGGATTTGTTGACGGGAATTTTCCATTTGCAGAAAAAATTGTTCCAATTTCATTTGACATAAATAAGTCCATAAATGGCTTGATTTTATCTGCCTTAGATTTTTTTGTAATCATAAATATTGGGCTTAGCAAAGCTCCATCTTTTGGCCATACAGCCTCCAAATCTCCTGTTCCGTCAATCATTTGTGAAAAGAAGTATGGAATAATGCTGACAGCAGGGGCTTCTGGTGTTCGAGTTCTAGCTTTTACCATTTGAGCGGGGTGCAAGCTCTTTTTGTATGAACGTGCCAATTTATGTATCCCATCCATTCCGAAATCTTTGTAAAGATTTGCAAGAAGGGCATTAAACAAGTCTAAATCAGCCATTGGCAATGCAACTGAGTCTTCAAATTCGTCATTTAACAAGTCTGCCCAAGTTTCTGGTGCTTTTCTATCTCCTAAAGAAGTCTTGTTTATCAAAAATATTGCTGGTACGACTCCCATTATTGCATAACGCTTTTTAGGATCCCGCAAGTCAATAGTTTCGTTGCAGAAATCTTTATTCATATTTTCAAGGTATGTTTCAAAAATACCATTTTCCATATATTGCCCCATCAAATTTTTATCAAAAAACAGCTCAAATCCAGCTGAAAGCAATATATCCGAAACTTTGTCAGGATTACCTGTCTTAACTTTTTCTACAACCCAGTCAAGTCCTAAATTTGCTGATTTTAAGGTATATGAAATAGTATAATCATTTTTCTCGTTCTGTTCGTTTACCCAGTCTTTTATACCTTCTAAAAGTGGTATTCTGATAGGACAAGGCAGAACTCCTTCAATTATCAAGTCACTATTTTCATCAGCTTTGCTTTCATCCAGTGAAACATCAATATCTGCATCTTTTTGCAAAAATGTTTCCAGCTTTTCAACAAACAGTTCCTGATTAATTTTTTTTGACATAAGTGCCATTTTCAACTTAATATTTTTCCCCATAACCTCAAGCATCTGTTTATTTTTCAATTGCTCAAACCCATTAGCAATAAAAAAGTCAAGAGCTTCAGGATACTTGTCTATAATCTCATAAAGTGTATCGTCTAAACTAAACATTTCAATCTCCTCTTATAACATTAATATTTTTATTCAAAAAGAGCTGAATCTCAAAAAGTTGCAAGTGAATTTTGGCTCTAATTATAAAAATGTAAAGTTATGATTATAAAAATTATACCATAAAATAGGAATATAAAAGTGTAATATACATTACGAAAAGTATGGAAAATAAATATTCAATTACTTTTGAATGTAAAATAAATTAGTGCTATTTAATTTATTTATTTAAGGCAATTTATTTTTTATCAGCTTGACATTAAGGAAGTTTGAATATACTTTGTATTTTCCAAAAAAAGTCTTGAAATTAGATTCAAAAAATGATATGATTAAATGTAATAGATAATTTAAAAATTGTTTTAAATAAAGACTTTGTAGAGTTAAAAATAAATTTTTTTGAAGAATTTACGTTATTAATAATAAAAAAATAGAATAAAAAATGAATTTTAAAAAACGGCACATAATTTAATGAATAATTAATAATGTAGATGTAGGAGATAAGTTGAGTTTATTTATTTTAAAGATAATTGGCATAATAACAATGTTTTTGGATCATTATCATTATATAGTTGGAGGAAGTGAGATTTTGAATATTGTTGGAAGGATTGCTTTTCCAATATTTGCATTTACACTTAGTGAAGGATATACACATACTCGGAATTTAAAAAAATATCTGTTAAGGTTGTTTATTTTTGCTGTGGGTATTCAGCTTCCGTCGATTTTATTTAGTTATAATTATCCAATGAATGTATTTTTTACTTTATTTTTTGGGTTATTGGCCATTTATGTTTTTAATTTTAAAAGTATAAGAATAAAGCCCAAATTTTTGTGGCTTATTAAAATTAGCCTAATTGGTTTTGTTTTGTTTATTTCTCAAAAATATGAGTTCGATTATGGGATTTATGGAATTTTACTTATTATGAACTTTAATATTTTTAGAAATGATAAGTTTAAAATTTTAATGAATTTTCTAATATTAAATACTTTTAATAAGATTTTTCCAAATGTTTTTGGATTAACTGATACTCAGTTTTTTTCATTGATTTCATTAATATTTATTTTTATGTATAATGGAAAAAAAGGAAGAAGTATGAAGTATTTTTTTTATTTATTTTATCCAATACATTTTTTTATTTTGGAAATGGTAAAGAAAATTTCAATATGAGTTAATAAATATAATAATTAATTTTAGTACATTTTTGGAGAGAGAAATGACAAAAAAGGAAAGATTGAAAAAAATATTCCCGATATTAGAAGAAAAGTTTGGCAGCCCAAAGGCTGCACTAGAGTTTGAAACACCTTACCAGCTGATGATAGCAGTAATTTTATCGGCTCAATGTACTGACGCTCGTGTAAATATTGTTACAAAAGAGCTTTTCAAAGTAGTAAGAGAGCCGAAAGATATTAGAAAAATGGACTTAAAGACATTAGAAAAATATGTAAAATCAACAGGCTTCTATAAAAATAAAGCTAAAAATATAAAGTTAAATGCTGAAATGATGTTAGACAAGTATAATGATATAATTCCAAAGGAACTTGAAAAATTAATAGAACTGCCAGGTGTTGGAAGAAAAACTGCAAATGTTGTCCTTGGGGAGCTGTGGAATATTAGGGAAGGAATTGTTGTCGATACACATGTTAAAAGGCTCTCAAACCGTATAGGATTTGTGAAAAATGATAATCCTGAAATCATAGAAAGGGAACTTATGAAACTTGTTCCCAAAAGAGACTGGTTTGTATATTCGCATTACATGATTTTACATGGAAGAGATAAGTGCATTGCAAGAAAGCCGAAGTGTGATATATGCGAAATTAGAGAATATTGTAAGTATAATTTAGATAATTTAAAAAATAATAATAAATAATTTTATAATATGAATGGAGAAAGGAAAAGAATGGTTAAAAGGGTAAAAAGAGTTTTGATATTTGGAGTAATTGCATTATTTGCAGTTTTAGCCTATGCAGAAGGAGAGCAGGAAAACGGCGGGACAGTTTCTAAGGAAAGTAATCCTGTCATTAAGGAAGAAAAGAAAAATGTTTCGACTGATAATAAGTATGATGAGGTTGAAGAGGCAACAAAAAGAGGGAAAGAAAAGCATTTAGGACATAACAAAAAAAGAAAACACGAATATTTTAATGAAAACCTTTCAAATTCAAAGAAAAATAGTGATCAAGAAAAAGATAAAGAAACGGATGAAAATAAATCAGCAAAAAATGTTAAAAAGGCTGTTCAGAAGAAAAAAGTCGTAAAAGCTATAGAACATGAGCATGAAGGGGTTTCTCATTATTATGGCGAAGTAATAAAATTTATTGCAACTGAAGATGGAAAAATTTTAAAGGATAAAATGTCAAGAAAAAAACATCCGATAGCATCACTTACAAAAGTCATGAATATTTTGGTTACACTTGAACAAATTGATAGAGGAAATGCAAAACTTGATGATAAAGTTTGCTTTACTCCTGAAATAGTAAATATGGGTGGAAGTTGGCTAAATGCTAAAGCAGGAGATTGTTATACTTTAAAAGATTTACTTCGTGCAGAGATAATATATTCAGCCAATAATGCGGCATATTTAGTAGCATATCACATAGGAAAAGGGAACTTTGATAATTTTGTAAAATTGATGAATGATAAAGCAAAAGAACTTGGAATGAATGATACTCGTTATTATACTCCAGCTGGTCTTCCAACTTCAATGACAAAAAAGAATATGGATATTTCAACGGCTTATGACATGTATTTACTTGGAAAAAGAGCTATAAGAGATGAAAGATTACGTGCTTGGATGAAGGAATCAGAATTGGTGCTGCAAAATTCAGAAGGGGAAGATGTTGTTTATAATAATAGAAATCATCTTTTGGACAAGTTTGGAATTTATGGTCTGAAGACAGGATTTCATGCACAAGCTGGATACAATATGATAGTATCAAGTAAAATAGGAAATCTTGAAATTATTTCAGTCACATTGGGAAATAAGAGTGACGATGCTAGAACGGAAGATCAGAAGCAGGAATTTACACAGTTGGAAAAACGTATGATACCAGTTTACAAGGCAGGACAGGAAATTAATAAAAAGTTTAAGATAAAAAATGCTGAAGCAAAAGAAATAAAAGGTGTTTTAACAACAAATGTTTACCAGATTGATAATACAAATTATAAATTTGAAGTAAAAGATTTACAAGTCTCAGCTGAAAAAGAAGGAATTTCTAAAGGAGATGTAATAGGTAAACTTGAAGTTCTGTCAAATGATAACAAGGTTGTAGAAACTGTTGATATTGTGGCACAGAATGATTACAAGCAGTTGTCTTTATTTAGACGTATTTTGAGATTTATAACACTTGGACTTGCATAAAAAAATCGAGCTGTTTAGAAATTAAATGGCTCTTTTTTTATTTATCTGATATAAATATAATGTAATTTAGATGAAAATGTGGTAAAATACATTCAAGCTTATTTGAGATTTAATTCTATTTTTTATTTTAATAGTAAAAATAAAAAACCCTTGAATTAAAGCGTTTTTTAAAAGATTGTGCTGTTAATTTGTATAAATATAAAATTTATTGTTATTTTTTAAAAGAGCTTAATATAAAATAGTATAGTTTATAAGTTTTGTTTTAAAAGAGGATTATGGTTATTTTATAAAATTGTTGAAAAAGAGGAGAAAAATAGTTATGAAAATATTGGGAGTTATACCAGCAAGATATGCATCCAGCAGGTTTGAGGGAAAGCCACTTAAGGATATTTGCGGACATGCTATGATCGAATGGGTTTATAAAAGAGCAAAAAATGCTGATATTGATGAGATTGTTGTGGCTACTGATGATGAGAGAATTTTTGAGGCGGTGAAAAAATTTGGAGGGAATGTGGTTATGACAGCTCAAAATCATCAGAATGGAACTTCCAGAATAATAGAAGTTATTAATAAAAATGAATATCAAAATTACGATTTTATTATAAATATTCAAGGGGATGAGCCATTAATTGACATTGAATCGATTAATATTCTGGCAAATAATTATAGGGATGAAAAATCTGAAATTGTTACATTGAAGCAGGAAATGAAATCTCAAAATGAAATTGAAAATCCAAATAATGTAAAAGTTATTACAGACTTTGATGATAATGCCATTTATTTTAGCCGTTCAGTAATTCCTTATGAACGTGATAAGAATAATAGCCAAAATATTAAATATTTTAAACATGTTGGAATTTATGGATATACAGCGAAATTTTTAAATGAACTGAAAAATTTAAAGGAAGGTGTTTTGGAAAAGATAGAATCGCTTGAACAGCTTAGATTTATTGAAAATGGATACAAAATAAAAGTTTTAGAAACTAAGTCGCAGGTAATAGGAGTGGATACACAAGAGGATTTGAAAGAAGCTGTTAAATTTATAACTGAAAATGGAATAATATTAAAATAAATAAAATATTGTAAAAAGGAGGAAATTATGGAAAACGGAGTAATGATACAGTACTTTGAGTGGAATTTGCCGAATGATGGGAAACATTGGCAAAGATTAAAGGATGATGCAAAGCATCTAAGTGAAATAGGAGTAAGTGGAGTGTGGATTCCGCCAGCATATAAAGGAACTTCACAATTTGATGTGGGATATGGTGCCTATGATTTATGGGACTTAGGTGAATTTGACCAGAAAGGAACTGTCAGAACGAAATACGGGACAAAGCAGGAACTGATTGAAGCAATAGAAGAACTTCATAAATACAATATAAATGTATATTTGGACGCTGTTTTGAATCATAAGGGCGGAGCTGATGAAACAGAGAATTTTTTGGCGATAGAAGTTGATCCTGAAGACAGAACTGTAGAAATATCAGATCCTTTTGAAATAGAAGGATGGACAAAATTTACTTTTCCCGGAAGAAATGATAAATACTCTGCATTCAAGTGGAATTATAATCTTTTCGATGGAATAGATTTTGATAATAAAACTGGTAAAACTGCAATTTATAAAATTGTTGGCGAAAATAAGGACTGGGATGAAGGAGTTGACTCTGAACTTGGAAATTATGATTATTTGATGAATGCCGATATTGATTTTTCACATCCTGAAGTGCGTGAGGAAGTAATCCGATGGGGTAAATGGGTTGTAAATGAGTTAAAAATTGATGGATTCAGAATGGATGCCGTAAAACATATAAAAGATGAGTTTATAGCTGAATTTTTGACACAAGTAAGAGCAGCTTATGGCGAAGAATTTTATTCTGTTGGAGAATACTGGCGAAATGATTTGGAAAAGTTGAAGGAATATCTGAATAATGTTGGGTATAAGACTGATTTATTCGATGTTGGGCTTCATTTTAATATGTATGATGCATCTAAAAAGAAAAAGGATTATGATTTAAGAGAAATTTTTGAACATACAATAGTTGAAACAAATCCTATGGCAGCGGTAACATTTGTGGATAATCACGATTCTCAAAAAGGAAGTGCTTTAGAATCACAAGTGGAAGACTGGTTTATTCCTCATTCGTATGCTATAATATTATTATCAAAAGATGGCTATCCATGCTTGTTTTATGGTGATTACTACGGAGTGGGAGGAGAAAAAAGCCCGCACCAATGGATAATTGACAAACTTCTGGAAGTACGAAGAATACATGCTTATGGAGAACAAATAAATCATCTGGATAATCCAAATGTAATTGCAATTCAAAGAACAGGAAGAGATGAATGGACTGGATGTGTAGCCGTACTTTCAAATTCTGAAGAGGAAGAAGAAATACAGATTGAGTTTGGAAAAGAACGGGCAGGAGAAGTTTGGCACGAAGTTACAGGTAGTGGATATGAAGACATTACAATAGATGAAGAAGGAAATGCCGATTTTAAAGTTGAACCTGAAAAAATTTCTGTATGGATACGTAAAAGTTAAGATAAAAATATTGAAATTATCTATGGTTGTAAAGAAATAAATGTTAAAATAATATGAACCTTTCTAGGTTATTTTAAGAAAAACCAAAATTGGAGGTAAGAAAAATGAGAAAAATTAAAATCATAGGAGTAGTAATTGCATTGGTTATGAGCTTGAGTTCTTGTACCGCTGTAGCATTGGGAGCAGGAGCTGTTGCTGGAGGATATACTTGTTTAAATACCAATCTTTGTAATAAATTGAAAAAATAGTTAAGTAATCTTTAAGGGCATAGAATTTTATGCCCTTATGTTAAAAATTCAAAACACATAAAAATGTTAAACAGGAGAATAGTAAAAATATGAAAAATAGTAACACAAGAGAAAAAATTTTGGAAAATATACAGAGGATAGTTGTAAAAGTTGGAACGTCTACACTTACAACTGAAAATGGGCATCTAGATATTGAAAAAATAAAGAAAATTGTGCTGGAACTGAGTAATTTACAGGATAAAGGGTATGATGTAATACTTGTAACTTCTGGTGCAGTTGGAGCTGGAATGGGGCTGCTTAATATAAGTGAAAAGCCTAAAACTTTGGCGGAAAAGCAGATGCTGTCAGCAGTTGGACAAGTTTCACTTATGCAAATTTATCAAACATTATTTAAAGAACATAACAAAATAATTGGACAGCTTTTATTAACAAAAGAGGAATTTTCGAACAGAAAAAGATATTTGAACATGAGAAATGTCTGTAATGCTTTTCTAAAAAGAAAAATTATTCCGATTATAAATGAAAATGATGCAATTGTATCTAATGCTTTGAAAATTAAGGTTGGAGATAATGATACAATGTCAGCGCTTGTTTCTGGATTAATTGATGCTGATTTATTAATTATTTTATCAGATATTGACGGACTTTATAATAAAAATCCACGTAAATATGATGATGCTAATCTGATTAATATGGTTGGGGATATTAATGAGGACATAAAGCAGATGGCAGGAGCGGAAGGATCAAAATTTGGAACTGGTGGAATGATAACAAAAATTATTGCTGCAGAAATGGTAACCAAAATTGGAACAAGTCTTGTAATTGCTAGTGGTGATGATCCTCACAATATAACTAGAATCGTTGAAAAAGAAAATATAGGAACACTTTTTGTGAAAAAAAATAAAAAAATCAGCTTACGAAAATATTGGCTTGCATATGGGCCTAATAAGGAAGGTGTATTAACAATCGATAATGGTGCAAAAGCAGCATTAAAAAATGGAAATAGCCTATTACCTGTGGGAATAAAATCTATTGAAGGAAACTTTGATAAAGGGGCAGTCATTGAAATAGAAGATTTGGAAGGTAAAGTTGTTGCAACAGGAATTTCAAATTATTCATCAGAGGAAATTAACCTTATAAAAGGTGTAAAAAGTGAAAATATAGAAGAAATACTGGGTTATAAATACGATGATGCTATTATTCACATTGACAATGTAGTTATGAAAAAATAAAAATAATAAATTCAATTTTGTTGATTGAGAGAAATTTTATTTAAAAGTTTAGTACAAAAGTGTCTAAAAAATTAATAAAAGAGAAATAGGAACGATTTATGAATTACGAACAACCAAAAAAATAGTAGGAATCAAATTTTATCTTAAAATACTTACAATGGCAATTTTTTGGCTATTTAACCTTAGAAGCCTTGGCTCTAGATAATGAAGTTTATAACTGGAATGACTACGATATAAGCACAATAGCTGAAAGAATAAATATAATAGATAAAGATGGGAATAAAATATTGGATTTATCTGACAAAACACTAATTCATAATACGAATTTATGAGAAGCAATCATTAATATTTTCGGAGCGAATGAATAAAAAAATGGAAAGGAGGAAGTAAGTGAAGAGCGAAAATATTTTTAATAAAAATGAAAATAAATTATACACATTTCTTGGTGGATTTTTAGGCTTTATAATTGCAACTGTACTTTATTTTTTGCGGCTCAAAATAATATAAGACATATTGTAGTGATGTTTTTAGGTGTGGGAATTATAGAAATTGGAGTTATATTTGGAAATTTTTTTGGTAAAAAAAGAAAAGAAAAAGTTAAAGAAATTACTGACTCGAATGAAGGAGAAAAAATAAGAAAAGTAAAAAAAAATAAATTTAAGAATCTGTATGATGAATTAGAAATAACTATTTTTAGTGTAGTTATTATATATATTTTTTCATATTTGGCAATATATTTGTCAGAAGTGTTAAACTTAGCATCAATTTTTAAAAGGCAATATCTAGATAAAAAATTTTTTGATATTTTAATGGAAGTTATGACAAATATTTTTAATATTGACTGGGCTAGGCGATATTTAATAATTTACTGGATTTTTTTAACTATTTCTATGGTTATGTTTATGATAGCTATATTTAGAACGAGAAAAATAAAAAAATGAAGGATGGGAATAGAAAAGCTGGAAATCTTTTTTAGAAATTAGATAAATTAAGAAATGAGGGAGATATGAATTATATAGAAGAACTTGGAAAAAAAGCAAAAGCCGCTTCAAGGGAACTTTTGAAAATTGGAACAAAAACTAAAAATGATGTGTTGTTTGCAATTGCAGATGAATTGATAAATAAAAAAGAGGAAATAAAGGCTGCAAACAAAATAGATATGGAAAATGGTAAGAAAAATGGAATGGCATTTTCCTTGCTTGATAGAATGGAGCTTACAGACAGCAGAATAGAAGGAATGGCTCAAAGTCTACGTGAAATGGCTATGTTTCCAGATCCAATTGGAGAAGTTATTACAGGATGGAATCATAAAAATGGAATGAATATTGTAAAAAAAAGAGTTCCTCTTGGAGTAATCGGAATGATTTACGAATCTCGTCCAAATGTTACAGTAGATGCAGCAGGACTTGCAATAAAATCTTCAAATGCAATAATTTTACGTGGATCAGAAGATGCACTAAATTCGAATATTTATTTGAATAATTTATTAAATAGGGTTGCAGATGCTCACGGATTGCCCAAAAATACAGTTCAACTTGTAGAAAAGCCAGAAAGAGAACTTGTGATGGACTTAATCCGTGCAGACAAATATATTGATGTAATTATCCCGAGAGGAGGAAAAGGACTAAAAAGATTCATCATAGAAAACGCAACAATTCCAATGATAGAAACAGGTGCAGGAATCTGTCATATATTTGTAGACGAAACAGCCGATATAAAGCAGGCATTACCAATTATCGAAAATGCCAAAGTACAGCGTCCAAGTGTATGTAATGCCATCGAAACAACACTTGTTCACGAGAACATTGCAAAAGCAATCTTGCCAGAATTAACAGAAATGCTTTTAAAAGATGGTGTAGAGCTAAGGTACAGCAAAGAAGCATTAGAAATTGTTGGAAACAGAAAAGATGTAAAATTGGCAACAGAAGAAGATTTTGGGGCTGAATATCTAGATTTAATAATGTCACTAAAATTAGTTAAAAACATAGATGAAGCAATTGAATATATAAATAATCATGGAACGCACCATTCCGACTCAATCTTGACAAAATCTATAGAAAATGCTGAAAAATTCCTAAACGAAGTAGATTCAGCCAACGTTTACTTAAACGCTTCGACAAGATTTTCCGACGGAGGAGAATTTGGCTTTGGTGGAGAAATCGGAATTTCCACGCAAAAACTTCACGCTCGTGGGCCTATGGGAATAAGAGAGCTGACTACGACGAAATATGTGATTAGAGGAGAAGGGCAGATAAGGGAATAGTAAGAAAAATAATATAAATTTATGAAAAAGTCTGATAGAAAGAAATCTATTGGACTTTTTTGTTTTAAATAGATATATTTTTGTGAAAAATATTAAACATAATTAAAAAAAAAGACAAAATAAGGTTAATCTAAAGGTTTAATTATAGTATTCTTTGTTATACTGAATAAGTTATTTAGAATTATAAATATTAACAGATTGGAGGAAACTACATGAAAATAGTGAAAAAAAATACTGAAGAAAAACGAAGACATGAAATAGAAAATGAAATAAGAGAGCAAGTAAAAAAATTTTTTATAGCGATGATAATAATTATTATAGGTTTTGGTATTTATGTTTTGATAGATAAATCGGAACAGCCAACAGAAAGAATGGACATGAGAGAATGCATAAAAAAATTAAGAAGTGAAGGAGTTCCAGATGAAGTAATAAGTAGCAGTCAAGTGTGCATTCCAGAAAATTAAAATAGTTTGATATATAAATTAGGAGGATGATAAATTATGGGATTTATAATTGCGATTATTGCTATTCTTTTTTTTCCAGGACTATTTTTTTTGATAGTTTCATTTGGAATTTCAGGAATATTTGTTTTAATACCAGTAGTATGTCTATTAATGCTGTATTATCATTATTTTGCAGGTACAATACAAGATACAATAAAATTGTATTATGTATATTGTGTAGCTGTTAATAATTGGAAAATATCTAAATTAGTTAGTAATAAAAAAATAAAATTATATCTTGAAAATGAAAAAATAATACTTGAAAATTCTGAATGTAGTTATGTAATGGATAAATTAACTTATGTTAATAAAAAAGAAACAAGTAATGGAAATAGGTTGTTACAATTATATTTTCAAGATAAAGAAAGTTATAAAGTAGTAAAAGTAACTCTTGAAGTTTATGGAAATTCACTTAGTACAAAAATTTATAATAGATTAAAAACAATACAAAAAGATACTTCTTATGAAAAAATAGAAATATTAGAATTGATAAACCAATGTAAAAAAAGCAGTTTTCTATGTGTTGATAAATGTATAGAGACCTCTGGTATAATAAAAGATGTTAATGTTAATGGTGATGTTAGTTTAATAGCAAATGAATTTGAAAATTTTCAAGTAGTTTTTTTGTCAAAACAAAAAGAAAATACAAATTTATTAGTAGGAGAAGAATTAACAATAAAAGGAATAATAGATCAGATAGGTAAAAATAGTGTTCTTATTAGAGAAAATATTTTTATATAACATATAAAGTCGAAATTTTTAAGATTTAGGAGGAATTTATGAAAAAATATGATTTGAATTTAAAATTAGTACATTCAAACGAATTAAAATATATCAAAATTACATTTGAATCAAAAGGCAATAATGAGTGGAGAGTTGAAACTCAAAATATTAAAGGAAAGTTTGAAAAAAATTTTAATTTGGGAGATATATTTGATTTAAAAGATTACAAGGCTAAAGAAAATTTTTTAAATGAACTTTTTGAGTATATCCATTCAGATAATTATCCTGATTTTGATTATGAATATTTATACAATACTAAAAAATTATTGATAAAGTTTTTCGAGAGAATGTATCAGATTGAAAATAAAGAGTGTGAAAATTCGGACAGCTTAATAAAAGAATATAACGAAAATGAATTTAAAGAGTTAATGAAATCAATTCAAGAATATCAGCAGGAATCCATAGAAAAACTAAATGAGTTAGATAAAAAGTTTATACAAAATCTTTAAAATTTAAAAGATGATAAAGAATAGTGAAATTATTCAATATCATCTTTTTTGTAAAAATTTCGGTTTCATTAAAAAAATAAAAAATGAATATACAAATATAATAAAAAATGTTATAATTTTATCAATCCTTGAGAAAGGAGGTGTCATAGTTATGCGTACATTATTAATAAAAATCTTAGTTATAATTTTATTACAGATAGTAATAATTTTAATACAAGAGTTTTGGAAATAACTAAAAAAGAGAGCTTACTTTGGGGGTTAGCTCTCTTTTGATTTGTGTATAGTTATGCGTATTTTTATTACTTTACAAATCTATTATAACATTTTATAATAAAAAAATCAACTAAATTTAAAATAAAAATTTTTAATTTTTTGTAAATAAATTGTTAATAAAAAAGATTAAGAAATTTCTGTAACATCCTTCACTTTATAATGCCCAGCACTATTAATTACATCCGCTATCAGCAAATCGTCAACTTCTACGTTTAAAGTAACTTTTGCATTTTTATCAGAAAGGTTTACTTCTACACTTTCTACTTCTGGCAGTCCGTATAAAACATTTTCTACTTTTTTAGCACAGTTTTCACAGTGCATCCCTTCTATTTCAACAAGTTTTTTTATCATTTTAAAAACCTCCATAAAATTTTATTTTTATTAAGGCACAAAATTTAAAATTAATAGTTTTGTGTCAAATATATTATATAAAAAAAATTATAAGAATGCAAGAAGTTTTGTATATGCAATGATTTTGAAATAAAGTTGTTTTTGAAAAAATACTTGTAAGATAAAAAATGGGTATGTAACTGTGAAAAATATGTTATAATAGTAAAAGTGTTGAAAGATAGAAATAATTCTGATAATACAGCAGGGGAGTATTATGAATAATTGAAATTCAGTGATAAAATAAACATTAGAATAAAAAATAGAAAAGTTAGGAGGAAATTGATAATGAGCCATTATTTTTCAGAAAAGCAGGAAGTAAAGTCGGATAGAAAAATAATAAAATATGAAATGGAAAATAAAAAATTTGAGTTTGTAACAGATAATGGGGTATTTTCAAAGACGAAGGTAGATTTTGGAACGGATGTCATGCTGAAAGTGTTTTTAAGAGAAAATATGAACAAAAAAAATCAAAAGTTTGATATACTGGATATTGGCTGCGGATACGGAGTTGTATCAGTTGTTATAAAGTCTTTTTTTGAAAATGTTAGAACTGTTTCATCAGATGTGAATGAGCGGGCTTTGGAGCTTACAAGGGAAAATCTTTTGAAAAATGGAGTTGTAAAAGAGGAAAGTGATAATTTTGAAGTAAGAAAATCGTTTGCATTTGATGATGTTTCTGAAAAGTTTGATGTGATTTTATCTAATCCGCCAATTCGAGCTGGAAAGCAGACAATTTTTCAAATTTATGAACAAAGTTTTGAGCATTTAAATCAAGATGGTCAGTTTTATTGTGTGATTCAGACAAAACATGGAGCAAAAAGTACACAGAAAAAATTGGAAGAAATTTTTGGAAATTGTGAAACTCTGGAAATTAATGCTGGATATAGAATTTTTAGGAGTGTAAAAAATTAGAAAAATCCATAAAAATAACTGTAAAATAAAAAATAATTGACAAAATACGATAAATACTGTATTATGATAAGGTAAATAATCAAATGTATATTGTTTTTTTAATTTTTATAAAAATTAAATGTTAAAAAAACTGGACATTTAGTTATTTTTTTGTTATAATAGAAAGGATCCGAGGTGATTATTTATGGCAAAACAGGATGTTCTTGAGCTGGAAGGTGAAATAATCGAAGCATTACCAAATGCGATGTTTCAAGTAAGGCTTGAAAATGGACACGAAGTTTTAGGACATATCTCAGGAAAAATGAGAATGAACTATATAAAAATTTTGCCAGGAGATAAGGTTACGGTGGAAGTTTCTCCGTATGACTTGTCAAGAGGTAGAATTGTATATAGAAAAAAATAACAGTTGGAAGGAGGGTTTTTAGTGAAAGTAAAAGCTTCAGTAAAACCTATTTGTGACAAATGTAAAATTGTTAAACGTCACGGAAAAGTAAGAGTAATATGCGAAAACCCTAAACATAAACAAATACAAGGATAGTTTTAAAATATTTTTTATTTTAAAAAATAACAGATTAATAAACCTAAAAACATTTTTATTAAAATATATTGTAGATAAAAAACAAAAATACTATGGATATTTAAATAAAGATTGTAAAGGTATGTTTAGCTGTAGAGCTTATTCCTTATATTGTGTATGTGAGGGCATATTGAAGAAGATTAAAAATATCAAAACGAGGAGGAAAAAATTTGGCTAGAATAGCAGGAGTAGATATTCCAAGAAATAAAAGAGTAGAAGTTTCTTTAACTTATATTTTTGGAATTGGTAGAAGCACTTCAAACAAAATTTTAGGAGCAACTGGTATCGACAGAGATACTAAAGTAAAAGATTTGACAGAAGAACAAGTAGCAAAATTAAGAGCTGCTGTGGAAGAGTACAAAATTGAAGGAGAGTTAAGAAAAGAAATTAGACTTAACATCAAACGTCTACTTGATATCAAGAGTTACAGAGGATTAAGACATAGAAATGGATTACCTGTAAGAGGACAAAAAACAAAAACAAATGCAAGAACTAGAAAAGGGCCAGTTAGAATGGCAATTGCTAAGAAAAAATAATAACTATTAAGTTAAAGGAGGAAACCATAAGTGGCAAAAAAACCAGCAACTTCAAAAAAGAAAAAATTAAAAAACATTCCTAATGGAATAGCATATATACATTCTACTTTTAATAATACTGTTGTTACTATAACAGATTCAGAAGGAAAAGTAGTAATTTGGAAATCAGGAGGAACTTCTGGATTCAAAGGAACTAAAAAAGGGACTCCGTTCGCAGCACAAATCGCAGCTGAACAAGCAGCTCAAGTTGCAATTGAAAATGGTATGAAACAAATTGAAATCAAAATAAAAGGACCTGGATCTGGAAGAGAAGCTTCTATTAGATCAATACAGGCTACTGGATTAGAAGTAACAAGAATAGTTGATATAACTCCAGTACCTCATAATGGTGCAAGACCACCTAAAAAGAGAAGACCGTAATTTTATAAACTAAGGAGGAAAAAGATAAATGGCAAGAGATAGACAGCCTGTGTTAAAAAGATGTAGAAATCTTGGTTTAGATCCTATTGTTTTAGGGGTAAACAAAAAATCAAATAGAAATATTAGACCAAATGCAAATAGAAAATTAACTGAATATGGAACACAACAAAGAGAAAAACAAAAAGTAAAATTCGTTTATGGAGTAATGGAAAAACAATTCTATAAATTATATGAAGAAGCAACAAGAAAAGAAGGAGTAACAGGGGAACTTTTACTTCAATATCTTGAAAGAAGATTAGATAACGTAATCTATAGATTAGGATTTGGTGCTTCAAGAAGACAAGCAAGACAAATCGTAAGTCATGGACATATTTTAATTAATGGAAAAAGAGTAAACATTGCATCATACAGAGTAAAACAAGGTGATGTAATTACAGTTAAAGAAGATTCTAAAGAATTAGCTTTAATTAAAGAGTCTGTTGGGCAAAAAACAGTTCCAGGATGGTTATCACTTGAAGAAGGAGCTTTGACAGCTAAAGTGTTAGAAAATCCAGGAAGAGATGCAGTTGACTTTGAAGTTGACGAAGCGATGATTATCGAGTTCTACTCTAGATAATAATATTTTAATCGGAGGAGATGAATTAGCTTGTTAAATATTGAAAAAATAGCTAAAAATGTAAAATTAACTGAAGAAAAAGAAGATAATTATACAGCAAAGTACACATTAGAACCTCTGTATAGAGGATATGGGAATACTATTGGAAATGCACTTAGAAGAATATTGTTATCATCAATTCCAGGAACTGCAATAAAAGGAATTAAAATTGAAGGTGTGTTGAATGAATTTTCTACAATAGAAGGTGTAAAAGAAGCAGTTACAGATATTATTTTAAATGTGAAAGAAATAGTAGTTGAAGCTGATGAGCCAGGTGAAAAGAAAATGACACTTTCAGTAAAAGGACCAGCTGTAATTACAGCTGCAGATATTCATGTAGAACCTGGACTAAGAATTATAAATCCTGAGCAGGTTATTATGACTGTTACAACTGATAAACAGATTGACATAGAATTTCTTGTTGATTCTGGAGAAGGATTTGTAGTTTCTGATGAAATTAATACTGATGGATGGCCAATAGGATATTTAGCAGTTGATGCAATTTATACACCTATTAAGAGAGTAAATTATAGTGTTGAAGACACTATGGTTGGACGTGTTACAAACTATGACAAGTTAATTTTGGAAATTGCTACAGATGGAAGTATCGAAATTAAAGATGCTTTATCATATGCAGTAGAATTATTAACTTGGCATTTGGAACCATTTACAAATATTGGAAACAGTATGAGTAAATACAGAGATAGTGAGGATGAATTGGCAGAAGCTGATGCTGAAAATGAAAATAATATTGAAGATATGAAAATTGAAGAACTTGACTTTACAGTACGTTCTTATAATTGCTTGAAAAAAGCAGGAGTAAATACAATTTCAGACTTAACTTCAATGACATATAACGAATTATTGAAAATTAAAAATTTAGGAAAAAAATCGTTAAATGAAATTATCGATAAAATGAAAGAACTTGGTTATGATTTAGACGATAATACAAGTAGTGATGAATAATCATATAAAAATTTAGAATAAAATCTTAAACGAGGAGGGAAAATGAATCATAATAAATCATATAGAAAACTAGGTAGAAGAACTGATCATAGATTAGCTATGCTTAAAAATATGACAATTTCTTTAGTAGAACATGAGCAAATTGAAACAACAGTAACTCGTGCTAAAGAATTAAGAAAGTTTGCTGAAAAAGCAATTACTTTAGGGAAAAAATATAATAATTCAACTGATGCAGCAAGAAGAGTACATTTGAGAAGACAAGCTTTTGCATTTTTAAGAAATGAAGGAGCAGTTGCAAAAATCTTTAATGAAATTGCACCTAAATATGCTGAAAGAAATGGTGGTTATACAAGAATTATTAAAACTGCTGTTAGACGTGGTGATTCAGCTGAATTAGCGATTATTGAATTAGTATAATGATTATAATAGTTAAAAGGCATAGGTTTTTACTTATGTCCTTTTTTTATAGTAATTTTAATTAAAAAGATATTTTATTTATTTTCTAACAAGGGTTTCAAAACACTTGTTAAATAGATTTACAATAAATTTATTATTCTAATGCGAAATATTGTAAGATTAAAAAAATAAAATATAGTAAAATAAAAGGAAAATTCATGAAAAAAAATTAATTATATTAAGTTTATTGGTTTCAGCTCTTTCAATGGCTGCTGATAATAAAAAAGGATTAGTAGATTCTAGTAAAAATCATAAAAATGTTGAAGTGAATACGAATGAAGATAAAAAGCCACAAATGGGAGCACCTATGAATAAAAAAGTAATAACCGAAGATATGATAACAAATAAAGCAGAAAATGGTTATAATTTAAATTTTGATGTAAATAAGAATTATACGACGAAGACAGCTACTGTTAATGGGAAAACAGTTACTTATCGTGCTTATGAAAATATAGTTTATGTTGCAAAACCAATTGATATTGCTTATCAGACTATAAATATCTATATTCCAGAAGAATATTTTAAAAATAAGTCAGTTGGAAAATATAATGCGAAAAGTGCGCCGATATTTTTCCCAAATACAGTTGGAGGATATATGCCTGGAGCAGCTGGAATGCGTGGAAATGGAAGAGATGGAAAGCCAGATGCTTCACTAGTCGCATTATCAAATGGATATGTCGTGGCAAGTCCTGGAGCTAGAGGTAGAACTTTGGAAAAAGATGGGAAGTATACTGGAAAGGCACCTGCTGTAATTGTAGATTTGAAGGCAGCTGTTAGATATTTACGATATAATGATACTAGAATGCCAGGAAGAGCCGATAGAATTATTTCCAATGGGACAAGTGCTGGAGGAGCAGTTTCAGCTTTGCTTGGTGCAACTGGGAATAATAAGGATTATGAACCGTATCTAAAGGAAATTGGTGCATTGAATGCAAGAGATGATATTTACGCTGTGTCAGCTTATTGCCCAATAACTAACTTGGATAATGCGAATACAGCTTACGAATGGATGTTTAACGATGTAAAGACATATAAAAAGATAGAGATTTCAATGTTAGATTACAATGTGGAAAGAAAATACACTGAGGGTACGTTGACTGATGATGAAATTTCACGTTCAAATGATTTGAAGAAAATGTTTCCTGCCTATTTAAATAGTTTAAAATTAAAAGGTAAAAATGGGAAGCTTTTAACATTGAATGAAAATGGAAATGGGAGTTTTAAGGAGCAGATTAAGCAATATTACATTGATTCTGCAAATACTGCTTTGAAAAAAGGGACTGATTTATCGGAATTTGAATTTTTAACAATAAAAAATGAGAAAGTTGTAGATTTGGATTATGATAAATATGTGGCTTATATGGGTAGACAAAAAACGCCAGGGGCATTTGACAATGTAGATTTGTCAACAGGGGAAAATAACGAGTTTGGAGATGAAACTACGAACAATAAACATTTTACGGAATACATGTTGGAACACTCGACAGTAAATGGAACTATGGCTGATAAAAAAATCATAAAAATGATGAATCCAATGAACTACATTGCAAATTCGAAAGTAAAATACTGGAGAATAAGACATGGTGCGGTTGACAAGGATACCTCGCTTGCAATACCTGTGATACTTGCTATAAAACTCGAAAATCTTGGGAAAAAAGTTGATTTTGCATCGACTTGGGCAACTCCACATTCTGGAGATTATGATTTAGATGAGTTATTTAGCTGGATGGATAAGGTTGTAGCAGAAGGAAGATAGTGTGAAAATAGGAAATAAAAAATTTAAGGAGATAAAATTTAAAAACAAAATATTTATAAAGCTACTTTCATATTTCGGATTGTCGCTTTTGTTATTTTCTATTGTAATCGGAAGTATTTTTGGATATATTTATATTCAGAATACTGTTAGTTTACATAAGAAAGATTTGGTTGAAAGAGCTTATAAGATTTCAGAAACTTTGTCTAAAATATGGTTTGAGAATATAGATGAAAAAAATGTAGATAAAGATTTAGATGTAGAAAGAAAAAATGATGCTCCAGAAAAAAATAAAAATAAATTTTTAAAACCAAATAGGGAAGTTCCTAAAATTGTAGGAAATATAAATGGAAAGGCATTTGAAAATAATATTATTGAAGATATAAGAAAAGATGAGATTAAAAAAAGTTCAGAAGAAAAAAATTCTAAAAAATTATTAAATGAAAAACATTTTCATAGACATAGAATCGTGGATGAGAAGGACAATAATGTCAAAATATTTAGAAGTATGCGGATGATTGAGGATATTGCAATGGGAGAAGTCTGGATAGTGGATGCAAAAACAGGAAATATTGTGCAGGGAAGAAACGAGAAGGGACAATCTTTTTCATATCTGAAATTACCACCAAATGCAGAAGAAACTATTAAAAAAGCTATTTCTGGAGAAACAACTACGACAGAAAATTTTAATGATTACTTAAATGAAAATTCAATAACAGTAGCAGTTCCAATAAAAAATGGTGAAATGATTGAAGGAGTCGTACTGCTTCATTCTCCAGTAAAATATATGTCTTCAGCATTAAAAAGTGGTATTTATACACTTGTTTTTAGTATTTTAGCTGCACTAATCCTTGCGGGTATCAGTGCTGTTTGGCTTTCTATCAGCTTTACAAAGCCACTTAATAAGATTCGTAATACAACAACAAAATTGGCAAAGGGAAATTATGAAGTAACAACACAGGTAAATCAGAATGACGAAATTGGAGAACTTGCAAAAAGTATTGATAAACTGGCACTTCAACTAGATAAGAGTTCGAAAGAAAGTGAACGTTTTGAAAAAATGAGACAAAATTTTATTGCAAATATTTCTCACGAACTGCGAACTCCAATTACAGTGATTCGTGGTTCAATAGAAGCTATTTGTGATGGAATTATAAAGGATCCCGAA
Organism: Leptotrichia hongkongensis; assembly: GCF_007990635.1. Classification (GTDB taxonomy): domain Bacteria; phylum Fusobacteriota; class Fusobacteriia; order Fusobacteriales; family Leptotrichiaceae; genus Leptotrichia; species Leptotrichia hongkongensis. The sequence goes on along the minus strand of NZ_AP019846.1, from coordinate 1,588,033 downwards.
CAGCTAAAGGATTATAATGAACAAATTTTATCAGATAGTATTCATTTACAAAGACTGGTTAATGACTTGATAGATTTGACGAAACTTCAAAACACAGATTTTTCTATTGATAAAAGCACAATAAATTTATTTGAAATTATAAATGATGCCGTTAGAAGCATGAAGAATATTTCAACTAAAAAAGGTGTGAAAATAAATTTTTCTCTAGAAAATGCAATTGAAGAAGACAGGTATCTTTTTGTTGGGGATTACCAGCGGATTCGACAAATGATAATAATTGTATTGGATAATGCAATAAAATTTTCTAATGAAAATCAGGAAGTTGATATTTTGCTAAAAAAAGAGAATAATAAATATGAGCTTAAAATATGTGACAGCGGAAGAGGAATTGATTCTAAAAATATTGGAAAAATTTTTAACCGCTATCATAAATCAAATACCGAGGAAAATAAAAATGGAATGGGGCTAGGACTTGCAATTGCAAAAGAAATTGCAATACGACATAATATTGAAATTATGGTAGAAAGTGAGCCATATATAAAAACAATCTTTACTTTTTTAATTCCTATAAATGAAAATTTAAAAATAACATAAATCTAGTGAAAAAATAAACTTTGATACTAAAAATAAATAAATTTATTGACAAAATTTAGAAAAAGATATAAAATTGTAATGGATACAAAGAAGTAAGTATAAATGTTAGTTGTCTTACTCAAACAATATATCTATTTTTATTATTTAATTGAAATTAAAATATAAATAACAAACAATATTAGGAGGAAGTATGCATATAGAAAACGTTGGTGACTATTTAAAGAAAAATGGAATAAAACCTTCAGTACAAAGAATGAAAATATTTCAATATCTACTAGATCATCATACACATCCAACAGTTGATGATATTTTTCAAAATTTATCTCCTGAAATGCCTACTTTATCAAAAACTACAGTATACAATACATTAAATATATTTGTCAGTAATAATATTATTCAAGAAATTATTATTGAAGAAAATGAAGTAAGATATGATGTAGTCACGGATAATCATGGACATTTCAAATGTAAATCTTGTGGAGAGATAATTGACTTTGATGTAAATTTATCAAAATTTGATTTATCAAAATTGGGAAATGTAGAAATTGATGAAATACATTTTTACATAAAAGGTACTTGTGAAAAATGTTTAGAAAAACATAATTAAAAATTTAAGATATAAAAAATATAGATTGGAGAGAAAATGAAATTAAATAAAGAATTAGAAGTTTTACTAAATAATCAAATAAACATGGAATTAGCAGCGGCTTACCAATATCAAGCTATGGCTGCATACTTTGATGAAAGAGCATTAGAAGGTTTTGCAAGCTGGATGGGAAATCAAGCAAAAGAGGAAATCGAACATTCAAAAAAGTTTTATGAGTATGTATTAAAAAGAAACGGTAAAATTGAATTTTTGGGATTAGATAAACCTAAAATGGACTTTACATCAGTAAGAGAAGTATTTGAAGCTGCTCTTGCACATGAAGAAGCTGTAACAGCCTCTATTGAGAATATTCACAAACTTGCAAGAGAACTAGGAGATTATGGTGCAGAAGTATTCTTGAATGAATTTGCTGAAGAGCAGGAAGAAGAAGAAGAACAAGCTCAAAAATTCCTTGATAAGATTATTTCACTTGATGTTGATAATAATAACGCTACGTTATATTTATTAGACAAGGAAATGGGAAAAAGAGACTAAATAAAGTAGTATATAATTTTGTAATTATATAATAATATTATTCAAGAAATTATTATTGAAGAAAATGAAGTAAGATATGATGTAGTCACGGATAATCATGGACATTTCAAATGTAAATCTTGTGGAGAGATAGTTGATTTTGATGTAAATTTATCAAAATTTGATTTATCAAAATTGGGAAATGTAGAAATTGATGAAATACATTTTTATATAAAAGGTACTTGTGAAAAATGTTTAGAAAAACATAATTAAAAATTTAAGATATAAAAAATATAGATTGGAGAGAAAATGAAATTAAATAAAGAATTAGAAGTTTTACTAAATAATCAAATAAACATGGAATTAGCAGCGGCTTACCAATATCAAGCTATGGCTGCATACTTTGATGAAAGAGCATTAGAAGGTTTTGCAAGCTGGATGGGAAATCAAGCAAAAGAGGAAATCGAACATTCAAAAAAGTTTTATGAGTATGTATTAAAAAGAAACGGTAAAATTGAATTTTTGGGATTAGATAAACCTAAAATGGACTTTACATCAGTAAGAGAAGTATTTGAAGCTGCTCTTGCACATGAAGAAGCTGTAACAGCCTCTATTGAGAATATTCACAAACTTGCAAGAGAACTAGGAGATTATGGTGCAGAAGTATTCTTGAATGAATTTGCTGAAGAGCAGGAAGAAGAAGAAGAACAAGCTCAAAATTCCTTGATAAGATTATTTCACTTGATGTTGATAATAATAACGCTACGTTATATTTATTAGATAAGGAAATGGGAAAAAGAGACTAAATAAAATATATAATTTTGTAATTATATAATATAAAGTGGTTTTTCAAAAATGGCTAAGTATGCACGATTTAAGGAGGGCACGATAAAAGTATTTAGCTGTTTTTTCAAAAACTTAAAATAAAAATTTGAGAAATAAAAACCTATTTACTAACTATTAAAATGGATTTTAGTAATAGGTTATTTTTTTATATAAAAGAATCTGCTATTTCCTGAAGCTGTGAATTATCAGCACCATCTAAATATGCCTTTATAATATGTTTACAAGCCAAGTATCTTTTTTCGTAGCTATTTGATTTTACTGTAATATATTGAATATGATATTCTTTATATAATTTCTTTAATAAATTTTGGAATTTTTCACGTCTGTCATTGTCGCCAATTGAACGAAGGCCATCATTTACCCAAGTAACATTATTTTCAAGTAAAATCGTCAAGTCAAATCTGTAATTTTGTACAAATTCACGAACTATTGGATTGTCCCGTTTTTCATAAGTTAGGCAAAAGGCCAGTGTTGCAATGTAATCTGTATCAATCAATGCAAATTTATTAGCATTTCTTGCAGCATATAAGACATTTGACTGATGCCCGAAAACGATTTTTTCGTAGTCAGAATATTGTAATGATTCTTCATCTCCACCTAATTTTTCAAAAACATATTCACGTCCATATTCCCAAGCAGAAGTTGTATTAAAAACATTTGCAAGTTTATCTATCATTACGCTTTTTCCACTACTTTCTCCTCCACAGATTGTAATAATGGGTATTAGATGTTCTCTTACTTCACGTGGCAAGTAGTTCCAATATTTACTAGGATTTTCACGTATTTGCTTGGAATTAACATTGTATTCTATATAATTTTTATCTATGGATCTAGTTTCTGAACCAAAATGCTTTAAATTGTACTCTTTGTCTTCATCACGATTGCTAATGAATATCACATCATTTTTCCAGTCTATTTCGTTTTCATTTTCCATTTTTTCTCTTTTTTCAATTTCATTTTTTAAGGTTATAGCCCATTCTTCCCAGTTATCACCTTGCTGAGAAAAGTTATTTTCATCCAATAAAAATGATGAAATATTTGGCTGATTTTTAAATGTCTGTTTTACAAAACGTAATCTGTCCTTTGGTGTGATTTCCTTCACAAAACGGGAGTTAGAAGTAAGAAGATCATCTGCATCATCAGAATATGAGATAATAACATATAATCTGTCTACAATTCCGCTGGCTCTTTGAATAAAGTTTACATGCCCAATGTGAAGTGGAAAAAACTTTCCAGTAATTATTCCTATTCTCTTCATTATCCTGTATTTCCTTTTCTAAATATTTTAAAATAAAAATCTATAATATAGTTTTTGTAAATTTTTATTGAGTTTAAAATTAAGAATATTTAACTTTTAGATTTATATAATTTTATAAGTTTAATAAAGCAAGAATATTTAAAAAACTTCCATATTTTAAATATAGAAGTCTTTCATAATTTAATATTTGTTTCTTTTAATTTATTCTTCCATTTATTTATACTTTTCTTCTTTAATATTTTTTATTAATTTCGCAAGAATTCCGTTTAAAAAGTCTTTTGTGTCATTATATGAATATTTTTTTGCAATTTCTAAAACTTCATTAATTGCGATTTCATATCCAACATTTTTTATCGTAATTTCATAGAAGGATACTTTTAATAAAACTTTTTCAATTGTTCCTAAACGTTCATACGTCCAGCCTTCTAATACATCCTTTATTCTTTCAATTAAAATACTCTCATTTGCAATTATTTCAGTAACATAACTTCTTAAAAAATCAATTTCCTCATCTTTTTTTAAGTTTTCTTCAGTAATTACATCATTTATTCTCTTTTCGATATCATTGTTAATTAGTTCATATTCAAAAGAAGTTTAAATATCTCTTCTCTAATTTTTCTTCGTGTCATTAATTTTCCTTTCCAGATGAAGAAGTTTTAATTTCTGTATTAGTTTGATTTTCTAATTTTGAGATAATGTTATTGTTATTTTTTTATATTTTCTTTTGATTAGTTGGAGAGTCAATAATTTTTTTTTCAACAATTGTTTCTCCTAAAACTTTTTTCAATTTTACTTTACTTTTTTTTACAGTAATTCCAGTTGAATGAAAAACATATTCAGATAATTTATTTTGAATTTCTGCAAGTTTTTCATTTAAGTTATCGACATTATAAGTATCTACAGTAGCTTCAATAACGACAGATTTTCCTTTTGGATATGATTTTACTTTTGAATTTTTAATGATTTCCTGTCCATTTAAGAAATCTTTTGATGTTTCATTTATTGTTTTTATGGAAACTTCTATTTCTCCATTTTTATTTTTAACTTTTCTATTTTGAGAATATTTTGTAAGTTTATTAATATAAGAAAGTAAAAATACTACTAAATAAATTATTGATAATAGTCCAACTAAGATTTTAAAATTTAAACTACTTAAATCTATAAAACTATCTAGTTGTCCTAAATAATCAGTCCTAAACAGAATATCTGATATACTTGAAAATACAATACCAACAAATCCAAGTATTACAGATAGTCTTGCTAAAAATCCTAATATTGCAATCATTAATATATACTGACAAAATACACTGCATTTTAACTTTGCGAGTTAGATGAAGTGTATCTGTCAGTTTCTCCTTTCCTAATTGAGTGAATATTCTCAAATATTATTAATAAAAATTTATATTTAAATTCAATAATATTTGAGTCTATTATGATTTTTATTCTTCAATTTCTGCAGTTTCTGTTACAGGAGCTTGAACATTCTCTTTTTTGTCTTCTTTTATAATTTTTTGAATATATACGTTTACTTCCTGAACTTTTAATCCTGTCATTTCAGTAATTGCTTTTACTACTTTTGTTTGGATTTCTCCAGCTAATGCAGGTAACTTGAATCCCATTTTTGCAACGATGTATAAATCTAATGTACATTCAGTTTCTCCAACTTCTACTTCAATTCCTTTTCCACCTGAAGATACATTTTGGAAAAATTTAACAATTTCGTTTTTAGAAGTTCCACCAACAAGGCTGTGTACTCCTTCAATTTCTGCTACTACTGATTCTGCAATAGTCGCTACTACTTCCTGAGATATATTTACATTTCCTAATTCGTTCATTTCTAATTCCTCCTATTTTTTATTTTTTATCAAATAGTAATCATATTATTTAATTAATAATATGATTTTTTTTGATTTCAAAAATTATTATCCAGTTTTTTATTAATTATTTACCAAGTGCATCCTTAAAATGTGTCTCAATAAAGTTTGTATAGATTGTTCCTTTTTTAAAGTCTTCATTATCAAGCACTTTTAAGTGAAATGGTATAGTTGTGTCAATACCTTCTATAATAAATTCCTTTAAGGCACGTTTCATTCTTGCAATAGCTTCTTCCCTATTTTTTCCTTTTACGATAAGTTTCGCTATCATTGAATCGTAGTAAGGCGGGATTTCATAATTCTGATAAGAATGAGAATCGATTCTTACTCCAATTCCACCTGATGGAATATATGTTTCTAGAACTCCTGAAGATGGAAGGAAACCATTTTCAGAGTCCTCTGCATTAATTCTGCATTCTATTACATGTCCATTAATATTTATATCTTTTTGAGAAAAACTTAATTTTTCTCCTGCGGCTACTCTTATTTGCTCTTTTATCAAATCTACACCAGTGATTTCTTCACTTACTGTATGCTCTACCTGAATTCTTGTATTCATTTCCATAAAATAGAAATTCATGTTTTTGTCAACAAGAAATTCCAATGTTCCAACACTGTCGTAACCAATTCCTTTTGTTAATTTTGCAGCGAATTTCCCCATTTTTTCACGTGTTTTTGCATCAATTCCTGCTGATGGAGATTCTTCTATTAATTTTTGGTGTCTTCTTTGGATAGAGCAGTCTCTTTCTCCAAGATGGACAACATTTCCAAATTTATCTCCAATAACTTGTATTTCAACGTGTCTTGGTTCTTCAACGTATTTTTCAATATAAACATCTGGATTTCCAAAAGCCGCTTTTGCCTCATTTTGTGCAGCAACAAAATTTTCTACAAGTTCTTTTTCATCATGGGCGATTCTCATTCCTTTTCCGCCGCCTCCTGCAGTTGCTTTTATCATAACAGGATAAGTTATCCATTGTGCAACTTTTTTGGCTTCTTCAACATTTGGAACAATTCCATCTGACCCTTTTGTTATTGGAACTTTGTGCTTGATAGCAGTTTCCCTTGCTGTTGCCTTGTCTCCCATCATACTGATTAGTTGAGGTTTTGGACCAATGAATACGATGTTGTTTTTATCACATATTTCAGCAAATCTTTGATTTTCTGCTAAAAATCCATATCCTGGGTGAATAGCCTCACTTCCTGTAATCTGTGCTGCTGAAATAATATTCGGTATTTTTAGATATGAGTCTGCACTACTGGCAGTTCCGATACAGACAGCTTCGTCGGCAAGTTTTACGTGAAGTGAATCTTTATCAGCTTCTGAATAAACTGCAACTGTGGCAATTCCTAACTCTCTTGCTGCCCTAATTATCCTAACAGCAATTTCTCCTCTATTTGCTATTAATATTTTTTTAAACATTAATATTCTATCCTCCTAAAAGATTTCTGTTTCATAAAAATAATTTTAATTAATTTCAATTTTAAATAGTTCTTTTGCAAAGTCAACTGGTGAGCCGTCTGCCACTAGCACTTCTTTTAAAATACCATCTACATTAGATTTTACATCATTATCAATTCCTATTGTATTTATTTTTGCAAGAACTTGTCCTTTTTTTACTAAAGTTCCAGGTTTTGAACTTACTAGCTTTATTCTTCCCACATTACTCGATTTGATAATTTCTTCTGCTGCTAATACAGCTGTAAGAGTTTCTTTTTCAACCTTTTCTGTTACAGGTGCTACATTATTTGCGATATTTGTAGTTTCAGAATTTGTTAATGTAAGTTTTACTTTTCCATATCTTACTTTTAGTTCTGCTATATCTTCTTTCTTTAGAACTTTCATCAATTCCTGAATATCTTTAAGTTCCATATTCCCTCCTTGTATCTTAATTTTATAAATCAAACTTTTAATCGCCAAATTTATCACAAAATTATACATATAATTTTATCATATTATAAGTATTTTTTCAATTTTTTCTTTTCTTAGTTCTGTTTTTATTATACCATATTTTCTTTTGAAATTTTATTATATAAAAAAAATTATTTTCTGTATTGATAAAATTAATATAATCTTGACTTATATTGTTTTATTTAGGGATTATATTGAATTTGAAAAATAAAAATTGTTGCAAATAAATGAAAAAAGGTATAAAATATATCCACACTTTTGTAAAATTGAATAAATTTTGAATTTAAACTGGATTTTTGTGGGAAGGAAAAAATGAAAAAAGTAGTTATTGGGCTTACAGGTGGAATTGGAACAGGAAAAAGTACAGTTAGTCAAATTTTAAAAGAAAAAAATTTCCAGTTATTGATTTAGACATAATTTCTCATGAAGTTATTAAATTTCCTAAGGTTGTGGAAAAATTGTAGAAAATTTTGGTAAAGAAGTCTTAGAATATAATAATACTGGAAATTGGATTGTTTCACGTGAAAAATTAGGAAGAGTTATTTTTGGAAATAGAGAAAAAAGACTTATTTTAAATTCTGTTATGCATCCAGAGATTTTACGTATTATGCGAGAAAAGATTCTGGAGTGTAAAAAAGAAAATAAAATTATTTTTGTGGAAATTCAGCTTCTTTTTGAAGTTCAATGGGAAAAGGAATTTGATTACATTTTGCTAGTAAGTGCAGAAAAAGAAACGCAGATTAAACGTATTTTATCTAGGGATAACCGTAGTAAAGAAGAGGCTTTGAGTATTATAAATTCACAAATGTCTTTGGATGAAAAAAAGAAAAGAAGTGACTATGTTATTGAAAATGACGGAAATATTCAGGATTTGGAAAAAAAAGTTGATGATTTTTTGAAAAAAATAGAATTTGAAAATATACTCAAACCTATTTTAAATTAAACTGCTAAAATTATATAAATTTAAGGTTTGAGTAAAATAGTCATAGCTTTTGTGTTTGGTTTTAAATAAGTTTTACTATAAAATTTAACTTTGAAATAATTTGTAAGAGTAAGCTTTATTATAAAGTTCTCTAATAAAGGATATAAACCCAATATTTTCAAATGATTTAATATATAATTTTTATTTTTTAAATAGAATTTAGTATCATAGGTTGTAGGATTTGCGGTAATGAGCAATCCTATGAAAATAAAATAGAAAAAAATTGAATGATTATGAATTAACTGTTGAAAAACCTTATTATAAAAATTTGTTCTAATTTTTAAACGAGGTTTAGTATTAAATAAATTTATTTTAAATATATTATTCAAAAATTTGTAAAAGTATAAATAATGTAAAATTAAGAGGTGAAAAAATGAAAAAAGTATTTATAATATTAGGAATATTTTTAGTGGTGCTTATAGGGTGGCTTTCTGTACCATTTAATATTCTTGTCATAGGAGTAGACGCGTATGCTAATCAGCCGACAGAAGGTTCTCGGAGCGATGGGCTAGTTGTTATAAGAGTTGTGCCTTATCTGGCACAGGTAAAAATGATTTCGATTCCGCGTGATACATATGCAGAGATTCCTTGTGAAAATTATAAGCAGGATAAAATTACACATTCACATCACTTTGGCGGTGTGCAATGTACAATTGACGCTGTGGAAAACTTTCTTGATACAAAAATTAATTATCATGTAAGATTTAGATTTGAAGATGTTATGAACTTAACTAATTTGATTGATGGAGTTGATGTTGTTTCAAATCACACTTTTAATCAGGACTATTTTGATCAAGAAGTATTTCATTTTAATCAAGGTCAAGTTTATAATTTAAGAGGGAGAATGGCACTTGCCTATACAAGACATAGAAAAAGTGATACAGCCTTTAAGCGTGATGAACGTCAAAGACAGGTTATTCAGGGAATTGTGAAAAAATTAGTTGCACCATCTGGATGGAAATATATTCCAGAAGTTTATGGATATGCAAAAGAAAAGATGGATGTTGCAGTAAATCCAATTAAAGGATTATCAGTATTACCAGCATTTTTACTAAACAAAAAAATTGAGCAGTATGAGATTACTGGAGATGGAAGAATGATTAATGGAATCTGGTACTTTATTCCTGAAGAAACTTCAGTGGAAAATGCAAAAGATGAGTTTAAAAATTAGAAAAATAGAAAATTATAGAAAAAAAGAGGTGAAGCATGGAAATAAGCAAGTCAGAATTTGTGAAATCAGCAGTTGTGGAAAAAGATTATCCGGAATTTAATAACACTGTGGAATTTTCTTTTATTGGAAGATCAAATGTGGGAAAATCTTCACTGATAAATTCACTTACAAAAAGAAAAAATTTGGCAAGAACTAGTAAAACGCCAGGAAGAACACAGTTAATCAATTATTTTTTGATAAATAGCAAAATTCATTTTGTGGATTTGCCAGGATATGGATTTGCTAAAGTGCCTGAGGCTGTGAAAAGAAATTGGGGAAAAACAATAGAAAGCTATCTTGTGTCAAATCGTGAAAAAGTAGTTTTTTTATTGCTGGATTTGCGTAGAGTTCCGTCAAATGAGGACATGGAAATGTTAAAATGGTTAGAACATTTTGAAATTGAATATTATATAATATTTACAAAAGCTGATAAATTGTCAAACAATGAAAAGTTTAAACAGCTAAAGGAAATCAGGAAAAAACTTGTATTTAAAAATGAAGATGTATTTTTTTATTCTTCATTAAAAAATACTGGAAGAAAAGAATTGCTTGATTTTATAGAAGAACGGATTAATGAGAAAAATAAGAAATTAAAGAGATATAAAAATGTGTAATTACTCAGTTTTATTTGAATAGTTACACATTTTTTATTTTCCTAAATTATAAAAATCAAATCTAATTTTTAAGTATCCCTCTTAAAAACTTTTGTAATTTTACAGAAAATAAATTTAATTTCATAAATTTTCTGATTTTATACTCGAACCCATTTAAAATTGAACTGATAGAAATTATATAATTTAGGGTTTGAGTAAAATAGTCATAATTTTTGAGTTCTGTTTTAAACTAGTTTTACTATGCTATTTTACAAGTATTAAGACTGCTTGTTATTAAAAAATTCTTTTTTTAATAAGTTTAGTGCTATTTATTTTCGTCGATAATTTAGTGCCTCCAATAAATGTTCCTTTTTTATGTTTTCTTCACCATCTAAATCTGCTATTGTTCTAGATATCTTCAAGATTTTATCAAACATTCTGACTGACAATTTTAAATTATCAATGGCAGATTTCATAATTTCTTCACTTTCTTCATCTATTTTGCAATATTTATTTAATTGTTTCTTATTCATATCTCTGTTTAGAGTATTTGAATTAAAACGTTGTTTTTGGACTTCACGAGCTTTTATAACTCTTTTTTGAATTTCTTTGGATTTTTCTGATAAAGATTCATCAAAAATTTCATCTTTTTTTAACTGATGCATTTCTACATATAAATCCATTCTGTCGAGAAGTGGACCTGAAAATTTTTTCTGATAACGTTTAATTTCTTTTAGACTGTCGTTACATAGTGGATTATCAGGGAAATATCCGCTGGGAGTAGGATTTGAAGCAGTTATTGTAATATTTTTTACTGGATAGGTTACACTTAGGTTTGCTCTTGAAATAACGATTTTTCCATCTTCCAGAGGCTGTCTTAACGTTTCCAATGTTTTTCCTTCAAACTCTCCAATTTCATCTAAAAATAATATCCCATTTAATGCCAGCGTGATTTCTCCGACTCTGTTTGCACCACCGACTAAAGCCACTTGTGTAGCTGAATAGTGTGGAGCTCTAAATGGACGGTTACGTATTATTGGTTCACTTTGGCTTAGCATTCCTGAAATACTGTAAATCTTTGTTGTTTCGATTATTTCTTCTTCGGTCATGTCAGGTAAAATTGTATTAAATCTTTTTGCAAGCATTGATTTACCTGAACCAGGATCGCCTATTAGAAATACATTGTGTCCACCAGCGGCTGCAATTTCTAAAGCCCTTTTTGCAAGTAGCTGCCCTTTTACATCTGAAAAATCAACAGTCTCATCTAAGTTTTTATCTTTTTCTGATTTTGAAGCATTCATCTCGACAGCTTTTTTACACAATGTTTTTATATCAATTTTTCCATCTAGAAAATCTAGTAATTCTGTAATTTCATCAACAGGAATAATTTCTACACCTGAAATTAATTTTGCTTCATTATAATTTTCCATTGGGACAACAACGCCTGTAAAATTTGTTTCTTTTGCTAAAATTGTGGCGTTTATTGCTCCATTTATTGATTTTATCTTTCCATTTAAGGAAATTTCTCCTAAAATTAGATATTTTTTTAATATGTCTATATTTGAAATATGCCCTGTATTTGCAAGTATGCCTAAAAATATGCTCAAGTCAAAATGACTGCCCTTTTTTCTGATATTTGCAGGTGACAAATTCACCAGGACACGTCTGACAGGAAATTCAAACCCCACATTTTTAAAACAGCTCCTAATACGCTCCTTGCTTTCAGAAATCGCCTGATCCCCCATTCCAACTATATTAAATACAGGCAGCCCTCTGGATAAATCAACCTCTACTTCTACAACATAAGTATCCACACCCATATAGCTGCAACTAAATAAACTTATTGCCATAACCCCACCTTTTTAATTTTTTATTAATAATTAATTATAACATTTTTTATATATTTTGTAAATAAAAAAGAGAAAATCTGTAAAAAGATTTTCTCTAGATATATGTAATAGGTAATTTTAATGACTTTGTAAAGATTTTTAATTATGATTATTATTTTAAGTATGCGTTTAACATCCATAAATCTTTTTCATATGTACTAATATATTCGTCAACTAATGCAGATGTTCCGTAATCATTTTCCTCATCAGCCGCTTCTTTTACTTCTTTCACTAATTTTAACATTGCTTCAAATTCTTTTTTTACATCAGCTACTGCTTCTGGAATAGAAATTTCTCTATTTTCAGCTTCCTTAATAGTTGTAACTGCTAAATAGTCTTTTAATGTTCCTAGAGGACGACCTCCTATTGATAAAATTCTTTCTGCAACGTCATCAATTTGTTCATTTATTGCATCATAATATTCTTCCAATTTTTCATGAACAGAAAAGAATCCAGCACCAACAATGTTCCAGTGGTAATTTTGAACCTTTCTGTAAAGTACGTTCAAGTTAGCTAAGTAAAGATTTAATTTTTCAACTGTTTTTGACATTTTTATCACTCCTTAATTTATAATATTTATATATTTGTAATAATTACAAATTTATTATACTAAAAAATAGTTAAGTTGTCAACACATTTTTTTCAATTTTAGTATAATACTTGCAAACCTACGTTTTAATTACACCTTGACAATTAATAGAAATCAATTTTTTCTAATAATTTATTTCAAAAATTTGAACAGTAAAAAATTAAATTATTAAAAAAGTAGAAAAATACAATCAAAGGGTGTATAATAGGAGAAAACAAAAAATTAATATTGAAAGGGATGAAATTAATGAAAGAAAAAACAGGGTTAGTATTAGAAGGTGGAGGACTTCGGGGGATATTTACGGCAGGAGTGCTGGATTTCTTTTTAGAAAAAAATATTGAATTTGATAGTTGCATAGGCGTATCTGCGGGAGCTTGCCATGCCTGCAGTTATTTAGCAAAACAGCATAAAAGAGCGTTTAATGTGTCGGTAGATTATCTGGATGATAAAAGATACTGCAGTTTATACAGCTTGATTACTACTGGAGATTTGTTTGGAGTAGACTTTGTTTATGATGAGATTCCGAATAAATTGAATCCAATTGACAATGAAGCGTTTATGAAAAATAAGACAAAATTTCAGGTAGTAATTACAAATTGTGAGACTGGAGAAGCGGAATATCCGGAAGTCAAAGACTTTGACAAGGACACTGTTTATGTAAGAGCTTCAAGCTCTTTGCCGTTGCTTGCCAGAATGGTTAATATTAATGGAAATGTTTATCTAGATGGCGGAGTTTCTGATTCAATACCAATTAAAAAGTCTATGGAAAATGGAAATACAAAAAATGTAGTTGTCTTGACACGTGATAAAAATTATAGAAAAAAACAAAGTGCATTGGGTAAAATTACTGGGATAAAATATAAAAAGTTTCCTAAATTTGTAGAACTTATGAATACAAGATATAGCCGATATAATGAAGTGCTTGACTATATTGATGAGCTAGAGGCAAAAGGAGAGATTTTTGTGATTCGTCCAGAAGTGGAACTGACACTTGGGAGAATTGAGAAAAATAAGAAGAAACTTTTGGAAGTGTATAGTATTGGCTATGAAACAGCGAAAAAAAATTATGAAAATTTGAAAAAATATTTGGAAGGGTAATAATTTTTTGATTATCTGAACTTGAGCATTTATAAATAAGAGTTGAATTTGTAAAAGGAAAGTTTTGAGCAAGCTTGTTTAAATAATGCTTTGGAAGTAAAAAAATAAATAAAACAGAAGAGGATAAAAGTGAAAAATGAAAAAATATGGTATGAGCTTGACGCTTTTGCAAAAACATATTCTTCAATAATTAGCGAAGGAAGAACAACCTGTTTTCGGCTTTCAGTATTGTTTTCTAAAAATATTGACTTGGAAATATTGCAAAATGTTGTAATTTCGCTTGAGAAGAAATATCCATTCTATAATTCGGAACTGAAAAAGGGAATTTTTTGGAATTATTTGCAGCAGAAAAAGACTCATTTTATAATTGAAGAGGAGAAAACTTATCCTTGTACGGATATACAGAAGGATAATCCGCTTAGGATCATTTATTTTAATAATAAATTGTCGATAGAAATAGCACATTTTTTGACCGATGGAAAAGGTGCGGCATTATTTTTTCAGGATTTGATTGAAGAATATTTGGAGAAAAGGTATTTTTTGGAAAATTTTGAAAAAGATAAAAAGAATAATTTAATTTACAAGACTGAAAAAAAGAAGGAAATAGAAATTGAAAAAATAAATAAAATAATTAATTTTGGGAAAAAGATAAATAAAAATGAAAAAGATTTTGAAAATAAAAAATCTGAAAAAAACTTTTTTGAAAAAACAAGAGAACTGCTGGGAAATGACAGTGGATTGAAAAATTCTCAAAAAAATGAGTATGTCGATCTTTATGAAAAGTATATGAGGAAAGTGAGTAAGGAAACTACTATAAAGTCAGCATTTCACTTGCCAATGAAAATACTGGAAAAGGGGCAGTACCATATTACAACTGGAGAAATTGATGTGGAAAGCCTGAAGGTGGAGAGTAAAAAATATGGGACTACTATTGGGAAATATCTTCTTTCAGTATATTTCAAAATTTTGCTGGATAGGTATTCACAAGCCAAAAATCCAATTGTGATAGGAGTGCCGGTTGATTTGCGAAAAATTTTTGAAGAAACTACATACAGAAATTTTTTTATAAACATAACTCCTAGCATGGATGCAAGTCTTGGTGCATATTCCCTCTCTGAAATCATAACTTATCTGGATAACTATTTTGCCTTAAAAATTACAAAAAAAGAATTTTACAAAAGTATATACAAGGCAATGAATCCAATACAAAATATAATAATAAAGTCTGTTCCATATTTGATAAAACGTATGTTTTTCCCATTTATATTTGATTATTACGGAGAACGGGGCTATACAACAGGATTTTCAAATTTAGGAATTTTTAAAGTTGATAAAAAGTATGAAAAGTATCTAAAGGGATTCCGATTTTTACCGCCACCAAGCAAAAGGTGCAAAATCAAGATGGGAGTTGTAAGTGACTTTAATAAGGTTTATGTAAATTTTGGAAATTTGACTGCAAATTATGATATTGAGAGGGATTTTTTTGTTTATTTAAGAAAGAGAGGAATAAAATCTAAGATTATTACTAATTATTTTTAGTGTTTAACAAATTAATACGAATAAAAATTATGTTTTAAAATGGATAGCGCAACTTTTGAGACTAGTTTTAAAGTAAAATTATTATAGAAAAAGAGGATAAATATGTATTGTATAAAATGTGGAGTAGAGCTGGAAGACGGTGCGAAAAGATGTCCATTGTGTGAAACGCCTGTTCCTGAGATAAAGGGTCTGGAAGAAAAGAAATTTGTAAAGGAATATCCGATGATTAATATAAATTTGTACGAAATGAAAATGAAGAAAGTTAAAAAGGCTATTTTTTTATCATTTTTTACAATATCAATAATTTCGATTCTGGAAGTTCTTTTTCAAAATTTGATAATGTATGGAAAATTGGAATGGGGTTATTATGCAATTCCGTCTATTTTAATATTTGATTTAGGATTGTTTGTTTTTTTGGATTTATATAGAATGAGAACAAATCTATTTTTATTGTTAAGTGGATTTACAAGTTATTTTTTATTGCTTGATTTTGGAGATAAAAAGTTGACTTGGAGTATAAAGCGTGGAATTCCTATTGTTATCGCTCTTTATCTTATTAGTCTTGTTTTTTCATATGTCTGGGATAAGCATAAGAGTGACAGATTAAAGATACTAAATTTTTTCATTTTTTTTGTTGGAATATTTCTTTTGATTTTGGAACTGATTATTAGTAAAAAGATGACTTGGAGCATATTTTCATCTATTCCGTTATTTATTTTGAGTATAATGTTAAGATATGCGTATAAGTCTTATAAAGAAGAGTTTAAACGTAGATTACACAGGTGATAGAGTTATTTTTTTTATAGGATTATTATATTAGAAATCTATTAAAAATATAATCGATTAAATATTGAAATCAAAGTAAAGTAAGGTATACTCATATTGAAATTTGAGAAGGGATTCAAAAATTTCAAAAAATGTAATTGTTATAGCCAGATTACTTTAAAATGGATACAGTTTGGGCTATTCTCAAACAGAATTTATATGTTTCATTTTTAGGAGTTTGAGCATATAATAAAAAATAAATTGAAGAAAAGAGAGTGAGTGTTATGAAATCAACAAAAAAAATGATTTTAACAGCTTTAGTTGGAGTTTTAGCTATTAGTTCTATTGGTTTTTCAGCCGCAGCAGCAAAATCTTCAAAAAAAGCATCAAATTTATCAAGAAAGTTTAGTTGCAGCAACAAAGAAGTAACAGTACAAAATCTTTCAACAGACAGAGTAAAATTGACAGATGCAAATGGAAAAGTTTACAATCTGAAATTAACAAAATCTGGTAGTGGAGAAGAGTACAAAGGTGGAGGAGTTTCAATTCACATAAAAGGAAATGATGCAGTCTTCACAAAAAATGGAAGCGATGAAAGCTGTTCTATGACAGCAAGTGACAGTTCAACTAGCAACAATCAAAGTTCTAGTAACAATTTGCTAAGAAAATTCAGCTGTGACGGTTATCAAGATATAACAGTTGAAAATGTTTCAACAGACAAAGTAAAAGTAGCTGATGGTTATGGTGGAATTCACACTTTAAATTCAGCATCATCTGGTAGTGGAGAAAGATATTCAAATGGAAATATCTCTATCCATATGAAAGGAAACGAAGCTGTTTACACAGAAAATGGAAAAGATAAAAGCTGTAGCCTTCAAAACTCTGGGCATGGTTCAATTGAAGAATAAGGTCTAAAAAATTAAAATTAACAATTAAAAACTAATTTAAAAAGCTGTTTATATAATTTTTAAAATTATATCAAATGGCTTTTTTCTATATTTTTAAAAAGAAAAGTTGAAAAAAAGCCTATTATATAGTAAAATCTTTACTATAGGAGGAAAGATGAAAGTTGCTGAATTTATTAATGCGAAAACGATAGAAAAAATGCGTCTGGAAATTAGTGAATCTGGTGGAAATGAAGTATTTTTTCGTGGGATTCCTAATGGAGAGGGGATAGTTTCTGAAGTCGAAGTTATTGCGAGAGGAAATTCCAGTTCTGTTGCTGCATTATTAAATATGATGAGAAAAAATGAAGTTATAATACATAATCATCCGTTTGGAGTGCTAATTCCTTCTGATGAAGATGTGAGTATTTCCAGCATGTATGGAGAAGTTGGGGGAGCTTCATACATTGTGAATAATGCTGTGGATGATATTTATGTGATTGTGCCTTTAAAAGAATTTATAAAGATAGATGTGGATGAATATTTTGGTGAAAATGGGGCTATTCATAAGAATTTTGGAAAATTTGAGGTACGGCGTGAGCAGTATGAAATGGCTAAGTTTATTGAAAATAGCATGAATGAGAATAAGAAACTTATAGTAGAGGCTGGTACTGGTACTGGAAAGACGATTGCCTATTTATTGCCAACATTGCTTTACGCTATTGAAAATAATCTAAAGGTAATTGTTTCCACAAATACCATCAATTTGCAGGAACAGCTTGTTAATAAGGACATTCCGCTTTTAAAAAAAATTATTAATGAAGATTTTAATTATCAGATTGTGAAAGGGCGTGGGAATTATCTTTGTAAGAGGAAACTTTATAATATAGATGTTACAGAGAAAGAAACAGATACGGAAGAGGAAAGAACTGAAAAAAATATTATAAGAAATCTTATTGACTGGGATAAAAATGTTACAAGGACAGGTGACAGGAATGAACTGAAATATGAGATTTCAAATAGTATATGGGAAAAAGTGAACAGTGAAGTGGATATGTGCAAAGGCGTAAAATGTCCGCATTATTCAAAATGCCATTTTTTTAAAGCTAGAAAAAATGTTGCAGATGCTACACTTCTTATTGTCAATCATCATATGTTTTTTGCTGATTTGGCAATTAGAAATCAGACAGGGTTTTATACAAATTATTCAATTTTGCCAAATTATGATATTGTTGTTTTTGATGAGGCTCACAATATAGAAGATACAGCTCGAAATTATTTTACTTTTGAAACGTCAAAAATATCATTTGGACGGCTTATGGGGAATATTTATAATAGACGTGTCGTAAATTCCAGCAATGGTGGGGCTATTGTAAGATTAATGACTTATCTGAACGAAAGTCTTTCAAGTGAAGAATATGAGAAAGTCGATGAATTGAAGGAAGATGCTATTGCAGAATTGAATATATTTTACGATAAGGGAATAGATATTTTTGATAAATTGATATATCTTTTTTCAGAAAATAATAACAACAGGGAAATCAAAATAAAAATTGATAAGCAGAAAATGCAAAGTAATATGGCTTTTCGTGAAGTTATGGAAATTAATAGCCAATTTAAGGAAAGTTATGGAAATTTAGTTATAAGAATTAATAAGTTTTTAAATACAGTGAGCAATTATAATTTGGAAGATAAAGAGGGGTTTTTATTTGAATTTTCAAGATATTATGAAAGATTGAAGCAATATTATAAGAAATTTGAGTTTATTCTGGAAGGGAAAGAAGAAGGGTATGTTTACTGGGCTAATGTTACTACAACTCGTCCAAATGTAAAATTATATGCTACTCCTTTCGATATTTCGGATGAACTGAACGATAATTTGTTTACAAAAATGGATAGGATGGTTTTTACTTCAGCGACACTTGCTGTTGACAATAAATTTGATTATTATAAAAAAAGTATTGGGCTTATGAAGGAAAATCGTAGGAAAATAGACGAAAGGATTGTAAAATCGCCATTTGATTACGAAAAACAAATGAAAGTTTATATTCCAGAAGATGCACTTGATCCAACAAATATCGAATTTTTAAGGGATTTGGAAGAATTTATTGAAGGTGTAATAAAAAATACGAAAGGGCATTGTTTTTTATTATTTACTTCATATAGTGCGTTGAACTTTTTATACAACCAGTTAAAATCACGTTTCTCAGAAAAGGAATATACGCTTATAAAGCAAAATGATTTTCCAAGGCACGAAATGATAGAAATATTTAAAAATTCTAAAAATCCAATATTATTTGGGACAGACAGTTTTTGGGAAGGTGTAGATGTACAGGGGGAACAGCTGCAATCAGTAATCATCACAAAACTGCCGTTTAAAGTGCCAAATGACCCTGTAACTGAAGCGATTATTGAAAACATTAGAAAAAATGGACAGAACCCGTTTAATGACTATCAAGTTCCGCAAGCTGTAATTAAGTTTAAGCAGGGAGTTGGGCGGCTTATTAGAAGCAAGACTGATAGCGGAAATATTATAATTCTAGATAACAGAATAATAAAAAAAATGTATGGAAAAAAATTTTTATCGGCTTTGCCAAGAAACAAGGTAGTTGAAAGTAAAAGTGAAATTTTAAAAAAGATGAAGTAATAGAGTATTGTAAAAGCAAAAAGGGAGTTTTATAAAATTTAGGAAAGGAAAGGGAAAATGAGAGTAAATATACTAGGGCGTGAATTTGTTTTTGAAGTAAAAGAAAAAAATAAAAAAGATAACGAATACCAATCTAATGTCAAGAATAAATTTATGTTCAGATTTATTATTTTAGTAGTTACATTCATGATTTTTGGAATAATTATAGAAATGTCAAGGCTGAATGTAAACTATGTTGTTGGAAGCATTGCAAAATCTGACATTGTGGCATACAAAAATGTATCGTATTTTGTAGATATTCTAGATGACAGTATTGAGGAAAAAATAATGAAGACAACACAGCCTGAATTTGATAAACTGAAAGATGTAAACAGAGAAACAGTAATTTCACTTAATAAATTTTTACGAGATGTACGGAATATGCAAGTATCTGATGATGCTGTTATTGAAAAATATATAAAAGAAAATAAATATACATTTAGCATAAAGGATATTCGAGAAATAGCAGCAAGAACAGAAAACGTTGAATATTCGGTAAATCTTACCGAAATTATATCTGAAATTTACAGCACAGGAATTTATAAAATGGAAAATCTGTCAAAAATAATACGAAAAAAAGATATAAAAGCAGATAATCTGGATATGAAAGTGCTGCAAAATTTTATAAAACCAAATCTAGTTATTAATGAAGAGGCTACAAAGAAAAAAATTGCAGATAATATGATGTCGTTAAGGGATAAGGAAATAAAAATTTATAAAGGAGACATTATTGTAAAAAAAGGAGAAACAATTGATTCGGATGCACTTTTAAAGCTTGAAAAATTAAATTTAGTAAGAAATGGAGATAAATTGAGGAAAATAGTCGGACTTGCTTCTACATTCTCGCTTCTTATGATATTAATTTACTATTTGCTTAGAAAAAATGTAAAAAAAATTGTAGAATCAAAGGCGTTCTATCCGACACTTATTACAATAGTATTTGTAAATGTTTTCTATATTTTATTTTTAAATAACGAGTTTTTTATTTATTTACTTCCATTCGCAATGCTTCCTATTATAACAACAATTTTGGGAAATAAAACGTATGCGATTATTTTGACATTTTCAAATATGGTTATCTTGTCAAGGGAAGAATCGTGGTTTTTGGTTACAATAGCAGTTTCACTGGTTGCAGTTTATAAGGCTGCAAATCTTGTGAGCAGAAGTGATATTGTAAAATTGAGTTTCTTTTTAGGAATATTTCAGGCATTGATGGCATTTAGCTATGGATTAGTAAATCAGTTAAGTTTTGGATTAATTATGTTAATGATAGTGTTTTCAGTATTTTCAGGGATTTTAACTGGAATGGTGTCGCTTGCGGTTCTGCCGTATTTTGAAGATTACTTTGAAATTCTGACGACAATGAAATTATTAGAATTAAGTGATTTTTCACATACCTTGCTTAGACAGCTTCTTATGAAAGCACCAGGAACATTTCATCATAGTATAATGGTTGGGGCTCTTGCGGAAGGGGCTGCTGAAAGCATAGGAGCAAATGCTACTTTTGCAAGAATTGCCTCATATTATCATGATATCGGGAAAATGAAGCGTCCAGAGTTTTTTGTGGAAAATCAGCGGGATGGAGTTAATCCTCATAATAAGATAAAACCATCATTAAGTGCATTAATACTGACTTCGCATACAAAAG
Source organism: Leptotrichia hongkongensis (assembly GCF_007990635.1). Taxonomy (GTDB): domain Bacteria; phylum Fusobacteriota; class Fusobacteriia; order Fusobacteriales; family Leptotrichiaceae; genus Leptotrichia; species Leptotrichia hongkongensis. Next base: position 1,566,546 of record NZ_AP019846.1, on the reverse strand, counting down.
ATGGATATATTATGGGAAAAGAGAATAAACTGCCAAAGGAAATATTGGATGTAATACTACAGCATCACGGTACAACACTAACACAATATTTTTATTACAAGGCGCTAGAAAGTGGAGAAGAAGTTGTGGAAAGTAATTTTAGATACAGCGGGCCTAAGCCGAAAACAAAAGAATCAGGAATAATCCTTCTGGCAGATACGGTAGAAGCGGCAACAAGAACGCTTGAAAATAAAAGCAAGGAAGGAATCGAAAACTTTATCAGATATCTGGTAAAATCTAAAATTGAAGACAAGCAGTTAAGTGACTCCGACTTGACTTTGGGAGAGATAGAAACTGTAGTACAGTCATTTATAAATACCCTCCAAGGTGTTTATCATGAGAGAATAAAATATCCAAAAATGGATGAAAAAACTAAAAAAAATTAAAAATATAAAATGGAGAAAATTATGGTAGAAGTAGATATAACTTATGATATTGAAAAAATTGACAATTTTTTTGATGAGCCTAAAATAAATGAATTTGTGAGCTATATTCTAAAAAATGAATATAAAGAAGAATTTGACAAAAACGAATACTATCTTTCATTACTAATTACAACAAATGATAAAATTCAGAAAATAAACCGTGAGTATCGCCAAAAAGATACTCCAACTGATGTAATTTCCTTTGCCTATAATGAAACTGAAAACTTTGGAGCAGTAAATATGTTAGGTGACATTGTAATCTCAATTGAGCGTGTAAAAGAGCAGTCTAGCGAATATGGACATTCTGATGAGCGGGAATTTTATTATGTATTATGTCATGGAATGCTGCATTTACTGGGATATGATCATATTGAAGAAGAAGATAAAGTTGTTATGAGAAGAAGAGAAGAAGAAATTTTGAGCAAATTTAACTATAATAGATGATAATTTTATACAAAATCTAATTTAAATAAAGAATAAAAAATCAGTATTTCTAAATAGTTAAAATATTATTTTTTAATTTTAATAAGTCAACATAGTTTTTATTTATGGCAATAAACAATATTGCAAAAATAAAAAAATTAATGCTTAAATTAAAATTTATTGAAATTAGAAAGGAGTGAAGATTTTGGGAGAAAAAAATAAAAAAGAGAAAAAATCAATTTTTGGGCTATTTCATAAAAAAGACAGATACAATTGGGATATAAAAAAAGAGAGGGCAAGAGATAAAAGGCTTGTGGACAGTTTTAATTTTGCAATTGATGGTATGATTTCGGCATTGCAGAATGAAAAACATATGAAAGTACATATACTTGCTGCAATTGTTATTGTAATTTTAGCAATTCTTATAAATGCAAGCAAGGTAGAAATCCTTATAATTTCACTGTCAGTGTCATTTGTAATAATTACAGAACTTATAAATACAGCGGTTGAGGCACTTGTGGATTTAATTTCTCCTGAACGGCATCCTCTTGCAAAATTAGCTAAGGATGTTGCAGCTGGAGCGGTTTTAATTGCTGCGATTAATGCACTCTGTGTAGGTTATCTGCTATTTTATGATAAATTACTGGATATTTTTGATGGCACAAATAAATTGCATGTTATTGCAGGAAGAAAAGGGAATATCTCGATTTTAATATTAATTCTAGTTGCAATCCTTGTGATTGTTCTTAAATCGTTTTTTCAAAAGGGAACACCACTTGAAGGTGGAATGCCAAGTGGACATAGTGCAATAGCTTTTTCAGCATTTGGAATACTTTTATTTATGACTTCAGATGTAAGAATATTGATATTAGGCTTCTTTATGGCTGCATTAGTTGCACAGAGCAGGGTTAAGTCTGGAATTCACAGTATTAGAGAAGTACTGGCTGGAGGATTGCTTGGTTTTTCAGTTTCGTTTATTATATTGTTTGTAATGATGAAATTTGGAATTTTATATAATTAAAAATTGAAAAAAGTTAAAAAATGTGTTATAATAACTGTTGGTAAATATTATTATAATAAAGTAATTTTATAAAAATACCGCTTTAAATTTGGGTCTAAAACCTATAATTATAATTAGTTATATGGATTTTAGATTTCAATCAGTTTTATCAAATCTGATTTTTAAAAAGTTCAAATATAATATAAAAAATAGGAAAATTTAGGAGTTGAAAAATAAATTATGTTTCAAAAATTAGACGATGTTGTCTTAAAGCATAAAGAACTTACAGAAATGCTTATGGATCCTGAAGTTGTTTCAGACCCAAAGAAAATTATGGAGTATAATAAGGCTTTAAACAGCATTGATGAAGTTGTTCAAAAATATACATATTACAAAAATCGTAAAGAGGAAATGGAAAGCCTAAAAGAAGACTTGAAATCTGAAAAAGATTCAGAAATGAAAGAAATGATGCTTGAGGAAATTCATTCAATTGAAGAAGAAATTCCCCATCTTGAAGAAGAATTAAAAATTCTTTTACTTCCAAAAGATCCTAATGATGATAAAAATGTTATCATGGAAATCCGTGCTGGAGCGGGTGGAGATGAAGCAGCATTGTTTGCAGCCGATATTTTCAGAATGTTTACAAGATATGCAGAAAGAAACCGTTGGAAAACTGAAATCATTGATAAAAGTGAAATTGGTGTTGGTGGATTGAAGGAAGTAACATTCTTAATCAAAGGAAATGGAGCGTATTCAAGATTAAAATTTGAAAGTGGAGTTCATCGTGTACAAAGAGTTCCAGCTACTGAATCTTCAGGAAGAGTTCACACATCTACAATTACAGTTGCAGTACTGCCTGAAATAGACGATGTAAGTGAAGTTGAAATTAATCCAAGTGATTTGAAAATTGATACATACAGATCAAGTGGAGCTGGAGGACAGCACGTAAATACTACAGATTCTGCTGTAAGAATAACTCACTTGCCAACTGGACTTGTAGTAACTTCACAAGATGGACGTTCGCAAATAAAAAATAGAGAGGCTGCAATGAAAGTACTGGCTTCTAAGTTGTATGAAATGGAATATGAAAAACAAAGAAGTGCAGTTGAAAATGAAAGACGTTCACAAGTTGGAAGTGGAGATAGATCAGAAAAAATCAGAACATATAATTTTCCTCAAGGAAGAGTTACTGATCATAGAATTAAGTTGACACTTCATAGGCTAGATGGTGTTCTAGATGGAGATTTAGACGAAATGATAGATGCCTTAATTGCTTATGAACAGGCTGAATTGTTAAAAGAAGTTGGAAGTGGAAATGAATAATTTACTGGATATATTGAATAAATCGGTTAATTATTTAGAAAAAAAAGGTATAAAAAATGCCAGATTGACAGCAGAAAGTATCATTTCAGAAGTAATGGGAATGGAAAGAATTATGCTCTATGCTGAATTTGAGCGTATGTTATCAGAAGATGACTTAAAAAAAATTAGAGAAAAACTAAACGATATAACAAATAATGATAAAAAACTATCTGACAATAATGATTTTGAAAAAAATGAAAAATCTGAAAAGCAATTAAAATTACTACTTGATAAAAGCATTTCATATCTTGAAAAAAATAATATTGATGAAAGTAAGCTAATTGCGGAAATTATATTTTCACATGTTTTAAATATTGATAGAATGATGCTTTTTACAAAGTATAGAGATGAAATTGAAAATGAAAAAATCGAAAAAATCAGATATTTTATTCAAAAAATTGGGCGTGAAAAATTTCCAGTTCAGTATTTGCTAAATGAACAGGAATTTTATGGAAGAAAATTTTACGTTGACAAGGGAGTTTTAATTCCACGTCAGGATACAGAAGTTTTAGTTGAAAAAATGATTGATATTTTGAAAAATGATATTACAAAAAATCAAAATTCAAAAATTCATCCTAAAATACTTGATATTGGCGTTGGAAGTGGTATAATAGGAATAACTGCTGCATTAGAAGTAGAAAATTCTTATGTACTAGGTGTGGATATTTCTGAAAAAGCACTTAATACTGCTGAAAAAAACAAAGAACTTTTAAAAGTTTCAAATATAAAATTTTTAAAATCAGATTTATTTGAAAATATTGAATTTAATCAGTTTGATATGATAGTGTCAAATCCACCATATATTTCCCTTAATGAAATAGGTATTATGTCAGATGACGCTTTATTACACGAGCCGAGTGAAGCACTTTTTGCAGAAAATGACGGATTATATTTTTATTATGAGATTTGTCAGAAGGCATCTGATTATTTAGCTGATTTTGGTTATTTATTGTTTGAAATTGGCTATAAACAGGGAAAAAATGTTGCTGAAATTATGACAAGCTCAGGTTTTAAAAATATTGAAGTTATAAAAGATTTAGCTGGATTAGATAGAGTTGTCGTAGGACAGAAAATTATAAATAAAATTGAAAATTAACAAAAAATATTAAATAATTTTAGATTTTTAAATATTTTATTTTGAAAATTAAAAATTATCTAATAAAAAGGAATGGAGATGAATCAATGGTTAGCGATAGGAGAATTTTTAAAAAGACAGGAGCGTTATTGTTAGGATTAACATATTCAATAATATCATTTGGAAGTGAGAATATCAAAGAAGCAGTTTCGTCATCAGAAAGTGTCGAAAATGTAAATATGCCAAAATCTGAGCCAAAATTAGTTGCATCATCGAAAACAAATAATTCTCAGCTGGAAAAGTTAATTAAAAATCAGTACAACAATAAAAGTATTGACTTAAATGTAAATACAAGTTTGAGAAATATGCGTGATAGCGGAAGCTATGAGCGTCCAAATGTAAATACTTACACAGCAAATAGAAAAACTCAGCAAGGAACTCCAGATATGAAATTATCAAAAGAGCAATTACTGGCTGTAGCTGAAAGAATTTTTCAAAATGAAACAGGTGGAGTTAGAAATAATCTAGTAGACTGGAATGACGGAGAGAATTTCCCTTCACTTGGTATAGGACATTTTACTTGGTTTAAAGCAAGTGGTGGAAGAAGTGGGTTTGGAGATAGTTTACCTGATATGATTGCTTATTATAAACAACAAGGAATTCAATTGCCAAAATTACTTTCTGAATTTAGATACTCACCTTGGAACAGTAAGTCAGAATTAATGGCTAAAAAAGCTAATGGTGATAAGGATATTCAGGAATTGATAGCATTTTTTGATAACACAAGAGATATTCAGGTAATGTTTATTTATGAAAGATTAAAAGGTTCACTTGATAAAATGCTTGAAGCATCTTCAAACAAAGAAAATTTAAGAAATCAATTTGAAAGAATGGTAAATACTCCTAATGGACTTTATGCATTAATTGACTACGTAAACTTTAAGGGTGAAGGATTAAAAGGTGTTTCTTCATACAATAATATAGCTTGGGGATTAAGACAAGTACTTGAAAACATGAAAGGAACAGCAGTAGGACAAAGTGCATTAGTAGAATTTAGTAATTCTGCCAAAGATGTATTAGCAAGACGTGTAAGAAATGCTCCGAGAAATGAGAGAAGATGGCTACAAGGATGGTATAATAGAGTAGATACATACAAAACTTTTGAAATTGGAAGAGCATATTAACTGAATAATGATTATGGCAGGGAATTATTAAATTCCCTGTTTCCTTTAAAATAATAAAAATATAGAAATAGGAGAAATAAATCAAATGAAAATTTCAGATTTTGATTTTGAACTGCCTGAGGAACTGATAGCACAGCATGCTGTAAATCCTAGAGACCATTCAAAATTATTAGTGTTAAATAAAAAAGAAAAAACATTGGAACATAAAAAATTTTATAATATTATAGATTATTTGAAAAAAGATGATGTTCTTGTAATTAATCGTACGAAAGTTATTCCAGCAAGATTGTTTGGACATAAGGAAAATGGAGTTGTCTTAGAATGCTTTCTTTTAAAAAGATATGATATGTATACATGGGAAGTTTTGCTAAAGCCTGCTAAAAAGTTAAAAATTGGACAAAAGCTCATATTTTTGGAAGGAGTTTTGGAGGCGGAACTTTTAGAAATTAAAGAAGATGGGAATAGAGTTATAAAATTTGATTTTGAAGGCAGATTCGAGGAAATTTTGGACAAATTGGGAGAAATGCCGCTTCCGCCATATATTATGGAAAAACTGGAGGACAAAAATAGATATCAAACTGTCTACGCTAAGGAAGGTGAATCAGTAGCTGCTCCAACTGCAGGACTTCATTTTACAAATGAACTTTTGGAAAAAATTCGTAAAAAGGGAGTTATTATTACAGAAGTATTTCTAGATGTGGGACTTGGGACATTTCGTCCAGTACAGGTGGAAAATGTGCTAGATCATAAAATGCACAGTGAAAAATATCGAATACCCGAAGAAACCGCCAAAATTATCAATGAGGCGAAAAAAAATGGGAATCGTGTGATTGCAGTAGGAACAACATCGGTAAGAACATTGGAATCTTCTGTTGATGAGAATGGAGAATTAATAGCTTCCGAGGGAGATACAAATATCTTTATTTATGGAGATTATAAATTTAAAATTGTAGATGCAATAATTACAAATTTTCATTTGCCAAAATCTACATTAATTATGTTAATTTCAGCATTTGGTGGAAAAGAATTTGTTTTTGATGCGTATAAGAAGGCAGTTGAAGAAAAGTATAGATTTTATAGTTTTGGAGATTCAATGTTTATTTACTAAAAGTCATTTGTTTTGATTTTTTATATTTTTGGTAAAAAAAGGATTTAAAGTGTAAAAGCTCTAAATCCTTCTTGTTTTATTTAAGATAAAATGCTGATTTTATATTATCATACTTCATTGTTCCGCCTAAAAGATTTTCAATTGTTGAATTTTCAATTTTTATGTTGTATGGAATACTATTTATTTTGAAGCCTTTCATTATCGAATCATCAGCGTCAAAATAAACTGGGAAAGTAAATTTATTTTCCTCTACATATTTTTTAGTTGATGATAAGTTAGTTTTTCTTCTTGTGAATACAACTAATACATTTATGTTATCCTTGTTTTCATCATAAAATTTTTGGACATCTGGCAATTCCATACGACAATAAGGACACCATTCTGCTGCAAAAACTAATAATGTAGGTTTTTTATTATTGAATATTTTATTACTTTTTGTATACTTTCCATTAAAATCTCTTAATTCAAAACTAGGAATTTTAGCTCCAACTTCCATATTCACATCAAGAACCTTATCTTTTCCGTATCCTATTAAGAATACCATAAACATTGAAATAATAACTAATAATTTTTTCATTTTTTTCCCTTCTTTCTGTCAATAAATTTTATTATATTATATAATATTTTTTTGAATATGTAAAAAAAATTTTATTTGATTTTTTTGTAAAAAATATATTATTTTTATTTGACATTATTTATAAAAATTATTATAATTATACTAAAGAGATAAAATAAATTTTAAATAAAATTCAAAGAAGTTTAAAAATTATTTTTACAGTAAAATAGAGGAGGATTGAAAATATTATATGAAAAAAATTGGGATAATACTAATAATAATGCTGGTTATAGTATTTTTATCAACAAGAACGGGGAAAATAGAGAAAAAATCATTAAGTGGAGTTTCTAAGGAGCAGGCTGTATTAGAGAAGAATAAAGATAAATATAACAAGCATATACGTTTTTACAATAGAATTCTTAATATTGACAAGGGACTATTGTATTTGTTGAAGATGCTGGAAGAGGATAAGAAGTTTAAAAATATTCAAAATGAAGAAATTACAGCTGATATTGCAATTGATAAAAACTTTATTGATAAATTAAAAGAATTATCTGAAAGTAAAGAAAAAAAAGATGAATTGGATAAAAAAGCGATAGCTATGCTTCCAGTACTTGAAAAAATGTTGCCGATTACCGATGAAATGAGAACATATTATAAAAATAAGCAATATTTACAAGATAATTATGCGAAAGCGCAAGATTTACATACGCAATTACTTGCAACTTTGGATAAATATAATCAAGTTACAAAAAGTTATAAAGAAGTATTTGAAAAAAAATCAGATGAAATTAAAAAGCTGATGATAAAAGATTACGATAAGAGAAAGCAGTATATTACGTATAATCAATTTATGTTCATTGAGGAAGGCGACCAGATTATAAAGGAAATACATAAGCAAGGACTTGATGCAAGCGACTTTACTGCAAAAGGGAATGCAAAAAAATTCAAAAAATTAGAAGAAAAAATGGATAAAGCCTTCATAAAATTTGAAAAATCTATAAAAAATACAAAACAGCTTGAAAAAGAAGGATATAATCCTGGAGATCATAGTGAATTTATTCAGAAAGCAAATAAATTTAAGCAATCTGTAAATGTATTTATCCAAAGAATAGAGAAAAAGGAAAAAGCTTCACATTCGTCTGTAAGTGACAGTTTCTTTGCACAGACTGAGGAAGGGACACCAGAAAATGTACTTGCAAACTTCAATGAAGTAATAAAGGAACACAACAAATTATTAGCCAAAAAAACTAAAAAATAATAATTAAAATTAATTTATGAAAGAAAGATTTGATTTTATCAGATTTTTCTTTTTTTTTACAAAAATATGGTATAATTCTAGTGAAAAAAGTGTTAAGGAGTGATAATAATGAAAAAAGCAGTTATATTTTTAGTAATGGCAGTTGGAATAAATGCAATGGCACATTTAGGAGGGCCTTGTTCTGTAAGTGAGAAAAAATGTGTTATAAGAGGATTCAAGGTAGATGGAAATATTCTGAATGAATCAGAAGCTTCTAGTATTAGGGAGATTGTTGATATATTGAATAAATATGGCAAATCTGGAACAATTGATATTATAGGACATACAGATTCTACAGGTTCACAAAAACATAATTTAAAATTATCAGAAACAAGGGCAAAAAACTTTGCAAGATTAATGAGAGAATTTGGACTGGATAAAAGATTTTCCTTTGGAAAAATAAAAGGTGAAGGAGAAAATTCGCCTGTAGATACAGATGACAGAGTTGAAGGCAGATACAATAACCGAAGGGTTGAAATTCTTTTGAATAATGTAGAATTTGAAACTCAAGAAAATAAGCAAAATTAGAATTTTAAAGGAAAAAAGATTATGAAAAAATTAATTATACTTTTGATGATAGTAATAGGTATGAGTGTGCAGGCAGAGGAAATTAGAAAAAAAGAAGAAAAAATTAATACGGAAAATACTAATTATATTCCAGAACCTCCGATGTTAACTCAGATAATTTGCGGTTTTCCACCTTGTGATTTGACATATGGAAAATGTGTAGTTCGTGGATTTAAGGTGGATGGAGAAAAAATGAATGAATCTGAAAGTTATGATTTGAAATACATTGCAAATATGCTTAATACCCATATAGAAAAAGGTTCTCTTGAAATTATAGGGTATACAGATTCAACTGGTTCAAAAAAACATAATCGAAAATTATCTTTGGAAAGGGCAGTAAATGCAGCTAAATTATTGCGGGAATATGGATTAGATAAAAGATTTTCCATTGTGAAAATTATAGGAAAAGGTGGGGAAGAACCTATGGATACAAATGAAACTGTAGAAGGAAGATATAATAATAGAAGAATTGAAATCATTTTAAATGATTTGGAATATAAAGAATCAAGATTTATAAATGAATAAATATCAAATGAATTTAAAGAAATATTATAGTAAAACTAGTTAAAAATAGAACTCAAAAATTATGACTATTTTACTCAAACCTTAAATTATATAATTTCTATCAGTTCAATTTTAAATAGGTTCGAGTATATTATAAATTTTTATGATTACTGTTCTTTTTGAGTTATAAAATATTTTATGATTTAATACCAAAAGTTAAAGTTGATATTTTCAAAAATAAAAAAACTATTTTATTAAAATAAAATAGTTCTAAAATTATAATATGAGTGATTTTTATAAAGTGGTGCCGCTTGTCGGACTCGAACCAACCACCTACTGATTACAAGTCAGTTGCTCTACCAGATGAGCTAAAGCGGCAAAATTTACAAAAATATTATATCGAATTTTTATTGTAATGTCAAGGGAAATTTAATTTGATTTTTTATTGTTTTTTCAAAAGGCTTTGTGATATACTTTTATTATTAAAACTTGTTAATTTTATTGAAATTTAAAAGATTGGAGAACAAAGTGAGCGAAAAAAACTTAAAAATTTTAGGATGGATTGGAACATTACTTTCTGTAATAATGTATGTATCTTATGTTCCACAAATAGTAGGAAACCTACATGGGAACAAAACATTTTTCTTACAGCCTTTAGCAGCAGCAGTTAACTGTACGATATGGACAAGTTATGGGCTTTTAAAGGAAAAAAAAGATTATCCTTTATCAGCAGCAAACTTTCCAGGGGTAGTCTTTGGGCTACTTGCAACAATTACGGCATTTTAGACAATTTAATTTTAAAAATTTATTGTAAAGTTCATTTGAATGATAATCAATCATTTTTATGAGCTTTTTTTGATAATTTCTTTATAAAAGTAGAAAAAAAATCAGCTTTGTGATAAAATATACAATATAATTTAATTAATCTGTAAAATAAAAAAATATAGCAATTCTAGTTTAAAATGAGAGTGGAGGATTGGGCTATAGTTATTAGCTAATTCATTGTTTTTATATATTTTTGCTCTAGTTTTTAAGTGAGTTGATTATATGAAATTAAAATAGGAGGAAGAATAATGCCAAATGAACTGAATAAAGTTTATTCACCAAATGAGATAGAAGATAAATGGTATAAAATATGGGAAGAAAAAGGATATTTTAATGCACAGCATAATGCAGAAAAACCAGGATATTCAATTGCTATTCCACCACCAAATGTTACAGGGATTTTACATATGGGTCATATGCTTAATAATTCAATACAGGATGCAATTATTAGATATAAGAGAATGAGCGGATTTGATACACTTTGGATTCCAGGGATGGATCATGCTGGAATTGCTACGCAAAATAAAGTTGAGAGAATGCTGGCTGATGAAGGAACTTCTAAAGAGGAAATTGGGTATGATGAGTTTTTGAGAAGAACTTGGGAATGGAAGGAAAAACATGGCGGGCTGATTACGAAACAGCTTAGAAAACTGGGAGTTTCACTGGACTGGACAAGAGAGAGATTTACTATGGATGAAGGGCTTTCAGAAGCTGTAAAGGAAGTATTTATCAAACTTTACAACGATGGGCTCATTTATCGTGGAGAATACATTGTAAACTGGTGTCCGCACGACAAGACAGCACTTGCTGATGATGAGGTAAATCACGAGGATAAAAATGGAAAAATCTGGGAAATCAGATACCCAGTTAAAGATAGCGATGAGGAATTTATAATTGCTACGACTCGTCCTGAAACAATGCTTGGAGATACAGGGGTTGCAGTAAATCCAAATGATGAAAGATACAAGCATCTGATTGGAAAAACTGTAATTTTGCCTCTTATGAACAGAGAAATTCCAATTGTGGCAGATGAATATGTGGATATGGAATTTGGGACTGGGGTAGTTAAGATGACTCCGTCACACGATCCTAACGACTTTGAAGTGGCAAAAAGAACTGGACTTGCATTTTTAAATATTTTTACAGAAGATGCGCATGTAAATGAAAATGGTGGGAAATATCAAGGGCTAGAAAGATTTGCTGCTAGAAAGGCTATACTTGCTGATTTGGAAGAGCAGGGACTGCTAGTCGGAGTAAAAGATCATAAGAATGCTGTGGGGCATTGCTATAGATGTAATTCGATTATCGAGCCAAGAGTTTCTACGCAATGGTTTGTAAAAATGGAGCCGCTTGCAAAAAGAGCATTGGAAGTTGTAAAAAATGGAAAAATTCAAATTACGCCAAAAAGATGGGAAAAAGTTTATTACAACTGGCTGGAAAACATAAGGGACTGGACAATTTCACGTCAAATCTGGTGGGGACACAGAATACCTGCCTATTATTCAGAAGACGGAACAGTTTTTGTGGCAAAAAGTCTGGAAGAGGCAAAAATTCAGGCACGTGAAAAATTTGGAAAAGATGTGAACTTGACGGAAGAAACTGATGTGCTTGATACTTGGTTTTCATCAGCATTATGGCCATTTTCAACATTGGGCTGGCCAAATGAAACTGAAGATCTGAAAAAATTCTTTCCTACAAATGCACTTGTTACAGGAGCAGATATTTTATTTTTCTGGGTAGCAAGAATGGTAATGATGAGTCTTTATATAAAAGATGAAATACCATTTAATTATGTTTACCTGCATGGAATTATACGGGATGAAAAAGGTAGAAAAATGAGTAAATCTCTAGGAAATTCGCCTGATCCCCTTGACTTGATAGCAAAATACGGTGCAGATGCAATAAGATTCAGCTTTTTATACAATACTTCACAAGGACAGGACATTCATTTTTCAGAAAAACTTCTTGAAATGGGTTCAGCTTTTGCAAATAAAGTGTGGAATGCGTCAAGATTTGTATTGTCGAATCTGGAAGATTTTCATGTTTCAACAACTGTGGATAATTCTGAATTTAAACTTGAAGATAAATGGATTTTATCCAAATTGCAGACTGCTTCAAAATTGATTAATGAAAATATGGAAAAATATGAACTGGACGCTGCTGCAAAATTGGCATACGAATTTTTCCGTGGAGATTTTTGTGACTGGTATGTGGAAATTGCCAAAACACGTGTTTATGGACAGGAGGGTAGTGATAAAGTTGTGGCACAGTGGGTATTAAGACATGTTCTTGATAAAGGGCTGAAAATGCTGCATCCATTTATGCCGTTTATTACTGAGGAAATTTGGCAAAAATTACAAACTGGCGAAGAAACAATTATGTTATCAGATTTTCCAGAAGAGGAAAAAGAGTTTATAAATATTGAGGCTGAAAAAGAATTTGACTATCTGAAGGAAATTATTTCGGCAATTAGAAATATCCGTGGAGAAGCAAATGTTTCACCATCTAAGAAAATTGAGGTTATTTTCAAGACAGCTGATGAAAATGCAAGAAATATTTTACAAAATAATGCCAAAATACTGGATAAACTGGCAAATGTTGAAAAATATGAATTTAATGTGGAAATTCCAAAACTTGTAGGATTTAGATTGGTTGATACAACTGAGATTTTTGTTCCATTAGCAGAGTTAATTGACTTAGACAAGGAAATTGAAAAATTGGAAAAAAACATTGAAAAAACTCAAGTTGAACTGGATAAAGTATTGAAAAAATTGTCTAATGAAAATTTTGTTGCGAAAGCAAAACCTGAAGCTGTAGAAAAAGAAAGAAGAATAAAAGAAGAGCTTGAAAACAAAATTGCCAAGTTTAAGGAATCAATGAATTTGTATAAATAATATAAAATTTAATTTATTAGACAATTTTAAGAAATAAAAAATTGAAAAATTAAGATTATATTGTAAAATATATTAAGTAAAATAAATTTAAAATGGAGGAAATATGAGAAAGCTTTTGATATTGGTCTTATTGGCTTTAGTTTTAAGTTCGTGCTTATCAGCCAATGTAGGTGTTGGACCAGGTGGATTGCATGGTGGAGTTGGAGTTTATTTCTAGATTTTAAGCCAACTAAATGGGAAAAATTTTTTAAGAGGTGAGATAAAATGAAAAAACTAATTATTTTGATTATGATTTTGTTCACGCTTGCGGCTTGCAGCAGTACTGGAAAAGGGACAAATTCGATTCATGTTGGAGTAGGTGTTTCAGGACTTTAAGATTTTGTAGCTGAAGTATTTATCAGAAAAAAAGGAGAGAGAAAAATGGGAGCATTATTTTGGGCAATTTTGTCAGGAATAACAGCAATTCTGGAAATAATTATTCCAGGGCTTGTAACAATTTGGTTTGCACTTTCAGCTTTAATTGTAATGTTTCTTGCAAATTTTATAGAAGATTCGCTAATACAGTTTTTAATATTCGCTGTACTTTCGGTAATTTTCCTAATATTTACACGTCCAGTCTTGAGAAAATACATTGAATCGCAAAGAAAGACAAATTTTGATGCGAGCATGAAAGGGACTGATGTAAAAATTGAAAAAGTAGTCGATACTAAACAAGCTGAAAAGGAATATGAAGTAAAATTTAAAGGATCCATTTGGACAGGAGTAAGCGAGGAAATATTGTCAAATGGAGAAATTGTTAAAATTAAAGGTTTTAAAGGCAACAAGATAATTCTTGAAAGAAAGTAATAATTTTTTAAATAAAAATAGGAGGTAATATTATTATGTACTGGACTTTACCATTAATAGTTATTCTTATTGTAATAGCGTTAATTTACATTTTTAAATCAATAAAGATTGTACCGGAATCACGTGTACTTATAATTGAAAAATTGGGAAAATACGATAGATCTTTAAATTCAGGACTTAGTTTTCTGAATCCATTTTTTGACAGAGTTGCAAGAAGCGTTTCTTTAAAAGAACAAGTTGTGGATTTTCCGCCTCAGCCTGTTATTACAAAGGATAACGCCACAATGCAAATTGATACAGTTGTTTATTTTCAGATAACTGATCCAAAGCTGTATACTTATGGAGTAGAGCGTCCACTTTCAGCAATTGAAAATTTGACAGCGACAACTTTGAGAAATATTATTGGAGATATGACAGTTGATCAGACATTGACTTCAAGAGATATTATTAACACAAAAATGCGTCAAGAACTGGATGATGCCACAGATCCTTGGGGAATAAAAGTAAACCGTGTGGAATTGAAAAGCATCTTGCCACCAGCTGACATTCGTGTAGCAATGGAAAAGGAAATGAAGGCGGAACGTGAAAAAAGGGCAAACATTCTGGAAGCACAAGCAAAAAGGGAAGCGGCAATCTTGGTTGCGGAAGGAGAAAAACAGGCTGCAATTTTAAGAGCAGAAGCTAAAAAAGAACAGCAGATAAAAGAAGCAGAAGGGCGTGCAGAAGCAATCTTATCAATTCAAAAAGCACAAGCAGAAGCATTGAAACTGTTAAACGAAGCTGCACCAACAAAAGAGGTATTGTCATTAAAAGGAATGGAAACATTTGAAAAAGTGGCAGACGGAAAATCAACAAAAATCATTATTCCAAGCGAATTACAAAATCTGGCTGGAATGGTTACAGCATTTTCGGAACTTGCTAAAAAAGATAAAGATGTGGAACAAAAATAGGATATATGGGACTGAACGAGATGTTCAGTCTTTTTTTTGAAAATTTTTAAATTACATAGATTGTAATAATATAATCTTGAAAAAAATAGCTTTATACTAAATTTGATTTAAAATTTTTATAATAGGTTAATTTATAGTTATTCAAGTAAATTATTTTTATATATTTTGATTAATAAATATTTTTTCATACTATTATGTTTTTTCTTTTTATTCTCGTAGGATTGCTCATTGCCGCAAAACCTTATCTTGCAGTAGAGGTTTATCCTGATAATCAAAATATTTGGCAAGATTGTTACGCAATAACCTATGGCTAGTTTACGACATTTTTCTGCACTGACAAAAAACTCGCTATACTCAGACAGTTTTGTCAGCACAGAAAAATGCTCCAACGGGTTATTTATACTAGAATCTGATTGAAAAATGAAAATTATATTTTAATTATTTTAAATATACCCTTTATTAGAAAAGTTTGTAATAATTTCATTATTTAAACAGGAAATCGTATTATTTTGATAGATAAAAGAGTTCAAATATAATTTGAAAAAGATTAAAAAAAAATTTTTTTTATAATAAAAAATTAAAAAGTTTTTCTATTGACAAATTGAAAAAATAGGGTAACATAGGAATATAAGAAATATTAATTGAAGGGTAAAAGAAGGTGTAATTATGAGTAAAGAAAAATTATTGGAAAAATTAAAAGGGAAATTGATTGTTTCATGTCAGGCATTGCCTGGAGAACCTCTTTATATAGAAAATGGGACTATAATGCATCTTATGGCTATTGCGGCAGAACAGGCTGGAGCTGCGGGAATAAGAACAAATGGAATAAGAGATATTGAAGAAATCAAAAAAAACTTAGATTTACCTGTTATAGGATTAATCAAAAAGCAATATGAAGGATTTCCTCAGCATATAACTGTAACGATGAAGGAAATAGATGATTTAGTGAAAGCTAAAGCCGATATAATTGCATTAGACTGTACAATGAGAGAACGTCCTGAAGCAAAAACAATAAATGAATTTATAAAAAAAATTAGGGAAAAATATCCTGATGTGCTATTAATGGCAGATATTTCAACATTTGAAGAAGGTGTGAATGCTGAGAAAGCTGGTGTAGATTTTGTAGGAACAACACTTAGTGGATATACTTCCTACAGTAAAAAATCAGAAGGGCCTGATTTTGAATTAGTAGAAAATCTTGCTAAAACACTTCATATTCCAATAATAGCAGAAGGAAAAATACACGAGCCGAAGCAGGCAAAAAAAATGCTGGAATTGGGTGCATTTGCAGTAGTTGTCGGAGGAGCTATAACAAGACCTCTTGAGATTGCTCAAAGATTTGTTAGGGAAATGGAGAAATAAAAATTAGTAATTAAAAATAAATATTATAGAAAGGAAATTATTGAAACTGTTTTAGAAAATAACAAAGAGAGGAGGAAATATAATATTTTAAATGGTTTCAATATATGGTATATGCTATGAAAAATAATGGAATTTTTGCAGTATTACAGAAAATAGGTAGGGCTTTTATGTTACCTATCGCAGTATTGCCAATGGCGGGAATACTTTTAGGGGTGGGAGGTTCTTTTACGAATCCTATTCTTATAAAAACATATAATTTAACTTTTCTTGAACCAGGAACGCCCTTAAATTATCTTATGCAGTTGTTTTCTAACGTAGGATTGTTTGTTTTTGCAAATTTACCTTTACTGTTTGCAGTTGGTGTAGCTATAGGGCTTGCAAATAAAAATAAAGAAACAGCAGCGTTATCAGCAGTTTTGGGATTTTTGCTTTTTCACACTATAATAGGGACAATTTTGAGTTTTAAAGGGATAACTCCTGATTCAGTAACTTATGATGCTCTTATTGGAAAAGGTTTGAGTGAAGCTGCGGCAAGAGGAACAGCGGCATTGTATGCGAAGGAACTTGGAATATTTACATTACAGACGGGTGTGTTTGGTGGTATCGTGTGCGGTATTGTGGCTTCGGCAATTACAAACAAGTTTTCAGATAAAAAATTACCTGATTATTTGGCATTTTTCAGCGGAAATAGATTTGTGCCTGTTATGACAATTATTTTATTTATTCCTTTGGCAGCAATATTTCCGTTTGTTTGGCCTACAATCTTTATGGGAATTGTGAAAGCTGGAGAAATGTTTGCAGCTACAGGGGCTATAGGAACATTCTTCTATGGATTTACAATGAGATTGTTAAATGTATTTGGATTGCACCATGCGATATATCCTCTGTTCTGGTATACTCAGCTTGGAGGTTATCAGGAAGTGGGAGGACAGATGGTAGCAGGAGGGCAAAATATATTCTTTGCACAGCTTGCAGATCCGTCAGTAAAACATTTTAGTGCAGCGGCGACAAAAACAATGACAGGTGGATTTTTACCTATGATGTTTGGATTACCTGCAGCAGCTCTTGCAATGTACAGAACTGCAGATGACAAGAATAAAGCGGCTATAAAAGGAATATTGCTATCAGCCGCATTGACATCATTCCTTACAGGAATAACTGAACCGATAGAATTTACTTTCTTATTTGTAGCACCTGTATTATACGTAATTCATGCAGTGCTTGAAGGACTTGCCTATATGCTGATGTATGTGCTTAATGTGGCAGTAGGAATTACATTCTCAAGAGGAATTATAGATTTCACTTTCTTTGGACTTTTACAAGGAAATGCAAAGACTTCATATTACTGGATACTAATATTAGGCCCTGTATATGCACTTGTATATTATTTTGTGTTCAAAACATTAATTTTGAAATTTAACATTCTTACACCAGGTAGAGGAGATTCTGAAAATAAACTTTATACAAGAAAAGATTATAACGAAGCTAAAGAAAATACAGAACTTATAGACAATATAGTAGTTTCATTAGGTGGAGCAGAAAATATAGAAAATATAGATGCCTGCATTACAAGACTTAGAGTTACTGTAAAAGATGCTTCTATAGTTGCTGATGATGCGAGATGGAAAGAATTGCAGGCAAAAGGTGTAATTCGTTCTGGAAAAGGAATTCAAGTAGTGTATGGAACTCAGGCTGAAACATATAAAAATCAAATAAGAGAAAAATATAGAATATAATTTTTACAAATTTTATTTGTTTTTTGTTTTAAAGTTCAAATTATACAAAAAATTTGATATAATTTTCTCAAGAAATAAAAAATAATTATAGACGTGAGGAAATAAATGATTTATTTTATTGGAGGAAAAAAGCAAAGAGAATTTAAATATTTTGAACTTTTGGAGAAAATTCGGAAAGAAAATGTTGGAATTAGTGAAAGTTTTTTTGATGTGGATTTGAAGGAAAATGAAAAATTTTTGGAAAAAATAAATATTAATTCCATATTTTCAAGTCAGGAACTGGTTGTACTAAAAAGATCGGAAAAGCTCAAAAATATTGAGGAAATTTTGAAATACATAGCAAATCTTGAGATAGTAAATAAGGAAATTATTATTGATTATGACAAGGAAGATGGAAAATTTGGAGTAAAATTAAAAAAGCTGCTGGATGAATTTAGTAAAAATAAGCAAATGGAAGTTTTTTTATTTCAGAAGGAAACAGAAGAGGAAATACGGGCTTATGTTGTAAATGAACTGGATATAAATGCAAGGGATGTGGCAATGCTTCTTGAAATGATAGGGAGCAATCCGTTTAAGGTCAGAAATGAAGTTGCAAAAATTAAGATTTTTCTGGATGGAGAAAAGTTTGATATTGAAAAAATGATAAAAATATTGTATCTATTGAAAAAGATTATCAAATTTATGAAATGACCCGAAACATATTGTTAAACAACCCAGCGGATGTAATGAGATACTTGGAGCAAAAAAAAGAATATATGGGAATCTTGTATTCTCTTTACAATGAACTCGAAATAATGTACAAAATAAGCTCGTTAAAAATGAAAGGCCGAAAATTCAGTAAAAATTACAACACTTTTAAAATAGAATTTGAAGAAATAAAAGAAATTTTTAAATCCAATAATAGAATCCCAAATTCCTATGTAATTTTCAAAAAAATAGAACTGGAGCAAAACTACACAAATGCCAGTTTAAAAAAATTAGTTTTTAGATGCTGGGAAATAGAAAAGGATATAAAGACTGGTAAAATAGAAATGGAAACAGGAGTGGAAATGTTAATTATGGAAATTTGCTCATTATTTAGAAAAAAATAATTTTAGAAATCCTAAGATATGAATAAATATAAATATTGAACTAAGATGTTTAAATAATTGATTTATAATTAGATTGTTTAAAAGCTACGTTAACTAAACCTGATAGAATTTTAACAAAAAAATTAAAGAATACGAACAAAATTTGAAAGCAAACATAAAAGAGGTGTATTTCTAATGGGAATATTAAAAAAAATATGGGATATGCTGCCAGAAGGACGTCCAATTTGTGTGCCTAAGCCTGAAGCGTGGGGAGTAAAACAGGAGGAAGATAAAGAAACAGATAAAGATTTAAAGAAAAAAGATGAGGCGAAAAAAGTAAAGAAATAAAACTTATTGTAAAATTAAGTTTTATTATAAACTGATTATTGTTAGAAAATAATGAAAGAGGGTGCATTTTGACGCTCTCTTTTTATTTTATAAGAATTTTTATATTAAACTCCGTTTAAAAATGGGAATAATTTTTTAGATATTTTGATTGATAAATATTTTTTCATATTACTATATTTTTCTTTTTTACTTTGATAGGATTGCTTATTGTCGCAAAACCTTATCTTGCAGTAAAGGTTTGAAAATCTAGAAACATAAAGCAGAAATATACAATTATAAAGAAATGTGGTATAATAACAGCAGAATACACAGTAAAATACGAAATCAATATTTAGTACCAATGACGAAAACAGTAGATGATATTTTTTATAGTTCAAGAAATTGGAATAAACAAAAACTCATTATAGATGATTATATGCCAGATGAAAGTATAGATTATTTAATGATAAAGCTATTGCAAGTTTAATGAATAAAATTGTAAATAGATGGACGGATTCTATTAAAGGTAAAAATACCAGTGAACTGGGATATAAAGATAGGCTAAAAGAACATAAAATAGTAGACTTTACTTTATCTAAGACCGAATTTACAGCACTGGGGAATACTAGTTTATTTACTTCTTCATATGAAAAAATAAAAAAAATTAATGGAGGATATAATGTAAATATAACAGTACTTATTCAGTATAGAGATACTTTTGATGATGTGAAAAATATTTTAGCTTTAGGTTCACAAAGCAATCCGCGAAAAGAATTGGAAGGTGGAAACCCTTTTGGAATGGAAACACGAAAAAAAGAAATCAAGATTAATAAAACTTTAAAATCACTAAAAGAAATAGAAAATGAAGTAAAAAGAAAATTATCTCAAAGAAGATAGGAGTAATAGAAATGTTAAAAAAAATTATGCCAATAATCTTGATAATTATAATAGTGTTGTCTTTTAAATTATTTGTAATAAATAATTTTTATGTACCTAAAGAATTTTACTGGGATAGATTTGATTTTAATTTTAAAAAAAGAGAATACTTTTTAGAATGGGAAGACGGATGTAAAATAATAGAAATAGGTAAAAAAGGTAAATACTATTATGGTAGGGTTATTTCAGGTGGAATAACATTATATAAGCCTGGAGAGTATGATTACTCAAAATGTGAAGATGAATATTTTTTGATAGATTCTTCTAAGAGTTTGTCATTAAATTTATCATTAGATGGAGGTATTTACTATAAAAAGAAAGAAGATGTTTTAAATATTACAAAAGAGTATAAAGTAAAGAAGCCGTATGAATTTTTCATATTTTCTATATTAAGATAGTGATTATTTAATTAAAAAGGATTGATATTTTTAAAAATAGAAATTAAAAGTAATCGTTGTTGTAAAAGACAGCGGTTATTTTTTTCTATATTGTATATAATTTGAATTTTTAAAGCAATTTTTTATCCAATAAATTTTATAAAAATATTTATTTATACTAAACCCAGTTAAAAAGTAGTAATAAAATTTTAAAATTGTATAGATGTCAAACATTTGTTACAAAAATATATTAAAAAAATATTTCTTTCCTAATGTATCTTTAACCTACTGATTTTCCTTGTACTCTTTTAATACTTCATTTGGACTCTTAAAGCCCAGTACTTTTCTTGATATGTTGTTGTATCTTGTATTGTATTTCCTTATTGCCCTTAACAGTTCTTCCTTGCTTTTAAATTTCTTGTCTGCATAGTACTTGCTGTCAAGCCTGTGGCTTCTTTCCACTTTTCCATTCTCCCATGGCGAATATGGACGGGTTGTCACGTACTCTATCCCCTTCTCCTCCAGTTTCAGCTCAAACAGTGTTTTCTTATCACTTTCAGAATTTGTGAACTCTTTCCCATTATCTGTCTGAACTTTCTTTATGTCAAATCCCAGCTCCCTTTCCAAGTTCTCTAGAAACTTTGCAGTCTGATAGGTGCTTTTTTCATCTGCTATCCTTAACACTCTTTTTCTTGTATATTCATCTAATGCTGTTATTTGATAATACTTCTGGTCACGTGTTCCAAACTGTATGCATTCTTCTGGAACATATTTTATGTCTATCTGCACTCTTTCCCAGGTACTTCGCCTGTTCAACTTTCTTTTTCTTTTATGCTGCTTTTTAGGCTTTTCTTTGGCATTGCCCTTCATTTTCCTTATTATCTTGCACATTGAATCGTATGTACGGCTGTAGCCTTCCTTTCTTGCTTTAACATAGACTTCTGCCAGCCCTTCATAGCCAAATTTCCTGTACTTTTTCATAACCAGCTCTATTTCTTCTTGCGTGTGCTGGTTTGGGTGGCTTTTAGGTCTTCTGCTTTTTGGCAGAAGAGACTGGACTGTTCCGTCGTATCTGTCTCTCCAACGTTTTATCTGCTGACGTGATGTCTTATACTTCACTGCTGCCTTTGAATTATTATTATGTTTTATTGCATACTCAATTGCCCGTTGACGAACACGGTATATTTCTGATATACTACTCATATGAAAGGTTTCTCCTTAATGTGGTTTGGTAGATTTACATTATATCAGAAACCTTTCTTTTTTTGTATATTCTTGTCACATATGTATTATCTCACAACAAAAAAGTAGTAATAAAATTTTAAAATAAACTTGACAGTGGTAAGATTTGGATGTATAATCTTTACAGTGATAAGATAATGAAAGTTAGGGGAATTTAAATATGGAAAAAACTAAAAAAAGTTACCATCATGGAAATTTACGAGAAGAATTGATTGAAAAAGGGATAGAGGTGATAAATGAAGAAGGAGAAGAAAAATTATCTTTAAGAAAAGTAGCTAAAATGTGCGGAGTAAGTAATGCGGCACCGTATACATATTTTAAGAAAAAAAGTGATTTGCTTTACGCAATGAGTGATTATATATGGGGAATATTGGCGGAGAAACTTGATAGAACGAGGAAAAAATATGAAAATCAAGAGGATTTGTTGGTAAAATTAGGAAAAACGTACGTTATGTTTTTTTGTGAGAATCATAGATACTATCATTTTATGATTTCAAGAAAAAATATGAAAATAGATTTATTCTCAAAGTTTTCAAAAATAGAAAATAATAATGAAAAAGCTTTTAGCATATTAAAAATTGAGGCGATAAAAATACTTGAAAAAATGGGAGTGCCAAATCAGGCTATGCAAGATAAAATTATAGCAATGTGGGCGTTGGTACAAGGATTAACGACAATAATGATTACAAATGATATAAAGTATTCTGAAAGCTGGGAAGAGAGAATAGAGGAGATAATAAAATCAGTTTGTATAGCAAGGTAACTCTAAAATATACTCAAATCCATTTAAAACGAAACTATTAAAAGTTATGTAAATTTAAGGTGTTAGTAAAATAGTTATGGCGTTTGAGTTTAATTTTAAGACGTTTTATCACAGAATTGAAAGTTGCTGGTTATTGTAAGATTTTAAATTTAAATTTGATTAATAGTCACTGCTATATTTTGAAGATTTTAATATATCTATGGAAGGTGAGAAATATGGAATTAATTATACACGATTTAGACGATGAAAAATTGGAAAATTTAAAGTGGAAAATTGAAAAAAAGGAAAAAATTATGGATAAAATAAAAGATAGTATAACTCAAAAGAAAATAATAGTTGATGAAGATATATCTATAATTTGTGACAATGATAGAATTAAAAGTTGTATGGGATGTTTTGAATGCTGGATTAAAACACCTGGGAAGTGTAAAATTAGGGATGGATATGAAAGTTTAGCAAAATTATATTCAAAAGCAGACAAAGTTGTGATTATAAGTCAATGTGTCTATGGTTCTTACAGTCCATTTGTAAAAAATGTGCTAGATAGGACAATTCCATATTTGTTGCCATTTTTTAAATTTAAAAATAAAGAGATGCATCATATCACACGAAATAAAACAAAATTTGGGTTAAATGTGTATTTTTATGGAAAAAATTTATCATCAAATGAAAAGATAGCCGCTAAAGAAATAGTAAAGGCTAATAGCGTGAATTTAGATGTAAAAACTTTTAAGGTTTCTTTTTTAGAAGATTAGGAGAATGATGAGATATGAAAATTAGTATAATAAATGGAAGTCCAAAAGCAATTAAAAGCAATTCTGAAATATTGGGAAATTATTTATCATCCTTGTTTAAAGAAAATGAAATAAAAAAATATTATTCTATTTCTTTTAGATTAAATGATGAAAATAAAAATGAAATTTATAATAGTGATGTTTTAATATTTCTTTTTCCTTTGTATGTTGATGGAATTCCGTCCAATCTGTTAAAATTACTTGTAGAATTTGAAAAGGAAAAAGTTATAAAATCTGGAACTAAAATTTATTGCATAGCAAATAATGGATTTTATGAAGGTAAGCAAAATCGGTTGGCAATTTTGCAGATGAAAAATTGGTGCGAGAAAGTTAAGGCAGACTGGGGACAAGGAATTGGTGCAGGTGCAGGAGAATTGTTGCCATATCTGAAAAAATCTCCATTGGGGCAAGGGCCGCTAAAAAATTTAGGTAAAGTGTTAGATGAATTTTCTGCTAATATTATAACTTTAAAAAGTGATGAGGATATTTATATAAATCCAAACTGGTTAAAAAGCTTATATTTTTTTCAAGCCACAATTTCATGGATTTTAAAAGGTAGAAAAAATAATTTGAGAGTAAGGGAACTTTTTAGAAAAAGTAATTAAAGCTGTATAATAAAAAAGACTATCCTTAGATTGTGATAGTCTTTTATTTTTGTTAATCTTAAAAAAATTTTTTTAAAATCAATCAGTAGCAAAAAATTAATTTGCCAATGAATTAACTTTTAATGTTAATCTAGATTTTTTTCTTGATGCAGTGTTTTTCTTAATAACACCTTTTGTTACAGCTTTATCTAATTCTTTATATGCTACTTGTAATGCTGATTTAGCTTCGTCGACATTTTTAGCTTCAACAGCGGCAAGCACTTTTTTTACGAAAGTTCTAGTTCTGCTTCTGATAGCTTGATTTCTAGCTGCATTTCTTTCACCAATAAAAACTCTTTTTTTAGATGATTTTGAGTGTGCCATTTATTTCTCCTTTCAATAGTTTTACTTATAAAATAAATTGCTATATAGTTAAATATATTGCAAATTACACAATATATTATCATTTTTTTCAATAAAAATCAAGATATAAAGAATAATTTTTTTCTATTGTCTTGATACTAGGTTATTTTAATCAATAAATATTTTTTTGTAATTTATATGTTTTTTCTTTTTTTATAAAGCAAAGGGGAACGGTCGCTATCCCCTTTGCAAACCCAGCTCGTCTAAGCATTTTTTTGGAATGAAAACTAAACTCGCTTTTTAATAAAAGTTATACCAATCCTTTAGATATTTATTTTTTAAATGTTTTGAAAAAGTTCAAACAGTAGTTTTCATTCCAAAAAAATCACGACATTTTTCATTTAATCATAAATAACTATTTTGATTAAAAATTATAATTTAAAAAAAGACTATATAAGTTTTAAAATAAGCAAAATTTTGTTAAAGAAAAAATATATGAATTATATAAAGAAAATCCATTAACAATAATTTTTTCAATAGGTATATAAAAAAAGAAAGAGAAATTTTTTATTCAAATTCCTTGATAAATTTAGAAAAAATCTGTATAATAGACATAGGAAAAGAAAGTTATTTAAAAAATGGAAGGAAGAAAGATTATGAAAAAAAGACCAGTAGTTTTAATAATTTTGGATGGATGGGGGATGAATCATCATGATAATGAAGTTGATGGAGTAAAATTGGCTCATCCAGTTAATTTTAACAAATATCTTAAAGAATACCCTCATACTGAATTGAGAGCAGATGGAGAATTTGTTGGGCTGCCTGAAGGACAGTTTGGAAATTCTGAAGTTGGGCATACAAATATTGGTGCTGGAAGAGTTGTTTACCAAATGTTGCCAAAAATTACAAAAGCTATTAAAGAAGGTACAATTTTAGAAAATAAAGTGCTGTCAGATATTATGGAAACTACAAAAGCTAATGGAAAAGCTTTACATATTACAGGATTAACTTCTGATGGTGGAGTTCACTGTCACATTGACCACTTAATTGGGTTAGTTGATATGGCTAAGAAAAAAGGACTTACAGAAGTTTATGTTCATGCGATTATGGATGGAAGAGATACTGCCCCTGAAAGTGGAGTGGAATACTTAGCTCAATTGCAAAAAACATTGGATGAACTTGGTGTAGGAAAAATTGCTACAGTTGTAGGAAGATATTATGCAATGGATAGAGATAATAACTGGGACAGAGTGGAACTTGCCTACAATGCCCTAACTTCTGGAGAAGGAAACTTGGCAGCTACTGCTGACGAGGCAATCAGAAATTCTTATGCAGAAGGAATTACAGACGAATTTGTAAAACCTGTTAAAATTGGTTCAAAAGACAATGGATTAATTAAAGATGGAGATGGTGTAATTTTTGCAAACTTTAGACCTGATAGAGCTAGACAATTGACTAGAACATTTGTTGACCCTGAGTTTAATGGATTTACAAGAAAAGTTTATCCTAAAGTAAACTTTGCTACAATGGCTCAATATGATGCAACATTCAGTTCACCAGTGGCATTCCCGCCTGAAACAATTATAAATGGATTTGGGGAAGTTGTATCAAAAGCTGGATTAATTCAAGTAAGAACAGCAGAAACTGAAAAATATGCACACGTTACATTCTTCTTCAATGGTGGAAAAGAGGAGCCATATCCAGGAGAAATCAGATTATTGTCTGATTCACCAAAAGTTGCAACTTATGACTTACAGCCTGAAATGAGTGCTTATGAAGTTAAAGAAAACTTAATTAAAGAATTAAATACTGGAAAAGTTGACACAGTTGTATTAAACTTCGCAAATCCTGACATGGTTGGACATACAGGAAATGTTGATGCTGTTATTCAAGCTTGTCAAGCAGTAGACAACTGTACAGGACAAATTGTAAGAAAAGTATTGGAACTTGATGGTGCAGTATTAATTACAGCAGATCACGGAAATGCTGACTTATTATTAAATCCTGAAACTAAAGAGCCTCATACAGCACACACTGTAAATCCAGTTCCATTCATTTTCATTACAAACGATATGAAGGATGCAAAATTGAGAACAGATGGAAAACTGGCTGATATTACTCCAACAATGCTTGATTTATTGGGATTAGAAAAACCAGCTGAAATGGATGGAAGCACATTGATTATAAAATAAATATACTGTAATCAAAATAAATTTTTTTAAAAGAAAAAAAATAATATTATTAAAGAAATCTCTCTAAAATTTATATAAAAGAGAGATTTTTTTATTGTAAAGGAAATAAAAAAATGTTATAATACTACGAAAAGAAAATTTAGATTTAGATTTGAAATTAAAATTACTTTAAAATTATGGTTAAAGAAACTGCTAATCTTAAACTATATAATAGTTCATTTTTAGTAAATCATAAAAATATTTTGAGAATAAATTTGAAATTTCTAATTATATAGTAAAGTTATTTAAAGATAAAATTTTAGTTAATAAATTAGAGTACTCAAGCCTTATATTTATATAAATAATTTATGGGTTCGAGTATATTTTATTTCAATTCTAAGAATCTTAAAAATTGGTATATTTTAAAGTGAACTGAATACATGGACTAAATAACATGATTTAGAAAGCGAATCAATTTAAAATAATTCGAAAACATTACTGCTCTACTCCATTCCAAATCAATATTTCTTTATTTTTTATAATTTTGAATAGATTTGAAATATAAAGATAATTTTAATATGATAAGCTGTAACCATGTAAAAATTTTAAATTTTAACTATTATATAGTAATCGGTATTTAAAGAGTTAACAGAAGAGTTAAATAATTAGAAAATTATGAGTTTTTGTATCTTATAGTAAAAAAAATCAAAGTAAAAAGGAGAAAAATATGAGTAACAATTTAAAACAGGCAAAAAAAGACTTGAAGGCTTTTGCTAAAAGGGCAAAAAATGTAAAGTATACAGAATCATTGCTGTTCTCGTACTTAATAACAGGGATGATAACATTTTCAATTGGGATAAATACATCTTCAGATATGCTTTATGAGCGTATGAACAAGGAATTGGTAATGTCAGCTGAAAAAACAAGGGTTGCAATAAAGAAAAAGAAAAAAGCAAACGAAGAAGCTGTAGAAGACTTGAACTTGGAATTAGTTCAATTAATGGAACAAGGAGATCAGGTTGTAAAATCAAAATGGGCATCATGGCAATTTGGAGCCAATACTTTTACATCAAGTAGTAACGGAGCTTATAAAGGAAGAGGAGATAAGGCTGCTAAATATCCGTTTAATGGCATATTTACTAGAGGTGACTGGGGAGATACTGGAATTTTGTCTAATAGAAGAAAAAATTTTATAACACCATCAATTAGCACTTCTACAGTAGGTTCACAATCTTACGGATTAGCATCATTGTTACACGTTCAAGAACCTGAAGTGGAAATTCAGATAATGGCAAATGTACGTCCAAAATCTATTTCAAAAGAAGAAATCACAATAAATCCACAAATTGATATGCCAAGAGCTGTAGTACGTCCAGCAATTAATTTGAGTGTAACTTCGCCAATAACAGCACCGACAATCATACTTCCTACATTAAATCCTGTTACGATTGAAGTGCCGAATCCACAAGAGCCAGCTACACCGCCTACAGTAACGGCTCCAAGCATTAGTATGAATTTGTCGGCACCAACAATAGCCGTAAATATAACACCGCCAGCACTGAGTATGAATGTAACGGCACCAAGTCCAACTGTAAACACATTGACAATTACTCCTCCAAATATTTCAGAAGTTAGTGCAATTAGTGTTACTAAACCTACTGCTCCAAGTGTTACACCACCAAATCCAACAGCGAATCCTATAGTTTTTAGTATTCCACGATTAGATTCGTATGGGAATAGTATAACTGCTGATAATACAATGAATGCTAATACGAATTTGCTTAATTCTAGTTACACATTAAGTCAAGCACCTGTTGGCCACCATAAAGCAATTGGAGAATATATGACTAATAACGGTTCATTTTATTCAGGCGAAAATACAGAAATGCATGTAGATATAACTAAGCAAAGGGCTATAACATTAGATCCAGGTCTTCCTTCAAGTAAAGGAGGACGAAATAATCCTTCGTTTTCATTTGAAAATAAAGGAAAAATATATTTAGATGTAATGGAAGTAGCAGGGATTGAAGTACAGCCAGATACATGGAATAATCCGCAAGTTACTGGTATAAATGGTTCGACAGGGCTTATAAGCGGAAATAAATCATTGCAAGTAGCTCTTTTATTTACAGATGAAGGGACAGGTAGCAGTACTACGAATAAACATACCTTGAGAAATGAAGGGGAAATTAGTTTAAGTGGAAATATTTCAGCAGGATTTGCAACTAGTGATTTTAAGAGCGGCGTAAATATAAGTACCATTGCAATTAATAATGGAAATGTAAATATTAACGGAGACAACAGTCACGGTATGGTTGTTTCAAAAACAACAAATGCTTTAGGACCTGATTCAAGTTTTGTGAATAATGGAAAAATTAATGTTACTGGAAACGATTCGGGTGGTATGACAGTTCTTGGTAAAATTCAAGGTGGAGCTATTAATAATGGAACAATTACAATAGCTGCTAAAAATTCATTTGGACTTTACTCACAAGTAGATTCTGATGTAAAAAATACTAAAAATGCAAATATTGATATTGAAAATGGCTCTAATGGAAGTATGGGAATAAGAGTTGGGAATGCTTTGGCAACAAATATGAAAAATGAAGGTACAATTACTATTAATAGTATAGACGGTAAAAATATTGGAGTTTATTCAAGTTCAGCAAAGTTTGTTAATGAAGGTAATATTAAAGTAAATGGAGCAAATGAAAATATTGGAATGTACTTTAATGGAACAACAGGAACAACAGGAAACCAAGGAACAATAACGGTTACAGGAAATAAAGTATATGGTGTAATTTTAAATAATTCGACATTTGAGAATGAAAAAAATATAGAAGTAACATCAACTGGTACTGATTCTATTGGATTATATCTTTCAAATGGATCTGTTGCAACAAATAAAAATGGAGCAACTATTTCAAATGCTGCATATCATGCTGTTGTACAAAATACAGGAACATTTACAAACGCTGGAGTTGTATCCGTTGAAGCAGGTGGAAAAGTAGGGTTATATTCAGAAAATGGAACCTTTACAAATGCAAGTAATGGAGAAATAAAATCTAGTAATGGTGGAATTGCAATATTTACTAGTGGCTCTACTGGAACTGTTGAAGGTACAGTTACAGTTGGAGATTCTGGAACTAGCACTGGAATCGGAGTATATTCAGATGGATCTAGTACAAGTACTACTTTTCAGGGAAATGCAGTATTAAATTTGGGAGAAAGAACAGTTGGACTTTATTCATCCAAGGCTAGTGATTTTAGAACAGCCTTTATAATGACAAATCTTAGTACTTCAATTGGTAAAAAATCTGTGTTCGCTTACTTTGGAAATACTGGGAATACAGCAGATGATACTGTAGATATAACAAACACAACATTACAAAATTTAACAGTTTCAAGTATGGGTGAAAATTCAGCTGTATTTTATGGTGCGAAAAATACGACTATAAATATTGATGGAAATATTACGGCTGACAGTACGAAATTTTCTAATATTGATGATTCTGCACAATTTTTAGTATCTGATGCTGGGAAAGTTAATATTAAATCAGGAAAAATCTTGACTTCTGAATTTAAAACTACAATTTCAGGATTAAATGGAGCTGTTGTAACAAATGATGGAAAACTTGTATTAGCAGGAAAAGATGGAGCTATAGGAATTTATTCCAATGCTTCAAAAGTGACAAATAATAATATAATAACAACTGCAAAGAACAGTTCAATCGCAATTTATGGAAAAGAAAGTTCAACGTTGGCAAATAGTGGTACTGGGAAA
Source organism: Leptotrichia hongkongensis (assembly GCF_007990635.1). Lineage (GTDB taxonomy): Bacteria > Fusobacteriota > Fusobacteriia > Fusobacteriales > Leptotrichiaceae > Leptotrichia > Leptotrichia hongkongensis. Next base: position 1,535,979 of record NZ_AP019846.1, on the reverse strand, counting down.
ATAACAACTTCTGGAACTTCATCAGTCGGGATACTGTCAAATAGCAGTACAGTAAGTAATGCTTCTGGTGGAGAAATAACAACTTCTGGAACAGGATCGGCAGGAGTTTATGGAATAACAAATTCAACAATTGAAAATTCTGGAAATATAACTACAGAAGAAACAGGATCAGCAGGAATTTATGCAGATAACAGTGATGTTACAAATGAAACAACTGGGAAAATAATTTCTAAAAAAGGAAGTTCAGCAGGAATTTATTCAACATCTACATCTGCAAAAAATGTTAAAAATAAAGGAACTATAGAAGTTGGAGTAGCAAGTTCTACTGAAACTCAAAATGTTGGAATTTATGCAGAAGGTAATCAGAACGTAGAAAATTCTGGAAACATAAATATTCATATAGGCAATTCTATTGGTATCTATGGTAAGAGTGCTGATGTTGTAATTGAAAATAAGAAAAAAATAACTTCAGATACTTTGGCTTCAGATGCGATAGGGATAATGTCGGAAAAAGCAAAAGTAACTAATTTCGCAGGTTCTGAAATAAAATTACAAGGGAAAAAATCAGTTGGAATTTATGGTAAAGAATCCGAAATCGAAAATAGCGGAGATATTTTACTTACTGATACAACAGCTGCTTCGGCTTCAGTTGGAATTTTGGCAAATAAAGGAAGTGCTACAAATAAAGGGAATATAGAAATGAATGGTGGAGCTTCTGCTGGAATGCTAGGTTTAGATGGAGCGACTATTTCAAATGATGCTACAACTGGAAAAATTACAATAACTGGAGATAAGTCAGCAGGAATCTATGCAGAAGACTCATCGCCTTCAAATGCAGGAACAATAAGTATTGAAAGTAATAAATCAGCAGGAATTTTTGCAAAAATTTCAGATGCTGTTTCAAGAACTATCGCAAATACTGGAAAAATTGAGTTAAAAGGAACTGGTAAAACAGCATCAGCAGGGATGTATGTAGAGATTAAGAGTACAGCAACAGGAACTACAACATTGCAAAATGAAAAGGATATAATTGTTGGTCAGGAAGAATCAGCTGCAATGTATTTGAAAAATAATGCTGGAGATAATGCTGGAATTGTAGTAAATGAAGCTTCTAATGGAAAAATTGATTTGGACGTTAGAAGTACAGTTGGAATTTTTGTTGATAAAGCTACAGGAAAAAATAAAAATATAATAAATGTAAAAAAAGAAAATTCAGCAGGAATGTATGGGAGTAACGACTCTAACATAACTAACGAAAAAACAATAAATGTTTTACATGAAAATTCAGCAGGAATGTATGCTTCAGATTCAAACGCAACAAATACAGCTGATGGAACAATAACGTTGACAGGATCTGCTGGAGCGACTAGCGGTTCAGCAGCAATGTATGGAAAAATAACAAACTCATCCCAAAAAGACTATTCTATTTTAAATGAAGGAATAATAAATCTGACAAACGTTATCAAGAATGTTGGAATATATGGTGAATCTGTAAGCGGGGCACCTAAAAAATTGACATTACAAAATAATAAAGAAATAAATATTGCTAATGGAAGTTCGCAATCAGTTGGAATATTTGCTTTAAATGATAGTAATAATAATGTAGATAAAATAGAAGTTATTAATAGTTCTGATGGAGTAATAACAGTAAATTCAGAAGAATCAATCGGAATTTCAGCTGTAAAAAGCACAGTTGATAATAGTGGAACAATTATTATGAATGACAAAAAATCAGCAGGAATTTATGGTAAATCTGGATCAAAAGTAACTAATAATAAAAAAATAGAGATTAAAGAAGAAGAATCAGCAGGAATTTATCTTGAAGACAGTAATGCAGTAAATGCATCAGCAGGCACTATTGATGTGCATAAAGGAGCTTCAGCCGGAATTTATGGTAAATTTACAAAAAATGCGACAGAAAATAATACAATAGAAAATAGTGGAATAATTACTTTAAAAAATACAGCTGGGCAAGTAAAAAGTGCAGGAATTTATGGAGAACTTGAAGCAGCTGCAACTAAAACATTGGTTATAGAAAATAAAAATAAAATAGATGTCAGCACGAAAGAATCAGTTGGAATATTTTCTACAAATGCTACCAACAACAGAGGAAATTTAACGGCGGATAATAAAGGTCAAATTGAAGTAAATTCTGAAAAATCAGTTGGAATGCTTTCGGATAATTCAGTAACAAATAATAAGAACAAAATAGCAGTAAACAACAAAGAATCAGTTGGAATGTATGGGAAAAATGGTTCAGAAATAAAAAATCATAATGGTGCTACAATTGAAATATCATCAGCTGGAGAGAGTGCGATAGGAATTTATGCTACTGGTAAAAATACTGCCACATCGAATGCTACTGAAGGAATAAATGAAGGAACTGTTACTGTAAAAGGTAAAAAAGCGACAGGAATGCTTGCGACTGATAAGGCTAAAATAACAAACAACAAAGAAATAATAGGAACAGCAGAATCAGTAATTGGAATGTATGGTGTAGACGATGGGACAGCAGTTATAAATGCAAAGAATGCTACTATTAAATTGACTGGTGAAAAATCAACAGGAATATTCTCAAAAGATGATGCAACAGCTGAAAATTCAGGAACTATAAATTTAACATCATCTTCTAAAAATTCAGTTGGAATGTTTGGTTCGGCAAGTGCCACTGGGAAGAAAATCAGCTTGACAAATACAGCAGATGGTGTGATTAATGTAGAATCTGAAAACTCTACAGGAATGTTTACAAAAAATAATGGTAATTTGGCTGATTCAACTATAAAAAATGAAGGAACTATAAATCTAAAACAAAAAAGCACAGTTGGAATCTATACACCAAAATCTACCATAACAAAAGTAGGAAAAATAGCATTAAATGATGATGCGGATTCATCAGTAGCCGTTTATCTAAAAGACGAGGCAACAGTAACTGATACAACTACAGGAACAATAAATTTAGGTACAAAAAATCAAAATAGAGTTGCGTATTATATTAAAGGAACAAGTGCTTCTGATACAGGAAAGATTAATGGAGCAAATATTGGAAATATAAGCGGATATGGAGTTGGAGTTTATCTTGATGGAGGAACGTTAAATTCAAGCACATCAAAATTAGACTACACGACGGGTTCTAATACTGGTAATGGAATAATTGGACTTCTTATGAAGGGAGCAACTGCTGATATTTCAGGTTATAACCAGGGGGTAAAAGTAGGAAGCTCTGTATTAGGTGGCTCAAATGATTTTTATGCAATTGGAATCTATACTGATGGACAAGGAACATCTGGAAGCCCTAAAACAATATCGACATCAATAACTACAGGAGCAAATGGAGTTGGATTGTTTGCTGAAAATAGCAGCCATATTAAATATACAGGGACTATGAATATAGGAGATAACACAACAGCTGGAACTGGTATTTATATTGGAAATGGTGGAGATGGAACCAAAGCTTCAACAGTAACAATTGATAACGGTGCAGATATTAAGCTAAACGGAGCAAATGGAGTTGGAGCAATAGTTACTAGCAAAGCGAAAGTTAATTTTGAAAGTGGTGCAAAAATTGAATTTGGTGGAGATGGAGTAGGTATTTTTGCTCAAAAAGGAGGATACATTGTAGACAATGGTGGAACATTAGTTACTAACGGATACTCTGTAGAAAGAACCAGAGTTACTGAAGGAAGTTCTATAACTTCAAAAAATCTAACTGTAGCACTTGGAAATGCATTAGATACAGGAAATATACTTTCTCACGTTATAAATGGAGAGGCTATTTTACAAACAGGAGTTACAGTTGAGGCAAAATCAGCAACTAAGAATATTATTGGACTTATGGCAGATGGAAATAGCAATCCTGCATTAACTTGGGTTGGAACTGCTGGGTATGATGCTGAAAATAAAGGAAAATTAGACTTGTCAAATGCTGAGACAAGTACGGCAATGTATCTTGATTCATCAAGAGGACTTAATTCACAAGATATTCTCGTAGGAAATAAATCAACTGGAATTTATGGAATTTATAAAAATTCAACACCAGTTTATAGCAATGCACCAGCAGGAACTGAAAATAAAGGTATAATCACAACAACAGCTGGTTCTAAAATAACAGTTGGAGATGAATCTTCTGCTATTTACTCAATCGGATTTGATAAAGTTGAAAATAAGGGAGAAATAACTGGTAAAGATAAATCTGTTGGAATTTATGCTAAAAATACCGCTGCAAGCAGTAAAGTGATAGATGTTGTAAATGAAGGAAACATCACTTTAGGAAAAGGGTCAGCAGGAATTTATATTGCACCGGAAACTTTGAATGTTTCAAATGCGACAGTTGTAAATAGTGGAAATATAACAATTGGAGATTCTACATTTGATTCTAGTGGAAGTGTTGAATCTACTTCAGTTGGAATATTTGTAAAAAATAAAACAAATTTAACTACTTCTGGAGATATAACAGTTGGAAATAAAGGATTTGCACTATATGGAAATGATTCTACATTGACTGTAACTGGAGGGAATTACAATTTTGCAAATAACGGAAGTTTGGCATACTTGGAAAATAATGCAGTGTTAAATTATAATAATACTGGAACATTGACAACTTCTTTGGAGCCGATGTTATATATTGTGGATAGTAAAGCACAAATGAATAATAATGACATTATTGTATCTTCAAAAGGAACTGGAATTTATATGACAGGAACATCTTCTTTTGGTGGATGGAATAATATGACTCTAAATAATGGCTCTACAGGAATTTATGTGGATAATTCAAATGCTACGATAGATGGTAAGAAAATAACTGGTACATCTGACAAGGCAAAAGGAATTGTTTCAATAAATTCAAATGTTACGAATAAAGCGGATATGAAGTTCTCTGGTGATGATTCAATTGGAATTTTCTCACAAAATAAATCAGGTGTGGCAAAATCAATTTTAAATAGTGGAAATATTGATATTACTGGAAAACGTTCAATTGCAGCGTATCTGGAAGGAACATCGGATCAGACATTTGAAAATAGCGGAACAATAAATGTAGATAAAACTGCAACCGCTGTTAAAAACGACTCTACTGTCGGAATTTATGCACAAAATGGATCAACAATTAATATCAAAAATAGTGGAACAATAAATGTTGGAGAGGCTTCATTTGGAGTTTATTCACTTAGTGAAAATGGAAATGTCGAAACAACAGCAAGTTCTGTAATCAATGTTGCAGACAAGGCTATCGGTGTGTATAAAAAAGGTGGAAATGTTAACTTAGGTGGAACAATAAATGTTGCAAATCATATTGCGACAGATGCTAATAGTGAACCTGTTGGAGTTTATGGAACAAATGGAGTTTCAATTAACGATACGACATCAAGCTTTACTGTTGGAGACAAGTCTTACGGGGTAATTTTAGCAAATCCAGGTATTAGCAGAACAAATGTTTATTCAAATTCTGCTTCATCAAATGTAACTTTAGGAAAAGAGTCGACTTTCATTTATACAGAAGGAGCATCATCAGTAACAAATAATGCAACAATTACATCTGGAACAAATGAAAAAATTATTGCAATCTATGGAAAAGATGGAGCAAATATTGTAAATAATGGAATAATTGATCTATCACAAGGAATCGGAAATCAAGGAATTCTTGTAACAGGAGCATCTAATGCTATAAATAGAGGAATAATCAAAATCGGAAAAACTGATAAATCTGACCCAGATAACATTGTTTATGGAATCGGTATGGCAGCTGTAGGAGGAGCAAATATTTCAAATGAAAGAGATATTTATGTTTCAGGACATTTAAGTATTGGAATGTACGGAGATGACAGAGGAACGACATTAAGAAACTCTGGAAATATATACTTGGATGCTTCAAGTGCAACATCTTCTGATAAAATTCAGACAATGATGGGAGTATTTGTAAATAATGGAGCAAAATTTGTAAATACTGGAAATATCACTACAACTGGTTCTTATCGTGGAAATGATAATGTTCAAGGTATTGTCGGAGTTGCTGTATTAAATGGAAGTACTTTGGAAAATTATGGAACAATAAATATTGATGCAGACAACAGTTATGGAGTGTTAATAAAAGGTACGGCAAATAATAAATCAATAATTAAAAATTATGGAGAAATCAACATAAATGGTTATAAAACTTATGGAGTAAGATATGATGTAAATTCTCAAGGTGTATCTGGAGATTTGCCAATAGCATCTAATGCAACTCCTGGAAATGTATTACCAGCATTAAATTCTGGAGCGGGAAGCATTACTTCTGGAAATGGAGCAAAAGATTACTATGCACCGACAGATCCAAGTAAAACTGTTGGAGGAGTGGGAATTGTTCAATTGCCAAATGGACGGCTTGCAATTCAGAGAAATGGTGTAACACTAGATGACAGCCAAGTTCAGACAATTGATTACACTACGCCTTACACAAACTATGCTTTCTCAAACTTTGGAGTATATGTGGATACATTGGGAAGAACACGTCCAATTAACATAAATGGAGCAAATTCTCTTGGAATTAACAGTGATTTATTAATTGGAACAGAATTTTCAGTACTTACAAACTCTAAAAATGTGATTATTGGAAAACAAATATTACAGCCGTTCTTAAATCAGATAAATTCTGGAATATTTAACTTTACTCCGTATTCTGCTTCACTAACTTGGATGGCAACGCCTGAAGTTGACCCATCTACACAGCAGATTACACGTGTACTTATGACAAAGATTCCTTATACAGCCTTTGTAGATAAAACAACAAATGAATACAACTTTACTGATGGATTGGAACAAAGATATGACGTTAATAGCTTAGATTCAAGAGAAAAAGAAATATTTAATAAATTGAATACAATTGGAAATAGTGAAGAAGCGTTATTGGCTCAAGCAATTGATGAAATGATGGGACATCAGTATGCAAATGTTCAACAAAGAATTTTTGAAACAGGTAACTTGCTGAATAAAGAATTTACATATTTAAGAAATGAATGGGATACGAAGTCTAAAAATTCAAATAAAATAAAAGCCTTTGGAATGCAAGGTGAATATAAGACAGATACAGCGGGAATTATTGATTATAAAAATAAAGCCTATGGATTTGCATACTTGAATGAAAATGAAACTGTAAAACTTGGAGAATCGACAGGATGGTATGCAGGGGCAGTAAGAAATAGATTTGACTTTAGCGATATAGGTAGATCTAAAGAAGATCAGAGTATTGTAAAAGCAGGTGTATTTAAATCAATGCCAATAGGAAAAGATCATAACAATAGCTTGAATTGGACTATTTCAGCAGAAGGATTTGTAGGAACTGGTGAAATGAAGAGAAAATTCCTTGTTGTTGATGATATATTTGAAGCAAAATCTGAGTACCGTTCATATGGATTTGGATTAAAAAATGAACTTAGAAAAAACATTAGAACAAGTGAAAGAACAAGTATCTCACCTTATGGAAGTTTAAAATTTGAATATGGAAAATTTGATGGAATAAAAGAGGATACTGGGCAAATGCGTTTAGAAGTAAAAGCAAATGACTATTATTCTATAAAACCTGAAGTTGGAGTGGAATTCAAATATAAACAGCCAATGGCAGTAAAAACAACATTTATTGCTAAGTTGGGAATTGCTTATGAAAATGAACTAGGAAAGGTTGGAGATGTGAGCAATAAAGCAAGAGTTCGTTATACAACTGCTGACTGGTTTAATATAAGAGGTGAAAAGGATGACAGACGTGGAAACGGAAAAGCTGATTTGAACCTTGGAATTGAAAATACAAGATTTGGTGTAACAATAAACGCAGGTTATGATACAAAAGGTGAAAATGTGAGAGGTGGAATCGGATTTAGAGCAATCTACTAATCTATATTTCTTATTCATAAATCTGTAAACAAAAAGTATATTTTAAGAAAGAGTTATTTCAAAATAAATGAAGTAGCTCTTTTTTTATTCAATAAATTTAATAAATTTTTTTTAATTAATGAATGAAAAAACATAAAAAATGTTGTATAATATAAATGTATAGTCAAATGTATTGAAAACATATTTATAGTAAAAATAGTTTAAAACAGAACTCAAAAACTATGACTATTTTACTCAAACCCTAAATTATATAATTTCTATCAGTTTAATTTTAAATGGGTTCAGTATATAATCAATTCACTTAAAAACTCAAGAAAAATATGTAAAAAGAACTGGATTAGTAGAGAACATATCCATTTAATCTGTTTTAAGCTGGAATTGCTGTATGATAGAATCATTTTGAAATTAAACGGATGGGGTTAAATATAGTTTTTTAAGATAAGCCTAAATAAAAGGAGGTTTGTAAAATGACTAAAAATGAAGTAATAAAAAGTCTTACAGATAAAATAGAAATAAAGTCTGTTTACAATGAAATAGTAGACTTCCTAAACGGAAAGACAGAAAAGATTAATAATGTTTATAAAAGGAATTTACGATATATTAATAATTTTGAGATGAAAGAATTTATGAAAAGGGATGACTTTTTGGAAAGTGAGGCAGGGAAGACATTATTGAAGTATTCTGAGTATATGTATAATAATTTTCCTGATGAACTTAGTTATCAATTTTCAAATTTTCCTTTAAAATATAAGATATATAAATTTTTAGGTTTTTCAGATGAATTTGTAAAAAGGATTTTGAAAATAATTCGGAAACTAAAAATAACAATATTTTTGGAATAATTGCAAGTGTTTTTAAAATATTTTGAGAATTTGGCAGATAGTTATATTAAAAACTACGATTCATATTCAGATAATTTTTGATAAAATTAGGAATTTTGATAACTGTTAAAAATGTTATATTAAAATGTGAGAAAAAGTCTGAAAATATAGAAGAAATACAAAAGCTTGATAATATTTTTATAAGATATATTGCAGATAAAATTGAAAAATATAAAATTAATAAAATATTTTCAAAACATCTCGACAATAAAAATTTTAAAAGATATTTTCAAAATATGAAAATTTTAAATATTGAAAAAGTAAGAAAATATATGGAAAAAGTTTTTGAAATTTTGAGCGAAAATAAAGCAGTTTCAGAAGTTGTTTCTGAAGGAATTGAGCTGTTTATTATGTTTTCTGAAATTGAGTTTTCTTCAACGAACAACAATTATTATTATCGAAATAAAATGTTTGAAAAATTGGAAAAAATTTTAAAAATATAATTTCTCACAAAAGCAAAGGCTTTATTTACTTGTAAACTATGGTCTTAATGTTATTTTTAATAATTTTGAGCGTTCTAAAAAGATGTATGATTTGTTTTTGGATACAATAAAGGAAGATTTAGAAAGTGCAAAAGAATTTTTAAATGACAATCTTGAAGAAAATAAATTAGAATACTCATTTTTGCTACATTTTTTTATAAGAGAAAATTTAATTAATAAAAAAGATCAGCAAAGATTATTAGCAATGTCTGAAGAGATATTAATCAGAGATTTAAAAGAACTATTTGAAGAAAAAGCCTGGAAATGGCACCCGAGTAAATTTAGAAATCTTGGATTTTTGGAAAAAGAGAATATTGATTGGGAAAGTATTACCATCGAATGTTTGGGATATAAGCCAGTAAATATTTTAGCGGAAAAGGATAAAATAATATTTTCGCTTTTTAAATATTCTGATAAATATAAAAAAGTTTTTCAATTTCTTATAAATAGCACAAAAGAGATTAATCTATTTAAAGATATATTTTTAAGATACGATGTAATTTATGGAATATCTGGCTTAAGGGATATATTAAATGAAATGTGGAATTATGGGCTAAGATTGGATTTTATAAACAGAAAGTATTTTGAATATATTGAGAGAAAAGGTTTTGATAATAAAAATAATAAAATTTGGATGGAATTTTGCACGAGCATGAAAAAGAATTGTATAAAATTTTTGAAAAAGGGGTAGAATTATCAAAAGAAATCGAAAATTATGTAAATATTTTATATTTAAAAGATAATGGATTTGATTATTCAGAATTACCTAAATTACTATTGAATGCAAATGAATATGTAGGGCATCAGATTGAAAAAATTTTAAGAAGAAGGCTTGACGCAAAAAATGAAATAGAGAAAATTGTTGAAAAACAAATTTTTCCTGCTTCACACATTGCAGAAAGATTAGTAAAATATTGGGATAATGTGGAAGCTCAAAAGGGATTAAGAAATTTAATGGATTCAAAAGAAATTTTTGAATATGCTGATAGCATCTGTCTTGAAAAGCATGAGGAAAACGCAGTATTTAGTGCAGAAGTAGATTATGGAATGATAAGAATAAAGGACAGTGATAAAAAAATTCCTGCAAAATTAATGAAATTTTATATATCAGAATATATACTCGCAAAAGATATCAGAAGTATTGATGTTTGCAATAAAATTGAAGAAATAGCACAGAAAAAAGATTTGAGAAAATTTGTTAAAAAGATTTTTGACAGATGGAAAGTTCATATGTTTAATCCAAAGTATAAAAATATCTTTATACCGTTAATAAAGACTGCTAGCATTAAACAACTTGATGAAATAATAGAGATAGTCGACATGCTTGTCAGTGAGTATAATAAGATTGCAGTTGCAGCTTATGGAATAAGAGTTTTATCGTTGCGTGAAGAAGTTAAGCAAGTGGGGATATTATTAAACAGCTTCATATTAAACTATAAAGATAAAAGAATAAAAATGGCGGCTAACGAGGCATTGGAACTTATTTCACAAAAACAAGGAATGACACGTGATGAATTAAATGACATTTTAGTTCCAGATTTTAACTTTGAGATGGATAGGACAAAAATATTTACTTATGGGGATAAGAGAATAAAAATTGAGCTTGATATTGCAAAAATTCCTCAGAAAGTTATTCTTTATGATGAAAATAATAATAAAGAAATAAAATCATTTCCAAAAGTGAGTAAAAAAAGAAATATTGATAATGAAATATTGGAAGAATATAAAAGAGAATTGAAATATATAAAAAAACAGTTGAAAGAAATATCATCAGTTCAGAGAAATAATTTATTAAAGGCACTATTTACACAAAGAAAATGGAAAGCAGAAAAATGGAAGGAAATTTTTATAAAAAATCCAATTATGCAAAAATTTGCAATATTTCTTCTTTGGAAAGAAATAGATGAGAAAAATAACACTGTAAGTACTTTTAGATATACAGAAAATAATATTTTTGAATCAATTAATGAAAAGGAATATCAATTGAATCAAAATAATTTTGTAAATCTTGTATATTTTCCCAAATTAAAAGAAGAAGAGAGGGAATACTGGAAAATGTATTTTAATAATAAAAAAATACTTCAGCCAATAAATCAAATAAACATTCCTTTTTACAAACTTACAGAAGAAAAAAAGGAAAAAATAGAAATTTTAGATTATAATGAAAAAGAGTTTTTAGTAAAGACATTACGGAAAGAAAGTCCAAAACTTGATTTTGAGATAAATTATGGAAATGACGGAAAAGGATATGGAATTCATTATATTGATAAAAACACAGATATAACAGCTGTCATTTTAACAAATTCATTTTTTTCAGGAGATTATACAAAAAAATTAAAAACCGAAAAAATAGTATTCTTTAAAGGAAGTCCAGTAGTTCAATATGAAAAAACATTGGAAAGTCAGGATATAAAACTGTTAAAACTAAAGGAAATTCCGAAGAGAATATTAAGTTTAGTGTGTTGTATGATTGAAATTTTATCAAGTGAAGGAAATAATTAAAATAAGGAGTATTTATGAATAATAAGAAAAAAATAGCGCTATTTTTAGGTGCTGTTTCTTTAATTGCTTTTGGAAATTATAAGCAATTTGTAAAAAATAGTAAGCAAAAAACAGTTGTAGAAGGAAAATCTAGCGAGAAAGCGTCTTCTTCGTCAAGTAAAGCGGATAAAGAAGGTAAAAGCAGTGAAAAAGCAACTTTATCTGCAGGAAATAATCCAACGCAAAAGGTTCAGAATACAGAAGTTATGGCTGAAATAAAATCAGTACCGCAGCCTCAGCCAGCTAAAACTGCAGTTCAAAATAATACAGATGATACCAAAAACAATAAATCTGATAAAAATTCAGAAACAAAGGACAGAGAGAAAAATATCAGCAAAGATAAAACTGAAAATTCGTCTCAAGATAGGAAAAACCAAAATTTAAAAAATAATAAAAAATTAACTGAGGATAATAGTCTAAAAACAAATAAAAATGTAGAAAGCCAATACAAGCTTAATACAAAAAATAAAGAAGAGACTAAAACTAAGAAAGAAAGTAAATCAAGTGAAAAAGCAACTTTATCAGGTGGAAATTAGGTGAAAACATGATGTATAAGGTTCAAGTACGTTTTTTATTTCATTCGGATATAAAAATTAAAATACCTGAAAGCTATGATGATTCTGTTTTTGACAGGTTATTTGGAATTTTAGAAGATGTGAATGAAAAGTATAATTCTTATGCTGAAAATTCTTATATTGATAAAATAAATAAAAATAGTGGGCATTTTGTAAAAGTAAATAATGAAACTATAAGTATTTTGAATAAAATTATTCATTTATCAAAAATTATTGGTGGAGAGTACGACATTACAATAATGCCTCTTATAAGACTGTGGGGTTTTTATAAACAAACCCCCATTTTGCCATCTTTTGATAAAATAAAAAAAGCGAAAAGGCTTGTGGATTATAAAAAGATAATTATTGACAAAAAGAAAAAGCGGATAAAAATTGAAAAGAATCAGGAAATTATAACAGGTTCATTTATAAAGGCGTATGCGATAGAAAAAATGGTTCAGGAAATGAAAAAAATCGGGATAAAGGACGCAATTGTAAATGCTGGCGGAAGCAGTATTATTGCAATTAATGAATGGGGGATTATTGCTGAAAATCCTGAAGATGAGAAGGAAATATTAAGAAATATAAATGGAATGCCTGTAAGAATAACAAAATATGAATGTAATGAAGAAAATAAAGATAATGATTTATTTGAAATAAAGATAAAAGATACAAGTTATTCCACATCTAATCAGAAAAATACATATCTTTTGATAAATAACGAAAAATACGGACACATTATAAGTCCTAAAACTGGATTTCCATCTCAAAATAAACAAGTTGGAGTAATTACAAAAAGTGCTTTTTTTGGAGATATTATTTCGACAGGACTATATAATCAGACACCACAAAAATTTTATGAAATTATGGAAAAACTATCTAAAGAGATGGATATTTCAGGATTTTTGATTAATAATATAGGAAAGATATTTTATTTTAATATGGAAAAATATTTTTGTGGAAAATAAAAAAGGAAGAAGGAAATAAAATGGCAAAAGATGTTTTACATGAGCTAAGAGATATAAATTCGTTAAAGTCAAGGAGAAATAATGTAATACTAATATTCCTGTGTTTTCTAGTAGGAATTTTTTCTGGAATTATCGTGGGGACATATACATTAATATTAAAAAAGATGTCGATTTTTAGAGAATTTTTTACAACAAATCTAGAATTTTATAAAATAGCTATTGGAATAGCAATCTTTATTATTATGGGATTAGCCATACAATTTATGCTTACAAAATATCCATTAATTAGTGGAAGTGGAATTCCGCAAGTTAGCGGACTGCTTACGAAAAAGGTAAAGTTTAGATGGTTTGGGGAACTTATTACAAAATTTGTAGGAGGAATATTAGCAATAGGAGCAGGAATGTCTATGGGCCGTGAAGGACCTTCAGTACATTTAGGATCTTTGGTTGGTTCTGGGGTGAAGGAACTTACGAAACGCTCTGAAGTGGAAGAAAAGTATTTGGTAACATGTGGAGCAAGTGCTGGAATTTCCTCAACATTTAATGCACCGCTTGCAGGAGTGATTTTTTCTCTTGAGGAACTTCACAAATTTTTCTCGCCATTACTATTAATCTGTACTCTTGTAGCAAGTGGAACTTCAAATTATGTTTCAAGAATGATTTTAGGCTCGCAAACTTCTTTTCAATACAATTTTGTGCTTCCAGAAGGCATACCGTATTATATATTTGCAATTATAACAGTTGTTTTTTGCGTTATAATTACAGTTACTGGAAAAGCATTTAGCTACTTTCTGCTTTTAACTCAAAAACATTATAGAAATCTGAAATTGAATAAATATATAAAAATATCAATATTTATGATAATGGCGTATATTGTAGCAGTATTTTTTAGGGATATTACAGGCGGAGGACATGAACTTATAGAGGAAATGTTTGGAAAAAATGTAATGTTAAAAACAATCATTATAATTTTACTTCTTAAATTCTTTTATACAATGTTTTGTTATGCGACAGGAGCACCAGGAGGAATTTTCTTGCCAATGCTTGTAGTAGGAGCTTTGATAGGAAAAGTTTATGGTGAAATATTAAATAATTATTTTTCAGTTCCAAATGAGATAATTGTACATTTTATGCTGCTTGGAATGGCTGCATATTTTACAGCAGTTGTTAGAGCTCCAATAACTGGAATCACATTAATTTTGGAAATGACAGGTAACTTTTCATATCTTTATATGCTAATAATTGTTTGCACAATAACTTATATTTTTACTGAATTGCTTAAAATGGAGCCAATTTATGAAAGACTTTATTTTAATATGTTTCATAAGGAAATTTTAGAAGAAGATAAGGAAAAGAGAAGAATACAGAAACGTGCTAAAAGATTGGAAATATTGGAAAAATGGTGGAAAAATAAAAAAATCGAAATTGGTATAAAGCCAGATGGGAAAAATGTAAAAGACAAGATAGTAACACTTTTAATTCCTGTCGGATCAAATTCCGAATTTGACAATAAAATGGTAAAAGAGCTTAAATTACCAGAAAATCTGTTAATCGTGAGTGTGCGTAAAGCTGGGAAGGATAGTATCGCACGAGGAGATACATTGATTCAGAGCGGTAATCAGCTTGTGATTATTACAGATTACAGGACGGCACAGGAGTATGCTGGAGAACTGAGGGAGAGAGGAATGAAAATAGTAGATTAAAAAAATAATATGCTTGGAAAAAGAAAAACAGTGGAATTTTACTTTCACTGTTTTTTTGTATTTGTTATTTGTCAATCTTCCTCCCAGCTTTTAGCTTTTTCAACAGCCTTTTTCCAATGGTTATAATATTTTTCTCTCAAATTTTCAGATAAGTCTGGTGTAAATTCCTTGTTTAAACGCCAGTTTTTTTTGATTTCTTCTTTATTTTTCCAGAATCCAACGGCAAGTCCAGCCAGATAGGTAGCACCTAATGCAGTTGTTTCGATAATTTCAGGACGTAAAACTTTTGTATTTAAAATATCGCTTTGAAATTGCATGAGAAAATTGTTTGCTGTTGCACCGCCATCGACTTTTAGAGAATTTATTTCAATACCTGAATCTTCTTTCATTGCGTTTATCAAGTCTTTGGACTGGTAGGCGATGGATTCGAGGGCAGCACGAATTATGTGGTTTTTATTAGATCCACGGGTAAGCCCAACAATTGTGCCACGGGCGTACATATCCCAGTATGGCGAACCTAATCCAACAAATGCTGGAACTAAATAAACTCCACCATTATCATCAACTTGCTGTGCAAAATATTCTGTATCAGAAGCCTTGTCAAAGAATTTTAATTCATCACGAAGCCACTGGATAACAGCCCCACCAATAAAAATACTTCCTTCGAGAGCATATTCCACTTTTCCATCAATCCCAATGGCAATAGTTGTAAGCAATCCATTATTTGATTTTATGCACTTGTTCCCAGTATTCATAAGCATAAAGCATCCTGTTCCGTAAGTATTCTTTATATCTCCAGTATGAAATCCAGCCTGCCCAAACAACGCCGCCTGCTGATCTCCAGCGATACCTGAAATTGGAATGGAAGTGCCGTTTTCTTCACCGATTGTAATTCCCATTCTTGTTTTTCCGTAAAATTCGCTTGAGTTTCTAACTTCTGGAAGCATACTTTCTGGAATATTAAGTTCCTTTAAAATTTTTTTATCCCATTCTAAATTTTTTATGTTAAAAAGCATAGTTCTAGAAGCATTTGTAAAATCAGTAACATGAACTTTTCCGCCAGTTAATTTCCACACAAGCCAAGTATCGACCGTTCCAAAAAGCAGTTCCCCGTTTTCAGCTTTTTCCCTTGCACCTTTCACATTGTCAAGAATCCATTTTACTTTTGTCCCTGAAAAATAAGCGTCAATTATCAGTCCTGTATTTTCCTTTACATAATCTTCAAGTCCACGGCTTTTCAATTCTTCGCAGATTTCAGCCGTTCGTCTGCATTGCCAGACAATTGCGTTATAGACAGGCTCGCCAGTATTTTTATCCCACACGATTACAGTTTCCCTTTGATTTGTAATTCCGATTGCTGCTACATCTTTTAGGGAAATTCCAGATTGTGCGATAACTTCGGTAAGAACAGAACGCTGGCTTGCCCATATTTCCATAGCGTTATGCTCAACCCACCCTGGTTGTGGAAAAATCTGTGTAAATTCCTTTTGAGCTTTCCCAATAG
Source organism: Leptotrichia hongkongensis (assembly GCF_007990635.1). Classification (GTDB taxonomy): domain Bacteria; phylum Fusobacteriota; class Fusobacteriia; order Fusobacteriales; family Leptotrichiaceae; genus Leptotrichia; species Leptotrichia hongkongensis. The sequence continues at coordinate 1,519,486 of NZ_AP019846.1, read as the reverse complement.
TGTTCAGACTTTTATCAAAAATAATTGCACGTGAACTAGTCGTTCCTTGATCTAGAGCGATTATATATTTTTTTTGATTATCCATAAGACCTCCTTATAATAAATTATATCTTGAGAAAAATATTTGTCAAATTTTTAATTTGTAAAGCGATGGAATCTGTGATATAATATAAAACACATCAAAAATTACTAAATTTTTTAAACACAAGGAGGGAAAAATGAACAAAAAGAAAATCAACACAATCGTTGGCTCAATAGGGGCATTTATTGGAGTATTTGTATTCATAACGTATATTCCACAGATTATTGCCAATATAGGTGGACAAAAAGCGCAGCCGTGGCAACCTCTTACTGCCTCAATTTCATGTTTGATATGGGTAATTTACGGATGGACTAAAGAACCTAAAAAAGATTATATTTTAATTGTGCCAAATGCAGCAGGAGTAATACTAGGATTTTTGACTTTTATTACAGCACTTTAATAAAAAATAACTTTAAAAGACTGTGAAAAAAACAGTCTTTTTCTTTAACTTTTTATTTATATAGGGTATAATAAATACAGATAAAAATAGAAATAATAAAAATTTGTTTAGGAGAGAAAATGAAAAATAAAATAAATGTACTTGGATTAGGACCTGGAAATTTGGACTACACTTTACCAGTTGTATTAAAAGAAATCGAAAAATCAGATGTAATAATCGGTGGAAAGCGTCATATTGAAAGCCTTGGAAAATATGCAGAAAACAAAGAATACTGCTACATTAATGCTGATTTACAGCGAGTTCTGGATTTTATAAAAGAAAACCGTGATAAAAAAATGTCACTAATTCTATCAGGAGATACAGGCTTTTATAGTATGCTAACATTTATGCGAAAACATTTTGAGGCTAGTGAACTAAATGTAATACCTGGAATTTCCTCAATTCAATATATGTTTGCTAAAATTTCTGATTATTGGAATAATGCTTTTATATCTAGCGTTCATGGACGAGAAATGGATTATGTTGAAAAGTTACGGGAATTTGGTAAAATCGGACTTTTGACAGATAACAAAAATACACCGCAGAAAATATCGGAAACACTGATTGAAGCTGGAATGGATAGCTCTATCATTTTTGTCGGAGAAAATTTATCTTATGAGAATGAACAAATTTTGGAACTATCAGTAAAAGAAATGGTAAAAGTTGAGAAAAAATTTGAGATGAATGTAGTTGTGATTTATTGGGATGGGAAGGGAGAGTAAGTGAAAAATGTTTTATTTTCAAATATTAAGCATAATGAAGAAAATTAAAGATAGAAAGTGTTTAAAATTTTTTGAAATAATAAATGGTAAAGAAATAAATATAAAATTTAGGAAACAAATAAAAAGTAATGATATTTTGAAAATTATAAAAGATATCATAAAATAAAATTAATTGTCAAAAAGCCTAAAATATAGTACAATAATTACATTATAAACTACTAAGATAAAAAATATTATAGAACTAAATATTAAAAAATGGAGGAAAACAATGATAAAGGAATACAAACCGTCGGAAATTGAGAAAAAGTGGCAAGATAAATGGTTTGAAGGAGATGTTTTTAAATCGGAAAATAAAGTTGATGGTAAAGAGAATTATTATGTACTTGAGATGTTTGCGTATCCATCTGGAAAGCTTCATGTTGGGCATTTGAGAAATTATGCGATTGGAGATGCGATTGCAAGATACAAGAAAATGAAAGGGTTTAATGTGCTGCATCCGTTTGGATGGGACAGTTTTGGGCTGCCTGCGGAAAATGCCGCAATTGACAATGGGGCACATCCTGGAAAATGGACAAAGGATAATATTGACAATATGAGAAGACAGATGAAGCTTATGGGACTTTCTTATGACTGGAACAGGGAACTTAGAACTTATACTCCAGAATACTATAAGTGGAATCAGAAGTTTTTTATTGAAATGTATAAAAAAGGGATTGTTTACAAGAAAAAATCTTATGTAAACTGGTGTCCTGACTGTAATACCGTACTTGCAAATGAGCAGGTTGAAGGTGGAAAATGTTGGCGTCACGGTAAAACAGATGTAATTCAAAAGGAACTTTCACAATGGTATTTCAAAATTACAGAATATGCAGAAGAATTACTGCAAGGACATGAAGAACTTAGAGGGCATTGGCCTGAGCAAGTGCTTGCTATGCAGAAAAACTGGATTGGAAAATCAACAGGAGCGGAAGTAGACTTTATTTTGGACTTTGATTATAAAGGGAATAATGAGAATATTGTAAAAAATGAAAAAGGTGAAGTTGTAATAACTGTGTTTACTACGAGAGCGGACACGTTATTTGGGGCGACTTACTTGACTTTGGCACCTGAACATCCGTTAGTAGAAGAAGTTATTTTGAAGCAAAATGCCGAAATTAGGGAAAAAGTTGAGGCTATGATTAATGAGGATAAAATTAGCCGTACTGCTGAAGATAAGGAAAAAGAGGGTGTGTTTACAGGGCTTTATGTTATAAATCCAATAAATAATGTAAAAGTACCTTTATGGATTGGAAACTATGTATTAATAGATTATGGAACTGGAGCGGTTATGGCTGTGCCTGCCCATGATGCAAGAGACTTGGCTTTTTCGAAAAAATATGACTTGCCAATTAAAATTGTAGTAAATCCTGTGGATAAAGATGGGAATGTGCATAAATTGACGCTTGAAGAAACATTTGAAAATATTTTTACTGGAAATGGAATTATGACTAATTCTGGAGAATTTGATGGAATTTCAAATGAAGATGGAAAAATCAAGATTGTAGAAAAACTGGAAAAATTAGGAAAAGGTAAGGCAACTGTAAATTATAGGCTTCATGACTGGTTAATCAGCAGACAAAGATACTGGGGGACACCAATTCCTGTGATTTATGATGAAGATGGAAATATTTATTTGGAAGAGGAAGCAAACTTGCCTGTGAAACTGCCTACAGATATTGAGTTTAACGGAAAAGGAAATCCACTTGAAACTTCCGAGGAATTTAAAAATGTGATTTTGCCAAATGGGAAAAAAGGTAGAAGAGAAACTGATACAATGGATACTTTCGTTGATTCTTCATGGTATTACTTGAGATATTTGGATTCTCACAATGATAAAGAGCCGTTTAAAAAGGAGGATGCAGATAATTGGACTCCAGTTCATCAATATATCGGTGGAATTGAGCATGCGGTAATGCACTTGCTTTATGCAAGATTTTTCCACAAATCATTAAGAGATTTAGGATATGTTGACACAAATGAGCCATTTAAGCGTTTATTGACACAGGGAATGGTTTTAGGGCCTTCTTACTATTCTCAAAATGAAAGAAGATATTTGTTCCCAAGAGAAGTGGAAATGAAGGATGGGAAGCCTGTTTCTAAGGAAACTGGAGAAGAATTGGCAACAAAAGTTGAAAAAATGAGTAAATCTAAAAATAACGGAGTAGATCCAGAAGAAATTGTGAAGGAATACGGAGCTGACTCTTCAAGAGTGTTCACATTGTTTGCCGCACCGCCTGAAAAAGAGCTGGAATGGAATATGAACGGTCTTGCTGGAGCTTACAGATTCATAAACAGACTTTATCTGCTAATTTCATCAACAGCTGATTTTGCTGATAAAAATGCAACAAAGGAAGATAATTATGGAATTAATTTAGATGCAAGAAGTGAAAAAGACAAGGAAATTCAGAAAAAATTACATCAGACAGTAAAAAAAGTTACAGACAGCATTGAGGATGATTTCCACTTTAACACAGCAATTGCAGCAATAATGGAACTTCTAAATGATATGACAACTTACAAGCAAAATGTAATTGACAAAAACGACATTTCGTCAGAAAGCAAAAAAGTATGGCACGAAGTTCTTGAAAAAGTGATTTTACTAATTGCACCTTTTGCACCGCACGTGGCGGATGAATTATGGAGTGATTTAGGAAATACAACTCTTACTTTTGAGCAAGAATGGCCAACATTTGATGAAAAATTAACTGTGGAAAATAACTTTAACTTGGTTTTACAAGTAAATGGAAAAGTTAGGGATATGATTCCTGCACAAATTGGAATTTCAAAAGATGACGCTGAAAAATTGGCATTTTCTTCAGAAAAAGTTCAGAAATTTATTGATGGAAAAGAAGTTGTCAAGGTAATTGTTGTGCCTAATAAACTGGTTAATATTGTGGTGAAAGGATAAATGGAATTTAACTAAGAAAAGAATAAAGGGGTAAAAATGAATTTAATAAGTCTTTTTTCAGGAGCTGGAGGATTAGATCTAGGTTTTGAAAAAGCAGGATTTAATATTTTAACAGCTAGTGAATATGATAAAACGATATGGGAAACGTATGAAAAAAATCATAGAGCAAATTTAATAAAAAAAGATATAAGTAAAGTTTCCTCTGATGAGTTTCCTGATAATATAGAAGGAATAATAGGTGGACCACCTTGTCAGTCTTGGAGTGTTGGGGGGGCTTTAAGAGGAATTGACGATCCTAGAGGTAAACTGTTTTATGAATATATACGAGTTTTAAGGGATAAAAAACCATTATTTTTTTTAGCGGAAAATGTAAGCGGAATGATGGCAAAAAGGCATAATAAAGCGGTTGAAGGAATATTAAAAGAGTTTGAAAAAGTTGGATATGAAGTACAGATTTTTTTAGCAAATGCTAGTGATTATGGAGTAGCACAAGACAGAAAAAGAGTTTTTTATATCGGATTTAGAAAAGAGTTAAAGATAAACTTTAAATTTCCGGAACCTTATAAATTTAAATTAACTTTAAGGGATGTCATATATGACTTGAAAGAAACACCTATAGAAGCTTTAGAAAAAAATAAAACAAATAAGGAAAAATGTATATACCCAAATCACGAATATTATCTAGGTTCATATTCTACAATTTTTATGAGCCGAAATAGAGTAAGGCAATGGGATGAACAGGCTTTCACGGTACAAGCTTCTGGTAGACAGTGCCAATTACATCCGCAAGCTCCTGTAATGCCTAAAGTAGGAAAAGATAAAAATATTTTTGCCAAAGGGCATGAACATTTATATAGAAGATTAACAGTTAGAGAATGTGCAAGAATACAAGGATTTCCAGATGATTTTTTGTTTTATTATAATAATTTAAATGATGGTTATAAAATGATAGGAAATGCTGTACCAGTAAACCTTTCATACGAGATTGCCAAAAAAATAAAAGAAGCATTGGAAGAGAATAGAGGTAAAAATTAATGAGCAATAAAAGTAATAATCAAGGGCGAGCATACGAATATATATTTTTAAATTCTTTATTTGAAGTAATCTCAAAAATCAGAGAAGTTTCAATTGAAAAAAATAGCAGTTTTATAGCTTCTAAACAAGCCTGGGAAACTTTGTCAAGTCAAGATAAAGAAATTTATAAAATAAGTGCTTTGACAGGAGTAAGTATTATTTTGGATTTAGAACCATTGATTATTGAGAAAAGCAATGATATATTAAATTTAAAAATTCAGTCTGATGATGAAGGTAAAAAAGGGGATGTGAGGGATATAGTAATTATGAGGGGAAGTATTGATTGGGAAATAGGACTAAGTTTAAAACATAATCATTTTGCGGTGAAACATAGCAGATTATCTAAAAAATTAGACTTTGGAGAAAAATGGTATGATATTCCTTGTTCGGAAGAGTACTGGAAAAAAGTGAAACCGATTTTTGATTTTTTAGAAAGAGAAAAGGAAAAGAAAACTCTTTGGAAAGAAATAGTAAATAAAAATGAAGATGTGTATTTTCCATTGTTAGAGGCTTTTAAAACAGAGATTTTAAATCAAAATAGAAAAAATATTAAACTGCTGGAAAATATGTTGAAATATTTACTAGGGAAGTTCGATTTTTATAAAGTGATAAGTATTGATAATAAAAAAGTTACAAGGGTACAAAGTTATAATTTATATGGTACATTAAATCAAGATGGAGTACATGAAAAAAGAAAAATAGAAATACCTATTATTATTTTGCCAACAAGAATAGTTAGTTTAGATTTTAAACCAAACAGTTTAACTACATTGGAACTATATCTAAATAATGGCTGGCAATTTACATTTAGGATACACAATGCTGAAAAAGAAGTTAAGCCAAGTTTGAAGTTTGATATTCAAATTGTAGGAATGCCAACTTCGATAATTTCAATAGATTCTAAATGGGAATTATAAAAAAATCAGAAAAATTTGGAGCAGAAAAATAAAATAGTGATGGAGATGAGAAAAAATGGCTGAAATAGCAGTAACTGGAGTGACAGGAAATTTAGGTGGTATGGGGTTTCAAGATTATGCAAAGAAAATGGAATAAAAGTGAGAAATTTGGCTAGAAATAAGGAAAAAGCTGAAAAAATGGGATTTTCTGATGTTTTTAAATCAAGTTACGACAAGTCAGAAGATACTATAAAATCGCTTGAAGGGATTGATGTGCTTTTTATGGTGTCGGGTTCTGAAAATCCTGACCGTGTTCAACAGCATAAGGATTTTATTGATTCTGCTAAAACAGCTGGAGTGTCGCACATTGTTTATCTTTCGTTTTACAATGCTTCAAAAAATTCAATATTTACATTGGGAAGAGATCATTACGCAACTGAGGAATATATTAAAGAAAAAGGCTTTAAATATACATTTTTGAGAGATAATTTTTATGTGGATTTCTTTGTAGATATGTGCAGAGAGTACGGTGAAATAAAAGGGCCTGCTGGAAATGGTAAAGTTTCGGCTGTGGTGCGTTCGGATGTGTCAGAAGTGGCTGCTAAAATTTTGGAAAATCCAGAAAAATGGGAAAATCACACTTTGAATATGACAGGACCTGAAGAATTGACAATGGAGGAAATTACAAAACTTGTAAGTAAATATTTAGGTAAAGAAATTAAGTATATTCCTGAAACAGTAGATGAGGCTTATGAATCTCGTAAAATCTGGAAAGCCGAACAATGGGAATATGATTCGTGGGTTTCGACTTATACTGCAATTGTCGAAGGTGAACAAGCTGGTGTTTCAAATGACATTGAAAAGGTATTGGGACGTAAAGCAACTTCATTGACTGAGTATTTGGAAATATTGTAATTAAAAAGATGATTAGAAAATTTTGAAAGAAAAATTTGATAAAAGTTAGTGGGGTATTTTTGGGGAAAAAGTAGAATTTAAATTTGAGAAGAAAACATATTTTTTTAAAATTATCTAATAAAAAATATATAAAAATAAAGTTTCTTGATAAAGAGTCGGCATCAAAGCTGGCTTTTTATTGTGTTAAAAAGTTAAAAAGATTTTTAAGTTGTAGAATAGAATTTGTTAAAAGGAGAAAAAATGACATTACAGCAACTAAAATATGTAGTAACAGTCGCTGAAAAAGGGACATTAAGTGATGCAGCAAAAGAGCTGTTTGTTTCACAGCCGGCATTAACAAAAGCAATAAAAGAGCTGGAAGATGAGATGAATATAACCATTTTTAACAGGACAAATAAAGGAGTAATTGTTTCACTTGAAGGAGATAGGTTTTTGGGATATGCTAGGCAAGTTTTGGAACAGACGGATTTATTGGAAGAAGAATATAAAAAAGGAAATAAGATAACTCGTAGGTTTTCGGTATCAACTCAGCATTACTCATTTGCGGTAAATGCTTTTGTAGATGTGATTAAGAAATTTGGAGAGAATAAGTATGATTTTACGCTTAGGGAAACACAGACTAATGAGATTATTGAGGATGTAAGCAAGAGAAAAAGTGAAATTGGAATTTTATACACTTCGGGAGCAAATAAAACTGTAATTGAGAAAATGATAAAAAGAAATAACTTGAAATTTATCGAGCTGTTTACTGCAAAGCCACATGTCTTTATTAGCTTTAATCATCCTTTAGCAAAAAAGGAAAGCATTAGTCTTGAAGATTTGAAGGAATATCCGTATTTGTCGTTTGAGCAAGGAGATTATAATTCTTTTTATTTTTCGGAGGAGATATTAAGTACACTTGACAGAGATAAAAATATAAAAGTGAGAGACAGGGCGACTTTGTTTAATTTGGCAGTTGGGCTTAATGGATACACGGTAAGTACCGGAATAATTAGTAAAGAACTAAATGGAGAAAATATTATTGCAAAACCGCTGGAAGTAGACGAATATATGAAAGTTGGAATTATAATGCAGAAAAATATTGAACTAAGTGTTTATGGGAAAGTTTATGTAGAGGCTTTGAAGGAGCATTTGAAATATAGAGAAATTCCATAAGATTAAAGAATATTGATATAAATAAAAGTTATAATAAACTAAAAAATAAATGTATTTTACAGAAAGCACATATTTGTATATAATAACTTCATAAAATAATAACAAATAAGGGAGTTGATAATATGTGTACAATAAATGCACCTCATAGACACGATACTGTAGGAAGTTTTTTGAGAACTGAGAAACTGAAGAAAGCTAGAAATGATTTTGAAAAGGGAAAAATTGATAAAAAAGAATTGGAAAAAGTTGAGGATGAAGAAATTAGAAAAATTGTGGATAAGCAAATTGAATTAGGATATACAAGTGTTACAGATGGGGAATTTAGACGTAGTTACTGGCATTTGGACTTTTTCTGGGGATTCAATGGAATTGGGCATATTCATGCTGATAAAGGGTATGAATTTAATGGTGTTGTTACCCGTGATGATACTGCGATTGTTACTGGAAAAATTAGTGGGGAAAATCATCCGTTTGTGAAACATTATACATTTTTGCGAGATTTAGTAAAAGATAAAAAAGGTGTGGAAGCTAGATTTACGATACCTGCTCCAGCACAATTTTATGCAGAATTAGTAAGGGAAGATAAGCATGTGGCGGCACTTCTTAAAGCTTACCCTGATTTTATAGGATTGGAAGACGATATTGTCAGTGCCTACAAAACTGTTATAAATGACTTGTATAACGAAGGACTTAGAACTTTGCAAATTGATGACTGTACTTGGGGTTGTCTTGTAGACGATGACTTTATTGTTTCATTTATTGAAAAAAGTGATAGGGATAAAGAAATTATCAGACAAGAATTTGCAGAAAAATTTCTAAATATAAACAACAGGGTATTTCAAAATAATCCAGAAGATTTGGTAATTAATACGCATGTTTGTCGTGGAAATTATGCTTCTACCTGGTTTGGGAAAGGCGGATACGATAAAATTGCAGATGAGCTTTTTGGGAAAGAAGATGTAAACGCCTATTATTTGGAATTTGATACAGAAAGAGCGGGTACTTTTGAATCCCTTGCAAAGCTTTCTGGAGATAAAAAGGTTGTTTTGGGATTAATAACTTCTAAAAATCCGACATTAGAGGAAAAGGAAAGTGTAATTGCACGTATAAAAGAGGCTTCAAAATATGTGCCGCTCGACAGGCTTTATTTGAGTCCACAGTGTGGATTTGCTTCAACAGAGGAAGGAAATAGGCTTACAGAAGAGGAGCAATGGGCAAAACTTAGATTTATTAAGGAAATTGCAGATGAAGTATGGGGAGAAAGTTAATAATAATTTGATTTATATTTGTAAAAGTGTGTTGTTTATCACACTTTTTTTTATGAAAATATGTTAAAATAGGTTTGAGAATCAAAATATAATTGGATTTTTTTTACATCAAATTAACAAAATTAAATATTTCTAAGAGTTGAGAAAAACATCTATAATTTAAAAATTTGGCATAAAATGTTACTAGTGTATATTATTTAAACGATAAAATTATATAAAATTTGGTTTTAAAATTTTATCAAAGAAGTTTTATTTGGTTGAAAAAAGATTATAAAAAATAGAAGGTGGTTATTATGGAACAGGATATGAAGAATTATCTAAAATTAGATCTTGAGAAATTTGAGAAAATGACTCAAATAAAAAAAGATTATATTGAAGGAAAGACTGACTTTGAGACTACTAAAAAATTAATAAAAGAGAATTTTGACAAGATGACAGCAAGCGAATTTGCTTATTCAGAGCAAAAAATTAAAGAACTTGGATTTGATGATAATACGGTTCATGATAAGATGAATGATGTTTTAGGACTTTTTGAGGATATTATTGTAAAGGATGAATTTGACTTGCCTGAGGGACATCCAATAAATACGTATATTTTGGAAAATGAAGCGGCTAGAAAGCTGATTGCGGAAATGAAAGAAGAGTTTGGGAAAAAGTTTATAAAGAACAGATGGCTTGAACTTTATGAAAAATTATCTCAATTTAATCCTACCCATCTTGCAAGAAAACAGCATCAATTATTTTCAATATTAGAGAAAAAAGGGTTTGACCGTCCATCAAGAATAATGTGGAGCTTTGATAACAACGTGAGAGATAGCATAAGTGAAGCGTATAAATTGCTTGAAAATGATAAAATTGAAGAATTTTTGGAAAAACAGGAAAATGTATGGGAATTGACACTTGATATTATGCATAAGGAAGAAGAAGTGCTTTTTCCAACTTCAATGAAAATGATTAGTGAAGAAGAATTTAAGCAAATGCGTGCTGGAGATGATGAAATTGGATATTTCCTAATTGATAAACCAACTGGATTTTATCCTGAAAATATAGAAAAACAAGATGACAATAGTAACCAGTCTGTAAAAGAGAAAACTGTAAAATTAGAAACTAATGTTCAGAATAATCAAAATGCTGGAAACTTTATGAATGACCTTGCAAGTCTTATCGCAAAATATAATATGGGAAGTGAAAATAAAGAAAATGAAGTTTTTGATGTGAAGCAGGGGAAATTGACACTTGAACAGATTAATCTTATTTTTCAGCATATGCCTGTAGACTTGTCTTTTGTGGATGAAAATGAAATTATGAAGTTCTATACGGACACTAAACATAGAGTTTTCCCAAGAAGTGCAGGAGTTATAGGGCGTGATGTTAAAAACTGCCATCCAAGAGAAAGCGTCAGTTCCGTACTCGAAATAATAGACGCTTTTAGAAAGGGGGAGCAGGACGAGATTGACTTCTGGCTAGAAATGCGTGGAAAATTCATTTATATTTATTATGTGGCTGTAAGAGATGAAAATGGAGTGTTTAAAGGTGTTCTGGAAATGATGCAGGATGTTACTAGAATTAGAAGTCTTACAGGAGAAAGAAGGCTTGTAACATGGGAAAATAAAGGTAAAGATGAGAAAAAAGAAGAAATAGGAGAAGTATTTACAAGCAAGTATAATTTGACTGGAAAAACTGTAATAGGGGATATTGTTAAAAAATATCCTTATATTAGGGAATATATGCCATTAATTTCTCCAGAATACAAAAAACTTTTAGATCCTATTCAGTATATGATGATGTCTAAAATAGCGACTCTTCAAATGATTGCAATGCGAGGAGAATTGGAAGTTGATTATTTGATTATGATGATTGAGGCTAAAATTGATGAAGAAGAAAATAAAAATAAATAAGTTTTGAAAACTATGAAATATAAAAAAAGAAAAGTATCTTTTTGATAAAAATCAATTAGATGCTTTTTTTGTGAACGAAAAAATTGTAAGTAATTATTGAATAATAATTAAATTAATTTTGAATAAGTTCAAATAAATTTTTGAATAATTGAAAAGAATAGATTCTTGATATTGAAAAAAGTAATAAAATTGATGGTGCGAGCAACGGGAGTCGAACCCGTACGGCTACTGCCACTACCCTCTGAAAATAGCATGTCTACCAATTCCATCACGCTCGCTAAATAAAATTGGATGTCTAAAATTAAATAATGGTGCGAATGATGGGACTTGAACCCATACGGCTAAGAGCCACTACCCCCTCAAGATAGCGTGTCTACCAATTCCACCACACTCGCATTTTTAATAAATTATACCTGGAAAATTTGAAATTGTCAATTAACAAGGTAATAAAAATTTTAAAAAATAAGAGTAAAAAGTTAAAAATTATGCTACAATACCTGTATAAAAAAATAAATTTTTAACAAAGAACTTTTAGAGGAGAAAAGTATGGAGCAAACTGAAACATTGATAAAAATTAATAATCTTGTTACGAGTTTTCGGATAAAAGATGAATATTTTCCCGCTGTGGATAATATTTCGCTGGAACTTAGAAGAAATGAGATACTTGCGATAGTGGGGGAGTCAGGCTGTGGAAAAAGTACGCTTGCAACTTCTATTATTGGACTGCATAATCCGATTAACACAAAAGTGACAGGGGAAATCAATTTTGAAGGGAAAAATTTGGTAGAAATTGATGAAGAAGAATACAATAAAATTAGAGGAAATAAAATTGGGATGATATTCCAGGATCCTTTATCAGCTTTAAATCCACTTATGAGAATAGGAGAACAAATTGAGGAGGGAATGATTTATCATACAAAATTGTCCAAAACCGAAAGAGAAGCTAGAATGCTCGAATTACTAGAGAATGTAGGAATAAAAAATCCAAAACGTGTAGCAAGGCAATTTCCGCACGAATTATCTGGAGGAATGCGTCAAAGAGTAATGATCGCAATAGCACTTTCCTGCAAGCCTGAAATTATTATAGCCGATGAGCCGACAACAGCATTGGACGTTACAATACAGGCACAAATACTGGATTTATTAAAAACTTTGCAAAGTGAAATAAACGCTGGGATTATACTGATTACACATGATTTGGGCGTTGTTGCTGAAATGGCGGACAGAGTGGCAGTAATGTATGCTGGAGAAATTGTAGAAATCGCAAACGTAAATGATTTGTTCAATAATCCAAAACATCCTTACACAAGATCTCTGCTAAATTCAATCCCGCAACTTGACACAGAAACTGAAAAATTACACGTAATTCAAGGAATTGTTCCGTCACTAACAAAATTAGAGAGAACAGGATGTCGTTTTTCTCAAAGAATTCCGTGGATAAAGGAAAGTGAACACGAAAAAAATCCAACATTGCATGAAGTGGAAAAAGAGCATTTTGTAAGATGTACTTGCTGGAAAAATTTTCATTTTGAAAAATAAATCAATCTATTGGAAAGATTAATTTATATTTTCATCTCTTAAATAGTAAATTTAGTATAAAATTTTTCAACAAATAATAAATCGATGGAGCTTTTATTTGTTCAACTACGACTGTTTGACGACTATAAGGAGGAGTTTCGGAGTTGGGCAAATAAAAGTCGTAGTCTAGCCATAGGTGCAGGATTTGCGGCAATGAGCAATCCTGCGAAAAAAGAAAAAAACATATTAAAAATAGTAAGAACTATTATTAAACAAAGTAATTTAAAACTAAATCCCATTAGAAAATAGAAACTATGCTAAAATAACTATTATTATGAAATAAAGGGAAATGGTGATTGATTTCCCTTTCTTTATAAAAATAAAAATTATAGATAAAATAATTATTAATTAAAATAAATTAAAATCAAAATGAAAAATTATAATTTTAGTTTAGAATTTGAGTTATTGAATATTTTGGAAGGAAGGAATAAATAAAAATATGAATTTTATTGAAGTGAAAGACTTGAAGGTTCATTATCCTATTCGTGGGGGCTTTTTCAATAAGGTAATTGACCATGTGTATGCTGTGGATGGTGTCAGTTTGACCATTGAAGAAGGGAAGACTTATGGACTTGTGGGGGAGTCGGGGTCTGGAAAGTCTACGATTGGGAAAGCGATAATTGGGCTTGAGAAGATAAAAAGTGGAAAGATTATTTATGAAGGTAAGGAAATTGATAGGAAGTTTCGGAATAGAAGAAGTGAATACAATAGAAATGTGCAGATGATTTTTCAAGATTCGCTGTCTAGCTTAAACCCTAAGAAGAGAGTGATTGACTTGATTTCTGAGCCTTTGAGAAATTTTGAGAATTTGACTTCAGATGAGGAAAAGAAGAAAGTGTCAGAACTGCTGGAAATTGTAGGGATCAATAGAGAAGATATTTACAAATATCCACATGAATTTTCTGGTGGACAGAGACAGAGGCTGGGAATTGCACGAGCTGTTGCTACAAAGCCTAAATTGATTATAGCAGATGAGCCTGTGTCGGCACTTGATTTATCGGTTCAGGCACAAGTTTTGAATTATATGAAGGATATTCAGGAGCAGTTTGGGCTAAGTTATCTTTTTATTTCTCACGATTTGGGAGTTGTAAAGCATATGTGCGATTATATGTTTATAATGTATCGTGGAAGATTTTTGGAAACTGGGACAAAAAATGATATTTATAAAAATCCTGAACATTTTTACACAAAACGTCTAATTGCTGCAATTCCGGAAGTACATCCTGAAAAAAGGTTGGAGAATAAAAAAAGACGATTAGAAATTGAAAAGGAATATTTGAAAAATGAAAAAAAATATTATGATGAAAATGGGCGTGTCTTTGATTTAAAAAAAATAACAGATACCCATTTTGTCGCTATTAAAGATGAAATAATTCAAAATAACGGAAAAGGGGGAAAATAATCAATGTCGAAAACAGTTTTACGAAGAATTCTGGTTATGATACCGCAACTATTTATACTTAGCCTATTAATCTTCATTTTGGCAAAACTTATGCAGGGAGATCCGTTTACTGGGCTGATTACACCACAGACCGATCCTGCGGCACTTGAAGAGTTACGAAGAAAGGCAGGATTGCTAGATCCTTGGCATATTCAGTATGTAAGATGGCTAAAAAATGCCGTTTCTGGAAATTTGGGAATGAGCTACACTTATAATGTTCCTGTAAAGACGCTTATTGGGGAACGTGCAGTAAACACATTTATTTTGTCATTGCTTAGCCTTATTTTGACATATTGTATTGCAATACCGCTTGGAATACTTGCTGGACGTTATCAGAACTCATTCCTTGATAAATTTGTCACATTTTATAATTATGTGAGCTATGCGATTCCGACTTTTGTGCTTTCGCTTATAATGATTTGGTTTTTTGGATATACGCTTGGATGGTTTCCGACAACTGGATCGGTGACGGCTGGACTTAGTACTGGCACTTTTGGACATATTTTGGACAGGATTTATCACATCATATTGCCTGCAATTACGTATGCATTGCTGGGAACAACTTGGATTGTGCAGTATTTGAGAAATGAAGTAATTGACGCTAAGAATTTGGATTATGTGAAAACGGCAAAAAGTAAGGGGGTACCTGAAAATAAAGTTTATTCAAGACATATTTTTAGAAATTCAATTTTACCAATTGCAGCGTTTTTTGGATATTCGATAACAGGACTTCTAGGGGGTTCGATTTTTATTGAAAAAATATTCAGTTATCCTGGAATGGGAGGACTGTTTGTAAATTCAATTATAACACGGGATTACAGCGTTGTTACAGCATTAATACTGCTGTTTGGATTTTTAACATTGCTTGGAAGTTTACTTTCAGATATTATTCTTAGCATTGTTGATCCTAGAATTAGAATAGAGTAGGTGGTGAAAAAATGTCTAATAATGAAATTTTAAAGAAAAATAATGAAAAAGCAGAAAATTTTGATGAAATTAAGAAAAGCAGCAAGCCGACTGGAATTAGTGTTATTGTAAGAGAGATTTTAAAAGATAAATTGGCACTTGCTTCGCTTATTATTCTTGTAATTCTTTTTGGAATAATTTTTATTGGATCGCTTTTTGCAAATCAGGAGGAAATTATGAAAATAAGCCTTCTAGATAAATATGCCATTCCTATGAAAGAGGGATTTTGGCTAGGTTCTGATTCTGGTGGGCGTTCAATATTAGGACAGTTGATACTAGGTGCTAGAAACTCGATTATTATTGGTTTTACAATAACAATTTTAACATCAGGAATTGGAATATTTTTTGGACTTATTGCAGGATATTATGGGAAATGGGTGGATAATGTGATTATGAGAATTATTGACTTTATTACAATTTTGCCTACGCTTATGATAATTATTGTGTTTGTTACTATTGTTCCAAAGTATACGATAGCAACTTTTGTGCTGATAATGAGTGCGTTTTACTGGGTTGGAGTAGCAAGACTGATTAGAAGTAAGGCACTTGCAGAAAGCCAGAAAGATTATATTTTGGCTTCAAAGACTATGGGAACAAAGGATTTTACGATAATTTTCAGGGAAATATTGCCTAACTTGAGTTCAATTATAATTGTGGAATTGACATTAGGATTTGCTGGAAATATTGGAATTGAAACAGGGCTTAGTTTTCTTGGCTTTGGATTACCGCTTTCTACTCCGAGTCTTGGGACTTTGGTTGGTTATGCAGCAGATCCAGAAGTATTGTCAACAAAATTATGGATTTGGCTTCCAGCATCAATATTAATTTTAATTATGATGCTATGTATTAATTATGTCGGACAGGCTTTAAACAGGGCAGCTGACGCAAAACAGAGAAGAGGATAAAATAAAAAAGGAGAACAGTATGAAAAAATGGAAATTAATAATCACGTTTCTTGTATTGATATTCATAGTTTCATGTAGTCCTGGTAAGAAGAGAAGTGAAATGCCAGGTGCAAAACTAAATTTATCACTATTTCCAGAAAAAACATCAAACAATGAGCCTGCAGTGCAAGGCGGAACTTTGCAAGTGGCGATAGTAAAGGATAATCCATTAGTTGGAGTCTTTAATGAGACATTCTATTCAGATGGTTATGATGGTGAGATTATTTCAATGTTTTTAAGCTCGGGTATATTTGAAGTGGATGAAAATTTTGAAATAACAGACAAAGGACCTGCAACTCTTACAGTTGATGCAAAAAATAAAAAAGTTACATTAAAAATAAAAGATGGTATAAAATGGTCTGACGGACAGCCTCTAACTGCTGATGATATCATTTTACCTTATGAAATTGTAGGGCATAAAGATTATACAGGGGTGCGATATACTGAAGAAAGTCAAAAAATTGTTGGAATGAAGGAATATCACGATGGAAAAGCCCCAAATATTTCAGGTATAAAAAAAATAGATGATAAAACAGTGGAAATTTCTTTTTTACAATTAGGACAAAGCATTTATACAGTTGCAAACGGGCTAGTTGGAAATGCACTGCCAAAACACTATTTAAAAGAAATTCCAATAAAAGAATTGATTTCATCGGATAAAATTAGAATGAAACCAGTAACATTGGGGCCGTATAATTTAACAAAAGTTTCACGTGGAGAAAGTTTAGAATTTACAGCAAATCCTTATTATTATAAAGGGAAGCCAAAAATTGAAAAGGCAATAGTGCAAGTTGTAAATTCACAATCTATAGTGGCGGCATTAAAAGCTGGGAAATATGATTTTGTAATGAGCATGCCTGATTCTCTTTACAATAACTACAAAGATTTTAAAAATATAGAAACATTAGGACAGCAGGATTTATATTATTCGTATTTGGCCTTTAAACTGGGGCATTATGACAAGTCTAAAGGGGAAAATGTGACAGATCCAAATGTCAAGATGTCGGATTTAAGATTACGTCAAGCTCTTGTGCATGCGATAAATGTTGAGGAAATAGCACAGGCATTTTATTTTGGGTTAAGGCAGGAAGCGACTTCAGCAATTCCTCCTGTTTTCAAGAAATATTTTCCAAAGGATTTGAAAGGTTATCCGTATAATCCTGAAAAAGCAAAACAGTTGCTGGATGAAGCTGGATACAAGGATGTAAATGGAGATGGAATCCGTGAAGATAAAAATGGAAAGCCTTTTGAAATAAAGATGGCATTTATGGCAGGAGGCGATGTGGCAGAACCACTTGCTCAAAACTATATTCAAAGCTGGAAAAAAATAGGGATAAAAGCAGTTCTTACATCGGGAAGATTGCTAGCTTTTCAGAATTTTTACGAAAAAGTGCAGGGAGATTCTAAAGATATAGATGTATTTTTTGGAGCTTGGGGAGTTGGAACAAGTCTAGATCCAACTGGTTCAGCAGGAAGAAAATCCCAGCTTAACTTTTCTCGTTTTGTATCGGAGGAAAATGACAGATTAATAGATGAAATTTTAGGAGAAAAATCATTAACAGTTCCAAATTATAAAGTGGAAGCATACAAAAACTGGCAAAAATACTACATTGGACAAGCAGCAGAAGTTCCGTTGATGTACAGATATAAACTTTATCCAGTAAATAAAAGGCTAAAAAATGTTTACATTGGATACGATTCATCCAAAAGAGATGAAGGAATTCACAAATGGGAATTGACAGCGGTTGCTCCAATGAGATAGATTTTTGAATTTTATAATAAAATTATTAGAAACCTCATAATTATGGTTTTAGTTCTTGACTTACATAATAATTAAGAGTAAACTTAAAGCAACAAGCAATAAAATTGTTTAAAATTTATAAAAAAGTGAGGTAGTAATTTATGAGTAGAGATTTTAACAGTATGGATGATCTTTTTAATCAGTTAATGGGAGGAATGAGAGGTTTTAATTCTGAAAATCGCCGTTATCTGATAAACGGAAGAGAAGTTACACCTGAAGAATTTGCACAATATCGTGCAACGGGACAATTACCAATAAATAATGAAATGCAGACTCAAGCATCTCAAGGGCAAAATGTTAAACAAGATGGAATTCTTGCAAAACTTGGACGTAATCTTACACAGGAAGCTCGTGATGGAAAACTAGATCCAGTTATAGGACGTAACAAGGAAATTCAGGAAACCTCAGAAATTCTTTCACGTCGTACAAAAAATAATCCAGTTCTTGTAGGTGATGCAGGTGTTGGGAAAACAGCTGTTGTAGAAGGACTAGCTCAAGCCATTGTAAATGGGGATGTTCCTGCCGCTATTAAAAATAAGGAAATTATTTCAATTGATATTTCGGGACTTGAAGCAGGTACACAGTATCGTGGAAGTTTTGAGGAAAATATTCAGAATCTTTTGAAGGAAGTAAAGGAACTTGGAAATGTTATACTTTTCTTTGATGAAATTCATCAGATTTTAGGTGCAGGAAATACTGGAGATGGTGGTTCTAAAGGGCTTGCCGACATTTTAAAACCTGCTCTTTCACGTGGGGAACTGACAGTTATTGGAGCAACTACTCAAGATGAATACCGTAATACAATATTAAAAAATGCCGCACTTGCACGTCGTTTCAATGAAGTGAAAGTAAATGCTCCATCAGCGGAAGATACTTATAAAATACTTCAAGGAATTCGTAATTTATATGAAAAACATCACAATGTAATTTTGCCTGATAATGTTTTAAAAGCAGCAGTTGATTTCTCAATACAATATATTCCACAACGTAGCTTGCCAGATAAAGCAATTGATTTAATTGATGTGACGGCAGCACATTTGGCCGCTCAACATCCTGTAACTGATGTTCATGCAGTAGAACATCAAATTGAAGAACAGAAAGCAAAACAAGCTGAGGCAGTAAAATCTGAAGATTATGAAGCTGCACTTAATGCAAAAAATCGTATTGAGGAATTAGAAAATAAAATAAAAAATCATACTGAAGATATGAAAGTTACAGCAACAATAAATGATGTGGCTGAATCTGTAGAAAGAATGACAGGAATTCCTGTCTCTCAAATGGGGGCAAGTGATATTGAACGTCTAAAAGGAATGAATGAACGTCTAAAAGCAAAAGTTATCGGTCAGGATAAAGCAGTTGAAGCAGTTGCACGTGCAATTCGTCGTAAACGTGCAGGATTTGATGAAGGTAACCGTCCAATTGGAAGTTTTCTTTTTGTAGGTCCTACAGGTGTTGGGAAAACTGAACTTGCAAAACAACTAGCACTCGATATGTTTGGAACTAAGGATGCTATTATTAGATTAGATATGTCAGAATATTCTGATAGAACTGCAGTTTCGAAACTTATTGGAACAACAGCTGGATATGTTGGATATGATGACAATAATAATACTTTGACTGAAAGAGTACGTCGTAATCCTTATTCAATTATTCTTTTGGATGAAATTGAAAAAGCTGATCCGCAAGTTATAACGCTTCTTTTACAAGTATTAGATGATGGACGTTTAACTGATGGACAGGGAAATACTGTAAATTTTAAAAATACTGTAATTATAGCTACTTCAAATGCTGGATTTGGATATGAAAAAGGACTTGTTGAGAATGCAGACAAACAGGAAATTATAGAAAGATTGAAACCATACTTCCGTCCAGAATTTTTAAATCGGTTCAATGCTGTGATTGAATTTTCGCATCTTAATAAAAAAGACTTATCACAAATTGTTGATTTAATGCTTATTGAAGTAAATAAAACTCTTTCTAAAAAAGAAATTGACTTAGCTGTATCTGATGCGGCAAAAGAATTTTTAACAGAAGAAGGATATGATGAAGTTATGGGAGTACGTCCACTACGTCGTGTAATTGAACAGCAAATACGTGATAATGTGACTGATTTCCATCTTGAAAACCTTGATGCAAAACATCTTGTTGCTGATTTGGAAGATGGTATTTTGGTTATTAAGGAAAAATCAGAAACAGATAAGAAAACTGAAGAAAAAAAAGTGTCTAAAACTAAAAAATCTTCAAAAAAAGATACTGAATAGTTGATAATTTAAAGTTTAATACATAAGAAATAAAGACTCTAACTAAAATTACTTGGTTAGAGTTTTTTTGCAAGGAAAGCAAATTTATCTTTTTTTATTTAACATATTGTTTCTATAAGAAAGTTTTATTTTATAAGACTAAGTCAAAAAAGGCGATTTAACTGAACAATATTAAGAATAAAGTTTAGAATATTCATTATACAAAATTAAGATAACGGCTAAATGATATTAATTTTAGCAAAAGTATTGAAATAATGCTGAAAAAGTGGTAAAGTGAAGTGAAAATAAAATATTTAGGAGGAAATATGGAAATTGACAAATCTGGATTAAAGGACAGTATTCTTAGGGAACTGAGAAGGCAATATGGAAAAACTCTTGAAGAAGCTCATGAATTTGAGTTATATAATGCAATTTCAAAAGTAGCTTTGGATTACGCAATGGAAAAATGGTACAATACTAAAAAGACTTATGCTAAAAAACAGGTAAAGCAAACGTACTATTTTTCAGCAGAATTCCTAATGGGAAGATTTATGGGAAATAATCTGATTAATTTGCAAATTAATGACATTATCAAGGAAACATTGAATGAATTAGGCGTAGATATTAACAAAATTGAAGATCATGAGATGGATGCAGGACTTGGAAATGGAGGACTTGGAAGACTTGCAGCATGTTTTCTTGATTCACTTGCCACATTGGCATTGCCAGGACATGGATATGGACTTAGATACAAATATGGAATGTTTGAGCAAAAAATCGAAAATGGGTTCCAAATGGAATATCCAGATGACTGGACAAAATACGGAGATCCTTGGTCAATAAAAAGAATGGACAGAGTATTTGAAGTAAAATTTGGCGGACAAATTGAAGTTCATCGTGATGAATTTGGGAAAGAATACTTTAAACGAGTAAATACCGAAACAGTTCACGCCGTACCTTATGATGTGCCAGTTATTGGTTATGGAAATGATACTGTAAATACATTGAGATTATGGGAAGCAAGATCACCTGAAGGATTTGACTTAAAATTATTCAATGATCAAACTTATTTACAGGCTTCTGCAAAAGCAGTTCAAGCTGAAGATATTTCAAGAGTATTGTATCCAAATGATACTGAAAAAGATGGAAAACAATTAAGATTAAAACAGCAGTTCTTCTTTACATCAGCTTCATTACAGGATATTATCAGAAGATACAAATCAGTTTTTGGAAATGATTTTTCAAAATTTGCAGAAAAAGTCGCAATTCAGCTAAATGATACACATCCAGTTGTTGCAATTCCTGAATTAATGAGAATTTTCTTGGATAAAGAAAAATTAGGATGGGATGAATCTTGGAATATTTGTAAAAATGTATTTGCATACACAAACCATACAATTTTATCAGAAGCATTAGAAAAATGGGATATTTCACTATTTCAGCCATTACTTCCAAGAATTTATCAAATTATCGAGGAAATCAATAGAAGATTTGTTGCAGAGTTACAGCAAAAATATCCAGGAGATTGGGAAAGAATCAACAAAATGTCAATTATTGGAAATGGACAAGTTAGAATGGCATGGCTTGCCATCGTAGGATCGCACAAAGTAAACGGAGTTGCGGCATTGCATACAGAAATTCTTAAAAACAGTGAATTAAAAGAATGGAACGAATTGTATCCTGAAAAATTCCTAAACAAAACAAATGGAATTACTCAAAGAAGATGGCTATTAAAAGCAAATCCAGAATTAGCTGCATTAATTACAGAATTAATTGGAGACAAGTGGATTACAGACTTATATGAACTTAAAAAATTGGAGCAATACTTGGATGATGACAATGTTTTAAACAGAATTGCTGAAATTAAGCTACATAATAAGGAAAGATTGGCTAAATATATAAAAGATACTACAGGAATTGAAGTAAATCCTCATTCTATCTTTGATATTCAAGTTAAGAGATTGCACGAGTACAAAAGACAGCTTTTAAATGTACTTCATATTATGGACTTGTATAATAGATTAAAAGAAAATCCATATTTAGATATTGAACCAAGAACATTTATTTTTGGAGCAAAATCAGCTGCTGGATATAGACGTGCAAAAGGAATTATCAAATTAATCAATGCCGTTGCAGAAAAAGTAAATAACGACAGCGACATTAACGGAAAAATCAAAGTTGTATTCCTTGAAAACTACAGAGTTTCACTTGCAGAAAAAATATTCCCATCAGCAGATGTATCAGAACAAATTTCTACAGCAAGTAAAGAAGCATCTGGAACTGGTAATATGAAATTTATGCTAAACGGTGCATTAACTATCGGAACAATGGATGGAGCAAATGTTGAAATTGTTGAAGAAGTTGGATTTGACAATGCATTTATCTTTGGACTTTCTGCACAGGAAGTGGAAAATTATCAGGCACATGGAGGATATAATCCATTTGACGAATATAACAGCGTAGAAGGACTTAAAAAAGTTGTGGATCAGTTAGGTGATGGAACTTATGACGATAACCATACAGGAATCTTCAGAGAATTACAAAATTCACTATTATACGGAGTAGATGGCTCTCGTCCAGATGTATATTTCCTATTAAAAGATTTCGCATCATACAGAGAAGCTCAAGACAGGCTTCAAAATGCCTTCAAAGATAAAAGGGAATGGACTAGAAAAGCTCTTAAAAATATTGCAAACGCTGGTAAATTCAGTTCAGACAGAACAATTGCCGAATATGCAAAAGAAATTTGGAATATTGAGCCAGTTGAAGTTCATGACTATATAGAAGATTAATTTTATAGTAAAACTAGTTTAAAATAGAACTCAAAAATTATGACTATTTTACTCAAACTCTAAATTATATAATTTTTATTAGTTCAATTTTAAATGGGTTTGAGAATATATTATAAAGGGAATTGCTTTTTAATTAGAGGAATTCCCTTTTTGTATTAACTATTCTTGCTTTTTCCTTCTGATTTTAGTATAATTTATAATAAGTAAAATGAGTAAAAAATATTATGTATAGTAAAACTAGTTTAAAAAAGAACTCAAAAATTATGACTATTTTACTCAAACCCTAAATTATATAATTTCTATCAGTTCAATTTTAAATAGTTCGAGTATATAATAATTTGGTTTAAAATAGAGCAGAAAATTAGAGAGTCTATTGATTTTTGCATATTATTATTCAAACTTTAAGTGAATTATACAATTTATATTTAAAAAAATAATTAAATTGAGAAAGAAGATTGCAATAAATAATCTAATTTCTAATATACTCTAAAGAAAAATTAAAAAGCTATGTTATAATAAAACAGTTCGTTTTTATAAAAAGAAAAAAGGGAAGATGAATGGATATAAATAAAAATTTGGATTTGGAAGAAATTCGGGAAAAAATTGATAGATTGGATAGCCAACTGGTGAAACTGCTGGAAGAAAGACTGCATATTGTACAGGAAGTGGCACAGTTTAAAAAATTAACTGGAAAGAAGATTTTTGATGAAAAACGAGAAAAGGAAGTTATTCAGAAAAATTTAGAAAGAGTTAAAAATAAGGAACTGAATCATTATATTGAGTTGATTTTAAAGGATATTATGGATTCCAGTAAGGAATACCAGAAGTTTAAAATTGGTATTTCAACTAGATATGTGAATGATTTGGAATTGGAAAATAAAAAACTAGGATATACGGGAGTGCCTGGCTCCTATGCGTACGAAGTACTAATGAACTTGCTTAAGAATAATAAAAATTCAAATATTTATAATATTGAAGAGAATAAAAATATTTTTCATTTTAATTCACATAAAGATTTGGTGGAGGCTGTACATACTAATCAAATTGATATTGCAATATTGCCGATAGAAAATTCTATCGTTGGAGAAGTGCGAGACAGTATTGACTTGATAAATACAAAAAATATCCACATAATTGGAGAAGTCAGACATAAGATTTCACACAACTTGCTTGGTGTAAAAGGAAGTAAAATTGAAGATATAAAAAATATTTATTCTCATGAACAGGCTTTTATGCAATGTTCAGAATTTTTATCAAAGCATGAGTGGCATCTTAATCGAATGACAAATACTGCAATTAGCGGAAAATACATCGCATCAAAAGGTGAAAAAGAAAATGCCTGTATCGCAAATATGAAAACAAAAGAAGTATACAACTTGGAATTACTAAAGGAAAATATTAATAATGAAGAAGAAAACTATACGAGATTTTTTATCATTTCAAATGAGGATATTGTAATTGATGGAAGTGATAAAATAAGTATAGTAACGAGTGCAAATAATGAGTCGGGAGCATTAATTGGATTGTTGCAGATTTTTTATAAATATGGTCTAAATATGGTAAATCTGAAGTCACGGCCAAGAGTAAGTAAACCTTGGGAATATTATTTTTACATTGATTTTGAAGGAAATATGTCTAGTGAGAAAGTAAAAATGGCACTTGATGAAATGAGAGAAAAATCTAATTATTTACAAATTCTTGGAAATTATAAGCTGTATAATTTAGAAATATAAATAAATTTACATTTTAAAATTTTTGATTTTAGCTTGGTTTTAAAGGAGTTTGAGAATAATGAGACTGGATAAATTTTTGGCAAATTCGGGAATTGGAACACGAAAAGAAGTCAAGGATATTTTAAAAAATAAGAAAATTAGTGTTAATGATACTTTTGTAAAAGATGGAAAAATTCAGATTGATGAAGAAAAAGATATTGTAAAATATGAAGATAAGATTATTTATTATAAGCCATTTGTCTATATTATGATGAATAAGCCCGCTGGAGTAATTTCGGCAACGGAAGATAATCATCATAAAACAGTTATTGATTTGTTGAATAACGAATACAGAACTTATGATATTTTTCCAGTCGGACGGCTGGATATTGATACGGAAGGCTTGCTATTGCTTACAAATGATGGAGTTTTGTCACATAATTTACTTTCTCCTAAAAAACATGTAGATAAGAAATATTATGTAAAAATAGCAAATTCTCTTAGTGATGACGATATAAAAATGTTGGAAAATGGAATAAAATTGGAAGAAAACTTTGTAACAAAAAAGGCGAAAGTTGAAATAATTTGTAATAATTCTGAAAAAAATGAAAATTTGGCATATATAACAATTTCTGAAGGAAAGTTTCATCAAGTGAAGAGAATGTTTAAAGCTGTCAATAATGAAGTTCTTTATTTGAAGCGAGTAAAAATGGGAGGTCTTTCGCTGGATGAAAAATTGAAACTTGGAGAATATCGTGAATTGACAGAGGAAGAATTGAATAATTTGAAAGTTTAATTTGCAGAAAGAAGGAAACAATAAAATGGAAAAATATGGATTATTAGGAGAAAAATTGGGACATAGCTATTCAAAGGAAATTCATGAAATTTTTTTTGAGCTGACTGGAAAAAAAGCAAGCTATAAGATGATTGAAAAGGAGATTGGTGAAATTGGGGAATTGATGGAAAGCATAAGAAATGGTGAATTTAATGGTATTAATGTTACAATTCCTTACAAGTTGGAAGTTATTAAATATTTGGATGAAGTATCAGAAACTGCTAAGAAGATTGGGGCAGTAAATACGATAACATGTCGAGATGGCAAGCTGATTGGAGACAACTCTGATTATTTTGGATTTTTGAAAACTTTGGAGTTAAATGATATTGACGTAAAGGGTAAAAAAGTGCTTGTGCTTGGAACAGGAGGAGCTTCAAAGGCTATTTACAATGGGCTGATTGACAGTGGTGCCGAAAATGTTTTTCTTGCTACAATTATTGAAAATGACCCCTTTAATGTGAGGGCGCAAGACAGGTTAATTCATTATTCAGCGATTGCAGGGCTTAGGGATATTGAGCTTATTGTAAACTGTACTCCAGTTGGAATGTATCCTGCGGTTGATAACTGCCCGCTTGAAGAAAAAAACTTGATTAATGCAAATGCAGTGGTGGATATTATTTACAACCCGAAAGAAACAGTTCTTATGATAAAATATAAGTTAAAGGGCGTAAAAGTGGCAAATGGACTAGTAATGCTTATTTCACAGGCAATAAAATCTGAAGAAATTTGGCATAATGAAGAATATAGCAAAGAAATTATAAAAGAGATTCATAAAAGATTAGAAAAAAAATTATACAAATAAAAACAAAGTTGAGAAGAAAGGAAAATTTAATGTTAAAAAAAATAATAATAGGAATACTCATTTTTTCAAGTATTGGTTTTGCACGGACAAATAAGGAGATTATTGATGCAGGAAATGAAAAACAGAAAGGAATTTTTGATAAATATTTTAATTCATCATCAGCAGTAAAAAATGGAACAGCAGTCGCAAATTCTGCCTATGCCGATGTAATGACAAACTTATATAATGAAAATCGTGCATATTTTGATAAAGAATTTGGAAGGCTTACTGGAAATAGACGTTCTAATTTTAGAACAATGTATGCGTTTTATAGTGATTATATTGTGGAATACCGAAAATTTTTACAAAATGCCTTTGGAGCATTTTTGGCTGATACAGGGGAATTTCAGTCATATGCTTACACAAATAATTATTTGTTGCTGGAAACATTCAACTTGAATATGAATACTTATCTTGAAGCTGAAAAAGATGCTAAAACTGTGGACGAAAATATAAATGCAATCTATGACTATTTATATAGCGAAGGAGACAAAATTCAAAAGGAAGATTATAAAGGAATGTCAAGCAGTAAAATGCAGACACTTGTGAATGAAGAGTATGACAAGCTGGAAAGAGTGCTGGATATAAGAGGAAACGAAGGAAAGGAAAAGAAAAAGGCTGCAAATATCGCAAAATCAAGCTTAAAAAAATTAAGAAAACTTTATAGTAATTATGATAAATGGTTTGATGATTATGTGGAGACTTCTTCGTTGTCACGTGAAAATAAAGAAAAATTGAAAAAGTTAGTAAAATTTGAAAATCTTTCAAATATTAAATTTATAATTCAGTCAATTGAAAAAAAATAAAACTATAAATAATAAGTAAAAAAATTCGGAAGGAGTCAAAATGAGTGAGAAAAATATAAATAACAATGAAAATTTAGAAAATGCTAAAGAAGAGAAAAATCAAGTTTACGAAATGGAGAATCTTGAAGTAAATGAAAGGCCTACATTAAAAAGTAGAAAATATGTGAATTTAAGAGATAAAACTGATTATATCGATTTAACAATTTATAACGAACTTGATGATTTTGCGGCAGAAGTATTAGATAGCGACAATTTCTTAAAATATGTGAATGCAAGAAGAGAATATTTATTTGATTCTAACGAAGCTATAAAAAAATATTTTGGGGATGAATTTTTGAATAATAAAGAAAATGAAAACAAATCATAAAATACTTTTTCAGAGTTTTACTATGAATATATGATAAGATATTCAGATTGCTATCTTTATGAATTTATGGCAAAAGGCTATACTGACGGATTTAGGGAATTGCTTGAAAAAAAGGGTATAGATCCTGACAGTCTTGATGTAAATTGGGAAAGTATCCGTTCTAAAGAACTTGAGTATGATGAATCGCTTGTGGACATTTTATATTCAATTATAAATTATGAGCTTGAACATCGTGGATACTCTATTTTTGGAATAAATATGGGATATGAATCAACATTGTATTTCATTGTTCCGCAAAAGGCATTTTCAAGAATTGACAACGAGCCTGAATTATTTACTATTTTTGATATAGGATTTTTAGAAACAATCTATAACGAAATTTATGAAGTGGTAGGAAATCTTGGAATTGAAAATGTTGGAGTTGGAGATTTCCTGGAAAAACGTGGAAACGAGTACTATAGTTTATTTGCTGATGCAAGTAAAAATGTCATAATTGAAAATATTGATGAAAATGATGAGTCGAAAGTGAAAATAATTTTGTAAAAAAGGGAGCAAAGAATGATAAATTTTGAAACTAAAGATACAATGCTGCTTTATAGTCTTGTAAATATGAAGTTGCGTGATGAATTTTTAGATTTAGATGATCTTGTAAATTATTATGGTGTTGATAAAAAAGAACTTTTAGATAGATTTTCAAATGATGGATATGAATATGTGGAAGGGGAAAATCAATTTAAAAAAATATAATTTTGGAAAGTAAAAATTAAAAATTCTATGAAAAAAGGTAGATAATATATGAAAAATATAGTATTGATTGGAATGCCTGCCTGTGGAAAAAGTACGATTGGGTACTGGCTGTCAAAAAAAATTAATTTCCCTGTTATAGATGCAGATAAATATTTGGAAGAAAAGGAAAATAGAGTTATTTCAGATATTTTTTCAAATGAAGGGGAAGAGTATTTTAGAGAACTTGAAACTAAATATTTGAAGGAATTATCGAGAAAAGAAGGAACTATCATTTCAACAGGCGGTGGAGCTGTTAAAAAGAAAGAAAATATTGATATTCTAAAAAAAACTGGGATTGTCGTATTTCTTGATAGAACAATAGATGCCATTTCAAAAGAAAATCATAAAAACAGACCTCTTTTGCAAAATCCTGATAATCTTCAGAAACTGTATGATGAAAGAATAAAGCTGTATAGACGATATGCTGATATTATTATAAAAAACGACGATAGTATAGATATAATTGTCGACAGGATAATTACTTCATTGAAGGGTAAAATTTTATAAAAAGATGGATGGAAAAATAATAATGAAAAAAATATTAATTATAAATGGGCCTAATCTAAATTTTCTAGGAATTAGAGAAAAGGGAATTTATGGAAATCATGATTATAACAGCGTTTGTAAATACATAAAAGAAAAATTTGAAAATGAAGATGTAAAAATCGAGATATTGCAGTCAAATTCTGAAGGAAAAATTATAGATTTTTTGCAGTCAGCATATTTTAATGAAGTTGACGGGATTGTAATAAATCCCGGAGCTTACACTCATTACAGCTATGCAATTTTTGATGCAATAAAATCAGTGTCTATTCCGACTGTGGAAGTGCATTTGAGCAATATTCACGAAAGAGAGGAATTTAGAAAAATTTCGGTTACAGCTCCTGCCTGTATTGCACAGATTTATGGAAAAGGTAAGGATGGGTATGTAGAGGCTGTAGAGCTTCTTTTAGAAAGATAAAAAATATAGAGGATAGAAAAATGGAAGAAAATAATAAAAGTGTTGAAATATGCAGAATAGCATTGAAAATGTCAATTTCTTCACGTGATGAGGAAAAAAAATTGATGCAGGATTACAAAAAAGTTGGTATAAAGACAGCCGCAGTAAATGTTGGTGGTGCAATGCCGCAATCACGTTTTAAATTTATAGAAAGCGCCTTAATGGCAGCCAAAAGAAATAATCTAATTCAAGACGTGCATGCTCATGATGGTGCGGTAATTGGTGCAATGCGGGAAGCAATGAGCCAAATTGAAGCAATTATAAACGGTCTTAGTGTCGGTGGGAAAATTGGGCTGGCAAGAGAAGGGGAACATCTGGCTGTAGCAATATTTTTAAGTGTTGGAATATTACAATTTAATGAAGTGATAACTTCTGTTGCACATCGTTCAGTTTCAATACTTGAAAATGAAAAATAAAATTAAGGAAAGGCTTATTATGGGAAAAAAATTTTTTGATGAAATAGAACTATTTTTGTTTGATATGGATGGATTATTGTTTGATACAGAAACTATTTATGTGGAATATGGACGTGAAGTTGCTAAAGAAAAGGGATATACAATAACAAATGACATTGTGGAAAAAACAACGGGCGTTACAAATGATAAAGCAAGAATATTGTTTAAGGAAGCCTTGGGTGAGGAATTTCCGTATGACGAAATGATGGGAAAAGTTAAAAACTTTATACTGGAAAAAGGACTAAAAGGCGAAGTTCCTCTAAAATTAGGAGCATTAGAATTGCTTGAATTTTTAAAGAAAAATAATAAACAGATGATTTTAGCTACTTCATCGGATTTACATCTGGCAGAGGCATTAACAGAAGGAAAAGACATAAAAAAATATTTTTCCCATTTAGTGACAGCAGAAGATGTTGTTCACGGGAAACCTGATCCGGAAGTATTTCTAATAAGTGCAAAAAAAGCTGGGGCATCTCCTGAAAAAACGGTAGTATTTGAAGATTCGTTCAATGGAATAAGAGCAGCTCACGCAGCTGGGACATTTCCAATTATGGTGCCAGATAAGTTGAAACCAACAGAGGAAATTGAAAAATTGGTTTATAAAAAGTTTGATAACTTAATGGAAGTGCTTGATTATTTTGAGGGGAAGTAAATTACTAAAAACAAAATAGAAATCGATTAATAGGAGTTATTTGTGGCAAATAAGATAACTTCTATTTTTTTGTGAAAATTATTTTATTAAAAGATTTAAATCAATTGAAAAAAAATAGTAAATATAGTAAAATGAATAGTAAAAAGATAAAATTTTAGTAAGGTAAATTTTTTAGTTTTTATGGTTCAGTTTCAAAAAAAGTAAGAAAATTCTAAAAATTTAGGAGGAATGAAATATGGAAAGTAATACTTTTGTAATTGTGGGAACGCAGTGGGGAGATGAAGGAAAAGGTAAAATTATTGACGTACTCTCTCCAAAAGCGGATTATGTAGTTAGATTTCAAGGTGGTAACAATGCTGGACATACAGTTGTTGTAAACGATGAGAAGTTTATTTTGCATTTGCTGCCGTCTGGAATTATTAACTCGGCTGGAAAATGTATAATTGGGGCTGGAGTTGTTGTTGATATTGAAGTATTATTGACGGAAATTGACGAGCTCGAAAAAAGAGGAAAAAAGCTGGATAATTTATTTATCGATGAAAGAGCGCACATAATAATGCCTTACCATATCGAAATTGACAAGGCTAAGGAAGAAGCTATGGGTGAAAATAAAATTGGTACGACTCAAAGAGGAATAGGTCCTTGCTACATTGATAAAATCGCAAGAAATGGAATTAGAATTGGTGATTTACTAGATCCTGAAAGATTTAGGGATAAACTTACTTGGAACGTGAATGAAAAAAACGATATGCTGACTAGATACGGTAAAGGAACTTTCGATTTGGAAGAACTTTACGAAAAATTTATGAAACTTGCTGAAAAAATAAAATTTAGAATATTTGATGCGGTTGTAGAAATCAATGAAGGAATTGAAAACGGAAAAGTAGTACTTTTTGAAGGGGCTCAAGCGTTAATGCTTGACATTGACTACGGAACTTACCCTTACGTAACTTCATCATCGCCAACATCTGGCGGAGTAACAGTCGGAACAGGAGTAGCTCCAACAAAGATCTCAAGAGTGCTGGGAGTTATGAAAGCCTATACAACAAGAGTGGGAGAAGGACCTTTCCCAACAGAGTTAGAAAATACAGATGGAGAAACTTTGCGAAAAGTGGGACACGAATTTGGAGCAACAACTGGACGTCCAAGAAGATGTGGATGGCTTGACTTGGTAATTGGGAAATATGCGGTGTTAATCGACGGATTGACAGACATTGTATTGACAAAACTGGATGTATTGACAGGATTTCAAAAAATAAAAGTGGCAGTAGGTTATGAAATTGACGGAAAAGTATATCATTCTTATCCTGGAAACTTGAGAAAATCTAAAGACTTGAAAATAATTTACGATGAATTAGATGGCTGGAAAGAAGATATTGCACAAATAAAAAATTACGAAGACTTGCCTGAAAACTGTAAAAAATACGTTGAATATATTGAGAAAAAATTGAAATGTAAAATCTCGATGATTTCAGTAGGGCCTGAAAGAAGTCAGAATATTTATAGATATGATTTGGGAGAGTTTGTGAAGTAATTTTTGAAGTTGGAGGAAATTATTTAAGAAATGAAGTAAATTCAAAAGATAAGATTATAGAATTTAGAAAAAGACTTTTGGATAGGAATAAGAATTTTATAAAAGAAAAGCAAGATATTGAATTTGAGAAAAATTATGAAATAAAAAATTTGAATAATGAAATGGAGAGATAAAATGAAAATAAGAAAAATAGCGTTATTAACAATGGTTGGAGTAATTTCTGTGTTGGGATTTTCGTGTAGTAAATCAGGAAATGAAAAAGAAACTTTAGCGATGTCAAAAGAAGCAAAAGCTGGGAAAAAAGCAGAATATAAAAAGATAACTTCAGATGAAGCTAAAAAGATGATGGAAACTCAAAAAGTTATAGTTGTAGATGTTAGAACTTTGGAAGAATATAACGAAGGGCATATTCCAAATGCGATTTCTGTTCCATTGGAAACTATTGAAAATGAAGCAGAAGCAAAATTGAAAAATAAAGATGCTTTAATTCTAGTTTATTGCAGAAGTGGAAGACGAAGCAGGGAAGCAGCATTAAAATTGATTGAAAAAGGTTATACAAACGTGATTGATTTTGGTGGAATAAAAGATTGGAATGGGGAAGTTGTGAAATAATGCAAGCAGGAAAGAGAGCGTTATTGATGAACGATAAAATATAAAAAGATTATTTGAAAAAATAAAAGAATGAGTAATGGAAAAAATATTAGTAGTGTTGATGTTGGCTATAGGAGCAATTTCATTTTCAGCTCCAACACAAAATGTAAAAAAATCTAGGGCTGATAAGTCTGTGAATGAAAATGCTGCACAAAATCTGTCTTTTGGTACAATTACGGTAAAATTGAAAGGTACTAAGCTTTCAAAAACTGATAAAAATAAAATAGAATTAGAATATGAAAATTTTAAGGCAACTGGAAATAATAAAAAAGTTTATACAGAAAAAGACTTTCAAGTAAATGGAAAAAATCCAAAAATTATTATAAATAAAACAATTTCCACTGCAATGATGGAAAATTTTGTTAATAGTGATGAAGAAATAGTTGTAACAGGGTTTTATGAAAATAATGAAGGAATTAAGTATAGACCATTTAATTTTAGTTTTAGTGTAAATAAAGATGAAGTGAAAAAGATGTACTTTAAGGATGGGGCAATTTACATTTGGGATAATTAAGTTAGAAAATTTTGTAAATAAAATTAAGTAGGAGGAATTGAGAAAATGGAAAATATGAGTATATATTCAAATCCGTTGGCGGAAAGATATTCTAGTAAGGAAATGTTGCATATTTTTTCACCTGAGTTTAAATTTAGAACTTGGAGAAAGTTGTGGATAAATTTGGCGGAGGCTGAGAAGGAACTTGGGCTTGATTTTATTACGGATGAGCAGATTGCGGAACTTAAAAAATTTAAAGATGATGTGAATTTTGAAGTTGCAGCAGAATTTGAGAAAAAGTTGAGACACGATGTGATGGCTCATGTTCATACTTATGGAGAACAGGCGAAAAATGCAAGAAAAATCATTCACTTGGGAGCAACAAGTGCGTATGTTGGGGATAATACTGATTTGATTCAAATTAAGGAAGGACTTTTAGTTATTAAAAGAAGAATGCTTGCTTTGATTGAAAAAATGAGAAATTTTGCATTGGAATATAAAGACTTGCCTACTTTAGGATTTACTCATTTTCAAGCGGCACAGCTTACAACGGTTGGTAAAAGAGCGACATTGTGGCTTCATTCTTTACTTCTTGATTTTGAAGAGCTGGAATTCAGACTCGAAAATTTGAGATTTAGAGGAGTCAAAGGGACTACTGGTACACAGGCTAGTTTTAAAGAGCTGTTTGAAGGAGATTTTGAAAAAGTAAAACAGTTGGATGAACTGGTTACTGAGAAAGCTGGATTTAGTAAAAAACAAGGTGTTTCGGGGCAAACTTATGATAGAAAAGTAGATGCACAAATTTTGAATTTATTGTCGAATATTGCTCAATCTTCTCATAAATTTACGAATGATTTTAGACTACTGCAGCATTTGAAGGAACTAGAAGAGCCATTTGAAAAAAATCAAATTGGTTCAAGTGCGATGGCATACAAGAGAAATCCGATGAGAAGTGAAAGAATTTCATCACTTGCCAAATACGTGATTTCAAGTTCACAAACAGGAGCATTAGTTTTTGCAACACAATGGTTTGAAAGAACATTGGACGATTCTGCAAGTAAAAGACTTTCGATTCCGCAAGCATTTTTAGCAGTGGACGCAATCTTGATTATTTGGCTTAACATTATGGATGGAGTTGTCGTTTATCCAAAAGTAATTGAGGCAAATATTCAAAAGGAATTACCATTTATGGCAACCGAAAACATCATTATGGAATCAGTAAAAAAAGGAATGGATAGACAAGAAGTTCACGAAATTATTAGAGAACTTTCGATGGAAGAAACAAAGGAAATTAAATTGAACGGAAATCCTAACAGACTAATTGACAGAATTATAAAAGACGGCAGATTAGGACTGAAAGCGGAAGATATGGAAGGAATCTTGGTTTCAGCTAATTATACTGGATTTGCTGGGCAGCAGACTGAGGATTTTGTGAAGAATGAGATTAATCCGATTTTGGATAGATACAAGGATGAGATTGTTGAAGATAGAGAAGAATTAAGGGTTTAATAAAAAGTGAAAAAGAAAAAACCTCTCACAAGAAGCCAGAACATGGCAAGAATAAAATCTAAAAACACTAACCCTGAGATTTATATTCGGAAATTGCTTTATAAAATGGGATATAGATACAGGGTTAATTATTCGGAGCTTCCAGGAACGCCTGATATTTTTATTTTGAAATACAATACTGCGATATTTGTGAACGGATGTTTCTGGCATAGGCATGAAAATTGTAAAATTGCAACTTTTCCTAAGACACATGCTGAATATTGGGAAAAGAAGTTTAGGAGAAATGTAGAGAGGGATATTGAGGTCCGTGAGAAGCTTTTTGAGATGGATGTTAGTGTTATTACAATTTGGGAATGTGAAGTCAACAAAATACAACGAAATGAAGAATATAGAAAAAAATATCTAAAAATTTTAAGGGATAGGATTGAAAGAGTTTTTAATTATGAAGAAGAGGATATTTCGGTACAAATGGAAGTTGCAGAGAAAAATAAAAAATATATGAAATAGGGAGATATTGCAGTGAAAAGCAAGTTATTATTAATTTTTTTAGTCTTGATATTATCTTTTAACATTTTTTCAAATACAAATTCTAAAGAAAAGCTTAAATTGGCAAAAACATATTTAGATTAGAAAAATTATAGGCAATCTGAAAAAATATACTTGCAATTGGCTAAGTAAAAAGGTATTAATTGCGACATTTTACTAATTTTTTTTAAAACTAATTTCGTACAAAAATTTTTCAAATAGTATAGTTTAAATATGTTCTTGATTTTAAATTTATTAGTATTAAAGGCTCTTAACAAGTCTTCTAGATATATCGGTCTTCTTTGGGTAAAATTCTCTCTCAGAAGACCGTTACTGTTTTCATTATATACTTACCTGTCATGAACAGTAAGAAACTGCAAAATAGAAGTCTATTCTTATCTTCTTTACTTTTTTCCAGCATGAAAATTACTTATCTCTGTCTGATATGAAAATCTTAAAGATTCCTTTGGAGACACTGGTTATCAGCGGTTTTATTGCTTCCAGTATTAAATTTTTACTTTTTGTTTCACTTGATTTGACAATAAACCTAATTCGTAATTTTAATCATATAAATAGAAATCCATTATTTGTAATAGCTCCCTAGAATTATCATCTATATTTTCATTCGCTAATACATCCTTTATTTCCTCTTGCAATTTCATTCTTTCGTTTTTAAATTCTTCCTTTCTTTCAGCATCATAGGCCATATGTGCCATTCTTCCTATTGCTGAAAAACCGAAAGTAAAATAATTAAAAATTGTTGTAAATCGTTTTTTCTTTTTAGTTCTTTTAAATTTCATATATTTTTTATCAATTGAACTTATGTCTAGATTTTCTTGTTTTGCTGATTCAAAAAACTTTTCTAGCCTGCTTACACTATTTCTTGAAAATAATTCTAATCCACGTTCTATTAATTCCTTTACTTTTACCATTTATCTTCCCTCCAACTTATAAATTTATAAACTCTTCTCTGCTTCCTCAATAGAACTGTAACCCTTTTCCAGTACAATGTTTTCCAAATTATTTTCTGCTAAGTTTACATTATTTGTAACACAACTTTGGATATACTCATAATATAATTTCAATGTTTTTACTGAATATGATGATAATTCTCCCTTCAAGTAAGTTTCAATTGAAGTATAGTTGGGTGTGTCATATTTTGAGTATAAAGGACGCCCTTTTGAAGTAACTTTTGGATATTTTTGTATTATTTCTTCTTCCCAATGCAAATAAATTTCTACTATTTTTTGTACCAATTCTTCCTTTTCTTGTGAAATTTCAGGCAAATATTCCTTAATAATTTCGTATTCTTTTGGAGAACTGTATTTCATCATTCTGGCATATTTATCTTGAACAATATTTTCACCACGGTGTTTTGCTAAAATCAAGTCTTCCAAATAACTTTCCAAAATTTCATCAGGCAATGTTTCCCATTGGCTTCTTCTCATAATTTCAAATTCCTGCGGATTATCCTGACAATCAGCTCTTCCTTCCGTATGATGTACATTTTGAAAAAATTCCCATTCTCTTTTTAAAATTTGTCTAATAAAACTTTCTTTTTTACTAATTTCTCTTTCCATTTTCAATTCTCCTATTTTAAATCCAATATTCTTTAACTTTGTTGATTATTTTAAAAATTTTTTATTTTAATCCATCGCAGGATTCCAGTTTCTTAATTTCTCATCTTGAATTTTATTTTGCACAAAAGGCCCATAATCCTGTAAAAAGTCGCTTGTTAATTGTCTTGGAACAATATCTTGATTTTTCATTTCCGTAATTACATCAGCACTTATTTCTTCAATAATTTGAAATTTTCGATTAACTGCACTAGTTGGCAATTTTACCAGTTCTTCAATTAAAAAATAAGTTTTTTCTCCCAAGATTTTCAAGTTTTTTAAGGCTCTTGGCATCCATTTGTAAAAAAGTTTATATTTTTTATTTAATAAAAAAATTATATGTATTGCCTCATTTATAAATTCAGTTTCTGCCAGCCTTGCTGCCACAATTTCATTTCTTTTCATGCACCGCAAGTAGTTATACTGCCCAGATTGTGCCATTTTCATACATCTTGTCGCAATTTTGTTAAGCCGTATATCTTCTGGAAAATATTTTTCCAAACCATTTCTAATTTTTGTGAATTGTCCTGAATTATCCATAAAAATTTCTCCATTAACCGCTGTTGCAAGCAATTCTTCTGGAATTAATCGCCAATCATACAAGTTATCAGGTGCTTTCACATCTCCCAAAAATTTGAAAAACCAGTCATCCATATTAAGGACACCCCGCCGTCCATCTCCAAACTCACTCACATTCAATGCTCTAAATCCCAAAAATTCCTTTGGCAATTCATTAAGCCTTTTTTGCAAATTTAATCCATATTTTTCATAATCTTCTGAACTTAGCCAAATACAGCAGGATGGTCCAAAATCATGATCTTGTGAAATCTCATCATCAAATCCAAAACATTCCGAACCTTCCCCCGCAAGTCCAGCCGCCATTTTTTCAAAAACTTCTGGAAATTCACTTTTTATAACTGGAAGATAAACTTCTTCAAAATATCTTTTTGAAAGTTCCAGCCCTTTTATTTTATTTGAATCCATTTTTTCTCCTTATTCCAAAAATTTAAACCATTTTTTCCTTTACAACTTCAATATTTTCCAAAATATTTTTGTAATTATTGCTTTCTTTCCCAAACGTCTTTTCACAAATTTCAGCACTTTTCTCAAATAATTCCAATGCTTTTTCATATTCATTTTCTGCAAAATAAAAAGTTGCCATATTGTTAAGGACTGCTGCATACAAGTTATGAGTTTTTCCAACTTCCTTTTCGATAAGTTCTAGTGATTTTTGCAAGTATTCTTCTGCTTTTTCTTTATTTTTTATCTTCAAGTAAGGCTGTACAAGATTACTTAGTGTAATTGCATACTGAATAGGATTTTCTCCAACTTTTTCCAATACTTCCAGACTTTTTTCCTGCAACTCAATCGCTTCCTCATATCTTTCAAGCTCCTG
This sequence comes from Leptotrichia hongkongensis, assembly GCF_007990635.1. Lineage (GTDB taxonomy): Bacteria > Fusobacteriota > Fusobacteriia > Fusobacteriales > Leptotrichiaceae > Leptotrichia > Leptotrichia hongkongensis. The sequence continues at coordinate 1,481,150 of NZ_AP019846.1, read as the reverse complement.
ATAAAATAAAGCCAAATTATTGCATACGCTCGCATAAACATAGTCATTCTGTAAATTGTTATTTTCGTAAATTTTCATAGTATTAAGATAAATATTCTCTATGTCATCATACTTTTTCATAAATCTGTAAACTTCAGCTAGGTTAAGGCTGCAAGTCGCATAAGGAATACTATCTTTGCCATACTTTTTCTCAATAAAGCCTTGTGCCTTTAATAAAGCATCTTTCGCCGTGTCAAACTCCCCAACATATTTAAGAGTTCCCCCAACTTCATTCAAAATTTTAATATTTTCATTGCTTTCCTCACCAAAAACATCTTCTGTAAGTTCTGCTAATTCTTTTAATACTTTAACCTCTTCCACAACATTTCCCTGTTGCATAAGTTCTTTTCTTAAGTTTGTTAATTCATTTATTCTAATTTTTTTTTCAAATATATTTGACATTTTATATTTCTCCTTTATATTAACTTTATTACTTAATTTTTATGTTATAAAAGTATGATTTGAATCTATTTTAATTATTATTTCTAACAAAAGTTTACCATACAAAATTGCAATCTGCAACAGTATTAAAAATAATTTTAAGATTTCAAAATAGTTTTGCTATAAAATAAAATTATGTTGTTGAAATAAAAAAACTCCTATTATATAATAAAAATAGATTAAATATTTTTAGTGGAAAGAGAGAAAGATAAGATGAATAAAGAAAAAATAGATTTTAAGTACCATCATATAAAGCATTACAAATATCAGGCACAATCAAAGAAAACTTTAATAACTTCAATTTTACTGACATTATTTTTTGCTTTAGTTGAATTATTTGGCGGAATATTTAGTGGTTCACTTGCACTTATTTCAGATTCATTTCATATGTTTTCGGATGTTATTGCACTTTTATTCAGTATTATAGCAGTATTTTATTCAGCCAAAAAGCCAAACAAGAATTTTACTTACGGATTTTTGAGAATTGAGATAATTTCTGCATTCATAAATGGACTGGCTCTTATGATAATTTCAGTCGGAATAGTTATTGAAGCTGTAAAACGGCTTTTTAATCCAGAGCATGTTGATTTTTTTACGATGTTTACAATTGCAGTAATCGGACTTTTGGTTAATATAATACTTATGTTTGTACTTATGAAAAGTTTGAAAAAAGAAAATAATCTTAATGTAAAAAGTGCATTATGGCATTTTTTAGGAGATACATTAAATTCTGTTGGAGTTATAATTGCTGCGATTATTTTAAAATTGACTAACCTTGTTATTTTTGACATAATAATAAGTGTGATTATAAGCATTGTTATTTTTAGTGGCGGTTTAAAAATTTCAAAAGAGGCATTTTTTATTTTAATGGAAGCTGTTCCCAGCGATTTAGATATCGATGAAATTTATGCTAAAATTTTAACAATTGATAAAATAAAGGATATTCATGAATTCCATTTATGGAATATTTCTGAAGAAAATATAAGTATCTCATTTCATATTTTACTTGATGAGTATGATGGTGTAAATGATTACGAAATTGTAAATGATGTGGTAGAACTTTTGAAAAATGAATATGGAATAGAACATGTGACAGTCCAAATTGAAAATCCTGAAATAAATCCACACTTTTAACACATACTTTTAAAAGTGAGAAAATTTTAACTATGAGAGAGAAAGCTGACATTTAGCCAGCTTTTGTTTTTTTATAGAGATTAATCATTGCAACTTTCAATAAATTTATCAAAAATCTTCTGCATTTTCTCATTGCCACGAATTGCCATCATTTCAGGATGCCATTGTACTGCGTAAAAGAATCTATGATTTTTATTTTGAAAAGCTTCTATTATACCATCATTTGCTTTTGCAATAGAAGTCAAATCATTTCCCAAATCTTTTATCATTTGATGATGATAAGAATTGATTCTTGTTTTTTCACCAAAAATTTCAAATAAAATATTATCTTTTTCAATATTTATATCGTGCGTAGGCAGATCAGGAAGCCACTTTTGCATGTGATTAATAGTTGTTCCCGTATATTTTACATCTTGATACAAACTTCCGCCAAAATAGATATTTGCAATTTGCAATCCACGGCAAATCCCAAAAATAGGCTTTCCAGTTTTCATAAACTCATCCAAAATTGTAAGCTCAAATTTATCCCGCTCTGGCGTAATGCTCCCAACTTCCTGCAGACAGTCCTCTCCATATAAAATCGGATCAGGATCTCCTCCTCCAGAAAGCAAAAGACCATCTAAATGCTGAATTTGATCCCTTATAACTTCCATATTTTCTGTTATTGGCAAAATAAACGGTATTCCTCCAGCGTTTATAATCGCCTTGCTGTAATCCACAGAAACTATCGTTTTATGATCATTTAGTCTGTTCGGGTTTAATTCCAGCGAAGTAGTAATTCCTATAATTGGTTTTCTTTTATTGTTCATTTATTAAGTTCCTTTCTTTTCTCAATTTTACTATTATTTTTTATTTGGAATTTCTCACTCTTCCAAAAAAGTCAATAAAATTTTTATAAGTTACCATCTCAATCTCATTTTCGGAATATCCTCTTTTTTTCAAGGCGTTCTTAACATTTCCTAACTCTGTAACATCGTGAAGACCAAGAAGTCCGTCAGCTTCTTCTCCTTCTGGAGTATAATATTCCGCAAAGTCAAGTCCAAATCCAACTTTATCCAGTCCAATTTTTTCAGCTACATACTCTAAATGATTTAAAAGCATTTCCAAATTTTTCTCATTTTCATTTTGACTGACAAAATTGTGGTAACTGTTCATTCCAACCATTCCTCCACGCTCACCGATACATAAAATTTGATCATCAGTCAAGTTCCTCATTGACGGACAAAGGCTTCTGGCATTAGAATGTGAAGCAAAAAAAGGCTTTTTGGAATGTTTGGCAATATCCCAGAATGTTTTATCGTTGGCATGCGAAACATCAAGCAGGATTCCCAACTCATTGATTATTCTCACAGCATCAATTCCAAGTGAAGTCAATCCCCTGTTTTTATCTCCGCTCTGACCTGTTGCAAAAGCGTTTGTTTCATTCCAAGTCATTCCAATATGTCGCACACCAAGCTGATTTAATAAATAAATATAGTCAAGTTTATCTCCAATCCCTGGAAGCCCTTCTATCCCAAGCATAACACCAAACTTTTTATCTTCTTCCTTAACATTTTCCCAATTTTCAAAAATTTTAAAATCAGATGGCTCTTTTATAACCTTTATCAAATCTCTTGCGTGATACAATTCCTCAGTCATTGCTCGCAAATCTGCAAAAAAATATTCTTCAGTATTCTCCACTTCATTCACATTCAAATAAATAACAAAAATTCCTCCAGAAAGTCCTCCTTTCAAGAATTTTTCCTTGTATTTATTTCTGATAATATCCTTATTTCCCTTCTGATATTCCCAGAAATTATCTGTCCACACATCTGCATGCATATCAAAAAACATTGATTTTTTCCTTCTTTCTATGTAAATTTATTTATACTATTTTCTGTACTTCTATTTTTCAAAATAAATTTCATTTATATTTTCATTAATCTTCAAAGTACATTTTGCTCCCATCGGCATTGTTACCAAGTCAGGTTTTTCATGTCCACTTTCAAGTCCATAAATGACAGGCTTTTCATAATCCTTGAAAAAATTTTTTAAAAAGTCCATTAACTCATAATTTTTCCCATAAGTATTCTCACAGCCTGCAAAATTACCTAACAAAACCGCATTACAGTCTTCAAATTTTCCAGCATATTTCAAATGTGTCATCATTCTGTCAATTCTGCTGATTTCTTCTTCGATTTCTTCAATAAAAAATATTTTTCCTTTTGTATCAATTTCATAATCTGTTCCTAAAGTTGTAACAATTATTGAAAGATTTCCACCAGTTAATTCGCCGTTTATTTTTTTATTTTCAAAATCTTTTTTATACAGAAGTGAAGTTTCTTTTTCTGTTCCAGTTTTTTCATCTATTGGATTTTTAAATAACCATTTTTCACCTTTTTTCTTATCCAAGGCATTAAAAAAAGATTTTTTTGTAAACTCATTAAAATCATTAAACATATTCGACTTTATCATAGGACCGTGAAAAACTCCCAAATTACACTTCTGATTAAAAGAAATACTCAAATTTGTAACATCGCTATAACCTACAAAAACTTTAGGATTTTTCTTTATCAATTCATAGTCCAGCTTATCCAAAAGTTGCGAAGCGCTAAATCCCCCCTTCACACAAAAAATTCCTTTAATTTCATCATCAGAAAAAGCCTTGTGTAAATCTTTTACCCTAATTTCAGGCGTTCCCGCCATATATCCTCCAATATTCTCAAAAATACTTTTCCCTAAGACTGGCTCAAAACCTAAGTTTTTCACAGTTTCCTTACATTTTTCAATATCTTCTGCAAAAATAGGCGAAGAAGTGCAAACTAAAAACACTTTATCTCCTTGTTTCAATGGCTCTGGAAAATACATCTTTAAACTCCTTTTTTATTATTTTCTTTAGTTATAAAGTTTTATTTTAAATATTCATTTTGTTGATTTCAATTTTAAAAACAACTTTTGTAACAATTTTTCTTATATTCCCAGAATCATCATTTTCAGAAACATTAAGTTCAGGCTTGTGAACATCATTTGGAAAAAATACAAGAACATCTCCAGTTTTCATAATTATATCAAATGCTTTGTCACCTTCTAAAATTGTAAGATCCTTCTCTTCATCAAAGCTCTTGACTTCCATGTCTCGAATATCATTAATTGCGACTTTTTCAGTTCCATTAATCATAATCTGTACATCCAAATATTTTTTGTGACTTTCCCAAAATTTCTCATTTTCACTTTTCGTAAAATATTTTCCAAGATTCATTTTGATATTGTTATAACCAACATCATAACTTCCATTTACAAGCGATAAAATTTTATTTTCATTTTTTTGGCAAATTCAATACAAAATCGAATATCCTTTGCTAAACTCTTGTTTTGAATTTCATTGTTCACATTTGTAATAATCATTTCTTGCACTCTCCTTCAAAAAAATCACAGTTAACTTTCAACTGTGATTATACCCTTTTTATTAAGAATTTCAATAAAAAAACTTATTTACAACATTTTAATCATCTTTATTTTTCAAAAATTCTTTTTCCAAAATAATCTTATCAATATCTGTTTTCAGATTTTCATTATAAAAGTTCTCAATTACTGTGAATTCACTATTTCTATCTAAATTTTTATCCCAAAATTTTTGAAAATATGGACGTAAAAATTTGTTTATTTCAAGCACAGCTTTCATCTCGCCTTTATGTTTCACAATATTTTGCAGATGTTCCAAAACAAGTGATTTTGTTTCATCAAAAGTTTGAATAGTGTTTATTTTTCCAATCTGTAAAAATTCCCTTGTTTGTGGAATTAGCCAAGGATTACCTATTATTCCACGTGAAAGTATTATACCGTCAAGACTGCAGGAGGATGTTTTTCGTTTTATCTCGGTAGGCTCAAATAAATCGCCATTTCCAAAAAAATTTATATTTCTTGGCATTTTACTTAGTTTTTCAACAATTTCCCAGTTGGCAGTTCCAGAATACATTTGTTTTTGAGTTCGTCCATGCACACAGATAAAATCAAGATTATGCTTATTTGCCAAATTCAAAAATATTTCAGGATTGTCAAAATCTTTATAGCCAACACGTATTTTTATAGAAATTTCAGCATCAATATTTTGTGTTTCCAAAAGAACCTGATCAACTAAGTCATAATTTTCAAGAAGAGCCGAGCCTGCCCTATTTTTTATAATTTTAGGCTGTGGACACCCCATATTTATATTAATTTTTTTAAATCCTAGATTTTTTAGTTTTAAGATTCCTGAAACTAGTTCATCCTTATCTCCACCAAAAATTTGTGTTCCAGTTTGTTGTTTATCATCACACTTTAAAAGTTCATCTATTGTAGTATCATCCTCACGATTCAGTAAATTAGCATTTACCATTTCTGTAAACAAAAAATCTGGCTTAAATTTTTGAAGTATTTTTCTAAAGGAATAATCAGTAGTTCCGGCCATTGGGGCAGTATATATTTTCATTTTTTCTCCTATTTTTTTATTTTACATTATATACTTAAAATGAAAAAAAATCAAATATAGAAAGATATCAGCTTCAATAATTTTCAAACATATTTAAAACAGAAAATTATTTACTTTAAAATTTTGTATAATAATCTATTGACTTTTTGGGAATACGAGTTATAATTAGAATATATAAAATAACAGAATTTAATTTACTGTTATAAAATTTTAGTATACAAATTCTTTAAAGGAGAGGATTATTATGAAAAAAAATAAAAAATTAATGCTGCTTGCAATATCATTGCTTGCTTTACTAAGTTGTACAAGTAATAATGGTAAAGGTGGATTAAAAACAGGAATTGGTGGAACTAGCAGAAATAGCGGAGGTGGAAATGGTAAAGGTTCTGGAAATCCGACAGTTTCAAATCCATCTTCACCAATTTTTCCAGGCGCTCCATCTAACCCAGCAGGTCCCAATCCGTCGACACCGTCAATAAGCACAGATGCGAGATTTCCAAAAATAAATCTTAGCGCGATTCCTAATTCAAAATTAGACATTTTCGCATATAACATTGCTGGAGAAAAACTCGACATACCTAAAACTGCCAGTAGGAATCATTATGAAGTTAAAGACAGGGAAGTTGGATTTTATTTGAATCGTTCAGCTACAAAACCGCTTACTATAGCTGTTCCAACAACAATGGATGTAAAAGCAGGTGGAGGAGCAATGGCATTTTTTGAAGGAAATAGCGTTTACAGTGGAAACACACACTTTTTTACAGATCCTCAGGAAGCCGTTAAGCATTATTTTACAAAACTTATAAACAATGCTGATAAATTGACATTCAATATGGAGCCTAATTCATATTTGTTCGTACTTAAAGGTGTTGAAGTAGAATTGTCTAAAACTGATGTTTCAAATCTTCTTGCCAAAATTCCTGCAAATCAAAGACCAACAATTAATGGTACTGGCTATAAATTAGTTAAATTTGATAATTCCAGACTTTTTGTAGACAAGGATGTAAACTTGGATGACCCTAACGACTTGTATAATAAAGTAGATGTTACAAATTCTACTTTCACTATTAATTCTGGTAAAACAATTACTGGAACAAAAGACAATCAAATTGGAATTAAAGGATTGTATGGATTTGAATATGAATTTGTTCCAAACGATATGAATTATAACCGTGGTACTATCGATATGAAAGGTAGCAACTCAATCGGAGCATACGGTACTGCATCAAACTTTGATAACCGTGGAAAAATTTCTGTTGGTAAAAACTCTGTTGCGATTTACTGGAGTGCAGAATCTGAATTTGACTATGGACTACTTGGACCTTCTGCTCCTATTCCGCACAATTCTGCAAGAAACGACGGAGATATTCTGCTCGGGGAAAATTCTACAGGAATGTATATGGACAAGCCTTACTTTGATAACAAAGGATTTATTACAAATTTAAGCAATGGAAAAATTGAAAGTACAGCACCTAATGTAATCGGAATGTGGTCAAATGTTCGTAACCAGAAGAAAGATCCTGCAGCTTCAGATACTCCACAAGACGTAATTGGAAGTGTCGGGGAAATCAATCTTTACGGAGATAAGTCAATCGGAATCTACGCTGGCGGAGATGGTGCCTATAATGTAGAAAATCAAAAATATTTTGGTTCTACTGGAAAAATCAGAATAGGTGATTCATCTGACAGAAACAACCCAAGCATGGGAATGTACAGCGATAATCCAAATGCAAAAATGATAAATAACGGAATTATAGAAATCGGTAAAGATTCAATCGGTATGGCAGGAATCAACGGAAACACTTTAGAAAACAAAGGAACTATCAGCATCACTAAGGATGGCGGTATCGGAATGTACTTGGCAAATGGTTCTAAAGGTACAAACAGCGGTACAATAACGACTGTTGGAACTCCAAAAGACGTAATCGGTGTAGTTGTGGGAAAAGATTCTGAATTCACAAATACTGGTAAAATACACATTGAATCTGCTGGCGGTGCGGGAATTGTTATTGCTGGCGGAATAATTAAGAATTATGGAGATATTGAAGTTAGTGGCGGTGCCGTAAGAGATCGTGTAGACAACACGAGAACTATTAAAGTTCTCTCAAGTAAAACAAAACCAATCAACGGGGATTTAGGAGTTTACGTAGACACATTAGGAAAAACAAAACCAATTGAAGGACTTTCGAACTTAGGATTACAAAGTGCTGACTTGTTAATCGGAGCTGAAGCTACTGAAAAAACTAATGCTACTGAAGTAACAGTTGGAAATGATGTGCTTGATCCATTTAACAAATCTATTCAGTCAAGCAATATTGCAAACTGGAACGTAAAAACTGGTTCTTTAGTATGGGAAGCTGATTCAGAAATTAAAAATAACAAAGTAGAAAAAGTTACTTTGAAAAAACAATCCTATGCGAAATTTGCAGATAGTGAAACTTCTACAGAAGTGGCTAATGGGCTAGATGAAAAATATACTGGAACTGCGGCAGATTCAAAAGACAAACAAGTATTCAATTACTTAAATACATTGAGTGACAGAAAAGCATTGGCAAGAACTTACCGTGAAATTAATGGAAGTCAATATATCAATGTTCAACAAAGAATTGCACAGACTGATAATATTTTAGACAGCAAACTTTCTGCTTTACAAAAAGAAAATGCTAATAAATCTGGACATCATGTCTCTACTTTCTTTAACAGAGATAAACATGAGGCAAGAACGCCAGAATTAGCAGATTCAAACAGTTCAGCTTACGGAATTTCATATTTATTCAATAACGCTGATGCAAAACAGGGAATTTATGCCGGAACAGTTATTAACAATTTCAAATTTAAAGACAGTGGAAAATCAAAAGAAAATGTAACAATGTTTAAATTAGGCGCTTACAAGACATTTGACTTAAATAATCTTGATTGGACTTTAAGCGGAGATGGATTTGTTTCTAAAAACGATATGAAGAGAAGATTTGTAATCGGAAATAATGTTTATGAAAACAAGGCTAACTACAATGCTTACGGATTTGTAATTAAGAACGAATTAGGAAAAACTTTCCAAGTTGGAGAAAATGTTACAGTTAAGCCTTACGCTGGTCTAAAACTTGGTTATGGTAAATTTTCAAAAATTAAGGAAAAAGATGGAACTTTAAATATGGAAGTTAAAGGAAGCAATTACTATTCTGTAAAACCATCTGCAGGAGTTGAAGTTGGATATTCCGCTCCAATCACAGAAAATACTAAGTTCAAAGCATCTTTAGGACTTGGCTATGAACATGAACTAGGAAAAGTTGAAAGCAAGGCAAACGAAGCTAAATTTACGAATACAAGCGCTAAAATTAACTTAAAAGGTGCAAAATATGAAAGACGTGGAAACTTCAAGAGCGACTTAAAAGTAGGATTTGAAGCAGGAAACTTTAATTTCACAGTAAATGGTGGATATGATACGAAGGATAAAAATTCACACGTTGGTGTAGGACTTGGTGTTTCATTCTAATTTATTTTATATTTGATTTTAAAACAGGGACAGGAATGAATTTGTTCCTGTTTTTTATTTAAAAACTATATCCTTTTTTCAAAAAATCTAAAGTTTTTATTCTAAAAATTTAAAATTTATCAATTTTTTTCACTAAAGCATTTAATTTCTCAAGATAAAATATTTTCAAAGTGAAAATAAACTTAAATAATAGAATAATATAGTACAATATATTGAAAATAAATATTTTCTTATTAAGGAGGAGTCAATATGAAAAAAGTATTAGCAATTATTCTGTTATCATTATTAACAGTAATTTCTTGTACAACTGCTACTGATGGAACAAGAAAAGTTAGTAAAACTGGAGTTGGAGCAGGAATTGGAGCAGCAGCAGGAGCTGTAATCGGACAAGTTATTGGAAAAGATACAAAAGGTACATTAATTGGTACAGCTGGAGGAGCCGCAGTTGGAGCAGCTATTGGAAATATATTTGATAGACAGGAAAAAGAATTAAGAAATAAATTAAAAGGAACAGGAGTGGATGTAAAAAGAACTGGAGAAGGTGAAATCAAATTGACAGCACCTGAAAACATTACTTTTGATTTAAATAGCTACGTAATTAAGCCACAATTTAAAAATACGTTGGATTCAGTAGCAACAGTATTAAAAACTTATCCTGACTCAACAATTGTAGTTTCAGGACATACAGACACAACAGGAAATGATGCAATTAACAATCCACTTTCTGTAAATCGTGCAAATTCAGTAGAATCTTACCTTGAGTCACAAGGTATTTCAAGCTCAAGAATAACTTCACGTGGTTATGGAAGTAAACAGCCAATTGCAAGTAACGCAACAGAAGCTGGAAGAGCTCAAAATAGAAGAGTAGAAATTGCTATAATCGCAAATCAACAATAATCTTTAAAAATTTTTAGGGGTTTTTTCAAATTAAATTTTGAATTAACTCCTTTTTTACGAAGTTTTAAAATGATAGGTAGTATTTTTGAGGTTCAAAAAAATATATATAAAGAAATAACTTGGCTATAGATTAGCCTAATTTTTTACTCTCGTTTTAAACTAAAATTACTATAAAATTTAGGAGATTTTTATGGGAAAAAATATATTATTAAAATTTATGCTGTTAATTGGAATTTTGCTAAGTTTCACATTAAATGCTGGAAATAAAGAAAGTTTTAACAATTTTGAGAAATTTTCATTTAGGATGTCAAATAATCCAGATTATATAAGCTACAGAATAATATCAGGAAATGGGGATAAATATCCTGTTCAGCTAAATGTGGGAAACTATCTGTCTTTTATGCCTTCAAGATATGCTGCAATCAATGTTTATGAATTTTTATCTGATACGTTGAAAAAAGATTTTAAAATTATAAAGGTAAATAAAAAAGGAAAAATAACAGATCAATCTAAAATTATAAAATATTCTTCAAACGATTTTTTTCTAAACTATAAAGATAACGTGGATTTTGAGAAGGCTGAACTAAAGTCGCTAGGAATGGTGTTTGCAGGAGTAAAAAATGTAGGAACAGGAGAATACAAAATAACTGCTTATGGGAACAAGGGAATTTCTGGAGGAATAGACAGTAAAGGGCTAAATTGGTTAAACTTGGCATTTATTCCCACAAATTCAGCATTTTATATAAAAATGACAGGCGATAAAAATTTGGTGTGGAGTCCAAATCGTGACTATAACAGTATTCAATATACATTTTCAGTTGAGAAAGGAAAAGTAGTGGCAGTGGATAAAAAAGGGAAACATTATTTAACTATTTATCAAAAGGATAACTCTCTATTTGTAGATATGGCGAAATATAATCTTGAATTTCGTGTAAATCAGTCTGAAAATCAGTTGGAATATTGGATAAATCATAAATTAAAATATGTGGAAAAATATCAGATTATATAAAAGAAAATTTATACTATTTTTCATCTAAATAGCAAATGTTTAATAAATTTTGAATTGTATACTATTTTCTAATGGGATTTAGTATTGGATTATTCTGTTTAATATAAGTTTTTACTATTTTTATTATGTTTTTTCTTTATTTTCGCAGGATTGCTCATTGCCGCAAATCCTTATCTTACAGTAAAGGTTTATACTGAGAATCTCTGTTGGTTTATTAACAGAAAAAAATTATATTTTACTTATTTTTAAATATTAGGTTTTTATCTTTTATTGGAAAAGTTTGTAATAAATTCATTATTTAAATAGGGTTTAGTGTTAAAATATTTATAAATATAATAAAAAAGGGGATTTTACTCCCCTGCCATTTCTTTAGACTTTTCCGTACAAGCCTTAACGGCTTCCATTACAGTTCCTCTAAATTTACCATCTTCCAGTACTTTCAAGGCGGCAATTGTAGTTCCTCCTGGAGAAGTTACCTCATCTTTCAAAATTCCTGGATGTTTTTTTGTTTCAAGCATCATTTTGGCTGAACCTAACACCGTTTGGGCAATAATTTCATAAGCCCTGTCCCTTGGCATTCCTTCCAGTACCCCGCCATCCGCAAGAGCTTCCATAAATACGTAAACATAGGCTGGTAAAGAGCCACTAATTCCTGTATAGGCATGCATAAGTTTTTCCTCAACTTCAATGCTTTTTCCAAAACTATTCAGTAATTTAAAAATCATACTTTTTTCATTTTCCTGAATGTTATGATTAAAAGAAACTGCCGTCATTCCTTCCATCACTTGAGCAGGCGTGTTTGGCATAGTTCTAATAACTTTTTTGTCAGTTCCAATAATATTTTCAATAAAACCAATGCTAATTCCAGCAGCAATTGATAAAACAATAGTTTTTTCTGACAAGTCATCTTTTATTTTATCCAGTACTTTTGGAATAATATTTGGTTTTACAGAAAGGATGAGAATATCGCTTTCTTTTGTAAGTTCGTTTTCATTTTCTGCTTTTTTTACACCGTACTCTTTTGATAATTCTTGAATTTTTTCCTTGTTTAAATCAAAAATAGCTATATTTTTATTTTCAAGAAAGTTTGAAGATGTAACGCCTTTCAATATAGAGCTTCCCATATTTCCTGCTCCAATAATTCCTAATTTCATTAAATTTTTCTCCTTATTATGATATTAAAAAAATTATTCTAGAAATTTTAAAATTCTAATTTAAATACACACTATTTGCTATTTCTAAAAATTTTTGCACTTCTTTTATAGATAGTTTCGTTATTTCCTAATTTTAGATTTGTAAGGCATGCTACTACAAAGAAATAGTCAGAAAGTCTATTGATATATTGAAGTCCAACTTTATTTATTCCTTCATTTGCTTCAATTACAGCAATCATTTTTCGTTCCAAGCTACGAGTGCTTGTCCTCATAAGATGAAACATGCTTGACATTCTGCTTCCTCCAGGAATTACAAAACATTCTAATTTAGGCAATTGTGGAATATATTCATCCATTCTTTCCTCAAGCCATTTCACATCATTAATTGTTTGCTTATATTCTCGCAATCCATCAGGAGTCGCAAGGTCACTTCCACAGTCAAAAAGCTGCTGCTGTATATTTTCACATTCTTCACGTATCTTTCCAAGTACATCATTCAGCTTTTCATCTTCACGAATTTCAGCAATAATTACTCCAAGTAATGAACAAACTTCATCCATCGTTCCATATGCTTCTACTCTAACATGAGTCTTGCTGACTCTTTGTCCTCCATAAAGTCTTGTAAAACCTTCATCACCATATTTTGTGTATATTTTCATAAATATCAACTTCCTTTTCTTGATTTTTAATAAAGTTTATAAATAATTTATTAATAAGTTTCGCACTTTTTCTAAATATCTCAATTTTTTAATTAAAAATTTCAAAAATCCCTTTAAATATCGTATTTTTCCAATAATCCCACTACTTCAATATGCCCAGTCTGCGGGAACATATCCACAGGAGTAACTTTCGTTAATAAATACCCATTTTCAGCTAAAATCTTCACATCTCGTGCAAAAGTGGCAGGATTGCAGGAAATATAGACAATTTTTTCGATTTTATTCTGTATAACACTCTTTAATGCTGATTCTTCGATTCCTCGTCTTGGTGGGTCAAAAACTATTGCTCCGACATTTTCTCTCTTCAAAATTTTTGGCAGTTCCTTCTCCACTTTTCCATTTACAAATTCTACATTTTGAATGGAGTTTTCACAAGAAGTCAGTTTTGCAGCGAGTGTTGAACTTTCTACACTTTCAATTCCAATAACCTTCTTTATATTTTTTGAAAGCATCATTGCGATTGTTCCTGTTCCAGAAAATGCGTCAATTACTGTTTTTTCGTAGATTTTATCAATATTTTTATTTTCTTCATTCAAAAAGTTTATTGCAGCATCGTAAAGTTTTAGTGCCTGTTTTTTATTAATTTGGAAAAATGAATTTGGATAAATCTTGAATTTTAATCCTTCCATTTCCTCTTCCAAATACTGGCTTCCAAATAAATGGACATTTTTACCTAAAATTACGTTATTCTGTTCAGTTTTTACAGAAATATAGATTGATTTTATGCAGTCATTTTCATCATACATTTCTTCCAGTACTTTTGAAAGCTGATTATACTGCGAATTTTTATTTACGACAACAACTATCATAACTTCATCTTTTTCATTATTTCTAATCATTATCTGCTTCAAAAATCCAGTATTGTTCACTTCATTAAAAACTTTAAATTCCTTTTTTGTACCTGCAAAACTATTTATTTTCTGCAAAAATTTATCAATAATTATTTTGGCAATTTCTGACTTTAGAAGACTTTCTTTAGCCGAAAATACATTGTGGGACTTTCTTGAATAAAATCCTGTCTGAATAATCCCATTCTTTTTGAAAAAAGGTTCAGCTGTCTTGTTTCTATAATTAATTTTTTTATCACTTCCAATAATTTTACTAATTTTTATCTTTTCCAAATCAATTTCAGCAATCTTTGTCAACACTTCTTCAAGCATTTTATCCTTATATTCAAGCTGTTTCTCGTATTTAAGCATTCCAAAATCACAGCCATCAAAATCCTCAAAACTAATTTTGGACAAATCCTCAATCCTGTCCTTTGATGGTTCAATTATCCTAGTTATAAGCCCTCTTGCATACGACTTTTTCACCGAAATAATTTCCACTTCCAATTTATCTCCTGGCACACTCATCGGTACAAATACTGCAAATCCATCAATTCTCCCAAGTCCTTCCCCACCAAATACTATTTTTTCTATCTCAATTTCCAGTTTTTGTCCAATTTTATAATTATTTTTTATTTTATTCATCTCATTCCTTTTTTATTTCAAATATTCTAAAATATTTTTCAATTGCAACCCCATTCCTATTTTTAAACTTTCCTCATCAATATTAAATTTTGGATGATGCAAATCGTAAATTAAGCCTTTTTCTTCCACTCTTGTTCCTAGTCTGAAAAAACATCCAGGGGTTTCATTTAGAAAATAACTAACATCTTCAACATCCATTCTAGGCTGTTTTATTAATTCCAGAGCATTTTCACCGTATAAGTCGACAATATTATTTTCTACTTTTTTTGTCATTTTTTCGTTGTTAATTACAGGAGCATAGCCACGCTTAATATCAACATTTATTGTTCCGCCTAGTGATTCTACAAATTTAGGCAGGTCTTTTTCAAGTGTTTCGATTATAAATGTTCTTGTTTCTTCGGACATTGTTCTTGCAGTTCCTTTCATTTCCACTTTATCGCAGACTACATTATCAGCAAAGCCTCCATTGAATGCTCCGATTGTAATTACAGATTCTTCTCTTGGATCAATTCTTCTGCTAACTATTGACTGCAAGAATTCCATAACTTTTGCTCCAATTAAGATTGCGTCAATTCCTTTGTGAGGCAATGCGGCGTGAGCAGAAGTACCATTTATTGTAAGGTGTATTCTTGCTGATGAAGCGTGTGCTTTTCCATACTTTATCCCAATTTTTCCAAGTTCTATTTCTGGAGCCATGTGTAATGCAAAAAAGGCATCTATTTTTCGAATTGTATCATTTTCAAATTTTAATGCTCCATTTTTTATCATTCTATCAGCACCACCAGTTGTTTCTTCTGCTGGCTGAAAGAAAAATCTCACAGTTCCATGCCATTTATCCTTGTTATCTGCCAAAATCTTTGCTACTCCAAGCTGGATAGTTGTATGTGCATCATGTCCGCAAGCATGCATTTTACCAATGTTTTTTGATTTGTATTCAACTTCATTTTCTTCAAAAATTGGCAATGCATCAATATCCGCACGAGTCGCAACTGTCTTGTTTTCCATATTTTCCTTATCATTATAAATTGTCGCAACCACTCCAGTATTTATAATTTCAAAAAATTCAATCCCATTTTCTTCCAAAAATTTCTTTATTAATTTGCTCGTTTCAATTTCTTCATCCCCAAGTTCAGGATTTTCGTGAATAGTTCGTCTAATCTTTACCATTTCATCATAAATTTTATCAACATTTTCTTTTATAAACTCGTTAATTTTAAGCAATTCCATTTTTCCCTCATCCCTTTCTAAATCTCTGTTTTTTTATAATTTTATTATATCAAAAAATATTGCCTTTGTAAATTTTTGAAAAATAAATGATAATATTTTAAATTGTAATGTAATTACATAAATTGTAATACTAATTACGGCATCAAATTTATAGTGTAAATTTTTATTATAGATTTACCATTCATTTACATAATATAAAAGAGCAAGCCTAATTTGTGTTAAAAGCTCTTCCGAAAGGTTATCGTATTCAATTTCAAGCCCTTTTTTATGTGTATAATAAGGAGGGCTGTCATTCCAGGATCCCATTCCACCAAAAACATTAGAAATTTTGGCTGAATAAAAAAGTCTTGCATTTATTTTGGGTATTTTGAAAAGAGTTTCTCCATAAAAAGTATTTCTTATATTTTCAAAACTTTCACCATTTAAAATGCTAAAAGCTTTTCTAAAGATATTTCCAAAATTTGGAAAATTAATTTTATCAGCTAAAATAGCTATTCTATTCAATACCTCTTTAAAATTTTCGGTATTATCATAAAATTTAGGTTTTGATTTTAGAGGAAGTTTCCATTCATGTTCTGTGTAAATAATATACCATTCATTATTGTAATCTTCCCATTTTGGAGTAAAATAAGTAACTAATTTATTGTCAAAAAAGCAAACTATACTAGCTTGACTTATATTAGTAAAATTAAGAGAATCACTATCTTTTATAGGTAGAGGAATTAAGAACTTAATATTTTGTAATCCTCTATCAATACAATAATCAAACCATTCTTCAATACTTTTAGCCTTATATTTTTTATTATTAAAAATATGAAAGTAGCTTTTTTCGTAATATACAGGTTTATATTTAATTCTGCTTCTTTTTTTTAAAGCACTTTTAGTAGCCAGAACAATATTACATATTTGCGCTATTTCACCATTCATAAAATTAACCTCCATCTTATATTATCTGTTATTTTATTTTTTATTGTATAACAAATCTAAAGTCATAAAATAAACAAAATTTTTACTGTATAATTTATTTTACTACAATTTCGAAAAAAATTAAATATATGTACTTAAAGAAAAAAACTATAATAATATCATAGAGAAATTTAAATAAAATTTCTTAAATATATGCTATAATTAAGTATATTAATCAAAATTTATTTGAAATAGATTTAATATTCAAAAAATATTAAAAAGGAGCTGTTATGAAAAAATTAAATTTAAGAATAGAAGAAAAAGAGTGTATTTTGTATATAAAAGAAAACAAAAACCCAGACTACATTTTAATACAGCCTGTAGACGAAAATGATATCAAAGTTCTAGATAATGAGGTTAAATATATTTCTGAAAATACAAATAAAAATTTTAGTCTTGTTGCATTTAAAATAAATGACTGGAACAGCGAACTGACTCCGTGGGAGATGCCACTTCTTCGTGGAAAAGGAAACTTTGGAAATGGAGCCGATAAAACGTTGAAGTTTATAAAGGAAAAATTAATTCCAAGTTTGGTAGAATTTATGGATATTCAAGATAAGAGTGTGAAATATATTTTAGGCGGATATTCTCTTGCTGGATTATTTTCTCTGTGGAGTGGTTATGAAACTAATACTTTTTATGGAGTAGCAGGCGTTTCTCCTTCTGTGTGGTATGAGGGCTGGATAGATTTTGTAAGAAATGCTGAACTAAAGGCAAATAATGTATATCTGAGCCTTGGAAAACTGGAAGAAACTTCTAAACATAAAATATTAGCTAAAATTGGTGACAATATAAGGGAGTATTCTGAAATATTGAAAAATTCTGGAATTGAAAAAAGTATTTTGGAATGGAATGAGGGAAATCATTTTAATGATTCAGATATACGAACTGGAAAAGGATTTGTTTGGATTTTAGAAAATTGTTAATTTTATTAATTTATAATTTAAATAAGTTGAATAGTTCAAATCCCCTAAAGGTAGAGGCAGATGTGAAATTCGAGATTTTTCGACTATCTAGTTAATCTGTAAATAATATACATAATAACTAGAAGTCTAATAAGTTCATCGCTATTCACTGCTCTAAACCTGCTTGATATGTAATTTGGGCATTGGGATACCCAAATTCAAAATAAGGAACAGTTGCTTTTTTTATACCCAAAAGTGGCAACTTATATTGACGGAGATAGAAATAAAGCGGAAATTTAAGCACAAATAATTAAATATAAAAAAGTGATGTTTAGAAAATTAAATCAAAACATCATTTTTTATTAAAAAAAAGTGAGAAAGGGTATTGACTTTTTTAAAAAATAGGTTATATTACTAGTAAGATATATATAGGAACGTTCTCATATACTTAAATCCAATAGATTATAATAATCATCAGTTATGTAACTGAAATATATAAAGGGAACGTTCCCATAGATAGGAGGAGAAAATTATGATTCTTGAAAAAGAAAGAGAACAGGTAATTGAATGTTCTCTTAAATTATTAAGTGAAGGGCTGACAAATGGGACAGCAGGCAATGTAAGTATTTTTAACAGGAAAAAAGGCTTAGTTGCAATAAGTCCTACTGGAGTGAACTATTCAGAATTAACTCCAGAAATGATTTCGGTCGTTGATTTGAACGGAAAGCTTATTGAAGGTTTAAAACCGTCAAGCGAATTGGAAATGCACATGATTTTGTATAGAAACCGTGAAGATGTAAATGCCGTTATACATACCCATCCAGTGTATACAACAGTATTGGCATGCTTAAGAGAAGATTTACCAGCAATTGATTATATGATTGCTGTTACAGGAGCAACAAAAGTAAGATGTGCAGAATATGCTTCGTATGGAACAAAGGAACTGGCTGAAAATGCCTATAAGGCAATGGGAAGCAGTCTTGCAGTAATACTCGCAAACCATGGATTGACAACAGCTGGAAAAGATATAGCAAATGCTTTCAATATAACAGTTCAGGTAGAGTATATCTCTAATTTGTATATAAAGGCGAGAAATATAGGAGAACCTATTATATTACCTGATAACGAAATGAACAGCATGCTTGAGAGATTTAAAACATACGGACAAATAAAATCTATAAAGTAGGTGATTGCATTGGGAAAAAAAGCAGTTCTGGCATTTGATTACGGAGCTTCGTCAGGAAGATTGGTTTTGGGTATTTTAAATGAGGATACTAAGAAAATAGAATTGAAGGAAATGCACAGATTTAAAAATTGCTCTGTTAAATTAAATCAATATGAATATTGGGATTTTCCTTATTTGTATAATGAATTAAAAGAAGGTTTAAAAAAAGTATTTGCAAAAGAAAGTATTGTTAATAACGAAAATATAGAGGTTCTAGGATTAGGTGTAGATACTTGGGGAGTAGATTACGGATGGATTGATGAAAGAGGAGAATTATTGTCGCTTCCTATATGTTATAGAGATGCGAGAACGGAAGAAGTTTTTGAAGAAGTTCACAGTAAAGTTTCTCTTGAAGAAATATTTAATGAAACAGGAGTGCAGTTTTATTCTTTTAATTCAATTTATCAAATATTTTATGATATACATAAAAGAAAAGTTCTTGAAAAAGGAGCAAAACAGCTTCAATTTATGCCAAATTTATTTGCATATTTTCTTACAGGAAAAAAATCATGGGAATATACAATCAGTTCCACTAGCGGAATGGTAAATATTGATAATAAGAAATGGAGCAAAAAAATATTTGAAAAGTTGGATATTCCTGAAAGCATTGTTGGAGATATAGAACATGGAGGTCAAGTTCTTGCACCATTGAAGGAAACTATTCAGAAAGAACTAGGAATAAAACCTTTGAATGTAATCTTGACTTCATCTCATGATTCAGCAGCCGCAATAGCAGGAGCACCGTTAGTAGAAAATTCTTTATATGTAATAAACGGAACATGGTCAATAATTGGTTTTGAATCAGATGTTCCCGTTGTAAATGAAGAAGCTTTTAAAAATAATATTGTAAATGAAGGCGGAATAGAAAAAAAAGCAAGAGTGCTGAAAATGATACCAGGTTTGTGGATACTGCAGCAGCTGAAAAAAATATTTAATGAAAAAAATCTTGATATAGATTATTCAGATTTTGGAAATATGGCTAAGAAATCAAACTTGATTTCATTTGTTGATTTAGAAAATGAAAGATTTTTACACGCTGAAAAGATGGACATTGAAATAAAAGAATATTGCAGGGAAACTGGGCAAGAAGTTCCAGAGACAGATGAAGATTTACTAAGAGTAGCATACAACAGCTTAAAGAAACAGTACAATAAGAGTATAAAGGAACTAGAAAAACTGGTTGGAAATGAATTTACTTCAATTATAGCAATTGGAGGAGGAATACAGGATAAATTCCTATGTCAGGAAATTTCAGATGAAACAAATAGAGTAATTAAGGCAGGACCAATAGAAGCATCAGCATTTGGAAATATAATAACACAGTTTATCGCTCTTGGACTTGTTAAGAATTTAGAAGAAGGAAGAGAAATTGTAAAAAATTCTGTAGAAATAATAGAATATAAATCTAAAAGAAAGGAGGAAAAATAAATGGCTGAAAAAATACTGGAAATGAAAAATATAGTTAAAACTTTTCCAGGAGTAAAAGCTCTGGATCATGCTTACATTGATTTGTATGCTGGAGAAGTAAATGCTTTTCTAGGAGAAAACGGTGCTGGGAAGTCAACATTAATGAAGGTTCTTACCGGAGTATATCAAAAGGATGAAGGTGAGATAATTTACAATGGAAAAAGTGTAAATTTTAAAAATCCTAAAGAAGCGCAGGAAAATGGAATAAGTATAATTTATCAGGAATTTAACCTGCTGCCTCATCTTTCAGTTGCAGACAATATATTTATTACAAGAGAATTCCAAGGAATGAAAGGGATTGTAAATGAGGCTAAACAAAATGAAGAAGCTCAAAAAATTCTGAATCAGCTAGGATTAAAAATATCACCTGAAGAAAAGGTAATGAATTTAAGTGTAGCGGAACAACAAATGGTGGAAATAGCAAAAGCACTTTCAACACATGCAAAAATATTGATTATGGATGAACCGACTGCAGCTCTTACAGATAGGGAAATTGAAAAACTTTTTGAAGTCATTGAAAATCTTAAAAAGGATGGTGTAGGTATAATTTATATTTCACATAGGATGGAAGAACTTAAAATAATTGCAGATAGAGCAACAGTAATGAGGGATGGTAAATATATAGACACTGTAAATTATAAGGATACAACGAATGATGATTTAATAAAACTGATGGTAGGTAGAGATATAACTGAACAATATCCTGCAAGAAATGTTGAAATTGGTGAAGCTTTGCTAGAAGTTGAAGATTTGTCATATAAAAAACATGTAAAGGCAATAAATTTCTCAGTTAAAAAAGGAGAAATTTTAGGTGTTGCAGGATTAATGGGATCTGGAAGAACAGAAATGGCAAAAGTTATTTTTGGAGCCTATGAAAAATCAGGTGGAAAAGTCTTCATGGAGGGGAAAGAGGTACATATAAAAAATCCTAAGGAAGCAATAAAGTTAGGTATCGCATATTTGACAGAGGACAGAAAAAAAGATGGACTTTTTCTTAATTTATCAATAGAAGACAATATTATGATTGCAAATTTAAATTTAGTATCAGATAAATCAGTCTTAAACAAAGATAAATCTGAAAATATAACAAAGAAATACATAGAAAAAATGAAAATAAAAACTCCATCAAAAGAACAATTCACAAAAAATCTGAGTGGAGGAAATCAGCAAAAGGTTATATTGGCAAGATGGCTTTGTCAAAATAAGAAAATAGTAATATTTGATGAGCCTACTAGAGGAATAGATGTAGGAGCGAAAAGAGAAGTTTATAATCTTATGAATGAACTAGTTGAAACAGGAGCAGGGATTATAATGATTTCATCTGAATTACCTGAAATACTTGGAATGAGTGATAGAGTAATGATTATGCATGAAGGGAAAATAGGTAATATAATAGATATAAAAGATGCAACAGAAGAAAGAATACTATATTTTGCGACAGGAGGAATAAATAAATATGAAAAAGAATAAAATAATGCAACAATTAGTTACATTTGCCAGTTTAATAATAATGATAATATTTTTCTCAATAACATCCAGTCAGTTTTTTTCAATAACAAATTTCATGACAATCGCTTTACAAACTGCTATTATTGGAATTATAGCTATAGGAATGACATTTGTAATAATAACAGGAGGTATTGATTTATCAGTAGGTTCCATTGTAGCCTTTTCAGGAGTTATAATGGGAATGGCAATGAAAGCTGGAATTCCTACAATTCTAGCAATAATTTTAGGATTAGTAAGTGGTATAGCATGTGGAATAATAAATGGACTATTAGTATCTAAAGCTAATTTACCTCCATTTATAACTACTTTAGGTTTAATGATGATTACTAGAGGGCTTGTATTGGCAATAACAAACGGAATTCCAGTTTCAGGATTAAACGATGGTTTTGATAAATTATCAGGTGGAACAGTATTAGGTATTCCAAATCCAGTAATTTATCTAATTATAATAACAGCAATATTTTCTTTTATACTTAAAAAAACAGTCATTGGAAAATATACTTATGCAGTTGGAAGTAACGAAGCCGCTTCAAAACTTTCAGGAGTAAATGTAGATAAAGTAAAATTATTTGTATATGGATTAAGTGGTTTTCTATGTGCTATTTCAGGAATCCTTCTTGCATCAAGACTAATTTCAGCACAACCTACTGAAGGAACAGGATATGAAATGGATGCCGTTGCTGCAGTAGTAATCGGTGGTGCAAGCCTTATGGGAGGTTCAGGATCAATTTTAGGAACAATACTAGGAGCTTTTATAATGAGTACATTGAAAAATGGACTTAATATGCTTAATGTATCAGGATTCTGGCAACAATTTGCCATAGGAGTAGTAGTGCTTGTGGCAGTATATATAGATAGTTTAAAAAATAAAAAATAAATTTAATTTAAAGGAGAGATTTCTTATGAAAAAGTTATTATTATTTTTAGTAGTATTTGCAGCGGTTCTTAGCTGTGGAAAAAGTGAAGACAAAAAAGATGCTGGATCAGGACAAGCTGCAAATTCTGGAGACAAAATTAAAATTGAATTGGTAAGTAAAGGTTATCAACATGAATTTTGGAGATCAGTAGAAGCAGGAGCTAAAAAAGCTGGAGAAGAATTAGGAGTAGAAGTAAACTTTATCGGGCCTGAAAAAGAAACTGAAATTGGTAAACAAGTAGGTATGGTTGAAAACGCAATTAACAAAAAAGTGTCTGCGTTAGGAATCGCAGCTCTTGACCCAGATGCATTGGCAGTAGTAGCAAAAAAAGCTATGGATGCAAAAATACCAGTTGTAACATTTGATTCAAATGTAAAAGGTGACATTACATCAAGTTTTATTGCGACAGATAATAAAGTTGCAGGAGCAATGGCTGGAGAACAACTAGCAAAACTTATAAACGGAAAAGGTAAAGTGGCAATAGTATCTCATAACCCTGGAACAACAACAGCTATAGAAAGAGAAGCTGGATTTAGGGAAGCGTTGGCAAAATATCCAGATATTAAAATATTAAATACACAATTTAGTGACGGGGATAAATCAAAAGCATTGGCAATAACTCTTGATATTATTAATGCAAATCCAGATATTGCAGGAATTTATGGAACAAACGAACCTTCTATTTTTGGTGTTGCTAAAGGAGTAGAAGAAAAAGGTCTAACTGGTAAAGTAGCTCTAGTAGGAATAGACTCATCTGAAGATTTAGCTAAATTCCTTGAAAAAGGAGTTATCTCAGGGCTAGTTATACAAGATCCTTACAATATGGGATATCAAACAGTACAACAATTGTATAAACTTTCAAAAGGTGAAAAAGTTGAAAAAAGAATAGACACAGGAGCAATTCTTGTAACTAAAGAAAATATAGGTAATGCAGATATTGTTAAAAAGATGTTTCCGTTTGGAAGAAAATAAATAAAGATTTAAGGAGTGATACTAATGAACAGATTAAGAGGAGAACTTCCTAAAGTAGGAATTCGACCTGTTATTGATGGAAGAAGAAACGGAGTTAGAGAATCTTTAGAAGAAAAAACAATGGGAATGGCAAAAAAACTTGCAGAACTAATTTCTTCCACATTAAGACATCCTAGTGGAGAACCAGTAGAATGCGTGATTTCTGATACAACAATTGGAGGATTTTCTGAAGCAGCAAAATGCAATCAGAAATTTAAAGATCAGAATGTAGGATTGTCAATAACTGTTACACCTTGCTGGTGCTATGGAAGTGAAACAATTGATATGACACCTGATATTCCAAAAGCAATTTGGGGATTTAATGGAACAGAAAGACCAGGAGCAGTTTATCTTGCAGCAGCATTGGCAGGACATGCACAACTAGGATTTCCTGCATTCGGAATTTATGGACACGATGTACAGGATTTATCTGATGATTCCATTCCTGACGATGTAAAAGAAAAATTACTGAAATTCACAAAAGCTGGATTGGCTGTTGCAACAATGAAGGATAAATCTTACTTATCTGTAGGTGGAGTTTCCATGGGTATAGCAGGATCTATGGTTAATAATGAATTTCTTTTGGACTACTTAGGAATTCGTCCTGAATTCAAAGATATGAGTGAAATTACTAGAAGAATACAAAATGAGATTTACGATAAGGAAGAATATGAAAAAGCATTGAAATGGGTCAAAGAGCATTGTAAAGAAGGATTAGATATAAATAAAGTTTCTAGAACAGAGGAAGTTAAAAATAAAGAATGGGAAACAGTTGTGAAAATGACTCTTATAATAAGAGATATGATGATTGGAAATCCTAAATTGGCTGAAATGGGATTTGTTGAAGAATCTGAAGGAAATAATGCAATAGTATCAGGTTTCCAAGGACAAAGACAATGGACAGATTTTATGCCTAATGGTGACTTTTCTGAGGCTATATTAAATTCATCTTTTGACTGGAATGGAATAAGACAAGCATTTACAGTTGCAACTGAAAATGATGCTTTAAATGGAATATCTATGCTGTTTGGACATCTTTTGACTGGAACTGCGCAAATATTTGCAGATGTTAGAACTTACTGGAGTCCAGAAGCTGTAGAAAGAGTTACAGGTAAAAAATTGACAGGAAAAGCTGAAAATGGAATAATTCACTTAATTAACTCAGGATCAGCTACGTTAGATGCAACTGGAGATCAAATAAGAGATGGTAAACGAGTTATGAAACCATACTGGGAAGTTACAGAAGAAGAAGTTAACAATGCTTTAAAATCTACAAGCTGGCCTGCTGCAGATTATGACTATTTCAGAGGTGGAGGATTCTCTTCATGCTTCCTTACAAAAGGAGAAATGCCTGTTACAATGTGCAGAATAAATCTTGTTAAAGGGCAAGGGCCTGTACTTCAAATTGCTGAAGGATATGCAATTGACATAGACAAAGATATTCATGAATCACTTGACAGTAGAACAAATCCAACTTGGCCAACAACTTGGTTTGCACCTATACTTACAGGTAAAGGAGCATTTAAAGATGTTTATTCTGTAATGAATAACTGGGGAGCAAATCACGGAGCAATATCTTATGGACATATAGGTGATGAACTTATAACATTAGCATCTATGCTTAGAATTCCAGTATGTATGCACAATGTAAATCCTGATAGAATATTCCGTCCTAAAGTTTGGGCAAGTTTTGGAGACATGAATGAAGAAGGTGCTGATTACAGAGCATGTGAAAATTTTGGACCAATTTATAAAAAAATAGGTAAATAGAAAATATCTAAATGAAGGAGTAAAAAAATGCTTAAAAATATACCTAAAAATTTAAGTCCAGAATTGCTTAAAATATTATGTGAAATGGGACACGGAGATGAAATTGTGATAGGAGATGGAAACTTTCCTGCTGCAAGTCATGCACAAAGACTTATCAGGTCAGATGCAAGCGGTGTAGCAGAACTTCTAGAATCAATACTAGAAATATTTCCCCTTGATACGTATGTAGAAAGTGCAGTTTCATTAATGAAAACAGGAAGCGAGTATGTAGGAGAACCTGAAGTATGGAGTGTTTATAGAAAAACTTTAGAAAAACATGAAGAATTTAAAGACTTTGAATTTGTAGAAAGATTTGAATTTTATGAAAGAGCAAAAAAGGCATACGCCATAATTGCTACATCTGAAGAAGCTATTTATGCAAATGTTATTTTAAAGAAAGGAATTATAAAATAACGTATAAATAACAAATATCAAAATAAGGGAACACGATTTTATAGATTTTTAAGCTTTAAATTTTAATCTTTAAATCGTGTTCTTTTTATAGATTACAATTATTAAATATTTTTTAATCATAGATTTTATAATATATTGCGACAAACCGAAAAAATAATTTTATTATATTCAAAAAATAAAAAATTCTAAACTGATATTTAATATTTAAATGGTAAAATATGATATAACATTTATTAATGATTGAAATAAAAAAATAATATTTATGATTTAAGGAAGTAATATAATGAAAATAGAAGAAATAGCTAAATTATCAGGATTTTCAAAATCAACAGTATCTCGTGTGATTTCAAATAATGGTTATGTTAGTAAAGAAACAAAAGAAAAAATATTAAAAATTATTGAAGAGGTAAATTATATACCAAATGGAATCGCCCGTTCCTTATCTAGCAATAAGTCAAATACAGTAGCTGTAATTATACCAGATATTCAAAATTCATATTTTGGAGATATAATAAAGGGAATTTCTAATATAATGGATAAAAATAATTTACATATGCTTGTTTACAGTACTGACGAAAATATAAAGAAAGAAAAAAAGGTATTTCAAAACGTAATTGAACAGAGACCAAGTGGTATTATACTTTCAATATCTCTTCAGCATCATAAAAAAAAGGATATAAAAGTATTGCTTGATTCAGGTATTCCTTTTGTTTTATTTGACAGACAAATTTTTGATGAAACTTTTACGGGAGTATTTTTTGATGATATAAAAGGTGGTTATTTAGCAACAGAAGCATTAATTAATTCAGGACATGAAAATATTGCGATAATTACAGGACCTTTTTCTACAACAAATGGATTAAATAGGTTAGAAGGATACAAAAAAGCAATGTTGGAAAAAAACAAAAAAATATCTGAAGAAAATATATATGAAGGGAATTTTCACTTTGATAGCGGATATGAAAACACAAAAAAAATTCTTGAAAAAAATAAGGAAATAACTGCAATCTTTATATGTAATAATGAAATGACTTTAGGAGCATTGCAGGCAATAAGAGAAAAAAATCTAAAAATACCCGATGACATAGCAATAGTATCCTATGACAATCATAAATATTTTGAAATATTAGGAATAAATATAAGTGCAATAAATAGAGACATAGAAGAAACAGGAATGGAAATAGCAAAACTTTTACTTGAAGAAATGAAAAATAGTAGTAGAAGTAAGAAAATAGTTATTGTATCTCCAACATTGACTCTCAGAAATTCAGAAAAATTAGTAAAAATTAAAGATAAAAAATAATAACGATAATGTAATTATATTTTTACTAAAAATCAAAATAAAATTGATGTAATAACTGTAACATATACAAGAATAATAACAGGAGAAGTTAAGGGGGAAATTATTTTTAACAAAGATAATAAAAAATATAAAGGAGAATAAATGAAAAAGTTAAAATTTACTCGAAACTTTAGGGAAATT
This sequence comes from Leptotrichia hongkongensis, assembly GCF_007990635.1. Taxonomy (GTDB): domain Bacteria; phylum Fusobacteriota; class Fusobacteriia; order Fusobacteriales; family Leptotrichiaceae; genus Leptotrichia; species Leptotrichia hongkongensis. The sequence continues at coordinate 1,453,412 of NZ_AP019846.1, read as the reverse complement.
AATTCAAAATGTTATCATCATATCAGAAGAGTCAGGACTGGATGCATGAATAATGAAAGTTACAAAGTTATAAATACATCCAGAAATTTTTTAGTGAATTTTTTATATTTTATATTTGAATTATTATCATTTTTATAAATATAACTATTTTATTTAGTCTAATTCTTTTGTTTTATACACTTTTTTCTTATCCTTCATTTTGTACCCGTTATTATTTTCATCATAATGTTTATGAAGAGTTTTTACATCTGCTTCCTTAAAAATCTTACCTGTTTTGGTAATAGGCATTATTACAAATCTTATGCATAATCTTCATCAAGAATTTGAAAAGTATCAATATCGACATTTTTACTTTCTAATGGAACAAATTTTGTGTTATTATTTTCATCTTCAGTAAAATAGTACAAATCTTCATTTTGCTTTACTAAAGAATAGTCTATTACTTCAAAGTTTTTAGGTTTGAATATTTCCAACTTTTTATTTTTATAATAAACATTATTTTTATCCTTAAAAAAATCATTTTTCAAAACTTCAAAGCTATTTACATCCACTCCATTTACTTTACGAGTTTCATAATATACTCCCATTTTATCTTTTCCAATAGAATACCCTTTAGGTTCAAAAGTTTTTATATCAGCACCTTCTATTTTTTGAAAATGATAATAAACGTTATTTTTATCTTTTGAATATTCAGAATAATTTTCGATAGGTTGTAAAGTTTTTAAATCAATTTCTGGAGAAATTTCAACTTTTTCAACAACAACTTCATTTTCTTTTTGATAAAAAGAATATATTCCATTTTTATCTTTTACATGTGTATAATTTACAAATGGCTCAAAAGATTTTGAATCAATTCCTTTCATTAGCATTCCTTCGTAGTAAACTCCATTCTTATCTTTGTAAAAATTTCCGTTTAAATCTTCAAATGTCACAGGGTCTAAGCCCTTTATCATCTTCCCTCTGTCGTAAACAGCATTTTTATCTCTTCCTAATGCATAGCCTTCTATTGCTTCAAAAGTTTTTGCATCTGCCCCTTTAACTTTTTTTACATCGCCATCATAATTATCATAATAATAAACATTATTTTTATCTCGATAATATTCTTTCGATACTTCTTCAAAGCTATTTATATCGGCATTCTGAATTTTTTTTGCTTCTTCTCTTCCAAGATAATAGACACCTTTATCATCTTTAAAAAGAAGTCCATTTTTATTTATTATTTGGAAAGATTTAGGGTTAATGCCTAGCAATTTTTTTCCAAAAGCGTATATATTATTCTTATCTTTCCCATAAATTTCAATAATTTCAAAACTATTACTATCCGCTCCTATTATTTGTTTTATATCAATTTCGATATTTTTTCTGTCGTCATAATTTTCTTCATCTTTGGTATAATCATTATTATCTTTACTTTCCACATAATTAACATAATACACATTATTTTTATCTTTTAAATACAAAATTATCGATGTATCTCTTAATATTTCTAAACTGTTTATATCCATTTCTTTAGTTTTTATTGATTTTAATGTGATTTCACCGTTTTCATATTTATCAAAAGTAAAAATTCCATCTTTATTTCGTAATATACTTGGCATAAAAGGTTGTAAAAAAATCTCACTTTTCTCTGGACTAAACCCTTTAAATTTTATAACCTCATCTCTTGTCACAAAAAACACACTACTCTTATCCTTTGCTATTAAAAATTTTTCCACTTGAAAAGAATTCACATCTACATTTTTCAGCTTTTTATTCTTATAGTAAACATTATCCTTGTCTTTCGCAAAATTATCATTCTCTTCAAAAATTTTAAAAGTCCTAAAATCAATATTTTTTACAATTTCTTTTTTCTCAGAATCTTCCATTGTGTCAATGAAATAAATTTTATTTTTTTCTTTAATATAGCCCGCATTTATAATGTTTCCTGATAAAATAAGCAATGTTAAAATTTTTAACAAATTTTTCCTAATTTTCATATCGACTCCTTTTAAATATCTAATTCTTATACTAAAACCTCGTTTAAAATACAGTAATTTTTTGTTATACATATTATTTTTTTTTAAATTTCTGGTTTTATTATATCATTTTTTTTGAAATTTATACTATTTAATTTCTCTATTTTCTCTAATCTTTTCTCCACGATAATATTCACCATTCTTATCTTTTGCATAGTCATCATTCATTATTTCAAAACTTTCACTGTCTACATTTTTAATTTTCTTTATCATTTTTTCTTTATCTGAAAAATAGTAAACATTTTTATCATCTTTAAAATAATTAAGTTCAATCATATCAAATATATTAGGATTTGCATCACTTAATTCATTTATTTTATAATCAATTCCTCTAAAATTGAAAACAGTAGCAATTTTATCATCATCTGTATTTAAAGTATAAACAGTATTTTTATCTTTAAAAACATAAGGATAATTTGTAATTTCTTCAAAACTATTAAAATCAATATTCTTAATATTTTTATCAATTTTAATTGTTTTTATGCTACTCTCTTTAGTTAATATATAAATTCCATTTTTATCTTTTATTATAGAATTATCGTAAGATTCATTTAATACTTTAAAACTATTTCTATCTATTTTTTCTAATTTATCGCCTTTATAATAAATATTATTTTTATCTTTTCCAAAATAAGAATTTTCTTCTAGTATTCCAAAACTTTTGAAATTTACATCTTCTATTTTTTTTAATTTTCCATTTTTATCATAATAAATGTTAGTTTTGTCCTTATAATATCTGTTATCAATATGTTCAAAAGTGTTTATATCAACTGTTAAAGGTGCTATTTCAACTTCTTTTTCCTCAAAATTAGAAATTTCATATAATGTACCTTTTATTTTGATAAAGTCATTTTCAATTATTTCAACATCATTAGGATTAACATTTTTTACTTTTTTCCATTTAAAGAACAAATTATTTTTATCCTTTTTGTATCTTGTCATAGAAATATTTTGATAAGTCTCAATATCCAAATCATCTAACCTATGAAGTTTATACTCATCCAAATAATAAATATTATTTTTATCCTTGAAATAATCATCCAACGTTTCATTCGCTATTTCAAAACTTTTTGTATCTATCTCATCATTTCTAAATTTTATTAAAGTTTTTTTATTCTCATCAATATAATAGATACCATTTTTATCTTTTATCAAATTTTTGGGTTCTGATATTCTATTTTCATAAATAACTTTAAAGCTGTTAACATCTAAACCTTTTATTTGTTGATTTTCAAAATAGACATAATTTTTATCTTTTAAAATATTTTCACTTAATTCATTAACACTGTTTCTATCTGCATTTTCTAGTTTCAACATTTTATCTTCAGAAAAATAGTAAACATTGTTTTTATCCCGATAATATTTATTATCAAGATAGCTACGTCCATTTATTTTTTCAAAAGTTTTTGCATCCACATTTTTAATTTGTAAAATTTTTCCACCTTTTTGGAAATAAATATCATTTTTATTTTTATAAATAGTTGGATCTTTGCTTGAAATTACTTTAAAGTCATTAAAATCTATATCAATCCCATTTTCTTTAAAATTTATAATTTTTAATTTATCATAATTTTTTCCAAAAGTATAAATTCCATTTTTATCTTTAAACATTGTAATGTAATATCCTTCAACTACTTCAAAAGTTTTTGGATCTATTTTATTTAATTTTTCATCCCAATAATAAACAGAATTTTTATCTTTTGCAATATGATAACCCAAAATCTCAAATGTTTTCGCATCTGCATTCGGCAATTTTTTTAATCCATTTTCTGTTCTATAGTACACACTATTTCCATGAATTTCATAAAAAGGCATCACACGAATATCTGCATTCACAATACTCCCCGCCAAAACAAACAAAAGTAGAATTTTTAACAAATGTCCTTTAATGTTCACAACAACTCTCCTTTTTTATTCTCAAGTTAACAATTCAAATAAAATAATTTTTATTACTTAATCTCCATTTCCTCCTCAAAGTCAACTGGATTTTTCCCTTCCATTTTCTTCCCTTCGAAATAAACGTTATTCTTATCTTTTCCGTATTTTCCAGTCATTGTTACCCTAAAACTGTCTTTATCTGCTCCATTTATTTTTACAAATTTATTTCCATCCATAAAATAAACGCCATTCTTATCTTTGAAATAATAGGAACTGTCCATTGGCGAATAAATTCTTTCAAGAGTTTCTAAATCAATGCCTTTACTATCCAATCGAGTTACTTCTATTGTTTTTTTGTTATCTTCAGTTTCAGTAAATTTATAAACACCATTTTTATCAGATAGTATTATTTCATACCATAATCCGCCATCAAAATAACTAAAATTATCAGAGCTGATTCCTTTTAATTTTTTTCCTTTATAGTAAACGTTATCTTTGTATTTTATCCACGTTCCCTCCAGTTCTATAATTGACCATTCCTCATCTCTATTTTCAATATCTTTAAAATCCATTCCAACTATCTTTTTACCCATACATAGTCACCTAAGTTGTATTTAGGTTCTTTGTAAAAACCAGTATCTAAAGATTCAAATGAACTAGCCTCTGCCCCTTCTATTTTTCAAATTTATCCACGTCAAAATAATAAACATTTTTGCTATCTTTAAAATATCCCAAATCTAAGTTTTTAGATTTTTGAAATCAATTTTTATATTGATTGGAACTATTTTAAATTTGTATTTTCCCTCGTCTTCTTCAATTTTATAAATACCATTTTTATCCCTTATAAGATTAGCCCGCATTTTTTCAAAAGTTTTTGCATCTATTTCTTCTAATTTCTTATTATTTAGATAAATATAATCTTTATCTTTTGAGAAATTACCATAACCAGTATAACTTGAATCTAAAATTTCAAAAGTTTTTAAATCAGTATTTTCTATTTTATAAAGATTATTATCTGATTCATAATAAACATAATTTTTATCTTTATAATAGTTGCCATCAATATGTTCAAAAGTTTTTAAATCTAATCCTTTTATATTTAGTTTTCGAACTTTTATTTCTATATTTTCATTTTCTTTTTCAATATCTTCTAAGAAATATAGTCCATTTTTATCTTTTACTATTTCATAACTTAATTTTTTAAATGTCTTTGGATCAATTCCGTTTAATTTATATTCAAATATATAAAGGTTTTTATCATCTCTCGCAAAAGTATCATCCACCATTTCAAATGTTTTCGGATTTACATAGGATAATTTTTTGAATTTTATTTTACCATCTCTGTTATCCATAAAATAAACATTGTTTTTGTCTTTATAATATTTGCTATAATGTCCTCCAGCAAATTCCAAAGTTGCAATATCTACTCCTTCTATATTTTGCACTCTTGGTATGAAAGTTATGCCATCCTCTGCTCTATCCAAATAAAAAACATTCTTATAATCTTTTATAAAACTCAAATCACTGTTCAATACTTCAAATCCTTTTGGACTAACACCTTCCAATCTCTGTTTGTCAACATATACGCTATTTTTATCTTTTGAAAAAATTCCCAGCTCAAATGTATCAGCATCTGCTCCTTCCAGTTTTTTTAATTCCTGTTTATCTTCAGTCATATCGACATAATAAATCGAATTTTTATCTTTATAAAATGCTTCTTTTAAAATATTCTCAAAACTTGTCACATCAATGTTTAAATTTTTTATTGTTCTTATTTTAGTTTTTCCGTCATCTGTCGTATAAATCTCATAGACATTTTTATTATCCTTTAAGTAACTATCATCAAAAATTTTAAGCCCTTCAATACCAACAGAATCTAGCTTTTCTCCATTATAATAAACATTTTTTCCATCTACTCCATAATTTCCGTTTACAATTTGAAATGTATTTTTATCAGCATTTTTTACTATTTTTACTTTCCGTTTTTATTATCTACAAAATATACGTTATTTCTATCTTTTATATAATTGCTATAAGAAGAATCAATGTCATCAAAAAATTCTAAACTTTTTACATCAATATTCAAATTTATTTTCTCAATTTTTCCATTAGAAAAATAATACAGATTATTTTTATCTTTTACAAAATCATTTAACTCAAGCATTTTATCAGCACTTTTAACATCAATTTCACTTTTGATTTTTTTAAATCATTATCTGAACGATAATAAAAACTGTTTTTATCTTTATAGTAATTTAAAATTTCAAAATACTTAAATGTACTAAAATCAATGTTCAAATTATTTATTTTTTTTGCTTCAATTTTATCGTTTTTTCTGTCATACAAATCGCTATTGCTATTAAATGTCAAATAGTAATTATTTTCGCTTTGAAGAATATAATTATCCTGTCCCATTTCTTCAATAACTCTAACATTATTCGGATTAATTTCTTTTATTTTTTCACCAAAATAGTAAACGCCGTTTTTATCTTTTCCAATTTCCTCGCTCAAAGTAATAAAACTGTTTCTATCAATATTTGGTAATTTTATAAAACCTTGTCCAGCAGGAAACTCATTACTGTATTTAATAACAAAAATATTATTTTTATCTTTAAAATAATAAGTATCTCCCATTATCTCAAAACTTTCCGCATCAGCATCTTTAATATCCTCATTTCCTGTAATGTAAAAAACTCTATTTTTATCTTTTCCTATAAAATTACCAAAATTTTTAAAACTCTTAGAATCCACGTTTTCCATCTTTTTACCGTTATAATAAACATTATTTTTATCTTTTGCGATCATAATAACCCAAAACCTCAAAAGAATTTTTATCTGCTCCTTGTATTTTTTCCAAATTCTCATAGGCATAGTAAATATTATTTTTATCAACAAAATAATCTATGCTAGTAACATCTTTGCTATTTTCTAAAGCTCTAAAAGTTTTAACATCAAGTCCATCTAAAGATATTTTTTTCGTATTTATTTTATTATCCGAAGATATTGGTATACTATCTGTAATCTCAGCTTCAATTTTATATACATTTTTACTATCTTTCACATAATTTTCTTTTACTGTTTCAAATCCTTCAGGCAAAACATCTTTAAGTTTCTTACCATAAAAATAAACATATTTATTATCTTTTGCATAATAATCACCAATAAGCTCTCTATCTTCCTTTAAAGGTTCAAAACTTTCAATATCTACATCTTTTACTTTCGACTTAATCTCATAATATGGCATTTTATAATAAATTTCACCATTTTCCTTTAAATATTCCGCATTTGCAATGCTTCCTGCTAGGATAAATAAAATTAATATTTTTAATAAATTTTTTCTTTTCATACACTTACTCCTTTTTTATAATCTTTAATTTTTAGTAAATAAAATACCTTTTTAACTTTTCAACTTTTTATTTTCTTTCTATTTTTATAAGATTCATATTTTCATCAATTTTATAAAACACATTATTATATTTTATTTCATTGTCTACAATTTTAAAGTAATTTGGATTAACATTATTTAACTTTTTCCCTTGATAATAAACATTGTTTTTATCCTTTGCATATAAGTATTCAATAACTTGAAAGGTTTTGTAATCAGCATTTTCTATCTTTTTTATCTCTACATTTTCTTCATCCACATAATAGACATTCTTTTCATCTTTTATATATTCATCACTTTTTTCGCCATTTTTTTCCTTCAAAAATTTAAGTGTTTTTATATCAGCTTCATTTTTAAATTTAATAAGTGTTTTTCCTTTTTTTATATCATCAGTTTCATCATAATAATAAAAATTATTTTTATCTTTATAAACCCTCATGGAAAAACTTTCAAAAGTATCCTTGTCAATTGGAAAATCCATTTTTTTGGCATATATTTTTTCATTCGAATTATTTTCATAAACAAGATAAAAATCATTTCCGCTTTTAATGATATTGTCAGGAACACTGCTTAACGAAGTCCAAAACTCAAAATTATTCGGACTTACACCTTTCACTTTTTGTCCATAAAAATACAGATTATTCTTATCTTTAGCATAAAAAAAGTCCAAATAAACAAATGTCTCTAAATCAACTTTTTCATCAATTTTTTTCATATCAAAATAAGCATTGTTCTTATCTTTAAAATAATAATCTCCAACCGATTTAAGCGTTTTCGTATCCACATCTTTCAATTCCTTTTTTTCATCAGCATCAAAAACCATTTTCTCATCCTTCACAAAATGACTTCCAAATATTTTAGCACTTTTAGGATCTATCTTTTCAATCTTTTCCCCTTGATAATAAATATTATTCTTATCTTTTGCAAAATCATTTTCCAATATTTCAAAGGATTTTTTATCTATATTTTTTAATATTCTTGTCTTTTCTTCACTCCAGTCCCGATAATAAATTTCTCCATTTCTTTTTATATATTCTGCATTTCCAATATTTCCTGCCCAAATTAACAACCCAAATATTTTTAACAATTTTTTTAAATTCAAAATTATCACTCCCTAAATTTCTTTCGTTTTTAAATAAAATGGCATCAGTAATTTAAAGCCTTTTAAAAATTCCTTTGTCAAATCTTCAAGATTTTCAAATTTTTCAATTTCTTCCACATCAAATTTAACAAGCACTTTTCTGATATTTTTCTCTTTCATATCTTCAAGTAATTTTTCCCTATTTTTTTCACTTCCTTCAATTCTATCCAGCATACAGTTTTCCTTACTTTTTGAAAACTGCACAAAATAATAAAGTGGCTTCTTAATTGGCAAGTCTAAAACCTTATTCTGTCTTTCAAGAGTATTTTCCCCAATTTTACGTTCAACAAAATTCACTTCCATCGAAATTCCGACTTTTTTAGTTTTCTCATTTTTAAAGACTCTAAGTGCAATTCCAGATTCATTTTCAGTATCTCCATCCTGCTTCAAAAACACCCAAAGATAAGGTCTTGCAACCTGTCCTTGATTCATCCAGCTGCTAACTTTCTGCAAATGAAATCCCTCCACATTTTCCTCAACAGATTTGGCTATTTCAGTAAAAATCTTTCGTGCATTCTGTCCATTTTTTCTAAAAAGCTCCATATCTTCCTTTAAATCCCCTGCTTTTTCAGGTTTAATATATTTTCTCCCAGCATAATCTGTATATTCAATTAATGGCTTGTAATAAAATTTTTTATTCATATTTTTTCTCCTTAAATTTTTTTGATTTCAACTTCTTAAAAACTAAATAATCTTAGAAAATTTTTCTGAAAGAATTATAAATACTAAGTTCAAGTTTAAAGAGAGTTTTCTATAAAATTATAACATACTTTCTCAAATTTCTAAAAAGGTTTTAATTTTTTCTTATATTTGCATAAAATAAATTTAAAGGTTTTCAAATGCTTTTTGTATATTATTTCAATTTTTAAATTTTTTGAATATATACTCGAACCCATTTAAAATTGAACTGATAGAAATTATATAATTTAGGGTTTGAGTAAAATAGTCATAATTTTTGAGTTCTGTTTTAAACTAGTTTTACTATAAATTTGATTTTTTTAAAAAATAGTGTATAATAGTATTGATTAAAAAAAGGTTAAAAATAAGGGGTGAAAAAATGAGAATAAAGGGGAATAATGATGGGTTTACACTCATTGAGGTTTTGTTATACATTTCAATTATGGCGATTTTGTTTATGGTAGTTTCTGTGAATTTACATAAACAGAGGCAGAATCAGGAGTTTGCAATTCAGAAGAGGAATATTAGCCAGTTTATCAGAAAAATTCAGCAGTATGCACAGCACAACAGGAAGGAATATGTGCTAGATTTTAAAATATCTGAAAAGAGGGCCTATTTTTTGGATGAAAAAAATGGGAAAAAGGATATTATAGATAAAATGGAGATTTCCCAAAACTTATCTTATATGACAAATAATTCTAATAAAAATGCTGATTTTAGAAGACGTACCACAAATGAAGGGAATTTTGAAAAAGGATTTTCCGTTTATTTGCTGGATAAAAAGGGAGAAAAAATTTATTACAGGATTTCTACAAACACAATAAATGCGGCAAAATATCCGATTATAAGTATTTATAGGGCTAAAAAGCCGATTAATCTTTCGGATGATTATTCAAAGGCTAATTTGTGGGAGGAGGAAATTTAGATGAAAAATGGGGGAAATTTTGAAAATAATGAGATAATTGAGGAAAGAAATAAAAAAATAGATTTTGAGAATATAAAATTTCGTAAAATCGTGAAAAAATCTAATAAAAATGAAAATATAAAAAATTCTGGAAATACAAAAGTGAGTAAAAATAATGACAATAGTCAAACTCAAGAAAACATAAATAAATTTGAAAATAAGGAATTTGACAAATATATTTTGGAAATGCAGAAATTCAGAGAAAAAGAAGCTAGAAAAAAGTATATAAAATCTGAACTTTCACGCAGGAAACAAAATTTAGTAAGGTTTTTTAATATAGAAATAGGAATTGAAGAAGTTAAAAGAACTTGGCAATTTGGAATTTTAATTTTGGTAGGGATTTTTTTGTTTGTGTTTTATCTGAATTTTGTTACTTTTAAAGGGGAGCTTTCTGGAGAAAAGACGCTTTATGTGAAGATTGATGGAAATCGTGGAAGTGTCTTGAAGGTTAATAACAAATATTTGAAAAGTCAGGCGAGCATTGAAAATAAGAAGGGGCTTGAATATGGATTTTACCTTATGCGGTACAAAATTAGGAAAATTGTAAATAAAAATGGCAATATTAAGATTGAAGGGAAAGTATTAGGATATAAAGAATCACGATTAAATGGTGTTCGTAAATATATTTTGGAGATTTTTGATAATTTGTTTATAACTGAAGAAAATTTGTATGCTTTTTCACGTGCTGCGATTCTGGGAGAAAAGGCGGAAGTTTCTAAGGATATGAAGGATAAGTTTAAATACACGGGATTGGCTCATTTAATTGTAATTTCTGGAACTCATATAAGTCTAGTTGTTATTGGAATTGTGAAAATTTTGGATGGACTGTCGCTAGGGTACAGGTTTAAGTATTTAATGGCACTTGTTGCACTCACTTTTTACTGTGCATTAATTGGATTTTCTCCAGGAATTTTGCGTGCTTATATTATGGGAGCGATGATGATTTTGGCAAGGATTCTTTTTGAGCAGGAAGACAGTAAAAAATCTTTGTTAATATCATTTATTGTTATAATTGTACTAAATCCATATTCACTTTTTGATATTTCTATGCAGCTTTCATATGCAGCAGTTGTAGCAATAATATTTGTAAATCCTGAATTTAAGAAAATTTATCAGGAAAAAATTTTGGATAAAATAAAAAACGAAGTATTGAGAAATACTGTAGATTTGATATTTTTAAGTTTAACAATACAAATTACGAGCATTCCTTTATTTTTGTATTATTTTGAAAAACTGCCATTGTTTTCATTTTTATTAAATATTGTAGGAATACCGATTGGAACAGTTGTTATACAATGTTTATTTTTTGCAGTGCTTTTAAATATTTTTAAATTATCTTTATTTAATGGAATAGTAGTTTTTATTACAGAAGTTATTTTTAAAGCTTTTGAAGGGTTCATTTATGCTGGAAGTAAAATTCCGCTCTTACAGATTAGTATCAATGGAAAAGTACCGTTGTGGACGATTTTTGCATATTATGGAATGTTATTTTTTATAACATTTTTTGTAATGCCCTTGTTTACTGCAAAAATTGATATGTATTCAAGTTCTTTTAATACTGAAACAATAAAATAATTATAGAAATGAATTTAAGAACGTTATTAGTAGTATAAATGAAAATTATGATAATAAACATATTTTATAAGTTCCTGTTTCGTGGTATAATAATATGATAAAAAAATAATAAAATTTGAAAGGGAGAGATAGAATATGAGTTTACCAAATTGTCCAAAATGTGGATCAGAATATGTTTATGAGGATGGAAATATGCTAGTTTGTCCAGAATGCTTTTATGAATGGGCTGAAAATGGGGAAGAAAGCAGTGATGAAAACGTTGTGAAAGATTCAAACGGGAATATTTTGCAGGATGGAGACAGCGTTACAATTATTAAGGATTTGAAAGTAAAAGGTGCATCATCAGACTTGAAGAGAGGGACAAAAGTTAAAAATATAAGATTAATTGATGATGGAATTCATAACATCGACTGTAAAATAGATGGTTTTGGTGCGATGAAGCTGAAATCTGAATTTGTAAAAAAAATATAAAAAATAGATTTTTTAATAACTTACTTTAGAAGTTTTTTTCTTAAATATACAACAAAGTAATTTTCATAAGTTTAGATTATTTTAGTTTTTTTATTTTATGTTTATTTAAGCAGAGAGATCAGACGCCATCTCCCTGCACCCACGCTTAACGCAAAACTTTCTTATAAAAGAAAAATAGAACTCACTTTTGAATTTATATTATTCTAATACAAACAACTTTGTACAACTTGAAATTGTTCCAAAAGCTCAAACAGCTATTTTCTTCTAACGAAATTTTGCTTATTAAAGTTTTTACAGATTATTTTGAATAATTATAATTTTTTAATCAAAATAATTGTTATAATTAAATTAAAAATGCTTAGACAAACTGGGATTGGTGCGTAGCACTTTCGCCTATATCTAAAAATATTATAATTTGAAGAAATTAAAATAACTAATATTGCGAAATAAAAGGGGATGGTATATGCTCTCTTTTACGTATAAAAAAATATATATAAATTATAGAAAAAATATTTATTAACAACAAATTATTTTATCCAAAAAAACTGTTATTTAGATAAAAATTACTTAGTTAAACATTTAAGAATTGAATTTATAAAATAAATTGTTAAATAAATTTATTATCATAATTAAATTAAAAAAATAGAATTGGAGAAAGAATGAAGTCAGGATTTATAACAATTGTTGGACGTCCGAATGTTGGGAAGTCTACGCTTATGAATAAGCTTGTGAAAGAAAAAGTTGCGATTGTGTCAGACAAGGCTGGGACGACTAGGGATCAGATAAAAGGTATTGTAAATATTGGAGAAAATCAGTTTATATTTGTTGATACGCCAGGGATTCATAAACCTAAACATTTACTTGGGGAACACATGACTAATGTGGCGTTAGAGGCACTTGAAAATGTGGATTTGATAATGTTTATGCTGGATGGGACACAGGAAATTTCAACTGGGGATATGTTTGTTAATGAAAATGTGCGAAGTGTAAAGACACCAATTGTACTTGTTATTAATAAAATTGATAAAATGTCGGATGAGGAAATTGAGGAGAAGAAAAAGGAAATTCGTGAAAAATTGGGAGAGTTTGATGAAATAATAACTCTTACAGCGGAATATGCAATTGGAATTCATAAGATATTTGAAGTTGCCGAGAAATATTTGTCAAATGATGTATGGTTTTATCCAGAAGATTATTATACAGATTTACCAGTAAATAAGATTGTTGTGGAAACAGTCAGAGAAAAAATTTTACATCATACAAAAGATGAAATTCCGCATAGTGTAGCTGTGGAGATTATAAATGTGGAAACAAAGCCTACAATTAGAAAATATGATATAAATATTTATGTTGAAAGAGATAGCCAAAAAGGAATTATTATTGGAAAAGATGGGGCTATGCTTAAGAAAATTGGGACAGAGGCTAGACGTGAGATTGAGCATCTGATTGATTTGAAGGTTAATTTGAAATTGTGGGTAAAAGTTAAGAAGAAATGGAGAAAAAATAAGAAATTTCTTGATGAAATGGGTTATGGAAAATAATTTTGTTTTTAGGTTATATTAAACCTTATTTAAAAAATAGGAATAAATTTTTATAATAAGGTTGTTTGATAACTAATTCATAATCATTCAATTAAATTGTTTTTTATTATTTTTTGTATATTTTAATTAAAAAATATTTTTTCATATTACTTGTTTTATCTTTTTTACTTTTCGTAGGATTGCTCATTGCCGCAAATCCTACAACCTATGGCTAGTCTACGACATTTTTCAGCACTGACAAAAAACTCGCTATGCTCAAACAGTTTTGCCAGCACAGAAAAATGCTCCGACAGATTAGTTTGTAATAGATTTTGTTTAAAAAGTAAAAATTATGTTTTAATTAGTTGAAAATATTTTTTATCCTTTGTTAGAAAAGGTTGTAATAAATTCGTTATTTAAAAGGGGGTTAGTATTACTATAGCAGGGGTTCGTCAGAAAGTAATAAAAAATAAAAAAATCAAAAATGAAAAATTGTATTATTTGAGAGTTTATAAACTTTTATAAATAAGCAAAAGGTTTGTTTTGAAAGGAGGAAAAATAGAGATGGATTTTAAGATACATTCAAAATTTAAGCCTACTGGAGATCAGCCTCAGGCTATTAAAAAGATTGTGGAAAACTTGGAAGATGGGATTACAGATCAGATTTTGCTTGGGGTTACGGGATCGGGAAAGACATTTACAGTTGCGAATGTTATTGAGAAAATAAATCGTCCAGCTTTGATAATGGCGCCGAATAAAACACTTGCAGCACAGCTTTACAATGAATATAAGCAGTTTTTTCCTGAAAATGCTGTTGAATATTTTGTGTCTTATTATGATTATTATCAGCCTGAAGCGTATATTATGCAAACTGATACGTATATTGAAAAGGACTCTTCAATTAATGATGAGATTGATAAATTGCGGCATGCGGCAACAGCGGCACTTTTGAACAGAAGAGATGTTATTATTGTGGCTTCAGTTTCGGCAATTTATGGATTGGGGTCGCCAGAGGCATATAAAAAGAGATCGATTCCGATTGATGTGGAAACTGGATTTGAGAGAAATGAGCTTATAAAAAGGCTGATTTCACTTAGATATGAGAGAAATGATATTGCATTTGAGCGTGGAAAATTCCGTGTGAAAGGTGATATTCTTGATTTACATCCATCTTATCAGGATACAGGGTACCGTTTTGAATTTTTTGGAGATGATTTGGAAAGTATTTCAGAAATTAATACGCTTACTGGACAGAAAATTAGAAATATAAAAAGAATCACAATAATGCCTGCAACTCACTATTTGACAAATGAAGATACAAAAGTGATGTTTGAGGCAATAAAAAAGGAAATGGAAGAAAGAGTGCATTTTTTCCAAAAGGAAGGAAAACTACTGGAAGCACAGAGAATTGAGCAAAGAACGAAATATGACTTAGAAATGATTGAAGAAATTGGTTATTGTAAAGGTGTGGAAAACTATTCCAGATATTTGACTGGAAAGGGTGAAGGAGAAGCGCCTGATACGTTGATTGACTATTTTCCAGAGGATTTAGTCGTATTTCTGGATGAGTCGCACATTTCAGTTCCGCAGATAAATGGAATGTATAAGGGAGATAGGGCAAGAAAGAAGGCTTTAATTGACAATGGATTTAGGCTTCCAAGTGCTTACGACAACCGTCCGTTGAAATTTGAGGAATTTTTTGAAAAAGTTCCGCAAGCTGTGTATATTTCAGCCACTCCAAGCGATTACGAGCTGGAACATTCAAATGGTGAAGTTGTAGAGCAGCTTGTCCGTCCAACAGGAATTGTAGAGCCAAGTATTGATATTCGTGAAACAAAAAATCAAATTGATGACTTAATGGATGAAATAAAGACAAGAACTGCAAAAAAAGAACGTATTTTAGTAACAACTTTAACAAAAAAAATGGCAGAAGAACTGACAGATTACTATTTGGAATATGGAATAAAAGTAAAATATATGCACTCTGACATTGATACGCTAGAAAGAACAGAGATAATAAGAGGCTTGAGAAAAGGTGAATTTGATGTTCTGGTTGGAATAAATTTGCTGCGGGAAGGGCTGGATATTCCAGAAGTTTCATTAGTGGCAATTTTGGAAGCAGACAAGGAAGGATATTTGCGTTCCAGAAGATCTTTAATTCAGACAATGGGACGTGCCGCAAGAAACGTAGAAGGACACGTTATCTTGTATGCCGACAGAATAACAGGCTCTATGCAGGAAGCCATTGACGAAGTAAACAGACGGCGTGAAGTTCAGGAAAAATACAACTTGGAAAACAACATTAATCCAAAATCAATCGTAAGAGAAATTGCAGAGTCAATCGTAGACTATGAAATTGAAAAAGAAAATGAAGCAAACAAAGCAATTAAACAGTATAAGAGCGAAAAAGACGTGGAAAAGGAAATTAAAAAACTTGATAAACAGATTAAAAAACTGGCTGAGGAGCTTAATTTTGAGGAAGCTATTAAATTGAGGGATAAAATGAATGAATTGAAGAAGTTGTTAATTGAGTTATAGGAGAGTATCAGATATGACAGATGGTGAAAAATCAAAAGTTATAAAGAATTTTTATCAGAGAGATGAGCATATTTACATAAAATACATGGAAAGATATAGTCAAGCTGAAGGGTTAAACGATGTTGATATTTCTGAAATAATAGAAAAATTAGGATATAACGGAAAAGTTTTAGTGAAAAAAGAAAAAAAAGAAGCCATATATAGAATAACAGGAGAATTATTTCATGAAATATTAAAAAAACTGGATTCTTTTAATAAATTTGAAATATTGATATTTTTATTAGAATGTTTAATTGAAAATAGGCGACAAGCATTATCAAAAGTTTCCCAATTTTATAAAAAAAATGATTATGAAAAAATAGAAATAGAATATACAGTAAATCATGTATTATCAATAGATAGATTGTCAATTGAACTAGGATTGGGTTTAATTTTGAAAATTATAATGATGTATCAGAATACAATAGTAATATCTTAGATGATAACAAATATTACGAAATATTAGACTCATTAAAAAAACTTGAAAAATTTAGAAATATTACCATTGAGTTGATAGATGGAAAATATAAAGATAAGTTCATAATTTTTGAAAGAGGTAGATTATTAATATCTAATAGTGGAAAAGAAAAAGATTATGCTCCTTTTTTATTGATGAAATTAAAAATAATAAATTAGAAGAACATAATCAAAATAATATTAGAGATAATCAAATTATTCAAAATTTATATGATAAATTTAGTAATTTTTTGGATTTAAAATAGAAACGATACAAAAATAATAAAGGAATTAGAAAAAAATTTAGGGGGAGGATACAAGTATATTTTTAGGTTTGAAGATAACCTATTAGAATTATTGAGTTATTGGGGAGAATGTGAAGAAAAGGAAAGTCAAAAGATATTTGAATATTTTTTATATAATCCTCAAAAAGATAATATTTATGATAAAAATTTAAATGATAAAAATAGAGTTTTAAGAAAGAGTATAATAAAATTAGAAAATCAATATTTGATTAATAATTTTTTATTTTTAAGTTCTTTAAATTTGTTGTTAGAAGATATTAAGAATAGATATCTACCCGATGATATAATAAAAAGTGCTAAGTTAGACAAAAGTTATAATAGTCTAAATGATAATTTTGAAATTAAAATTTTAAATATGATAGAAAATGAAATTTCTAATTTATGGATAAAACCCAATATAGATCTTGTAGGTTCTCCTGGTCAGATAGATATATTATGTATAAAGAATAGAAAAATTTTAATTATAGAATGTAAAAATTTGAATTTAAAATTTAATACTAAATCAAGAATTAATAGTGAGGAAGTAGATGAAAAAAAGAAATTTCAAGATAAATTGCACAAAAAAGTAGAGTGGGTAAGTAATAATAAAAATAAAATATTAGAAGAAATGTCTGAAAATGATAAACAAAAATATATATTTGAAATAGAAGATTATATAGTTTGTGGCGTAATAGTACGAAAAGAATATTCAAATTCTATATTTAATCAAAATTTGAAATATCCTATTGTAACAAGTAATAAGATTTGTGAATTTATTAAAAATATATAATTATTATAGAAAATTTAAAAAGGGAGTTGAGATGATGTTTATTTTGAAAATGCTGTTAGAAATAGTAATAATGCTTATTTTGTGTGTGATTTTAAATCTAATTTTTGTGAAGAAAATTCTTAGAGTGAAAAATAAGAAGAAATTGCCTTTAAAAAAGGTAAAAACTGTTGTGTTTGATATTAAAAAATTGAAGGAAGATGTGGCTATGTCTGCATTAAAGGGGAAAGAGAAATTATCGTATTATCAAATATTAAAAGGATTAAATAATCTTGCGGAAGATAAGAATATAAAAAAAGTGATTATTGATGTGGATAAGTTGAATTTGACACTTTCACAGCTGGAAGAGATTTCTAAAATTTTTGATAAGATTAGGAAAAACAAGGAAGTAGTGGCAATAGGTACGCTTTTTGAGGAAAGTAGATATAGAGAGGCTTTGCTTGCGGATAAGATTTTTATGTTTGACACAAGGCAGTCAACTATTATTTTTAGGGGATATTTGCATAAGGAATTTTATTTGAAGTCGTTTCTGGAAAAGTTTGGGATAAGGATGAATGTGCTTCATATTGGTAATTACAAGGTCGCTGGAGAAAAATATAGCCATAATAGAATGTCAGAAGAGAAAAAAGAATCAATTAAAAATATAAAAGATAAAGTTTTTAAAGATTTTGTGGAACTGGTAAAAAGTAAAAGAGGGGTTGACATTGAAAATGAAATATTGAGTGGAAATTTGATTTTTGCTGGAGCGAAAAAGGCTTTGGAGTATAAATTGATTGACGGTGTTACTGATTATGATGAGATTGGGATAAATTATGAGGAAGACACTGCTTCAATTGGAGATTACATAGGAATGTTGAAAGAAAAAAAAGAAAAATCAAAAGATACGATTGCTGTGATAAATCTTGAGGGTGTTATTGATGTGAAAAATCCCAACAAAAATATTACCTATGATAATGTTTGTGAAAAACTCGAGGAATTAAAAGAAATAAAGAATTTGAAAGGGTTGGTGTTAAGAATAAATTCGCCTGGCGGGAGTGCTTTAGTTTCTGAAAAAATATATAAGAAATTAAAAAAATTGACTGTGCCAATATATGTTTCAATGGGAGATGTCTGTGCAAGCGGTGGTTATTACATTGCTACAACTGGAAAAAAATTATTTGCGAATAACTTTACTTTGACAGGCTCAATCGGTGTTGTTATGATGTATCCTGAAGTTGCAGGAACAATGAAAAAGTTAGACGTTAATTTGGAAGGATTTGGAAAAGGTGCTGGCTTTGATATGCTGAATCCGTTTGAAAAGTTGGGAGAAGATTCAAAAGAGAAATTAATTCATAATATGAACGAAGTTTATGGCGAGTTTAAGGAACATGTAATGGTAGCCAGAGGAATGAATGATGAGGAACTTGAAAAAATCGCACAGGGAAGAGTATGGCTTGGAAGTGAAGCCAAAAATATCAATTTAGTTGATGAAATTGGAACTCTTGAAGATTGTATAAAATCAATGGCAAATGATTTAAAACTCGATAAATATAAAGTGCAAATAGTGGAGTTAACACAAACTTTAAAAGAAACTCTGTCAGATATAAAAATGCCGTTTGTATCTGAGGAAATTAGGGAAAAGGTTGAATTTTTGCAAGGAAATATGAATCAAGTTTTGTATTATGAGAGTGATATTGAATTATAGTAAGTTTTTCAATCTTTAAAGAAACAAACCTGTTCAATAATTGTATAAATTTTGAAATATAGTGAAATAAATATTATTAGCAAGGAATCAAGCCCCTTTGTTAAAGATAAAGTATATTGAATCACTAAACAAGTATAATGAATCAGAAATGCAAATTTTTAATAAGAATTTTGTGAAATCTAGATATTTTTTATATTTTTATTATAAATTTAGCCAAAATATCTAAAAAAGACTATATTTTTGATTACGCTAAACTTTTAGGAATTATGGAATTGATAAAAAAAGGACAAGAAAGTATAATTAAAATGCTGATGGATAGAATAGAAAAATTAAAATATTCAAAAGATTATTTAGATAAATTAGATTTAGATAATTTAAAGAAGAATATATTGTTTGTTTATATTCAGAATTATATCTTTTCTGATTTTCCTTTAGAAGATCGGCAATTAGTCGAAATAATTAAAGTAAGCATGCCTACATTGAAAAAAAATATAGAACAATTAATAAAACAAGAATACTTAACAGAAATTTCTAAAAGACCAATAACACATATTATAAGCGATAAATTACAGGAAGTTCTTGATTAAAAAGTCAACAGTTTGTTGATGAATTTAAATTTTAATAAATTACGAAAGGAAGTAAAAAAATGAACAAAGTATATTGCTATCCAAGATGCACAACTTGTAAAAAGGCTATAAAATGGCTGGAGGAAAATGGGATTGATTACGAATATAAGCACATTGTGGAAGAAACACCGTCGAAGGAAGATATTAAGAAATATTATAAAGAAAGTGGATTGCCGTTAAAAAGATTCTTTAATACAAGCGGGAATGTTTACAAAGAGCTAAACTTGAAGGAAAAATTGGCAGAGATGTCAGAAGATGAGCAGTTTGAAATACTTGCAAGCAATGGAATGGTATTGAAAAGACCACTTTTGGTAGGGAAGGATTTTGTGCTGGTTGGATTTAAGGAAGCTGAGTGGGTTGAAAAATTGAAATAAACTTGAATTTGCTTAAAATTTATAATTTAATATAGATATTTGATAAAAAGATTATAATTTTTGAGTTTGAAATATTTAGATTAAAAAAAGTATTTTAGGAAAAAAGAATATGATTTTAAAAATTTTGAAAAAATTGAAAAAAATTTTGTAATTGTATTGAAAATTAATGGAAAATGTGATAAACTTAATAAGTTATTGAATAAAAGGATATTCCGCTTTTATTGTTGCTACCAGTTTTGTAAAGGATTTATAAGCAAGAAAAGTTTGTGAATTAGTAAAATTGGTATAGATAGAAAGAATGTCTTAGAAAGAAGGGAGTGAATTTCTTGAAAGAGAAATTAATCGAATTAGTAGAAAAAAATTACTTGAAAGCTGACGTACCTCAATTTAAAGCAGGGGATACAGTTGCAGTTCACTACAAAGTAAAAGAGGGAAACAAAGAAAGAATACAGGTTTTTGAAGGTGTAGTTATTAGAGTTTCTGGTGGAAGTGTTGCTAAAAACTTCACAGTTAGAAAAGTATCTTCAGGAATCGGTGTAGAAAGAATCATTCCTTTAAATTCTCCATTAGTAGAAAAAATCGAAGTTAAGAGAATTGGTAAAGTAAGAAGATCTAAATTATACTACTTGAGAAACTTATCAGGAAAAGCTGCTAGAATTAAAGAAATTAGAAAGTAGCTTCAAGGCTAGCAAAATGCTAGCTTTTTATTTTTATAAAACTAAAAAATTTAAAAATTATAAAATTTCAAATTTAGGAGAGGAAAAATTATGAATATGTTATTGTGGGGAGTATTTTATCTTATTGCAACGTTATTTCTGTTATTTTTCTTTTTTAAGGAAAAACAGGTCATACATTGGATAAGAACTAAAGAAGATGAAATATTGCAGAAAGTTTCACTTGAGAGAAGCGATAGAAGTTTTATTGCAGGGAATATATTAACAATAGTTGCATTAATTATTACATCAGTATTTTTCGTGATTGTTGATAAAACGCCAGATTCTGATATTTTTATAAAAGTTTGGGGAATTCTTGGAGTGTTTATTATAAATTTAATAATTTATGTTCTAAGAAGACAACATGAATGGATTTTTTTACTTAATCTTGTAATGTTGTTTTTGAGCAGATTAATGTTTAATATTATGGATATAAATTTTCATATTTATTTGGGAATAAATGTTGTAATTTCATTGATTCTTATTTATTTGTTTAAAGATTTACCAAAAGAAAAAATTGATGAACAAATGATTCTAAAGGAAGCTGTGTATGGAAATAAAAAAATGGAGAATATATTGACTGAGGCAAAAGTAAAGAATGAAAGCACAGAAGAAATTTTTAAAAAAATGTTTCCAAAGGAAAATATTACAGTAGAAGAGAGAATTAAAAGAGAAGAAAGAAAAAGAAGTACATTTGGGAAAGCAATTTCAAGAATTGATAATGCTTTAGTTGCAATTATTTTAGTGGGACTGATACAAATGTTTTATATAGGAAATTATGTAATTCCTACAGGTTCAATGGAACCTACAATTAGGATTCAAGATAGGGTTTTTACGAATATGGTTAAATATCATTTTTCACACCCTAAAGTTGGACATATAATTGCGTTTAAAGAACCGATGGAAAATAAACTGATGTTTACAAAAAGAATAGTTGGAGCAGCCGGAGATACTTTACAAATTGCAAAAGGGAAAATGAGTATAACAGAATTTAGAATCGCAATTCTTGACAGCGAACCAAAAATTGAATATACTGGCGATGAAAAACACGACAAACTTGAAGAAGCAAAATATGAAAAAGAATTACAGGAACGTCAAGTTAAAGAAGTTGGTGGAGCAATGATAATAAATGGACAGGAATCAGAAATTTTAAAAAGAGTAACACCTCAAAAATTATATTTACCTGAAGGAATTCTTATGAATAATAAAATTTATATTCCTAAAAAAGGTGATAAAGTAAAACTAGATAAAGTCATTGCAATTGATAAAGTATTTAGAAAAACGGAAGACAAAGATAATACTTTAATTGGTCAAGTAAACTGGGAAAGCTACTATGATGGAAAAGGTTACAAAAAATTAAGTGGAAAAGAGTTTTTAGATTTAATAAAGACAGATAAGAATTTTAAAGATATAATAGGAAGTAATGATATCTATAAAGCTAGCCCTGATAATGTGCTAACTAATAAATACTATACGTTTACTTTAAAAGTTGAAGGTAGAGATGAAATGGTTATGCCAATTATGGACTTTAAGTATAATGATGAATTGTTTAAGAAGTTGTTAAATGGAGAAACTATAACACTTGATACTAATTATTACATGGCTATGGGAGATAACACTTCAAATAGTCATGACACAAGATACTTTGGGCTTGTAGCAGAGCCAAGAATTAAGGGTGAATTGCTTGTAAGATGGTGGCCATTGACTAGAATTGGGCTATTATAATTTAAGAGCATTTACATTTATAAGTGTATTTATTTTAATAATTAAAGAAGAGTTTGATAAAGTTAAATAAAAATGGAGAATAAAATGGAAAATATTGTCGATGAATTGGTTAAAATTCATAATGAGAGCTTTAAAAATAAAGTTGAAGATAAATATTTTTCTGAAATGATGTTAAGTGAGCAGTATGAGATATACTGCTTATTTAATTTTGTGAGAGAAAATATTTTTATAGAAAAATTAAAAAAAGAAGATAAAAATAAAATTTTTGAAAAAAGTCAAAAAGAAAAAACGGATTTTGGTAAAAATGAAAAATTTGAAAAAAATATGTTGGGATATGTCGCATTTTATGGTACAATAGAGAGCATAGATATTTTTGAGGTAGCAATAAAAAAAGAATATCAAGGACAAGGTTTTGGCGAAAAATTGTTAATTGAAAGTATGAAAAATCTGATTAAGGATAATGAAAATATAAGAATTAAAAATATACATTTTTCAGGAGAAAAATTTTTGCTGGAAGTTAATGAGAATAATGAAAAAGCGCTAAAACTTTATAAAAAAATTGGATTTGAAGAAATTTATGTAAGGAAAAATTATTATGGGAATAATGAAAATGCAATAATAATGATGAAATCTATTTAAATTTAGATTTTAAAATTCTGAATAGTTTTTTATTATGTCATTAATTTTTGATAGAATAACGGAATCTATTGGGGGAATTGTAAAGAGGAAAGTTGAAAATTAAAAGATTTTTTTAAAATAAAAGCAGGGAGAGATATGAGAGAGAATAGTATTTCGTTAGAATTAAAAAAACAGATAACGCCAAGTATTTTCGTAATCGGAGAGGAATATTATAATAAGAGTTTGGGGAATATAACTGCACTTTTCGCTGATGGAAATTTTATAACGGTGGAAGGTGAGTACAAGGAAAACAGCCTTTGTAAGACATCAATTACGGTAGAACAGAAAAAAGGGGAATTTATCGAAGCAAACTGTGATTGCATGTTTTTTAAGAATAATAAGAAAAATTGTTGTAAACACGTTGTAACTTTGGGGATGATGGCAGATCATTCAGAAAAAATTTCAAAAGTTATTGGGACAGATGAAATTGAAATGATGTTTGAAGATGATTTTGAGGAAGATAATAAAAAAATAGCTAAGATTAAGCAAAAAGAGCAAAATATTAGAACTGAAAAAGCTACTGTGAAAAATTCAGAAAATGATAATAAAAATAAATCAAGACAGAGATTAAAACTAAAAAGTGAAAATACAAAAAATTAGATAAAACAGTTGAAACTTTTGAAAAGAGGAAAATATTCAAAATGGTGCATTTACAAATTTTGATAAAAAAATAAAAATTTGGAAATTAAATTTGAAACAATTGAAACAAATACTGAAAAAGCTGTAAAAGATGAAATTGAAAAAGAGAATATAGATTTTCAAAAAAAGAAAATAAATGAGGAAATATTGGAAAATGTTGAAAGTATTTCTAAAAAAATTAATGAAATTTATAATCTTTATTTAGAAATCGAAAATATTCAAGCTGATGAAAAACAAGAAATGAGACTGGAAATAGAAATTGATGAAGGAAGTTATAGCGACTATAAATATGGGTATGACTATAATCAGGAAAATAATGTGCCAGACTATATTTTGCGAATAAAGACAGGATTTAAGAAAATATATTATGTAAAAGATATTTTGAAGTTTATTGAGGCTATTGTGAAAGAAAGGGAATATGAAGTTACTTCCAAAATTACTTACAGTCCTAAGAACTGTTTTTTCAATGAAACAAATAAAAAAATAATCAATGCAATTTACGAATACAGCAAAGAGATTCAAAGTGTTATAGATAGCGGAATTAAAGATAAAAAAGGCTTGAAAGTATATGAAATGCTTTTAAATAAACTGCTTGTAGCTATGGAAAAAGGAAAAAATCTTATTTTGTTAGGGGAGCAAAAACAGATAATGAGCAGTTATGAGCCTTTATTTGTAATCGAAAATGGAAGAATTATGATGAGAAATATAGAAAAAATCTCAGAAAATAGCCCGTTTTATTCTTTTTCAAATGATACAACGAAAGTCTTTAAGATGGATGCAAATGAGGAAAGATTTTTCGGAAAGTTTGATTCTCTAGATACAGATTTATTTAATCAGCTTTCGTTTGAGGATAATCAGAAGCTGGGAGCAGTTTTGAGATATGAGAATGTAAATGTTGCTGAATATATTGAAGAAGATGGAAATATTGATATTTTTGTTTCAGAAACTGATGAAAAGGAAGTAGTGAAGGTTAATCTGTCAAATACTATTTGTGCAATAAAGAAAAATGGAAAATATTTTATTCCAAGAAAAAATATGAATTTATTCAAGGAACTAAGAAAACTTGTAGAAAGTTATTCAATTGCAAGTATAGAATTGACAGAAGGTACTTATAATATAAATTATGAAGGTCTAGGGAAAATTTCAGAATATATTGATAAAAAATATTCAAACAAGGTAAAAATTCATTTAGACAATAAAATAAAAAATGCAAGAAATATAGATGTTCATATTGGAATAAAGAAAGTGGAGCATAATTTCTTGAATATCAGTTTTAATATTGAGGGAATAAAGACTGAAGATGTGGAAATTGTGATGGAAGCCATTAAAAATGAACAAAAATACATAACGCTTTCAAGTGGAGAACTTGTAAAAATTGCCAACAAAAGTATTGAGGAATTAGTTGGAATTACAGATTCTATTTCCAATCTGAAAGTAGGAGAAAATAAAATTTCTAAAATAAAGGCATTGCAGCTTGCTCAAGTTTCAAAAAATATTCAGGAAGAACTTGTAAAAATGGATGAATTTAAGGATTTGTTCCATAAAATAAAAAATCGGCAGGAAATTGAGCCACATAACATAAATGTAAAATTATTTCCATATCAAAAATTAGGATTTAACTGGTTAAAAAATATGTATGATATTGGATTTGGTGGAGTTTTAGCCGATGATATGGGTCTTGGTAAGACTTTGCAGACAATTTCGCTATTAAATGAGATTTATCAGGAAAACAGAGATTTTTCGGCATTGATTATTGTACCAAGTTCATTATTATATAATTGGAAGGAAGAGATTATCAAGTTTACAGGGATAAGTCCAACTCTAATTGAAGGAACGGCAGTTCAAAGAAAAGAAATTATTTTAAGAAAATCAAAAGGATTTATGATAACAACTTATCAGGCTTTGAGAAATGATATAGAGGAATATAAAAACAGAGAATTTGACGTAGTAGTGCTAGATGAGGCTCAAAATATAAAGACAACGACATCTCAAATAAAGAAGGCGGTTATGAAAATCAATAGCAAAGTTAATTTTGCATTGACGGGAACGCCAGTTGAAAACAATATTTTAGAATTATGGTCAATCTTTGATTTTGTAATACCTGGTTATCTCGATAATTTGACAAAATTTAAAAAAACTTATAAGGAAGCCATTGCAAATCCAAATTCTTCTAAAATAAATAATCTACGTGAAATCATAGCTCCATTTTTGTTAAGAAGAACAAAGAAGGAAGTGCTGACTGAATTGCCAGACAAGATTGAATCAAATATGGTTGTAACATTAAGTAAGGAGCAAAAGCAGCTATATATGTCCTATATTAAGCAGGCCAAGAGTGAAATGAAGAAATTCAACAAAAATGACAACAATAGAATGAAAATACTTGCAATCTTGACAAAACTTAGACAAATCTGTAATTCGCCAACTTTATTCAAGCAAGACTATAAAGGTGAGGTAGCAAAGATAGAAGTACTTCGGTATTTACTTCCAGATATTACAGAAAATGGGCATAGATTATTGATTTTTTCACAATTTGTAGGTACTTTGAAGGAAATTGAACAAGAGCTTGTAAGTATGGGGATTGAATATTTTTATATTGATGGAAACGTAAAGTCTAAGGAAAGAGTTGAGATTTGTAACAGATTTAACGCTGGACAAAGACAAGCTGTCTTAATTTCTCTAAAAGCAGGTGGAACAGGATTAAATCTTGTTGGAGCGGACGTTGTAATCCATTATGATCCATGGTGGAATATTGCTGTGGAGAACCAAGCAAGTGACAGAGCATATAGAATTGGACAAAAAAAAAGTGTGCAAGTTATAAAACTTGTGACAGAAGGGACAATTGAGGAAAAAATCATAAAAATTCAAGAAAATAAACGTCAATTAAGCGAGAATTTACTAGAAAGTAAAGACGGAGAGAAAGTCCTTTTTGAAATGAGTGATAAGGAATTAATGGAATTATTAAGCTAAACTAAAAAATTTACATTATTATTAGTAAATTTTAGTTGCATTTTTTACATTCATTTGGTATAATAATTCTAGAAAATTAATATGGAGGTGGCATTATAATGCTAGATAAAATTAAATCAATAGTAGTAGATCAATTAGGAGTAGATGAAGATCAAGTAACTGAAGATGCATCTTTTGTTGATGATTTAGGAGCAGATTCGTTAGATACAGTTGAATTAATCATGGCTTTTGAAGAAGAATTTGACATTGAAATTCCTGATGAAGATGCACAAAAAATTAAAACAGTTAAAGATGTAATTGAATACATCGAATCTAAATAAATAGATAAAACTTTTGGGGGACTTTCCCCCCTTTTTTTATTGAAAAAAAAATGAAAAAATGTTAAAATAATCTTATTGTAAAAAAGTTATTATTAAAATAATAAAATAAATAAGTAGTTGTTTGTAATTTTTATAAAAACAAGATTACTATTAATAAATACTTTTTTTATAATATTTATGTTTTTTCTTTTTTTAAGCAAAGGGGAACAGTCGCTATCCCCTTTGCAAACCCAGCTCGTCTAAGCATTTTTTGAAAACAAAATCGAAACTCGCTACGTAAAACTACGCTCAAACAGTCGATTTTATTTACAAAAAATCACGACAATTTTAGTTTAATTAAAACAGTTAATTTAACTAAAACAAATAATAAGCAAAATTTCGTTAGAAGAAAAATAGTTGTTTGAGCTTTTGCAGTAAATTTTAAATTGGATAAAGTTATTTAAATTAAAAATAATCTATATTCAAAAGCGAGTTCTATTTTTCTTTTATAAGAAATTTTGCGTAAAGCGGGAGTGCAGAGGTATGGCGTTTGATACCTCTGCTTAAAATAAATAATATAAGAGAAAAATTAAAATATTATCTCAATAAATTAAATATATTTAAAATAAAAAAAATAAAAGATGAGAGGTGTATTAATGAGAAGAGTAGTGATTACAGGAATAGGACTGGTAACTCCGTTGGGAACTGGAAAACATAAGGCTTGGAAAAATTTGTTGGCTGGAGAATGTGGAATTGATAAGATTACACAGTTTGATACTTCGGAACATTCAGTGCATATTGCAGCGGAAGTGAAAGACTTTGTGCCTGAAAATTATATTGAAAAAAAAGAATTGAAAAAAATAGCTAGATTTTCGCAATTTGCGATTGCGGCTTCTAAAGAAGCGTTGGAAGATGCTAAACTTGAAATTACAGAAGAAAATGCTGATAGAATTGGAGTGATTATCGGTTCAGGGATAGGGGGACTGGATGTAATTGAGCAGGAAGTGGAAAAGCTTGTTACTAAAGGGCCTAAAAGAGTATCACCATTTTATATCCCAGCGGCAATCTTGAATATGGCTTCTGGAAATACTTCAATTTATATTGGAGCAAAAGGTCCTAATAAGACTGTTGTTACAGCTTGTGCTTCAGGAACAAACTCAATTGGAGATGCTTTTCAAGCAATTTTATTAGGAAAAGCTGATGCAATGGTAGCTGGAGGGACAGAAGCAACTGTAACTCCATCGGGAATAGCAGGATTTGCAAACTTGAAAGCATTGTCAACTAATCCGGATCCTAAAACTGCATCACGTCCATTTACAGCGGATAGAGATGGATTTGTACTTGGGGAAGGTGCTGGAGTGCTAGTGCTGGAAGAATTGGAACACGCTAAAAAACGTGGAGCAAAAATTTATGCAGAAGTTGTTGGATATGGAGAAACAGGAGATGCTTTTCATATGACAGCTCCATCTGATGGTGGAGAAGGAGCGGCAAGAGCGTTTAAAATGGCTTTGGAGCAAGGAAATATTAAACCAGAGGAAGTTGGATACATTAATGCACATGGAACATCAACACCTGCAAATGATAAAAATGAAACACAAGCAATAAAAACAGCATTTGGAGAACATGCGTACAAACTTGCTGTAAGTTCTACAAAAGGTGCGACAGGACATTTATTAGGTGGAGCAGGTGGAATTGAGGCAGCATTCTTGGCACTTGCGATTTCAGAAGGAATCATGCCTCCAACAATAAATTATGAAAATCCAGATCCATTATGTGACTTAGATTATGTACCAAACAAACCAGTTAAAAGAGATATTGAAGTAGGAATGTCAAGCTCACTAGGATTTGGTGGACACAATGCCGTTTTAGCATTTAGAAAATATAAATAATAAAAATATTTTGAAATAACTAAGGGGAGAATAAATATTAATTTTCCCCTTGATTAAACAATAAAAAATAAGATAGAATAATAGAAAATAAAAGGAGGTGAGACGGATGGAAATAAATAGGAATAGAAACGCTGATGAATTAATGAAAAAAATAGGATACGAATTTAAAAATAAAGAGTATTTGGAAGAAGCGTTGACACATAGATCGTATTCCAATGAAAGCGAGAAGGATAGAAGATTTAATAATGAAAAGCTCGAATTTTTAGGAGATGCGATTTTGAATCTTATAACAACGGAGTATATTTATGAACTTTATGAAAAAAAGACAGAAGGAGAACTTGCAAAGCTTAAAAGTCAGATTATAAGTGAACCTGTATTTTCAACTATTGCGAGTGAACTTGAGCTAGGAGAGTATTTATACTTGAGTAATGGTGAAATTATGTCTGGCGGAAGACACAGAAGATCTATTCTAGGGGATGCTTTTGAAGCTTTGATTGGTGCGATTTTTAAGGATTCCGATTATTATACTGCGAAAAATATTGCATTAAAATTTTTACTTGGAAAAATAAATAAACTTGAAGAAATAGAAGGAACAGGAGACTATAAAACAGTTTTGCAGGAATTTGTACAAGGAAAGTACAGAAAAATGCCTGAATATAATTTGATTAAAACTAGTGGACCTGACCATGACAAAGTTTTTGAAATGTCTGTAAGCTGGAATGATAGAATTCATGGTATAGGAACTGGAAAAAGTAAAAAAGAGGCAGAAAAACATGCTGCAAGAGAAGCTCTCGCAAGATTAAAAAAATCAGAAAAGTAAAAAAATGCAATCAAAAAATAGGAGAACAGGATGGGAAAAGTAGCGTTATATCCAGGAAGTTTTGATCCAATAACGAAGGGGCATATTGATATTATAAAGCGTTCTTCAAATTTATTTGACAAGTTAATAATAGGAATTTTTAAAAATTCTACAAAATCAAAGGCTTGGTTTTCTGATGAAGAAAAAGTTGAAATGATACAGGAAATCTTAAAAAAAGAGAATATTAATGCTGAAATAAAAATTTTTAAGGGATTATTAGTCGATTTTATGTGCAAAGAAAATGTAAATATTCTGATAAGAGGATTACGAGCATTGTCAGACTATGAGTATGAGCTGCAGTTTACCTTGACAAATAAAACACTTGCAAAAAGTGAATTTGAAACGATATTTTTGACAGCTTCAAGAGAATATTTATATTTAAGTTCGAGCCTTGTAAAAGAAGTGGCTTTAAATAAGGGAAATTTGAGATTTTTTGTGACAAAGAATGTAGAACAACGTTTGATTGAGAAGGTTAAAGAACTGGAAAAACATTAAAATTGGTGTTTCACAGTTAATAAAAAGAAAAAAAACATAATTTTGTTAAAAAAATTTGATAAGATAAAAACGTAAAAAATAAAAGGGGAACTCAAAATGGCTGTAAAAAAGGAGAAAACAAAATATATATGTTCAGAGTGTGGATATAATTCACTAAAATGGCTTGGAAAATGTCCTAACTGTGATTCGTGGGGAACATTCGAAGAGGAAATTGATATAAAAAGTACATTTAGGAATGTGGAATCAAAGGAAGTTTCGATAAGCAAGATAACAGAAATTGAAATAGAAAAGGAATTTCGGATGGTAACGCCTTTTGAGGAATTTGACAGAGTCCTGGGAGGCGGGCTGATAAAGGGAGAAGTTGTATTAATTACAGGAAGTCCAGGGATTGGAAAATCAACTTTTCTACTTCAATTATCGCAAGAATATGCAAAAATTGGAAATGTATTCTATGTTTCTGGAGAAGAATCACCACGACAGATAAAGCAGCGTGCAGAACGTGTCAATGTAAAAAGTGAAAATTTGTATATTTTGAATGACACAAATATTGAAAAAATTGAAAGTGTAATTTTGAAGGATAAGCCAAAAGTTGTTGTAATTGATTCGATTCAGACACTTTATTCAGAAAATGTTAATTCCATTCCTGGAAGTGTAACTCAAATTCGTGAAACAACTTTAAAAATCATTGAAATTGCTAAAAAAAATGAAATTGCATTTTATATTGTGGGACATGTTACAAAGGATGGGAAACTAGCGGGACCAAAACTATTGGAACATATGGTAGATGCAGTATTGCAGATTGAAGGGGAAGAAAACAATTACTACAGAATTATCCGTTCAATAAAGAATCGTTATGGATCTACAAATGAAATTTCAATTTTTGATATGAAAGAAAATGGAATTAGTGAAGTAAAAAATCCGTCTGAATTTTTTATAAGTGATAGAGATGAAAAAAATATTGGAAGTATTATTGTACCAATTTTTGAAGGAAGCCGTGTGTTCTTATTTGAAGTGCAGTCGTTGCTAGGAACTCCGAATTTTGGAATGCCACGAAGAACAGTAGAAGGATACGACAAAACTCGTGTAGAGATATTGAGTGCGGTGCTGTCACGTTCCTTGAAGGTAGATGTAAATTCAAAAGATATTTATATAAATATTCCAGGCGGAATTGACTTGAATGATAGAAGTTCTGATTTAGCAGTGGTTTTTTCGCTTTTATCCTCAGTAAAGGGAGTGCCGATAAGCCAGAAAATAGCGGCTATTGGTGAATTAGGTCTGAGAGGAGAGGTAAGAAAGGTTTCTTTTATTAAAAATAGAGTGAATGAACTAGAAAAGATGGGATTTTCAGGAGTGTATCTTCCAAAAAGCCATCAGGCAGACTTTGAGAAGGAGAAAACAAAAATAAAACTTAATTATATAAGTAACATAAGTGAACTTGTTGAGAGGGTAAGGTAAGCCAAACGGAGCAAAAAGGCGAAAGGATAATAAAGATGATAAAAAAGGCAGTTAATAAGAAGAAAATATTGGAGCATATATTTGATAGGGTAGCACCGGGAACAGCTTTAAGAGAAGCAATAGACAAAATTCAGGAAGCAAAGTTGGGAGCATTGATTGTACTGGGAAATCCTAGCGATCTGAAAGATGTGATGGGAGGTGGATTTGAGCTAAATACTGTATATTCGCCACAAAAAGTTTATGAACTGTCCAAAATGGATGGTGGGATTATTTTGTCAGAGGATATAAAAACAATTTATGGAGCAAATATTCAATTACAGCCAAATTATTCCATAGAAACAGATGAAAGCGGAACAAGACATCAGGCAGCACATAGAATCGCTCAACAAAAAGGAAATTTAGTTGTAGCAGTTTCTGAGAGAAGAAATAAAATAACAGTGTATTATGGTAAATTCAGATATTTGCTAAATGAAATTGGAGATTTGCTGACAAAATCTTCACAGGCAATAACGGCCCTTGAAAAATATTCCATTGCGATTGAAAAAAATCACGTGAACTTGTCAATTCTTGAGTTTGACAACATGGTAACACTTTATGATATTGTAGAATGTGTTAGAATGTATGGACTGCTTTTCAGAATGTCGGAAGAATTGATTGAATACATGGCAGAGCTTGGAAGTGAAGGACGGCTTATAAAAATTCAGTATGAAGAAATAATGTTAAATAAAAATGAAAGTTTTGATGCTCTTATAAAGGACTATAAAATAAGTGAGAAAACAGCAGAAAAAATTGGTTTAAGAGTGAAATCCTTAACGAAAGAGGAATTGCTGGATGATGAAAAAATCGTGTGTTTACTTGGATTTGATACAAATATTATAAATTTTGATGAAAAGATAGAGCCTCGTGGTTACGGACTTTTGAGCAATATAACAAAAATAAGCAAAAAGGATAGAGAAATTCTTGTAAAGGAATTTTCAAACGTTCATTCGATCTTGATGTCAACAGCCTCAGATATTGCGAAAATAAAAGGAGTTAGTAAATATAAGGCTGAACACATTAATAAATCACTAAAACGTATAAAAAATAGAACTGTAATTGACAGGGAATAAAATATTAATCGAAACTAAGAAGAATTATAAAAATAGAAAAATTAAGAAGGTAGGTAAAAATGAAAGATAAAAGAGTAACTGTTGGAGGGCAGGCTGTTGTGGAAGGGGTTATGATGAGAGGACCTAAAGCAATCGCAACTGCTGTTCGTAAGCAGGATGGAAGTATTGTTTATAAAAAAATAACACTTACTGAGAAAAATAATAAATGGTTAAAAGTGCCTTTTGTTAGGGGAGTTATAGCACTTTATGATGCAATGGTAGTTGGGACGAAAGAGCTTATTTTTGCATCAAATCAGGCTGGACTGGAAGAGGAGAAATTGACAGATAAACAAGTTGGATTTACTGTTTTGACCTCAGTTTTGATGGGAATTGCAGTGTTTATGTGGTTGCCATCTGCTATTGGAGGATTTTTCTTTAAAGATAATGTTTTGATGGCAAATATTGTTGAGGCTGTTATAAAGTTAATTCTTTTTTTAGGATATATCTATGGAATTTCATTTTTGAAGGATATACAGCGAGTTTTTGAATATCATGGAGCAGAACATAAAAGTATTATGAATTACGAAATGGAAAAGGAATTAACACCAAAAAATGCAAAAGAATGCACAAGATTTCATCCAAGATGTGGTACAAGCTTTCTTTTACTTGTAATGTTTATAAGTATTTTAGTATTTTCAACAGTTGATTTATTTTTTAAAGTTCCAACTGGACATTTTACGATGCTTCTTTATAAATTAGTGACAAGAATACTGTTTGTACCATTTGTTGCTGGACTTTCTTACGAAATACAGCGTTGGACAAGTTATCATTTGGATAATGTTTTTGCTAAAATGATAGCTGTTCCAGGAATGTGGCTACAAAAAATTACTACAAGCGAACCTGATGAAAGTCAATTGGAAGTTGCGATTGTAGCATTAAATGTGGCATTAGGAAATGAAGTTACGAATGCGACAGAAGTCTTTGAATAGATATTTGAAAATAAAATTTGTAAGCACTTTATGTAAAGTGCTTTTTTATTTATATAAAAATTAATAAAATAAGTAATTTCAAAAGATTATTTCAATGATTACTATCTTAAGTTTTAGAATATAAATTAGTAAATTAAAATACCAATAGAAATCAAATATAATTTTTAATTAACCTATGTAAAAATGAAAATTTTGGGTAAGTTTTAGAAAAACTTTTTATAAATCAGTTTAAATGTCTATTTTATTTGATTAATTTTTAATGATAATAAGTTTTTATATAAATAAAAAAGATGAAATTAAGTTGATTTTTAGAATTTGTTTGGTACAATGAAAATGTGATAAAAATTCAGTATACAAATGTATTGAAATTTTGAAAATTATTTGATGATATAAAAAATAAGTAAATTTGTTTTGAAAAATAAAAATCACTTAAAAATCACCTAATCATTTCTATATATTCTTTTTTTTGAGTTATTTTTTTATATAGTCAATGTGAAAATTTTCTTTAAAAATTTCTAATACAAAATAACTTTAAATTTAGATAAATTATAACTATTTTACTCAAGTTCTGTATTTTTAGTTTTTATTGTTTAATTTAATTTTAAAGTTTTTTGTAATTATCACAAAATTTTATATTCAGAGCAAAGGAGAAGAGTAAAATGACAAGTAATCTTAGAAAAATTTCGCAAGAATTACGTGCATTTGCGAAAAGAACAAAAGACTTTAAATATACAGAAGCTGCCTTGATTGTTTTTGCAATGACAGGACTAGTTTTCACAACAAATAATCTTTTTGCAACAAAAAAAGATTCCAGTATTCAGAATCAAGTTAGCCAAATAAACACATCAATAAATCAGATACGTACAGAATTTAAAAAAGCAAGAAAAGAAAATGATAAATTAGTTAAAAATACAAACTTAGAATTAATTCAATTAATGGAACAAGGAGACCATGTTGTTAAATCGCCTTGGAGCAGTTGGCAATACGGAATAAACTATTTCAATAATAATTGGAATGGAGTTTATAAAGGGCGTGGAGATAAAAAGGCGAAGTACCCTTATGAAGGAATATTTGAACGAAGCCTTGATGTCTATGAAAGATCAATTTCTCCAGATAGTAGCAACTATGGATTATTAGGAAGAAATAGAAGACCAAATTTCGCTTCAGGTTCAGCAGCAGGATATGGTATAGCAAGTTTCAAACCTGTAAAAGAGCCAATCATTCCATTTGAAGTGAATGCAAGCATCAGACCAAGAAATATTAACAAATCAGCAATTACAATAGCCGATAAAACAGCAGTTACACCTACATTACCAGAGGCAATTAGTTTTACACCGCCAAGTCCAGTTATTAGTGTGCCTGAATTGCCAACATTACCTGCTCCTCCAACATTTAATATAAAATTAGGTTCATTTTGTAATAACATAACAGGCTGTGTAGGTAATGGAGAACAAGGGGGACTTCATTCAGGAAATGCAAGATCATTTTCTAATGGTTCTATAACAAGCGGAAGTTTAGTAGTTGGACAACCTGGAGTTGTTCACTCTTGGGCAACTCCTGGACCTAGTGGTTATGGTTCGTTTGATTCTACACTATTAAAAATATATTTTGATGTAACAGGAGGTGGAACTGCTACATTAGACGCTGACTTAACAATTGATTCAATACGAGATTCATCAATTACAGATAGTAGATCGTGGAATTCACAGCCATTTTTGGTTGGTGGTTCGAGAATAGCGACATTAGATAATGCGCCTAATGGAGGAATAGTAAATAATGCTGTAGTTAACTTAGTTGGACCTTTAGTTACAGGGTTTGAAGCACAATCAGATACAATTGGAAGTGGTACAAGAGAGCTAAAAAATGCTAAAACTATAACAGATGAGGCTGAAAAAACAAGTACTGCATTAGATGCAGTTTTAGCTAAAGGATCTGAAATAGAACTTAATTTGCCTCCTTATGCTGGCGGCGGAAAAATCAAAGTAAAAAGAACTGCAGAAGGTTTTACAGGATATAAAGTTGGATTAATAATGACATATGAAAACGATGACACAAGAGCAGCTAGCCTATATAAATTGACAAATGATGGGACAATTAAATTTACAGGAGAAAAATCAATAGGAATACAAGTATATGCTCCTGGTTCAGCATCTAATGTTGAAGTTGCAAATAATGCAAATGGAACCATATCTGTAGGTGGAATTGAAAGTTATGGTATGAAATGGTCATCACGAGTTTCAAATAATAGTACAATGGAAAATACTGGAAATATTGAAGTTTCAGGTGATGGGACAACAACGCCTCCAGGTGGTACTCCAGTTATAGGAAATTCTTTATCTTCAGGAATTGCAGTTGTTGAAGACGGAGATAATCAAGGGGCAAATGCAATAAGAGCCTATACAGGAAAAGTAAAAAATAATGGAACAATTAAAGTATCAGGTGGTAAGGGTAACACTGGTATGGTATTGATTGTAAATGCCGCTGATGATATAACTAATGATACAAAAGGAACAATTACAGTCAGCAGTACAGAAAAAAGACAAAATATTGGTATGAGAGTAGATAAAGGAACAGTTTCAACAGATGCTCCTGGAACTCCTAAAGCAATAAATGATGGTACAATCAATCTGGATGGAAACTCATCAATAGGAATGGTTGGAACAAATGCTGACGTTGTAAATAATGCTAATAAAACAATAGGAACTACTAGCGGTAAGACAATTATTAATGGAATTGGTATGGCAACTAGTGGTGGAAAACTTGAAAATAATGGAACGATTGATTTACAAGGAACAGGAACTGCAACAAATATTGGTGTTTATTTGGAAAAAAACACAACAACTGGAACTAATCCATCTGGAACTCTTGGAGCAAATAGTACTGTTAAGGTAAAAGGAGACAACTCTACTGGTGTATTAGTTAAGAATGGAACATTAAATTATGGAGGAGATACAACTGTCGAAGGAAATGGAGTTACAGGATTAATCATAGGAGACAATACTGCTACGAATACTGCTGTTGTAACGGCCGCAAAGACAGGAACAGTTACTGTAAATAATGGAACTTCAACATCCGCTGGAATTTATTCGTATACACAAGGTAAAAGTACAGTTAAAAAAGGTTCTTATGGTATTGTTGTTGGGAAAAATTCAAAACTTGTAAGTAGTGGAACAAATAATGTTAATGTTGATGTAAATGTTACGGGAGCTGAATCCATAGGGCTATATTCTGGAGAAAATGCTGAGCTAGAAGTTGGTAATCATACAGTAAAAGCCTACGAAGGAGCAGTAAACTATGATGCTGAAAAAGGTTCTACATTGACATTGAAAGGAACAGGAACTGCAACTACAGGACAAAAATCATTGCTATTCTATACAGGATCAGACAATACAAACCAAGGAAAAGTCTTTATAAATGGAACTATGACGGCAACTATTGAAGGAGGAACTACTCCTAATACTAGAGGTAACGCTTTTCTTTATGTTGGAAATGGTGGAGACTTTGGAAAATCTCAAATTGAAAACTGGGCGAAGAATAACTTTGGAGATGGAACAAAGACAACTTTAAGCAATCTTACATTGAACATGAATCAAGGATCAAGACTATTTATTGCACAAAATGTTAAGATGGACTTATCTGATACGACTGGAAATACAGTTTCATCTGCTACAGGTGCACATATAAATGGAACTGACTACAAGACATTTATGCTATACTTGAGTAAATTAACAATTAATCAGGATGTAAATTTAGATGACACAACTGATGCATATAATCAGCTTGAAATATCAAATTCATCAATAACAAATGCAAACACTAAGACAATAACAGGAACAAAGGCTGACCAAGTTGCAATGGCTCAAGAAAATGACAGCAAGTTGTATGCAAGAAATGAAGTTACATTATCAAACGAGGGAACAATCAACTTGAGTGGAACAGGCTCTACAGGAATGTATGCCAAATTTGGAGAATTGCACAACAAAGCTACAGGAGTTATGACAATTGGTGATAAATCGACGGCTATTTATGGAATTGAGGATTCATTGATTGAGAATGCAGGAAAGATTACGATTGGTTCAAATTCGACAGGGCTGTATTCAGAAGGGGCTAAGACACAGACAATAGCAAATACAGGAACTATTGAATCAGCTGGAAATGATTCGGTTGCAATTTCATACAAGCCTGATGCGGCGCTTGCTTCAGGAACTGTACTTGAAAACACAGGTAAAATAACTATGACAGGTGACAGAAATACGGCAATTTATGCAACAGGGACACCTGGATACATAGCTAAGAACAGTGGAACTATCACATTGGGAGATTCTGCATCAATTACAAGCCCTAATGTGGCACTTTATACAGACCACAATACTGTAACATTGCAGAATGCAGGAACAATAGAGTCTGGAAACAATACAATTGGAATCTATGGACATAATGTAGACAATGCGGGAGACCTTAAGATAGGAAATGCGGCTGTTGGAATTTATTCGCAAAGCGGAAATGTAAACCTTAATGGAGGAACAATCACAACTGGAACAGATGAGGCTGTCGGAGTTTACACAGTAGGAAGCGGACAGACAGTAATAAATAATGGAACAGCGTTTAACATTGGAAACAACTCATTTGGGTTTGTAAACGTGGGAACAGGAAATACAATAATTTCAAGCATTGCAAACGTGGGGCTTGGAAACAACAATGTGTACCTTTACTCAAATGATGCGTCAGGTACAGTCACAAACTCTACGGCTATAACTTCTACTGGTGAACAAAATTACGGTATCTATTCAGCAGGAACTGTAACGAACAATGCAAACATTGATTTATCAAGCGGAAAAGGAAGCGTGGCAATATACAGTATAAAAGGCGGAACT
The DNA here is from genome assembly GCF_007990635.1 of Leptotrichia hongkongensis. GTDB lineage: Bacteria > Fusobacteriota > Fusobacteriia > Fusobacteriales > Leptotrichiaceae > Leptotrichia > Leptotrichia hongkongensis. The sequence goes on along the minus strand of NZ_AP019846.1, from coordinate 1,414,327 downwards.
GCAACAAATAATGCGACAATTACAGTGGGAGAATCAGATGTTGCAAATAACCTTTATTCAATAGGAATGGGTGCAGGATACTCTACAACTGACACAGGGAACATCGTAAACAGAGGAACAATCAATGTAAACGGAAAACATAGTATCGGAATGTATGCGAGCGGGGCAGGAAGTACGGCAACAAATGATGGAGATATTGTACTGAATGCAAGCAACACTACAGGAATCTATGTTGATAATGGAGCGACTGCAGTTAATAATAAATCAATTACGACTGGTTCAGGAAGCTATATGAATGCAGTAGGGGTATATCTTGGAAAAGACTCTAAGCTGATAAACAGTAATGGGGCAACAATTAACATAAATGCCAGAAACGGTGTAGGAGTTTACTTGAAAGGTGGAACGATAGCAAACTATGGAACTATTACAGTAAATGGAGCTTCCAAGACGAACAACAACGATATAGATGGAAATATAATATACCAGTTTACAACACCTGATACAGGAAAAGGTGTAGGAGGCGTATCGATTGACGCGCCAGCGGGAGCACAGTCAGCTACAATTACCTTGAATGGTGTTCCGCAAACGCCAGTAGTAGTAAATACAGCAGGAAGAAACCCTATAACAGTTTCAGCTTCAAGCATCGGTCTGTATGTAAACACTTCAGGAGTTGACTACACAAGATCGATAGAAGGGCTTCAAAACTTGACAAGCGAGGCTGACCTGATTATCGGTGCTGAAGCGACAAGCTCTACAGATAGCAAATATATCCTTGTAAATGACCCTAATATCATAAATCCATACAGACAGGCAATGCTAAGCAACCCTAACATCAAATGGAACGTATATTCTGGATCGATTGGATGGATAGCAACTCCGACACTTGACTCAGATGGAGTAATAACAAGCCTGTACATGGCTAAAATTCCATACACAGCATGGGCAGGAAGAGAAGAGTCTCCAGTAAACAGCACTGACACATTCAACTTTGCTGACGGATTGGAACAAAGATACGGTGTCAAGACTCTTGGAACAAGAGAACGTGAACTATTCCAAAAACTAAATGGAATTGGAAACAACGAGGAAGTGCTGCTGTATCAAGCATTTGATGAAATGATGGGACATCAGTATGGAAATGTTCAGCAAAGAATCAATGCGACAGGAAACTTGCTTGATAAAGAGTTCAAGTACCTGAAACATGACTGGAGAAATCCGTCTAAACAAAGCAACAAGATTAAAGTATTCGGCATAAGGGATGAATACAATACAGATACGGCAGGAATTATTGACTATACAAGCAATGGCTATGGAGTGGCTTATGTTCATGAAGATGAGAAAGTTAAGATGGGTAATTCTGATGGATGGTATGCAGGAGTTGTAACTAACAGATTCAAGTTCAAGGACATCGGTAGATCAAAAGAAAATCAGACATTATTTAAGGCTGGAATATTCAAGACAATGTCACCTAAGAAAGATTACAACGGAGCACTGCAGTGGACAATCGGAGGAGATGTATTTGCAGGTATTAACGATATGAAACGTAGATATCTTGTAGTGGATGACATATTTGAGGCGAAGTCTGACTATCATTCTTATGGAGCAGCTTTAAAAACAGATTTAGGATATGATATAAGATTAAGCGAAAGAACGCATTTCCGTCCTTATGGGGCATTGAAGATGGAATACGGAAGATTTAACAGCATCAAGGAAGACAGAGGGGAAATGAGACTAGAAGTAAAAGGAAACGATTACTTCTCTGTTAAGCCTGAAGTAGGAATGGAATTCAAATTTGTTCAGCCGCTAGCAGTAAGAACTAAGTTATCTGTAGGATTGACTGCAGCTTATGAGAATGAACTAGGAAAAGTTGGAGATGTAAACAACGAAGGAAGAGTTAGATATACTACAGCCAACTGGTTCGGAATCAGAGGAGAAAAAGACGATAGAAAAGGAAACGGTAAGTTTGACTTGAATATCGGAGTGGACAACACAAGATTCGGAGTAACAGTAAATGGAGGATATGACACTAAAGGTAAGAACGTAAGAGCAGGAATAGGATTCAGAGCTATTTACTAGAACGAAGATAAAATACAGAATAAAAAAGAGAGGACAGTAGAACTTAGGTTTTACTGTTCTTTTTTTCCTCATAGATTGTATAATATACTCGAATTTAAGATTGAACTGATAGAAATTATATAATTTAGGGTTTGAGTAAAATAGTCATAATTTTTGAGTTCTATTTTAAACTAGTTTTACTATAAATAATACTGAATTCCATTTAAGAAATGAAATTATTAGAAACTTTTTTTATAGGGGGATAAAACTAATATCGTCAAATAATTAAAATAGAAGTTTTAGGATTTGTGACAATAAGCAATCCTGCGAAAATAAAAAGAAAAAATATAGTAATATAAAAAAAGTAAAAAATAATTAAATTAAATGACTATGGATTAGCTATTAAACACCCCTATTATAAAATTCTTTTTTATTTTTAAGCGATAGTACAATATAAAAAATCATTAAATATATGAAGTGCAAAAATCAAGTTTTGAAATGAGTGAAGATTTTGATATAGGAAGAATAACTTATTATAAAAAAAGGGTATACTGAGTGATACCCTTTTAACTTATATTCAAATCGGTTTTTAGAAAACTAAATAAAATAGAAATTTGAAAAATAATCATAGATTTTAAACTTATTTTATGATTGATTATAAAATCTCAAATTCCTTAGTATTTTTAACATCAAGAGTAACAGTTGCTTTTGTAAAAGATACTTCATATAATGCCATAAAGTTTTCTCCTTCATCAATATTCTTTTTTACTTCTGGTATTTTTTCTATAAATTTGTTTTTTAAATCTTGAACAGTTTTTTGGCTTTTTCTTATAATTCCTTTAGCTTTAACGTGTTTTAGACCATCTATGGGGATTGTTGTAAAAGCTACTTTGTTATTTTGTTCAAATTCTACTGTTTTTTGACTATTCTTTAGTGTTAAAAAATATAAAATTTTCTCTTCAGGATTATAATAAAATCTTACAATTCTTACATTAGGCTGATTGCTGGAGTCTGAAGAAGCTATTGCCATATCAGTAGTTTTTTCCATGATTTCTAAAAAGTTATTTGTTATATCCATAATTTCCTCCTTAAATTTATATTTTAAATTATACTTCAAAATGGTATCAAAATATGATACTATTAAAATAAAAAAATTGGGAGAAAAATGAAAAAATCAGAACGGATTAATGATATGATGATGTATCTTAATAATAAAGAGACTTTTAATTTAAAAGATATTATGGAAAAATATAGTATTTCAAAAATACAGCTTTAAGAGACATAAGATCTCTTGAGGAAATTGGAATGCCAATTTATTCTTTTAGCGGGAGAAATGGAAGGTATAAAATTTTAAAAATAAATTGCTCTCTCCTGTCTTGTTCAATGTAAATGAAATATATGCGTTATACTTCACTATGCTTACGTTAAAAGGCTATAAAACAACACCTTTTCATTTAGATATTGAAAAATTGAAAGAAAAATTTAAAAGCTGTCTTCCACAAAATCAAATGGAAGAAATTAATAAAATGGAGGCAATATTAAATTTTGAAGTTTCAAAGCATCAAAAGGAAAGTCCGCTTTTAAAGAAAATTCTTGAAAATTCAATAGAAGAAAAAGTTTGTAAAATTTTGTATAAAGAAGAAAAGAAAGATAAATATTATTTTGTTCAGTTTTTCAAAATATCATCTGCTTACGGGCAATGGCTTGCTTCAGGATATGATTTTGAGGATAGGGAAATTAAAAATTTTCAATGTGATAAAATTATCCATTTGGCAGAAGATGATAAATTTGAACCAATTTCTTTTGAAAAGTTTGTTAATTTAAATTCAGATATGTATAAAATTCATGATTGCAATATGATAAATTTTGAGCTTAAAATATAGTTTAAGTAAAGAATTATAGTTTTGTAGTTATATATGTTGAGGTAGTTTTAAAATTGAGCTCAAAAGTTATGACTATTTTACTTAAACTTTAAATTTATATAATTTTAGTAGTTTAATTTAAAATAGATTTTAGGATATATTATAAAAATTTTAGAAATTATTTAAATTAATTGTATAAAAAAATTTCATCAGTTGAGAAAAGAGATGAAATATGTTATTATTAAAGAACAAAAAATGTAAGAAATGGGTGAAATTATGGAACAGACAGTATTTTCCGTAAGTGATATAAATAGGGAAGTTAAAATGTTTTTGGAGGGGACAAGTACTTTTAAGAACATTTTTATTGAAGGGGAGCTTTCTAATATTACATATTATCGTTCGGGACATTTGTATTTTACGTTAAAAGATGCAAGTGCAAGTGTGAAATGTGCTATTTTTCGTTATAAATATAGAGGAGTGCCTGAAGACTTAAAGGAAGGGGATTTAGTAAAAATTCGAGGTAGCGTTACGCTTTATGAAGCAAATGGAAGTTATCAGATTGTAGCAGATTTTCTTGAAAAAAGTAATTCTCTTGGGCTGCTTTATGAGAAAATGGAAATGCTTAAAAAGTTGTATTTTGAAAAGGGGTATTTTTCTGATGAAATAAAAAAACAGTTACCCAAATTACCTATAAATATCGGTGTTGTAACGGCTGATACAGGAGCAGCAATCAGAGATATTATAAATACAACGCATAAAAGATTTCCAAATGTGAATATTTACCTTTATCCAGCAAAAGTTCAGGGAGAAGGCTCAGCACGGGAAGTTTCGGCAGGGATTGAGTTTTTTAATAGAATGAATGAAGAGAAACAGCTTGAAATAGATACGCTTATTGTTGGACGTGGTGGAGGAAGCATTGAGGATTTGTGGGCATTTAATGAGGAAGCTGTGATAGAAGCCATTTATAAGTCTGAGATTCCTGTAATTTCAGCGGTAGGGCATGAAATTGACAATCTTCTTTCAGATTTAGTCGCTGATAAACGGGCAGCTACACCAACTCAGGCAGCAGAAATCTTGATTCCTGAAAAAGATAAATTAACAGATGAACTGGAAAGTAAAAAGAATCTTTTGAGTAAATTACTTTTAAATAAAGTTACAATGATGAAAAAAGAGCTGGAATACAGAAAAAATAATTATTATATAAAGAATTTTGCAAATATTCTGGATAATAAAAAATTTGACTTGATGGAAAAAGAACAGAAATTATCAAGAGAACTTAGAAGAATTGTACAAAAATCACGAGAACAGCTGGATTATCGAAAACAGAGATTTGACAGAATTAATTTGCAAAAAATAATTTTAAGTGAAAAAGAAAATTTAAAGAAAAAATCAGCCGAGCTTAATCAAATAATACTGGAATTTTTTGAAAATCGAAAAAAGGAACTCAAATATAAAAAGGCACAGCTTTCGAAATATTCAGTAAGTGATATTTTGAAACAAGGTTATACAATAACTCGAAAAAATGGGAAGATTGTTAAGAGAGGGATTGAGCTTAGCAAGGAAGATAAGCTGGAGATAGAGTTTTCAGATGTTAAGAAGAAAGTGGTTGTTAAGTAATTCAGAAATATTGAATACTTTAGAAAGTGGTGTATGAAGAATGTCTAAAAGAGATAATTATTTATCATGGGATGAATATTTCATGGGAATTGCATTTTTGTCTGGAATGAGAAGTAAAGATCCGTCTACACAGGTGGGAGCATGTATTATTGATGAAGATAAGAAAATAATAGGAATTGGATATAACGGGTTTCCAATGGGAAGTTCTGATGATAGTATGCCTTGGGATAAAGAAGGAGAATTTTTGGATACGAAATATCCTTATGTTGTGCATGCTGAACTGAATGCTATTCTTAATAGTATAAAATCATTGAAGAACTGTACTATTTATGTGACACATTTTCCATGTAATGAATGTGCAAAAGCAATCGTACAGTCGGGAATAAAAAAGGTAATATATTTTTCCGATAAACACAAGTCGCTTGATTCTACAAAGGCTTCAAAAAGGATTTTTGAAAATGCACAGGTAGAAACGATACATCTTGAAATTGAGAAAAAAGCAATAAATATTCAGTTTAAAGATTAAATACAATTTAATAAAATTTGTGAAAAAGTATTGTTATTTTTAGTTGAGAAAAAAGTAATATTAGTATATAATGTATTTAAACTTTTGAAAATTTTAAAAGAGGTGAGACTAATGGAAGCAACAGCAATTAAAAAAGTGGTAGCAATGGGAATCGGTGCAGCGATTTATATTGTATTATCAAGATTTGTAGCAATTCCGACACCAATTCCTAATACGACATTACAAGTGACATTTGCTTTTGTAGCGTTGATGGCATTTATATATGGTCCTGCAGTTGGTCTAGGAATTGGATTTATTGGGCATACGCTTAATGATATTTCAGGATATGGAAATGTGTGGTTCAGCTGGGTTGCAGCGGCGGCATTTTTTGGACTGGCAACTGGATTTTTAGGAAAAATTGTTAAAATCGAGAATTTTAATGGAGCAAAAATTGTAAAATTTATAGTGGGAGAAGTAATTATAAGCTTGATAAGCTGGGTAGTTCTAGCTCCAATTATTGATATTGCAATATATAAGGAACCGCAGGCAAAAGCATTTGCACAAGGAGTTACAGCGGCACTTGGAAATATGATAGTTGTAGCAATTTTAGGTACAATTTTAATATTTGCATTTTCAAAAACAATAGTAAGCAAAGGAAGCTTAAAACAGGAATAATACAAATAACCCGCATTTTTCAAAATAGTTTTAGATGGCTATGAGAAGATTAGGCGGGTATTTTGTTTAATCTTTATAAAATAAAAAGTTTACAATTTAGATTACTGAATAGATTTAAATAAAAATATATTTTCAACTCGAAAGGAGGAGAGTTTGGACGAAAATAGAAAAATTGCTGTAAATTTTGAAAATTTTACATTTAAGTACGAAAGTCAGTCGGAACCTACATTACATAATATAAATTTGAAAATTTATGAAGGGGAGAAAGTCGTTATAATAGGGCCGTCAGGCTCTGGGAAAAGTACTTTGGGACATTGTATAAATGGACTTGTTCCTTATTTTTACAAGGGGGAAATAACAGGAAAGTTTGAGATTTATGGGAAAAAGTGCAAGGAAGTATTTGAACATTCTAAATATGTGGGAACTGTTCTTCAGGATTCGGATGCACAGTTTGTTGGGCTTACTGTTGCGGAAGATATAGCGTTTGCTCTGGAAAATGATGAAGTAAAGACACAGATTATGAAAGAGAAGGTAAAGAAAATAGCAAAATTTGTAAAAATTGAAACACTGCTTGACTTGAAGCCGCATGATTTATCTGGGGGACAGAAGCAGAAAGTGTCACTCGCTGGAATAATGGTGGACGATACCAATATTGTTCTTTACGATGAACCGCTTGCAAATCTTGATCCTTTGAGCGGAAAATATGCGATTGAACTTATAGATGAGCTTCATAATAATAAAAAATTGACTACAATAATTATAGAACATAGACTTGAGGATGTATTGCACAGGGGAATTGACAGGATTATTGTTGTAGATGGAGGAAGAATCGTTGCTGATGACACGCCTGACAATATTTTGAACGGAAATTTGTTAAGTAAGATGAATATAAGAGAGCCTTTGTATATTTCCTTGCTAAAATACAGTAATGTCAACCTTGAGAAATATAGCAGTATTTCTAATATTGAAAAGATTGACTTTTCCGAAGCAGAAGACGGCATTTTAAACTGGATAAAATATAATTCTCCCAAGGCAAGGGAAAAATCTGAAGAAACATTATTAAAACTTGAAAATATCTCATTTTCATACAATGAGAAAAGAAAAATATTAAAAAACATAGATATAGATGTAAAAAAAGGTGAAATGATAAGCATAGTTGGTTCAAATGGAGCGGGAAAATCGACGCTGTCAAAGGTTATCGCAGGATTTGAAAAGCAGGACAAAGGAAAGATTTTTTATAAAAATTTGGACATAAGTGATGAAAATATAACAAAAAGAGCTGAGAAAATAGGTTTTGTGTTGCAAAATCCGAATACAATGATTTCAAAAGTTACAGTTTTTGATGAAGTTGCATTAGGGCTAAAAACTAGAGGAGCTTCAGAAGATGAAATAGAAAAAAGAGTTATTGAAATTTTGGAAATATGTAAATTAAAGCCATTTAGAAAATGGCCTATAAAAGCACTTAGCTATGGGCAGAAAAAAAGGGTTACAATAGCATCTGTCCTTGTATTGCAGCCTGAGATGATAATAGTGGATGAGCCGACAGCAGGGCAGGATTTATTTCATTATAGGGAAATAATGGAATTTTTGAAACAGCTGAATGAATTAGGGATTACAATTTTATTTATAACGCATGATATGCATTTGATGCTAGAGTATACTGACAAGGCATACGTTTTTAATGAAGGTAAAATTATAAAATCAGGAAATCCAGCACAGATTTTGGCAGATAGAAATGTATTGGAACAGGCAAATTTGAAGGAAACTTCACTTCACTATGTGGCGGAAAAGACCGGGATAAATTCCGAAGAGCTTATAAGAACATTTGTGCATTATGAAAAAGAGCAGAAAAAGGCAGGTGATTAGATGGCAGGTACATTTTTACTGGAATATATCGAAAAGGATTCTGTGATTCATAGACTAAATGGAGCGACAAAACTAATTTGTTTCATATTATGGACTGTTGCAATTATGTTTACTTACGATACGAGGCTTCTTTTAGCTTTGACATTTTTAGGATTTGTACTTTTTAGAATTTCCAAAATAAAGTTTAATGAAATAAAAATTGTATTTTATCTAATTACTATTTTTCTTGTATTAAATTTAATTATGATTTTTTTATTCTCTCCTCTTGAAGGAACAAAAATTTATGGAACAAGGCATGATATTTTAAAAATTTTTGGAAATTATGTGATAACGAAGGAACAGCTATTTTATGAGTTTAATATATTTATAAAGTATTTTTCGGTTATTCCTGTCGCTTTACTGTTTATAATTACAACAAATCCAAGTGAATTCGCCTCTTCATTAAACAGAATAGGTGTGCCGTACAAATTTTCTTATGCAGTTTCGATTGCACTTAGATATATTCCAACTGTGCAGGAAGATTTTATAACCATTAGTAAGGCACAGCAGGCAAAAGGAATAGATATTTCCAAAAATGTAAAATTAATAACAAGAATAAAAAATATATCCTATACATTAATGCCGTTAATATTTTCAAGCATTGAAAAAATAGATATTATAAGCAATGCAATGATTTTAAGAGGATTTGGAAAAAGAAAAAAGCGAACGTGGTATCAGGCAAGAAAAATGAAAATGCCAGATGTTATAGCAATCTTTGTAACAGTAATATTCGTAATTATTTCAATTGTACTTATAAAAATAAATGGTGGAAGATTCTATAATCCTTTTGTAAATTAGGAAAATTTGACTGTGAAATAAGATTTGAATTTTTAAGGAGAGGAATGATTGGAAAATGGTTAATATTGGAAATGACTGGGATGAAATTTTTAAAAAAGAGAAAGAATTTGAAAAAGATTACTATTTAAATTTGAGAAAATTTTTAATGAAAGAATATAAGACAAAAACAATTTATCCTGATAAAAATGAGATTTTTTCTGCATTTAAGCTAACTAGTTATAAGGACTGCAAAGTTGTAATTTTAGGACAGGATCCGTATCATGGCGAAAATCAGGCACATGGACTGGCATTTTCTGTAAAGCAGGGAGTTGCCTTGCCACCTTCCCTAAAAAATATTTATAAAGAAATTGAAAATGAATTTGGGTATAAAATGAGTAAAAATGGATTTCTTGAAAAATGGGCAAAACAGGGAGTATTACTTTTAAATACAGCACTTACTGTAGTCGCTGGAAATGCCAACTCACATTCAAAAATAGGCTGGGAAATTTTTACAGATAATGTGATAAAATATTTGAATGAACGTGAAGAGCCAATAATTTTCATACTTTGGGGAAATAACGCCAAAAGCAAGAAAGCCTTTATTGATATAAATAAACATTATATTCTGGAAAGTGTTCATCCAAGCCCATTATCTGCAAGCCGTGGTTTTTTTGGCTGTGGACATTTTAAGAAAGCTAATGATGTCTTGAAAAAGCTGGGAAAAAAAGAAATTGACTGGCAAATATAAAAATAAAAACTATAAAATTAGAGTAACATTGCTATATGAGTCAAGTTCTCTTATATTTAAAAATATAAAGTTACTGTATCAACCAGATTCTACAGAATTTTTTAAAATAATTATTTAAATTTTATGAAAGGGAGGAGTTTTTGTGAATTTTAGAAAATCAACTTTTGATGATGTGGACAGAATTTTGGAAATCATTGAAAAGGCAAAAATTGAATTGAAGAAGTTAGGGCTGGATCAATGGCAAAATGGATATCCAAATAGGGAAGTTATTGAAAATGATATAAAGTTGGGAATTAGTTATGTTCTTGAAGATATTGAAAAAAATAGAAATGAATTAGAATCAGAAAATTTAAAAAAAATTTTAGGAACAATTGTTTTATCGCCTGAAAAGGAAGAACCGTATTCCAAGATTGAAGGGAAATGGATATCAGATGATGATTATATCGTAATCCACAGGCTGGCAGTTAATTCTGAAATAAAGAATAAAGGAGTTGCAACAAAGATATTAGAATTTTCGGAAAAAGAATGCATAAAAAACAAAATACTCAGTATAAAAACAGATACGCATGAAAGCAATGAGCCAATGAAAAAGTTTCTTGAAAAAAATGGATTCAGTTATTGCGGTGTTATTTATTTAGATAGAGAGCCTGACGTTGGTGAAAAGAGAATTGCTTATGAGAAAATAATAAAAATATCGCATAAATTATTTTAATTATTTGTTTTTAAACCTTCAAATGAAACATTTTTTATATTTTTTGATATATTCAATCTATAAAATAAATCGACGGAGCTTTTATTTGTTCAACTACGACTGTTCGACGACTGGAAGGAGGAGTTTCGGAGTTGGGCAAATAAAAGTCGTAGTCTAGCCATAGGTGAAGGATTTGCGGCAATGAGCAATCCTGCGAAAAAAATAATAAAAATAGTAAAACTGTTATTAAATAAACTAACATTTAAAATATAAACTATATTGAGGACAAGAAGTTTTAATTCCTTGCTAAACATTATGAAATGGAGTGTTTTTTTGAAATAAAAAGATATTAAAAGAGATAAAAAAACAAATATTAATAAAAACAACTTATAACATAAGAAGTATAAAAAATCATTAATTTGCATAATAAAAAATAAAAATTAAATATTTATAAGATTAGAACAGTATCAAAAGTTTAGATTGTAAAATAGTAAAAAAAGAAATGGAGTGTGAGATTGTTATGAGATTTGAAACAAAAACAATACATGGAATAAGAAATGGAAAAAAGAGAGAACTTTGGGGAACAAATGTTAATTTTGCTTCAACTTTTCCTGTTGCGGAATTTGGAGTGACGCAGGAATTTGAATATTCAAGAGTTTCGGCTCCTACGAGAAATGAGCTTGAAGAAATACTTGCCGCATTGGAAAATGGTAAATATGGATATGCCTTTTCATCGGGAATGGCGACTACAACGTCTGTATTTACAATGTTTAAAGCTGGAGATCATATTATTTTAGGTCAGGATATTTATGGTGGGACTTATAGGATTGTTCATGATATTTATTCAAAATTTGGATTGGAATACACTTTTGTCGATACAACTGATTTGGATAATATTAGAAATGCTATTAAAGAAAATACAAAGGCTATCTTTATTGAAACTCCGTCAAATCCATTGCTTGATGTTACGGATATGGGAGGAGTTGTAGAGATTGCAAAAGAGCATAACTTGATAACAATTGCAGACAATACTTTTATGACTCCATATTTGCAAAAACCGCTTGATTTTGGGATTGATATTGTAATTCATAGTGCAACTAAATTTTTATCTGGGCATCATGATTTGCTGGCTGGAGTTGCGATTACAAATGATGAGGGACTTGCGGAAAAAATTAAATTTTCACAAGTTGCGGCTGGAGCTTTAATTTCTCCATTTGACAGCTGGCTTTTGATGAGAAGTCTTAAAACATTGAAACTTAGAGTGGAAGCGGCACAAATGAATGCGGGAAAACTAATAGAATTTTTTCAAAGCCATGATGCGGTTGATAAAATTTACTATCCTACTTTGGATACAAATAAAGGTAAAAAAATTCATGAAAGTCAAGCAACAGGTGGAGGTTCAGTATTCTCATTTACTTTAAAGGATGATTCAAAAGTAAAAATGTTTTTTGAAAACTTGAAAGTGGCATTATTTGCAGCGAGTCTTGGTGGAGCAGAAACATTAGTAACTCATCCAAGTACAATTACGCATGCCGAAATGCCTGATGAAGAAAAAGAGGCTAGAGGATTTACAAATTCATTGATAAGAATAGCTGTTGGATTTGAGAATATTGATGATTTGATTGAAGATTTTAAACAGGCGTTGGAAAAATAAAGAATAAAGGAAAAACAGATGGCAACAAAAAGAAGAAGAAAAACTGGAAGAAGTTCGAAAGCTGGAAATGAAAAACTGATTGCTGCAATAATTACTGTGTTATTAGCAATATTTGGATTTGCATACAATGGAGTGAATTTAGGATTTGGTAAAAAAAGATCAAAAACAAGTAATTCTAAAAAAAATACAGCTTCAAGAAGTACAAATACTAATTATTCAAATAGTGCAGCTGTGCAGAATCCAACTATTCTGAAAGGTTATCAAGCTATAAAAGTAAGTGATGGAGATACCATGAACGTTCAGAAAGTGGAAAATGGGAAATTTACTGGAGAAATTATAAAAATCAGGATGTTTGGAATTGATGCTCCTGAAAAGTCGCAGGATTATGGGAGCGAGAGTAAGCAGGCGTTGGAAAAGATGGTAAATGGAAAGACACTTGAAATTGAGGAGAAAAATAGGGATAGATATGGCAGAACGGTGGCTGTAGTCTATGCTGACGGGAAAAATGTAAATGAGGAAATGGTAAAAAATGGAAATGCGTGGTGGTATCAGGAATACGACAAAAATGATGCTAGAATGCAGGCTTACCAGGAAAATGCCAAAAAGAATAAACTTGGCCTGTTTGGAAAAAAAGGATATGTAGAGCCGTGGAATTACAGAAGAGAGAAAAAGGCGGCGGCAACAAGTAGAACAAAAAACAGATAATGAGTTTAAGTAATTGTATTAAATGAAAAAAAGAACTATAATAAAGAAAAGGTGATGAAATGTTTATAGATGAAAGTGTAATTACAGTAATTTCTGGAAATGGAGGAGATGGAGCAGCTACGTTCAGACGTGAAAAATTTGTTCAGTTTGGAGGGCCTGACGGTGGAGATGGCGGAAAAGGTGGAGATATCGTCTTTATCGCTGATCCAAATATTAACACGCTTGTAGATTTTAAGAGCAGTAAAAAATTTAAGGCACAAGACGGAACAAAAGGGGCTGCTGCACGTTCTACTGGAAAATCAGGTGAAGACTTGATTATAAAAGTTCCAGTTGGAACAATGATTAGAGATTTTGAAACAAATAAACTGCTGCTTGACTTGGACAATCCAAATGAAAAAGTAATATTTCTAAAAGGTGGAGATGGCGGACGTGGAAATATCCATTTCAAGTCATCAGTAAAAAAAGCTCCAAGAATAGCAGAAAGTGGTCGTGAAGGTGTAGAATTAAAAATAAAGCTGGAATTAAAATTGCTGGCTGATGTGGCTCTTGTGGGTTATCCAAGCGTAGGAAAATCAAGTTTTATTAATAAAGTATCAGCTGCCAAATCAAAAGTTGCAAGTTACCATTTTACTACATTAAAGCCTAAATTGGGAGTTGTAAGAATGGGAGATGAGGAAAGTTTTGTTGTGGCGGATGTGCCAGGTCTTATTGAAGGAGCTCATGAAGGAGTAGGGCTTGGGGATAGATTCCTAAAGCATATTGAAAGATGTAAATTGATTATTCACATTGTGGATATTTCAGGATTAGATGGACGTGATCCTAAGGAAGATTTTGTAAAAATAAATCACGAATTAAAAAATTACAGTGAAAAATTGGCAAATAAACCTCAAATTGTTGTGGCTAATAAGATTGACATGCTTTATGAAGATGAAAAATATGATGAATTTGAAAAATTTGTTAAAGAAAAAGGTATAAGATATGTTTACCCAGTCTCTGTAATTGCAAATGAGGGACTAAAGCCGGTTTTATCAAAGGCATGGGAATTAATTCAGGAAATACCTAGGGAAGAACTGGAAGAAGTTCATTCTGTTGAAGAGCTGATTCAGGAAAATAATAAAAAAGATGACTGGATTGTTAAGAAAACATCTGACAATGTATTTGAAGTAGATGGACGTATTGTGGATGATGTGCTTAAAAAGTATGTGTTTATTGGAGAAGAAGGAATAATAAATTTCCTTCAGAAGATGAGAAGTCTTGGAATGGAAACAGAGCTTGAAAAAGCTGGGGTTGAAGAAGGAGATATTATAATTATTGCTGGGTATGAATTTGAATATATAGTTTAGTAATAAATTTTTTTTAAAAGATTTTCAGTAAAGATGTGGTTTACTTATAATGGGAGGTAAAGAAGATAGCAGTAAGGAAAAAAGGAATTGTAATCGCAGGTGCAACTGGAGTAGGAAAAACAGACTTATCGATAAAGCTTGCTAAAAAGATAGATTCAGCAATTATATCAGCAGATGCTTCTCAGATTTATAAGGAGCTGGATATAGGAACAGCTAAGATAACAAGTGATGAAATGCAGGGAATACAGCATTATATGATTGATGTTATAAACCCTGATGAAGACTATTCTGTGGGAGATTTTGAAAAAACTGTAAATAATATTTTGAATGAAAATGGTGAAAAAAATGAGAAAAATATTATTATTACAGGCGGAACAGGACTTTATATAAAATCAATTACAGATGGATTTGCAAAACTGCCATCAAAAAATGCAAAAATCAGAGCTGATTTGGAAAGCAAAAGTATTGAGGAGTTACAGAAAATTCTCAAAGAAATGGACGAAAAATCGTATAATGAAATTGATTTGTCTAATAAATTGAGATTGGTTAGAGCAATTGAAGTTTGTATTTTGACCGGCGGAAAATTTAGTGAGCTACGTATACAAAATATAAGAAATAATAATTATGAGTTCTTAAAGATATTTCTTACTAGAAATAGAGAAGAACTTTATGAACGGATTAATAAAAGAGTTGAAATTATGATTGCAAAAGGACTTGTAGAAGAAGCAAAAAAAGTATATAATAAATATACAGAAAGTCTTTATAAAATATCTTCAATCGGATATAAGGAACTATTTAAATATTTTGAAGGGAAAATCACGCTGGATGAAGCGATTGATGAAATAAAAATGGAGAGCAGAAGATATGCAAAAAGACAGATGACATGGTTCAAAAAAGAAAAAAACTATATTACTTATAATTTATCAGAAATGTCTGAAAAGCAAGTGCTAGATGATATTTTGAAAAAATGGGAAAAATTTTAGAAAGGAGAATACAGGAAAATCCTGTAAAAAAAACATGAAAATATTAGAATATTTGGTACCAGAAAGAATAAAAGTAAATTTAGAAGGTAAAACAAAGGAAGAAATTATTAAGGAAATGGCACAATTATTTGTGAAAAGTGAAGTTCTTAAGCCAGAAGACCTGGAAGAATTTGTAAAGGAAATAAATGAAAGAGAAAAATTGACACCAACTGGAATGCAAGACGGAATAGCTATTCCGCATGCCAGAACACCACTTGTAAAAGAACTTTCCCTTGCTCTAGGAATTTCTCATGAAGGAGTAGATTTTGAAAGTATGGATGGAGAACCTTCAAAATTAATTTTTATGATTGCGGCTCCAGAAGAAACAAAAAAAGAACATTTAGATTTATTGGCGGAGATTTCAAAATTATCTTATGAGGAAGAATTAGTAGAAGAATTAAAAACTGCTTCAACAATAGAAGAAATTACAAATAAATTAAAAAAAAGTTAATAAAATCATAAAAAAAAGAAGTTTTCGTATTGAATTTAAAGGAATTTTTATATAAAAAAAACAATTTTTGTATTTTATTTGAAAAATTAATTGTATTTTTTTATATAATTTGGTATAATAAGGGTAAGTGATGATAGGTAAGTGATTTAATAGTGATTTCATATTCAATTATTGTTATGAAATTAAAAAATTAGGAGGAAGATCGAATGAAAAAGACAATATTCTTTTTGGTTGGAATAATGATGGTTTCGTCAATAGGTTTCTCTGCTGAAAAAAAGAGCTTAGAAAGTAGCTTAAGTTCAATTGAAAACCAATTCAATGAATTAATCAAAAAAGAAGAAGCACAAAAAGAAAGCTATAGACAGCAAAAAGCACAATTGGAAGCTGAAGTAGAAGATTTGAAATCTAAACAAACAAGTAGAGAAAAATTATTAGAAAAATTAAAAGTAGATTCAGAAGTAAGATGGCATAGAGACAAATATAAAAAAATATTAAACAATGCCGAAACTATCTACAAAAACATTAACAAAAGCATAGCAGAAAAAGAGAAAAAAATTGCAGAATTGGATACATTATTGTCAGTAATGAATTAATGGAAAGGAATGGTAATTAAAAGATGAAAGCGAAAAAATTATTATTGTGTGGGATAGTAGCAGCATTATCTGTTCCAATGATGGCAGCTTCTCCACAGGAAGTATTGAGACAAGCTAGAGACGATTACTATAAAAGCATGAAAGCACCTAAAGAACGTGAAATGACAACAGAAAAAATAGTAACAATTGATGAAGACGGTGTTGTAGAAGAAAAAGAGAGAGTTAAACCTAAATCACCAATTGAAAAGCTTGAATATAATGCAGCTAAGGCAGCAGCAAGAGTGGACTTCTATGAAAGAGTAGTAAGAAGTGTGCAAAGAGAAGAAAAAGAATTAGGAGAATTTGACAGCGTTCTTGGAAGAGATGGTGTTAAAAATAGTGCTAAAAAAACTAGAAGAACAGCTAAATAAAACAAGCTAATTCAGTTATTTTAAACAAAACAATATTTTAAATAATATGTTAGAAAGGAAAATCGATGAAAAAAATATTAGGATTAGCAGCTGTAATGGTGCTAGCAATGAGTCAAGTATCATTTTCAGCTCCAACAAATACTGATGCCGCAGTACAAAGATTAGTTAAAGTGGCTAAACAAAGACAGGCACAACAAGCTAAAGAAGCAGCAAAAGGTGTTGTAGAAGAAGAAGTTATCGTAGTTCCAGTTGAAGAAACTGTAGAAACACCTGGTATGAGCCCAGAAGCACGTCAAAAAGCAGAAACTGCTAGATTACAAGCAAAAGAAAGAGCAGAAAAAGCAAGAGAAGCGGCTAGACAAAGAAAAACAAAAACAAGAGATTTAAGAGCTCAAAGAAGAAATATGTCTGAAAGTAAAATGATGGACGTAGAAATTCAAAGAATTAGAAAAAGAGTAGATCAAATCAACGGTAACATTGAAAAATTCCATAAAACAAACGAAATGTTAGATCAAATGGAACAAAGATTAGACGCTATTCAAGATAAAATGAACTAAGAGTAAATTAAAAAATTTTAAAAAAATAAATTTGGATGAATTAGAAAGGAAATAAGAAATATGAAAAAAGTAGCATTATTATTAGTAGGATTAGGAGCTTTGTCTTGTACAAATGCAAAATTAGTAGATTATAACACAACTAGATTAAATCATATTGAAGATTACTTAGATGAAAACAGACCAAATCCAGGTAGCCAAAAATATAGATCATTAGAAAGAGAGGCTGAAAAATGGGTAGACGAACAACAACAACAATAATTGCATTAGGGTTGTTAGTTGCTTCACCATTGATGGCAAGAAGGCTGACAACTACTCAAATGAGAGAAAATACAATTAGAATTAACGCTCTTGAGTTAGAAGAGCCAGCTCCAGAACCAATTCCAGAACCAACTCCAGAACCACCAAAAGAAGAAACATTTGTGTTCGATTCTGGAAGATTGAACTTTGACTTTGATAAATCTGTAGTTAAACCACAATACTACGAATTATTAAGAAACGTTAAAGACTATGCTGAACAAAAAGACTTGAAACTTACAATTATAGGACATACAGATTCTAAAGGATCAGATGCTTATAATATGGCTTTAGGTATGAGAAGGGCAGTAGCAGTTAGAGATAAATTGATAGAATTTGGATTAGATCCTGCAAGAATCCTAGGTGTAGAATCAAGAGGAGAATCTGAACCAATCGCTCCAAATGATACTGATCAAGGAAGATTTGAAAACAGAAGAATCGAATTCAAAGCTACAAAATAGTAATAACCAGTATTAATAAAAATATTTTTATAAATTGTCTAGTTATTTCGATATTGAAATAATTAGGCAATTTTTTTTTGGAAAAGTTTTAGAATTATAGTGAAATAAATTTAATTTTAGTGTATAATATAGGAAATATTTTTATATAAAGGAGTCTGATAGAAAATGTACTAAACTTATGTAAATTTATATTATTTAATAGAATGAAAAATATATAAATTATAAAATTAATTTTAGTATAATTTTAAAATATATTCGAATTTTATATATCTAAATAAAAAAGTAAATGTAATTACAGAAAGAGGTGAAAAAATTATGTGGTTTACAAAATCACAAAATGAAGTTTTGAAAGAATTAAATGTAAATCCTAAGGTTGGATTGACAAAAGATGAAGTAAATGCAAGGCTTGAAAAATATGGACAGAATAAATTAAAAGGAAAAGCCAAAAAGACATTGATGCAATTATTTATTGCACAGCTTCAGGATATGCTGATTTATGTATTAATTGCGGCAGCTGTGATAAATCTGATAGTGGATATTAAGCACGGCTGGACAGATGCTTTGATTATAATGGCGGTAGTACTTATAAATGCTATAGTTGGAGTGGTACAGGAGTCTAAGGCTGAAAAGGCACTTGAAGCACTGCAGCAAATGACAACTCCTAAGAGCTTGGTTCGAAGAAATGGAGAAGTTATAGAGGTTAATTCAGAAGATTTGGTTCCAGGAGATATTTTGATAATAGATGCTGGTAGATTTATTCCAGCAGATGTAAGGCTTATAGAGAGTGCCAATTTACAAATTGAAGAGTCGGCACTTACGGGAGAATCAGTACCAAGTGAAAAAAATGCTGATTTTATTACCAAAGATGAAAAAATTCCTGTTGGAGATAAGGAAAATATGGCATTTATGTCAACCATGGCTACTTATGGACGTGGTGAAGGTGTTGTAGTTGCAACAGGAATGGAAACAGAAATTGGTAAAATTGCAAAAATACTTGATGAAGATGAAAATACATTAACTCCTCTTCAGATAAAGCTAGATGAACTTGGTAAAACTCTTGGTTATATTGCAATGGGAATTTGTGCTGTAATATTTATTGTTGGAATTATTCAAAAACGTCCTATCTTAGAAATGTTTATGACGTCAATAAGTCTGGCAGTTGCTGCTATTCCTGAAGGGCTTGTTGCAATTGTTGCAATCGTACTTGCGATGGGTGTAAATAAAATGTCAAAGAAAAATGCGATTGTAAGAAAATTGCCTGCTGTTGAAACATTAGGAGCAGTAAATATAATTTGTTCAGATAAAACAGGAACATTGACTCAAAATAAAATGACAGTTGTAAAAACTTACACATTTGATAATTTGAGAGATATACCTTCAGAAGGTAGAGATTTTGTGGCAAATAAGGATGAAACTGAGTTAATCCGTTCGTTTGTTCTTTGTTCAGACGCTTCAATTGACAGCGGACAGGATATTGGAGATCCGACAGAAGTAGCACTGGTTGTACTGGGAGACAGGTTTAATCTTGAAAAAAATACTTTGAATACAGAGTATAAAAGAATTAGTGAAAATCCATTTGATTCAGACAGAAAATTAATGTCAACCTTAAATGAAGAAGGGGATGGCAAGTATAGAGTCCATACAAAAGGTGCTATTGACAATATTCTGGTAAGAGCGGATAAAATTCTGTTAGATGGAAAAATTATTGAACTGACAGAAGAAATGAAGGAAAAAATATTAAAAGTTGCGACAGAAATGTCGGATGATGCGCTTCGTGTGCTTGGAGTGGCTTTTAAAGATGTGGATGCTGTGATTGCTCCAGAGGAGATGGAAAAAAATCTGGTTGTAGTTGGAATTGTTGGAATGATTGATCCTCCAAGAACGGAAGTAAAAGATTCGATAACAGAAGCGAAAAATGCTGGAATTACTCCGATTATGATTACAGGAGATCATAAAAATACCGCAGTTGCTATTGCGAAAGAATTAGGAATTGCTACAGATATAAGTCAAAGTTTGACTGGTACTGAAATTGATGAGCTTTCAGATAAGGAATTTTCTGAAAATATTGGTAAATATAGAGTTTTTGCAAGGGTTTCTCCTGAACATAAGGTAAAAATCGTAAGAGCGTTTAAGGAAAAAGGTAATATTGTTTCAATGACAGGAGATGGAGTAAATGATGCGCCGTCGCTTAAATTTGCCGATATTGGTGTCGCTATGGGAATTACAGGAACTGATGTTTCCAAAGGTGCAAGTGATATGATTTTAACAGATGACAATTTTACTACAATTGTTCATGCGATTGAAGAAGGAAGAAACATTTATAACAATATCAAAAAAACGATAATTTTCTTACTTTCATGTAATTTGGGAGAAATAATCTGTATTTTTCTTTCAACATTGCTAAATTGGGATTTGCCGCTTATTGCAACACAATTATTATGGGTAAACTTAGTTACTGATACTTTACCAGCGTTAGCACTTGGAATTGATCCGGGGGATAAGGATGTAATGAAACGTCAGCCAAGAAATCCTAAGGAAAGTTTCTTTTCTGAAGGTGCAGGAATGCGGGCAGTAATTGGTGGAACATTAATTGGTTTGCTGACATTAGCTGCATTTTATATTGGAATTAACGAAACTGGAATGATTGGGAACTTAGGACAGCTGGAAGCAATGGCAAAAAATGGAAATGAAGCTGCAAAACACGCATTGACACAAGGTAGAACAATGGCGTTTATCGTGCTTACGGTGTCGCAGTTATTTTATTCATTAACAATGAGAAATAGCCAAAAAACAGTATTTGAAATTGGAATTTTCAAGAATAAATATTTAATTTATTCAATTATAATTGGAATTGCATTACAAATAGGATTGACTTCATTTGCACCAATTGCACAAGTATTTAAAGTAACAAAAATTTCATTTGAAAATTGGGATATTGTCTTGCTGTTTGCACTAATACCATTCGCAGTTAATGAAGTAATAAAGCTAATTTCAAGAAAGAAAAGTAAGTAAAAAATTATAAAAAGTTAAGTTTTAATTTCAAGAAACCTTGACAAATGCTGAAAATGTGGTAATATATAGTAAATGATTTAGTTTATAAATTTAAATTTGGAGGAGATACAATGTCAAAAAAAGAATTTGTAGATGCTTATGCAAAAGCAACAGGAGAAACTAAAAAAAGAGCAGAAGAATTAGTTAACGCTTTTTTAGGAACAACAGAAGAATTTTTAGTAAAAGGTGAAACTATCCAATTTGTAGGTTGGGGAACTTTTGAAGTGAAAAAAAGAGCTGCTAGAGAAGGAAGAAATCCATCAACTGGTAAACCAATCAAAATAAAAGCTAAAAAAGTTGTAAAATTCAAAGTTGGAAAAAAATTAGCTGATAAAGTTGCTGGAACTAAGTAATAAAATATTTTATTTTTTATAAATTAAAGCTATCTTGAAGATTATTTATTTTTTCAAGATAGTTTTTTTTATATCATTTTATTTTGATTTATAGTTATTTTAATTATATTAAATCTAATTTTTACAGGGATATTATACTAAACTTCATTTAAATAATGAAATTATTATAAGTTTTTTCAATATAGGATAAAAATTCAACATTTCAAAACAATTAAAATATGATTTTTAGTCTAAATAAAGCGACGGAGCTTTTGTTTGTTCAACTACGACTGTCTGACGACTGAAAGGAGGAGTTTTGGAGTTGGGCAAATAAAAGTCGTAGTCTAGCCATAGGTGTTGCGTAGCAATCTTGCCATACATTTTGATTTTCAGGATAAATCTTTATTGCAAGATAAGGATTTGCGGCAATGAGCAATCCTACGAAAAGAAAAAATATAGTGATTAGTTTAATAATTATAAATTAGCTAAGAAATATCCCTGTTATAAAAATTTATTTCTATTTTCAAAAAGGGTTTAGTATAAAATGTTTAGAGAGAAAAAGCAAAAAATAAATCAAAAAAAATTGTTATAAAGGAAATAATAATATTGCTTTAAAGAGAAAAAAATGTTATTATTTCATAGTAGGAAAAAATATTATCTAAAATTCGTTGAAAGGATAATATTTTGTTAACTCAAAACTTTAAGAATATATTTGAAAATTATTTTGAATGTTTTGGGAAAATTTGTAGGATAGTAGGAAAGAGAGGAAAAATTGATGAAAAAATTATTGATTTTGATGAGTGCTTTGGCACTTATGATTTTGAGTTGTGGTAATTCTGGGAGTGGAAGTAAAAGTAGTGATGGAGCTGGTACAGGCTCTAAGAAGTATAGAATTGGAATTACACAGATTGCATCACATCCAGCACTTGACAGTGCAAGAGAAGGATTTAAGGATGCTTTTAAAGAGGCAGGGATTGAGGCTGATTTTGATGAGAAAAATGCCAATGGTGAAACAGCTAATGCAAATTTGATTGCTAATAACTTTGTTAGTTCAAAAGAAGACTTGATTTTTGCAATTGCGACAAATGCAGCTCAGCCAGCTTCACAGGCAACGAATGAAATACCAGTTGTATTTTCAGCGATTACAGATCCACAGGCTGCTGGGATTTTAAAGGATAATGTGACTGGTGTAAGTGATAGAATGGATGTAAAACAGCAAATAGAATTGTTATTAAAATTAAATCCAAATATAAAAAATCTTGGAGTAATTTATAATTCATCAGAGCAAAATTCAAAAATTCAAGTAGAAGATTTGAAAAAAGCGGCAAAAGAATTAGGAATCAATGTGGTTGAAAAAAGTATTGTTCAGGCAAATGAAATACCACAGGCAGCAGATAGCCTGGTAAGAGAAGCAGATGCAGTTTATTTGCCAACAGACAATCTTGTAGCATCAGTAGTAAGTCTGATTACAGAAAAAGCAACTACTGCTAAAAAAATAGTATTTGGCGGTGAAGCGGCCCATGTAAAAGGTGGTGCTTTGATTACACAAGGTGTTAGTTATTACGAAATAGGAAAAGAAGCTGGTAAAATGGCAATTGATATTTTGAAAAATGGCAAAAAGCCGAATGAAATTAAATTTAAGACTATGCCTCTTAATGAAATTGTAGTAAATGCAAAAACACTTGCAGCACTTGGAATTTCATTACCTGAAGATGTAAAATCCAAAGCTAAGCTGGTTCAATAAAATTTATAAAAAATAAATATGTTTAAGAAAGAAAGGAAAAAGAATGAAAAAAATACTGTTAATAATAATAAGTATGTTAATGCTGGCATGTGGAAACAGCAACGATACAGTGAGTGGAAATAAAGATTCACAATCATCAGAAAATAAACAAAGCTATAAAATCGGAATAACTCAATTTATGGAACATCCGTCACTTAACTTAACAAAGAAAGGATTTGAAGATGCATTCAAGGAAGCTGGAATAAATGCTGATTTTGATGAAAAGAATGCAAATGGGGAAGTAACAAATGCTAATCTTATTGCCACAAATTATAAAGCGGATAAAAAAGATTTAGTATTTGGTATTGCAACACCATCTGCACAAGCATTGGTAAACAATATTTCAGACATACCAGTGCTATTTTCAGCGGTAACTGATCCTGCAAGTGCAAAACTTTTGAATCCAAATGTAACAGGAACAAGTGATAAAGTCGAAAATGTAGCAGGACAACTAGATTTACTTTTAAAAATAAAACCTGATGTAAAAAAAGTTGGAGTTTTGTATAATCCATCAGAGCAAAATTCAGTTGTGCAAGTTCAAGAAATTCAAAAAGTTGCTAAGGAAAAAAATATAGAAGTTGTGTTGCAGGGAATAAGCAATTTTGGTGAACTGGCACAGGCTACTAAAAATTTATTGGGAGTAACTGATGCATTGTATTTACCAACAGATAATCTTGTTGTATCAGGGGCAAACTTTGTCGCTTCCGAAGCGATTGCAGCTAAAAAACCTGTAATTGCAAGTGAAAACTCTTCTGTAGAACTGGGAGCATTGTTCACAATGGGGCTTGACTACTACGCATTAGGAAAACGTACTGGAGAAATGGCAATCGAAATTCTTAAAGGAAAACCTATTTCTCAAATTCCTTTTGAAACTTCAAAACAAATGAAACTGTACGTAAACCAAAAAACAGCACAGGCATTAGGACTGGATATAAAAAATCCATTGTTTAATGGAGCTGAATTTGTAGGTAAATAAATAACAAATCAGAGAAAACAGAACAGAAAAGAAAGAGAGAAAAAAGTTAAATGAATGAATTATTAGTATTTTTACAAAGTCTTCCAGAGGCTTTTAAAACTGGATTTATATATTCGATAATGGTTATGGGAGTGTATTTGACTTATAAAATACTCGATTTTCCAGATATGTCGGTGGATGGGACATTTCCACTTGGAGGATTTGTATTTGCGGCATTTGCACTTTCTAAAAATGGTTTTTTTGGAATAACAAGTCCGATTATGGGACTGATTCTTGCGGTTATATGTGGAATGATTGCAGGATATGTGACAGGAGCCTTGCACGTTTATTTAAAAATTAACGGACTGCTTTCAGGAATTTTAGTAATGACGGGACTTTATAGTATAAATTCCAGAATTGTTGGAATGCCTAATGTATTTATATCGCCAGAAAGAAGTATTTATGAAATAATTTCTTATGAAAAGAACTTTATACCTTTTTCAATTATATTTGTAATTTTACTTGTATTGAAAGGGCTTTATGACTATAAAATTAAAGAAAATAAATATATGGTTAGAAGTCTTGCTGTTTATACTATTTTTGTAATTGGACTTATAATTTATGTTGCAAATACAAAAGATGTAAAACTTATGCTTACAATACTTATCGCATTTATTATAAAAATGATTATTGATTATATCTTGACATCAAAATTTGGATTTGCATTAAGAGCATTAGGTAATAATGAGCAGCTTGTAGTCAGTCTTGGGGTAAATGAAAAAAGGCTAAAAATATTTGGATTAATGCTGGCAAATGGAGTCGTGGCATTAGCAGGTGCATTATTTGCACAAAATATTAAAGTTGCAGATTTGCAGTCTGGAGTAGGAACAATTGTTATTGGTCTTGCGGCAATTATTTTAGGACTTGGAGTATTGAAAAAATCACAAGTAATAAACGAAATTTCCATTGTTACAATCGGCTCTTTAATGTATTATTTCATAATAAATCTAGCTCTAATGTCAAACAGCTGGACAAGAAATATGTATGAAGGACTTCATTTTAGTGATAATGTTATAAAGATACTGGAAGTTAAACCAACAGATGTAAAAGTTATAACAGCGATAATTCTTGCAGTAATTTTATGGAATGAATTAATTCAAAAAACTAAAAAAGGTAAGAAAAAAGTAAAATTAATTGAGAAGGGAGAGGCAAATTAATGATAGAGTTAAAAAATTTACATAAAACTTTCTTCTCTGAACTGGGAACAGAAAAACAAGTATTTAAAGGCTTGAATTTTACAATAAATGACGGGGATTTTATAACAATTATTGGAAGTAATGGTGCTGGAAAGTCTACACTTTTGAATGTATTAAATGGACAAATCATACCAGATGGAGGGAATGTTGTTTTAAACGGAAATGATATAACAAATGTAGAACAGCATAAAAGAGCAAAATGGATTTCACAAGTTTACCAAAATCCAACAATGGGAACAGCTCCATCAATGACAGTGCTGGAAAATTTGTCAATGGCTAAAAATAAAGGAAAGCGTTTTAACTTTACTTTTGGATTAGATGTAAAAAATATCGAATTTTATAAAAAACAATTGGCAAGTTTAGGACTTGGACTGGAAAATCAATTGTTTACACAGGTAGGACTTCTATCTGGTGGGCAAAGACAATGTTTATCATTAATAATGGCAACTCTAAATCGTCCAGATATATTACTGCTGGATGAGCATACAGCAGCACTTGATCCTCAGACTTCAGAAATAATTTTGGAAAAAACAAAGGAAATTATTGAAAAAAATAATATAACAAGTCTTATGATAACACATAATATGCAAGATGCTATAACTTATGGAAATAGACTTATTATGCTTCACGCGGGAGAGATAATTTTTGATATAAAGGGTGAAGAAAAGAAAAGATTGACAGTGGAAAAATTGCTTGAAATGTTTAAAACAAAAGATGCAAAGTTATCAGACAAAGATATCTTTTAAAATTTAACAATTTCAAAACATAACCTAAAAAAATTGATAATGGAAATTCAAAGATTTTGGGTTATGTTTTTTTTATTATTTTTAGAATAGTTTTGTATAAAAAATAAAAATATTTGTAATAATTCATAAAACTATCGAAAAACATTTATGATTTAAATAATTCAATAAAAAATATTTTTATATTCTTAAATTTGTTTTTTGTAAAAAATTTGGAGATAATACTATAAATACTTATTATTAAAAAAATATTTAGTTAAATTACATTATTATAGAGATAGTTATAAGTTAATATTTTATTGAAAAATCAGATTAATTTTAGAAATTTTAAACATAGAACTATTTTGAATATTTTTTAAAAACTATATATGAAGAATATTATAGTAAAACTAGTTTAAAACAGAACTCAAAAATTATAACTATTTCACTCAAAACCTAAATTATATAATTTCTAGCAGTTCAATTTTGAATGGGTTCGAGTATATATTTAAAAATAGTAAAAACATATGTAGGAATCTGGTTTTATATTTTTTAAAGTATGAAAATGAGAGAAAATAGGTTTATTTTTAATTTAAGAATTTTTGAAAAATGGAGTTTAGAAACATAAGAACAGAAATAAAAGGTAATTTAAAAAGATAAAAGATAAGAATTATGTGAATAGACTAAAATATTAGAATTATGAAAATGTTTTAAAAATTAATATAGAATTTGTAAAGAAGAATCCAGCTGTCAATAATAGACTGAAATTAATTAAAATAATTGAAATTGAGAAGTTTTTATTTATTAAATAGGAACTATATTTTTATTTTAATTGACTTGAAATTCAAATTAAAGGTTCTAACATCAATTTTGCAAAATCCAACTAAAACAATAGTTTTTCATAGGTGTATTTAAATTATAATTAATACAAATTTATGTAAAATATTTTTTTGTAAATACTATTGACATTTTTTTAAATTTGATATATTAAATGGGTGATAAAATTTCTAAGAGATTTTACTCATTTCCTTTGTACGAAGATATATTTTCGTGATATATCTTCATTTCTTAATATATAGAGAATTAGTTAAAATAACATAACTTTTCTGAATCAAATTCTTAATTTTTAGTTTTAACTAAGTATTATAAAAATCATAGTGCATAAAAAATATAAATGTTTAAAATAATCAATTAATTTAGAGTATAAAATTATTAAAGTTTTGAATCACTAAAATCACTAAAAATCACACTTTAAAAAAATACTTTTTGATATATTTAAAATTTATATTTTTTTAAATAAACTTTGAAATTATAATGCTAGTTCAAGCAAAAATTAGAAAAAATTGTTATCTCAGAGGAATAATTAAAGAGAAGTATCACAAAAAAAATTAAAAGGAGAACATGTTTATGACAAATAATCTTAGAAAAATTTCGCAAGAATTACGTACATTTGCGAAAAGAACAAAAGATTTTAAATATACTGATTCTGCGTTAATAACTTTCTTAATGACAGGTATGATTTTTACTGCAATGAATATATTTGGGGCAAGTGAAGATTCAGGTATTAAAAATCAAGTTACTCAAATAAATTCTTCAATAAATCAAATACGTACAGAATTTAAAAAAGCTAGAAAAGAAAATAATAAATTAGTAAAAGATACAACATTAGAATTAATACAATTAACAGAACAAGGAGACCATGTAGTTAAATCGCCTTGGAGCAGCTGGCAATATGGTATAAATTATTTCAATAATAATTGGAACGGAACTTATAAAGGTAGAGGAGACAAGAAAGAAAAATATCCTTATGAAGGAATACTTGAAAGAAGTACTGATCCTTATGAGAGATCTGTATCACCTGAAAGTAAAAATTATTCATTACTTAGCACAAGCAGCAATCCTCGTTCAGCTTCATCAAACAATAGACAGGGATTGTCAGGTTACGGTATAGCAAGTTTTAGAAAAGTAAATGAACCAATTGTAGCGTTTGAAGTAAGTGCAGGAATTAACCCAAGAGTATTTACAGCTCCAACAGTTACTCCGCTTTCAGCTACACAGCCTAACTTACCACGGGCTATAAACTTTACACCGGTAACGCCAGTTTTAGTGCCACCAACAGTGGATGCAATAACAATACCAACGATAACAGTTCCTGGAACTGGAAATGGTGATGATATGTATATTAGAAATGGGGCAAGCATGACTGCTTTAGCAGGAAGCCTTTCTAACTCAGACGTAGGGATGATTGGTCAGTACAGTACATCTGGTGGTACAATGAATGTAAATGTAAACAATGGTTCTACAATGGATATAAGTACTTCAGGAGTAACGTTTACAGGACATAAAGGTCCTAGCCATAATGGTGGAAGTACATATTCGACAGATTTAAACACGACTGGATATCCTGGTTATGCTGCAATGAAATTAGTAGGTGGTCACGAAATAAAAATAGACAATACAACTATTAATTTTAAAGGAACAGGAACAAACTATCAAAGATGGTTATTCCACACAGATGGTCATAATGATAATGGAAACTCTACTTGGAATATAGGAAGTGGATCAAATATTAATATAGATGGAACTAAATTGGTAATGTATACTTCTCAGTATCATGGTAGTGGAAATACAACAGTAGGGATGACAAACAGTGGTAATATAACTACATCAGCTACTGGAAGTGACAACTACATATGGATGACACTGGAAGCTGGAGCATGGCCTGCAACAAGGGTTATGGCTTTCGAAAATAAAGGTACTATCGCATTAAATGGTACAAATGACACTCTTGTCCTTTTAGGAGCAGAATATCAAAATACAGGAGGTTTCACATTTATAAATGATGGAACTCTTCAACTTAAAGGAGCAAATAATAAAGGAATACTAGTAAAATCTGGACATAATTATTTAAGTTCTGAGATATTATTAAATCAACCAATGGAAATCTCAGGAAACAATTCAGTTGGGGTAGGATTCTTAGGCTATGCAGAACTTGAAGGGGGAAAAGCATATAATGATGGTAAATCTGCAAACAATGCAGTTATTCCACTTCTTACTACTTCAAGAGAATCTGTATTAAATGTAGATTTGAA
Organism: Leptotrichia hongkongensis; assembly: GCF_007990635.1. Classification (GTDB taxonomy): domain Bacteria; phylum Fusobacteriota; class Fusobacteriia; order Fusobacteriales; family Leptotrichiaceae; genus Leptotrichia; species Leptotrichia hongkongensis. The sequence continues at coordinate 1,384,814 of NZ_AP019846.1, read as the reverse complement.
AGATAATGAAAAATCTACAGCATTATACTTTAATAATAATGGATCAACACCATTTGTTCTTAATAACTTTAACTTGACATCTACTAATGGTACAAAAAATACTTTAGTATATGTTGAAGATGGTGTAGTAAATCTTAATGCAACTACTGCTGGTAAGATTGAGATAAAAGACGGTAAAAATAATGTTGGAATTTATACAAAAGCTTCTGATGCTTTCACAAATAAAGGGACAATATCTATAGCTAATTCTGATAGTTCAGTAGGAATTTATGCAAAATCATCTGGTGCAGTAACTAATACAGGTGCAATAAAAGCTACAGGGAAATCAGTAAAAGCTATAGTTGCAGATGCTTCAACAATAACAAGTAGTGGTAAAGTAGATGTAACAGGTACAGCTTTAAGTGATAGTGATGGTGCAGTTGGATTAGTTGCAACAAATGGAGGAAGTTTAACTCAAACTGGTGGTGGAGACATAACAGTTGATGGAAGTGCTTCAATTGGTGCATTAGGTCAAAGTGGAGGTACTGTTGACATTACAGGTGGTACTATAAAAGCTACAGGAGGTGCATTTAATACATATGCACAAGGTGGTACAGTAAAATTAAATGGTACAACAATTAATACAGAACAAAAATCATTGGCATTCTATGCAGATAATACAGGTGGAACAGGGAAAATTAATTTCACAGGTGCAACTACTGCAAATATAGCAGGTGGTACTGATGCTAATACAAGAGGTACTGCGTTCTATTATAAAGGTAGTGGATATTCTCCATTTACAGCATCTGATATAGGAACTTGGGCGGCAAATACATTTAGTGGTACAATAAATAATTTAACACTTAATATGGCAAGCGGATCAAGATTATTCATAGCTTCTGATGTAGCTATGAACTTATCGGATACAGCAGGTAGTGGATTAGCAAGTTCTTTAGGAGCAAATATAGTAGGAAATGACTATAAAACATTTATGCTATATTTAAGTAAATTAGCATTAAACCAATCAATTGATTTAGATAATGCAAATGATGCATATAATCAATTAGAAATTTCAAATTCATCAATTGATAACAACAATAGTAACACAATAACAGGAACTCAAGCAGGACAAACTGCAATTGCACAAGAAAACTTAACAACTAACAGAAATGCCGTTACATTAAACAATGATGGTTCAATCAACCTTAGCGGTGCAAACTCAACAGGTATGTATGCTAAGTTTGGAGTTCTTAATAATAATGCAACAGGAACAATTACACTAGGAGATACATCAACAGGTCTTTATGGAGTAGGAGATAGTATCTTAACAAATACAGGAACAATTACAATGGGAAGTAATTCAACAGCTATGTACTCTGAAGGTTCAACAACTCAGGGTGTAACAAATGCGGGTACTATAACAAGTGCCGGAACAACTTCAGTAGGTGTTCTATTTAAACCAGCGGCAACTCTTGCAGCGGGTGCAGTTCTTGGAAATACTGGAAATATAACATTAGGAGATAGCAGTGTAGGTTTATATGGAGACAGTACAGCTACAAATTATACTACATCTAACTCAGGAAATATAACAGTAGGTCAAAATGGTATTGGTATGTTCGGATATGCTTCTGATGTATCAGGAGGAATAATTACAGTAGGAGATAAAGGTGTAGGTGTATATTCTCAAGGTGGAAATGTAAACCTTACTGGAGGAACAATTGCTACAGGAGCTTCTGAAGCAGTAGGTGTATATACAGTAGGAAATGGACAAACTATAACAAATAGTGGAACAACATTTAACTTAGGAAACTCATCAGTTGCAATTGCAAATTCAGGTACTGGAAATACAATTAATTCAACAGTAGCAAATGTTGGATTAGGAAATAACAATATTTATGTTTACTCAAATGATGCTGCAGGTACAGTTACTAACTCTACTAACTTGTCAGCAACAGGTAGTGGAAACTACGGTATTTACTCAGCAGGAACTGTAACAAATTCAGGTAATATGGACTTTGGAAACGGTATCGGAAATGTAGGTATCTATTCAATTGGTGGAGGTACAGCAACAAATACAGGTACAATCACAATTGGTGCTTCAGATGCAGCAACAAACGCATTTGGAATAGGTATGGCAGCAGGATACCAAAACAGTGACACTGGTAATGTTATAAATAACGGAACAATAAACGTAAATGGTGAATACAGTATCGGTATGTACGCAAGTGGAGCAGGAAGTACAGCAACAAATGGAGGAAACATAGTACTAAATGCAAATAATACAACAGGTATTTATGCTGATAACGGAGCAACTGTAACAAATACAGGTAATATTTCAACAGCTTCAGGAAACTATTCAAAAGTTGTTGGTGTGTACTTAGGAAGAGGATCAACACTTAATAATACAGGTTCTATTAATATAGATGGAGCAAGTGGAGTTGGAGTATACTTAAAAGGTGGAACAATTGCTAACTACGGTAATATAACAGTAAATGGAAGTAGTAACCAAGCCGATACTGTGCAAGAATTCACTACACCTCCAACAGGTAAAGCAGTAGGTGGAGCAGCAATAGACGCACCTGCAGGAGCTCAAACTGCAACAGTAACAATAAATGGAGTGCAACAAACACCGGTTGTAGTAAATACATTTGCTACAAATCCAATTGATGTATCAGCATCAAGCATTGGTCTTTATGTAAATACATCAGGAAAAGACTTCACAAATTCAATTAATGGATTAGGAAACTTAACTCAAGAAGCTGATTTGATTATTGGTACAGAAGCAACAGAAATGACAAATAGTAAATCAATTTTAATAAACGATCCTAGAATCTTAGATCCATATAACAATGCAATTAGAACAAGTGGAGTTGCTAACTGGAATATTTATTCTGGAGGATTAAACTGGCTTGCAACACCAACATTGAATCCAAATGATGGAACAATGACAAGTATTTATATGGTTAAAATACCATATACAGCTTGGGCTGGAAGAGAAGAAACACCAATAAACAGTTCTGATACTTACAACTTCTTAGATGGATTGGAACAAAGATACGGTGTTGAAAATCTTGGAACAAGAGAAAGAACATTATTTAGTAAATTAAATAGCATTGGAAAAAATGAAGCTGCATTATTCTATCAAGCAGCAGATGAAATGATGGGACACCAATACGGAAACCTTCAACAAAGAATTAACTCTACAGGAAACTTGCTGGATAAAGAGTTGAATCACCTTCAAAGAGACTGGAGAAATCCATCTAAACAAAATAACAAAATCAAAGTATTTGGTATGAGAGATGAATATAGCACAGATACTGCAGGAATTATTGACTATACAAGTAATGTTACTGGAGTAGCTTATGTTCACGAAGATGAAAAAATTAAGATGGGTAACTCTGATGGATGGTATGCAGGGGTTGTAAATAACAGATTTAAATTCAAAGATATTGGTAAATCAAAAGAAAATCAAACTATGATTAAATTAGGGGTATTCAAAAAGATGTCACCTAGCAGCGATCATAACGGATCATTACAATGGACAATTGGTGGAGACGTGTTTGCAGGTATAAACGAAATGAAACGTAGATACCTTGTTGTAGACGAAATATTCGAAGCTAAATCTAACTACAATTCTTATGGAGCAGCGTTGAAAACAGATTTAGGATACGACATAAGATTAAGCGAAAGAACACATTTCCGTCCTTACGGAGCATTGAAAATGGAATATGGAAGATTCAACAACATCAAGGAAGACAGAGGGGAAATGAGACTAGAAGTTAAAGGAAATGATTACTTCTCTGTTAAGCCTGAAGTAGGAATGGAATTCAAATTTGTTCAACCATTAGCAGTAAGAACTAACTTATCAGTAGGATTGACTGCAGCTTATGAGAATGAACTAGGAAAAGTTGGAGATGTAAATAACAAAGGAAGAGTTAGATATACTACAGCAGACTGGTTTGGAATCAGAGGAGAAAAAGACGATAGAAAAGGAAACGGTAAGTTTGACTTGAATATCGGAGTGGACAACACAAGATTCGGAGTAACAGTAAATGGAGGATATGATACTAAAGGTAAGAACGTAAGAGCTGGAATAGGATTCAGAGCTATTTACTAGAACGAAGATAAAATGTAGAATAAAAAAGAGAGGACAGTAGAACTTAGGTTTTGCTGTTCTTTTTTTGATAAAAAAAAGGTATAATATTTATAAGGATAAAAATATAGATAATTCATTTAAAATTGAAGTCAAAATATGTAAAAATCGTTGTAGTTGTTAAAAAACACAATAATCTTTTATTTTTATTTTAAATAGAAAGTGTTGCATATTTTTTAGGAGGGATATTATGAAAAAAGTATTCATAGGAGTAAATATAATTTTATTGTGGATCACGATTTGGCATTTTTATAGATTTCCAATAACTGAAAATATGAGTTTGTCTCTGCACAATAAAAAAATTTATAGAAGGCTGATATTTAATACAATTGATTCGCTTGTTAAAGATAAAAATGACTTATTATTTAATATTAATTTTGGCGGGGAAGAGCAGGATGATGTAGGAAGAGCGTATGTGAAAGGATTGATGAAAAAAGGAGATGTGTGGATAGGATATGTTTACTCTTTTGATGAAATTATAAAAGAAAGTCCAGCTTATGCTAGCAATCCACCAAATGGAGATGAATTGGTAGTGGAAGAATACGTAAATAAACATTCAGGATATTTTTATGTAACTTCAAATGAGACTAAATATCATTTAACAAAAGAAGAAGTAATGAGAAAATTTAATTTAAAAGTATTAAGTTTAAAAAATCCTAAATTTTTTGTAGATAAATTTGGGACGGATAGAGAATTGTCAAATTGGCATAAATATACTTATGAACTGCCACAAAGTAAATTAAAGGATAAGAAAGATATAAAAAACGCAAAGAATATTGAAAAAAGAATAAAGAGAAGAAGAATTTTATGGTTAGTTATATTAATTCTTTGCTTAAAATTACAGGTATCATTTTTAGTAAAAGATAAAAAGGAGACGATACATAATGATTAATTTTATTGAAATAACAAATGAACTTTTTAAAAATAGCTTTGTAAATAAATTAACTGTAGAAGTTGTTTCTCTTAGATTGCTGCTGGCAGTTATTTTTGGTGGAATTGTTGGATATACACGTGAAAAAGATAATAAACCTGCAGGATTTAGAACGCATATATTGGTATGTTTTGGAGCGGCGGTTATTTCTATGGTACAGGATCAGTTGAGACTTAATATTCTGGAACTTGCCAGAGTAAATTTAAAATTATCTGGGGTTATAAAAACAGACTTGGGAAGGCTAGGTGCTCAAGTTGTAAGTGGGATAGGATTTTTAGGTGCAGGAAGTATAATGAAAGAAAAAGGGGAAACTGTTGGAGGTATGACAACTGCTGCTGGAATATGGGCAACAGGCTGTGCAGGACTTGGAATAGGATGGGGATTTTATAATTTAGCAATTCCAGCAATAGTATTTATGCTTGTAATAATAGTGATATTTAAAAAATTTGAACCTAAAATTGTAAAAAAAATAAAAGTTTTAAAATTTGAAGTAAAATTCATGGAAAATCAAAATTATGCCAAAGGGCTTTTGGCAACATACGAAGTATTTAATCAGAAATTGATAAAAATAACACAAATAGATAAAAATCAACCTGAGAATACAGTAATTTTTACTGTAAATATGGATGAAAAAATTGATATTTCTGATGTAATTGTATCACTTTCAGCGATTAAGACTGTGGAAGTTGTGAAAGAGAACTATAACTAAAAAAGGAGCCTTTGATGCTCCTAAATTTTTTATTTATCTCGATAATGTGAACCACATTGCCATATTTCTAATGTATTATAGTAAAACTTATTTAAAACCAAACTCAAAAGCTATGACTATTTACTCAAACCATAAATTTATATAATTTTAGCAGTTTAATTTAAAATAGGTTTGAGCATATTTACAATTTTAAAAACAATTAGGTTTGCTGTATCAATTCTGACACTCCAATATCCAGCAAGATTTCCCGATAATTGTTCAGGTTTCTGTACAATGATATCTATATCTTTAATTAGATTTTTTTTTATAATTTTTTTGTCTTGAGTTTGCCAATAGAGATATTCTTCCTATATCTCATCAGACCATACTTTTTTCACTATTCCACCTCAATTAATTCGTGTTCTTTTAATGTAGTTTTTCCCTCTTTTACATTTTGGATTGATTGATTTAGACGTTCCAAATTTTGTTTGCTATACAAAAAGTTTAGATAATTAGAAATTTGGCTCTGATTTTTATATTATTATAAATTTTAAAAAATATTTTATATTTTCTAAATACCGTAATTACAGTCTTTGTTGAGTATATTATAAATTTTTTGAAAAAATTTAAAAAAATTTTCAAAAAAGAGTTGACAAAACTATTAAATAGTGATATATTATATCTGTTAGCAATCATATAAGAAGAGTGCTAATAAATAAAAATAATTTAAACTAAAAAAAGAAGGTGATGTGTATGGAACAGAACTTTACGCAAAAAAGTATTGAGGCTATTTCAGAGGCTAATAACTTTGCGATTAGATATAGACATTCTGATATAAAGGTGGAACATTTGTTGCTTGCACTTGTGGGGCAGATGGATGGATTGATTCCTAGCGTGCTTAAGAAAATGGGAATTGATACGACTGATATGATTAGGAAAATTGAAAGCAAACTGGAAAGTTTTCCTAAGATTGAAGGCGGAAATAGTGAGCCAAGAGCGAATAGTGAATTAAATAGAGTTCTCGTTGGAGCAAGAGATATTGCAAAGAAAATGGGAGACAGCTATATTAGTACAGAACATTTGTTTTTGGCAAGTTATGATAATAACAGCTTTTTAAAAGATTATGGAATAAATAAGAAACAGTTTGAAACTGTACTTGAAAATGTAAGAGGAGGTAGAAAAGTTATGACAGATAATCCAGAAAGTACATATGAAGCATTAGATAAATTTGGAAAAGATCTTGTTGAACTGGCTCGAAAAGGTAAACTTGATCCAATTATTGGAAGAGATAATGAAATCCGACGGGCTATACAGATTTTATCAAGAAGAAATAAAAATAATCCGATTCTGATTGGTGAGCCTGGAGTTGGGAAAACAGCTATTGCAGAAGGGATTGCACAAAGAATACTAAAGGGCGATGTGCCTGAAAATTTGAAGGATAAGACAATTTTCTCGCTTGACATGGGTGCCTTGGTTGCAGGGGCGAAATATCGTGGGGAATTTGAGGAAAGATTAAAAGCGGTATTGGAAGAAATTGAAAAAAGTGAAGGAAGAATAATTCTTTTCATTGATGAAGTACATAATATTGTGGGAGCAGGAAAAACAGAGGGATCTATGGATGCTGGAAACCTTTTGAAGCCAATGCTTGCACGTGGGGAAATAAAGGTTATCGGAGCTACTACAATTGACGAATATAGAAAATATATTGAAAAGGATGCGGCACTTGAGCGTAGATTTCAGCCTGTAATGGTAGATGAGCCGACTGTGGAAGATACAATTTCAATCTTACGTGGATTGAAAGAAAAATTTGAGATTTTCCATGGAATCAGAATTACGGATAATGCGATAGTTACAGCGGCTACAATGAGTGACAGATATATAAATGACAGGTTTTTGCCAGATAAAGCGATTGACTTGATTGATGAGGCAGCTGCGAAAGTTAAGACTGAAATTAATTCAATGCCGACAGAATTGGATGAAGTGACAAGACGTGTTATGCAGCTTGAAATTGAAAAAGTGGCACTTGAGAAGGAAAAAGATCAGGCTTCTAAAGATAGACTTGTTACATTGGAAAAAGAATTGGCAGAACTTAACGAGAAAAAAGCCGCATTTAAGGCACAATGGGAAAGTGAAAAGCAGGAAGTTGAAAAAATTCAAAATATTAATACAGAAATTGAGAAAATTAAACTTCAAATTGCTGATGCACAAAGAAAAAATGACTATAACAAACTGGCTGAACTGCAATACGGTAAACTGCCAGAACTAGAAAAACAAAGAGCAGATGAAGAAGAAAAAGCCAAAAATCAAAATCCAAGTGCAAATAAATTATTAAAACAGGAAATTGACAGTGAAGAAATAGCAGAAATTGTTGGAAAATGGACTGGAATACCAGTTTCAAAATTATTACAGGGAGAACGTGAAAAAATCTTACATCTTGCAGAACAAATGATGAAAAGAGTAATCGGACAAGATGAAGCGATTACATCAATAAGTGATACAATAATCCGTTCACGTGCTGGATTAAAAGATCCAAACCGTCCAATCGGTTCATTCATCTTCTTAGGACCAACAGGAGTAGGTAAGACTTATTTGACAAAAACTCTTGCATTTAACCTGTTTGACGATGAAAGTAATATTATTAGAATTGATATGAGTGAATACATGGATAAATTCAGTACCACAAGATTAATCGGAGCACCTCCAGGGTATGTAGGATATGAAGAAGGTGGGCAATTGACAGAAGCTGTAAGAAGAAAACCTTATTCAGTAATCTTATTTGACGAAATCGAAAAGGCTCATCCAGATGTATTTAATATTCTGTTGCAACTACTTGATGATGGAAGGCTTACAGATGGAAAAGGAAAAGTTGTAGACTTTAAGAATACAATTATCATTATGACTTCAAATATTGGAAGTGAAATCATATTGGAAGATCCGCAAGTTTCAGAGTCTACAAAAGAAGCTGTGTTAAACGAAATGAAACATAGATTCAAGCCAGAATTCTTAAACAGAATTGATGATATTATCGTATTTAAAGCATTAGGAAAAGAAAGTGTGAAAAATATTATTTCACTTATTCTTGATGAAATAAACGATAAATTAAAGGAACAATATATAAAAATTGAATTTACAGACAAAGCTCTAGATTATATTGTAAACGAGGCTTATGACCCAGCTTATGGAGCAAGACCTCTAAAACGTTTTGTTCAAAAAGATATAGAAACTAACTTATCAAAAATGATTTTGAGCAACGAAGTACCTGAAAATAGTACAGTTGTGCTAGATAGCGATGGGGAAAAATTAATTTATAATGTAAAGAAATAGATTGATGTTTGTACAGCGGAATCAAAAAATAATTTTTTAGAAGGAAGCACCAAAAATGGTGTTTCTTTTGTTTAATACTAAAATTTATTTAAATTATAAACTTTTTTTAAAAATTTATGTCAATGAAAAAATTTTGTGAAATAAAAAGAAAAACATAGTAATACAAAAAAATATTTATTTATAAAAATATCTAAAAATAATTTAGTTGAATGATTATAAATTATTTATCAAACAATTTTATTATAGAAACTTATTCGTATTTTTAAATGGAGTTTAATATTAAATGGTAAAGAGTATTGATTAGAGCAAAATTAAAGTGAAGATATTTCAAAAATTTGGAAAAAGCAATAAAATATGGTAAAATGTAATGAAAAACAAAAATAACAAAATATAAATAATAAAATACTTAATTTAGATTTAATAATTTGGAAGGTGGCTTAAAATATGGATTTTACAAAAGTCAAAGAAAATGAGGAAAAAGCAATTTTAGAAAAAAAAGAAATTGTTGAAAAGGATTTTTGGCGACAAAAATATCATATTCAAGGAATTGTGGGGTTAATCAACGATCCAAACGGATTTTCACAGTTTAAAGGAAAATATCATATGTTTTATCAATGGAATCCATTAGGAACCGATCATAAAAATAAGACATGGGCTCATAGTGTAAGTGATGACTTGCTACATTGGAAAAGGCTAAAAACGGCTTTGCGACCTAATACCAGGTATTCTAAGGATGGCGTTTATTCTGGGAGTGCGATTGTAGATGATGAAAAACTTTATTTGTTTTATACAGGAAATGTGAAAGATTCTGATGGAAATAGGGAATCTTACCAATGCTTAGCAGTTTCAAGTGACGGAGAAAATTTTGAGAGATGGGAGCCAAGCATTGTAAATCAGCCTGACGGATACACTCGACATATAAGAGATCCAAAAATTTGGAAAAAAGATGGGAAATTTTATGCGGTAATTGGTATTCAAAGTGAAGATTTGGAAGGAAAAGCAGTTTTATACAGTTCAGAAAATATAAAAGACTGGAAATTTGAAGGGGAAATTGCAGGAGCAAATCATGGAAAAATTAAAGACTTTGGATTTATGTGGGAATGTCCTGATTACTTTCAGTTAAAAGATGAAAAGACAGGAGAAATAAAGGATTTATTGGTCTTTTCACCGCAAGGATTAGAGCCAGAAGGAGATTTATACAACAATAAATATCAGACAGGATATTTATTTGGAAAATTAGATTATAAAAACCCTGAATTTGAAATCTCATCAAACTTTGTGGAAATTGACAGAGGGAATGACTTTTATGCACCACAGTCAATGGAAGATGATAAAGGAAGAAGGCTTATTGTAGGCTGGATGGGAATTCCAGAAGAAGAAGATTTTCCAACTGTAAAAAATAAATGGCTTCACTGCCTAACTTTACCAAGAGAACTTAAAGTAATAGATGGAAAACTTTATCAAGTGCCTATAAATGAAATGGAAAGTATCCGTGGAGAAAAAATTGAGTTTAGTGGAAAAGTTACTGGAGAAGTGAAAGTTGGAACAGGAGTAACTTATGAATTAAAAGCTAAATTTACTGATTTTAATTCTGATTTTGGATTAAAATTGCGAACTGGTAAAAATAGTGAAACAGTTTTAAAATTTGACTATAATGATAAAAAATTCGTATTGGATAGAACAAAGGGAGAACAGCCTGATAAAAGATTAAGAAAAGTCTATTTAGGAGATATTTCGGAGCTGGAACTTACTATATTTGTTGATAATTCTTCTGTGGAAGTGTTTATTAACGGCGGACAGGAAGTATTTTCTTCACGAATATTCCCTGAAAAAAATGCAGATGGAATAAGTGTATTTGCAGATAAGGATGTAAATGTGGAAATAGAAAAATGGGAATGGAAATAAAGTTATGGCGAAAGAAACACATAAATGTGTTTAGTCGTTTTTATTCCAAAAAAAATCACGACATTTTAATTTTAGTGCAACAGATTCTTAAATAAATATCAAGCAAAATTTCGTTAAAGAAAAAATAACTGTTTGAGATTTTGGAATATATTTTAAATTACGTTCAGTTATTAATGTTAAAATAATCTTTTTTCAAAATCGAGTTTTATCTTTTCTTTATAAGAAAGTTTTGCGTAAAGCGGGTGTGCAGAGGTATGGCGTCTGATACCTCTGCGTAAAAACTAATATAAATATAAAATAAATTTAGATTGTTTAAAAATATTTATAAAAAATATTGTTATAAATTGTTTAATAAATTAGAAGGGAAGAAATTGGTAGAGAAAAATAGAAATAATATAAAATTAGACATAGTAAATTTACTGGATGAGATTCAGAATGGAAAATACAGTAATATCCAGTTGAATTACTATTTTTCTAAAAATAATTATACAAAAAAAGAAAAAATGTTTATTACAAATGTAATAAATATTGTGATAAAAAATTTGATTTATATTGATTATCTGATAGGGAAAAGTGTTAGAAATGTGAAAAAACGCAAAATAAAGCAACTTTTGAGAATTTCGGTTGCTCAATTATTTTTCATGGAATCGGATAATGTGGGAGTTATTTTTGAGGCTGGGGAAATTGCAAAAATTTTGAATGCACATCAAGCTGGATTTGTGAATGCAACTTTGCAGACGATTTTGAAAAATAAAGAAAAATTTGATGAGGAAATTCCAAAAGATAACAGGGAAAGTATTGTTTTGTCATATCCGCAATGGTTTGTGAATAAGATGAAAATTGATTATCCTAATGATTATTTGGAAATGCTTAAATCTTATAAAAAAAGAAGTTATTTGTCAGTTAGATTTGATAAGAATAAAATTACGAGTGAGAAATTTCAGGAATTGCTGAAAAATATTAAGACAGATGTCTTATTTTCTGTTGGGGAAGTTTATTATTTATCAAATGCGAATATTTTTGATACGGAAATTTATAAGAATGGGGATGTTGTGATTCAGGATGCATCGTCTTATCTGGCTGTGAGAAATTTAGGCGTGGAAGATGGAGAAACTGTACTTGATGCCTGCTCTGCTCCTGGTGGAAAATCCCTTGCGATTTTACAGCTGTTTAATCCGAAAAAACTGATTTCCACTGATATTCACGAGCATAAAGTGAAATTATTGAATGAACTTAAAAGTAAATATGGTTACAGCAATTTTGAAGTGAACTTAAATGATGCTACACAAATTGAGAATTTAGATACAATGTTTGACAAGATACTTTTGGATATGCCCTGCAGCGGACTTGGAGTTCTTCGGAAAAAGCCTGAAAAAATATATGATTTGACAGCAAATGATATAAAAAATTTAAAGAAACTTCAGAAAAAAATATTTGAAAGTGCATATAAATCTTTGAAAAATGGTGGAGAAATAGTTTACAGCACTTGTACATTTTCTAAAAATGAGAATACTAATAATATTCAGTATTTTCTCGAAAAATATGAGGATTTGGAAATTATGGAAGTAGAGATTCCTGAAAATATTGACAATATAAGAGATGAATTTGGGGGAATTTATATTTCATATAAAAATAAATATTTAGATGGGTTTTATATTGCAAAATTAAGAAAAAAATAAAAAATTTTTGAGTATAGTAAACTAAAAATGAAATTAAATTTTTTAGAGCTAGTTTATAAAATAGAAATAAATTTGGAAACGAAATATTCTATAAAAGTACCGAAAAAATAATTGAAAGGACATATTTGGAATGCGATTTGATTTGGATGATGATGTAAAATTCATATTGGAACAACTGAATAAAAACGGAACAGGATTTCTTGTTGGTGGAGCAGTTAGAGATAAAATTCTAAATAAGGATCCCGGTGATTATGATTTCGCAACTGATATAGGTTATTCAGAATTAAAAAGAATCTTTGCAGATTATAGCCCAAAAGAAATGGGAGCCCATTTTGGGATTCTTATGATAAATGTCAATGGAAAAAGTTATGAAATAGCAAAATTTCGTAAAGAAACAGGAGTTTACAACAGCAGATACCCAAAGGAAATAAAATTTGTAAAAACAATTGAAGAAGATCTAGCAAGACGTGATTTTACAATAAATTCACTTGCTTACAGCAAACAAACTGGAATAGTTGATTTGTATGGCGGAAGGCAGGATATTAGAAGGAAAGTTATAAGATTTGTAGGAAAACCTAAGTTAAGGATAGAAGAGGATGCACTTAGAATTTTGAGGGCCTTTAGATTTGTTTCAAAGTTAGGATTTAATTTGGATAAAAAAACATCAGAAGCTATTTATAAAAAAAGGAAATTTTTGTCAAAAATATCTAAAGAGAGAATTTTTGACGAATTAAGTAAAATTTTAATGGGGAAGTATTCAAAAAAAGCTTTTATCGAAATGAAAAAATTACGAGTTTTAGAAATAATAATTCCAGAATTTCGTTATACCTATAATTTTAATCAGAATAATCCCAATCATACTGATGACTTGTTTAACCACATTATAAAAGTTATTCATCTTTGTGATTACGATTTGATAACGAGATTTGCCGCACTTTTTCACGATTTAGGAAAAATAAATGTTAAAATTATTGATGCAAAAGGTATTTTTCATTTTTATGGACATGAAAAGGAAAGTGCATTAATCGCGGAAGAAGAGTTGAGAGAGCTTAAAGCTTCTAATGATTTTACAAATTCAGTAAAAAAAATTGTAAGAAATCATATGTTAATTTATCAGGACGTTTCAGATAAGACATTGAAAAAGCTGATTATAGAAATGGAAGAAAAAAATTTGAAAAGACTTTTCAATTTATTTTATGCAGATTTAAATTCTAAAGGAATTAGCAGAAAAAAAGAAAATGAAAAGATTTTGCAAAATTTTTGGGATAAAATTGAAAATATAAAAAAACAGGGGAAAATACCACAGTTTAATGATTTGGATATAACTGGAATTGATTTGATTAATCTTAAATTTAGCAATCGCGAAATTGGAGAAGTCAAAAATAAACTGTATGAACTTGTGTTAGGGGATGAAATTGAGAATGAAAAGGAAGCGTTGTTAAAATATATTGTAAAGTATTATAACCTGAATGATAAATTTGAGTATGAAAATTCGTGCGGTGCAATTGTATTTAATGAAAATACTGAGAAAATTTTGCTTGTGAAAATGCACAATGGTAACTGGGGATTTCCAAAAGGGCATATCGAAAACAATGAAACAAAGGAAGAAACAGCAATTCGTGAAGTTCAGGAAGAAACAAATGTAAATATAAAAATTATTCCAAATTTTGAACGTGAAATAAAGTATATTCCAAATGAAAAAACTATTAAGAAAGTTACGATTTTTGCAGGAATTACACAAGATGAAGATGTCAAGATTGATACTTTTGAAATTGAGGCTTTTCAGTGGTGTACTTATGAAGAAGCATTAAAGCTAGTTACTTATAAATTACAGAAGGATGTACTGGAAAAGGCAAGAAAAGTATTTGTAAAGTCGAAGACAGGTTAGAGTTTAGAAAAATAAATGTATGAGGAAAATAAAGTAAAAAAATGAAAACAGAGAAAATTTTAGGTTATGAAGTTCACAGAAAAAAAGTAAAAAATATAAATTTACGAATAAAGCCCAATATGGAGGTTTATATTTCTGTGCCAATGAATTTACATCGTGATCACATCGAAAATTTTATCCGTTCTAAAGAAGGATGGATAAAAAGTGTTTTGAAAAAAGTTGAAGATGTTAAGGAAAAACAGAAGGGCTTTGAATACAAAACTGGTGAAATTCATAAATTTTTGGGAAAAGAATACTATTTAACTGTGAAACTAGGAAACTTTAATGGAGTGAATTTGGTAAATAATGAAAAAAAGCCGAGTATAATTTTAACAGTTAATGAAAATATTTTGGAAAATATTGACGAAAAGAAAAAAATTATGGAAAAATGGTATTTTGAAAATGCAAAAAAATTATTTCCGAAAATTATGGAAAAATGGCTAAAAATATTGGATGAACATGTGGAAAAAGTATCAATAAAGCCTATGAAGACTAGATGGGGTTCGTGTAATTATGTAAAAAAGTATATAAATCTTAATACGGAGCTTATAAAAAGAACACCTTTTGAGATAGAATATGTGGTTTTACATGAATTGACTCATTTAAAATATCCAAATCATGGGAAAGGTTTTTACAATTATATCGAAAGATATATGCCAAATTACAAAATTGCTGAAAAAATGCTAAATGCTAAACATTAAGAATATTTTTTCTTTAATACTATTTCCCGTTTAAATAGCAAATGTTTAACAAATTTTGAATTACATACTATTTAGTAAGGAATTAAAACTTTTGGTTCTTAACATAGTTTCTATTTTATAAGAAGATTTAATATTGGATTATTTTATTTAATATCAGTTTTTTACTATTTTTATTCGTTTTTTTCTTTTTTTCGCAGGATTGCTCATTGCCGCAAATCCTGCACCTATGGCTAGACTACGACTTTTATTTGTCCAACTCCGAAACTCCTCCTTGCAGTCGTCAAACAGTCGTAGTTGAACAAATAAAAGCTCCATCAGTATTAAATTATATTTTAATCATTTAGCAATATTAGGCTTTTATCCGTTGTTTAAATGAGGTTTAGTATAAATTAAAAGAGGAACTATCATTCAAAGACAGTTCCTTTATTTTTTTATTGACTTAATTAATTAGTATCTGTTATATCATAATCCACTAAAATTTCAATTTCTCCATTTTCATAAACAAAAAGTCCAGTAACAGCTTCGTGAGGCAAGTCACTATGCATTTTCTCGGCTGCTTTACGAATATATCCTTTTTGTGTTTCATCATCAGTAGGACAACCAGCACAGTCGCTATGCCCTGCCACAAAGATATGGTCAGATTTATGTTTATTAACTGAAATTAAAACAACCTTATCTTCTATTTTTTTTAAATACTCCTCATCACTAACAATTTTATTTACAGCTCCTGCATCAGTAATGGTATCAACAAAAGTATATCTATAATTACTTCTGATATATTCATTCAAAATATGAATAAATCTACCATCCATACAGCATACTAAAGTACAAAACATAATATCCTCCCTCATTCAAACAACTATAGATTTTAAATTGTTACAAATTTGAATTTGCTTGAAAAATATCTTAAAGATGTTGAAATTATAGCATATTTATTGGTAAAAATCAAAAATTTTAACTTAATAAATTTTCTAGAAAATATTCAATCACATATTCTGCACATTTTATTCCATCAACTGCCGCTGACATAATTCCGCCAGCATACCCTGCGCCTTCTCCGCAAGGCATAAGTCCTTCGATATTTGAGAAAAATCTTTCATTTCTAGGAATTTTCACTGGAGATGAACTACGGCTTTCAACACCTGACAAAATTGCGTCATAACTGGCAAAACCTTTTATTTTTTTATCCATTAAGGTAATTCCTTCTTTTATAGAATCGTTTATAAATTGTGGAAAAATTTCATTTAAGTTTGCAAATTTGTAGCCTGCTAGGTAGCTTGGCTTTACTTTTCCTAATTTTGTTGAGATTTTATTATTTACAAAATCACCAAATAGCTGAATAGGGGCTTTGTAATCTTTTCCACCAAGCTCGAATGCTTTTTCTTCCAATTTTCTTTGAAATTCAACTCCAGCCAGAACACTTTCTCCTGGAAAATCCTCGGGAAATACATTTACCAAAATTGCTGAATTTGCATTTTCTAAATCTCTCTGTGAATAACTCATTCCATTTACGACAAGTCTGCCTTCTTCACTTGAAGATGGTACAACGACACCTCCAGGACACATACAGAAAGTATAAACTCCACGTCCATTGCTTGTCTTTACATTTAATTTGTATTCTGCGGCTGGCAATTTATCAGTAAATTTTCCATATTGCGAATAATTTATCATACTTTGAAGATGCTCAATTCTGACTCCTACCGAAAAAGTTTTCCGTTCCATTGCCACATTTTCTTCGTTCAACATAAAGAAAGTTTCTCTTGCGCTATGTCCAATTGCGAGAACTACAATATTTGTTGGGATTTCATAAATTTTATTTTCATCAGAATTTTCTACATTTTCAACTAAAATGCTTTTTATTTTGTTATTTTCAGAATTAGATTTTTCATAATTTATTTTTGTTAATTTTGTGCTAAATCTGTATTCTCCCCCAAGACTTTCGATTTTATGCCTGATTTTACGCATTATTTCGATTAATTTATCGGTTCCAATGTGGGGTTTGGACATATAATTTATTTTTGGATCAGCACCAGCGAGAATTAATTCATCATAAACCTTTTGAATCCGAAAATTATTTGTATTCGTGTTTAGCTTCCCATCTGAAAATGTTCCGGCTCCTCCCTCTCCAAACTGTACATTTGAATACTTATCAAGTTTTCCAGTTTTGAAAAAATTATAAACATCCTTTTCACGCTCATCTACATTTTTTCCTTGCTCAATGATAATTGGCTTTAGTCCAGCTTCAGCAAGCACAAGTCCAGCAAAAATTCCAGCAGGACCGCTACCCACAACAACAGGACGTTTCACATTTTCATTTTCTGTAAAATTCTCAATTTTATCCCCAGAATAAGGTTTTTTCTCAATTTTTCGCACATTTTTCACATTTTCAAATCTTTTCTTTTCTGTTTCCTCATCAAAATTAAAAGAAATATCGACTGCATAAACAAATACAACATTATCTTTTTTTCTGGCATCAATCGCCTGTCCTGCTATTTCAAATGATTTTACTTCATTCTCATTGATTTTGTAAAGTTTGTAAACTGTTTTTTTTAAATCATTTTCGTTGTGTTTTACAGGCATTTTTATATTATTTATTCTAATCATTTTTCTCCTTATTAGTTTAGTTGTTTTTAAAAGTTTTTAACATTATTTTTCATTTTAAATAGTAAATTTGCTATAAATCTATTTTAGCAATAGAGTTAAAAGTAAATAATTTATAAAATTTATTATTAATATATTTAATTTAGCAACATTTAGTATTTTTTTTAAAGATTTTCTCCTAAAAAATATCCAGATGTCCAAGCCCATTGTAAGTTAAATCCGCCGCATTCACCATAAACATCCAGTATTTCACCAGCAAAATGAAGGTTTTTAATTTTTTTTGATTCTAAATTTTCTAGATTTACTTCACTTAAAGGAATACCGCCAGCGGTAACCTGAGCTGCTTTAAAGCCATTTGTATCAATAATTTTTATTCTATATTTTTTTAAAGTTGTACAAATTTTGCGAATTTCGTTGTCTGTAAGTTTATTTATACTTTTCGATAATTTTTCAATTCCTGCCGATTTTGTCAAAAATTGTCCCAGTTTTTTATTGACAACTCCATTAAAAAATTGTTCCATTGTAAAATCCTTTAATATTGTCCGACGTTTTTTCAAAATTTCAAAAATTTCATTATAAGTAAATTTTGGCATAAAATCAATTTCAAATTCCACGTTTCTGTAAATTGGGAAAACATACGAAATATTAAAAACTACATTTCCAGAAATGCCAAAATCAGTAAACAGCAGTTCACCATCATAAGTACAGATTTTTTCCTTTTCACCGTTTCTATTTTCTCCAAAAGCTGTAATTTCCACATCTGACTTAATTCCTTTTAGACCTTTAATTTTTTCTTTTTCTGCCTTTAGCTGTACAATAACAGGCGTTAATTCGGTAACAGTATGCCCAAAGGTCTTTGCCAGCTCATAGCCGCTTCCGTTCGAACCAAGTTCAGGATACGATTTCCCACCAGTTGCAAGCACTATCTTTTTGGTAATTATTTGTTTTTTATCTTCAGAAATTATCTTAAAATCAAACATTTCCTTCTCAATTTTTGTAACATAAAAGTCTGTAATTATATCTATTCCAAGACTTTGTGCATAAAATCTAAGTCCATCTACAATTGATGCAGCTTGTCCGCTAAGAGGATAAACTTTACCACGGTTTTCTTCATTACAAATAATCCCAACTTCATCTTCAAAAAATCTCATTGCATCTTCTGAAGTAAAACTCTCCAAAATTTTCTCAATAGGCTGCTTCATTTTCTCAATTCCAAAATAATTTCTATTGGAAGCATTTACATTTGTCAAGTTGCATCGTCCATTTCCAGTTGTAAGTACTTTTTTCAGAACTCTGTCCTTTCTTTCCAGAATGACAACATCCCTTCCGTTTTTCTTTGCAGTAATCGCTGTCAGAAAACCTGACGCACCACCACCAATTATGGCTATTTCTCTTTTCATCTTATAATTCCATTCTCCTAAATATTTATGATAAATTTTTTAAATTTTATTAATTTTTTGTTTAAATGCTAATTTATAAAATAAAAACGAGCCGTGTGCTCGTTTTTTTGTATGAAAGAAGTCTAAATGTAGAGATGGGGCGTCTCTATTAGACAGTTATTTATATCACATATATGTATATTTGTCAATATTCTAAAAAAATTCAAAATTAATTTTTTGTTGTAAATATTTAAAATTTATACTTCCAATATTTACAAATATTGGAATTTACCTTGCTTTTTTATTTAGAATATGTTATTCTTTGCTTATGAAAATATTGAAATTTATGAAAAAAAATAGTATATTATAGAGTAGTTAAATTTTATGAAAAAATAGGAGGTAATATGGCTTTAATTATACAGAAATATGGCGGAACTTCCGTTGCAAATGCCGAGAGGGTAAAGGAAGTGGCTAAAAGAGTTGTAAAGTATAAAAAGGCTGGACACGATGTAATCGTTGTTGTTTCTGCACCGGCTGGGAGGACTGACGAGCTGATAAAAAGAGCTTATGAGTTGTCAGATTCGCCGAATAAACGTGAATTTGATATGCTTTTGACTTCAGGAGAGCAGATTTCGATTGCATCACTTGCGATTGCTGTAGCTGATATGGGGGAAAAGGCTGTTTCGTTAAATGCTTTTCAAGTTAATTTTAAAACGACATCTGTGCATACAAAAGCTAAAATTATTGACATTGATACACAAATTATACAGGAAAAACTAAATGATGGAAATGTAGTGGTATTTGCTGGATTTCAAGGAATTACTGAAAATAATGAAATTACTACGCTTGGACGTGGTGGTTCCGATACAACCGCTGTTGCATTAGGAGCAGCTCTTAATGCTGATGAAGTAGAGATTTACACTGATGTTGACGGAGTTTATACAGCAGATCCAAGAATTGTAAAAAATGCAAAAAAATTAGAAACAATTTCTTATCAGGAAATGCTGGAACTGGCTGCCTCAGGAGCAAAAGTCCTGCATCCAAGATCAGTTGAAATTGCAGCAAAATATGGTATAAAAATACATTTACGTTCATCATTTGACGATTCTGAAGGAACGATTGTGCAAAGGGAAGAAGGATTTGATGAAATAGGAAATCAAAATATTGACATAAAAGGAGAAGCTATGGAAAAAGTAAAAATCGCTGGTATTACCTCTTCTAAAAATGAAGGAAAAATAACACTTTTTGGAGTACCTGATAAGCCAGGAATTGCAGCAAAAGTATTTTCTAGACTTGCTAAGGAAAAAATTAATACAGACATAATTTTGCAAAGTTCAAGTGTAAACAAAGAATTAAATAATATATCATTTACTGTAAAAAGTGATGATTTAAAGGAAGCTGTGGCTATTTCGGAACAGATAAAAGAGAATATTGGGGCTGAAGGTGTTTCATATGAAGAAAAAATTGCAAAAGTCTCTGTTGTTGGAATCGGATTAAAAAGTCACTATGAAACTACTGCCGAAATATTTGATACACTTGCTGAAAATAATATAAATATAGATATGATTTCTTGCTCAGAGATTAATGTTTCTTGCATTATTCATGAAAATGATGTGGAAAAAGCAGTAAATGCACTTCATAAAAGATTCATTGAAATGGACAGCTAAGCTAGAAATAAAATATCAGAATAACCAAAAGAGAGGACTTTAGAAAATATGAAAATAGGAATTATTGGATTAGGAACTGTAGGAGAAGGAGTTTTTAAGGTATTAACAAATGAAAAGGAAAGCATTTTTGAAAAGTCAAGAGCTGATATTGAAGTAAAATATGCGTGTGATTTAAATATTGAACGTGAATTTTCATTTGATTTTGACAAATCAGTTCTTACAAATGACTACAAAAAAATATTAAATGATCCTGAAATTAAGATTGTTGTAGAGCTAATCGGTGGAGAAACTATTGCAAAACAGATAATTATTGAAGCATTTCAAGCTAAGAAAAGTGTCGTTACAGCAAACAAGGCACTAATTGCAAAATATGGAGTAGAATTATTTCAATTAGCAAAGGAAAATGGAGTTTCATTCCTGTTTGAAGCTGCTGTTGGCGGAGGGATTCCTATTGTAACACCTTTGATGGAAAGTCTAGTTGCAAATACAGTTACTGAAATTCGTGGAATTATGAACGGAACTTCAAATTATATTTTGACAAAAATGAAAGAAGATAATTTATCATTTGATGAAGCACTAAAAATTGCTTCTGAAAAAGGGTATGCGGAAGCTGATCCTACTTATGATGTAGATGGAATTGATGCAGGACATAAAATAAATATTCTTGCCTCACTAGCCTATGGAGGTTCAATCAAGTTCAAAGATATGCAATTATCAGGAATAAGAGAAATCAGCACAGTTGACATTTTCTCAGCAAACCAACTAAACTCAACTATAAAATTAATTGCAAGCTCAAAACTTTTATCTGATAAATCAGTACAAATTTCAGTAGAGCCAACATTAATTCCAAATAGTGAAATTTTAGCAAAAGTTGATGATGTTTACAATGCGATTGAAACAACAGGTTCTTATACAGACAAAACTTTATTTTATGGAAAAGGTGCAGGAATGGATCCAACTGCATCAGCTGTAGTTGCGGACATCGTAAAAATTGTAACAAGAAACCATATTGAATCAGATTATTTCTTTAATTCTACAAAAGTATTTGAAATTGTGGACTCAAACACAGTGAAAGATTCTTACTATATAAGAGTTTCAGATGACTTTGATATAGAAAATTCGCCATTTGAACTAATAAATCAAATTGAAAATTACTATATCATCTTGGCAAATAATATTTCAAAAAATGAAATTAATGAAATTTTGAAAGATGCAAAAGAGAAGCTTATATTGAGAGTTATGAAATAATATATTTTTATAATTTACATAATTAAAGGGGCATTTTTATGCCCCATTTTTTGTATTTTTATTATTTTGTTTCTTTTTCTTTAAATGAATTTATAAAATCAATTCTTTCTTCACATTTTTTAGCAACAAACTGTATAAAATCACTCCAGTCGCCTGTTAGTGGACCTTTTTCCAGACTTTCAAAATAAATTGCTCTTTCCGACTTTTCAATAATTATCGGAGGATAGCCATTTTTCATAAGTTCAAAATTTAGAAGCAGTCTGGAAGTTCTTCCATTTCCATCTAAAAATGGATGTATTTTGACAAATTCACCGTGTAAAATAGTCGCTCTTTCTATCGGATGCAACTCATTTGCCTCATTTCTATACCATAACATTAATTTTTCCATTTCAGGAAGTATCATGTAAGGCTGTGGTGGAATATGCTCTGCACCACTTATATAGACTGGGACTCTTCGATACTGTCCCGGATTTATATTTTCAATGCCTTTTGTTATTAAACTGTGAATATTTCTTATCTCTTTTTCTGATAGTTCTGTATCATCTTTTATAATTTCTTCCAAATAATAAATGGCTTCAGCATGCCCTATTATTTCAAGATGTTCTCTCATAGTCTTCCCACCAACAGTTATCCCTTCTTCCAGCAGAACTTTTGTTTCCATCAATGTAAAAGTGCTTCCTTCAATTGCATTGCTGTTGTATGTCCATTTTATTATCAGATCCTCTCTTAATTGTTTCAATAAATGTTCATTAAGTTTTGTTTCTTTGTATTTATTTAATTTTTTATTTATTTCTTCAAAATTTATTTCATATTTTTTTATTTTCATATTATTCCTCGCTTTATTATTTTAAAAATAAACTTGAAAACTATAACTATTTTCTCGAAACTTTTGTTTTATTTGACTTTTATAAACTTAATTTAATAAAACAAGTATATCAAATTTTTTTTTTGAAATACAATTTTGATTCTTAAGAAAAAGAAAGAATATAAAAAATCAGAAAATCCTTCTAAAAGTCATTTCTGATTTCATTTAATACAAATTATTTCACAATGTCTAAAATATCCTGTGTAACCTGCTCTTTTGTTAATCTATTATTTTTAAACGACACATCTGGAGCCACTCTATCAGTAAATTCTTTCTTAATACCATAATTTAACACTTTCATATCAGAAGCCCCGTAGAATCTCGCAATTTTTTCTCCAAATCCACCGTCAATTACACCATCTTCTAGTGTAACAACTAATTTATGTTCTGCTTTTAATTCGTTTAACAATGTTTCATCAATCCCTGAAGCATATCTTGGATTAATTAATGTTGCATCAATTCCATTTTCTTTTAAAAGTTCTTTTACTTCTTTTCCTAATTTGTAAAAGTTACCTAGCCCTAAGATTGCTACATCTTTTCCTTTTTCAGTAACAAGATATTTGTTTAAGTCGCTAAAATCTTTTTGTACATTTCCTGTATCTTCTGACAATTGAGAAGGCACTCTTATTGCAACTGGATGCCCTTTGTATTCAATTGACCAGTCCAGCATTGCGAAATATTCTTCCTTGCTTGTTGGAGCTAGAAATACGATGTTTGGAATATTTGACACTAATGAGATATCAAACCAGCATAAATGGGTAACATCACTCATTCCACCTAGTCCTCCGCCGAAAATAAGAATGGTAGCTGGATTATTATTTATTGCCAAATCTTGAGAAAGCTGATCGTAAGTTCTTTGAATAAATGTGCTAAAAACTCCATATATTGGTTTTCCTCCATTTTTAGCCATTCCGGAAATCATTGCTACAGCCTGTTCCTCTGCAATTCCGACATCAATAAACTGTTTTGCAAATTTTTCTCTTCTATCCCTTGTAAATCCTAAAACAGTTGGTGTTCCAGAAGTTATAACAGCTACTGTCGAATCTTTTTCCATTTTATCCATCAAAAATTCAGCAGTATCATTACTCAATCCACCAGAATATGAATTACGTTTTTCTCCTGTTTCTGGATCAAAAGGCATTCCATAGTGCCAAGTTTCCTTATCTTTTTCAGCATAAGGCAGTCCTTTTCCTTTTTGAGTATGCACGTGAACAACTATTGGATGATCAATATCTTTTACTTTCTCAAAAACTTCTATCAAAGCTTTCAAGTCATTTCCTTTATCCACATAAATATAGTCAAGTCCTAATGATTTAAAATAATTATTTTGAGCCTGTCCGTTACTTTCTCTTAATTCTCTTAAATTTTTGTAAAGCCCTCCGTGATTTTCAGCAATCGACATATCATTGTCATTTGCAATAATAATCATATTTGTATTAAGTTCAGAGGCTACATTAAGCCCTTCAAATGCTTCTCCGCCACTAAGAGAACCATCCCCAATAATTGCAATTATATTTTCTTTTACACCACGTAAATCTCTCGCTTTAGCAAGTCCAGTCGCTAGACTCACAGATGTCGAAGTATGCCCGATTTTAAAGAAATCATGTTCACTTTCATCTTGATTGGTATACCCCGAAACTTCCGAATACCTATCCAAATCTAAAAATCCAAATTTTCTCCCAGTAATAATTTTATGCGGATAACATTGGTGTGAAACGTCAAATACAAATTTATCAACAGGTGAATTAAACACTTTGTGTAATGCAATTATTAGTTCAACTGCTCCAAAGTCAGGTCCCACATGTCCCCCTTTATTACTAACTCTGTGAAGCATTGCATCCCTAACATCCTGTGCCAATACTATTAATTCTTCTCTACTCAATTTTTTTAAGTCTTTTGGAGAATTTACCTTTTCTAATGCCATTTTTTTCCTCCTGTAATTCATAAAATTTCTTTCCTGAATTGTAACAAATATCCCTTATAATTTCAAATGCTTTTTTCTTATTAGTAATTATGCCTTTTAGTAATAACTAAATCTAAATTTTTAAATTTTGATATTTTTTTGAAAATTAAAAATATTTTTAATGGTTTAAATTATAATAAATTAACTTTGAGATTAATCAAAAAAAATTGTTGACAATAAATATTAAATATAGTAAAATAAATATATGAATAAATGTTCATACGTTTAAATAAAATAAATTTGATAAATAAAAAATGGAGGTTAAGTTCATGAAAACTAATGAATGCACATTGTTTATTGACGGGGTAGACTGCCCAAATTGTGCTGCTAAGATTGAACGTAAATTAAATACATTGCAAAGGATTAAGGCGGCTACTGTCGATTTCCTTGGAAAACGAGTTATTATAGAATCTGAGAATTTTTCGCAAGATGAATTGGCAAAATTTATTCAAGAGGAAGTAAGCAAAATTAAGGACGGAGTAAAGATTTCTACTAAAAAGCTTCATGCTCACAGCCATAGTCACTCACATTCTCATGCACACGCTCACTCCCATGATCATAGTCACGCTCATGGAGAAGAGGATACTGATAAAATAAAGAAAAAATTATTAATTGGTGGAATTTTATTTGTTTTAGGAATTTTTATTCCAAAAACTCTATTTATTCCTAAATTAGCTGTATTTTTAATAAGTTATTTCATAATCGGTGGTGATGTGCTGCTGTCTGCTGTAAAAAATATTTTGAAGGGTCAAGTCTTTGACGAAAACTTTTTGATGGCTATTGCTACAGTTGGTGCATTTGCTATTGGAGAATATCCTGAAGGTGTGGCTGTTATGCTATTCTATCAACTTGGAGAACTGTTTCAAGGCATTGCAGTTAATAATTCAAGAAAATCTATTATAGCGTTAATGGACATTCGTCCTGATTATGCAAATCTTAAAACTGATAATGGAATAAAAAAAGTAAATCCTGAAGAAATAAAAGTCGCTGACATTATTGTAGTAAAACCAGGAGAAAAAGTACCTTTGGATGGAAGAATTATAAATGGAAATTCAGCTTTTGACACTTCTGCACTAACAGGAGAATCGTTGCCACGTGAAGCAAAAACAGGAGACAACGTCCTAAGTGGATTTATAAATAAAACAGGACTTGTGGAAATTGAAGTTGCAAAAGTGTTTTCAGAATCAACTGTTTCCAAAATACTTAACTTGGTGGAAAATGCCAGCAGTAAAAAGTCAAAAACAGAAAATTTTATTACAAAATTTGCAAAATATTATACTCCAGCAGTTGTAATAACAGCTTTAATTATGGCAATTTTCCCTCCATTGTTAATTTCAGGCGCAACATTTACAGATTGGATTTATCGTGCTTTAATTTTCCTTGTTGTATCTTGTCCATGTGCTTTGATTATCTCTATTCCATTAGGGTTTTTTGGTGGAATTGGTGGTGCTTCAAAACACGGGATTCTGGTAAAAGGTGCAAATTATCTGGAAGCATTGAATGATGTGGAAAGTGTCGTTATGGACAAAACTGGAACTTTGACAAAAGGTGTTTTCAAAGTTACTGAAATAAACGTTGAAAATAATGTAAAAATAAATGATTTTGAAAATAATAAAACTGATTTGACACAATCTTTACTATTAAAATACGCCGCACACATTGAAAAATTTTCAAATCACCCTATTGCTCAGTCAATAGTTTCTGAATATGAAAATACTGCTACAAAAATTGATGAAAGCGTTATAAAAGATTTTGAAGAAATTTCAGGATTTGGAATAAAAGCTAACATAAATAACCATCAGATTTTGGCTGGAAACTCTAAACTGATGAACTTGGAAAATATTAAATTTACTGAAAAAGAGAATTTAGGAACTGTAATTTACATTGCATTTGATGGGCAATATATCGGAAATATCCTAATTTCTGATGAAATAAAAGCAGATTCTCCAAAAGCAATCAAGGGAATGAAGGCAAACGGAATCAAGGAAATTGTAATGCTTACTGGCGATAACAAGGCAATTGGTAAAAATATCGCCCAAAAACTTGGAATTGACAAAGTGTTTGCTGAACTGCTTCCAAATGAAAAAGTTGAAAAATTGGAAGAAATTTACAAGACTAAAAGTGAAAAAGGGAAAGTTGTATTCGTAGGAGATGGAATAAATGATGCTCCTGTACTTGCCAGAGCCGATATTGGAATCGCAATGGGAGGTGTTGGAAGTGATGCCGCCATCGAAGCTGCCGATGTTGTAATAATGAATGACGAACCTTCAAAAATTGTAACTGCTATGAAAATAGCTAAAAAAACTAAAACAATTGTTTGGCAAAACATTACTTTAGCATTTGCTGTAAAATTAATAGTTCTAATTCTAGGGCTTTTTGGGGATGCAACAATGTGGGAAGCTGTATTTGCAGACGTTGGTGTTGCCTTGCTTGCAGTATTAAATGCAACTAGAGTTTTGAAATATAAAGTTGATGAAAATTAAAATGTAAATAAAAAATCGGAAGAAAATATCTGACAAATTAGATTAACTTCTGATTTTTTTTATAAAAAGAAAAGTTTGCAAATAATAATAAAATTTGCTATCATAAATTTGAGAAAATTATTTGAAAATATATAATTGCAAGGAGAGATGGCTGTGGGAAATATTATTTCTATGAATGATATGAAAAAAAAGGAAATTCTTGATATTTTAGAGCTGGCAAGAAAGATTGAAGATTGTTCGGAAGAGAAAAAATTAAAATTTTTACATGGAAAAATAATTGCAACATTATTTTTTGAACCAAGTACACGAACAAAAATGTCTTTTGAATCAGCAGCAATGCGATTGGGAGCTAATATTCTCTCATTACCGCCTGTAGAACAGTCGTCTGTTCAGAAAGGAGAATCATTTACTGATACAATCAAAATGGTAGAAAGCTATTCAGATTTAATAGTTGTAAGGCACCCGCTTGACGGAGCGGCAAAACTTGCCTCAGAAACTTCAAAAAAGCCTGTGATTAATGCAGGAGATGGATCAAATCAACATCCTAGTCAGACTTTACTTGATTTATATACAATTCTTGATGAAAAAGGAACACTTGAAAATTTAAAAATAGCATTTGTTGGAGATTTGAAATATGGAAGAACAGTTCACTCACTTGCAAAAGCACTTACACACTTTAATCCATCAGTAATGTATTTTGTAGCACCGCAGTCATTGCAGATGCCTGAATATTTACTGGAAGATTTGAAAAAAAATGGGATAAAATATGAGATTTTAGAAGATTTTAGGAATTGCCTTGATAAAATTGATGTTTTTTATATGACCAGAATTCAGAAAGAACGATTCCCAGATATTAAGGATTATGAGAAAGTAAAAGGAATTTATGTTATAAATTGTGAAAATATAGTTGGAAAATGTAAAGAAGATATGATAATTCTCCATCCTTTGCCAAGAGTAGATGAGATTGAAACAGATTTAGATGATACAAAATATGCACTATATTTTAAGCAGGCCAAAAATGGTATTCCAGTAAGGCAGGCTATGATGATGAGCGTGTTAGGTAAAAATAAGGAGTTTTTTAATCAAGATACAGAATATAAGAGTTCCCAAAATATTAATTATATAAAAAATATAAAATGTAATAATCCAAAATGTATTTCAAATCACGAAAATATTCAAGCAAAATTTATTTGTATAAACGAAAATTCTGAAAACTTAGATGGAAATAATTTAAAAGAAAAAACGAAATATAAATGTTTTTATTGTGAAAAAGTAATTTTGGAAGATGAAATAAAAATTCAATAGTTAATTTAAAAATAGTTTATTAAAGAAAGGAAAAGAAATGCCTAAAATAATTATAGAATCAAAAATATCTTCTAATGGTGCAGGAGATAGGTTTAAATTAAAAATAAATGATGAAAAAATTGTAGAAGTAAAATTTAATGAAAAAACAGAAATTGATGTAGACTATGGAGAACAAATGCTTCAAGTATACAATAATTTTTTAATAAAAACTCCTAAAAAAGTTATAAATGTGGAATCAGATAATCAAAACTACAGAATAACACTTCATTTTAAAGCATGGGGAATTACTTTTGTTTTTCAGATTCTAATGGCAATGTTAATTATGAATTTACATCAAATAGCTGTTTTTATTGCAATTCCAATATTTATTTTAGAAATTTTGATTCTAATTTTTATGGGAATGTTTGAAATAAAAGAAGTTAAAAGGAGGGAAGATTAGAATGGCTAGAATTGATGAGAGAGCAAAAGATAGAATATTTGTTGCGCTAGATTATGATAATATGGAAGATGCAAAAAGACTTGTAGAGAAACTTGGAGATAATATTTCAATGTATAAAGTTGGACTTGAGAGCTATCTTAATACAGACGGAAAATTAATAGATTATTTGCACGAAAAGGGGAAAAAAGTATTTTTGGATTTAAAATTTCACGATATAACGAATACTGTGAAAATGGCTTGTGCGAATGCTATAAAAAAAAATGTATTTATGTTTAATATTCATTGTTCAAATGGAACCAAAACTATGAGAGAAGTTGCTGAATTGGTAAAAGAAAGTAAATCAGAAAGCCTTTTAATTGGAGTGACAATTTTGACAAACTTGGGTGAAAATGATATTTTTGAAATGTATAAAAGTGACTTAAAATTAGGGGAAATTGTTTTGAATCTTGCAACGCTTGCTAGAAATAATGGAATGCATGGAATTGTGTGTTCACCGCAGGAGGCAAAGGATGTAAAGGAAAAATTAGGAGAGAAATTCGTAACAGTTTGTCCTGGAGTACGTCCTAAATTTACATTAAATGCTGATGGGAAAAGTAATGATGACCAGACACGAATTATGACGCCGGCAGATGCGATAAAACAGGGGGTAGATTTTCTTGTAGTTGGGCGCCCAATAACTAGGGCTGCAAATCCAGCAGAAAGTGCAAAATTAATTCTGGAGGAAATTTCAGAAGCATTATAAAGGATTATTTCAAAGAAATAAAAAATTAAAGTAATAAAAAAAATCAAATTTTAGAATAGAATAAATACAATTCAAAGATAACTGTATTAAAATAGAGTGTACAAAATTTAAAAAAATAAGGAGAAAATTTATGAAAAAAAATTTATTGTTATTAACATTGGGAATTTTGGCAGTATGTCAGTTAGGGTATAGTGAAAATACAGATGTTAAAGTTGAAAAAACTCAAATTGAGGATGTAAAACAAACTCAAGACGAGGTAAAAACAAATGAAATGGAAAATACAGAAAATACAGAAACAGAACTAAAACAATCACAAGAACAAGAAGCAGAAGAAACAAATCAAGCACCAAAACAAGTTCAAAAGCAAGCACCGAAAACTAAAAGACTTACTCCAGAACAAGAAAGAAGATTAGAAGCAAAAGCTAAAAGAAATAAAGAAAAAAATATGACATTAGATGAAAAATTGGATTTTCAGATTTTAAAAATGGAAAGATTGCTAAAAAGTTTAGAAGGAAGATAAAAAATACAGTATTAAGGAAATATGAGTATATCTATAAAACTTAGGAGTAAAACATGGAAGATAACAAGATTATCATTCTAAAAAATGGCATTGATGTTTTTGGAAATAAAATTGAAATTTTGATAAATAATGAAATTATTGAAAAAATTTCTGAAAAAATTGATGAAAGCAGATTTAAAAATAACGAAAATGTCAGAATCATTGATGTTGAAGAAAAATTAATAATGCCAGGAGTTATTGATGTGCATACGCATATGAGAGAACCAGGAATTACCTACAAAGAAGATTTTACAACAGGTTCACGTGCGTGTGCCAAAGCTGGTATTACGACTTTTTATGATATGCCAAATACAATTCCGACGACCACAACGTTAGAAAATTTGCTGGAAAAGAAAAAATTAGCAAGTAAAAAGTCAATTGTAAATTTTGGATTCCATTTTGGTGGAAGTAAAAATGATAACATTGAGGAAATAAAAAAGGTTTTGAGAAATGGCGAAGCAAACACAGTAAAAATTTTTATGAATGTAACAACTGGAGAGATGCTTATCGAAGATGATAAAATCTTGAAAAAGGTATTTGAAAATTCTGAATTGGTACTGGTTCACGCTGAAAATGATATGATTGATAAGGCAATGGAATTAAATAAAAATTATGGAAAAGGGCTTTATGTTTGTCATATCCCATCAGCGGAAGAATTAAAAAAAGTTATAAGTGCCAAGAAAAATAAAGAATTAAATACAAAAGAGCATTCAATTTATGCTGAAGTTACGCCTCATCATTTATTTTTAAATACTGAGATTCGTGAAAGTACAGAGCGGAATAAAATGCTTCTAAGAATGAAACCTGAATTAAGAGAAAAATCTGATAATAAATTTTTGTGGGAGGCAATAAATCAAGGAGAAGTTGATACAATTGGAACAGATCACGCACCACATCTAATAAGTGAAAAATTAGAAAAAATTACGTTTGGAATGCCAGGAGTAGAAACTTCACTTGCACTTATGATAAATGCCTTCAACGAAGGGAAAATATCACTTGAAACAATACAAAAGTTAATGTGTGAAAATCCTGCAAAAATAATGAAAATTGAAAAAAGAGGAAAGTTACAGGAAGGTTTTTTTGCCGATATAATTGTAGTTGATACACAAAAAGATTGGATTGTCGGTGTAGATGACACAATTGAATCAAAATGTGGCTGGACTCCTTATGAAAACTGGAAATTAAAAGGGAAAAACACCATGACAATTGTAAATGGAAAAATTATTTATGAAAATGCGAAAATTAACGATATTCATAAAGGAAAAGAGATCAAATTTTCAGAATAAATCATGTACCTATATGTTAATAACTAATAAATAGTTTAGAAATAAAACAAAAATCAAAATTTGAAAGGAAATGGTAAAATGGCTAATTTAACATTGGAAGAAAAAGTGGCAAAAGCATTATTTGATGTAAAGGCAGTGAAAATCAATGTAGGAGAGCCTTTTACATTTGCATCTGGAATAAAGAGTCCAATTTATTGCGATAATCGTTATGTATTAGGATTTTCAGATGATAGAGATACAATTGTAGAAGCATTTGTTGAAAGAATTGACAAAAATGTGGATGTGATTGTGGGAGTTGCAACTGCTGGAATACCTTGGGCCGCATTTATCGCTGACAGAATGAAAAAACCGCTTGCGTATGTTAGAAACAAACCAAAAGATCATGGTGCGGGAAAACAGATTGAAGGTGCAGAAGTAAAAGGGAAAAAAGTCGTTGTAATTGAAGATTTGATTACAACAGGAAAAAGCAGCCTTATTGCAGTTGATGTGCTTCAAAAGGAAGAAGTGAAGGAACTGGAAGTAAAATCAATTTTTTCTTATGGATTTGACAGTGCAAAAGCAAATTATGCGAAATACAATTGTAAATTCAGTTCACTTTCAAATTTTGATGTTTTAATAAAATTATTGGCTCAAACGGATTATTTGACACAGGAAGAAGCAAAAATTGCTTTGGAATGGAGTAAAAATCCTGAAAAATGGGGAAGATAATAAATTTATAGAAACCTGATTAAGTTGGCTATAATTTTTTAGTTTAAAAAAATAAAAAAATATTGTAAGTTAATATTACGGTTAGAAAGAAGGAATAATATGAAAAAAATATTATCAATTATTGTAGGACTAATCCTGATGCTAACATTAGCAAGTTGTCAAAATGGTAAAAAATTTGCTGAGAATGATTTTAAAGCATCAATGGAAGCTCTTCAAAAAGGTGATTTTTCTAAATTAAACTCTGATAAGGAGTCAGTTGAAGCGTTACAAGTATTTAGTGGAGCATACAAAAAATTAACTTACAAAATCAATAAAGTAACAGAAGAAAGCAAAGATAAAGTTCTTGTAAATGTTACTATGAAATATCCTGATTTATCAGAAGCAGGAAAGATATTCCAAAATAAATTATTAAAAGAAACACAAAAGTTAGAGGGAAAATCAGATGCTGAAATAGAAAAACAAAGTATGCAGTTTTTAAAAGAATCAATAGATGAAAAATTAAATGACAAAAATTTAAAATATTTAGAAGAAACATTTGATATGGTATATGTAAAACAAAATGGAAAATGGGAATTAGAAGGGAATAATCTTCAATTTATCAAAGTAGTTTCATTTAATTATAAAATGTAAAATATAATTATCTAATCCTTCTAATAAAATCAATCGAAATTATTACAGTAAAAAATATTCTGTCAAAACTACTTGAAATTTTAAAAATGTTATGGTATAATAATTACTGTAAAATATAGATGTGATTTTATAGGAGGAAAATGTTATGGATAATAATAAATTTAATGAGCAATCAAAAGAGCAGTTAGAAAAAGAGATTCAAGAATTAAAACGTCAAAAGGAAATACGGGAACTTCAAAAACAAAAAGAAGAACTTGAAAAGACAATGTTTGGAAGTATAGGAGGCAGTGAAGCCAAAAAGAATAAAGAAATCAATGAAAGAAATGAGGATAACAAAGAAGAAATAAAATCATCTTCGAATAAGAAATTATTGACTTTATTAGGTATTGCAGCATTATTTATCATCATTATAGGTTCAGGAATTCTTTATATTAATGCACAAAACAAGAAAAAAAAGGAAAGTGTAAAAAAATCAGCAGTTTCAACAATCTTACAAAGTCAAAATATGGCTAGTATAACAACACCGCAACCAAATACAACTGGAGGAAGTGGAAAAGAGGCAGCAGAAAATACATTAAAAGAAGCAATTGACATCTTGCAAAAGGGTGATTATTCTTCAATAACAACAGATAAAAATGAACTTGATTCAATGAATTTATTTAAGGAAGCATACAAAAAAATAAGTTACAAAATAAATAATGCAACCGAAACTCAAGGAAAGGTTATTTTAAATGTAACAATGAAATATCCTGATTTATCTGAAATAAAGACGCTTGTCAATAAAAAAGTTATCGATAATGCACAACAACTTAAAGGACAATCAGAAGCATCTATAGAAAAGCAGACAATGAAATGGATGAAGGAGTTTATTGACCAAAAATTAAATAATTCCAATTTAAAATATTCTGAGAAAACATTTGACTTAACATATACAAATGTAAATGGTGAATGGACTCAATCTAATGAAGCAAATTCAGATTTTAATAAAGTAATGACATTTGATATGGATATGTAGAAAATTTAATAACCACAGTATATAATTTACTGTTAATAAAAAATGTTAATTTTTGTGGGAGGATATTATGGATGATAACCAATTTGGTGAAAATGCAAAAGAGCAGTTGGAAAGAGAAATAGAAGAATTAAAACGTCAGAAAGAAATTCAGGATTTACAAAGACAGAAAGAAGAGCTTGAAAAAACAGTTTATGGAAGCGTTGCGGGAAGCAGTGCTAAAAATATAAATAAAGTAGAAAAGCCTATTAGAAATATAAATAATCCAGAAATAAATAAACAAGAAGACGAAGAAGAGGAAGCTGAAGAAAAATACGTTTCAAACAAAATGACGACCATCCTAGCTGCAGCAGTTGCGATATTTATTGTTTTAGTTGGATCTGGGATTTTTTATCTGAGAAGTCAAAATAAGAAGAAAAAAGAAAATCTGAAAAAAGAAATGGCAGCAATATCACAAAATCAAAATATACCAACTGTAACAAACGCTCAAACTCCTGAAACTGTGCAACAGCAGGAACAAAAAAAGGTAGAGCAGCCAAAAGTTGAAGAAAAAAAAGAGTTGCCTAAGGAAAGTAATGAGAAATTAGTTGTAAAAAGTCCAGTAGGTGTAAAAAAAGGAAGTTATTGTATAAATCCGAGCCCCAGTGAATCGGCATTCGATACTGATACTGTAGAAGATTCATATGCACAGCATGGATATATGGCAGATATTTCATTTCAGGACTGTGTAATTAATAATGGAAGTTCTTTAAGACATACAGGACCTGTAACAGTAACTGTAAATTTTGCTGAAGAAAAAAATTATGACGCTGTTATGAATAGAAGCAAATGGTATTTGGAAAATGGCCAAATTAGAAGAGTAAGTGGAAGTGACAGTACATCTTTATATTTTAATGGATGGCTAATGTATAAACAAAGTAATTAATCAAAAATAAAATTATAAATCAAGGGTAGAAGTTATTGCCCTTGTTTTGTTATATAGGTTTTAGAATTTTTAATAAAAAATTTTGATATATAATTGACTTTTTTTTGAAAATAATCTATAATTTGATAGAACTCTTGCATATATAATTTAGTATTGGATTACTGAAATAAAATAATTTTGGTAAAAATTTTAAAAATAAAATTATCATAGTTTTAAGTAATTTAAATTATGTAGCAGGTTTTAAAGTTCAGAAAAGGAGTAAAAATTGAAAAAAATACAATTTATAATAATTCCTACGATATTGTCCTTTGGATTAATAATATCTGCGGCATTAATTTCAAATGCCATGAACAAAGCAAATAAAGATGAAAACAGAATTACAGTAAAAGGAGTAGCGGAACGTAGAATAAAAGCAGATAAGGCACTCATAAATATCGTAATTTCTGATAAAAATGAAAATCTCGACGAATTAAAAAAAAGTATATCAGAAAAAGAAAAATTGGCAACAGATTTGATTAAAAATCTAAAAATTGATTCAAATGATTATAGTATTGGAAATTTAAGAATTCAGCCAAATTATATTGAAGCTTCATCGAATGTAAAACAGCAGACAACAGCAATTTCTACTCCAATTATGCAAAATGCTAAAATTTCAGATTACGAGGGAGTTGAAACAATTTCTATTGTAACGAAGGATATTGACAAAGTCGAAGAGTTTTTTCAAAAATTATTAGAGTTAAAGTTGCAAAGTAACAATATTCAGATAAACGAGCCAGAATTTTTTATAACGAATATCGAAAGATATAAAAAAGATATGGTAGTAGATGCTTCTCGAAATGCTGAAATAAGAGCAATTGAGATGTTAAAAGTAAATAACAATGAAATTGGCGGACTAAAAAATATTAGTCAAGGGCAATTTGAGATACTAGAAGACACGGAAGATGTAAGAAAAATCAATGAAAATGAGGCTAATCAAATTTATAAAAAAATGAGAGTGGTAGTAACTGCAACTTATTTAATAAAATATTAGTTAGAGAAATCAAGTTTATTTTTAGAATAAATAGTAAGTTAAGTTAAAAAATAAATCATAAAATAAAGTAAAAATTTAGGAGGAAAAAATTAATGAAACCAGCAGCAGAATTAAGACAAGGAAGTACATATAGAAAGGACAACATCCCATATTTAATATTAAAAGCTGAAAGACATCAGTCAACATCAGGAAAAAGACAAAGAGCAGCAGAAGTAAAATTTAAAACAAAAGAGTTAATCTCAGGAAAAATACAAGAAATCACAGTTTTAGCAACTGAACTTATGGACGATATTATTCTTGATAGAAATCAAATGCAATTTTTATATGAAACTGATGGAGAATATAATTTCATGGATCAGGAATCTTTTGAGCAAATTACTTTATCAGCTGAAGATTTAGGAGATGCAGTAAATTTCTTGGAAGAAGAAATGATTATTCAAGTATTGATGTACGAAGGAACTCCAGTTGGTGTAGAATTACCAAATACAGTAATTAGAGAAGTAACTTATACAGAACCAGGATTAAAGGGTGATACAATTGGACGTGCGACAAAACCAGCAACTGTATCTACAGGGTATGAATTGCAAGTGCCTTTATTCGTAGCAATTGGAGATAAAATCAAAATTGACACGAGAACTGGTGAATATATTGAAAGAGCAAATTAATAACAATTCAGAATTATAATAATAAAAAATGCGGCTATCGAAAAAACGGTAGCTTTTTTTGAAAAGACAAGAAAAAATTAATAAAAAATTAAAATATAAAAAAGAGGTAAGTTTTATGAAAAATGATAAAATAAAAAGAGTTGAAAAAATGGAAAAAGTTATGGATAAATCAGCGGATATTTTTAGAGAGTTGAATGAAGCATTAGACAAACTGGAAGAAAATTTAACAGATTATAAAAAACTGGATGAATATTACAGCAGCGAAAACTGGTTTTTAGATGTAGAAGATTATAATAATGGTATTTTACCACAAGATTTGAAATGTGGAGTTTTGAGTGAAGACGGGGCTTATAATTTGTTTGGGGAAAACCATGAACTGGCAATTAGGATGGTAGAGATTGCAGCTAGGATGTTGAAAAGATAACAAACTCTGAATTTATGAATATTTAAGAGAATATAATTTAGAATATTTTTAAATTTAAATAGGAGTTTTAAAAAAAAATATGGAAAAAACATATCAAATAAAAATATGGAAAATTATTCAAATAATATTTTATAATCTTTTGGTATCTTTTATACCGTTTGTAATTATTGGAGAGTTTTTATTGCAGATTCCTCAAATTTTTCCTGTTACATTTTTAGTTATAATTTTTTATACTTTGATAAGTTGTTTCAGAAAAGAAATTATCGTAAAGCGTAATAAAATTAGTTATTTTAATTTTGCTGGAGAAGAAAAGGTTTTAGATATCATAAAAAATGATGTGCGGATAGTGGAAAGTGTAGAAAGTCATATAAAAAGTTTAAGAATAAAAGTAAAGAGATATTTGAAATTTACAGAAAATGGAAAAAGATATTTGAAAAATATTTCGTGGATAACTTCAAAAGAAGGAAATGAATTGAAGATATATATTTGGAAATATAAGTATTTATTTAAAAGAAAAGTTGGAAAATATGAAAATGATATTTTTGAAGAGAAAAATTTTAATATTCCAGGAGAAAAACTTGCAATTTTAAAGGAAATGGATATAAAAATAAAATTTTTTGTAATATCGATCATTAATTTTATAATTTTTATATCTTTTTCAGAAAAAGGAACTGAAAAATTTATAATTCATTTGATTTATGCTATTATTGTAGAAACTATTTTAATAATCGTTTATATTGCGTATTATTCGAACATGAAGGAAAAAATTCAGAAAAAACTTCCTCAAAATATAACGATAGATAATTTAAAAATAATAATAGATAAAAAAGAATTTTATAAATCTGATGTAAAAAAAATAACTATGACAGGATTAAAAATTATGGAAAAATCATATTTTAAAATTTTAGATGTTCCAAAAGTATTCATAATAGAAAGTAGTATCAGGAAACAGAAATTTCTTATTGTGCCAAGCGGAGTAAATGCGAAATGGAAATATCCTGAATATGTATTGCTGTTTAAGAGTATTAGAAATTGGTGCTTTGAAAATGGGGTTGAATTTATCATAAATGGATATTAAAATTTTTCTAAAATATAAATTTTGAAATTATGAAAGTTGAGACAAATTGATAAAAAAATTTATGAAATATCATTTTCTGAAAAGAAAATTATAATAAAAAATGAAATAATTTATTATTTTGAATATAATAAACTAAAAGAAACTGTTTCGATTGAGGAATTTGATGAAAGAACTATTGAAACAGAATACGTGTATAAAACAGGAGTTAGTCTGTTTTGGGAAATTATAAAGCCTCATCCTAGAAATGTAGATAGAAATAGGTACAAAAAATTAGTGAAGTATAGGAAACTAAAATTTTTAAATGGCAATAAAATTGATGTAAGTGAATTGGATGATTATGAGTTCAAAAAATTGGGGGATTATATCGAAAGTTTGAAAACGAAAAGGATGATTTTAGATGAGCAAAAATTTCATATGAAGGATAAATTGATAAATGAGTGGATTTGGAATCATGAGTCAAGAAAAATGAGCCGGGAAAAACTTCAAGAGAAATATAATGAGCAGATAGAAGACAATGAGGCACGAGAAAAATTTTTATCAAATTATGAGAAAAAAGTTTTTAAAATCAGAAAAGACGAACTTTTGAGTGATTTTAAGAAAAATTCGGGATTTGTAAATTTTCTAAATTTATCGTTTACAGAAGTATTTTATTATGTTTTAACATTGCTAATTCTTGCATATATAAAATTTTTAAATCCAGCTATAGTAATAATAATTTTTTATAATAATTGTAAAATTTTTATTAAAAAAATAATTTAAGAAAAAGCTGGAAGCAATGATTTACAGTATAGCTTTTTATCAAGATAGAATAGTTATAAACTTTGGATATAATATTAACAGAATAAAAGCTGAGGAAATTATGAGTATGGCTGTGGATAAAGCGAGTAAATATAATTTGGAGTTTAGAATATCTAAGAGAAGTGAGGATATACGTTGTAATTTTGGTATAACTTTTACAAAAATGCTAGATTACGAATTGGTTAAGAGGGAACGAAAGAAATTTTTGGAAATCTTGGAAGAAATACCAAAATGGT
This sequence comes from Leptotrichia hongkongensis, assembly GCF_007990635.1. Lineage (GTDB taxonomy): Bacteria > Fusobacteriota > Fusobacteriia > Fusobacteriales > Leptotrichiaceae > Leptotrichia > Leptotrichia hongkongensis. The sequence goes on along the minus strand of NZ_AP019846.1, from coordinate 1,345,484 downwards.
GTGTTATGAATAATATTGAATTTAAGATAGAAAAATAAGAAAAGAAAGGTGAAATTTATGGAAGAAAAATTTTTGAATTAGGAGATTATTCATTTTTAAAAAAGAGTAAAATACAGAGGTCTAATTTAATAAAGGTTACAATTTTTTATATAACAACAGGAATCATGAAGGCTTTTATTATGTTTTTCTAGTAATTGCCTTAGCTTTTAAATTAACAATACCAATTTCTGTTGCAAAATATTTATTCTACAGCGCCAATTTCAATATTTTTATTTTTGTATATCAAGGTTTTAAACATTGGAAAACGTATTTTCAGATAATAAATTCTCCGAGCAGATTAATTTTAAATGACTTTGAAATTGCGATTGATAAAAAGAAATTTTCTTATGAAGATATAAAGATAATAAAAATGACACATCCAAAATCTTTAAATGATAAAAGAATAATAATGATTCAAAAAAATGGTAGTAAATATAAAAATTTTTTGTATTTTTTATAAAAAGAGATTATTCTCAAAATTATTTAGCAATTTTTTTACAAATACGGAAAATATGTCAGGAAAAGAAAATAGAGTTTGTTGTAGAAGAGAAAGAGTATAATAATATTTTAGAAAATAAATAAAAAAATCAAGGGGTTGATTGAGATGAAGAATAAAATAATTAGAGGGTTAGTTTTTGTATTTTTAGTTTTGGGAATATTTTCTTGTTTTAGAAAAGAAAAGATAAATGAGACAATTGATGTAAATAGAGATGAGAATAGAATTTTAGTTGCATCATTTAATGCTATGCGTCTTGGTGAGAAACAAAAAGATTATCGGACACTTGCGAAAATTTTAGAAAAGTTTGATTTAATTGGGATAGAAGAGGTTATGAATGAGAAAGGAGTTAAGAAAGTTCAGGCGTATTTGGAAAAGTTGACAAAAGAGAAATGGGATTATATTATTTCGGAAAATTCTGTAGGAAGTGAAAATTATCGTGAATATTTTGCATTTATTTATAGGAAAAGTAGATTTTCTGAAGCGAGAGAGCTTGGATTTTATAAGGAAAAGGATGAGAATGAGTTTATGAGAGAGCCGTATGGTGCATATTTTAAAGCAGGAAACTTTGATTTTGTTTATGTTATTGCACATTCGGTTTTTGGTGATAAAGAAAAGCATAGACTGCTTGAGGCAGCAAATTATGTCAATGTTTATGAATATTTTTCTAAATTGACAGATGAGGATGATATAATTATCGCTGGGGATTTTAATACGCCTGCTGACAATATGGCTTTTAAAAATATGACTGATAAATATAACGTCAAGTATATTTTAAATCCTGAAGAAAATTTGACCACACTTTCGGATAGTAAACTTGTAAGTTCTTATGATAATTTTTTCATAAATTTTGAAAAAACAAAAGAATTTACTGGAAATTTTGGAGTTTATAACTTTATAAAAAATAATAACTATGCTATAATAAAGAAATATGTGTCAGATCATTTGTTGATATTTTCAGAATATTCAACATTGGAGGATTTAGATTATTAAATAAATTTGTTAAAGTTAAAATTTATTTTGTTAGGAAAAAATATTATCAAGTAAACTGAAACTGTTGAGAAAATCTAAAAAAGTATCAATGAAAAAGAAAGGAAATAAATGAAAGAAAAAATATTGAATAAGAAGTTTGTTTATAAAAAAGTGCTTAATATTGGGTTGCCTGTGGCAATTGAAAATATGATTTATGCACTTATGAACTTTGTTGATATGTTTATGGTGGGGAAAGAAATTGTAACGCTTGGACTGGGGACAGTTGCTGTTGCAGGATTAGGTTTTGCAAATCAGATGTTTATGATTTTTATGACTTCACTTTTTGGGATGAATAGTGGCGGTGGAATTTTGGCAGCTCAGTATTTTGGGAATAAGGATTACAAAAATCTGAAGAAATGTCTTGGGATAACAATAATTGTAGGGTTTTTATTTTCGCTGCTATTTCTTTTTACAGGATTATTTACGCCAAAACTTGTAATTTCAGTATTCACAAATGATAAAAAAGTTATAGAAATAGGGGCTTCATATTTACGTATAGTAGCGTGGACTTATCCACTTGTGGGAGTTGGTTTTGCCTTTAATATGCAACTTCGTGCAATAGGGAAAACCAAATATTCATTTTACTCAAGTGTAATAGGGCTTTTGATAAATGTGTTTATTAACTATGTTCTGATTTTTGGACATTTTGGATTTCCTGCGATGGGAGTACGTGGTGCTGCAGTTGCAACAGTTATTGCGAGAATTATAAGTACTTTTTATATAATTTATATAATTTACAAGTTAAAATTGCCAATTGCAGGGAAAATAAATGAATTATTTGATTTGTCAATGGAATTTTTTGTAAAAGTTATGAAAATATCGCTTCCTGTGTTTATTCATGAAATATTGTGGGTACTTGGAGCAAGTGTATATGTAATGATTTTTGGAAGAATGGGGACAAATTTTGCGGCTGCCGTTCAGGTTGTAAAATCAATTAGCAGTCTTGTATTGACATTGTTATTTGGACTTTCGAGTGCAACTTCGGCTATAATTGGTAATGAGATTGGTGCTGGAAGAGAAGAAAATGCTTATGACTATTCAATAATTTTATTAAAGGTAGCTGTTATTTCAGGAATTATTATTGGAGCAATTGTATTTGTTTTCAGTCCATTTATTCTGCAACATGTAAATGAAAAAAGTTATCCGTTAGCAAAAGAGGTTGTAAAGGCGGAGGTATTTGTAATTTTTGTAAAAGCAATAAGTTTACAGCTGTTAGTTGGAATTTTACGTTCAGGAGGGGATACGCTCTGGACAATGTTTGTTGATTTGATTCCGCTTTGGTTTATTGCAATTCCAGTAACATATTTTTCTGGATTATATTTAGGATTTCCAGTTGTATTTGTATATTTACTTTCATGTAGTGATGAAATTATAAAAATATTTCCGTGTATTTGGAGATTGAAGAGCAAGAAGTGGATAAACAATCTAGTTAGTTAGAAATTTGGGTAAAAATAAAAAAGGATGATTAAATTGAGAATAAAAAAATAAATTTAAAATAGTGAAGGAGAGAATAAATTAATGAATTTAAGAAGAAAAAAGTATTTATTAATTGGTATTTTAACAGCCTTTACAATTTCATGTTCCACAATAAAAACTCCTCCACTTGGAGTAAATTATGAAGGTCCATTGAGAGATAGTGATAACGTCGAGTTTCATTATGATTTGACTTATCTGGATAAGGATGGGAATATTCGATATGACAGGAAGATTTGGGAGGCGACTTATAAGGTTGTGGATGAAGCAAAGGATTATCTGATTGTGGAGATGTTTTTGTTTAATGATATCTATAATAAGGATAAAGAGCATTTTCCAGAGTTTGCTAAGGAGTATACAAGAAGGCTTATTAAAAAGAAGATGGAAAATCCTGATTTGAAGGTATATGTGCTTTCAGATGAGAATAATAATTTATACGGGGCTTTTGAGCATCCGTTTATTACGGATATGAAAAATGCTGGGATTGATGTTATAATGGTGGATATTTTTAAGCTGAAGGATACTTTCCCTTGGTATTCGCCAATTTGGAGAACATTGATTGCACCTCACGGAAATCCGCAGGGGAAAGGATGGATTGGGAACTTTTACGGGCCTATGTGGCCTAAATTGACTTTGAGAAATTTATTGAGGGCATTGAATGTAAAGGCCGATCACAGAAAAATATTTTTAAATGAGGAAAATGTTGTAGTTTCAAGTGCTAATATTCACGATCCTAGCTATTTTCATGAAAATGTGGCAATATCGGCTAATGGAGAAATTACAAAGGATGTTCTGCATGGATTACAGCTTGTGGCTGAATTTTCAGATGGGAAGATTGATGTAACTGAGAAACAGGAAAATAAAATAAATAATATACAAATTGGAAATTTAACGGATAATCAGACAAGTGAGACAAATAATTTTTCTGAAAGTGAAACTGAAAAACAAGTTAAAGAAATTGAGAATAAGAAGAAAGAATTTGTGGAAGAGGAAACAAGAAGATTTTCACAAACTGGAGAACTTCCTGAAAAAAGTCAAAATTCTGAAAACGAAAATCAGAAAAATGGAGATACGATTACAAGATTTGATGATGAAAATAATAAGTATCAGCTTCAGTTTGTGACAGAGGCAAAAATAGGAGAGCATCTGGATAAGGATATTGACAGTGCGAGAGCAGGGGATGAAATACTTATGGGTATGTATTTTCTGGCTGATAAAGGTGTTGTCGATAGATTGATAAAAGCTGCAAATCGTGGTGTAAAAGTTCGGATTATTTTTGATAGAAGTAGAGATGCTTTTGGAATGAGTACGAACGGACTGCCTAACAAACCTGTTTCTAAGAAATTGAAGAAAAAAACTAAAAATAAAATAGAAGTGAAATGGTATTTTACGAATAATGAGCAATATCACACAAAGATAACACTAATCAAAAAAACAGATGGCAATGTTATAATACATACAGGTTCGGCTAATTTAATCAAAAAAAATATACGTGGTTATATAATGGATGCTAATTTTAGAATTTTGACAAATAATAATTCTAAGCTGACAAAAGATATTTATACATATTTTGATAGATTATGGGAAAATAAGGATGGTTTGTTTACCATAAACTTTGATGATGAGCCAACTACGAAGGCAAGTGCAGATTTTATGTATAAAATTTTAGATGCAGCACAATTAGGATCATTTTAGATGAAAAAATATATAGAAAATATATTAAATTAAAAAATTATAAAAATAAAAAGAATTTGAAAGAGAGGAATGAGAAACGAATGAAAAGAAAAATAATGTTAGTGGTAGTAATTTTAGCTATTGGTATGATGTCAGTTTCTTGCTTTAAAAAGAAAAAGGATAATAAGAAAAATAATCAGCAGACACAACAGCAACAAAATAAGGACATTAATACTGATATTTTTAATCTTGGAGGACAGGCTCAAGGAAATCCAAATATACAAAATTTAACTCCTGAGGAACAGCAAAATTTAATTGACAATCAAATTGATCCTGCAAAAGTTTCGGAAGCATTGACAAAAGCTCAAAATGGAGATAAGGAATCAATTATGTCGCTAGCACAGCTTTATTATAATTTAAAAAATATGGATAAAGTTAAACAAATTTTACAATATGGTGTAGATAAAAACTATCCCGAAGCAATTTATAACTTGGCTGTGATTTTTAAAGAAGAAGGAAATATGGCAGAAGCAAATAAATTGATTGCAAGACTTCCAAAAGGTTCTACAACGACTGCTGGTAGACAGCAAATGAGACAAATAAAAATGCGTCCTGGTGCAGAAGCATACAATAGAGGTATTGATTTAATAAAAGCAAAAAGATATAAAGAAGCTAAAGTGGAATTTGAAAAAGCATATAATGCTGGGATAAAGGAAGCTGACATACGTGTGGCACTTTTAAATAAAGAACTTAAAAATGAGTCAGAAGCGATGAAATGGTTCCAAAAGGCTGCAAACCGTGGTGTTAAAGAGGCAAATTATGAAATTGGAGCAATTTTATATGATGGCGGTAAACAGACTGAATCACGTCCATACCTTTTAAAAGCGTATAATGCTGGGAATAAAGGACTTGCAATGCCAATCGCAATGTCATACCATCAACAAAATAATATGACAGAGGCTTTGAAATGGTATAAAATAGCTGCAAAAAATGGAGATAAAAATGCTGCGGCTACTGTTGAAAGAATTGAAAAGGGTGGAGTAGTTGAAGAAAAGAAAAATGACAAACAGCCAAAAACATTCCTAGGAAATGTAAACTCATCTCAAAGCTTGACAGAAAGCACTCTTAATAACGTAAAAAGTAAAAGTAAAGCAGAAGAAGCTTCAAAAGTTGAAATTAAAGCTGAAAAACCAAGTACAGTTAAGCAGCAGCAACCTGTACAAACAGTAAAATCTGACGAAAAATCTTCAGATGTAAATATTGATGAAATTATGAAGAAAAAAGCGGCAGAATACAATAAATAAAAATACAGGAAATAAAAATTTTTTAATATTGACATTTGTAAAAAAATATTATATACTTGTTTTACAATAAAGTTATTTGAAAATCAAATAAATTATAATACAATTTAATAAAACTTATCAAGAGAGATATTAGGGAACGGCCCATTTGAGTATCCAGCAACCTGTAATTACAAGGTGCTAAGTCCGGCATATGAATGCGAAGATAAGAAACAATTCTCTTCCTTTCTAGGAAGAGATTTTTTTTAAGTCAAAATATTTTATGTATTGAAATTGGAAATTATAAGTTTTAAGATTGATTGTTGTAAATTAAGTTGTGTTTATAGAAAAAATTAGGAGGAAAGAAAATGGCTAAAAAAATTTACTTTACATCAGAATTTGTATCACCAGGACATCCAGATAAAATCTGTGATCAGATTTCAGATTCGATATTAGATGCTTGTCTTGCAGATGATGAAAGTTCAAGAGTGGCATGTGAAACATTTGCGACTACTGGGCTTGTAGTCGTTGGGGGAGAGATTACAACTAAGACTTATGTGGATGTTCAGAAGATTGTTAGAGATAAAATTTATGAAATTGGATACCGTCCAGGAATGGGATTTGACTCTGACTGCGGTGTGTTAAATACTATTCATTCACAGTCGCCTGATATTTCGATGGGAGTCGATACAGGTGGAGCTGGAGATCAGGGGATTATGTTTGGAGGGGCAGTTAATGAAACTGAAGAATTAATGCCTTTGGCACTTGTATTATCACGTGGAATTATTCAAAAATTAACTGAGATTACTAGAAATGGTACACTTGCCTGGGCAAGACCAGATGCAAAGGCACAAGTTACGTTAGCTTATGATGAAAATGGAAAATTGTTAAATGTTGATACAGTTGTTTTATCAGTACAGCATAACGAAGATGTAACAAATACACAAATTGAAAAGGATTTGAAAGAGCTTGTTATAAAACCTGTGTTGGAAAAATATAACTTGAATATTGAAAATGTGAGAAAATTTCATATTAATCCAACTGGAAGATTTGTAATAGGAGGGCCTCACGGAGATTCTGGACTTACTGGAAGAAAAATTATAATTGATACTTATGGTGGATACTTTAGACATGGTGGAGGAGCCTTTTCTGGAAAAGATCCATCGAAAGTTGACAGATCGGCAGCTTATGCGGCAAGATGGATTGCCAAAAATATTGTTGCAGCAGGTTTTGCTACAAAATGTGAAGTTCAGCTGTCTTATGCGATAGGTGTCGTTGAACCTGTGTCAATTCGTGTAGAAACATTTGGAACTGGAACAGTTGAAGAAACAAGAATTGAAGAGGCTGTTGCAAAATTATTTGACTTGACACCAAATGGAATCCAAAAATCATTAAACTTGAGAAAACCATCATTTAGATACCAAGATTTAGCGGCATTCGGACATATTGGAAGAACTGATATTGATTTACCTTGGGAAAAATTGGATAAAGTTGAAGGATTGAAAGAAGAGTTGGGAAAATAATTCAAAAATAGGGAGTGAATAAGTCACTCCCTTTAACTTTTTATTCATTAGAATATTTTTCAAAAGCCTTTTCAAATCCAATTGTATACATATCAAAAAAGAAATTTATATTTTTTTCAGGAATATCGCCTAACGCTTTCATTACATCTTTTGCAAAATGAAGAGGACTGTCACCTCTTGCAGTTACCATCTTTCCATCAATTACTGATTCTGATTTCACAAAATTTTCAGAATTTGTATAATTTTCATTATCTTTTATTTCAGCAAGATTGTTTACAGTATGTTTGCAGTCATTTAGAAGTCCATTAGTTGCAAGGAAATAAGCGGCATCACAAATTGCCCCAACAACTTTATTTGGATTATTCTTAAATTTTTTTACAAGTTCAATAATTGTGTAGTTTGTTTCAAAGCTCTGATTTCTCCAAGTTTTTCCTCCAATTAAAATCAATCCGTCAGTATTGTCTTCGGTGATTTCTTCTAATGTCATATCAGGCAGCATTTTTAAATTACCCATTGATACTTTAACATCCTTATCAGTTGAAGCATAACTTACTGAATAATTTTGAGTTATATTTTCTTCATTTAATGCCGAAGCTAGAAATGCAGTTTCCCAGTCTGCAAATTCATCTAAAATTAAAAAAACTATATTTTTCATTATCATTTTGTCCTTTCTTAGTTGCAATCAACTTTCTATTTTAAAACCAAATAAAATTATTTCATTTTTAATAGTTTAATTTTAAAAAGTTTTAAAAGAATTGAAAATATTATAAATTATAATACAAAGAAAGTCAAATTTTTAATTTTTTCCATTTTCTTATTTTTGTCCTGAAAGTTTTAAAAGGAGCGACTGTATTTGTATGAATCCATTTCCAGATTGGCCAGTTGCTTGGTGTGGAAGAAGCCCATTGTCGTTGATTTTGCTCAAATAACTCCTTTTCTGTGTAAATTTCAATTAAATCAGTTATTTTTTTTACGGTTATATTAAATTCTGCAATTAATTTTTTTATTGAATAATTTTCATACTTTTTATAAAATGATTGATAAAGCCCACTTAAATTATTCCACTTGTAATTTTCTGATGGAGTAATAACTGTTTCATTATTTTTATTTTTTTCTTCCCATAAAAGTATTAAATTCATCCATCCCAGCTGGTAAGCAATCATCTGAGCAGGGCCTCTGTCCACTCCTTCTACCAAAGTATCTTTATTTTCATCTGTTATTTCTATAAATTCATTAATAAATAATACCGCTCTTTTATTTATTTCATCTATCAATTCTTTTTTACTTGAATATTCTTGCATAATTTTTCTCCCTATTTTTTAACAGGCTGTCTTATCACTGTCTTCAGTTTATTTATATCTGCCTTTCTTGGATTGCTCAAATAAATTTCATGATGATATCTTTTTTCTATTAATTCTATATTATATCCATTATTTTGTGCAAATTCATTCATTCTTTGGATAGTTTCAGGTTCATCATTGTAGCTTCCTGTATGCATACATTGTACACAAAGTCCTTCGTTATAGCTGAAAAATTCAACTTTTGAAAAATCTTTTTTCTTTTTTTCAGTAGCATACTTTATAGCCCATTCCACATCTCCCTTTTTAATAAAATCAGGTACTCTAATTAAAGAAATCCAGTTAAATAATTCCTTGTTTAACAAATAATTTTCATTCTCTACATTTTCCTGCCACCAAAGCCCTTCTAGTGGCGGAACAACATATTCAAAAAATCCTTCAATTTTATATTGTGTCTTGTAACTCATCTTAAGAGTGTAGGCAACTCCATATAGCATTTCAACTGCTTTCTGATACTCCCCATCTTTTTCGTTGGGATTTCCTTTTCCTCGGACTGCTATAAAATTCATTTTAGGAATTTCTATAATTTCAGGTTTTTCTGACGGTCTATAAAATTTTTTAAATTCCTTCTTAAAATCAAATGCCATAATTATCATATCCTAGTTATTATTTTATACTGATATAAATGTGAATTTCTGTATTTTCATAATCATTACCTGCTATATATTCTTCAAAATCATATGTATAATTTCTTATATCAGATTTTTCCTTCCCAAATTCTTCCCAGAATTTATACCAAAATTCTCCAACAGCATTTACAGGGTTACCAAAAATCACAAATTTTGCATATTTTCCTTTAGGAATTTCTAGACTTGTCATATCTTCAGGAATTTCATCAATTTTATTTTTCACTTCACAGCCTGTAAGACAGTCGTACTCAAAGCCATTTTCATTACTGTAATTATAATAGACTCCAATAGCATTATTGTTAATTCTGTCCTTTATATTTTTGGCACCTTCTTCAGAATACAGTTTTTCCCATAAATTTGAAATTTTTTCAGACATTGTTTCATCATCTTTCACTCTTGTTTTAAATCCAACAAGAGTTTTTTCTTTAATTTCTACTATTTCATATTTCATAATTATCATCTCCTATTATTATTTTATACTGATATAAATGTGAATTTCCATGTTTTCATAGCTTTCACCTGATATTTCATAATTATCTTTAGTTATATATTCTTCAAAATCATATGTATACTTTCTATTATCCGAAAAATCTTCACTCAATTCTTTCCAAAATTTATCCCAAAACTCTCCAACTGCCTTTTCAGGATTTCCAGTAATTACAAATTTTGCATATTTTCCATCAGGGATTTGTATTTTTATCATATTTTCAGGGATTTTATCTATTGTATCCTTTACTTCACAACCTGTAAGACAGTCATATGCAAGTCCATTTTCATTACTGTAGTTATAATAAACTCCCATAAGATTACCGTTTTTTCTATCTTTTACATTTTTGACACCTTTTTCAGAATACAAATCTTTCCATAAATTCCAGATTGTATCATGTGCTGTTTTTTCTTCCTTTATTCTTGCCTTTAATCCAACAAGAGTTTTTTCTTTAATTTCTACTATTTCGTATTTCATAATTATATCACCTTTATTAATTTATTTATATTGTTTTAAAAATTCTTCAGTTGGCTCTATAATCTGTATAACATCTATCAGAAGATTATCAGGACCTTCAAAAATAAAATGCCTCTGTCCCCATTCCTCATTTTGTATTTCTAGCAATATGTTCATATTTTTATCTTCTGAAATCCTTTCATATATTTTATCAACATCTTCAACTTCAAAATTTAATATAATTCCTTTGGATTGTTGCCTAAATCTTTCTGGAATTGTTTCATGGTTTTTATCTATAATTGCTATCTCAAAGTTATTCTCATGTTTCAAACTGATATACCAATCGCTGACAAATGTTTCTTTAAAATTAAAATACTTTTTTATAAAATTTCCTGTTATCTCTATGTTATCACTTAAAATTACAGGATAAAAACTATTTAACATAAAAATTCCTCCTCTTTAAAATTTTCTATAGATATTATAATACAAAAAATATGACAAGAGTATGTCATATTAAAAAATAAAATTTTGATTTATAAAAATATATTTGTTAAGAAAAATTTAAAAAAAAATACAACAATAAAATATTGCCATATTTATTAATTTTTATAATTTATCTCATCAATTCTGGACCATAACCAAAACCAAGATATTTGTAAATAGCATTATTTATGGTGTAATCTTGAATTACTCCCCATGTATTAGGATATTTTTTTACATATACTTTGATATCGTTTTCCATATATTGTAAATTATTTCTTTTAACTAATTGCAAATAAAATTCAGAACCTTTTTCTAGCAAAAAGTTTTGATATTGTTTATTGTTCATTTTTGAAATTTTTTTCTTTTCTTCATTGCTAATTTTTTTTATGTAATTTTCTAATTCAGAGGCATGAGCTGTAAAATTAGGACCTTTAATATGCACAGTTAGGACAGCTGTACCATTTTTAATTTCGGCATCCAATACTCTGTATGAAATTTTTGAGTTTGCGATTATTAAATAATCTGCAGAATTTTTTAATGATTTATTTGTCTGACTTGCTGCAATATCTTCTAAATTTTTTTTACGTTGATTGCTTACATTTTTTCCCCAAATTTCATTTGTACCTTCCACAGAGTTTGTAAAAACATTCTTCTTAACATTTTCAGGACTTGTGTGAAATTTCATAAAATCATAAAAGCTGTTAATTACGGTTTGTTTTTCATCATTCGAAGCATTATTTTTAGCATTAGAAAATCCAAAGATGCTAAAAAATAAAAATGTTACTGTTAAAAATTTTTTCATTTGCAACACTTCCTCTCGTTTTTAATATTTTAGAAAATTATAGCATTTTATTCTTGAAAAAAACTTTGAAAAATATTTTCCTATTTATAATTTTCCTTCATTTTTATAATTTTTTCAAACAAAATTTTCTTTATTCTCTCTGGCTCCCTTACCTTCAAATGTTCTCCAAAAGATAGAAGATAGCCGTAAATCCATTCATTTTCAGGATATTCCATTATAATTTCAAAATCGCCATTTTCCATTTTGTTTATATTCTCTTCAGAAAATTCATCATAGACACGGTATGCTTGTGATTTATCTATTTTGACTATGATTTTTATAGTTTCTACCGTATTTTTCTTGTTATTTATTTCAAAGTCTTTGATTGTTTTTTCAAAATATTCGTTTGTTAAGGTTAGATTTTTGATTCTTGTTATTTTAAATTGACGAATATCATTTTTTTTGTGGCAATAGGCAAATAAGTACCATGCTTTTTCTTTAAACCATAAATTTAAAGGGTCTGCTGTTCTTTCATAATGTTCGCCTTTTGTGTTAAAATAGTTAAATTTTACGGTTTGTTTAGTTAATATTGCCTCTTTAATTTTTTCAAATAAAGTACTATCATCGCAATTATATCTTGAAAAGTCTATTTTTATCCAGTTGTCTGACTTTTTGTTAAAAATAGTGCTTAATTTTGAAAGAGTTTTATTGTTATTAGGATAATTAGTAGCGTTTAAGCTTTGAAGTGCATAAAGTATTTCATTTTGCTCGTCTTGTGAAAGTAGCGATTTATTTATGACATAGTTATCCATTAGTTTTATTCCACCAGATTTTCCCCTTTGAAAATATACTGGAATACCAGCAGAAGAGAGAATGTCAATATCTCTATAAATCGTTCTGACTGATACTTCAAAATGTTCAGCAAGATCTTTTGCAGTAATAGCTCTTTTCTCCAGCAATAAATATACAATTTCAAATAATCTGTTGATTTTCATAATAACTAAACTCCTTAAAATATTAGATAGAAAAAAAGGAGAAATGCCTACTAAGAGACAGAACTCCTTATTCCAAAGTTTTTTATGATTTTTTTTTAATCATTTTATATGATTTTATTATTTCTTGTTTACACAAGAATTATATGTAAAGAATATATTTATTTATAAGAAATTAATTCACAAATTAACTAAATGGATTAATTGCCCATCTAAATGTCTTGTTGTAAAAATTACTGTCTAAACTAGAAACTGTTACTCTTTTACTTCCAGAAGAAGCATGAATAAACTGTCTATTACCCATGTAAATTCCTACGTGAGAAATACGACCTTTTCCAGTTGTTTCAAAAAATACCAAATCACCTTTCGTCATATTCATTGATGAAATTCTTGGTTTAAATGTTGCTTGTGAACTTGAAACTCTAGGCAAGTTTACATTAGCAGCTTTTTTGAATACGTAACCAACGAAGCCTGAACAATCAAAACTGTTAGGACCAGTTGCTCCCCAAACATACGGTGAACCTAATTTTGTTTGTGCGAAAGAGATAATTTGATCTCTTACTGCTGTGGAAGAAGTTCCACCACTATTCACCTCTCTTGGTTTAGGTTTTGATACAACTGCTAAATCTATAGTTTTATTACTATAATGATTTTTGATTGTACTTTGTAAATCTGCAAATGATACAGCAGAAATAATCAAAGCTCCAGTTAGCATCAATATTTTCTTCATTAGAACCTCCAATCTACCTTTGAACTTTGGTAAACTTATTATAGCAAAATCAACTTTTTTTTTCATTTTTTTAAAATTAATTTTAAATTAAAATAAAAAGGAAAGTAATTAAAAGTAATAATTGTTGGTTTAAAACTGTAAATCTGGTTGAAATTTTTTCTTGAAGTTTTTAAAAGATATTGTTATAATATAGAAAAATTAAAAATGAAATATAGAAAGGATGATAAAAATGAAAAAATTGATTTTAATTGGAATAACAATTATTTCAGCAATGGCTTTTGCTGATACAAACACAAAAAAAATTCTTGAAGAATACAGAAAAGAAGCTCTTCAAGATCAAGCAAGAAAAGAAGTTAGAGTAAAACCTGAAAAAAAAGCGATCAAAACAATTAACGTAACACCAGTTACTGAAAATGTCGAAGAAGTTGTTGTAGAGGAAGTTGTTGAAGATAATACTGGTATTGTAGATGATTCTTTACAAAATATTGACGCTGCAATTGAAAAAGTGAATTTTTATTTAAGAAATAACCCAGAAAAATTTGAAAAACTTGAAAGACGTTACAGAGCTGTTGTTGGACAAGAATAGTTTTTTTATGGAGGCACTTTATAGTGCCTTTTTATATTTGTAATATAATTTTAGATATGTAATAGTTATATTATTTTTGATTTGCTATTTAGTCTTTTTATGGATGTTTAGGAGTTAAACTGAAATTGAAGTTATTTATTGCAAAAAAATAGAGAATAAATTATAAAAACGCTTGATATAATGTATGTTATATGGTATTATAATAATACCGCTTTAAAATTAAATTTAAATATTTTTATTACTTTTAAATACACTAAATTTAAAAATATACATTTTTTAAACTGTTTTGATTTTGAAGAAATTAATCGTATCAATATTGAAATACTTATGTTTTTATATTTGATATTTTGGATTCAAAACGGTGTGAATGAATTTATTAAAACGCCGAAATTAGATGATTTATTTGCGAAAAAGAGCACAGGTAGAGCAGTTCTGATTTTGATAATAATAATAATAATAATGTTTGCCTTTAAAAATAGAATTACAAGTTCATTTACATTTTTAGATGGAATAACTCAGTCAGTAAACTTTAGGTTAGTAAAAGTAAAAAGTATGTTGTACACTCAGGTTTTAAAATTAAAATCACGAGTTAATGATATCAGTTATGTTGAAGACTATGCTGAAAATAATAAAAATAGAGATTTTGAATTACAAAAAAATAAAGTTCAGAATATGGAACTTGCATATTTAAAAGAAGAAAATGAAAAATTACGGCAAATGCTTGGGATGCGTCAAAAAAATCCAGCTGAATTTATAGCGGCAGATGTTGCACTTGTGGAAAATGGTAATTCATCTGAGAAAATGTATATAAATAAGGGATCTGCACAAGGAATAAAAATAAATCTGCCAGTAATGTTTGATGGTTATCTTATTGGGAAAATTTCTAAGGTAAGTGAAGAATATTCAGAAGTGACACTGTTAACAAGTAAGACTTCAAAATTAAGTGTCGTTTTAAATGGTTCTGATCAGCAAATATTACGTGGAAATGGTAATGGAACTTTCTCTGTGCAAAATTATAATGAAGGTAAAGTAGATAAAAATACAATATTTAATATAGAAACTTCTGGAGTTAGTGATGTTCTGCCAAAAGGAATAAGAATAGGAAGTTTCAAAGTAACTGAAGTAAATGCATTTAATAAAATGAAAGAAATTAGATTTAAACCAAGTTTTAATATATTTGATATTCAAAGTGTATTAGTTTACAAATGGAGTGTTAATGATACTATAAATACTCAGATACAAAATCAAGTGAAGGCTGAAGAACAGCAAAATAAAGAAAATTCACAAACAAATTAAAGAAAGTTGTATTAATATATACAAAATAGTGATAATTTAATAAAAATCACTATTTCAAAAATATAAAAAGAGGTGAGTTTGATTATGTTAAAACAATTAACAATAACAAAAAAAGTTATATTATTATTTTTATTGGTATCAGTATTTTCTTTTTCTAAAGATTTTTGGGAAAAAAGAAACTTTACAGTAAACGTTACTGAAGATGCAACAATTAATGGTAAAAAAAGAAGTAAAAGTTATGTGATGTCTTATAATTCTGGGACAATGAAATTAACAATTACAGCTCCAAGTGTAAATAAAGGAGAAGTGTATACTTTCAGTGGAAGCAAGAAGACAATCTATTATCCAAGTCTAAAACAGACTGTAACGCAAAAAGTTGAGAAAAGTGAAGCAAATATATTATCTGTATTTAATAAATTAAGAGATATAACTTCTAAAAAAACGCAAACTAGAAATGGAGATACATTTACATTTTCTAATAATTGGCTGACTGCGATAAAAAGTAGTGGAAATACTGTGAATTTTAGTGACTATAAATCATCAAACGGGTATAGTTATCCAAGTAAAATATCTGTAAGTGATGGAAGTTCTCAGATAATTTACAGATTGTCTAATTTTAGATAATAAAAAATTTAAACTGATATGAAATAAAATGAAGATATGAAAATAATAAAGACAAATTGTATTGTTTTAAAGAAAGTAGAAATGAGAGAGGCGGATTTACTAGTAACATTGTTTAGTAAAGATTATGGAAAAATCATGGCAACAGCATATGGAATTCGAAAATCAAAAAAAAGAGATGTTATTTCTTTAAATCCGCTTAATAAAGTTGAAGTAACACTTATACAAAAAAATAATTATTATATCGTGAAAGATATAGAAATAATCAAAAATTTTAAACATATTATGAAAGATATTGAAAAATTGGAAATTTCATTATATGTATTAGACAGTATAGATAAGATTTACTATACAACAGATGAAAATGGAGATTTTTTGATAAATTACTAGAAATATTAAGTTTTATTGATGTTCTTCCATATATAAAAAAGGCTATAAATATTATATTTTATTATCATTTTTAAGAAGAATAATGATAGAACAAGGAATTTATGATATTAATGAAATTAGTTTGATACTAGAAAAAGAAAAATCGGAAAATATTAGAAAGTATAAGGAAATTTTAAAAATTTCAAAAAACAGTTTAGAAAATTCTGAAATTCAGGAAAAAATGGAAATATATGTAGATTTTCTAAAAAAATAGTTATAATTTTTGAAGATTTTATAAATTCAAATTTACAAACTAATATAAAATTAAAGAAATTTATTATGGAGGAATTTTATGGAAATTAAAAATGTTGCTGATTATATTAAAGTTGACACAATAAATTTAAATTTGGAATCAAAAAATAAAAATGCAGTAATTAAAGAATTGTATGGTAACTTAAAAAAAACAAATTTAATAAAGGATGAAGAACAGGGATTAAATGATATTCTTGCAAGAGAAGAAATGGGCTCAACTGGAATTGGTAAAAGGATAGCATTACCTCATGCAAAAACAAAAGCAGTAGATGAATTGATTGTGACTTTTGGGATTTCAAGAAATGGAATAGCATATAATTCAGTAGATGATGAAAATGTAAATATTTTCTTTATGTTTCTATGTCCAGAAAATAAAAGTCAAGAATATTTAAAAGTATTGGCAAGAATATCAAGGTTAATAAGAGAAGACAAATTTATAGATAATTTGTTGAAAGCTGAATCAAATGAACAAATTATTGAAATTATTCGAACAGAAGAGATGAATGGATAACAAGTCGTATTAAATTATTATAGAAATAATTTTTAATAAATTAACATATAACCCTGTAAAATTAATAAAATATTTTAAAAAAGATTAGGGGGAATATTATGAGATGTCCGTTTTGTGGTTATGAAAATACAAAAGTAGTAGATAGCCGTGCTTATTTTGAAGGAAACTCAATTAAACGACGGCGTGAATGTGAGAAGTGTGGTAAAAGATTTACCACTCATGAAAAAGTTGCTGAACTATCGTTGGTTGTTGTAAAGAAAAATGGTGAAAAACAGCCATATTTACGTGAAAAAGTTTATAATGGAATTGTAAGGGCGTTTGAAAATAGACATATTGATATAGAAAAAATAGAAGAAACAATAGATAAGATTGAGCGTGAAATATTGACTTCATATTCAGGCGAGATAAAATCAAGTGAATTAGGTGAAAAAATACTTTCATACCTAATAGATTTAGATGAAATTGCCTATGTGAGATTTGCCTCGGTCTATAAAAAATTTGATAGTTTAGATAGTTTTATAAAAGAAATAGAAAAAATAAGAAATGATAAAAACAATCAAGATAGATATAAAAAATTAAAAATACAGGAGGAATAATGAGAAAGCTACGTATAATAGGAAATATCATATTTTTCAGTTTAGTAGTTTACTTTATTGGGCAAAGTGCAAGAATCTTTTTTAATAAAAGATCTATGCAAAACAATTTGATCAGTACAGATAAAGAAATAAAAGAGCTTAACGATAAAAAAAATAGATTATTAAGTCAAGAAAAGAATTCAGATGAAGATGAAAAAACTGAAAAATTTGCGAGAAATAATTTGAATTTAAAAAAAGAAGGAGAAGAAACTTATAAAATTTCAGAATAATTTGTTAATAAATTATTGAAGTTAATTTTTATAAGTCATAGTATAATGAACAATATTTTTGATATGGAAAATTTAAAAAATAAATTAGAGCTATATAAAATAGAAG
Source organism: Leptotrichia hongkongensis (assembly GCF_007990635.1). Classification (GTDB taxonomy): domain Bacteria; phylum Fusobacteriota; class Fusobacteriia; order Fusobacteriales; family Leptotrichiaceae; genus Leptotrichia; species Leptotrichia hongkongensis. The sequence continues at coordinate 1,327,385 of NZ_AP019846.1, read as the reverse complement.
ATGAGAAGAATAAATATGTTTTTAGAGCAAATTTAAGATATATGATTTCATCGTCTATTTTTTATAATAATTGTTATTATAGCAGGATATTCTTTATATAAAGGAATTGCTGGAATTGAAAAACTAACAACTATAAAAATTGTTTTTATTGCGATTCTTTTTGGATATGTTATCGTTGCATCTTTTCTTTTATTCAGTTTTAAGATTGTGATTGAAGATAATAAAATATTTTTAAAAAAAATAACCATTAATATTGAAGATATTGAAAGTGCTAGTATAAAAATAATTAGAGTAAGCTCGAGTAAAGCAGATAAATTTTTAGAAATAATAACAAAAGATAAAAAAAGAATACAAATTAGATTAAATATTAACAATGAATTGTTATTTTTAAAATTAATACAAAATAAAATTGGAGAAAAATTGGATATTTAAAAATATTCAGGAAAGGTAGAAAAATGAATATAAAAAAAATGATTGTAATAATTAATGTCCTAATATGCAGCTTCATGTTTGGAGATGACGGTTCTGTAAAAAAAGCGCTTGTAAAGGTTTATGCAGCTCATCAGATGTATAATTATGCATCACCTTGGCAAAATGGGCAGGACTACAATTCAACAGCAACAGGATTTATAATTGATGGAAACAGAATTATTACAAATGCTCATGCCGTATTAAATGAAAAATTCCTACAAGTTAGAAAAGAAGGAGATTCTAGAAAATACAAGGCAAATGTAAAATTTATCTCTGAAGAATATGATTTGGCTATGATTGATGTAGAAGATAAATCGTTCTTTAATGGGACAACTACATTAAAATTAGGAACATTGCCTCAAATTCAGGATAATCTTACAGTTTATGGTTATCCACTTGGTGGGGATAAACTTAGTACGACTAGAGGTATAGTTTCTAGGATGGAGCATAATACGTATACTTTAACAAATCAAAAATTTTTAATAGGGCAAACTGATGCGGCCATTAATAGTGGAAATAGTGGAGGACCTGTTTTAAGCAATGGAAGAGTTGTTGGAGTTGCATTTGCGGGACTTACCCAGGCAGATAATATAGGATATTTTATTCCTGTAAATATAGTTAATAATTTTTTAGATGATATAAAAGATGGAATTTATGACGGGCCACCAAAATTAGGAATACAATGGGCAAAACTTGAGAGCACATCACAACGTCAAATGTTAGGATTAAAAAATGATTCAAAAGGTATTATTATAAAAAAAGTTTTCACAAATTCGCCATTTTATGGAGTTTTACAAAGAAATGACGTATTGTTAAAATTAGATGGGCAGAATATTGAGTCAGATGGAACAATTGAGTTTCGTAAAAATGAAAAAACAGACTTTAATTTTATAAACCAGGAAAAGAAATACGGACAAAATCTAAGTTATGAAATCATAAGAGATAAAAAAATTCAAAAAGGGCAAGTCACATTAAAGAAAACAGATATAAAGTATAGTGTTGTAAAAAGTACAAAATTACAGGATGCACCATCATATTATGTATATGGGGGATTAATATTTGAACCTCTTACAACAAATTATATTACAGCACTTTCTCAAGCACGACCATCAAATACACTTGCTGCAATATATGATAGAGAAGATTTGTTCAAGGATTACAATGGATTGGTGATTTTAGTAAGAGTTCTTCCATTTGATGTGAATCTTGGATATTCTGAGCTTGAAAATAAGATAATTACGAAGGTTAATGGACAAAAATATAAGGATTTTAATGATTTTGTACAGAAAGTTAAAAATACAAACAGTGAATTTATTGTTTTTGAAGATGAAGACAGTAATGAAATAGTACTTGATGTGGCAAAAGTTAAGGCTCAAAAAGCAGAATTGATGGACAATTATAACATTTCACATGAAATGTCGAGTGATATAAGATAATAAAACTAATTTAGGAGAAGAAAAGAATAAATATGGTAGAATTTTTTATTGCATTTAAGCATATTATTGAAAGAAAATTTCAAAGCATATTTTCAGTTCTTGGAGTTGCTATTGCAGTAACAGTTTTCATTGTTTCATTAACTGTTTCAAACGGACTGGAAAAAAATATGATAAATTCATTATTGACAATGAGTCCACATATTCTTATAAAAAATAAAAAATCAACTTTTTTTGAAAATTATAATGAAATCATAGAAAAAATAAAAAAAATAGATGGTGTAAAAGCTGTTATTCCACAAATAAATAGTCAATCAATAATAAAAAGCAATGGTTTGGCAAAAGGTGTGCTGGCTGATGGAATTAGTCCAGAAAATGTAAAAAATGGCTTAAATCTAAAAATCGTAGAAGGAAATGACAATATTGCAGAGCTTAATTCAGTTCTTGTTGGTGAACAATTAGCGATAGAGATGAACTTACAAGTTGGGAAAGAAATAAGCCTTGTGTCTGCTGAGAATAAAGAAATAAAATTAATTGTCCGAGGTATTTTTAAAACAGGATTTTTAGATTATGATTCAAATCTTGCGATTGTTCCATTAAAAACTATGCAAATTTTATCTGAACAAGGTGAATCTGCAACAGAAATTGGAATAAAGGTTGAACAGCCTCAAAAAGTTGAAAATGTGTTGAATCAAGTAAAAAATGTTGTTAATCGTGATGAATACGGTGTGATAAGCTGGAAGACGATAAATCAGAATCTTTTAAAAGCAGTACAGTTTGAAAAATTTGTGTTAATTGCGATTTTAAGTTTACTTCTCGTTATTGCAAGTTTTGCTGTATCGGTAATTTTAAATATGATTGTACGTGAGAAAATTAAGGATATTGGAATTTTGAAATCAATTGGATATACAAATAAAAATGTTCGAAGAATTTTTACTATAGAAGGATTGATAATTGGCGTATTTGGGATGGTTTTGGCAAGTGGATTGTCGCCACTTGTACTTATAGGGTTAAAAATTTTATTTAAGGAATATATGAAAGGTGGAACTTACTATCTGGAAGAGTTGCCTTTGTATATTTCACAAAAGGAACTTCTTATTATTTATGGAGTAACATTTGTAGTTGTATTTTTGTCAACAATCTTCCCGGCAGCCAGAGCAGCCAGATTAAAACCTGTGGAGGCGTTAAAATATGAATAAAATAATAGAATTGAAAAATGTTAATAAAATTTATAAGACAAAAGTTGAAAATATTCATATTCTAAAAAATATAAACTTGGCGTTTAACAAAGGAGATTTTATTTCGATACAAGGTAAGTCAGGAAGTGGAAAAACATCGCTTTTAAATATACTTGGTCTTTTAGATGAGCCGACTGATGGAGAAATTTATATAGGCGGAGAAAAGATACACTATAAAAATGAAAAAGCAAAAACAGCAATAAGAAATAAAAAAATAGGGTTTGTTTTTCAATTTCACTATTTGCTAAATGAATTTACAGCACTTGAAAATGTTATGATGCCTGCACTTGTAAACAAAAATATGAATAAGAATGAAATTAAGAAAAAAGCAAAAGAACTGCTTGCATTAGTGGGACTTGCAAAACGTATAAAACATAAACCAATGGAGCTTTCAGGAGGGGAAAAGCAGCGTGTGGCAATAGCAAGGGCGATGATTAACGATCCTGATATAATACTAGCTGATGAACCTACAGGAAATCTTGACACAGAAACAAGTAATATGATAAATGAACTATTTATGAAAATAAATCAGGAAAGAAATCAGTCAATAATAATAGTTACTCATAGTCTGGAACTAGCAAATTTGGCTACTTATAAGTATAAAATTGAAAATGGTGAATTTAATATGATTTTACCAACAATACAATTTTAGGAAATTTTGATAATGGAAAAAGAAAAAATTTATCTGCATTATGATATGGATGCCTTTTTTGCTGCAATTGAGCAAAGGGATAACAAGGAACTTAGAGGAAAGCCTATCGCAATAGGACATGGAGTTGTTACAACGGCAAGCTATGAAGCTAGAAAATATGGAGTAAAATCTGCAATGCCAACAGTTCAGGCTAAACGGCTATGTCCAAATCTTATCGTTGTGAGCCTTAGAAAAGGTGTTTACTTTGAAGAGGGCAGAAGAATACAGGGATTAATAAAAAATGTATTGAAAAAATCTGAATTTACATCTGTTGATGAAGGTTATATTGATATTACAGAATTTATTCGAAATAAAAATATGAAACTTGATAAAAGAGATGAAATTTTAAAGATTGAAAGATTTATAAAAAAATTTAAAAAATTTATTTATGATAATTCTAAGCTTACTTGCTCAGTTGGTATAGGTTTTAGCAAGATAAGTGCTAAAATTGCAAGTGATATTGATAAGCCAAATGGCTATTTTATATTTAGAAACCGTGAACATTTTTTAGATTATATTTATAATAAGGAACTTGGGATAATTCCAGGAATCGGAAAAAAAACAAGGGAAGTATTGAAATTATTTAATATAACGAATGTCTTTCAACTCTATGAAATTGAAAAAAATGAGTTAATCAGAAGATTTGGGGAAAGTAAAGGAGAGTATCTGTATAATGCTATTCGTGGCTTGCATTCTTCTGAAATAAATACAGATAGAAAAAGACAGTCTTATGGACACGAAGTTACTTTTAATCAGGAGGAAAATGATATTTTTGTATTACATGCTGAATTAAAAAAGCAATCAGAAAGATTGAGCAGCAAACTTATTGAGAAAAATGAATTTGCTAAAACTGTTACAATAAAAATCAGGTATTCCAATTTTGTAACCCATACCCGTTCAAAGACTTTGAAAAGTGCAACTAATGATATAAACAAAATATATGAAGCAGCAATCGAAAATCTAGAATTCTTTGAAAAAAAAGATGAAGTACGACTTATTGGAGTACAGCTTAGTTCAATTTTGAAAAGTAATGTAGTTCAGTTATCATTTGATGATTTAAAATAGATTATTAAAAAATTTGAGAAAAATTATTTAAGTTGGGAAGTGAAAGTAAATGACTTTAAATGAAAAAGAAATATTAAATTACATTGATGAAATAAATCTCTTGTTAGAAAAAGCCTATGTGCCTTATTCAAAATTTCCTGTAGCAGCATTGTTAATCGATAATAATGGAAAAAAGCATAAAGGAGTAAATGTTGAAAATGCATCCTTTGGACTTACGCTTTGTGCTGAACGTAATGCGATTACAACAGCGGTTACTGAAAATATGAAGAAAATAAAAGTACTTGTTGTAACAGGAAAAACACCTGAGCCAATTAGCCCTTGTGGAGCGTGTAGACAGGTAATAAGAGAGTTTTCTGACAACGATACAGTAATAATTTTAGCAAATAAAGATAAAAAATATAAAATCACTTCATTGGAAGAGCTTTTGCCATATTCATTTGGACCAGAAGATTTGTAGAAATTTATAATATTTTTTAAATAATTAATAAATTATTATATTTTTTACAGTTTTTACTTGGCAAAATCAAAAAAATAGGTTATAATGTAATTGAAAATAACGTGTGTTATATAGAAATTATAAATATAAATTTATATTATTAGGGAGTGATTTTTATGAAAAAGTTTGTACTAAAGAAAATGTTTCTAGTTTCAATTCTATCTATAGGTCTTAGTACTATTTCAATGGGAGCGGCATTTATAACATCGTCAAAAGACAATGCAATTAATATAAGACAATCTGCCAATACAGATTCTAAAGTTATTGAAACTGTTACAAATGGACAGATATTGGAAAGCAATGAAAAATCTGGAGAATGGCATAAAGTAACTTATTACGATAACGATATAAAAAAATCATTTACTGGTTATGTTCATGAAGGTCAATTAAAGGAAATTGTAGGAAAACTTACTATAACTTCGAGCGAAGGATACAGTAATATAAGAGAAAAACCAACAACAAAATCTACTATAAAAACGAGATTAAAAACAGGACAAACTGTTTACGCAATAAGCAAAACAGATGACAACTGGTATTATATAAGATATAATGGAAATGAGCACGGATATATTTTCAGTAATCAAGTAAGTAAAAAATAAATTTAGAATAGTTTAGAAATAATTAATTATAAAGTAAAAAAATGGCAGGAAGTATTAATATATACAATCCAGCTATTTTTATATCCAAGAATTTATTTCAAAAATAAAAAATGAAATTTGATAAAAATTGATTTGATAACTTTGTTAAAAAAATAAAATTTAATTCTTAAGTATCCATATAAGAGGCTCTCATTAAAAAAACTGCTTATAATAAATATTTTTCTTATAGTTTTTATGTTTTTCTTTTATAAAGCAAGGGAAATCAATCGCCATTTCCCTTGCAACCCTGGCTTGTCTAAGCATTTTTTTGAAACAAAAACAAAACTCGCTGACGCTCAGACAGTTGTTTTTATTCCAAAAAAATCACGACATTCTATATTAAATTATAAAGATTATTGTATTTAAGTTTCAGGCTTTTACATTTTAAAAATATTAAATAAGCAAAATTTCGTTAAAGGAAAAATAACTAAATACGAATGTATTTCTTTCGTCATAATTTTTTATAATGATAGAACTTATTTATGTTAAAATAACTTTTGTTTGCGAAAGTGAGCGTAGTTTTACGAAGCGAGTTTTATTTTTTCTTTATAAGAAAGTTTTGCGTAAAGCGAGGTTGTAAGGGCATGGTGTCTGATGCCCTTACGTTACAAAAAAATTGAATAGAAAAAACATTATTAATCATAATATTTAATAAATTGAAATAAAAAAGTCCTTTAAGATAGATACTTAATGATAAATTTAATTAAAGGATATTTAGCTGTATAATAGCATAATCTTGTAAAAAAATAATTTTAATTTCATAATTTTTTATTTCTTCTCTTTAAACGGGAAATAGCACTAACTATACATCTCATTCAGCCTTGCTTCAACAGTTTCATCATTTAAATAATCATCATATTCCATTTCTTTTTCTAAAATACCTTTTGGTGTAATTTCGATTATTTTATTTGCAATTGTTTGAATAAATTCGTGGTCGTGTGTTGTGAATAAAATTGTTCCGTTAAATCTTTCCAGCGATTTATTTAACGATGTAATTGATTCAAGATCTAAGTGATCTGTTGGGTTATCTAATAATAGTACGTTTGCATTGGATAGCATCATTTTTGAAAGCATGCAACGAACTTTTTCCCCTCCAGAAAGAACTTTGGCCTTTTTTTTCGCCTCTTCTCCTGAGAATAGCATTCTTCCTAAGAATCCACGTACATATTCTTCATGCTGGTCAGGTGAAAATTGTCTTAGCCAGTCAATCAATGACAAATCTACACCTTCAAAAAATTCAGAGTTGTCTTTTGGAAAATAACTTTGAGAAGTTGTAACTCCCCATTCAACAGTTCCTGAATCTGGTTCTAATTCTCCAGCTAGAATTTGGAAAAGAGTAGTTTTTGCAATGTCATTTTTTGATAAAATAACAACTTTGTCTCCAGTATTTATCGTAAAGGAAATATTGTTAAGAACTTTTTCACCATCAACAGTTTTGGTTAAGTTCTCAACTTTTAACATATTGTTCCCAGCTTCTCTTTCAGGCTTAAACTCAATGTATGGATATTTTCTGTTAGAAACTTGCATATCTTCAAATTGCAATTTTTCAAGCTGTTTCTTACGGCTTGTAGCCTGTTTTGATTTTGAGGCATTGGCAGAGAAACGTGCAATAAAGTCTTGCAATTCCTTTTTCTTTTGCTCCATCTTTTTATTTTGGTTTCTGATTAATTCTTGCATTAATTGATTTGATTCGTACCAGAAATCATAGTTTCCAACAAACATTTTAATTTTTCCGTAATCAATATCAGCAATATGAGTACAAACCTTGTTTAAAAAGTGTCTATCATGCGAAACTACAAGTACAGTTGTGTTTTCCAAGTCCATCAGAAAATCTTCTAGCCATTTTACTGCGTGCAAGTCAAGTCCATTTGTAGGCTCATCTAATAATAATATGTCAGGATTTCCAAAAATAGCCTGTGCAAGCAGAACCTTTACTTTTTCAGGTTCTGTTAACTCTTTCATCAGTTTATGATGAAGTTCAGAAGGAATTCCTAAACCAATAAGGAATTTTTCAGCATTTGTTTCAGCTTCCCAGCCATCTAGCTCTGCAAATTCCCCTTCAAGTTCAGCCGCTAAGTTTCCGTCTTCTTCTGTAAATTCAGTTTTTGCGTATAGGGCATTTTTTTGCATCATAATATCGTATAATTTTGCATGTCCCATCATTACTACATTTAGCACTTCTTCATCTTCGTAAGCAAAGTGATCCTGTTTTAAAAATGATAACCTTTTATTTTTTTCTATAATAACTTCTCCAGAAGTAGAATCAAGCTCCCCAGTTAACACTTTCAAAAAAGTTGATTTTCCAGCTCCATTCGGTCCAATGATACCGTAACAGTTTCCTTCTGTAAATTTAATGTTTACTTCATCAAAAAGTTTTCGTCCACCGAACTGGACAGATAAATTACTTGTTGAAATCAAAAAATTTCCTCCTTAAATATTTATATTTTACTTGTATTATATCAAAAATTTTCACTAAAAACAAAATAAATTTATTTAAAACCTTTATTTTTTTCAAAATAATTGGTAAAATATACGAAAGAAAAATTTTAAAATGATAGAAATAGAATGGGGAAAATTATGAACAAGACAAATTTTCATACTCACAATTACCGATGTGAACATGCCGTTGGAAATGTGGAAGATTATGTAAAAGTAGCAATTAGAGAAGGTTATACTGAACTTGGAATATCAGATCACGCTCCAATGCCTGAATATTATAAAAACAATAGAATGAAAGAAGAAGATTTTAACGGATATCTGAAGGAAATAGAAGAAGCACAGGAAAAATATGGAGATAAAATCAAGATTTATAAATCACTGGAGATTGAATATTTTCCAGAATTTATTGAAAAATACGATAGATATAGAGAAAAATTAGATTATCTTGTTTTAGGACTGCATGCCTTTAGAAAAGATGGAGATGATACAAATTACAATGCTTGGAAGATACAGACAGGGGAAGATGTGCTAGCTTATGCGAAATATATGGTTGAGGCTATAGAAAGTGGTAAATTTGACTACATTGCACATCCAGATTTGTATGTAATAAATTATCGGACTTGGGATGAAAACTGTGAAAAAGCAGCGCACATGATTTCAAAAGCATCAGAAAAAATGGATGTACCGCTTGAAGTAAATGCAAACGGAATAAGAAAAACATTTGAAAGACATCCAGACTGGGACAGATATATGTATCCATACAAGGAATTTTGGGAAATTGTGAAGCAGTATAATGTTAGAACGATAATCGGTTCGGATGCACACGATTTTAACAGAATGGAAGACAAAGAGATGGAAATTGCAAGAGAGTTTGCAAAGGAAATTGGTCTGAATGTAATTGAGAGTATTTTTTAGAATTGTAAAATTTAACAGGAGGAATTAAATTGAAGAAAATAATTTTATTTATTTGTATTTTGATAGGGGTAAGTTCATGTGATATGATTGCTGAAAATATTCAAGAATCAAAAACTAAATAGACCATCTATCATTGTTGGAAAGAATCAAAATACGATTGGCTTGGAACTTTTAGAAAAAAGTACTGAAAAAATATTGTGGAACAGGATGGAATTAATAATACCTAAAAATTCAAAAATAGATGAAGTAAATGGAAGATTAGAATACGATGAACAAGCATTAGAAATAGAATTTAAATATATTCCTAATAAAAATAACGATGAGATTTGTTTTGATGTACCAACTTCGTTTAAAGAATGGTATAAAAAAAGAAATAATGAGCTATATCTTATGTATGCTAATAATTTTCAATCTACAAAGAGTAATATGAGATTAGCTGAAAAAATAGCAAAAGAAAATGACTTTATTGAATGTAAGAACGGATTAATATAAAAATTTTTATAAAATTAAGATTGAAGAACCAAAGGAAAGGAGTGCATGGTATTATTTGTCATGTAATAAATAAAAATGGATAATAGTTTTAGATTTTTAAAAGGTTCAAAAATGACACATCCTACGACAGGTATAACTTTGGAGTATTTGGATAAATCTGATGCGGTTTGTTTTGTGCTGTTTAATGAAGCAAAAGAAAAAGTAATTTTAGTGAAACAGTTCAGACCAGGGTCTAAAGATTATGAAATTGAAGTTTGTGCTGGGCTAATTGATGGAGATGAAAAACCTAGAGCTGCTGCATTTAGAGAGCTGAAAGAGGAAACGGGGTATATGGAAAAAGATGTTGCGGATATTGAGGAATTACCGCAGGGGCTGTATGTATCACCAGGATATACTACTGAGAAATTATACTTTTTTAGTGCAAGACTAAAATCTGATGATATTAAGCCTGTAGAGCAGTCACTTGACCATGGGGAAGAAGTAGAAGTAGTATGGGTCGATGTGAAGGATATTACAAAGATGTCAAGAGATATGAAAACAATACTTGCAGTAACTTATTTTTCAAAAGAAGATAAATAATTTTAATCTATAATATTGACTTTTGTACCAAAAAAGAAGGGAGGAGACTATGAAGATATTTTTACCATTGCCTTTAATAATACTAATTTTTTATCTAATTTATGTAGTTTTTTTGGTAATTATGAAAAAAATTAGATTTAATGCAGAAAATTTGGAAGAACTGGATGGAGAATTTATATTTACTTTTATAAAAAGAATAAAAAAAGAACAGATATATTTCAATATTGATGAGGTTAAGATGTGTATTTTAACACGGATTTTTATTCACCAGGGAACTTTTAAAACGATAAATTTTAATATCTTTTTGAATGATGGATATAGCTTGAGATTGAGGAAAAAGAATGAATGTTTATTATTTTTGCAAGTATGTCGAGAGAAAAGGGAGGAGCTGTATCAGAAAATTCTAAGTATGATACCTGCAGATATGACAGTTATTTCAATTATTGAAAAAGAGCTTGATAATTTTAAACGTTAAAAACAGCATTATGAAGGGGAAATGAAGAATGGGTTTATGGAATTTTTTTAAGAAAAATAAAAAAGTGCAGTCAGGTGTCTGTTTTTCAAATGAAAAATCCTCTATAGAGCTTGTAAAAAGTTTTTTGGAAACTTATGCAGATGAAATTAGGACAGTTTCAACAGAAGACGGGAATAAATTGACTGAAAAAACGAGGAAATTTTATTTTGAGCTAAATGACGGAAGAAAGATAACAATAGTCGTAAATCCAGATAGAAATTTTCTCTTAAAAGAAAAAATAGGAATAGAAATCTTTTTAGAAAAACTGAATTCAGAAAGTTTTATAAATCTAAGTGAAGAGGAGTTTTCTAAATATAACAAGCTATTTGTAACTGTAGAAGCGATTAATAAGGAAGAAATGAAAGATGAAGAGAAATTATTGGATAAAACCACAAATTTTCTTAGAAAATTTCATAAATTTATTATACAGAAGAGCTTGAATCATTATCATTTTGGCAATAGGAAGATGGTTCGAAACCCTGAAAAATGGGAAGTTTCAGATTTTATTCCACCACTTTCAGAAAAAATGTTCACTGAATATAATTTAGAAATAACAAACAATGATATTGAAAGAAAGAATAAAAATATAGACAGAATAAAGCAGAACAGTTTTCCATATAATGAAAATATGGAAGTAAACATATCAGAAACAAATGTGCAAATACGTAAAAAGTGGGATATTATAAGAAGAATAGTGGCAATAGTGATGATACGCCTTGCCGCTGAAACTTATCTTGAAAAAAAAGAAAATGGGCAAAAAGAATTAGAAACAATTATCGATATTTTTGAAAAGAAATATGAGTTTAAACAAGTCTTATCAGAGCGTGAAAAAAATTATCTGGAAAATCCATCAGATGATAAGGAATTAAACCTGGAATTTTATTTTATGTTAGAAACTGCAAAAATGCTATTGTGGGTGTTATCGCTTATTGATATTGAATTTGAAGATTTTAATACATTTTGTGATGTTTCTATGTTTATAGATGGATTAAAATACGAAAAACTAAAATCTTTTGCAAGAAAGTGTGAGATGCGTTCAAAAAATAAGATTTTAGATATGCTAGACTATACATATAGGTTAAACTGGGCAAATGTTGAGATAAAACTAGAAGGGTATAATAGAATTGTAAATGAGAGTATTGTGTATTTTAGCAGGCTTGCTCTAGAATGGGTAGTTAAGGATGGAAAAAATATGGAAGAGATTATAATTCATACATAAATTTATAATGTTGGTTAAAAATTTTTATTTATAATTTATGTTATAAAAACCTAAAAATAGTTAATAATCAAAACAATCAAATTTAAATAAAAATTTAGACTATTTAAATAGATTTAATTAAAAAAAGGGCGTATAATAAAATAATTTGAAAAATTAATTGACAATAGATTTCAAAAATGATAATATTAAAACATAGAATTTAAAAGAAATTTTTGTAATTATAATGTGTAGAAGGAGAAAATTTAAGATGAAGAAAATCGCAATCTTAACAAGTGGAGGAGATTCACAGGGGATGAATACAGCGATAAGAGCTGTCACTAAAGCTGCTATAAACAAAGGAATGGAAGTTTATGGTATAAGAAGAGGATACAAAGGAATGCTTGAAGATCAGATTTTTCCATTGACATTGTTAGATGTAAGCGGAATTGCTGATAAAGGAGGAACAATTTTATTATCAGCAAGATTGCCAGAATTTAAGGATCCTGAAGTTAGAGCAAAAGCGGCGGCTAATTTAAAAAAATATGGAATTGACGGATTAGTTGTAATCGGTGGAGATGGATCATTTCATGGAGCACACTATTTGTACGAGGAACATGGTATTAAAACAATTGGAATACCTGGAACAATTGATAATGACGTAGCGGGAACTGACTATACAGTTGGTTATGATACAGCATTAAATATAATTCTAGATGCTATTTCTAAATTAAAAGATACAGCAACTTCACACGAAAGAACATACTTAGTTGAAGTAATGGGAAGAAACTGTGGAGATTTGGCTCTTTATTCTGCAATAGCAGGAGGAGCAAGTGGAGTAATGATCCCAGAAGCTCAAAGTTCTATCGATAAAATAGCCGAAGTAATCAAAAAAAGACGTGCAGAAGGTAAATTGTACGATATAATCGTAGTTGCAGAAGGTGTTGGAAATATTATGGATATTAAGGATGAATTAGCTAAAAAAGTTGATACAAATATAAGAGTTACAATCTTAGGACATATTCAAAGAGGTGGAGCACCAACAGCATTTGACAGAATATTAGCAACAAGATTAGGAGTAAGAGCGGTTGAGCTTATCGAAGAAGGAAAAGGTGGATTAATGGTTGGAATTCAAAGTGAAGAAGTAACAACTCATAAATTATCTTACGCTTGGGAAAATTATTCTAAAACATCTGCTTCTGATTATGCAATCGCAAATATGTTATCGTTATAATTGTTAAAGTCTTTATTAGATAGATTTAACAGTTTAAAAAATAAATGAATATTTCTTACGGAAGTAGGAGTTCATTGATAAAATAAGGCAATGAAATTTTAAATATCAAATTTTAGGAGGAAAAATGAAAATTAAAATGACTAAAGTTGTTTGTACTATCGGTCCAAAAACTGAAAGTGTTGAAATGTTGACAAAATTAGTAGAAAGCGGAATGAACGTAATGAGATTGAATTTTTCTCATGGTGATTTCGAAGAACATGGAGCTAGAATTAAAAATATTAGAGAAGTAATGAAAAAAACAGGTAAGGAAATAGGAATTTTATTAGATACTAAAGGACCTGAAATCAGAACTGGAAAATTAGAAGGTGGAAAAGACGTATTATTAGAAACTGGTAAAAAAGTAACTATTACTACTGATTACTCTTTCGTTGGAAATGCTGAAAAATTTGCAGTTTCTTATCCTGGAATTGTTGATGACTTGTATGAAGGAACAACAGTATTATTAGATGACGGTTTAGTTGGATTAAAAGTTGAAAGCGTTGATAAAGCAGCTGGAGAAGTTCACTGTGTTGTTACAAATACTGGAGAATTAGGAGAAACTAAAGGTGTAAACTTGCCGGATGTTTCGGTTGGATTACCAGCATTAGCTGAAAAAGATATTGCTGATTTGAAATTTGGTTGTGAACAAGGTGTTGACTTTGTAGCGGCTTCATTTATAAGAAAAGCATCTGACGTTGCTGAAGTAAGAAAAGTATTGGATGACAACGGTGGGAAAAATATCCAAATTATTTCAAAAATTGAAAGCCAAGAAGGTGTTGATAACTTCGATGAAATCTTGGAATTAAGTGATGCAATCATGGTTGCTAGAGGAGATTTAGGAGTAGAAGTACCTGCTGAAGAAGTTCCATTTATGCAAAAAATGATGATTAGAAAATGTAATAAAGTTGGAAAACCAGTTATTACTGCAACACAAATGTTAGATTCAATGATTAGAAACCCACGTCCTACAAGAGCAGAAGCAGGAGACGTTGCTAATGCTATCTTAGATGGTACAGATGCAGTTATGTTATCAGGAGAATCTGCAAAAGGTAAATATCCAGTAGAAGCTGTTAAAATGATGGCTACTATTTCAAAAAGAACAGATGAATTTAAAAAATTCAAAACTATCGAAACCCCAGATGGATCAGAAATTACTGTTACAGAAGCAATTTCAAGCGGTGCTGTAAGTACTTCTCATGCATTAGATGCTAAATTAATCGTATGCTGGACAAAAACTGGTAGAGCGCCAAGAATGATTAGGAAATATGGACCAACTGTACCAATTATTGCTTTGACTGACAATGAACAAACTGCTAGACAATTGGCATTAGTAAGAGGAGTTAGAGCTTACGTAGAAAAAGGATTGGATAAAACAGATGATTTCTTTGCAAGAGCAAGAGAAATAGCAGCTAATCACGAAGAAGCTAACAAAGGTGATTTAATAGTAATGGTAACAGGAATCTCTAAAGAAGGAACAACTAATACATTCAGAGTAGAAAGAGTTGGAGAATAATTAAAAATCTGATTATTTAACCACATCACACACAATAAGTAATTATAAATATTTTATGAGGGAAATGGTTCTTATACCTTTCCCTTTTTAAAATAGTATAGTTATTTTTTTAAAATTTTTATATTGTCTAATTTTATAATTTAAATAAAAATGTAATATTTAAGGAAAGGGGTGAAATAAATAATATGAAGAAATTAAATGATTTGATAGATGTTTTTGCAAAATTGCCAGGAATTGGTAGAAAAAGTGCAGCTAGAATTGCATTTGATGTACTTGATAGAAGTGAAGCTGATATTGATAGAATGCTTGAAATAATAAAAGATTCACATGCTAATATTAAACATTGTGAAATTTGCGGAAACTTATCTGAAAATGATATTTGTGAAATTTGTGCCAACGATAAAAGGGACAAGGAAGTTATATGCGTTGTTGAAGGAGTGCGAGATGTAATTGCTTTTGAAAAATCTGAAACATATAATGGACTTTATCATGTACTTGGTGGAAAGATAGATCCATTAAATGGAGTTACAATTGAAGATCTGAATTTGAGAAAGTTAATGAATAGACTAAATGAAGATGTAAAAGAAGTTATACTGGCTTTAAATCCTGATTTAGAAGGTGAAACCACAAGTCTATATTTAACAAAATTTTTAAAAGAGAAGAATATTAAAATTTCTAAAATTGCGAGCGGTATTCCAATGGGAGGAAATATTGAATACACAGATATGGCAACACTAGGGAGATCTCTTGAGGGTAGAGTTAATGTGGATGATGTAGATAAATAGCCTACTTATTTTGTCTAGTTTTAAGTGCTAGAACTGCTATAGTTTATAATAGTTTTGTAGTAAAATTTCTGTTGAAGAAATCTAGGTATATAAAAAAACAAATTGTGTAAATTCAAATATATTTAATACGAGTTTACACAATTTTTTATTCATAAATTCTTTTTTATTTTATCCATACATCTCTTCAATCTTTTCATCATCAATTCCGAATAGATAAGTCAGTATAAATCCTCCTACATATGCTCCAAGCATTGCGACTATAAAGTAAATCCAAGATCCAGGAACAACAATAAGTAGTCCAAATAAACCTGAAACACCTTGAGAAATTGTTCCTAAATGAAATAAAACTGCAAGAACTCCACCAAATCCAGAACCTAGGCAAGCTGTAATAAAAGGTTTTCCTAATGGTAAAGTTACAGCATACATTAATGGTTCACCAATTCCAAGTATTCCAACAGGAATAGAATCTCTTACCATATTTTTAAGCCGTTGATTCTTAGTTTTTATATAAATTGCAATCCCTGCGCCAACTTGTCCTCCACCTGCCATCATAAGTATAGGAAGCAGATAGTTAATTCCTTTTGTAGGGCCTGTCGGATCATTAAGTAAGGTGTGTATAGGAGTTAAAGCTTGATGTAGTCCAACTGAAACTAAAGGAAGGAATCCAGCTGCCAGTATATATCCTCCCAATATTCCTAATTTCTTATATGAGAAATCAAGAATAGCGAATATAAAGCCTGTTACAACAGTTCCTAAAGGCTGAATTATTATTAGGGCTATAAATACACCTATTATTAAAGTTAGAAGAGGAGTAAAAAATGTATCAAGCATTACAGGAACTATCTTTCTTATATTTTTTTCCAAATATGCGACTATTATTCCCATAAATAACGATGCAAGCAGTCCTCCCATTCCAGGTGCAAAAGGCTTACCTGTAAAAGGAAGTATAACTGCACTCTTGTCTTCAACTTTAAAAAGTAAAGGCAATGCTGGATTTGTGATAAATATTGATCCCATAATTCCGCCAAGCACTGCAGTTCCGGCAAATTCTTTTGCTGCATTCATTCCTACATAAATCGCAAGATATCCAAACATAACAAATCCGATACTTCTTATCGCAGCAAACCACCATACTGTATTATAAGCATTTTTGGTTGCAACATTTATTACATTTGTAAGTCCCATTATTAATCCTGATGCGATTATTCCAGGTAATAGAGGTACAAATATATTTGCAATTTTTTGAAAAAATCGTTGGACAGGACCATTATATTTTTGTTTATTTGCTTTCTTATTTTTATTTGCTACATCCTTTACGTTACTATCTGAAAATCCTAGAGCAATACCACTAAGTTTTGAAAATTCATCTCCTACTGCATTTACTTTTCCAGGCCCTAGTATTATCTGTAAAGTTTCAGCATTTACTACGTTCAGTACGCCATCAACTTTTTTTAACTTTTCTAAATCTACTTCATTTTTAACTTTAACTCTAAGTCTTGTCATGCAGACTGCGTTTGAAGCAATGTTTTCCTTACCGCCTAAAATATCATAAATTTCCTTTGCTGTTTTTTTTGCATCCATAATGCTCATCTCCTTTGTAAGTTGAAGTTTCAAAATCTTTTAATTAAATAGTTAAAGATAAATCTATTAGATAGAGGCATTTTTATTTTTTTACAAAAGAAAATTTTTGCCAAGGTTTGATGTAATCAATTAAAAATATTTCTTCATCTGCTATTTTTCCAACAACATTTGATTTTCCAGTATTTTTCATTTCTGTTTTTGCAATTAAAAGTTCCCCTGCGTAATGTCCAAATTCGCTACTTTCAATAATTATATCTCCCTTTTTTATTATTTCAGGAGCATTGAAAATTTCAAAATTATGTTCTTTATATTTTACACGGCTATTTGTAGAACGGATTAGATTTTCAGAAATATCACCTCTATTAAAGTGAAATTCATCAAAAATTATTTTTTGTTCTATTTCAGGAACATTTTTTTCAAGTTCAATTGAGAAACTTACCATATCTTTACGTACCTTTTTAAATTCTTCTAGTTCTTCATCAGTTGGATAGCAGTTTGAAATAATTATATCGTCAATTGTTTCTAGTGCGACAAAATGTTTGAACTGAACTATCAATGGTAAATTACGATGCATTTCCAAAGTTGGTAATCCTTGCGTTACTGGCTTAGGACCAAAACTGTTTTTAGCTTGTGAAGTTATAAATGCGGCTGTTCGTAATCCATATTTTGCAAAATTTTCTGTACATTTTTTGAAAAATTCCAATCCTAATCCTGTGTGGATATGAGGATAAAAGTTATGGCATCCTATTAGATTATTTTTATTTGGGCGGTAATCCATAATTGTATCGATATAATGAGTATCGTTGCTCATATTTATCTCAATTTTTAAATTTTCCTTATTAAATGTCATAATGCTTTCCTGCAATCCAGTAAATCCAATATCAAGCCTAATTCCGTCAGCTCCCATTTCCTTAAAAAATGCTAAATTATCATAACTTATTCCTAAGTCATCAAAAACTTTTGGATTCACATCCAGAATAATTTCAAATCCTTTTTCCTTGGCATAATAATTTACTTTTTTAAATTTTTTTAAAATTATTTCTTTATCCTCTGTAGAAGAGAGCAGACAACTGAATATTCGGCTAAAGCCAGCATCAAAAGATTTATCAATATAACTTATCAATTCTTCTTCAGTTGTCTTTCCAGGATAAATAGAAATTCCTAATTTTCTCATTTTGTGTTATTTCCCTTCTTCTATCAATTTTTATTCTTGTGCTTCAGCATGTTCTTCTGCCAATAATTTTTTCTCGTAGGCATTAAAGAAAGGATAGTAAATTGCAACAGAAATTATAATAAGAAGTATATTTAAAATAACTGCTCTAAAATCTCCATTTGTTGCTAAAAATGCTCCTATCGGCCCAGGTAGAGTCCAAGGTGGTGTTGAAGTTACACGGTTTACCAGTTCTGCTACCATTGCGAAATAAGTGATAGAAGCATTAACTATTGGAACAATTATAAAAGGCGGTAATAATGTAGGATTTAATACTATTGGAGCTCCAAAAATAATTGGCTCGTTTATGTTGAATATTGAAGGAAGGATTGCTGCTTTTCCTAGTGTCTTACCGTAAGTTGATTTTGATTTTAATAGCAGTAATAATGCAAATCCTATTGTCCTGAACCGCCAATCCAGATAAACCATTGATATAAAGGTTCTGCCGCGATATGAGGAATATTTTGTCCATTTGCCAAAGCTGTGGCATTTTGTTCAAGAAGCATAAGCCATAACGGACGCACAACAGATCCGACAATTGAATCGCCGTGAATTCCAAAGCTCCAGAAGAACGTAATCATAAATACAATAAGGATTACAGAAAACCAAGAGTCACTAAATTTCAGAACAGGTTTTATAATTGAGCCTATTATATCGTGCAAATC
Source organism: Leptotrichia hongkongensis (assembly GCF_007990635.1). GTDB lineage: Bacteria > Fusobacteriota > Fusobacteriia > Fusobacteriales > Leptotrichiaceae > Leptotrichia > Leptotrichia hongkongensis. The sequence continues at coordinate 1,308,192 of NZ_AP019846.1, read as the reverse complement.
TATATTTAGCCAGTAAGTCAAAATTGTCAATGTGAAAATAATTATTGCCGCTGGAGTTAAGGCTTCAAATGAGCGTGCAACTGATTCTGGCACAGCTTCAGGCATTTTTATTCTAAATCCAGTTGTTGTAGTCATTCTATATACTTCAACTGCAAATATTGCCGCTATTATTCCTACAAATAAACCTGCAGAGCCTAATCTTGACATTTGCAGTGCATATCCAATATCTTCCTGAATAAGCTGAGAGCCTTTTGTACCCTCTTCAACAATAATTTGTACTGCTTTTCCACCGATAGTTTGATTTATCACTTCAATCGGATTAATCATTTTTGGCATAATTGTAAGTAAAAATGCACAGACTGACAGGATTGATCCTGTAATCCCGTCCAATTTATATGATTTTGAAAGGCTGTAACCTATTCCCATAACAGCATAAAGACCCATTATGAACATTGTCATACGGTAGGGCAGCAGCATTTGTACCGCATGTTTTTTTGCTAAAACTGAAATTGCCCATTCTTTTGGAAAAGGTGGGAACGCTAAAATTAAAAATATTGACCCGACAATGATTAGTGGCAATGTGGAAACTATACCGTCCCGTATTGCCCTTAAATGTCTTTGTTCTGATATTTTTGCCATTTTTATTGAAAGTTGTTCTAAAACTGCCATAATTCTACTTCCTTTCCTGTTGCGATATTGTTTTTGTGAATTGTTAAGATATTAAAATTTATTTATTTTGTATTAATTCTTGAATTTGTTTTAATAGTTTTGGACCTCCGAGTGGGCTATACCCTTGCGGAGTAATCATTGCACACGGTACACCTGCTTCGCTTGCTTGGGCATTTAGTGTATCAAATCTGTGTCTTATTTGAGGAGCAACCATTGCCACGTCATATCCATTTTTTACTTCTTCTTCAAATTGCTGCGTACTCACAGCCTTCACTTCAATTTCTACGTCTTTTGCATTTGCTTCTTTTTCAAGAGCCTTTACTGCTACCGCACTAGACATTCCTAATGAACATACAAATAATACTTTCATAAAATCCTCCTAATTTTTATTTTTCAATTTTTATAGTTTTTGTATCAACTCTATTCAAAATAGTGTTAGTTTTCCAACTATCTGTTTTATAAACCTATTGCTTTTCAAGGTTATCAATTCTTTTATACATTTTTATCATACCTTCAATTAAGGTTTTTGCCTCAATTGCTGTCATCAAATGATCCTGTGAGTGAACGAATAGGACTGAAGGTGTAATACCTTTGCCATTTACTTCTGCCTGAATTATTTCCGTCTGAACATTGTGAGCGGATAGCAGAGCCTCATCAGCTTCTTTCAATAAATTTTCAGCTTTTTCAAAATCCCCTTTTTCTGCCTCGCTTAATGCTTCATAAGCTAATCCTTTTGCAGTTCCAGCACTATTTACAATTTCAAATACAACTAATTCCATTTGTTCCTTATCCATAATTTCTTATTTTCCTCCTTTTTGATATTTTTCTCTATTTTCATAATAATCCTTAAACTGTGGTAAATATTTTTCGTGTGCATCTAGAAGTTCATTCAAAACCTTTCTTCCAATTGTAGTTCCAGGAACTAATGGATTTGTAGTGAAAGCCTGCAATGCGGTGTAATAATTTCCTGTAACAGCCGCTTCCACAGTCAGTTCTTCCATTGCCTTCATTAGCTGAATATATCCTCTCTGTCCAGCATTTGGAAATTTACCGAATGTTATAGGTTTAGGTCCGTTTGCTGTAATGTATGAGGAAATTTCAACTGCCGAATTATATGGTAAATCTGCGATAGCTCCTTTGTTTCTAGTATTTACCGCCATTATTATGCCTTTGTCATTGTAGATAGCGCTAATTAATTCACAGGCTGCATCAGAGTAATAAGCGCCACCTCTTTGTTCAAGCTGTTTAGGTTTTTCCTTCAAATTTACATCCTTGTAAAGTTCAAAAAGTTCTGCTTCAACTCTTTTAACAATTTCCCCTCTTGTTCCATTCTCCTTATATGATTTCAGCCCTTCAGCCAGCATTTCATCCTGTAAGTAATAATATCTATGATAGTCACAAGGCAGCATTCCCAAATTTTTTATCTGATCATAATCGTAGTTTATGCTGACAATATTTTTTACACCGAGATTTTCCTTATCCTGCCTCTTGTCCCATAAATCTGATGTAAGCTCATTTCCTTTCTTGTCCCATACCTTGTACCAGACAAAGTGATTCAGCCCTGCAAATTGGAATTTAAACTCGCTAATATCTTTTTCATAAAGGCTTGCACAATCCATCTGAGTATGTACTGGAATATTGCAAAGTCCGACAACTTTTTCAAAATTTCCATAGTTTAGTACAGCTTCTGTTACGATTCCCGCAGGATTTGTAAAATTAATAAGCCAAGCATTTGGAGCAAGTTCCTTAATATCCTTCACAATATCAAGTATTACAGGAATTGTACGAAATGCCTTGAACATTCCCCCAGCTCCATTTGTTTCTTGTCCTAGGAGTCCATTTTCAAATGGTATCCTTTCATCTTTTATTCTCGCATCAAGAAGCCCTACACGAAACTGAGTTGTTACAAAGTCTGCATCCTTTATAGCTTCCCTTCTATCCAGCGTCAAATAAACCTTGCAGTTAATACCAGCCTTTTCCACCATTCTTTTAGCCAAATTTCCAACTATTTCTAATTTTTCTTTCCCTTCCTCAATATCAACTAGCCATATTTCCTTAACTGGCAATTCCTTTATCCTTTTAATAAATCCTTCTATCAGTTCAGGAGTATAGCTGGAGCCTCCACCAATCGTTACAATTTTAATTCCATCCCTTTTTTCCATTTTACTGTCCTTTCTAAATTGCTAAATATTTTTTTCAGAATATTCATGTATCAATTTTGCTATATTATTATCGTATTGTTTTAATTTTTCAGTTGCCATATCTCTATCAATATCCAAAAGTATCATAGCAATAGCTGTTTTTACATCATTTCCAGCTTTTTTCAAAACGGAACTTGCAATTTCATAATCAGTCCCAGTAGTTTTCATTATTATTCTTTTCGCTCGCTCAACTAGTTTCTGATTGGAAGTTTTTACATCCACCATGTAGCCTGAAAATACTTTTCCAAGTTTTATCATAAGTGTAGTAGAAATCATATTAAGTATCATTTTCTGAGCTGTTCCTGCTTTCATTCTGGTAGAGCCTGTCACAATTTCAGCACCAACAGGGACTTCTATTGGATATTGACTGACTTTGGATAAATCAGAATTTTTTGAGCAAGTTATACTTCCCGTAACTGCCCCAACGCTGTTTGCATATTCTATTGATCCTAAAACATAAGGGGTTCTGCCAGAAGCCGCAAGTCCTATAACTACATCATTTTCAGTAAGATTAATATTTATTAAATCCTGTTTTCCAAGTTCTGGCTTATCTTCAGCATTTTCCTTAGCCTTGAATATCGCTTCATTTCCACCGGCAATTATTCCTTGAACTTTTTCAAAGGAAACTCCGTAAGTAGGAGGACATTCTGACGCATCAAGAATTCCAAGTCTTCCCGATGTTCCTGCACCAATATATATAATTCTTGTTTCTTTTTTATATTTTGACAATATGGCGTCTATCAGCCGTGAAATGCTATCTAATTCTTTTTCTACGCAAAATGCCACTTTTTTATCTTCCTCATTTATTCTTTTCACAACTTCAAGGCTATCCTGTAATTCGATATCCTTGCTATTAGGATTATTTTCTTCAGTAGACAATTTTTCAAGTTCAATCATTATTTATCACACCCTTTAAGTTAAGTCTAAAACTAGTTCTTTACACCATAATTATATCTCGATTTTTCTTAAATGGAAGTCTATTTTTAAATTTATCTGAAAAATTTGTTTAAAAGAGAAGAAAAATGCTGATAAACTTAAACTCTATTAAAAAAAACAAGAGCATAATTATTTTTTACACTCTTGCTTATTTATAGATGGTTAAAGTTACTGTTTATTAAATTCATTTGTTAAAAACCATAGATATAACCGATATAAAATTTATACTTTTTATTTTATTAAACTAAATACAAAATATGGAAGAAACCCCATGCACATACTTGAAAAAATAATCCAAAGTCCCGACACAGTCTCCACAATTTTTCCTGATAAATCCTTTTTCAAAAATTTTACTATAAAATATATCGAAACTATCAATATTACAAGCAATGTTAATCCACCAAAGAAAAAGTATTCTTTATAGGTATGGGTAAGCCCAAGAATAACAAGAAGATATTCAATAACAAAAAGTAGGCTTAAAACAACCACAGCCTTTTTTCTCCCCCAAAGTTTGCTATATGTCTGTACTCCATACTCTTCTTCATCAGTTCTTCTTGTTTTTCTTCCAATTTCCAATACGATTCCGTTTAAATAATTTAATGCAAAAAGAGGAATTAATGCAAAATCAATATTATGTCTGTACCGTTGTAATATAAAAACGTCAAAAATATTTTTTGGTACAATGTATTGTGTAGCTTCTACAATAACAAGAGTAATGAATACCATTATTACAACGTGGGAGAGAGCATAAATCAAAATTCTTTTTGTAAGCCATTTTTTTATAAAAAATTCTTTTGCCATTAAGAACATATAAATCCATACAAATATCATAAAATAAATAATTTCAGGATCTATAACGTGTGCAAGCATTATTTGTATTATAACAGTTACAATTCCTGTTTTTCCTAATGTTTTTAAGGAAATTATACCTCTTTGAACAGGACGGTAAGCCCTGTATTTTAAGTCTTCCTCATAATCCTTAAATTCATCTGTAATTCTTAATTGAAAGAAAAACATAAAAACTATGATAAATAGAGCGATTATTTTATATTGAAATATCCCTATTTTAACTCCGTTTGTAAAAAGATACATAATTTTTGAATTGTATAACAAACTTGTATAAATGTATCCTGACAAAGTAAAAATCAATACGAAAAAAGAGTTTTTTCCCAATGGAAACCGTTCATTCAAATATATTTTGAAATTTTTTATATTTTGGATTATTGATTTTTTTGAATTTATATTACTTTGGCTCATTTATTTCTCCTCTTACAATATTATATATAAATAGATTTTACTGACAATAGAAGTCAATCATGGAAAGTAAATATCCTGTATTACTGTCTACTGGTGTACTTTCAATAAAATCTTTAATTTTATACCTTAATATTAATTTTTTTTCATTATATTGTTCACGCTTTTCAATGGTCATTGCTCTATCCAGAGAATGACTAAACGGACTTCCTGAACTTGCAATGCCTTCTATAATTCCCCCTAAAAAATCAAAAAACAGTCCTCTTGCTTTAGAACGCATATGAGTCTGATACTTTTCATCGAGATATGATAAATCTGCCTCGCTTTTTTCTGCTGAAAGATAAAATCTTTTCAAAGCTCTCCTGTCATATAATGAAAATAATTTTAATCCTTCCTGAATTAATTCTTTTGCTTCTGTTTTCATAAAATTTCCTTTCTGAATTTAAATTTTTAAATTTTTTCAACTATTTCTTCCAGCCTTTTATAATCCGTCTTGCTGTTATGCCTTTTATCCATTGGAATTTCAATTTCGATTATTTTAAATATTCCAAATTTTTCTTTTAGTTCTTTAATTTCACTATCCTCAGATAAATTTCCTTTAAATCCAGGGTTTCTTTCGGCAAAGAGATATAATTTATTATTCTTGGAAGTAAGGACTGATTTTTTTAAGTTTTTACAAAATGAAAAGGCAGTTTCTACAGTAAAAGGATAATAAATGTTTTCTTCAATCTGTATTCGCCCTTTAACTCTTCCTAGCAGTATAAGTTGACCTTTTTTGTTAATATATCCCATATCTCCTGTTCTATGCCATTTTTCATTTGGTTTTTTCTCAACATTTAAATATCCGTTTACTACATTTTCTCCTTTTACAAGTATTTCACCTTTTAATGCTGAAAAATCTTCAACATTGTTATCTTTTAAAATTTTATTTTTTTCAGACGTTTTTTCTAATTCTTCTATTTTAAGTTCTATTTCATTAACTATTTTTCCAGCGAGAAGTCCATCACCATTTTTCATATTTTCAATATCTTCTTCTGTTATGTATTCAAAATTTAATACTGATATGGGTTCAGCCTCTGACGCTCCATACAAGGCTATAATTTTAGCATTTGCGAAAACATCTTTAATCTTTTTCATAAGGCTGTAAAAGACAGGAGCTCCACCTGTGTATACCTTTTGAACATTTTCAAGCATTATTTTTTCATCTTTGCAAAATTTCACGATGTTTTCAAATATGGCAGGAGGCAAGATGATGTTTTGTATATTATTTTCTGTTATTTGCTTAACAATATTCCCAAAATTTGACTCGACAGGTTTTCGCCAGTTCAAATCAGGAATAAAGGTAGTTGTTCCTGTTGCCATATGTGAAAGAAGAAATATCGGGAATGAAGAATAAACAGCTGTTTCTTTTTCAAATTTTAGATTTTTTTCAAGCACATTGTGCTGTCCAAGTAAAAATTCATGCGTTCTCATAATAATTTTTGGAAAGCCTGTACTCCCGCTCGTAAAACTGATAAGAGCAGGTGTACTTCCGTCAATTTTTTCGTTTTGAATTTTTTTCTGATTTTTATTTTTTTCATATATCGAAAGTTTTTCAGAATGTTCCATCATTTTAATATAATTAATTTTTTTGCCAATTTTTCTGATTCCTTTTAAAAAGAATCCTTTTAAAAGTATTTTTCCGCTTCCAATTATTCCGTCAGGGGAAATCATTTCGCAACATTTATTTATATGCTCAATACCAGCATACGGATCAATAAACACAGCCTGCAGTCCCATTTTAAATATTGCAGTCAGAATAAGATAAAATTCTATGCCAATGGGGACAAAAACAACGATTTTATTTCTTTTTTTAAATCCTTTTTGTGTCAAGTAACTGCAAATTTCATCTGATTTTGTATCAATTTGAGTAAAAGTAATCTTATTTCCTGTTTTTAAATCAAATAATGCTGTATTGTCTGGATATTGTTTTCTCAAATCTTTAATTTTGTCAATTATTGTCATTCTACACCGCCTTTTATTTAAAGTTCCTTTATAAACAGGGCATATCTTCTTAACTCATCTCCTAGAAGTGAGCCGATATTTTTTGATATATTTTTTTCGTGCATCAAGGCATAAATCACATTTTTATAGCCTGAATGTTCTGCTTCCTTTACAAGTTCATCTATCAGAATATATCCCATCCCTTTTCCATTATATTTGGGAGAAATTGCAATCGTTTTAAGAATCATAGTTTCTACTTTTTCTTTGTATTGAAGTTCGGCATAATCAGGTATTCCAAATACATATCCAATTAGTTCATCTTCTTTTAGATAAAGCATTTTAAAGAATTTTTTTACAATTTTATCTTCATAGCTCATATACATTTTCAAAAATATTTCTCTATCCAATTCAGAATAAAGAAAATTATTTTTAAATGCCTCAATTGTCAAGTCGTAAACTTTATTCAGTATAGTGATTAAATCCTCATTTTCTGCAGATTTTACTGTTATATCCTTATAATAGTCAAATTTTTTCAACTTTTCAATTTTTTTAGATAAATGCCCCCTTTGAACAGGATTCATATTTTCCATTATTGTTGAAATATAGTAGGTAAGTGGCTTAAAACCAATTTTTTCAAAGAGTTCCACATAATAGTCTTCATTCCAAGGTTCCATAAGAAATGGCGAACGATGTCCTTTGTCAGTAACATAACGATATGTATTCCAAGTAGTTCCATTTAAAGGACCTATTATTGTTTCTATACCATCTTTTTAAGACTTTCAAAAATTTCATTAAATATTTCTGTTCCATTTTTTCGATATTTTTCCAAAATATTTACATTTCCAATATATGATGTTGCCTTTTCATTGCAATTTGGACGATTGTGCCATAAATTAAGGCTTCCAGCCATTTCTTCGTTTTCATTATAAAAAGCAATAATTTCAGATGGACGTTCTATTTGTATTTTTGGAATTTCATTTTGTGAAATCTTATTTTCCCTAATATATTTTTCTAAATAGTTTTTATTTATTCGATTATTTTCTGTTATTGTGTATCGCTTGATTTTCATTTTTAAATTTTCTCCTTTTTGATAATTTATTTTATTTATATTATACTAAATCCCGTTTAAACAATAAATTTATTACAAACTTTTTTAATTAAAGGATATAAATCTAGTATTTTCAAATAATTCAAGATGTATTTTTTTACAGAGTATGGTATAAATTAATCTGTCGGAGCATTTTTTTGTGATGACAAAACTGTTTGAGCATAGCGAGTTTTTTGTCAGTGCAGAAAAATGTCGTAGACTAGCCATAGGTTATTGCGTAGCAATCTTGCCAAATATTTTGATTATCTGAAAAAGTCTTTACTGCAAGATAAGGATTTGTGGCAATGAGCAATCCTACGGAAATAAAAAAGAAAAAAAGTTAAATGAATATGAATTATTTATCAAATAACCCTGATATAAAAATTTATTCTTGCTTTTAAACGAAGTTTAGTATTAAACTCTAATATGTCTAAAAATAAATTGATTTATTAAATATTCGATTTTAAATAATAAGTTTTTATAACATTCCTAATCCTAGTAATAATATAGAACAGGCAAAAACTATTCCAGAAGCTATAAATACCTTTGTTTCTCCACTAAGTTCCTTTTCCTTTTCAATAATATAAAAAATCTTCATACTTGTTTCGTAAATAAATATTCCGCCAAATATAAAAATTACTATTCCAATTAGCATTTTAAAATCCCAAATTCTTGACAAGGCAAGATAATTTATTATAAAGAAAGCAAATGCCTTTCCAATGCTTCCCATCAAAAAATTCATTCTAAATGTTTCCCGTTTTATATTTCCAGCGTTATCTCTTATTAAATTTATAATTCCAAAATGCAGTGAAAAGGTGAATATATAAATAAGATACATTTTATTTTTATCAAGTATGATGCTCATAGCAAGCCAGATTGCTGTTGTAAATGCTATTGTCAAAAGTCCTCTGAGAGAATCTTTTACTTGCCCTCTTACCTTTGGCGTGAAATGATAATAGCCAAGATACATTATTAGTGGTGGAATAAGCCATTTTATTCCTCCAATTATCATAACGATGTAAAGAAAAAATAAACTTGCAGTTTGTGCAACTCTTGTAAGCGTAGTCTTTTTTCTATTCAATATTATAATTATAAAAAGTATCATTATTACCCAAAATTTATACATCAGCTCCTGTGCTGTCAAATATAAATTTAATCTTAGAAATAGATACACAAAAAGCGGCACAAAAAGATTATCCAGTCCGTTCCATGAAATAACTTCAAGAATCATTGTAAGGATACTTAGCAGAAGAGAAACAAGTACAATGTTTATACTTCCGATATCACTGAAAAACAGAAAGAAGTTTATACATATGAAGTATGTTGTCAGAAAGAATGTTGCCGAGCCTTCTATCGATTTTGTTCCAAATCCTGTATTAAATTTATACTTGCTGTAAAATTCCCCTATGAGAGCCGCAAAGGCATCGGAAAACATAAGAATTATAAGCGGAAGAGCGTACATTACCTTATCTTCATTTGATACAATCCACAATCCAAGAATACTTATAATAAAGTATATATCTCCGAAAGTTTTCCTGTTTTTTGTTTCCAGCACTTTTTTAAATCCTGTTATTTTATGCTTTACTATCCTAATGGAAATAAGTAACATAAGAAAAACTGCTCCAAGCATTATAACTGAACTTTTTTTTTCAAATATAAAGGGAAGTGCCAGCCCTCCGATTCCTGAGCCTATGTGCAGAATTTTTCGTATAAGTTCTGAATTTAGCTTTTCACTTTTTTCAAGTTGATTCAACAAAAGGAAAAACAGGATAAAAGCTGCTAGAACAACTATCATTTTAACTATTTCCATATTTTATCACCTTTTCAACTACAAAATCAGTATAAAAAAATGTCTTGTCCTTTTCGTGAAGGCTTTTATCAAATTCTTTCAACCTATGAAATTTGTTTTTTATATCTTCTTCTCCTTCTACAGATTCTAATTTTGATGAATTTCTCTCCACAATTAAGTTCCAGTATGCCAAGATTGCATTATTATCAGCATTATCATAAATTTTTTTCATTAATTTTTTGTAATTTTCCAAAGACATATACTCAAATATATCACTTAAATTAAATTTGTTTATTTTAAAATCTATTCCATCAAGATATTCCTCAACAGAATTCTGGACAATTTCCAATTTATGAAGATTTTTCTTGATATTTTCAAAATTTTCTTCTCGCAAAAAGTAAGGCAGGCAGTCCAAACGGTAATTTCCTGTCATAATGTAGTAAATATAAGGATTTTCATAACTATCCAATTCACAAAGGGCGTATCTGCTTCTTTCCTTCATTTCTTCAGAAATATTTTTTTCTGCATATCTAAAAAATTCCTTGTCTCTTCCAAGTTTTCCGACCACATATCTGGAAAAAAACAGTTTAAACATCAGTTTCCATCTAAAATTATTCCAATGACTGTTATAATACTCAGTTCTTTCCTGCCTTGATTTTTTTTCAAGCAGTTTTACAATTCTTTTTTTATTATGCACAAAAGGAAGTATCCTTTTCCTGAAAATCTTAAAAAATTTTTCAAATTTTCCAATATGAATTATACCATTTTCAATCGCTTCCTTATTAAAATCCCAGTAATTTTTCACACTTTCTTCAAGATTTGACCTTATCTTTTCATACATCCCAATTCTTTCAGATGAACTTTTTATCCCCATAAACTTTAACATTTCCTCATACGAAAAACTTTTAAATACTTCTCTTTTAAGTTTAGCAAGAGCTATCTGTGGAAAACTTATATCAAGAGCCACTATTTTTTGAGGATTTTTAGTAAGCATCGAAAATACATTATCTCCCGCCGACAAAATTCCAAAGCATATATCTTTTTCATTTATATCAAGGCTTTCAAGCAATATTTCTGTATCTTCCCAGCATTGGGAATACCTTATCAAAGAAAAATCAACTTTATTTTCTTTTACTTCACTTTTCAATTATGTTCCTCCTAATTTGTTTGTAATTTTAAATTTTTAATAAAAATCAGTCGTCTAATTTTTTTATTATTCCCGTACTTCCGTCAAATTGAACTATATCTCCTGTTTTTAAAGCTGTTGTCACTCCCTGCACTCCAACTATGGCAGGTATATTCATTTCACGTGAAATAATTGCACTATGAGACAAAAGACTCCCCTTTTCCACTATAAGCCCCTTTAATAAAGGAAAAACCATAACCCAGCTTGGATCTGTGGATTTTGTTACAACTATATCTCCATCTTCAACTTCCGTATTCATCGGATTTAATACAACTTTTACCTTTCCTTTGACAATTCCTTTGCTGCATCCTGTTCCCATTAAAGTATTTTCATCCAGTTGTGAATTTTCTGCCAAATCTTCATAATAAAAATTTTCTCCTAGAAATCCTTTCGTTAAAAATCTGTCAGGGAGAATTGCCTCTGTTTCGTATTTCTTGTATTGCTCTTTTCGCAGTTCTATAAGTTTTTTTAAATCAACATCAATTATTGAGCCGTCAACAAGTCCAAAAATTTCATCGACAGTAAGGTAGAATACATCTTTTTCATTATTTATAAGGTTATCGTTTTTCAGATGAGTTCCCATTTTTTTCATAATTTTTCTTACTGTTCCAAAAACCTTTGTCCGTTCATATCTTAGATTTTCTCTCAATTTTATAAATTTTTTTGCATAAAATACAGTTTTTTTCAATAAATATTTCTTTACAGGACTTATTTTTAGATTGTCATATATTTTTTTCTGTTCTTCTGATATGTTTCTTTTAGTGTGTTCCTGAATATTTTCTGTCATTGAAAGAGAAAATATCATTTTTATCAGAAATATTGGTTCTTCCTTTAATGTAGGTGCTTCCAGTTTCAGTTCGTGGACGGTTCTGTCACCAAACTTTTCCATATATTCATTAAAAAGAAAATTAAACTTTGTATTTTCAGTTAATTTTAGCACATTAATCCTTGATTCGTCATTATTTTTTATTATAGTTTTTATTTCATTCTGTAAAGAGTTATCCTGCCTTAGCATATTGCTCATTTTTTTTATATATCTTGAAGGTTCAACGCTTATCATATCATTTCCTTCCTGAGCGATAAGAATATTATGTTTTTCTTCAAAATTTTCTTTTATATATTTTTCTGCCATCTTTTTTGAAAGTCCAAACCATACCATCACAAGAAAGTCATTTATAATAGGGATTTCCCAATTTTTTAGAAATTTATTCTCAAGAAACTTGTAGTATTTTTTCAGTTCTTTTATATTTTTGTTGTCAAGGTTACTATTTTTTCCATTGAGATTTTCATCTATAATCTTATAAAATTTGTCTGCTTTTTTTTCTATGAGAAACATATTCATAAATAGTGTAAATCCTGCCTTATATTTTTCCAGCCTATTCCTAAATTTTTCCCAGCCTGTCATTTTCTCTTCTGCTTCCAGAAGGTTTTCGTTAAGATTTTCTTCTGACAGTTCCTTTTTTACTCCCATCATTTGTTCCATAAACTTGCTGTTGCCTTTGGAATTTGGAAATAACATTAGAAGCTTGTACCAGTTTATAAGGTTATAGTAGACTCTTCCTTTTAGCAGGCCCAGCATATTGTCATATACAACCTGATAACTTTCTACAACTTTGGCAGGCACTCCTGTTATTTCAGAGAATCTTTTATAGACATCGGAATATGCCTTTCTTATAAAGCTGAATGTGAGTGGCAATGTAATTTCGGGATAGCTTTCTACGATGTTGCTGTTATCCCATATTATTGTATTGGACGTTTTTTCATTTGTTTTTTCCAATGTAGTTATGGGCCTTGCCTGCAATATATACAGTTTTCCTTTTTCAAACGCCCATTCCATATCCTGAGGCTTTCCATAATATTTTTCAATATTTATTATGTTTTCACCAAGTTCATGTATTTCATCGTTAGTTAAAACTTCCTCTTCAATATTTATTTCTTCTGTTTTTATTTTCTGATTTTCAAAATCTAAAACCTGTCTTATCTTTTTTGTTCTTATTTCCTTTTTAATTTTTTTCGTTTTTTTGTCATAAATAAACAAATCTCCATTTTCGTCTCCGTCAACAATACTTGTTCCTAGTCCATAAGTGCCAGAAATAACAGCTTCATCATAATTTCCATTTACGGGATTTACGCTGAATCCAACTCCAGCCTTGTCAGAATTTATCATTTCCTGAATTATTACGGCAGGGACATTTATTTCATTATTTATGCTTCCTTCTTTTCTATATTTCATGACATGTGAAGAAAATGATGAAATCCACACATCTTTTATTTTTTCAATCATATTTTCCTTTTTGATATAAAGAAAAGTCTCGAATTGTCCTGCAAAAGAAAAGCTGCTGCTGTCTTCCTCTATTGAAGATGATCTTACGGCATAATATTTTCTATCTTTTACTGTACTTTCTATTTCTTCCTGAAAGTCTTTGCTGATTTTGTGGTCTGTTATAACTTTTATTATATTTTCTATTTTTTGTTCTGCATTTTCGTTAAAAATGCTGTTCCAGTCATTTATTTCATAATAGTTTTCTGTATTTCTTCCATTTTCCTTTATTTCGTTTAATATAACTTCTTTAAAATATTTATTTGTAATTATTGAAAAATTTGGCACATTAAATCCCTGAATTGCCAGTTCAAATAAATTCTGGGCTTTTTTCCCTATTTTTTCTTCAAGCACATTGTTATCATTGTGATTTTTTAATGTACTAATATTATAAATATATTTCATAACCTTTATTTCCTTTTCTAAAAAATTATATTTTTCATTATATTATAACCTCATTAAACTTATTTGTAAATATGCACATTTCTTTTGAAATCGAACGAAAGCTTAGAACATGAGAAGAACAGTTATAAAAAAATTGCCTGCGATTAAATATTAAGAGCACAAATATTTTAAGTTAAACTTTAAAAAAATATTCACTTTTCAAAAAAAAAATGATATAATTCCTATTATTTTAATTGTTTGGAAAGGAGAAAATGATAGAAATATGGAATTTTATAATTTTATTTATTTGGAAAATAAAAAGATTGTAATTGACAAGTTTTTTCTTATTATGATTATTTTTGTAATTGCATTTGTGTTATTTGCATTCTGGAAATGGTTTAAAGGGAGCATTTCTTTGAGAGATAAGCAGCTTAGCATGCTTGGTTTAATGATTATTTTTTTATTTGGATTATATCATTTTGAAAATTACAGAGCTAATAATAATCGAGAAAAAGTTTATAAAAATTCAGCAAGCGTTATAAAAAAACTGGCGGAAAAATTTAAAGTTGGAGAAAATGAGATTTTTATAAATACTCCCGAAATAACAGAACATACAGTTTATAAAATAAGGGATAAGTTTTATCAGATTCATTGGGTAGACAATAATATTCTGGTTGAACAAATGACAGTTCCTTACGTAGATGAAATTAAAACATTTAAAGAATAGCGAAATTTCTTATTTTTTAAAAGGAAAGATAATAAAGAAAGTGAGATGATGTAATTTGGATTTTATAATTCCTGTAGCGATAAAACTTACAATTGGATTTATTGCTTTAGTAGTATTTATGAATTTAAACGGACGAAGCCAGCTGGCACCGACTTCAACAGAAGATCAGATAGGAAACTATGTTCTTGGGGGAATCATTGGTGGTGTAATTTACAATCCGAGCATAACAATAGTTCAGTTTTTAATAGTACTGTTAATATGGGGACTGTTAATGACAACAATAGATTTTCTAAAAAATTCAAACAAAAATGTAAAAAAAATGATAGACGGGCAAATTGTATACTTAATAAAAGGCGGAAAAATGATAACGGAAAATTTTGCTCAGGCAACTCTTTCTATTCCTGATTTCTATACGAAATTAAGAACAAAAGGGATTTTCAAAGTATCGGAGATTGAAGATGCATTTATGGAATCAAATGGACAATTAATTGTTATACAAAAAAATGATGAAAATTATTCAAGTTTACTAATTTCGGAAGGAAAAATTCTGCAAGAAAATCTTGAACATATTGGAAAAGATGACAAATGGCTTTTGGAAGAACTTGCAAAGTATAATGTTTCTGATATTAATGATATTTTTTTAGTTGAATATGATGGCGATGATAAACTTTTTATTGTGAGAAAATAATTTTAAATAAAAGATACTCAGACAGTAGTGTGATATTGCCTGGGTATTTTTTGTATACAGAATAGAAAAAAGTAAAAAAAAGTAATTTACAGAATAAAGATTTTACAGTATAATATGAACAAAGGAAAATAGAGTGATATTATTGAAAATAACTGGTTAGAAAAATTTTGAAATAATATTTAGAAGAATAAATTTATATTGAGGAGGAAAATTAATGGGAAAAAAAGCATTAGTAATCGGGGCTGGAGGAGTGTCAAATGTAGTATGTCACAAATGTGCACAAAATTCGGAAGTATTTAGTTCAATTATGATAGCTAGCCGTACAAAGGCAAAATGCGATGAAATCAAGGAAAGAATTGAAAAAAGTAAATATGCTGGAAGAATTAAGATTCAAACTGCAAAGGTGGATGCAAATAATGTGTCTGAGTTAGTGGCATTGATTAATGAATATAAGCCTGATATTGTGATAAATGTGGCTTTGCCATATCAAGATTTGACAATTATGGATGCTTGTCTTGAAACTAAGACTGATTATTTGGATACAGCAAACTATGAGCCTTTGGACACAGCCAAATTTGAGTATAAATGGCAATGGGCGTATAAGGAAAAATTTGAAAAGGCTGGGATTACTGCCATTTTAGGAAGTGGATTTGATCCAGGTGTTACTGGAGTGTTTTCAGCATATGCACAAAAGCATTATTTTGATGAAATAAATTACATTGACATTCTTGATGCAAATGCAGGAGATCACGGTTACCCGTTTGCAACAAACTTTAATCCAGAAATTAATATTAGAGAAGTGACAGCTAATGGAAGTTACTGGGAAGATGGAAAATGGGTAGAAACAGAACCGATGGAAATTAAAAGAGTATACAATTTCCCACAAATTGGTGAAAAGGATATGTACTTACTGCACCATGAAGAATTAGAATCGCTTGCAGTTAATATTAAAGGTATTAAAAGAATTAGATTCTTTATGACTTTTGGACAAAGTTACCTGACTCACTTAAAAGTGCTTGAAAATGTTGGAATGACTTCAATTGAGCCAATAGAATTTGAAGGAAAGAAAATTGTTCCATTGCAATTTTTAACAGCAGTATTACCTGATCCAGCTTCGCTTGGGCCTAGAACAAAAGGTAAGACAAACATTGGAAATATTTTTAGAGGTAAAAAAGATGGCGTAGAAAAAACTTATTATGTATACAATGTATGCGATCATCAGGAATGTTACAAGGAAGTTAGCTCACAAGCGATTTCTTACACGACAGGAGTGCCTGCGATGATTGGAGCTGCAATGGTACTTACTGGTGAATGGAAAAAGCCAGGAGTGTTTAATGTAGAAGAAATGAATCCAGATCCATTTATGGAAGCATTAAATAAATTTGGACTACCTTGGCTTGAAGATTTTAACCCGACATTGGTTGATTAAAAAAATATTACAGTAAAATAAATTTTTAAAAATCAGACTGCTGAAAGATGTTAGATCTTATATTTTTTAGCAATTTGATTTTTTTTATAAAAATTTTTAAAAAATTTGTGAAGATAGTATTTTAAAATTTAAAAAAATAGGGTATAATTAAGTATGAAAAAAATATAAATTTTATAGGAGGAGAAAATGAAAAAAATTGTTACAATTTTTAGTGTAATTTTTGCATTAATGTTAGTCGTAGCTTGTGGAAATAAGCCAGCTACAGGAGAGCAGGTAAAAGATGGTAAAACATCTGCAGATGCGACAAATTCTAAAAAAGCGGTTGCAGTAGTGTATTCTACTGGAGGTAAAGGTGACAAATCATTTAATGATGCAACTTTCAGAGGATTAGAGAAAGCACAAAAAGAATTAGGAATCACGTTTAAAGAATATGAGCCAAAAGACCCGTCAACAGAAGCAAAAAATGCTTTAACACAATTTGCAGAATCTGGAGAATTTGACTTGATTATAGCAGTTGGATACAGCATGAAAGATTCATTAGTTGCAGTAGCTCAGGCTTTCCCTGATCAAAAATTTGCAATAATTGATGAAACTGTAAATGGACTACCAAATGTTGCTTCTATTTTGTTTAAAGAACAAGAAGGATCATTCTTAGTAGGAGCATTGGCTGGAATGATGGACAAAACAGGAAGTATTGGATTTGTGGGTGCGAACGAATCTGAACTAATTAAGAGATTCTATGCAGGGTATACACAAGGTGCAAAATATGTAAAACCAGATATCAAAGTTTTACCTGTATATATTGGTGGAACTAACTCATTTAACGATCAAGCATCAGCAAAAGCTAAAACTGAAACATTAATTCAACAAGGTGCAGATGTTATTTATCATGCTGCTGGAGCAAGTGGACTAGGAGTATTCCAAGCAGTTAAAGAAAAAAATGTTTATGGAATTGGTGTGGATTCTAACCAAGATAATTTGTATCCAGGAATAATTTTGACATCTATGATGAAATATGTTGATAACGCAGTATTTGATGTTGTAAAATCTACTATAGATGGAAAATTTGAAGCAAAATTACAAGTTTTTGGAATCAAGGAAAATGGAGTAGGAACAACTAACTTTGAATTTACAAAAGATAAAATTGGAGAAGAAAACATCAAACGTCTTGAACAAATTAAACAAGACATTAAAGATGGTAAAATTCAAGTAAAACCTGCATTATAATTATTTTTCAAAAAATAAAACATAAAAATTAAAGTGTAAAAATTTACTAAAATAAGTTATTTGAATACTCAGTACAATAATAAATGGTTGTTTGAGAGTGGAAATTGATTGATTGCCATTCTTTTGCAACCTTTTTATCTTTTCTTTATTCTTTACCTTAAAATTTTTATTAAACTATTAATCTGAAATTGGAATAAAAAGATTTTAATTTTTAAAATGGAATTTAATAATATCAATATATTTAGGAGATGATTTTATGAGAGCAGTTGATATAATTGAGAAAAAACGTGACAACCTTAAACTATCTGATACAGAGATAGAGTTTTTATTAAATGAATATTTGACTGGAAATATTCCTGATTATCAGATGTCAGCATTTCTTATGGGAGTTTACTTTAATGATATGACACAGGAAGAACTGTTGAAATTTACAATGGTAATGAGAGACTCTGGAGATGTGATAAAATTTGATGAGATAGATAGATTTCTTGTGGATAAGCATAGTACAGGAGGTGTTGGAGATAAGGTTACAGTAATACTTTCCCCTATTTTATCAGCACTTGGGATGGGAAATGTAAAGTTATCTGGAAAAGGACTTGGGCATACTGGAGGAACAATTGACAAGTTTGAGTCAATTAAAGGATTCAAGTTTTCAACGACAAAAGAGGAGCTTGTAAAAATTGCTAATAAAACTGGAGTTGGGCTGATGGGATACAGCGACAAGATAGTCCCTCTTGACAAGAAGCTGTATTCTTTACGTGATGTGACTGCAACTGTTCCAAGTATTCCGTTAATTGCCAGCAGTATTATGAGTAAGAAATTAGCAATTTATTCAGATGTTATAATTCTTGATGTAAAAGTTGGGGATGGAGCCTTTATGAAAGATTTGGGGCAAGCTAAAAAATTGGCTGAAAGAATGATTGAAATTGGAAAAGGTGCTGGAAGAAAAGTTAAGGTTGTACTTAGCAATATGGATGAACCGCTTGGGCATGCAATTGGAAATGCAAACGAAATTATAGAAGCAATTGAATTTTTAAAGGGAAATGGTGCTTCTGACGTAAAAGAAGTCGTTTATACAATTGCAGGACTTGCCTTGAAAGAAAAAGGTGAAGTAGCAGAACTTAGCAAAGCGAAGGAAAAAATTGATGAAGTAATAAAAAATGGAAGCGCATTACAGATATTATCAGAATTTATCGGAGAAAGCGGTGGAAACAAAGATCTTATAAATGACTATGGACTACTTCCAAAAGCCAGCTATGTAATGGAAATTTTTTCTAAAAATGAAGGATATATAAAAAAAATAAAAACAGAAGAAATTGGAAAAGCAGCAATGATTATTGGTGCAGGTCGTGCTAAAAAAGAAGATGAAGTTGACCATGCAGTTGGAATAAATATCTTTAGAAAAGTTGGAGAAAAAATAGGAAAAAATGAAAAAATTGCTGAAATTTACTATAATGATGATAAAAATGTGAACGAATCTAAAAATATGGTTATAGATGCATTTGTAATAACATCAGAAAAAGTTGAAGAGCCAAAGGCAATTTTTGAAATAATAGAATAATATTAAAGTTTAAGTGCATTTGATAGAATTTTTAAGATTAAATTTTTAATTTTTTTGTTCTGTCAAAAGCACTTTTTGTAATAGACAAAAACATAATAAATGATATAATAAATAGATTTTTAATAAATTTAAAATATTAAAATTTTTAGGAGTGAGAAAAATAGTTATAGATAAAAGAAAAAGTGTAATGCTTGTAATGACTTGTATTATTTTTATGATGACTTATTCAAGTTTAGCGGGAACCCCTACTTTTAGTCGTAAACTAAGTATTTTTGTAGATGAAAATAATTTAAGCCATGAGGACATTTACGATTTAATTGTGAAAATCAATCAATTCAAGAGCAGAGATAATAAGCAGTTGGCACAGGAATTGAAAAAAATTGGAAAAAGAAAAGAAAAAGAGAAACAAAACAATGATTTATTTTTATCATTAGAAAAAAATCAGGATATTATATTTTCTAGGGATGGAAATTGGCAAAAAATAGATAAAATTTCTAAAAATAATCAGAATATTTATGTTTTTTTATGAAAAGAAATGAAAATAACTTGAGAATACGGGAATAAATGCCAAATATTTTATAAACTATAAAAATAAATAAAGAAAGGAAAGATAAAATGTTAAAGAAAATAGGAGAAAAGATATTTGGAACATCAGATGATAGAGAAATAAAGAAAATGCAAAAATTGGTAAATAAAATCAATGAAGTTGAACCACTTTTTGCGAAATTGACAGATGAACAATTGAGCCATAAAACAACAGAATTTAAAAAAAGATTAGAAAAGGAAACATTAGATGACATATTAGTGGAAGCATTTGCAACAGTTAGAGAAGCTTCAAAAAGACTTATGGGAATGCGTCACTATGATGTTCAGCTCATCGGTGGAATGATTCTTCACAAAGGAAGCATTGCAGAAATGAAGACAGGGGAAGGTAAGACTTTGATGGCTACACTTCCAATCTATTTAAATGCTTTGACTGGTAAAGGAGTGCATGTCGTAACAGTTAATGACTATCTTGCTAAACGGGATAGAGATATTATGGCAGGACTTTTTGAGTTTCTAGGATTGACTTCGGGAGTAGTTGTTGGAAATATTACCCCAGAGCAAAGAAAAGAGGCATATAACTGTGATATTACTTATGGAACAAATAATGAATTTGGATTTGATTATTTGAGAGACAACATGGTTGGAGAACTTGAAGAAAAAGTTCAGCGTGGACATAATTATGTTATTGTCGATGAGATTGACTCAATCTTAATTGATGAGGCAAGAACGCCACTTATTATTTCAGGAGCTGCTGAAGAAACTACAGAATGGTACAATACTTTTGCTGAAGTAGCAAAAGTGCTTAAGAGAAGTTACAAGACAGAAGAAATTAAAGACAAAAAAAATACTGTAATTCCTGATGAAGACTGGGAAGATTATGAAGTTGACGAAAAATCGCACACAGTTACAATTACTGATAAAGGAATAAAAAATGTTGAAAGAATATTAAAAATTGATAACTTGTATTCACCAGAGTATGTTGAACTTACGCATTTCTTGACACAGGCTTTGAAAGCAAAAGAGTTATTTAAGCTAGATAGGGATTATATTATTAATGATGATAATGAAGTTATCATAGTTGATGAATTTACAGGACGTCTTATGGAAGGAAGACGTTATTCAGATGGGCTGCATCAAGCGATTGAAGCAAAAGAAAAACTGGAAGTTGCTGGAGAAAATCAGACTCTTGCAACAATTACATTACAAAATTATTTTAGAATGTATGAAAAACTGTCAGGAATGACGGGGACTGCAAAAACAGAAGAAGATGAATTTAAACAAATTTATAATCTAAAAGTTATTGTAGTACCTACAAATAGACCTGTTGCCAGAGTTGATCTGCCAGATGTTATCTATATGAATAAAAAAGCTAAATATAAAGCAATAGCAAGAAAAATAGAAGAACTTTATGAAAAAGGGCAGCCAGTCCTTGTCGGGACAGCTTCAATTCAGCATTCAGAAGAAGTATCAGCTTTACTAAAAAAAGCAAGAATACCGCATGAAATATTAAATGCAAAACATCATGAAAGAGAAGCTGAAATTATTGCACAGGCTGGACGTTTCAAAACAGTAACAATCGCTACAAATATGGCTGGTCGTGGAACAGACATAAAACTTGGTGGAGATGCAGAATCTTTCGCAACAAAAGTTGCTGTTAAAGGAACACCTGAATATGAAGATGTATACAAAACTTATGTAAAAGAATGTGAAGAAGACAAAAAACGTGTTATCGAAGCTGGAGGATTGTTTATTTTAGGAACAGAAAGACATGAAAGCAGACGTATAGATAATCAGTTGAGAGGGCGTGCTGGACGTCAAGGAGATCCAGGGACATCAGAGTTTTATCTTTCATTAGATGACGATTTAATGAGA
The DNA here is from genome assembly GCF_007990635.1 of Leptotrichia hongkongensis. Classification (GTDB taxonomy): domain Bacteria; phylum Fusobacteriota; class Fusobacteriia; order Fusobacteriales; family Leptotrichiaceae; genus Leptotrichia; species Leptotrichia hongkongensis. The sequence goes on along the minus strand of NZ_AP019846.1, from coordinate 1,286,333 downwards.
TTGTTTGGTGGAGATAGACTAAAAGCCATGATGAAAATGTTAAAAATTGACGAAGATGAAGAAATTCGTCATAAACAAATCAGTAAAGCTGTAGAAAATGCACAAAAACGTATTGAAAGCAGAAACTTTTCATCAAGAAAAAGTCTTATTGAATATGATGATGTAAATAATACTCAAAGAGAAGTTGTCTATGAACAAAGAGACGCTATTTTGAAAAATGAGAATTTGAAAGAATTAATTACAAATATGATTTCAGATACTGTAGATGACATTGTAAATTCAGCTTATGTGGGTGAAGGAAATGGTGAAAAAGACTTTAATTTATTGTCTGATAAGCTTTATGAAACATTTGAATATGAAATTTCAGAAGATTTACAAAATGCTAGTGCAGATGAAATTTCAAATAAAGTCTATGATGACTTGATAAAAATTTATGATGAAAAAGAAGAAGCAATAGGACAGGAAGTCTTTAGAAGAATTGAAAAATATATTATGCTGGAAGTATTGGACACTAAATGGAGACAGCATTTGAAAGATTTGACAGAATTGCGTGAAGGAATAAGATTACGTTCTTATGGACAGAGAAATCCTATTCATGACTATAAAATTGTCGCTTTTGATATTTATAATGAAATGATTGATGCAATAAAACGTGAGACAAGTTCATTTATATTAAAACTAAGAGTTCGTGGCGAGGAAGATACAAATAACTTGACACATGAAGAAGTTTCAAATGTAAGATATGAGCATGAGGAAAATGAAATGTTAGGAGATGATGTTTCAGATAGAACATCAAATGACTCACAACGTCCACTTTCAAGAAGAGAAAGAAGAGAACGTGAAAGAAGAAATGTATAATACTTTTTGATCTGATAAACTAAAAATATGGTATTAAGAAAATTTATACCATATTTTTTATTTATATAATTATTATTTTATTTGAAATTCTAAGAAAAATAGGTTAAAATATAACAATAATAAAAAATATTGAAACTAAATAAGGGGGAATGCGGATGAATAAAAATGTAGCGGCCTTTTTTGACATAGATGGAACAATTTATAGAGATTCTTTGCTAATTGAGCATTTTAAGATGCTTGTGCAGTATGAATATATTGATATGATGACTTGGGAAGGGAAAGTTAAAGAAAAATTTTCTAAATGGGAAAATAGAACTGGGGATTATGACGATTATCTTGATGAACTTGTACAGACTTATATGGAAGCTCTAAAGAATTTTAGCAAGGAGGATATGGATTTTATTGCTAAAAGGGTAATGGAGCTAAAAGGTGACAAGGTTTATCGCTATACACGTGAAAGATTAAAGTATCACAAAGAAAGAAATCATAAAGTTATAATTATTTCTGGGAGTCCAGACTTTCTTGTAAGCAAAATGGCTGAAAGGTATGGAGTTAAAGATTATAAGGCCTCTATTTATGAAGTTAATGAAAATGGTATTTTTACAGGAAAAGTAACTCCAATGTGGGATGCCAAAAGTAAACAAAAAGCAATAGCAGATTTTTGTAAAATGTACGAAATAGATTTGACAAAATCATATGCTTATGGGGATACAACTGGTGATCTGACAATGTTTAAAAACGTAGGAAACGCCATTGCTATAAATCCTGCTAAAAAATTACTTCAAAAAATAAAAAGAGATAAAGAATTGAAGGAAAAAGTAATGATAGTTGTAGAAAGAAAAGATGTTATCTATAAATTAAAAGCAGATGTGGATATTATATAAATTGACGTTAAACGAATATATTTTTCAATCAGAAATATAATTTGATAAAATAACTTTTTGTAAATATCTAAAAATTAAATTAATTAAAGAAAAGATGATAATCATGGATAAAAATTTAAAGATAGTTTATTTAGACAGAGTTACAGCTGGGCCGATTAATTTGAAAGAAAGATTTTCTAAATATGGTGAATATATTGAGTATGGAGATACTGATTCTAGCGAAATTGACGAAAGAATAAAGGATGTGGATGTTGTAATAACGACCCGGATAAAATTGCGGAAAAAGCAATTTGAGAAGGCTGAAAAACTTAAATTGATACTTGTTACAGCGACAGGATTTAACCATATTGATGTGAAAAGCGCAAATGAGTTTGGGATAAAAGTGGCAAATGTTTCGGGGTATTCGACTAATTCTGTGGCACAGCTTGCGATTACTTTTTTATTGAACGGATTGACACCTGTTAATAGATATTATGATGAAGTTAAGGATGGAAAATGGATGGATATTACTGTTCCTGATTATCAGAAATATCCGATAGACGATGTGAATGGAAAAATATTAGGAATTGTAGGATTTGGAAATATTGGTAAGAGAGTCGCTCAAGTCGCAGAGATATTGGGAATGGAAGTGATGGTTGCGAAGAATACTGAAAAAGATAATGCAAAAACTGGCTCTGTAATTGAAAAAGATGGATTTTTACGTTATGATTTGGATGAAGTGCTTGAAAAATGCGATATTTTGACACTTCATGTCCCGCTGACTGATTCAACACGAAATCTTATAAATCTTGAAAAAATGAAAAAAATGAAGAAAAGTGCGGTAATTTTGAATCTTGCAAGAGGGCCTGTAATAAATCAGGAAGATTTGTATTTTGCACTAAAAAATAAAACAATAAAATCAGCGGCCATTGATGTTACAAGTGTTGAGCCAATTGAAAAAAATTCTAAATTATTTCAGCTGGATAATATTTTAATTACACCGCATATTGCTTGGAAATCTGAAAAAAGTATGATAAAACTGATGGACGATGTTGAGAAAAATTTAAAATTGTTTCTTGAAGGAAGACTGGAAGGCTTAAAATAGGGAAAGCTTTTCAAAAATATTACAGAAAATTCTGTACTAGACTAATATTTTAAGAAATGCTTTTTACAAAAAAATTTTACTAGAAAGGTGAAAGAGGTGAAAGATAAATGTTAATAAATAATTTTAGCGGGATAAAACTTGAGTTTGATGGACTTTATTATGGAGGAAATTATGAAATTGAAATTTTTCCAGATGGGAGATTTTATTATTCATATATTGAAAATACTTCAGTTGAGCTAAAAAAAGGATCTTTCCAGATTAATCAGAAGGAAATTATGATTTTTGAAGAAATGATGGATTATTTTGAACTTTTGAAAAATCAAAGTAATTATATGATAAATGAGTTTAATTTCGGGAATGGAGTGCTTGTTATTCAGAAAAATAATGGACGTGAGGAAAAAATTAGGCTTGGCAAGGAAATGATGTTTGAATATGCCAAAACATTAATTGATAAATATACAAAAAAATCAAAAAGGCTCTTTTTACTGGATACTTATTTGGAAGGAGCTAAATATATCAGAAATTTTGCAATTAAAATTAAAGATGAAGTTCAATTGGATTTATTTCGTGAATTTAACGGCATTTCGCTAAATGCAGTCGCTATGTATAATTCCAAAAAGGAAAAAGTTGGATATTTGCCGAAAAACCAAAGTGAAATTATTGCAAGAATGATTGATGCTGGGAAAAAGTTTATCGCAGTACCGATTCCTTATGATGAGGAGATAGCTCTTAAAATTTACCTTGTAGATTAATTAATAAAAAATTAAAAAATAATATTGACAAATAAATGTTTTTGATGTAAAATAATACTAGATAATTAAAATTAAATTAATTTAAAAAATAGTACTATTATTTAATTGTCAAAAATAAAAGAGGGGGAATAATTATGGGATTCAGATTGAGTGTAAAAGGGCAAGAAAATGAAATTTTACTTGATAAGGAAAGCATTCTGGATGTAAAATACATTTCTGAAACGCCCGATGACTCGAATGCGAGAGCAACGGACTTGGGAGTAATCTTGGAAATTCGTGGGAAAATACTGGCAGCAGCAAATGGCGATACAGAAGACGACACAAGAAAAGTAGCACAATGGTCGTTAGTACCATCAGAAGCAAGCGATGCCTACAGACAAGCCAGTCTTGAAATAATTTCAGCAGGACAGATGGTAAGAAAAATCGATATGACAAACGTATTTGTAGTTGATTATATTGAGGAATATGGAAATCAAGCTGGAACTGGAACTTTTTCACTAAAAATAAAACAGAAGAAGGAAAAGGTGAAGGAAGTGGCAATCGAAGGCGGATATGCAACACAGGAAGCCTAGTTTAGTGAATTAGAATTTTGAAAATTCTAAAATATATCAAAAATATAAAAGCATTTTTGAACTTTGGAAAATTTTTGTAAGTAAAATTATATAAAAGTAAAAATAATCTCTTTTTTCCTAAATTTTATCTAGGATTAGAGGTTATTTTTTTATTAATGCTATTCCCTTTTAAATAGCTGATGTTTAATAAATTTTGAATTACATACTATAGTAGTAAAGAATTAAAATGTTTTGTCCTTAATGATAGTTTCTATTTTATAATGAGATTTAATATTAGATTATTTTCCATTTAAATAGGGATAAATATAAGAGAGATTGAATGCATATTAAATTTGAGAAAAAATGTAAAAAATGGTAAAATATATAAATATAAATATTGTTAAAATTAAAAAAAGAAATGAGGAATAATTAAGTTGAAAAGAGCGGTTATATTGGATACGAGTGCGATTATGTATAGAAGTCATTTTGCACTAATGGGAATGAGAAATAGTAACGGAATGTCTACTGGAGCAACATTTGGGTTTATTAATACGCTGGAAAGTGTGATTAGGGAGTTTAGGCCTGATTATTTAGTGGCTTGTCTAGATGTGAAAAGAAGTGAGCTGGATAGAACTGGGGAGCTGGAAACGTATAAGGCACATAGGGAAAGTATGCCTGAAGAACTGGTTATGCAGATTAATACTATTATGAAGGTATTGGATGGGTATAGAATTCCGAAATATAAGAAGGATGGGCAGGAAGCGGATGATGTTATTGCCACTTTTGCCACTAAATTTTCTAATGATGAAGATGAGCAGATTGAGGTTTTTGTAATAACTGGGGATAAGGATTTGGCACAGCTTGTAGATGGAAAAATTAACATTGCCTTGCTTGGAAAAGGGGATAAAAATTCTGCATTTAAACATATAAAGACTAATGAAGATGTAGTTGAATATTTGGGAGTTACGCCTGATAAGATTCCTGATTTGTTTGGACTTATGGGAGATAAGTCGGACGGAATTCCAGGAGTTGCTGGGATTGGGCCTAAAAATGGAGTGAAACTTATTACGACTTATGGAAATTTGGAAGGAATTTACGAAAATATTGACGAAATAAAGGGAAAACAGAAGGAAAAATTACTGAGTGATAAGGAAAATGCCTTTATAAGTCGGGAACTTGCAACTGTGAAGCGAGAACTTGATATTGAATATGATAAAAAGAAATTGAAATTTGAGGAAAAGGATTTTGACAGCCTTTTGGAACTTTATGAAGAACTTGATTTTAAAAGATTTTCTAAAGCTGTGGAAGAAGAAAAGGAAAGATTCTTGCAAAATGGTAATCAGAAGGAACTTACTGAAGAAGAGAAGTTAGTTTTAGAAAAAAATAAAAAAATTACTGAAGAAAAATTGGAAAAAGAGAGACTTGAAAGAGAAAAAATTGAAAAGCAGGAATTGGAGTATGATAATGAAAATCCGATTTTTGATGGAATTTCACATTTTTATGAGCATGTAGAGTATGAGCATAATTCAGAAATAGACAAAAAAATTGATGAAATTCAAGTTTTAAAAGAAAAATTGGCAATGGAATACGAGGCTCAGAAGAAAAAGCAGGAAGAGACCGCACTAGAAAATCAGAAAACTGAAAAAACCAAGAAAATTAAAGATGAAAAAGTGTATTTTAAGAAAAATTATGGAAAAGTTGTGAGCTGGAATGATGCTTATTCTGTGATTGAGAAAATGGATAAAAAAGTAGCAATTTTTGAGAATATGCTTGGACTTTCTATTTGTGATGAAAAAACGAATATTGTGCTTTTGGATAGTGAATTGAAAAATATCTTACAAAATGAAAATCACGAAAAATCAGGAGCTGGAGTTCAAATTAACTTGTTCAGTTTAGGTGAGAATACTGATGAAAAGGAAGATAATAAAAAAAATATTGAGGATATTTATAAATTATTACGTGAGAAAGAAATTATTGCCTATAATGTGAAAGAGTATATGAAAAGTGGGGAAAGTGAGTATTTTGGATATTCTGTTGGTGGAAAAACTTATGGGGTAAATGAAGAGAGATTCGGGATAAAATGCACGGAATACTTTGATGTTTTGCTTGCAAGATATGTACTTGGAACGGAAAGTTTACAAGAAATTGAGGAAATAATTCTAGATGAGTTCGGTGTTGAGATTGCAACTTTTGAGGAGCAATTTAAAAAGGAACGAAGAAAGAAGGATTTTAGCGATGTTTCTGATGATGCGATTTGTGAGTTTTTATCAAAGAGAACGTTTTTTATTTATAAATTGGAAACAATTTTTAGAAATAGATTACAAAATGAGCAGTTCTTAAATATATTTGACAAGCTAGAAAGTCGATTAATACCAGTATTGGCACAAATGGAAGAAACTGGAATAAAAATTGATAAAAAATATTTCAGTGAATTCCAGAATGAGCTGGAAGAAAAGATAAATATGCTCCAAAGCGATATTTATAAACTTGCTGATAGGGAATTTAATATTGATTCACCACAACAATTAGGAGAAGTTTTGTTTGAAAAATTACAGATTCCATCAGGTAAAAAGACAAAAACTGGATATTCAACAAATGTGGAAGTTCTGGAAATGATTGCAAATAATGGAGAATTGACAGAAGATAAACGGATGATTGGGAAAAAGTTGCTGGAATACAGGGCTTATAAGAAATTATTGTCAACATACATTGAGCCAATTCCAAAACTGGCAGATAAAGAGGAGAGAATCCATACGACTTTTAATCAAAATGGTACATCTACTGGACGGCTTTCGTCAGCAAATCCAAATTTACAGAATATTCCTGTGAGAACAGATGATGGAATAAGGATTCGTACTGGTTTTGTCGCAAAGGAAGGGCATAGCTTGATTTCATTTGACTATTCACAAATTGAATTGAGAGTTCTGGCTGAATTGTCAAAAGACAGGCATTTAGTAAAGGCGTATCAGGATAATCAGGATTTGCATGACTTAACGGCAAGAAAGATATTTTTCAAAACCGAAGAAGATGAGATTTCACGGCATGAGAGAAGTATTGCAAAAGTAATTAATTTTAGTATCCTGTATGGAAAAACGCCGTTTGGATTGTCAAAGGAACTGGGAATTACAGTTCAGGAGGCTTCGCAATATATTACGACATATTTCGAGGAATATCCGAGAGTTAGAAAATTTTTGGATATTGTAACAGAAACGGCTAAACTTCACGGTTTTGTAGAAACTTTTTACGGTACGAGAAGATACATTAGCGGAATTAATTCAACAAATAAAAATGTACAGGCACAGGCTGTAAGAATGGCGATAAATACTGTCGTTCAGGGAACAGCGGCAAATATTATAAAAAAAGTTATGATTGAACTTCATGAGGAATTTAAAAATGATGAAAATATAAAAATGCTTCTTCAAGTTCATGATGAGCTGATTTTTGAAGTTCGAGATGAATTTGCTAAGGAATATATGAAAAAAATAGAAAACATTATGGAAAATACGGTTAAATTTAAGAAAGTTCCGTTAAAAGCTAATGGAAGTGTGGCTAAAAATTGGGGATTATTAAAGTAATTATATATTTTATATATGATAGAAATATATATTATATATTTGACTAATTGTTTTGGAATTGTTAGAATAATACTATATAAGGAAGGAATCAGAACAAAAAATGGTACAAATAAGAAAACTGGAAAATTATTTAAAGGGATTAAAAGACGGTACTGGAATCGGAATTGCCTACATTCCCTTTGGAGTTGCAATTGGACTGATTTCAGCTAAAAGTTTTTCTCAAATTTTGCCAATGATTGGGCTTACATCGTTTGGAATGTATGCAGGTGGGGCTCATTCATTACTGTTAAAGGTGCTTTATGTGATGAAGTCGCCTCCAATTGAAGTGATTTTATCTATTGTTCTTATCAATTTAAGATATTTATTGTTAAATATTGTTATTTTTAGACAGCTTGGTGAAAAAACTCCTATTTTTCAGAAGTTTCTGGTAGGCGTGGGGCTTACTGATGAAACTATAACATATCTAACATTGAAAAAGGCCAAAAATGCATGGTATATGATGGGAGTAAATACAATTCCATATTTTTGCTACTGTTTTGGTACAATTTTTGGAACAATATTTGGTGAAAAATTGCCAGAATCACTTATGACAAGTATGAATTTTGTGCTTTATTCAATGTTTTTCAGTATGTTAATAATGGCTTTGAGTCAAAATTTTAAATATATAAGAATTGTTTTGCTGGCACTTATTATAAAAATGGCATTTTCATTTTTGCCTATTTTAAATAAGGTAAGTTCAGGATGGGTTATGATTTTAACGATGTTTTTGGCAAGTTTTATATACGCACAGCTTTATTATAATGAAAATCCTGAAAAGCAGGAAAACAATGAAATTAATAAAGGGAAAGGAAGTGATAAGATTGAATTATAACGAAAATTTAGGGATTTTAACAATGATTTTGATGACACTCATAATCATGACGGTAATACTGAGGACATTGCCAATATTTGTAAAAATTCCAGAAAACAACTTAAAAGTTAATAAGTTCTTTGAAGCACTTCCTTATACAGTACTGACAGTATTAGTATTTCCAGATATTTTCACTTCTACTGGAAGTACAAATTTTGATATAATAAGAGTTCTGATTGGAATGGTAATCGTGGCATATTTAACTTTTAGGAAGACAAATCTGGGAATAATAATAATTGTTTCTATTGCAGTGATATATTTTTTAGGGACTTTGAAAATTTATTTGAAATGATGAGAATTAAATTATGTATTTTCAATAAGCAAAATTTCGTTAGAAGAAAAATAGCTGTCTGAGCTTTTGGAATTTATTTAAAATTACGAATGTTTATTCATAATTAAAATAATCTATATTCAAAAGCGAGTTCTATTTTTGTTCTAAAAGAAAGTTTTGCGTAAAGCGGGAGTGCAGAGGTATGGCGTTTGATACCTCTGCTTAGATAAACTGAAGTAAATAAAAAATAATAGAAAAAACAAATGTTCATTGAGATTTTACAAAATTTATTTATAAATCAAATAAAAAGAAAAAATTTTATTTAACAACAGTCAATTTATTATTTTCAATTTTTATATCCTTTATCATTTGAAATTTTTCAACGCCTGATAAATTCAAAATTTCTTTTTTTTCAAGCTGACTAAAAGCATAATTTAACCCTGTTCTGATGATGGGTTTTTTATCAAGATCAATTTCTTTGTTTTCTTTTGTCAGTCTTACAATTTGAAAATCATCAAGATAAAGGTTTGATTTCATTGGGTCATAATGAATATCAGTTGCAAAGGTCATCGTTCCGTTAATCTGATCATTTAGTGCGTCATTTAGGTATTCTGCTTCAATAACTAGCTTATCATTTTCAAAATGTACTTTTGGATTAAATAGCTTTATTTTTCCAAGAGGGTAGGATTTTTCTATTGGAAACTTAGAAGCAACAGCACTTTTTACCATAGAATCTGGAATTTTTAACTGATTTTGAGTGTAAATATAATAACCTAAGCCCGCAACTAATACAATAACTGAAAAAAATAAAAATTTAAATAATTTCATAGTTATAACTCCTTTTTAAATTAAGTTCCGTTTTGGAAATTTTACTGAATTTATAAACTTCATTTCCAAAATCAAGTAACTATATCACTTAATTATGTAAAAATATTTTGAAAAAATATTTAATAGTCTTTGAAGACTGCTAAATAGAATAAAAGTAACAAAGTTAGGTATTAAAATAAAAACTTTTTATTGAAAAACCTATAAATATTAGGTATAATAATACTATAATAACTAGAATATAAGGAGGATATGAACAAAATTAAAGTTCATTAAATATAATGGAAGAATTGGAAAAAACACGAAAAATAGTAAAAACATCATTTTTTATAGCAGTTGTAACTATTGCTGTGCTTCTTGTGTTTCCATATGATATGAAACCAAAAGAGTGGCAAATTTATGCGAACAGTTACTTTATAACTACATTGGGGCTTACAGCGGGTGGAGCTGCTATTGGTATTCTTTTGGGAATGCTTTTAGCATTCTTAAAATTTCAGAAAACCAATATAGAAATTTTAGATATGATAAAAGATGTTATTATCGATGAATATGTTGATATAATGCGAGGAACTCCCATGGTTTTACAGCTTTTGACATTATCTTTTGTAGTTGTAATACTTAACAATTACTGGATTGCATTAATTGCTTTAGGACTTAATAGTGCAGCTTATGTAGAAGAGACAATCCGTTCTGGAATTGAAAGTATAGACAAGGGGCAAATGGAAGCTGCAAGAGCAACTGGGATGCCTTATAGAATGGCAATGAATGAAATTATAATGCCACAGGCAATAAAAAATATTTTGCCAGCACTTTTAAATGAATTTATAAATTTATTTAAGGAAACAGCCGTTGTGGGATATATTAGTGTTGTTGACATTACAATGAACAGTAAAAGTTTACAAGCTGTATACTATAGTGTAAAACCAATATTGTTTACTGGTTTGGTTTATTATATCAGCGTGAAATTATTCTCATTTATTGGGAAACGATTGGAGATGAGATTAAAGGAAAATGATTAGTTTTAATAAAAAATATAGAGAATCAGCTTCATTTCAAGGTATTACTGAATTAAAAGAAGTTGAGATGATAAAAATAAAAGATTTGAAGAAAAAATATGGAGAATTAGAAGTTTTAAAAGGAATTAGTACAGAAATAAAGGAAGGGGAAGTAATTTCGATTATAGGACCTTCTGGAAGTGGGAAATCAACATTCTTACGTTGTATAAATAGGCTTGAAGAACCTACATCAGGAGAGATTAAAATAAATAATAAAAATATTTTGGAACGGAAGGCGGATATAAACAAAATTCGTGAGGAAGTCGGAATGGTATTCCAGCACTTTAATTTGTATCCTCATAAAACTGTACTGGAAAACATTACTTTGGGACCAATTAGATTAAAAAAAATGCCAAAAGCAGAGGCAGAAAAACTGGCAATAGAATTATTGGAAAAAGTGGGACTTGCTGATAAGAAGGATGTTTATCCAAACAAGCTATCTGGTGGGCAGAAACAAAGGGTTGCAATTGCAAGGGCATTAGCAATGAATCCTAAAGTAATTCTGTTTGATGAACCAACATCGGCACTTGATCCTGAAATGATAGGTGAGGTTCTGGAAGTTATGAAGGAGCTTGCAAATGCGGGAATGACAATGATTGTGGTAACACATGAAATGGGATTTGCTAGAAATGTTGCAAATAGAGTATTTTTTATGGATGGAGGATATATTCTGGAAGATGCAAAACCGCAGGATTTATTTGATAATCCAAAAACAGAAAGAGCAAGAGAGTTTTTAGAAAAAGTGTTAAATCACTAAAAGATTATTAGTTAAAACAGTTTTAAATAAAATTAAATAGAGAAAGAGAGGAAAAAATATGAAAAAAATATTTTTGATGATAACATTAGTAATTTTTGGAATTATATCGTGTGGAAAAAAAGATAATGGGGAGAAAAAATTAAGAGTAGGACTGAATGCAGTTTTTGCTCCGTTCGAATATGTTGAAAATGGACAAGTTACTGGATTTGATGTTGATCTTATAAATGAAATTGGAAAAAATCTTGGATATAAAGTTGAAATTATTGATCAGTCATTTGATGGATTGATTCCAGCATTGAAAGCGGGAAAAATTGATATTATTGTATCTGGTATGAGTTCAACTGAAGAAAGAAAAAAATCAGTAGATTTTACAGATGATTATTTTGTTTCAAAAGAAACTTACATAAGAAAAAAAGGTAATACTGCAGTTACACCAGCTACATTAAGTGGTAAGAAAATTGGAGTTCAGCTTGGAACAATTCAAGAAATAGAAGCAAAAGAGATTAATGGAGCAACTGTTGTGCCAAATGAAAGTACAGTAAATACTATTTTAGATTTAAAAGCAGGAAAAATTGATGTAATTATTCTTGAAAAAGCAGTAGCTGAAGAATACATGAAGAAAAATCCTGAAATGGAAATTTTTGATGAAAAACCAGCTAAAATTGGAATGGCAATGGCTCTTAACAAAGGAAAAAATCAAGAGTTGGTAAAACAAATAAATGATGAATTGAAAAAAATGAAAGAAAATGGGAAATATAATGAATTAATTAAAAAATATGGCCTTGAAAACAGCCAAAAATAAAATACTTTATTAAAATAGGAGGAAGAACAAATCATGAAAAAGCCTACATTAGTTGCAGTTTCTTCACTGGTCGCAATGGCGGTGCCCACAGTATCTGAAAAAATGACAACTTCTGCTATGCGAAAAGACATAATTCGTCCAAATGTGGCGGATATTCAACAGGATGTAAAAAATGATATACCAACATTGGATACACCAAATCCTGAAAAAATAGCCTCAGCTAAAGCAACGGATAATCCTGATTTGATAACAGTTGCATTGACACAGGACGGTACTGGAACAAGAATTGTTAATAATAAATCTTCATTACCATACCAAAATTCTGATAAAAATGCAATTAATCCACAACAAGCACAACCAAAACAGCAAACAGAAACAGTACAGCCAGTAGTTCAAGCACAAACTAATCAGACTGAAACTGTTTCTGAAATTCAAGAAAAATCAATAAATAATCCACAAAGAGTACAGATTTCAAAATCAGAGATTATATCTCTTAAATCAAATGAATTAAGTTTTCATAAAAATAGTACTGATTTAAAGAAAGAAGCATATTCTGTACTACGTGATATAAAGGATTATGTCGAAAAAAATGATTATGTTGTATCAATTATTGGATATACTGATAAAAGCGGTGCTTCTTCTTATAATAAACGTTTGTCGCTTAGAAGAGCTGAAAAGGTTGGTTCAAAATTAATAGAATTTGGACTTTCTAAAGACAGGATAGTAGATTTAGTAGGACGTGGAGACAGTAATCCAATCAAAACTAATGATACAAAAGAAGGAAGAGAAGAAAACCGTAGAGTAGAATTTAGATTTGTAAAAAGAGGACAAGTATAGAATTATAGAATCTCTTTTAGAAAAAAGTGATAATTAGAGTAATAATTTCTAAATATCGCTTTTTATATTGTAGTAAAACTATTAAAGAAAAAGAGCATATTTATAAAAATAAAAAATAGGAGAGAAATTAATTTGATGAAAAATAATGAAAATATTGAACAGATAGAAAATGGAGAAAGTCATATCGAAAGAGATATAAAAAACGCAAAAGAAATTCTGGAGAGAATGAATCCTAATCAGAAAATTAATTATCATACAATTTTAACAAAACTTATTTCAGATTGGGAAAACAAAGATATTCGTCCCAAAATATTAATTCACAGCTGCTGTGCTCCATGTAGTACATATACCTTGGAATTTTTAACACAGTATGCAGATGTTACAGTTCTTTTTGCAAACAATAACATTCATCCAAAAGCAGAATATGTAAAAAGAGCCTTAGCACAGGAAGAATTTATTAAGAAGTTTAACGAACGTACTGGAAATAATGTTGGATTTATTGAGGATGAGTACAAGCCGATGGATTTTTATAAGGCTGTGAAAGGGCTGGAAAAGGAAAAAGAAGGTGGAGCAAGATGTACAGTCTGTTTTCAGATGAGACTTGATATTGTGGCAAAAAAAGCTCAGGAATTAGGATTTGACTATTTTGGAAGTGCCTTGACATTGAGTCCGCATAAGAATAGTCAATTAATAAATACATTAGGGCTGGAAATTCAGGAAATTTTTGATGTGAAATATCTTCCATCCGATTTCAAGAAAAATAATGGATATAAACGCTCTGTCGATATGTGTGCAGAATATGACGTGTATAGGCAATGTTATTGTGGATGTATATTTGCAGCCATGGATCAAGGAATTGATTTAAACGAGTATAAATAGAAGTTAGAAGATATTAAAAAACTGATTTGTTAGAAAATTATAAAAAAATTAAAAATTTGCCTTGAAAAATAAATAAGAATAAGATATAATGTACTTGAAAAGGATTAATAAAAGTTAGGTATTAAAAAGTTAGGTCATAATAGAAGCGAGCAAGTCTAAGTCTTCCTGGTTCAGTCAGGTATTAAAAAGTTAGACCATAAAGGAGCGAGCAGTCTAAGTCTTCCTGATTTATTAATCATTATATTTAAGGTATTTTTAGGCGATATTATTATGTATCGCCTTTTTAAATAAAAAGGGGATTAAACGAACGAAAGGAAAAGTAAATGATATTTTATAACATTAACATCAAGTTATTTAAAGTATTTAGGAATCTATGAAAATAAAGCTTCGCTAAAAGTAAAGAGGCCATTTATAGGAATAGTTTTTAAGATAAATAATAAGGAGTATTTTGCACCATTATCTTCTCCAAAATAAAAACATAAAAAAATGAAAACTAATATAGATTTTTCAAAATAGATAAAGGTAGCTTAGGAATTATTAATTTTAACAATATGATTCCAGTTATTAATAATGATTTATGTAGAAAAAAATTGGATTTAAAAATGTTAAGTAAAAGTTTAAATACAGAGGATATAAAATATTTTAGACTATTAAAAAATCAATTGGAATATTGTGAAAAGAATAAAAATATTATATTTGCAAAAGCTGAAAAAATATATAATATTTTTATAAAAAATTTTGAAGAATTGAGTGAATCACAGAAAAAAATGTATAGAAGAGTAAATAACTTTAAGGTGTTGGAGTATGCTTCAAAAGAATTTGAAAAGGAATACATAACAGAATTACTTTAAAATTGAAATTAGAAGTGATTTAATTTAATAGAATGATATTAAACGGATTTGAGTATATATAAGAGATTAAATAGAAAATAGAAATAAAATAACAAGAATGAGGATTTAGAAGATGAGAATTTTAATTGTAGAAGATGAGAGAATGATAAACGATATTATATCTAGAACATTAAAAAAGGAAAATTACAGTGTTGATAGCTGTTTTGATGGAGAAGAAGCGTTAGATTATATTTTTTCTACAGAATATGATGTGCTGATATTAGATATAATGTTGCCTAAACTTGATGGGTTTGAAGTATTGAAGAGAATACGGAATAAAGGTATACAGACACCAGTTTTATTTTTGACTGCGAGAGAAAGTGTTCAGGATAGAGTAAAAGGGCTGGATTATGGAGCTGATGATTATTTAGTAAAGCCGTTTGATTTTGAAGAATTGCTTGCACGTATTCGTGTAATTCTTAGAAAAAATAGTATAAAATCTGATTCAGTAGGAAATGTTTTTAAATTAGCAAATCTTACAGTTGACTGTAATACACACACTGTATATAGGGATGAAAAGAAGATAAAATTATCTCCAAAAGAATTTTCAGTGCTGGAATATATGATAAGAAACAAAAAAAGAGTTATTTCCAAAGAAAAAATTGAGCAGCATATTTATGATTTTGACTCTGAAAGAAATAGTAATGTGATTGAAGTACATATAAGGCTATTGAGAAAAAAAATTGATACAGATTTTACGCCTAAATTGATTCATACAATAAGAGGTGTAGGATATGTCTTAAAGGAAGAAAATGAATAAGAATACTAGTAATAATTTTGTTAATAAGCTAAACAATAAAAAAAGAATTTCAATAAAAACAAAAATTGCATTATGGTATACAAGTATGATAATTATAATTGTACTGTGTTTTTTAGGAACAATGTTTTATATAAGTTCTATCGCAGTAAAAAATTCGGTTTATAAAAGGCTTAAAACAACAGTAGAAAAAATAAACCAGAATATTGAGTTTGAAGATGGTGAATTAATGATTGACAATAATCTTAGCGTTATAACTAATGATATTTTTATTTCGATTTATGATAAAAATTATGATTTTATATACGGAAATACAAATATTGATTTAGAAGTTTCAAAAAATTCTGCTGAAAGTAATAAGTTAAAGATAATAAAGCAGGAAAACTCAAATTCGAAATGGTATGTTTATGATATAAGAAAGAATCTTGATGGGTATGGTGAAATATTGATTAGAGGAATTACACCTTTTTCTAGCCTTGAAAAAAATATAGAACTTATTATCTTGATATTCATTGTTATATTTCCATTTTTAATATTTGTTTCAGTTTTAAGTGGAAAATTTATAACAAAAAAATCCTTTAGTCCAATTGAGCAAATAGTAAAAACAGTTAATAAGATTTCAAAGGGAGATGATTTGTCTCAAAGGATTAATTTGAAAAATGGGGAAAGAGAAATTTATGATTTAGCAGAAACTTTTGACCAGATGTTTAATCGTTTGCAGGAGGCATTTGATAGAGAAGCTCAGTTTACATCGGATGTTGCTCATGAATTAAGGACTCCACTTTCAGCAATTCGTATGCAAAGTGAATATAGTTTGAAATATTTGAACTTAAATGAAGAATCAAAAGATATATTAAAAAATATTTTAGAAAAATCCAAAAAGATGTCAAGTTTAATTTCTGAATTGCTTATGCTTGCAAGAATGGATAAAAAAAATCAAAAACTTAATATCAAGAATGAGAATTTGAATGAAATTATTCAGTTAGTTATTGAAGTTGAAAGCAATTATGCTAAAGAAAAAAATATTAAAATTATTTACGATGAGAAAAATGATATTTTTGCAGATGTTGATAAAGATATGCTTACACGGGTTTTTATAAATCTTATTTCAAATGCGATTACTTATGGAAATGAAAACGGAACA
Source organism: Leptotrichia hongkongensis (assembly GCF_007990635.1). Classification (GTDB taxonomy): domain Bacteria; phylum Fusobacteriota; class Fusobacteriia; order Fusobacteriales; family Leptotrichiaceae; genus Leptotrichia; species Leptotrichia hongkongensis. The sequence goes on along the minus strand of NZ_AP019846.1, from coordinate 1,269,502 downwards.
ATAAAAATAACTTTAAATAAAATAGAAAATGAATCTGAAAACACTGATGTACAAAAATCAAAAATAAAATGTCAAATTATTGATGATGGAATAGGAATTTCAAGTGAACATATTAATAAAATCTGGAATCGTTTTTATCAGGTTGAATCTTCTCGTTCCACTGATAATTCAGGACTTGGGCTTTCTATTGTAAAATGGATAATTGAAGAGCATAAAGGGACAATTATGGTAGAAAGTGAGTTAGGGAAAGGAACTGTTTTTACTTTTTACTTACCTGAAAAAATTTTGTAATTTAACTAAATAGATTATTTTGATTAATATATTTTTATTTATAGAAAGGGAAAAAAATGAAAATACTAGAAAAAAGAATGACACCATTTTTAATTTTAGCAATGTTATCTGCTTCAGCTGACATAAATTTGTATTCTGCAGAAATAACAACTGTAACAATAAGAAACAATAGAGTGAAAATAAATTTGGAAAGAGCTAAAAAAATTGTTTTTGAACATTCTAAAATACATTCAAATAATGCAAAATTGACAAAACTTATTTTAGAAAAAGAAAATAAAAAATATGTTTATGCAATTGAATTTTATTATAAAAATAAAAGATATAGATATAATGTCGATGCAAATACAGGAAAAGTAATCACATATAGTTCTACTGAAAGACTTATATCTGATTCTCGTTGGGGCGTTGGAAAAGATATAACATTCCAAGCGAAAAATGCACCAGCAGTAGCACCGTCACCATCACCAATAGAACAAAAGACTGAACGTGATGGATATGCTGATATGCAAAGTATGATGGAATATAGTAAAAGAAGAACTGAGGAAGAAAGTTATGATAGAGCTAAATACAACTTTAGTAGGAAAGAAAAAAATGTAGAAAATATCATTTTAGAGCAATTGAAGAAAAATGTTTATGATGATCTGAATTATGCTTCCTTTGAAGAAATTATTCTTGTAAATGCTGAAAAATCAATCTATAAGGGTACAATAAAAGCCAATTATATAGAATATGATTTTAAAATTAATTTATCAACACGTGAAATTTTAAAATGGAAATTAAAAAAATAGAATCTAAAAAAGTAAAAATTTTCAGTTAAATTTAAGGTTAATTTGCTAAAATACACTTGAATCTTTTTAAACTTAAATATATCATAACTTTTGATACAAATTTTAAAATAGTATTGTTATGATAAGAAAGTAGGAGAATTATGAAAAAGAAATCAAGAAAATTATCTGTATTAGTTATGACAGGATTAACACTTTATGCTGCAAATGGATTTTCTATACCAGCAATAAAAAAAGATTATACTTGTCCGATAGGAAAAGAAAAGTTTAGTAGCATTGATGATTCGCCACAATGTCCGACTAACAAATTTGTAATGTTCAAGAATGAATTTACAAAAGAAGAATTGAAAAAATATGAAAAAATAATAAATTCAAAAGAATATAAGGCTATTCCCCAAAATTTGCCTAAAGAATATTATTTAGGGAGATTTTATGAAATGGCAGGAGGATTTTCAGACAAGGAAATAGGCGAAACATATTACAAAGCATATATAGCACAAATTAATGAGAATTTTGAAAATGCTAATACTTTAAAGGAAAGTTTGGCAAAAGGGATAAGTTATCTTGAAAAATCTTTGCCTATGGAAAATAAAAGCGACTTTCCTTGGAAGTTAGCTTATTTATATATTAGTAACAAAGAATTTGATAAAGCAAATGCCTTAGTGGAAAAACAGGATAAGAATGTTCATTTGGAAAGAATAGCAAATTTTTACTACACTCTCTCTGATATAGAAAAATCTCAAATAGACTATTATGGTTATGACTATATGGATTTTAATAAGGAAAGTATTGATAAAAAAACAGAAAAAGAATTTAGAGAAAAAGCGTTGTATTACTTACAGGATGTAATTAAGAAAAATAAAGGACGTTATTCAGAGAAAGAACTTTTCAGACTGGTAAATTTATACAAATCTTTAGGAAATGAAAAGGCAATTGACGAAGTATTTTCTAAAGCACCATCAGAATACTGGAGTCTGATTGTGTCATATTATTTAGACGAGCCTATAGAAAGTATTGGTGATGTCTATGATGAAAAAAAATTAGCAACAGAAGATAATTTGAAAAAAGCACTAAGCTATGCTGACAAATTAGAAAAAATGATTTCTAAAAATAATAATGCTGATAAAATTCAATATAATCTATCTATAATTTTAAAAGCTGAAGCTGAACGTCGTTTAGGAAAATTTGAAGAAGCATCAAAAACTTTAAGTAAAATAAATTTAGTAGATGTTAAAGATACGCTTTATGATTATGATTTTAAAATTCTTAAAGAAAGAATAAATAAGAAAGACATTAGTGTAAGGCAATATATTCCAGAACCAATTAGGTATTAATATTAGAAATTTTTTCATTTATAATTTTTCATTATATTGTAAATTTCTTAAAAATTTTCAGTTAATTTTAAGGTTCGTTTGATAAAATACATTTATCAAAGGGAAAGGAGTTGATATGAAAAGGAAAAAAAGAAATTTATCTGCACTAATTACAGCAGGATTGGTAATGTGTGCTTCAAATTCTTTTTCCATAAGAATAGTAACTAAAGAGTATACTTGTCCACTAGGAAATGAAAAGTTTACAGCTGGTATAAGTTTGCCACAGCAATGTCCAGAAAATAAATTTGTAATGTTTAAAGAAAATTTTACAAAAGAGGAATTGAAGAAATATGAAAAGATAATAAGTTCAAAAGAATATAAAGTTATTCCTCAAAATTCTCCTAAAGAATATTATTTAGGGAGATTTTATGAAATGGCAGGAGGATTTTCAGATAAAGAAATAGGGGAAGCATATTATAAATCATATATTGAACACATTAATAGAAATGTTCAGAATAATGATACTTTAAAGGAGAGTCTGATAAAAGGGATAGATTATCTTGAAAAATCTTTATCTTCAGGAAAAAAAGAAGGTTTTCCATCGAGTTTAGCTTACTTATATATCAGTAACAAAGAATATGATAAAGCGAATGCTCTTATAGAAAAGCAGGATAAGAATATTTATTTAGAAAAGATAGCTGATTTTTATTATAGTGTTTCCAGCTTGCAGAAGGCTGAAAGTAGTTATAGTTATAAATATTATAATGAAATCAGTATTGATGAGAAAGCAAAGAAAATTTTTAGAGAAAAGGCATTGAATTATTTGCAGGAAGTAATTAGAAAAAATAATGGACAGTATTCGGGACAGGAGCTTTTAAGGAAAACAGAATTGTATAGTTCTTTAGGTAATAAAAAAGCTATAGATGAAGTATTTCTTAAAGCACAGCCAAAACATTGGAAGTTGATTATTTTACATTATTTGGATGAACACGGAGGAATTATTGGCGAAGTTTATGATAAAAATAATTTATCAACAGAAGCTGATTTGAAAAAAGCTCTAAGTTATGCTGACAAATTAGAAAAGATGACCTATAATTCATTTAAAGAGAATATTAACGTGGAAATGAAAAATATTAAAAGAAATAATTATCTTGAAGCTGCATTTTTGAAAGCTGAAGCTGAACGTCGTTTAGGAAAATTTGGAGAAGCATTAAAAACTTTGAGTAAAATAGATGTAGCAGATATAAAAAATACTGCCTTTAATAGTGCATTTTGAAAAAATTAAAGAATTAATTGAAAAAAAGGATAACAGCGTAAGCCAATATATTCCAGGTCGAATTATGTATTAGTTTAACAAAAAATTATAAAATTAAAACTTAAAGGAGAGATGATTTTTTATGAAAAAGTTTTTTAATAGAAAGATTGAAACTTTTATTCTTTTGCTATTATGTGCTAGTTTTTTAAGTGCTGTGCCTGTAAAAAGTGAGGAAGAAGCAGTAAAAACTGTGAAAAAATCTATAATTAAGCATAACCTTGGTGGTAAATTAGGAACAAAGTGTATGAAATTTTACATTGATGAAACTGCGGAAGATTTTCAGGTTGATGTACGTAGTGATAATGAAAAATGTGGTGGAGATCCTAGAGTTGAACCTCGTATCTTCAGTTACACTGTAAATAAAAAAACTGGTCAACTTAAAACAGACAGTTTTGAATATGCAAAGGAAAAAGGAATTGACTGGGAAGGAGATTATCTGTCTATAGATTAGTGATGCAGAAAATATGGTTAATTAAAACTTAAAGGAGAGATGATTTTTATGAAAAAATTGGTTTTAACAGGATTGCTTGTATTAAGTACAATGGTATTTGCAGAAAAAATTACTACAACAGGAAAAAGCTGGGAGAAAATTGAAAAAGAAAATAAAGTTCCCGAACAGGAAATCAGCATAATGAATTTTAGCTGGTTGGATAAAAAAGATGGTATAGAGGGTGTATATAATGTATATAGTTTTAAAATAGGAAAATTGGAATCTGATAAAAATAATGACTTTTATTTATCATCATATTATGATGAAAAACCTGAAAATGGTCTTCCGTTAGTATCAGATTTTAATAATATCAAAAATTTAAATGGTTTTACCATTAAAGAAAGTCTTGATGAAAATTCTGAAGCTTATGTTTCATATTATAAAATAAGAAAAACAGCTGTAAAAGGAATTTATTATATAGACAACTATATTGGTCAAGATGGGAAAAAACATCCTAAATTATACTTTGGATTTGATGAAAAATCTAAAAAGGTTGTAATTACTGATAAAAATGGTAATATAAAGAATGTATTGGAATATTATCCAGCAGGTTAATTATAAAATTAATATTTAAAAAAAATATAAATGAAAGCAAGGGATAAAAAATGCTAAAAAAAATAGGAATAGCAATGTTAATTATAGCAAGTTTAGGAATTGCAGCTACAACAAAAGAATCAAAACAAATTAAATTCCATAAAACATTTAAAGAAAGTAATCAGGTAAATAAAAATTTAAGCAATGAAGATAAAGAAATAATAAATATAGCAATAAACTTTGCAAATGAATATATACAATTAAAAAACCCTGATGAGTTCGATAAATGGTTTGCAAAAGCTCCAATTACAGAAAAATTTAGAAAGGAATATTTTAGAAAAGAAAAATATATAGATTTAAAGGAAAAAGAATTGTATGCAGTAACAAGTGAATCACCTAAAGAAAAATTAACTCCTGCTGAAAAGAAATTTTTAAAAGAAAATAACGATATATATTCCTATTATCAATACGATCCTTTATTGGGATTAGGAATAGAAGATTTAGCACAGGAAAGTGAATTTTTATTGAAAGAATATGATCCCAAATCTAAAACAGTTTATTTAAAAGATAAGTATGAGGAAGAATTTGTTATTGATGGTAGAAAAAATTATCAAGGTGGAACAGAAATAATATTAAAACTTGTAAAACAAAATGGAAAATGGTTAATTGATGAATCAAAAATAAAATAATTTTAAAAAAATAAAGGAGAACTAATTATGAAAAAAATGTTATTATTTATGATGTTGCTATTATCAGCAATAGTATTTGGAGAAAAAGTTACGAATAAAATTAATTTTGAAATTTCTCCAAAAGAATTGAGAAATATTGTGAAAAGTGAACCGTTATCAAATTCACATGATGATGGAAGTTATGCTGTTTATTATTATGCAAATGTAGAAGATCCGTTAGGTGTGAAAAGACAATTTAACAGTTTTGCTTTTTCTGAAAATAAGCTGTATTCGACAATTTTTGATTCAGTAACAACAGATGAGGAACATGCAAAAATAATTGAAGCTTATAAAAAAAATATAAATAAGATTTCTAAAGAAAAAATGAATATAAAAGAGCGTAAAGGAGCTTTATTATTATATAATTCAAAAAAAATAATTGAAATATATAGAGTAGTAGACCATACATTTATAAATGTTGCTCTTTATAGTGCTGGAAAATTAAACAATAGTTTGAAAAATTATGAATAAATATAAAAAATGAAAGCGAGTGGTAAAAATGTTAAAAAAAGTAGGAATAGCTATGTTAATAGTAGCAAGTTTAGGAATGGCGGTTACAAGAAATAAATCAAAAGTAGGTAAAGTTCAAAAAACAGTTAAAGAAAGTAATCAGGTAAATACAAAATTAAGTAGTGAGGATAAAGAAGCGATAAATACAGCAATAAACTTTATGAATGAATATATAGAAATTAGAGATTCTGATGAGCTTGATAAATGGCTTGCAAAAGCTCCAATTACAGAAAAATTCAGAAAAGAATACCGAAGAAGAGAAAAATATATAGAATTAAGTCAAAAATCACTTGAAGGAAAATTATCTCCTGCTGATGAGAAATTTTTAAAAGAAAATGACGATATTCATTATGAGTATGATGCCTTATTAGGAGCAGGAATAATAGATATAAGAGAAGAAAGTCGATTTCAATTGAAAAAATATGATTCTAAGTCTAAAACAGTTTATTTAAAAGATAAATACGAAGAAGATTTTGTTGTTGATGGTAGAAAAGGTCATCAAGGTGGAACAGAGATAACATTAAAACTTGTAAAACAAAATGGAAAATGGTTAATTGATGACTCAAAATAAATTGTACAAAGAAACAAATGAGATAGTCAAGTAATATATTCATTGAAATATATAGAGCAGTAGACCATACATTTATAAATGTTTCTCTTTATAGTGCTGGAAAATTAAATAATAGTTTGAAAAATTATGATAAATATAAAAAATAAAAGCGAGTGATAAAAATGTTAAAAAAAATAGGAATAGCTATGTTAATCGTAGCAAGTTTAGGAATGTCAGTTACAAGAAATAAATCAAAAGTAGGTAAAGTTCAAAAAACAGTTAAAGAAAGTAATCAGGCAAATACAAAATTAAGTAGTGAGGATAAAGAAGCGATAAATACAGCAATAAACTTTATGAATGAATATATAGAAATTAGAGATCCTGATGAACTTGATAAATGGCTTGCAAAAGCTCCAATTACAGAAAAATTCAGAAAAGAATACAGAAGAAGAGAAAAACATATAGAATTAGGTGAAAAGGCACTTGAAGGGAAATTAACTCCTGCTGATGAGAAATTTTTAAAAGAAAATGATGATATTGATTATGACTATGACCCTTTATTAGGATCAGGAATAATGGATATAAGAGAAGAAAGTGGATTTCAATTGAAAAAATATGATTCTAAGTCTAAAACAGTTTATTTAAAAGATAAATACGAAGAAGATTTTGTTGTTGATGGTAGAAAAGGTCATCAAGGTGGAACAGAAATAACATTAAAACTTGTAAAACAAAATGGAAAATGGTTAATTGATGACTCAAAATAAATTGGACAAAGAAACAAATGATATAGTGAAATAACAATTCATTGAAATAAAAATAGGGATTACTGTAATTTAAGGAAATCCCTATTTTTTATAAATAAAATTTATTAAATCTATTGAATTTATTTAACATTGAAAGTGTTCGGTGATGTGTTAAAAATTAAATTTCCAAAAATTCCTTTTCAAATTCCTCTTCTGTAAGTATCCGAACGCCCAATTTTTCAGCTTTTTCCAGTTTACTTCCAGCCTTTTCTCCAGCGATTAGAAAATCCAGATTTTTTGAGACCGCTGACAGATAATTTCCGCCTTTGGACAGGATAATATCTTTTATGTCGTTTCGTTTGTATTTTTCCAGTTTTCCAGTTGCAAGGAAGTTTTTGTCTTTTATAGGATTATCTGCTATTTCTTCTGAATTAGTTTCATTAACGGCAAATTGCAATCCAATATTTTGTAAATCTGTGATAATTTTCCAGTTATTTTCATCATTTAAGAAAGTATTTACAGCGAGTGCCACTTTATCGCCAATACCTTTTACAGCCAGTAAATTTTCGATTGACTGATTTTTCAGATTTTCAATGTTTTTGAAAGTTTTTGTCAAAAGATTCGCATTGAATTTTCCAACAAAAGGGATTCCAAGTGCGTAGAGAACTTTTGAAAAATCACGATTTTTACTGGACTCGATGCTATTTATCAAGTTGTCTACGCTTTTTTGTCCCATTTTTTCCAGATTTTCCAATTCTTCACGGTATTTTTCCAACGAATAAATATCGACTATTGTTTTTATTTTTCCTAATTCAATAAATTTTTCGACAATTTTGTCACCAAGTCCAGAAATATTCATTGCATCACGAGAAACGAAATAGGCAATTTGGCGTTTAACTTTTTCGGGGCAAAGTGGATTGTGGCATTTTAAGGCGACAAGTCCTTCTTCGTGTGCAAGCTCACTATTGCAGACAGGACAATTTGCTGGTTCCTGAATTTCAATTTCTTGTCCAGTCCTATCGTCAAACACAACATTTACAACTTGCGGAATAATTTCTGCCGCCTTTTCTACAATGACATTATCGCCAATTTTTATATCTTTTCTGCGAATTTCATCAAAGTTATGTAAACTTGCTCTTTTCACAACAGAACCTGATAAATTCACAGCTTCAAGTTCAGCAACAGGAGTGATTACACCAGTTCTTCCAACTTGAAAAGTTACGTCCATTAATTTAGTTTTTACTTGTTCAGCAGGAAACTTGTAGGCAATTGCCCATCGTGGGCTTTTAGTTGTGTAGCCAAGCGTTTCGTAAAGTGCAAAATTATTTACCTTTATAACAAGCCCATCTGTTTCATAATCAAGTTTTTTCCTGTTGTTATGCCATTTGTCGATGGATTTTTCCAATTCTTTAAAATCAGTATATTTCTCAAATATTTTTGTTGTTTTAAACCCAAGTTTTTCAATATATTCAATGCTTTCCAAATGAGTATTTATCCCGTAATTCTCAGCATTTACAAGATAATAGAGATAGCAGTCAAGCCCACGTTCTGCAACAATTGTCTTATCCAGCTGTCTTATTGTACCAGAAGCCGCGTTTCTAGGATTTGCGAAAACATCTTCTCCATCATCTTCACGTTCTTGATTTATTCGGTTAAAGCTCGAAATTGGCAAAATGATTTCTCCACGAACTTCCAGTGAAACATCTTTTTTCAATTTTTTAGGAATAGTTTTAATTTCCATAATATTTTCAGTCACATCTTCCCCAATTTGACCATCTCCCCGTGTTACAGCCTGAACAAGCACTCCATTTTCATAAATCAGGCTTATACTAAGCCCATCCAGTTTCAGTTCCAGAATATACTCTAGTTCCTGTGAATGATTATTAACATTTTCAGATAAAATAATTTTTTTGATTCTTTTGTCAAAATCCTCAATTTCAGAAATATTATAAGTATTCGACAGACTAAGCATAGGTACCCGATGTCGTATCTTCGAAAATTTTTCGCTTGCAGTACCTCCAACTTTTTCAGTAGGTGAACTTTCTCCATTTTCTTTATTTTTCAGCAATTCTGGATATTCCTGCTCAAGCTGTTTTAATTCACGCATTAAAGCGTCATATTCCATATCCGAAATAAGAGGCTTGTCCTCATTATAATAAAGATTGTTATGATATTCGATTTCATTTCTCAATTTTGTATATTTTTCTTGAATATCAGAAAAACTGGTGTTTTTTTCACTATCTATATTTTCATTTTCGTTATTTTTTTCTTGACTAAATAAATTCACGATTGCTCCTTTTATAAAATTTGTTTTGTAAATTATATCATTTTTTTTATGATATGAAAAGTTTTTGGAGCAATTAAATCAGAGCTTGAATCCCAAATATTGACAAATCGTGAATGGTACAATATAATAATTTTATTAAGAATGATATAGTGTTTTTTTACTTTTTTCAAAAGAAGAGAAAAAAAATTGATTTGTATTTTTTTGTTATAAATTTATAAATTAAAAAAATATAAAAATATTGAAAAAAGATTACAAAATTGTATTAAAATGAACTGGAGAAAAAGAATATGTTTTGGTATTGGAAAATACTGGAATTAAGAATATCGTAAAATTAAAATGGTGTTTTTGGAGAAATATATAGAAATTGAAAATGAAAGAAGGATTGGTAAATGTGAAAGATGAAAATAATATGGAAATATTTGAGATTAACATTATTAATAATGGAAAAATAGAAAAAAATAAACTATTTTTATCAGAAATTCAAGATGAAAATTAATTTAAAAATAGAAATTGAAAGAGCAATATATTTTTCAAAAAGTGATAATATCTTTGATTCTGTTGTAGAATTACGAAAAAAATTAGAATTAAATAACATTTATTTACTTTGTAATGCTTCAGCTATTAATGTTTATCCTTCTGGAATGCAAAAAGAATTTGGAGGGACAAAGGCGTATAAATTACAAATGGGAAAACAAACAACTTTAACTGATGTAGTAGATATCTTTGATTATGATAGCGAACTAAAAATTGGTAGTGTTAAAGAGCAAGAGGAATTTTATGAAAGTTGGATAGAAAGTTTGAGAAAATAAAATGAAAAAAATCATTGTATTATTATTAATTATATTAGTTATATTTCTTTATTTTAATAATTCAAAAAAAGTAAAAAAAGAAGGATTTTACTCAGTTTCATTTTTTTATTCTGACAATAAAGAAAAGATTTTTGAAGTTGAAGATATTGAAATTGATTATTTTAAAAATATTATACAATCTATGGTTCCAATAAAATAAATTGAAAGATGGGAGTATAAAAATGGAAAAATTTATAATAAAGAAAATAGAAGCGGATTTTGATGAAAGGTGGTTAAGGGTAAAAAAAATAGATGATGGAAAAGAATTTGGTATATATTTCATGGAATTTTCAGAAGATGTTTTTATGATGAACAATATAAGTATGAAAAGAAAGGTAGGAGACATAATAGAAGGAAATCTATTTATATCTTGGATAACAGAATTTGAAAGAACAGATGAAGAATTAATGTATGTACAAAAAAATGAATATTCTGGAATAGATGCAGTAGTAGAAATAACAGAAGTCATAAATGAATTTACTTATTATGCAAAAAATTCCATTGTAGACAGAGATATAATTTTGGATATGGAAAAAGATATGGATTTAAAAAAAGGAGATAGGATCTATATAGAAGGAAGTTTACAGATAGAACTTGAAGAATACAAGGAAAGACTTGGATTATTGGAAGATTGGAAAAGATAATGTAATAATCTCTTTTCCTTTAGAAAAAAGATTGGGTGTTTCTAAGGGAACATTTGAAAACTCACTGGAAGGATTTACGAACTTTACTGAATAAGCAGAAAGAGTAATTAAAGAAGCTAAGAAAAATAAGAATGTAAGAAATGTAAATGGTAAATCATTTTACTATATTGATGGTGCTGACAAAATAAAAAAAGGTATCGAAGTTGTTGAAGATGGTAAACTTCAGTCAATAATGCCAAGCAACATTAAATTATTTCATAAACTGATGGAGAGTTACAGTATGGTACATCAGAAGCAGTTAACCGACGCTAAAAGACTGAAAATTTAGCAGTAAAGCTGCCAACGTATATATTGCTCAGCAGGGCGGTCAATGGCTTTGTATTAAAACAGTTTAAAATGAATAAAGCAGGAAATTTTAATGAAATACTGTAATCGAGCCTTCAGAAAAAACTTATACACTAAATTCATGAAAATCGAATTGGAATTTCAAATCAGAAATTCCAAAAACAGCAGTAAAAAATTCTGAAGGTACTGATACATTAGGTAGAAATAATGAATGGAATTTTGATACTAAATATAATATTCCGTATACTGAAACTAGAAACAAAGGTCAAGGATTAGTTTCTGTTCCAACTTATAATGCTGTAACGAATGATTATAGCAGAAATTATGATGTTTTTTATCGTACAATTTCAAAAGAAGACTATGGAATTTTAAAAAGTACAGGTAATTTAAAAGGAACAGGAGAAACGTCAACATCACCTAATTTAGGATTTACAGATAGTTATGATGGTATTCAACTGAAATTTTATACAAAGCAAGGAACTATAAATGAAATGGAAAAAATAGGAATAAGATCAGAAGGTAATGTTGTTAAAGATAAATACCCTGATATGCCAATGCCTGAAAAAAGTCCTGGCTGGGGATATAAATTTGTGTGTTTTAAAGAAGAAAAAAATAAAATAACAGGAGAAAAACAAATAAATATTCAACTTGGAAAAGAAAAAGGAAAAGGGTTAGAAATATTTAATCAAAATCTTAAAGAATACGAAGTAATAAAGGAGAATAAATAAAATGGATTTAAAAAGTGAAATTACAATTAGCGAAGTATTTGAATTAATAAATGATTATTGGAATAAAAGAATAACAAAAAAAGAGTTTCTTAATAAATTTTCCTTTACAAAGGAAAAGAAAATTGAATTATTAAAAAAAAGTTTTGAACAAGCATTTTTTCAAAAGTCTGAAGATAAAATAGATGATTTAGTTAGTACAGTTATATTTTTTAAATTAGAAGTAGAATTTGCTGATATTTTATGTAAATTATCAAAAGAAGAATGGCATAACGAACATGAAACAATAGCGATACATTTACCCCAAATAATAGACTGCATATACGAACTAGCAACTTCGAATTTTGAAAAATACCGTTGGGATGATAATTTTGTATTAGTAAGAAAATGTTGTTTTGCTTTAGGAGACATAAATACTCCTAAGGCGAAAGAAAAATTGAAATTATTATTACAAAGTGAAGAAGAGACTATAAGAGAACATGCAATGGAGCAGTTGAAGAGATGTGATTTTACAAATAAGGATGTCGAATGAAAGGATTAATTATGAAAAAAGAAGAAGAAAGAAATATTTATGCTGTATTTGATGATAAAACAATAAGAGTTTATCAGGCGTATAACGATGAAATAGCAGATGAGGCTTTGAAGTTAGGAAGGTTTGGAAGTAAATTCAGCCTTACAAGAATGACTTGGATAAAGCCGTCGTTTCTCTGGATGATGTTCCGAAGTGGCTGGGCTAGTAAGCAAGGACAGGAAAGAATATTGGCAATTGACTTGAAAAGGGAAGGATTTGATGAAATAGTGAAAAATGCTGTACTTTCATCTTTTAGAGAAGTTTCTGGTTTATCTAAGGAAGAATGGAAAGAAAAACTGGAAAATTCAGAAGTAAGATGTCAATGGGATCCTGATAGGGATATTTATGGCAATCCAATAGGAAGAAGGGCGATACAGCTAGGTATAAAAGGAGAAACTGTAAAAAAATATGTAAATGAGTGGATTGTAAATATAACGGATATAACTGATAAAGTTATAGAAATGAGAGAGAAGATTGAGAATGGGAGTTTTTTGGATAGTGATCTTCCAATAGAAGAAAAATATGTTTGAATCCTAATATTTTTTAAATTTTATAAAATTTCTAAAACATATTGACACACGTGTAAAAAATACGTATAATGATATTGTAAGGAGGAATAATGTCAAGAACTAAACCTTACAGAAGTGTTGTTAAAGTTTTAAAAAAGAATGGATGGGTACTTGATCATACAACTGGTTCACATGAAATTTATATAAAAGATGGTAAAATATGTCCTGTAAAATGTACAAAAAAAGATATACCATCTGGAACTTTAACAAATATAGAACGTATTACAGGGCTTAAATTTTAGCCTTGTAATATTTTATAGGAGAGTAGTTTTATGAAAAATAGATTGTTATATCCGTGTGTTGTAAAAGAAAAAGATGGTGTTTTTTATGCAAATTTTGTAAATTTTGAAGGATGTTTTACTGATGGAGAGACGCTTGAGGAAGTTGTAAGAAATGCAAAAGATGTTTTATCAGGAATGCTTTTTACAATGGCAAAAAATAATATTCCGTTTCCAAAATCTGAAAATAGTGAGATAAAACTGGAAAATGGAGAATTTTTGATATATGTTGATGTCTGGATTTCTCCAATTTTAGAAAAAACACGAAATCAGGCTGTAAAAAAGACATTGACAATTCCAAAATGGTTAAATGATGAGGCTGAAAAACAGTCATTAAACTTTTCTAATATATTGCAAACGGCATTAAAAGAGGCTTTGGGAATATAAAAATTAAAAATTAAGAAAAATGTTCAGAAATAGATTAAGTAAAATTAAATTTTGAGCATTTTTTTTATTTTGAAAATTCTATTTTTTATACTGTAATATTTTCGTAAAATATGGTATGATATAGGCAATGAAAATTGTAAAAATAAAAGGAGGAAATTGAAAAAAAATAAAATAATGGAGATAAATAATAATGAAATGACGAATATAAATACAGTTGAGAAAATTGATATTTTGGGGATGGATTTAGAGAGTTTACAAGAGAAATTTGTTGAGATTGGTCTTAAAAAGTTTAATGCGAGTCAAGTTTTTGACTGGCTACATAATAAACTGATATTTGATTTTGATGAGTTTTCTAATATTTCCAAAAAAGACAGAGAGATTTTGAAAGAGAGATTTTATGTGGCAAAATTGGAGTTTAAGACACATCAAGTTTCGGAAGATGGGGATACTGAGAAATTTTTGTTTGAACTGAAGGACAGAAGGCTGATTGAAAGTGTGCTTATTTCTCATAAAAATCGGCATACGCTTTGTGTTTCTTCGCAAATTGGATGTCTTATCGGATGTGATTTCTGTGCCACAGCTACAATGACTTATGAAAGAAATTTATCAATTTCTGAGATTTTACTACAATATTACTATGTTCAGAAATATTTACTTAAACGTGGAGAAAAATTAGGAAATGTAGTTTATATGGGGATGGGAGAACCATTTTTAAATTATGATGCGGTTCTTGGTTCAATTAATATGTTAAATTCTCCTAAGGGGCAAAATTTTTCAAAAAGGAATTTTACGATTTCTACAAGCGGAATTGTAAATGGGATAAAAAGATTTACAGAAAATGAAAATCAAGTGAACTTAGCAATCTCATTACATTCAGTGAGAGATGATGTGAGAAGTGAAATTATGCCGATAAATAAAACATGGGGAGTAAAACAGTTAAAAGAATCACTTTTGGAGTATCATAAACAAACTAAAAATCGTATTACATTTGAATATATCTTGATTGATGATTTGAACTGCGAACCTGAAGATGCAAGGGAACTAGCTGGATTCTTAAATTCATTTTCGTGTCTAGTAAACTTGATTCCTTATAACCCTGTCGGTGGAAAGCCTTATAAAACACCATCAAAACAAAAACAAAGAGAATTTTATAAATTATTAAAAGACAAAAATGTTAATGTAACGTTGCGAGAAACTAAAGGTCAGGACATTGCAGCGGCCTGCGGACAGTTGAAGGCAAAAAAACAGATGGATTCTGCTAAAAATATTTAAATAGATATTGAAATAGTTACGAAAAGAGGTAGTAATGAAAAAGAATAATAAAGAAGAAAAAATTGCAAAACCTAGAAAAAAATTTAGTTTATTGTCATTTTTTTTCAAAGTTTTTGTGTTTTTGTTTATAATCGGAGCGGGAGCGGGAGCTTATCTTGTTTATACGGTAAGCAAGGAAACGCCAGTTGATTTGATTGATGGGTATGCACCTGTATCGCCATCGGTAATTTATGACATCAATGGAAATCAAATAGATACGATAATGGTTCAAAATAGAGCTCCAATTGGAATTGGAGAAATTCCTTTGCATGTGCAGAATGCGTTTTTGGCAATTGAGGATAGAAAATTTAGGACTCATCACGGATTTGACTTTGTAAGAACGGCAAGAGCGGCTTTTTTGACAATTACAGGGAGACGGCGTGAAGGGGGAAGTACACTTACTCAGCAGCTTGCAAAAAATGCTTTTTTGTCACCAGAACAGACAATGACTAGAAAAATTAAAGAAGCGATTTTAGCGATAGAAATTGAAAGAAAGTATACAAAAGATGAAATTCTGGAAAATTACTTGAATACAATCTATTTTGGGCAAGGAGCTTACGGAATAAAAAATGCGGCTATAAAATATTTTAATAAACAGCCAAAACAGCTTTCTATTGCACAAGCGGCAATTTTAGCGAGTCTTCCAAAATCTCCAACAAAATATTCAAAAATAGAACATGCGTTGGAAAGACAAAAGATTGTGCTTCATCAAATGAGGAATTTTGGATTTATAACAGAGGAAGAATATGAGAAAGCGGTTAAAGAAAAAATTACGTTTGTAAATGGTAATATTAAAAGCCGTAATGAAGAGGAACAGATTTCGACTTCAAATGTGGCACCTGAATTTACAACAGTTGTATTAAGTGAAGTAAGAAAAATATTGAAAATACCTGAAGAAGACCAAAAATTCTTATTTGACGGTTATAAAATTTATGCAACAGTTGATTTAGATTTACAAAGGGCAGCTTATTCGGCATTTAACAATAACTATAACTTGAAGAGTCGAGCGAACTTAAATGGTGCATTGCTCTCTATTGATCCAAGCAATGGGTTTGTAAAAGCAATGGTTGGAGGAAAAAATTATAAAAAAGGTAACTTTAATCGTGCATTAAGTTCATTAAGACAGCCAGGTTCATCTTACAAACCAGTAGTTTACCTTGCAGCATTGCAAAAAAACATGGCAATGAATACCGTTATGGAAGATTCACCAGTAAAAATTGGAAACTGGAGTCCAAAGAACTATGACGGAGTATTCAGAGACAGCATGACACTTGCTAAAGCATTGGAAATTTCCAACAATATAATACCAGTAAAACTATTGCAACGTGTTGGAATCAATTCGGCTGAAAAAGTATGGCGTGATGCGGGAGTTGTAGGAGGAGATTTTCCTAAGAACTATACGTTGGCACTTGGTTCAATTTCGACAAGACCAATAGATATGGCAATGTTTTATGCGGCACTTGCAAATGGAGGATATCAAGTTCAGCCTCAATATATTTACAAAATCGAGAATAAATATGGTGAAGTTGTTTATGAAGCAAAACCAAAAATGAAAAAAGTTTATGATTCAAAAGATGTTGCAATATTAACTTACATGCTTGAAAATGCTGTAAATTATGGAACTGGGCAATCTGCAAAAGTCTTAAAAAATGGACAGCTTATTCCAATGGCTGGAAAAACGGGAACAACTTCTGATTACGTTTCAGCATGGTTTACAGGTTACACACCTACTCTTGCAACAGTAGTTTATGTCGGAAATGACGACAACAAGTCAATGGGGCCTGGAATGACTGGGGGAGCTGCAGCTGCACCAATTTGGAAAACTTACATGCAGACAGTAGTTGACTTGCCAAATTACAACGTTGGAGTCTTTGAATTTATAGACGATTATATTACAAGAAAAGATTTAACAACAAGAGATATTGACTTGCAAATTGGACTTCTTGACAGAGATGGAGTAAATAAACGAACAGCACTGTTTAAGACTGGAACAGAGCCAGTTGAGTCGGAAGGTAAGTTTAGGAATGGGATTACTTTCTAAAATTTTGTTATAAAAATTTAATATTTGAAACTACAAAAGATAGAGAATTAAAAATTAGTTCTCTATTTTTTTGTAAATATAATTGACAATTTTCACTATATATTGTACAATAAATTGAACAAAATTTTAAAAGGAGTGAGAAATATGATAGCTACAAATTATTCTAATATTAGAAATAATTTTAAAAAGTATTGTGATAAGGCAACAAGAGATTATGAAACAATAATTGTAACTAGAAAAAATGATGAAAATGTGGTATTAATGAGTGAAGAAGAATACAATAATCTTATAGAAAATTTGTATATTATGTCTAATAAAGATTATTATAATGAATTGTTGAAAAGAAAAGATGAGGTTGAAAAAGGGAAAGTTGAGAAACATGATTTAATTGAGGTGGAATAATAACATGAACATAAATTGGAATAGTGAAGCATGGAAGGAATATGTAGATTGGCAATCAAAAGATAAAAAAGTTATAAAAAAGATAAATGAAATTATAAAGGATATTCAGAGAAATGGAAATGAAGGAATAGGTAAAGCAGAGGCTTTAAAGCATGAATTAAGTGGGTATTGGAGTAGAAGAATAACTGATAAGCACAGATTTATTTATAAATTGACTGAAAATGAAGTTATAATAATAGCTTGTGCTAATCATTACAAATAACTTTTTAAATTATTTTATGAAAAAGTAATAAAAAATATGATTTCAAATACAGATTAATGTATAAGAAATCATATTTTTTGTCTATAAGAATTTATAAATTTGATTATGACATAAATAATAATTTAACTATAAATAATGCTCCTAAAATAACCATTACCCATGAAACGTGTCTTCTGTCTTCTTTTTTCGAGAATAAATTGTAAAATAGATTTATTAATACGTAAGATAATATTCCTAATGTCAAACCATCTCCGATACTGTAAGTTAGAGCCATTGTTGTAATTGTGATGAAAGATGGAACTCCTTCCAGAATATCGTGCAAGTCTATATTTTTAACTGAACTTAGCATTAGGTAACCAACGTAAATTAGGGCTGGAGCTGTGGCACATCCTGGTATTGAAATGAATATTGGTGAGAAAAACATTGATATTAGGAACAGGAATCCTGTTGTGATGGCAGTCCATCCTGTTCTTCCCCCTGCGATAACTCCTGTTGAGCTTTCTACATACGTTGTAACTGTTGAAACTCCAAGTGCGGCACCAGCTGTAGTTGCAATTGCGTCAGCCATTAAAGCTCGTCCTACATTTGGTACGTTTCCATTTTCATCTAGCATATCAGCTTTTGAACATACTCCTACTAATGTTCCGACAGTATCAAAAAAGTCTACAAACAGGAATGTACAAACTATGACAAATAAATTTCCAAACATTTTAAAATCAGTAAATAGCCTAAAGTCCAATTTTCCCATAACAGGCATCATTGACTCGTATTTAAAGATACCAGATGGTAAATAAATTCCTAATTCTTTTGCATGTGCAGGATTTATAAGTGCATATCCCCAGGCTAGAAGAGAACTTAATACTATTCCATAAAGGATTGATCCACGTACATTTTTTTTATCTAAAATAGCTATTAAGAATAATCCGATAAATGAAATAATAACTGCTGGAGAAAAATGTCCCATACTAACTTTGGTAGATTCATTTAAAACAACCAGCCCGCTTCCTGAAAAACCGACAAATGCGATAAATACTCCAATTCCACCAGTAACAGCGTGTTTCATATTTTCTGGAATGGAATTTACTACGGCTTCACGCACTTTAAAAAGGGTTAAGAAGATAAATATAATTCCTTCACAGAAGACAGCAGTCAAAGCAGTTTGCCAGCTGATACCGCCTTTTAATACAACTGTAAATGCAAAAAATGCGTTTAATCCCATACCCGAGGCAAGAGCGAAAGGCAGATTTGCAATAAGGCCCATAAGAAAACAGCCAATTGCGGCTGAAAAACAAGTTGCTGTAACTAATGCCCCTGCATCCATACCAGTTTTTGACAAAATATTTGGATTTACAGCAATTATGTACGCCATTGTAAGAAATGTTGTAATCCCTGCCACAATTTCCTTTTTCATATTGACATTTTCATTTGCTAGGAGCGGGAAAAGTCGTTTAAGTCCGCTTGTTTGTTGAACATTAGTGATGCCCATTTTGATTAATCAACTCCATTTCTATGTATTATTTATGTTGTTACAAATATTATTCATCTTCATTCGATTTGTTTTTAGACTTTTCATCATCTTGCTGATCTTTGTCAAAAGTCATAATAACTTTTTCGATTTTTTTATTTTTAACTCTCTGTGGCTTGAATACAACACCGTTAATAGTAATTGGCTCAATATTTTCATTATCTTCGGGAATATATCCTAAATTTTCAATTAAAATTCCGCTTAAAGTGTCATAATATTTTGATTCAAGTTCAAAGTTAAAGTTATCATTTAAGTCATTTAGCGAAACTTCTCCGTTAATTAAATATTTATTTCGTGACAATTGACGGATTGACAAGTCTTCATCATCAAATTCATCGGCAATATTTCCCATAACTTCCTCGATCAAATCTTCAAGTGTAACAATTCCCGAAAAACCTCCGTATTCATCAATCAGTATAGTAATATGCTTTTTCTCCAGCTGCATTTCGTTAAATAGTTCATTTACATT
Organism: Leptotrichia hongkongensis; assembly: GCF_007990635.1. GTDB lineage: Bacteria > Fusobacteriota > Fusobacteriia > Fusobacteriales > Leptotrichiaceae > Leptotrichia > Leptotrichia hongkongensis. Next base: position 1,249,579 of record NZ_AP019846.1, on the reverse strand, counting down.
TTTTGTTTCAGGAACAAAATACGCTTCTTGCAGCAAATCAGCAACTTTTATGTTATCAAACCCTTTTTTGTAGGCTTCCATCATCAAGTCCTTGGTTAACAATACTCCGACAATATTGTCAGCTTCATTTTCATAAACTGGAATACGTGAATATTTTCCAATTTCCTTATTTTCAAAAAGCTCATGAATTGAGATATTTTTATCAATCAAAAATACTTTTGTCCTCGGAATCATTATTTCTCTTGCAATTTTTTCATCAAATTCAATAATATTTTCAATCATTTCCTGTTCAGCTTCATTTATAACACCGTGTTCCTTACCAACTTCCACAAGCGAACGCAGTTCTTCCTTAGAAACTTTTTCTTCAATATTGTCTTCTTTCATTTTCAAAATTGTAAGTACCAAATTTGTAGAAAATGTCAAAAATTTTACAAATGGAGAAAATAACCTTGAAATAAATACAACAACTCCAATTGATGATAAAGCGATCTTTTCTGAGTTTCTAAGTGCAATTCTCTTTGGAATCAGTTCCCCAAACACAAGAGTGATATATGATAATAGAAAAGTTATTAAAATCATCGAAATTTGATTACTGTACGGAATATTCAAAGGTTGCAATGCACCAGATAAATATTGGGATAAACCAGTCGCTGCCGATGCTGATGCAAAAAAACCTGCCAAAGTAATCCCAACTTGAATAGTAGACAGGAATTTACTAGGTTCCTGCAACAAATTATCAAGTAAAATTGCTTTTTTATTTCCATCTTCAATTAATATTTTTAATTTATTTTTGTTTAACGAAACAATCGCCATTTCCGCACTGGAAAAGAAAGCGTTAATTCCCGTTAAAATTATTATTATTACAATCTGTAATAATAAACTGCCCTCAGACATTTTATTTTTCCTCCTAAATTTTTTAAATTTACCAACTTTTATAGTAACAAATTTTAAAACTAAACTTAAAAAATGTAACTATATTTATTCAAACTCTAACTTTTTATTTTGTATTAATTTAAAGAGTTTGAGCATATTATAGCATATTTTTAAAAAATTTAAAAATTGATTTTAAAATTATCTTCCAATCGTTAAACAGCCGTAGCTAAACAAATAAAAGCTCCATCAGTTTATTAAAATTTAAAAATTAGATATAATTTTATAATTAATTAAGCAAAAGAAAAGAGCAAGAATACATTCTCCTAAATGAGAAATCTCTGCCCTTCCTATATAAATTCATAATTTCCTTTACATTATGGTATTTCAACTTTCACATTCTAATTAGTATCTGTTTCCGTCTCTATCCTTACAGTATACATTTCCATTATATTTTTCATAACACTCCACTCCTCTTTCAGCTCTTCTTTCACGTGCTTCATTCCATTCATCTACGTCAAATAAACTACAACTGAACGTGGTCATAGCCAATATAACCAGCATAATAATTTTTTTCATAAATATATCATCTCCTTTTATATTGTTCTTATCTAAGTCGAATATGTATTCTATTTTATGTATTAATTATTTGTGTTCTTTTTATATTTTAATTATACAATATTTCAAGTTAAAATGCAATTTTTTTATATTTCTTCCAAAAATTTAATAAAAAATTACAAAATCTCTTCAAAAACATACTTCTGAACTTTCATTCCCAACCTTTCATAAAATTTAACAGCTCCAGCATTATCAGCCCAAGCATCCAATGTTAAATTGTAACAGCCTTCTTTTTTTGCAAAATCTAAGGCAAAATCATATAATTTCTTTCCGATGTTCTGCCCACGAGTGCTTTCATCAACGCAAAGATCATCAATAAACAATGTTTTTATATCAGTTAGGACATTGTGATTTGTTTGTTGTTCAAAAATGCAGAAAATATAGCCGATTACGTTATCATTTTCATCAGTTGCTACGAATATTGGCTTATTTGAATCATTTAACATTTCTGCTAATTCTTTTGCTGTGTATTTTTTTCCATTTACCTTGAAAATATCTGGACGCCCTTCGTGATGAACTAATAAAATTTGTTCCAGTAAATTTTCTATTTTTGGAATATCTTTTTCTTGTGCTAGTCTAATCTCTTTCATTGTAGTAATTTTTCCTTTCATTTGCATTTTTTTTAATATCATTTCCTATTTAAATAGTGAATGTTTAATAAATTTTGAATTATGTAGTCTTATCAAGGAATTAAAACTTCTTGTTCTTAAAATAGTTTCTATTTTTTAAATAGGGTTTAATAATGAAAACTCAATCAGTTTGTTAAAATTTAAAAATTATATCTAATTTTTATAATTATTCAAGCAAAAAAAGAGCAAGAATACATTCTCCTAAACGAGAAGCCTTACCCTTCTTATTATAAATTCATCATTTCTTATTTTGTACCTTTGCAGTATACATTAGAATTCCCTATTTCCGTATCTATCCTCACAGTATATGTATCCACTACGTTTTTCATAACATTTCCTTCCTCTTTCAGCTGCTTTTTGATGAGCTCTTTCCCAACCACTTGGATCAAGCAGTTCACAGCTGAACAAAGTCATAGCTAATATAACCAGCATAATAATCTTTTTCATAAATATACCATCTCCTTTTATATTGTTATTATCTAAGTCGAATATGTATTCCATTTTATGTATTAATTACTTGTGTTCTTTTTATATTTTAATTATACAATATTTCTAGTTAAAATGCAATTTTTTTATATTTCTTCCAAAAATTTAATAGAAAATAAAATTATATCTAATACTAAATTCTATTTAAATAACGAAATTATTACAAATTTTTCTAAATCTAATATTTTCAAGTAATTTAAGATATAATTTTCATTTTTTAAACAGAGCATAATATAAACTAATCCGTCGGAGCATTTTTCTGTGCTGGCAAAACTGTTTGAGCATAGCGAGTTTTTTGTCAGTGCAGAAAAATGTCGGAGACTAGCCATAGGTTGTAGGATTTGCGGCAATGAGCAATCCTACGAAAATAAAAAAGAAAAACTCTGTTATAAAGTTTCTAAAAATTTCCTTCCATTTTCAATTTGCATTTCAACATTTTTTATGGAAGTTCCACCAAATGAATTTCGTTTGTTTACGCAGTTTTCGATTGTGATTTCTGAAAGAATGTCATCTTTGAAAACATCAGAAAATTTATGAAATTCTTCGAGTTTCATGTCGTCAATTGCGATTTTCTTATCTTCGCAGTAGGATACGATTTCTCCAACGATTTTATGTGCCTGTCTGAATGGAACGTTGTGTTTTGCAAGGTAATCGGCTACATCTGTTGCGTTTAGGAATCCTGCTCGCATTGAAGCATAGATTTTTTCATTATTTACTGTTATTGTATCAAGCATTAGGTAGAAAATTTCGATGGATAATTTGATATTGTCAATAGAGTCAAAAATTCCTTCCTTGTCTTCCTGCATATCCTTGTTGTAAGCTAGCGGAAGTGCTTTCATTGTTGTTAAGATTCCCATAAGATTTCCGTAGATTCTGCCAGTTTTTCCTCTTACAAGTTCGGCAATGTCGGGATTTTTTTTCTGTGGCATAATTGAAGAGCCAGTTGCAAAGGCATCGTCAAGATTTATAAATGAAAATTCAGATGTGCACCAGATAATAATTTCTTCTGAAAATCTTGACAAGTGCATTGAAATTACTGAAATAATCATTGCAAGCTCAATTATAAAATCTCTGTCGCTTACAGAATCAAGGCTATTTTCCGTAGGCTTTGAAAATCCAAGTTCTTCTGCCACAAAATGTCTGTCAAGATTAAATGTAGTTCCAGCCAATGCTCCTGCTCCAAGTGGCATTTCATCACTTCTTTTGAGAAAGTCCTCAATTCTCGAAATATCCCTTTTAAACATTTGAAAGTAAGCCATCAGGTGATGAGAGAATAAAATCGGTTGAGCCCTTTGTAAATGAGTATATCCAGGAATAATAACATTTTTATATTTTTCAGCAAGCCCTAGCAGTACATTTTCCATTTTTACAAGCAAATTTGAAATTTCACGGGCTTCTTTTCGTACATACATTCGTACATCAAGAGCCACCTGATCGTTTCGGCTTCTGGCAGTATGCAATTTCCCAGCCACAGGCCCAATAATCTGTGTCAGCCTTTTCTCAATCGACATATGAATATCTTCATCTTCAATTCTAAACTCAAATTCTCCCTTTTCAATTTCATCCTTTATCTGAAGCAACCCATTTTCAATATCTTTTTGTTCATTTTCCGCAATAATCGCTTGCTTAGCAAGCATTCTGCTGTGTGCAATACTTCCAGCAATATCCTCTTCATACATTCTTTTATCAAATGTAATTGATGCATTAAATTTTTCTAACAATTTATTAGTTTCCTTATGGAATCGACCTTCCCACATTTTTTTCATATTTCTCAGCCCTTTCCTGTATATATTGGATTTTATAGTCAATCTATTTAAAAAGCAGTAAAAATGACTATAGATGTAGTCTAACTCTTTACTCATATTTTAAATAGAATTGCTATATTTAAAGCAATAATCCTTTTTTATAATCATTATATCAAATAAAATCCAATTTTTAAAGGAAATAAAAATTAAATAAACTTGGAATTTGCATAAATTATAAAAAATATCTTTTAAAAATTTGCTAAAAAAGGTATAATATCATAACTGTATATGAATTTTTTGATTATATGCTCAAACCTATTTTAAATTAAACTGCTAAAATTATATAAATTTAAGGTTTGAGTAAAATAGTTATAGCTTTTGAGTTTGATTTTAAATAAGTTTTACTATACTTTAGTTAATTTTAGAAAGGAAAAAATAAAATGGAAAGAAGTGAAATAAAACAGGAATATAAATGGAATTTATCGGATATTTATGAAAATTATTCAGCTTGGGAGAAGGATTTTGAGAAAGTTAGTGAGCTGAAAAAAGAATTGGCTGGGTTTAAAGGGCAATTTGGGAATGAAGGGAAGTTGTTGGAGTTTTTTCAGAAGCAGGAGGAGATGGACAAGATTTCTTATAAATTGTATCGTTATCCTCAGCTTGCGAGGGATTTGAACTCGTCGGATAAAAAGGCTGTGGAGCATTTGCAGAAGGTGCAGTTTTTGTTTGCAGAGATTTCTACTGAATTGTCGTGGGTAAATTCGGAACTGGTTGATAATCGTGAGAATATTGAAAAATGGATTGAAAAAAAAGAATTTGATGATTATAGATTTGGACTGAAAAATTTATTTAGGTTGCAGAAGCATATTCTGGAAGAAAAGGAAAGCAAACTGCTGTCGTACTACAGCTCATTCTTTTCAGCACCGAGAAGCATTTATTCGGAAGTTACGGTTACGGATGTGGAATGGCCTCAAGTTACGCTTAGTTCTGGAGAAAAAGTCGATGTAACGCCTGCTAATTATTCTAAAATTTTGTCTACAAATAGAAATCAGGAAGATAGAAAACTGATGTTTCAGACATTTTACACAATTTATGAAAAGAAAAAAAATACAATTGCTGCAATTTATAACTCAATTTTGCAAAAAGGGATTGCTTCAAAGAAAGCCTACAATTACGATTCATTTTTGTTAAGCCATCTGGAGAGTGACAATATTCCAGAAGAAATTTACTTAAATCTTGTAAATACAGCAAAAAATAATACAAAACCATTGCAAAGATACTTAAAATTGAGAAAGAAAATTTTAGGACTTGAAAAATACTATAATTTTGACGGCTCAATTAATCTAATAGAATTTGACAAGGAATATGAGTATGATGAAGCGAAGGAAATAGTGTTAAATTCAGTTGCTCCGCTTGGAGAAGATTATGTAGAAAAAATGAAAAAAGCGATTTCAGAAGGCTGGCTGGATGTATTTGAGGCGAAAGGGAAAAGAACGGGAGCGTATTCTGCAGGAGTTTACGGAGTTCACCCATATATGCTTCTAAATTACAACAAGACTTTAGACAGCGTATTCACATTGGCACACGAACTGGGACATACCTTACACACTCTTTATTCAGACGAAAATCAGCCTTTCTCGATGGTAGACTACACAATTTTCGTAGCAGAAGTGGCTTCCACATTCAACGAAAGATTACTGCTTGACTACATGCTAGAAAATACCAATGATCCAAAAGAAAGAATCGCACTGCTGGAGCAGGAAATTGGAAATATTGTTGGAACATTCTATTTTCAGGCATTGCTGGCAGATTATGAATATCAGGCACACAAGCTGGCAGAAGCTGGAGAGCCAATTACAGCGGAAGTTTTGAGCAAAATTATGGAAGACTTATTTGACAAATATTACGGCGACATAATAGAAAAAGATGATTTGATCTATATTTTCTGGGCAAGAGTTCCACACTTTTTCAACTCGCCATTTTACGTGTATCAATACGCCACTTGCTTTGCCTCGTCAGCAATTTTATATGAAAAAATGATAAATTCAAGCGATGAAAGCGAGAAAAAACAAACACTAGACAAATACATCCAATTATTAAGCTCAGGAGGAAATGACTTCCCAATGGAACAGCTTAAAAAAGCAGGAGTTGACTTATCAAAAATTGAAACAATCGAGGCTGTGGCAAAACAGTTTGATTTGCTGTTAGATAAATTGGAAGTGGAGATTGGAAAGTTGTAGAAAAATATTAAAATATAAAATAGCTTGCACCCAAACTTAAAATATTGTATAATAAAAATATAAAAAAACACATAAATAGTTAATACATAAAATGGAATGATAATTTGATATAGAAAAAAACAATACAAAAGGAGATGGTATATTTATGAAAAAAATTATTATGTTGGCTATATTGGCTATGACTACGTTCAGTTGTAGTCTGCTTGATAATGAAGCATATCAGGAAATGAAAAGGGATAGAGCTGAAAGAGGGGTAAGATGTTACGAAAGATATGACGGGCACGTTCGATGTGAGGATAGATACGGAAATAGGGAATACTAATGTATACTGCAAAGGTACAAAATAAGAAATTATGAATTTATATTAGGAAGGGCAGATACTTCTTGTTTGGGGAGGATGTATCTTGCTCTTTTTCTTTTAGTTAAATAATTAATGTTTTAAAGCAAAGGAAATCATTCGCCATTTCCCTTCATTTCGCAATAATAGTTATTCTAACATATTTAAATAATAGCACATTAAAGAGAATGGCGAAAGTGCTACGCACTAACCCTAGCTCGTCTAAGCATTTTTTTGAAATATTCCCAAATTTTATTTGGGAAAGTAGTCAAAACATTTATTATTTGGATAAACCTGAATTACTACGAAAACGAAACTCGCTGACGCTCAGACAATCGTTTTCATTCCAAAAAAATCACTACATTCTACATTAAGTTATAAAGATTATATATTTAAGTTCTTAAATTTGAAAAATTTCAAATAAGAAAGTTTTGCGTAAAGCGGGGTAGTTCGTAGAACGTTTCGCCAGTATCTCTAAGTAGCAGTCAGTTAAAGATGTTAAAATAACTGTTATTGCGAAAGAGGGCATGGCGTTTGATGCCCTTACGTAAAAAAACATTGGCTTATTGTATTGACAATGTAATTAAAAATTGATACAATGAAGAAAAAAGGAGGTATTTGTTATGGCAAATGCAAATTTAAGTATTAGAGTTGATAAAGAAACAAAAGAAAAAGCGAATGAATTATTTAACAAATTTGGCTTGACAATGACAACCGCAGTAAATATGTTCTTAAAAACTGCAATTAGGGAAAATAGAATCCCTTTTGAATTGAAATTGGAAGAAGAGCCAAATGAAGTAACAATGAAAGCAATTGAAGAAGGAAGACGGATTGCAAAAGACGATAGTGTAAAGGGATATGACAGTATAGAGGAGTTGAGAGAGGCACTTGGTGTATAAAGTTAAATTTACAGGACAATTTAAAAAAGATTTGAAATTGGCAAAAAAACAAGGAAAAAACCTTGATACATTATTTAACGTGATAAAAGTCTTGGAAAAAGGTGAAAAACTTGATGATAAATATAGAGACCATAGTTTATCTGGAAAATATAAAGGAACAAGAGAATGCCATATTGAGCCTGATTGGTTGTTAGTTTATGAAATAATAGATAATGTGCTGGTACTTGTATTGTATAGATTAGGTTCACACTCAGAACTGTTTTAGTATGGTTCTGAAATTTGAAAAACATTAAATAAGCAAAATTTCGTTAAAGGAAAAATAACTAAATACGAATGTATTTCTTTCGCCATAAGTTTTATAATGATAAAACTTATTTATGCAAAAATAACTTTTGTTTGCGAAAGTGAGTGTAGTTTCTACGAAGCGAGTTTTATTTTTTCTTTATAAGAAAGTTTTGCGTAAAGCGGGGTAGTTCGTAGAACGTTTCGCCAGTATCTCTAAGTAGCAGTCAGTTAAAGATGTTAAAATAACTGTTATTGCGAAAGAAGGCATGGCGTTTGATGCCCTTACGTTAAAAAATATATAAATAAAATAAGAAAAAACATTTATTAATAATAATATTTATAAATAAAACTATAAAAGTCTTTAAGATGAATAATTAAGAATTTTAGCAAAACTATCAAATTGATTTATAGAATTTTATTTCTATTTTAAAAATCGAGTTTTGTATTATAAAAAAATATGGTATAATTATTATGAAAAAGATTGAAAGAGAAGGTGGTTTTGATGAAAAAAATTTTTAATAAAAAGATTGGTGTTTTGATTTTTTCTTTGGTATGTGCGGGATTGGCAAATGCTGCACCTGTAAGAAGTGAGAATGAAGCTTTGAGACTTGTGCAAAATTCAATAGCTAAGCATAAATTTGGTGGTAGTCAAGGGACAGAATGCATGAGATTTTATATTGATGAAACTGATGAGGAATTTGAAATTGATGTGCGAAGCAATAATATGAAATGTGGTGGAGATCCAAATGTTGAGCCACGTTTGTTCAGTTATAGTGTAAATAAGAGAACTGGTAAACTTGCAACAGATAACATTAGTTATGCTAACAGTTTAGGGTTGGAATGGGACGGAAGCTATAATCCGATAGATTAATTGTAATTGTATTTAAAAAAAGAGTTGTCTAAATTGTTAAACTAGGCAACTCTAATTTTTTTTGCTAATTTTATATTTCAATTCTTTTAGTGATATTGAGTTTACTTTTAGCAAATCTTTATAAACGTTATTTAAGTGCTTAATTGCAGTTTTGTCGGTTGTTTTTATGCAAGTTTCGTGATTTAGCATAAATCCTGTGTCGGTAAAATTTAAGGAGCCTAAAAATGCAATTTTATTGTCGATTATGTAGATTTTGCTGTGAAGATCGTAGTTCTTGCTTAAAATATGAATATTAAAATTATCACGCAATGAATAGTAAAATTCATTGTTTTTTATTGCTGTTCTTAGAAAAAATGTAAAAATTCCTAGAAAAATTGTTAAAACTAAAAGATTGTTTTTTGTAATTGGAAATACAGACTTTGTAAAGGAAATATCAAAAAGAAATAGTGTAAAAATTTCTAGTGCTGCAATTGACAAAATTAAATAGAGTGTTGTTAGTATAATTTTTCCAAAGAGAAGAATGAATTTTCCAAAACCTAGTATTGAATGATATTTAAATAAGTTTTTTCGTAAAAAAGGATAAATTTTTTCATTATCTTTTGAAACAATATTTACCTGAACGTCTTTATTTAATGAACTAAAAATATCTTCAGTTATTTCATTTCCACTTAAAAAAGGAGAGATTACTGTGATTGATTTCTTGGCTTTTTGGATTGCATTTCGTACACTAATTCCAGCCTTTTTTCCAACATAGATATCACAGGAAATTCCTTCTAAGAAAGGTTGCTCAGCTTTTGAAATATTTTTTGTTCTTGTAGTTTTTTTCGTTGTGTAGTTAGTTCGTTTTGTTGTCTTTTTTTTCATCATTTTCTTTTATATCAGGACTTTTTAAAAAGTCAGAAATCTCCTTCATTGTTCGGTTATCTTTCAGAATACTCGTGTGAGTAGTATTATTAATAATTTTAAAATTATCAGATTCCATTTTTGCAGTTTCCAAAGGCACCATTCCATCGTCCTTGCCACGAATTATCATTGAATACAGCGGATTATTTGTCTTATTTCCAATCAGAATCATATAATTGTAATTAGGCTCGCCAAGCTGATTTACAAAACTATCCTTTTTTGTGCTAAATTGTGGAACGACTTTTCCAAGCATAACTGGAAGTTTGTCTACAAACGGAACATCTGCCAGATGGCTTCCGTGGGATGGCGGAGAAATAAATACAACTTTTCCTAAATTTTCAAGAGGATTTTCCTTTAAATAATATCGCAAAATCCCAGTTCCCATCGAGTGTGCTACAAAATTAATCTTTACATTTTTTTGTGTATTTTCATCATTTTTTTTATCTTTTCGTTTACCATTTTCATCAATTTCATAATACTGATTTTCTATTTTTCTATGCAGATTGTCTGCATAAATCTGTCCGTTAATATCCTCAATATTTGGCTTTATATAACGTTCAACAATCTCTTCAGCAGTGTCCTTGGTAGTAGGATACTGAATATTGATAATTCTGTAATCATTCTTAAATTTTTGTGCGATACTTTCCATATCCGAACTTTTCCCGTAAATACCGTGAAGAAGTACCATAAAATCTTGATTTTTTCGAGATTTGTCATCTTTTTCATAGTAAGTCTTGATTTTATACTCATGGTAAAGAATTCCAGCAACAACATTTTGAGCTGCAATTGCTCCAGCTACTGTAATTATTGAGCCAATTAATATATCTTTTGCTATTTTATTCATTTTATTTCCTTTTTATTTATTTTTTGCAGTTCAATTTATAAAATTCAAAAATTCCCATTTCTCCAAGTTTTGTTACATATTCATCAATTTCTTTGATATATTCTGAAATTTTCTGTCCCTGTCCGCCAGTTGCGATAACATAAGCGTTTGGAAAGGAATTTTTGTATTGTGAAATTAATTCTTTTATTGCGCCAACATTTCCGTAAAAGATACCGGCATTTATTTGTGAAATTGTATTTATTCCCAAAACTGTTTCAGGTTCGGTAAATTCGATTTTTGGTAAAGCAGCGGTATTGCTAAACAAGGCATTTATTGAAAGTGTGATTCCTGGAAGAATACAACCGCCCATATAAGTAGAATCCTTTATCATATCAAAAGTTGTGGCTGTACCAAAATCAATTATTAAAAGATCCTTTTCTGGATATAGTTTTTTTGCCGCCAAAATGTCTACAATCCTATCTGCACCGAGACCACGTTCCATATTTGGCAAAATTTTTATTTCATTTTCTACATTGTCAAGTGTTACAAACATTGGATTGATGTTAAAATATTTTTTTCCAAGTCTTGTAAAATTTTCGTTAATATTTGGAACAACTGATGAAATAACAATATTTTTAATATTTGAGATTTCTAAATTGCTGTTTTTTGCAAATTCCTTTAACATTACAAAAAGAGTATCTTCAGTAAATTCCAGATGTGTCGGTATTCTGAATGTTGCTAGAATATCGCCATTTTCATTATAAAAAATCGGTATAATATGTGTATTTCCAATATCAAATCCTAAAATCATTATTTTTCCTTTCTGTTAGTGAGTTTATTAAAAGATTAAACTCAAAATCTTGTCTAAATTTAAATTTATAAAGATATTTTTTTATTTTATAAACAGCTTAATATAAGCAACAATTGATAAAATAACGCCTATAATCGCTTCTCCACTCATTAATCCATTAGAAATTAAAAGCAGGTTTGAGTGAGATTTTTGTGAAATTCTGTTTCCAAAAAAACTTGCAAGTCCGCCTAAAAATACAGTTGAAGTTAAATAAAACGGTACATAGATTCCGATTCCAAAAGTTAAAACTGGTAAATTTAACAGGCTTAAAAGCAATCCCGTTACAAGTCCAATAAAGAAAATATTCAAAAACGGAATTCCGTTTATTACTGTTGCAACAATTGAAGCTTGCAGTGCTATCAAATCAGTATTTTCTACTGGACCGATAGTTTTATAGACTCTGAAAAATACAAAAAATAAGAATGTTATTACAAAAGAACTTGCAATTGAGCCGATTAATTCACCAAAAAGCTGTTCTGATGGATTCACTTTCATTTTATATCCTGATTTAAAGTCATTTAGAATATCACCAGAAAGTCCGCATGCGACAGCTATAATGCAAGCCAGTAAAAATAGCGTCAGAGTGTTTAAGTTCGTAGAAAATTTTATTCCGCCAATGTTTAATCCGTTTAACATTTTATTTAAAAATGAAATTATTAGAATTGTGATTATGGCGTAAATTTCCATTGGATTAACTCCAGTCTTTCCAGTTGAATAACCTGCGATTATCGTGCATAAAATCGAGATTAGTACTAAAACTAATGCAAGAAATATTGGAAGTTTATAAATAAAAATTATTATAATTACTGAAACGGCTGATAAAATAAATAATTTGGTAATGATACTTCTATTTTCTGAATTATTCTTTGATTTATTTGAAAAAATAATTTTTAAAATTACAGCAATTCCAATTCCAATCATAAATCCCATTCCAAAACTATTTTTCATAATGGGAAAATCAGCAATTTTAAACATTTTTGCAAGCGGTTCTCCAACAAAAATTACAGCAGCGCCCCCTAAAAACCAGACAAATGTATTTAAAAATCCAAGCACATATCCAATTCCGACTAAAAGAGGCGACACATAAAAGCTGAAAGGCACATTTTTTAGTGAAACTAATGCTGGAATAATAGGAGCTTTTCCTTTTGAAAAATTAAAATCACGCAAGAGAGCGACAATAGAGCTAAATAATGTTCCAAAACCTACATAACGGATACTTCCTGTATTTTTTCCAGAATTTACAAGGTTATATGCCGCTTCTCCGATTGGAAATTCCAATTTTTCCTCTTCAATCAGCTTTGTACGAAAAATATATGATAAAAATGCTCCAGCAATACTTCCAATCAAAATAGTCAAAAATAACAGCTGCTGATTAATATCCGTAAGCTTTCCGCCTAAAATAAAATAGGCAGGCATTGTGAAAGCAACTCCGCCAGCCACCATTGATCCAGCACTCATAATTGTATGTGTAATTGTAATCTCTTTATTATTAGCCTTTTTAAAGAAATTTAGAGTCATCATAGATAAAAGTGTAACCATTATTGTAGGCCATGGTAATGCTCCAAATTTCAACACGATGTAAAAGGAACTGGCGGATACTAGGATTGCTCCGATAATTCCTGTAAAAATTGCTGAAAATGTTATATTTATTTCATTATTTTTAGTTCTAGTTCTTGTTTTTTTTGTTTTTGCCATTAAGTTTCCTCCTGTAGTATTTGTTAAAATTTTACTTCATTTTTGGGTTATTTGTCAATTAAATTTTAGAAATAGCGATAGACTGAAAAAAGTAGTATAATAAAATAAAAAATAGAGAAATAGTTCAAAATTTTTAACGAATATTTCTTTCTAAATTTTTATTTAAAGGAAAATATAATAAATTTTTGAATTTGTTATTAAAATATATGGTAAATTATGTTATAATGTGAAAATATAGAGATAAATAAAAAAATAGAATAAAAAATAATTTTTAGGAAAAGGAGAATTAATAAATGTTATTAGAATTAAGAGAACTTCAAAAAAATACGAAGGAGTATCTAGGTAAAGAAATTGAAATTAATGGATGGGTAAAAAAAATTAGAAGCCAAAAGAACTTTGGATTTATCGAACTGAATGATGGAACTTTCTTTACTGGAATACAAGTTGTATTTGATGAAGAATTGGAAAATTTTGAGGAAATTTCTAAACTTACAATTTCTACTTCTGTTAAAGTTACAGGAATTGTAGTTGAATCATTAGGAAAGGGACAAGCTTACGAAATTAAAGCAACAAAAATTTCTGTTTATCAAAAAGCTGATTCAAATTATCCATTGCAAAACAAAAGACATAGTTTTGAATTTTTGAGAACAATTGCACATTTACGTCCTAGAACTAATGCTTTTTTTGCAACATTCAGAGTGCGTTCAATTTTATCTTATGCAATTCATAAATTTTTTCAGGAAAAAAACTTTGTATATGTTCAAACACCTATAATTACTGGAAGTGATGCTGAAGGTGCCGGAGAAATGTTTAGACTTACGACACTTGATATAAATAATGTTCCGAAAACTGAAAATGGAAGTATTGACTTTAAGCAGGATTTCTTTGGAAAAGAAGCAAATCTTACAGTAAGTGGACAGTTAAATGTTGAAACATTTGCAACAGCGTTTAAAAATACATACACTTTTGGACCTACATTTAGAGCTGAGAAATCTAATACTCCAAAACATGCTGCAGAATTTTGGATGATGGAACCTGAAATTGCATTTGCAGATTTGGATGTAAATATGGATGTTATTGAAGAAATGATAAAATATATTGTAAATTATGTAAGAGAAAATGCTAAGGAAGAAATGGAATTCTTCAACCAATTTGTAGACAAGGACTTGTTTAATAGGCTTGATACTTTAGTAAACAATGAATTTGGGAGAATTACTTATACAGAAGCAATTGAAATTTTGAAAAATTCAAAACAGAAATTTGAATATGAAGTAGAGTGGGGAATTGACCTGCAAACTGAGCATGAAAGATACTTGGCAGAGAAACACTTTAAAAAACCTGTATTTGTAACTGATTATCCAAAAGATATAAAAGCATTTTATATGAAGTTAAATGAAGATGGGAAAACTGTAAGAGCAGTTGATTTATTGGCACCAGGAATTGGAGAAATTGTAGGTGGAAGCCAAAGAGAAGATGATTATGACGTTCTTTTAGGAAAAATTCATGAAATGGGATTAAAAGAGGAAGATTACTGGTGGTACTTAGACCTTAGAAAATATGGAAGTGTGCCACATTCAGGATTTGGACTTGGATTTGACAGAATGCTTATGTACATTACTGGAATGACTAATATAAGAGATGTAATTCCATTTCCAAGAACAACTAAAAATTTGGAATTTTAATTTAATCTTCGGTTCCTCAAATTCAGCTTGACAAAATATTAAAATTATATTCAAAGAAAAGCCAATATAAGAGGTATGTCTTTTGTGTATAATTATAAGTGAAAATACTTTGAAATTCTGAAATTAAAATTTTTGAATAAATAAATTTATTTGATTTTAGATATAATATTAAAATTATACAGTCAGGAGGGAAAAATGGAGAAATTAAGACGAATAATAATGGGAATATTAATCCTTTCTTTTGCAACTATAGTAAAGGCAAACTACTATATTGCAGAAAAAACAGGAACCAATAATGGTGGGGATGCAACAACTATTGAAGAAGAAAGAACGCCAGTTGTGCCACCGACAACCGAAGCTGATGACAATACAAAAAAGGCTCTTGAACAAGGAAGTGAAAAAGACAAGCCTAAAGAGGAAAAAAAGACAGTTGACACAGGAACTATGCCTGCAACACAAACCGAAGACATCTCAACTGAGGCAAAATACAATTCCTATGCAAATTATGAAAATGCGACACTTGCTAAAAAAAGTTCATCAGCTACATTCAGAATGGCACAGCTTTACTTTCGTGACGGACTTTACGAAAAAGCAGTAAATTTGGCATTAAAGGATGAAGCACCTGATATTCCTGTAATGTATGTAATTGCGATTGGTTCACGACTAATGGGGGATAATGACAAGTCAATTGATTACTATACTAGAATATTATCGCAGGATGAAAATCAGGCGGAAGCAAAATTGGGAATAGGCATTGCCTATAAATCAAAAGGGGATTTTTCAAAAGCGTTAGGATATTTGAAGGACTATAATTCAAAACATTCTGATGATGAAGTAAAAAAAGAAATCGCAGTATTAAATGAAATATTAGCCGGTTCAAGATAAAAATTAGGGGGGATTATTGTGGAATGGCTTAGATTAAAGGAATATGGGATGAAAAACGCCCATATAAAAAAACTTATGTTAATTTTTCAAGATTTTGAAGAGTTATTTTATGAAGAAAATTTTAAATTGTTTAATGATGAACTGAAAAATCAATTGGAAGAAGCAATGAAAATTGATTTGAAGGCAAGGATGGAACTCTACGAACGAAACAGAGTAAGAATAATAAGTGCAAATGATAAGGAATATCCAAAAAAACTAAAAGAAATAAAAGATTTTCCAGTTTTTTTATATTTGAAAGGAAAAAAATTAAAAGATTACGACAAAATAAAAATGGATAAAGATAAAATTTCAGTGGACAATAGACGAAATATCGCAGTTGTAGGTACGAGAAGAGCAACAAAATTTGGAAAAACTGCCTGCGAGAAAATAGTAAATGAGCTAGTAAACTATGATGTAACTCTAATTAGCGGACTGGCAGACGGAATTGACACAATCGCCTTAAAAACTGCACTTGATAAGGAAATTGAAGTTGTCGCAGTAGTAGGAACAGGACTGGATGTTGTCTATCCTTATGAAAATCGTAATCTATGGGAAAGAATATCAGAAACAGGTACAATTATAAGTGAATATCCGCTAGGAACACAGCCTACAAGGTGGACTTTTCCTAGAAGAAACCGAATTATAGCAGGAATGTCAGATGGAGTCCTAGTAGCCGAAAGTTTCAAAAAAGGCGGTGCATTAATTACAGCAGAATTAGGATTTAGTATGAATCGTGAAATTTTTGCTGTACCAGGATTCATTAACTATCCTTCATTTGAAGGTTGTAATAATCTAATAAAAAGCAACAAGGCAAAATTAGTAACAAGTGCAGATGACATTGCTGAAGAATTCCTATGGGATATTCGTAAAGAAAAAAGCAAATTACAAAAATTAACAGAAGAAGAGCAAATTGTATTCGAAACAATAATGGAAGAAGTAAGTTTTGAGCAAATACTACAAAGCGTAAAAGAAAAAATCGAAAAAAATAAATTGTTTTCAATAATTATGAGCCTAAAAATTAGAGGATTAATTACAGAAACAAATGGGGCAAAGTACATAAGGATAGTGTAATTCAATACTAAACCCCGTTTAAAAATGAGAATAAATTTTTATAATGGAGTTTTCAATAGTTAATTCATAATCATTCAATTTTTTTTATTTTTTATTTTCGTAGGATTGCTCATTGCCGCAAATCCTACAACCTATGGCTAGTCTACGACATTTTCCTGCACTGGCAAAAAACTCGCTATGCTCAGACAGTTTTGCCAGCACAGAAAAATGCTCCGACGGATATTAATTCATGTCAGATTCTGTTTAAAAAATAAAAATGCTTAGACGAGCCAGGGATAGTGCGTAGCACTTTCGCCATTCTCTTTAATATGCTGTTATTTAAATATGTTAAAATAACTATTATTGTGAAATAAAGGGAAATGGCGATTGATTTCCCTTGCTTTGTAAAAAGAAGAAAAATAGAAATAATAATCATTAATCAAAATAATTCAAAAATAAATAAATACAATATATAAATAGATAAAGAAATAAGGAGAAAATAAAGTTGGCTAGAAAGTTAGTTATTGTTGAGTCACCGTCGAAGGCAAAAACTATCGAAAAGATACTTGGTAGAAATTATGAAGTTGTTGCATCTTACGGACACGTGATCGATTTACCAAAAACGAAAATTGGAATAGATGTAGAAAATAATTTTGAACCTCAATATAAGGTTATAAAAGGAAAAGGTGAGGTTTTAAAAAAATTAAAGGAAAAAGCGAAAAGTGCAAACGCTGTTTACCTGGCATCAGATCAGGATAGGGAAGGGGAAGCGATTGCCTGGCACATTTCTAATTATATTAAGCAGCCTGACAAGGTAAGAAGGATAGAATTTAACGAGATAACAAAGACGGCTGTAAATAATGCGATTAAAAACCCAAGAGATATTAATGATAACCTTGTAAATGCACAGCAGGCAAGAAGACTATTGGATAGAATTGTGGGATATAAGATAAGTCCGCTTTTATGGAAAATAATTAATCGTAACGCCAGTGCTGGCCGTGTACAGTCGGTTGCATTAAAGCTGATTTGTGACCTGGAAGATGAGATAAATGCGTTTGTACCCCAAAAATATTGGGAAGTAAGTGCATTAATTGAAAAAGATATTAATCTTAATTTAGTAAAAATTGCAGATGAAAAAGTGGATAAAATCTTTGATGAAAAAGTTGTAAAAAAACTGAAAAAAGATTTGAAAAATGAAGCATTGACGCTTGAAAAAATAGAAGTTAAGAAAAAATCTCAAAGACCGCCACTTGTATTTAAGACAAGTACGCTGCAGCAGCTCGCTTCATCATATCTTGGTTATGGTGCAAGCAAAACAATGAGAATTGCACAGCAGCTTTATGAAGGACTTGCAATTAATGGCGAAAATAAAGGGCTAATAACGTATATGAGAACAGATTCCACAAGAATTTCTGTTGATGCCCTAAATATGGCAAAAGATTACATTACAAAAAATTATGGCGAAAAATACGTTGGAAAATATATTGTAAAAAATTCAAAATCAAATGTTCAGGATGCCCACGAGGGAATCCGTCCATCTGATATCAACTTAGTCCCAGATAATATAAAAGCTTATTTGACTAATGATCAGTACAGATTGTATAAATTGATTTGGGATAGATTTTTAGTTTCACAGTTTGCAGCTATGCAGTATGAGCAGATGCAAATTAACGCTGTGAATGGGGATTATAATTTTCGTGGGACTATTAACAAAGTAATTTTTGATGGATACTACAAGATTTTTAAAGATGAGGATGAAATTAAGACTGGAGATTTTCCAGAATTAAAAGAGGGCAATGTTCATCCAATAGACAAATTAAATGTGGAAGAAGGAATAACAAAGCCTCCAACAAGATTTTCCGAAGCGACGCTTGTAAAAAAACTGGAATCAGAAGGAATTGGACGTCCATCAACTTATGCTTCAATTGTCGAAACGCTTAAATCAAGGGAATATGTTGAACTTATTGAAAAGCGTTTTCATCCAACATATTTGGGATACGAAGTAAAGGATGAACTTGTCAAGAACTTTAAGGACATTATGAATGTGAAATTTACGGCGAATATGGAAAAGGAACTGGATAAAGTTGAAGAAGGGACAGTTGAATGGATACAGCTTTTGAGAACTTTTTATGATTCGCTTGAAAAGGACATTGATAAGTTTGAGAAGGAAATTGATAAAATAAAAAATCGTAGAATTGTATCGGATGTGCTGGATTCAGAGGGAAATCCAATGATTTTAAAAATGGGGCTTTATGGAAAATATTTGATTAGCGAAGCAAATGAGAAGGAAAAAATCTCGCTAAAAGGGATTGCTGTATCGCCAGAAGCTCTTAAAAAAGGAGAAGTTTTGGTAAAAGAAGAAGTAGAGAAACTTCAAAATAATAAAAAGGGAATTTTGACTGATTATCTTGATGAAGATGGAAACAGATATGTGCTTAAAGTTGGACGTTTCGGAGAATATCTTGAAAGTGAAAATTATGAAAAAGATGAAAAAAGAATGTCGTTGCCAGCTGAATTAAAGCAAAAATATAAAAAAGGCGCTGTAATAGAGCTGGATGGAATATTGCAAATAAACGATGAAATGAAACGGTTGCAGGAAATCGACAGAAAAATAATAGAAGAAGCAGGAACATGTGAATTTTGCGGAAAACCGTATGAAATAAAAACTGGAAGATTTGGAAAATTTTTGGCTTGTACAGGCTACCCAGAATGTAAGACTATAAAAAATATAAAAACTGGGAAAGTTACAAGAGTAACTGAAAAAGCAGAAAAAGCCAAGAAAACTACAAAAAAGGCAACTAAAAAAACGACAGCTAAAGCAAAATCTGCATCTACAAAGGCTAGAAAGACAGCAGCAACTAGAAAATCTACAGCAAAAAAGTCTAAATAGCTAGAAAAAGATAATTAATTTATTAAAATGTAAGTTTAAAATTATTTTGTTTTTTATTATCGAACTAACAAATTAAATAATATAGAGTGTTATAGATTTTAAATACGATTTTAGATAATTTTTAAATAAAAAATAGAATTAACCTGTATTGATGTGAATGATGTGTGTTATGATAAATGGAGAAGTTTTAATGAATAATAGTGACAAAGGTATTGAGAAAGAAAAGGATATTGGAAACAAGGACAATATAAAAAATGAAAATCTTGTGATGTATGTTGACAAATTTTTGTATTATGAAGAGGTTATTCTTGGGAAAAGTTTTAATACGATTAGAAGTTATCGTCGAGATTTACTGCAGTTTATGGAGTATCTAGATGATTATGAAGAAATTCATAATTTTGAAGAAATTGAAATGATGACATTCAGATCCTTTATTGCGTATTTAAATTCTCCTCAGAAGCTGGCTAAAGAGGAAGATAAGAAAAAAAAGGATTCTCAGAAAAATGCTGCAAATAGAGAAATTGATAATACAGAATCAGAGATTGATAAGATAAAAAATATTGAAGATATGGAAGAATTAAATACAAAAATGAGTGTCAAGCCAGTATCTAAAAGGACTATAAATAGAAAGATTTCAGCACTTAGGACATTTTTTAAATATCTTCAGGAAATAAAAGTGATTGAAACGAATAAGGCGGCTTATATTAATGTTCCAAAATTCGAGAAAGAATTGCCAAATGTCTTGAATAGAGATGACTTGAATAGATTGAGAAACGTTATAAATACCGAAAAAATTACTGGGATTCGAGATAGATTGATTATTGAACTTCTTTATTCTAGCGGCCTTCGTTCGATGGAACTTATTAATTTGAGTGAATTTATGATTGATATTGAAGAGCGGGAAATTAGGGTTATTGGAAAAGGTGATAAGGAACGGATAACTTTTTTTAGTGAAAATGCTAAGAAATGGCTGATAAAGTATATTGAAGAAAAGAAAAGGCAATATGAAAATTACACTAGAGAAGTATTGATTGTAAACAGTAAAGGAAAAAAATTGACAACACGTTCATTAAGAAGGCTTATTTCGGCATACGCACATGAAGCAGGGATACAAAAGGAAATAACACCGCATGTATTTAGGCATTCGTTTGCAACAGAACTTTTGAATAACGGAGTGGATATCCGATATTTACAGGAATTGCTTGGGCATAGCAGTATTGCGACAACGCAAGTTTATACACATGTGAGCAAGGCTTTCTTGAGAGATATTTATATGAATACTCATCCGTTGGCTAGGGAATAATGAATAGGATTCAATTTTAATGTAAAAGGAATGAGAAAATAGGAGGAAATTTTGATTATAAAAAAATGTAGCGGTTGTGGAATTGAACTGCAGTTTGAAGATAAAAATAAGGAAGGATATGTTCCTGAAGAGAAGTTTATAACAGAGGATAACTTACTTTGTCAGAGATGTTTTAAAATTAAAAATTATGGGGAAAACCTTGTAAATAATTTTAGTAGGGAAGATTATCTGAAGGAAGTAAATGAATGTGTAAAAAAATCTGATATAATACTTCCAATTTTTGATATTATTGACTTTGAAGGTTCATTTACTGAGGAAATCTTGGATTATCTAAGAGATTACAGATCTATAATTTTAATTAACAAAATAGATTTACTACCTGACTTTATACATCCAACTGAAATTTCCAACTGGGTAAAGGATAGGCTTGCCGAAGAAGATATTGTACCCGATGATATTGCTTTTATCAGTGCAAAAAATAAATACGGAGTAAATGGAATAATCAGAAAAATTAAAAATATTTTTCATAATAAAAAAGTAAAGGCGACTGTACTTGGAGTTTCAAATGTTGGGAAATCATCAGTTATAAATTTACTTCTTGGGAACAATAAAATAACGACTTCTAAATATTCTGGAACTACTTTAAAATCAATTAACAATAAAATTCCAAATAGTGAAATTACGATAATTGACACACCTGGACTTATTCCAGATGGGAGAATTTCTGATTTAATCAGTGTAGAAAATGGATTGAAGCTAGTGCCAGCTGGAGAAATTTCACGAAAAACTTTTAAACTTGAAGAAAATCAAGTATTTATGTTTGATGTTTTCTGCAGATTTAAAATACTTCAAAATGAACTTCTGGAAGGTGGAAGCAAGCCTATATTTTCTGCTTATGCTTCAAAAAGCGTGAAGTTTCACGTGGCTCGTGAGGAAAGAGTGCAAGACTTACTAAATGGAAATTACTTTGAAATTTTACAGGGAAGTGAGAAAGAAAAATATTTTCAAAATGAATTTGTAACTCATGAAGTGGAAATTGAGCAAAATGAGGAACTGGTAATAGCAGGATTAGGCTGGATAAACGTTAAAAGGGGTCCGCTAAAGGTACAGCTTGAAGTTCCAAAAAATGTGAAAGTGATTGTTAGACCGTCAATTTTTAAAAATAGAAAATAAATTTAAGAAATTATAAAACTCAGATTTATTGAAGAGTTGATTTTTTAAAAAGAATAGAAATTTGAAATATAATAAAGAATTTGAAGGAAGGAGAGCATGATTTTTACATTTAAAAAATATAAATTAAAAAATTCGTAAATTTCATGCAGAGAAATGGCTTTTTATAATAATAATTATTATGAGAATAATAGAACAAGAGCAAATAGAAAAATTATTCTTCGTGGTATAACTTTTCTTTTGGTAGTATTTATTGCGATATTTAATGTTGTGATTTTGTTTTCAAGAAAAGTAGATAAACTTATAACTGCTGATATTCAAGTAGAGACAGTAAAATTGCAAAATGCAATTAAAAAGTTTAATGAAGTTACAGGATCAAATCCTAAATTAGCAGGTCTTGAGGATAGTTTACAAAATGTAAAAAGTTCAGATGGAAAATATAATTTTGAAGCTTTTTATGGAAGGGATAAAATTTATGAAATTCCTGAAAGCATAAAGGATTCAAGAGAAAGAAGCAATAGAATTGTAACGAAAAAGGATAAAAAAGGTGGATGGGTTTACGATCAATTAAAAGGAACAATTTCACCAAATATTTAATATTACAAAATGAAAATGGGGGAGTTGAAAGAAACTTAGTTAGAAAGAAGATTAGGAAAAAATGAAATTTTCAAGTTTAGGAAGTGGAAGTAGTGGAAACTCAAGCTATATTGAAATGGGAAACAAGAAATTTCTTATAGATGCAGGATTTAGTGGAAAAAAAATTGTAGAAAAATTGAATAATATTGAAAAAAGGATTGAGGATGTAATGGGGATATTTGTGACACATGAGCATTCTGACCATATTCAAGGGCTTGGAGTTATATCAAGAAAATACGATATTCCAATTTATCTTCATGAAGTGACTTATAATGTAATTAAGGACAGAATTGGAAAAATTGAGAAAAAAAATTTAAATTTTATAAGAGATGAAAAAATTGTTATTGACAATTGCGTGATAAATAACTTTGAAGTAATGCACGATGCTGAAAAGTGCTTGGGATATACATTTGAATACAAAGGGAAAAAATTGTCCTACGCAAGTGATGTTGGCTGTGTAAACAATATTATTAAGGAAAATTTGAAAAATAGCGATGTAATTGTGCTGGAAAGTAATTATGACTATAATATGCTAATGACAGGGCCTTATCATTGGGAACTGAAAAATCGTGTGAAGGGAAGAAATGGACATTTGTCAAATGCAGAAGCATCAAAGCTGATTGGGCAGGTGCTTAGCGAGAAACTGAAAAAGGTTTATTTAATGCATATAAGCAAGGACAATAACACGCCAGAGCTGGCATATAATTCGCTGTATCAAATTTTGGAGCGGGAAAATAAAAGCCATTTGGAAATTGAAATTATTAACGAAGAGGGAACAGAAATTTATAAAATATAGAATATTAGAATAAAGAATAAGGAAAAAGTTATGTGGAATGACTTAAAGCTGGAAATCGACATTTGTACTAAATGTATATTAGAAAAAACTAGAATTAATCCAATTGTTGGCGAAGGGAATAAAAAGGCAGAAATTTTATTTGTGTTGGATAGCATAAGTGAGGAAGAGGATGTAAAGCAGAAACTTTTGATTGACAGAAATGGAAAATATTTTAAAAAATTTTTGGAGTATTCAAAGCTGGATTTGAAGAAATGTTATTTTACAACTCTCACAAAATGCAGTTCACATGGTAATTTAATCGAGAAAGACAGTATTTCAAAGTGTAATGAGTTTCTTGTAGCACAAATTGCCTTAATTAACCCAAGGTACATTGTAACAGTTGGAGAAAGAGCGACCAAATCACTTTTAGAAAATGTAAAAAAAGAGGATATAAAAGATTTGGTGGGGAAAGTGTTTGATTTTTATGGAGAAATTAAGGTTGTGCCGATTTACGATATTTCCTATTTGTTTAAAGCGACAGATAAGGAAAAATGGAAATTAATAAAAATTTTGGAAAAATTATAAAATAAGAAAGGAAATAAAATAAGAATGATAGGAATAGGAATTGTAGGATTACCAAACGTAGGAAAATCAACATTATTTAACGCAATAACAAAAACACAGAATGCAGAGGCGGCAAACTATCCATTTGCAACAATTGAGCCAAATGTAGGGCTTGTAAGCGTACCAGATCCACGTTTAAAAGATTTGGAGAAAGTAGTTAATCCAGAAAGAACGGTTGGAGCGACAGTTGAATTTGTAGATATTGCAGGACTTGTAAAAGGCGCATCAAAAGGGGAAGGACTAGGAAACCAGTTTTTATCAAACATTAGAAATACAGCTGCAATTTGTCAGGTTGTAAGATGTTTTGACGATGACAATATTATTCACGTTGAAGGAAGCGTTGATCCTATAAGAGATATTGAAACGATTAATGCAGAATTGATTTTTGCTGATTTAGACACAGTTGAAAGGGCAATTCAGAAAAATCAGAAGCTGGCTCGTGGAGGAAACGCAGAAGGAAAAGAATTAGTTGCAGTTCTTGAAAGATGTAAAGTTCATCTAGAAGAATTTAAATTATTAAAAACATTGGAATTTACCCAAAGAGAAGAAGAATTAATAAAAGTTTATCAATTTTTGACAATAAAGCCAATGATGTTTGCCGCAAATATTTCGGAAGAAGACTTGACGGCTGGAATTGAAAATGATTACGTAAAAAAAGTGCGTGAATTTGCAAAGCAGTATGACAGCGAAGTAGTAACTTTTTCAGCAAAAGTAGAAGCAGAATTAATTGAAATAGAAGACGAAGAAGAAAGACAAATGTTCATTGACGAATTAGGAATAAAAGAACCAAGCCTAAATAGACTAATTAGAGCAGGATTCAAATTGTTAGGACTAATCACATACTTTACCGCTGGAGTAAAAGAAGTAAGAGCATGGACAATAAAACAAGGAACAAACGCTCAAAAATCTGCCAGTGAAATTCATACAGACATTGAAAAAGGATTTATCAGAGCAGAAGTAGTATCTTTCGACAAATTCATCGAACTAAACGGATGGAACGGTGCAAAAGAAAAAGGTGCAATGAGACTGGAAGGAAAAGAGTACATTGTGCAAGATGGGGATGTAATGTTCTTCAGATTTAATGTTTAAGAAAATATTTATTAATTTTAGAAGCTCTTTTTTAAGTTTGTTGCTTATTAAGGAGCTTTTTTAAATTCTTTAGGAGAAAAAACTATGAAATATAATAAAGTTATGCTAGAAGAAATAGAAAGAGATATATTGAATGCAAAGTATGAGCAAGCAGCAAAAAAATTTAAAAATATGAATAATGAAGAGATACACGATATAATTTGGTTTAATATTGCAGATAGATTGGAGAGTTTGACTGTTTATGGCTTTACACAATATATGTTTAAAAAAACAGAAAATACAATTTGGTTAAGTTTATCAGTAGTTATAATGTCTTTTACATTATGTTGGATGGAGGGTGCTTATGCTGTTGGAATTTTTCATGCTAGAGAATTAGTGTCGCTAGAAAAAAATATTGATAATTTGATATTATTATTAAGTTTTTATGGACTTCCAGAACGTTTAATGAAGGAAGAGGAAGCAGAAAGTATAGCCAAAGAAATATTAAAATTAGATAAAAATAATGAAATAGCACTTAACGTATTAAATGAAGTTTCAAAATCTAAATAAGAATACAGAGAATATTAGGTTTTAAGCAACAAATAGAAATTTGATAAGATAATTTTCAAAATAATTTTAAGTTGCGTATTTTATAAATAATAATTATTGAAATTAAATTAAAAATATAGTATAATAAAAAATATATTAATATTTAATTAATAAAAATTGTTACAAAAATACTTTCTTAAGTATAAAAATTAATAATTATTTCTAATTTTTGCAAGAAGATTTGTTGTTAATAAAGATTTTTTGATAATTTATAAATTTTTCTTTTTATAACGTAAAGGGGATCAATTGCCATCCCCTTTACAATCCCCGCTCGTCTAAGTATTTTTTTGAAACAAAAACGAAACTCGCTACGTAAAACGTCGCTCAAACAGTCGTTTTTATTTAAAAAAAATCACGACACTTTAAATTTAATTATAACAATTATAATAAAAAGAATAATAAGCAAAATTTTGTTAGAAAAAAATAGCTGTTTGAGCTTTTGGATAAAATTATAAATTGGATGTGTTTATTTATATTTGAAATAACTTTTATTCAAAAGCGAGTTCTATTTTTTTCTATAAAAAAGTTTTGCGTAAAGCGGGGGTTGTAAGGGCATGGCGATTGATGCCCTTACGTTAAAAAAATTTTGAAAAATATAAATAAAAAAATAATTATTAGTCAAAAAAATCTGAAATTTAAAAATCTTTTATTTTTGTACTTAAGGATTAAACTGTAAAATGATTGTTAAATAAAATTAATAAAAGGAAATAATTGAGGTGGTAAAAATGAGTAAAGATGTAAATGTTGAAAATATGTATGAAGGGAAAAATATTGGAATCATACTGAATAAAACAAAGTTAGAGAATTTTGTGATTCAGGAATTTGTGTTGGATGAAAATATTAATGAACATCAGAAGCTGGAAATTCAATTGGAAATGGATGATGAGCAGAGAAAAAATTTAGAAAGAATTATTAAAAAGGAAGATGTTGGGATTGAAATTGAGCTTGCTAATGTAGATAAGGATGTCAAAAGAAGAGTTTTTAGTGGGATTGTTGATTATTTTGAGATTTTGGATTATGGGAGTTATGGGTGCAGAATTTTGATGAGGGCGTTTTCTAAGAGTGTGCTTTTTGACAGGAAAAACGAGAAAAAGTACAGGGTTTTTCAGGATAGAAATTTAATGTTTTCAGATATAATTGATGAGATTAATAAGGATTATGCTGATAAAAAGTTGGAAATAAAATATTCTGATATTGCGAAAAAGCAGATAGGCAGTTTGATTGTTCAGTTTGATGAAACAGACTGGGAATTTTTGGTAAGACTTGCAAGTCAATTAAAAACGGGGATGTTTGTAATTGAACAGGGAATAATATTGTTTGGAATCGTAGAAATGGGAGAGATTAAGAAGGAAAATAAATATTTTTCAGATTATTCGCTGGTAAGAGATTATAAAAATCTATATTATAAAGTGCAGTCAAATAAAGTAATAAATTTGGGAGATACTGTTTCTATTTCTGAAAACGCTATAGAAAATGAAGGAAATGATAAAGATTCTAGTGGGAATAGAGGCAATTTTTCTGTATTAAAAACTAAGATATTTTTGAAGGATTTTATTTTAAAAAGTGAATTTTTGGCAACAGATATGAAGAGTTATCACATATTCAAGAAATATAATGAAAAAATAAAAGGGTGCAGAATTGAAGCAAATGTTGAACGGGTGTTTGAAGATGGTGGAATTGCGAAAATGGAAGTCAGATTTTCAGAGGGGCTGAAAAAAATTGTTCAGGAAAGAAGCAATGAGGAAAGTAATGATAAAGCCTACGATGATTATGGGATAAAAAGATTTCCATTAAGCTATCAGACTTTTTATTCGCAGACAAATACTGGATTTTTCTGTACCCCCGAAGTAAATGATACTGTGGAAGTTTATTTTCCAAATGAAGACGAGCGATTTGCAAAAGTGTCGTGGGCAATAAACAATAAAGGAAATGGAAGGTTTAGTGATTATACCAAAAGAAATTTTCAGGTTAATCAGAGTGATTTTAATTTTAGCTTGAATTTGAACAGTTTTGAAGTGAAAACGGCTGAGAAATATAGCGTAGAATCACCAAATATAGTTGAAAATGCAGATAATTTTGTAAATAAGGCTAATCAAAATATGATAGTGGCTTCTAATAATTATTTGGGGATAGAGTCGATTGGGGATGCTGATTTTTATGGCTCTAAGATAAATATTATTGGGAAAGAGAAGGAAATAACGATGGAATCATTAAGTTCAGATGTTAGAATTAAAGGGAAAAAAGTTCACAGTAATTAATAGCAGTTAATAAAAAAATACAGGAGAATAATAAGATTAGTTAAAGCTTACTGTTCTTCCTGTATTGAAAAGATTTTAGTATAATTTATTTTTTTCTTTTGTTTCTTATAAATTGTATAAAAGTTATAATTTCCCGTTTTTCTGTATCTGTGTAATTTTGGGAGTTTAAAACATATTCATCTAAATCATCATCTGGAATTAAATCAGTTTGCCGATTTAAGAAATAACTCGTGATTGCTCCCGTAATCATTCCAAAAGTTCCCATTCCAATCAGTATCAGAAAAATAGCAATTATTCTTCCAATAAATGTATGCGGATAGACATCTCCATAACCAACAGTAGTTGCAGTTATAAAAGCCCACCATAGGCTATTAAAATAAGAGAGTTTTTCGACATAGGAAACTATTAGGGCAGATACTATGATTCCAAGTACAGCAAATATTAACAAATAAATAAGTCCATTTGCTCTCAAGATTTTTTTTATTTTTTTGTAGAATTTTTTTACAGACAAATAAGCTTTTGTCAGCTTTAAATGCTTAAAAACTCTTGCTAAACGTCTAATCTTAAAAATTCTGAATAGCCTAAAAATAGAATAATACGGAATAATTGAGATTAAATCAGGAATATTGCTTTCAATAAAATCTAATTTATTGTCTGAATTTGTAAAACGTATAAAATAATCCACTGCAAAAATTAAATAAATTGATACATCAATAAATTCCAGGATTGGATTATTAAAAATGCTAATATCGCCATGTAAATCTAAAAGTGTAGTGACAAAGCTGTATAATGCCAAGAAAATAAAAATAACCTGATAACTTATACGAAATCTTTTGTTTTTATGTAATTTTTCAATTTTCTTTTTCATAAAAACTCCTGTTTTATTTAATAACTTTTCTATATGTTACTAATAACGGATTCCAAACACTTGCATTTGTTGGGGAATATGCAAAGTCAATTTCTATGAATTTTTCAATAGGTGTTTCAAGAGCAATAACAATAGCCATTTGATCTACAAATTGTGCTACTGCTTCTTTTCCTACCATTGCTCCACCAAGAACAATTTTTCTGTCTTTATCGTAAATAATTTCGGCACTTGCAGGAACAGAGTCTTCAAAGCCAGAATTTTTATACATTGCTTTCATTGAAACTACATCGGCATTGTATCCTAATTGCAGAGCTTCTTTTAGAGAAAGTCCAGTTTGTGCTAGTTTTACATCATAAAATGAAGTTGCAAAAGAACGGATTAACCCTTTCCAGCTCACATCTTTTCCAGATAAGTGTTTTGCAAGGAACATTCCATGCTTGTTTGCTACATCTCCAAATGGAGCATATAAATTTCTATCAGTTTTGTAATATTTGTTAAAAACGCAATCTCCAATGGCATATACATCTTTAATATTTGTCTCAAATTTATCATTTACAACAATTTTCCCAGAATCAGTTTTTAATTCTTTTGGTAAGAAATCAATGTTTGGAGTAATTCCAATACTAAATAGTGCAATATCAAAGTCTACAGTTTCCCCATTATCCAATTTTACTGATTTTGTTATATTATTTTCAGAAATTATTTCTGAAACACCAGAGTTTAATTTTAATTCAACATCATTATTTTCTATTTCTTTATAAATTCTTTTTTTCAAGTTTTCAGAAACATTTGGAAAAATTTGATCAGCCTTTTCAATAAGTGTAACGTTTAATCCATTTTTTCTGAATGATTCAGCCATTTCAAGCCCAATGAAACCAGCTCCTATAACAACTGCATTTTTTAATTTTGATTTATTTTCATTAAGATAATCTTTTATTTTAAAGGCATGTTCTGCATGAGATAAAGTAAACACATTTTCCAGATCCTTTGAATATCCAGTAATATTTGGCACAAATGATTTTGCCCCAACGGCAATTACTAGTTTGTCGTAAAAGATTATTCCATTAATTTCATCTCCTTTTACTGTTATAGTTTTATTTTGAAAATTTATTTCTGTAACTTCGTGATGAATTTTTACTTCAATTCCACGATTTATAAAATCTTCAGGTGTTCCGTGCAGAACATCACTTTTCTTCAATTCATCAGCAATGAAATAAGGTGTTGGACATCCAGCCCAAGCTACATAAGAGGATTTTTCAAATAAAATAACCTCATCTTCAGGATTTGCTTTTTTATATTGAGTCGAAAACATCATTCCAGCTGCTCCGCCTCCAATTACAACTATTTTCATAATATTTTTTGTATGATAATTTAAGAATCATACACTCCTTTCATTTTATTATTTTTATTTTTGATTCATTTTGTTAAATAAATATCTAAGTCTGCTTGCTACCATGTTTATACCGACTTTGTTGTCTTTTCCACGCGGAATTATAACATCAGCATATCTTTTGGAAGGTTCAACAAACTCCAAGTGCATAGGCTTTACAGTATCAATATATTGATTTTTTATACTTTCA
Organism: Leptotrichia hongkongensis; assembly: GCF_007990635.1. Classification (GTDB taxonomy): domain Bacteria; phylum Fusobacteriota; class Fusobacteriia; order Fusobacteriales; family Leptotrichiaceae; genus Leptotrichia; species Leptotrichia hongkongensis. The sequence continues at coordinate 1,218,891 of NZ_AP019846.1, read as the reverse complement.
AAACTTCTTGCCCGCTCGTTTAAATCCCGCTCAATTCTTCTAAGCAGCCTTTCATCATCATCAGTGTCAACAAAAATTTTTGTATCAAAAAGACTTCTGATTTTTTCCATTGCAAGTACTAAAATACCTTCAACAATGATTATATTTGCAGGTTCAATATGCTGAGTTTCATTAACCCTGTTGTGAACCTGGAAATCATAAATAGGCTTTTCGATAGATTTTCCATCTTTTAATGCCAGTATATGCTTTTCGAGCAAGTTAAAATCAATTGCATCAGGATGATCATAATTTAACTTAGCCCTTTCTTCATAAGTTAGATGATCATTTCTCTTATAATAAGAATCTTGTTCCAGCAAAATCGAATGAATTCCCGTTCTTTCTAAATTTTTGATAATAGCTTGAGTTACACTAGTCTTACCAGAACCAGTACCTCCAGCAATTCCAACAATTATAGTTTGATAGCTCATAAAAATATTTCCTCCTGAATAGATTTTTGTAATTTTTGAATTTTTTAGAAGAATTGTATATTGTTGTATTTTTTTATAATTTTATCATTTTTTTTGCAGTTTTACAATAATGTAAAGGTTTAAAATTTTATATTTTTTAAAAATTAAAAAATAAATAAAAATATTTGAAAAAAATTTAATTATATGATAAAATTAAAATGTAATTAAATATTGGAGGGGTTATGAATAGAGAGAATGAAATTTTTGAGAAAGAAATGCTTGGAAAAAGTCTGAGAGAGATGTTTTTTGAGATGAATGTGGAGATGCAGGAGAGATTTCGGGAAATCAAAGATAAGTTTTTAGAAGCAAAAATTAATGAGAGTTCCGAATATGAAGATATTTTTGTTGAAACAGTACTAGTGGAAAAAGAAGATGTATTTAAAATGGATGGAGTGTTTTTTCCTGTGGTTGATAAAATAGATATTATTGATGAGAATTATAAGGATATTTATTTAGAAAATGTCTATTTAAATTTGGATTTACGTAAGATTAATGAGGTTTTGGAAAGAGAATTTTTTGGATGGATAGACATTGACGGAGATAATTATGAGGTTAAAGTCAGGTTTGTAAAAGATGAGAGATATTTTGACGAAATAAAAAAATTGTATAATTCTTTTGAACTTAATGGAAAAAATGGAAAACTATTAATATGGCGCATTTTATGAGGTGTTATAAGATTAAACTGGCTGAGTATGGTTTTGATATGTCGCAGGATATTTTGGAGAAAATTCAAAATGGAAAATATGAGATTACTTATGATTTTGAAGAAATTCAGGATAAAGCTCTAAGAGATAGGGAATTGCTTTGGAATATTGAAAAGAAAAATATAATAAGCACCATTTTTGTACGTCCGACAAAAATTGACATATCTTTTGAATATACAATAAATTTTGAAAGTGATGAACAGATTTTGGTATCAAATAATGAAAATCAAGATATTTTGTGTTGCTATTACAGCGGAAAAAACAAATTAAATATTCTTTCAAAGAAAAATAAAGGCGATATTTGGGATGTATTTTCAGTAAAGCCAATCGAAAAATGCATAAAAATTCTTGAACTTTATGGAAAAAGTAGCGAGAATCAGGAAAATTATTTTCATTTTACAAATTTTAGAAATAAGAGCTTTATCGATAAAATTCAAACAAAAAATAGAAATACTAGAAGCCGTGCATTTTTAGAAAAATATTTTTGGAATATGAATTTACAAAAGATAAAATTTTGTTAAAAGATATTAATTTTAAAGAAAACATTGAAAAAAATATAGATACTTATGACTGTAATGAAAGTTTGAAAAATGATTTTCAAAAGGGATATTCTGATAAAAAGCCAAAGATGAATTTGTTTGTGGAAATAAAGGATTTTGATGATTATTCAGAAGATAAAGTGAGTTTTTTAATTTCAGAAATTCAAAATGACTATAATGAATTTGAATGCAGGGGGTACCTGTATGGCGAATAAAAATAAAAAAGGATACGCATATATATGGGCAGTTCCTCCAAATGTGCAATTTGAACTGGGAAATAACGTTTCGGCATATATCGAGGTAAATGCAGATTTTTTGAATAATAAATTTGAAAAAAACAAGACTGTAAAAGTGAATCCTTATGTGAGATTTAATAAGATTTTTACCAGTTTTGTGAATTATTATAATAATTTTTTTGAGTTTGAAAATAAACTGGAGAAAGATACTAAAATTAAAAATCTGACAATGGAGAATGTACCTAAAAAAGAGTCTAAAATAAATAGTTTTAGACGTAGGAACAACATAGTTAAAGAAGAAAAGGAAAATATATCAGTTTTAAGAAATTTTAAGAAAAATATTGAAAATAATGCGATAAATTATTTGCAGGAACTTGATTTTGTGAGTGGAACAACGGTAATTGATGTTATTTGCGAAAAAATTTTGGAAGATATAAAAAAAGGAATTCTAGGAATAAGCTTGAAAAAGTATTTTTTATTTTTGAATAGCGAAGAACAGCAATATATAGCACTTTTAATTTATAATGAAAAAATAAATAATGTAAATTGCATGAAAAATTTTAGATTGGGAATAAAATATTTTTTTATTGATTCTCTTATTTATAGACAAAAATCAGAAAGAAATAAAATAATAGTTTATATAAATAAACCAAAAAATAAGGTAAATATTGCAAAAATAAAGACTTTGGAATTACTGTTCCTGGAACTTGGAATGGAATTAAAAGTATTTTGGGAAAATCATTTTGGAGTTGTAAATGTTGATGAAACAGTAAAAATTGATGAAATAGCAGTTTTTTAGAAAAATGAAGGGGTGGAATAAATGAAATATAGATTGAAAATTACAGATGAGGAAAATAAAAAGGAAATAAATGTAAGTGAAGATGAAATTATGGAAGTAAAATATAAAATCGGTCTTGCAGAAGATACAAATCTCGCAAATAGCAGAAGCACAGTAGAAATGGAAATAATCGGAAAAATTATTTCAAATTTGGAAAATACAGGAAATAATTTAGAAAATGAGAGCATAAATGATGATTTGTATGAAAGAAATAAAAAGAATATAATAGATTTAGTGGAATGGGCAGAATCATATCTGGAAAAAAGTGATTACAGAAATTTGGAAATGTTTGTTGATTTGGGTTCAAATAAAAAAATGGATTTAAAATTTACAAATATGTTTGTATATAATTTTTCGCAGGAAATGAGCATTGAAAAAGGGATAGGAATTTTTAAATTGAAGTTGAGACAAAAATTTCATCAGAAAAATAAATTGGACATAAAATAACACTTAAATTAAAATTTTGTGGTATAATAAAAATGTGAATATTTTTAAATAAACTTAAAAATTATTTGTAAAAAAATTACAAAATTTATTTTAGGAGGATCATACTATGTTAGATATAGAGGTTTTAAACGAAAAAAACAAACTTGAAAGACGTTTTGGAATATGATAACAACTTTATTAATAATTTGATATTAAAAGAATTAGATAAAATAGAAGAAAATGAACAAATTTTCAAATCAGAAATAAAAAGAATAGTGAAGTTATCTGAAAAAGCTAAAAAATCCCCAATGATACCTCTTGAAGATTTTGGAAAGAAAATGGGATTTTAAGTGAAATACAGAGTATTGTTATCTAAATATGCAGCAAAAAAATTACAAAAGATGGATAAAAATACAAGTAAAAAAATTTATGATTTTCTGAAAAAAATAAACAATTCTGAAAATCCAAGAATCAAAGGGTAGGCTTTGAGCCATAATTTAAAAGGATATTGGAAGTACAAACCATTAAAAAATTACAGGATAATAGTTGAAATACAAGATGATGAATTAATAGTTTTAGCTGTTGAAATAGAGCATAGAAGTAAAGTATATTTGATTTTGAATAAATTAAAAAAATCATTTTTAAAATAAATAATGATAAATTCAAATATAGGGAGATGAGTTTTTATGAATAGAAATATTTTTATTACTGGAGCTACAAGTGGAATTGGGAAGGAAACAGCTTATGCCTTTGCGAAAAATGGGGATAATGTGATTTTGTGTGCTAGAAATATAGAAAAATTAAAAGAAATAAAGGCTGATATTGATAGAAAATATGGTACTAATGCGTATATTTTTGTTCTTGATGTTACGAAATATAATGATGTTGTTAAATTTACCAAAAAAATACTAGATGATGTGAAAAAGGTAGATATCCTTATAAATAATGCAGGACTTGCCTTGGGACTGGATAAATTTCAGGAATATGATATTGTGGATATTGAACGAATGATAGACACTAATATAAAAGGATTATTGTATGTTACAAGACAAATTTTACCAAGGATGGTTGCAAATGATGAGGGGCATATTATAAATATTGGCTCAACTGCTGGAATTTATGCTTATGCAGGAGCTGCCGTTTATTGTGCGACTAAATCGGCTGTAAAGGTTTTGAGTGATGGAATTAGAATTGATACCATTGATAAAAATATTAAAGTAACTACTGTTCAGCCTGGGATTGTGGAAACTAATTTTAGTAATGTAAGATTCCATGGGAATACAGAGCAGGCTAAGAAGGTTTATGAAGGAATTGAGGCATTGAAGCCGGAAGATATTGCAAATACAATAGTTTATATTGCAAATCAGCCAAAACACGTACAAATTTCAGATATTACAATAATGGCAACAAATCAGGCAACTGGATTTAATATTTACAGAAAAAATCAAAATAAATAATACTGGATAATAATGAATTTTTAAGGAAATAGTAGTATCTACATATAAAGAGATATACGGGATACAATAAATTCATTGACTTTTATAGGCAAGTTTAGTATAATATTCGTAGTTATTTTGTAAAAGTGGAAGTGTCGCCTAATGGTATGGCAGCAGCTTGGAAAGCTGTGGGCGGTTAAACGTCTTGTGGGTTCGAGTCCCTCTACTTCCGCCATTTATAAAAATAATTTGACAAATTAGTGAAAATATAGTAAACTAATTAAGATATACGCATAAAATTGGTGGCTAATACCAATGATAGCGATAAATTATTTGGAGGTGAACATAAATGTTTGCAGTAATTAAAACAGGTGGAAAACAGTACAAAGTAGAAGTTGGAACTGTATTAAAAGTTGAAAAATTAGCAGCTGATGTTGATTCAGACATCGAAATTAACGAAGTTCTATTAGTTGGAGAAGGAGATAACGTAACAGTTGGAACTCCAGTTGTAGAAGGAGCTAAAGTTGTAGCTACAGTTAAATCTCATGGAAAAGCTGATAAAAAAATTAACTTTAAATATAACAAAAAAACTTACTACAGAAAAAAAGGGCATAGACAATCTTTTACAGCAATTGAAATTAAATCAATCAATGCTTAATTGTATTTTTTAATATAATTTAGATTGTGAAAGCTGTTGTGGTTTGAATGATAAGAATAGAAATTCAAAGACAAAAAAATAAAATAACGTATTTTGAAATAAAAGGACATGCAAATTTTTCAGAATATGGAGAAGATGTAATTTGTGCAGCTGTTTCATCAGTAGGACAAATGACAGTAAATGGACTTATTGAAACTTTAAAACTTAAGAAAAAATTGAAGTTTACTGAAGAAGATGGGTATATTTCCTGTGATTTAAAAAATTCTGGATTGACTGATGATGAACTAGAAAATGCAGATATTTTGGTTGAATCAATGTATTCGTATTTGAAGGATGTTGCAAAAAGTTATAAAAATTTTGTAAAACTTAGAGAAATAAAAAAATAAATCTAGGTTTATAAATGTAAAGATTTAAGAAAAATCCAAGAAAATAAAATATGAGAAAGAAATCGAGGAGGTTGGAAAATGTTATTAAAATTAAACTTACAGTTATTTGCCTCAAAAAAAGGTCAAGGATCAACTAGAAATGGTAGAGATTCTAACCCTAAATATTTAGGAGTAAAAAAATATGATGGAGAAGCTGTAAAAGCTGGAAACATTATTGTAAGACAAAGAGGAAGTAAATTTCACGCAGGAACTAACGCTAAATTAGGAAAAGATTACACTTTATTCGCATTAACTGATGGATATGTAAAATTTGAAAAATTTGGAAATGGTAAAAAAAGAGTAAGTATTTATCCTGAAAGAGCAGAAGCATAGTAATAAAATTGTATAATATATTTTTAAAATACTGTCTTAGAAATAGGATAGTATTTTTTATTTGAATTTTATAAAATAAATACTTATTAATGAATATTTTTCTAATGATTTATAAGAAAACTTCTTTAAAAGCGAACTCAAAAGCAATGACTTGATTTTTAGTATTTCAATTTTGAATGAGTTCAAGTATACATATTTTTTAGTAAAAGAAGTCAATTGAAATTTAGTTTATATCTTTTGTTGTCTATAACTTAATGAATAATACCTAAAGGACTATGCAGTATTTTTTTGAAAAAAATTAAATTAAACTTATTAAAAAAATAAAAATATATTATTTCTTTATTTAGTAGAAAGGGGAGTAAGCCTTTGCAAAAAAAGTTTATAATAAGTTTAAATCTACTGTTTTAGTAGTTAATAACAATAAATATCTTTTTTACTGTATTTTTTAACTCGTTACAACCCTATCCACTCTATCCATGTATTTTTCATTTATCAAATAAGCAGTAAGTATCTAAGTTTTTAGAATTTATTTTACTCTTAAAAATTGGAAAAATTAATTAAAAATCCTTGTATTCAGGAATCCATTTTGCATTTTTTATTGCTTCTTTTAAATCGCTTATGGGTTCTGTATTTAATTTTTGATCTAGTACGCTTTGTCCAACTGACAGTGCCACAGTTTCAGAAAATTCTGTCAGTTTTGATACTGGAGGAAGTACAGCAGCTCCAGGTTTTGTCGTGTCGATGATTCCACCTAGTGAATGTGCGGCTGCTGAGATTATTTTGTCGTTTACAATCTTTGATTTTGTTGCGATAATTCCAAGTCCTAACCCAGGATAGATTAGAGCATTGTTTGCTTGTCCAATTTCATAGGTGATTCCGTTAAGCTCTATTGGGTCTGATGGTATTCCTGTTGCAACGAGAGCTTTTCCGTCTGTCCATTCGATAAGATCTTTTGCACTGGCTTCTGCTAGCCTTGTTGGGTTACTAAGTGGAAAAATTATTGGTCTTGCAGTGTGTTTTGCCATTTCCTGAACAATTTCCTTTGTGAAAGTCTTTGGCACTGTGGAAGTTCCGACAAGTATAGTTGGTTTTACAGCTTTTACAGCGGCTTCCAAAGTAGTTAATTCATTTGCATTTGTAAATTCACTCCGTTTTCTTGCGAAAGGAATTTGTTCTGGAGTTAGTCCTTCTGTGTCTTCAAATAATAAGCCTTGTCTGTCAACTAGATAAAACCGCTTTTTTGCTTCTTCTTCAGAAAGACCCTGTGCAACCATTTCATTAAAAATACGTCTAGCAATTCCAGCTCCAGCAGTTCCTGCTCCAAAACACATATAAATCTGGTCAGTAAGCTTTTCACCTGAAATTTTTAACGCTCCTAAGATTCCGGCTAAAGTGATAATTCCAGTTCCTTGTATATCATCGTTAAAAGTTGCGATTTCATTTTTATATTTATTTAAAATATTTGCCGCATTTAATCTTCCAAAGTCTTCCCAGTGAAGATATAAATTTGGGAAAAGTTTTTCAGCTGTTTTTACAAATTTGTCTATAAAATTATAATATGCCTCTCCTCGAACTCTCTCAAATCTATTTCCTAGATACAAGTCGTTTTCTAGCAGTTCTTTTCTATTTGTTCCAGCATCAATTACAACTGGCAGGACAGTAGCGGGATCAATTCCAGCGGCGGCAGTGTAAACCATCAGTTTTCCAACTGAAATGTCAACTCCGTTAGTTCCCCAGTCACCAATTCCAAGGATTCCTTCTGCATCAGTAACAACAATTAAACGGATTTTTCTGTTGTCAGCAGCATTTCTTAAAATAGTTTCTATGTTTTCGGGCTCTTTTACTGACAAATAAGCCGCATTTTGAGGATTTACAAATAATTCACTGTAATTTTCTATGCTTTCTGCAATTACAGGATCATAAACAATTGGCATAAATTCAACTACGTGTTTGCTAAATAAATAATAAAATAATGTTCTGTTTGTATTAAAAATTTCCATTAAGAAATGTCTTTTTTCAATTAACTTGTCTTTTTTCAGAAATTGTCCATAAGTCTGTTTTGCCTGTTCATCTATAGTTTGAATATACGGTGGTAAAAGTCCTAATAATCCATATTCTTCTCTTTCCTTTTTTGTAAAAGCTGTACCTTTGTTAAGGAATGGATTGTTTAAAATTTCATAACCTAATTTCATAAATAATCACCTCTAAATAATATTTCAAATTTATTTTTGTAATAATCAGATAATCCAAGTATAACACTGAAATATTCGGAAATCAATTTGTTTATCCTGTTATTTAAATTATTTTTCTTGTCTGTTGTAAAATAATGTTAAGAATATATTGTAACAAATTAAAAAATTATGACAATTATGTATTAAAATATTAGTAAGGATAGAATATTAATGAAAAAATATTATAAAAATTGCATTGAATATGTCTTAAGAATTTTTGTTAAATGTCCGAAATCTATAATTTTGTGTCTTTAAGATTACATTTACCCTTTAGTTTATTTTTTATTTAAATCTAGTATGATTTTTAGTTTGGTATAAACTTAACAGTATATTTGCTAAATAAATACTAGAACAAAATTCTGTTTATAAACACATTCCGCTATTAATATATTCTGAATTATATTATAGTAAAACTTCTTTAAAAGCGAATTCAAAAGCTATGACTACTTAACTCAACTTCTCAATTTATATAATTTTAGCAGTTTCATTTTAAATAGGTTTGGGTGTATATTAAATTTTATTTTTTAAAGTATTTTTTTCAGTTTATTTTAAGGTTCGTATGATAGAATCAATTTGTAAATCAAAATTAGAGTAGGAGAGTGGAAAGTTATGAAAAAATTAATTCTAGTATCAATGTTGGCAATAGGAATGTCTGTATTTGCAGAAAAATTTACACCTTCAAATAAAACATTGGAAATTTCATTGAAGGAGGTGTTGGAAGGAGCAACTCCTAACGGTTATTACTGGATGGATGGAAGTTTTGATAACAACAAATATCCTGAAAGATATTCATTTTTTATAATGGAGGATAATAAAGGGAAAATAGATGAATTAGTCCAAGGCTATGAAATTGGTAAAAAAACAGGTGGAGAAATACAAGAAAAAATCTATGACGATATTGATGATGACAGTACAGTATACGGATCATATAAAATTTATTCAGCAGGGAAAAAAGGTGTATATTATGTAAATAATTACGTAGCCATGGATGGAAAAAAACACGCAAGATTGTATTTCGGATTTGATAAAAAACACAATACAGTAGTTGTACTTGATAAAAACTTAAATGTAATCGAAGTTCTACAAAGAGTAGCCGTAAATTAAAATCTTAAAATATAAAGTAAAAATTAGAGAGCAGTTCAATATAAAATTGCTCTTTTTTAATTTATTTACTAGTCTTGCCTGATTTTATATATTGTGTTATACTAATATTATTTATTGTATAGCAAGTTATTGAATTTTAAATGAATAATGAGTTGTTTGCTTGTGAAATAAAGCAAAAATTTAAAGTTGTAATAAATTTTATTACAAATATGCCTAAATAAAAAAGTATAAAAATGAAAGAAAAATAAAACTTAAACTAAAAATCAAAAACTGTCAAAAATAGAAGGAGTAACAGGAATTTATGAATAGAGAAAATATAGTGGAAAGAAGAAAGAAAGTGGTACTAGGAATGTCTGGCGGAGTTGATTCTTCCGTTGCAGCAATTTTACTTAAAGAACAGGGTTACGATGTAATCGGAGTTTTTATGAAGAATTGGGAAGAGAAGGATGAAAATGGAGTATGTATGGCAGAAGAAGATTATAAGGATGTGATTGCTGTGGCAGAGCAGCTCGAGATACCTTATTATTCGGTGAATTTTGTGAAGGAATATTGGGATAAGGTTTTTACGTATTTTTTAGATGAGTATAAAAAAGGAAGAACACCCAATCCAGATGTGATGTGTAATAAGGAAATCAAATTCCGTGCATTTCTGGACTATGCAATGAAACTTGGGGCTGATTATGTGGCGACAGGGCATTATGCGAGAATTATTCACGAAGAAAAAGATGGAAAAATCAAATCGACTATGTTAAGAGGAATTGATGATAATAAAGATCAGACATATTTTCTTTGTCAGTTAAGTCAGGAGCAGCTGGAAAAAGTTCTGTTTCCATTAGGAGAGTACGCAAAGCCACAGATTCGTGAAATAGCTGAAAAATATAACTTGGCAACAGCGAAGAAAAAAGACAGCACAGGAATCTGCTTTATTGGAGAACGTGATTTTAATAAATTTTTATCCCAATACTTGCCAGCAAAGGGTGGAAATATTGTAAATACTCAAGGAAAGGTATTAGGGCATCATAATGGACTTATGTATTACACAATCGGACAGAGAAAAGGAATTGGGATTGGAAATACAAAGGAAGGGACTGGGGAGCCTTGGTTTGTTGTGGATAAGGATTTACAAAAAAATGAATTGATAGTAACACAAGGTGATAATTCGGTACTTTATTCAAAAGGGTTAATTGCAACAGATTTTAATTTTATAAACGAAGTGCAGTTTCCGTTAGAATGTACTGTAAAATTTAGATATAGACAAAAGGATACAAAAGTTGTGATTAACAAACTTAATGAAAATGAATATGAAGTGATTTTTGATGAGCCGCAAAAGGCTGTAACGCTAGGACAAATTGTGGTTGCTTATGATGGTGAAGTCTGCCTTGGTGGAGGAATTATTGACAAAATTATAAAATAGTTTTTGACTTATAAAAAATATAAAAATTAAGAGGTGAATAAAATATGGCACTTGATGATGTTATGTGGACGTTTAGTAAGAAAATTTATGAAAGTACAGAAGAATTTAATAAGGATATAAAGGCATATTATGATCAAATGCGGGAATATATTGACAGAGAATGGAATCCTGATGAAGTAGCTGTTAACCATCCAGAAATTTATGTTGACTATGAGGCATGGATAAAAGGGAAAGAAGACTTGATGGAAAATGAAACGGCTGATGAAGAAGAATTATCGGAAGAATATGCAGATGATGGTTATTTTCAAGTTGATGTAAGAGCATTGTTAAAGGCTGATAATGGAAAATATTTTACAAATCTTGAATTAATAACAAAAGTTCATAATCAGCAGGCGAATAAAGAATTAGGAGATCATGTGTTTTTTGAAGGTATGGATTCGGATAATGATATAGATGGAATTCCTGTATTTTATGTAGCGTGTGGAAGTTAAGGAGGAAAATGGAAGAATTAATATTTTGCTTAAATGCGACAATGCCTGTCTTTTTACTTATGATACTTGGGTATGTCTTTAGGAAAATAGGTATTATAGATTTAGAATTTGCAGATAAGATGAACAAATTCGTATTTTTGGCACTTTTGCCTGTACTTTTGTTTAAAGAATTGTCGGTATCTGATTTTTCAGCAATCTGGGATTTCAAATATTTGATGTTCTGCTTTTTTGCAACATTTTTTTCAATAACGATAATGTGTATTATCTCACTTTTTCTGAAGGATAAGTCAATTCGCGGGGAATTTATTCAAGCTGGATTCAGAAGCAGTGCTGCCTTACTTGCTTATGCCTTTGTGCAGAATGTGTATGGAGAGGCTAAAATTGTGGCTCTTATGGTAATTGGAGCTGTCCCTTTGTACAATGTTGCTTCAGTTGTAATTTTGATGTTACTTAGTCCAGAACAGGGAAAATTAAATAGAGTAGTTTTAAAAAATACGTTAAAGGGAGTTATGAAGAATCCTTTAATACTTGGAATTTTGGCTGGAATGATTTGGGCATTGTTAAAAATTCCACAGCCAGTAATTATGAAAAAATCAATTTCAACATTTGCCTCAGCCGCAACTCCGCTTGGACTATTAGTATTAGGAGCAAGTTTTGATGTAAAGGAAGTTTTTTCAAAAATAAAGATTGTATTAGTTTCGTCTTCATTTAAGCTACTGATTCTTACAGCAATATTTTTACCAATAGCAATAAAATTTGGATTTAAGGACGAAAAATTAGTTGCAGTACTTGGAATGCTTGGAAGCCCAACGACACCAACTTCGTTTACGATGGCAAGAGGAATGGGTCATAATGGTGCTGTAACTTCGGGAACCGTTATGATCACTACAATTATGAGTATTTTTACATTAACAGGGTGGCTTTACATATTGAAGATTGCAGGATTAGTATAAATTTGTTAAATAAATAAAAATTTGGTATAATAATAGAGTATTGTAAAAATTATAAATTTTAAAAAATAAAACATTCTGGAGGAAAAATAATGAAACTGAAAAAATATGCAGTGATTGGAATAATGGCATTGCTAGTTATTGTGGGATGTGATAACAAGGGCAATGACAAAAATAATAAGGATAAAGTAAAAGTAACAAATGTGAAAAGGGATATTTCAACAGAGGAAATTGCAAAATATAATGAATATTCAAAATTAAGCGATGTACCAAATTCTGAAGAATGGAATACATTTTTTACGGAGATAAAAAAAGAGGAATTTCTTAATGAAACTGGAAATATAAAAAATATTTCGGAAGTGCCGACATTTACTGAAAATTTGGATAGTTCAATTAACCTGATTGGTGAATATATAAAAGAAATTACTGATGTAATGCAAAAAAGTCCCAAAATGGAAGCTATTGATAAAAATGCTGAAAATCTGATAAATTCATTGGTAGAGGAACAAAAGGTACTGACAGAAATTAACGATTATTTTGAAAAAGGTGATTATAAAGCTGATAAGCTGGCAAAAGTAGGAGAATTGAATGACAAGTATAAAGTTGTATTGCAAAATAGACAGGAAAATCACAAAATTTTTGCTAATTCATTACATGAAATTGCTCAAATAATCAATCAAAAAATGGAGAGCCAATTACAAAAAGATGGTAAAACAGCAAAATTAAATATTTTAAAATTTGTAAATTCAGTAAATGAATTTGGAAAAACAGCATTTGGAAAAAATAATCTAAACTTTGATGAAAATGAAATAAAAACACTAGAAGAAGCTAATAATAATGTGCAAAACACATATAAGGCAGTATCTGAAATAACATTAGAAAATGCTAAGAAAGAAAATATAAGTGAGGCAGATTTCAAAAAAATAAAGGAAAGTTCAAAAACGTTATCAGAAAACATGCAAAAAATGGTAATAGGCGTAAAAAATCAAAATATTCAGGATGTAGTAATGAGTGCAAGTAATATTTTGAGTGCAAAGACAGATTTAGAAAATGTGTTTAATGTTTTAATGGTACAAAAATAGAATTTATACTAAATTTAATTTAAATAATAAAACTGTTATTAGATAAAATAAGCTAATATTTAAATGAAAAAAATGTGGATAATTATAAAATAGGTGGGTATAATCGCTCACCTTGTATTTTTTATTCTGATTTTTTAGTATTTAACCATAAATGAAATATATTGAAATATATAAAAGTTATATATTATAATTATTGACAAAATATCGAAAAAAATGTTATTATTATAATATATTTAGAAATTAATTTGTAAATTTTAGTATATAAATGAAAGCAGGAGGCGGTAGAAATGAAAAAAATAATGTTGCTTATGATTTTTGCATTAAGTGTATTAATGTGCAGTGTTCAGAAGGATGAAAAAGAAGAAAAAGCCAATGCTAACGGTATTCCTAAGAAAATAGTGATTGGGCTTGATGATTCATTTGTTCCGATGGGATTTAAGAATGAAAAAGGAGAGATTGTGGGGTTTGATATTGATTTGGCTAGAGCGGTTGCTCAAAAGCTAGGTGCTGAAGTTGAATTTAAACCAATAAACTGGGATTCAAAGATACTAGATTTGAATGGTGGAAATATTGATTTAATTTGGAATGGACTTACTATAACAGAGGAAAGAAAAAAAGAGACTGAAATGTCAAAACCTTATTTTACAAGTCATCAGCTTATAGTGGTTAAAAAGGATTCAAGCATTAATGCAAAAGCTGATTTAACAGGAAAAAATGTTGGAAGCCAAACTGAAAGCAGCGGAGAAGAAGCTGTGAAAAAATCAGGTGAGGATAAAAAATTTAAGGAATTTAAAACTTATGCTCAATATGATCAGGCATTTATGGATCTTGATGCAGGAAGAGTTGATGCAATTGTAGCAGATGAAGTGTTGGCAAAATATACTAAAAAGACAAAAGAAACACAGGCTAAAAAAGATCTCTATAAAATTTTAAGAGAGAACTATGGAGAAGAAGAATATGGAATTGCCGCTAAAAAAGGAAACACAAAATTAATTGAAGCTATAAATAAAGCTATTGAAGAATTGAAAACAGACGGGACTTATCAAAAAATTTATTCAAAGTGGTTTAAAGATTAATAATGAATCAATCATTGTCAATATTTGTAGAATTATTAAAAACATTACCTAATGTTGCAATATTATATGTGTTTACAATCCTATTTTCCGTCCCGTTAGGAATTTTAGGAGCATTAGCATATACAGGGAAAAATAAGACAGTAAAATTTTTTATTTCAGTTTACACTTGGATATTTAGAGGAACTCCTTTAATGCTTCAGTTAATGGTGGTTTATTATGGAATACCGCTTATGAAAATTGGCGGATATAAAGTTGTGTTAGAGCCATATACGGCAGCAACTATCACTTTTATTATAAATTATGCGGCATATCTTGTGGAAATTATGAGAAGTGGAATAGAAAGTATCGATAAAGGACAGCATGAGGCTGCAAAAGTCCTTGGTTACAGTTACTGGCAAAAAATAATATATATTATTTTGCCACAGGCAATAAGAAGAGTACTGCCAACATTGGGAAATGAAGCAATTACGCTTATAAAGGATACTTCATTAATCTATGTTCTCGCTGTAACTGAAGTTATGAAGCGTACAAAGGAATTAGCAAACATTTACTATAATATTACGCCATATATTTGTGCAATTATCATTTATCTTGTATTAAGTTTTGCAGTTGATAGATTGTTTAAAAATATTGAGAAAAGAAATAAAGTCAGAATTTAAGAAATTTTAAAATTAAAGTGGACTAGGAGATAAAGAGTGAAAAATGAAAAAATAGTAGAAGTAAAAAATTTAAAAAAACAATATGGTGATAATATAATTTTAAAAGATATTAATTTATATATCAATAGAGGAGAAGTTGTCTCATTAATAGGGCCTTCTGGAAGTGGAAAATCGACAATTTTACGTTGTATTGTAGATTTAGAGTCGATAACATCAGGAGAGATTTTAATTGAGGGGAATAATCTGACAGATAAAAATGTAGATAAAAAAATTAAAAAGGAAATCCTGCTAAAAACAGGAATGGTTTTTCAAACTTTTAATTTATTTCCTCATCTGTCAGTTAGAAATAATATAGTAAAGACTTTAAAGCTAGTAAAAAAAATTGATACATCAGAAGCAGAAACTATTACAAAAAAAATGCTTGATTTAGTAGGATTATCAGATAAGATGAACAGTTTTCCAAATGAACTTTCAGGAGGTCAGAAACAGCGCGTGGCAATTGCAAGAGCATTAGCATTGCAGCCAGACATACTACTTTTTGATGAGCCAACCTCAGCACTTGATCCAGAACTTGTAAAAGAGGTACTGGATATAATTAGAAAATTGAAAGAGCAAAAGATAACGATGCTGATTGTAAGTCATGAAATGAACTTTGTTCGTGAAATTTCAGATAGGGTAGTAGTTATGGAAAAAGGTAAAATACTGGAAACAGGTACCTCGCAACAAATTTTTGAAAATCCATCTTCTCAAAGAGTAAAGGAATTTTTAAATACAAATAGTTAATCTAGGTTAATTTAAGGGTATCATAAGCATACCCTTTTATAATTTTATAAAATTTTTTGTAAATCCTAAATTTTTACTTGTATATACAATATAAAGATGATATAATATGAAAAAGTATTTAAAATAGTTAGTTGACTTTTAAAGGAATAAATAATATAATCTTTTTAACTATAGTAAAGTAAGAATAAGGTAAAACAAATGAAAAAGAGGTGAAATATGGACGGTTTTATTAAGATAAGGAATTTGGTAAAAAAATATAAACTTAATAATGGACAAGAATTGCTAGCTGTAAACGACGTAAGTCTTGACATTGAGCAAGGCGATATATATGGAATTATGGGGCTTAGTGGAGCTGGTAAGTCTACTCTTATAAGGCTTCTTAATAGGCTGGAAGAACCTACTTCTGGAGAAATTTTAGTAAGACATGAAATTATTGACAGAAAAAAGAAAAAAAGCCTTGGATATGAATATAAAAATATTCTAAAATTTAATACAAGACTTTTGAGAGAATATAGAAAAAAAACTGGTATGATTTTTCAGCATTTCAATTTGCTAAATTCAAAAAATGTTGCTGACAATATAGCTTTTCCGTTGCAAATTTCAGGATGGAAAAAAAGAGATATTAAAAAAAGAGTGGATGAACTGCTTGAAATTGTGGGGCTTTCAGATAAAAAGCTAAATTATCCCGAACAACTTTCAGGAGGACAGAAGCAACGTGTGGCGATAGCTAGGGCATTAGCAAACAATCCGCAATTACTGCTTTCAGATGAAGCAACATCAGCACTTGACCCAAGAACGACTAATTCTATTCTGGAACTGTTAAAGGATATAAATAAAAAGTTTGGAATAACTATAATTTTGATTACTCACCAAATGGAAGTTATAAAGAAGATTTGTAATAAAGCTGCAATTATGTCAGACGGACAAATTATTGAAAAAGGCGAGACAAAAGAGATTTTCCTAAATCCAAAAACAGAACTGGCAAAAGAATTTGTACAAAATATTTCACACGAAGAATTTAGAACAGAAGAAGAGATAAAGAGCCGTGAAGAAAATAATGGAAAATTGCGTCTAAGTCTTAAATATAACGAAGAACAGGTAAACGAATCATATATTACAAAAATTATTCGTAAATATGATGTTGAAATAAATATTCTAAGCGGATTTATTGATAAAGTAGGGGGTATTATTGTTGGAAATTTATTAATAGAAATTTCAGCAAATGAAGAGAAAGCAAAAGATATTATTGAATGGCTGAAAGAAAATAAAATAGATTCGGAGGTGGTATAATGGGAGTAAGATTTGACTGGATTAAATTTTTACAATTTCAAAATATGGCTGAACCCCTTTGGGAAACAATTTATATGGTATTTATTTCGACAATTATAGCATTAATTATCGGACTTCCAATTGGAATTCTACTTGTTACATCTGATGAAAAAGGTGTAAAGCCCAATAAAACAATTCATAAAATATTAGATATGATTATTGTAAATATTACAAGATCAATTCCATTTATAATCTTAATGGTTTTATTAATACCGCTTTCAAGGATGCTTGTTCATAAATCTTATGGAAGTGTTGCATTTATTGTTCCCCTTTCGCTAGGTTCTGCTCCATTTGTAGCAAGAATCATAGAAGGAGCGTTAAAGGAAGTAGATGATGGCCTTATTGAAGCTTCGAAATCTATGGGGGCAACAGTTTCTGAAATTATTTTTAAAGTGATGATACCAGAAGCACTTCCTGCACTTGTTCATGGCTTGACGTTAACATTAATCAGTCTGATTGGATATTCTGCGATGGCTGGGACAATCGGTGGTGGTGGACTTGGAAATGCTGCTGTAATTGACGGTTATCAAAGATCTAAGCCAGAAGTAATGTGGCAGGCGACAATTGTTATAATCGTACTTGTACAAATTATACAGTTTGTTGGTAACAGTATTGTAAAAGCTCTTATGAATAAGAGAAAAAGAACATAACATAATAAATTAAAATAATAATTTTGTAGGTTATACAAAAAGGGAGATGATTATATGAAAAAAATTTTGTTAGTTTTAGTAACAGCATTATTTTTAATAGCTTGTGGAAATTCAGAAAAATCTTCAAAAGATTCTGGAAAAATTGAAAAATTAAAAGTTGCTGCTACACCAATTCCTGCTGGAGAAATCTTAAAATTTGTAAAGGATGACTTAAAAAAGGAAGGAATAGAGCTTGAAATAGTAGAGTTTAATGACTATGTTCAACCAAATAAAGTGCTACAGTCAAAAGAAGTAGATGCTAATTTATTCCAGCATACTCCATATATGGAAAATTTTGGAAAGAAAAATGGATTTGAGATGACGGCAGTTGGAAAAATATATTTACCTACACTTGCACTTTATTCTAAAAAAATAAAAAATATTAACGAATTAAAAAATGGCGATACAATATTGTTGCCAAATGATCCGACAAATTTGGCTCGTTCATTAATTCTGCTTGATAAAGCTGGAATTATAAAATTAAATAATAACAAGAATGTGGATGCAACACTAAAAGATATTGTAAGCAATCCAAAAAATATAAAATTTGAAGAGCTTTCGGCAGAACAGCTTCCGCCAAGATTGCCTGAAGTTGCTGCTTCAATTGTAAATAGCAGTTTTGCATTAAATGCAGGATTGTCATATAAAGAAGATGGACTTGTAAAAGAAGATAAAGATTCACCTTATGCAAATGTTCTTGCAACATTGAAAGGAAATGAAAATGATCCTAGAATTCAGAAACTGTTAAAGGCATTACAAAGTGAAAAAGTAAAAAAATATATGGAAGAAAAATATAAAGATGTTATTATTCCGGTATTTTAGTAAAAGTTTGTAAAATAAATTATAAATAAAAAATTTTTGGAGGTATTTATGAAAAAAATATTATCATTATTATTAGCAACAGCACTATTTTTAGTAGCTTGCGGAAGTAAAGGAACAGAATCAAAAGGAGGAGCTCCATCAGGAAAAACTGAAAAATTAATTGTAGGTGCGACACCAGTTCCTCACGCTGAATTATTGAATTTGGTAAAGGATGACCTGAAAAAAGAAGGGATTGAACTTGAAATAGTTAAATTTAATGACTATGTTCAGCCAAATAAGGCACTTGCAGACAAAAGTATAGATGCAAACTTCTTCCAACATGTTCCATATATGAATGATTTTGGAAAGAAAAATAATATTGGATTGTCAGCAGTTGGAAATATTCATTTGGAGCCAATGGCATTATATTCTAAAAAAATAAAAAATATTAACGACTTAAAAAATGGAGATACTTTAATTATTCCTAATGATCCAACAAATGGAGGACGTTCATTAATTCTACTTGATAAAGCTGGAATTATAAAATTAAAAGATAATACAAAATTAGATGCTACACCAGCTGATATTGTTCAAAATCCAAAAAATATCAAAATTGAAACATTATCAAACGAACAAATTGCACCAAGATTATCAGAAGTTGCAGGAGCAATCATAAATTCAAACTTTGCAATTGATGCTGGAGTTACAAAAAATGAAATTATCTTGATTGAAGGTAAAGACTCGCCTTATGTAAACATTGTTACAGTATTAAAAGGAAATGAAAATGACGAGAGAGTTAAAAAATTAGTAAAAGCACTGCAAAGTGAAAAAGTTAAGAAATATATTGAAGAAAAATATGAAGGTAGAGTAATTCCTGCTTTCTAATATAAAAAATATTTTTGATAAAGATAGCCTTAGATTGTGTTTTAGGGCTATTTTTTATTATTGAATTTAAAAAAATAAAAAATATTGATTTTTTTATATAAATTTGTTGAAATAAATATGAGAAAAATGTATAATAGTACGCGACATTTTCAAAAATTTAGAAATATACTTAGACCTTTTAAAAATCGAACTGATAACTTAGGTTTAAGAGAAAAAGTCATAATTTTGGAGTTCGATTTTAAAATAATTTTAGTGTATACGAAAATGAAAGGAGAAATTTTCTTTTTATAAAGAAATGAAGAAAAATGAAAAAGTTACTTACAGTTTCGCTATTTTTAGCAAGTGTTAATTTAATTTATGCAGAGAATGAGCAAAATGCTGATACTAGAGAAATATCAGAAAAAATAATTCAAAATACTAAACCGGCAGCACAACCTGCACAAAAACAAGCAGGATTTTGGGATTTTTATGAAAAACAGCAGGCAAAGCTTTTGAAGGAAAACGATAAGGCATTATTTGATGAACTCAGCACGACTGTTAGAGCACAGGATGATTTTTATAGTTATGTAAATGAAAATTGGGAGAAAAAAACAAAAATTCCTTCGACAAAGCCAGCTTGGGGATCTTTTTATGAACTTAATGAAAAAAATCAAGATTTTTTACGTAATTTAATAAAGGAGCTAAAAAATAAAACATCACTTACTCCTGATGAAAAAAAGGTTGTAACCCTTTACGACAGTTTCTCTAATATGAAAAAAAGAAACGAGGAAGGATTAGCCCCTATTAAAAAAGATTTAGAAAAGATAAATGCAATACAAAATATTGAAGATTTGAAGAAATACAATGTAGAAGTTACAAAATTTGGAGGTTCTGAATTTTATGGATGGGGAGTAGGAACAGACCTTAATGATTCTAAAAATAATGCAATTTATTTAGGAAGTGCTGGACTAGGTTTGTCAAGAGATTATTATCAAAAAGATACTAAAGAAAATAAAGCGGTATTAGAAGAATATACTAAATATGTTAGTGATATGTTAAAATATTTAGGAGAAAGCAATACTCTTGAAAAAGCAAAAAAAATAGTTGCTTTTGAAAAAGAAATAGCAGGAACCTTGATGACAAATGAAGAACGTCATGACGTAAAAAAATACAATAATCCTTTAAAGGTAACGGATTTAGCTACTTTATCTAAAAATGTAGATTTAGCACAATATTTGAAGCAGCTTAATGTAAAAACTGATAAAGTAATAATAACAGAACTGAATTATTTTAAAAATTTGGATAAATTTGTAAATAATGAAAATATTAATGTAATTAAGGATTACATGAAATATAATTTAATTAGTTCTTCAGCTGGACTTTTAAATGATGCAATTAGTTTGAGAAATTTTGAATTTTTTGGTAAATATTTAAATGGACAAAAGGAAAGAGAAACACTTGAAAAAAGGGCATTAAACTTTACAAATGAAACTTTAGAAGAAATAATTGGTAAAATTTATATTCAAAGAAATTTCTCTCCAGAAGCTAAGAAAAATACTCAGCAAATGGTTGAATATATTAAAAAAGCTATGAAAAATAGAATTGAAAAACTAGATTGGATGAGTGCAGCAACTAAGAAAAAAGCGCTTGAAAAATTATCGAAAGTTACTGTCAAAATCGGATATCCTGACAAATGGAAAGATTATAGTAAAATGACAATCTCAAGCGAGGATTCTTTGTATGACCAAATGAAAAAAATTAGTGAATGGGGATATAATGAAGAAATGGCTAAAGTTGGTAAACCAGTAGATAAAACGGAATGGCATATGTCTCCGCAAACAATAAATGCTTATTATTCGCCAACAAGTAATGAAATAGTATTTCCAGCAGGAATATTACAGTATCCATTTTATGATTACAGTAGATTAGAAATGGCCAGCAATTTTGGAGCAATAGGATCAATTATTGGACACGAATTAACACATGCATTTGACGTATCAGGAGCAGAATATGATGGAGACGGGAATATAAAAAACTGGTGGACGACTGAAGATAAAATGAAGTTTGATATGGCTACGAAAAAACTGGAAAATCAATTTTCAAAATATACAGTTGGAGATGGAGTCTATGTTAATGGAAAATATACATTAACAGAAAATATTGCAGACTTAGGAGGATTAAACCTTGCTTATGATGCATTCCAATTATACCTTAAAGATCATCCAAATTCTACAAAAGCTTATTCAGACACTGTAAATAAATTATTCTTTTTAAGTTTTGCAAGAATGTGGAGACAAAAATCAACACTAGAATATTCAAAAAATCTAGCAAAAACTGATTCACATTCGCCAAATATTTTCCGTGTAAATGGGACTTTAGAAAATGTGGATGCCTTCCATAAAGTATTTGAAACAAAACCAGGAGATAAAATGTACAAAACACCGCAAGACAGAATAAAAATTTGGTAAAATGATATAATAATAAAACAAAAAACTATCTTGAATTTATCATCAGGATAGTTTTTTTCTTATAAAATTGTCAGAATAAACCATAGTTTACTATATTTTTAGATTTTTATTTAAAGGTATGATATGCTTATATTTTTAGGTTTTTAAAAGAGATTTATTTAATTATACATTTTTGAAAATATTAATTTATTTTAACACAACTATGTATTATCGGACGTATAATTTTATACAAGAATATAAAAATTATAGTAATTTTTGTTATATACTCGAACCTATTTAAAATTAAACTGATAGAAATTATATAATTTAGGGTTTAAGTAAAATAGTCATAATTTTTGAGTTCTGTTTTAAACTAGTTTTACTATATATTTGATAAATTTAGATATAGAATAAGCAATACGTAAATAAGATATTTATAAATTTACAAAATAATAAAAGGAAAAATATTTAAATTTGTGATATAATATTTACTGAAAAGAAAAATATTCTATAAATAACAAAACTAGATATAAATTAAAATTCTAGGAAATGGAGGAAATTGGAAAATGAAAAGAAAAACTATAAAAAATATTATTGAAATATCAGGAATTGGACTTCATAAGGGAGAAGAAATAAAATTAACTTTGAAACCTAGTGAAAATAATGATGAAAGAGGAATTATTTTTAAAAGAATAGATGTTAGTGGGAAAAATAATGTTATAAAGGTTGATTATAGAAATTTATTTGATTTGGAAAGAGGAACAAACATCAGGAATGAAGATGATGTGAAAGTTCATACAATTGAGCATTTTTTATCATCACTTTCAATCATAGGAGTAACAGATATTTTAGTTGAAATCTCAGGGAATGAATTACCTATTTTGGATGGAAGTTCAATTGGATTTGTTGAAAAATTGCTAGAAGCTGGAATTGTAGAGCTAAATGAGGAAATAGAGCCTGTTGTGATTACAGAACCTGTTATATTTTCAGATGAAAAGACGGGAAAATATGTGATGGCATTGCCTTATGATGGATTTAAAATATCTTATACGATTGATTTTAATCATAGTTTTTTGAAATCACAGTATTATGAGCTTGAAGTAAATTTAGAAAATTATATAGAAAATATTGCAAAATGTAGAACTTTTGCATTTGATTATGAAATAGATTTTCTTAAAAAGAATAACTTAGCACTAGGAGGAAGTTTGGAAAATGCTGTGGTAGTAGGTGCAGATGGTCCATTAAATCCAGAAGGATTGAGATATTCTGATGAGTTTGTAAGACATAAAATTCTTGATATAATTGGAGATTTATATGTTTTGGGAACGCCTATAAAGGCTCACATTATTGCAATAAAAGCTGGACACTATGTAAATTCGAGATTAACTGAGATGATTGCAAAAAAATATTTATAAAAAACATAAAAAACACTTGTAATTTCGATAAAAATCAAATATAATGTATATGTAAAATTTTATTGAAAATATTGAAATTAAATCAAATAAATTAAAAGCTTTAATAAAAATACTAAAAATTAATGATTTTTAGAATATTTGCTGGTTTGATTTTAAATAGAAATTTTGAAATAAATAAAAATATAAATTGGAGGAATAGAAAATATGGCATCAAATGAAACAATTATGAATATAGAGGATATTATGAAAATATTACCACATAGATATCCATTTTTACTCGTAGACAGAGTTATTGAAAAAAATGGTACAGATTCTTTGGTGGCAATAAAGAATGTTACAATGAATGAAGAGTTTTTCCAAGGACACTTTCCAGGAAAGCCAGTAATGCCGGGAGTTTTACAAATAGAAGCATTGGCACAGGCTGTAGGACTGTTAATGTTGGAACCGGGGAAAATACCTTTATTTATGTCAATTGACAAATGTAAATTTAGAAGAGCGGTTGTTCCAGGAGATCAATTAAGACTGGAAGTAGAAAAAATAAAAGTTAAAAGTAATGTAATAGTTGCACGTGGAAGATGTGTTGTTGACGGTACAGTTGTAAGTGAAGCTGACTTGAAATTTTCAGTACAGGATTTATAATTAGATAATACTCAAACTACTTTAAAATTAGATTTTTTAAATGAAACAAAACTGTTGTTTGGGTAGCATGAAAGTTATTTAGTTCGATTTTTTATAAGTTCTGTTTAATTTTAAAATTCGGATTTTAAGTAATTCAAAATAAAAGAATGAGGTATAATAATTATGAGTTTAAATATACATCCAACGGCAATTGTTGATCCAAATGCTAAACTTGGAGAAAATGTAAAGATAGGTCCTTATTCGATTATAGGGCCAGAAGTAATAATCGGAAATGGAACTATTGTAGAATCGCATGTTGTAATTGAAGGAGAAACGATAATTGGTGAAAATAATTATATTTTTTCTTTTGCTTCAATAGGTAAAGATCCGCAAGATTTGAAGTTTGGTGGAGAAAAAACTAGAGTTGTTATTGGAAATAACAATAAAATTCGTGAATTTGTTACAATTCACCGTGGAACTACTGATAAATATGAAACAAGAATTGGAAATAATACGCTTGTAATGGCCTATGTTCATATTGCTCACGATTGTATAATTGGAGATAACTGTGTACTGGCAAATGCTGCGACTTTTGCTGGACATGTTGAAGTGGAAGACTATGCGGTGGTAGGTGGACTTACTGCTGTGCATCAGTTTACAAGAGTTGGGCGGCACGCCATGATAGGTGGATGTTCGGCTGTAAATCAGGATGTTGTTCCATATATGCTATCTGAAGGGAATAAGGCAAGAGCTGTATATATCAATATTGTAGGACTTCAACGTAGAGGTTTTTCAGAAGAGCAGATAAAAAGGTTAAGAGAGTTGTATAAAATTATATTTAAGAAAAAGTTGAAACTGGAAGAAGCGCTTCAAATTGTTGAACGTGATTACGGACAATACGAAGAAGCACAAAATCTTGTTAATTTTATAAGAAAAAGTAAAAGAGGTATAACAAGATAAAAAATAAAAACTTAAAATGTAAAATTTCTCAAAATAATCTATATTTTATTTTGAGTTAATTTTTTAATATAGATATTTTTTAAGAGGAAAAAGTGATAATGGAAAAAGTAGGTTTGATTGCTGGAAATGGGAAATTACCTGAATTATTTTTGAATCAATGTATTTTGAAAGGGATTGAACCATTTTCAGTTTATCTATTTGAAAGTGTGGAAGAAAGTGTAAAAGAGCATAAAAATTCTGTGAAATACAGCGTTGCTCAAGTTGGGAAAATAATCTCATATTTTAAGAAAAACGGCATAAAGCATTTAATAATGCTTGGAAAAGTTGAAAAAAATTTGATATTTTCAAATTTAAAGTTTGACTTGACAGCAACTAAGATATTATTATCTACAAAAAATAAAAAAGATAAAAATATTTTAAAGGCAATAATTGATTACATTGAATCAGAAAATATCGAAGTTCTGCCTCAAAATTATCTAATGGACGAGTATATTGCAGGAAATGAAACATATACAAAAGTTTTACCAAGTAAAAATGAGGAAAAAACAATAGAAATCGGAATTGAAGCGGCAAGGATGCTTACCGACATTGATGCAGGACAAACAGTTGTTGTAAAAGATGAGTCGGTCATTGCTCTTGAAGGAGTGGAAGGTACTGATAAGGCAATTTTACGTGGTGGAGAACTAGCTGGAAAAAATTGTATTGTAGTGAAAATGGCAAGGCATCATCAGGATTATCGTATAGATATTCCAACAATTGGTCTGGAAACGATAAAAAAAGTTGTAGAAATTAATGGACGTGGTATTGTAATTGAAGCTGATAAAATGCTGTTTATTGATAAAGAGGAAGTTATAAAATTTGCAAACAAAAATAAAATTTTTATAAAAGGAATTAAGATTTAAAAGTTTCTTTGTAAAACTATTTTTTAAAATTAAACTCAAAAAAATTATAAATACTGGTATTTTATTTAGTTTTTATTGTTAAAATCTATTCAAATATCTATATTGTTGTCTGCAAAATATATAAAATAAATGTTTGAAAAATTTGTAAAGCAGTTTTAAGTAAGTAAATTAAAGAATATAAAAAAGGCTAAAAATGATAAATAATAAAAATGATATAATAAAAGAAAAAAACAATGATTTATCAATAGTAAAATCTCAAAAAAAGAAAAAAATCTTTATTTCCTGCGGTGAAATGTCTGGAGATTTACACGCTTCATACATTGTGGAAGAAATGCGAAAAAAAGATAAAAATGTTGAGTTTTTTGGTGTGGTTGGAGATAAATCGATAGAGGCTGGAGTTAAGGCAGTAAATCATATTAAAAATAATGATGTTATGGGATTTGTAGAGGCTTTGAAAAAGTACAGTTATTTTACGGAAAAAGCCCATGAATATTTAGAATTTATCAAAGAAAATGGAATAGAAACTGTTATTTTTGTTGATTTTGGAGGATTTAACCTGAAATTTTTGAGTTATTGAAAAAGAAAATTTTAGAAAAAGAACTGCAGAATTTGAGAATGGTTTATTATATTCCGCCTAAAGTATGGGCTTGGGGGAAAAAACGGATTGAAAAATTAAAGAAATTTGATGATGTTATTGTAATTTTTCCTTTTGAAAAGGCATATTATGATAATACTTTGAAAAAGAATGAATCAAAAGGACTCAAAGTAGAGTATTTTGGTAATCCATTTGTTGACAAATATGAATTTTCTGATAAGCTGGGAGAAAAAATATTGCTTCTTCCAGGAAGCAGACGACAGGAAATTGAGAAATTTTTGCCAGTAATTATGGAACTGGTTAGAAATGAAAAAGTTAAAAATGAGAAATTTTTGATGAAGCTGGCAAGCAAGAATCATATAAAATATATACGTGACTTTGAGAAAAAATACAAAATTGATGTTCATAAAATTCCAAATTTGGAAATAACTTTTGATGAAATAAAAAACATTCGTAAAGATTGTAAATATGCAATAGCGACTTCGGGAACAGTAACTTTTGAAGTATCACTTATGGGACTGCCTGTGATTGTAGTTTACAAAACATCTAAAATTAATGCTTTTATTGCAAGAAAGATAATCAAGATAAAATATATAACGCTTACTAATCTAAATGCAAACAAAGAGATTTTTAAAGAATTGCTACAGGAAGATTTTTCGGTGGAAAAGTTGCTTGAAGAAATGGAAATTACGGAAAAAAATAAGGAAAATGTTGTTTTAGAATTGAAAAAAGAGAGAGAAAAACTAGGTAATTTTGGAGTTTTGGAAAAAATTGCTGATTATTTGTTAGAAAATAGAGATTAACTTTACAAAAAGGAAAAAATATGGAAAAAAAACGTGAAGAACTGTTAAAAGGTTCTATTTTGAAATTATTTGTAAAATATTTCATACCAACACTTATTGGATCTGCGGCAGTTGTTTTGTATAATATTGTTGACAGGTTCTTTGTTGGAAAGATTAGTGAAAAAGCACTTGCTGGTGCGGGAATTGCTTTTTATATTGTTATGCTGATTATTGCCTTTTCAATGTTCATAGGAGTTGGAGCTGGAACTATCATTTCAATTCGGCTTGGACAGGGAAAAAAAGGGGAAGCTAAAAAAATATTGGGAAATGCAGTAACATTATTTACTATTTTAGGACTTGCACTGTATGTACTTTTAATATTGAATATTAACACAGTTTTACGATATTCAGGTGCTAATAATGAGACATTGCCATATGCAAGGGCTTATCTGGAAATAATATTACTAGCAATCTTGCCTTTGTTTTATTCATTTGGATTGACAAATGTGTTAAATGCGGCTGGAGCACCACGAGTTGCGATGTTTTCAATGCTGATTGGTGCAGTTGTAAATATTGCTTTGGATTATGTGGCTGTAATGATTATGCATACTGGAATTGAAGGAACTGCTTATGCAACATTGATTGGAAATGTGTTATCTGCGATATTTGTACTTTGGTTTCTGATTGCCGGGAAATTACCATTTAAAATTGATATGTTTGGATTTAAGCTGGAAGAAGAAAGTATTATTACAATAAAATTTTCAAAAATGAAATTAGATTCAAAAATAATAAAGGATATTTTTTCAATAGGAATGTCACCATTTTTGTTACAAGCTGCAAGTTCAGGAGTAGGACTTGTAACAAATAAAATTGTAGACACTTATGGCGGGACTTACGGTGTAGCAGTTATGACAATTATAAATTCATATTTACCAATTATGACGATGAGTGTTTATTCAGTTTCGCAGGCTGTTCAGCCAATAATTGGATTTAATTATGGTGCCCAAAATTTTACAAGAGTGAAAAAATCATTAATGACAGCTATAAATGCAGGAGTTATATTATCTTTTATATTTTGGGTAATTGTAATGCTTTTACCTAAAGAGCTAATTTTGTTCTTTAATGAAAAAAGTACGCCTGAAGCTTTGAGAGAGGGAGTAAAAGCCATTAGAATATATTTTTCACTTGTAGTAATTTCATCTTTTGGAATAACTGTACCAAACTATTTTCAAGCAACGGGACGTTCAAAATATTCAGTTATATTGAATTTACTAAGACAAGTTGTTATATTTCTGTTAGTTGTCATAATTTTTTCAAATATTTGGAAGTTAGACGGTGTATGGCTTGCACAGCCATTTACTGATTTGCTGTTTTTCTTGATATTGTTAATTTTCTTGTATAAGGAGAAAAAATTTTTTGATAAAATGATAGAAAATCAAAACCATCTACTGGAATATAAGGAAACAGATGAAGATGGAAATAGCGATAAATAATAAAATTTATTGAAATAAAGAGGGATTAAAAATGATTACGATTTTATTAATGGCACTGGCATATATTTTAGGAAGTGTGCCAAATGCACTTTGGATAGGAAAAGTGTTTAAAGGGATAGATATTCGTGAGCATGGGAGCAGGAATACCGGCTCAACAAATGCTGCACGTGTTTTGGGAGCGAAATTAGGTATTTTGACATTAATTTTAGATGTTTCTAAAGGATTAGTTCCAACATTGATAGCAATCTTATTAAAAGTTGATTTTTTTGAAAATTTGACAAAAATTTCAAATTTTGATTATGTACTAGTTGGAATCTGTGCAATTTTAGGTCATGTTTTTTCTATTTTTATGAATTTTAAAGGTGGGAAGGCTGTTGCAACGACACTTGGAGTATTTCTGATTTTAGTGCCAAAAGCGATATTGTTTGCTGCAATTGTATTTTTTGTGGTTTTTGCAATTTCAAAATACGTTTCATTATCTTCTATTTTAGCGGCTATATCACTTCCAATTTTTATATATTTTTTGTATCAGGAAATAATATATATTATTTTAGGAATTTTGATAGCAATCTTAATTGTAGTGAAACATAGAACTAATATCGAAAGATTAAAAAATGGTACAGAATCTAAATTTAGCCTAAAAAAATAAGAAGTAGGAAAGGAAGGGATAATAATGAAAAACATATTAGTCATTGGTGGTGGAAGCTGGGGGACATGTCTTTCAAAATTATTAGTAGAAAATGGACATAAAGTCTATTTATGGGAGCATAATGAAGAAGTAAGAAAAGTAATTCGTGATACAAAGGAAAATCCAAAATTTTTACCCAATATAAAATTACCAGACAGTCTTAATGTTGTGGATGATTATGCAGATGTTCTTGAAAATTCTCAAAAATATGGAAAAATTGACATTCTTTTATTAGCAACTCCTACGCAATTTTTAAGAAACATTTTAAAAAGATTGAAAAATTTCTTAAATTATAATATAATATTGGTAAATGTTGCAAAAGGGCTAGAAATTGCTACTAAAAAAAGAATTTCTGAAATAATAGATGAGGAGCTTGGAAACAAGCCGTATAATTATGTTCTGCTGGCAGGACCGACACACGCTGAAGAAGTGGCTCAAAAATTGCCATCTGCCATACTTTCTGTATCTGAAAATGAAGAAGCTGCCAAAACAGTACAAACTACATTTAGTAATCTTTATTTCAGAGTTTATACAGGAACAGACCTTATGGGTGCTGAACTTGCCGGAGCATTAAAGAACTGTCTTGCAATCGCAGCGGGAATTGCTGATGGAATGGGTTATGGAGATAATACGAAGGCTGCTCTAATAACTCGTGGAATTAATGAAATGTTTGAAATTGCAAAATATTACAAAGCCAATCCTAAAACATTTATGGGATTATCAGGGCTTGGAGATATTATTGTAACTTGTACAAGTAAACACAGTAGAAATAGATTTGTGGGAGAAAAACTGGGACAAGGTGAAAAAATTGAAGATATAGTTTCTCACATGAATATGGTGTCAGAAGGTGCAGAAACAATAAAGGCTCTTTATAAAATTATAAAGGAAAATAACCTGAAAGCACCAATTTTTACAGCACTTTATGAAGTAATATACGATGGGAAGCCAGTTTCAGAATTGGAATCTACATTTATGAGCAGAGATTTAAAATCAGAATTTTCAAATTAAAAAATTATATAAAAAATAAAACTGGAGTGAGGTAATGGAAGATAACAACTTAAACTTAATGTCGTTATATTTAAGTGATATTCAAAAATTTGATTTACTCTCAAAGGAGGAAGAATATGAACTGTTAAAACGAATTAGGGAAGATAATGACGAACAGGCAAGGCAATTGTTAATTTTATCAAATTTAAGACTGGTAATAAGTACAGCTAAAAAATCTCTTGGAAATGGGCTTCCTCTGATTGATTTAATTAGTGAAGGTAATATTGGACTAATAAAGGCTATAAATAAGTTTGATTATGAAAAAGGTCATAGGTTCAGCACATATGCAGTATGGTGGATAAAACAGTCGATAAAAAAGGCTATCATTAATATAGGACGTGATATAAGAATACCATCTTATAAGTACGAGCAATTGTCAAAAGTAAATAGAGTCATAAAAGATTATACTGCCATTCATGGTGAAGCTCCATCGACAGAATATATTGCGAAGGAAGTTGATTTGAAGGAAAGTAAGGTTATCTTGCTTTTAGGTGAATTTCAGGATATAATGTCATTAAATGAAACAATAGGAGATAACATTTATTTGGAAGATATCATTGGGAAAAATGATGATGTTGAGGATAAAATAATAAAAGAAGATCAGCTTATCGAAATGAAAGATTTACTTGAAAAAGTTTTGAATAAGCGTGAAAGAATGATTCTTGAATATCGTTATGGACTGTATGACAACAAGATTCATACATTAAAGGAAATTGGAGAACAAATGGGAATTACTCGTGAAAGAGTTAGACAAATAGAAAAAAAGGCTATAACAAAATTAAAAGAACATTTGGAAGAATATAAGGATATACTGTAAAGGAGAGTTAAGAGTATGTTACATATAATTGTAGATAGAAAATCATTATTAAAAGCTATAACTATAGTTGAAAATGCAGTAACTGAAAATAAGATAAGAGAAGTCCTTTCTGGAATTTATATTGAAACACACGAAGGAAAGGCAATTTTACGTGGAACAGATTTAGAGTTATCTATAAATACTGAAATAGAAGCTCAAATTGAAGAAGAAGGAAAAATTGTTATAAAACACAAATTAATCGAAGAATTTTTGAAACAAATTTCTGATGAAAAATTACATTGATTGAAGAAAACGGAAAATTAGTAATTAAAGCAAGTTCAACAAACACTGAATTTTCTTTATATGATTCAGAAAATTTCCCAGTTCAGTCAAAACTGGAAAATGGAGTTGAATATGTCTTTGAAAAAGAAAAGTTATTAAATGATATTGAAAATGTAAAAATTTCGGCTTCTCCAAACCCAGAAAATCTTGCTGTAAACTGTATTAGAATGGAAATAGAGGAAGACAAGTTAAAACTCATCTCATCTGATACATACAGATTGACATATATTGAGGAAAATTTGGATGATGCTCAGAAAGGGAAGGAAAATCTTAGTTTAAGTATTCCATTAAAAACAATAGATGGATTAATAAAAATTATGAAACTTATTGATGAGGAAAATATTACAGTGAAATCAGATGGTTCAAAAGTATTTTTCCAATTTTCAAATGTAGAAATATTAACTCGTACAATTGATTTACAATTTCCAGATTACAAATCAATTTTAAATAACTCACAACATAATAAAAAAATATTGCTAAATACAAAGGATTTTTTATCGGTGCTAAGAAGAACAGCTATATTTGTTAGGGATAACAAAGAAGCTAAAAATGGCGGAATATTTAATTTTGCCAATAACAAGCTATTGCTTACTGGAACAAGTGAAAATGCACAGATAAAAGAAGAAATTGTAACAATTCAGGAAGGTGGAGATTTAAAGATTTCATTAAACGTAAGATTTTTACTTGATTATATTTCCACAATTGAAGGGAAAGTAACTGTGCTGGAACTGTTAAATAATAAAAGTTCAGTAATTGTAAAAGATGAAGATAATGATAAGTCGCTGTACTTCACAATGCCATTGGCGCTTAGGGAAAGCTAGTTTCTTATTAACTAATGGAGGGTGGATTATGGATAAACAGTTGACTGCAACAGAAAAATTCAGTTGGTTATTAATTTCATTATTACCAGAATTATCTATAATTGTTTATTTAAAATTAAAAATGCAAGATGAAATTTTTAGCAATGTGATAACAGGATTAATTATTTTTGTTGTAATCACAATATTTAATATTCTTATATATATTGTCTTAAAAGTAGCATTAATGACTTACAGTTATTTAAAATTGAAAAAAATAAAAGAGGAAATACCTGATGAAGTGAAACAAAAAGATGTGCGGAATATCTTTTTGATAAAAATACTGTTAATGAATATTGTATTATTTTTTATTTATAATATCTATAGAATATTTGAATATAAGTGCTTTGTTATAAATAAACTAAAAAGAAAGGAGAATATGCAATGCCTATAAAAATACCAAATAACTTGCCGGCTGTAGATATTTTAGCAAAGGAGAACATCTTTGTAATGGATGAAAATAGAGCATTGTCGCAAGATATTCGTCCTTTAAAATTTATAATAATAAATTTAATGCCTACAAAAATAGAAACAGAAACACAATTACTAAGATTACTTAGTAATACCCCTTTACAAATGGAAGTTACATTCTTAAAAATGGCCTCTTATGTTTCAAAGAACGTATCGAAGGAACATATGTCAAATTTTTATAAAACTTTTAAGGATATAAAGAACGATTATTTTGATGGGTTGATTATAACAGGAGCACCAGTAGAAAATTTATCTTTTGAAGAAGTTATTTATTGGAAAGAATTGGCAGAAGTGATGGAATGGAGCAAGACACATGTATATTCAACAATGTGTATCTGTTGGGGAGCACAGGCAGCTCTTTATTATCATTATGGAATAAAGAAATATCCATTAAAAGAAAAACTTTTTGGGATTTACCCTTTGAAAATTGATATTCGTCATACAATGTTGCTGCGTGGATTTGATGAAG
The DNA here is from genome assembly GCF_007990635.1 of Leptotrichia hongkongensis. Classification (GTDB taxonomy): domain Bacteria; phylum Fusobacteriota; class Fusobacteriia; order Fusobacteriales; family Leptotrichiaceae; genus Leptotrichia; species Leptotrichia hongkongensis. Next base: position 1,185,435 of record NZ_AP019846.1, on the reverse strand, counting down.
TGTTTAATATGCCACAGTCAAGACATACTGAAGTTCGTGCAGAAGATATAAAAAAAGTTGATGAATTGGAAATTATTGCATATTCTAAAGAGGCTGGGATTAGTATTGTCTGTAGTAGAGATAAGCGAAATATTTTTATTATGGGACATCTAGAATATGATAGAATGACACTTGCAAAAGAGTATGAAAGAGATATAAGATTAGGAAAAGATATAAAAATACCATTTAATTATTATCCAGATAATGATGTAAGTAAAAAACCAGTTTTTGTGTGGCGGGCTCATGCAAATTTATTGTTTTCTAATTGGATAAATCATCACGTTTATCAGGGAACACCTTATGATCTTACAACACTGAGAAATACATCTGACTCACAGATTTAATAAAAAATTATATAATAAAAAGCTGTTTAGTAAAGTTTGTTCTAATTTTTTAAAATAAGAGAGGCTTTACAAAACAGCTTTTTCATTTCCAGTTAATTAAATAATAGATTTAATACTAAACTCCGCTTAAATAAAGAAATAAATTTTTAAACAATACTAAAAAAATTAATAAAGTGAAACATTTTCAAGCAAATCTGAATCCATTATATCAAATGGCATAACCCAACCGCCACCATTGGAATCAAGATTAACTTCACGTCCAGTCTTTTCGCCAGCTTTTTTAAAGACTAAATATACAAACTGTGAACAATAGAGTCTTTTATCAAAATTTTTATGGAATGTTAATCCATAAGGTTTTGTTATAGTTTCATTTATTTCTTTGAATAGAACGGATTTAAATTTGTCGTCAATTCCTTTTAATCTAAAAATAGCCACTTTTCTATTTATATTTTGCCAGGCATATATTGGACTTTCACTATAGCCAGCAGAATATGATGGAAACTCAACAATTTTTTTGTGTTCATTTAAGACAGCCGCATGCCCCCACATTGAACGTAAAGTAGGTCTTTTTGATAATATGAGAATATCTCCAGGCTGTAATTTGTCAGCATTCGATATAACTTCCCGTGGAGAGTACCAGATATACTTATCTTCTGGTTTTGTTTTACATATAAGAGCAAGAGTAAATATTAAAAATAATAATAGTCTTTTTATATTTTCTTTTAAACAAATATTCATAAATTATAATCATTCCTTTCTATGTAATCAAATCTATACATTTAAAATTCTTTAAAACATGACTAAAATAATCCTGTAATTTAAAATAATATTCATGTCTAGTAATTAGCCTAATAGAAATTAATTTTCGTAAAAAAGGCTTATTTTAAAGATAGCTTACCTATATTATATAAAAAAAAAGAGAATTAGTCCAGTCTATTTTTTCAATAAAAAATATTTTTACATGATTTATTTATTGTAACAAAAAAATTAATTTTTTTTGAAAAAAATGTAAAAAATTGCTTGTATTTTTTCTAAGTTTATGATTTAATTAAAGCAGGGAAGTTAAATAAAATTATAATATTTTTAGAATAGGAGGAATGAATGCAAACTAATCCAGCTTTAGCTGAACGAAAGCAAAGGATTGATTCCAATATGTCCAAAATTAAGCATAAAATAGTAGTGATGAGTGGAAAGGGTGGAGTTGGAAAAACAACGACTGCTGTCAACTTAGCTTATGGATTATCATTACGAGGATATAAAGTTGGTATTCTAGATGCTGATTTACATGGACCCAATATTCCTATTATGTTCGGAAAAGAAGGAGTAAAGCTTTCAAAAATTTCTGAACCATTGGAAGTAATGGAGAATTTACATATATCGTCATTAAGTTTTTTTGTACCCGATAATTCTCCAGTTGTGTGGAAAGGTCCGCAAAAAATTACAGCGATAATGGAAATGCTGGAAGGAATTAAATGGGGAGAAATCGATTTTTTAATAGTTGATTTACCGCCTGGAACTGGTGATGAAACATTAGGGATTGCACAAAATATAGGGACAGACTCAAAAGCAATCATTGTTACAACACCACAAAAAGTTTCTTTGCTGGATTCTACAAGAGCAATAAATTTTGCAAAATTGATTAACTTGAATGTACTCGGTGTAATCGAAAATATGAGTGGTTTTATTTGCCCTGACTGTCAAAAGGAAGTGAATATCTTTAAAAAAGGCGGAGCCGAAAAAATGGCACAAGAGAAAAAAACAGACTTTCTAGGCTCAATACCATTAGATAGAAATATTGTGGAATCTAGTGATAATGGGTTACCATTTATTTCAAACGATTCTTTAGCGTCAAGAAAAATGAACGATATAATTACTAAAGTAATTAAAAAATTGGAACAAGAAGATGAAAAGTAAGAAAATAAATGTGAAAGGAGAAGTATTTTAAATATATTGTCATATTTCAATATATTTATTATGCGATAAAAAAATGAAAGTATTAGTATTTAATAAAAATGAAAAAACCAGAATGGTTGTAGGACAATTATTAAAAGAATTAAGTTTTAATGTCATATTGGCAGAAAATGAGGAACAAATGTTGGATGCCTTGAAGACAGAATCTCTTGATATTTCTTTTTTAGATATTACCTCAATTGAAGATTTTCCATTAGCAATAGAAAGAATAATAAGATATAAAAGACAAAGTTATATTCTAATGGCAATCGAACAAGATGACAGATACGCAAAAACAGAGGCCCTGTTAAAAGGAATAGATGACTACATATATAATGATTTCAGACTGGAAGAACTTTCAGCAAAATTCAGGGCAATAGTAAGAATCCTTAATAAACGTCTTACTGAAGATGAAATGGGAATATTAACAGCTTATGACTTGACATTAAATCCTGCAAACAGGGAAGTTAAACGTGATGGAAAAGAAATAGAATTGACAAATAAAGAGTTTCTATTACTGGAATATTTCCTTAGAAATAAAAATAGAGTGCTTACAAGAACAATGATTTCTGAAAAAATATGGGATATAGACTTTGTTTCAGAAAGTAATATTGTAGATGTGTATGTTAATTTTTTAAGATCAAAAATAGATAAAGGACACGAACAGAAGATTATTAAGACTGTAAGAAGTGTAGGATATATCATAAAAGAATAGTTATTTTAAATTGAATTTGTAAATTATTCTATTTTAATCTTTAAATTACTGAGTTTATTAAATAATTTTGAAAAAAATTATAAATTCTCAGTTTACATAAAATAGTGAAAAAATTAATTAACTAGTTCATAATTGTAATAATAACAAATTCATAAAAAATATAAATTTTTATTGATTTTATAAAAATAATGTGCTAAAATGTATCATAAAAATAGATTAGGAGTGATAAAAATGTTTAAACAAATAGAATTAACTTACAATTTTGACGCATTAGAGCCAAATATTGATGCAAAAACTATGGAAATACATTATGGAAAGCACCATGCAGCGTATACTAATAATTTAAATGATACATTGAAAAATAATGCACCACAATTTTTGGAAAAACCAATTGAGGAAATCTTAGCAAATTTAGATGTATTACCAGAAGAAATAAGAGGAGCTGTTAGAAATAATGGAGGTGGATATTATAACCATAACCTTTATTTTGAAATAATGGCACCTAATGCAGGTGGAGCACCTACTGGAGAATTAGCAGAAAAAATTAATGAAGCATTTGGAAGTTTTGAAGCATTTAAAGAAAAATTTGCACAAGCTGCAGCAACTAGATTTGGATCAGGATGGGCTTGGCTTGTTGTAAATAAAGATGGAAAATTAAAAGTAACTTCAACTGCAAATCAAGACAATCCATTAATGCCAGGAGCAACTCCTTGCGGATGTTCACAAGGAACTCCAATCTTAGGAATAGATGTATGGGAACATGCATATTATCTAAATTATCAAAATAGACGTCCAGATTATATTTCAGCATTTTTCAATGTTATAAACTGGGATGAAGTATCTAAAAAATACGAAGCTTTAAAATAAGCTAAAGTAATAAGTAAAGTTATAGATTGAATTGGAAATGTTGGTTATAATAATTCTAGTTCAATCTTTTTCTTATCTAAAAACCTTAAATAACAATAATTCTAATAAAAAAAGAGAGTAAGATTAAGTTATAGATTAGGCAATTTACTAATTTTTACTTTAATTTTTAAATCTCTTGACTATAATTTGGACAAGAGATATTTGTTTATAAAAGTTGACTGAAATTATTTAATCTGCTATACTTAACAAGGATAGATAAATATTAAAATAAAATTTTAAATAGGAGGAGATAATTATGGAAAGAGTAACAAAAGATATGAATATAATGGAAGCAGTTGAAAAATATCCAATTATTGCACAAGTACTTATGAGATATGGACTTGGATGTGTTGGGTGTATTATTTCAAGTGCAGAAACTTTGGGAGAAGGAATCGCTGTTCATGGATTAAATCCAGATATGATTATTGAAGAAGTAAATATGGTTCTTGAAAAACAAGAAGGATAACGAAGGTAAATAAAAATAGGTAATATATTAGTAAAAATACTATAAATTACCTATTTTTTTATTCTGTACTAAATTTTAAATTTTTTATTAAACTAATCTAATCAATTAAATTTGAAAAAATTTCTAATCTTTTACTTTAACATTAAAGAAATTTTCGTATAAAATTATATTATTAATATAAAACCATAAATAATATTTGTTAACAAAATTATTCCAACTAAAAATCTATTTATAAATTTAAAAATACTTTGGCTTCCAAAAGTGAAACTTAATGCTAGATTCAAAAGTGAATAAAATAAAAGCACTGTTGAAAAATTTGTTAAAAATAAAAATTTTTGAGTTTTTAATAACATTAAGGCTGGAGGTAATAAGTAACGGAATGAAGTAAAAAAGCTATATAATAATATCGTTAGTACTTCAAAAAGTAGTACAAGTACGGTTATTCTTTCTGCAAATTGCACTCGCTTCCCGTTTAGGAATAACAGAGATACAAGTGAATAAATTCGTACAAAAAGTAATAGTAATGTTAAAAATGTAAAGGCATTTATCATATCTAATTCTCCATATTTCATAGTTTTTATACATTTTATCATATTTAAGATAAATTCTCAAGATAAAATGAAAGAGTTAACTTTAGTTATTTTGTAATGTATTATAAATGTCATTAAAATCAAACTAAAAAACTATAATAAATGTTGTTCTCTTGCCATTTTTTCAAGTTCTCTTATTCTATCATCAGTAGAAGGGTGTGTGCTAAATAAATTTTTAAGATTTCCAAGGCCTGAAAATGGATTTATTATGAACATATGGGCTGTTGTAGGATCTTGTCTATTCATGGCGATATTGTGACTGTAACTCTCCAATTTTTGCAGTGCGTTACGTAAATATAATGGATTTCCTGAATATTCAGCTCCAGCTCTGTCTGCCATGTATTCTCTTTTTCTTGAAATAGACATTTGAATTATAGAAGCTGCTATTGGAGCTAAAAAAGAAAGAAGCATTGCAGTTCCAACATTATTTCTTCTTCTATTCCCATCTCTATTATTTCCGCTTGAAACATAAGGTAAAAATCTTGCAATATTGGCAATAGCTCCGGCAAAAGTGGCAGCAATTGTACTAACCAAAATATCACGATGCTTTATATGACCTAATTCGTGAGCCATAACTCCAGCCAGTTCATTGTCATCCATCATTTCTAGTAATCCAGCAGTACAGGCAACTGCGGCATTTTGAGGATTTCTTCCGGTTGCAAAGGCGTTTGGCTGACGTTCTGGAATTATATAAATTTTTGGCATTGGTAAATTGGCGTTTTTAGCTAATCTTTGTATCAATTGATACAATCTTGGATTATTTTCAGGAGTAACTTCCTGTCCATTATAAGCTCTTATAACCATTTTATCACTAAACCAGTAGCTATAAAAACTCATTCCCCCAGCAATCAGAAGTCCAATCAATGCCCCTTGCTGATTTCCCAATATACCACCAATTGCTACAAAGAGAAAAACTAATCCAAACATTAAAAAACCTGTTTTCATAGTATTTATAAACATAAGTATCTTTTTTCCTTTCTTTTAATTTATGCAAAAGTATTATATTATAAATTAATATTTTTTTCAATAATTATATTTATTTTATAAATATTTAATACAAATGGTGTATTTAAACAACGAATATATTAAAATTTTTTTCAACAAAGAATTAAAAATTAGTATTTCCAAATAATTGAAATATAATTTTTTTATCTTAATAAACTGGGGAAGTTTTTATTTGTCAGGATAAATCTTTCATGCAAGATAAGAATTTACGGCAATGAGCAATCCTGCAAAAAATAGTAAAACAGAAATTGTATTAGGGTTAAATATACAATTCAAAAATTTATAAAACATTTATTACTTAATCCAGGATTCATAGTATAAGAATAGAGTAAATTAAAGGTGTCAAATAAAAACTTTATAATAAAAAAATTTATATTCTCGCTATTTACATTTTCTAGATTTATGATATAATATGAGAAAATTTTAGATAGAGAAAAGAAAAATGGATATTGAAAGGGGAAATAATTTAAAAATGAGTGATAAAAATCAGACATTTGCTAGGTTTTCTATGATGGTTGGGGAAGAAGGGATTGAGAAATTGGGAAAATCTAGAGTTATAATTTTTGGAGTTGGCGGGGTTGGCTCTTATACTGTGGAGGCTTTGGTACGTGCAGGAGTTGGGCAAATTACTATGGTTGATTTTGATGAGATTTCGGAGTCGAATATTAATAGACAGCTGCATTCGCTTAGAAGCACAATCGGTAAGTCTAAGATTGATGTTATGAAAGACAGAATTTTGGACATTAATCCAGATTGTAAGGTTGAACTTGTAAAAAGATTAGTTTATGACGATGTAGATGAAGTTTTGGGAAATAACAAATATGATTTTGTTGTGGATGCTATCGATGTCATCGGGAGTAAAATTAATCTGATTGAATATTGTGTGAAAAATAACATAAATATTATTTCTTCAATGGGATTTGGGAACAAGATGCACCCTGAAATGATAGAAATTGCAAAAATAAAAAATACCTCTGTTTGTCCAATGGCAAGAACTATCAGAAGTATTTTGAAAAAGAAAGGGATTATAAATGTTCCAGTTGCATTTTCAAAAGAAATACCTGTACATCCAAATAAGTCAGAACTATTTAAGGAAGAAATGCCAACTGAATTTAGGGAAAATAATAAAATTCCGAGAAAAACTACGCCTGGAAGTAATTCGTTTGTCCCAGGAGCAGCTGGTCTTGTACTAGCTTCTTATGTAGTGAGAAAGTTATTGGAGTGGGATTAAATATAGGTAATGTTAAATATCTTAATTATTTAAATTATTTAACAACTTAGTTTTAATATTATAACTTTTAAAATAAATTATTAAGCAAGTTTGTACCTCTTAATAAATGTTTGAAAACAATTGAAATAGAAAAAGGAGTGAAATTGATTGGAAGAAAGAAAAGAAGCTGTATTAACAGTAAATGAAGAAAAAAAAATGAAGAAAAATGATTCTCCTAAATGGGAATCAGATAGCAAGAACCTATTGGTTAAAATATTAATTGTAATTGGATTGATTTTATGTATTTTTGGAATAATGGATAAAATCTTTGAACATACGATTTTTAACTTTTTTAAAAATTTAACAATGCCGTACTTGGAAAAAACTTATGAAGAATCTAAAAAGATGTTTTTAACATTGTCGCTTTTGAAAGGAACTACGGATATTATTGAAGGTAGTACGGTTAATGTCAGTATGATTGTCGGAATGGAAATTGAGATTGGAGACATTATTCAGCCTATTTACGATATGATAAATATTTTATGGAAAGTGTCACTTGCGAGCGTTGTTATACTGAAGCTGGAAACTATTTATTATGAAATTTTTAAAGTAAAATTAGCTACAATTTTGACGTTTATTTCATTAATCACAATTTTTCCATATACTATTTATAAAAACAAAGTTACAAGAATTTTTAGAAAGATTTCTAAATATTCGTTTTTCATATTACTTTATATTTACATAGTTTTACCAAGTGCGATATTTGTAAACTCGACAATTTCGAGCTATTTTGAAAAAGAATATAAAGAGCCTGCAATTGTTGAGCTAAATCAGGATTTAGGAAAGCTAAATAAAGTGAAAGACGAAATGCTTTCATTAGATCAATCAAAGAGTATTTTTAATATTCCAGGACAAATTGACAGTGCAAAAGTCAAGATTGATAATTTCTCAAAAGAAATAAATGTTATATCAAAAGACTTAGTTGAAAATACGCCAGTTATTATTGGAATAATTTTATTGACATCAATTGTATTGCCGTTATTAATAGCGATTTTGCTTTATGTAGTGACAAAGTCAATTGTTTTTGAGAAGATTGGTGGAGGTAGAAAGAATTGAAAGGAAATGCAATATTAAAAATTTTGATTGCACTTTTGTAGTAAAAAGGGTATAATTTAATTATTAAATAGTAGTTAAGGAGATGGTAATATGGAAAAAATAATAAATGTTGCTCAGTATATTTTCAATGAATATAAAAGAGTAACAGAAGAAATTATTGATGAAATGAAATTGCAAAAATTATTATATTTTTCACAGAGAGAAACATTTGCTATTTTAAATCAGCCTCTTTTTAACGAAGTATTTGAGGGGTGGAAGTATGGACCTGTTTCTAGGGAGGTTAGAACAGTTTTTACTGAAGATGGTATAAATGCACAAACAGAAGATATAAAAAGCGAAAGTAAATACATAATAAATAACATAATTCAAGAATACGGGGCATTAGCCTCGTGGAAATTAAGTGCATTGACACATAAAGAAACTTCATGGCTTAACTCACGAAAAGGACTTAAAAAGGAAGAAAATGGAAATGTGAAAATTAAAATGGAAGATATAAGAGAAGATGCAAAAAAAGTAAGACCTTATGATTATATGTGGGATATGTATTATGATGAATTTGAAGATTATAAAGTGATGGTTTAATGATAGGTAAAATAGTCAAATGTTTAACCCAATATTATGATATGAGATTACAAAGAAATTCCATTAAATCAAGACCTGCATTAGTACTAAAAAGTCCTGTTAATGATGATTATGTAGTCCTTCCTATCTCAAGTATTTCAAATAGAGCAAACGTAAATCCGATATACGATATAGAAATAGATCCAGTAAAATTTCCTAAAATAAATTTGACAAGATTGTCCTATGTTAGAACACACAGAATAGTTTCAATACCAAGACAGCAAATAGATACAAGTGTTATAATAGGAGATTTGAAATTAGATTACGAAGAGCCATTTTTAGAAATAGTGGAAAAAGTGGAGCAATTTCACAATGAAATTATGGAAGGACTTTTAGAATAGTGAAAGTATTTTAAGAATAAGAATCACAGTTATTAAGTTAGCTGTGATTTTTTTGTTGATTTATTTAAAATAACTTTACTAAAGTTAATAATTTTATAAATTTTTGTAGATATGGACAAAAAGTGTCCAACTTATTATGATATAATTCATTATAAATTGGAAAAGTCTTTTTTTGAGGTATAATTCTAAGGATATACAAATTATAAATAAAATGAAAATATTGATTCGCTAAATTTTATGGAAAGGTGAAAGATGGAAAAGTCAGTAAAAACAGAGAAGTTATTTAGGTTTATAGAAATTAAGGAAAAACTGGAAAAAGGGGAAATTTTAAAAAAGAAAAAATTGTCTGAGAAATATGGAGTTAGTGAAAAGAGTATTCAGCGTGATTTTGATACATTAAACAGTTATTATGCTGAAAAAAACCAAAGCAAGGTCGTATATAATTGGCAAAAAGAGGGCTATGAGCTGCAAAAAGATGTGAATATAAATGTATTTACTAATGAAGAAATATTGGCAATTAGTAAAATACTGCTGGAAAGTAGAGCATTTTGCAAGGAAGAATTAGAGATTCTTTTAAGGAAAATAGCAAATCAGGCAGCCAGTAACGACAGCTATAAGAGAATTGAAAAAATTATAAAAAATGAGAGATTTAACTATGTTCAATTACAACATGGAAAGCCTCTCCTTAAATCAATTTGGGATTTATCTAAATACATTACCGACAGAAAAATTATAGAAATTGAATATACATCTAACATTGGAAAAAAGAAATTTCATGCAGTAAAGCCACTTTCAATAATGTTTTCAGAATTTTACTTTTATCTAATTGTATTTATGGTAAATAAAGACGATGAGATACCAATTGTCTTTAGGATTGACAGAATAACGGAAGTTAGAAATACAAATAAAAAATTTGATATTCCATATAGTTCAAGATTTGAAGATGGGGAATTTAGAAAAAGAATACAATTTATGTATTCAGGAAAATTACATAGAGTAAAATTTGAATATACAGGGTTGAAAGAAGTAGTTCTGGATAGGTTGCCGACGGCAGAAATAAAGAAAGAGGAAAATTTGGGAAATAATATGAAAAAATATACGATTTGGGCTGAAATTTACGGAGAAGAAGGAATTAAAATGTGGCTTAGAAGCCAAGGAGATAGAGTTAAAATATTGGAAGATTAAATTTTAACAAGTATTTTGAATACACATTAGGTAAGGGAGATAGAAAAATGGTTAGTAAAACAATAACTTTTAATTACCGCTACGGAATAGACATATATTTTGCTAAAGAGGTTATGCAAAAAGCACGAGAATTTGAAAGTAAAATTGTAATTGAGTATGGTGGAAAAAAAATAAAAAACAAATCTCCATTGATGTTAAGCGGTTTTGGAATTAAAATGGGTTCAGAAATCACTATTTATGCAGATGGAGCTGACGAGGAAGAAGCATTGGAAATAGTATCAAATCTTTTAGGAATTATAGCTGAAGAAGATATATGCAAGCAGGAAATGGCAATTGTGGATGAACAGGAAGAACTGGAAAAAAACAAAAACAAAATTCCAAAAGAAATAGAAAAGGAATTAGAAAAAATTGTTGAAGAAGCCGCATCTAACAAAGATAATCTTACAATTGGAAAGAGAATAATGTGTAGCCGTAGAAATAATCGACCAGGTATTGGGGGATATATTATTCATCCATTTGATTTGATGGCAGGGCCTGACTTTGATATTAAAACTTCAATTGAAAGAATTTGGGATGTTATGGTTTATCGAATTGACAAGAAATTTAGAATTAATAATTCGATGTGGACAATAGTTCCTGCTATAAAAAAGAGAATTAAAGATATTATAGAAGAAGATGTGAAAAAAAATAATTTGGAAGAAAAATTAGCAGAATCAATGATTCCGTATGTGTATTTTAATGTTCCAGGTTCGATAATGTCTGAAGTAACAAGAAAACTTGGAAATGCATATATAGTTTCATTAAAGAATACACTTAAATATGAGGATTCTAGAAAAATAATTGTTCCTACGTATAAAGAGTTTTTGATGGAATTTGATAAAAATTTTAAAATGCCGAAGATAGAGTGGTGGTGATAATAAAAATTGGATTTTAAATAAAAAGTTTGTGATATTATTTAAAAATAAAAAACATAAATAACTATGAATCTGAATTTTTATTGAAACAAGTTAATAAAAAATTTGAAAAATATTTGAAATTAAGATATAATTGTGAATGTGTAAAAATTTTGAAAGAAATTAGTTGTTTAGTAGTCAGGAGGAAAAATAAAATGAAATTATTTTTAAAAGTTTAAAAATATCTAATAAAAGTAATAATCCAATATTCCAAGCGGAAGAACATTTAAAAGAAGTTATTTTGAAATTTTAAAATTCTTTGTTGGAAAATATAATAGAAATGATTATTTTAGTATGGAATATTTAAAATTATTAAGAAGTGAATTAACTAATAAAAGAATAAGAGTAAAAAGAAATTTTAGTAAACTAGAAATAAAAGATAAAATTAACAAACTTCACAAGTACCAAAATTATTTATTATGTGATATATATTGTATTTGTATGTTAACAAATTACAAATTTGAATTAGCAAAAGACTTACATTTCTATTTTAGAGAAAATAAATTAGAAAATTTTAAAAAATATTGTTTAGATACGAAATCTATTGAAAAAAGATTTAAATAAATTTAAAAATAGTAAAGAATATGTAGAAGAATTTATTAGAAACAAAGATTAACGAGTTAGCTAAAAAGAAAAAAGAAGTATTATTAACAGCAACGATGAGTGCGGGAAAATCAACACTTATAAATGCTTTAATAGGAAAAAAGGTAAGTAAGGTTACTAATGAAGCATGCACGGCTAAAATTCATTATTTTTATGATAAACCTTTTGAGGATAATAAAAATTATAAATATGACAAATCATTGAATTTAAATGCAACAGAAAATGAATTATTAGAAAATAATATAAAAAATCGAAAAAAATATTTATGTATCAACTTATTTTAGAATGTTAAAGAATGATGATTATAGTTATTGCTTAATTGATACTCCTGGTGTTAATTCTTCATTAAGAAGTAATGATAAGTCTATAACAGAAAAAAAAATAAAAGAAGAAGATTATGATATTTTATTATATGTATTAAATGCTGAAAATATGAGTAGTACAGATAATTTTAATCATCTGAATTATATTTTACAAAATAAAAAGAGTAATAATATTATTTTTGTAATTAATAAATTAGATAGCTTTAGGAAAGGAGAAGATTCCATTGAAGACAGTATTAAAAATGTTAAAAAGGAGTTATTAAAAGTAGGATTTGAGAATCCGATAATTTGTCCAATCTCCGCACATGCTGGTTTTTTAGCTAAACAGCATTTATATAGTGGAATTCAAGATGAAGATATGCTAGATGAATTATTAGAGTTAGAAAGAAAATTTAAAAAAGAATACTGGAATTTGTCAAAATATTATGATAATAACATAACTGAATTACAAAATAATAAATACGAAACCTTATTAATAAATTCAGGAATTAGATTATTAGAACAGAAAATATTGGAAATGTAGGTTTAAATTTTTAAAGAAAGGAAAGATAAATGGAAATAGCATTAGATATTTTTAGGAATTCTCAAATAATGCAGCGAAATTTAATATTTAGATATGAAAATAAAAGCAAAAGTCAGCAGATAATAGAAAATATAAAGAAGTTAATTTTTAAAACTACATACTCAAAAGAAAGTTTTGAATTTAGAAATATGTATTACAAAACATTGGAATACTTTAAAAATAAATATTCTACAGATATTTTTCAGAGAAAATCTTAGAAATGTATAAAATAAAATTATTAAAAAACAACGAGGATGAAAAAGAAATAGACATAACTAAATCATTTAGAAACAAAAGTTTTATGAAATTTAAATATTTCTTGTTATGTGATTGCTTGTATATCAATTCTTTTTATGAAAAAGAGAAGGCGCATGAAATTATTAAAGAGTTTGAAGAATTATATAAATTTCCTCAAAAATTTATGGATTTATATAACATTTTATATGAAAATGGAGAAATTATCCAAGAATTTAATGGGTTAAAAGATTATATAAAACTTTGGAAAGAAAATAATAATTTTAATAATCAAAAGAGAAAAAAGTATTAATTACAGCAACAATGAGTGCGGGAAAATCAACGCTTATAAATGCTTTAATAGGGAAAAAGATTAGTAAGGTAACAAATGAAGCTTGTACTGAAAAATTGCATTATATTTATAATAAACCTTATGAAGATGGAAATATTTATGAATTTGATAATGAACTTTCTTTAAATGCAACACAAGAAACATTATTAGAAAATGACAAGAATAATACCCAAGATAAAATACTGGTATCAAGTTATTTTAGAGGCTTTGATAAAAATAAAGTATGTTTTATAGATACTCCTGGAATAAATTCTTCATTGAGAAGCGATGATAAATCTATAACAGAAAAAAATTAAAAGAAAAAGATTATGATGTTTTATTATATGTGCTTAATGCTGAAAATATAAGCAGTACAGATAATTTTAATTATTTGAATTATATTTTTAGAAATAAGAAAGATAACAAAATTATTTTTGTAATCAATAAATTAGATAGTTTTAGGAAAGGAGAAGATTCTATTGAAGATACCATAATGAATGTGAATAAAGAATTAAAAAAAATAGGATTTAAAGATCCGATAGTTTGTCCAATTTCTGCACATGCTGGTTTTCTTGCAAAGCAAAAAATATTTGATGAAATACATAATGAAGATATGCTGGAAGATGTGGATGAATTAGCAAGAAAATTTAAAAAAGAATATTGGAATTTATCTAAATATTATAATTGTAAAATATCTGATGAAAAGATAGAAAATAATAAATATGAGATGCTGTTGAAAAATTCAGGTATAAAATTATTAGAAAGAAAAATATTAGAAATGTAAAAGTTTTTTAGAGAAAGGAAAAAGAAAAAAATGAAAAAGGTATACATCAAATATAACCCATATAAAGTAGAAACAGAAGTTATGTTGGAGGGGAAAGAATTAAAAGTATTAGATTTAACTGATAAAAGATTACAAGAATGGATTGAGGATTTTCCGAGAATTTTGTTTGAAGAATGTAATACGTTGGAAGAGGAATTTGAAATTACATTTAAAGGAACTAGTTTAGATTATGAAGATGTAGAGTTTGTTGTTGAAAATGCTAGAAGAGAAGGAATAGAAACAGAGAATGGAAAAGTGTTTCCAGAAAATGTGAGAATGCATGTAATACATGAAGCCGTACAGGAATTAGGCGATAAAGAAAAAGCAATTGAAGAAATATTTTATGATATTCAAAATGGACCTTTTCAAGAATTAAATGACAAATCTTTGAAGCATTCTTTTGAAATGGCATTAAGTGAAAAATTCCCAGTAAATGTAATAGCAACAATGAGTGCTGGAAAATCAACTTTAATAAATGCCTTATTAAGAAAAAAATTAATGCCTGCAAAACAGGAAGCGTGTACTGCAATAGTAACTGAAATTACAGATAAAGATAAAGATATATTTGAAGCTAGTATTTTTGATAAAAATAATATTCGTATTGAGAGCAATCCAAATTTAAAACTAGAGGATATGGAAAGATTTAATTCAGATTCAAGTGTTTCACGAATAGAAATAAATGGCGATATACCTTTTGTATCTTCGGATGATACTTCATTAGTATTAGTAGATACTCCAGGTCCAAATAATTCAAGAGATGCTGAACATCAGAGAATGACAATGAGAAATTTAAATGAAACATCAAAAACATTGGTATTATATGTCTTGAATGCAACTCAATTGGCAGTAAACGATGACAGCAATTTATTAGAAATGGTTGCTGACAGTATGAAAGTTGGTGGTAAACAATCTAAAGATAGATATATATTTGTTGTAAATAAATTGGATAACTTTAGAAAAGGAGAAGATGATGTTGAAAGTTCTATAGAAAAAGTAAAGAAATATCTTGAAGATAAGGGGATAAAAAATCCTAATGTTTATCCAGCTTCGGCTTTAACGGCATTAGATATAAGAACAATTTTAAAAAATCATAGAGTTGTAGGATATTCTGAAGATGAACTAGATGAATTGGATGATAATGTAAGAGATGTAATTAATAAAGTAAAAAAAATGAATAAAAATATAGAATTTCATTTAGAAAAATATGCACCAGCAACTCCTAGTATGAGAAACAAACTTAATAAACAAATAGAAGAAGCCAAAGAATTGAGTTCTAGTGAAGATAAAGAAGAAAAATCAGAAGGAATGAAGCGGGAAGCATTAATACATTCTGGGATAGTTTCTATTGAAGAAGCAATAAAACTTTATGTTGAAAAATATTCTAAAACAGCTAAAATAAAAAATATTTATGAAACATTTCATTCAAGACTGGAAAGTGCAAAGTCATTTGAAAATGTAAAACAAGAAATCTTATCAAATAGAGAAAAACAAGCTGAAATAACTAAAGCTATTGATGAGATACAGAATAAATTAAAAGATGCTGAAGGTGGTAAAAAATTCTTGGAAGAGGTAGAAAGTTTAAATGGTAATGAAATAAAAGAAAGTATCAGACCTATTTTTGAAAATGTTCAACAAGAAATTCAAAAAATAATATATGGACAACAAGGACAAGAATTTAGAGATTATCAAATTGAGTCAAAAACTAATGAATTTGAAACAAAAACTAAAAATTTAGACAATAAAGTACAAATAAAATTAGAAGAAACGGTAGAACAAAAAGTAAAAAATATGTATGATAAGTTAGTTAAAAGCTATAAAGATAAGTTAAAATCTTTATCAGAAGATATTAAAATTGCAAATATTGAAATAGATCCATTGGATTTCATTTCAGGAGATATAGATTCTATGAATGCAAATTTAATATTTGAAAGTATTGCTGAAGAAAAGAGTGTTGCTACTGGAAGAACTAAGACAGTAAAAAATCAGAAAAAGAGCGGTTTTTTTGGTTGGATTAAATTTTGGGAGCCTAGTTATGTTGAAGAAGAAATTTATGAAGAAATAAGATATGTTAAAGGCGAGGAATTTGCTAAAAGATATTTCAGTTCGCCAATTAATCATTTTTTTGAAATTTCAGAAGAAACAGAAAAATATATAGATGATACAATTACAAAGATTAAAAGAAACTTTAGAAAAGAAGCAGATAAATTAGATAGTAAATTAAATGAAAAATTAGAGGAATTAAAAGGATTTGCAAGCGAAAATAATAATTTGGAAAATATAATTAATGAAAATAATAGTAAGTTAGCTTGGTTAGAAAATATTCAAAATAGAGTAAATGGAATTTTAGAAATATAATAAGAAGGAGTGATAAAAATGATGTTGAGTTCAGAATTTTTAAAGGCAGTTAGTGAAAGAAATATTAATGGAGTAAGAACACAGATTTATACAAGTTTTACAGTATCGCCTAAATCAAATGAAGGTGAAGAAATGGTTAAATATGCAGAAGAAAATATAGGAAATGCTCTATATAAAGAACAGGATAATCAGAAATTAGATTTGAATGTAGCAAATTGGACAGAAGAATACTATAAACAACTTCTGAAAGACTTGATGTTCAATTTTTCAAGAGAAAGAATGAATTTGTTAAGAAAAGTTAGAAAGCATTTATTTGCTGGGAAAACGACAAATTCAGATAGAAGTAAAGCAAATAATGGAAATACTACTAATAAATCTTCCGTAAGATTCCAGAAAACAACTAATAATAGAAATAATTCAATAAATTATAAACAGACAGGTATGGTCGTAGCTGGAGTTGGAGGAGTATTATTATTAAGCGGACTTGTGGCAAAATCATTTGTTGTGGGTGCTGTTGGTGGTGCTGTATTGGTAGCAGGTGGAATAATTCTATTTAATGATAATAATTAAGGAGTGTAAAAAATGTATGACGATAAATTGCAAACAATAGCTAAAAATAATTATATACCTGAACAAAAATCTATTCAGGAGAATTTTAATAATGCCATTAAAATTGTAGATGATGTATTGTTAAAAAATTATCTGACAAAATTGGAAGATTTAGAAGTAGTTCCGTTTTCTTCCGAAAATGAAGATTTATTTGATACTATAAGATTTTTTAAAATTACTGAAATGATATATGAAAAAGACGAATATTCAACTTATAAGTTTGCAAGTGTGTATAATTCATTGATTTCTATGAAATGTGCTATATTCATTATAATAGATAGTGATGGAGAAAAAACTGATTTTTATATGGGAGTTAAATCATTAAATTCAAATTTCACTATAAATTCTTTAAGAGATACTTTAAAAAATGCGTTAAATGGGCAATTTCCTGGTATAAAGACAGAAAATTACACAAATAATAAAATGCAGAATGTTTTAGATAAAATTAAAATCAATAACATTTCTGCTGTTTCGTGTGTTGCAAATGATAAAATAGATGAAAAAAATAACGTTTCATTTGTGCAAGGACTAGAAAAATTGGCATTATCAATGCAAAATCAAAAATATACAGGAATAATAATTGCAAATGGAGTAGAACAAGGACAACTTGCAGAAATAAGAAAGAACTATGAAAATATCTATACCCAATTAATACCATTTTCAAAATCTCAAGTAAATTATTCTGTAAACGAGTCAATAAATGTTGCTAATGCTTTTACAACAGGAAAATCAGAAAGTAAAAGTTATACTACAAATTCATCTGAGACTTACGGAAAGACAACTTCGCAGAGTACATCAAAATCAGAAAGTTATACTGAAAAAGATGCTATTGGTAAAATTTCAGGCGTAACTTCAATGGCAGTAAGTACAGCAGGTTTATTGTTAGCTCCTATGACAGGAGGAGCTAGCTTGATAGGAGCTGGTGTACTTTCTATGGGAATAAATAGTTTAGGTGCTGGATTTGGAAAGACGCATACTAAAGGAACAACTACAACAGAATCTACTTCAGAAAATCATTCTTATACTTCTGGAACCAGTATGGGCGATACTTATGGAACGAATCAAAGTAATACTGAAACAAAAGGAATGCAACGAGGAAATTCTCAAAATATAACAATGAATATTGAAAATAAAAGTATTTCCAACATATTAGAAAAATTAGATATTCAATTTGAAAGAATAAAAGAATTTGAAAGTTTAGGATTATGGGAATGTGCGGCATATTTTGTTTCTGAAAATTCATATACTTCAGAAATTGCAGCTTCTACTTATAAGGCATTAATGAGTGGAACAAATACAGGAGTAGAAGTTTCTGCTGTAAATTCATGGAGTGATAAGGAAAAAGTTAATGAAATAAGAAAATATATAAAAAACTTTTATCATCCATTATTTTTATATAACAATATTTCCCAAATCGCAATACCAGTAACTCCAACTGTAACAGTTAGTGGTAATGAATTAGCTTTACATATTGGTTTCCCGAGAAAATCTGTTCCTGGATTTCCTGTTATTGAACATGTAGATTTTGCTAAAGAAGTTATGACATCAAATAATGAAAAAGTTTTTGGAAGTATAAATTTAGGAAATATTTACAATATGGGTACAGAAACAAAGACTAAGGTTAGATTAAATAGAGAAAGCCTTGCAATGCATACTTTCATCACAGGTTCAACAGGATCTGGTAAAAGTAATACAATATATGAAATATTGGATCAATTAGATATAGTTGGTATAAAATTTATGATAATTGAGCCAGCTAAAGGGGAATACAAAAATGTTTTTGGGAATAAAAATAACGTAACTGTATTGGGAACTAATCCTAATTTTAGTGAATTATTAAGAATTAATCCATTTAAATTTCCAAAATCTGTTCATGTATTAGAGCATGTGGATAGATTAATAGAAATATTTAATGTGTGCTGGCCAATGTATGCGGCAATGCCTGCTGTATTAAAAGATGCAGTTTTAAGTGCTTATGAAGATTGTGGATGGGATTTAGTGGAATCTGTAAATAGAATTTCGGATGAGTTATTCCCGACGTTTGCTGATTTAGAAAAAGAATTGTGGACTGTTATTGAAAATTCAGCATATTCTGAGGAATTAAAGGGGAATTACATCGGTTCATTAGTAACTAGAATTAAATCTTTAACTAATGGATTAAATGGTCAAATTTTTGCTTCGGATGAGATAGATAATAAAATATTATTTGATGAAAATGTTATAATTGATTTAAGCCGAATTGGTTCTTTAGAAACAAAATCACTTATTATGGGAATACTTGTGATGAGATTGAATGAATACAGAATGTCAGAAGCAACAGAAATGAATTCAAAACTAAAACATGTTACTGTTTTAGAAGAAGCTCACAATATACTAAAAAGAGTTTCAACTGAACAAAATTCAGAAAGTTCCAATGTTTCAGGAAAATCAGTAGAAATGCTATCAAATGCAATAGCGGAGATGCGAACTTATGGAGAAGGATTTATTATAGCTGATCAATCTCCTAATGCAGTTGATGTTTCAGCAATCAGAAATACAAATACAAAGATTATTATGAGATTACCTGATGAGGTTGATAGAAGATTGGCTGGTAAAGCTGCAGCCTTAAAAGATGAACAGTTAGATGAAATTGCAAAATTACCTAAAGGAGTTGCTGTAGTTTATCAAAATGATTGGATAGAGCCTGTATTGTGTAAAGTTAATAAATTTGAAGGAAAAGAAGAACTGTATAATTATACTCGAGAATATACAGAAAAGATTGATGAATGTAAATTAAAACAAGAATTATTGAAATTATTATTAAAAACTAAAGTTAATCAGGAAATTACGCCTAATATTGAGTATATAGACAACACTTTAACTAAGTCTAAATTATCAACAATACAGAAAATAGAGGTTTTAGAACTTTTAGATGAATACAGAAAAACTGAAAAATTAAAAATATGGAAAAACAATAATTTTGAAAAATTATCTAAAATGGTTACTAATTTAATTGTTGATAAGAATAATTTAAAAAATTAATTATTACAAGAAGTAATTTTGAAGATTTAAATAGGGAATTAGTAAATTTAATTGAAAGAAGTGTAAAAATCGAAGATAATGAATTAAAATTAGCTATTTCTCAAAGTTTAATGAAAGAATTTTCTTTAGAAGGTAAAGATGCCCTTGAAATATATTCTGTATGGAGAGAATTTGTTGTTACAGGAGGTAATATAAAATGATAGAATCTATGGTATTAAAATTGTCAGAAGCAGGGATTGAAAAGTCTTCTCTGGCAGAAATTGCAAAATCTGTAGAAAATAAAAATATGAATACGAGTGAATTGGATGAACCTATAGTTAAGGAAATAGGATTATCTAATGAAGAGAAAAATATTCTGAAAGAAAATGGTATGTCTGATTCTTTAATAGAAAATGCTATTAAAGATAAAAATGGAACAATTCAGTTAAAAACTTTAAATTCATGGCTTGAAGGAATAAAACATGACACTACACTAGTAGCCTATAACAAAAAAAGTATAGAAGTAGGTGGACTTAAAGTTGAAGGTGTTTTCCCAGAGTTTGAATCAGTATTTGATACTAAGTTGTCCAAAGAAAATTACAATGCAACAGATAAGAATCAATTTAAAGAGTGTAATTCAAAATTAAAAGAAACAGTTCAAAATGATGAAATATTAAGAAAAAACTTTAATGAACAACAACTTGAAATGATAGAAAATGGGGAAACACCAAGAGGATATACATGGCATCATAATGAAAAAATTGGAGAAATGCAACTAGTAAAAACAGATGTACATAATAAGACTGCACATACAGGTGGTAAAGCTATATGGGGTGGAGGACAAGAAAATAGATAAGGAGAGATTGAATATGAATAATATAAATTGGAAATATGTAATTCCCTTAGAAAATAAAGAGGAAATACAAGAAATAGAAAAAAAATACAGTGTTTTATTACCAAATGATTTGAAAGGATGTATAGAAAATAACAATGCTGGTTATCCTAATAAAAATATTTTTGATACTGAAGTATCGAAGGAGAAAATTTTTAAAGATTTAATATCATACAATAGAGAGGATGAAGAAAATATTTATCAATTTGAAGAGTTATTTCGTATGAATTTAATTCCTTTTGGTTTGGATCCATCAGGAAATGTTTTATGTTTAGATGATGATAAAAAAGTTATCCTATATTTACATGAAACACAAGAAAAAGAATTTGTAGCTGATAATTTTTCTGAATTTTTAAATAAATTATATTAACATGAAAAAATATTTTATTAAATTTCATTCTTGAAATACCTCTTTTAATCTGCTAAAATACATCTATAAACAAAAAATAATTTCAAAATTAAATATTTTCAATAGAAGGGAGATTTTGCAATACTTTGTATTTGCAATAGTGGGATTAGTATGAAGGATAAAATGAGTGTAAAAGTTATTGGAATTGGTGGGATGGGGATAAATTTTGTTAATTTTATGATAGCTTCAGGAGTAAGAAAGGTTGAATATATAACAATTGATACAGATAGTAAGAATTATGAGCGAAGTCATGCTGAAAAAAAGATTTTTTTAGATACCGGGGTTAAGGAATGCAGCAGAGAGCAGGCCGAGAGAGTGGCACTTCAATGTGAAAATCAATTTCGGGAATTGCTTAAGGGAACAGATATTCTATTTTTGACTGCAGGAGTTGGAGGGGCAACTGGAAGTGGAATAATGCCTGTTATTCTTGAAGTTGCAAAAAAATTGAGAATTTTTACTGTCAGTATTATCGCACGTCCATTTTATCTAGAAGGATTCGAGAATTTAAAGATTGCAAATACAGGTATTAAGAAGATTGAAAAACTTGCAGATAGCATGATTGTTGTTATGAATGAAAAGCTGTATAATTATGTTGGCAAAAATTCTCTTGAAACAGCCTATAAAAAAGCTAACTTTATTATAAAGGAAGGTATTGAGAGCATTGTAAATATTCTGACGGAAATTGGATTTATGAATATTGACTTTTTGGATGTAAAATCAGTTCTTCAAGATTCAAAGGATACCATTATTCGTGTTGGAGAAGCAAAAGGCGACAATGCTGTTGATAAGATAATTGAACAGATAAAGAAAAATAATTTATTTGAAGGGAAATTAGAGGATGCTAAAAGAGTTCTTATAAATTTTATTGCAGCAGAAGATGTTTCATTAGAATATATTAGGCAGATAACAGAAAGAATTTCAAATATTATAGAAGATAAAAATGTTAATTTGATATGGGGAGTTATATTTAATCAAAATTATAGAGATGTTGGGAAAATAAAGATAGTAGTGATATCAAGTGTATAATTGTTTTGTTTATAATCGTGAAATCATAATCTTTTATTAAATTTCTTGTAAGGAAATTAAGAATGATTATAATTTTTTTGAGAAACTATATAATTTATGGCACTAAACTCTATTTAATATCATTTCTATTTTCAAAAAATCTTAGTCTTAATTTAAAGAATAAAGAAAACTAATATAAAAATTAGGAAAAGCAGATATTAATTTTTAGCTTTTCCTATTATAATGTAAAATTCTATTTTTTAGTATGAATTGTAGTAAGAAGAATTATTTAAAACCCCCGATATAAATGCAGCGATGATAAATCCGTAAACAACAATACATATAACAATACTGACAATTATAAAGATAATGTATAATTTCAAGGCTTTAGATTGCTCATTAAAGTATTGTTTTAATTTGTTTTCATCTTTCATAAGTAGAGCTTCTTCTAAAGCATTTGCTGATTTAAGGAATTTTAGTGATATTATAATTGTTAGGATTCCAATAAAGAATGCAAATATTTGGAAAACTCCCACAATAATTCCTAATACTGAGAAAACTTTTATAACTGTTGCCATAAATTTCATATTTTTAGTAGTTAGTGCATCCAAAGTTAGTGTAATTGAATCATTTGTATTGCTGGAATTTGATTCAAAATTATTTGATCTGTTTTGTTCAATGCTTGAATTACCAATTACTTCATTTCTTATTTTATTTAATGACTCAACGTTATTAAAATGCCGTTCATTTTTTTCATTTTCAGATTTTTTTTCTTCGGCTAAGAAATCCTCGTCACTTTTTTTATTTTCTAAATCCATAAAAACCTCCATATTTTATATATTTTTTACATTCTAAGATACATTATAGCACAATATAATTCTTTTTCAAAATTAAAAAAAGTAATGACTTTTTCTTTATTATACATATTAATACATTTTGATGCAATAGTGACTAAGGAGTTAAATTGTAAAAAAATATATTAAACTTATTATTTTCTAATATTAAAATATATTAAATCAAAATAAATTGGAAATAAAAATAAGTGAAAAAATTTGAATTTATTACAAATAATAGCTATGATATTAAAGAACTAAATATAAAAAGTATGTAAATGTAATAATTTTAAATTTAATTAAAAAAAGTTAATAAAAAAGAAAGGAGAGTATGATATTTTATATAGTTAATTATATATTTATCATACAAGGTAAAAAGATGACAAATAATCTTAGAAATTTGCAAAAAGATTTACGTGCATTTGCAAAAAAAACAAAAGATTTTAAATACACAGATTCTGCATTGGTCACATTTTTAATGACAGGGGTAGTATCGATTACAAGTAATTTGTTTTCGCAAACTACAGATAAAAGCACAGAAAATCAAAAACAGGAGATTTCATCTTCAATAAAAAGTATACATCAAAAGGTTAAAGAAACACGAAGAGAGAATAGTAAATTATTAAAAAGTACGAATCTTGAACTGATTCAATTAATGGAGCAAGGAGATCATGTTGTTAAATCTCCTTGGAGCAGCTGGCAATATGGAATTAATTATTTTAATAATAATTGGAATGGAACTTACAAAGGAAGAGGAGATAAAAAAGAAAAATACCCTTATGAAGGTATATTTGAAAGAAGTTCTAATATTTATGAAAGGGCAATATCACCAGACAGTAGTAACTATGGTCTATTAGACAAAAATAGAAAAGCAAATTCTGCTTCAGGTTCAGCAAAAGGATATGGTATAGCCAGTGTAAAATCGGTAAAAGAGCCAATTATACCTTTTGAAGTACGTGCAGGAATACGTCCAAGAAATGTAAATAAATCACCAATTGTAATAGCGGCAAAAAGTGTGGTTACACCAACATTACCAGAAACAATTAGCTTTACACCACCAAAACCAGTTATTGGGTTGCCAGAATTGCCAGAATTACCAGCACCACCGACTTTTAATATACAGCTAGGTTCTTACTGTAATTATATGGCAGATTGTGGAAGTAGCGTAAATGGTGGAGCTTATAATTATGATTTTGATCTTAATGCTTTTTCGGTTTTAGCTAATGCTCCAGGTACTAAAGGAAGACTTAGAGATGGTTATCCGTCATTAAGACATTCTTGGAATAATACAGGAAGTGTTTTATTAAAATCATACTTTGATACAGAAACAAATTACAATTTAACAACTAATTTAACAGTTAATTCAGAAAATCCACTTAATGAAACTCAAAAACAATCTGAAAGAAATGCGGGAAGAGGATATAATGCACAAAATTTTTTAGTTGGTGGTTCTCGGGCAGCTACAATGGATAATGCACCAGCAAATACAGATGTTAAACTTGATAACAAAGCAACAGTTAATTTGGTTGGACCTTTGACAGTGGGATTTGAAGTTCAAACAGATACATATTACGGGCCAAATGGAAGTAAAAGAGAAATAGTTAATACAGGAACAATAACAGATGCTTCTGAAACGACGCTTGCAACTATTGGTGGATTAGCCAAAGGAGCTTCTGCACCGTTAACTCTTGCACCGTTACTAGGTGGGACAACTGTTGATATAAATAGAACTGCTGCTGGGTATACAGGATATAAAATTGGTATGATATTAACTTTTGAGAATGACGATAGAAGAGTTAATAGTAAATATGTTTTAACAAATAATGGAACAATTGATTTTGGTGGTGAAAAATCAATAGGAATTCAAATTTATGCTCCTGATTCACCTTCGCTTGTAGAAGTTACAAATGCAAATAAGATGAATATAGGCGGTACAGCGAGCTATGGTATGAAATGGTCTTCACGTGTAGCACCTAATAGTACGATGGAAAATACTGGAATACTTAATGTAAGTGGGGATGCAGGAGTTGATTCCAAGAATAATCCAGTAAATTCATTGTCATCAGGAATAGCAGTTATAGAAGATTCTAATTATAGCAATGCTACTTCAATAAGAGCATATCAAGGAAGAGTAAAAAATAATGGAATAATAAATGTTTCTGGTGGTAAAGGTAATACCGGTATGGTTTTGATTGCGAATGCTGCTGATGATATAACAAATGATGCAGCTGGAACAATTAATGTCAGCAGTACTGAAAAAAGACAAAATATAGCTATGAGAGTAGGTAAAGGGTCAGTATCAACAGATGCACCTGGAACACCTAAAGCAATAAATAATGGAACAATCACTTTAGATGGCGATTCATCAATAGGAATGGTTGGGGTAAATGCGGATGTTGTAAATAATGCAGGTAAAACAATAAGCGGTAATACGATTATCAATGGAATTGGAATGGCAACTAGTGGTGGACAGCTTAATAACTCAGGAAAAATTGAGTTGAAGGGAACAGGAACAGCAACTAATGTTGGTGTATATATGACTAAAGGAACTGGTAACCCATCGGGAACACTTGCTTCAACAAGTGATATTAGTGTAAAAGGTGATAATTCAACAGGTGTGTTGATTACAAATGGTACATTAAATTATGGTGGAACTACTACAGCTGAAGGAAATGGAGTTACAGGATTAGTTATTGGAGATAATTCAACTAATACTGCTGATGTAACAACGACATCCACAGGAACTGTAAAAGTAAATGATGGTGCAGGTGGTTCTGCTGGAGTGTATGAATATTTAGATGGCTCAGGAAATAAAGTTAAAAAGGGTTCTTATGGTATTGTTGCCGGTAAAAATTCAAAACTTTTAAGCAGCGGTACAAACAGTATAAATGTGGACGCTAATGTAAAAGAAGCAGAATCAATTGGGGTATATTCAGGTGAAAATGCCACACTGGAAGTTGGAGACCACACTGTAAAAGCATATGAGGGAGCAGTAAACTATGATGCTGATAAAGGTAAGATTACATTAAAAGGAACAGGAACAGCAACTACAGGGCAAAAATCATTACTATTCTATCTTGGTGAAGATGGTTCAGGAAAAGTTGCTATAGATGGAAAGATGAATGCGACTATTGAAGGTGGAACTACTCCTAATACCAGAGGAAATGCCTTTTATTATGTAGGAAATGGCGGTAACTTTGGAAAAACTCAAATTGAAGGATGGGCAAAAAATAATTTTGGAGATGGAACAAATACAACTTTAGGGAATCTTACGCTAGATATGAAGCAGGGGTCAAGACTATTTATTGCTCAAAATGTTGGAATGGACTTGTCTGATACAACAGGAGATGCTGTCTCAAAAGCTACAGGAGCACATATAAATGGAACTGACTATAAGACATTTATGCTATACTTAAGTAACCTTACAATTAATCAGGATGTAAACTTGGATGATGCCAACGATGCATTCAATCAGCTTGAAATTTCAAATTCGTCAATAACGAATGCAAATACTAAGACTATTACAGGAACACAGGCTAATCAGGTTGCAATGGCTCAGGAAAATAACAAGAGTCTGTATGCAAGAAATAAGGTTACATTATCAAATGAAGGAACAATTAATTTAAGTGGTGCAGGTTCTACTGGAATGTATGCTAAGTTTGGAGAACTATACAACAAAGCAACAGGAGTTATGACAATTGGTGATAAGTCAACAGCTATCTATGGAACTGAGGATTCATTGATTGAAAATGCAGGTAAAATTACAATAGGTTCTAATTCAACAGGATTGTATTCAGAAGGTTCTACAACACAGGCAATAAACAATCCAGGATTAATAGAATCAGCAGGAAATGATTCGGTTGCAATTTCTTACAAACCAGATGCGGCACTTTCTCCAGGGGTAATACTGGAAAATACAGGAAAAATCACTATGACAGGTGATAGAAATACAGCAATATATGCAACTGGAACACCAGGATATACAGCCAAGAACAGTGGAACAATAACATTGGGAGATTCAGCTTCAATTACTAGCCCTAACGTTGGACTTTACACTGAGCACAATACTGTAACACTTGAAAATACTGGAACAATAGATTCTGGAAATAATACAATTGGGATTTATGGATATAATGCAGAAAATTCAGGTAACTTGAAAATAGGAAATGCAGCAATTGGAATATATTCTCAAAGTGGAAATGTAAATTTGACAGGTGGAACAATAACAACAGGAACAGATGAAGCAGTTGGGGTTTACACAGTAGGAAGCGGACAGACTGTTACAAATAGTGGAACTGCATTTAATATAGGAAACAATTCATTTGGATTTGTAAATGTTGGGACAGGAAATGCAATAGATTCTAAAATTTCAAATGTAGGACTAGGAGATAAGAATGTATACGTTTATTCAAGTGATACATCAGGAACAGTAACAAATTCTACAAATATAACTTCTACAGGAGGACAAAATTACGGTATTTATTCAGCTGGAACAGTAACAAATAATGGAAATATTGATTTTTCAAATGGTTCGGGAAATGTGGCAGTTTACAGTATTAAAGGCGGAACTGCAACAAACAACGGAACAATCACAGTAGGAGAATCAGATATTTCAGCTGTTGACAGTAGCGGTAATCTGGCTCCTCTGTACTCAATAGGTATGGGTGCAGGATATGAAACAACTGATACAGGTAACATAATAAATAAAGGAACAATTAATGTAAACGGGAAACATAGTATCGGTATGTATGCAAGTGGTGCGGGAAGTACAGCGACAAATGACGGAAATATCGTGTTGAACGCAAGTAACACAACAGGTATCTATGCTGATAATGGAGCAACTGCAATAAACAATAACTCAATTACAACAGGTTCAGGGACTTACACAAATACAGTTGGAGTATATCTTGGAAAAAATTCAAAATTGATAAATAATAAAGGTGCGACTATCGACATAAATGCGAAAAACGGTGTGGGAGTTTACTTAAAAGGTGGAACAGTGGAAAACTATGGAACTATAAAAGTAAATGGAAGCACAAAAGATGAAGATACAATTTATGAATATACAGTGCCTGCAACAGGAAAGGGAGTAGGAGGAGTAAAAATTGATGCACCTGCGGGAGTCCCAACTGCTACAATTACTGTGAATGGAGTACCTCAAACACCAGTAGTTGTAAATACAATGGCAAAAAATCCAATATCTGTATCAGCTTCTAGCATTGGATTATATATAAATACTTCAGGGGTTAACTATACAAAATCAATAGACGGATTGCAAAATTTGACAAGTGAAGCAGATTTAATTATTGGATCTGAAGCTGCAGAATCAACAATTAGCAAATACATTTTAGTAAATGATCCTAACATAATAAATCCATATAGAATAGCAATGTTAAACAATCCAAATATCAAGTGGAATGTGTATTCGGGCTCAATAGGATGGATAGCGACTCCAACATTGGATTCAAACGGAGTAATAACAAGTCTATATATGGCTAAAATTCCGTACACAGAATGGACAGGAAGAGAGGAGTCACCAGTAAATAGCACTGATACATTTAACTTTGCTGACGGACTGGAACAAAGATATGGTGTGGAAGCCTTAGGTTCAAGAGAAAATCAATTATTCCAAAAATTAAATGGAATAGGAAATAACGAAGAAGTGTTGTTATATCAAGCTTTTGATGAAATGATGGGACACCAATACGGAAACCTTCAACAAAGAATTAACGCTACAGGAAACTTACTAGATAAAGAGTTAAATCACCTTCAAAGAGACTGGAGAAATCCATCTAAACAAAATAACAAAATCAAAGTATTTGGTATGAGAGATGAATACAGCACAGATACTGCAGGAATTATTGACTATACAAGTAATGTTACTGGAGTGGCTTATGTTCACGAAGATGAAAAAATTAAGATGGGTAACTCTGACGGATGGTATGCAGGGGTTGTAAATAACAGATTCAAATTCAAAGATATTGGTAAATCAAAAGAAAACCAAACTATGATTAAATTAGGGGTATTCAAAAAGATGTCACCTAGCAGCGATCATAACGGATCATTACAATGGACAATTGGTGGAGACGTGTTTGCAGGTATAAACGAAATGAAACGTAGATACCTTGTTGTAGACGATATATTTGAAGCTAAATCTAACTACAATTCTTATGGAGCGGCTTTAAAAACAGACTTAGGATATGACATAAGATTAAGCGAAAGAACACATTTCCGTCCTTATGGAGCATTGAAGATGGAATACGGAAGATTTAACAGCATCAAGGAAGACAGAGGGGAAATGAGACTAGAAGTTAAAGGAAACGATTACTTCTCTGTTAAACCAGAAGTAGGAATGGAATTCAAATTTATTCAACCACTAGCAGTAAGAACTAACTTATCAGTAGGATTGACTGCAGCTTATGAGAATGAACTAGGAAAAGTTGGAGATGTAAACAACAAAGGAAGAGTTAGATATACTTCAGCAGACTGGTTCGGAATCAGAGGAGAAAAAGACGATAGAAAAGGAAACGGTAAGTTTGACCTGAATATCGGAGTGGACAACACAAGATTCGGAGTAACAGTAAATGGAGGATATGACACTAAAGGTAAGAATGTAAGAGCAGGAATAGGATTCAGAGCTATTTACTAGGCCTATGTAATTTTGAAAAAATAATAGTTTTAGGTATAAAATACCCTAAAAAATTAAGAACAGCAGAATTTCGGTTTTGCTGTTTTTTTATTTAACTAAAGTTTAAACTAAATAAGTTATAATTTAAATAAAAGATTTATATAATGTTTTCATAAAAAAAGTTGTATTTTTTTAATTATCTGATATAATAGTACAGATATAAAATTTGATTAAAATATAATCGCAATTATAATAAATTTATAAAAAACAGATGTAATTTAATATTACATCTGAATTAAATAGATAAACTAAAATTAAAGAATTACGGCGATTTTATAATAACTATTTTAACTAAATATTTTTTGTTAGGAAGTAAATGCATAAAATTAATAAGAATATATTGTATAAAAATTACTGATTTCATAGAATTTCCTATAAAAATGATTTATTAACAAAAAAAGGAGAATAAAATGACTAATAATTTGAGAAAAATCAAACAAGATTTATGTTCTTTTGCTAAAAGGCACAAAGATTTTAAATACACAGATTCTGCACTATTTGTATTTTTACTCACAGGTCTTATTTCGGTTAAAAATATTTCATTTGCAAAATCAAAAGATTCAGAATTAGAATCTCAAAAAGGTAAAGTTTTAGATTTTACCAAAGAAATGAAGAAAAAAGTTAGTAAAACAAGAGAAGAAAATGATAAATTGTTAAAAAGCAGTAATTTAGAATTAATTCAACTAATGGAACAAGGAGATCATGTGATTAAATCACCTTGGAGCTCTTGGCAATATGGAATTAATTATTATTATGACAACTGGAGAGGTTCTTTTAAAGGTCTCGGAGATAAAAAAAAGAAATATCCTTATGAAGGAAAATTAAATAGAGGAAACTGGTGGGTAAATAATGTTTCACCAAATAGCAAGTCTTATTCTAGATTACCGATAAATTCAGGTAATGAAGATGCTGATCCGTCTTCATCGCTTAGCAATAGAAGGAATGGACTTGATTATGGACTAGTTGGGACAGTACCTGTACCAGATAGAGGACAACCTTTAATAATTGATCCATCAATAAATATAAATGCACCAACTTTGCCCAATTTAAATGTAAATCCTGCTACGGTAGCACCTCATATTAATTTTTCAATCCCACCTGTCACTACTGTAACATTTAAAGAAAAATCTTTGTCAAATATAAATCCTAACGTATTCAACCCTCCAGCGTTGAATGAAGTAGCAACAGGATTTGCTCAAGATATGCAAGGAGTCTCGTTTTTTTCTGAACCTAATACAATAATAAATAATGCAAATGCTGATGCAAATGCAAGCGGAACTACTGTATCTATTGTAGATGATGGTTTTAGTGTTAATAATTCATTTACATATAGTGGGCAAAAAGTAAATCAAGGAAGAAGTACGACTGCAACTGGAACGGTAGCAGGTACTTGGACATTTGATCAGTCTAATCCCAATCCTGCAATAACAAGTTATTCTGACGCAAGAGCAGGAAGTGTGGTAACCAATGCTCCTGCAGTCTACACTCAATATGGAGGTCTTACTTCGTATAGAACAGGGACTGCTTCATCTCCACAGACAGTATTTAGTTTTACTCAATATCAGCAAACTAATTCGGGAGCTTCAATAAAGCCAGGAGAGGCTTTAGAATCAACAGTATCTGGAAATTGGACTCTAATGAATAATACACAAAATCCGAGAAATAGAGGAGCAGGAGCAGCCTACAAACCTTTTACAAATACTATAAGATTTATGAGTATTAATGGAACCCATGTTGCTTCAAGTTATGATCCTATGATTGTAAATTTTAATGGTAATTTGAATTTATACGGAAGGTCAGCGGCAGATACTCTTTCTACAGGGAAACCTCATCTGACAATTGGAGTGGAAATGCAAGCTGCAAGTGCAAAAGAATCTATTTTCAATAATAATGGAGTATTTAATTTGGAAAGATCTTCTTCTAGACCAGCCGTAAATACTTCTGATGATGCATTGGGAGTTTATCTTATAGGTATGTCCGCAATGGTTGAAGATTATGCTCAATATCAGCCTATTAATTCGAATATAATATCAAATAGATATGCAGAGGTCACGTATAGACCTTGGGCTTCTGAAATGAATAATAAAGGTACAATAAATGTAAAAAGTGTTGACAGTATAGGGATAGATTTTTCAGAGTTTAATTTTGAACCTACTGCTGGAAGAATAAATGGAGGGGCGCTTAATACAGCAAAACAAGCTTCTTGGGGGAATAAAGGGTCGTTGAACACGTATGTTAGGGTAGGAGATATTAATGTTACAAGTGTAGACCCTGGGACTCCTAATGTAGTAAGAGGAAGCTATGGAATAAGAATTCCTAACATTTTTAATGGAGAAACTCCAGGGAAAACAGTAGACACTGATGCAATATATTATGATGAAACGATAATAAATGGAGATGGTGGAAAAATAACGCTTGAAGGAAGTCACAATGCCGGAATATCAATTTCAAAAATTATAGGTGGATCGGGATTTGGAACAGATACATATTCTGAACACACAATGAATCCTTCAACAGGACCATTTGCTTCGACGACTTATACTATAGGTACAGGAAATATGAGTGTTTATAACTATCAAACTGGTATAGGTTCTAATAATCCGTCTGCAATGGGTCAAGGTGGAGCTGGAACTGTACATGGAGTAACGGTTGCTAAAACATTAGATAATACAAATAGAACCGGAGATGATTTAATAGGTAATATATACAATTTAAACATATTGGTAGATGGAAAAGAAAATGTTGGTTTTCTAAGAAAATCAGATTATATGAAAGGAAGCTATTCAACAAGCGCTATTACTAAAGGAGAAGCAGACTTTAATATAAGAGATACCCATATTAACAGTATTGACTTTGCAAATACAGCAGATGGAGGTGTACTATTTAGGACAGATAGATACGGGATAAATGTTATTAGAAACCTTAATGTAAATCCTGGAAATGCATATATTGGAGATCCTGATCCTTTAGCACCAACAGATATTACAAAAAATACAAATAAAAGATTTAATATAGTAATGCTTGCAAATGGAACTATAAATCATACAGATGCTATTGTTCCAAAAGTAAAAAATACAGGAGATATAACTGTAAGTTCTGGAGGACAGAATGTTATTGGGCTTATGGCCTATAATGGCGGAAAAGCTGAAAGTGCTGGAAAAATAACAGTTACAAATTCTAATGATTCGATAGGAATAGCAATAAATGGTAAGAATAACAGCAATAAAATAAGTTATGGAACAAGTTCCAGCGATATAAGATTAAAAGGAACAAGAGTTGTAGGTATTTATAATAATGGTGCTAAATATGATATGACAGGTGGTAGCATTGCAGTGGAAGGTAAAGATTCAATGGGAATTTATGCTTCATCTGAGGGTACAACAAATGCAATAACTAAATTAAAAAATGGTTCGGTTTCCGTTGACGGAGATGGTGCAGTTGCACTTTATGCAAAAGGTGGTTCTGATATTGAACTAGATAATGCAACATTGAACGTAGCGGATAAAGGTTTATTATTTTATGGATCTGGAACTTCAAGCGATAAATCGCAACTTATTATGAGTGGTGCAAATAGCACAGCAACAATAGCCAATGGCGGAACTGCTTTTTATGTGAAAAATGCTTCTGGTAGCCCATTATCACAAATTATATCTTCTGCATCAACAAAAACTCTTAATTTAAATATGCAAAACGGCTCAACTCTTAT
Organism: Leptotrichia hongkongensis; assembly: GCF_007990635.1. Taxonomy (GTDB): domain Bacteria; phylum Fusobacteriota; class Fusobacteriia; order Fusobacteriales; family Leptotrichiaceae; genus Leptotrichia; species Leptotrichia hongkongensis. Next base: position 1,151,621 of record NZ_AP019846.1, on the reverse strand, counting down.
AGTTGCAGAAGGAAATGGAGGAAATGTTGGCGGAGAGCTAGTGTCAAATCTTACATCAATAGGAACAGGTTCAATAACAGGATTGAATGTAATAGGTGCTTCTGGAACATATACTCCATATAAAGCAACTAGAGTTCCGTTAACAGTAGATATTAATTCTAATTTGGATAATGTCAATGATGCTTACTTAACATCAGAATTTTCTTCTTCAAGTATAACAAATAATTCTGTGATATCAGGAAGTGGAGCAATAACAGCTCCTGCTTCATTACGAGATAAAGCAAAATTAGGAATTGCACAGAAAAATAATACAGGATATCCTAGAAATGATGTAATCCTTACAAATAATGGAACAATAAATTTGACTGGTACAGGAATGGTAGGTATTGTTGGGGAATATGCTGAAATATATAATAATGGAACAATAAAAACTACAGGAACAGATTCAGTAGGTATTTTAGGTTCTAACGGAGCATTAGCGCAAAATAATTCTAGCGGAATAGTTGAAATTGGAAATGGTGGAACAGGAATTGCAGGAATTAATTATTTAGGAAGTACAGTTCCAGCAACAGGGACGAAAGAAATAGAAATTGTGAACAACGGAATTATAAAGTCTACGGGGACAAGTTCGGCTATAGGAATATTAGCTATTGATGACCAGGCCTTATCAGGCGCAGGGATACATAGAATAACGTTAGGAAATGGTTCAAATATTGATGTTTCAACATCTTCTGGACTAAGTGCATCAGACATTGGAGTCGGAGTATATTCTAAAATATCAAATAGTGCAGGAAGTGTAACTAAAGTTGGAACAATTATAGATAATGGCGCGGTAATTACATTAAACAAAAATGGTGTAGGATTTTATTCTGATGGTTCGGATATAACTGCGAATGGTGGTAGCATATCTACTATTAATGGACAAACAGGAAAAGGTATATTTACAAATAAAAATGTAAATACGTCAAAAACAATATTGCTATTAGGAGATAAATCAATAGGAATACACTCATATAGTACAATTTCTAATCCCAATAATATCATTAATAGCGGAAATATAACAGTTGGAGATTCAAGTGACAGAAATGATCCTAGTATGGCAATATATGCTCCTAATGCAGGAGTTATAAATCATCTAGGAAATATTAATGCTGGTACAAAATCTTTAGGAATATATTCTGAAAACGGAAATGTAACTTCTTTGGGGAATATAACAGTTGGAAATGAAGGCCTAGGAATATATAAGAAAAATGGAAATCTAAATATAACAGGAAATATAGTAACTGGAAACGATGCAGTTGGAGTTTATGGGGACAATAACGTAATAATTAATAATTCAGGAAATATAACGGTTGGAGACAGATCATTTGGGTTTGCGATACTAGATAATGGAGTAAACAATTTTACAGGTACATCAACATCGACTGCAAATATAGGATCTAAAAGTGTTTATGTGTATAAAGCAGGCCCTTTAGGAACTGTAACGAGTGAAACTTCAATTTTTTCTTCTGGATTTAATAGTACAGCATTTTACGCTGTTGATAATGCAGTTATAAATAATAATGGAGTTGTAGACTTTGGAAATAGCGTAGGAAGTGCAGGAGCATTTGCTTCAAATAATGGAATTGTTTATAATAATGGAACAATAACAGTAGGTAAATCTGAAATAACTTCCTCAAATCCTGCAAATAGATATTATGCATTAGGAATGGCTGCAAAAAATGGCGGGAAAATATATAATTATGGCACAATAAATGTAACAGGGGACTATGGGATAGGAATGTTTGCAGAAGATGCTGGCTCAAGAGCTGAAAATCACGGTACAATAAACTTGACTGCTTCAGGAGATCTAAAGGGTGCTTATGGAATGTATTTGAAAAATGGTGCTTATGGACTAAATACAGGTACTATTATTTCTGGAAGATATAATAATGATACAAATAAAGAATCTATAATTGGTGTTGCTGTTTTGGATGGCGCAACGCTTGAAAATAGAGGAACAATTGATATTGATGTAAAAAATTCTTATGGAGTTTATATAAGAAATGGTATTATTAAAAACTATGGAACAATTAGAATATCAGGTACAGGATCTACTGGAATAAGAAGTAAAAATGGTACATATACTGGTGCAGGAACTATGGAGGATGCTGCTAATGCTTCTGTAACAGCAACTAATGGAGCAGTAGGATATGTGGCAGAAAATTCTGCAACATTTGAGCCAACTTCGGCAGGAAGCACTCATATTGTATCTCCAAACAAAGTTTATATAGATGGAAGATTAGTAGATATTCATGATTTTACCCCAGGACCTGATCCTGAATTAGTAAACTATGCTTTTTCTAATGTAGGAATTTATGTAGATACTTTAGGTAGAACTAGACCTATTGACTGGATAGATGGATTTGATCCTACTGTAAGCAATGATTTGATAATAGGAACAGAAATAGCTGAAAAAACAAATAGTAAAGCAATAAAAGTTGGGAAAAATATATTATCTGGATTTATGCCTAAATACAATCAGCTCATAACTGCTGCAGGAGCATCGTATAATTTGGAAACTATTTCAGCTTCATTAACATGGCATGCTAATCGTGTTTTAGAAGATAACGGAGACGGAATAAAAGAAGTTATTCTTGCAAAAATTCCATATACAGATTTTGTTCTTAAAACAGAAAATGCATGGAACTTTACTGATGGTCTTGAACAAAGATACGGTGTAGAAGGTGTTGATACAAAAGAAAAACGTTTATTTAATAAATTAAACAGTATAGGTAAAAATGAACAAGCGTTATTAACTCAAGCTTTTGATGAAATGATGGGACATCAATATGGAAACACTCAGCAAAGAATCAATTCGACAGGAAATATGCTAGACAAGGAATTCAACTATCTGAAAAAAGAGTGGAGAAATCCGTCTAAACAGAATAACAAGATTAAAGTATTTGGCATGAGAGATGAATACAACACAGATACTGCAGGAATTATTAACTATACAAGCAATTCTTATGGATTCGCATATGTTCATGAAGATGAAGCAATCAAGCTTGGCAACAGTTCAGGATGGTATGCAGGTGCTGTGACTAACAGATTCAAGTTCAAGGATATTGGAAAATCAAGTGAAAATCAGACAATGATTAAAGCCGGAGTGTTCAAGAAAATGTCACCTAAGAAAGACTATAACGGAGCATTGCAATGGACAATAGGTGGAGATGTATTTGTACCTGAAATGAGACGTAGATATCTTGTAGTAGATGAGATATTCGAGGCGAAATCTGACTATCATTCTTATGGAGCGGCAGTTAAGACAGACTTAGGTTACGATATAAGAATGAGCGAGAGAACGCATTTGCGTCCTTACGGAGCATTAAAGATGGAATATGGAAGATTCAACAACATTAAGGAAGATACAGGGGAAATGAGGCTGGAAGTAAAAGGAAACGATTATTTTTCAGTAAAACCGGAAGTTGGTGTTGAATTTAAATATGTGCAGCCACTAGCAGTAAGAACAAATTTATCAGTAGGATTGACAGCATCTTATGAGAATGAACTAGGGAAAGTTGGAGAAGTGAACAATAAAGGAAGAGTAAGATATACGACGGCAGACTGGTTTAACATAAGGGGAGAAAAGGATGACAGACGAGGGAATGGTAAATTTGACTTGAATATTGGAGTAGACAATACAAGATTTGGAGTGACAGTAAATGGAGGATATGACACTAAAGGCAAGAATGTAAGAGGTGGAATAGGATTTAGAGCTATTTACTAAGTTTGATAAAAAAATTTAAACAAGAAGTTTAAATATAATTTTATAAAAATAATTTTAATTTATTTCTGTAATTTAAATAAGCAATAGTATTTCTATATTTTAAATATATTATAAGAAATATGTTTGATTATGAAATAAAAAATAAAAATATTTTTAAAATTGTATTGATTTATCTTATTGTTTTTGATAGAATAAAAAAAAGAGCATATTATTTTATATATGTAACATATAAGAAGTACAAAAAAAATAATAAATTTAATCTAAATATTAATTTTTTGAATTAATTTTTTAGTCACTAGGTACATTAAAATATAAAAAGAAAGGAATAAAAAAATGACAAATAATTTACGAAAAGTTAAGCAGGATTTATGTTCATTAGCAAAAAGAACAAAAGATTTTAAATATACAGATTCTGCACTGTTTATGTTTTTACTGACAGGACTTGTTATGGTAAGAAATAACTTGTTTTCGACAACAGCAAATAAAGAGATTAAAACTCAAAAAGAAGAAATATCTACATCAATTAAAAATATACATCAGAAATTCAAAGAAACAAGAAGAGAAAATGATAAATTGTTAAAAGATGCGAATTTAGAATTAATTCAATTGATGGAGCAAGGAGACCATGTGGTAAAATCTCCATGGAGTTCATGGCAGTATGGGATGAACTACTTTAATAATAATTGGAATGGAACATATAAAGGACGTGGAGATAAGAAAGAAAAATATCCTTATGAAGGCATATTCCAGAGAAGTGAAGATGCATTTGAAAGATATACTTCACCTTTAAGTTCAAAATATAAAGAGCTGCCAACTTCAACAAATCCATATTCTGCATCTTCAAATGCAAGATTGGGATTATCAAACAAAGGATATGGAATTTCAAGTACTTCACCTAGACAGGAGCCATTATCTACATTAAACGTAGACGCTTCAATAAGACCAAAAGATGTGTCTAGAGATCCTGTGGAAGCACCAAGAGTATCTGTACCTGTACCGCAATTAAGTGCGATTGGTGTGCCAAACTTATTGCCGCCTTCATTGAATATACCAACACCTGCTACACCGACAATAAGTCTAAACTTACCCACACCAAATACAAATCCATTTACGGATTTCTGTTTTACATGTGGAACTCAAAATGGAGTTCATCAAGTTGATAACACTAAGTCTTTTAATGATGCACGGCATAACAGTTCTGATGGAAATGATCCTGATAAAACGCCTAACTGGACGGATGGAGGCAATAATAAATTTTGGACAGGATATAATCCAGTTACAGGTAAATTAACTCCAAATTCTGGAATAAACGGAAATATAAGAAATTTTTCCTATTCAAGTGGAGGAAGAACTAACTGGACACCAAGAACTGCAGCGACACTGTATTTTAATAAGTCTTATGATACAAGAGCAAGAGCTAATACAGCTCAAGGGTTATCAGCTGCAAATATGAAAAAACCAAAACCTGATCCAGTAGGATTTGAAGCAAGAAATGTTGAAGTGTATGTTGCCGGAAATGTATCAGACAATGCTGGAAATAACGCAGGGAAAACTAGTGGAAATCATGATGGAGCAATAGGAATACATACAGTTTGGGATGGAACACTTTCAAATATTAAAGGGCATCTATATGGAAGAGCAAATTTCCTTTCAATAGAAACTTGGCATTCAGGTAGGCTACAATTTAATAATGTATTGGTAAATATTGAAAGAGACGACAGCAAAGGAATAAAAGCGAATGAGAACACTTTATTCTATATCTACCCAGCAACTTATGATACGATAGCTTCTCATAACTACTGGGCAGGAGCGCCAAAGCAACGTGGAGGATTTATTGGAAAAGTTGATGCAAAAATTACGTCAAATAAAAACATTGTATACTCTGTACTTGGAGCTCAAGGTTCATTTGAAATAACTAGTACAGGTAAATACGAGTTAGAAGGAGCAGATAATATTGTTTATTCTGGATTGGGATATTCTCCTAACTTTAATAATTTAAAAGGTAGTGGAATAATTCAAGATTTATACAATACTGGTTTGACTCCTTCATTAAAACTTGATAAAGCTCCAGAATCTTATGGTGATGGAAACGTTGTAATGTTATTCAATAATAGAATTAGTTTAGCTGGAAAAGCATTCTATGATTCTCCTACTAACAGTTCAAATCAATATATATCAAACGATGGAAATGGACCTATTAGAAAAGCTAATTGGGAAAAATCAGGAGTTGGAATATATCAAGGAGAAATAAGAGCAAAAGCAATTATTGGTAATCAATTAAATATGGCAAATTCTGGAACTCAAACAGCAGCAGGAAATACAACTACTATAAGAAATGGTGGTATTGAAACAGAAAGAACAGGTGATGCCAACTATGTTGAAAATAATATAGGAATATACGCAAGATCTGGTCAAAGAGGAAAAGAAACAATTAATGGACAGGTAGCTGAAATTAAGCCTTCACAAGATTTAGGAGCTATAGATGCTGCAAGAGGTACTGACTTTAATAGAGATGAAGTTCATTCCTTACAAGTTAATGATATTGATATTAGTTTTGGTAAATATGCTAAAAATGGTATTATGATGGTTTCAGAAAATGGAACTGTTTTAGATGCAGCTATGAGTACTAATAAACATGAGGGTAGCGATACAACAACTGTACCTATAATGACAGGAGATATTAAAGATTACGGAACAGCAAATCTTAATGGAAAAATTTCATATAATGATGCTAGTAACGAGGCTGCAACTGGAACAATAATAGCTTATTCAGATGGAAAATGGCAAAATAGCGTTCACGGAATGATTTCGAATGAAGCTAAAAGATTTGAAGGAAAACCTAGTGAAATTAATATAGGACGTAATGTTGTTCTAACTGGGAGATATAAAAAGTTTGCTGATGGAACAGAGTCTACTCCAGTAGCTTATGTAGCGAAAAACGGCGGAGAAATTACTGCTCATGAAAAAACTTCAGCAAAAGGTTTTGGAGGATTATTAGCTTATGCTGAAGCAGGAGGTAAAGTTACATTAAAGAAAGAAGCTGACTCAGTAAGTGAATGGGCTAAGAAAGACCAGGAAACAAAGCCTTATCTGTATGAAAATATTGGAGGATATGCTAAAGGTTCAGGTTCGACTGTTACTTTTGAAGACAATCTGAAAATTAATGGTATGGCAGGTTTTGCTGATGGAACTGGAGCAGTTGTAAACTTGAATAAAAATGCAAATAAAGTGCAGACAGGTAAAAGTGGAGCGTTAGTAGCTCTTAATGGAGGATTGGTTAATTTTGGCGGTGGAGATATCTACCATGAAACTGAGGTAACAACTAACAGTGTTGGAACAGCTAATCAAGGTGATAATGCAGGAAATCATGCACAATCAACACCATTTTTTGCTGGAGCTAACTCAAAAGTAAACTTCACAGGCGCTACAACAATAAACATGTCAGATGGTATTTTAAAAGCTGGAGAAACTTCTGATTATACTGCAACAGCAGGAACAGCTACTAAATATAACGGTATGCAGAATGTTAGTGTTAAACTTACTGGAGACAATGTAGTTTTAGCTGCATATGATGGAAATACAACAAACTGGACTGGATCATCAGCAGGATCATCACAGGTTATGACTGAAATGAAAATAAATCCTTCCAATTTTAATTCTAACGGGAAAAAGTATAAAATATTCTATATTAATGGAATATTCAATTTAAATACTAACCTAGATTTAGATGATGCAACTAATGAATTTAACAAGAGTCTTGGTTTATCAAATGAAAAATTTAATATAGCAAATGGAATGACAGTAAGCTCTCTTACAGGTAAAGGGCTTGTTATGGGATCAAATACCAGTGCAACTGATAATACAAGCAACATGTATAACAATGAAGGAACTGTTGATATAAAAGGCGGAAATGTAGCGTCAACAACTGCGTTAAATGTAAGTTATGGAACAATTCATAATAAAAATCTGATAAATGTTGACAAAGGTATTGGTGCATATGGAATAAATGGAAGTAAACTGATAAATGATCAGAATGCCAATATAAATATAACTGGCGAAGGTGTAGGAATGGCAGCCTTTACTTCAGGAACTTCTTTACAGGATTATGGAACAGATAAAAATATTGCTAACGGTACATTAGGTACAGCAAAAACATTAGAAATATTAAATAAAGGAACGCTTACTGTAAACGGAGATACTTCTGTAGGAATTTATGGTAAAACTGATAAGTTAGCAGGTGCTCATGCAAGCACAAATATAACTAGAGCAAACGGGCTTATCAGTAACGAAGGAAAAATTATTATGACGGGAAATAAAGCTGTTGGAATTGTATCTAACGGATTAGGTAATACTGTCACATTGAATGGAACAGGAAGTTCTGACATAGTAATTCAAGGTACAGAAGGAATTGGAGTATATGCTGAAAATTCAGATGTTAACTTACTGACAAATTACGGAATAGAAGTTAAAGATAAAGGAACAGGAATATTTATAAAAGATGGAAGTAACGTTAGTGCAGGAACACTTGAACTGAAATATAGCGGATCAAATACTGAAACAGGAGTAGGATTGTTTTATGACAATGCATCTGGAGGAGTTAAGACAAATAATACAAATGTAAATCTTGTCGATACAGTTGGAACAACAGGAGGCGTTGTAGGACTATATGTAAAAGGAAATGGCGTACTTCTGACAAATAATGGAAACGTATCAGGACACAGGGGTTATGGATTAATTACAGAAGGAACAGAACTTGTAAATGCGGGTATAATTACATTGAATAACCCTGTTGATGCAGCAACCAAGAAACCAAGTGTAGGAATTTATACAAAAGCAACTGATAAAATAACAAATAACGGAATAATAACAGTGGGAGATAATTCAGTTGGGATATATGGACATGCAGTTGATAATAACGGAACAATAAATACTGGTGCAGGTGGTACAGGTATATATAGTTCAGGTGGAGATGTAAATCTTAATTCTGGAAGCATAAATGTAGGTACTGAAAAAGCTGCGGCAGTCTATACAAATGGAAGCGGTCAAACTGTAAGAGCACATTCTGGAAGCAATTTATCAATAGGAGATAATTCGTTTGGATTTATCAACGAATCAAAAACAAGTGGAACAGGAAATAAAATTATAAGTGATATTTCAAGTATAAGTAATCTTGGCAATGAAACAGTTTACATATATTCAGCAGATGCTAGAGCAGGTGCAGAAGTAATTAATAATACAAACTTAACTTCTACAGGTTCATATAACTATGGATTGTATTCAGCTGGAAAAGTAACAAACAATGCAGATATAAACTTTGGAAGCGGATTTGGAAATGTTGGAATATATAGTACTCATGGAGGAGAAGCAACAAATGCTGCAGGAAAGAATATTACAGTAGGCGCTTCGTTTATAGATGATAACAATCCATTGAATAATAGATATGCAGTTGGAATGGCTGCAGGATTTACTCCAACACAAAGTGAAATTGCTGCAGGTAAAAGAGCTTATACAGGAAATATTATAAATAATGGGACTATTAACGTGACAGGTCCATCTAGTATAGGGATGTATGGAACAGGTCAAGGAACAAAAGTAATTAATGCAGCAGGAGCAACGATAAATCTAAATGCAAGTAATACTACAGGAATGTATTTAGATAACGGAGCATACGGATACAACTACGGAACAATCAGATCAAATGGAACTGGACTTGAAAAAGTGGTTGGAGTGGTTGTTAAGAATGGTTCAACAATTGAAAATCATGGAGACATAATTTTAGATGCAAAATCTGCAGTTGGAATACTTGCTAAAGGAGATATTGCAGGAAATAACCTTGGAATAATCAAAAACTATAAAACGATGATTATACAAGGTGAAGGTTCTATAGATGAAAAAGCAGATGGAAATCAAAGCAGCCTTGGAAAAGGATTGATGGGAGTATCAATAGAAGTACCTAAGGGTTCAAGTGTAGGAACAATAACAGTAAACGGAAATCCTGTAGTGCCTACGATTGCTACTTCATCAGCTGAAGAATATAAGGCAATGCAGACTTCTACAATAGGAATGTATATAGATACTTCAAGTAAGAGATTTACTAATCCTATTCAAGGATTAAGCACATTAAGCGGCTTAACTAAAGCGGATCTTATTATAGGTGCCGAAGCAGCAGAAAATACTACAAGTAAATATATTCAACTAGATAAGAAAATACTAGACCCATACAATGAAATGATAAAACAAAATCCTCAAATAAAAGACTGGAATATCTATTCAGGATCATTGACTTGGATGGCAACAGTTGCACAAAATCAAACAGATGGAACAATAGAAAATGCGTATATGGCTAAAATTCCTTATACTTTCTGGGCTGGAAAAGAACCTAATCCTGTAGAAGTTACAGATACATATAACTTCTTAGATGGACTTGAACAAAGGTACGGTGTAGAAGGACTTGGAACAAGAGAAAAAACTTTATTTGATAAAATAAGCGGTATAGGAAATAATGAACAGGTTCTATTCTTCCAGGCAATAGATGAAATGATGGGACATCAATATGGAAACACTCAGCAAAGAATCAATTCGACAGGAAATATGCTAGACAAGGAATTCAACTATCTGAAAAAAGAGTGGAGAAATCCGTCTAAACAGAATAACAAGATTAAAGTATTTGGCATGAGAGATGAATACAACACAGATACTGCAGGAATTATTAACTATACAAGCAATTCTTATGGATTCGCATATGTTCATGAAGATGAAGCAATCAAGCTTGGCAACAGTTCAGGATGGTATGCAGGTGCTGTGACTAACAGATTCAAGTTCAAGGATATTGGAAAATCAAGTGAAAATCAGACAATGATTAAAGCCGGAGTGTTCAAGAAAATGTCACCTAAGAAAGACTATAACGGAGCATTGCAATGGACAATAGGTGGAGATGTATTTGCGGGCCTTAATGAAATGAGACGTAGATATCTTGTAGTAGATGAGATATTCGAGGCGAAATCTGACTATCATTCTTATGGAGCGGCAGTTAAGACAGACTTAGGTTACGATATAAGAATGAGCGAGAGAACGCATTTGCGTCCTTACGGAGCATTAAAGATGGAATATGGAAGATTCAACAACATTAAGGAAGATACAGGGGAAATGAGGCTGGAAGTAAAAGGAAACGATTATTTTTCAGTAAAACCGGAAGTTGGTGTTGAATTTAAATATGTGCAGCCACTAGCAGTAAGAACAAATTTATCAGTAGGATTGACAGCATCTTATGAGAATGAACTAGGGAAAGTTGGAGAAGTGAACAATAAAGGAAGAGTAAGATATACGACGGCAGACTGGTTTAACATAAGGGGAGAAAAGGATGACAGACGAGGGAATGGTAAATTTGACTTGAATATTGGAGTAGACAATACAAGATTTGGAGTGACAGTAAATGGAGGATATGACACTAAAGGCAAGAATGTAAGAGGTGGAATAGGATTTAGAGCTATTTACTAGAATTTAAATAAGATATGTCTAAATAATAAAAAAATCAGGAGTTAATCTTTTTTAGATTTTCTTCTGATTTTTTTCTAGGGATTGTTTATTAATTTAAATATTTTATAGTAAAACTGCTTTAAAATTAAACTCAAAAGGCTATGACTATTTTACTCAAATCCTAAATTTATATAATTTTTAGTAGTTTAATTTTAAATAGGTTTGAGTATATATTTAATTTTTTTAATAAATTTTGTATTTTATCAAAAATTATGTAAAAACTAGAAACAAAAATCGGAAGTAAATCTAATATGAATAACTTCCGATTACTATTTTATTATTTATTTTTAAAATATCTCTAATTTCAGCCAATAATGTTTCTTCTTTTGTTGGAACAGCTTCAATAACTTCTTCTGCAGTTTTGGCGGCAGGTTTTCTTAATTTATTCACAAATTTTACCATTAAGAAAATAACAAATGCCATAATTAAAAAATTAACTATATTTTGAATAAATAATCCATATTTTACTGCAGCTTCTGGAGTTGTTCCAGTAGCAGGAGTAATAACTATTTTTAAATTTGAAAAATCAATTTTTCCTAAAATAATTCCAATAATAGGCATAATTATATCGTCAACTAACGAAGTTACTATTTTTCCAAAAGCAGCACCAATGATAACTCCAACTGCTAAATCCATTACATTACCTTTTGAGATAAATTCCTTGAATTCTTTAAACATTAAAGCAATTCTCCTTTCAAAATTTTATACCGTTTATTATAATGTATTTTTTTTAAAATTGCAACTATTTTATTTAGAAAATATCTAAAATTTTGAAAATTTTATTTATTAAATAGTTGGAGTTCAAAAAACAGAAGATTCATAAAATTATTAAAATTAATTTGTGCTATATAAATAGGAAATAGTATTAAGCTTCTTTTATATTTAATTTTTTCTGTTTTGCATTTTTTCTTATATCCAAAGCACGGAAAAATACTTTGTTAAGTGATATTAAAAGTTTTTTTCTGTCTTCATCTCTTAGAATACCGTTATTGTTATATACAAAGCTATCAGAAATTAGGCATTTAATATACTGGAATGTTTCTGACTTATTTAGTAAAGCTACTCGTTTATCATTAGACAAATTATATTTTTGAGCTTCCTTGCTTAACTTGTCAATACTATATTTTTTTATTTCTTTTAGATATTCTAATTTATCCTTTTTGAAATCAAAATTACCGTTTTCATCTATAACTGCAGAAATAGGACCTTTAACTAATGTCATTTTTCTTATCCTCCTTTATTTTATTATTTAAATTTTCAAGATATTCTTTTGCTCCGTCAACAAATGAGACTGTATCAGTTTCAGAATCTAAAGTCGATAAAATGGGTATTTTAATTCCATTTATCTCTATATATTCAAATTTTTCCTCTTGATTTTTATTAGACATCTTTATACCTCCATTTTATTTTTACCATTGATTTTCTACAAAAGTTCTGATTACTCTGCCTTTACAATATAATAATTCTGTATTTAAAACAATAATATCATCATAACCAGGATTAAATGAACGTAATCTGATAATTCCCTGTTTGTCTATTATTAATTGTTTTATATATGTCTCATCATTATATTCAAAAACGCAAACTTTACCGTTTAAGCTTATTGGATTACTGCAAAGTTCAGGATCAATAATGGCAATAGCACCATCAGGAATACTTTTATCAAGACCAGTCATACTTTCACCAGAAACTTTAATTGCAAAAATTCCTTTTCTATAAATGTTTTGTGGTACTGGATAACTGCCTATCTCTTCTGAAAGGTTTATATAGCCTGTACCAGCACTTGCCTTTCCATACATCGGGATCTCCAATATTTCGATAGGAGTTAAAGGCTCTGGAGCTGGATTTTTTATATCTGTAATTCCAGCTAAATAATTTAAGTCAATATTAAAAAATTTTGCATAAGCTGTAATAAACTTGCTGCTTGGCTCAGATAAATTATTTTCCCAACGTGAAATCATACTTTTAGTTATGTTAAGATTATATTCCCTATTTAATTTTTCAACAAGGGAATCCATTGATAAAGAATTTTCCTTTCGTAAATCCTTTAACCGTTTACCAATATTCATATTAATTCCTCCACATCTATATTTTTATTATAACATATTTGTTCCTAAAATGCAACAAAATATAAAAATTATATTTGAAATCATTATTTTTATAAAATTAGTTGCTTAATAGGAATTATAATAGTAAAATTTTTTATAAAAATTTAAATTTTCTTTGCTTAATTTCTAAAAACATAGTACAATTAATTGTATAAAATATTGATTCAAGAAAGGAAACATAGATATGAAAAGCTTGAAGGATATAAAGGAAATGCTTTCAAAATCAGGGTCATTAATTTTAGGAACAAAAAAAGAAGTTAAAGAGCTGACAAATATTATTAATGATGATGAGATTATTACTTATGCGACTTCAGGAGTGTATGATGGGCATACGTGGCTTGTCGTTTCAACTAATAAGAGAATTATTTTTTTGGATAAAGGAATGCTTTTTGGGGTTAATCAAATTGAGATTCCTCTTAGCAAAGTAAATGCTGTCAAATACAAAAAAGGTTTATTTATAGGCGAGATAGAAATATGGGATGGAGCTTCTATGTTTAGAGTAAAAAGTGTATTGAAAAAAACACTTATTCCATTTATAAACGCTGTAAATAATTCGATAGAAGAAATGAAAAAAACACAAAATTCTCCAAAATTATCTGTAGCTGATGAAATTATGAAATTTAAAAGATTACTTGATGAGGGGGGAATAACACAAGAAGAATTTGATAAGAAAAAGAAAGAACTCTTGTAATAGTAAATGTTGAGAATTGTAATAATTTTTCAAAAAATTTATTACAATTATTTACTAAATTATGATATAATTAGACATATTGATAAATTAGAGATGTGGAAGGACGTAGATAAAATGAAAAAACTAATATTTTCACTTATATTTTTAGTTGGGGCGCAAGGATTTAGTGATACGTGCAGTTTTGCTCCTAATCCTGATACTTTTTTAGAAAGAGTTATAAAAAAGATACAATCTGAAAAAAGAACAAATGATATTTTTTGCGATAGAGATAAAGTAAAAATGGCATATTACACAATTGAAGATGAGGATTATAATGCAAATGTCGGAGTTGCCATAAAAGTGGCTCCAACAACTACCAATGATGATTTTAAAAAAGAATTTTATAAAAAATTTAATGATTATAAAGATTTTTTTGCAAAAATTGATACCAAAAATCTTGGAAAAACTCCATTGCCAGATAAAGAAATAGTGCGTTTCTACGTACAATTTCCAGATGAAAAAAGTATCATTATAATTGGAAAATATGAATATAATTTAAAGACAAAAGAACGTCAATTAGTAGCTAATTTAAAAGCAAAAGATTATTTTGAAAAATTAAATTTATTCCAGCCATTGGCAGTAAAAGTTACATATTCTGATGATGGACATATATTTTAATAAAAAAATAATAAAAGTAATGTTGAAAAATATTTAGGAGGGAAATTATGAGCATCAAAAGGATAAGAAAAGCTGTTATACCTGCAGCAGGACTTGGAACTAGAGTTTTACCAGCAACCAAAGCACAGCCTAAAGAAATGCTTGTAATAGTTGACAAACCTGCATTACAGTATCTTGTAGAAGAACTTGTATCTGCTGGGATTGAAGAAATTCTTATTATTACTGGAAGAAATAAGGGATCAATAGAAAATCATTTTGATTATTCTTATGAACTGGAAAAAACATTAGAAGAAAAAGGGAAAAAAGATTTATTGAAAATAGTAAACAATATTTCTGAAATGTCAAATATTTATTATGTTCGTCAAAAAAGACCATTAGGTTTAGGGCATGCAATAAGCTGTGCAGAAGCATTTGTAGGAGATGAGCCATTTGTTGTGCTTTTAGGAGACGATATTATCTATACTGATAAAGATAAAGGGCAAAGTCCTGTTACAAAACAGCTTGTAGAAAAATATAATGAACTACAAGGCGGTACAATTTTAGGAGTACAGGAAGTTCCTCACGAAAATGTCTCAAAATATGGGATAATAAAGCCATTAAAGAAAATTGACGAAAAAACAGTGGCAGTAGAAGATTTTATTGAGAAACCATCAATTGCTGAAGCTCCGAGTAATCTTGCGGCATTAGGGCGATATGTGTTAGAGCCTGAAATCTTTTCATATTTAAAAAGGACAAAACCTGGAAAAGGTGGAGAAATTCAGTTGACAGATGCAATTTTGGCAATGAAGAACGATGGTGAAAAATTGTATGCGTATAATTTTGATGGATTAAGATACGATACTGGAGATAAATTTGGGATGTTTGTTGCAAACGTTGAATTTGGATTAAGACATGAAGAATTAAAAGATAAAGTAAAAGATTACTTGAAAGATCTAGTAGAAAAACTATAATTTAAAAATGTGGTATTCGTCCTTTATAATAAAATTATAAGATAAATCAAAAAAAAAAAAAAAATAGTAACTATGATAAAATTATAGCAAATATATAATTTAGTAAGGATAAAATAATACAAAGGAGTGAACGCTATGAAAAATGTATTTAGAATTCTGGCTGTAATTTTGTTGGGACTAAGTGTAGCAAGCTGTGAACTGTTTAGTCCGAGTTATTGGAACAGAGTAAATAAAAGATGGGAAGAAAGAGGCGTACAATGTTACAAAAAATACAATGGAAATGTCTATTGTGAGGATAAGTATGGAAATCGTTTTTAATTTGTAAGTTTATCTAAATAGATTGTTATGCTTGGAAGTAGAATTTTTATGATTCTGCTTCTTTTTTTGAGAAAAATTTAGAAATATTAAAATTTATCATGTTATTTTGTATTGTTTGTAATTTAAAAAACAAAAATTACTGAACTCAAAAGTTATGACTATTTACTCAAACCCTTAGTTATACTATTCCCTATTAAAACAATGTAGTTTTTATAATTCCGTTTAGCAAGGGGTCAAGACCCCTTGTCAGAAAGTGAAATAGGAAATCATTTCTTTTTTCAAATGGGGTTTAGTATTGATATAATTTTTAATAGTTTAATTTTAAATGGATTCGAGTATATATTAAAAATACTAGGTTTTATACTCTGTCAAATAAGTTTGTAATAAATTTCTTATTTAGGCGGAGTTTAGTATTAACACTATTTATTTTTAAGATTTTATATGTTAAAATATACACAAACTTTAAATAGAAATGAGGTAGATTCAATTGTATAAAATAAAGATTAATAACATGAAATTTCATTCATATATAGGTGTTTATGAAGAAGAAAAAAAAATTGGACAAAATATTGAAATTGATTTAATCATTTCACTTTCAAAGGAAATCATTAAAAATGATGACATAAATAGTACATTGAGTTATGGAGATTGTTATAGAAAAATAGAGGAAATTGTTAAAGCAAGCAGAGTAGATTTGCTGGAAACATTGGCTTTGGATATTATAGAAGAGATGAAAAAAATGAATGAAAAAATTGAATATGTGCAAGTAAATATACGAAAATTAGCAGTTCCAATTAATGGAATTTTTGACAGTGTTGAAATTCAGATAAAAGATTAGGCGGAGCAAGGAAAGGGATAAAATAAAAATGGCTAAAAATAGAGTTTATTTAAGTTTGGGTAGTAATATTGGAAAAAGAGAAGAATATATTCAAAAAGCTATTGAAGCAATTGAAAAAATTGAAGGAATTGAAGTATTGAAAAAATCAGGATTATACGAAACAACTCCTGTTGGATATTTAGAGCAAGATTTGTTTTTAAATGCAGTAATTAAGATTGAAACTGATTTTTCAGCAAGAGAAATCTTAAAAATCATAAATAAAATTGAAGCTGAACTAGATAGAAAAAGGGAAATTAGATGGGGACCAAGAACGATTGATATTGATATTTTGATTTTTTCAGATAAAAAAATTAACGAACCTGATTTGATAGTTCCACATAAGGAAATGCTGAATAGATTATTTGTACTAGTTCCATTGAGTGAAATTTATGATGGAGAGTATTTTTACAAAGAAGAAATTGCAGAAAAATAAATGAGTTAGTTAAAGCAGGGGATCAAAAATTGAAAAATTTGAAAAACCAATAATTATAAAATTAATAGATCAAATTAAAATATTGTATACAATAAAAAGAATTATCATAATTCTTATATTTTTGAATTTTTAAATTAAATTATCGGACGTTTAATTATTATTTTATTTAGAATAATATATTGCTACAAACTAAAAAATGTAAAAACTCATTTAACAATTATTAATGTAATTGAATAAATTTAGAAATATAATTAAATAACTATTATTTATAAAGGAGTTCATCTTCTTTACTAAAGATGAATAATGTTAAGTTAGTAATTATTTATTATTACGAAGATAAAATCATGTAATAAATATAGACTAAATATATAAATATGAGAATAAAATTTACCAAGATGAATTGAGGAGTAGCATTTGTTATAGAAATAAAAAGAAAGGTTAAGAAAATGAAAAAAAACAAAAACATAGATAAAGAAACGAGATTAAAAAATATTGAAAACGCAGTACGTGAAATTTTAATAAATATTGGGGAAGATGCCGATAGAGAAGGGCTTATTGAGACTCCTAAAAGAGTTGCAAAAATGTATGAAGAGATTCTGAGTACAAAAAGTGTAGATGATTTTGAAAATTATAAATTATTTGATGTAGATTTAGGCGATTCGCAGGAAATGGTGCTTGTAAAGGAAATACCTTTTTTTTCAATGTGTGAGCATCATATGCTACCATTTTTTGGAAAAGTGCATGTTGCATATATTCCGAGAGAGAATAAAGTTATTGGACTTAGCAAGATACCAAGACTTGTGGAATTTATTTCAAGAAAATTAAGTGTTCAGGAAGAAATTACTGTAAATATTGCAAAAAAATTGATAAAAATACTAAATCCACTGGGAGTTGCTGTAGTGGTTGAGGCACGACACATGTGCATTGAAATGAGAGGAGTTAATAAAATTGGTTCTGTGACTAGAACTTCTTTTTATAGTGGTGAATTTAAGGAGAATGTGGATAGGAAGAAGGAGTTTTTGGATGGGATAAAATAAAATTTTAAGGATATTTTTTTAGTTTGGAGAAAAAATATGATAGAGTTAATAACTAAGGAAAAATTTTATAAATTAATGAAAGAATATTCTGAATATATCTTTTGGCGAAAATACGAGGATATATCTGAAAACTTATTACAAATATTGAAAGAAGATATTTACAAGAATGAAAATTCATACGACATATTGACACCTTTTAAAGAAGGGGGAAAAGATTGGTTATTGAAATATGTATACAAATATCAGCCTAGAACTGGAAAAATTTTAAAGGAAAACTCTAAACTTTTTGGTGGAGTAGATTTAGATACAAAATTAGAATATACAAAAGAAGGAGAACTTGGTAATACGTTTTTAGGATTAGAATGTAGTAATACAATAATTGAGATTGAAAGAGATTTTTATGGAAATAACTTATGTGATAAAGAGGAAAATAAAACTATATCTAAAGAAATAAACAGGTATTATTCTCTTCCAGAAAAAATAAAGATGGCTTATTTTTATAAGTTTAGTGGATTTGGAACTAGTGGAATCGGATCTGTATTACCTTGTAACAGCTGGGATAGTTTTGATGGATATATGGACTCGTATAAAATTCCTAAAGGGAAACAAAAGAAATGGTATAAATGGATGGAACAATTTATGCCGAAATTTGATTTGAAATCATTGGGCGGAACATGTACGGATTTTATGAGTTTTTTGGATACAAGATATGAAGGAAATGAAAATGAAATTGAAACAACGCTATTTGTGAAGACACATTTAAAAGATGGAATTGTATATGCAATACAAAATGGCGATATAGAAAATATAAAGATACTTAGCAACCCGGTTGAAGCGATAGATAGATATTGTGAATATGTTTTGACAATGCATAAGACGGATTTTGATTTTACTCCATATTTTGAAGCACTAGAAAAACTGGATGTAAAAGGAGCAACTAATATTTCTATGGAAGAGGAAGATTTGTATATGGTGGAAATAAGGGTGGCATATATAAAAGGTAAATATATAGGTAACAAAGAAAAGGAGTTAAAATGGTATGAACAGATGAAATGGTATTTAGATTTTCATTCATTTGAAAATAATTATGTAAAATTAAGAACAGATGATGGTTGGCTAAATCAAAATAATTCATTAAAATATTTAGATACATCAACAGATAAAAGAATAAAAGAAATGATAGAAAAAAATGAAGTTGAAGAAATACAAATTTTTCGATTTTAGATAGAGGAAAACCAACTGGTGAAAGTGATGCTGTTGTTTTTATAACATTTAATAAAAAAGAAGGATTAACTACTTTTCACGTATGGGATGATTATACGGAAGAAACGGATATGAATGAAAAAATAAATGAAATGAAATTGTTAATAGAACCAGAAATAGAGGAAATATTCGACTGGAAATGCAAAAATAAATTTCCTTATGATTATGTAAAATTTGGAAAAAAAGGATTAATCTCTGAAGCGAAAATAGATAGAATTTATAAGAAAACAACGAAGTGAGCAATAAAAAATGTGTAAAAGAACTAATTATTATATAAGACAAATAAATGGCAATAAAGTAGATTTAGAAGAAGCATTAGAAATGTTTGAAATAAAATATAAAAAGTTACTAAAATTTAAATATGTTTCACAAGTAGCAGGGTTAGATTTGATTGATGTAGTAGAAAATAATCATTATATATCTAAAAGTTTAAGCATAAAAATACTAAATGGAAAAATTTTTTGGAAGTATTTGATGAAGATGAGGAAGAAGATTATGAATATTATTATTATATAAATCCAAATGCACCGATAGCATTGACATATTATCCAAATTATCCAGATTTAATAGATAATAATCTGCATAAAGTTCCTTTAAATATGTTCATAGAAGATAAAGAATTTGTTTGTGAAGCTATAAAAGATTTTTTTGATAAAGGAAATACTGAAAAAATAAAAGAAAATTATATTAAGAATAAGTGGATAATGGATAAATACAAATAATAAAATTAATTTTTTAGAGTATTTATGAGAGGATGAACAAATGTTAAGAGATTTTAAAAAAGAAAAAGAAATGCCAAAAGAAATTATTGAAAAATATAAAGGGCAAGTGCCAGATGAGATTATAGAAATTTGTAAAAATTATGGATTGGGAAGTTTTTTGAATGGGTATTTAAGAGTGATAAATCCAGATGACTACAAGGAATTGGTAGAAGAGACTTATTTTAGTGGGAAAGAATCAATACCTTTGTTTACAACAGCTTTTGCTGATGTGATAACTTGGGAAAATAATAAATATATAGGAATAATTTTTTACAGGGAAGAAGATTTTGATATAATGGCATCAGGGATAAAATATTTTTTTTGTGATATATATAATGAGAGAGAATTTACTGATGATTATTTTGATTTAAAGTTGTATGAAAAAGCTGTAAAAAGATATGGAGAATTAGAATATAATCAAAGTTTTTGTTTTGTTCCGTTGTTAGGATTAGGTGGGAAGAAAAGCATTGATAATTTAGATAAAGGGGATACTTTGACACATATTTACTTGATTACGGAGCTTGTGGGGAAAGTGGGAATAGATGATTAAAATATCACAATTTAGTTGGAGAGAAAGGAGATAAATTATGAAAAAAGAATGGCAAGAAGAATTTTTTGAAAGACAAAATGAGTTAATAAGTGCACTAACACAGCAAATAAATGATACAATACCAGATGAATGGAAGGAATTTTATTTTCATGCAGATATAAATGATGATTTTAGTGGAGGAGTATATTTTTTCTTTAACACAAAAGAAAGTACAGATTATATTTATTCTGAGGATATACCTGAAATATATAATGTGAATGAAGATGAATATTATGAAAGATGGGACAAATTATATAAATTATCAAAATCTTTAAAACAGTTATTTATAGAATATGAACAAGTACTTTGGCAAGCAATAACAATAATAGTGGATGAAAAAAGGACTTTAAAAATGGATTATGATTATACAGAATGCTTAGGCAGTTCATCTGGTCATAATGAAATGATAGACTATTTTGAATATAAATATTTAGGTAAAGTTCCTGGAGATAAAGAAGAAGAAGAATTGTTTAAGAAAATGGAGGAATATCAGAGTAAATTTAATAAATAGTGAGGAAGCGAAATGTTAAGAGATTTTAAAAAAGAGAAAGATATGCCAGAAGAAGTTATAGAAAGATACAGAGACTTAGTCCCTAAAGAAATGATAGAAATATGGAAAAAGTATGGCTTAGGAAGTTTTTTGAATGGGTATCTAAGAGTAATAAATCCAGATGATTATAAAGAATTAGTAGAAGAAACTTACTTTAGAGGAAAAGAGTCAATACCTTTGTTTACAACAGCTTTTGCAGATGTAATAACATGGCAAGAAAATGGATTTATAGATATAGTTCAGTATAGATATGAGGATTTTGAGATAATGTTAAAAAATATGGGATATTTTTTAAAATTTATATATACTGAAAAAACATTTACTGATGATTATTTTGATTTAAAATTATATGAAAAGGCTGTAAAAAGATATGGAGAATTAGAATATAATCAAAGTTTTTGTTTTGTTCCATTGTTAGGGTTAGGTGGGAAGAAAAGTGTTGATAATTTAGATAAAGGAGATACTTTGACACATATTTACTTGATTACGGAGCTTGTGGGGAAAGTAGGAATAGATGATTAGAATTAAGTTGGAATATCAAAATAAACTTAACAAATGATAATTTTTACAAAAATAGGAGAAAAAAGTGATGAAAGAATCATTATATGGGGAAAAGAAAAGAGTAAAATTGCTTGCAGAAATTTTGGACAAAATGAATAATCCAGCGAGCGATGTTCAGGTCATTCATGTTAGCGGGACGAATGGGAAAGGTTCGACTTGTTATATGATTAATAGCATTTTGTGTGAAATGGGATATAAAGTTGGATTATTTACGAGTCCTCAAATAAGGACAATTTATGAATTGATTAAGGTTAATGGGATTGAAATTATAGAATTGGAATTTAAAGAGTGTAAAAATAAGTTAAGACAGGTTTTGAATGAACTAGATTTGGATTTGGAAAATGATTTATCGTATTTTGAAATGGTGTTTTTGATTGCGATGATACATTTTAAAAATAAGGATGTGAATGTTCTGATTTTGGAATGTGGGCTTGGAGGGGAACTGGATGCAACGAACGCAGTTTCAAAAATTGATTATACTATTTTTACAAAGATTGGGATTGATCATAAAAATATTTTGGGAAATACGATTGAGGAAATTTGTCAAACAAAATCAAAAATTATAAGAAAACAGAGCAATGTTATAATTGCTCCAAATCAGATAGATGTAGTTTATGAAATTTTGGAAAAAGAAGCAAAATATAAAAATTGTGATATTTTTTTAGCTGAAAAAAATATAAAAATTGAAAAAATGGAAAATATAGAAGAGAATAGCCAAAATATTTACGAAAAAGAAGATTTAAAATCTGCAAACGATTTAGAATTTCAAAATAAAATTAAAGCTGAAATGATTGGAAATTATGATTTTGGGAAAAATTTTAAAAATAATGAGTATTTTTTAAATTTGGACTAAAAGGAGAGCAACAACTAGAGAATTTGGCAACAGTTTTGATGTGGTATTTTAGATTTTGTGATGATTCTAAAAATAGTGTAGAAAATACAGAGGAAATCTTGGACAGAACTTTGGGAACATTGCAAATTGAAGGAAGAATGGAAAAAGTTGAGAAAATTAAAAATGTGTATTTGGATGTGGCACATAATGAGGATAGTGTCGAGGCATTTGTAGATTATGTTAAAAAGAATTTTGATAATAAGAAAAAGATTTTTGTAGTTGGATTTTTGAAGGATAAGGAAGTTGAGAAATGTGTGAATCTTTTAAAAATAGCTGGAGATAATTTTATACTTACAGAGCCGAATAATGAAGAAAGAAAATTGGATTCAGAGATTTTGAAAAAATATTTTGAAGATAAAAAAATTGAAAATCCTAAAAATATTATAATTTCTGAAAAGAATATTGAGAAGGCTTTTTTGAAAGCATTGGAATTGAGGGAGAATGAAGATGAGTGTATTTTTGTAGTGGGATCATTTTACTTGTTAGGAGAAGTAAAAAAAGTTATTGAAAAATGTTTTTAATTTAATCAGAATAAATATTAAAACAAAAAAACAGGCATACCATTCAAGAAGGGAAAGAAATAAAAAAATGATTAAAATTAATGAAATTAAGAATAAGGATTCAAAAAATATTGTTATTGAATTTAATGGAAATAAAGAAGAATTACGTAAATTTGAGAATTTTTGAAGAAAAGAATATTTTTTCATTTAATAAAAATGAAGGGATTACAGCTATTTTTAAATATTCAGAATTAAAACAACTGATTGAGATTTTGAAAATGGAAAATAGTTTTGAATTTGAAAATGGAATTGAAAAATTGGAAGAGATTTTACAAGAAAATAGACTGATTTGGAACGGGAATAGGTTTGAGTTTGATTTGACAACTGAATCAGTTATTTATTCAATTTTGAATATTACGCCAGATTCATTTTATGATGGTGGGATAAATTCGAGTCTAGATAAGGTTTTGAAGCGGATTGAGGAAGATATTAGGAATGGGGCTAAAATATTTGAATTTGGGGGGAAATCATCGAAGCCTAATTTTGATGATATTTCGGCAGAAGAAGAATGGAATCGGATTGAAAAATATATTAAGGCTGTGAAAAAGGAGTTTCCAGATATTGTGCTGGCTTTAGATAGTGATACTGAGGAAGTTATTGAAAAAGGACTGGATTCGGGTATTGATATTATTAATGATTTCAATGGATTCACTTCGGAAGGAAAATTGAAATTAGTTGAAAAATATAAACCTGCGTTGGTTGTTATGAATAATGGTCGATTTGATGAAATTCCAAACTTGAAAAATTATTTGGAAAATTATTTTGATGAGCGGATAAAAGAAATTTTAGAAACTGGAATTGAGAAAGAAAAAATTTCGATAGATCCGGGAGTTGGGTATTCTTCAAATAACAGCATGAATACGCCTGAAGATATAGAAAGAATTAAGTCGATAAAATATTTACGTAATATGAGATTACCAATAATGATTGCAATTTCAAGAAAAAGTTTTAATGAAAAAATATTTGGACTGTCGTTAGAAGAAAGACTTATGGGAACATTGATGTTTGAGAGTCTAATGGTGCAAGATGGCGGAAGGATTTTGAGAGTTCATGATGTAAAGGAAACTAGGGATATTTTGAATATGCTGGAAGTTTATAATAAAATTTAATTTTATACTCGAACCCGTTTAAAATTAAACTATTAAAAATTATACAAACTTAGGGTTTGAGTAAATAGTCATAGCCTTTGAGTTTTGTTTTAAAGTGGTTTTACTATAAAATTAAAGAAAATATCCAAAAGGAGAAAATTTTGAAAATAGAAAATATAAATTTTTTGAAAAAACATTTACAAAATTTAGCAGAATACGAGCCTGAATTGAAAACAAAAATAGGAAAAATTTCGGAAATATTATCACAAACGAAAATAGAGGATTTGACAAACAGAAAATCAAAAGTTCATTTATCAGCAAGTGCAGTTATTTTTAATAAAAATAAATGCTATTTTATAAAACATCCGTATTTAAAAACTATTTTACTGCCAGCAGGACATGTAGAAAATGGTGAAATGCCTATAGATACTGCTATTCGTGAATTTGTAGAAGAAACTGGTTTTTTTGCAAAAATTGATAAAAATATGCAAAATATGGGATTAATAGATGTTAATGTGATTGATATTCCTGAAAATCCTTTAAAAAGTGAAGGGAAGCATATTCATATTGATTTTCGGTATAAACTTGTTTTGGATGAAGAGAGAGAAGGGCAAAAGGCTGAGTTGGAGTGGTTTTTGCTAGGAGAAAATGAAGCTGATGATGAATTTAAGGGATATTATAAGTATTTAGAGTGTTAAAATTTTTAGAAAATTTAGGCATATAATTTCAAAGTTGAAATAAAAGTACGAATATTTTGAAATGTTAAATTAGGAGAAAGATTATGAAAGAATTTATAATTGATAATTATTTAGAAGATATAAGAAAGAAAATACCTGCGTATGACTTAATGATTGAAATATTATTTAATTCTGTTTTAAAAGTTAAAGATAAAATTTTGGAAATAAAGGATATTTTATCAATAGGTGGACAAAGTTTAGAAATCAAAAATTTATCAGATATTTACAAAGATTCAAAAATAACAGTAGTAGAACCTAGCGAGACTATGATAAATATTGTAAAAAATGAATGTAATAATTTGAAAAATTTAGAGTATATTTGTGATAAATTTGAAAATTATACAAATAATAAAAATTTTCAGTTATGTTTGTGTCTTTTGGTTTTGCAATTTGTTGATAATCCAAAAAAATTTTTGGAAAAAATTTATAAGAGTCTTGATAAAGATGGAATATTCATAATAAGTATTTTTTCAAATAGACAACTGAATTATTGGAAAGAATTTGCATTGGCAAGAGGAGCAAGGAAGGAGCAAGTTGAGAAAATATTTGGTTGTCAATCTGAAGTAATGAATGTTTTATCTGCTGATTATGTTGAAAAATTATTAAAAGAGACTGGATTTTCTAAAATTGAGAAGGTTTGTGAAGTGCTTTCTGTGAGTATGTGGGTTTTAAAGAAATGACATTTTTAAATTTAAAAATTTTTCTATTCAAGAATAAAAATTATAAAATATAAAAAGTTTTTGAATAGAAAACAAAAAATTGACTATTTTTCTTTTTTGATATACTTTATGATAGTTAAAAGAAGTGAGTTCTTAAAAAGGAATATAAAATAAATTTATTTCTCGAAATAATAAAATATCATAAAATAATTTTAGATATTACGCATATTTCAATATAAACTTTTATATATTTCAAAGATTAAATAAATAGCAAATAAACTTCCATGTGTTTTAATAAAGTAAGTATTTATTAAATGTGGAGGTTTTTATGAAAAAAAGAAGAGATATAATTATTGGAATGGGAATTTTAGGGTTAGTTTTTTGTATAAATGCCTGTTCAAAAAAATCTGACAACAAGAATAATAATACTCAAATAAATCAAAATTTAAAAGCTGGTAATGATGAAATATTAGTACCAGGGTATGCTTTAGGAGAAATTCCAGTTATTTCGCTACCCGAAATGCCTAATCTTTCTGTAACAGAAAATCCAGGAGCAAAAATTACTTTGAATATGACGAAAAAGATTTCTTCAGTTCCAGGAATTACAATTACACCTGTCAAGGTCGAAAATAGTAATATAATTGGTGGGAATTATTCAATGCAGATTGGTCAAAATGGAGCTGGGCAATTTAGCGATGAGAATAAAGTTGTTCAAACTGATGGAAATGGAGCAGGACAATATACTGATGAAAAAGTAACCATTCAAAGAGATGAAACAGGAGCAGGACAATATACAAATAATGTTACAGAAGTTAATCTTCAAGTAGACAATAATGGAGCAGGACAATACGTTGACAATAAAAATAAAATTTCTTTACAAGTTGATGCTAATGGTTTGGGAATGTATAAAGATGAAAATAATGAAATAAGTATAGTTGTAAGTGATGAAGATACTATTTATAATAGTCCAAATTTAATAATAGAAAATAATAATGATGGTAGCGGAAAATATCATGACAAATCTAAAAACCTTTTAATTGAAAATGATGGAAAAGGAAAAGCAACAATAACATATAATGGAAAAACGACTGAAGTGGCAGCAAAACCTGTTGGAAAACCAGCAAGATTTCAAAAATTAAAAATGGTTCCAGCTGTTCCTAGCATAGAAGCTAATAGCCTTTTAATAACTTTAGATTCTGGAGTCTTTTTTGATGTAGACAAATACAATCTTCGTCCTAAAGCAGAAGAAATTCTTAAAAACCTTGCAGTTATATTAAAGGAAGCAAATATAAAATCTTTTGAAGTAGATGGGCATACAGACTCTGATGCAAGTGACGAACATAATAAAGTACTTTCAGAAAATCGTGCTAACTCTGTTAAAGCCTTTTTAGCTTCTCAAGGGGTAAACGCAAATATTACAACGCATGGATACGGTGAAAGTAAGCCGATAGCTTCAAATAATACGCCAGAGGGCAAACAAAAAAATCGTCGTGTTGAAATTATAATTCCTACAATATAGTCTAGTTGAAATTAATCCAACACTATTAATTTAATAAATTAAAAAATATATAAATTAGTTGTTTAAATAAATCTAGTATAAATAAAGATCAAGGAGTTGAATTAATGAATAAAATAAATTTAAAAAAAAATGGAAGAGGCCTTGTAACCGTAATTGCACTAATTCTTTCTACAGCAACTTTAAGTACAGCAAGCAGCATTTACGAAAACTTATATTCTTTCAAGCCAAAGCAGAAAATTGAAAATCCTGATCCAGATTTTGAATTAAAGCAAAAAGTCAAAGATAGGATAAAAGATGTTTCTACAAGAGCAGAAGCTGAGTCAAGACTAGTTTGGGTGGAAGTTCCTGTCTGGAGATTAAAAGACGGGAAAAAGGTGTCTGATACAGAAAGATTTCAGATTTTGGACGTACTTGCTAATGATGTAAAGGAAATTTTTCATGAAATACATAAAGGAAAAGAGAAATTTCCAATAAAAAACTTAATTGGCTATTCATGGAGAGGAAGTTTTAAAAGTTTGCACAGCACAGGGCGGGCGATAGACTTAAATCCTGAAGAAAATCCACAGGTAAACAGCAACGGAAAGGCTATTGTCGGAAAAAGCTGGCAACCAGGAAGTAACCCATATTCTATAAAACCTGATGGCGATGTAGTGAGAGC
The DNA here is from genome assembly GCF_007990635.1 of Leptotrichia hongkongensis. GTDB lineage: Bacteria > Fusobacteriota > Fusobacteriia > Fusobacteriales > Leptotrichiaceae > Leptotrichia > Leptotrichia hongkongensis. The sequence goes on along the minus strand of NZ_AP019846.1, from coordinate 1,123,408 downwards.
ATTTACAAAAAGAGGCTGGATATGGGGAGCGAACTTTAGAACACGAGATTATATGCATTTTGGCTTTGCAGAAATGTAATTTAAATAAATACAGAATAAAAAGAGGCGAGAAAAATGTTGCTTGGTGGAAATGAAACTACGAGAAAGATTGATAATTTTGCTATAAATAATTTGAAAATTCCAAGTATCGTGCTTATGGAAAATGCTGCAATTTCATTTGTAAAACATATTGATGAAAATGAAGATAATTTTCTTATTATTTGTGGTAAAGGCAATAATGGCGGAGATGGTTATGCAATTGCACGCCAGTTATTTTCAAAGGGAAAAATGTTAAAATTTTTGTATTAGCAATGAAAATATGAGTAATGATTGTATGATAAATTATGAAATTTGTAAGAATATGGGAATTAAGATATTTTATAAAATAGAAGAATTGGATAAATTGTTTTTTGAATGTAATGTTGTTATTGAAGGAATTTTTGGAACAGGATTAAATTCAGAAATAAAAGGAATTTATCAGGAAATCATTCAAAAAATCAATACAGCAAGCAATAATAAAAAAGTTTATTCAATTGATATTCCCTCTGGAATTAATGGCGATACTGGTGAAATTATGGGAATTTCAGTCAAAGCAGATATTACAATTTCATTTGTCACTTACAAAAAAGGATTTTTAAATTCAAAAATAAAAGATTTTTTAGGAAAAATCATTATTGAAAATATTGGATTGAACGAAACTAGTATTAATCATTTAGTCAAAGAGTATTATTTAACACCTGACATAATAAAGAGTTTTCGTATAAAAAGAAATGAAGATTCCCATAAGGGAGATTTTGGAAAAGTATTGATTTTTGCTGGAAGCAGTGGATTTTATGGTGCAGGAAATATAGTTGCAAAATCGTGTGTGAGAACAGGAGCAGGACTAACTACTGTAATTACTGATAAAAATAACTTTTCATTAAATGTATTTGTGCCAGAAGCTATGAGTTTTCCAATTAATTTTGATAATATAAATGAAAATCTCGAAAAATTAGAAAATGAAATCTTAAACAGCGATGTAATTGCAATTGGGCCAGGAATTGGAAAAAGTGAGCAAGCATTTTTAATTTTTGAAAAATTGATCAGTATTAAGAAAAACAATAAAGGGAATACAATAAAACTGATATTAGATGCAGACGCTTTAAATTTGCTGTCAGAAAACAGGGAACTTTTTGAAAAAATAAGAAATAGAAGCATTTTGACACCACATTTGGTTGAATTTTCACGACTGACAGGATTTTCGACAGATGAAATTAATAAAAATCGATTTGAAATAACAAAAAATTTTGCAAAAAAATACGAGATAATTTTGCTATTAAAAGGTAAAAATACCATTATTACAAATGGAGAAGAGCTTTTTGCAAATAGTACAGGAAATTCACATATGGCAAATGGTGGAATGGGAGATTGCTTAACAGGAATTATCTGTTCGCTTGCGGGACAAAAATACGATTTAATAAAGTCTGCTGGAATTGGAGCATATTTACATGGTAAAATTGCAGATGAATTGGTGAAAAATCAGTATATTGTTAATGCTTCACATATTATTGAAAATATTTCAAAATGTATTTTAAATATTTTTCAAAATTAATTAAATAGAAAATCTAGCTATAGAACGATTATTATATTTTAAGTTTTGAAAAATAATATTAAAAAAATATTTGAAAAATTAGATAAAATGTAGTACAATAACATTATAAAGAATCTATTTATAATTTTATAATACAAAAATTTAATATTTTTTTAAGAAAGGAATCAAAAATGGCACTATTTTCTAGCAACAATGATAAAAAGTCGAGAGAAAGAAGAGAAAGCGAAGACAGACTTAGCAGACAATTTTCTGCAAACAATGACGAAAACGTAAATGGTATCAGCACAATTTCAATGGAGACAACTATAACAGGTACTATCGAATCAAATTCTGTATTTAAAATGGAAGGAGTTTTAAATGGAGATATTAAAGGAAATAAACTTGTTCACGTTGGAAAGACAGGGCAGGTAAAAGGAAACATTACTGCCGAAACAGTAGTTGTAGATGGAGAAGTTTCTGGAGAAATTATAGCAGATAAAGTTGAAATAGGAGGTACAGGTAAGGTTTATGCTACAATAACTTCAGCTGTATTTGTAATACAAGAAGGTGGAATATTCGAAGGAAGAAAAAAAATTAAAATAGCTCTTATAAAAGAAGAAGATGCTAAAGCAAAAAAAGAAAAAGAAGAAAAGAAGCCTAAAGAGCCAGAAATAAAAGCAAATGAAAATAAAGAAAATATTCAATTATAAAGATTTGTAATTTAAATACAAGTTTAGTCATAAATTCGTTTAACATATGAGTTTATGGCTATTTTTATGTGTTTTTTCTGTTATATAATTTTCAAGTTAAACAATTTTTCCATTTATACTATACATTAAAATAAAATTGTGATAAAATCTAATAAGCAGAGATAAATTAAATAAAAAAGGAATGAAGTTTGATGAAATTCATTGTAGAGAATTCAGCGGAAATAAAGGATATTATCGAATATCATAATGATATAGAGATTCCTGATTATAGTAAAAATCTTAAAGAAATAAAACAAAATAAAAATATTGTAATTTTGGGAAATTTTGACGGTGTTCACAAGGGGCATCAGATAATTTTAAAAAAATCTGTAAATAAAGCTAAAGAAGAGAATTTAAAATCAATTGTCTATACATTTAATGAATATCCGAAAAATAAACAGACTAAAATAACAACTTGTTCTGAAAAAGCATATTTATTGAATGAAAATGGAATTGATTATCTTTATCTGGAGCAATTTGAAAAAGTTAGGAATTATACACCGAAAGAGTTTGTAGAAAAAGTACTTGTGGATACTTTAAATGCTAAAGAAGTTTATTGTGGGTTTAACTTTACTTTCGGAAAAGAAAAATCTGGAGATGTAAGTACACTTGAAAAACTTCTAAAAGAAAAAAATATAAAGCTTAATGTTCAGGAACCTGTGCGAGATGAGAATAAAGAAATAATAAGCAGTACAAGAGTTAGGAATTATATTAAAGAAGGAAATTTTGAAAAAGTTAGAGAACTTCTTGGACATAATTTTATTATTCTTGGAGAAGTTGTTTATGGTAAACAGCTGGGACGTGTGCTGGGCTTTCCTACAGCAAATTTACGATTTGAGAACAAAATTTATCCAGAATTTGGAGTCTATGGAGTAAAAGTTCATATTGAAGACGATGAGAAAATTTATAATGGGGTAATGAATATTGGTAGAAACCCAACGGTAGATATTGGTATATTAAGCGTTGAAACAAATATTTTTGATTTTTCAAAGGACATATATGGGAAAATAATTCTCATTGAAGTTTTGGAAAATATTAGAAGTGAGAAAAAGTTTAATTCTGTAGATGAATTAAAAGAACAGATTGGAAATGATGTAGATTACTGGAAAAATAAAATCTCGTATTGGCGTAAAAAATATCAAAAAGAAAAATAGGTAAAATATGGAAAATATAATACAAATTAAGATTGATAATTTTGAAGGTCCTTTAGATTTACTTATTCATTTAATTGAAAAAAAGAAAATGGACATTAATGAAATAAATATTTCACAAATAATAGATGATTATTTAGGATATATTCATGCTCAAAAAGAGTTAAATCTAAAAATAAAAGTTGAATTTTTGATAATGGCGACTGATTTAATCGAAATTAAGGCTTATTCAGTATTAAATAGGGACAAAAAATTAGAAAAAATTGAAAATTTAGAGAAAAAAATAATAGAATATCAATTATTCAAAGAGATTTCAGAATTATTTTCAAAACATGAAAATGAATACAATATTCCATATACAAGAACAGGTACTGAAAGTATGGGAAATGAAATAATAGAATATGATATCTCAAGCCTAAATTTAGATAATTTATTTAAAAGTTTAAAAAACTTGGTCAATACAAGGCTAAGAGAAAAAAATGATTCTCAAAATAGAATGATTTTAAATTTGGAAGAAGACAGTTATTCAGCAGAAGATGCTTATAATGAAGTTTCTGATATTATAAAAAATGATAAAAAAGTGCAGTTTAATCAACTGTTAAGGAATAAATTTTCAAAATCTAGAATAGTAACCTTATTTCTTTGTATTCTAGATATGTTTAAAAATGGAGAAATTGACATAATTGTCGAAGAAAAAAACTTTTTTATTAAGTCAATGCAAAATTCAAGAAAGGAAATTAATTAATGTTTAAATCTAGTTTTATAGTAATGATTATAAATATGCTAAGCCGTATTTTAGGACTTGTTCGTGAAATGATTATCGGAAGCGTGTTTGGTGCAACAGGAATGACAGATGCATATTTTAGTGCCACAAAGATCCCAAATTTCTTTACAACATTATTTGGTGAAGGATCTCTTGGTACAGTTTTTATCCCAATTTATAATCGTGGGATTGAAGAACAAGGAAAAGAGAGGACGGATGAATTTGTCTTTTCAGTATTAAATTTAATAGTTGCATTTACATCAACAATGTCAATATTAATGATTTTGTTTTCAAGACAAATTTTAAAAATAACAACAGGATTTGCAGATCCTGAACGATTTGAAACAGCTAATATGCTTTTAAAAATAGTTGCTTTTTATTTTTTATTTATTGCACTTTCTGGAGTAGTATCATCGTTATTAAATAATTATAAAAAGTTTGCAGTAGCAGCATCAATGGGAATTGTTTTTAATCTAACAATTATAATTGGAACACTTCTTTTAAAAAATAAGATGGGAATTTATGGATTAGGGATAGCTTATTTACTGTCAGGAGTTTTTCAGCTTGCTATGATGCTTCCGCAATTTTTTCAAATAATGAAAACGTATAAATTTACATTTAACTTAAAAGATGAATATGTTATAGAAATGTTTAAATTAATGATTCCAACATTAATAGGTATTTTTGGATATCAAATAAACGAAATTATAGACAACCGTTTTGCCACAATGTTGCCTGCAGGAACAGCCAGTGCCTTAAATTATGCAAGCCGGCTATATTTATTGCCAATAGGAGTTTTTGCTATTTCGTTGGCAGTAGTGATATTTCCTACATTATCAAAGGCTGTAGTAAAAAATAATATAAAAACAGTAAGAAGAGTAGTTCATCAGGGATTATATATGTTAGCATTCTTAATTGTTCCTTCTTCAGTTGTACTATTTGGTTATGCACAGGAAATTGTGACATTAATTTACAAAAGAGGGCATTTTAGTGAAAAAAGTGTAGTAATAACATCTGAAACATTGCAATTTTATGCAATCGGGCTATTATTTTTCTCAACAATACACCTTCTTACAAGAAGCCATTATGTGTTCAAGGATAGAACTTTGCCAGTAATTTCTTCATTTACAGGAATTGGAATTAATATTCTTTTAGACTGGCTGCTATATAAACAATACCGACATGTTGGACTTACGTTTGCAACATCATTTGCAGCAATGGTAAATTTCCTTATACTATATACATCATTAACAAGACGATACGTGAAGTTACGAACATTTAAATATTTTGTAATACTTATAGTTACATTTGCTACATCAGGCGTTTCATTTTATGTTTCTAAAATGATAAGACTGAACATAATAGGAAGATTTAGCATTGCAATTAATTTAACAGCATTTGCTGTAATTTATCTTCTAATATGGTCTATCTTGATTTCAATTTTTAGAAAAGATTTAATCGAAAAAATGCTAAAAAGAGTTTTAAATAGAGGATAAGTATGATACAGGAAAAAATTAGATATACAAAGACAGGTAAACGAATAGAAGTTTACGAATTTAAAGCTAAATTGCATCAAAAAGTAGTGATGAGCAAAAATCAGTTTGAAGAACATATTTTTCCAAAACATCCTGAAATCTCACTGGAAATAATAAAAGAAGTACTTGGAAATCCAGATTTTGTAACAAAACAGTCAAAATCTCGAAAAGAGCATTTTTATCAAAAAAAAATTGAAAAATTGAATTATTTTGTAGTAATTTCCCAACATAAAAATGTAAAAAATTTAAGGTTTGTATTAACGGCCTTTATGGCAAAAGATATAAATTTTTGAAAGAAAAAATATACATTACAGATATAAAAATAAAAATATCAACTTATGAAAAATTATTATGCTTAACCGTTTTTAAAATGAAAGGCATTTATGCAATTACTTGCAAATAAAAAATTCATAATAAATTCGTTATTTAAACAGGATTTAGTATAATCAGAAAATTGAATACAATGTAAGAAAAAATCATCGCAATAGAGAGCGTATAAGAGCCTAAAATTAAGTTAGCCATACTTTTTATTGTCGATGATTTTTTATTGCTTAAAATCGCTTATTTAGCTTTTTCAGATTTTCTATTTATGTAAATCATAAATAGAATTTTTGTTATAATACACTATAAAATATGTAACATATGATATTTTATAAATTTATAAAGTTCTATAAAAGTTCTATTTTTTAAATAAATTTTTGAAATTATTTGTTCAATTTTTCCATTAACTGAATGTTCGCATCCTTATATAAATGAGAATATGTATTTATAGTAGTTTGCAAATTATCGTGTCCTAGTCGTTTGCTGATAGCAGTAATGTCGGCTTGGATAAATAATAAATACGAAGCGTGAGAATGCCTAAAGTCGTGAAGGCGTATTTTTGGCAAATTTGCTTGTAAACTGTATTTCTCTAGAATGTATCTAAGTTGCGAACTTTTTAAATTAAAAATTCTAGCATATTATCGTCATTACGAAACATAAGTTTCAAGTTTCAGAAAAATATAATTGTAAATCTGAAATAAGAGTTTCTGGCAACAAAACTTTTCTTATAGAGCCTAGAGTTTTTGGAGTAGTGATATAATCCTTTTTATTTATACGTGAAAAAGTTTTATTCACGTCAATAAATTTTTCTTCCAAATTAACATCATTTTTAGAAAGAGCCAAAAGTTCACCAATTCTAAGTCCGGTCCAAAACAAAATTTTAAACATAATAATAGAATCAGAATATTTTCCATTTTTCTCTTTATTTTTTAACTCTAAAACTTCGACAAACTTTTCAAAATCGTTTAAAGACCAAATTTTCATTTCCGAACGATTTTTTTTGCTTCCAAAAGATCCCATATTTTTACAAGGATTTTCATCTAGTCCTTGATATTTCCTAGCCCAGTTAAACATGCTTTTCAATGCTGCATAAATATTAGATTTAGAATTTTCGCTAAACAGTTGTCCGTTTTTGTATTTCTTTTCTAACATCTCATTCTGCCATTCTCTAATCATAAAAGGAGTAATCTTATTTATTTCAATTTTATCAAAAAATGGTAAAATATGCAAACGAAAATATGCTTCTATAGTATTTACTGCAGTAGACTTGTGTCTTTTACTATAATCTTCAAAATAAAGTTCATATAATGATTGAAACGACATATTCATAGACTTGGCAATCTTTTTCTTAAATTCATATTCGTAATCCTGAGCCTCTTTTTTCTTCTTAAACCCAGTCTTTTTATACTTTTTATTTACACCTTTATAGTCTTTAGCATAAAACATCGCATACCAAGTCTTTCTATCCGCATTGTAATAAACTGGCACTTCAAAGTTCTCCTTACTTTTATGATTTTCAATATAATTATATCACATTTTCACATTTTTATAATAAATAAAGTTTTTTTATTAGTATTTTTAGGATATTAGATATAGTAATATGTATAACTATAAAACAAGAAAATTTTATATAGCAAGAGTAAGAGTATAAAATACTAGAAGAATCAAAAATATAATCTAATGAATATAACAAGGCTTTGTAATTTATCATTAAAATTACATAACATACATTATCGGACTAGAATAATTATTTCAAAATATAATATGATTTCTTAATAATTAAATTAATTAATACGTCCGATAAAATACTTTATATTAATTATTGTATTAATATTATTTTCCAAGTATTATCATTTCATTATAATATATATTATATATTATATATTATATATTATATAATATATATTATATAATATATATCATACGTATCTTCTTTTTAACTTAAATTATACAATTCATAAATTAATTCTTGTGGTATTTTTTCATCTAACTTCCATAAAATTCTCATTGGTTTATCTCCATAGCTTTTATAATAATTGGCTTTTCCTAGATAAATAAATGGGTTTGTTTTATTATTATTCATGAATGCATATTTCCTTATAAATATGTGGACATTATACCCTAATTCACTATGGTTTGTAAACATTTTCCCGACACTTGAGTTATGGGCTGTTTTAGGTTGGCTTATCCATTGAATTATGTTGTCAGCAAATAAAGAATTATCGTATTTTAAGTTTTCTTGTAAAATATGGGTCTTGTCAATTGTTGCAAAAAGGCAAATATCCTTGTCTGTATTTGCATAACCTGCTCTCCAGCTGCCTTTTGGCACTTTGGAATCAAGCAAAATTTGGAGTTCTATTCTTTTATATTTTTTGTATGGAATCAGAATATTCTCATTAAATATCGATAAATTATTACTTTTCTTAAATTCTGACAATCCTAAATATAGTAATTCTTTTAGACAAATCTTGAAATTATAATTTGAATTTTGAGAATTATCTAAATTTATAAGTTTTAGGTTTATTTTATTGTTATTATTAATTTTATCTATATTTTGAAATATTTTTCTGTAATTTTCAGAGATGTTAAATAAATTATTATTTTTTGAATTTTGTTCTAAAATTTTATCTTCAACTAATTCTCTAAAAATACGGTTTATAACATATTCTTTTTCAAAATTATTTTTTATATTAAAATAATTTTTATATTCATTAATAGTAATTTCTGAAGTTATAAACTCATTATTTATCAAATAATTTATAATTAAATACGTAAATGGCTCTACAAGCGTCAATTTTTTTCTAAATATGCCAAAATTCAATTTCTTCTGAATTTAAAGATATTTTATTCATTTTTAGAATTTCAGGATTTTCAAATTGTAATTGTGCATTATAAAATGAGCCTAATTTTAAGGATAATTCTTGAAATAATTCGATATTTGTATCAAAATTACTTACTTTTAAAATTTCATTTTCAGATTTGCCAATTTCTTCTTTATAATCTAAATACAAGTCTTTTAAAATATTTTTAGAACTGAAGTTGATTTTTTCGATTTTTTCAATAATACGATTTTGACAAACTCTATCTAGTTCTACATAGCATGATTTTGGAATATTTGAAAATTGATTTTTTATTTCGTTTATTATTTTTCTTTTTAGTAAATAAAGTATCCTTGTTGTCAACTTCGTTTGAAAAATAATCTATTAGCAAATAATCTTTCTTATGATTTCCAATAAAATCAATAATTGTAACAAAATCTTTATTTTCAGCCTTTCTTAATCCTCTTCCAATTTGCTGTATAAAAATTGTTGAGGACATTGTAGGACGTAAAAATAGCAGTAAATTAATTGTTGGAATGTCAATTCCTTCGTTTAAAATATCTACTACACATAAAATTTCAATTTTTTTATTTTTAAATTTATCTAAAATTTCTGCTCTATCATTTGAACTTGTATTTGCTGTGATTACAGCGGATTTATAGCCTTTGTTTGTAAATTCTTCTTTCATGAAAAAAGCATGCTCTATATTTTGGCAAAATGCGATAGCACTTAATTTATCACCATCAAAACCAAACTTATTTATTTTTTCAACAATATAATCGGTACGTGTGTTCAGTAATAAATTTTCTAATAATACTTTTTCATTATATTTCCCATTTTTGTAAGGAATGTTATCATAATTAATCATGTAATCATTTACACCAAAATAATGAAAAGGCACAATCAAATCCTCTTCCAAAGCCTCTTTTATTCCAATTTCATCAACAACATTATAGTCACAAAGTGACAGAATATCTTTGCCATCCATACGTTTCGGAGTTGCTGTCAAACCTAGCAAAAATTTACTCTGAAAATACGATAGTGTATTTAAATAACTGTCTGACATTGAATGATGAAATTCGTCAACTATGATATAATCAAAAAAATCAAGTTTAAATTCATTGTAATAATTTCTTAATGATTGAATCGAAGCAAAAATCATACTTTTATTAATTTCTTTTAAGCCACCGTAAATTCTTCCAAATTCATTTTTATCAATTTTGAGAATTCTCGAAAAGACATTTATTGCATTTTCCAGCAATTCTTCACGATGGGCGATAAATAAAAATTTTATATTTAAAATTTTGGACTTGCCATCATTTGTTTCAAACAATTTATTTTTATTGTTAGAATTAATTTCAAAAAATTGTTTTATATCCATTGCAGCAAGATAAGTTTTCCCTGTACCAGTTGCAGAAATCACGAGTCCTTTTTTATTGCCATTTTCTCTTGTTTCCTCCAACTTTTCCAAAACTCTTTTTTGCATGCTATTTGGAACAAATTCATCTTTTTGTGTTATTTTTGTTTTTCTATAATCAAATGTATTTTGTGTATTTATAGATTTTTTATATTTTTCATATTCATCAATAAAATCTTCTGTCAATTCTATTGCTTCATTACTGTGCCACAATTTTTCAAATTGGTTTAATGATTTTTCATAAATATTAAAAAAACTGCTGTCTGTCAGTTTCACATTCCATTCTTCAGCCGAATATAAAGCACTTTGGCTAATATTAGATGATCCGATTATAACACTATGATATTTTTCCTTTTCAAATAAATATGCTTTTGTATGAAAACTCTCGCTTGAATTATTGTAAATCTTTACTTTTATATTTTTATACGACAAAAGTTTTCGCAACGCCTTTGAGTCTGTGATATTTAGATAGACAGATGTTATAATTTCCCCTTGAATGCCTTGTTTTTCAAGTTCATCTAAAGTACTTATTAAAAGCTGTATACCTGAGTATTTTATAAAACTTACTATAAAATAGAATTTTTACAGTTTAATAATTCCTGTTTTAAATAAATAAAAAAATTACGAAACTTTACTTTTTCGTTTATAATTAATTCATTTATATTCCCGATTATATCGCTATTTTTTCGTTTTAATGGTAACTCAAAGTGAAAATCAGTATTTTGAGTTTTTATTTTTTCTGATTTATCTGTAAATGCCTGATTTAATAAATACAACTGTTTTTCGGTAAATTCAATAACTTTTTGATAATCATTTTTTCCAATAAAATCAGAAATTTTTTCTGAAAATGTTTCCAGAACTTCAAATTCCAAATTTTCCTTGTATTCGGTTATTTCTAAAAAATTATCATTTTTTTCTTCTGTATTTATTAAATTATTTGGCTCAGATTTTTTGACTAAAATACTCATTTTCACTCCATTTATTTTAATTTAATTCTATTTTTTGACTTTACGTAAATATTTTTTCAGAAATTATTCTTTTTCTAGAAATTCTAAGATCCGCTTATTTCCAATCTTATGCTTCATCATCTTGAAGAAAATTCTAAACATTATAAGAACATCGTAATAACTGCCGTGCAGCTGGCTTTCTTCAAATGGGATATTATAATAATTGGCACATTCCATAAGTTTTGGCCATTTGTAATTTCCGTACGAAGAACCGTTTACTTTGACGATGTCTATATTTGTTAGCATTGTATCAAATTGATTTTGCAAAGGAAAATCTACGAAGCTTCTGTCAAATTTTATGTTATGGGCGACAAAATGGCTTGTGTCCTGACAGAATAAAAAGAAATTATCCATATCTTCCTTAAAAGTCAAAGGATATTCAATTCCTGTATTTTGAATAATATTTTTTCTTTCACTTAAAATTACATCGTCTGTCAAGCCATTTACACTAACTGCCCCTTCATTTAACTCTTCGCCTTCATTTCTGAAATAAAACCTGTTAAATTCAGATACTTTTTTCCATTTATTTCTTTCTTCTCCAGTATTTTCAGAATTATAATTCACTTTTATTGCAGACATTGACAAAACTGAACTTCCCTGAAATCCATTTGTTTCCACATCAAAAAATATTATATTCTTATTTATTTTTTTTTCTTTGTTCACTTTTTTCTCTTTTCCTTATATTTTTACACAAGATATAAAAAATTAATCATTTAGTTTTAATACTGATAAAAACGCCTCTTGCGGTATTTCTACATTTCCGATTGCCTTCATACGTTTTTTACCTTCTTTTTGTTTTTCTAATAATTTTTTCTTACGTGTAATATCTCCACCATAACATTTTGCAAGTACGTTCTTTCTAAGTGCCTTAATTGTTTCCCTTGCGATTATTTTTGTACCCAATGCAGCCTGTAATGGTATTTCAAACTGCTGTCTTGGAATTACATCTTTTAATTTTTCAACGATTGCACGTCCTCTGTAATAGGCATTATCTTTATGAGCAATGAATGAAAAGGCATCTACTGGATTTCCACTTACCAAAATATCCACTTTTACCAAGTCTGATTCCTTATATCCAATCATTTCATATTCAAATGAAGCATATCCTTTTGTACGTGATTTCAATTTATCATAAAAATCAATTACTATTTCTGCAAGCGGCAAATCGTAGCTTATCATTGTACGAGTTTCATCAAGGTAATTCATATTAAGGAAAGTTCCTCTTTTTTCCTGACAAAGTTCCATTACATTTCCAACATAATCTTTTGGAACTATGATTGTCCCTTTTACATAAGGCTCTTCAATGTACTTTTTCCCTTCTGGAAATTCTGCAGGGTTGTCAATTACAATCATTTCCCCTTGTTCAGGTGTTACGTTATATTTAACTGACGGTGCTGTTGAAATCAAGTCAATGTTAAATTCACGACGCAATCTTTCTACAACTATTTCCATGTGCAAAAGCCCTAAGAATCCACATCTGAATCCAAATCCCAACGCAAGTGAAGTCTCTGGAGCATAAGATAATGAAGCATCATTCAACTGTAATTTTTCCAATGCTTCCCTTAAATCTTCATAATCATCTGTTGAAACTGGATAAATTCCTGCAAAAACCATACTTAATGCAGGACGGTATCCTTCAAGAGCTGTATCTGTCGGATTTTTCACATGCGTAATTGTATCCCCAACTTGTGTATCCTTGATAGATTTAATTCCCGTAATAATATATCCAACTGATCCAACTGTCAATTCATCAACTTCCTTCATTTTAGGCGAGAAAATTCCAACTTCCAATACGTCAAACTCCTTTTCAGTAGACATAATCTTAATTCTGTCTCCTTTTGCAATTTTCCCTTCAATTATTCTAATGTACGTTATAACTCCTCTAAAATCATCATAATGCGAGTCAAAAATTAATGCCTTCAAAGGATTGTTAATTTCTCCTTTAGGTGCGGGAATATGCTCAATAATTGATTCCAGCAAATCTTCAATTCCAAATCCAGTTTTTCCAGAAACAAGAACAGCATCGTCTGCAGGAAGCCCAATAACTTCCTCTATTTCCAGCTTAACCTTGTCAGGATCAGCTGAAGGCAAGTCAATCTTGTTTATAACAGGCAATATTTCCAAATCGTTTTCCAAAGCCAAATACACATTTGCCAATGTTTGTGCTTCAATTCCCTGTGCAGCGTCAACTACAAGCAAGGCTCCATCACAAGCGGCAAGCGATCTTGATACTTCGTAAATAAAATCGACGTGTCCCGGCGTATCAATTAAATTTAACTCATAAGTCTCCCCGTTTCGAGCCTTATACTTCAATGTAACTGCCTGTGCCTTAATAGTTATCCCTTTTTCCCTTTCTAAATCCATACTATCCAACAGCTGATCTACCATTTCTCTTTGCGTTACAGTTCCTGTCTGTTCCAAAAGCCTATCCGCAATAGTGGATTTTCCATGATCAATATGTGCTATTATCGAAAAATTTCTTTTATTTTTTTGATCCAACATTTATATTGTTTCCTCCGTTTACTCGTTTATTATCTTCTTTGTTATATTTTTAAAATGAGTAACTGTTCTATCCGAATCTAGTTACTCAGCAATATGTATATTATATAATAATTTTGCATTTTTTCATAGTCTTTGTGAAAAATATTTTATCAAAATTCAGTTATTTTTTATATTATATTCCAAATTTTCGTGAAATTATAGCAAAACCACTTTAAAACTGAAATTAAAGACTTTGACTATTTTATTCAAACCCAGAGTTTATATAATTTTTAACAGTCTAGTACACTTTAAAATTGGAAATAAAAATTATATTTGTATCACTTAAATTATAAATTTATTTAATTTTTAACTGATTTCCAGATTGAAAAATAAAATAATTTACATTTGACAAAAATTCCCTAAAATATGATTTTGGTATGGAAATAAGCGGTGTTTTAGCAGGAAGTCCGTAAATTTCATAATTTTCATTGTTAAATCCAACTTTTCTAGCAATATTTTTAGAACGGAAAATATGATAATCATTCGTTACAATCAATACTTTAATTTTTCGATTTTTTTCATTATTATTTAGAACATTTTTACTATTTTCAATATTTTTTATCTTCTCAAGGCCAAATCTAAAATTCTCAACAGTATTCTTGGATTTATCTTCTAAAACGATTCTATCTGCACTAATTCCATTTTTCAAAAGTTCCCTTTTTATCGCCAATCCTTCTGCAACACCTTCATTTTTCCCTTGTCCTCCAGTTGCAATAACCTTAACTTCTGGATTTTTCTTTAAATACTCTGTTGCAGCCTTTATCCTTTCCATAAGTGATTTAGTCGGTTTTTCTCCTTTTACTCTTGCTCCAAGTATTATTACATAATCTACTTTTTTATTCTCGTTTACGGCTTTTCTATCAGTTATATATTCATTTATTATGAAATATTGCACAAAGCAAAATAAAAAAATAAATATGATGATAGAAATTTTTATTAATGTTATAATTGTATTCTTCATAAATTTTCGATTTTAAAAGTATCCTTTCTTAAAATAAAGGCTGTTCCATTTCTGAAACAACCACTATAAAATAATTATTCTTTCACGATAGCTGTAAAATCACTATAGTCCTGAATTTTAAAAACTCTTTTAAATATTTTATTATATTTTACCATAATTGTCAATTTTTGTTTTTATTTTTTTATTGATGTTTTATATAAAAATACTATAATAAATTATATAAAAACTATTGAAATATTTAAGAAAGTAAAAAAGGAAAAGATGAAAATGAGAATCAAAAAAATAAAAGATAATTTTTATGAAGAGTTAGGGATGAGTAAATATGTTTTTTTAATAATTTAGTAAATGAAATAGGAAATTTTGCTTTTTTAATTTCTGAAATTTATAAAAGTGGAGAAGTTAAAACAAGTATTATTGAAAATTATGGTTATTATATTAGTAATGAAAGTTCTTTGTACATAGCAGAACTAAATGAAGCTAAGGAAATCAGAGTATCTTATTCGTATGAGGAGTTATTTTATAGTTTTTATTTATATTATCTAAAAAATATGGCAGATTATAGTGATTTTATGCTTTTTATTGAACAAGAATTGTATAATTATATACAATATACAGATAATTTGAAAAAGTATAAGATAAAGTTTGATTTAAACGATTTTTTTAATAGAGATAAATTAAGAAATTTTCTGATTGAATATAACAAAAAAGAAAATATTTATAATTATAATTTCATAAACTTTAATAGGAAATATATCAATTATTGGGATATCAATATATTAAAAAATTTTATTCATTTTTATTAAAAGAAGGAAAATTAAAAGAAATTTTGAATAAAAAGAAAAAAGTACATATTGTCTAAAACGAACTTAGAAAAATTTATTATAAATATTTTGAAAAATAAAATTGAATTAGAATATAAAAATATTGAATTAGAATATCATGATAGTAGAGGTGTAGTAGGTTTTCAATACAAAGAAAAACTTGAAAAAAGTGATGTTGCATTATTGAAATATAAAAATATTAATGATTTAAAAGAAGAAAGATTCAGAAACTCTAGAGACGAAATGAATGTTGAGATAATTTCTAAAGAAATTTTTTTGAAAGAACTTGAAGTTATTGTTAATGCTTATGAAGATATTTATAATGATAATGAAGTTCAGAAAATGTTTGAAACCTTTAAAGAAAATTTTTAAATAAAAATACATTATCTTGCAAAAAAGGATAGATGGCATTCTCAGATGAAAAGTGGAAAAGGGCAAGTTCATGATTTAATCGAGGTCGATGATGAATAAATTATGGACTGATGATGGCTGGGCAGATTATTTATATTGACAATCTCAAGATAAAAAAAACTTTAAAAAGGATTAATGAACTCATAAAAGATATTGAAAGAAATGGAGCATTGAATGGAATAGGTAAATCTGAAGCTTTGAAATATAGAAAAGGATTTAGTCGAAGGATTGACGAAAGTAATAGGCTTGTCTATGCTATTGATGAAAATGGAGTTTTATGGATAATTTCCTGTAGAGGACATTATTAAAATTAATTTTTTACAATTAAAAAGAGTGGATAGTACCACTCTTTTATTTTTTATATTATTCTTACGTATTTTAGCAAATATTTGAACTTCATGAATATTGCTCTTTTAACACAATTAAAATTAAATCATTTAATTTACTGATTTTCAAATCCGCCTGTATAAAGCTGGTAATAAGTTCCTTTTTGTGCAATCAGTTCATCGTGATTTCCACGTTCGATAATTTTTCCTTGATCAAGTACCATTATCACATCGGAATTTTTGATAGTTGAAAGCCTGTGGGCGATTACAAAGACTGTTCTTCCCACCATCAACTTATCCATTCCTTCCTGCACGATTTTTTCTGTTCTTGTATCAATGCTTGAAGTTGCTTCATCCAGAATTAAAACTGGCGGATCGGCGATTGCTGCTCTTGCTATTGACAATAATTGCCGCTGTCCTTGTGAAAGGCTCGAACCATCACCGCTTAAATAAGTGTTGTAGCCTTGTGGCAAGTGTTTTATAAAATGATCGGCATTGGCAAGTTTTGCGGCTGCATACACTTCTTCATCTGTTGCATCAAGTTTTCCATATCTGATGTTGTCGGCAACTGTTCCAGAAAATAAGTGTATGTCCTGTAGTACAATTCCAAGAGATTCTCTTAAATCCTGTTTTTTTATTTTTTCAATGTTAATTCCATCATATCGGATTTTTCCAGAGTTAATATCGTAAAATCTGTTAATTAAGTTTGTAATTGTAGTTTTTCCAGCTCCTGTTGCACCCACAAATGCAATTTTTTCTCCTGGCTTTGCATAAAGATTGATATTATGAAGTATTATCTTTTCATCATTGTATCCAAATGTTACATCTTCAAAAACAACATCTCCCATCAGTCTTTCATAAGAAATTGTTCCGTCAGAATGTGGATATTTCCAAGCCCACGCACCTGTGTGCTTTTCAGTTTCTGTAATGTTTCCATTTTCATCAATATTTGCGTTTACAAGAGTTACATAGCCCTCATCTTGTTCAGGTGTCTGATCTAGCAGGTTAAATACTCTTTGGGCTCCAGCCGATGCCAATATTACTGATGTTAATTGCTGTGCAATTTGCGAAACAGGCTGGTTTATTACTTTTATAAACTGCAAGAACGATACAAGTCCTCCAATTGTAAAGCCTGCAATATTATTAAACACAATTATTGAACCAAGAACTGCTGTAAGTACAAAGTTTATATTTCCAAGATTTCCGACAGCAGGTCCTAGAATATTTGCAAATTTCATCGCATTGTTCGCCCTGTTAAATAATGCCGTATTCAGTCTGTTAAAACGTTCATCAGCTTTTTTCTCGTATGAAAACACTTTTACAACTTTCAGTCCTTCTATCATTTCTTCAACATATCCATTTACAATACCAATATTTTTTTGCTGTGCAGTATAGTTTTTCGAACTTTTTGAAGAAATAGTTTTTGTTGTAACAATCATAATAATAATCATTATTACTACGAAAAGTGCTAATGGAATATTTAATACAAACATTGAAATAAGGACACTTATAATTGTAATAATTGAAGATATTACCTGTGACAAACTTTCAACCATCATATTTCGTAAAGCGTCAATATCGCTTGAATAAACACTCATTATATCTCCATGTGCATTTGTATCAAAATATTTTATAGGAAGCGATTCCATATGTATAAACACATCATCTCTTAATCTTTTCAATGTTCCCTGTGCAACGTAAATCATAAATATTTCATAAATATATGTACAAATTACAGCTCCGCCATATATGACTGCCATTTTTAAAATTAGGCTCACAAGCTCTTTGATAAAGTTAGGATTATTTTTACCAATGTTAGGAATAATGATTCCATCAATCAATTCTTTTGAATACATTGTTCCAATAACCATTCCAAATGAACTCAAACAAATAAATACAATAACAAATAGTGTCTGTATTTTATAATGCTTAAACATGTATCTTAATAATCGGATTAATCCTTTTAACTGATTTCGTGATTGCGAATTTTCAGTTTTTTTATTTTTATTCATTACTTATCACTCCCTTCTGTCTGGGATTCATAAACTTCATGATATACCTTGCTTGTTTTAAGCAATTCATCGTGTGTCCCTGCCGCTGTGATAATTCCATCTTCCAGAACTAATATTTTATCAGAATCTTTTATTGATGACACTCTTTGACCGATAATAATTTTTGTAATGTGTGGTAATTCATTTTTGAAGGCTTCTCTTATTAGTTTGTCTGTCTTTGTGTCAACTGCACTTGTAGAATCATCTAAAATTAATATTTTGGGAGATTTCAGCAAGGCTCTGGCTATACACAGCCTTTGTCTTTGACCTCCAGATACATTCGCTCCACCACGTTCAATGCGAGTGTCGTATTTTTTAGGAAATTTTTGAATAAACTCATCGGCTTGTGCCAATTTGCAGGCATGTTCCATTTCCTCATCAGTTGCATTTTCATTTCCCCAACGTAAATTATCCTTTATAGTTCCTGAAAACAGTACATTTTTTTGAAGAACCATCGCTACATTGTCCCTAAGCGTCTTTATATCATAATCCTTTACATTTACTCCACCAACTAGAAGTTCCCCATCTAGAACATCATACAATCTTGGAATTAACTGAACAAGAGCTGATTTTGCACTTCCAGTTCCCCCAATAATTCCAATAGTTTCTCCAGACTTTATTTCCAGATTTATTTTTGTCAAATTCAGCACCTCAGGATTATTGCTGTAACTGAAGTCCACGTTTTTAAATACTATTGAACCATCTTTTACCTCTGTTATCCCATTATCAGGATTTTTAATGCTTGGCTCTTCATCTAGAACCATCACAATTCTATCTCCAGATGCTCTTGAAAACACGATATTTACAAGCATCATTGCAAGCATAAGAAGGCTCATAAGAATATTGGTTGTATAAGCAAAAAGACTTGTAAGCTGCCCAGTTGTCAGCTCATTTACAACAATCATCTTTGCTCCAAACCACGAAAGCAGTAAAATACATCCAAATACTGTTATCTGCATTACAGGAGGCACAAATATTATAATCTTTTCCCCTTTTAAAATCATATTTTTCAAACTTTCAGTTGCCTTCTTAAATTTATTAGTTTCATATTTTTCACGAATATATGCTTTTACAACACGAATACCATTAATGTTTTCCTGAAGGCTAGAATTTATGTCATCATACTTTTTAATTGCAGCTGTAAAAATTGGATGTACCTTAAAAATAACAAAGACTAAAAAACTTCCTAAAAACAAAACTGCAACAATAAATATCATTGACAACTTTGGACTTATCATAAACGACATAAATATTGCTACGCACATCATAAGTGGAGCCCTTACAAATCCTCTGATTAACAACTGAAATGAATTCTGAATGTTATTAACATCTGTTGTAAATCTTGTAATCAGTCCAGCTGTAGAAAATTTATCAATATTAGTGAATGAAAAGGACTGTATCTTAGAAAATAAATCCTTTCTCAAGTTTTTAGCAAATCCAGCCGAAGCATAAGAAGCGTATTTACTGGCCTGTATTCCACATAACAACGACAACATAGCCACTCCAAATGTTGCAAGTCCCATTATAACAATAAACTTCATATCTCCCTTGCCATCATTTCCATTCAGTCCGTTGTCAATAATTACAGCCATAAGTGTTGGAATAAGCATTTCAAAAATAACTTCTATTCCAATAAATATTGGCGAAATTAACGCACTTCTTTTATACTCCCCAAGACGGGAAAATAGTTTTTTTAACATATAAATAAACACCTCTCTTTTCTTAATTATAAAAATTTAAAAGCACGAAACTTATTGAAGAAATAAAAACTCATTTTCATTAATAAATTTCAGTGCTTTCTATTTGTTATTAAAATCAAATAATTATGCTTAAATATCTAAATGTTCTATAAAATATCTTATCTGCAATTTCCACCAATACCAGTCATGAGCCACATCGTGTCCCCAGAAGTCCGTCCATGCTGGAACTTGCTTTTCATAAAGAATATGAGCCAGTTCTCTGTTACTTGGCAATAATTCTTCTTCCCATGCTCCTTGTCCAATACATATAATAATATTTCTCTTTCTATATATATCTAAATAAGGATGATCCCACGGCATATTTTTCAGAAAGTCAACAACAGAGTTGTTATAAACCAAATCATCTTTGTAATCTCCAAAAAACATCGAAGCATCAAACATTCCACTTAGTGAAATTAATGTTTCAAATAATTCAGGTCTACGGAAAAATAAAATTCCTGCATGTGCTCCTCCCATACTGCACCCTGTAACAATAATATCACTTCTCCAAGAGATATCCTGTATTCTAGGCACGAATTCATTTGCAATAAAATTATACCATTTTTCCTGCATTTCTATTCTGTATCTTGGATTTCCATTGATATCTGACCAGCTTTCCTTGTCAACACTTCCTACACAGAATAATTGCAACCTTCCTTGTTCAATATAGTCTGACAGCACATCTACCATCCCAAATTCTTCGTACTGGTTACAATCTCCATCTTGTGAAGGAAATACCAGCACCGGCTTCCCAGCATGTCCATATCTCTTATATTCCACTTCCCGACCAAGATGATAGCTATATTCTTTTTTATATTCTATTTGCATTCTTTCTCCTTGCGATTTTATTTATTTTTATTCTTCTATTTTTTTATGTACGAAATCTATAAATTCTTCCATTTCCTCTTTTGTTTTAAATTTTGCTGTATACATATAATTTCCCATTGCTCCTGAAAAAATATCTGGCATTCTTTCATCCATCACAATCGCATTTCCATATTTCTGCTTAATTTCATCATGAGAATGAATATAATTTCTATTATCACGACGACTTGCATAAACACAGTAGTTTTTTTCTATATCTTCATTCAATTTAGCCTTTTCGATTTTATCAAATGCAATCATATCAGCCCAGATTTGATAAACATCAGTATTGTTGGCGTAATTGTACATATCAGGTGTATATCCGCCTGCAGGACGCATATTTGCTTCTAGTCCTACATAATCCCCTTTTTTACCAAGTCCTTTTTTATCTTTATTTAGTTTAAAAAATTCCAGATGCACAAATCTGCTTTTTACTCCAAAGCCTTTCACAGCTCGTCTTCCTGCATCCATTAATTTTTCAGGCATTTTCTTTTCTACATAATAAAATACATCTAGTTTTTCATTTACAATATCCATAACAGCAGGCTCAACAATTCCTGTTTCAAAAATAGGATTTCCGTTAGAATCAATAACTGCGTCATAAGATACTAAATCTCCGTCAACATATTCTTCCATAATATATTTTACATTTTCATTACGAGTTTCAAAAAATTCCTTCAATTCTTTTTCATTATTAATTTTACGAGTATCGCTTGCACCAACACCATTATCAGGCTTAACAACTACTGGATATCCTACTTTATCAATAAATTTCTTCGCTTTTGCAAATGTTGCAACTAATGAAAAGTCCGCAGCTGGTATATCTCCTTTTTTATATGCCTTTTTCATTTTAGATTTTTCTTTTATATTTGCAATTTTGTCAGACTTTATTCCAGTTGTAATATTAAAATCTGAACGAAGTCTTGAATCCTGTACAAGCCAGTATTCATTATTAGACTCAAGCCAGTCGATTTTCCCATATTTATGCGTAAAAAAAGCCACTGCCCTTAAAACTTCATCATAATTTTCAAGGCTAGAAACTTTATAGTATTCTGTTAAACTGTCCTTTAATTTTTGATCCAATTGATCATACTCTATATCTGCAATCCCTAATACATTTACTCCATTTTGTTTTAATCTATCGCAAAATTCACAGTTAGTTTTTGGAAATTGTGGTGAAATATAAACAAAATTCATAATACTCATCTCCTTCGACTGTTAAAATAATTTAATTTCATAAACTTCTGTAATCCGCTTCTTTAGTGATTTGTATTATTATAGCATAATTTTTGAAAAAATGTAAATACTATTCTTTTGTCTTTTTTCTTATACTTAAAATAACAAATTTGCTTTTTAAATTATAAATAATAAAAAACTACACCTTTTATTTTGTTTTAGGTGCAGTTAACTTTTTATTTATTATTTTCCTTTATTATATTCTTCTAATGCTTTTTTTAACACTTTCATTCCATTTTCAATTTCAATCAGGTTATGTGTACAGAAAGAAAATCTTGCTTCTTTCGTACCTTTTCCTGGCGTTGTATAAAATCCAGGGCCTGGTGCAAATGATAGTGTCTGATTTTCATATCTGAATTCTGTCAATAGCCAAATTGCAAATTTTTCAATATCATCTACTGGTAATTCAGCAATCAGATATAACGCACTACTTGGTTTGTATGTTACAACTCCTGGTATTTTTATGATATTGTTATAAATCATATCACGTCTTACTTTATATTCTAATTTCGTATTATCAATGTAAGTATCCAAAGTATTTATAAGGTTTGTACTTGCATATTGCTCGATTGTTGAAACTGATAGTCTTGCTTGGCAGAATTTAAGAGCTTGTGATAAAAAGTCTGTATTTTTTGAGGCAATTACTCCAATTCTTGCTCCACATGCACTATAATGCTTTGAAATACTGTCAACTAAAATTACTCTATCTTCAATTTCAGGAATCGACATAAATGACTGATAACTTTTTTCGATTTCTTCATCATAAATAAATTGTCTGTATACTTCGTCAGTAATAATATACAAATCATGTTTTATTGCAATATCTCTTATTAAATCCATTTCTTCTTTTCTAAATACAATTCCAGTCGGATTGCTCGGATTTGAAAACATTATAGCCTTTGTTTTTGGAGTAATTAATTTTTCAATTTCTTCTCTTTTTGGCAAGTGATAATGATTTTCAATTGAAGTTTCAATCGGAACTAATTTTGCATCAGCAATTCTCAAAAAACTATCATAATTTGTATAATATGGCTCAGGGACTAAAACTTCATCTCCCGGATTACAAATAGTTTGCAATGTAATCTGAATTGCCTCACTTCCACCTTGAGTAATCAAAATGTCCTCAGGTAAAATATCAATTCCTACTTTTGCATAAGATTTTGAAAATGATTCTCTCAATTCCATTATCCCAGCCGAATTCGTATATTTAACAATTTTTTCCTTATAATTATTAAGTCCTTCAAAAAATGTATCTGGTGTTTCTACATCAGGTTGTCCTATATGCAGCTGATATACCTTCACGCCAGATCTTATAGCTTCATCAATATATGGAACTAATTTTCTGATTGGTGAATAATGCATATTTATAACTCTGTTTGAAAATTTTTTCATTTTTAATGTTCCTTTCTTATGTAATTAGATTATTTATTATTATATCTCTCATTCAATGCTTTTAAAATTGCAAATGTTTCTAAATCAAGTTTTCCATCGTAGTTTGACGGTCTAAAATGATACTGAAAAACTTTTATTACATTTTTTGTCTGCTCATCCCATCTTCCAGTAGAGCTAATTGTATATCCAAATTTAGAAAATTCAGCCTGTATTGTCGATGCTGGTAAAGTATTCCAAGTATCTGCATATTCAGACTCGTATGCTAATTTTCTTGCATTGTCATACCACATTCCTATATTGTATTTTTTGTATAATTCTTCCCAAGGGAATAATGGACCTGGATCAGGCTTTCTTTGTGGGGCAATGTCTGAATGTCCTAAAATATTCGTTGCAGGAATTTCATATTTATCCGCCAAATATTTTACAAGCACTGCTACTTCCTTAATTTGAAAATCTTTAAATGGCTCAAAACTTCCGCTTACATTTCCACTGTTAACAATTTCTATTCCAACTGAACTGTCATTTAAATTTTTACTTGTTTTCCATTCACTTACTCCAGCATGCCATGCTCTTTTGTTTTCATCTACCAAATAAAATACAGGATCACTTTTTTGGTCAGATATTAAATAATGAGCACTTACCTCATTGTTTGTCAAAGCTCTTAAAGAACCATCTCTATTCATTGCAGTATAATGCAAAATTATGAATCTTTGTCTATAATTTTGACCTGTTGAAGTATATGAAGAGTCTACTGTTATTGAACCTGCTGTATTTTTAATTGTGTCAATTCCTCCTCTTGAAACATTTGTAGGATTCGTTTTCGGTTTATTATTCTCATTTCCGTTAGATTGATTTTTTGTCACATTTCCATTATCATCAACTTTTATTTCTATTGGCTTTTGAACATCTTTTGAGACATTTTGATTATGTGCATTCAAAATATTTCCAACAGATAGTATTGATGCTAAAAATAACAATTTTGTTATATTTTTTTTCATTTTACTTATCTCCTCCTGCTTAAAAATTATTTTAATCAAATTTATTTTGTAACCTTTTCTTTGTAATGACTATCATTATTATCTTTTAAAAGCAAGTAATAAATAATAGCCAAAATAGCAATAACAATTCTCATAATTGCAGTAACATTTCCGTCAAAATCAAGCCATATCATTATAGAAACTATAAAATTTATAACTGATACAATTATCAAAAATATATTTCTTCTGCTTGCAGCAATAAAACCAAATACTATTGATGAAAAAATAAACAAGACTCTCGTTCCACCAACAAGCCAAACATAAGAGTTTACAGTTGAAACTGTATCATTAATATATGGCGAACTTTGCAAGATTACACGTGAAATATCTACACAAATTAAACTTATTATGAATATTGAAAAACAGATTATCAAATCTCTTATATCTTTTTTTACTTCTTTTTCTGCTATTTCTTTTTTATCATCAAATTTAATATCTTTATTTTCTAGATAAAAAACAGAATAAAATAGCATAATCCAAAAAATCACTTCCATTACACCAAGCCAAGTTGATATTTGAAAAAGCTTGTCATTTGTGTATTCATTGAAAACAGAATTATAAAAACTGTGATTTGCAAGTATATAGAAAAAAGATACTATTATTGCTACTACTTTTTTATAATAGAAAAACATAATTTATTCTCCTGAAAATTTGTTTATCCAGCTCAAATAATTTGAATCTGTAATGTTTAAAGCCTCTATATTTGCTTGAAAATTAACATCATCATCATATATTTTAAATATAATTGGTGCGAGTATTTTTAACGTCTGTGTCTCAAAAATACCATGAATATTCATACTATAAATAAGAGGTTTCTGAAATTTTAATAATTGACTGTTAGTCTGTTTTATTTCGTATAAAAGTGCTAATAAATTGATTTTCTTTAAATCATTGTTTCTATCTTCAAGCACTACATCAATTTGATCTGAAAGCAGTTTTTTATATCGCCAAGATTGATGCTCCTTGTGAGCCTTGCTTTGTATCAAGAATTTCATTTTAGGCGAAAATAAAATCAAATTATCCAAATTTTTTTCATATTTTATTGAAAAATCTCTTTCAAAGAAAGTGCTGACAGCTTTTAATAAATCATTTTGAACACTATAAATATTATTTCCATCATAAATTTTATTAATCAAAATAGATTTTTGTTCATTAAATGTGTCATAAAGGTATATTTCAATCTCATATTTTTCTACACTTGGCATTTTTAAAATATTTCCTGCCAAAACAAAATTCAAATTATTATTCTGCTTTCTTATAAGTTTCATATAATCTGTACTATATCGTTTTTTAGATATAAACAAACTTTCTTTATTGTAAGCAATTGCTAACTGATAATTTAAATTTGTTTTATAATGCAGATTTTCATTTAAATGTAAAGGCAATGAAACTGCTAAATTTTCAGCCAGTTCTGATTTCTCACCTATTGATGTAAATGTCAGAATAAGAATATTGGGCTTCACACGTCTACTTTGATTTAGCATAAATTCAGGATGATTAAACTCATAATACCAGATAGGCTTGTTTGTTGAAAAAAAGTGAGTTACAGTATTTTCTTCTGTATTCCAAGTTTCAGCCTTTATTTTTAATTTCCAAAAATAATCTTCATAATACATAAACTTTTTATAGTGTTCAATCCAAGGGAATTTAGATGTAAATTTACAAAGCTCCAGTCCTTCCTTATACATATCTTTTATTTTATAATATTTCAAAACATTTAAAGCAGTATAAGCATTGTGTTTTTCTGGGTTATAATATGCCAGTACATACTGCTTGAACTCATCATAAAGTTCATTTAAAATATAAATACTTGATGTAATATACATTACTTCAGCATTATAACCAGATTCTTTCAAAGCATTTATCAAAAAATAATTTCCACTTTCCTTATTACCTTTTTTAAAGTAAACTATGGCCTGCTTCATTTTTGCACGCCAATTTCCTGATATTTCAGAAAGTTTTTCAAGTTTGTTCTCATATTCTTCATTACTTCTATTTTTTACAATATCAAAATATTTTTTAAATGCTATTGATGAATTTGGGTTAATTTCAATTGCTTCATAATATTTTTTTTCTGCTTCAGCTGACTTGCCACAAAGCTCTAATGCTTCAGCATAGGCTACACAAAGTCCTTCAGTCAAATTATTGATATTTAGATTTTTTTCATATAGTTCGACAGCATTCTGGCATGATCCTGTCTTTATATGATAAGTTCCAAGTAAAATCAGTTTTCTCTCAAAATTTTCATCAGTTGCATAAAATCTTAATACTGCTTCTTTTACCTCTGGATAAACCCCTTTTGAAAATGCATCTTGAATTATTGGATATAATCCATCCATATTACTCCAATTTTTCCTTATAGCTGGATATGATTTTTTTTCAATCCAGTCTTTTTTGGGCATTTTAAATTCTTTTCCGAACTCATCATAGTAGGAAATATCTTTAAAGTCATCTGAGTAATTACCACTTTCAATCATTTCGGATTCATTATTTACAATATCATAGATTGGTCTTCTAATCTGCTGATTATTGACGTTATTATTTATATTAACTTCTTGATTTACTGTCTTTTTATTTCTTTTTTATCAGAAGATTTAAAAAATTAAAAATCCCCATACATCCTCCTATCTAAAAAGTAATCTTTATAACTTATTTTATTATAGTTATAAAATTGTCACAGTAATAGTATAGCATAATTTACTTATTTTTGTTATATTTTTTAAAATTTTTCTATTCAATTTTAAAATAATCCAAAAGATACTTATTATATTTTAAATCTAACTTTAAAAATTAAGTAAAGCTCAAATTTTGTTAGAAAAACAATCTCTTTCAGATTTAATTTTACAGTAAAACTAGTTTAAAACAGAACTCAAAAATTATGACTATTTTATTCAAACCCTAAATTCTATAATTTCTATCAGTTCAAATTTAAGTGGGTTCGAGTATATAATAAAAATAAAAAGTGAGATTATTAAAAATCTCACAATTAAAAAGTTTTTATTTTTCATTATTTTCATCTAAAAATTATTAGAGATTTGACTATTTCTCAAATCAATTTCTTCTTTATCTTTAAAATTATATTTGCTGTCTTTTCCTTCGTTTTTTAAATAGTTATTTTCAACATTCAAAAATACTACAATATTAAAAATTTCCATATATACTATGACAATAGCAGCAATAATTGTAAAAAGAAAGAAAAATCCTAATATAATAAATCCATTTCTTTGATTGCTCAAAATAAATACTGCTGATACGATTCCAATTAAAGATGGTATTCCTACAATTAAATTAGGTACGATTACTTTATATCTATTTCCTTTGGATAGTTCCAAGCTATAATTAGCAGAGTCTTTAAGCCCAAGATTACGAATATAGTATGCTTCAAAAAAATATAATAAAGCCCATATAGTTACAATGCTTCCTATAAATGAAGATATTTTTTCGGCAAATATAGAAATCACGCTTAAAACTAATACTACTCCTAATAATTTTAAAACTTTTATGTAAAGTTTCCCTAAATTTAAATTATTTGTATTATTTTCTAATTTAAAAGCTACTTTTCTAAAAAAATATCCTTTAAAAAAAGGTGATCCTATATTAAAAATTAAATACACAATACTCATAAATGCAAGAATCAGTTTAGTTACAATATCATAATATTCATATATTTCTGCTTCTCCAATAATTTGTTCTCCAATTACTATAACGCCGGATACTACTCCAATCAATGTAATTAAGAATGAAAAAAACATCAATAGTTTATTCTCTTTCAAAAGTATCTTAAATACACTAAATGCTACCCTAAAATATTCTGAAATATCAAGTTTTACCCCTAATATTTCTTTTCTTACATTTTCTAAATCCATAAGTCTATCTTCCTTTCTCTAATTAAAATTTTCTAATTTCTCTTTCTCTTCAGCCTGTCTTTTCAAATAATCATACTCCACATTTAAAAATATTACCGTATTCATTATTATTCCTGCAATTCCTAATATACTTGAAATAAATCCGCATACTACAGCAATTAGAAATACAACATACGATGGCATAAAAACAAATAACTTAGTTGAAAATGGCAATACGAACACAAGATTTATCGCTGTAATAATAAGTGTCGGTATCAATATTCTCAATCTATTTTTTTTAGATAATGCCAAATTATATTTAAAAGCTTCTAAAACTTTTATATTTCTTATATATAAAGTTTGCATGAAATAAAGAATATTTAGAGCTACAACTATCACTATTATAAAATACATTCCAAGCATAATATATTCAAGAAATCTTGAATTAAAATTTTTTGTAATTGAAGAAAAAATTATTACCATCACTATCATAATCGCTATTATGACTCCAATTACAATACAAAACAATAAATATATCCCAATAAATGTTAAATATTTAAAAAATACATTCCTAAATTTATACTCATTTTCCCGACCTTCAATTTTATAAGCTGCTTTTGTATAAATTACACCTATCAATAAGCCTAAACAAAGGGATACCAAAAGAATACCTGAAAATATCAAAAGTGCTGAAACAACTGCTTCTAAAATAGCCTCCCTATCCTCAACTTGACCTGCAATTTGCATTTTTATAAGAATATTTTGCACTGTAGCATTAGAAAAAAATGTCCATATATTTCCAATAGCAAGCAAACTAGCACATAATTTATTTTCTTTTAAAAATATTTTCAAAATTTCAAATGTTTTTTTGAAATATTCTACCATTTTTAATTTTTTATCAAATAATTCTCTTTGTAAATTTTCAAAATCCATAATTTTAATTCTCCTTTCAAAATTTATTGTAAATTTTTATCCTGTTTTTTCAAATAATTATATTCCACATTCAAAAATACTATAACTGCTATTGTTATCATAAAGATAAGTAAAAAACTTGAAATGATACCAAAGATTACTGATAGCGGATATGCTACAAATAATGGCAGTTCAAAAATTTCTAGTGAAAATATTGTAAAAGGCATTAGCAAAAAATAATTTAAAATTCCAAATAAATCTGATAAAAATGGAATTTTTACAATAAAATCTAAAATTGCAAGAATAATAACAGGAGTTAAAATTCTTAACTTATTATTTTTAGATATTTGTAAATTATACTGAAATGCTTTAGAAAATGACATATTTCTTATGTAGTATGCTTGAATAAAATATGCCACTTTCGATAAAAGAAATAATATTAATAACGTTAACGGTATTATCAAAATTCCCTTTATTACAAGCAGTATTGTTATTGCAGCTGTATCACTAATACCCCCTCCTGAACCAATCATCCATATAAGGATAAAATTAGCCCAGCCTAAAACAATTAATATTCTAAAGAAAATAGCTAAAATTGCAGTACATATTCCAAATATAATCAAATATTTAGTAACTATATTTTTTAAATCGTATTCTTTAGTATTTTCAATTCTTTGTGCAACTTTTGTAATCAGAACTGCATAAAACAATCCAATATAAACTACAATCAAAAACATCATTATTAGTACCAAAAAATTGTCATTTGAAATTGCTCTTATAACAATACTATTAAGAAATAACAGAAAAATATTTGCAACTAAAAAGAATATCGTCCATAGTTTATTTTCCTTCACAAATACTTTCAAAACATCAAATGCTATTCTAAAATATTCTCCCATTTGCAATTTTCTTTTGGATAATTCATTTTGTAAATTCTGTATCTTCATTTTTAATTACTCCTTTATTATTTTTTAGATTTATTACAATCCCTGCTTTTCCAAGTAATCGTATTCTACATTCAAAAAAATTATAACTCCCATTACTAATATAAATATTCCTAAAAAGCTTGAAATAATTCCAGCTATTGCAGATATCGGGAAAATTATAATTAGTGGTATCTTGTCAAAAAGACGTAAAAAAAATGGTACTCTAAGGATAGCATTTAATAATACAAAAACAATAATCGGAATAATTGCTCTCATTCTATTTCCCTTAGATATTTCTAAATTATACTGGAGCACATCAAATATCATCATTTTTCGAATACAGTAAATTTGTATAAAATAAAGAAACATTATTACCACAAAGACAATTATGGCGATTATTATGATTCCAGCTATTACTATTCCTACAAGACTGGCTTTAGAATACAGCAATATAATTGCGGCTGGAAGAATTAAAAAGCCACCTAACATACTAACTATAAAATACACTAAAGTAAGCATCAAAAATTTGAGAAATAGTTTCTTAAATGTAAATTCATCTTCTCTATTCTCAATTTTAAATCCCATCTTCATAATCACTGCCGTATAAAATAAATTGCTGTAAACTGGTGCGACTGTATTTAACATTGAAATTAAATATCTAAAAGAATTATACAGTCTCACATAACTTTCTGAAGTTAATTTTTTCTCAAATGCTGCGCAAAACAGCATCCAAATGTTTGCAATTATAAAAAATATTGTCCATAGCTTATTTTCTTTTAAAAATACTTTTACGACATCTTTTGATTTTTTTAAATATTCTGTTAGATTTAACTTTTTCTCTATCAATTCATCTTGCAAATTTTGAAAATCCATATTTCCCCTCCATAATCAATCAAAAATAATATTAACTGTTGTTAAAATCTATATATTCTAAGTTCAAATAAACAAGGTTACTCACCATTGTTCCTAAAACTGTATAAAGAAGTCCTGCTATTCCTCCAAAAACAGCATTAACAGTCATTAGCGTAACCTGATTTTTTATTGTAGCTTCAAATAACCAGCCTAAAAAATAATTAATACCTACAAATACAGTAAAAATTGTTAATAATACAGTCAGCATCCGTATTCTGTTCCCTTTGCTTATATAAAAGTTATATTTGAATGCTTCGATTATATTTATTTTTCTTAGATAGTACGCCTCCTCGAAATATAAAAGATTTAGCTGTAAAATAATCCATAAGATTAAAAATGAAAGTGTCGATCTTGTAAATACTGTAATTATAATTCCCAATATTATCAAAAATACTTGTAATACTATGTTTACAAATGTTATAGTTAAAAATTTTACAATAGTTTCACCTATACTAAACTCATTTTCCCGCTCTTCAACTTCCAAGCCCATTTTTTTTCTTATAACAGCCGAAATAAATCGAATAATTAAATAGACTATAATAAAGCATAATATAAACAGCATCACTTCAGACGTTAGCTCATTAAATTCTTTACTTTTTACAAACTCATTAGAATTAATTTTTGCACTTCCATATTTTTTTACAATTTTATCCATTACCACCATTATTTCTGCCCCTTGAAATATTACAACAACTCCAAGAAAAAATGAAAACAGGAAATGAAAAAATAGCAGTATTGGATGTTTTTTTGAAAACACTTTCAAAGCATTAAAACCATTGCTAAAATATTCCCATGTAGAAAAATATCTGTTTTTTAAATCATTTCTTAATTTATTAAAATCCATCAGGACTCCTCTCTTTTCTATTTTTATATCAAAAATTATAGCATACTTTATTTATTTTTAAAAACTTTTTTTACAGTAAAACTATTCTAAAATTTATAAGTATTCCCCTAAAATTCTAATTTGTCTTAATTTTTTATATCACTATTATAATTTAGAATTTTCTAAAAAAAATAATTATTTCTCTAAGAAAAATATAATTATTTTTTGTTATAATAAAATTAGTGCTTAAAGTTTAAAAAGGAGGAAAAATTATTATGTTAAAATCATTAAAAAAATCAACAATCATTCTATTTTCATGTATATCTCTAACTTCATTAGCAGCTGCAATTCCAAACGTTTCTGCAAAAAGAAGCAGTGAATATTCTGCTCAGTCTTCACATGCGTTAAGTTCGCCATATAGCACTGTTGCTGATGTCGCTATTTCTGGAAACATTGCGACTGTAAAAGAAAGTGGACAGCCATTTACTGGAATTTATGTTGAATTTGGCGAAATTGGAAATGCTCAAGTTGTTAGAAATTATCAAAATGGTACATTAAACGGGCCTATGTTCATGTATTATCAAAATGGAAATTTACAAAAAGTTGTAAATTATACAAATGGTATAAGAGAAGGTGAAGATATTGACTTTTATGGAAATGGAAATTCTAAAACTATACGGAATTACAAAAATGGTATGTTAAACGGAAACAGTTTTGACTTTGATGAATTTGGACGTTTAACATCATCTCTTGAATATGTGAATAATACTAAAAATGGAAAAGAGATAAAAATTTCAAACGGAATTGTTACAAACGAAAATAATTACGTAAACGGACAATTAAACGGTGAAGCAAAATCATATTATTCTAACGGTACTGTTCGTTCAAACGGAAATTACTCGCGTAATTTTAGAAATGGACAATGGACTTGGAACTATGATAATGGTAAGAAAAAATTAATTGAGAATTATCAAAATGGTATAATTACAGAGATTCTTGGATATTCAAGAAATGGATCAAAAGAACGTGAAATGAAACTTGTAAATGGAAATGGAAATTTCACGCAGTATTACGACAACGGAAAAATCAAGGTTCAAGGTTCTTTAAGAAATTACAAGGCTTATGGAAACTGGAATTTCTATAATAAAGATGGATATTTAACTGATACACAAGGATTTTATTAAAAAGACTTGATTTATTTTGATTTTAAAGGTATAATATTTATGTAACAGGTGTTTTAAAGGAGAATAAAAGAAAAAAATTTACTTAGAAAAGTGGTGTTAATTATGAAAAAACTATTATTCGCTTTAATGCTTTTTGTAAATATTTTAGGATTTTCAGCATTAAAAAATGGTATTTATTCTGTTGAAAAAAGATATGACGGTAACTGGACTTCATTCGTAAAAATAACAGTTAAGGATGGAAAAATAATCGGTGCCCAATACGACAGAAAAAATCAAAGAGGTGAATTGTTTTCAATGAGCCAAAATTCTTTTAGAGATGTAGCTTTTGAAATTTCAAGAAATCTTATAAATTCTCAAAATGTAAGTTCTGTAACAGGAAAAGATGCAAAAGCAGTATCAGAATTTAAAGAAATGTCAAACTTTTTAATTAATAAAGCCAATAATGGTGAAACTGGAAATTTTAAAATGTAGTAAATATTTACAATTAGAATCTTAATTTTTCAAAATTAAAAAGCTAATATAACAAAAAAGGAGTTATCCTCATTAATCTGTGAGACTACTCCTTTTTTCTTAATTATTTTCTTCTAAAAATTTTAAAAATTTCCGTATTTTTCTGTCTTTTTCATCTTCCACTAATTTTACTTCAAGAAATTTTCCAATATTTTTATAATCTATAGCTTCTTTTTCAAATTCTTTTGAATAATCAACTTTTTTCAAATACAATATCTGTCTTTCTGGAACATAAAAGTATTTTCTATTATATGGCAATATAAAAATATAAAATACATCTTTACTGCCTATTTTCCATTTCCATCCGATTAAATGTCTTTTAAAGTTAAAACGATATAGCCTAACTGTCTCATTAAGTGAAAATCCATAATTCATTGCGTAAAGTTTTCTTTTGAAATCAAAATCCTGAACAAACCAGAAATTATATTTTCGATTTTCTTTTACAAGCCTAATTCTCTCATCTTTTAGAAAATAAATTAAACTTCCTGCATAAATTGAAATTATAAAAATAAAAATACTTATAACTATACTTTTTCTTTTCCTGTAGTAAGCTCTTACTTTCCAAAATAACTCTTCTAAAAATCTAATATATCGTATATCATTTTTCTCACCTAAATGCAGTTTTAACTATTCCACATCATAAATAAATGAATAGTTTTGTTTCACATCTTTACTTAAACTTCTGCCAACTACACACATTTCTTCTACTGATTTTTCAGCTTTTTCTCTTACTTCCTGACTGTATTCCTTTTTTAGATGAAATGCAATATTGATTTCTGTAACTTTAAAAGTTGTTAAATCGACTTTTTTCGCAACTTCTGCATAGCAATTTTGAAAATTCTGGTTATTAGACTCTAATTTTATTGATAAAACTGTCATAGCACATGAAGCTACAGATGCAGCGAGAAGTTCTGACGGAGAAAGCATTTCGCCATTACGGTCTGTCAAAATAATCTCGCTATTTCTGTTATTTTCTATTTTCATTCTGAAATTTTTGTCGTATTTTACTATCATTTTATCCATTTTTATCCTTCAATTATCTTAAATTCTATTTTAAAGCATTTAATCCTGCTAAATTCAAGAAGTTCCAAGGCTTGTTATAGTGAGGCTGGAAGAAGAAGTCTACAAATGCCAATTCTTCTACAGTCATTTTATTTTGAATGCATACTGACAATGTATTAATTGATTGTGTTAAATCAATTTTAGAAGTTAACTGTGCTCCTAAAATTCTTCTGCTATTTTTTTCAAATACCACTTTTAATGTTACTTTTTCATAAGTTGGCATAAATTCAGGACGATAGTTGTCAACTGCAATTACGCTTTCAACCTCTACTCCTTCCTGTTTTGCAATTTCCTCTGTTAATCCAGTTGCAGCCATATTGTTTTCGTAAATTTTAATTCCTGAAGTACCCTGTGTCCCAAGATGTCTAACTTTATTTTCAAGCAAGTTTATAGCTGCTAATGTTCCCATTCTTACAGCATTAGTTGCAAGCGGAATATATCTTTCTCTTTGTAGCGGATTATAGAATACTGAACAGCAGTCTCCTGCAGCCATAACATCTTTATTACTTGTTCTCATATATTCGTCAACTTTAATCGCTCCATTTGGAAGCATTTCAAGCTGTCCTTTAAACAATGAAGTGCTTGGCAGGAATCCAACGCACATAATTACCATATCAGCTTCATATTCATTTTTATCAGTAATTACTTTTGTTACATTTCCATTGCTTCCTTCAAATTTAACAACTTTTTCTCCAGTTGCAATTACAATTCCTCTATGTTTAAACGATTCTTCGGCAACATCTGTAAATTCCTTGTCAAAATATTTGCTCAAAACTCTTTCTTCTGCATCTACTAGCACAACTTCTTTTCCATTATCCCTAAATGCTTCAACAAGTTCCACTCCAATGTATCCTGCTCCAACAACAATAATTTTTTGTGAATGTTTTGCTCTTTCAATAATTTCATTTGAATGATTGTAATTTTTACAAAGCAAGATATTATTTAAATCAATTCCTTCGATTGGTGGAATAATAGGCCAAGAACCAGATGTAATGATTAATTTGTCAAAAGTTTCATTAAATTCAATTCCAGTTTCCAAATTCACAACTCTTATTTTTTTACCTTCAATATCGACATTCTTCACTTCATGTCTCATTCTAGTGTCAACGTTTAATTCTCTTAATTTTTCAGGTGAACAGTAAAACAGCCCTTGGGGATCTTTTACAACTCCTCCTACATATAAAGCAATCCCGCAAGACAAGAATGAAATATTGTCATTTCTTTCAAATACTGTTATCTCCGCATCAGGATTTGTCTTTCTTAAATTTAAAATTGCCGCTGTACCAGCGTGTGTACATCCAATTACAACTACTTTCATCTATTTCCTCTCCTTCATAATATTCATATTTTAATTTTTAAATAAATTTATAATAATCACTAATTCAAATTATTTTTTTCTCAATCTATTTAATTATACTACATTTTAAAAAAAAATCAATAGTGTTTTGAAATTTTTACAAATTTATATTTAAATAAACTGTTATAAGCAAAAAAGGATGTTTCAGAATTTATTTTCCAAAACACCCCATTTTACAAATGTAATTTACTATTAAAAATCTACTACAAATTTATAATTAATCAAAAGCAGTTTGTATTTAATTACAATTTTAGTCATATAATTTATATTTATACTGTAAATCTAAAGTATATCGAATTTAAAATATTTTTTACAATATTCCTTGATATTTTATACCTTTCCAGTACACATTATTTACAATTACAGCTTCTTCTGGAAGATTAACATCTTTTAATGCCCATTTTTTAAATTCTTCAAAACCTGTTCTGTCAACAATGTAACCAATATGTTCTTTTGGAAGACTTCTATCGATGTATTTATCAACATATTCGTAAGTATTTTTTATTATTTTTATTATTGATTCCTCATCTGCCCAGAATAACCAGTCTTCTGCCAATCTTGGATTTTGTTTTCCACTTCTTCCCATTATTGCAAGTTTATAATACTTTTTAGGAGATCTTGTCCATGCTCCTGTTGGGCAGTTCAGTACACATTCTCCACAACCAATACATCTTTGGTGATCTCTTACAGGTTTATAGTTTTTATATGAAATTGCTCCTGTTGAAAGCTTTTTACACTTTCTTTCACACATTCCGCAGGAAACACATTTAGATTCGTCAAGTTCAGGTTTTGCCATTCCAATTATTCCAAAATCATGCATCCTAACTTTTTGACAATCATTTGGACAACCTGTTAATGCTACTTTAAAGTGAAAATCATGTGGGAATATTGCTTTTTCGATTTTTTTTGCAAATTCTGTCGTATTATAGGCAGCTTTTGGACACACTTTGTTTCCAATACAAGCGGCAATATTTCTCGTACCAGCTGCAGCATATCCTTTATCCTTATCCTTATAATTAATTTCCAGTTTTTCCATAATTGGCTGCACCATCTTGTTTACTTTTTCAATATCATTCCAAGAAATTCCTAACACTTCAAAACCTTGACGAGTTGTAATATGAACATTTCCATCTCCATAAGTATTAGCTATTTTTGCAACCATTTCCATTATTTCCCCAGTAATTGCTCCTCCTGGCACTCTCACACGCAATGCGGTTTTAGATCTATCCTTTGTTACCCTGAATGCGTTTTTGGTAACAATTTTTCTATTTATATCCATGCTCATTGTTTTTACCTCTTCTTTTGTTTTTTCTTAAAATTCATTCTTAATCAAGTAATTTTTTTGCAAAATCATATCTAAATACTGGCCCCTCAAGACAAATATACGTTTCATCAATTTTACAATGCCCGCATTTCCCAACGGCACAGGACATCTTTCTTTCAAAGGAAACCCATATTTTTTCAGTTGGAATACCTGTTTTTAGGATTTCAAGACAAGAGAAATGCATCATTACTGGAGGGCCTACAACAATGTATTCAACTTCATCCATATTTTCAGGAATTTTTAAATCAGGAATATATTTGGTAACCATTCCTTCATGAATTTCGTCTTCTGTCTTTCCAATATTTCTTGCTGTTTCTACATTATCCAATGTTACAAGTATTTCAATATTTTCTCTCCAACGTGAAAATTCCTCTTCAAAAATAACACTTTCATAATTTTTATATCCAACAATGATTTTAAAGGACTTCATTTCATCAGGATGCTTTGTAAAATATTCGATAATTGGGCGAACTGGAGCAATTCCACTTCCTCCAACAACCATTACAATATGCTTATTTTTGTATTGTTCAATTGGAAAGCCGTGTCCATAAGGTCCTCTCAAAAAAATTCTATCTCCTGCTTTCAGTTCAAAAATTTTGTCTGTAACTTTTCCAACTTTTCTAATCAGAAAATCAAGATAACCTTCCTCCAAGTCAAAATTCGCAATAGAAATAGGGGCTTCTCCAACTCCTGGTAATGAAACCTGCATAAACTGTCCAGCTTCTACATTTCCCTTTTTATATTCCACCCGAAACAGCCATTCCAGTTCGGTAACTTTCTCGATGAACAAAAGTTTATGAACAGTCGGCAAATATACATTCATGTCCATTATAGCTTGTTCATCCATATTTATTGTATTTAATGTGTTAATTGTACTCATTCTGATTCTTCACCTCTTTTTTCAGCCGAAATTCTTTTTAGTTCGGCACTTAACTTGTTTATGCAATTTGAGAATGAAATATATTCAGGACATGCATCATCACATCTTCCACACCCTGTACACATCTGATATCCAAATCTCTTTTTAAAATCAGATATTTTGTGCATTACCTTAAATCTCATTCTATCTCCATGTCTTTGTCTGAATGAATGACCTCCAGCCATATCCGTAAAGCCGTTCACATGACATGAAGCCCACACACGTCTTCTTTCTCCATTGTTTTCATTTTCGCTGTAAAAAACATCTTGTGTAGTCGTGCAGGTACAAGTTGGACAAACAAAATTACATTTTCCGCAGGCTATGCAACGGCTGTCGTATTCACGCCATAAATCCAAATTTATTATATCTTCAAGCTCAATATTGTCAGGAATATCCACATGAATTTCATTATCTTCTACAAATTCCATTTCAAATTCAACATTTTCCTTTATTTTATTGCTATTATTTTCAGCAATTATTTCTTCAAGATATTTTTTCATTTTTTCATCTTTTACATCCAAGTACATTTCATTTATTTTATGTTCATCATTACTTCCATTGTTTTTCTCAGCGATAAGTTCTTTAAAATAAACCTTCAGCTCATCATCTTTTATATCAGCAAATATTTCCTCTTCTGTAACTTTTATTCCAATATTATATTCATCAGTCTTGTTAGTTCCCATATCTACACAAAAACAGTTCTCAAATGAATTTGGACATCCAAACACTACAAATTTAACTTTATCTCTAACCCTCTTGTAGTAAATATCCAAAAATTTATTATTCAAGTAAATATCATCAACTCTTTTGACACCATGTAAATCACAGCTTCTAAGAAATATAAGATATTTTTGTTCCTGTTCTTTGGGCATCTTGCATCCTTCTTCTGTAAAATAAAACATTGTTTGTGTTATTGGCAACATTATTTCTTTTGCTGAAAAATGAGATTTTTTGTCAAAACATATTTCATCAATTTTTTCAATTTCAGAATATCTGATTACAGAAGTATCTGAAAATGTACCACGAAATGGTATCTCAATTGGAGCATATATCTTGTATTCTTTTTTCAGCTTTTCAAGTGCCAGATTAAAATTTTCACGATTTAAACTGATTTTCATTTTCCCTCCTAAATTTTACTTTATCTCTCCATTTAAAAATTATTTTTTATTTAAATTATTATTTATCCTTTTTTGCTAAATAATAGCAAGCAAAACCAACAAATGCTCCACCAACAATATTCCCCAATGTTACAAATAATAAATTATAAAAATAACCATTTAATGTTATTTCTTTTGCTCCATTGTATATTATTCCCATCATTAAAAGAGTCATATTAGCAACACTGTGCTCAAATCCAGCAGTTATAAATGCAAATAAACACCAGAATACCATTATTAGCTTAGCAGTTTCCTCTTTTAACTTTATTCCAGCCAGAACCGCAAGACACACAAGAATATTACATAAAATTCCTTTAAAAAACAGTTCGTGAGGCAATGCAGTAATCTTTGCCTTTGAAACTTTCACAATAAATTCTACAACAGGTTTTGAAGCAGAATTTGAAAATACGTATACTATTGCAAGCAGAATTGATCCTACAATATTTCCAAGATAAGATGCTATCCACATAAAAATCATATCTTTAAAGCATATACCCTTGTTCAGAAGCCCTGCTACCCCTATCATATTATTCCCTGTAAAAAGTTCTGTTCCAAATACAACTACAAGGCTAAGCGCTATTCCAAAACTAATTCCCATAAGAATTTTGTTAGTTGGTAAGCCGCTGCTAACTCCACCAACCGTAAATGTCAATAAAATTCCAATTCCAATAAACATTCCAGCCAAAAATGCAGATAAAAAATATTTCCCGCTATGCTCTTTTAAAAATCTAACCTTATCCTTTGCAGCATTTGAGACTTTTTCCAAAGTTTTATTATTTCTCATTTTCTTATAGCAACAAAATTAATTTTATTACATTCTCCTTCCTAACAATTTTCTATTTTTATCTTGTGAAAAATTTCTTGTTTGTGTACTAAATTATCACATAAAAAAGTGAAAAAGTCCACTATAAAAAATATTTTTTTTATATTCGTAAATATAATATTTTGATTGACTAATCAAAAATAATTTGTAAAAAAAAATTGCTGTATTTAAAACAACAATTTTTTTATTAATACTAAATTTCCGTTTATTTAAAAATTTTCAATTTTTTCGAGTAACTCCCTTAATGTTTCAGAATCTGATTTTGGCTCATTAATAGCCCTTTTCCAAGCTTTACTGCCTCGTATGTTATGAAACAACCCATGCGTGTGCATAAGGAATAAATGTGGACGCAATTGCTGTCTTTCCATATTTTCAACATAATAAATCATTTTTTCTATGATTTCTTTACGAGTAATATTTATGTCTTTCCCGTAATATTTTCCAAATTCAGTCAAAATCATAGGATTATCATAAATTTCACGTCCTAGCATTACAGAATCAACATAATTCAAATGTTCATCAATTTCCTTAACACTTTTAATTCCACCATTAATTTCTATATGCAAATCAGGATATTCTTTTTTTACACGGTAAACTTCATCATATCTAAGAGGGGGAATACTTCTGTTCTGCTTCGGATCAAGTCCTGCAAGTATTGCTATCCGTGCATGGATAATATATTTATTTACCCCTGTTTCTTTATTAGTATTAATAAAATTTACCATGTCTTCGTATTTGTCTAATAGTGTTCGTTCGAAAGAAGATGGCAATATATTTTTTCCATCAATCCCTATTCTATGCTTTATCGAAATTGGCTTACCTGTTGCTTCCTTCATTGCTTTCACTATATTTGCCACTTTTTTTGGAAATGCCATAAGATAAGCGCCCATCATATTTCCAGACACTCTGTCTGATGGACACCCGACATTTAGATTAATCTCATCATAATTGTACTTCTCAGCAATTTTTACAGCTTTATATGCTTCTTCTGGATTTGTTGCTGCAATTTGCAGAACAATTGGATGCTCCACTTCATCAAATCCCAGAATATAGTCTAAATCTCCATTAAGAATAGCCTGTGCCGTTATCATCTCTGTATACAGTAAAACGTCTTTATTTATCATTCTTACAAAATTTCTAAAATTTCTATCCGTTCTGTCTACCATCGGAGCGATACTTATCTTATTATTCACAACATTTCCTTTCATACTTTTTTTGATTATTTTTCCTATCAAAATTTTATTCAATACAGGAATAAAAAATATGGTAATTTATATCATCAATTTATCTTGCTTTATAATATTTCATTGCTTCAGGTAAGAATTTTCTAGCTGCTTCAATTCTATTTTTTCCAGATGGATGTGTTGATAGAATTTCAGCTCCTTTTCCTGAACCTATTGAATTCATTCTCTCAAGTGCCGTAATTGCTTCAGATGGATTATATCCAGCCATTGCCATAAATATCATTCCATATTTATCCGCTTCATATTCCTGTGTTCTATTAAATTTCAGAAGTGTAATGGATAGTCCGCTTGAAACAAGAGAAGATACAGCATTTCCTCCTGTTACAGCATCTGTTACAGTCGCAGCAATTCCTGCAAGTGCCTTGTTACTTGAAGCTTCCGCATGGTGTCCTCCGATAACATGTCCAATTTCATGCCCCATTACAAATGCGACTCCTGCGTCACTATTAAGAACTGGCATTATTCCAGTATAAAAGGCTATTTTCCCACCTGGCATTGCAAACGCATTTATTTCGTTAGTTTTTATTAAATTAAACTCCCATTGTAAATTTCCTAACTTCTTTGATAATCCATTTTCATTTAAATATTGCTCAACTGCTGTCGAAATTCTTCCACCAATTCTTCTCAATCTTTGCCCATCAGCTGTATCATTTGCAATCAGTCCTTTAGCACTAGCCTGCTGAATAAGCTGCCTATAAGCAGAAACTGAACTTGAGGCAACACTTTCATCACTCACCAGTTTTAATTGTCTTCTCCCTGTAAGAGGTGCCACTGTACAGCTTGAAATCATAGTTACTGATGTTATTAAAAATAAGATTTTTGAATATTTTTTCATTTTTAAACTCCTTTTCCTTTTTTAGATATATTTGTTTAATTTTACAATTTTTTTTTACAATTTTCAATATTATTTTTTAAAGCATATTATTTTTCCTTGAATTTTTCATACAAAAATAATATTAATGCAATCGGAATTATCCAACCTGCAACTGATAAAAATACCGAAAATGCCAATTTTAGAAAAGCAATTACTGCCACTATTCCAACCGCTATTACCAGACATCTTATAAGTATTTCAAAATTGCTTTTTGGCGTAACATCTCTCATTTTTCTACCTTCTTTCTTTAATTTAAAATATTTAAATTAAAATTAATAAGTTTATTTTTTTATTTTAAAATTCTAAATATATTTTTTCACAAGAATTCGTTCTTTTCCCTTTTTTGTTTCTCCTTTATCCAAAAATAACTTATACTTTCCAAATCCTCTTACTGTAATTAGACTACCAATCTCAAGCATTTTTGACTTGTCCTTTTCTTCCACATAATCTACCAGCACTTTTCCTTTTTCAATCGGATCAATTACTTTTGTACGGGATAAATTGGTAATTGTTGAAACTATACTATCTAGACGTTTTGATGGAACAGTTACTAACTTATCATCATACTTGTATTTTGGAAGACTATTTTTATTTTTGGTTTCAATAATTTCAATTTCACAAGGCGCTTTTCCAATTTGTTTTAATTCTGAAATAATGTAATCTGCAATTTTTTCAGAAACTGGAATGTATCCCAAAACCTGTTTATTTTCACTTTCAATAATCAAATCCCCCATAAGTTCTCTTTTTATATTAAGACCCATAAGGCTTCCCAAAAAATCTTTGTGTAAATATTCACGGAATCTTGAATCTATCGATATTTTTAACAATTTATTCGGAAATTCAAAACTATTTTTACTAAAATTTTCTTCAAATTCTCCATAACTTTTTATTTTTCATCATCAATATCAAAATTTTCACTATTCCTATCAATATCATTACAAAAATTTTCAAAATTATCATTTCCATTTATAAAAATTTCAGGTACAAACGCAATTTGCCGTCTATCGCTATCACTAAAAACTCCATCACAGGCAATATTCACTCCGCCCATCTTTTTTCCAAGCTTCTTCCAAAAATTTGGTGTATAAAATTCCTCAGTAAAACTTATAATTTCATAGTTTCGTGCAATTTCATATGAATTATATAATTTACTCGCCAGATACTCCATTTCTTTCGGAAACTGCTTCAAAAAATTTTCTTTTTTCATATTTCTCCATTTCTAATCTTCATTTACAACTCTTAGATTATCCCAATCTACATTCCTATCTTTGTCTTCTCTTTTCTTCTGTATCTCAAATTTTTCATATTCAGAAATTAAATTCCCTAATTTTGAAATAACATAAGTTACAATCCCAATATCATCGCCAAATCCAATAATGGGTAAAATATCAGGCACCGCATCAATTGTTGAAATCACATAAACAATTGCTCCAATGATTTTTACCTTATCCATCGCCGGAATCTTAAATTCTCCTCTTCTACCTGCCTGCAGCATTCTAACAAGAAGCCCAAATTTTGTGGCAACTGCCCCTAGATGATTTTTCAATTTTCCTGCCTTTTTCAAATCTTCTACTGTAACTTTTGTTTTTTTATATTTTTCATACAATTTTTTTGCTCTTTTTAACATAATTTTCCCCTTTCATAAACTTAATCTTCTTAATTATACTAAAAAAATC
The DNA here is from genome assembly GCF_007990635.1 of Leptotrichia hongkongensis. GTDB lineage: Bacteria > Fusobacteriota > Fusobacteriia > Fusobacteriales > Leptotrichiaceae > Leptotrichia > Leptotrichia hongkongensis. Next base: position 1,079,110 of record NZ_AP019846.1, on the reverse strand, counting down.
TTTTTAATTCAATTATATTAACTTAAAATTACCAAAGTAGAATATTTTTTCAAAAAAATTTTAAAACTTCACAAAAAAGACACAAATTTTACATAATTTTGTCAAAATTTATTGATATTATATCCTTGTCGATAAGGAACGATGCAAAAAATAAAAATAAATAAACGGAGGAACTACTATGAAAAAAATAGGTAAGAAAAAAATTTTAGGAATCGCTTTATTAACTTCATTATCAGTATTCGCAGGAACAACTGTTGCGACAAATAATTCTAGCAGAACTACTACTGCAAATAGCATGGCTAATGATGAATGCAAACCACCACACAGACTGCAAAAAGACAGTAATGGAAATCTTGTGGATGAAAGCGAAAATATTATAAAAAAACCTGATTCAGCTAGAATCGAAGAATTGAAAACCAAATTAAATAATGGAAAAATTACAAAAGATGAAGGGGCAGAAATTGCAAAAATGCTGGAAAGAAAAGGTCCACACAGTAAAGCAAATGATAAATGCAGGCCAAAAGACGCACCAAAAAGATTAACTGACACAGAAATTCAGTCTCTTACAAAATCTTTAAATAGCGGAAAAGTCTCAAAAGATGAGGCAAACAAACTAATAGAAATGTTAAATCACAAACCTAGAAGGTCTAAACCTAATAACATGCCTTTAAACCAATAAAATAGTCATACTAATAATAATGCTAACAAATATATTTTTAATAATTCATATCTTGAATAGTGAATTTTATAATACTCTCTCCATATTCACTATTTAAGAAAAAAATGACAGTGATAAAAATTGATATACTGTCATTTTTTGTTTTTATTTTTTTATCATTCCATTTTTAATCAAATATTCCTTTGCCACATCATAAGCCTTTTTTCCATTGACTCCCACTTCAAAGTTCATTTTACGCATTTCGTCATCTGTGACTTTATTATGTAATTTATTCAAAATTTGCTCTAATTTTGGATATTTTTTCAGAGTTTCGCTTCGCATTAAAGGTGCCCCTTGATATGGCGGAAATAAATTTTTATCATCTTCAAGCACAGTCATATGATACTGCTCTAGTTCACTATCCGTAGAATAAGCGTCAATCACATTTATATCTCCACTTTGTACTGCTACATAACGTAGTTTTGGCTCAAATTCCTTCACACTTGAAAATTCGAAGCTATATAATTTCTTCATTCCTTTGTATCCGTCTTCCCTGTCAACGAATTCTCTTGTGAAACCAACTTTTGCTTTATCTTTTACTCGTGCCAAATCCGATATTTTTGTAAGATTATTTTCACTTGCAAATTTTTGTGTCACTCCAACTGCATAAGTATTATTGTATGCCATCGGCTTCAATAGTACCATGTCGTATTTTTTCAAGATTCCATTTCTAGCCTGCTCATAAACTTGCTCTTTTATATTGCTTACTGGCGTTTCGTTAAGGAATGTGAATACTACAGTTCCTGTAAATTCAGGATAAATATCAACATCTCCTGATTTCAAGGCATTAAAGTTAAATGATGTATTTCCAAATCCTGCTTTTAGTTCCACATCCACGTTCATTTCCGCTTCAATCAGAAGTTTATACATATTTATCAATATTTCAGGCTCTGTTCCCAATTTCCCCGAAATTACAATTTTATCTTTTTTGCTTTGCTTATTCATTACTGAATTTCCAGCAAAAAATATTATAAATAGACTTATAAATGAAATTACAATTACTTTCCAATTTTTATTTTCCAGTTTTTTAAGCACAAAATCAAATAAAATTGCTAACAATGCTGACGGAATTGCTCCAAGCAAAATTAAGTTCATATTGTTTCTATCAAGTCCAAGCAGAATCAGTTTTCCAAGCCCTCCTGCACCAATTAACGAAGCAAGTGTCGCCGTTCCAATGATAAGCACTGTTGCTGTACGGATTCCTGCCATAATTACAGGCATTGCAAGTGGCAATTGAATTTTAAAAAGCTGCTGTGCCTTATTCATTCCCATAGCCCTTGAAGCTACCATATATACTGGATCTACCCCATTTATTCCTGTATATGTGTTTCGTAAAATTGGAAGCAAGGCATAAATTACAAGTGCTGTAATTGCTGGTTTTCTACCAATTCCCATAATTGGAATCAATAATCCAAGTAATGCTAGTGAAGGTATAGTTTGCATTATTGCTGTAAGTCCGATAATTATTTCTGCTATTTTCTTCTTATATGTCAAATAAATTCCAAGCGGAATTGCAATAATTAAAGCAATTACAAGTGCATAAAATGAAATCTGCATATGCTCAATAATAGCCTTGAAAAACTCCTCTTTACGCTCATAAAATACTTGAAAAAAGTTATTATTCATTATTTTTCTCCTTTTATTTCTAAAATTTTCTCATTTAAAGTTAAATCAGGGAGTATCTAAAAAATTCAAAATCTATGTTGTTTTTGGTTTATGAATTGTTATAAAACCTATACTGTTATTTTTAATTTAAAAAAATTATTATTTTAATAGTTTTCAGTATACCTAATTATAACTGATTATTTTGAATTTAATCTAAATCTTGTGAATTATTTTTTATATATTCTGCATATTTTTTTGCACTTTCAACAATCTTTTCATCGCTTAAATCAGGCATTGCCCCATATAATGAATAAATTGGCAGTTCAATTCCTTCGACATAAGCTATGCTTAATAAAAATGGTTTTAACACTTCTTTTATTGTCAATCCATTTGTTCCATCATATCTTGATGCAATTCCTCCAGTTGTCACTGCAACTCCAATTTTTTTACCTTTAAGCACTTTATTTTCCCCATAATGAGCTGCCATAAATACAGTATCTATCCATTCTTTAAGTAAAGACGGACAATTAAACCAAAATAAAGGAAACTGCAATATTAAAGTCCCTGTTTCAGATAATAATTTCAGTTCTTTTTCAACATCAATCTTTCCATCAGGATATTTTTCATAAATATTGTATAACTCTACATTTGATAATTTTTCTGTTTCTTCTTTAAAGGCTTTATTTGCTCTTGAATTTTCCATATCAGGATGTGCCAAAACCACTAATGTTTTTTTCATTTTTATTTTCCTTCTTTCTTTCAAATTGTTTTTCTTAGTTTTATTAATAATTTATTTTCAAAAATTATTAAAATTACTTCTTTATTAGGATATTTCTGAAAACTATTAAAATAATAATCTTTTAAAAATTTTTTTCATTTTTATTTTATATTTTTTTTATTTCCAGAAGAAATTTCTCATATTCTCCATTTTCCTTTAATTTCTCAATAATTTTTTTATCAATTTCATTTTCAATATTCTTATTTTGCTCCAAACTGATAAATTCCCTTACAAATTCATCTTTCGGATTATTAATTAATTCGGATTTCGTCCCAGATTGAAGAATTTCCCCATCCTTAATTATAAAAATCTTGTCTCCCAGATAAAAGGCTTCTTCAATATCATGCGTTACAAAAACAATCGTTTTATTAATTTTCTGCTGCAATTCCTTTATGTCTTTCTGTAAACTTTTCCTTGTAATTGGATCTAATGCGCTAAAAGGCTCATCCATAAGTATAATTTCAGGATTCCCTACTAATGCCCTTGCAATTCCGATTCTCTGTGCTTCCCCGCCAGACAGTTCAGACGGCATTCTTTTCAAATATTTCTCGCTTTCTAGCCCAATCATTTCCAGAAGTTCTTCTGTCCTTGCCTTAATCTCCTCTTTCTTCCACCCTTTCAGTTCAGGCACGATACTTATATTTTCTTCTACTGTCAAATGGGGAAACAAAGCAACTTGCTGTAAGACATAACCCATATTCCAACGCATTTTATGAATATTATATTCAAAAATATTTTTCCCTTTTATTTCTATTTTTCCAGAAGTCGCATCCTCCAGCCTATTTATCATTTTTAAAGCTGTAGTTTTTCCGCTTCCCGAAGTTCCGATAAACACAATAAATTCTCCTTCATTTATCGAAAAATTTATATCTTTTACAGCTTCATTTCCATTCGGATACACTTTATTCACATTCTGAAATTCTATAATTTTTTTCATATTCTCTCCTTCCTATCATTTTTTACATATTTCCTTTTCAACTTTTTCTAAATTTTGTGAAATTCTTTTAAAAAACTCTTCACACATCTCAATTTCCTCTTGAGAAAACCCTTCATAAACATAATTTGTCATAGTTTCAGAAATTTCTTCATATTCTTTTTTAAAGCCTTGTGCGTATCCCGTAAGTTTTATAAGCACTTTCCGTCTATCATCAGGATGTGGTGCTCTTTCTATCAGACCAGCCTTTTCAATCCTATCCAGCATTGGTGTAAGCGTATTTATTGCAAGCCCGGTTTTTTCCGACAATTCCTTGCACGTTATATTATCTTTTTTCCAGAGTATATGCAGGATTTTCCCACGTTCGCCATTAAAAATGGTAATTTCTCTTTTTGAAAGAATGTAATTTAAAATTCTATCATGTATCTGCTTAATTTTGCTTACATATATTCCCAAATTTACTTTTTTATTCATTTTATCTCCTAATCTAAACAAAATTATTTTATTAATTTTATTTCTATATAGTATAATACTATAAAGAATTATTTTTGTCAATTTAAAAATTTTTTGTATATAAATATTTTGAGTCAAATTATACTATCCAAAAACTTATATTAATAGAAAAATAATATTTTATTCTAAAATGCACTCAAAGCTATCTAAAATTAAACTACAAAAATTATATAAATTAACAAATAGTCATAACTTTTGAATTCCTTTTTAAATAACTTTTACTATAATTTAATATTTATATGAAAATCTATTCATTTGACAAATAATTTTTTTAATATATAATCAAAAATGTTTGCGAATGATTTGCAAATTTGCAAAATAAAAACGTTTTTTATTATTAGGAGATGTTATTATGAAATTAACTAAGAAAAGGCAGCAAATACTTAATCTTATACAGTCTTCAGACACTCCAATAAATGCCAAATTTTTAAAATCAAAAGTGGATTTTGACTTATCGACAGTTTATCGGGCTTTGGAATTTTTAGAGAAAAATAATTATATTTTTTCATTCGACTTTGAAAATGAAAAATATTACTTTAAGGAAGAAAATGCCAATTTTTTTATTTGTGATTCTTGCAAGCATATTGAAACCGTGCATGAATTTTCAAATGAAGAAACAGAAAAAGAAAAAAGCGAATTAAAAAAACGAGGCTTTTCACTATTGTCACATCTTTCGATTTTTAAAGGAAAATGCAACGATTGTGATTAAATCTATGATTTATACTAGACTCTGTTTGAGAAATGAAATTATATTTTAATTATTTAAAAATATTAAGTTTTTATCTTTTTCTAGAAAAGTTTTTAATTAATTCATTATTTTATTACAAAAAATACATATAGGAGGAATTAAAATGAAAAAATTATTATCATTATTTTTATTATCAGCTCTGTTTATTTTTTCTTGTGGAAATAAATCAGAAACTAAAAAAGAGCAAGGAACTACTGCAGGAGCAAAGGAAAAAATTGTAACAAGCGTACCACCTTTAAGATGGCTTACTCAAAAAATTGCAGGAGATGATTTTGAAGTTATTTCAATTGTACAGCCAAATATGAATCATGAACTATTTGAGCCAAAACCTTCAGATTTGAAAACTCTGGAAAATTCAAAAGTATTTTTCACTTACAATATGTTAGGATTTGAAGAAACTATTTCTAACAGCCTAAGCGATAAAAATAAAATTGTTAATGTTTTGGATGGTGTTGATAAAAATTTATTTATCAAAGGAGATCATGATCACGAACATGAGCATGAGCATGAACATGCAGATAAAAAGGAAGAAGAACACGAACATCATCACGAGCATGAAGGACACGGTGGAATTGATCCGCATGTATGGTTCTCGCTTGATATGATGCCTAAAGTTGCTGAAAATATAAAAAATGAATTGTCAAAACTTTATCCAGAAAAAAAAGAAACTTTTGAAAAAAATTACAATGCTTTCATCACAGAACTTAATCAAGTAAAAGCAGAACTTTCGCAAAAAATGGCTTCAAAAACTAAAAAATCATTTATGATTTATCACCCTGCATTAAACTATTTCCTAAAAAATTATGCTATTGAAGAAATTTCAATCGAACAGGAAGGAAAAGAGCCATCAGCACAACAAATAAAAGAAATTATCGACGAAGCAAAAGAACATAACATAACAACAATCCTAGTTCAGCCTCAATTTCCAAAACAAAGTGCTGAAGCCATTTCAAAAGAAATTCCTAACTCAAAAGTTGCTGAATTTAATGTTGACAAAGAAAATGTCTTTGAAAATCTAAAACAGTTTGTAGATTATTTAAATTAAAAATTTTTATTCAAAAAAGAACGAGAAGAAAACGAAAGGATAAAAATTTGATGACTAACGGACAGAATAAAAAACTTGTGAGCGTGCAAAACCTTAATTTTAAATACAACAATGATTATATTTTGAACGATATAAACTTAGATATTTTTAAAGGAAAAAATGTTGCAATTCTGGGAAGAAATGGTGGCGGAAAATCTACTTTAGTAAAGGTTATGCTTGGATTTTTGAGAAAAAATTCTGGCAGTATTGAATTTTTTACAAGTGAAAACAAAATTGGGTATTTACCACAAATAAGGGAATTTGACACTTCCTTTCCCATTAACATTTTTGACTTGGTAATATCGGGATTGACTAATAAAAATAACCTTTTTAGAAGATTTAACAATGAAGAAAAAAAACGTGCTGAAATACTCTTGGAGGAATTTGATATTTTTCATTTAAAAAATAAATTAATAAATGAAGTATCTGGAGGACAGCTTCAAAGGGCATTAATTGCACGTGCCTTAATTTCTTCACCAGAACTGATTTTTCTTGATGAGCCAGAGTCATTTCTGGATAAGGAATTTGAATTTAAACTTTTTGAAAAAATAAAGGAACTGTCAGACTCGACAATCGTTGTAATTTCTCACGAACTGGAAAAAATTTACGACTACATCGACTCCATTTTTGTTGTGGAAGGCAATATTCGAGTTTATGAGAAAAAGGAAGATTACGTGTGCAGCAATCCTTACTTACATTCACACAAATAAAATTTACAAAATTAAAGATAAATTATTAAAGATTGGGGAATTATGGAATTTATAAAAATTTTTGAATACGCTTTTATGAGAAACGCCCTTATTGTAGGGCTTCTTTCTAGTATATGCTGTGGAATAATAGGAACTTATATTGTAAATAAAAAAATGGTCTTTATTTCATCAAGTATTAGCCATGCGTCTTACGGCGGTATCGGAATAGGAATCTACCTAATTTACTTCTTTAACTTGCCAATAAAAGATCCATTATTTTTTGGACTGATTTTCTCAATATTGTCAGGTGTACTGATTTTGGTTTTAAAAGACACTCTGCACGTTGACGGTGATTTAGGAATAGGTATCGTTATGTCAATGGGAATGGCTATCGGAATTATTTTTGCCTTCCTGACACCAGGCTATCAATCAGATATGTCAACTTATTTATTCGGAAATATCCTTTTATCCAACACCCTAAACATAATTTTACTGTTAATACTGGACATAATCACAATCACATTTTTCATCATCTTCTACAAAAGTATCGTCTACACCAGTTTTGATGAAAACTTCTACAAAATCCACAGCGTCCCAGTAACCTTCATAAACTACTTTATGATAATCCTAATATCCTCCGTCATAATAATAAACATAAAAACAATAGGAATCATCCTAATAATTTCAATCCTGACAATCCCACAGGCAATCGCAGCCTCACTTGCAAGAAAATACTCAGCAATCATAATTCTATCCATAATTTTCTCATTTATCGGAATACTGTCAGGACTATATTTTTCCTACACGCTAAATATTCCGTCAGGCCCTTCTATTATTGTGTTGCTTACAATCTTGTTGGCGTTAGTTAAGGTTGGGGGATTTGTGAAGGGGAAATTTTTGAATTAATTTTTATTATAAGCATAAATAAAAATAGAGAGTATATATCTAAAACTCTCTGTTTTTTTAATTATTTAATTATTAAAAATGCAGATATAATTATAATCTACCAGATTTTCAATTTCTGTCTTATACGGTGTTCGTTCTGAAAATTTTAATAAAAATTTTCTTTTTTCCTCAGATATTTTTTTATCTCTTGTCACAGTTTTATCTTTTGAAAACCCTAAAACTTTCAATAATAAAAAATAAAGATTAATTTATTCATATATCTTCCCTTCATAACTTTATAAAAGACCAAAATCTGACACTTATTTTTTTATTCCCCTTTTTATCACTCTTTCACATAAACATATTTTCTCTCATCCGACATATCCTCATCAAAAACATACCCATTTAAAGTAATATTTCTCAATTTTTTTACATCACTAACCTTGTTTTTCACAATATAATTCAAAGTAAAACCTCTCATTTTCTTCGAGTTTGTACTCACTTGCTTTAATTTCCCATTTGAGTCTTCCCAAAACTCAAAATCAATCAATTTATCAGGGTTTATAAGTTTAGAATATTCCTTTGAAGCAAGATTTAAAATAATGTCTTCGTGTTCAAAATATTCATTCACGCTAGTTTTCCAAACCTCATAAAGCGATTTACTTTCAAAAATTGAATTTGTCATATCAAGACGATACTCCTTCACATTTGTATAAGGGGTCAAAATCCCATACAAAGCAGACAAGATAACCAAATGCGATTCCAAATATTCAAAATCACTTTTATCAAGTGTTTCAATCTTTATAGCCTTATACGCAACACCAGTATAACTTACCAAAGCATTTCCGCTTTTCTCGTTTTCATAATTTTTATAAAATTCCAATAACTTTTGTGCCTTTTGATTTTTTAATTTAAACTTTTTCTCAATTTCTTCTACAGAAAAGGTTTTTATTCTTTCAATAATTTCCTTCGTTATTTCCAAATAAACAGCCTCTTTTTGAGTCAAAGAGCCACTATCTTTTATTGGCAAATTGTTAATTTTTTTAGTTTTACTTGGTGATATTATAATTTTCATAGATTAAATCTCCAAATCTAATTCATCATTATTAAATTTAAAATCATCATCATGCAAATGCACCACTTCCAGTGCTTTTTCATAATTCGTAGATTTTTTCGAGAAGAAATCGTGCTGTGTTGTTTCCACATTTAATCCATTTAACACAATTGGATTTACATTTTTCACTTCAAATTCTTCTTCAAATCCTAGATTCATCAAGGCTTTGTTCGCATTGTAACGGATGTATTCCTTCACATCGCCTGTAAGTCCCAAATCACCATAAATTTCATCAGTATATCTTGTTTCATTTTCATATAAATCGTACATCAATTTTTTCAGTTCAGCTCTCATATCAGCTTTTTCTTCTTCACTGAAAGAATTGTATAATTCTTGAAATAATAGTCCGACAAAAACTCCGTGAATCGATTCATCAGCTATGATTTTCTTGATTATATCGCAACTTGCAACCATTTCTCCCTGTCCTGCAAGCCAAAGCGGTAAAAAGAATCCGCTGTAAAATAAATATGTTTCCAAATAAACCGAAGCCGCCAGAGCCATCGCTATTTCTCTTTTTGAAGCCTCAGGATTATTCATTTTCTGATAATATCCGTCAATTTTATTGGCTTTATACTGCAAGTGCGGATTTTCCTGAACCCATCTGAACGTTTCGTTAATCTCCCTTGTAGACGCAACCGTTGTAAATATTGTCGAATAAGACTTTGCGTGAATCGTTTCCATCATACACATATATGAAAGCACCGAACGATTTTGCAGCGACTCAATATGATCAATAATCTTCGGCATCCCCGTATGGCTCTGCAACGTATCTAACAGTGTCAATCCTCCCAACACGTGCAAATACGCCAACTTCATCGCAGGCTCAAGCGAATTCCAGCTATCAATATCCTTCGACGGAATATACTCCGTATCAATCCAAAACTGCTTCAAATTCTGCTCCCAAAACATCTCTACATAATCATTTTCAGGTGTGTTCCAGTTTACTGCTTCGTATATTTTTTTCTTCATTTTTTCATTTTCCCTTCTAAAAAACTTTATTTTTTTATTTATTAATCCAAGTTCAAATCACTCATTTTTTATCTTAAATTACATAGTTAATGGATTTTTTAATTCTTGAACAATATTTACTACAAAAGGTTCACTTTTTCCATAGCATATTCCGTTTTTTACTAAATAAGCCTCTACATAATGTTTACCTATATAGGCTGTTTTTTCCCTTCTAATTTTTTTGCCTTTTTCAATATGAGAGTTATAAAAATCTCCTCTTAAACAATTTGCTTCTTGAGCTTCATTACCTGTATTCGTTACTTGCCAATATATTTCATATTTTTCTGTATTATTTAAATTAATCTCAAATTTTAATCTAGCATTTTTATTTATCGGCGTATTACTTTCTATTTTTCTTTCTCTAAATCCTCTTATCTCATATTTTACAATAATTTTTATTTCTTTTTCATTAACCATTTTCCATTCAGGTTTTTTATGATGACTTATTTCTTTTACTAATTTTTCATTATCGTAAATACTTTTTTCAATTTTTAAACTTTCTCCTACTCCCATTAATACATTTTCTTGTAAATAAAAATCTTTGTTTATTTTTTCTATCCATCTATTAAATTCATTAAAATATTTAACATCATCTTCCCATTTCAATGATAAATTTTCTTTTTCATTTACAGGATTTAAAATACAGGGATTGCCATTTTCATTTTTATTTATATGATATTTCAATTTTTTTACAATTTCTATCAATAATTCATCAAAATTTCTAATTTTTTTTTCTTTAATTAAATTATCATAAGTTTTAGCTACTAAAGTCGTTATAATTATTGATGAAGGCTTATACTCCATGTTATTACTAAATTCTATTTCTGCATGTCTTTTTAAAATTTGAATAATTTGCTGTAACGGTGTTTTTATTTTATAATCTGGAATTTCTTCTATGTTTAATTTTACGTTTTCAGCAAATGCTTTTTATATTTTTCATTTTCAGAAATTTTAATAAACCAATTGTAATAATCTCTAGGAACACTTATTTCCCAGTTGTTGGTAATTATATTATATTCTTTATTTCTTTTATCTGTTAAAGCAACGATATTATTACTATTTTGATTATTAGGAATACATGGCATAATATCAATATGAAAATTATCTTTATCAATATAAGTCATTGTCCAGCAACGCTTTCCATTTTTAGGTTTATTCTTCATATTATTTTTTTTAGAATAATTTATTATTTCTTTACCAAGTTGATTTTTAAATCTCTTTGTGTTATTTCATTTTTAGAAAGTTTTTCAAAACAACAAACAATATCAATGTCATAACTTCCTTCTTCTGTTATCGGTTTTATAGCTGTTCCTAACTTAATTGACCCTTGAATAAATATATCTGGATTAAATTTTTTAATTCCGAATTACAAATATATTCTGAAATATTTTTATATCTATTTTCCGCTTTTTCGTAATTACTTTCAGAAACTTCTATCTCTTCCAAAATTTTAATTATTTTTTTGAATACTCCATTATTCTCCCTAGTTTTGTTATAAAATATATTTTGAGTGTTCGCTTATTTTTTCAGTTTTATTTAATAAGTCAAAAGTCTCTTTTTTATTTCATTTCCTTTAGCTAAACATAAATAATCAGATCTTTTTAAATACTCTAATATTTTATTTTCTGATTCTTTATCTAATTCTATTTGAATAATATCAAATATTTTTAATTCCTTTCTTTCAAAATGTTTTGAATACTTTATTCCCAAATCTATAGTTCTTATAAAATCAAAATTAATTTTAACATTTTCAGGTAAAATATCTTTCTTTATAATTTCTTCTTCAAATTCTCTTTTATAATCACATTCTCTATTTTTTTTACTATTAAACCATTTTTTAAACTCAGAAATATATTTTCGTTTTATTATTATCCTAATATCATTTTTTTCATAAAAATTTTCTGTTTCCTCTTCTCTTGCTTCCCATTCATTCATTTTTGATTTAAAACTATTTTTATATTTGTAAACTCCACCTATTGGTTGATATTGAGAAATTTTATTTCCTTTTACCAATAAATATTTATTTTCTATTTTTATTCTAAATAAATAGGCTGCTGAAACTCTAATCTCTTCATTTTTAAATAAGATCTCTTTCATTTTATCCAATATTTTTTCTATTTTTTTCGAAAAATCTATAATGCTATATATTATATTTATTACTTTTCCTAAACTGAACATGAAATACACTCCTCAATAGTCGCCTTCCTAGTCCGAGTATAATAAAGCGACTTCAACCCCAGCCTATGTGCATAAATATAAAGTCTAGCCAAATCTCTTGTGCTGTCTGTACTCTTTGTATACAAAATAGTCGAAATACCTTGATCTACGTGTCTTTGAATTACAGAAATTAGTTTCAAGATATTTTTTTGATCCATATCGTATGCTGACTTATAGAAGAAGTAGTTGTCGTTTGTCAGGTATGGCATTGGGTAGAAAGTTGTGCTGTCTCCGTATTCTCTTACTTCGATTGTGTCAACTACTGGCATTACTGAGGCTGTGGAGTTCATTATGTAGGATGTTGACTGGTTTGGAGCGATTGCCATTCGATAGGCGTTGTAGACTCCGTGTTTCATTACTTGCTCTTTTAGGTTTGCCCAGTCTTCTTTTGTTGGGATATAGATTCCTTCAAATAGCTGTTTTATTTTTTCTGTTTGTGGCATGTATTCTTTTGTAATGTATTTGTCAAAATAGTTTCCATTGGCGTATTCAGATTTTTCAAAGTCCTTGAAAGTTTCGCCTTTTTCTTTTGCAATTTCCATTGAACGTTCCAATGAATAGAAGTTTACCATCATGAAGAATACGTTACAGAAGTCAAGTGCTTCCTTGCTTTCATACATAATAAAGTTTTTAGCCAAGTATCCGTGCAGGTTCATTGCTCCCAGTCCTACTGAGTGTAGCTCGTCGTTTGCTTTTTTTATTGACGGAACAATATCAATGTTTGTCAAGTCTGATACCATTGTAAGTGAATCAATTGCCGCTTTTGTAGCTTCTTTTATTCTCTTATTTTCCATTACAGTTGCAATATTTAATGAACCTAAATTACATGAAATTCCACGTCTTATCGTATCTTCTTCATAGTAAGCATTAATGTCTGAAACTTCTGATAATTGCATAATTTCAGTACACAAATTTGAGAACTTAACTGTTCCGATTTCTTTTAATGCGTGTTCCTTATTTGCATTATCTTTAAAGAATAAATAAGGGTACCCGCTTTCCTTTTGCGTTTGAGAAATTTTTACAAGAAGTTCCCTTGCATTTATTTTTTTCTTTTTAACATTTGGATTATCAACCAGTTTTTCATACATTTCGTTCATATCCATTTCATCCAGATATTGTCCATATTCTAGAAATACTGTGTGTGGATTAAACGTGTAGCAAACTTCATCTTCCATTGCCAGCTGCATAAATTTATCTGGAACAATAACTCCGATTGACAATGATTTTATCCTGATTTTTTCATCTACATTTATCTTTTTACTATCCAAAAATTCATTAATATCAGAATGGAAGACATTTAAATAAACCGCTCCAGCCCCAGCTCTTTGTCCTAACTGATTTGCATACGAAAAAATATCCTCCAAAATTTTCATAATCGGCAAAACTCCAGAAGCTCTGCCTTCCACTCCTTTTATTGATTCACCTCTTGCTCTTATTTTAGAAAGATTCATCGAAACTCCTCCACCAATTGAAGACAATTTCATAGCCGAGTCAAAACTGTATCCAATCCCGCTCAAATTATCTCCCATTTCATCAAGAAAACAAGAAACAAGCTCTCCAGAACGTTTTTTACCAGAATTTAAAAAAGTCGGTGTAGCTGGCTGATACTCCTGATTTATCAACATCAAAGCATACTCTTTTGCCTTTTCAACATTTCCCTGTGCCAAATAAAGCGAAACTGTAGCAATCCTGTCTTCGTATCTTTCCAAGAACTTTTCTCCAGAATCATCCATCAAAGCATAGCTTTGGTAAAACTTAGATGCACTCATAAACGAAGCAAATCTAAACTTCTTATCATAAACCAGCTTAAATACTCCTTTTATCTCATCATGATTATACATCTCATAAAAATCAATATAATAATCATTTTTTATCAAATATCTCATCTTTTCCTCAAGATTGTGAAAAAACACCGTATTTTTGTTCACATAATCTACAAAATACGAATAAACAGCCTCCTTATCTTTCTCCAGCTGAAAATCCTCCCCTTGTTTTACCATTATTTCATTATTTAGGTATATCCATTTTTTTGCTCTTTTATCTACCATAATCTTCTCCTATTTTTTTATTTTATAATTTTTACATAACTTTTACTAATCCAATTAAATTATTTTTATTAATAATTATTATTTCTTTTTATATTATTTTTAGTTTTTTTAACGTAAGGGCATCAGACGTCATGCCCTTTTTCGCAATAACAGTTACTTTAACATATTTAACTGATTACTACTTAGAGATAATAGCGAAATGTTCTACGAACCACCCCGCTCAACACAAAACTTTCTTATAAACTTTTTTAATAAAGGATATAAACCTAATATTTTCAAGTAATTATAAGATATAATTTTTATTTTTCAAACAAAGTCTAGTATAAACTAATCCGTCGGAGCATTTTTCTGTGCTGGCAAAACTGTCTGAGCGTAGCGAGTTTTTTGTCAGTGCAGAAAAATGTCGTAGACTAGCCATAGGTTATTGCGTAGCAATCTTGCCATAATTTTAATTATTAGGATAAATCTTTATTGCAAGGTAAGGTTTTGCAGCAATGAGCAATCCTACAAAAATAAAGTTAGTTATTTTCCAAATACTCAATATAATTTTCCACTTCCGTACTTGTTCCTGATAACTCAAATTTCATTAATACTGGAATTTTGTATTTTTGCTGAATTTTATCAGCTGCTAGTGCGAAAAATTGCCCCCAGTTTCTGTTTCCGCTGGAACTTACTGATTTTAATAGTTTGCTGTTGTTTTCATTTTGCAGAAATTCATTTGTTGTTACTGGAATTTCTCCAATTTTTGTTGTAAATGTCAGAAAATGTCCTTCATTTTTGATTACCATAGTTGGATTTATCTTTATAAAATGCCAGTCTGGACGTTTGGCTTGCATTTTTTTTATGAATCGTTCAACATTTCCTGTTTTTGAATCGTAATATATATACATCGATTTCACCTTGCTTTTTAATATTTGTTTCACTTTTTCGTGAAAAAGCTGCTAATTTTTATTTCACAAATATTTTTTTAAACCAAAAATCCTTAATTATGCTAACTCATTTAATTTTATACAACTTTAAATTTCAAGCAATTTTAAATATATAGTAAAATTTCTTTAAAACCAAGTTCAAAAACTATAACTATTATTCTCAAACCCTAAATTTGTATAACTCTAAAGAGTATAATTTTAAATTGGTTCGATTACATTTCCGAATTTTTGGCATAAAATATACCCAAAACTAAATATTTTAATAAAATTTGTTTTGAGTATTATTATTACTTTAAATTGTATTTTCAAATTGTTCTAAAGTTACATCATTGAGATAATTTCATTGATTTCTTCTGGCTTAAATCCAATTGTTCTTTTTATTTCTTCGTTTTCTTCAAACAAAATTACTGTTGGAACACTTCTTATTTTATATTTTACAGCAATCTCTGGATTGTCAAATGGATTTATTCTTTCATATTCTATTCCTTTTTTATCTAATAAGTCAGATACCATTGCACATGGATTACAATCATTTTTTTCAAATTTTATAATTTTTCTCATTTCTACATCTTCTCCTTTATTATTAACAAAACACAATATATTGTGTTTATTTTTAAATTTATATCGTATATGTAGTGTATCTCATTTTTGAAATTTTTTCAATAAGATTATATTTAATTTTTGATTAAAGAGTTTTCTAAGTTGATGGATAAAGGGGTTTTGTAAATTATATATTTTATATATCAAAATTTTCTTATTTATTATTATTTAAAAAACTTCTGAAAAAATAATAGTTTTTGTAATATTATTTTTTTATTTAACTATTAATATAAAAAATTTTCTAAAATTATTACAAATATAATTAAATTTATTTTTAAATAATATTAAAAAATTTGTGATTATTTTTAAATATTTATATAAATTGTTTCTGATAAGTAAAAATATACTAGAAAAATATTATATTTCTATATACACATACACTTTTTTATGATAAAATAATAAAATGTAATTTGAAAATAGGAGCTGAAAAAATGAAAGAAAACAAATACAAAAATTCTTACAATTTATTGCAAAATGATTTAAAAAACAAAATATTACTGCTGGATGGAGCGATGGGGACTATGATTCAGCAAGAACATTTAACTGCCAATGACTTTGGTGGCGAAAAATATGAAGGATGTAATGATTATCTTGTTCTACAAAGACCTGACATTATTAAAAATATTCATAAAGGATATCTGGAGGCTGGGAGTGATATTATTGAAACAAACAGTTTTGGGGCTTTGGATATTGTCTTGAAGGATTATGACTTGGAAGATAAAGCTTTTGAAATGAATAAAGCTGCAGCGGAACTTGTAAATGAAGCTATTGCTGAATATAGAAGCGAGCATCCTGAAGTTACGAGAAATCTTTATGTTGCAGGGGCATTAGGGCCTTCTAACAAATCTATCAGCGTTACTGGAGGTGTTACTTTCGAGGAACTTATCCATAGTTATTATACGGCTGTTTCTGGACTTATGGCTGGCGGTGTGGATTTGATTCTATTTGAAACAATTCAGGATACCAGAAACTTGAAGGCTGCATATTTAGGACTTAAAAAGGCAATGGAAGAAAATTATACTGTACCGTTGATGCTATCGTTTACAATCGAAAGTACAGGGACTACACTTGCTGGACAGTCAGCAGACGCTTTTTATTACGCTGTAAATCATATGAATCCATTTTCTGTGGGATTGAACTGTGCAACAGGGCCTGAATTTATGACACAATTTTTAAAGACACTAAATAATATTTCAAATACATATATTTCAGTTTATCCAAATGCTGGACTGCCCAACGAAGATGGAGAATACGAGGAAACTCCAGATACATTATCTGCAAAAATTGAGCCGTTTTTCCAAAATAATTATTTAAATATTGTTGGAGGGTGCTGCGGAACTACGCCTGAACATATTCAGAAAATTAAGGAAAAAAGTGTAAACTATTCTCCAAGAGTTATTGATGAAAACAAAGATTTTAACGATGTATCAGGACTAATTACTTTAGAAACTCCAAAAAACCGTCCAATTTACGTGGGGGAACGTACAAATGTAATTGGTTCACGTATTTTTAAAAACTTAATTGCAAGCGAAAAATTTGACGAGGCAACAGAAGTTGCCAGACTTCAGATTAAGGGGCGTGCAGATGTAATTGATATTTGTCTTGCAAATCCAGACAGGGATGAAGTGGCAGACATGAAAGCATTCTTAGATAAAGTGGCAAAATTTGCAAAAGTTCCTCTTATGATTGACTCAACTGATATAAATGTTATCAAGGAAGGTCTTACTTACTTGCAAGGAAAAGGAATTATAAATTCAATTAACCTTGAAGATGGGGAAAAGAAATTTGCTGATATGGCAAAAGTTATTAAGGATTTTGGGGCTTCTGTCGTTGTAGGACTGATTGATGAGGAAGGAATGGCTGTTTCAGTTGAGAAAAAATTGAAAGTTGCTAGAAGAAGTTACGAACTTCTTACGAAAAAATACGGAATTGATGAAAGAGATATAATCTTTGACACATTAGTTTTCCCAGTTGCTACAGGAGATCAGAAGTATATTGGCTCTGCCACAGCAACAATTGAGGCAATTAGACAAATTAAAGCTGAAATGCCAAATGTAAAGACAATTTTAGGGGTAAGTAATGTTTCATTCGGATTGCCTGTCGCAGGAAGAGAAGTTTTGAATACTTACTATATGCAAAAAGCCTACGAAGCCGGACTTGACTATGCAATAGTAAATACTGAAAAAGTTATGCCAATGGACGAAATTTCAGATGAAGAAAAGGAATTGGCAGAAAATCTATTATTCCATACAAACGATGAAAATGTATCAAAATTTGCAAATTTCTATCGTGAGAAAAAAGCTATCCAAAAAGTGGTCGATACAAGCAACTTAACTACCGAAGAAAAAGTCTCAAATTTAGTTGTTGAAGGAAGTAAAAAAGATTTAATTGTCTATCTTGATGAATTACTTCAGAAATATTCTCCAATTGACATAATAAACGGTCCTCTGATGACTGGAATGGATGAAGTTGGAAGACTGTTTAACAACAATGATTTAATTGTTGCCGAAGTGTTGCAAAGTGCAGAAGTTATGAAAGCCTCTGTTTCACATCTGGAACAGTTTATGGAAAAAGATGAATCATCTGTAAAAGGAAAAGTAATTATGGCAACAGTAAAAGGGGATGTTCATGACATTGGAAAAAATCTGGTTGGAATAATCATTGGGAATAACGGTTACGAAGTAATTGACTTAGGAATAAATACTCCTGCTGAAAAAATCCGTGAAGCAATTATTGAACACAAAGCAGACTTCTTGGGACTTTCTGGACTTCTTGTAAAATCTGCCACAGAAATGGTAAATACTATGGGCGTTCTGCATGAAGCTGGTATTGATATTCCAATATTTGTAGGAGGTGCGGCACTTACGGAAAAATTCACTGTAAATAAAATTGAGCCTGCCTACAAAAATAATATCGTAATTTACTCAAGAGATGCAATGACAGCTCTTGCTGACTTAAACAAAATGATTGATGAGAAAAAATTTGAAGAATTTAAGGAATACTTGCAAAAACGTAGAGAACTCGTAACAATTAAAGATGCAAAAAAACTTGAGCAGCTGAAAGTTAAACCAACAGTAAGTGACATTAAAGATGCTGACGGAACATTTGATTTTTCAAAAGTTGAACTTCCAAAATACGACTTTGAAAAAATTTATAAGCCGCAAACATTAAATAAACAAATTATAACAAACATAAAAGCAAAAGATGTATTCCCATTCATAAATTTACAAATGCTAATTGGAAAACATCTTGGAATGAAATGGATTGTAAATAATCTAATTGAAAAGCAAGACCCTAGAACAATAAAATTATACAATGAAATTTTGGATATTATCGAAAATGGTGATGAATATTTTGATATAAAAGCTATCTACAAGTTTTTCCCTGTACGTCGAAAAGCTGGAGAAAGAAAGGAAGATTTCAAAATCGAAGTTTTATCAGATGACTTGTCAACTGTTTTAGAAACATTTGATTTCCCAAGACAAAAATACGGACAGTATTTATCATTAAATGATTATGTAAGCCCAGATGGAATCGACTACATCGGATTCTTTGTTGCAACTGCAGGAGAAAAATCAAGACTTGTTTCAAACGAACTTAAAGAAAAAGGTGAATTTTACAGAGGGCATATTGTAAACTCTGTAGGACTTGAACTGGCTGAAGCAACATCAGAATACATTCACAAAATGATGCGTCAGGATGTAGGAATTATCGACAAGGACATTGCTTTAAACGAAATTCTAAGTGCCCAGTATCAAGGAAACCGTTACTCTTTCGGATACCCTGCCTGCCCAGATTTAAGTGACCAGAGAAAATTATTTAATCTTTTAAAACCAGAAAGATACGGAATCTCTCTAACAGAAGAATTTATGATGTACCCAGAAGCTACAGTAAGTGCGATTGTATTCTCACAGCCGTTCTGTAAATATTTTAATATGTAGTTTTTTGAATTTTTTGTAAGTGAAGTGTATTATTTTAACTTATATAATGCACTTTTCTTATGAAAGGAGAAACAAAATGTATCAAATAATAAAAATGATTTTATTAAGTTCAATTTTTATGGATTATATTGATATTCAAAAATTGGATAAAAGCGTATTTACAATACATATTATTGAAATAATGCTTGTTTTGTCACTAATTAATGGAATTATAAATTTATATGACGAGAAAAAATTTTTATAATTGAATTTCTTATGATTATTTTATTTCATCTGGCTGGAAACAAGATTATTCTAGAAAATTTTTCATTTTTTGGCAATTAATAAAACTAATCGGCGTTTATATTCTTCATCTTCTCATTACAACTGATGTAGGAATGGATGACAATAATACTAGACCTTTTTCAAAACTTGAGTGGATAATTATTTTAAGTATTCTCTTAATATTTATATCTTTAATGTTTATTTTTAAAAAGGAAATACATAGTTCTCTCATTTGGAACATTTATTATACTGTTTTATTTTGTTCAAAAAATATTTTTAAAAATATTAAAGAATATATTGAAAATCAAAAAAGAATAGAAAAGGAAAATAAAAACAAATGGCAAAAATAATAATTCGTGATAAATTAAAATTTAGGATATTCCCAAAAATACTTTGGATTGATAATGAAAAGATAAAATTAACACCAAATTCTGAAACTATTTTTGAAACTGATGAAAAGTATGTAATCCTTTCAGAAAACAGGGCTAAAAATAAAAGATTAGGAATAAATCTTGAAGATAAAAAGAAATTTTAATAGAAATAAAATATGATTTTTTTAGATTAATTACTGTATTTTTAATAATTCCAATATTTACAGGTATTGTAAAATTATTTTTACTTTCAAATGTTGAATCCAATCACTTAGTCACTTTTGCTGGGTTTCTTATTATTATTCTGTGGAAAAGATTCAGAAGTGGTTGATATTTAAGATTATTGACTTTTAAAATTTTATATTGTATAATTATAATGTAAAAACAGAAAACAAATTACCTTTAATACAAATGGTAATTGTAAGGAGTGATAAAATTGAATATTTCGAAAAAAATTACTGTACTTTTATTTTTAATGTTGTTAGTATTTTCTTGCGGAGATAATGACAGCGAAAATGAGAACGCTGATAATACTACTTCTACAAAACAAAAAAATAATTCTGGCAATACAGATACAGAAACTAAAAATAAAGCTGAAAACACAGTACAAGGTATCAGATACGGAAGTGATACTGTTGGTTATGTAACAAAACCTGAGAATTGGCTTGAATTTACAGATCCAAATTCATCTCCAACTGCAGTTCAGTTAAGTATTGACCCTGTAAACATCGTAACTTTAGACCTACTTTCTAAAGATGGGAAAGCAAATTCAGAAAAAGCTGCCTATGTACTTATGCAAAAATATCTTAATGAAGGAATTCCTAAAGAAAATATTACTTTAGATCCTGTTGATATAAATGGATATCAAGGTACAAGTTTAACAATAAAGTATAATGATGGCACTATAATGATTGTAAATTGTATTGATCATGAGGGTAAAGTATATTTTATCTCTATGGAAGGTCTTCAAAATAGACAAACATTAGTGGAAATGGCAAAAGTTATTGAAACTTGGAAACCAACTAAATAAAATTTATAACTAAAAAAATTGGAAGAAAATCTAAAATATAGACAACTTCCAATTTTTTATTACTTTTAACTAATCACATTATCATAAAAAATAATTTTTTTATAATTTATTTTCTTTTTCCTGCTTTTTTTACTTCTTTCTTCTCTACAAAAACAATCTTTTTCACATCATCATAAGTTTTAGCAAAGTAGAATTTCATCTGGTCTGCAATTTCCTTTGGCAATTCCTCTGTATCAACTTTATTGTCATAAGGAAGCACTACATCTCTTATTCCAACCCAATTATATAAAAGTTATTATAAGATAGATACCTTATTTTTTAGCGTTTATTTTAGATTATAATACAATATTTTACGTAAAATGCCCTATTCAAATTTATATTGTCTCCAAATTGCCCCCATAACAACATCAATTTTTAATTATTTTTCTTTGTCATTTCTATTTAAATTTAATCCATTTTCTTTTTCACTTATACTATTTCTATTTTTCATCTCTGTTTCAATTAGTTTATTTACCTCACTTAATCGTTGTCGTTTTTCCGTTAGTAATGTTGCTTGTTCAAATGGTTTCTGAACTTCCTTTTTTGATTTCTCTAGTTCATCTTTAAATCTATTTAAATTTTTCTTTTGATTATCCAGTCTTTTAGAAATTTCATCCAAAGCATTATCCATTCTCGTAATATTTCCTAATTCACTTGTTCCAAAATCCAAATAATGTTTAGTTTCATTTTGTAAAAATCCTTTAAACTCTTTTGCATAACTATCAAAATATGAGTAAATATCAAATCCTCTGTATTTTCCAATCCTTTCAGAAACATCTGTCATACTAGATTTTATTGACTTTAAAAGTATTTCCCCAGCCTCTTTTTTATCTATAATCTGTTTATTTCCTATTGTTATTCCTACAAAGTTTTCTTTATCCTTCGGATTTTCTTTTGATTTTTGTATATCTTTTTCTAAGTTGATAATCTCTTTTTCAGTATTTTCAATAACTTTTGGATAGTATTTTAAAATTTTATCTTCCAAGTGATACAAATTACTCTTATAATTCGATTCTAACAATGTTAGTTTACTAACTTCCATATCTAAATCCATTTTCTCTTTAATTAACGGATTTCCAGTTGCTAGAGCTTTAATTTCTGCGTAATTTAATGTACTCTCATCAATATCTTCCGCAACTCTAACTGGAGTTTTGGAAGTCATAATTTGGCTTATAAACTTTTGTTTATTTTCGATAGTCTGCCACAAATACGAATCGAACGTATTCTCAGTAACATATCTATAAATCTCTACTTTTTTATTTTCGTTCCCTTGTCTGACTATTCTTCCTGCCCGCTGTTCCAAGTCTGAAGGACGCCACGGCACATCTAAATCGTGTAATGCTATTAGTTTATTTTGAACATTTGTTCCTGCTCCCATTTTTTGAGTAGAACCAAAAAGTATTCTAATATCTCCACTGCGAACTTTTGCAAATAGTTCATCTTTTTGTTTTTCATTATTTGCATCGTGTATAAATGCAATTTCATTTTCAGGTATTCCTTTTTCAATTAATTTTGATTTCATATCGTCATAAATATTAAAACTTTTGTCACTTTTCGGTGTTGACATATCTGAAAACACAAGCTGTGTCGAACGATTTTCTTTGCTATTTTCCCAAATATCAAAAATATTTTGTACACAGTTATTTACTTTACTATTTGGATCATCAGGTAGCATTTCATTTATCAGACGCTGATCTAATGCTAATTTTTTACCGTCGTTTGTTATTTTTAGCATATTATCTTCAGTTGATTCTACTTTTTGATTTCTAACTGCCTCTGCTCTTTCGGAAAAACTTTCCAATATTTTTTTCTGATGCTCCGTTGGTTTTGTCAGAATTTTTTTATATTCTACTTCAGGTGTTGGCAAATTTAGCATATCTGCAGTTTGAATATCTGCAAATTGTTTAATGTTTGTCATTAACTCAGGCAAATTATAGAATTTAGAAAATCTAGTTTTTGATTGATATCCATTACCTTCAGGTGATAATTCTATAGCTGTAACGGTTTCTCCAAATGTACTTGCCCATGAATCAAAATTATTTTCTCCACGACTTTTTAATTCTTCATATTGTAAATATCGTTGCATTGTATAAAGTTCTGACATTGAGTTACTGACTGGTGTTCCTGTTGCAAAAACAATTCCTTTTCCACCTGTTATTTCATCCATGTATTGACATTTCATAAACATATCTGAAGATCTTAATGCTTCAGTCTGTCCAATTCCTGCAACATTTCTCATTTTTGTATAAATATATAAATTTTTAAATGCATGTGCCTCGTCCACATACAATTTATCAATGCCTAATTCTTCAAAAGTTATAACATCATCCTTTTTAAAGTCATCATTTAACTTTTGTAATCTTGTTTCCAACTTTTTCTTAGTTGTTTCAAGTTGTTTTACTGTAAAATTTTGGTTATTTTCTTCCTTTAATTTTAGAATATTTTTTACAATTTCATTAATTTCATCTTGTATATGTTTTTGCTGATAATCCTTGCTCATAGGAATTTTTTCATATTGTGAATGTCCTATTATTACAGCATCGTATTCTCCAGTTGCAATTCTTCCAATAAACTTTTTTCTATTTTTAGTTTCAAAATCTTTTTTAGTTGCAACCAAAATATTTGCTCCTGGGTACAGTTCCATAAATTCACGTCCCATTTGTTCAGTTAAATGATTAGGCACTACAAAGAGCGATTTTGAAGACATCCCAAGTTTTTTAGACTCCATACAGCTTGCTACCATTTCAAATGTTTTTCCTGCTCCAACCACATGAGCCAATAACGTATTTCCACCATATAAAGTTCTAGCAACCGCATTTAACTGATGTTTTCGCAATTTAATTTCAGGATTAATTCCATCAAAAGTTAGATTGCTTCCATCAAATTCACGAAGCCTAATTGAATTGAATTTTTCGTTGTATATTTTTGTTAATTCTTCTCTTCTTACAGGGTTTTCAAATACCCAGTCCTTAAATTTCTGTTTTAATATATCTTGTTTTTGCTGCACTAACAAAGTTTCTTTTTTATTCAATACAGCCTTCTTTTTTCCATCTCCGTCAGTAACATAATCAAAAATTTTTGTATCTTTTAAATTCAAGGCATCTTCAATCAATTTGAAGGCATTAGCCCTTGAAGTTCCGTATGTCATATTCACTAACGGATTACTTTTATCTAGATTTTTATTACTTATATGCCATTCAGACGTAAAATCCGAATACTCTACTTTCATATCTATAACCCAAAGATTTGTCTGTAAAGTTTCAGATATAAATTTTTCTATATGTTTTGCTGGTATCCAAGTTGCTCCGATTCTTATATTTATTTCACTTGCTTCAAGTGGTTTAGGCATTACTTCCTGCAATTTTTCTTTCTGATACTTTAATTCGTCAATACCAATATCTAATTTCAAATCATATTCTGTATTTTGTTCTTTATAGTTTAAAAATTTGTCAACTAATGTAATTTTCTCTCGTATATTCCCACTTAAATATTCATCCTGTGGCACGTATTCAAATTTTTTTAAATCATAAAATATTTGTCCTTTTAAATATTTCTTTAATTCTTTTTCAGAAATATTTGATAATTTTTCCATATATTCAAAATCTACTTTTCCCTTTTGTGAAATTGATAAAATCAAGGCTTCTTCAGGTTTATCGACTTTTTCAATCGCTTTTGAATATTTAATTGTCCTTTTGAAAAATATTACTTTTTCCAATAAAATTTTTCTCTTCATCTAATAATTCTACTGAAGCTAGTAATGGATAAGTTGAATCCTCTCCTAAAATTTTAGCATTCTGTTTGCTATTCAAATAACCAAATTTTTCAGTAAAATCATTATAAATCCTATCCAAAATCGCCTGTCTTTGTTTCAGTTCTTCGTCCGTACAGTTCTCTTTTTGAACTTGAATTACATCTCTTAATTTCTTAGATAAATCAATATATTTTAAAACTCTATTTTTATCTTTTTCAGAAAAGTCTTTTGAAATTAATTCATTATTTTCTTTAAAAAATACTTCATTCTCTCTTT
Source organism: Leptotrichia hongkongensis (assembly GCF_007990635.1). Lineage (GTDB taxonomy): Bacteria > Fusobacteriota > Fusobacteriia > Fusobacteriales > Leptotrichiaceae > Leptotrichia > Leptotrichia hongkongensis. The sequence continues at coordinate 1,053,568 of NZ_AP019846.1, read as the reverse complement.
TTACAAAGGAAAAATTTCTCTCAACATTTTCAATTTCATTAAGTATTGTTTCTTTTTCCCCTTCGGTTTTCTCATAACTTCCTTTAATATTTTGAATAGCATTATCCAAACTTATTTTAAGGTCATTATCACTATCATAAATACAGGCTACAGTCTTTCCAAATCTTCCTGATATTTCTTTCATTTCTCCTATTATCATTTGTGGATTGTCTACAAAATATTTATTGTATGTTAAGCCATTTTTATCTTTTGATAACTCATACCAATCCTGATTTTCCTGTTTCAATTCAGTTCTTTTTTTTAAAAAAATTATATCTGAAGTTACTTCTGTTCCTGCAATCCCCTTAAAAATATTGTTAGGAAGTCTTATTGCTCCGAGAAATTCAGTTCTTTCACCAATATATTTTCTTACAGAAGCATCTTTTTTATCCAATGTTCCTGAAGATGTTACAAAAGCAATAATACCACCACTTTTTACTTTATCAATAGATTTAGCAAAAAAATAGTCGTGTATCATAAAATTATTTCTATTATAATCTCTGTCTATAACTTTAAAATCTCCAAAAGGTACATTTCCTATTGCTATGTCGAAACTATTATTGGAAAAAACAGTTTTTTCAAACCCTTTTATTTGTATATTGCTTTCAGGATAAAGTTTTTTTGCAATATTACCACTTAAACTGTCCAGTTCAACTCCATAAACTTTTGAATTAGAAAATTCTTCTGGCAAATTTCCAATAAAATTCCCAATCCCACAACTTGGCTCTAAAATATTTCCTTTTTCAAATCCTAGATTTTTAAGACCCTTATACATTGTATCAATTACAATTTTTGGAGTATAAAAAGCAGTTAATGTACTTTCACGAGCATTACTGTATTCTTCAGATGTTAAAACTTCTTTTAAATAATTCCTAGCATTTTCCCACTGCCCTTTTTTATTTTCATCAAAAACATCCGCTAATCCACCCCATCCCACATATTTTGACAATATTTCTTTTTCCTGCTCATTTGCCTGATTTTCATTAAGATTTTTTAAGACTCGGATTGCATTGATATTGTTTTCCAATCTTTGATTAGGCGTTAATTTTTCTAATTGATTTTCCTTTTTTATCCTAAAATTCAAAAAAGGAGTTTGCAATGCTCCTTTTTCGTTTTGATTTATACTTCTATGAATTGTTTCTGAATTATTTCTCTCATCGAAGAGCGAAGGTTGTTGTAAAGCCCTACCCATTCCATTTGATCTTTTCTTTTCAGTTCTTCTGTTATTCCCCAAACTTCCATCATTTTTGGCATTTCTTTCTCCTTGAACTCTTCTATTTGTTCCTGTATTTCCATTAAGTGTCTCATCAATTGGTTGCTGTTCATCAAGTTTTCCAATTCCATCGGATTCTCTTCCTCCAAATAACGAAGTCTTGCTCTCCCCCAAGTGTCGAGTTTCCCTCTGTCTATCTCCTCTGGAGTTTCCAAGTTCGGCACTAATATCTCGAACTGATTGTTTATCATCTCCACTTTGTAAGTTCCCCCTGCTTCCTCGTATGGTGTTTCTTTCACTATCGGAATATAAATCCCGTTCTCTACCCAATATTCCTTGTCGCTGATTATCTCTTTCGTTTTCATTGCCAATCTCCTTATTATCGTCGTTTTCGCCTTCTGTTTCTCTACTATCAATATACCGTACATTGAAAGGTTTTTCAAGTGAAAATTTTTTAATTTCCCTATTAATTTCAGTTAATATATTTTTTGTGCAGATTGATATTTCATTTGATATTTTATTAAAGTAATCTTTATCAAAAATATCTTTTAACACTTCTTTTTCATTTTCAGAAAACTCAAGGTTTTCGGATATTCCAAGTCTTTCATTTATAGCTATCGTTATTGATTTTTCAATGAAATTTCTTAAAACTCCTTTATTATCAATATCATATTTTTTCAAATATAAATTTTTAGAAAAATCCTTTACAACTTGATTTTTTCCTTTATCAAATTCAGATATTCCTGATAATTTTTGAAAAATCTCTCTATGCTCCGTTTCAAATTTCCACAGTCTGAACTTATCCTTTTCAGAAACCTGTTTTGTTTGCGACACATCAAAAACGTATGTCAATACTCTTTTACCTTTTTCTTGAATATACAAAGGAATTCCTTTTTCTTTATACTTGACAACTCTACCTATTTTATCTTTCCAAAAACTAAATTCAGCACAGGCTTTTGCATTCGGATTTATACAATATATGTTAAGCTGAGCTGAAACAGAATACTTATAGTTATTTCCCATTACTTTTAAAAATTTTTTATATTCTTCAATACTGTTTTTTACTTTTTCATTTCCAGTTTTTATTATCCAGTCAATTTTATGTTTTTCCATAATTACCACCTATCTTTTATCTTTAAACAACTTTAATTCTTACTACTTTTTCTTTCTATTTACAAAATCCCCTTTTTCCAAATTTCCATAATCTCCATTTATTTTCATTGTGAAATATGCCTCGTATTCCTTTCCTTCCTTATTTTTTAATTTTAATGGTACTTTATCACCTTTTATTAATTTTTTTGCACTTGATTTACTAATTTTCAATTTCTGATTAAAATATTTACTTTCTTTCCATATACTAAATTTACACGCATTTTTATATTCTGAACAATAAAATGCTTTTTTTCCTTCAATAATATTTCCAATCCCACATTTAGGACACTTACATAAAACTTCGTATTTCCCAATAATTTCTGAATTTTCAATTTTTTTATACTTTTCTTCCATTATTTTTATCGTTTGATGTAGAACAAAATCAGTTAATTTTTCTTTCTCAGATTTACCTTCTTTTATTTCTTCCTGCATAGACCACCATAATGCAGTCATATCAGCACTTTTTAAATTTTCTGGAAGCGTTGATAAATACTCTCTTGCCAATTCTGTAGATATTATTGTTTTTCCTTTTCTTTCCAGGTATTTTCTCTTAAATAATCCTTCTATTATAGAAGCCCTCGTTGCTGGTGTTCCTATGCTCCCATTTTCTCCTTTTTTTTCTTTATCTTTCTCTTTTAAGATTAATCTTATTTTTTCATTTTTAACATATTTAGATATACTTGTCATATCTGAAATTAAAGCTGATTCTGTATATGGTTTTTTAGCTTTTGTTTCTTTTTCTTCAATTTCTAAATTTTTATTTTTTAAAATTATCCTGTACTCACCATTTGGAATATTCTGTAAGCTTTCAGAATAACTATCCTTACTTTTTTCACTATTATCTCCATTATCTTCTATATAAAAATTTTTATATCCTTTTTCTAAAACTTTAATAGAAGATGTTCTAAAAATCTCATTTGATACAGTTAAAATTGCTTCTGTCTTTTCTATTTTCTCATCATCCATAAACTGGATGAGGTATCTTTTTGCTATAAGTTCGTATATATTTTTTTCCTCTATGCTAAATTTCGAAATATCTCCACTTAGAGTTGGAATTATACCGTGATGAGCAGAAGAATCTGTTATGTTATTATTAAAACATCTAGGTTTATTTTCCTTAACAATGTTAATCTTAAGCTCTGATAATCCTAATTTTTTAATTATTACAGGAATCAAGTCAGGAGCTTCATTAAAATGTTCATCTGACAAATACTCACAATCAGATCTGTTATATGTTATTGCAGAATGTTTATCTCTTAAAATTTGTGTTATATCTTGCGTCTTTTGTGCTGAATATCCAAATTTACTGCTAGCTTCTGTTTGTAATTTTGCCAAATTAAAAGGTAACGGAGCTGAAATATACCCCTCTTTCCTCCTAACTGTAAAGATTCCTTCTTCATTATTTAATTTATTTATTATGCTTTCTATTTTACTTCTATCTTTAATTATTTTTTCTTCAAAATTTTTAGGAACAATATATTTCATCCGTACAATACTATTTTTGATTTCCATATTAAAATATAATTCATAATATTTTTCCTTTATGTGATTCTTTATCTCATAATCTCTATTTACTACTAATGCAAGAGTTGGTGTCTGAACTCTTCCTATTGTCAAGGCTTCTCTTGCATTATTGTACAAAGTAAAGAATCTACTTAAATTGAAACCTACTATCATATCTGAAATAGCTCTCGCTTCTGCAGCTTTTCCCAGATTTACATATTTATGATTATGTTCTATTTTTTCAAAAGATTTTTTAACTGCTTCCATACTGTTATTATTTATTAAAAGTCTTTTTACTGTTCCTTTGTAATTACAGTATTCTAATATCTCATCAATCAAATATTGTCCTTCATCATCTGGATCTCCTGCATGAATAACTTCTTCAGTTTCTTCAAGTAGCAGCTTTATATTTTTTAATATTTCTTCTTTTCCTTTTATAGGAACTTTTGGCCATTTTCTAAAAAAAATAGGCAAATCTTCAATATTCCATTTTCTGTACTTTTCATCAATTTCTTCAGGTTTTTTATGTCTTAAAATATGCCCTACTGCCCAAGTAATTATATAATTTCCAATCATTATATTATTTCTTCCATCTTTTCTGTTTCCAGGAATAATTGCCGCAATTGCTCTAGCTAATTCGGGTTTTTCTGCTATTATTAATTTTTTCATATTTCCTCCTATGTTCAATAATTTTTCATATTATCTTTTCTTATAATACTGATACTGCCCATCTAAATTTTTCTTGATAAAATCCACTAAAATCAGAAACAGTTACTTTTTTACTTTTTGAGCTGGCATGTATAAACTGTCTATTTCCAATATACATCCCCACATGTGAAATTCTGCCCTTTTCCAAAGTTTCAAAAAATAGCAAGTCCCCCTTCTTAATATTATTATGCAATTTTGGCTTAAATACTGACTGTTCTGCCGAAACACGTGGAATTGTAATTCCCAATGTTTTTTTGAACACATACTGTACAAAGCTGGAACAGTCAAAACTGCTATTTCCAGTCGCACCATACACATAAGGCTTCCCAATTTGAGTTTTTGCAAATTCCACAATTTTATATCTTATTTTTTCTTCTCTGTCCTTATTACTCTTAATTGCATTATTTTCAAATGTTTCTATCTTTTTACTATTTTCATTTATTAATTGTTTCTGAAAATTAATTTCCCCTTTTGAAAAAGATAACGAAGAAATAACTGATATTCCTATTAAAATTTTTGCAGTATTATTAAACATTTTTCACTCCTCCTTCAAATCTTGTTCCATAATTCTTATTATTTTCACTGCTCAGCGTTTTTTTTCAAAACTTTTGTAATGAAAAAAATCCACTGACCTAATTTTGATTTTCTCACGTGTGAGAAAATATAGTTACAAGTTTATTATTTTATTGTATTTCTGAATTACTTTTGGTATATATTCCCTTGTTTCCTTTATCCCTTTCCAAGCATTATTTGCTAATCTTCCACAGCCAGCGTTATAGCAGACCAGCATTTTTGAAACACTCCCAGTTTTTTCATAATCTCTTTTTAAATGCAGCACACCTCCCTTTATATTTCCTGATATGCTGTTATTCACTCCAAATTCCTTAAAATTAAAAGGCATTAACTGCATAAGTCCTCTTGCTCCAGCACTTGATACTGTTGAATGATTAAAATGGCTTTCAGTATTCATAACTGCTAAAACTAAATATGGATTAAAGTTATATTCCTTGCTATATTTGAAAACATAGCCAAGTATATTTCGTATTTCATTTTCATTCAGTCTGCTGTTCTGTGTTTTAATATATTCAATAAGTTTTCTACTCCCAATATTTTTTTTAATATGAGAAGCATTATTAACATTTGTTACAGCCTTATCATCATAAAATAATCTGTTGCTTTGCGATTGAATATTACTTGTATCTTCTTTAGGCGAATCGTTTAATTCTTTATTTTTGTCAGCCTCATTATCCTTTTGTGTTTTTAATTTCTCAATTCTTTCCTGCTCAACTTTTTCCTTCTGTTTCTGAAAACTTATCTCTCCCCCAGAAAAGGAAATTTTTGAAACTATCATAAGAAACAATATACATTTTTTCATTTATAACCATCTCCTTTGCTATCTTTCAATTTCAATGTCCTTGCTTTTTATTTTCGGATTTGTATAATTTATCTTTATTTCCTCATAATCACTCTTTCTATCCAAATCAGTATCTTTTGAATAAGGATTTGTTCCATACACAAATTTTTCTTCCCTATCTGTCAGCCCATCAAAATCACTGTCCTTGTATTTTTCCTTAATTTCCTCTATTTCCTGTTTAATATTTTCATCTCCATAACTTAGAGCGTCTTCATTTCTTTTTAAAACTTCCGTTACGACATCTTCATCCTTTTGCATTTCAGAACTTGCATATTGATAGGAATTAGGGTAGTTTTTTACAGATTCCATCACTATTTCCTTATCATTTTTTAATTCCTCGCTTGCAAATTGTAAAGCACGTCCATCCTGTTTTACTGCTTCCAAAACTAAATCCCTGTTATTTTTAAGCCTTTCACTTGCATATTCAAGATTTTTCCCATTTTCTTTGACTTTTTTCATAACATATTTTTCATCATCTCTTATTTTTTCTGAAGAATAATATTTAAATGTATTTTTACCTGCATATATTGAGGCTTCATACCATTTTTCCATTTTATCAGCCTTATTTCTAAGTTCATTCATTTTGTTTTCCTCAATGTATTTTTCCAATTTTTCATTAGTAATTGATTTTATTTCCTTTTTATCCTTTAACATCAAATATTCTCGAAGATACTCGTTATTTTTATCTTTTTCAAGCATATTCCTGATTTTTTCCATTGTTTTGCTGTCATATCCACTTTTTACATACAGCTCAACATCCTCTTCAGATAATCCTTTTTCAAATCCTTTCCTTATTTCCTTCATCTGATTTACATCCAGTTTTTTCATTACAAGTTTTTCCCATTTGCTATCATCCAAGTTATTTTCAGCTCTTTTTTGCAATATTTCCTCATTAAGTACAGGTGTTACACATAATTTAAACTGTTCAAGAGTCAAATTTGATTTTATCATTTTCTTTATTTCCTGTTTTTCATCTTTAGAAAATTTTACTCCTATCCTTTTTAAATAGTCTTTTTTCTCATTTTTTTGAAATACACTCAGCAACATTATTCTACCCTTTCTTATTAATTAAATTTTTATCTCTTTCTTGTTTCCTGCCCCTTTAAAATTTTTTTGTAATCTATTATTAAATTATTCATTTTTATCAGTTCATTCACTCCTCCAATAATATTTTTAAAAACAGTGTCGTATTCTATTCTGCTCAGTATCTTTATTCTTTTATTTTTCAATTTTCTTAGTATCAACACAGCTTCTAACTTGTTTCTGTATATAAAGTCGTTTTCACTTAGATATTCTTTAAATCCCAACTTTCTATCTATTTCTTCACTCAACTTTTTTAATTCATTTTCTTTTTCAACTACTTTTTCATCCAATTTCTGCATTTCCGCTTCAATTTCATTTTCTCTAATTTTTAGAGCATCTTCTGCTTCATATAGTTTTTCTCTCCTATCTCGATAAATTTTTTTCTGCTGCTGCTCCAACTGATAAATTTTTTCATCGTATTCACTCTCAATTATCCTCTTTTCCTGATTATATTTCCTTTCCTCGTCGTGTCTGAACTGCTTAAGTTCCTCAGAAAGTTCATCTTTTATTTCTGACTTTTCTAATTTTACTCTTTCTTTTAATTTATCATCTTGAAGTTCTGTTAATTTATCAGTCTCTTCTCGCTCTATTTCTTCGAAATCATCACTTTCTAAAGGAGAAAATCCTTCATTTTTCATCATTTCTTTCAAATTATCTAAACTCATCTTTTTTCTCCAATCTTCGTTTCAACATCTTTTTCTTTTCTTCTCTCATCTGAAACTCTTCACCACCCATAATTTTACAGTCTTTAATTTCATCTTTACTTAAAAACTGAAACTTCATAAAATATCCCAGCAACGTTGCCTTATCTTCATTTAAAATATCCGCAATTTCAAGCAAAACTCCCATTTCAATAAGTTTTCTTGTCCTTTGCTTCCATTTCTCATTTTTTTCTGATGTGTTTAACCTTCTTGCATCATTTGCTATTTCTCGCCTGATTTCCCTTATTTTTTCATCCGTCTTGACTATTTTCTTATGTATTTCAAGTTTCTTTTTTTCATTTGATTTCAGCTTAATCATCTTATTTTCATATTCTAAACTCATATATCAACCTTGCTTTTTTCTCTATTCTTGACTTCTTTATTGCACCGTAATATCTTCCATCAAACGTCCCCCTGATTTTAGATAATGTCAAAACTTCATCTTCCTTTACTTTCCCATTGAAATTAGACGATATTTTAGGAAATATTTCTCCATAATCTTCATCATTTACATATATCCGATTATCTTTTATCTCAACTTTATCCTCATAAAATGCCGCAACAGGTTTTACTGATTTAAACATTGTCCCTTTTATACTTGTCAAATTTTTATATTTATCATCCACCTCATAAACAACTAAATCCCCCTTTTTCAATACTCCATCAAATTTTTCCAGTTTATATATTCCTAATGGAATTGACGGTGTTACATTTATTACATAAATTTTTGACAACAGATGTAGTCCTGTAAATGTTATGGCAAGAAATATTGATACAGAAAGCATTATCAAGTTAAACTTTTTAGTTCGTATATCCATAATTTCCTCCCTCTTTTTAATTTCCTTTGGCAAGTGTTGTTGTTATCTTATCTGCTTCATTCATTACAAAAGCCATTACCATTCCTACTGTGATAAACAAAAATATAGTTTCATATTTCAATTCCTTAAAAGTAACTTCCCCAAATCCTGCCGCATCCAAGTTTTTAAATACTATTCCTCCCAGTGCCATTATTACAACTATTTTAGTTCCTGTGAGAAACAGTGTTGTCAATGATTTATTTCCTAAGTCCCTTTTTGTAATCGAATTTACATCAAAAGGCAAAAATATCCAGGATAATCCCAATGCCATTCTAAACTGCAATACTGCCATCATCATTTCAAATATTATTCTTACCACGAAATAATATACAAGAATAATAACCCCTATTAACAATAACATTTTCCCAAGTTCTTCAAAAAATAGCCTTGAATCAGTAACAATATTGAAAAAATTAAAGTTTGATTCATTAATAATCTTTAAGATTTTCCCTATTTCCCTTCCAGCTATTGCCCATATGCTGTTTAAAGTTACAGTTCCTCCACTGTTTCCCATAAAATATGAGCCAATTCCAGAAAATATTCCATATCCCATATCAATTAATGAAATTGCGTTAGGTATAACATATGCCAGTATTGAAAATCTTATCATTATTCTGAGTAAGGACATCCATAAATTTTCCAATACATTTTTTACTATATAGCCATATAGAATCCACATTATTTCAAGAACTGTGAGTACACTTAACAGAACTAATAATCCAGGAGCAAGTTTACTGATTCCATCATTTATCATTCCTGCAATTTCTGACTGAACCGCATCCCAATCTACCATCAATGAAGAATTTGCTGAAGCTGTTTTAATATTATTTCCTGATACTGTTCCTCCTGTTCCAGCAGGAAATTGTGTCATATCAAGTGGAGATAGCCCTGCGGTGCTTGCAATCTTATTTCCATAAGCAGGAACTTTTTTAATATAGTTTGTTGTTTCACTGACATTTTTCCATCTGCCTGACTTAAAACATCCTGGTCCACAGTTATATGCGGCCGCCAAATCAGATAAATTTTTTATTCCATAATGCGAAGCATTTTTTCTCATCCAGTCAAAATATTTTACACCACACTCAATGTTGTATTCAATATTGTATAAATTTCCTGTACATCCCACTTGTGCAGCTGAAGTACCTGGAGTTACCTGCATTACGCCACGTGCATCTGCCCTATTTGCAGGTAAATTTCTAAAATTAGATTCCGCTTCAATAATTCCATATATATATGCTGGAGGGAAATTATACTGAGAAGATACCCGATTTACTGTATTCACTATTTTCTGAGCATCGCTTCTACTTGTTTTTCCACCTGAAGACTTTATTATGTAGTTTATCATTGCCTCATTATTTGCAGAAAAAGTTAAAAAAGACAGAAGAAAAAGTAAAATTATCACTATTTTTTTCATCCTAATCATCACTTTCTACTTAAATTTTTGGTAATTATTATAAATGATATTTAATTTATCATCTACATCAACCATTGTCTTGTACTTTATATCCCAAGCTGTATAATATACCTTTTGTGGATAAGCCCTTTTATTATAATAATCCACTCTGAAAACTCCATTTTTTAATTTTACTAATTTTGCCAATAATTTAGGGGTATCCCAATTATGATAAAGATACAGTTCCCCATTTTTCCATTTTATTTCAAGCATACCTTTATATTCACCTATAAGTTCCTTTTCATGAAATTTTCCATCAGTATGAAGTTTTTCTGAAAATCCCAATATCCCAAAAACAAATATCATTACTAAAATTATTTTCTTCATAAATTTTACCTCCATTAAATTTTAATTTCTTGCAAGAGTTATTACTATATCATCAACTTTATTCATTACAAAAGCCATTACCATTCCTACTGTTATATAAAGAAATATTGACTGAAATTCAAGTTCCTTAAAAGTTATTTCCCCAAAACTTGTTGTATCTAGATTCTTAAATATTATTCCTGACATTGCCATTACTACGACAATTTTAGTTCCTGCAAGAAAAAATGTTGTTAAAGCCTTATTTCCTAAATCCCTTTTTGTAATCGAATTTACATCAAAAGGCAAAAATATCCACGATAGCCCTAATGCCATTCTAAATTGCAATACTGCCATTAACATATGAAACAGTATTCTAATTACAAAATAGTATATTAACAATATTATTCCAAATAGCAGTACTATTTTAGCCAGTTCTTCAAAGAATAATTGTTGATTAGTAACCAAATTCCAAAAATTAAAATTTGATTCTCCTATAATTTTTAAAACTTTCGCAGCCTCTCTCCCTGCTACCGCCCATATACTGTTTAAAGTTACAGTTCCGCTATTTCCCATAAAATATGAGCCAATTCCTGAAAATATTTCATATCCCATATTAATTAACTTAATTGCATTTGGTATAAAATATGCTAATACAGAGAATCTTATAGCGATTCTTATTAATGACAGCCATACATTTTCTATTGAATTTTTAGCTATATAGCCATACAAAACCCACATTATTTCAAGTACTGTCAATACACTTAAAAGAACTAGCAATCCAGGAGTCAATTTTCCCAACCCTTCATCTATCATTTGTACAAAATCATTTTGAATTGTATCCCAGTCCACCATTAAAGACGATTTTGTAGCGGCAGACGAAATATTATTTCCTGAATATCCTGCACCTGCTCCTACTGCTGAACCAGCTGGAGGTATTGCAACTGTACCATCTGAATTTACTGGTGTATATCCATTATTTATTAATACCTGTTCAGCACTTGTTGCACCAATATATCTTTTTGCCCAATATCCTGAACCACTCAAATCAATAATATCTACAACTGTTCCTCTGCTACTGGAGGCATGTGCCATTTTAAATTTTCCATTTCCTAAATTTTCAATTATATATCCTACATGCCCCATACCTTTAGCACCACGTGGTGCAAAATTCAAAGTATCTCCTGATTTTAATTTGTCAAACGAAATTTTAGAAACAGAGCCTGAAGCTCTTATCGTAGCTGTAGTTCCAGAACTTCCAGATTTTCCATCTACTCCTCCTTTCATTCCTGCTGAAACTGCTCCCCTGTTAATATAACTTGAACAGTCAAACCATCCATTATTCATTCTACGATCATTGCTATAAGGTCTTCCTAAATTAGACATCGCATAATTTACAACATCTTGTCTATACTTTGTTACATCATATGTTCCTTTATTAGCAAATATTAAGGTTCCAACTAGCAAGAATATTGAAAATATAAATTTTTTCATAATTCTCCTTTCAAAAATTGCAAAAAAAAAAAGAACTAGAATATTTTTCTAGCCCTTATATATTTTACAATTTAGTTACAAGTATTATTGTGCAAACAATCTACATGCCTTTTTTCTCTTTTTATTATATTTAAGTTTTTATCGACTGTAACAAGCGTTTTATATTTTGTATCCCACGCAATATAAATATTACTAGCTTTATTATATTTATCACTTGGATTAAAATATAAAACTCCAGGTTTAAATCTATATAACTTATAATCTGGTTCATCATAAGATAAAATATACCAGCCTTTTGGAGTATTCGAAATAGTTGCTTGTATCGAATCCCAGTTACCTTTCAATTTATCTAAATTATCTTTTCCATTCGTCGTTAATTTTTCAGAAAAAGCAATCATACTAGACAATAACATTAATAAAAAAATAGATTTTTTCATTTCGCCATCACCTTGTTTTCCTTATATTCAATATCTCTTTTACTTCTTGTCTAAATATTTTCATTATTACCACTCCTTATATCGTTCATATTTAAAATTTATTTATCTTTCCATTTCTTTATTCTTTTCAGAATTTAATTCCAAATTTTTATTTTTAGAATAATTGATAACTAAATTTTCAATCTTATCATATGTTTCTAAAACTATTTCTTCTGAATTTTTTGAAATATCCTTTAATTCATTTTTTTCAAATTCTTCCTTTAATAAATATGATAAGGTATCCAAATTTTTATAATCCATACGCTCTTTAAAGTCTAACAGCATATCTTTTGTAAATTTTTCAGGCTGTTTTTTCAAAAAATAGGACAAATCATAAAAATCTCTTATTTTATCCCTATCATTAAATGCTCTTATTTTCATCTTTAAAATTTCATCTAATGAATAGACATTAACTCCTGCAATATTTTTATAATCATAAATTTTAGATTGTAAAAATTTTTTATTTCGGGAAGAAATTTCAATTTTTAAAGGATAATCTCCATAGTTATTCGTTGCTCCGTAATCAACCATTACTCTAAAAACTGTTCCTGTATCTTTTTTTATGCTCATATTCCATTTATTCTGTCCAATAGTTTTTAATTTATTCAGTATATTCATATTTCCACTAATTGAATCCAAATCAACATCTTCTGAAAAACGATCTAATCCGTAATATAATAATAAAGCTGTTCCACCTTTTAAAACATAATTTTCACCTAATTTTGGTAAAATTTTTTTTATTATATCAATTCTGTCCTTCTGCCACTCTTTCATCATAAAGCTCCTTATCATTAAAATATCTTACAGTAAATTCATATTTAAGAAACTCATCCACTCTTGGATTATCCTTTATACTTCTCAGATACTGATAAAGCTGTTCCGTTTCATCTTCATTTAAAAAATCACTGCAGCAGTTATGAAGCGAAGGTAACTGATAATCCTTCATTGTTAATACCAAATCTGCAATCGCTCTTGGAAAATTAGCAATATATACTTCCCTTTTACTTGGATAATCTATTGTTCTTTTCTTTATTCCAGAATTTCCTAAAATATTTGTCGTGTTATACAGATTTATTGCCTTGTCTTTATCATAAGAAAATAAATAAGTTCTTGGATGCCAATCAGCAGTATTTCTATTTTCATCAGGAATATTCAATGCTTCCCATCCGGATATATAACTTGTTGAAGAAGTTTTTGGTATTATTCTTTCATATAATTCCATCTTCCCACCTCATTTAAATTTTTTAAACTTTTTCTAAAAAAATGTCCTTCATATCTTTGATTTAAAACAGTTTTTATGTAATGTTTGAAGTTTTATACCAAAAAAAATCAAATTGCGTATATGGAACTCTTAACCGCTTTAAAATTGATTTTATAATTTTAGTATTATTTTGAACAAATTTTTAGTTATTTCTCTAATGTAAGTATACCATATTTAAGATTTTTTTCAAATTTTATTTAAAATTCTTTCTCTAAAGACTAGATTAATATTCTATTGTCATTGTCCTTACATATTTTATTCCTCGCTGTCCTTTTCTCTCCTCATTTCAGATTCTGCAAAAGTCTCGCTGTTACTATTCTTAGTTTCTTTTGTTTTTGTATTTTCTGAATGTTTTTGCGTGTCTTTATTTCTCTCATTTGTCTGTTTTTGAGAATCCTTATTCGAAGCTGTCTTGCTGTTATCACTTCTCATCTTTTCTTCAGCCTCTTTTGTATCGGCTGTTCTATCCGCATTTCCTGATTTATTTTCTTCATTTACTTTATTTGCATTTTGAGAATTTTGATTTTTACTGTTTGTATTTTCTGTTTCTTGTGATTTATTTTCTCCGGTATCCTTCTTGTCATCTTTTTTATTGCCCATAAATTTTTTAATTCCATCGCTGGCCATATTTTTTACTTTTCTGCCTGAAGCAATCGGATCAAAGTCCATTGTCATTACTTTTATTGCTTTTCCTGCATTTTCAGCAGCCGAAGCAGTCAGATTTCCAGGATATTTTCCTATTTTAGAGCCTATCTTTGCTCCTGTCTTCATACCTGCCAATGCTCCTGCTCCTCCAGTAGACACCCCACCAACAACTGCACCAACTGCGGCACCTAGTCCACCAACTGCCGCACTTCCTAATAAAGATGTAACTCCTCCTACAGCCGAGCCTCCTGCACTAACAACATTTCCAGTAAAATTACCAAACTGTGAGCCATTTAATCCGCCTTGTCCATATAAAATTAGGGAAGCTATGCTCTGATAGTTCTTTATTAAAAATGAAATTGCTATGAATACTGCAAGCCACATAATTATCGTATGAGGCTCGTTATTTTCTGCCCCTATGTTTTCAGGAATAGGATAAGATTTTAATATTTTTATTCCCATAGATGAAAGTGCAACCGCAACCATCAGCTGAGTACCTGAACCAACTATTGCTCCTAAAGTTTTTCTACCTATATCGCTCAAAGCGTCAAGCGGTAGACAAGCAAGATATATTATTGCCAATTTTCCAACTACATGGAACTGTATTATCGCTATTGTTATTGTGGATATTATAAACACTAAAAATATGAATCCAATAATAAAGAGAATAAAATACAGAATAGCCCAAAAATCTTGAAACTTTAAGCCTATACTTAAAAACTTGCTTAATTCCTCCCATAACTTATCCCAAATGCCCTGCACTTTTAACGGACTTCCAAGCCCTTCTCCAAATAAATTTCCTATGTCAGAAAATAGTTTGTATGCCATATCCAGCAGTTCCTTATACATTTTTATAAGCCCAAAAGTAAGTGCATATCTTACAAGTTTTTTTATAGTTTCAACAAGTGTATTGCCTATGTTCTCCGACCAGTTAAAGAAGGCTGTAAATGATAAATCCAGCACAGCAAATGATGAGGCAAGTGTCAATATTACAACCATTAAAGTTATCATTCCTGTATCAAGCATACTGATTATTGGTTCAATCAGTGCCGTATCAAATTGAAAATTTGCCGCCGCCAATTATTTCTCCTCCTTATTTCTTATGTTTCTTCACTTCATTTTCCATTGCCTTTATATGATTGTTTAAACTGTTTTTTGTATATTCGCTTCTTTTTTGAGCTTCCCTCCTTGCCTGCACTTCTTCAGCCGCCTTTAATGCGTCAAGTCTGTTTGTAGTTGAAATCATATCGGCTATTGCATTCATCTGTACTGACAGGTTGGCACTCCATTGTGATAGCACTTCCAATACTTGCTGTGGATTTTTTGCTTCGTGAGTTTTTCTTATAAGTATCCTTGCATTATCCGATGTTTTTTTCATTGCCACTTCATTCATAGAGCCTGACTTCATTGCATCCCTTGAAAGACTGTCAAGCGTGTTTGTAAATCTGTCAAGAAGAGCCATATACTGTCTGTTATTAGCATCGGCATAAACATCTTTAAACCATAGTTCAGCTCTTTTTGCGTCCCTTAATGTTGATTTTGTGGTATTTGTTATTCTAACTAATGTCTTTATCGTGTCATCATATTGGCTTATATATTTTTTTAGATAGGCTTCAGGCAGTTTCTTTGAAAGCTCAATCTGTCTTTCTATCTCCTTTAACTGTGCATTCAGGCTTTTTAGTGTCTGTGCATTGATTGCCACACTTTCAAAATATGTTTTCATCTGCCAGTAATCAGAAGCCCCGCTGCCTCCTCCAAGTATTCCTGAAAACGAATTTACCGATATAACTGTTATTGCCATTAAGAAGAATATTATTTTTTTCATTTTAGTTACCTCCCTTTATAATTTCCTTACATCTTCTAAATTCCTGACTATTTCTACCCAATTTGTATTCTAGCCATTTTAAGTTAATTTCCTTTAAATCATTTGTTTCTGCACATATTTCCTGTATTTTCATCTGATCTGTTGAACTTGCCGAGCCTACATAAGCCAGTTCAATTTTACCTAAGTCCATTTCAAACTCCCTTGCTCCAAGCTCACTTTTGTAAAAGTATTGTTTCTGCATTTGTCCACGTGCAACTCTTTCAATTTCTATTGCATTTAATCCAAATTTTGAATAAAGTTCCTTCCAGTAATTCTGTGCTTGTGGAGAAGGAAGAAGTATTTTTGTCTTGCATCCGTCAACTATTGCAGGTGTTATTTCAGATTTTGAAATTTCATCAAGCGACTGTGTCGCAAAGGTTATAAAGGCATTCAGTTTTGCAAGAGTTCTAAGCCAGTCATTGAATTTAAGCCTGAAACTTTCGTTTTCCATTGCAAACCAAGCCTCATCAACTACGATTGCAGTTAGATAGTCCTTTGTTAATTTTTCCACTTCTATTCTATGAAACAGATAGCTTAATATCGGAGCTGTTGCTTTTGGATCTTCTATTATTCTTCCCATTTCAAATACCTGCCAGTTTGAGTCTGAAAAATTATCCTCATTATTATCGAAATATTTTCCATATGAACCTGTATTTGTGTATGGCTCAAGTGCCTGCTGAATTTCCTTGTTCATAACTGTAAATGCAAAATTTGTCATTGTTCTCCTGTTAGGCGGATCATTTGCAAGAGTCGTAAGCGTTTCCCAGATTGTGCTTTTCATATCAGGTGTTACAATTACATTTTCCTGCTGAAGAAGGGAAATTATCCAGTTGCTTGCAAATGCTCTTTCTGTTTCGATATGAATATTTGCTAGTGGCTGAAATGCCAAATCATTATCTCCACCTTTTCCCAAGTCATAAAATTTTCCACCCATACAGGCAGTTAAAACACGTATTGAGCCACCTTTATCAAAAAAGAATACCTGTGCATTAGGATATTTTTTAAGTTCAGCCACCAGCATTCCCAATAATACTGATTTTCCTGACCTTGTTGGACCCGCTATAAGCGTATGTGCCGCATCCTTTATATGAAGATTAAAGTAAAATATATCGTTCAAATCTGTTTTAGTCATCATAAGCGGAACACCTGTAATATTTTTCTTATCCCTAAAAAATTCATTTACTTCCTCTCCACGATACAGCGATGAAGTAGGGAAAAGACAGCTTAAAAGCATTGAGTTTATTGGATATTTTCTTATATTCGCCTTCACATTTCCTGGAATAGCCCCTAAATATGAAGGGAAAATATTGTACTTGTCAATCGAGCAAGTAAAATCCTGCTCATCAAATATTGTTACTATTTTAAGTGCATTATCTTCAAGCCTTTTTATATCTTCATCAGCAAGTATTATGGTAAATGTGTAATATCCATAACTCATTCCGCCTTCCTTAAATTCATTTAAAGCCATTTTGGCTTCTTCTGTTTTTGCCAATTCCAGCTCATCAATGTTAAATGAAGGCTTTTTAGTTATAGCTTCCGTTATATACTGTCCAAAATTCTTCTGCTTTCCCTGATGAAAAATAAAGAAGTTTTTTAACATCTTTTTTGATTCATTTTGTGAAAGTATAATGTATCTTGCCGACATTCTAAATTCAAAGTCCAGGCTTTCAAGTTTTTTCAAAACTCTTGACTCTATCTCATCAGGAAACAGATTAACCGAGATTGTCCTTAAATGCTTTGCCTTTGTCAGTCTTTGTATTTTCGTGTCTTTTCCATTTTCAAAACTTGAGTTTGACAAATATTGATCAATTGGATATAGAGGAGATGTAGGCATTTTCTTCTTTTCAGGAAATTCAGCATTCACTGTGGAATACATATATGCCATAAGTTCATCTCCCTGCAAGACTTCAATGCTTGTTGTAGCATATTTTAATAACGCAATAAATGAAGCTACTTTTTGTCTAAATATTTTTAATTCCCTTTCTGCTTCCTCAGCCATTTTTTCTTCTGAATCATCTTCCTTTTTACTAGCCAGCAATGAGTTTATCTTATTTTCAGCATCTTCTGCTATTAAATATGTCAATGTTATATAGTAGTCACATTTAAAATATTCCCCTTTTGAAAATAAATCCTTTCTTTCATTTTCTATAAGAACTGTCGGTATAAAGTCATCATTAATTTCTGTTTCAATATATCCTCTTGACTTCTTTCTTTGAACTTCATAATGAACAATAAAATTGTCAGGCAATTTTTTTATCGCATTGTTATACTGCAATATTTTCAAGTTCACTTCTTCCTCAGTAAAAAAATCCAAGTCGTGATTTCTCACTTTGAGAGTTACCTGAAACCCCATATTTTTATTAACAAGAATAAAGTCATTGAGAAGGAAATCCCAAGGAATATGATAGATAAATGAATTTTTGTAGTTATCAAGTGTTTTTCCCATTCTATCTTTCCTTTTCTTTATTTTTAATATTTTCCTTAATTTCTTCTCTTTTTAGAACTTTACTTAAAATGTCTCCTCTATCTATTAATACGAATTTTTCTTCGTTGCTTTTAGATATTTTTGTCATAAATAACACTTTATTTGATGATAATTCTTTTTGTGCGGCTACAAAGTCTTTAAATTCTAGTCCTGTTTTTTCTCTAACTGATTTTGAGTCAAGATAAACTAAGTTTCCTACATTTTCTTTGTATGTATTGTAAATTAATTTTGCATTATCTGATAATGTTGAAAGCTTTTCTCCCTTCACTTTTTCTGTTTCTTTTATTTTATCTGCTATTTCTTCCAATTTTTTTTCATAGTTATTTTTAAATTCAATTGATTTATCTTTATTGGTAAAATATTTTATTTTATTTACTTCAAATATAGAACCATCATAATTTATTTTTTCTTCTGATGAATTATGAAAGAATACTTTATTATCTTGTACTAACTCCTTAAATGCTTCATTAAACTTTTCTTCCTCTTTTATTCCCAGTTTTTCCATTATCTGATTTCTGCTTAATGTAGTATATCCAACTTCATTTTTTGTTCTTTCTTCTAAAAAATTCATAATTTTTTCTTTCATTTCAATTATTCCCCTTTCAATATTTTTTCTTTTCGCTTCCATTTTTAATATTCGCTTAAGGATTTAAATATCTTTCAGTCTTGTAATGCTCTATTATCAGTTCCAACGTCATCGGATCCTTTACTGACATAACTGCACATAGAATATATATTGCCCCTGCCGGTATAAAAATTACCCAGTGCCTGAATATTAAAAATATGATTCCTGTTAATAATACTAGCGATATAAAAACCTTATATGGCAACCCCATTACCATCTTCACATCCAGCAAAGATTTATACACTTTTAATTTCATTATCCTACCTCCTCAATTTCATATTCCTTTGTCTTTTTGTTAAAGCCATTTACTTTGATTATCTTATTCACTTTTCTTACAGTTTTACCATTTTCAGTTGTCCTTATGATATTTACAATCACATCAACTGAACGTCCTATAAGTGGCTGTCTTGGATTTCTGTCAACTTCCATTAATAGTTCTTCCAGTCTTTCCAAAGTTTCTTCCGCCCCATCTGAATGGACTGTTGTAAATCCTCCACTATGCCCAGTATTCCAGTTTTTAAGTATTTCCACTGCTTCCGCACCATATCTGAGTTCTCCCTGAATAATTCTGTCTGGCCTGTGTCTAAGTGCATCCTTTGATAATTCCAGTGCAGAAACATCCTCAGTTACAAAAACTCTTAACACGTTTTCCTTATTGCAAATAATTTCCTCAACTTCCTCAATAATGTATATTCTTTCAACAGTATTCCTGATTCTGTCCACTTCCTTTAAATAATCAACAAGAGCATTAGTAAATGTTGTCTTTCCTGTACCAGTTCCACCCGACACAACTATATTCTTCTTATTTAAAATGGCTTCTGTAAGAAAATTTTTCTGAAATTCTGTAATTGAACCCATTGCTAAATAATCATCGAGTGTAAATATTTTTTTAGGCCTTTTCCTTATTGTAAATACTGGAATCCCTTTAGTAATTCCTTTTGCGGCTCCTTGAAATCTGTCAGAATTTGGCAAATTTCCAGAAAGTCTTGGATTTTTTTCAGAAATTATCTTTGAGTTATATGAAGCAAGCACCTGAATAATTTTGTATCCTTCCATTTCATTCAGGTATGTATTTGTCTTATACATTCCCCTTTCATATGATTCCACCCATACATACCCATCAGGATTTAGCATTATTTCCGTAATGTCGTCATCTTCGATATATTCCTTCAATGCTGACAGCCTTTCATTTACAAAATCTATTTGTGCCTGCTTCTGAAGTTCATATTTTTCACTTTCCGTCATAATATTTCTGCCAGTTCCTTCATTTTTTTAGCAATTTCATCATTGCTTGGACTTTCAATTATGATTTTTAAAAGTTTGTTTCCGACACCAGATTTTTCTAAAATCTCTTTTAAAATGTCTGCATTTTCCTGTTCAACCTTTTCAATTTCCTTTTGGGAATCAGCCATTATTTTCTCAAGTTTGGCAATCTTTTCTTTATTTCTTTTTATTCTTTCAGTATAATTTTTTTCTCTAGCTTTTCTCTTTTTCTTTACTATTTCATCTGAACCATTAATTGTCTCTTCAATATTTTCCATATATCTCCCTATCCTATTTTTTCTGATTTATACTTTTTTCTTACCTTTTCAATAATTTTTTCATATTTTATATCATCATAAAAATCTTCCTCTTTCATCTTAAATGTATGCTTGTATTCATACATTCCCTTCATTGCTTCAAATATTACATATCCATCCTTAAAGAATACTGGCTGGTGCTGTGTCCTTTTTAGCAGTTCAGGATATTCGTAGTAATAGAGCTTATCTAATAATAAAGGTTTTTTATATCCTGTAATTACAACTGCCTTTCTGTCAGGCAGCAGTCTTGTTTCTGAAGGACTTAATAAATCCTTTCCCTGCTCTGAAACATTTCCTCCCCCTTTTAGCCCAATATTTCTACTTTTTACCCTGATTGTTTCTTTACCAAGCGTCTTTGAAATGTAGTCAGGTGCAGCCTCATCGTTTGGTCTACCAAATATTTGAATCTGGCATCCATTTAAAACCTCTTTCCCCTGTTTATCGTATGTCGAATTTAACTGATCAAGCCCTTGAAATATTCCAACCATCTTTATTCCAAATCCTGCATAGTACCCAAGCCCTTTTACAAGAGCCTTCATCTTGCCATAAGCATTTAGTTCATCCATTAAAAATGTTATGTTAAAATTTTTCTTGCTTAAACTTTCCATTAATAAATTTGTCAGCTGAATATACATTATCCTTACTAACGGAGCTAACAAATCTATATCTTTTGGTTTTATTACAAAGTATAAATCTACAGGATTATCTCCATTAACCAAGTCCATTGCCCTAAAATCAGACTTTTCTATATTTTTTACAACTGAAGGAATTTCAAATACCTGCAATTTAGTCTTTGCCGTTGAAGTAATAGACTTGAACGTATTTTCTCCTGTATTTTGCAATAAATATCCGAACTGTTTTGCAACAAAGGGGTGCAATCCTTTGTTTAATGCTTTAATTGATTCTTCATCAGTATATATTTTTCTAAGCCTTTCAATTGTTTTTTCCTTCAAAATAAAATCTTTTGGCATTTCATCCTCGTATTCATCTTCTTCCATAGGCTTTCCAAGATATTTTGCAAACATTCTGTACAAAGAATTTTCAGTATTAGTGATTATTGATATTACATCGTTTAGTGAAACTCTAACATCCGTTATATCAGGATCTTCTTCAGGACGGCTGCTTACTTCCCTGTAATGAACATAGCCAGTTAAAGTGGAAATTGTATCTTTTGCACTGTCTCCCCAGAACGGATCCTTGCTTTCATCTTCCCCAACAATCATTGTTCCAATTATTCTGCAATCTTCAATCTCGTAATTTGTTCCATACCGTACTTCCGATAAAAAGTTATAGCCGTTTGAAAGTTCACTCATTGGCTCAAACTTTAATATCCTGTGCTTCAATATCTTTGCTCTGTACCAGCTCGTAAGCTCATAGTTTTCCTTCTTTATGTCAGAAATAAAGGTTGATATTCTTTTCAGTCCTGATATAAGGCTTGGAATAATATATCCCACACCTTTTCCTCCTCTTGTTGGCAAGAACAGGGCAATATGTATCATTGACGTATCATAGAGTAATTTTAATTTTCCTGATAAAGTTTTTACATATCCAATAACAAAACCATTTTCATTGCCGCTTAAAAAGTCTACATCTGACGGCTTTTTCTTATCTTTCTTTAAATCATCATATGTTCCAAATTCAGCATCTCCGTGTGATTTCAGTTTCTTTTTTTTCCAGTACGGCATTGTTAAAATAATTAACGAGCTAACAAATATAAAGCACATACCTAATTGAAACTGCGAAGTTAATTTAGGAGTCTTTTCCATTACCATTTCCCAGTTTTCAGATGGAAAATACATATACTGATTCTTTTTACCAATAATTACAGGTTTTATTAATCTACGTATTTTTGCAAAAGTAGTATAATTATTAACTTTTTCCAATTCTTCCATATAGTTTGTTGATACTATCATTAAACCTGTTATATTTACTGAAATAAACATTATTATTGCAAAAATCCATTTTACAGGCTTCGTATTTCTGAGCGGCTTATATTTCTTGTCCATAATTATTTCCTATATGGAGATAAAATTATATCCCTGCTTACAAAGATATTAAATTTTTTACCTCTTTTTATCTCAATCGTAGGCTGTCTATTCAAATCCTTTTCAACCAGTCTTTCCCCAATGCTTCTAATATTCTGTGCCGCATCTGAAGCTCCTGTACCAATATTCACTCTTGACCTGCTTCCAGCTTCAATATTTACATCAAGACTTTCAAGCGAACCTGAAGCCATATTTATGGCGGAAGATAACAGCACACTTCTCATAAGTTTCCAGAAATGGTTGTTGGTTTTTCCTTTTAAGCCAGCATTCCCCAATAAATCCACTCCCTGCATATTGTCAAGCACAAGAGTTGATCCGTTTGGAAATACCAGTCTTTGCCATATCAACAAAACCCTGTTCTGTCCATACGTTATACTGCTGTCATATTTTCCAACTATTTTTGTACCCATAGGAATTAAAATATACTTTCCAGTACGGTAGTCATAGACATTTTCTCTAACCTGAGCAATCACATCTCCCGGCAAATCAGAGTTGATTGCCGTTACAAGAACAGCTGGAATAAAGCTCCCTGTCTTCAACTCATATTTCCCTATCGCAGGATTTTTTAAATTAGTCGAATAGAAGCTGTCCTGCTTTTGCTTCAGGAATAAGGACTTTGACTTCTGTTTATTCTGATCTGTGTCATTTTCATTTTGCTGTTGCACATTCTGAGGAACTTGTTGCTGTTGTTGTTCCTGATACTGTTCTGTTGTTTGCGGAATTTGTGCTGAAACTCCCTTATTAAATCCTATTGCAGATTTTCTCCACTCCTTGCTTTTTTCTTCCGAGACTGTTGAACTATTGGAATTTTTATCTTCTGAAATATCTGAAAACGATGATGAGCTTGAACCATAATTTGAATCAAGATTGTCGTTATTGTATTCTGAACCTAGCTGAGAATCATACTGTGATAAGTTAGGCGTTCCAGTTCCATCAGTAGTCGTATTTATATTGGCCACTCCATCCTGCGTTACACCTTCAGGAGTTTGGGCATTTTGATTTTGAGTATCTACTGCATCCTTTATATCCAGTCCTGTTCCAGTTGATATTGATTCCATTTTTTCTTGTTCCTTCGGCTTCTCATTCTTTTTAGCCTGATTTGCAAAATATATGCTTACAAAAATTAAAGCCGAAATTATGCAGACTAGGATAGCAACTTTTTTCTTATCAAAAAATTCTTCTATTTTTATCTTTGAATTTTTTATCGTTCCTGTCCCCTCATCCTCAAGCGATATTTCCTCTTCCTTCTGTTCCGTAAAATCATCTTCAGAAGTTTCAAAATAGTCATTCTTATTTACCAATTAAGACACCCCCCTTTTCTATTTTTTCTGGTTATATATCTTCAATGTATTTTTTCCAAGCGTCATATATATTTCCTTTACAACATTGTTAATCATAACATTGCGTCCTTCAATTTTTGTATTAACTAAGGATAATTGGTTATCCAAACCTTTTACATAAAAAGCTGGCATTTCCTGCAAATTTGACTTTAATACTATGAATGTCTTTTCTCCGTTGTCAAACACTTGAACTGGAGAAAGTTTTGAGTTCTTGTTCCACGAATATCTGTAATTCAGTTTCATTAAGTCCGTTGTACCAATACTTTCCGTATTAGCCTCATATTCATCCATTAATATTTTTCTCTCATTTGGATATTGCCACTCAACTAAAGGATTGTATTCTCCATTTGTGGATTCAATATTAATAAAGTAACTATGCTTGTCTGTAACTATATTTATGTTAGTTTTTATATCTTCTTCAAGTGGCTTTATGTATATGTATGTTCTGTTCTCTTTTCCACCTGTCGCCTCTTCAATCATCCAACGTTCTGTATCTCCGCCAGCCTTAAATACCACTTTTTCATTTGGAGCAAGCCTTAAAGTCGTTAAATAGTCTGGCTTGGAATAAACTTCATATATGCTGTTTTCCGCATAATTAAATATAACGGCTGTCTTTTTTATTGCATCCTTTTTTCCACTTAATATTCCGTCATCATCAAATATTTTCTGACTATTCTTTACTACGTCTACTCTAATATTGTCTTTTGTATTTCCATCATTTGCAAAAACATTAACCGACATCAATATCAAAAGTAGCATTGATAATATTTTTCTATTAAATTTTGTTAACTTGTTCTTTGTCATACATCTCCCTCATTTTTCTAATTATTTTCCCTCGAAATTGTAAAATCCTTTATTATTATCCCTAATGGATTTTTAGCTAACAGTTCCTCATTTTTTTCATTTACATATTCCACAGTAAATACTCCAAGATAACTTGTATCCTGCATTTCCATCCCTGTTTCAGAAAACTGCTTTTCCTTCCATCTGACTTGATAAGTATTTGAAGTATTTGTAAGTTTGTTAGCTGAAACTATATTTACATTCGTTGTAATTTTATCTGCAAGCATTTGTATCGTTCCTGTTTCCTGAATCATCGCATCCAATTTTTTTTGTGAATTTTGTGTTAAGAAAAAGGCATTTTCCTTTAACTTGTTATCATAATATGTCGTGTCCTTTGGAAGAGTTCTTACATCCAAAATGAATTTTGATATAAAATATTTTGTTTCCTTCTCCCCAACTTTTAAATTGGATTTTGTCAACACATTCACCTCCATTGGAGCTCCTGTCGTTTTATCAACCTGAACAAGAAATACCTTTATATTCGTTCTCAAAACAAAGAATATTAATGCTAAAATTAATATATGGTTGATAACTATGCTTATTCCTAATCCCTTTTTTAACTTTGCATTCGTTTCTGCAAGTTCAAACAAAGTTTGAGCCCTTTTTTCAAAACTTGCCTTTTCCCTTTTGACATCAGTCCTTAATTTAAAAATATCTCTTTTTCTACTTATTCTTTTTAAATCCAAGTCTATACCCCTTTCAAAAGAGCTGTATCAATCATAGTTCCACCAAGTCCTTTTACTATATCCTCTGAACCAAAAATAAGTGCAAGTGCCAAAGCCACTCCTATTAACAAAGTTATTATTGCTGTCATGTTTGGATCAGTCAACATCTTAAATACTCCAAATCCTATGCACCCAATAGCACCAAGTGAAAAAACTATTTTCAGTCCATTATTCATATTTGTAAGAAAAGTTACAAGCGTTGCAAATATTCCTGCATTTCCACTTGTAGTTGCCTGACTTATCACAGTTGTTGTCAAAAACAAAATCATCAGGCACAACATTTGAAATTTTTTATTTAACAATACATTCTTAATTTTTATTTTTTTCATTATTTATCATCCTTTCATTCTGTTATTTTTAATATTCATTTTCTTCTTTTGATTTACTTAAGGACTTCTATTATTTAAACTTAATTTCATACTTTCCTCCTAAATTTTTGAAAAAAAGAGCTAGTACAATATCTCAGAAATGTTTTTTCCGATAATACTGTACCTAGCTCTAATGGCTTATGATATTTAATTTTTTATTTTATTAAATTTTCTTTTATTATTTTAAAATGAGTTGAAGTAAAATCACCTTTGTTAAACTGTCCATCCACCTCCATAACTGGACTCTCATTTTTTACGCTGTTTTATTCTTATACTAATATTACTTCAATTTTTTCAAAAAGTCAAGTTCTTTTTTAAAATTTTTTCCCCATAAACTTTCCTAAATTTTTCTAAATTTTGGAAAGCACGCTTACCAGTTTCTCAAATTTAAAAATTTTTAGAAACTTACCGTGATTTTTTTGCCACAAAAAATTGTGAAAAAATGGCTTTCGTTTACACTCAAAAACTCACTTCGTTCGTGTTTAATTTCTAAGAAATTAATAATATTTATACCTTCAAAAACTTATTTTTAAAAAAAAGGACAGTTTTTTACTGCCCCTAAATTTATTTATATTTACTCTCATTAACAGTTTTTACAAAAGTTTTTATCAGGTATAATACAAGCCAGCCTTTTACTAAAAATCCCATAGTAATCTTTCCAGAAGGATTAAATAACCTGTATATTAAAAAAATTAATGTTAAGTCTATTGCAATTTTAAAAATTGAATACATCAGTATAATAACTCCTATTATAGATTTTATTATATCTTGAGGTTCTGGCATTGGATTTCTTGGATCCTTTATCATAATTAATCACTTCCATTCATTCTTTATTTTAATTATACCACAAAAATTTTTAAATATATAATTTTTTTATCTTTCCAGCTCATCTAAAACTTCCATATCTTCCATTCTAAAATCACCACTTATACCTCCTAAATTTTTATCATAATTTGCACCGTTTAAATTTTTACTTTTCTTTTTCCTGTTACATTTTTATACTTACTTGTCGTTTTTCAGACAATCTTTTTTCTTATCCAATACTTTTATGGCTTCTATATTCTTGATAATTTTTTTAACTTTTTCCCTTTCCTGAACTTTGGAATTACCATTTTTTAAAAGTTCATCCTGCAATTTTTTTTGAATTTTTATTTCAATATTTTCTTTTCTTGCCTCATAATCTTCCTTTATTTTTACTTCTCTTTTTAACCAGTCCAAGTAATATTTTTGTTCACTTATATCCAAATTTTTGTTAAGTTCTTTTTGCAGTCCTTCTATTTTAATCTTACTCTCCGCAATATTTTTCTCCAATTTTGAAAATTCATAATTTGAATATTTATCTTTTATCAAAGTTTCCTGACTGACTATTTCCTCATTTTTATCTAACTCTTTTACTAATTTTTTTAGTTCTTTTTCAATTCTATTTATCTCTTTCAGTCCATTTTTTTCATAAATAAATTGCAAATGATTTATATTATACAGTCCATTTTTTTCATTATTGTATTTAATGTTTTTCTCTTTTAAATTTTCATATATCGTGTCTTTTTCATCTTCAAAATTTGCAATTTTCCTTAAATATTTTTCCCTAATATTTCCAACTCTTTTATCAAAAATATACTTCTTTTTCCAGTCGTTCTGAATTTCATTTCTTAAACTTTCTAAATTTTTTAAATTCTTTTCTTTTGTAATTTTTAAATATTTTATTCTATTTTTATCTTTTATATTTTTTAGTTCCTTGTCAATTTTTTTGTTCTCATTCAGAAATTTATAGTACTTTTTATCCGTCATCAAGTTGTACACAGTATTCTCAATTTTATCTTTTGACATCTTCTTTTTTATATCTCTTATACTCTCTTCTAACCCCCTCAGTTTTTCCAAATTTTCTAAATCTCCTATTTTATCTCTTTTTAAATCTTCATATTCCCTTTCCAGTTTTTTCAATTTTTCAAGCAGTTTTTTCATTAAATCTGTTCCAGCTTTTAAAATTCTGCTTTTAATAAATATTCTCTTCTTAACTTTTTCCTTATCACTTAGCTCACTTTCTTTTCTATACAAAATCTTTCCATCAATATTTATTGCTTCACGATTTAACTCATAAACTTTCTTATAGTCATTATTATTTTCCGCATCCCTTTTCTGATCCTTTAACGATTTTGCACTTACTTTCTCTATTCCTTTTTTTTCAAGTTCAAAATTTAAAAATGTTTCCCACTCTTTTCTTATATTTTTTAACGTGCTTCTTTCTCTCCATTTTTTATCCTTTTCCCATCCGCCTTTTTCTATATTTTTAGTATTATATCTCTTAAAATACTTATCCTTATCCCTTTTAATATCATCAATTTTTCTTTCAAAAAACATTATATGCACGTGTGGCTGCATATCTCCATCAAAACTTTTTGGATTGTGAATTGCATAGTTATACACATATTCTTTTCCAAAAAGATTTTCACAAAAATTATCCACCATCTTTTTATTTTCTTCAGGAGTAAACTCTCTCGGTAATGAAATTTCAAGTTCCCTGTACAGATTAGAGTTTTTTCTCTCATAGGTTTCTGCACATTTCCAAAAATCTTTAATATCGCTAAACTCTTCAGGAAGATTCCTTACTTCCTTAAAAAGTAAGTCCTCTTTTTTACCATATTTTTCATCTCTGTTTATATAATCCAAATGTGCAGCAGGCGGAATATAGCTACTTCCTCTTTTACTTTTTTTCATTCTAAGATGAAATATTGCCACGATTATACCCCCGTATTATTTTTTATAATCACATATTTTATATATCTATCATTTATAAAAAAATTTCTGTCTAATAAAATATCACAATCTTTAAAGTTTATATCAACATCTGAAGTATTTTCAATTTTATAAAACCATATCTCATTATTTTTATATAATTTCATACTGTATCCTCCCATTTTATTATCGCTTATTTTTGCCATTTTCATAATTTTAATAAATTTCTTTTCACTTATGTATTCCTTTATTTTTGTATCATCTATCTTTTTATTTTCTAATAATTTTACATTTTGTGCAAAAATTTTTGTTGATTCTCTTACTTTTCCTTTAAGTAACGTTTTATAAAAAAATTTTATATGTTTTTTTCCTGTTGTTGTTTTCAATAATCTTATATCGTATATTTTCATATTTTCCTCCAAAATAATTTAAAAATATTCATACTCTTCTTCTACAAAATCCATTAATTTAAACTCTTTAACTATACATTTAGGTATTATTCTTTTTCCATTCTCATCTTCATACTCTTGTAATTCTAGATAACCATTTACAATTATTTTTGCTCCCTTTTTTACATACTGATGTATTAATGTTGCTACATTACCAAAAGCAACACATAATAAAAATTGTGTTTCTTCCTTAAATTTCTTTTTTGCGGCTATTCTAAAATTACAAACATTTTTTTCTGAAATTGAAATCATTTCAGGATTAAATGTTACTCTTCCACTAAAAATAAGTGTATTCATTTTTCCTCCTAACGACAAAAACTAATCATAAATGTATTTAAATTTATGATTAGTTTTATTTTATTTTACTTTATACTTCTAAAAAAACTCTGTTCAACACCTTCTAAATTTAAAATACCTTTTTTTCTGATTAAGGCTTCAAATGCTTTACTTCTAGCCTCTTCACTTTCAAAATAAATCTTGTATACTCCTTTTATTGTTTCAATACATAAAAAATTTCTATTCTCTTCCTTCCTCTCTGATACATATAATATCGTATTTATATTTATTGCCACACCTTGTTTTGATTTTTTATCCACTAGCCTTACAAACATTTTTTACTCCTGTTTAATTATATTTGTTTTTTCAATTTCTATTATTTTACCAATCTACAAGACCTTAAAAGCCCTTCCTGACTATTTACATTACTTCTTAAATTTACTACTGGCCATGAAAATTGTTTTTCCTTAGCAATAGCTCCTGCTTTATATTCTTCAAACATTTTTAAAAAAACATCTACATATTCAACATAATCTTCTCGTGCTTTTGCACAAGATTCCTCATAACCTGTTTTTGGATCTAATTTTACACTACTGTATTTATTTTTAAATTTCTCATTTAACTTTTTTATATTTTCAACATCAACTATTTTTAGTTCCTCCAAATATTGATTTTCTGTTTTTGCTGCCAATTTACCTACGGATATGCTTGATAGACCATTATAAATAGGCTCTACCACTTTAATCGTTTTCTTCTCTTCATTTACAATTTTTTCCATATCATTTGTCATTTCTTTATAATTATTCTTATCACATGACAATAAAGCAACTGCCACTATCATAACTAAAATTTTTTTCATATCACTCACATCCTCTTATTCTATTATATTTTTTCTTGATTCAAATATTTCTCTTAACTGATTAAAATCATATTGAGCATATTGTTCATTTGCCATTTCTAAAATAACAGTACCTCCACCTTTCAAAAATAATTCTATTTTTATATCATATGCTCCTTTTATTCCATGATACATCACTAATTTTAATCCTTTTCTTAATTCTTCTATTCGCCTTATACCTATCAGTTCATTGGAAAGAATTATTAAATTTTTTAAATATATATTTCCATTTATATACTTCAACCTTTCTTTTCTTAGTTTTCCTGAAAAATCAAATCCAGCTTCTGTTATAAATTTTTCATAATTTTTATGCATTTCAGCAAGCGATTTAAAATTTTTCTGAATCACTTCTCCTGTTTTCAATTTTATATTTAATCTAAATTCCTTAAATGAAAATGGCTTTCTTTCCACTTTTTCAATATCATTTATATCTATTGTCCTTTCATCAATCTGAATCTGAATTTTATTATTTAATACATCATTTATTATATTCATATATTTATACTGCTCTCCTTTTAATTTTGAATTTTATCGCGTGTAATAAAAATTATACTTTTGATAATTATATTTATTTACAATATTCTCCAATTGCATAATTTCCCAATTTATCTTCATCAACTTTATAAATATTTTTATTCTCAAGAACAACATAAAAATTTTCACCATCATTTTGACTATATATCTTCATAACTTTATTTGTTCTGCATATATCTAAGATTTCCTGTTGCCGCTTTTCCTGAACATCTTTATTTTCTTTTGTTTTATTTTTTAAATTATTTTCTTGAAATTTTATTATACCCATAACAATTATGAATGTTCCTAAAATCATCGATACTTTAACAAAATGTTTCATTTTTCCTCCTAACGATTTCTTTTTGTAAATTATAAACGTCATTATTTATAATCAATTTCTTCTATTGTCTTAAATCCCATTATTTATAAAAATAAGGAACATTAAACAGATTAACCATAAATTTGACTTATCATTTTTTTTCTGTGATTCTATATTTATTTGTATTCTCCTTTTTTCTTTATTTTCAAAATTTTAATGATTATTAATATGATTATTGATATAAACGATATTATAAGAAGAATGCCAAAATAAACAATTCCTAATAACCCTGCAAACAAAAAAGTCATTTCTAATGAAGACATTGTTGATATTGGTTTCAATCTTTCAAAAAAAATTTTCCAAGAAAATATTAATAAAATTACTTTCATTAATCTGTCTTTAAACTCTGTAAGCACCTCTTTAAAACTTCTACTTTTCATAATTAATTTCTCTCTCCATTTTTTTTTAATATTTTTCATCTTCTGACTTATTCTCCTCTTCTATTTCTTTAAAAAATTTTTTTAATTCTTTTTCTTTCATATTCTGTTTTTTATCCTCCCTTAAATAATTTTGATTTTCTCACGCGTGAGAAAAACCATTTAAATCAATTTATATTCATCAAAATAACATCCCCAGTAATTAATAATCGACTTTTGTCATCAATCTTTATTGAATGTATTTTACTTTTATCAATCTTCTTCAAAATCATCATTCCTACCTTTCAGTTTATTAATTTCCATCTCCCATTTTTCAATATTTTTATATGCTTTCTCAATTTTCTCATTTAATTTCTTTATTTTTTCATCAAAGCCAATTTCTGCTTCTTTCTTGCCTTTTTTCTCTATTTCCTTAATCTTTTTAGCCGCTTCAACTGGATCTTCAAGAATTTCTACAATCTCTGCTTCTTCGAGTTTATTATTGTTTTTCTTTATATATTCCAATGTCCTAACACTTGCTTCCGCAATTGCAGGATTTCTGTATTTTTCAAACTGTTCCCACCTGTTAATTTCACGATAAACCATATTTTTATCAAGCCCTAATGAAGTAAACCAGGCTACAAATGTTCCTGTTCCGTGACTTGATAAAATTTCTTGGACTCTTTTCAACTTTCTTCCCATTTCAAGAGCCTTTTTTGCCATAAACTTTCCAATCTGCTGTATATCTTCTTCAGTCTGAGTTACTTCCCTTATTACACTTTCATCAGTTATCTCATATTTATAAAAATCAAAATTGCTATGATAACTTTCAACTTCCATTTTTCTGTCCTTATTAATACTTAACAATTCTTGTCTATCCATAATACCTCCTACTAAAAAATTATAGACAATTAAATAACTGTGTAAAAATTGAATCACAGTTATTTAATTGTCATTGTCTTTTTAATTTTCCCACGCGTGAGAAAAACTATTTTTATCTTTAATTTTCAATTTATTTTTTTAATGCTTTAAAACATTTTGAAAAAAATAATAAATGTACATATATCATTGTTATCATTATTTCAACTGTTATTAATATAGCAATTAATATTATAAATATTACTAATATAATTGCAGCAATACTTAAAATCATAATATATAATAAATCCGTTCAATTTTTTTATTTGCAATATTCACCAACTATGTAATATCCAAATTTATCCTTATCAACCTTATAAATCTGATTGTTTTCAAGTGTTACATAAAACTCTGTCCCATTATCTGCTGTATATGTTTTTAAAACTTTATTTGTTTTGCATAAATTCAATATTTCTTGCTGTTCTTTTTCTTTTCTTTTTGACTCTTGGTGAAAAAAAATCATTAAAATTGAGTATAGTAACATAAGTATACACATCATTAATGCGGCTCCTAGCAAACCAAATCTTTCAAAAAAATCATCCATTTTTCAACCCCTTCCTGTATCAGTTATTTTGATATTTTTTCTTTTTCTAATTTCTTTTATGATGTATTCTTTTTGTTTCTCGTTAACTATTAAAGTTTCATAACAGCGAATATCCAATTTAATCTTCTTATCTTTTTTCATTCGGATATATTTCATTGTACAAAAATTCATTCACTAAATTTTTATAATCAATAGCCGCATTACTGCTCTTCTTAAAACTAAATATATCCTTATGCTTTTCCATTGAATTTAATATATTTGAATCTTCTCTCACATAAATATCTGAATACATTTCTTTTAAAATATTCTTCATTTCCATATGTGCTTTTTTAAAAACTTTTGTATTTTCCTTTACTTGTACAAAAAATATTTTATAAAGTTTAATTTTCGGATTGTCAACTTTTGCAATTTCCATCATTTCAAGCAAATCCCTAAGTCCATTAGTGTCTATAAATGAAACTTTTGACGGTGCAAAGATATAATCCGTCACATTTAAAATTCCTCTGACTGTATTGTTTACAGTACCTTCCGTATCAATGACTACAAAGTCATATTCACTAAAGTTTTCAAAAAAATCCTTAAATATTTTCAGTTGCTCCTGTCCGCTTTCATCTCCTTCCTTTTTGAAAAATTCATCAATCTGATTAAAATAAATATTGCTGATTATTATATCCACTCCATTTTTTTCGTTTATATATTTTTCCTTATCTACCATTCCCAAATTATCATAGCATTCTTTTAATGCTTCAAAAATAGTGTTTTCATTTCTTATATCAAGATAAGAAGCTATTGCCCCTCTCGGATCTGTATCAATCAATAAAACTTTTTTTCCTTTATTTTTTAAGGCATAAGCAATATTTATTCCTGTTACTGTTTTTCCTGCTCCACCTTTTGGATTAATTACACTAATTATTTTCATTACCATTCCCCCCTAAATTATTTAAATCTTCTTGTTGCAAATCTTGCTGAGCCAAATTCTCTTTTTACTCTCCGTAAACTAATTAAACTCATTAAATTATTCTTATGGTATTTTTTATTACCAATTCTTTTACTCACTTGTTCATTTTTTATTATTGTTTTCTTTTTTCTTTCAAAAAAATCAAAAATATATTCATTTGTATAAGTTTTATCTAAAGTTTTTAATCTGACACTTCTATTTTCTTTATCAGTCACAGTAATATTTTTCTCTGAAAATTTAATATTATATCCATTTTTAAGAAAGTTTTCTTTAAATTCTTCAATTGAATTTGCAACTTCAATATGCTCTTTTGTTATCTTTCTTAAATTTTCATACCATTTTTTTGTTTTCCCTGTTGTTTTTGCTTTTTTTTCTTTTATCATTTTATCCTCCAAATAATTTTCTATAATTTTTTTCATTTTTTCCTTGATTTTATTCAAGATTACTGGTATACTACATTTAAAATAATTTTCTATAATTTGTTGTTGTCTCTATGATAACAACTTTTTTTATTATTAAATACTCTTTTTCAAAACAATCTATTGACATTAGATAACTTAATATTCTTAAAACTACAATCAAATCTATAAATCCACATATAATCTTTATTGCAACTTCATAATTATACGCATCCAATTGCTTCAAGGTAATCGACATTAAGGCAAGTATCCAATAAATTAATTTTCTCATTTTCATTCCTACCACTTCCTTTTATTTTATAGTTCTTCCAAGTTCTCAAGTACTATTCTAAGTTCATCACACGTAATTTCTTCATCTTCCAATGCAATTTCCGCTTCCTCTATCTCATCCTCATATCCTCCTATATTTCTAAGTTCCTCTATTCTTTCTTTTATTCTTTCATTTAATGAAATAACTTCACTGTATGCTGTTCCCATATTTTCCTCCTCACAAATTGCTTTTTCTATAGCATCTCTTAAACTTTCACTCATTGCTATTCTTTTCCTTTCTAACTTTATTCTTTAAATTGTTTTCAGAGTAATTTTAAGGGGGTAATTTTACTCTCAAATCAATTTTTGGCATAAATGGTTGCCTATTACATAAAATTCTCTTAAAATCAAAATTTAAGCGTTTTAGATGTATTTTCATTTTTTACCCTCTCTTCTGAATAATCGTAAATTTTTTCTAATACTGCTTTTTCTGGTATTCTTCCCTTTATAAATCTAAATCCTCTTTCTAATAGTTCTTTTTTTATTACTGAATGAATTTCTTTGGCTTCCCATTCTTTTATTTTAAATTTTTTCTCCAAATCATTAATTGTTAAAAATTTTTCATCATAATATCTTTCTCTAAAAAATTTTCTCCAAATTTTTGCACGAAAAATAATATAACTCTTTTTCTCTTTTTTATTAATTTCTTCAAGTTCCTGATTTAACTCTTTTATAATTTTATACGCTGTCTGTAATGATATTCTCGCAACTACAATTAAATCTTCAGGAGAAAAAACTACATCTGAATATGTTGTTTTATGCATTTTTATCATCTCTCATTCCAAAATTCTCTAAATAATTTCTTTCCTATTTCCTTTCTTCTGCTATCCCACACAAATTCCAAAGTATCTAGTCTCTCACGAAATCTGTCCAGCAATGCATCATTTCCCTGTGTGTCCATAAAATCAGCAATTTCTTCCTTATTTAAATTTGTTGATATAATAATACATTTTTCTTTTTCATAGAAAAAATTAAATATTGAATATAACTTTGATTTTCCCCAAGTTTCAGATATATTTTCTTTTCCTAAATCATCTAATATTATTAAATCTGCTTCAAGCAGGTCCTTAAAAACTTGTTCTTCGGTTAAATTGTTAAAATTACTAAACGTTGATTGAATCTTTTGATAAATTCCATTTAAAGTCGTTCTGTATACTTTATAGTTATTTTTTAGCAACTCATTGAAAACACATAAACTATAAAAACTTTTTCCAGTTCCTATCTCTCCGCATAAATACAAACCTAGTCCCTTATCTTTAGCTTCTTTAAAATGTTCACAATAATACTCAAGTTTCTTTTTAATTAGATTTTCTTCTCTAAATAATATTTCAGAATTTTCAAAAGTATACTCTTCCCATCTTACTGGCAAACTTGAAATATTAAGAAAATATTCAATTTTTTTCTGTAATTCTTGTTGTCTAAGTTGTCGAGTAGCTTCTCTTGCCTCTTTTAACTTATTATCAGAATCCGTACTCTTTTTTTGCTCCTGCTGATTTTTGTCTTGCAATTCTTTTATCCTGTTTTCTGCCAGTTGGCTTAACTTCATCATAATAAGCTCCTTCTAATATTTTTATAAATTTCTCTTCATTCAGAAAATCATCAAACGATATTTTCCAATTTGATTTGTCAGTTCTTCCAAGCAAAAAATTTATATTCTTTATTTTAAACATCGTTTCTAAAATTTCCTCTTGAGTATATTTCCCAAGTAATTCAGACAATTTTTTCTTTCTGTTCTCCGTAAAAGATTTAATTAAACTTAATTCACATTCTTTTGCTAATTCATTCCACTTTTCCATAAAGAGATAATAAGTATTTAATAACTTAGTATTTAATTTTTTAGTACTTAATGTATTAGTATTTAATTGTGGTTGATTTTCAACACTTTGGTTTTCAACATCTTCATTTTCAAGATGTTGATTTTCAACACCTTGATTTTTGCTATCTTGCTTTTTTTGCCTTTTTTCAACACTAATAGGAACTTCGTATATATTGTATTCATATTCTATTTTTTTTCTGTCTGAATCTGGATAAAGTTTTTCTATTCTCAAATATCCAAATTCTTTTAATTCATCCAAAGTATTCCTAATAGCCAACCTGTTTTCAACACAAATAGAAATTAATCCTTTAATTGAATAATCCCAATCTTCTGGTAAACTTAACATTAGTGTCAATAATCCTTTTGCTTTTAAAGACATTTTCCTTTCTTTTAGATGAATGTTTGAAATAACTGTAAAATTTTTATTTTTATTTATTCTAAATGTAGACATCTATCCACCTTTCTTTATTGTATTAATTAAAATACTATAAACAATAATTTTGAACTTATAAAGTGCTTTTCAAATCAAAAAAACATACAATTTCATCATTTGAAAGATTATAATAATCTGCAATTTTTTTATCTCATTTGCCTTAAATTTACTACTTTTTTATCTTTTCTGATAATGTTTTCGAGTGGATTTTTAATTCTTTTGATAGTTTTTTAATAGTATCATTATTTTTATACATTATTATTTCTAATTCACTTTTATTCTTCATAATTTTCCTCCATAGAACTTTTTAAGTTACACATATTATACCACATTTTTGTAACTTGTCAAGTGCTTTTTTCATCTTATTGTACTTTTTGTTAATATATGGTATAATTTATTAATTTAAAGGAGCTTCGTTATGAATAAAAAAATATTGGAGAAAGAATATTAAGTTTAAGACTTAAATTTAATATAACACAAGAAGAACTGGCTAAAAAATTAAATATTAAAAGACAAACCATACATAAGTATGAAAATAATATTATTAAAAATATAAAATATGAAACTATCGTAAAATTAGCTAAAATTTTTAATACTACTCCTGAATATCTTTTAGGTTTAGATGATAATGATAATGAAAATGAAGATATTGTCATTTCTCAAGAGAAACTAACTAAACACAATATGGCTTTCTTCAAAGCCAAAGATATTAGTGATGAGGATAAGAAGAAAATGATTGAATCAATACAAGAATTTTATTATAAACAAAAATATGAGAAAGATGATGAATAATTCTTTAATAGGAATATATTTATTTTTTATTTAAATGGTATAATATATAAATTAAATAATAAATATATGTCCGATAAGTTAAAGAAACTAATTGGATAAAGAAAGTTTACTAAGGAGGCATAATTTTATGGCAAAAGAAAATGTAGGAAAATGTCCTAAATGTGGTGCAGATGTTTACATAGGATATAGCTATTATTGCAGTGCATACCAACAAGGATGTAATTTTAATTTGAAAAAAGAACATAATTATTTTGGACAATCTTTATCTATTGGGAAAGAATATGCTCAAAAGTTGATTAATGGAGAATCTGTAAACTTTAAAATAAAAAATAAAGAAGGAAAGCCTTATAATGCAGCTTTTGAACTTAATATTCAAGAAAAGGAAGTATCTCTTAAAAAAATTCCCAATAAAAAAACAGTATTCAATTCATCACAAAAATACTATATTCAAAAAAAATATGCGATAGATTTAAACAATATTAATGCAGATATTCATATAGGAAAAGGAACTAAAAGATTTATTCTTGAAAAACTAAAAAATATAGAAATTCATTCTTTTAAAGCCTCTTCGCCTTATGTTAATATAGAAAGTATCATAAAAAATTTAGAATTACACAGCAATGTCGAAAAAATTTTTGTGATTTCTTCCGATGAAGTTTCTGGTGAAGATAGTAAAATTAGAAAAAAAAGGAATAGAGATTTCTTAGAAGGAATAACTTATTATAGCAAAATTACATATGGAAACGGCCACGAGAAAAGAGAACAGCATTTTGAAGATAATTTGATGATTTATCCTTTTAAGTACAAAACAAATCCTGA
Source organism: Leptotrichia hongkongensis (assembly GCF_007990635.1). GTDB lineage: Bacteria > Fusobacteriota > Fusobacteriia > Fusobacteriales > Leptotrichiaceae > Leptotrichia > Leptotrichia hongkongensis. Next base: position 1,014,779 of record NZ_AP019846.1, on the reverse strand, counting down.
AGATGAAAACGAAAATTCACCAAATTATTTTAATTTACATTCAAAATTTTACTTAATAAATAATCAATATGCCTTTATTGGCTCCGCAAACTTAACAGAAAAAGGACTTAGTAGTAATTTTGAAACTTTATTTTTATTGATAAAAATAAAAGTGAAAACAATCGGAAATTAATTGAAGAACTTATTGAATTCTTTGAAAAAATTTCCAAAGAAAAATATTGAAAAAGAATCTGAAATATTTAAATTATTGGAAGATGATATAAAAGAATCTTTGGAAACTCCTGATTCAAGTATTAATTCCCATAATTCAAATGATAATAGTCAAATCAATAATAAACCTAAATTTGAAGATTTTTGATAAATAAAATCAAATCTTTTTAAACTTTAATATAAATATTTATATAAGTAAAAACTATATGAAATAAAAATAAACTATTGTATTATTCTATTTATGGAAAACTACATAAAAGAACAAATAAAAATTTTAATGCTTCTTCATAATACAAAAGATATTTATTTTTATGTGAATACTATAAAATTCATATACTATATAATAATTTTATTTTAAAAGGCTTTTTTCATTGATAAAAACAACACGAATTTTATTTTTTTGAAAAAAGGACTTTCTTCTCAAGAAGAAATTGATATTTTAATACATGAGTTTGGACATTTTATATTGCATAGACAATATTTATTAAATCGGAGAGGCTGATAAATATAATCACTTAATGGAAAAAGAAGCTAAATTATTTGTAAAATATTTTAAAAATTATAAATTAAAATAATAAAATTTGATTTTCTCACGCGTGAGAAAAAATCACAACATCATAATGAGGTGTTAAAAATGGGAGTTTATAAAGATACTGAACGAGGTACTTGGTTTGTGGAATTAAGATACAAGAATGTTTATGGAGAATCTAAAAAGAAAAAAAAGAGAGGTTTTAAAAAACAATCAGATGCAAAAAAATGGGAAGTCAAATTTTTAAATTCTCTATATTCTGATCCTGAAATAACTTTCGAAAATTTATATGTGAAATATCACGAAGATCTTAAAACAAGATGTAAATTAAATACACTTATAAGAAGGGAGAGTGTCTTTAAAAATAATATTCTCCCATATTTTAGTGATATAAAAATAAAAAATATTACTCCTCTAATGATTAGAAATTGGCAAAATAAAATGATTGAAAAAAAATTTTCTCAATCTTATTTGTCTATTTTACATCGTAATCTATCGTCTTTTTTAATTTTGCTAAAAATTTTATCATTTAAAAGAAAATCCTTGTTATATTGCAGGAAGCATAGGCAATAGAAAACCACAAAAAGAAATGAAAATATGGAGTCTTGAAGATTTTAAAAATTTTATTACTTTCATAAAAAAACCTATGCCTAAATTAGTCTTTGAAATCCTATTTTTTACTGGAATTAGAATAGGGGAATTATTTGCCTTAACGTTTAGTGATATTGATTTTGAAAAAAAAATTATAAAGATAACAAAATCCTATCAAAAGATAAATGGGAAAGAAATAATAACCTCTCCTAAGACTCCAAACTCTGTAAGAAATATTGATTGTCCAGACTTTCTAATAAATGATTTAAAGTTATACATAGAAGAGAATTTATATTATTTTGATAAAAATCAGAAAATTATTACTATTGGAAGACATGGTTTATCTAGATATATAAAAAATTATTATCTTAAAGCAGGAGTAGAAAAAATAAGACTACACGATATTAGGCATTCTCATACTTCTTATCTACTTTATAAAAATGTAAATATTGTTGCTATTTCAAAACGTTTAGGACATGAAAATATAAAAACAACTTTAAATACGTATTCTCATTTACTACCTGAATCTCAAAATTTTTTAGTTAATATTTTAAACAGTATTGATGTATAAAGTTTTGTCTCCAAATTGTCCCCAAAATAAAAAAGACTGAAAATTATAAGTCGCAGTCTTTTTTTATTTTTTTGCTTTTTAAATTACTTCTCAATTTCTTTTTCTTGTTTTTTAATAACTTTTTTTACAGTTTTTCTATCTCTTGAAACTGGCTTTTCATCAGTAAAAACAATCTTTTTCACATCATCGTAAGTTTTCGCAAAATAGAATTTCATCTGGTCTGCAATTTCCTTTGGCAGTTCCTCTGTATCAACTTTATTGTCATAAGGAAGTACAACATCTCTTATTCCAACCCTATGAGCTCCAATTACCTTCTCCTTGATTCCGCCAACTGCTAAAACCTCTCCAGTAATTGTAATCTCTCCAGTCATTGCGACATCCTGTCTAACTTCTTTATCCGTCAATACTGAAATAATTGCTGTTGTAATTGTGATACCTGCTGATGGCCCGTCTTTCGGTACTGCTCCTTCTGGGAAGTGTAAATGAACATCTGTTGTTTCGTTAAATTTTTCCTTGATACCAAGTTCATTTTTTATATGTCTTACATACGAATAAGCCACTCTAGCTGATTCCTGCATTACGTCTCCTAGTTTTCCTGTAAGCTGCAATACACCTTTTCCTTCCATTTTTACTGCCTGCACTTCTAAAGTTGTCCCTCCGACTGCTGTCCATGCAAGTCCATTGACAACACCAATTTTTCCTTCTTTTTCCTTGACTTTATCTGCTCTGAATTTTGCATTTCCTAAATATTTCTTGATTTTTGTTTCAGAAACAGAGATTTTTTTACTCTTAGATTTTGATACAAGTATTTCTTTTGCTATTTTTCTGAATAATTTACTGATTTCTCTTCGTAAATTTCTTACCCCAGCTTCTCTTGTGTATTCATTTATAATCTTCATGATTGCTTTATCAGAAAACGAAACTTTATAATCCTTTAATCCATTTTCTTCTTGTGTTTGAGGTATTAAATATTTTTTTGCAATATTTAATTTTTCAAATTCTGTGTACGATTCAATTGAAATAATTTCCATTCTGTCACGAAGCGGTCCTGGAATTCCGCCCAAATCATTTGCTGTACAAATGAAGAATACGTTTGACAAGTCAAAAGTATGGTCAATATAATGATCTTCAAATGAGTTGTTTTGTGCGGGATCTAAAACTTCCAGCATTGCTGAAGCGGGATCTCCTCTAAAGTCAGAAGCCATTTTATCAATTTCATCAAACAGCATTACTGGATTATTTACACCAACTTGTTTCAACGAATTTATAATTCTTCCTGGCATTGCTCCCACATAAGTTCTTCTGTGCCCACGAATTTCAGCTTCATCTCTTACTCCACCAAGTGAGATTCTTGTGAATTTTCTGTTCATTGAACGTGCTACCGAATGTGCAAGCGATGTTTTCCCTACACCTGGAGGTCCTACAAGACAGATAATTGAACCTTTTAATGTGTTATTCAATTTTTTAATTGCCAAGAATTCTAATATTCTTTCCTTAACTTCTTCCAATCCATAATGATCTTCATTCAGAATTTTTTCAGCTTTTTCAATATTAATTTCATCATTAGTTGAAACTTCCCACGGTAATTCAAGTACAGTTTCAAGATACGTTCTAATTACTGAAGACTCAGCAGAAAAATCTGGCATTTTCTTCATTCTTGAAAGCTCTTTTGCCAGTTTATCTTTTAGTTCCTGAGGAATTTTTGCATCTCTAACTCTTTGGTCAAGTTCCTCCAGTTCCTCGTCAGAATCAGTTACTTCTCCCATTTCTTCACGCATTACCTTAATTTTTTCACGTAAATAATAGTTTTTTTGAACTTCTGCCATTTGTTCCTTCACACGATTTTCAATCTCACGTTCAAGCATAAAAATCTCAATTTCTCTCTCAAGAATACTCAAAATTTTATATGCTCTTGCTTCTACATCCAATATTTCCAATAATTCTTGTTTTGTTTCAACTGCTACCATCAGATTTGTACAAATCAAATCAAATACCTTGTCAATATTGCTAATCTCTTTTATATTATAAATAATGTCAGGCAATACTTTATTAGTTTTCTGTGCATAATTTGAAAATTCATCAATTACTCTACGTTTCAAGGCTTCAGCTTTACTTTCGTCGATAGGCTTTGAAAAAATTTCTTCATATTCAGCATAAACAACACCGTTATCATCTTTTGGAAATTGGTTGATTAAAACTCTATGTTTAGCTTCAACTAGTACCTTTACATTTCCATTTGGCATTTTTACCGTCTGTATAACGTGAACTAAAACTCCTGTTTCATAAATATCTTCTGGAAATTTGGGCTCTTCTACATTTGCATCTTTTTGTGCCGAAAGAATTAGTTTGCTGTCAAATCTTGCTATTGCTTCTTCAAGACTTTTCAGACTTGACTGCCTACCGATAAAAATCGGAGTTACAACACCTGGAAATACAACTAATTCTCTTGTTGCTATAAATGGTTTATTTTGCATAATTTCTCCTTTCATACTTTAAAATCTGCTCTTTAATACAATAAAATTGCTTTAAAATCAGACTTAAGAACTAAAATTCCATTATTATTTAATAATTTTCAAGTTTATTATAAATAATTTTAAATCTCGATTACTCTATAACCACTTTTTCTTTATCTGTAACCGCTTCTTTTGTAATTATCACTTTCTTAACATTTTCCTTCGATGGAATTTCATACATCAAATCAGTCATAACACTTTCAATAATTGAACGAAGCCCCCTCGCTCCAATTTTTCGTTTAAGTGCCAGCTGTGCAATTTCAACAATCGCATCCTTATCAAATTCCAAGTCAACATTTTCCATCTCAAAATACTTTTTATATTGCTTAACAAGCGAATTTTTAGGCTCTGTCAGTATCTTAATCATAGCCTCTTCATCAAGTCCATGAAGTGCGGTAATTACTGGTAACCGCCCAATTAATTCAGGAATCAGTCCAAATTTTATTAAATCTTCAGGCAATACATTTTCAAATAAAGTCAAATCATCAAGTTTTGTATTTTTTGTTTCAAGCCCAAATCCAACTCTTTTTTCATTAACTCTATCCTTAACTTTCGCTTCCAGTCCTTCAAATGCTCCGCCAACGATAAATAAAATATCCTTTGTGTTAATTTCAATCATTTCCTGATTTGGATGCTTTCTTCCACCTTGTGGAGGCACACTCGCAACAGTCCCTTCAATAATCTTAAGTAACGCCTGCTGTACTCCTTCTCCAGAAACATCCCTTGTAATTGACATATTTTCCGATTTTCTAGCGATTTTATCAATTTCATCAATATAAATTATTCCATGCTCTGCTGCTTCAATATCATAATCAGCCGCTTTTATCAATTTTAAAAGTACATTCTCTACATCATCCCCAACATATCCAGCTTCTGTCAATGTTGTTGCATCTGCAATCGCCAAAGGTACATTCAATGTTTTCGCTAGTGTCTGTGCAAGTAAAGTTTTTCCGCTTCCAGTAGGCCCTACTAACAGTACATTTGATTTTTGAAGCTCCACATCATTATCTACATTTTTCTGTTTGTGCATTATTCTCTTAAAATGATTATAAACCGCCACAGATAATACCTTTTTAGGCTGTTCCTGTCCGATAATATATTCATCAAGTTTTGCCTTTATCTCTTTAGGCTTTAACAATGTAATTTCCCTGTTATGTTCATTTTCGTCATATTCCCTAAAACTGTCCAGTAATTCAGCACTGTCTTCTATACATTCATTACAAATAAACACATCATCCTCTTCAGGACTCTGTATTAACCGTTCCACTTCATGCTCTTCCCTGCCACAGAATGAACAGTAATTTTTTTTCTTATTTGCCAATATTTTTCACCTCGTTTTTTCTTTATATAATTCTTATTTATATATTTTTATTATTAATTTCTATTTTATTATTTTACTTATTATTTTTTTAACGCAGAGGTATCAAACGCCATACCTCTGCACTCCCGCTTTACGCAAAACTTTCTTATAAAAGAAAAATAGAACTCGCTTTTAAATATAAATTATTTCAACACAAATAATTTTATATCAATTTAAAATTTATTTTAAAAGCTCAGACAGCTATTTTTCTTTTAACGAAATTTTGCTTAATACTTATTTTAATTAAATAAAGGTTTAGATAATTAAAAATGAAACTATCATAAATAAAATTTTCTATAATTTTAAAAATATATTTTAAATAAAGTTTTTATAAAATTTTATCAATTAATCCGTAATTTACAGCTTCTTCTGGTGACATAAAGTTGTCTCTTTCAGTATCTGCATAGATTTCTTCTACTGATTTTCCAGTTGCTTCTGATAAAATTTTGCTTGTAATTTCCTTCATTCTTTCAATTTCTTTTGCCTGAATCTGAATGTCTGTTGCTTGACCTCTTGCTCCGCCCAGTGGCTGATGAATCATGATTCTTGAGTTTGGCAACGAGTATCTTTTACCTTTTGCTCCAGCCGCCAATAACACTGCTCCCATACTTGCTGCCTGCCCTACACATACTGTAGAAACATCGCTTTTTATGTGCCGCATTGTGTCGTAAATCGCAAGCCCGGCGGTAATTACTCCTCCTGGACTGTTTATATACATAACTATATCTTTTTCATTATCCTGTGCATCTAAAAATAATAATTGAGCGACAATTGCATTTGCCATTCCATCTTCAACTTCTCCACTTACAAAAATTATTCTATCCTTTAAAAGTCTTGAATAAATATCATAGCTTCTTTCCCCACGCCCATCATTTTCAATAACTACTGGACTATATGCTGACATATTATTTCCTCCTGTTTCCGTCAATTTTCTTTCATTTTTTATTTTCTCTCATTATTACAAAATTGTTTTAACATTTTGCAATTTAAATATAGAGAAAAAAGAATTTCGCAATAAACTATTTTATCACAAAATTCTTCTAAAATCAAAATATTCTTTTTATTTAGCAATTTTCTCAAAATTACTATTTAACTTTTGCTTCTTTTACTAATAAATCAATTGTTTTTTGATTTACTAATCTATAGTTTGTTTCATCAATGAATCTTTCATAATTTCCATTTTTTCTTACATCAGCGATTAATGCATCTTTTTCAAGTCCATACATTGCAGCTAATGTTTCGATTTCTTTTGATACTTCTTCATCAGTTGCTTTAATTCCTTCAGCTTTTGCGATTTCAGATAGTACTAATTCTGTTTTTACTGCTTTTTCAGCATTTTCTTTTGAACTTTCTCTCATTGCTTCCATTGTTTGCCCTGTCATTTGGAAGTATTGGTTAAGATTAATTCCTTGCATTTGCAATTGTTGTGCAAATCTGTTGATTTGATAGTCAATTTCTCTTTGAACTAATGCTTCTGGAACTTCAACTTCTGTTCCGTTTACTACAGCATCTATAACTTTGTTCTTAAATTCATTTTCAGCTCTTGCTTCTTCTCTTTTTGTAATATTTTCTCTAGTTTTAGCTGTCATATCTTCAACAGAATCAAATCCTAATTCTTTTGCTAAATCATCATTTAATTCAGCTTCTTCTTTTCTCTTGATTGAGTTTACTTTTACTTTGAATAAAGCTGGTTTTCCTTTTAGGCTTTCAGCGTGATATTCTTCAGGGAATGTAACATTTACGTCAAATTCATCACCTTTTTTATGTCCTACGATTTGATCTTCGAAAGTGTCAATAAAGCTGTGAGAACCTAATGTCAAGTCGTATCCTTCAGCTTTTCCTCCATCAAATGCTTTACCATCTATAAATCCTTCAAAGTTGATATTTACAACGTCATCATTTTTAGCTTCTTCATTTTCTGCAACTTCTTTTAATTTTGCAGCATTTTCTCTTAATCTTTCGATTTCTTCGTTTACTTTTTCATCAGTAATTTCTACTTTTTCCTTTTCTACTTCCACACCTTTATATTGTCCTAATTCGAATGCAGGCAATACAGGTATTGTAAATACTACTTCAACTTTGTCATCATTAAGCTCATATTTTTCAAGTTTAATATCAGCAATTGGTTTTAATTCATTTTCTGCAACTGCTTTTCTGTATTCATCAGAAATAATATGGTTTAATATTTCTCCTTCAATTTCTTTCTTGAATTTTTCTTCAATCACTTTTGCAGGTACGTGTCCTGGACGGAATCCATCAACTTTTGCATCTTTAAAGTGTACTAAAACATGCTCTTTTAAGTGTTTTAACTCTTCTCCTTCTCTAACTGCTGATACTTCGTAAGTTGATTCATTTAATTTTTTTACTGCCATCTTTTTAATTCCTCCTAAAATTTTTTATTATATATAATTTTTTAATTAATTTATTTTTATTTAAAATCCTTTATTTTCAATTCGATAAATAAATCTGAATGTCCAGACTTAAATATCGGAGTATAAACTATTTTAAATTTTTCTTATAAAAATTATTTGCTTTCAATTTATGTCCCAAATTATATCCAATTACTGAAATAATACGGTTATTTTTTCTGACAAATCCTTTAAAATGTCTATTATTTATCCCAAATCTCGTTAAATTTAGAAAATTAATGTCTGAATCCATAAAGTTCGGTTCCTGATTATCTAGTCCGAAAGGCGACAGCCTATTTATTTCATGTAATTTTCTTTTGTTTAGATACTCAATGTTCAGCCATGCGTCAACATACAAAGTTTTCTGCACATTTTCCCTATTTTTTCTTGCAAGTCTTTGCCGCAGATGTTTTTCAATTTCGCCTAAATATTTTTCTGAAACAAGAAATCCTGCTGCCAAGTCATGTCCTCCAAATCGCTCCAATTTATCTGACACACTTTTTAAAATATCAAAAATGTTAATTCCTTCGATACTTCTGCATGATGCTTTTCCATATCCATTTTTTATTGAAATAAGAATTACTGGAATATTGTATTTTATTGAGATTCTTGAGCAAACTACCCCAATTACGCCAGAATGCCATTTTCTGCTTTTCATAAAAATATATTTTGGACGTTCCAGACGCTGTATTTTTTCTTCCAGCTCATTATAAATCTCATTTTCTAAATAACGTCTGATTTTATTAGCTCGTTTCATTTCCTCAATAATTGAGAAAAGTTTAAAGTCATCTTCCTGAATAAAGAAATTTACAACAATTTTTGAATTATCAATTCTTCCAAGTGCATTAAAAATTGGTGCAATGAAAAATCCAATATCGCTGGTTGTTATATTTCTAGGATTTATCTTCAAATAGTTAATAATATACTTTAAACCTTTTATTTTGGTTTTTTTTAAATTATTTAGTCCTTTTTTTATGATAAACCTGTTTTCATCAGTCATTGGTACAACATCTGCAACTGTTCCGATCATTATAATATCCATATAATCATATAGTATTTTTTTATTTGCACCATATCTTTCATAAATAGCATCAGCAAGTTTAAAGGCAACTCCTGAACCTGACAGAGATTTATTTGGATAAGTTTTACTAGTCTTTGGATTTATTGTAAGAATCCCCAATTCTTTTTCCTGATTCTTATCTTCCAGAACTCCAATCTGCCTATGATGATCTGTTATAATTATATCGATACCGCTATTTTTTAACATTAATATCTCTTCATGGTTATTTATTGAAATATCAACTGTTATAAATAATTTTGCATCCCGTTTTTTCAAAAAATTTAAAAGGTTTTTATTTATACCTATCCCTTCGTGAACACGATTTGGAATATAATAATCAACATTAAGTCCCAATTTTCGTAGCATTATTACTAGATATGCTACTCCAGATATACCATCAACGTCATAATCTCCATAAATTACAATTTTTTCTTTATTTTTCCCAGCCTTTTTTATTCTTTCTACAACTTTTTCCATATTTTCAAATAAAAATGGATTATGAATATCTTTTTTATCTGAATTTAAAAACTTAGAAACTTTTTCCTTTGTGTCAATTCCTCGATTCAAAAGCAGCCTTGAAATTAATCTGCTTTCACCAAATTCAGAACTTTTTGTTGTCAAATAATCTTCATTATAGCTTTTTAATTCCCATTTCATTACAAGATTAATCGCTTCCTTTTTTGTTTAGTTGAAGGACTGCTTCAAAATCAAACTAGTTCTATATTTTTAAAGCAGACCCATGTTTTATTCAATATTGTGATCATCCTTTTTTATTTCGTTCAATATCGAAGCAATTTTTACTCCATATTCAACGCTGTCATCCAAATGAATTCTCACTTCTGGAACAAATCTTATCGACAGCTGTGAACCTATTTTTTTTCTAAAAAAACCTTTTAACTTATTCAAATCTTCGGCGATTTTTTCTTTATTTACCTTATCTTTCAAATCTAGTACCGAAAATGTTAAATCAAGGTATCGTCCATCTTTTGTCAGCTCAACCTTGTGAATTGATACAAGATTTTTTATTTTGTCATTTTTTATTTCTGTTAAAAGTGCCATTCCGATAATTCTTGATATTTCCTTTTCCAGTCCTCTTTTTCTTCTATCATTCATACAATTATCACCTATCTATTCGTTATCTTGGGATTTCTTCCATAATATACGATTCAATAATATCTCCAGCTTTAATATCATTAAAGTCTTGAATACCAATTCCACATTCTTGTCCCATTACAACTTCCTTAACATCGTCTTTAAATCGTTTCAATGAACCTAATTCACCATCAAAAATGATAATTCCATCACGAATTACACGTATTTTCGAGTCTTTTGTAACTTTTCCGTCAACAACGATTGCTCCAGCGATATTTCCAACATTTGATACTTTAAACACTTGCTTAACTTCTATTCTTCCATAGTAAACTTCTTTAAATTCAGGATCAAGCATTCCTTTCATTGCTTTCTCAATTTCTTCAGTTGCATGGTAAATTACGTTATAATTTCTAATTTCTACTCCAATTTTTTCAGAAATGATTCTAGCTGGTGTTGTTGGCCGTACATTAAATGCAATTATAATCGCATTTGATGCTTCTGCAAGTTTTACGTCTCCTTCAGTTACAGCTCCTGCACTTCCTTGAATTACATTAATTACAACTTTTTCAGTATTAAGTTTTTCAAGTGATTCTCTTAATGCTTCAACAGACCCTTTTGAGTCGGCTCTTATAATACATTTCAATTCTTTTAATTCTTGTTCTTCTAATTCTTGAGACAAGCTTTCTAGTGAAATATGTTTTTTCTTGTTCTGCTCGTTTACTTTTTTCTCTCTAATAAAGTCTTCTACAATTTTTTTAGCTTGCTTATCGCTTTCTACACCGTATAAAACATCACCTGCATTTGGCACAACATTAAATCCTGTAATTTCTACTGGCTGTGAAACAATGGCTTTATTTATTTTTTTACCTCTGTCATCAAGCATTGAACGGACTCTACCATGAGCTTCCCCTGCTACGAACACATCTCCAATTTTAAGTGTCCCTTCCTGTACAAGCACATCGGCAACTGCTCCCATTTTTGGATCCAGTCTTGACTCTACTACAACTGCTTTTGGACGTTTATTTGGATTGGCCTTCAATTCTTCAAGTTCTGCTGTAATTAGTATTGTTTCAAGAAGTTCTTCCAAATTAATTTTCTGTTTTGCAGAAATTTCAACAAATTCAGTAGTTCCTCCCCATTCAGGTGACATCAGTCCATATTCAGTCAATTCAGTTCTAACCTTCATAGGATCTGCACCTGGCTTATCAATTTTGTTAATTGCAACGATTATTGGGACTCCTGCTTCCTTAGCATGAGAAATTGCCTCTACAGTTTGAGGTTTTACTCCATCATCAGCTGCTACAATTAGAATTGAAATATCTGTAATGTTCGCTCCTCTTGCCCTCATTTCAGTAAACGCCTCATGTCCTGGAGTATCAATAAATGTAATTCTTTGACCTTTCCAGTTTACTTGATAAGCTCCTATTTTTTGCGTGATTCCTCCAGCTTCGTCACCCATTACATTTGTGTGTCTAAGTGCATCTAATAATGATGTCTTACCGTGGTCAACGTGTCCCATTATTGTAATAACAGGTGCTCTTGTTACAAGTTCTTCATCTGTATCTTCCTGCTCAAGATGGTATTTTTCACCATAACTAACTTCTTCAACTACTTCTTTTTCTACAATTACTTCATATTCAAGAGCCACTTCTTCGGCTTCTTCAAATGATAAAATTGCATTTGCAGTAAGAAGTTTTCCTTCCATAAAGAATTTTTTAATTATATCAGAAACATTGATTCCTAGTTTTTCAGCTAAATCTTTAATAACAATTTCTTCTCCAATTGTTATCATTCCTATGCTCTCTCCTTCAATTCTGACAATTTCATCCTTGACAACTTTTTCCTGTTTCTTGTTTTTCTTTTTCTTTTTGTCATCTTTTCTAAAGTCTGAACGAAGTTCTTTTTCTTGATGTTCTCTGTCTCTTCTGTTTTTTTCGTATTTTTTCTTCTCAAATTTTCCTTTTCCTTTTCCACCAGCTTTCCCTTTTTCAGCTACTGTTGCTGCAGGAATTTCAGATGCTGGCTCCTTTTTAGCATTAGAAAAACTTCGGCTGTCTCTTCTAAAGTCATCTCTGTCCTTATTAAATCCGCCTTTATCAGAAAATCCTCTATTGTCCTGTCTATCTCTAAAGTTTCTTGAACCACTTTGATTATCTCTATCTCGATTTTGGAAACTTCGGTTATCACGGCCATCTCTTGATTGAGTATTTCCATCTCTATTAAAGCCTCGGTTATCTTTTCTGAAACTGTCTCTTCCTTCTCTTCTAAATCCATCCTTGTTTCTGTCTTCTCTGTTTCGGTTGTCTCGATTTTGGAAGTTTCTTCCTCCATTTTCCCTATTGTCTTGATTATCTTTATTTTGGAAACTTCGGTTATCACGGCCATCTCTTGATTGAAAATTTCCATCTCTGTTAAAGTTTCTATTATCTTTTCTGAAATTATCTCTTCCTTCTCTTCTAAATCCGTCTTTGTTTCTATCTTCTCTATTTCGGTTGTCTCGATTTTGGAAGTTTCTTCCTCCATTTTCTCTGTTCTCTCTATTTTGAAAATTCTGCTTATCTTTATTTACTTCATTCATTTTATTACTCTGACTACTCAAATTAACTTTCATCTCCATTTTCTTTTTATTTTCTTTTTTATCAAATTTATGATTTTTATTATTATCTAAATCTTTTACATTATTCAGATCATTTTTATTACTATTATCTGATTTATTTTCTGCATTTAGTTTAATATTTTTTTCCAATGGCTGTTTTGATTTCTCATAATTTTTATTAATGTTTTCTTGTTCATTAATTTTATTATGTTCAATACTATTGTTTTTTTGATTGTCTGAATGGCTATTTACTGTTTTTGCAATATTTTCATTTGTTTTAATTTCTTTTTTATTCAGATTCTCCGTTTTACCGTTATTTTGATTATTTTGGACACCTTTTTGAAGTTTTTTCCTTATAAGGCTTACTTCTTCATCACTTAGTACATTCATGTGGTGTTTTTTATCTACCCCAAATTTTCTGATTTCCTCCATAAATTTTGTTGCCGTAAAACCATTTTCCTTTGCTAATTCATGCACTTTCATCCATTCATCACCTCCACTTTGCTTAATATTCCTTTTATTACTTTTTTGTTAAAAATACCTATGACATTTACATCCCTTGAAAAAAGTCTTATTAATTCTTCTTTCTTTTCAATAAATATAATTTCAAAATTAAATTTTTTCTTCATTTTTTCAAATTCTTCAATATATTTTGCCTTTATATCTGACGGAATAATTACAAGTTTTATCTTATCACGTTTTATTCCATCAAAAACTTCATCTATTCCAAACACAAAATATTCGGAATTTTTCATTGGCCTTAAAATGTCGATTATGCTTTTCTTTTCATTCTTTACTTGTTCCAGCATTTTTACTAGCTGTTCAATTTCAATGTTATATTTTTTATGTTTTGAAAGTCTTTCAATGCATTCGTTCGTTTTACAGACATAAAATCCTCTTGCCTGAACTTTCATTTCCTTATCAAAAATATATTTTCCATCCTGCTCAGTTATCCGAAAAAATTCATTTTTTTGACCTTTTCTTCTGCAGCATATACACATTCTTTCAGGCTTATTTATTTCTTTTACATTTTTATTCAATGTATCCAAACTATCCGTTCATCTCCTTGTTTGATACAATTTAATTTAAAATTGCTCTTTTTTATTCACCATCTTCGTTAAGTACCGCAAACGCACTTTCTTCAACTTCATAATCATCTTGCAGATTATCAGATTTTTCAATGCTTTCTATTTCATCTAACGAATCCCCGAAAGCACTTTTTTCTTCAAATTCTCTATTTTCCTCTACCTCAGATGGCTCTGTATGAATATCAATTTTCACACCGCACAGTCTTGCTGCAAGCCTTGAATTTTGACCTTTTTTACCAATTGCAAGTGATAATTGATTTTCTGCTACAAGCACTCTTGCAACTTTCATATTTTCTTCGCCTTCTTCAATGATTTCCACTGACAGAACTTCTGCAGGATTCAAGGCATTTTTTACAAATTCTGTTATATCCTCATTCCAAAGAACAATGTCGATTTTTTCTCCACAAAGTTCATCGATGATGTTTTGGATTCTCATCCCATTACGTCCAATACATGCACCTTTAACGTCCAGATTCTCATCATTTGAGTAAACAGCCACTTTAGAACGGCTTCCCGCTTCCCTTGCGATGTTTCTGATTTCAATAATTTCCTCATAAATTTCAGGAACTTCTAATTCAAGCAGTCCGCGAAGTAATTCTTCAGATTTTCTTGAAACAAAAGTTTTTGTAAATTTTGTAGATTCTTCCACAGCGCCGATATAAATTTTAATTCTATCTCCTTGTCTGAATATATCTACTGGCGATAATTCCTTTGCTGGCACAATTGCTTCAAGTCCATTTATATCCACATACAAATTTCCTTTTTCATCAGTTTTTCTAACATTTGCAGAAACAATTGAATTTTCAATTTCCTTAAATTTATTAAAGATATTTCTTTTTTCACACTCTCTGACTTTTTGTACAACAATCTGTTTTGCATTCTGAATAGCATTTCTCTTAAAACTTTCCGCATTAATTTCCAAATCCAGAATATCTCCCAGCTTAGCACGCTTTTTAACAGAAATTGCATCTTGCAGACTAATTTCCTCTTCAGGATTTTCTACGTTTTCTACAATCAGTCTTTGTGAATAAACCTTTACATCTCCACTATTTCTATTAATTGTTACCTTTACATTGTCCTTTTCACCATAATTTTTTTTGTATGCCGCAAGCAATGCGGTTTCTATTGTTTCCAGCAATTCTTCCTTTAAAATTCCCTTTTCTTTTTCAAGTTCATCAAGTGCTTCCAAAAATATTTTTTGATCTCGCCCTTTCATCATTCCTCCTCACTATTTAATATGCCATTTGGTAATTCATATATTAAATTTGCTTTCTTTAATTTAGAAAGTGGTATCTCCACTATTTTTTCCAATTTATCATCTAAAAGAAAAACCGTATCATTCTCAAATTTTTCCAATTTTCCTAAAAACCTCTTCACCCCATCAATGTTACTCTTAGCCTGAACGTTAATTCTCTCTCCCAAAAATCTCACAAAATCCTTAGGCTTTCTCAATCTACGCTCAACTCCAGGTGTCGAAACCTCTAGAAAAAATTTCTCCTCAATCAATTCATCCGCAATCCCATCAATCTCACGGCTAAAATCAATACAATCATCAAGTGTAGTAGTTCCATCTAGTTTCTCCACATATACTCTCAAATAATTATATCCCCCATCCCTCACATATTCCAAATCTGCCAATTCCAGATTCAGATTCTTTAAATGCGGTTCGATTTTCTTCTCAAACTCATCTAAAATCTGTTCCATAAAATTACACCTCATATCTAAAACTAAAGAGTGGGCTAACCCACTCTCTACCTAAAATTATTTTCTATAACTATAATAACACATTTTCGCTTTTTTTTCAACCCCTCTATTTTTCTTTATTGAAAATAAATATTCCAAGAGTAAATTCCGAAATTCAGCCTCTTTGTTTAAATTAACTTTCAACAACCTTATTTCATAGATGAAAATATTTTATTCAAGGCTTCTTCAGCCTTTTTTGAAAGATTACTTTCTGGAAATTCTTTTACTGTATAAGTACGTCTTTCAGTCAAGCCCTTTTGTGACATTCCTTTATTTATTTTTGCTAATTCGCCTTTTTTTACAATTATAGCCATAATAATTTCTCCATTTTCACTAAATATTTAACTTTTTTATAAAATCTGTATCTGCTGTTATTAATTGTAATATTTCATTTTCTTTTAAATTTTTGTCAAGTTCATAATATGTGCTTGGCTCCCTTATAAATTCGTTATCTTCTTCAGAAATTAATAAATACCCTTCCAAAGCATCTTTTGCCATATATAATGCTTCTTCCATATTATCTCCACATGAAAAACAACCTGGTAAATCAGGATAATAAATGCTGTATTTCCCATCTTTTTCTTTTTCAAATACTGCATAATAATTATATTTCATAGATTTATCACTCCTTTTAACCCATTTTAGTGGAACAAACTGGCTATTTCAAGCCAGCCTGTTTCAAGATACTGTTTACTGTTCCTGTCGTCAAATCCTTTTTAGGATGAGGAACAGTAACTTTACCAATTTTGTTAGGATGTTTGAAATGATGATGGCTACCAACTATTTTTCTTAATACCCAGCCATCTTTTTCCAACATTTTAATAATTTCCTTTGAAGACATTTATCCTCCTAACAAAATTATTTTAGCACACATCTTTAAATATGTAAATAAACTTTGAAAAATTAATTTTTTATAAAATCAATAAACCTCCGCACCCTTCAAATTGATTTTCTTTTTTTCGATAGTCCAGTTATCTGATAATTCTGCAAGTTCTTTTTTCATATTTTCCAAAAATTCATCATTGTCGTAATTTAACGAAATCAATGTAGGCCCTGCACCGCTTATATATTCTCCCAATGCACCGTGTTTTTTAGAGGCTTCAAAGATTTTTTCTGAATCGTTTATTAATGCGAATCTATAAGGCTGGTGGATTTTATCGCCTAAAAGAAAACGTAAGTTGTCATACTCACCTTTGTTAAAGGCGTTTACAAGTAAACCTAGTTTTGAGATGTTATTTATTGCATCAGAAACTAGATATGTTTTTGGCAGGACACTTCTTGCTTTTTCTGTCGATAATTTAAAATCTGGAATCATTACGTAGAAACATAAGTCATCAGAATTTATTAATGAACTGTATACAAGATTTTCCTTATCATGTGCAGTAAGTACCATTCCGCCAAAGATTGCGGGTACCACATTATCAGGATGTCCTTCCATTTCTACAGCCAGTCTTGCCACCTCATTAATATCCAGCACATCACCAGCAAATTTATTTGCAATCATAATCCCAGCAACAATGGCCGATGAACTGCTTCCTAGCTCACGTGAAATTGGAATATCATTTTTCACAATATTTACCTTATAGCTTGGAATATTTTTTACCAAATGCTTTTCCGTATATTTTATCGCTTCAAAAATTAAATTTTCCTCAATCGGAATCGAAAACGGCTCCCCATTTTCCAAAAATTCAATTTTATCACTTTCCTCAACTTCCAGCTCCAAAAAGTAATCCAGCGCAACTCCCAGACAATCATAACCTACACCAATATTAGCCGATGTTCCCGGCACTTTTACTCTAAATTTTAAACCCATATCTATTCCTTTCATTTTATCATAATAATTTCTACAAGAAGAACCATGTTGCAAGACTTAATCTAAAAATACAGCAAAATACCAACAAAAAATATACCAATTTATAATTTTTATTTTCTTTCACAAAATACAGTACAACTAATAAAATAATTACAAAATCAATAAATGTCGGTAAAAATATTGTATTTACAAAAATAAATAATAAACCTATAAAATAATCTATTCCTATTAATGAAAATCCTGTATAAAATACGTCTTCAAATAAACAGAAATATAAGACTATTATGCAAACATAAGATTTATATGCCCTGCTCTTCTTTCTTATAAATATATATAGCAAGCCAAATAGTATCAAAAACAGAAGTTCGCCGTTTAAATACCTTGCATTTAATATAATTTTTGAAAAATATTCAATGTCAAACAATTTTATTCCCATTAATAATGTCTGTCTATTCAAATAAAATAAAGTAAAACATTGAAAAATGAAAATTTCAAAATCAAAACTAAACTTATTTTCAGAGTTACTATTTTCTTTTCTTACAAAAGAATTTAAAACAGAAAATATCAAAGCTGCATTTGTTATAAAAAATAAATTATTTTTAGATAATACAATTGATACTGCTACAAAAATTATTTTTAAATAACCTAAAAAATCTATTTTCTTTATTAAATTTTTCAATTTCTTAGAATATTCATTGACACTCATCTACAATTTATCAACTTTCACAAAACACTATATTGTCAAATCCAAATAATGAGCCCATTTTATCTGACTCAGTTCCCTAAGTTCCTTCAATGATTTCTTACCAACTTCACTGTCAACTGTAAGCAGCATAATTGCACTGTTTTCACGTCTACCTACGTTCATTGTGGCAATATTTATATTTTCTTTTCCTAAAGTTGCCCCCACAGCTCCGATAACTCCTGGCACATCTTCATTTCCTAAGTAAATCATATTGTCAGAAATTGCCATATCCACATCGTGATTCTTTATGCTGATAATTCTTTCCTCGTTATTCATTCCAATTGTTCCGACTACATATATTTTCTTGCCTTCTTCATTTGTTATTACAAATTCTATTGCTGAAGAATAATTTTTATATTTATGTTCCTTTTTATTTATTGAAATATTAATCCCTCTTTTTTCAGCAAGAGGCTTTGAGTTAATATAATTAACTTCTTCTTTTAAAACTGGCTCCAGAATCCCTTTTATTGCTGTCGAATCTACAAGTGCAGTTTCCTGTTCGGCAATTTCTCCGTAATAATTAAGTACAACATTTGTAATTGGAGTTTTCTCAATTTGGAAATAAATTTTTCCTAATTTTTCAGCGAGATTTATAAATGGTTTTACAATTAAAAATTCTTCTCTTCCAATTGCAGGCAGATTCACAGCCGTTTCAACTATTTCCCCACGAAGTCCATTTAATACCTGTTTTACAACCTGAGTCCCTACATTTCGCTGTGCTTCATAAGTAGTCGCCCCAATATGTGGCGTTGTAATTACATTTTCAAATTCATAGAGAATACATTCAGAACGTGGCTCAACCGTGTGAACATCATATCCAAAACTCGCAATTTTCCCGCTTCTTAATCCTTCAGCCACAGCCTCCTCGTTAAATAATCCTCCACGTGCCGCATTTACAAGCCTTACACCGTCTTTTAACTTATGAATATTTTCAGCATTTATCATATCCACAGTTTCTTTAGTCTTAGGTGTATGAATAGTTATCACATCTGCTTTTTCCAGCAGTTCATCCAATGTTTTAACCTTTTCACAGCCATATCTCTTAAAACGCTCATCTGAAATATACGGATCATAAGCAACAAGCTTCATTCCAAACGCTTTCATTCTCGTAGCAACCAAACCACCAATTCTTCCAAGTCCGATAATACCCAATGTTTTTTCAAACATCTCGCTTCCTACAAATATTTCTCTTTCCCATTTTCCACTTTTTATAAAATTATTTGCCGCAACAATATTTCTCGCAGAAGCAAGCATTAGCCCAATTGCAATTTCACAAGCCGAAACCGTATTGCTATCAGGAGTATTCGCTACAATTACCCCATGTGCAGTCGCTTCAGGAATATTGATATTATCTGTACCGTTTCCCGCACGTCCAACTATTTTCAGATTTTTTGCCTTATCCAGCAGTTCCTTATCTACTTTTATAACACTTCTCACAATAAGAGCGTCATATTCACCAATTATATCCAAAATTTCTTCACGTGAAATCCCAACTTTCACATCAACTTTCACATCTCTAGCTTCCTGCAGTCCCGCAATTGCCTCATCATCAATATATTCCCCAACTAATACTTTATACATTTATTTCTCCTCCTCAATTCTAATCAACATATTTATTTAATTAATATATTACCATAATTTCCAGTACAATTCAACAACATCACTTTTTTACATCAAAATAAATTAATTTTACATTATTCCCCGTTTAAATAGCGAATGTTTAATAAATTTTGAATTATATAATATATTTAGTAAATAATTAAAACTTTTATCCTTGATATAGTTTCTATTTTATAATGAGATTTAGTATTAGATTATTTTATTTAATATTAGTTTTTTTCTTTTTTGTAGGATTGCTCATTGCCGCAAATCCTTATCTTGCAATAAAGATTTATCCTAAGAATCAAAATGTATGGCAAGATTGCTACGCAACACCTATGGCTAGACTACGACTTTTATTTGCCCAACTCCGAAACTCCTCCTTTCAGTCGTCAAACAGTCGTAGCTGAACAAATAAAAGCTCCGTCAGTTTATTAAATTACACTTTAATTATTTTGAAATACCAAATTTTTATCCTTTGATTTGAAAAGTCGTAATTAATTCATTATTTAAATAGGACTTAGTATTAAACTATTTTTTACACAAATAAAAATAATCGCTGTAGTTCACAACGATTATCTAATCCTGAATTTAGTTTAAAAATGAAATTTAGTACAAAAAACATTTTATTTCAAATAATTTATTCAAATTTACCGTCAACACAATTATGAGTAAATCCATTTTTTCTTTAATTTTTTTTATTATCTTCCCATGCCACAATTATTTTTAAAACCATTTTCGTCAGACACTCTAAAAAATAAAGAATAAGACTTGTCATTATCTAGACTTATATCTGATCTAAGTACATAATATTTTTTATTAAAATATTTAACTCTATAGTTCCTATAATATCCTTCACATTTATCTAAACTATATATTCTTAATGGAAGTCCATATCCTGTTTTTTCATCTATAAATGTTTCACTTTTTAGATTAACGCCTTCAGGTACTTTTAATTCTAAATCTTCAAAGATAATTTTACTTGATGATTTTCTTTTTTCTATATCAATTAATACATTCTCTATGTCATTCCTATATTTGGGATTATTAATAGCATCAATTTTATCTTTTTCCTGCAACGTTTTAGCTATTGATCGTTCATTTGCTTCAAATGTCATTTGATCATAAGCATACTTAAAATAACCGCATGAATTTAGAAACAATAAAAAGATAAATGCCATAATAAAATACTTTGTCTTTCTCATATTAATTACCTACTCTTCCTTTTAATTTTTTAAAACATCTTCAATTTCTCTAGTTCTCTTTAATCTTTTTCTGTACATGTTATACCTGCTTTCACTTTTATTTATATAACAAATTTTAGAATGTTTTAACATACATTAAAAAAAAATACAACTAATTGGAAAAAATTACAGATTTACAATTTGCTGTATTTATTATATAATAATCTATAAAATGATAAATTCAATAAATAAAAAAGGAGTAGATTATATGGCAAGTTACAAAAATTTTGACTTTAAAAAATTATATTTTCTCGTTTATATTGCTTTAATTCTGCTAGTCGTATTTTTAGCATTTAAACTTGGGATATTTTTGTTTCCATTTACGATAGCGTTGTTTTTTTCAATATTGACAAGGCCGTTTACACGATTTTTGCAAAAAAGGTTAAAGCTTTCAAAAAAGCTGTCTACAATAATTTCTATTGTAACATTTTTATTGATATTCTTTGGAATTATCGGCTGGGGATCATTAAAATTAATAAGTGAAATTTATAAATTATCGCAAAATCTTAACAGTTATAGCGAAATAACACAAAAATTATGGACTGACAGCATGGCAAAAGTTTATACTTATCTTGGAAATTTTCCGTCAGGATTCACAAAGCAGGTAAATGATACGATAAACAGTTTTATTTCCTCAGGCTCTTCAAAACTTGGAGGATTTATAAAAGGGCTGATAAGTTTTATTACATCTATTCCGACTGTAATTCTATATATCTGTATAACGATTCTTGCAACTTTCTTTATAAGTCTTGACAGGGATGAAATTGTATCTTTTCTGGAGCAGCAGCTTCCAAAGTCTTGGCTAGATAAGGTTTTCAATATAAAAACTGACATGTTTACAGTTCTTGGCTCTTATATCAAGGCACAGATTATTTTAATGACAATATGTTTTTTTGAACTTCTAGTATGTTTAAATCTACTATCATTTTTAGGGCTAAATGTACCATATCCCCTATTAATGTCAATCATAATCTGTATAATCGATGCACTCCCAATATTAGGAGCAGGAACAATCTTGATTCCATGGGCAGTAATTTCTTTTGCACTATCTGACATAACATTAGGTATTGCCTTAATAATAATTTACCTATTTGTCCTTTCTGTAAGGCAAATGTTAGAACCAAAGCTGGTAAGCCAAAATTTAGGAGTCCATCCATTAATCACACTAATCTCAATGTACTCAGGATTCAAAATTTTTGGTGTAATGGGATTCCTGATTGGGCCTGTTGTAATGATTATTTTGAAAAATGTATTTTCAAGAGAACTGGAAGTTGGATTTTTTAGGGATATTTTCGGCGATGTTCCCGATAACCATAAACCAGAATCTAAATCCGATTTAAAAAATCAAAAATAAGAACTAATTAAAAAATATAATTTTATACTGCATTTTAAATCTAACATATGATTAAAGTGCAGTTTTTTATTTATACTAATACTAAAATCTGATTTAAAAATCTTTATAATAAAGTTATTTAATAGCTAATTCATAATCATTCAATTAAAGCATTTTTATTATTTTTTAGATATCTTGATAATAAATATTTTTTCATATTATTATGTTTTTTCTTTTTTTGAATAAAGTCTAGTATAAATAATCCGTCGGAGCATTTTTCTGTGCTGGCAAAACTGTTTGAGCGTAGCGAGTTTTTTGTCAGTGCAGAAAAATGTATAGACTAGCCATAGGTGTTGCGTAGCAATCTTGCCATATATTTTGATTCTCAGAATAAACCTTTATTGCAAGATAAGGATTTGCGGCAATGAGCAATCCTACGGAAATAAAAATAAAAAAATATTTATTAATCAAAATATCTAAAAAATTATTCCTATTTTTAAACAGGATTTAGTATTAAAATAAAGATTTTTGGATAACGAACAAGATTACAAAATAAATTAAAAGGACTAATTCCTGTTTTATTACAGAAATTAATCCATCAATTAGTTTAATATTATTTAGATTTAAAAATATTTTATTTATTCAAAATATTATTTATTCTAGCCAATGTTCTTTCTTTTCCAATAACTGCAATTACTGTGTATAAATCCGCTCCTCTGGCTTTTCCTGTAATAACTGCTCTAAGTGGCATTAATACTGCTGCTGGACCTTCTCCTATTTCATCTTGCAGTTCGTGCAGGATTTGCTTTGCTTCATTTTCTGAAATTTCTTCATTTAATTTATTGATTTTTTCAATAAACATTTGGATAGATTTTTTACCAGTTTCTGTTTCAAGTGAAGAAGTCAGTTTTTCGATTGATTTTCTTTCTTTTTTATTCATTCCTTCTTCAATTACTGGCAATTCAAATTCATCTTCAAAGTAAATTGAAGCATTTACTGGCAATTCCTTTAATGTTTGTGAACCTTCCCTTGTAATTTCCACAATTCTTTTTAATTTTGAAAATTCTTCATCTGACAAGTTTTCATTTTCATAGTAACCAGCTTGCACAAAATATGGAATAGCCAATTTTGTCAATTCATCCAGATCCTTTAATCTCATGTGATGATTGTTTACCCACCCCAATTTAACTAGGTCAAATACAGGCCCTCCAAGAGAAATTTTATCAAATGAGAAATTTTGTATCATTTCATCAATAGTAAAAATTTCCTTGTTCTCTCCAAAGCTCCATCCCATAAGTGCAAGGAAGTTTAGTAATCCTTCTTTTAAGTAACCTTCTTCTTTGTAGTAGTTCAATGAAACTGGATTTTTTCTTTTTGAAATTTTAGTTTTGTCAGCATTTCTTAAAAGTGGCATGTGATACCATTTTGGCTCATCCCATCCAAATGCTTTGTATAATTGAATATGCTTAGGTGTAGAAGAAATCCACTCTTCCGCTCTTATAACGTGAGTTATCCCCATCAAATGATCATCAACAATATTTGCCAAATGATAAGTTGGGAATCCATCAGATTTTAAAAGTACCTGATCGTCAATTTTACTGTTTTCAAATCTAATTTCTCCTCTTAATCCATCATTTACAACAGTTTCACCTTCATAAGGCATTTTCAATCTAATAACATAAGGCTCTCCAGCCGCTAATTTTGCTTCCACTTCTTCTTTTGACAAGTTTCTGCAATGCCCGTCATATCCTGGTGCTTGTTTCATAGCCGCCTGTCTTTCTCTTAATTTCTGCAATCTTTCAGCAGTACAAAAACAATAATATGCTTCCCCTTTTTCCACCAGTTGTTCAGCATAATCCTTATAAATCGAAAATCTTTCCGACTGTCTATAAGGCCCTGCTTCTCCCCCAACGTCTGGACCTTCATCATAATTTAACCCAAGCCATTTCATCGCATCAAAAATTTGCTGTTCTGAATCTCCTGAAAATCTCGTTCTATCCGTATCTTCTATTCTTAAAATAAAATCTCCGCCATTATGTTTTGCAAACGCATAATTAAATAGTCCAATGTAGGCAGTTCCTACGTGTGGATCTCCAGTTGGAGAGGGTGCTATTCTAACTCTTACTTTTTTTTCTGACATTTTTACTTTCATTCTCCTATTCTATTCTTTTTTATTTGCTTATATTATATAATAAAATTTAACTTACTGCAACTTGCTGTAAAAAATTATTGATTTTTATATTCTTTGTCTGGTACCACATCCTCATCTAAATATTTACCAACTTCTTCCAATTTTTTCTTTACTTCATCTGCAGTTATTCCATATTTTTTAGATACTTCCACTATGTGATCTTCCATCAGCTTCATCTCTTCCTCAACCGTCATATCAGAGGCTTTTTCCGAATCTTTAGCTATCAAGTCGCCATTATCCTTATTTTCTTTATTTTTCTCGCAAGAAAATATAGATAACAGCAATATTCCAATTATAAAGGTTTTTTTCATTAAAAACCTCCTTCTTATCTTCCTCTATGTTTATCGACTTTTGGAGTGTCCCCCAAAATTTAGACTATTTTTAAGCAATTTCTTTGTTTCCTTTTTATGCTTTCTTCGTATTCATTCGGACTTATAAATCCAATTTTACTGTGTATTCTGCCGTGCAAATCCATTATACTTGATAAATAGCACCACTCGTCCTTTCTTGTCCAAATATATGTTATATCACTTACCCATTTTTCATTTAATTTTTCTGTATCAAAATTTCTTTTTAAAATATTTCTTGCTGTTTCTTTCATATCATCTGATTTGTTATAATTTTAAATTTTTTATGAATTATTGAATAGCTATCAAAAAAATTAATAAATTATTTATCCGAAATTGAGGTACATTCCACTTTTTACCAATCTTTTATTAATTCTAAGAAGAATTGTTTGTTGATATTATATCCTAATTTTGTACTTATAACAATAAAAATATTATCATCAATTTTTTTTATAATTTGATCTAATTTAACTTTTTTATTATGGTCTTCAAACTTGTTAAAATATGTATTTTCACTTATTTTCACTAAATTTTCTTTTTTTGAAAATGCTCCAAAATTTTCAGTATAAATATACATTGGTAAGGGGACTTCTTCTCCTTCGTAATAAATATAAAAATTTAGTGGTTTAGAAAATTGTAAGGAATCATTAAATAGAGAAACTGGACTTTCTCTTAAATAAAGATTTTCTGGTACTAAGATTTCTTTATCAGTATTTTTAATTCTTATTTTTTTCTTGTTTTCACTAAAAATTACTGAATTTATTTTTTTATTATTTCCATGGTAAGTATTATATTGAGGTTTAGGAGGAGGTAATAAACCATCCCCCTGCATTGAACCTATGATTGCAGCTGTTGTAAGACAGGAATTTAAACAGAAAATACTTACCAAAATCAATAATATAAACTTCAACTTTTTCATCTTAATTACCTACTCTTTCTCTCAATTTTTTTAACTGTTCATTTATATTTTGAGATTTTTCTCTATTTATTTGAGGTTTTAGCATATTTAAACCTTCATCAGGATTGATATTCTTATATGGATTATTTCTTGGAAAATCTTTGTTCAGCTGTTCTGTTAAGGCATTATCTCTCGCATTAAACAAATCCTTATCCATATCTTTTCCATAGTCCGGATTTACTCTTGGAACATTCATAATCATATCCTTTACATTTTCCTTTCTTTGGTCAATTAATCTTTTTTGTTCTCTCAAAGCATTTTCATATTTTTCTCTGCTATCTTTTTCCTTATGGTTTTTCAAACTTTCTATTTTAATCTCTTCCTGTTTCATAATATCAACAGCAATACCTACATCTTTATTAAAATACAGTTTATGATGCTCTGAAATATAATTATTGAATGCTTTATACATTTTAGGATAATTATAATATAAATCCTGTATCGACTTGACATTTTCTAACCCTTCAAAACCTTTTAAACCTTGAGTTTTTACTGTTTTCTTGACTTCATCGATATTAAAATCTCCTTGTATCGTTTTTCCTTTTTCAATTCTATAAAGTTCTGGCAAACCTACTAAGGCATATTCCTGATGTGTCTGTAATGCCCCTCCTGTAATTGGAGTCTTTGAAATCTTATTTTTAGGTGGATTTTTCTCATATTCAGCAACAGCTTTGTTAAAATCTTCTGTCATTCTTAAAGGAGACATTTCAGAAATTAATCCTTTTACTGTTCCTGCTACTTCACTTGTAACCATATCCTTTATATTAGAAGCCGAACCAATATTTACAACACTTCCTTCTTTAGCTCCTGCTTTTTTTGCTAAATCACCAAATACCATATCTGCCTTTGGACTTCCTGAATGTGATAATTCTAATCTGTTATTACCAATAAATGCAAACTTTTCACCTTTATTTATCATATCATTTAATGCTCCTTCAAGATTTTGGGTACACTCCAAATATTTTCTATTTTAAAATTTTGTAGCCCTCTTATATTTAGAAAAGCCTTCTCTCAGTGCATCTTTATATTCTTTATCTTCATACTGAATTTCCAAAAGGTGAGAATGGTATGCAGACTGACTAATCTTTTTATTTTGAACTTTGTCATAGAATTCAACAAAAATAACTTTAAATTCCATTCCTTTATTTTTACACCATTCACCAATAGTATCAATAATATCAGGTCTCTCAAGAGCAACTTCCTTTGCAGTCTCTTCTTTGTTTTTTCCATCTTTAATAACTTCTATTATGTAAAATCTGCCATCTTTTGTTGCAGCTGTCAACCCTATTCTCTTAAATTTTTCACGTAATACATCCTTTATTTCCTTTACCTCTTCTTCAGTCAGTTGCTTAGAATCATTAGTTTGGGACTTATTGAATTCTGGTATTTTTAATTCCATTAATTCCTTTTCATATTTTGCTTCTATCTTTTCCAGTTTTTTTAAATATTCTTCCTGTTCTTTTTTACTAAGTTTATCAAAATCAGTTTTTTCCTCTTGTTGATTTTGTTTCACTTGCTCAGTAGTAGTTGTATTTTTTTCAATTTTTTTATTCTTGTCTATGTTATTTTTATTTCCACATGAGAATGCCATTACTAAAGACATAATTAAAAAAATTTTTTTCATAAAAATCCTCTTTCTTCCAATAAATTAATTTGAGTATATTCAAAATTAAAGTATTCGAAAACTACTAAACAACCTCATAAACTTCCGAAAGTTCTCTTCTAGTTTTTGGGGTAATATCTTCATCTCTATACCCAAAACTTACAAAATATGAAATTCCATATTCCTTCAAATTAAACACACCTTTTTCAGAAAAGTATTTTTCAGCCATTTCTTTATTAAATCCTTCAATTGCACAGCTGTCAATCCCAAGAGCTGCAGCCATATTCATCATATTTACCATTGCAATGTAAGTCTGTTTTGAAGCCCAGTCAAATAATGCTCTTTCACTTTCCAGCAGCTTAAAATGCTCTTTTTGAAATTTTGTAAAGAATTCTTTTCTAATCTTCAAATTTTCATCAGAAATATTTTTTATTTCCTTCCCAATTCTCTCAAAATACTCGCTATCACCAGTAACACCTTTTCTAGCCAGCACCATAACAATATGGCTCGCTCCATTCAAACTGTTAATCGCTCCCCAAGCAAACTCTCTCATATCATTCAGCATTTCCTCATTTTTCACAAGAATAAATTTCCAAGGCTCAAGCCCAAATGAACTGGGAGAAATTCTACCTGCCTCAATAATTGTCATAAAATCTTCATCTGAAACAACTTTTGTCTTATCGTATTTTTTGCACGCATATCTTCTGTTAAATATTTCAAACATTTCTTTTTTTGTTAATTCTTTATCTTTTAGCATTTTTATCACTTCTTTCCAAAAAATTATTGATTTTTTATCTTTTCTAACACATTTTCATCAAACTTGCCAGCTCGCAGCATTTCAATCTCAAATTTATATGGCGGAACTTTCTTAGCTTTTTTATCATCACTCAAAGCCACATAAGGTGTTTCTAGAATTTTTGGCAAATGAGAAAATTTTTCAAAATGTGCAATTTTATTTAGCACTTCAAATCCAATTTTTCCAAATCCTATATTTTCATGCCTATCTTTATGTGCACCACACACATTCTTACTATCATTCAAGTGAATTACTGAAATTCTGTCAATTCCAACAATTTTATCAAACTGCTCAATAACTCCTTCAAAATTATTTACAATATCATATCCAGCGTCGTGAACGTGGCAAGTATCAAAACATACTGTCAGTTTATCCTTTAATTTTACACCGTCAATAATTTTTGCAATTTCTTCAAAACTTCTTCCACATTCTGTACCTTTTCCAGCCATCGTCTCAAGTGCCACAGTCGTTTTCTGATCTTTCGTCAAAACTTCATTCAGTCCTTCAATAATCTTATTAATCCCAACTTCTTCACCTTCTCCAACGTGAGCACCTGGATGAAGAACAATTCTTTTCGCTCCAATGGCATCTGTCCTTTCAATCTCCGTTCTCAAAAACTGCACTGCAATTTCAAAAGTTTCAGGCTTTACAGCATTCCCAAGATTAATTATATAAGGAGCATGCACAACAATATCATCAATATCAATATTATTCTCCTTCATAAGTTTAAGCCCAGCCTCGATATTCAGCTCATCAATCGGCTTTCTCCGTGTATTCTGTGGTGCTCCAGTATATATCATAAAAGTATTCGATCCATAAGAAACCGCTTCCTTAACCGATCCCAAAAGCATATCTTTTCCACTCATTCCCACATGTGATCCAATTTTAAAAATTTCTTTTTTCGACATTTCTATTTTACCTTTCTATTATTTCTTTTTTTTCTTCAAAACAGGAAGTTCATCATACATCGCTTCAAATAAATTCTTCAAAAACTCTTTATTTTCAACATCATCAACAAGCAACATTTCCTTTGCTCCTTCATAAGGAATTTCATGCAAAGCATTCGGCATAAGTTCTTTCGCCGATTTTACAGCCTTCACAAGAAACCTGTCATCATAAATCCCACCGATAACTTTTTCCCTATAATAAAGAATATATTCCCCCATCATTGCTCTATATCTAATATTTTCCACTTCCGACAACTGTTCCAATACAAAATTTAAATATTCTTTACTTGAAGCCATATTTAATTCACTCCTTGCTTTTTTCTTCATCCTTAGAATTTTTAACTATATCAGGAATATCTTTTACTACATCTTCAATTAATTTAGAAAAATCTACTGCATTTTTAGTTGTAATAACAGATCTTCCAGTATCTGCTTCAATCTCTTTTCTAGTATTTCCTGCTATTGTTCCACCTCGTTTTGCAACTTTTTTATTTTCTTCCAAGCCATTTGGATTATGAATATTAGTTAATTCTGTTGTTGTAGCTTCTGCAAGCATATTAAGTACAAGTTCCAAAGTTGACATATTATCCCTTGAATTCTCTTTTTTTAATCCTTTTAAATCTTTATATTCTCTAGTTGCCATCCCAGACCATGCCTTTGAAATTTCATCTGTAAGAATTACATATTCTATTCCCTTTTTTACTCCATGCTCTTGCCAAGCATCTGTCAATTCCTTTCTAACTTGAATTGCCTGTAATCTCTGATTTATCCATTCTTTTGAATATCCTTTTTTCAAATATGTTTCCAATGCCCTGTCAATAGTTAGTTCTGGATCTGTAATTTCATCTATTCTGTCTTTTCCCACTTGTGCCAGCCACATTTTAAATGGCTCTGCCTTAGGAGACGGAATTGACTGAATAATTCGGAAAATTCCTTGTATATCAGCAACATCTGTTAATCTCATTTTTCCATCAGGTGCTTTTAACTTCAACTGTCGACAAATTGTCGACAATTCACTTTTTTCCTCATCTGTCATTCTTTTTTTCATTTTATACCAATAATCTCTAGCATTTACACTATCCGTTAATGCTCCTACAACATCGACAACAGAAAAATACCATTCTTCTTTTTCATTATCCCAAACAGACCTAATTTTTTTACCTTCAAATATTTGTATATTATTCTCCATTATTTCCCACCCTTTATGTAGTTTTTCGAACTTTATTAATATTTATATTATTTTGCATAATCACAAAATTTCACTCGTATTATTATCTCCACAATTTTTATAATCCTTGTAATTTCTCCCTCATTTTATAAAGAAAAATCCCTGTCGCCACACTCACATTCAATGATTCTATATTCCCATAAATCGGAATAATTGCCTTTATATCAGAATTTTCTATCAGATAATCAGATACTCCGCCACCTTCATGACCAAAAATAAACGCATTATTTTCCCGCAATTCAATTTTTTCATAAGAAATGGAATCTTCGTGTAGAGCTGTTGCTATCTTCAAATAATTTTTTTTATTCAAAAATTTTACAATATTTTCAGGTGTTTCGTAAATTATATTTAATTTGAAAATTCCACTCATTGTGGCACGTACTGTCTTTGGATTATAGACATCTACGGAGCCTTTTGTCAGAATTAAATTTTGGAAATTTGCAGCAATCATTGTTCTGATAATTGTTCCAGCGTTTCCTGGATCCTGAATATCATCCAGAATTACCACATCTCCCTTTATATCCTCAATTGTATTCAAATTCTTAGAATACAAAAAAATTATCCCTTGACTATTTTCCTGCGTTGAAACCTCATCAAATAGATTATCTTTCAAAATCGTTAAATTATCATGCTTAGAAATTTCATATCTTTCATCAAAATATTCAAATTTTGATTCTTTCACAATAATTTTATTAAAATTGATATTCTCATTCAGAAACTTTTCCCCTTCAGCCTTAAAAATACTGTTTTCATCACGATACTTCTTTTTATCCAGTTTTTTTAACAATTTATAAAATTTGTTATCTGGACTTGCTATTACATCTCTCATTTTTTATTTTTTCACTTTCTAAATTTACTTCTTTAATTATTCACAATCATTTTCATAAGTTCTATTTTTATCCTTAACTACAACTCCCTCATCTTCCAGAACGACAGTAAAACTTGGCACATCCACCCCTTTAAATTCCTTATATCCACAATAAACTCTATTCTTATCTTTGGAATATCCATATCCAAATGCTTTAAATGTTGGCATATCAACTCCTTCAAGTTTAATAAAGGCATTTTGGATGTCCTTCGATTCCGAATTTAACAATTTACCGTAATCAAGATAATAAATTCCATTTTTATCTTTAAAATAATTACTTGTATCCTTATTTGCTATATCAAATGAAGCACTGTCAAAATTTAAAGGTATTATTTCATAATCTACTGTCCCAGTTTCATCTTTCCAAAAATATACGCCATTTTTATTTTTAAAAATATCTGGACCAACAAATTTTAATCCTTCTGAACTGATATTTCTAACTTGTTTCCCAAGATAATAGAAACTTCTATTATCTTTTGCAAAATCATTTTCCATTTCAGTAAAACTATTTCTGTCCGCACCTTCAACTTTTATAAGTTCTTTTTTATTAATATCATAATAAAAAACACTATCTTTATCCCTATAATAACTTCCTGTATATGATTTAATCAGTTCAAAGCTCGGAGCATCCACTTTTACATTTGTTATAACAGCCAATTCTGGCTTTTTCAAATTATATTCTTCATCGTCAAATTTATAAATAAATTTATATAAATTTTTACTGTCTGTCAATAGTGCAAATGTTACAGAATCCCCAGAATTAACAGCTAAATCAACAATTTTAAATCCTTTTGGACTTATTCCATCTATCTTTTTTCCATAAAAATAAACACTGTTCTTATCATACGAAAAGCCATGTTCTCCGATAGTAAAACTGTCTTTATCTACATCTTTCATTTGCACAACATCAGAATACGTAAAATAAATATTATTTTTATCTCGTGAATATGCGCCAATTTCCATTATTTCAAAAGAGTCTATGTCGGCATCTTTTATTACTTTACTACGAATTTTTTGTCCATTTCCTATAATTACGTGTATATTTTTGTTGTTTTTTCCATAAATTATATTTGGATTATTGTAATAATCATTTTTTATTATTTTAAAATTTTCTGGATTTTCTATATCAAGCCTATTTCCATTAGCATAAATTCTGTTTCCATTTTTTATAATATCAAGTACTCCAGCACTCATATTTTCTAAATTATCTCTAATTTCATCAATTTTTTTCCCAGAATAATACAAATACTTTTTATCCTTTGAATAAGTTGGTTTTTCTTTTATAATTTCGAAAGTTTTAGGATCTGCTCCTTCTATAATGTATGTTTCCAAATAAACATTATTCTTATCTTTTGAATAATGATTAAAAGATTCTTCTGAAATTACCTGAAAAGTTTTCACATCAGCTTTTTTTATTTTTTCTCCCATTAAATACACATTGTTTTTATCTTTTCCGTAGTATTCTCCTAATGTTTCAAAAGACTTAACATCTGCATTTTTAAGTGTATTACTAAAAGAAAAATCCGAAAAAACAGTTTTATCGTCTTTTATATATGCAATATTCAAAACTTTTATTGTTTTTGGATTTGCCCTTTTAATCTTTTTATGTCCTGCATATACGCTATTTTTATCTTTAGCGTAGTAATTTGGCATTATTATCTGAAAAGTATCCATATCCACATCAGACAAAATTACTCCACCATAATAAATATTATGTTTATCTTTTGAATATTCATCATCCAGTACTTCAAAAGTATCTACATCCTCAATTTCATTAAGTTCATCTAATCCTTTTAAATCATATATTTTACCATTATTTCTAAAATATACTATTTTATCCTTATTTTTATAAAATTTAAAATCTTTTGGATTTATTTTTACTTTTTGGCTATACCAATAAAAGTTATCTTTATCTCTTCCAATATTTTCCCCAACTGCCTGAAATGTTTTAAAATCTGCATTTTCTAGTTTTCCGTCTCCATAAAAAACATTTTTATTATCTTTCCCATAAATCCTATTCAGCTCTACAAATGTCTTAAAATCGGCATCATTTACCTTTTTCTCATCTGTCTGCCATATTTCATCCTTATAGTAAACAGCATTATCTTTTTTATATATTCAGCCATTCCTAGATTTGCCACAAGAAAAATGAATATCACAATTTTAGAAAGTCTACTTTTCATGCACTTCCTCCATAGTTTTAGAAAATTTGACTGTTTCTATTTCAATGTAACTGGTAATTTTTCTCCACCTAAAATATGGTAATGAATATGATAAACTTCCTGTCCGCCATTGTCCCCAATATTAGTTATAACTCTATATCCATCTTTATCCAATTCCAGAATTCTAGCCACTTTTGCCACAGTTAACTGCAATTTACCAAGCAGTAAAGCATCTTCCTCAGTCGCCGCATCCAAATTTTTAATTTCCTTTTTTGGAATTACAAGCACATGAACTTTTGCCGCTGGATTTATATCATGAAAAGCCAGAAACTCCTCGTCTTCATATACAATATTTGCTGGTATTTCCTTATCTATTATCTTTTTAAAAATTGTTGACATAAAAATCACTCCTTTATTTTATAATAATATTTATTTTGCTAAGCCTTAGTAATTTCGAAAAAAGTCTAACAAATATTTAACGATAAAATTTTAATTAGAATCTTTATAATATATTTTCTAAATTATAATTCTATTTTTCCGACTCTTTTAGCATGTCTGCCACCTTCAAACTCTGTATTTACAAATGCTTCAACACATGCTAATCCCAAATCTTCTCCTAAAACTCTAGCTCCTAATGCTATTATATTTGCGTTATTGTGAAGCCTTGAAAGTTTTGCTGTATACTCGTTGTGGCAAAGAGCCGCACGAATTCCTTTTATTTTATTTGCAGCAATAGAAATACCTATTCCAGTCCCACAAATCAAAATTCCAAAATTAACTTCCTCATCCAAAACTTTTTTACTAACTTCCTTAGCAATATCAGGATAATCAACTGAATCTAAAGTATCAGTTCCCACATTCACAATTTCATATCCCTTGCTTCTAAGTTCCTTCATCATTTTATTTTTAAATTCTACCCCTGCATGATCATTTCCAATCGCTATTTTCATTTTTAATACCTCTTTTATTTTTATGATTTATAATAAATTTATTTCATAATTTTAATTTTATTTCACAAAATTATTTTAATAACACTATAAATATTACAAATGGTTATTTAATGAGTTTTTCCAGCAATTCATTTGAAATTCTTTTTAATTTTCCTTTTTCATCCACGAAAACATTTACAGTTTCAGCCTTTGCCTTTAAAACTCCGTCTGAATTGTACATTTCATAAGAAAATCTGATTTTAATATTGTTTATTTCTTCAATTTTCACAGAAACTTCAATTTCTTCATCGTATTTTGCAGAATTAATATATTCAATATTTAGTGTCTTTACTGGTAAAATAAATCCCATATCTTCCATATTTTTATATGGAAAGACATCCCTAAAATACTCAGTCCGTGCCATTTCCATCCATTTTAGATAGTTTGAATGGTACACAACTCCCATCTTATCAGTATCGTAATAATAAACCCGAAGTTTAAAGCTCTTCTTTTTCAAATCAGAAGTTTTCATAAATCCGCTCCTTGATTAATATAAAAATTTTAGTTATTTATAAAGTTCTGTTAATACAGTATTTTTTGACTTTTTTTATATTTTATATAATTATTTCTAACTATTTGCTACCATATAAATACTGACATCATTTTAACAAATTTTTAAACTTACATTTCCTTAACTTCGATTTTTACACTTTTTCTATCTTTTTTTGCAACTGAAGACATTAGAACTCTAAGTGCTGTAATAATTCTTCCATTTTTTCCAATAACTTTTCCCATGTCATCTTTTGTAACGTTAATCGTAATATCTACAAACTTACCTTTTTCGTTACTTTCAATAGTATAGCTTTCAGTCGAATCCAATAAATTTTCAACCCAAAAATCCACAGTTTCAAAATATTTGCTCATTTTATTTCTTTCCTCCACTTTTTTATTTAAAATTTTATTTTCTTAAAGTTATTATATCATAATTTCAATATTCTTATCAAATTTTGTTTTCAAATTTTTTATCAAAAAATATAGCAATCCTAGTTTAAAATGAAACTACTTGACAATCTTCTAAAAACTTGATACAGTCTATAAAGACACAAATTTTAAAAGGAGTTATAAATTAATGAATTTAGAAAACATCGAAAACGAATTCGATAATGGAAATACAATAAATAATGAAACAAATACTGACAACATTGCTTCTACTTCTCTCGGAAGTGCAGTTTGTGAAACGATTTTACCGTCTGTTCCACTTCAGCCACTGGAAACTATTGAAAAAAGTATTCAAAAAAAATATCGTTCAGCACTTTGGACACCTTTTGTGAGAGCTTTAAAGGAATTTGAAATGGTAAAAGATGGCGACAAGATTGCAGTTGCTATTTCTGGAGGTAAAGACAGCCTTTTGCTTTCAAAACTGTTTCAGGAACTGAAAAGAGCCAGCAGAACTAACTTTGAGTTAGTGTTTATCTCGATGAACCCTGGATTTAACCCTGTTAATCTGAATAATTTGAAAAAAAATCTAGAACATCTGAATATTCCGTGTGAAATTTATAATGATAATATTTTTGAAATTGCAGAAAAGATTGCAAAAGACTATCCTTGCTATATGTGTGCCAAAATGCGTCGCGGAAGCCTTTACACAAAAGCAACTTCGCTTGGGTGCAACAAACTAGCACTTGGGCATCATTTTGACGATGTTATCGAAACCACTCTAATGAGTATGTTTTATATGGGAAAATTTGAAACAATGCTGCCAAAACTAAAGTCCGATAATTTTGAGATAGAATTAATTCGTCCATTATTTTATGTAGAAGAAAAAGCAATTATAAAATGGGTACGAAACAATGGAATCTTACCAATGAACTGCGGCTGTACTGTAGCTGCTGAAAAGACTTCCAGCAAACGCCGTGAAACCAAGGACTTAATTGCACAGCTTGTAAAAACTAATCCTGATATAAAAAAACGCATAGTTCAATCAACACAAAATGTAAATTTGGA
Source organism: Leptotrichia hongkongensis (assembly GCF_007990635.1). GTDB lineage: Bacteria > Fusobacteriota > Fusobacteriia > Fusobacteriales > Leptotrichiaceae > Leptotrichia > Leptotrichia hongkongensis. The sequence continues at coordinate 978,251 of NZ_AP019846.1, read as the reverse complement.
AAAAATATTAGGCTGGAAAGACTCTGACGGAAAATATTCATACTTAGACAAGTTTTAAAAGAAAGGATAAAAATATGAACAAAAATAAAAAAGAGATGAAAAGCTGGGAATACATTATTCAAACAAAAAAAGAACATATCGACTTTATCAATAAAATCATAGAAGCATACGATGGATTAGGAAATGTAAGAACTCTTGACAATCAGAACGGTTTAATAAAAATTCTCACAAATTCTTATTTTTTAAATGATATGGATAACGCAATCGAAACATTAAAGCAAAAAAATATCGAAATAGAAATTCTAGAAAAAAGAGAATGGCTTGGAGTGTTATAATTCCAAGCCTTTTCATTTACAAATTATCGTGAATTTACTTACTAATATTCTGCTCTTGTTTTAAACTAAAATTTTATAAAATAAAATTACAATTATAGTAAAACTGCTTTAAAACTAAACTCAAAAAGCTATGACTATTTTACTCAAACCCTAAATCTATATAATTTTTAGTAGTTTAATTTTAAATAGGTTTGAGTATAATTTATTTTTCTAAAATCTCAATAAAATCAATAAACTCCTGAACAGAAAACTCTTCAGTCCGTGCAAGCCTTGTCTTTCCAACTTTCTCTAGCGCTGCTCCAACTACATCCTTTGAAAATCCTAATTTTGTTAAATTGTTAGCAATACTCTTTCGTTTATTGGAAAATGCTTCTTTTAAATATTTAAAATATTTTTCTTCTGAAATCTGACTTTCATATCTTTTATCTTTCAAAATTTTTATTCCTAAAAATGCTGAGTCAACTTTTGGAACAGGATCAAATTTTTCCTTCGGTACAGTAAACAGATATTCCGCTTCAGCGTAAAATTGAACTGCGTGTGTAAGCAGACTCATATTTTTGGTATGAGGCCGGGAGGCAATTCGCTCTGCCACTTCCTTTTGTACCATCAAATAAATTTCATCAATATTCTCACGGTATTCCAAAAGTTTGTTAATAATCGGCGAAGTTATATAATACGGAATATTTGCCACAACTTTAACATTTTTCTTAGCTTCAAAAAATTTTTCCAAATCTGCTTCCATAAAATCCTGATGAATCAACTTAAAATTTTGCTTGTTTTCAAATTTTTTATTCAAAAACGGTACCAAGTCATCATCTATCTCAAAAGCAGTCAAAAATTTAGAATTTTCAATCAATTTTTCTGTCAAAAATCCCAACCCTGGTCCTATTTCCAAAACTTCTGTTTCCTCATCTATATTTGCTATGTCTAAAATTTCATCTGATAAATTGCTGTCACTTAAAAAATTTTGTCCATATTTCTTTTTAGCCTTATGATTTTCATTCTCAAAGTTTTTGTTCTTTTTATGATGTTTTTCTTTATTTCTTTTCAATATTTCTCCTCATTTAATAAATATACTTATTCGTAAAAGTCTAAATTCTCTAATAGTTAAAATGGTCTTACAATTCTAATTTTTACTATTTTTCTTAAGCATTTTTACAATAAAATTTTAATATTTTAGATAAAAATATTATATTTATTGAATCTTTGTATTATTACTTTTATAATTGCCTATCATAAATTTCAAAATTAAATCCTAATAAAAAGATTAATTTTAAATCTATTCAAAAACCGATGGCTCAGCAATCCCTACATATTCAAGATTTCTATAATTTTCATTAAAGTCAAGTCCATATCCTACAACAAATTCATTTGGAATTTCAAAACCAACATATTGCACATCAACTTCCACTTCTCTTCTTTCAGGCTTGTCCAAAAGCGTGCATAGTGAAACTTTCTTAGGGTTTCTACTTCCTAAAAGCTGTAATACTTTTTTTAACGTAAATCCTGAATCAATAATATCTTCTACAACTAACACATTTTTACCGCTAATTGTACTTCTTAAATCCTTCAAAATCTTAACTTCCCTAGAACTTTGAGTTCCTTCTCCATAACTAGAAGCCTCTATAAAATCAATTTCAAGCGGTAATCTTATTTCTCTAATCAAATCAGCCATAAACACAATCGATCCTTTTAAAAGCCCAATAACTATCAATGGCTCACTTTCATTTTTAAAATCCTCTGTAATTTGTGTTCCCAGCTCTTTTAATCTTTTCTGAATTTCTTCTTTTGTAATCAACTGTTTTTTTATTCCAAATTCAACATTTTTTTTCATCAGTTTTCCTCCATAATTAATTTTTATATGACTTAATTTCTCTTAAACTTTATTTTACCTCGATTTTCAATAATTACAACCATAATTTAAATTTATTTAAATCAATCTCAAGAATTAAAAATAAATATTTTTTAAAAACTTCAAAAATATTTTAAAATTATTTAATTTTTAGTATTGACTTTTTTAACTTTCGTGCTATAATAATAATGTCAAAAGGAAGTTAATTAATAATTAACAACCATTTGGCTATATAGGGAAATTTGTTTTTTTGAATAAAAGACCATTTTATGAGATAGCCCAAAAAAACATTATTTATTTAATTTCCCTATATAAAAAGGGCTATCTCATAATCCACAATTTATCTATTTTACAAGGTTTATAAGTATAGCCTTTTCTAATCAAATCTAATTCATTTTTAATTACAATTATTAAATATCTTAAATTTTAATATTACAATTTTTATTTAAAACATTTATAATTAAAAAATTTTTCATATAATTATTCTTTGAAATATTTTTCAAACAAAATTTCATTAAAATAAAAGAAACTGTGTTTCTGTGTATCATAAATATCAATTATTTGAATTATTTTAACTTTTATTGTAAAAAAATACGATATATAATCTTCTAATTTTAAAAATACCCAAATAGCTTATTTTATTAAAAATTACCATTTGAGTATTGATTTGTTATTTATTTCTATTTAACTTTTTCTACTAATTTTGCAAATTCAGCAGGATTATTTAATGCTAAGTCTGCTAAAACTTTTCTATCAAGTTCAATTCCAGCTTTTTTAAGTCCGTTCATCAATCTTGAATAAGAAATTCCGTTTAATCTTGCAGCAGCGTTAATTCTGATAATCCATAATTCACGCATTTTTCTTTTTTTCAATTTTCTATGTTCAGTTGCGTAAGCCATAGCTTTTTTAACTGCTTCATTAGCTTTTTTATAATTTGTTTTTATGGCTCCTCTATAACCTTTTGCTTCTTTTAAAACTTTTTTATGTCTTTTTCTTCTAACTATTCCTGTTTTTACTCTTGGCATCTTCTTTCCTCCTTGATATTTTAGCCGTTTTTTGTTCTTTATATTTAATATTCAGAACTAACTTTTGTCAATTTTTAATTTTGATTTTTTAATAAAAAGCTGTTAATTGTTATTCTAAAACTGCTTTTTTTAACTTTACTTTTAAATAAAAGTAATAAATTTGTTAAATTGCTTTTTTAAAAATAATTTTAAAGTAATTACTTAAACTATCTTCCTTCTTGTCCAGCCAATGCTTTTTTGATTTTTCTTTCAGCACCTTTTGGAGCGATTGCGTCTTGTCCTAGACGTTTCTTTCTTTTATGAGTCTTTTTAGTCAAGATATGGCTCTTTCCTGAGTGTCTTATAGAAATTTTTCCACTTCCTGTAACTTTAACTCTTTTTTTTGTTCCTTTATGTGTTTTCATTTTTGGCATTTTCTTTCCTCCTAAATCACTTTTCACTTTTTTAAATTTTGCCTTTATTTTTTAGGCGATAATAAAATAAATTTTTGAACCTGTTCTTTTCCGTATTTTTTCTCAACTGTTGCAGTTTCTTCAAAATGACTTGCAAACTCGTCTAATACTTTAATAGCAGATTCTGCATGTAATCTTTCTCTACCTGTAAGTCTTAGGCTGACTTTTACCTTATGCTCCTTGGCTATAAATTTTTCAATTTGAGAAATTTTTGTTTCTTTATCATGCTCGTCAATATGAGGTTTAATTCTAATCTCTTTAATAACGACATTTTTTTGTTTTTTCTTATTTTCCTTGTCTTTCTTCGTTTTCTCATACTTGAATTTTCCATAGTCCATGATTTTGCATACAGGCGGTGTTGCATTTGGTGAAATTTCAACTAAGTCCAATTCTTTTTCTGCCGCAAGTGCTAACGCATCTCTAGCTGACATTACTCCAAACTGTTCTCCATCATCACCAACAACCCTAATTTCTCTTGCCCTAATTCGCTCGTTCATTCTTGGCTCATCAGATCGGTTATTTCCTCTTATAAAAAACACCTCCTAGTTTTTTTACAATAAAAAAACAAGATATAAGAAACCTTGCTCAATAGTTATCATATAAATAAATCCTATAACAAAATCAGTATAATAAAAATACTTATTTCATTATAAAATATCAAATAACTAATACCCAACTCATCTTAAAAATAGAACTCATTATTCTATTTTTATTTGGAAAATCAATCCAAAATCTAAATGTATTTGATGGAAAGGTGAGAAACAATGTTTCTACTTCTAATTTAATTACTAAAATAGTTTATCATATTTATTTTTATTTTGCAAGGAAATTTTGAAAATTTTTTCCATTTCTTGTCCTTGACATTTTATGAAATTATAATATAATTAGTTTAACAAGATAACTTGTGAAGGATTAGTGCTGGGTTCCTGGATAGGAGTAGGATTAAAATCTTAGAATTCCTTTGCCCCTGAGGTTATCTTTTTTAATTTTTCCATATCTAATTCTAAATGTTTAAAAAATTTATGAAAAGCCACTTTTAATCTATTAGCATCCTCTTCATCTAAACTATATTTTTTACTGCCTAGTAATCTTTTTATACTTACTTCTCGAATTTTCCTAAGTTGTATGAATGCTTTTTTAGCACTTGGATTATTTTGATATTTTTCACAAATAACAGTAATCCCTCCTCTATATCTTTTATTTCTTTTTTTACTCGTCATCGGTGCAACAAGAAATGTTTTATCAGAACTTGACATTTTGGTTAATACTAAACCATAATGCTTATTTGATAATTCTCCACCCTCATTTATTTTAAAGTCTATCAAGTAAACACCAAAAACCTCACATTTTGTCATATTATATTCCCCCTCTTAAAAAAATTAGGTATATCTTTTGGATATACCTTCGGTAGTCCTTAACGAATAAGGCTCTTAATCTTTTATTACCATTCTTTCCTTAAATAAATAAGGCTTTAATGTAAATAAATTATAATACATATCAAATATTTTGTCAATTACATTTTTTAACTTTTTTTAATAAATCTCAAAACCTCGCCGCTACTAAGGGAATCGAATTTTCTTTCTCTTCCTCCGGGTACTAAGATGTTTCAGTTCTCCGGGTGTGCCTTCTGATATGCTATGTATTCAAAAGAACCCCCTATTTAAAAGTAAAAATTATAAAAATTAAATTGTTCTAACTATACGAAAACCACAACTATAATTAATTGTAAAATTAATGTAACCATTGTCATCTCGATAAAACAATTTATTCTCTTCAGGAGTGTAATGAACATATCGGCACGAACCTCCTCTTATTCTTCTTTCAGTTTCTGTTTCATCATATATATATGGAGTATTTTCAGATATATATCCATCACTATTTGTATCATAGCACCATTCCCATACGTTTCCACTACAGTCATAAAGTCCCAATTGATTTGGCTTCTTTGTTCCTACATCATGAGTTTGCTCTCCTGAATTTTCATGATGCCAAGCAACTTCATCTAAATTATTACTACCCGAATAATCATAATTAAATGTCCCATCTTGTATCGCAACTTCTCCACCTCTTGCAAACCATTCCCATTCAACTTCTGTTGGCAATCTAAATCCTTCTGTTTTTTTAAAATCTGCTATATTCGGATACACTGATTTTCCTCCGAGTTGATTTATCTTTATACTCTGATTTTCATTGAAAGTACTAAAATCATAAACTGGTTTCAATCCATATTTTTCACTTAAGTTATTACAGTATATCAAAGCTTCAAGCCAAGATACTTTTTCAACTGGACGTCTTCCACCTTTAAATTCTGATGGATTATTCTCCATTACTTCCATCCACATATCTTGTGTTGTCTGATATTTACAAACTTCTAAATTGCAAACTTCTCTTTCTTCGTTAAAGAATGATGGTGTGTATTTTCCTCCATTTACTATAACCATATCTTTGAATGTCGGTCTTCCAGCTATTCTTTTACCTTTTTTTATTTTTTGAGAAGCTGATTTTATTTTGAATTTTTTATAGCTTTTTTTCAAAATATCTATTTTATCTGATAAAATATTCGATAAAGAATCTATACTTTTAGTTGCTTCTAATAAATTATTTGTTGTAATTTTCTTTTCTTCTTCATTTTCAGTTTCTAGTATAAATTTGTTTTCAACTGCGTTTTTGACGATTTCTTCTATATCAGCACCGCAGTAGCCTTCTGTTTCTTCTGCCAGTTCCTTTAAATTTATATCATCTGACATTTTTCCTCTTTTTTCAAGGTGAATTTCAAATATTCTTTCTCTTTCTTCCTCGTTCGGGAAATCTATGAAAAATACTTCATCAAATCGCCCTTTTCTTAAAAATTCTGGCGGAAAGGCTGTTATATCGTTGGCTGTTGCTACTACGAATACTGTGTTTTCCTTTTCCTGTAACCAAGTCAAAAATTGTCCAAATAGACGTTTTGTTATGTCGCTCGCTCCACCGTTTTGATCTATTCCTGCAAATGCTTTTTCTATCTCATCTATCCATAAAATGCACGGACTTATTGATTCTGCTGTTTTTAGTGCCACTCTCATATTATGTTCTGATTCTCCAACGTATTTTCCCAAAAGTCTTCCTATATCCAGCCTTAATAACGGAACGTTAAACAATCTTGCACTTGCTTTTGCTGCCAAACTTTTACCACAGCCTGGCATTCCCACAAGCAGTACCCCTTTTGGCGTATCCACTCCAAATTTTTTGGCTTCATCCAGCCTTCTAAATACTTGTGCCTTAGAACTTAACCATTCTTTCAGTCCTTCAAGCCCACCAATTTCTTCTATTTTTTCCTTAAAATCAATAATTTCCAAAATTGAAGACTTTTTAATTATTTGTCCTTTCTCACGAATTATTATATCTCTTCCCGAAATTGAAATATTATTTTTAGATTCAATTATCATATTCAGAACGTGATCTATTTCCAGTTTTGTCAACCCTTTTAACGAAATTGCAACTTCCCCAACATCATTTTTATCCACATTCACATTATTTTCTTTAGCAAAGTTCCAAATGTATTTTTCAATCTCGTCTTTTGTCATGTTTGGAATGTCGAGTATCGAAGTAAATTTTTCCAAATCCTTCGGTACTGTTTCTGCTTCTGTTACTACAATTACTGTAAAATTATAATCTGAATTTGAATATCTAGTTTCTGCTATTTTCTTTATAAGTGCAATATTCTTTGCGTCTTTCATTTCTTCTTCTGCATTCTTAATTATCAAAAACACATTAGTTTTCACACCTTCAGAAAATAAAATATTTAAAAAACTGTACAAATCCATAATCTCATCACTTTTAATCTTCGTTTCAAAATTCACAGCTCCAAAGGCTCTATATTCAAAAATTGCCTTATTTTCATATTCTTTAGTTGCTTCTGTTACAATTGTGTCAACTTCCTTGTAATCTCCACTGTGTACCCAAATTATAGGTCTTCTTGCCCTTAAATACTTTGATAAATTTGTTTCCATTTTTCCTCCTAATTTTTATTTATTTTTAAATTTTTTATAAAAACACTCGAATTCATCTAAAATTAAACTGATAAAAACTAAATAAACCTATCATTACAAAGTATAATTATAATTTTTTAACTTCAATTTTAAAATGATATTATTATTTTTACCAACCAAATAATCCTCCAATAAAACTTCCCACTGCACCAACTGCTGAACTTATGGCACTTCCTACCGCTTTTACACCTGAAACTACTGCTGTCCCAACTGCTTTCACTCCTTCCCATGCTCCTTTTGCAACGCTTTTTACTGCCTCTGTCCCTTTTTTTACTATTTCAGTTGATCCATCAATTACAGGTTTTGCAATAGTTCCCACTCCTTTGGCTATCGCTCCGCCAACTTTACTTCCCACTATTCCACATACTGCTCCTGCCGCAAGTGCCACTGCTCCACCAACAACTGCTCCTGCAACTCCCAATGCTCCCAGCCCAATTGCTCCAGCCACTGCCATTCCACCTATAAAGCCAGCATTTGAAGCAACTATCGCTCCATAAGCAGAACCCACTGATGTTCCTACCCTTTTTGTAGCTTCTCCTAGACTTATTTCATCCGAACCTAGTTTAAATGCCGTTCCTATAATATCCATTGAAGATGCCGCAACTGCTCCAACTGCATTATTATTTGCTAAAACTCCAGCAAAGACTTTTGGCACAACATTCTTTTCAACTGCAACCCTTATTCCACCTGCAACTGCTGTTGAAAGTCCCATTGAAGTTCCAGTCTTCACTCCAGCCTCAATTACTTCAGCAACTTCCACTTTTTCACCAGAAACGATTTTCACTCCAACATCCATTGCCATTCCGATACCAATTCCTATAGTTCCATTGATTACAGCCTGTTTTCCTAGTTGTTTGCTTATTGCAAGAGCGTCCACATCTTTTTCAAAACTGAATTTTACTGCTTCTTTGTCGCCAGACTGGTATTTTTCCTGAATATTTTTTATTTCTTCCTTGCTTATATTTTTACTTTCCACTTCTCCAAATTTCATCTTATCTACTGCATTTGGAATATCTCCAGTCTGATCTGACGGAACTAATTTTGACTGAAATTTATATTTGTAGCCTTGCTGTCTGTCATAAAATGATTTTGCAGTTTCATTGGCATTTTTATAGGCTTTTGCCTGATATTTTCTTACAATCTTGCCAGAATCTTCTATTGTCATATCAACCGAATTTTTTCCATAAGTCTCGCCTATTTCTGGCTTTAGTGCCTTTGCATAGTAGTTTTTTTCTTTAACTGCCGCATCTATATTGAACGTTCCAGCGTGATGTTCTTCAAATATAAATCCATCTAAATTAGGATTTTGGCTTATTTCTCCAGCTTTAGTTGTAAGTGCTGACAAAATTTCCTCATTTGACTTGCCTATAGCTAAATTTACATTATCAACATAAACATTTGCTTTAGCTGCACTTAATGTGCTTGCCACTACTTGTGAATCATTTATTGCAGCCGCTTCATATATCATTGCCTCATTGTAATTTGCTAAAATTTCACTGCTTTCCTTCATATTCTTGATAATTTGCCGTCTATCCACAACTTCCGCATTTATTACATCTTCCGAAATTTTATCCAGTATCACATCTCCCACATAATCACTGCTACTTATCCCAACTTTTTGATATTTTTCCACTTCCTTTTTCTTGTCAAAATAAATTTCAACTCCCGCCATAAGTTCATCAGCCATTTTTTCTATTTTCTGTATATTTTTATCAGCAAGTTCATTTTGCAATTCAAAAATTAACCAGCTTCTCAAATCCTTTTTATTTTCACTTTTTTCATTTTGAGCATAACTTTTTAAAAATTTTTTGATAATTTCCTCTGTTTTTCTCCTTCTGCTCCCTCTTAATCTAAACATTTTCTTCCTCCTTATTTTCATATATTTCTATTGTTCTTTTAAGTTCATTTTTTAATTTTTCCTGTAATTCAATTGGTTCTAAAATTTTTACATTTGAAAAAAATTGTGCAAAATATACCAATGCAAGTTTGTTATCACATTCAAAGATATAAATCTCATCCTTCTTATTTAAAAGTCTAGGTCTGTTTGTCAAAACTTTTTCATATAATTCCACTCCTTTTTCTGTAAATTCAACTTTAACTGTGTTCTTATACGATAGAAACGGATCAAAATTTTTATACACGTCATCAATATATTTTTTATCTTTTATGTCAATATTTTCATTTGTAAACCACACTTCTTCTATTTCAGAAACTCTGTAATTCCTATAATCATTATTCTTTTCACAGTAGCAGAACAAATAAGATCTGTTTTCATCATCTGCCACTTTTACAAAATACGGATTTACTAACCTTATATATTTGTGATATTTTATTTTTATCTTTCTCTTACCCTGTATTCCTTCCTTAATTTTTCTAAAAATCTTTTCAAATAATATTTCTTCACGTCTATATCGTAAATTATTAATATACGTAAAAATTATATTTCTCCAATATTCAGCCTCAGTTTCAACTCTGCTTCTAACAAAAGTATCCATAAAAATTTCATCATTATTTTTATTCAAGTTAAACTGCAGCACTTCTCCTGAAAAGTTTCCCAATTCCACTTTATTTAAATTTTTGTCCATATAATATTTAAAAATTATGTTCCCTATCCTCCCCACAGGTATTTTAAAATACTCCGAATCACTTTTTATAATTTCATTCATAAAATCCGAAATTGTAACTCTAACCTTCTTCATAGCCAATCTCCTAAAACAATACTTTTTTAAACTTCCAAATCTAATTTTAAGTTATTTCCCCAAAATTTAATTTTAATTTTTTTATTTCTATACAAATTATATCTAATCTCAAATATAAATTCAAGGAAATATTTGTTTTTAATTTTTGTTCCCCTAAAAAATAGAAAACGCTGAAAATATCGAAAAAAACCAATTAATTTTAATTATTTCTGTTCCTCAAAGCAGAATTCACTTTTTTCCAAACAATATTCCCTTATTTTAAAAAATATGATATAATTTTGAAGTTATTACATTTTAAAATTAAATACAAAAATAATTGGAGGTGAGATGGTAGAACTTAGAGATATTGAAAAAAATTATACTAATTTTGATTTGAAAATAAATTTGAAGATTAACAAAGGGGAAATCTTTGGATTAATCGGGCAGTCAGGAAGTGGAAAATCAACGATTTTGAGGATTGTTCAAGGGCTTTTGAAGGCTGATAAAGGAGAAATTAATATTGCAAAGAATACTGAAATTGCTTATATTTTTCAGGAATTTAATCTTTTGTATAACAAAAATGTCTTTGATAATATTGCTCTTCCGTTGATTTTAAAGAAAAGGTTTTCAGCTGAAAAAGTTGAGGAAGTTTTAAAATTTGTCGGGCTGTCTGATAAGAAAAAATCATTTATTGCTTCCCTTAGCGGCGGCGAAAGGCAGAGAGTAGCTATTGCCCGTGCGTTAGTGATAAATCCGCAATTACTGCTTTGCGATGAAGTTACAGCTTCTTTGGATAAATCTGTAAAAGATGAAATACTTGACTTATTTGAGGAAATAAATAAAAAGTATGGAACGACCATTTTAGTTGTTACTCACGAACTGGAAGTTGTAAAAAGGCTATGCAGCAGGGTAGCTGTTATTGAAAAAGGTAAAATTACAGATATTTTCAATGTTAATCAGAAGGATTATGAAAAATCAAACAAAAGTTATGCCGATTATGTGAGGGAGGTTCTGAAATGATAGATACTGAATTATTAATTGCAATAAAGGACACTTTTATAATGGTTCTTATTCCTACGATATGTGCAGTATTTTTGGGAATTCCTTTAGGAGCGGTTGTATTTTTGACTGATAAAGGCAGCATTAGGGAAAATAAGTTTATAAATATTCCATGCAACATTTATATAAATGTAGTCAGAAGCTTCCCATTTTTAATATTTGTAGTCATATTAATACCTCTCACACGATTAATTTTTGGTACTGCTTTTGGACTGTTTCCTGCAAGTTTTCCAATTTGCTTTGTAGCTGTGGCTTTGTATGCGAGATTTACAGAACAGTCTTTTTATGATGTGAATAGCGGAATAATTGATGCGGCTTTGTCAATGAAGGCAAGTGTATTTCAAATTGTGTGGCATTTTTTGCTTGTTGAATCGAGAAGCAGTCTTGTACTTGGCTTAACTTCGTCAATTATCAGCTTTATCTCATACTCTACTGTTATGGGAGTTGTTGGTGGAGGCGGAATTGGCGACTATGCAATGCGATATGGATACAACGAATACAACTATGCCCTTGTATATAGGGTTGTAACAATAATGATAGTCATTGTATTTTCAATACAGATTATTGGAAACAGAATATCAAAAAATTTAGATAAGAAAAGGAGAATTTACTAATGTCAAAAAAATTATTAATTTCATTAGCTGTAATATGTGTGCTAGTTTTAGCATTTGTTGGAATAAATTTAAAAAAGGATAATGTAATCAGAATTGCTGCGGCTGGATATCCGATGGATGAAATTGTGAAAATAGCGGCTGAAGACTTAAAAAAGGAAGGTTATGATGTAAAAGTTACTGTATTAACAGATTATGTTACTGCAAATGTTGGACTAAATGCCAAAGACTTTGATGCAAACTTTCATCAGCACGAACCATTTATGCAAGTTTTTAATAAAAAAAATAACGGAAAACTTGTAAAAGTTAAAGGGATTTATGATGTTTATGTAGGTTTTTACTCAAAAAAATATAAAAATAAGGCAGAAATTCCAAATGGGGCAAAAGTTGCCATTCCAAACGATGTAACAAATCAGGATAGAGCCTTGAGAATACTTGCAAATGAAGGTTTAATTGAATTGAAGCCAAAAGATGGACTTTACAATTTGAATGATGTCATTAACACTAAGAAAAATCTCAAATTTATGGCAGTTCCTATTCCATCACTAGTGCAGGCATACCAAGAAGCTGACTTGGCATTTAACTGGCCATCACATATGCTAAAAATTGGAGTTCATGTAAAAGATGCCTTATTCATTGAAAAAAATACAAATGGTAAGTACGCTGTAAGCCTTGTGGCAAGAGAAGATAACAAAAACAGTAAAAAAATACAAGATTTGACAAAAGCTATGACTTCTGAAAAAATTAAGAAGTTTATTGAAGAAAAGTATGCTGGACAAGGATTCCCTGTATTTTAAAAGCATTTAACATAAATTCGGTATTTTAATATTTACCGAATTTTTTTATTCAACAATAAAAAAATATGCGAATTTATTTTGGATAAATTTAAAAAATAAATTGGAAAAAAATAGCAAATTTGCTATAATATTAAGAGATAAAATTTTTAGAAAAAATGGAGAGAAAATTAAATTGGAAGAAGTAATAGATTTTGATAAAAAAAGAAAAATGAATATTTTAGCACCAGCTGGAAATTATGAAAAACTAGTTGCTGCTGTAAAAGCTGGAGCTAATGAAGTGTTTTTTGGTCTAAAAGGATTTGGAGCAAGAAGAAATAACGAAAATCTAGCTATACAAGAAGTGCTTAACGGAATTGACTATGCTCATTCACGTGGAGTAAAGACTCTTATGACTTTGAATACAATTTTAAAGGACAGCGAAATTAACAGCATGTATAACAATATTAAAAGAGTCTATGAACACGGAATTGACGGGTTCATTGTACAAGATTTGGGATTTGTTAAGTTTTTGAAGGAAAATTTTCCAAATTTAAAAATTCATGGAAGTACGCAGATGACTGTGGCAAATCATGTAGAAGCTAATAAATTAAAAGAATTAGGACTTACTCGTGTCTGTCTTGCAAGAGAACTTTCCTTTGAAGAAATAAAAAGTATTCGTGAAAAAACTGATATTGAACTGGAAATCTTTGTATCAGGTTCACTTTGTATTTCTTATTCTGGAAATTGTTACATAAGTAGCTTTATTGGAGGAAGAAGTGGAAACCGTGGACTTTGTGCTTATTCCTGCCGTAAAAAGTTTACAGACGAAAATGGAGAAAGTGCTTATTTTTTAAGCCCTAATGATCAGTTATTGCAGGATAAGGAAATCAATATGCTAAAAAATATTGGAATTGATGCGATAAAAGTTGAAGGACGGAAAAAATCAAGCGAATATGTTTACGAAACCGTAAGCTACTATGACAATATTTTAAAAGGCACTCCACGTCCGACGGAAAGTTATAAGTTGTTTAACCGTGGATATTCAAAAGGATATTTTTATTTGGATAACAAACTTATGAACTTTAAATATTCTTCAAATTTTGGATATTTTCTTGGAGCAAGAATTGGTGAATCAAATAATTTTAAGATTGACGACGAACTTATTTTAGGAGATGGTGTTCAATTCGTAGATGATAATTTTGAGCAGATTGGCGGAGAATATGTAAATAAAATTCGAATTATCGAATCTGGAAAAAGTGAAAATTCTGAAAAGAAAAGCAAAAAGCAAAATAGTCACAATGAAAAAGAAAAAGTTCAAAAAGCTAGTAGATTTGACATTGTTTCAATCGGAAAATTACCAAAAGGAACAAAATATATTTACAAAAATTATTCTAAAGAAATTAACGACAGAATTATCCATAATATAAAAGTTTCTAAAAGATTTGCCGCTGTTAATGCGACATTACTTGCAAAAAAAGGTCAAGAAATCGAACTTACACTGGAAATTGAAAATTTAAAAAATGAGATAATTTCTGTGACAAAGAAAGGAAATCTTATTGAACAAGATGCCAAAAAATTGATTACGAAAGAACAAATTGCAGAGAAAATTGGCGAACTTGGAGATACGACTTTTGAACTTGGTAAAATTCAGATTGATTATGATGGAACTTCGTTCATTCCTTTTAGTGAACTAAAAAATCTCAAAAGAGAATGTGTTTCAGAACTTCTGGAAAAATTGCTTGAATCTTACAAAAGAACTGCTATCGAGCGAAAAAAATATAATTTTGAACCGATTAATCTGGAAAATGAAAAATCTAAAAATAGTAAAAAACCTGTTATTTCAGCACTTGTTACAAATGATGAGCAGGAAAACGCCTGCCGTGAAATGGGAATAACAAAAATTTACCGAAAACAGTTTGATGTTGCAAAGGAAAAGAATTTGTCAAAAACAGATAAGATGAAAACAGGTACAAATCTAGTTTCCAATCTTTATCAGGCAATTATGGGAGAAAAAACTGGAGTAAAAGGACAAACGCTGGACTGGAACTTAAATGTTTTCAATAATCATACAATTGAGATGTTTTCTACTTTCAATAATCTTGAAACAGTATTTTTATCGCCAGAATTAAGTTATCGACAATTAAAAAACATAAAATCTGACAAACTGAAAAAAGGACTTGTGATTTACGGTTACCTAAAAGGAATGTATATCGAACATAAAATTTTTGATAAGGAATACAAGGAGCTGGAAGGCGAATTTTATGACAAGTACAAAATTGTAAAAAATGAACTTGATAATATTGAACTCTATCTAGACAAGCCAATGAACCTGATACCAAGGCTGGATGATATTTATGAACTGAATTTAGATGAATTGAGACTAGATTTCACATTTGAAACAGCAACGGAAGTGAAAAAAATTATTAAAAGCATTGATACAAAAAGTGGAAAATATACTCCTTATGCCTTTGAGCAGGGAGTCTTATAAAAAAATTTAAAATTTAGTTTTACTATGTTATTATAATTATAAGGAGGAAACTTGGATACAAAAAATCAGAAGTATCTGGAAAAATTGTATTTACTTTTAGGTGCTTCAATTTTTATACATTATGCTTTAGTTATCTTATTTAGCATTCTCATATTAATAAATATATTTATAACTGGAGAATATAAAAAAATATTTAAGGACAAGTCGCTCATTACAGTGGGAATTGTTTTGGGATTTTCACTTATAACTTCCGCCTTTTATAAAAATATTTTAGGTCTAATGGCAATTCCCATATTTTTATGTATTGTAGTTGGGCGTTATTATACGTTAATTGTTGATGTGGAATTCAAAAAAAATAATTTGGAATGGATGGCAAAATTTTCGGGAATTTCACTTTTAGTTGGGTTAGGAGAATTTTTATTCACACATAACAGAATCGGATATTTTGCATACTTTAATCCAAATTATTTAGGAAGCATTATGATGATGTCTGCAATCATAAATTTATATTTTACATTTGAAAAAAAATCAAAAATTAATTTTGCTGTATTTTTAATGAATATTCTGACAATACTGCTTACTGGTTCAAGGTCTTCGTTAATTGCAGTTGTTTTAGGAATATTTACATTATTTTTCTACTTTTTACGAAGAAGATATTTTGCTGGATGTATTTTAATTCTTTTATCGTATATTTTGGGAGTAGTTTCAGGCGTTTTCCCATTCTTGCGTGAAAGTACGTTAATAGAATATTTCTGGCTAAGAGTCGAAATTATTGATATGGCGTTTAGAATTTTTAAAAAAACCAATATCCTGTATGGACACGGAAACTTTTTTTACTACAAATTTACCAATTATGTGTATCCACATTCACATAATGCACTTGTAGAACTGCTTTTAAGTTACGGACTAATTGGAACAATAGCATTATTTGCTGTGTTTTTACGCTACTTGTATGATATTTTGAGAAATGACAGAAATAATGTATTAAAAATTGCTCTAATTGCTGGAATTGTAGTACACAATTTTACCGATTTTGCAATTTTTTGGGTACAAACTGTACTGTTATTTATTATGGCTTTAGCTTATAAGGAGCAAAATGAACAGATACGTGGCTACAGGCAGAGACGAAATAAATAAAAAACTGAAAGGAATATCAAAATGAGAGATAACATATATGTGGGGCTTGTCCACTACCCTGTTTACAACAGAAATAATGATGTTGTGGCAACTTCTGTCACAAACTTTGATATACACGATATTTCTAGGACTTGCAGAACTTACGATATAAAAAAATATTTCATTATAACTCCAGTTGATGCCCAGAAAGAGCTGACTGGCAGAATTATCGGATACTGGACTGAAGGAAATGGGATAGAATTTAACAAAAATAGAAACGAAGCCTTTGAAAATACAGAACTTGAAGATTCTGTCCAAAGTGCTATAGAAACAATTGAAAAAATTGAAGGAAAAAAACCAAAAATTATTACAACTTCAGCAAAAATTTTCCCAAATACTGTTGGATATGCTGATTTAGGAAAAGAAATCATCGAAGACGATACTCCGTATTTAATTTTATTTGGAACAGGTTGGGGACTTACAAATGAAATTATGGATTTATCCTATAAAATTCTGGAGCCAATCCGCGGGAATACCAGATATAATCATTTGTGTGTCAGAAGTGCTGTTTCAATAATTTTAGACAGATTGCTAGGAGAAAACTAAAAATATAACCATAATATGAAAGGACATAAATAAAAAATGAAAGAAAATAGTCATAACTTAGTAGGAATCGTGGTAGTTAGCCACAGTAACACGCTTGCACAGGAAATTATTAATTTTGTAAAAGTATTTAAGCAAGAAGACTTTACATTGGAAAATGGTGGAAATGCAAGCAGAGAAGTTTATGGAACAAATGTCGAAAATGTTAAGGAAGCAATAATCCGTGCTGATAACGGTGCTGGAGTACTTGTTTTCGTAGATATGGGAAGTTCTGTATTTAATGCGGCTAAGGCAATAAAAGAGCTGGAAGGGCAAGTTGAAGCAAAAATTGCAGATGCCCCATTAGTGGAAGGAATAATTTCAGCAGTTGCAGCTAACTTTGATGGAATTAGCTTAGCTGACTTAAAAACAATTGCTGAGGATAGCAGAAAATTCACAAAATTAAAAAAAGAAATTTAAAAAAATTCAAGAAAGAGAGAAGCGATAACAAATAATGGAAAACTTAGTAAATATAGGAACAATTGTCGGAACACATCATTTACGTGGCAGCGTTAAAATTACCTCAATTTTTGAAAATATCGAACTTATCGAAAATGAGCGTGTTCTTCTTGAAAAAAATGACAAAAAGAAATTACTTGTCGTAAAAAACGTAAAAAGGCTAAATGACAAAAAAGCAATTTTAGACTTTGAAGGAATTGAAAATATTGATGCCGCAAAAGAGCTGAATGGCTATAAGGTCAAAATACGCCGTGATTTGCTCCCTGAAAGAAATGAAGATGATTTTTATGTAAAAGACTTATTTGGAATAGAAGTATTTTCTGAAAATGAAAAAATTGGAGAAATTATTGATGTAATGGAAACTGCAGCACACAACATCTTAATTATAGAAGATATTAATACAAAAAAAGAAATTATGGTTCCATTAATTGATGAATTTGTAACAAAAATAGACTTTCCAAATAACAGAATCGAAGTAAGCCTGATTGACGGAATGAGAGAATAGATATAATTTGAAAATAAACAAGAGGTAAAATTAATGAAATTTAACGTACTCACACTATTTCCTGAATTATTTGAACAATATTTATCCCAAACAATACTAAAAAGAGCAACTGAAAAAGATATTATCGATTTTAATATTGTAAACATAAGGGATTATGCTAGAAATAAACACAGCCAGATGGACGACATCCCTTTTGGTGGCGGTGCTGGAATGGTTTTAAAGCCAGAAGCCTACTGGAACTTCTTTTACGAAAACTATGAATTTTACAACAACGAAAATAACGAAAATTCAAAAAAACCTTATGTAATTTTCTTATCCCCACAAGGAAAACAGCTGACTCACAAAAAAGTTACTGAACTTTCAGAAAAAGATGAAATTGTATTTATTTCAGGGCGTTACGAAGGTCTTGACCAAAGAGTTATTGATAAATTTGTAGATGAAGAAATTTCCATTGGAGATTATGTCCTAAGCAGTGGCGACTTGCCTTCCCTTGTAATTATGGACTCTGTTATTCGTATAAAGGAAGGTGTAATAAAAAAAGAATCTTTTGAAACAGACTCATTTTACAACGGACTTCTTGGATTTCCCCAATATACAAGACCTGTAGAAATTGATGGATATACTGTTCCAGAAGTATTGCGAAGTGGCAATCATGCTAAAATTGATGAATATAGGCAGTTTCACTCAATTGAGAAAACTATGAAGAATAGAATGGATTTGTTTAAAAAAAAGTTAGAAAATATTGATGAAGATTTGGAATTTAAGAAAGTTTATAAGAAATACTTGAAAAAGAAAAATATGTAGTTAGGAGAGTGTGTTCAGGATGATTTATGAATTGGACGGGATAAAACCTAAAATATTGGGAGAAGTGTTTATTGCTGAAAGTGCTGATGTTATGGGAAATGTAGAACTGAATGACGGGGTGAATATATGGTTCGGTGCGGTACTAAGAGGAGATGTGGAGAAAATAACTATAGGGAAAAATAGCAATGTTCAAGATAATTCGACATTACATACTGATTTTGGACTTCCCTGTATCGTGGGAGAAAATGTTACTGTAGGTCATAATGTGATACTTCATAGCTGTGAAATAGGAGATAATGTGATAGTAGGAATGGGCAGCACAGTTTTAAACGGGACAAAAATCGCTCCTAACTGTCTTATAGGTGCAGGTTCTTTAGTTACTCATAAAATTCCTTATGAGAAAGGTGTTCTCATTTTAGGAAGTCCTGCTAAAATAGTGAGAAAATTGACTGATGAAGAGATAGAACATATTCAAAAAAATGCTGACCATTATGTAAAAAATGGAAAACTGTTTACTAAAACTTTGAAAAAGGAGAATGTCTAAAAAAAGCATAAAGTGTAGTTTGTTTAAGGGTAGCCTAAAGGTTGCCTTTTTTATTTCACTATTGATTATTTTTATATTTTCTTAGGAGCAATAAAATTGGAAAATTACTTTGTACTTTAATAACAATGAAGCTAAAATGATAAAAATGGGAAAAATGAAATACTGAAAATTATAAAATAAACTATTTTCTATTATTTCTGTTTAAACAGTAAATGTTAATACATTTTGAATTACAGACTATGTTATATAGCTTAAAATATATCAAAATAGGAGCTTCAAAACATACAGAAACTCCCTTTCTAGCGCAATATTAAAAATTACCTATTCAGTTTTATTAAAAAACTTAAATAAATACTTTCCACCTAACCCAATAACAACACCTATCGCTACTGCAGTCAATAATCCTGGAATCCAGCCGTACATATCAATAACTTTACTTCCAAGTATGGAAGAAATTACAGAGGTTACTATAATTAATAAATTTTGATATTTTTTACTGCTCACAATTTTTACCTCCACCAATGATATTTTAATTTATTTTATCCTTCTACGTATATATTACTCTAATTTAAATATTTTGTCAAATTACTTATTAATTAAAATATTTTATAATTAAAGAAAAAATTAGAAACTACAATCGCAAATATTATCAGCAGATACAGAAAATCATTTTTCACAAACTCAGCTAATTTCTTCCTATCTTCAACATTTAATTTTAAAATAAAAAATATCTCCTTGTATCTTCCTTTTGCCAGTCCAATTATAAAAAATACTAATAAAAAGATAATCAAAAAAGCAGAAAACAAACCAACTAGAATTAGAAGTATATCAATTCTTAAAATTGCTAAAACTTGAGATGTTTTTGTTATTGCATTTATAAAAAAATGTATTAAAATAGAATATTTTATTGAATACTTGTATGCAACATAAGAAAAGATGATGCCTGTCAAAAATGCTGGAATAATCATCTCTATATTATAATGAGATAGCCCAAAAAGAAGCGAATTAATAATTATTGCTACTCTAATCCCATATTTTCTCAAATTATTCATTATAACTCCACGAAATACAATTTCTTCCAATATTGGTGCTACAAATACTGCCATTATTACATCTATATACAAAGGCTCATTTATTAAAGGAGTTCTTCCTTTAAATTTAAATATTGATATAATCAATAAATTACAAATATTTCCTATAAAAAAAACTAGTGCAAAATATGTATTAAAGTCTTTTACATTCAATTTTTCATTCGTTTTAAAATATTCATATTTTTATAAGTTTTTACAAAATAATAAATTATTGGAAGACTAAGTATCCATCTATATATTCTAAACATGTATATATGTCTAAATATGTGACTTTCTATAACTAATGTTTTATTATTCACAAAAATCATAAATACTAGATGAATCATATAAATTATAAGTGGAATAAAAAAAACATCTTTTCTTGGATTATCCTCTAAATTCGCTATTCTCTTCATTCGATTCTGCCTCCTGTTTTATGAATATCATCGCAAAATTTTTAAAGCTAAAAAAGACACTTAAACGTGCCTTTTCTTTATAATTAAAATAAAACTTTTCAAACAAAATCACTAATAATTTTTCTTCAAAAGCCCCACTACATCTCTAACTTCATCCATTTTCTCAGTTGCAATGCTTCTAGCCTTATTTGCACCTTCTTGCAAAATTTGGTATACATAGTCCATATTATTTTCCAGTTCTTCTCTTTTTTTCTGAAATGGTGAAAAATAATCCATAAATTTGTCAAACAATTCATTTTTAGCGTGTCCATATCCAAAGTTTCCTGTTCTGAATTTTTCCTTTAATACTTCTACTTCCGTTTCTGTTGCAAAAAGAGCATATAATTTTGTGATATTGTTATCAGGATCTTTTGGTTCCTCTAAAGGTGTTGAATCTGTTACAATGCTCATTATCTGTTTTTTTAATGCTTTTTTTGAACCAAACATATTTATTACATTTCCATAGGACTTGCTCATTTTATCACCATCTGTTCCAGGGACAGTAGCTACATTTTCAACGATTTTCTCTTTTGGCAATTTAAATACTTCCTTGTCGTAAGTTTCGTTAAATTTAGTTGCAATATCACGAGTCATTTCCAAATGCTGCTTCTGATCCTTTCCAACAGGCACAATATCTGGCGAATACATTAAAATGTCAGCGGCCATAAGTATTGGATAAGTAAAAAGTCCCACATTTGGCTTAATTCCCTTCGCAACTTTGTCCTTGTACGAATGAGCTCTTTCTAGTAGCCCCATTGGAGCAATATTTGACAAAATCCAAGATAATTCTGCATGTTCAGGCACATCCGACTGCAAAAACAATGTTGATTTTTCAGGATTCAGCCCCAAAGCCAAATAGTCCAAAATTACACCAATCGTATTAGCCTTTAAATCCTTACCTTTTGGTGAAGACGTCAAAGCATGATAATTTGCTAAAAAATAAAAACCTTCATATTCATCCTGCAGCTCTACAAACTGTTTAATGGCACCAAAATAATTTCCAATATGTAAAATTCCGCTGGGCTGTATTCCCGATAAGCTTCTCATAAAAACCTCCATAATTTATATTATTAAATTTGTCCAATAACTTAATTTTGTTTTATATTCTTTTAAAATACCATTATCTATCCACAAGTATTCAATTTAAAAATTAGATTATCAAACATATCCTTTTTCTTTACAAAACATATTTACATTATATCATTAAAAAAAATTTTTGTAAAATATTGAAAAAATATAAGAAATAAGGTAAACTTATATTGATATAATAATTAATTTTAAAGATGTTTTGCTATGTGTTATATAAATAACTGTACTTAGGAGGAAATATGAAATATTATGTAGGAATTGATTTGGGAGGAACTAATACAAAAATTGGACTTGTTGATGAAAAAGGGAATATCATTTTTACAACCATCGTAAAAACTGATTCAATGGAAGGTTTTTCTGAAACAATTCAAAGATTGTCAAAAATTCTTATTACTCAAATTGAAGGAACTAATGTTAATTTTGATAATGTTGTCTCAGTTGGTGTTGGAGTACCAGGACCCGTGTTAAATTCCAGAGTTGTTAAGTTTTGGGCAAATTTCCCTTGGAAACATGGGATGGATTTGGCATTGGAATTTGAAAAAAATCTTGGTAAACCAGTAAAAGTTGATAATGATGTTAATGTTATTACACTTGGAGAAATGTGGAAAGGTGCTGCGCAAGGATATAAAAATGTATTAGGGCTTGCTGTAGGAACTGGAATTGGTGGTGGAATTATTGTTGACGGAAAACTTGTAAGTGGAGAACACGGAGCAGGTGGAGAAGTTGGACATATTAAAATTGAGCCAAATGGAAAACTATGCGGATGTGGACAAAAAGGATGCTGGGAAGCATACGCTTCTGCTACTGGAATAATCCGTGAAGCAAAAAGCCGTCTTGCAGTAAATAAACAAAACCTGCTTTATGAAATGACAAAAGGTAGAGATTTAGAAGCAAAGGATGTATTTGATGCTGCTAGAAAAGGTGATGAATTCTCAATTGATATTGTGGATTATGAAGCGGAAAAATTAGCATTAGGAATTGGAAATCTGCTTAGCATACTAGATCCTGAAATTGTTGTTGTAGGTGGAGGAGTTGCTCTTGCTGGAGATTTCCTGTTTGATCGTGTGAAAGAAAAATTAAAAGATGTAGCATTTCCATCAATTTTGGAAAATCTAAAAATTGTCACAGCAACTCTTGGAAATGATGCAGGAATTTTAGGTGCTGCCTATCTTGGAATGATGTAATTTACAGCTAGAATAAGATTAATATAAAGCTCTTTTCAAAAAAATTATCTTTTATTTAACTGATAAACTATTTAACCTTGAAAAAAAGAACTTATAATAATTCTGCTTTATTATTTAATGCTAAATACCATTAAAAAGTAGTAATCAAATCATACAATTAATTTTTAAGTATCCATCTTAAGAACTTTTATAATTTAATTTATAAGTATTATGATTAGTAATAGTTTTTCTATTTTTTTATTCAATTTTTTTGTAACGTAAGGGCATCAAACGCCATGCTCTTACAACCCCGCTTACGCAAAACTTTCTTATAAAGAAAAAATAAAACTCGCTTGGTAAAACTACGCTCACTTTCGCAAACAAAAGTTATTTTAACATAAATAAGTTTTATCATTATAAAAATTATGGCGAAAGAAATACTTTCGTATTTAGTTATTTTTCCTTTAACGAAATTTTGCTTATTTAATATTTTTCAAATGTAAAAGCCTAAAATTTAAATATAATAATCTATATAATTTAGTATAGAATGTCGTGATTTTTTTGGAATGAAAACGACTGTCTGAGCGTTAGCGAGTTTCGTTTTTATTTCAAAAAAATGCTTAGACAAGCCAGGGTTGCAAGGGAAATGGCGATTGATTTCCCTTGCTTATATAAAAAGAAAAAACATAGAATTATGAAAAAATATTTATTAATAATAAGCAATTTTTTAAAATCTAAATAAAAATCTCTTATACGGATACTTAATGATCGAATTTAATTAAAAGATATTTTAATAGCTCCATATAAAAAAGGCTTTAGTTTCATGAATTTTCTGATTTTTACTATTTAAATAGTAAATAGTACAAAACACCATAAAATTTAAATATTATAAAAAGACTATATAGGTTATTATTAATTTTCCATATAGTCTTTGTTTTTATTTTATCTTTTTTCAAATTTTATAACCGAACCATTTCCAGCATCAATGCTGAGTTCATATCTGGAATTATTCGCAATAAATTCTATTTCATAAACAGCTTTTCCATTTTTATTGTCTAGTTTTATTTTTTTAAAATTAGCTGCTGTCTCTGAAACTCCAGCGTGTCCTAACGCAATTGATTTTGCTTTATTTGGTGTAATTTGTGTATCGGAAGTTTTTATATTCACTTTTGGGGTTAATTTTACTTCCGTCTTGTATTCAATATTATTTCCTTTTACCAAAAAATTGATAGAAAGAAGAAATGTTACTAAAGTAATTGCATAATTAAAACATCCTATTTTTTTTATTTTTATCATATTATTTTCTCCATAAACTCTTTTTTATTTATTATTTTCTTCACTCCAATTTATTATTTTCCCTGTGTAAACATCTATTTCGAAATTGTATACAACACCTCTATAACTAATCTGTCCTTTATATGATTTATCACTCTCTGAATCAAATTCAAGAACGTTTGCAAATGTTGCTCCTGGGACTTTAGTTAAGGCTATTTGTTTTGCTTTAATTCCAGTAATTTTTTTTCTTTCCTTTACACCTGAAAAACTTTGAAAATTGATTAATAATATTCCGACTAATATCATCTTCAAAAATCTAGATTTCACAGTCTATCATCCCTTTCTTTCTAAATAATATGTTTACGTATCTAATATTTACCACTTTTTTCTTCATAATATACAATTACTAAAATAAAATTTAAATAAATATTTTTTAACATTTCTCCTTTCTTCATAGTTCTACATAATTTTTTCATTTTTCACACAAAAACTTAAATTATTCCATCTAAAGCACTATTTCTACTTGAGTAAGATAAGTTTGATACTAAAGTTGAGCTATAAAAGTATCACACTTTCTTACAAAATAATAGTATCATATAAACATTAAAGAAAAATGAGAACTTTTAATTTTTTAAAAATTTTTTTCAGTTTTGTATATTATTCGCTATTCATCGGTATTTTAGAATGTAAATTTTTTTAATTCTTTCAGATTTTATAAAATTATTGTAAAAGTTGTACCTTTCCCAAGTTCACTTTCTACAAAAACCTCTCCTTTATGCAGTTCTATAATTTTTTTTACCATAGAAAGTCCAAGCCCTGAATTATCACCATTTTTAGACGGATCTACTTGATAAAATCTTAGCCATATCTTATCTAGCTTGTCTTCCGAAATGCCTATTCCATCATCTGAAATTTTACTAACAATCCTATTTTCTTGAAGAAATAATTCAACTGTAATTGTTCCGTTCTGCTTTCCATACGAAATTGCATTTGAAATTAGATTTGTAAAAACTCGCATAATCATCATCTCATCAATATTTGCATAAATTTCAGGCATTATTTTTGTAACAAATTTTATATTTTTAGTCTTTGCACTTAACGTCTGAGTTTCAATAATAATTTCTAGCAATTCACTTAAATTGATGTTTTCGATATTCAGTTTTTGTCTTCCTCGTTCCATTCTCGCCAAAGTTAATAATTGTGAGACCAGTTTTGACATTTTTTGCCCTTCTTTTTCAATAATTCCAAAGGATTTTTGTGCATCTTCGACTGAACTTATTGAGTCTTTCCCGTACTCTGCCTGTGTCAAAATTACTGTAATCGGAGTTCTTAATTCATGCGAAACATCCGAAGTAAACTGAATTTCATTTTCAAAAGATGTCTGAAGCCTATCGAACATTACATCGAAAGTATTTGCAAGTGTGTGAAGCTCATCATCGCCTTTTCCAAGATTTATTCGCTGTGACAAGTCGTTTCCTTCATTGATTTTTTCTGCAATTCTTCTAATCTTTTCAATTGGCGTAAAGGCATTTTTTGTAATAATATAGCCTCCAATTGCTGAAAGTATAAGAAAAAATGGTAAAATTACAAAGGAAATCTGAATAACTGTTTCAATGGCACTTGATTGCCCAATATTAGGCATTACTCCTCGAATCCATACTTTTCCATAATCTCCAAGTTCAATTGTCTTATTATAGACATACCATTTCTGATTATTGCTTCTAATAATCATAATTTTATCATCCTTTGACTTCCTATTATCCATCTCAAATCCATTTGGTGAATTTCCATAAAGGAATTTGAAATCCTTGTCATAAATGGCAATTTCTACATTCTGAATCATTGTATCAAAGTTGCTGTCAATTATAATTTCTCCATTTTTTATAGTTAAATAATCAATCCTATGAATTACTACATCTTTTAGATAAGTTCGTACACTTGAATGGATAATATTTTCACTGATATAAAAAACTATAGCCAGTGATGAAAAGACAAGCAAAATCATAATTCCCATGTACCATAAACCAATTTTTAACTTTATTGAACTGTTATTAAAAAATCTTTTCATTGTTTATTTTTATTCCTTTTTATTTAAGATTTAAAACCTATTCAGCCTTTAGCACATAGCCGACTCCACGAATTGTATGAATTAGTTTAGGTTCAAAATCCTTGTCAATTTTTCTTCTTAAATATCTGATATAGACATCTATCACGTTTGTACCGCCTTCATAGTCATAATTCCATATATGCTGCTCAATTTGTTCTCTCGAAAGCACACGCTCCTTATTTCTAATCATATATTCCAAAATTGTAAATTCTCTAGTTGACAGCTTTATCGGCGTTTTATCTCGAAAAACATCGTGAGAGTTGCAATTTACTGTTAAATTTGCAATTGAGAATATATTACTTGCATTGGAATTGTTAGTTGACGGATTTCTTCTTAAAAGTACTCTTATTCTTGCCATCAGTTCATCAAAAGCAAATGGTTTTACTAAATAATCGTCAGCTCCATAGTCCAGCCCCTTTACCCTGTCCTCTATTCCATCTCTTGCAGTCAATAGTAAAACCGGTGTTTTTATTTCTTTCTCCCTTATTCTTCTTAAAATTTCAAATCCATCTATCCCAGGAAGCATAATATCAGAAATAATAACATCGTATTCAACAGAAAAAATATATCCCAGTGCATCATTTCCATTAAGACAGCTATCTACACAATATTTTTCCGATACTAGCTTTTTTACAATTATATCATTCAGATTCTTTTCATCTTCAATTACTAAAATTCTCACAAATTTTCACCTTGCCTATCTTTTTGCCACTGTTGAAAAAACGAATTTATCTGGCCTATATAAATTTACGCCATACTGAAACAATGTTCCATTAGACAGATAAGTATGGCTTTCAATTACAACAACTAGATTAAAATCTTTTAAATCCATATATTTTTTTTCATCTTCAGTAGCATATCTAAATTTTATATCACGTCGTGAATGGGATATTTTTAGATGTAATTTTTTTTCAAGATAATCGTAAATTGAACTTTCTGCAATTTTTTTATCTAAAAATGGTACAATTCGCTTATCAAAGTAAGTCTTTTCATATTCAAGCGCTTCCCCATCCAAAACTCTTGTACGTAAAACCCTATAAAACAAAGCTTCTTCAGATACTTCAAAAATTCTCATAAGTTCAGAGTCTCCCTGAATGAGTCTCAAATCAATGAGATTGGTTTTTATATTAATATTTTCAATTTGATTCAGTTCCTTTGAAGTACGTAAATTTGACAGGCTATTTTTAAATCTTCCATTCTCAAGAACCATCGAATTTTTTCCTTTAATTTTCTGAATATATCCATCCAGTTCAAGCATTGACAAGGCTTTTCTTATCGTATCTTTTGAATATGAATATTTACGTGCAAGTTCAGATTCGCTTTTTAAAAATTCTCTTGCCTTAAATGTCCCATTTGTAATCTTTTCCTTTATATCATTATAAACTTCCTTATATTTACTCACTGGTGTAACTCCTTTCAAGAAACATCAATTTTATTATATCTCATAAATCAAAAAATGACAATGGAAAAATAGATAAAAAAACAAGGAGAATAAAATTTTCTCCCCGTTCTAAATACTATAAAAATTTAATTTTTTATTATTTTCTCATTTTGTCTGATAAGAAACTATCTCTAAATTATCTATTTTTCTTCTTGATTTTTCGATTTTAACATCTTTTTCAGTATACATTTGAACTTTATACTGCTGGAAGTTAATTTTTTTATACACAAATTTTGCAATAAAATAAGAAATGATGATACTAGCAATAACATCTGTCATCCAATGATATCTCAAATAGACACGGCTAACACCTACTAAAAATCCTAAAACAAATAACTTTAAAGAAAAAAGGCTAACTCAAAATATTTGAGAAAGCCTACTTTTTTTAACTTAATTATTTTTATCTTCTTTGCTGCTGTTTTTGATAATTAAATGATTCCAGTTTCATTGAAATATTTTTTTCTGCTCCGTTTGAATATACTTTTAGATTAACTGTTTCTCCTATTTTCTTAGCTGCAAGCTCACCAATAAACGCTCCTGCTGATATTATAGGTTTTCCGTTAATTTCAAGAATTAAGTCATTAACTTTTAATCCATATTTTGCTGCTGGAGAATTTGGATAAACTTGTTGAACTAAGATACCAGTTGAATAAGAAATTTTTCTTGCCTTTTTCAATTCAGGCGATAAGTCTAATACAGAAATTCCAACATATGGACGTTCATATCTTCCGTTTTTTATAATTGAATCTCTTACATTTTCAGCCAAGTTTGATGGAATTGCAAAACTTAACCCAACACTTCCACCATTTGGAGAATAAATGGCAGTATTTACACCAATAACATCTCCATTAATGTTAAGAAGCGGTCCACCGCTGTTTCCCTGATTAATAGAAGCATCTGTCTGAATAAAGTTTTCAACTTGTTCAATTCCAAGTGAACTTCTTCCAGAAGCTCCAACTACTCCAACTGTCATCGAGCTGTTTAGTCCTAATGGATTACCAAATGCAATCGCCCAATGTCCAATTTTGATATTATCTGAGTTTGCAAATTTAAGCGGTTTGAAAGTTCTGTTTGTGTTTACTTTTAAAATTGCAATATCCACTTCTGGTGATGTTCCAACTAATTTTGCCAAATATTCATGTCCATCAGATAATTTTACATAAATTTCATCTGCACCATCAATAACGTGATTATTTGTCATCATATATCCATCACTTGAGATTATAAATCCTGAACCCAAACTTCCAGATTCACGTCTTTGCTGTCTTCTCCCTGATGTCCCAAATAAAAATGCTTCAAGTGGATTATATGTCTCCACTACAATTGTTTTCTTCGTTCTAATATTTACAATTGAGTCTTTTGCTTTTTCATAAACTGCTGCAAATGCATTTTGTGCACTATACATATCTCCTGTAATGTTCGTATTTTGAACAATATGCTTATCATGTAAAATATCTTTATCTTTTGAAACTGCAGCTGTTGCTGTAAGTGCTGCCGCCATAAAAGATGTAGTCAAAAGTCTTTTTAATTTCATACTTTATAATGTCTCCTCTTTCATAAAATTTATATTTTTTAGATTTTAAAATCTTTATAATGCTAGTTATTTTACTCCTTTTTCTTAGAAAAATAATATTCTCATTTTTTTATCTTAGTTTTTCTAAATTTTATTTATTAAATGAGCAAAATTTTAATGTTTTATATTTAAAATGAACCTAGTACAACCGTTCTTACAAAAATTTCTTTTATCAATTCCAAAATCATTAATCCTAGCATTGCTGAAATATCAAGATTCATACTTCCAATCGGAATTATTATTTTAAACATCCGTAAATATGGCTCTGTAACTTTTCTTACCCATTGAAAAAGTCCTATTTGATTATATGGGTCAATCCAAGTTCCCAAAATATTTATTAAAATAAGAAGAGCATATAAATCAAATAGCTTTAATATCACTGCTATAACATTATCCAAAATCATACCTCCAAAAAATTTAAAAAGGTTACTGTTTTATTTATTTTTTTATTTAGAACATTTTTACATTTTATAACATATTCAACTCCTGAAACTACTGTTAATATCAGTGGAATAAGTAATAAAATGTTATTTATTGTAAAACTGAAAGGTATTAAAATTATTAGTGTAAGCGCTATCATCTGAGTAGCAGTCTTCCACTTTCCAAGACTTTCTGCTGCAATAACAACCCCTTCAGCCGCTACAATTGAACGAAGCCCAGTTATCATTAATTCTCTAAATATTATAACTATTACAAACCATAGGCTAATCTGACTAAATTTTGCAAGTGTTACTAAAGCCGAAATAACAAGAATTTTATCTGCTAAAGGATCTAGCAGTTTTCCTAAATTTGTAATCAAGTTATATTTTCTTGCAATTTTCCCATCGTAATAATCTGTTATAGACGCTCCTACAAAGATAATCGCTGCAAATACTCTCATTGTCATAGAAACTGCTGCATTATCTGAAACTTCCAGAGCTAAACTTAAAAAAATGACAAATGGTATAACTAGAATTATTCTTAATATGGCTAATTTATTAGGTAAATTCATTTTCATATCTTTAACACTCCTTTGTAATTATAATATAATCCTATTGCTGCAATGCCTTCATGCTCAAGTTAAATTTATCTTCGCTTTCCATTGAAATTACCTTGACTCTGACATTTTGTCCTTCTTTTAATGCATCTTCAGTCTTTTCCACTCTCTTGTTGCTAATTTCAGAAATATGTAAAAGTCCTTCTTTTCCTGGCAATACTTCTACAAATGCACCAAATTTCATCAGTTTTGTAACTTTTCCATCATAAATTTCATTTAACTCAACTGACTGAGTTTGTCTTTTAACAAGTTCTAAAGCTTTTTTCATATTTTCAGATTCTTTTCCGAAAATCGAAACAGTTCCGTCGTCTTCAATGTCTATCGAAACTCCAGTTTCATCAATAATTGCTCTAATAACTTTTCCTCCTGGACCGATAAGTCCAGCAATTTTATCAGGATTAATCTTAATAATCTCAATTTTTGGTGCATTTTCAGCAACTTGTGCTCTTGGCTCACTAATTACTGCTTCCATTTTATCAATAATGAACAATCTTCCTTCTAATGCCTGTCTTAAAGCAATTTCCATTATTTCTCTTGTAATTCCTTCAATTTTTATATCCATTTGAATTGCAGTAATTCCATTTTTCGTACCTGCAACTTTAAAGTCCATATCTCCAAGATGATCTTCAAGCCCTTGAATATCAGTAAGTACTGTAAATGTTTCCCCTTCTTTTATAAGTCCCATAGCAATTCCAGCAACTGTAGATTTTATAGGCACTCCAGCCGCCATTAATGCAAGAGATCCTCCACAAATTGAAGCCTGCGATGATGAACCATTTGATTCTGTAATTTCAGAAATAAGTCTTACTGTATAAGGGAATTTTTCTGTATCTGGCATAACATATTTTAATGCTCTTTCAGCCAAATTTCCGTGTCCTAGCTCACGTCTTCCTGGTGCTCTCATAAATCCTGCTTCTCCAACTGAATATGGCGGGAAGTTATAGTGCAGGAAGAATTTTTTACGTGTTTCATCTTCCATTCCATCAATAATTTGCTCATCTTCCTTGCTTCCAAGTGTTGCAACAACTAATGCCTGTGTTTCCCCACGTGTGAACAACGCAGATCCATGAGGTACTGGAAGTGTATCAATTTCTACATCAATTGGACGGATTTCAGTAGTTTGACGTCCATCAGCACGATATTGCTTATACAAAATAGCATCTCTGACAAGTCTTTTTTCTACATCTCTATAATATTTTTTAAATTCTTTTTCAAGAGTTTCATCAATTTCCTTATCTTCATTTTCAAGCTTTTCAACATATTTTTCAAAAAGCTCTATTTCCAAATTGTCAATTGCTTCATATTTTTCAAGTTTTCCTGGAGTCATTATTGCTTTTTCAACTTCATTTTCAAAACTGTCAATAAATTCCTTAATTTCAGGATCTACTTCTTTTTTCTCAAATTCATATTTCTTAATTTCGAATTGTGCAAGGAATTTATCCTGTTCAGCACAAATTTCCTTAATTCTTTCATGTCCAAACATAATTGCTTCCAGCATAACTTCCTCAGAAACTTCCTTAGCTCCAGCCTCTACCATTGTTACAGCGTCTTTTGTCCCTGCGACTGACAGTTGAATTTCGCTTTCTAATAATTGTTCTCCTGTTGGATTCAAGATGTATTCTCCATTAATGTACCCAACTGTAACTCCAGCCACAGTTCCTGCAAATGGAATATCTGATAATCCTAAAGCAGTAGAAACTCCAATTGTAGCGAGATTTTCAGGATAATTCACTTCATCATACGAAAGCACCGTAACAACAATGTGTACCGCATTCAAAAATCCTTCTGGAAATAAAGGTCTAATTGGTCTGTCAATCAATCTTGAAATCAAAATTTCATCAGTTCCTGGCTTAGTTTCCCTTTTTATAAATCCGCCTGGAAATTTTCCAGATGCATAAAATTTTTCGATATAATCAACTGTTAAAGGGAAAAAATCTTGTCCTTCCCTAACATCTTTACTTCTAGTCGCTGTAACCAAAAGCACAGTTCCTCCACATTGAACAACAACAGATCCCCCAGCTTGACGTGCAATTTTTCCTGTACTTATTTTAATTTTCTGGTTTCCTAAATTAAAACCATAAATTTTCTCTTCAAACATTTTTCCTCCTAAAATTTCTTTTTTTTAAGAAGGGAGCAAATAATAGTAAAATCTTTTATCATTTTCCCAATAAAAAACTTTACAATTACTTACTCAAAATACCTTCTTAAAATTTCTTTAATTATACCATTTTTTATAAATTTTTACAAATCTTTTAAAAAATAGAATATAATGAATACACTAAAAAATAGGTTAACTCAATTTTATTAATTTCTCCTGCTATTAATTAAATTACCTATAGAAGTTCTTTAATAAAACCAATAATAACCTATTTTACAAATTTATCAATTTTCTTTAATTTCTGACGCTTGAGGATAGATTTCCATAATTTCATTCAAAATCTTATCAATTTCAGCAATCAGATAATCTGTACTCCCTCTATCACCTTTCATGGCAATTCTTACATGAACACAACCATCTTTCGCATACGGAGCAACAGTTGGATTTGACATTTCAAAATAATCTTTTAGCCTGTCATCAATTTTTCCTTCTGGGACTCCCCTTATTTCAAGAGTTTTCATTAGCAAAATATCATTTGAATATTGCTTTAAAAGTGGTAAAACTTGATTATCTACCATCCAAGCCATTTCTCTAGGAGGTCCTGGCAATACTATTATTTTTTTATTATCCTTTTCGTAAAAAAATCCTGGTGCAAGCCCAACTTCATTTTCTAGCAATTTTGAATTTTTTAAAATTGAAGCTTCTTTTCTCCCGCCAGAGGCTACTTCTCCAAAACCTCTTTCATTGTATTTTTTTACAATAAAGTCATAGTATTTCTCAATTACTTCTAACTCTTCTCCAAAATAATCAGCTACAACTTCCTTCGTAATATCATCAATTGTAGGCCCAAGTCCTCCAGTAGTAATTACTAAATCAACTCTTTTAAAAGCATTTTCGATACACTCCATAAGCCTTCCATAATTATCCCCAACGGTAGTCTGATAATACAAGTCAATCCCAATATTTGTAAGTTTTGCTGAAATATACTGTGCATTTGTATTCACAATATCTCCAACTAATAATTCTGTTCCAACGCATATAATTTCTGTTTTCATTTTGATTTCCTTCTTTTATTTTTATTTAAAATACTACTAAATAAGTTCAAATATAAAAAATTTATTTAGTAGCAAACTTTATTTTCATTATTTTTTAAAAATAATCGATTCATAAGGCTTTAAAATAATTTTTCCATCTTTAATTTCAGGATTAGTTTCATAGTTTGATAATAAAATCTGAGCATTTTCTAAGCCTTTAATTCCATTTTTTTCCAATTCAAATTCCACTTCTGGTTCATAAAAGTTACTAATTACAACTAATTCTCCATTTTCTCCAACACGTTTATAGGCATAAACACTTTTATTTTCCAAATCAATATCTTCATATTTTCCTGTTACCATCAATTCTTCATTTCTTCTTAAATCAATTAATTTTTTATAATGATAGAATACTGAATTTTTATCTTTTAAAGCCGCTTCAGCATTAATTTTTTTATAATTTTCAGGCACTCCAATCCACGGTGTTCCAGTTGTAAATCCTGCATTTTCAGAATCATTCCATTGGACAGGCGTTCTAGAATTATCTCTCGATTTTTGCATTAAGATTTCAATGGCTTCTTCTTCTGAACATCCTTTATTAAGTAAAATTTTGTAATTATTAGTTGATTCTACATCACGATATTTCTCAATTTTATCAAAATATGGATTCGTCATTCCAAATTCTTCCCCTTGATAAATGTAAGGCGTTCCCTGTAATCCGTGAAGAACTGTGGCAAGCATTTTAGCTGACTCGTTGTGGTATTCCTTATCATTTCCAAATCTTGACAATGCTCTTGGCTGATCATGGTTATTCCAGAAAGTCGCATTCCATCCATTTCCTTCATACATTCCAATTTGCCATTTAGAAAATATTCTTTTTAACTCCACAAAATCAAATGGTGCTTTTGTCCATTTTTCTCCATTTGGATAATCTACTTTTAAATGATGAAATGAAAACGCCATTGATAATTCCTTTTCATCAGGATTTGAATATCTGATACAGTTATCAAGGCTTGTAGAAGACATTTCTCCAACCGTAATAAGCTCTCCGCCTCCAAAGGCTTCTTTATTCATTTCTTTCAAAAATTCGTGAATTCTAGGTCCGTCTGTATAAAATCTTCTTCCGTCAGGTACAAATCTTGTATCACTCCCATCATCACTTAAAAATCTCTGATCCTTTGATATAAGATTTATAACATCCAGCCTAAATCCATCTACACCTTTATTCAGCCAGAATTTTATCATTTCATATACCTTTTTTCTTACATTTTCATTTTCCCAATTTAAATCAGCTTGCGTAACATCAAACAAGTGAAGGTAATACTGTCCTCTTTTTTCTGAATATTGCCAGGCATTTCCTCCAAATTTTGATTGCCAGTTTGTAGGCTCTTTTCCGTCAACTGCATCTTTCCATATGTAAAAATCCTTATATTCAGAATCCCCTGCTTCAGACTTTTTAAACCATTCATTTTCAGTTGAAGAGTGATTTACAACAATATCCATAACTATTTTTAAATTTCTTTTATGTGCTTCTGTCAGCATTTCCTCAAAATCTGCCATTGTCCCGTAATTAGGATCAATGTCATAATAATCACTTATATCATATCCGTTATCATTTTGTGGAGATTTATACATTGGAGTAATCCAGATTACTTCCACTCCAAGTTCCTTCAGATAATCAAGTTTCTCGATAATTCCCCTTATATCTCCTTCTCCACTTCCAGTCGTATCATTAAAGCTCTTTGGATAAATTTGATAAACTACTGATTTATGCCACCATTTTTGATCGAAATTTTTTTTCATAAAATTCACTCCTAAACTTTTATTTTTATGTTTCTTTTTTAATTATACCTTATTCTCCCTATATATACAATCAATTTTTCAACTTCTGACTAAAAAACTATATATAAAAAGAGCAGTCTATGACTACTCTAAATATTTGATGCCACGATATTATAAAGTTATATTTTTTTCTTTAAAGCTATCAGTTACAACAATTAAATATAACAATTTCTTTATTTATTCAGTTTCCTTACCGCCTGTATATCCAAAAACATAATCCAGATTTATATTTTTCATTGAATTAAATACACTTTGCTTTACTCCTGGATTTTTTTCTTCAAGTTCGGCTAATAAATTTTTTACTTCCCTACGTTTACTTGAAGTTTTTCCAGCTTCGATTGTACATCCGCAGTTCATCGCACGGATTCCGTTTGTTTTTGTGTAATCAATTATATCAGCTTCCTTTACATAGATTAATGGACGAATCAGTTCTAATTTTCCAGAAGTTGATGGAACTTTTGGAGTCATTGTCTTCATTGTTCCTGCATAAAGCATGTTTATAAGGGTTGTTTCAATTACATCATCAAAATGATGACCAAGCGTCAATTTATTAAATCCAAGTTCCTCTACTTGCGTATACAAAATTCCACGCCTCATTTTAGCACATAAAAAGCACGGATAGTCCTTTGCCTTTTCATTTGCAATTTCCCAAATATTCGTATTAATAATCTCACAGTCAATATTTAACTTATCCAAATTATTTTTAAAATTATCCAAATCAGAATTTCTGAAACCAGGATTTAAGCTAACTGCCTTAAATTCAAAATTTTTCCGTTTATCTTTCTTCAATTCCTGAAACAGCTTTACTAAAAGCAAACTGTCTTTTCCGCCAGAAACTCCAATCGCTATTTTATCCCCATCCTGTATCATATCAAAATCACTAATTGCCTTCAAAAATTTTGCCCATATACTCTTTTTATAGGTTGTCATTATACTTTTTTCAATTTCTTCCACATCCTTCATCGGACAATCTGGAAGAATAGCCTCACATACTAAATTTACCACTTTTTCTCTCCTTTAACATCATTTAAAAAATAATAGAAAGTTATCATATGACAACTTTCTAAAATTATATTTTATTTAAAAATATTCAGTTTGATTTTAAACAATTCCTAAATTTGCTCCTGAAAAATTTACTTTTTTATCTTCATCTGCTAAATTTTTACATTTATTTTCGATGTAGTTTATTTTTTCAATAAGCCCTTCATCCCTTGAATCAATTCTAAAGGCTGCCCTGTATTCTTCAAGCGCCTTTTGGTGCCGTCCCATATGTTCATATTTTCTAGCAAAATCGATATGTGCAACATACATATCAAAATCAAGGAATATAGCAAGCTCATAACAGTCAACCGCTTCTGAGATTTTACCTTTTCTTGAATAAATATTTCCCAAAAGGAACAATATAAACGGTTCATCTTCTGTACTTACATCAAGTGCCTTATTAAAGTTTTCTTCTGCTTTGTCAAGTTCTTCATTTTCATAGTACAAATAACCTAGAAATGCTCTTGTTTCTATTTCTTCAGGTTTTAATTTTACCAATTTTTCATAAATATCAATTGCTTTATCATTTTCTTTTAGTGCGTGATAGATGGAAGCTAATGTTTTTAACACTTCCACATCATCAGGATTTTCTTTTATTTTTTCTAAATTTTCCTTGAGAAGCTGCTCATTATTTTCATTATATCTTATTTCTCTAAAAATCAATGTTTCTAACATTATTTCCTACTGCTACGTTTCTTTTTTTATTAAACATTTTTTTACCTTTTAATAAAAGACTACATATAATTAACGTAGCGTCTCCTTTCTATTTTCATTAATTTTTATTTTTATAAAATTCTAAAAATTATATAAAGTTTAAGTAAAAAGTATAGTCTGAAATAAAGTTCTCTTAATTTTACATTCAGTCTAAATATTATATTTATAGTTCACATAAAATTTAAATTTCTAAAATTATAGAATTTATATTTAATTAAAATAAAAATTATATAGTTATATAAATATATTTAAATTTCTTAACTTATTTTATCATAAATAACAATTTTAGTAAATAATATTATTTACAAAATTTTTATAACTTGCTAAAATAAAAAAATAAATGAAAATTTTAAAGACTATTTTAATTTCGCTATTTTTTCTTGAGCTTCCTGACTTCCAGATTTTACAGCTTTTTCATACCATTCCTTAGCTTCTTTGGTATTTTTTTCTACACCTTTTCCAGCTGCATATAAATCTCCAAGTGCTTCGTACATTGGAGCTGTAATTTTATCCATTCTTCCATCTGTTTTTTTGTAAAGTTCTATTGATCTTGCATAATCTCCTACTTTTTCATGAATTTTACCGAGATTGTATCGTGACGTCAAGTCTCCGCTACTATCTCCAATTTCATAGTAAAATGCAGCATCATCAAGGCTTTTTTTCACTCCAAGCCCTTTTTCAGACATTATTCCTAAATATCTTGGTCCTTTTGTATCTCCGCCATCTGTCGCTTTTGAAAATGAATCAAAAGCCTTTTTATAGTCTTTTTCTACACCAAGTCCATCAAAATAAAGAATTCCGATGTTAGTCATTGCACGGTAGCTTCCTTTTTCAGCAGCTTTTTTACTCCACTCCATAGATTTTTTGTAATCTGTTTTTACTTCATTTCCGTGAAGATACATTTCTCCAAGTTCAGTTTGTGCCGACACATCTCCTTTTTCAGCTTTTTTCGTTAATTCCTTAAGCTTATCATCCTGTATATTTTCAATCTTTGACTTACTTTGAGAATTTTGCGTCTTTTTATCTTTTTTACCACAGCTAAATACCAAAATTAATATTAATAATGCAATAGTATATTTTTTTTTCATAATTTACCTCTTTTCTTTCATATCCTTTTCTTTTATTAAAAATCGATATTTATTCATTTTATGTTTTAATAATTATAAAATATTCCCGTATATTTTCATTACAAAATTTATTTTTAAAATTTCTCAGTCTATTAATTTTTACTTTTAAGAAAATAGTTGTATTTAGTAAATTATTATTCCCGCAATTCCTGCAATTACTGTGAGCAATATTGGATTTACTTTCCATTTTAGCACAAGTATCACAGAAATAATAAATATTACCACACTTTTCCAGTCTATAAAATTATTTTTATCAATCAGCATTATAGCTGCCGCCAGAATTAATCCGACAACAACAATTTTTAAGCCTGCAAACGCATTATCCATATATTTATTATCCTGAAACTTCAAATAAAATTTACTAAAAAATGACATTACAATAACTGATGGAAGAATCAGTCCTATTGTTGCAACTGTCCCCATTATAAACGCATCCCAAAATCCCACTTTATTTCCAATCAAATATCCAACATAAGTTGCGGCATTTAATGAAATTGGTCCTGGTGTTACTTGTGAAATTGCCACAATATCTGTAAATTGCTGTACATTTACCCATTTATATAAATCTACAACATCTGCCTGAATAAGCGGTAAAATTGCATATCCACCACCAAAACTGAACAATCCTATTTTAAAAAATACAAAAAATAATACCAATAATATCGCTAAATTCATTTATTTTTCCTCCAAATCATCCAAAGATTTCCTGAAAACGCACCTAAAATAATCATAATAATAGGCGGAAATTTAAAAAATGCTACCATTACTGCAACTAAAATTACAATCCATAACGTTTTTCTATTAATTTTAGCCGATTTCCCAATTGTATAGACACTTGCTGCGATTAATGCAACCACCATTGGTCTTATTGCCTTAAATGCCTTTATTACATATATATTATCCTGTATATTGCTAAATAGTGACGCTATAAGAAGAATAATTATAAAAGATGGCAATGTTGCTGCTATAACCGTAACTATTACACCAAGCATCTTTTTCATTTTATATCCTACAAAAACCGATATATTTACTGCCAATGCACCTGGTGAAGACTGAGCAAGTGCCAAAAGCTTTACAAACTCCTCTTCTTCAATCCATTTCTTTTTATTAACAATTTCAGCTTGAATAAGTGGAACCATAGCATATCCTCCACCAAGAGTAAATGCTCCTATCTTAAAAAAAATCCAGAATATTTCTAAATATACTTTCATTACATTACCTTTCTAGTTTTTATTTTATTCTTCATTCTATCATAGATACTGTAAAAAAACAACATCAAAAAAGATAGCCAATGCATGACTATCTCTTTAAAAATAATATTTTCTATCCTTTTGAAAAAAACTCTTTCGCTAATTCTTTCAAATAAAATACATCAAAAATTCCACATAATTCACGTACCGAATGCATTGCAAACATTGGAACTCCCAAATCTACTCCGTCTATATCCAGATGTGTTGAAGAAAGAGGTCCAATTGTACTTCCTCCAAGTTCATTTGATTCATTTACAAAAGGCTGAATCTTTATATTAGTTCCTTCAATAAGCTGTCTGATTACAGCAATTGAATATCCATCAGATGTATATTTTTGTTTTGCACTAATTTTTATTGAAACACCCTCGTTTATTCTTCCACGGTTTGTAGGGTCTGTTTTGCCTAAATGTGCAGGATGTGCCGCATGTGCCGCATCAGCTGATAAAATATATGAACTTTCCAGCATCTGTAAAAACTCGCTTCTATCAAGTCCTAACGACAATGAAATTCTTTCGAGCGTATTCAAAAGATAATTAGAATCAGCTCCCTGCTTTGTGGCACTTCCTATCTCTTCATTATCAAAAGCTACAAAAATATTAATCCTGTCCTTATTTTCTTCAGATTCCACAAGTCCAATCAGCCCTGTATAAACAGAAGCAAGATTGTCAATTTTTGGTGAAGATATAAATTCCTCATTTGCACCTAAAAGACAACCTTTTTCCGTTGCATATAAATACAAGTCAAAATCAATTATATCTTCTTTTTTTATTCCTGTCTTTTCTAAAATAATTCTTTCAAGATAGCCTTCTTTCTCAAAATTATGATTAATAAGTGAAATTACAGGCAAGACATCATTCTGTTTATCAATTTTTACTCCATTATTTACTTCTCTATTCTGATGAATCGCAAGATTTGGTATTGTCAAAAGCGGTTCATCTATCTTAATTTTTACAGTTTTTGGAAAAAATGGATTTTCACCTTTCACAATAACACGTCCGGCAATAGAGAGCGGTCTATCGAACCATGTACTCAAAATAGGCCCTCCATAAACTTCTGTATTTAATCTCACCATATTTTCTGTCACCATTTCAGGGTTAGGTTTTATCCTAAAACAGGGAGAATCGGTATGTGCCCCAAAAATCTTAAACCCTTTTCTCGCATCAAAATTTTCACCAACTGTAAAAGCAATTATTGTAGAACTGGATTTTTTGAAAAAATACTTTCCTCCCTTTTTTAACTCCCATTTTTCACGAGGCATAATTCTCTCAAATCCATTTTCATCCAAAATATCTGAACAATTCTTTACAACATGATAACTGCTCGGACTTTCATCAATAAATTCAACAACTTCCCTTGCAAAACTTTTTACTTCCATTTCGATAAAATTTTTCTGTATCTCTTCTAACTCTTTCGTTGTGTGTATCATCTTTATCCATTCCTCTCAACTTTTAGTTTTGATTATTTACTATTTAAAACTTCCCTAAT
The DNA here is from genome assembly GCF_007990635.1 of Leptotrichia hongkongensis. Lineage (GTDB taxonomy): Bacteria > Fusobacteriota > Fusobacteriia > Fusobacteriales > Leptotrichiaceae > Leptotrichia > Leptotrichia hongkongensis. The sequence goes on along the minus strand of NZ_AP019846.1, from coordinate 937,077 downwards.
AAATATTGTACCCCATAATTTTCAATATTCAAAAAAATTTTTTCTATTTTTTTTAGATTTTTTTCTTTTTATTTAAAATCTTTTTAAAAATAGGAATAAATTTTTATAATAAAGTTGTTTGATAACTAATTTATAATCATTCAACCAAATTATTTTTTATTATTTTTTAGATATTTTAATTAATAAATATTTTTTCTTTTTTATTTTTATTTTCGTAGGATTGCTCATTGCCGCAAATCCTACAACCTATGGCTAGTCTACGACATTTTTCTGCACTGACAAAAAACTCGCTATGCTCAAACAGTTTTGCCAGTTCAGAAAAATGCTCCGACGGATTATTTATACTAGGCTTTATTTAAACAATGAGAATTATATTTTAATTATTTAAGAATTTTATATCCTTTATTAAAAAAGTTTGTAATAAATACATTATTTAAATGAGGTTTAGCATTAGTAATAAATTTATTACAAAAAAAACTGGAATTTACTCCAGCTCTTTTTACAATTTAAAGTTTACAACAAATAAAAAATTAAAAAATCCCTTTTTCTTTAAACACTTTTGTCAATTTCCCATAAGTATCCGCCTCAGCCTCTACCAATGGCAATCTTACTATGTCATTGTCAAGTTTTCCAAGTATTTTCATAGCAGCTTTCACAGTTACAGGATTTCCTTCCACGAACATGTTTCTGCTTACATCGTATAATTTTGTGTGCAGTTCAAACGCCTTGTCAAAGTTCTTGTTTAAGAATGAACTGATTAAATCGCTCATTTCTTGGGGCATTATGTTGGCAACTACAGAAACGACTCCTTTTGCACCGATTGACAGCATTGGTAGGATTAGGTGATCTTCTCCTGAAAGAATTTCAATTTTATCTCCGCATAAATCCTGAATTCTTATCATTTGTTCAAGACTTCCTGTCGCTTCCTTTACAGCCACAATTTCAGGCAGTTCAGCCAGTTTTGCGATTGTTTCCGCTTCAATATTTGTTCCTGTTCTTCCAGGCACATTATAAAGCATTATAGGAAATTTTGCTTCCTGCGCAATTGTTTTGTAGTGTTCATAAAGTCCTCTTTGACTTGGTTTGTTGTAGTATGGGCAAGTACTTAACGCTGCATCTGCTCCCAGTTCCTTTGCGTATTTTGTAAGTTCTATCGCTCTTGTTGTATTATTTGATCCTGCCCCTGCGATTACCTGTATTCTTCCTTTCACTTCTTCCACAACTATTTTTATTACTTTTTCATGTTCTGCGAATGTCAAAGTTGGAGCTTCTCCAGTTGTTCCGCAAGGTACGATTCCAGATGTACCATTTTCAATGTGATAATTTACCAATTCTCTTAATTTATCCTCATCCAATTCCGTTCCGTTATTTTTAAATGGCGTAATTAACGCCACATACGAACCTTCAAATTTCATTTTATTCCTTCTTTCCTTAATTTAATTTCCTAAACTAAAAATTTAATTATCTTTGATATTTATACATTCCTTCAGCTATTTTTTCACTAGGTCCTGTCATAAATACATCATTTTCTCCACCTTCATACTCAATAACAAGCTGCCCTCCTGGAACTTTCACATTTACCTTATCATCTACAAAATCAAAAGTTTTGGCAAGTACAGCTGAAGCTGTAGCCCCAGTTCCACAAGCCAATGTTCTTCCTGCTCCACGTTCCCATGTGATTACTTCTATATGCTCCCTGTCATACACCTTTACAAAATTTACATTGACTTTTTTGGGAAATAAGTCAGTATAATTCTCAATTTTTTTGCCAAGCTCATCAATATTATAATCTGCAAAGTCATTTACAAATATTACAGAATGGTCAGTTCCCATAAAAATATATGAAATTTCAATTTCTTTTCCGTCAATATTGATTTTTTCTTTTAAAAACTGCTCTTTTTCAATATTTATTAATTCTTTTACATTAAAAACAGGTTTTCCCATATTCACTCTTGCTGTAAAATCATCCTTTTCCTCATCATAATTTACTTGTATTGTCAAATCGCCAGGAACTGTTTTTACAGTAAATTCGTTTCCTTCAACTAGGTGATTGTTTACAAGATAGTGGGAAAAACATCTTATTCCATTTCCACACATTGGTGCCTGACTTCCATCTCCATTAAAGAAAAACATAAATGGCATGCTTGCTACATATTTCAAAATAATCAGTCCATCCGCACCCACTCCAAAATGCCTGTCACAAACCTGACTCGCAAATTCCCCATATTCAGGTATTCCTTTTTCAATAAGATCCTTCTCAGCAACAATAATAAAATCATTCCCCGCACCTTGATATTTCTCAAATTTTAACATCTCAAAAACCTCCATTATTTTTTATATTTTATATTTAATAATTTTTGAATTGGTTCATTATATATCTAAAATCTTTTACAAATCAAATTCCTTCGCAAATAACTCAGCCACTTTTTTCCCCATAACTTCATCTACAACTAATGAAATACTGATTTCAGAAGTAGAAACCTGATGGAAACTTATGTCGTTTTCTGAAAGGATTCTAAACATTTTGGCAGCAACTCCAATGTTGCTTATCAGTCCTATTCCTACTACAGAAACTTTTGTAATGTAAGGATTTATTATGAACGATGTTCTTGGAAATTCTGCTTCTATTTCTGCTCCAATTTTTTCAAGTGCGGCAATGTCTGTTTTTGGACAAGTGAAGGCAAAGCTTCCGTGATGGCTTGTTACATCATTTTGACTTATTATGTCAATATTTATTCCATTTGCTTCGGCTTTTTCAAAAATTTCATACACATTTTGTGCATTTGTTGGGATTTCCTCTACGTTTACCATTACCATATTTTCATTGATTGATACTCCAGTTATTACTTTTTGCTCCATTTCCTTATTCTCCTTTGTTTTTTCTACTGACGTTATAATCGTTCCGTTTTTTTCTCCAAGCGATTTTCCAACGTAAATTTCTACACCATATTTGCTTCCAAGCTCAACTGCTCTTGGCTCCATTACTCCAGCTCCTAAAAAAGCCAACTCCATCATTTCATCATACGAAACAACTGGTAATTTTTTTGCATCTTTATAAACTCTTGGGTCAATTGAGTAAATTCCATCTACATCTGTGTAAATTTCACATTTCCCTCCAAGTGCAGCCGCTAGAGCAACAGCCGATGTATCAGAACCTCCACGTCCCAAAGTTGTCACATCTCCAGCTTCATTTACTCCCTGAAATCCAGCTACAACTACAATTTTCCCTTTTGACAAATGTTCTTTTATCTCTTTTCCGTTAATGTCCTCAATTCTGTTCTTTGTATAATGTCCGCTCGTTTTTATTCCGGCCTGAGCTCCTGTAAGCGAGATAGCCTCGTATCCAAGCGTCTGTAAAGCAATGCTAAGCAACGCAATTGTCTGCTGCTCTCCAGTTGACATCAGCCTGTCCATTTCTCTCAAGTCAGGTTTATCAGTAATTTCGTGAGCCAATTTTATTAAGGCATCTGTAGTTTTTCCCATCGCTGAAACCACGACAACCACATCGTTTCCAGAATCCTTCACACTTCCCAAATATTTTGCGATATTCATTATTTTCTCCGTTGTAGCAACCGAAGTTCCACCATATTTATGCACAATAATCACAATAAATTCACCTCTTTCTTATTTTTTATAAATCAAAAATTTCATCATTTCTAATTAAATCATCCAATGTTTCTCTCTTTACCGCAACTTTAGCTTTTCCATCCTTTACGAATACAACTGCTGGTCGCATCATTCTGTTATAGTTGCTTGACATTGTGTAACAATATGCCCCTGTTGTCGTTACTGCCACAATATCTCCAATTTCTGTTGCTTTTGGCAATTTTCCTTTTTCAATGATAATATCCCCTGATTCACACAGTTTTCCTGCCAAAGTTATTTCTCTTATATCTGTATCATTTAGCTTGTTTACAACTCCAGCCTCATATTCTGCCTGATATAATGCTGTTCTTATATTATCCGACATTCCTCCATCTATAAATACATACGTTTTTCCGCCGACTGTTTCCTTAATTCCTCCAACTTCGTACAAAGTAGTTCCCGCATTTCCAACGATACTTCTTCCTGGCTCAATACAAAGTTCCTTAAATCCAATCTGATATTTAATTTCCATTGCTTCTGTATATGTTATTATTTCACTAAGTACTTCCTCTATCGGTTTCGGATCATCTCCTTCCTTATAGTAAACTCCAAATCCTCCACCCATATTTACTGTGTGAACTACTATTCCCAATTCCTTTTTCAATTTATCCAAATATTTAAAAATCTCATCTAGAGCAAATATAAAGAACGCCGATTGGAAAATTTGCGAACCGATATGCGTATGAAATCCTTTAAATTCTATGCATTCGCTATCATTCAGCCTTTTAATTATATCAAATAAATTATCCTGAAACAATGAAATTCCAAATTTTGAAGTAAGCCCAGAAGTTTTTATATAATGATGCGTATGTGCCTCAATTCCCGGATCAATTCTCACAAGCACAGCCTGTTTCTTCCCTTTTTCACGGCAAATTCTCTCAATTTTATCAATTTCATCCTCATTATCAACAACAATCGTATCAATCCCAAATTCGACAGCCATTTCAATTTCATTTACCAATTTATTATTTCCATGTAAATGAACTTTATTCATCGGAAATCCCGCTTTATGAGCAGTATAAAGTTCTCCGCCCGAAACAACATCCAAATCCAGCCCTTTTGATTCAACCAGTTTAATCATCCCTGTTGATAAAAACGCTTTTCCAGCATAAGCAATTCTTGTATTAAATCTCGTTGACTTAAATGCCTCTTTCATTTTATCTATCGTTGTTTCAATAAGCTCCTGATCCATCACATAAAGTGGCGTTTTAAATTCTTTCACGAGTTCAACTGTATCTACTCCTCCTATTGATAAATTACCATTTTCATTAACTTTCGACGTTCCAAATAATTTCATATTTCTACAGAAACTTTTTAAAAATAAAAAATTTCCTTCTCCTTTCAGTATTTTTGTTTTTTGGATAATAAAAAATGCCGATAACAAGCATCAGCATATAAAACATATATCTAAAAATTTTTATTATTTTTATTTAAAACTAAAAAACTTAAAAAATTTATATGAATTATATCTGACAGCTCCCCATTATCCTTTGATAATGACAGTCCTATGGATATTCTCCATAGCCCCAGCAATAAAGATAGTCAATCCCTACGCTTCGGCAATTATTCCTTTCAACTTATTTCACAGAATCGACTTTTCTCCGTAAATTTACTTTTAATAATTGCACCTCTATCACATAATATTTATCATTATAACTAATTTTTTCATATTTGTAAAGTATTTTTCATAAAAATTGTAAAATTTCCCTTTTTAATTTTAGTTTTAAAATTTCAAAAAAAATATTATAATAAAAAAATACGATATTTTTTGAAAGGAGGATAATAAATGATTTTTAAAACTCAATCTAATGAAGAACGGCGTGAAATGATATTAAATGGAAAAGTTATAAGCACACTGCTCTTTCTATCCGTCCCTACATTGCTAGTCGGCATTATCCAGGCACTTATTCCACTTTCTGACAGTTTATTCCTTAACAGGCTCACAAATGTTCAAGTAGCAAGTTCCGTTACGTTCAGCCAGCCTATTCTTAATGTTATGATTGCCTTGTCCCAAGGATTAGGTGTGGCTACTCTTGTTATGCTTGGTAGACTTTACGGTAAAGGAAGAATGCTTGCTGTAAAAGAAACCATGCTTCAAATTTTTGTATTTAATTTTATCATTGGAATTTTAATTATTCCAGTCTGCGTTTTTTCGGCTTTTATAATTTCAAAATACACAACTATTCAAATTCGTGACAATGTTTATGTTTACATTTCTCTTTATTCACTTGTAATGCCTTTTGTATTTCTAGCTGCTATTTATAATTCCTCAAAAAAATGCAATTGGACGGCCTGAAGTTACATTTATTCGTATTTTTTTGTTACTAATTTTGAAAATAATTTTTAACTCAATTTTTTTATATGCTTTAAAAATGGGAATCACAGGTGCTGTAATGGCCTCGCTTTTTTCCTATATTACCATTACAATTTGGATGTTTTATGACTTATTCTTAAAAAAAGGCGATGTTAAATTAAGTCTGAGAAATTATTCAATAAAATTGCCTATCATAAAAAAATTGCTTAATATCGGCTTTCCTTCAATGTTAAACTATGCTTTTTTGTATCTTGGATTTTTTCTTATAAACAAAGAAATGGAAAAATTTGGTGCAATTGCCCTGAACGCACAAGGAATTGCTTCAAATATTAATGCCATCTGCTTTATCTTGCCATCCTCAATTGGAACTACAGTTTCTTCAATGATTAGTATAAATATGGGAACAGGAAATGTAAAAAAATCTAAAGATGTTTTTAAAATTGGATGGAAAACAGGCGTTATAATTTCTATTTTGACAATCATCTTAATTTTACCTATTTCTTTACCACTTGTACTTATTTTTACAAACGTCTCGAAAGTTATTGAGATTGCTGACAAAGCTTTGCATATTTACACATATTCTGTAATTGGATTTAGTGTATTTATGATTTCACAAGGTGTTTTTATCGCTCTTGGAAGAACAAGAATACCTTTAGCTATGTCTATTTTGCGGATTTGGCTATTACGATACATTTTTATTTTAACAACGCAAAAATATCTTGGTCTTTACTCAATTTTTTGGGGAAATTTATTTTCAAATACACTAGCAGGGTTAATATTCTTTATCCTAGTGAAAAGTATTGATTGGAAAAAAGAAAAATAATATAGTAAAACTTATTTAAAACCAAACTCAAAAGCTATGACTATTTTACTCAAACCATAAATTTATATAATTTTAGTAGTTTAAATTAAAATAGGTTTGAGTATATTATAAAAAAATCTCTACAAAAGTAACAAAATTACATTAGATAGAGATTTTTTATTAAATTATTTAATTAAACTATTTTTCAACATTTAACACAAGTGTTTCTCCAGCTACTGCTGTTCCAGATTCAACTGGATTTAATGCACTATAGTCATCTGTATTTGAAATTATTACTGGTGTAATAATTGATTTTGCATTTTCTTTTAAGAAGTCATAATCATATTTAACTATTGGATCTCCTGCTTTTACTACTGCTCCTTCTTCTGCAATTCTTTCAAATCCTTTTCCTTCAAGTTTAACTGTATCCATTCCAAGATGCACAAAAATTTCGATTCCAGCAGGTGTTACAATACTAAAAGCATGATTAGTATCAAATATTTTTTCTATTCTTCCAGAAGCTGGTGCTACCATTACTCCAGAGGCAGTTGGTTCAATTGCAACTCCATCTCCTATCATTTTTTGAGCAAAAACTTCATCAGGTACTTCTGATAAAGGTAATAAGTTTCCTGAAATAGGAGCTATTACTTTCCCATCAAATTCCTGCTTAACTTCTTCACCTTTGTTACCTTTTTTGAATAAATCAAATAATCCCATTTTAATTCCTCCAATTTACTTATTTTATATTTAATTATCCTATTTTTATGTTACCATATATAATCAAATTAGTCAAATTTTTATTAATTTTAATATGCGATTTTTATATCAATTAATTTGATTTCTTAAAATTATCCTTTAAAACTTTCAAATTATTCTTCGCATGTTCGTCTCCAAGTGCTGCAGCTTTTAAAAACCATTTCTCAGATTCTTTAAAATTTCCTTCATTTCCAAAAATCATTCCTAGATGATTCATCGCATTGATATCATCTTTCCAAGCCATCTGTAAATATATATCTTTTTCCTTTTCAGTCTGTTTAGTTGAATTATAAAATGTCAAAAGATTTTCTTTCGCCCCTTCACAGTTCTTTTCAATAGCCATTAAGTAATATTTTTCTGCTTCTTCATTTTTCCCATTCTGCTCATACAAAATTGCTAAATTATTTAAAGCATCATAATCTTTATTTTTAATCGCAATTAAATAATATTTTTCAGCATTCTCAAAATCATGCTGACTAGCATAAAGATATCCCAAATTATTTGCACATTCATAATCTCCAGCCTCAATAGCTTTCAAAAACCATTTTTTGGCATTTTCATTGTCATAATTATTTTGAAAAATAAGACCAATCTCATTCATAGCCTTTGTATCACCATCTTGTATTCTTTTCATATATTCATCAAATAATTTTTCCATTCCATTTTTTTTCATATATTCTTTCACCATCCTTTCTTAAAATTTTTTGATTTATAAACTAAATAACTTATCAAAGGCATTTTTAGACAATTCAATAAACTTCAGCAGTTCTGCATGAGTAAAAGTTGCTTCTTCTCCTGTCCCCTGCAGTTCGATAAACTCACCTTTGTCATTCATTACAATGTTCATATCCACATCAGCTTTCGAGTCTTCTTCATATTCTAAGTCAAGAAGCATTTCATTTCGGACTTTTCCGACACTTATTGCTGCGACTTTTGATTTTATTGGAATCTCTTTTAATTTTCCTTCATCTATAAGTCTTTCAACTGCTAATTCTAAAGCAAGATAGGCTCCCGTGATTGAAGCTGTTCTTGTTCCTCCATCTGCCTGAATTACATCACAATCTATCATTATCGTTCTTTCTCCAAGCTTTTCCAAATCTATCGCTGCTCTCAAGGCTCTTCCGATTAACCGCTGAATTTCCATTGTTCTTCCAGATAGTTTTCCTTTTATTGATTCTCTTTGGATACGTGTATGTGTTGCTCTTGGAAGCATGCTATATTCGGCAGTTATCCATCCTGATCCTGTCCCTTTTAGCCATCTTGGAATTTTTTCTTCAATTGTTGCATTACAAATAACCTTTGTATTTCCAAATTCGATTAAGACAGAACCTTCTGGATGGACAATATAATTTTTAGTTACTTTTACTTCACGCATTTCATCGTTTTTTCTATTATTATTTCTCACATTTTCTCCTAATTTTTTATCTTTAAATTATTTACCTTTATAAAGTGGAAATTTTTCTGTTAATTTTAAAACTTGCTCTTTTACTTGGGCAATTTTTTCATTGTCATTTATATTTCCTAATACTGTTAATATAAACTGTGCCACCTGTCTTGTTTCTTCTTCCTTAAATTCACGAGCTGTAATTGCAGGTGTTCCTAGTCTTATTCCACTTGTAACAAATGGCTTTTCAGGATCGTTTGGAATAGCATTTTTATTACAAGTTATTCCAGCCTCTTCTAATTTTGCTTCGGCTAATTTTCCTGTAACTCCCATTGGACGTAAATCAACCAGCATTAAATGGTTGTCAGTACCACCACTTACAATTCTAAGCCCGCCTTTTACCAATTCTTCTGACAGAATTTTAGCATTTTTTGCCACTTGCTCCTGATATTTTTTGTATTCTGGGCTAAGTGCCTCTTTAAATGCAACAGCTTTTGCCGCAATTATATGAACTAGCGGTCCTCCTTGTATTCCAGGGAATATTGTTTTATCAATTTTTTTTGCAATTTCTTCGTTATTTGTCAAAATTATTCCACCACGAGGTCCTCTTAGAGTCTTATGAGTCGTAGAAGTTACTACATCTGCATATTCTATTGGATTTGGATGAAGTCCAGCCGCTACGAGTCCAGCGATATGAGCCATATCTACCATCAAATATGCACCAATTTCATCAGCAATTTCTCTAAATTTCTTAAAATCAATTATTCTTGAATAAGCACTTGCTCCTGCAACTATCATTTTAGGCTTTTCTCTTAATGCAATTTCTCTGACTGCTTCATAATCAATCAGTTCTGTTTCGGGATTTAGACCATATTCCAATCCGATGTAATTTTTTCCTGAAAAATTGATTTTATAGCCATGTGTCAAATGTCCACCAGCACTAAGGCTCATTCCTAGAATTTTATCTCCAGCTTCAAGCAGTCCAACATAAACTCCCATATTTGCTTGAGATCCCGAATGTGGCTGTACATTTGCATATTTTGCCCCAAATATTTGTTTCAATCTTTCAATAGCAAGACTTTCCACAACATCAGCATTTGCACATCCACCGTAATATCTCTTTCCAGGATAACCTTCCGCATATTTATTTGTAAATACGGATCCAGCGGCTTCCATTACTGCCTTTGAAACAAAATTTTCTGAAGCAATCAGCTCAATTCCTTCCTCTTGCCTTTTTTCCTCTTCAACAATTGCATTATAAACTTCTAAATCTATATCTTTTATATAGCTCATTCTGATTTCCTCCTAATTTTATTTAAAATTAAATGCTTATTCTGTTAGAAAAAATACTTTATTTTATAACTTGTATTTTTCTGTAATTGTAATAAATTGCCTTTACTAAATCATATTCAAACGGTGAATTTAAATCTCCATATCTCATGCCACTCATTGAACTCTCATTTAGTCCTGTAACAACTGGTTTTGTGAATCCATAAATATTTTTATCAAATACTCCTGTATCAAAAAATAATTTTTCTTCTGCCACACGTCTTACTGCTCCTTCTGATATTGAGTCTATTCCTGCTCCAACAGCATCTCTTAAATCACTTGGTCCTAATACGGGTAAAACTAAAAATGATCCTGTTTTTACTCCATAATGTCCTAAAGTGTCTCCCATTGTTTCAGGGTCTCTTTTCATTCCCATATTTTTAGCGACATCTGCTACACCTAACACTCCTACTGTCGAATTTACAACAAATCTTCCAAGTGCATTTACAGCTTTTCCTGGTTTAAGTTGCAGTACTGAATTTACAAATGTAGGTATCTCACTAAAGTTATTATAAAAATTTGAAATTCCTTTTCTTATTGGTTTTGGTACAACTGCTGCATAAATCCGTGATGCTGGATAAACTATTTTTTTATCAATTTGAGTATTAAAAGCATACATTCTTCTATTAAATGGTTCTAATGAGTCATTTATGCCAGTTAATTGAAAAACTTGATTTGATACAATGTAATCTTCGTTCAACTCTTCCAAATTATTTGCCAAAACACCATATCCATCCTCTTCAAAAGCTATGTATTTATTTGTATCTGGCTTATTTTTCTTTATTTTTATATTTGTTTGTGGAACTAATTTAATATTCTTATCAGATGTTTCCTGTGTTTTACCGTTTACAAATTCAACAAATAAATCATCGTCAGCTTCCTTATTTCTTTCCTCTATATATGTAATTGTATTCTCATTTTTTATTTCCATTAATTCAGCTTTTCCAAGCGTTGCCACAGCAAGCATTGTTCCAAACATTATTAATTTATTTTTTCCTGCCATATTCTAATTTTCCTCCAATTTATCTACCATCAAATTTGCTACATCCTTATGCCAAAGAGCTCCTGTATGTCCACCAAATGGTAACAAAACTTTATTTAAAAATGTATTTTTTATATAGTCTATATCTTGACTTGAATATAAAACGTCATTAGTTGATGTTATAAATATTATATTTTTATTATTTTTATTTATAAAGTCCTGGCTATTTTTCAAATCAAATTCATTTATAAAATCATTGAAACTAAGATTAGGATTTCTATTTTTTTTCAAATACGGATATAAAATTTCTTTTGCATATTCATCAAATGAAACAGACAATCCTTCTCTAAACTCTTTTGAAACAGAATCAAAACGTTTATATGATTTTTTATTTGAAAGCCTACCCGTTGCATTATTTCCACTAAATACTTCTCCAGCAAAAGTCATATTAGCTGAATAAAATCTAAATAATAGTCCTGTAAGCACTTCAAAATCTTTTTCTCCAAGCCCTAGTTTTCCTAATGAACTATTAAGATTTGAAAATTCAAAGTCTTTCATTTTTATTGAATCATCATACATAAGTCTGCTAAATATAGTATCCATATATTTTTCCAAACTTCTCGCATCATAAATTCCATTTTTTACTAAAAAATTGTCCAAATTCTGTGTTGCAGTCAAAATGCTGATTGGAGAATTTAATAGTAATGATTTCTCAATCCCTATTCTTCCACCATTTTTTTCATCCATTTCATGAATTAAAAGCGACTGGAATCCACCTAAGCTGTAACCACCGATATATGTTTTATCAATTTTCATTCCATCACTTTTTTCTCTTGAAATAGCTTGACTTATTAATGAGTATAGTTGTGTTGTCTCGTCTTTTATATAACCTGCATATGCGTTTTTACTTTGACTTACAATATATGGCATTGTCGTTGGCGAACTGAATGCAATTACATTATAGCCTTTATCATAAAAAACATTTGCCAAATAAAGTGACATTCCGCTGTTATAAAGCGATCCTGTTCCTGAAATTATAATCATCAGCGGTGCTTTTTTCCCTTTTTGCGTCCATACACCATAGTTATAGTCTTTCCATTGTCTCAATATTTCGGGAATTTTTTTTGTTGTTGTAAATTTTTTTACTTTTGGACCTTTTGGATTTTTGAACTTGTAGTGCTGCTCTGAAGGAGTTCCTAAAACAGTTGCCATTATCGCACTTTCTTTATATGGATAATCGCTTGCAATTTGTGATACATCTGTTTCAGCAAGTCCAACAACCGAACATGTAAGTATCATCAATAAACCTAATATTTTTTTTAGCATTTTCCAATTTATGTGAAAACTTTTTCACATTTCTCCTTTCTATTTTAAATACTTATAGTCAATTCATTTAAAAATTAGAGCAAAAATATTTAAAAGTAATGGATTATTGTAAATATAGTCTAATCTTTCACTCTTATTTTAAACTAAAATTTCTATATATCTTAAATTATTAATTTTACCTATATTTTATCAAAAATATTAAAAAATTTCCAGTAAAAAAGTTTATTAAATTACACATCAACTGCAACAATCTTAGTTTCTCCAATTTCTTTATTCATTGTAACTCCATAAAGTCTGTGAGATCCTTTCATTGTTTCCTTATTATGAGTAATTAATATAAATTGCGATTTATCAATAAACTGATGCAATAATTCAACAATTTTCTTTGTATTTTTTTCATCAAGAGCTGCTTCAATTTCATCAAAGAAAGTAAATGGACTTGGTTTAAACATAAAGATTGCCATTATAAATGACACTGCAAGCATTGATTTTTCCCCTCCAGAAAGAAGAAGAAGAGTCTGCTCTGGCTTGTTTTTATATTTTACACTCAGTTCCAGTCCTGTAGTAAGCAAGTTTTCAGGGTCTGTCATTTTGATTATTCCTTTTGCTCCATTTAAGATAGTTTCACACATATACTGAAAATTCTTGTTTATCTGCTCGTAAGCTATAAAAAATTTATTTGTAACTTCCTCTTCAATTTCACGAATAAATCCAAACAATGTTTCACGGCTTTCCAGCAAATCCTTCTTCTGTACTACAATATCCTGATATCGCCCATTTTCATATTCAAATTCATCTATTGAGGCAAGGTTGACTGCTCCAATGTCTGTACGGCTTCTTTCATTTGATGACAATTTTCTTCTTGTTGCCGTAAGTTCCTCTTCATCAGCAATTTCAAAATATTCCTCATCTTCTAGAATTTCTTCGCTTTCAAGCTCTTTAAATTCAGCCATTTGGAACTCAAGTTCACTTTTATTACGTGTAATTTTTTCAACAATTTTTTCATAATTATTTTTATTTTGCAGTATTTTTACTTCAATGTCTTTAATTTCGCTAATTAATTTTCTTTCTTTTCCTTCAATTTCTTGTATTTTTTTCTCAACTTCCTTGATTTCATTCAATATATTTTCATTTATTTTTTCATTTTTTTCAATTTCAGACTTCTTATGTAGAAGTTTTTCAGAAAGTTCAGTTCCCAATTTCTCTCTTTTCTTCTCAAATTCAGCCAGTTCTGCCTTTTCACTTAAAAGTTTCTTGTAATCAGACTCAATTTCTACAAAACGATTTTTATTATTATCAGTTCGAACCTTCAATATTTCATAATCTCTATCTGCCTCATTCAATTTCTGAATAAATTCATCAATATTTTCAAATTTTTTCAATTCTTCATTCAGATTTTTTATTTTCAGATTATTTTCTTCAATATATTTTTCAATATTCTGAATTAGTTCTCTATTTTCTTTTATTTTGTTTTCTTTTTCCAAAATAAATTTCTCATTTTCAGAAATTTCATAGTTCAGGGTATTGATTTCTCGCTGTTTTCGATTAAATTTTATACTAAAGTCATCATAATTTTCATTAAATTCCTGATAATCATTTTTAAATTTTTCAAATAATTTTTCTGCTTCTGTTCTTTCTACTTCAATTTTTTCAGCTTCTAAAACTATTTCCGATAATTTTTTCAAATTCCTTAAAATTCTTTTTATTTTTCTCAATTTCACTTTCCAGATATTTCAATTCCTTTTTTCGCTCAAGAATTTCATCTTTACCCTTAAATGAATGTCCTCCAGTCATTCTCCCACGACAAGTGATAATATCTCCTTCAAGTGTAACAATTCTGTCGTTAAATCCTTTTTTCAAAAGCTCTGTCCCAACTTCCAGACTTTCCACAACAACCGAATTTCCATACACAAACTGAATAACCTTTTCTACATCTTCATTCAAAAATTTCTTATCAACTTTTACAATGTTTCTTGCAAAATCAATAATTCCATTTTTCCCCTTTGTATTTAAAATAATATTTTGAACTTCATCTTGAGATATTTTATTTTGAAAATTCTTTTGTTGTGAAACTTGTTCAATTTTTGGCAAAAATTCGTTCATTCTTGAAATTCGAATATTTTCAATTGGTAAAAACGAAGCTCTTCCAAGTTTTCTGTCTTTCAGAATTTCAATACATTTTTTTCCAATTTCACTATCTCTTACTACAATATCCTGAAACATTCCACCAGACAAAGTCTGTATTGCTTCCTCAAATCCCGATGGAACATCAATTAAGTTAACAAAGGCTCCAATTACACCATCAATTTTTTCATTCAAAATATGTTTTATACTTCTGTTAAAAGTCTCATTTTTTTCAATTGCACTAGCTATCGCCTTATGTTTAACTTCAAAACTTTCAAGTTTGTAGCTAATTTCATTTTTTTGCTTATTTATTTCAGCATATTCTTTTCTAAGTTCATCAATCTTTTCGTTAAGTTTTTTTATTTTCAGCTCTTTTTCAAGCTTTTCTTTTTCTTTTTCTGACTTTTGAATTTCAAACGTCTGTTTTTCCTTATTTATTTTATTAAACTCAGCTTCTACATCATTTCTTTCGGCAATTTGTCTTTTATTTTCATTTTTTGCCCCTTGAACTCTTTTTTCAAGGTCTTCATTTTCTCCAGCGACTTTTATCTTATCCACTTCAAAATTAGAATTCTTTTGTGTCCGTTCTTTTAACTCAATTGTAATTTTATCGCATTTATGCTTGAGTTCTCCAACTTTTTCCTCCCATTTATCCTTTTCTTCTTCCTTCACAGCCAATTCCCTTGTTATCAAATCAAGCTCATTTCTGGAATTATTCAAAAGTTCTTCTTTTTCAGCAATATCTTTTTCCAAAATACTTTTTCTTTTATTTTTTTCATTGGCCTCGGTTTCTAAGTTAGAATTCTGATTTACAAGTTTTGAATATTCTTCTTTCAGAATTTCCATATTCTTAAAGTTTTCGCTGTTTTCATTTTTCTGGTTTTCCAGATTTTCGTACAATTCTTTTCTTATTTCATTCGTTTTTTCAAGTTCAACTTGCTTTTCTGAAAAATTATTTTCATTTTTTTCCAGTTCTTCCTTTATTTCCTGACTTTTTCCTCATATTCATATTTTAATGAAGTTTTTCATTAACATTGTATTCAAGAATCATAAACCGCTGTACATCAATTTTTTTTGTGTATGCTTTAAAAAGTCTAGCTTTTTCCTGCTCATTTTTTAAATAATCAACACGTTTTTTTAAATCTTTTTCTACATATTCAATTTTTTCAATTTCATTTTTCAAGTCCTGCAGCTTTTTCTCAGACTCTTCCTTTTCAATTTTAGCCCTCTTTACTCCCGCCGCCTCTTCAATAATTTCCTTTAATTCCTTTGGCGAAGATCCAATAATTCTCTCCACACGCCCTTGTCCAATTATAGAATAAGCCTGTTTTCCAATCCCAGTATCCATAAAAAGATTATGAATATCTTTAAGCCTAGATTTCTTATTATTTATAAGATATTCATTTTCCCCTGTCTTAAAAATTCTTCGAGTAATCTTAACCTCTGAAAAATCTACATCCAGATATCTATCTCCGTTATCAATAATAAGACTGACTTCCGCCATAGACTTTGGCTTCTTATTCTTCCCGCCAGAAAAAATAATATCCGAACTCTCTTTTGCCCGTATATTTTTATAACTTTGCTCTCCCAAAACCCACAAAATCGCATCCAAAATATTACTCTTTCCACTCCCGTTAGGTCCAACAATCGAGGTAATCCCATTGTCAAACTCCACAACAGTCCTATTTGCAAACGATTTAAACCCTGTCAGCTCCAATGCTTTTAAGTACATCTTTTCTCTCCTAATTTTTTAACTCTTTTTTATTTAATGTAATTTTATCATATTTTCCTCTACTAAGCCACATTCTTCCCTAATATTTTCTCCAATTTCTTCAATTACAACACTACTTTTTCCATCATTCACATCATAACGAATATAAATAGTTGAAGTATCTTCTGCAATATATTCTGTTTCTTTACTATCAAAATTTACTTTTTTACGTTCAATATACTTCCCGATTATCCCATCTTTATAATAAAATGAATCTTTTGGAGCCAAAAAAGCGTTAAAAAAGTGCATATCCTTTAACTTTTCCTTATCAATCTTACCATATTGAAAATAAAATTTAAAATCTTTTAATTCTGATATTTCTCTTTCGGTATTTTTATAATAAAATTTATCATTTCTATATACAATATCAAAAATTTTATCATTTAATTTATACTTTCCTTCCCAAACATTATTTTTTTTCTCCAAAATCAATTTCATCAAAAAATTATTTTTACGAATTTCCAGCCTGTAATCCTTCTCACAAAATTCATCCAATTTATTTTTTTTATATAATTTTTCTATATTTTCTTCTATTTTTGCAATTTCATTTGATATTTTCATTTCATTGTATATAAAATAAATTATTAATGAAAATATCGGTAATAATATAATTATTAATATTGTTAGTATTTTTTTCATATACATCTACAGCTTCTCCGTTTTATGCCTCAATACACATATCCACAAGTTTCTACAATTTTTGTTTTCGATTTAGAATCTATAAATTCAATCTCCCCCATAGTTCCTCCTCTATTTTGTGAATATATTTTTATTTTTTCAAAATTTTCTTTTATTTCAAACTGACTAATATAATTACTTATCGAATTTTTATCTTTGTATTCTCCAAATAATGCGGAAAACATCGAATCTTTTTTATCAACTTCACTCAAAATTTTAATTTCATTCTTTTTTATGGTATTTGTCTGAAAAAATAATTTAAAATTTTCTAGTTCTTTTATTTTTTTATTTTCTAAATCATAAAAAATTCCATTTTTATATTTAATTTTTGTAATTTTCTCATTTACTTGATACTCACCTTCCCAAATTCCATTCCCTATTTTTGATAAACTTATTTTTTTACTGTACTTTTTATTATTTTTAAAATAACTAATCAACAAACTATACCGATTTTCTTCGCAAAATTCCTCTATATTTTGCTTATTTTGATACATTTTTTCCAGTGCTTCTATCACAATTTGAGAATTTTTAGGTTTACACGATACTAAAATCAATAATAGCAATGAAATTGTCATTTTTTTCATATCATTTCCTTTTAAAATTTTATTTTATATATCTGCAACTTTCCCACAAATGTAATTTTTCATTTTCAGTTTTTATCTCCATCTGATAATAAAGAGTCCACTTACTTTGATAATACACGTTTATTTTCAAATCACCTTCTAAATTCCAATCTGAATCTTTAAAGAATTCCTTGAATGACTTCTTATCTAAATATTTTCCACGAAAATATCCTTTGTTTGGAGTGTAATCGGATATAATTCCCATACTTACTTCTTCTGTTGTCTCCAATTCATCATATTTTATTATGTCACTTTGAAAATACGGTATAAAATCTTTTATTTCTTTTCCTGTTTTAGAATCATAATATTTTTCATTTTCATATACGACTTCTGTTTCTATCCCTACCTCATTGATTGATTTATAATATTTTCCAGTCCATATATTTCCCCCTGTTCTTCTCAAATTCATTGATTCATAATATTTATCCTTATCTTTATTATATGCTTTTGCAAATTCATAATAATCACTGCAAAAAGTATTTATAGTTTTATTTTTATCATTATATTCAGATACCATAAATTTTTTTGTTTTTTCAGAAGTTTTATAATCATAGAATATTATTATGTAAAGTAGGATAAATAAAATTGTTAAAATAATTGAAGTAATTATAATAAATTTTTTCATTCTGATACTTCTCCTTAAAATTTTATTTTATATACCTACACTTTTCACCTAAAACCAACTCACCATTTTCTGTTTCAAGTCGCATTTGATAATATAATGGCTCTATACTTTGATAATATACATCTATTTTTATATCTCCTTCTAAATTCCAATCTGAATCTTTAAAAATTCCTTGAATGACTTCTTATCTAAATATTTTCCACGAAAATATCCTTCATTTGGGGTATAATCTGATATAATTCCCATACTTACTTCTTCTGTTGTCTCCAATTCATCATATTTTATTATGTCACTTTGAAAATACGGTATAAAATCTTTTATTTCTTTTCCTGTTTTAGAATCATAATATTTTTCATTTTCATATACAATTTCTGTTTCTACCCCTATTTCATTAGTTGATTTATAATACTTTCCAATCCATTTGTTTTTATCTACTCTTCGTAAATTTAATGTTTCACTATGCTCAATTCCGTTTTCAATATAAACTTTTCCAAGATGATAATAATCTGTACAAAAAGTATTTATAGTTTTATTTTTATCACTATACTGAGACACCATAAATTTTTTGTTTTTCAGAAGTTTTATAATCATGGAATATTATTACATAAAGCAGGACGAATAAAACAAATAAGATAATCAAAGTAATTAAAATAAATTTTTTCATTTTCATGACTCCATTAATAAATGTAAAAAATAACATTCATTACCTTCTCTCAAAAATTTAAAATCATTATCTCCCTTTTCCAAAAATTACAATCGTAACCGTCTTTAACAATATCTTCATATCAAACAAAATATCATGATTTTTTATATAATACAAGTCATACTGCAATTTTCTGTAAGCATCTTCAATGCTTGCTCCATACGGATACATAACTTGTGCCCAGCCAGTAAGTCCTGGTTTTACAGTATGTCTTAAATTGTAGTACATAATTTCCTTTTCCAGCTGTTTTATAAAAAATTCTCTTTCTGGACGTGGTCCTACAAAGCTCATTTCTCCACGTAGCACATTCCATAGTTGTGGCAATTCATCAATTCTTGTAAGACGCATAAATTTACCAAATTTTGTGACACGATTGTCATTTTTTGTAGCCCATTTTGGTCCATCTTTTTCGGCATCAGTTGTCATTGAACGAAATTTTACTATTTTAAACGGCTTATTTCCTTCACCAATTCTTTCCTGTATAAAGAATATCGGTCCTTTCGATTCCAGTTTTATTATTATTGCAGCAATAATCATAATTGGAATTACACAAACTCCGATTAAAAGTGCAAAAATTATATCGAGAATACGTTTGGCTTTCAAGTTAAAACTGTTGTAGTAAATTTCAAATCCTGTATTTTCCAAAAACCATTTTGGACTCAAGTTTGAAACTGGCAATTTATTCTCATACATTTCATAAAATTCTAAATAGTTATAATATTGCATTCCACCAAGTTTGTACTGTAAAAGCTTATCCACAAGTTTAGTATCGTATAAAAGATTGCTTGTAAAATCAACGATTATGTCAACTTTTTTATTTTCACATAAAGTTAACAGTTTTTCTGTCAAAGAACTCAAATTTTTTTCTTCTTTTAGAAAGTCCGATAATTTATATTGACGGTCTTTCTTTATACTCTCCAACAAATCATTTGTATATCCATTTTCTCCAACAAAAACAACTCTTTTTCGCTCTGAAAGTCCTACAATTATAATATAACGATATATAATCTGAAACATTGTAATCAACCCAAACAGAATTATTGCTTCATTTACAATAAAAATCCGTAAAAACGCTGTAATTACAACAAGTATAAAATTAATTCCAACAATAATTATAATATCCCTCAATCTGTAGATTCCAGTCATATTATATACATTTGCCACATAATATATTATCATTGAACAAACAATTACAGCCACATTTGTAAATCCAAGTCCACGATTTACAAGTAATAATCCTATAAAATACGTCACAATTGTCAATATCCCAAACAAATAGGAATAATTTTTTTTCATTCCGCTTACTGCCATTCTAAATTACACTTCCTTTTTTATTTTTCTTCTTTAAAATTAAATGTTAATAACTTATAATTCCATTTTTACAATATACATTCAGCAACTTAACACCTATTGCCTTATTCTTTCTGAATAATAGTTAATTATAATTTTACTTCATTATTTCATATTTCATTTCAAGTTTTTTTCTATAAAACGCGAGTCCAACACAGACAATTTTATCTATTTCTCTATTTTTTAATTCCACATCGTACTCTTTTTCTTTTATCTGCTCAAATCCAGTTTTTGCATAATTTTCCAGCTCGTCTTCATTATTTACAACTTTAAATTCAAATATGTACGCTGGATTTATTTTATTTTTAGGCTCTAAAACTAAATCTGCCCTTCCATAGCCACTTTCTCTTTCTGATAGTCTAATGTAGTCATTTGCAAGTATTATAAATATTCCAATTAAAAATATTTTGTAATACTTTTCATCTTTTTCCGTGTCAAAATAACTAAGTGAGGAAAGTATCTCATCTTGAAGCCCTTTTGCAAACTCTTCTATTTTTCCATTTTTTAAATTCTCTACAATATTTGAAAACTGTGTATAATTTCCAACAAATCTATCTATAAAAATTTTTCTAAAAAAAGTCTGTATTTCTTTATTCGGAAGCCTTAACGGATAGAGTTCCCCTTTTTTCTCGCCATCAGTTGTCAAATATCCGCTGTACAAAAATAATTCCCATATATCACTTGCATTAAATACATATTCCATATACTCATTTATTGCCTTATAAACTGTTTTCCCCACAAAAAGTTTTTCCAAATCTTCTATTACTTTTTTATCCGCTTTTCCTAATAAATCATATATTGTCTTGTTTCCTGAAACGCCTATCCAATAGGGACGTAATTTTTTTTCATCCAAAAAGTTAATAATCGACCACGGATTATAAATTTCAGTTTCTCCAAACTGATAACCGTCATACCACTCCCTGACATCTTCCATCTCGTATTCCAGCCCATAATATTTCACAGCCTCAACAACTTCATTTTCAGTAAGTCCATAATACTCTGAATATTTTTCACTAAAGATATTGTTTACCTTCAAATTATTTAACCCTGAAAAAATTCCTTCTTTTGCAATTCTCAATATTCCAGTCATAATTCCAAACTGTAAATATTCATTATCCTTCATTGCATCTCCATAAAACTTCTTAAAAAAAGAAATTGCCTGTTTATAATATCCCTCCTGATAAGCCTGAATTATCGGCGTATCATATTCATCTATTAGCACAACAGCTTTTTTCCCATAATATTCATACAAATATTTTGTCAACGCCTTCAATGAGCCTTTCCAATCTACTATATCTTTATTAAACCAGACATTATCAAAATAAAATAATTCTCTTTCATCCATTTCTTCTCTTATGAATTTAAATTCATCATACATATTACTTATTAATTGTCTAATTGCAATATGAGAATTTTCCCAACTAACCTCTTCCATGTTCCTAAAACTTATATATATAACAGGATATTGCCCCTGCTCCTGCATGTGTTCACTTTCAGAAATATTTAATCCGTCAAATAATTTTCGATTTTCTTCTTTATTTTCTATATCAAAAAAATATTTAATCATTGACATATTAAGGGTTTTTCCAAATCTTCTTGGACGTGTAAACAAGTTTACTTTTGCCCTGTAGTGTAAAATATCTTTAATTAGCTTTGTTTTATCAATATAATAATAATTATTTTCTACAATTTCCTTAAAATCAGACACCCCTATTGGCAAAGGCTTTCTATTTCTAGTCTTTTTTTCCGCCATATTTCTCCCTCCATTTATTCATTCCAGCTAAAAAATTATATATTCTATCTAATATTTCGCTTGTAAAAAATGATAGCAAAAATACTATTAAAAACGTAATAATTATATATAAAAAATAATTCATTCTAGATTTTAATATTCTTTCACAAAAAAATAAAAAAATCGGATGAATTAAATAAATATCATAAGTTTTTGCTGATACAGGCTTTATAATTCCTTTTACTTTGCCTAAAACTTTTTCTCCATCAAAAACATTTACAATATAATCATAAAGAAAAACTGTGGCTATAAATACACTAACTGAGTGATAATCATAAAAATAGTCAAAAAATTTTCCACTTGATTTTGTAAATATATACGTTAAAAAGACAGTTAATGACACTGCTATAAAAAAAACTGTGTATTTTTGCCATTTTTTCATATTCAAAGGCTTTTCTGCAAGTAAATAGCCAATTAAGAAATAACCGACATATTGCCCAGCTGGAGAATATATTTTTATATTTTTCTTAAAAATCACATTTAGAAATGGTACTAAAATCATAAATATTATCCACACAAAAACTAGATAATTAATACTTTTTCTATCGACTTTTGCTACAACTTTTCGTAAAAACGGAGTTATCAAATAAAGCGATAATATCATATAAATATACCACAAATGATAGTAAATTTTCCCTTGAAAAAAGTTTGAAAAAAAATTATTATAACTTTCTTTCTGGAAAAAAATCGAAATTATGGTCTTATAAGTTGATTTTCTAAAAAAAACTGAAAATAATTCATTATCCTTAACATCTTTAAAAATTATTGTAAATATAAAAAAAATAACAGAATATACAAAAAACTTAGGCAAAATTTTTGCAAATCTTTTTTTAAAAAATATTTTCACATTCTCGTCTTTTCTCAACAGAAAAAATCCACTAACCATAACAAATATCGGTACACACATTCTGCTAAATGAATCTATAATATTTGCCATCATCCATCTATTTCCAGATATTTTACCATAATTATATAGCTCGCTTGCAACAATATGAATAAATAAAACCATACTAATTGCAATACATTTTAAAATATCAAAATTAAAAAATCTGTCCTTATTTTTTACCATTTATAAATCTCCAAATTTATCAATTTCCCTCAATAAAAATATAACTAATTTTAACATAATTCAGGCTATTTTTCAATCAATTTTCCTTTATATAAATAGTCTTACGATTATACTTATTGGTCTCAAACACCAAATTTATATGACTTTAACAGTTTAATAACTATTTTTATTTTTTAAATAAAACTTGCATTTTGAATAAATGCGGGTATAATTCTATTAGATAGTTTGATAATCAAATTTTTTTGTGATAAGGAGGAACGTGTTATGGGAATAAAACTTGACAATGTTTCTGAAACTATGCTTGTTACCTTATATGCACGTGCAAAAGATGCTAACAGCAAAAATCCAATTTTAAATGACAAAAAATCTTTCGAGATTTTTTCACAGCTGGATTATGATTTTTCAAAATTTGAAAAGGCGTGGGCTTCATACTATGGAATTCTGTCACGTGCAAAAGTCATGGACAATCAAGTAAAAAATTTATGGAAAAGTATCCAGATTGTGTAATTGTATCCATAGGAAGCGGTCTTGATACACGATTTTTAAGAGTTGACAATGGGAAAATACGATGGTATAACCTTGACTTGCCTGAAGTAATTGAAGAAAGAAAATTATTTTTTGAGCCTAGCGAAAGGGTTACTGACATTCCAAAATCGGCATTTGATTCGAGCTGGACTAAGGAAATTAAGTTAAATGGTAAAAAACTGCTTATCATTTCAGAAGGTGTTCTCATGTATTTTGAGGAAAAACAGATTAAAGAGTTTTTGGAAATGCTGACTGACAGTTTTGATTCTTTTGAAGCTCAGTTTGACTTGCTTTACAAAGGAACAGTAAAAGCGACAAAACATCACGATGTACTAAAAAATATGAACGCAACTTTTAAATGGGGAGTAAAGGATGGAAGTGAAGTTGTAAAATTAAATCCAAAATTAAAGCAAACTGGACTTATTAATTTTACTGATGAAATGAAATTACATCTTCCTGGCTGGAAAAAATTACTTATTCCACTTTTTTACATTGTTAATAACAGGCTTGGAATTTATACTTTTGAAAAATAGAATTTTTCCTTAATTTATATTTATTGTCCTTGTTTACTAAGATTTCTTTATTATGTTTAAAATTTCTTAAAGCCAGATCTCCTGAAATTAAATATTCTTAAGTACAAATAAAAAATACTCAATCTGCAGACTTCATACATTTTTACAGTTTGAGTATTTTTGTTAACTATCTAATCCTTTAAAAGCGGATCCTTTTTCGTAACCTCGACCACCAGTTTATGCAATCCAATCAATGCTATCAAATTCGGAATTACCATAAGTCCGTTAAACATATCAGCCAGTTCCCACACTAAATCAACTTTTTGAAGTGAACCGGCAATTATGCAAATCATTACTAAAACTCTATAAATATTAAGCGCTTTTTTACCAAAGAGATATTTCACATTAGCTTCCCCAAAGAAATACCATCCAATTATAGTAGAAAACGCAAAAAAGAATAATGCAACTGCAACAAAAATCACTCCAAAATGCCCCAATACTGCGTGAAACGCCTGTTGTGTCAATGAAATCCCAGTTCCATCTGCTTTTCCATCTGCAATCAAAATTACTAGTGCTGATAATGTCAAAATTACAAAAGTGTCAATAAAAACTGTGACAATTGCAACATGCCCTTGATCTTCAGGATTTTTAACCTTTGCAATTGCATGAGCATGCGGAGTTGATCCCATTCCAGCCTCATTTGAAAATAGCCCTCTTGCCACTCCAAATCTTATCGCCTTTTTTATCCCCATTCCTAAAAATCCACCTAAAACTGCCTTTGTCGAAAAAGCATTCACAAAAATCGCTTTAAATGCCAAACCTGCATTTCCAATATTTAACACAATAATGAACAGACATATTACAACATAAAGAACTGCCATAATAGGAACTATTTTTTCAGTAACGGAAGCAATTCTTTTTACTCCTCCAAAAAATATAAATCCAGATAAAATTGCCAAAAATATACCTGTTATAACTGTCGGAACATGAAAAGCATTATGAAAAGCATCTCCTACAGAATTTGCCTGAACCGCATTTCCCATAAATCCTAAAGACAGTACGCATGAAACCGCAAAGAATCCTGCCAGAAATTTGGCCACTTTTCCTCCTTTAAATAATGTTTCAATGTAGTATGCTGGGCCTCCTGTCATTTCTCCATCTTTTTTCTGTTTAAAAATCTGACTTAATACAGCTTCTGAATAGATAGTTGCCATTCCAAAAAATGCACTTACCCACATCCAGAATATTGCCCCCGGTCCTCCTGATACAATCGCTGTTGCCGCTCCTGCAAGGTTTCCTGTTCCAACTTGTGCCGCAATAGCTGTTGCTAAAGCCTGAAACGACGACATTCCATTATTATCCGCCTTTTCTCCGCTTAAATCAAATCCGCTCGTCAACTGTTTCAAACCGCTTTTAAACTCCCTAACTTGAATAAATTTTAGCCGAAATGTATAAAATACTCCTGTTCCAACTAACAAAACAATTAAAATAACTCCCCAAAAAAATTCATTAAAATTTTTAATAATTTCTAACATCTAAATCCTTCTCCTTCGTTTTTTATTTCTGAATTTTAGAATGGATAGAAAAGTTTAAAGCGTTTTAATACAAATCTTATTATAAATCAAAGAAAAAGGCTGTCTTTTACTTAAATAAAGTCAAGACAACCTCTTTAAATTTCTTTTATATTAAAAAAGAAATATAAAATCCATAATTTTATATGTATCATTCTCTGTTCTTTTACCTGAGAGTTTAGGGAATAAATATTCCTTTGCTCCTTCGGTGCCGTCATTTAAGACAGTCTCTCCAGAGGCTCGTCCACTATGAGTCCTTTTACCTGAAAGAGTTACTTCTTCGGTGTTTTATTCTACATTTAAAAAATTTATAAATGAGACAAAATCTCTCCTCATACCTTCATCCAAATTATTCACTTTTCTATATGTTAGCATATTTTTTTCTGTGTGTCAAAAAATATTTTATTTTACTTTTCTTTCAAAAAAGCTTTTAATACATAGTTTTTTATTTACATTTCCTTTTTCCAAAATATTTTATTTACTTTTTAGTACAGCCCTGATTGCATAATGTAAAAAATAATAAACTGACTTCAAAAACGGTAATTTCTCAACTTTTCGATAAATTTCCCAACGAACTTTTGCCGTTTTAGCCTTATTGCTCGAACGGGAATTATCCAGCACTCGATAATAAGCCAAATTTTCCTTGAGTCCAAAAATTGTTTTCACATCTTTCACAATCTCCAGCCAAAGTACATAATCCTCATTTTTCTCCAGTTCCTTAAAATACCGCTTCCCGACTTTTTCCACATCATACATAACTGTAAGACAGCCTAGATAATTATTTTTCAGCATATCAGTATAAGAGATTTCTGGTTTAATTACAACTTCATTGATTTTTTCGCCATTTTCCTTAACTCTCGTGTACTCTGTACAGCTTATGCCTGCATTTTTTTCTTTCATAAATTGTATCTGCTTTTCCAATTTTTGGCTGTGCCAGTAATCATCAGCATCCAAAAATACAATAAATTTCCCAATTGCCAAATCAATCAAATGATTTCTCCCTTTTACAACACCCATATTTTTTTCAGTATTCAAAACCTTTATTCTATCATCCTTTTTTGCATATTCATTTACAACTGCAAGACTGTTATCTGTTGAAACATCATTCATAATAAGCATTTCCCAATTTTCATAAGTCTGTGAAAGCACTGATTCTATTGTTTTTCCAATAAACTTTTCTGCATTGTACATTGGCACAATTATTGAAACTTTTTCTTTATCCATTTTCTCTCCTTATTTTATTTTTTAAATTTTAAGAAATTTTATCCTCAAACCGCTTTAATAACCAATTAAAAGGCAACTATTCTATTAAAATCAAAGATTCATCCTGATTAATTAGGTATTAGAGACGTTCGAGCATACTTTTAAAGTATATCCATTATTTTTTTAAATACAATTTATCAAAAAATTCATCAAAGTTATCTCCTAATTTTATCCATTTCCATTTTTCCCTATTTCCTCCTTCAGTAAAAATTTTATGTATATCATCAGCAAAATAATACATAAAAATCTCCTTTGTTTCTTTAGAAATAAATATGTACTCATCTTCATCTGCACCTATTGCCACATAGTTGTTTCTCCAAAAATATGTTCTTTTTAAATTAGGATTTTTTTCATATTCCATCTCATCAAATTCCGTAAGCAGATTTTTTCCTCTCTCAACTGTTTCATCATCAAAATATAAATACGAAATAAATTTATCATTTATATTTTCATCATCAATGGGTATATATACAGTTTCCTTAAAATAAATTTCAGAATATTTTTTAACCATATCTCTGTATTCTTCTTTTTCAATTCCCAAACTTTCTATAAACTCATCGTCATAATAGTAGCTTTCCTCTTCCCTCACTTCACAATCTTCTATCTCCAGTATTTCTTCCAAATGCTTTTGTCTATCCATTTCTATCATCTCCTATCTTTCTTCATCCAATTGTTCCAGCAGTCCATCAACAAATTTTGTCAGTTGCTCTTTTTCTTCCTTAGACATTTCTTTATTGTCTTTTGGATCTACATACAGTTTTTCAATAAATTCATCAAAATTTTCTGCTAATTTTACCCATTTCCAATAAACTCCTTTACTTTCATCCTCTAAATCTGAATATGAAGAATACTGCACTATCCTATTTGATGCCTTTGATATATACATATAGGCATAAGATTCCCCACTTATTATTGGTATATAATTATCCTCTTCATAGTTTACTTCAATTTTTTTAGCATCTTTTCCATATTTCTTCTTATGAATTTTTTCGGAGTACCATCTTAATTTTTTTCTTCCATTTTCATACATTTCATCACTAAAATCTAATTCAAAAAATAAAGACTTGCCTTCTTCATTCGTTTCTGGGTCAATATTTTTACAACGAAGTAGTGGATTAAATGCTATCAATTCATAATCTAATACTAAATTAACATATTTTCTTACTCCATATTTCTCAAGCAACTCTTTTGTATAATATTTGCTTTTCTCTTTTCTCTTCCCTTCTTTTTCAGTATATTCTATATCCACAGATTCCCAAAATTTTTTATATTTTTCCATTCTTTTCACCATTATAATTGATTTTTACCAATTACTGCCTTTCTTTTTCTATCAATTCGTATTCTATTATTTCTTCTAAATGTTTTTCTAGCCATGTTTAATTTTTTTAGATTTGAAGCAGTAATTTTTTGAATTTCTTGATTAAAAAGCTCCCCCCTTTTATTAATCCTGCGGAAACTTAATACCCGCCCCAAGTCTAGCTTTTGTCTGCACTTGACTTACCAGCAGGCTTTTTTCCAGTTGTCTGTAGCAAAATTCCAAATCATTTTCATTTAATGCACGAATGAATGCTTTAAATTCAGGCACAACTCTATCTTTTGAAAATCCATCATCAAAGCTTTCTGTTGTTCCATCATACATTTTTAATGTGACTTTTCCGACAAGTGATGGTGCTTCTTCACTTATGATTTTCCCTTCACTTCCTTGAATCATGCCTATTCTTTTTCCTTCACTATCTTTTGCACATACACACATTGCATTGAAATTTTTGTATTCTATCATAAGAACTCCGCTCGTGTCAATATTTCGCTCAATGTTTGCATAGTATTTCACATTTTCAGGCTTTCCAAAAAGTCCTAAAACATAATGTAAATTATACAGTCCCAAGTCCATCAATGCTCCTCCAGCTTTTTCAGGATCAAATACAGGCAGAATTTCTCCTCTCTTAAAAGCGTCATATCTGCTGGAATACTGACTATACTGGCTCTGAACAAGTTTCACATCTCCGATTTTCCCAATCCAGTCTTTTATTTTTTTATAGTTTTCAAAATAAAGTGTCGTTATCGCTTCAAATAAAAATAGTTTTTTTTCCTTTGCTAAATCTGACAATTCTTTAGCTTGTCTATAATTAGTTGTCATCGGCTTTTCAACAATAACATTCAGACCTTTTTCCAATGCTTTTTTACAATATTCAAAGTGTAAAAAATTCGGAACAGCAATATAAACAGTATCAATTCCAAATTCACAAAGTTTGTTAAAATCATCAGTAAATTTCGAAATACCATATTTTACACAAATTTCCTCAACTTTTCCAATACTCTTTTTTGTCCCTTGTATCCCCACGATTTCCAGCCCTTCCAACCGAACAAGACTAGGCAAAAATTCCTGAACAATCATCCCTGAACCAACAATTCCTAATTTCATTCAAATTCCCTTCTTTCCACACACTTTACTTGAAGCTTCTTTTTAAAGTAAATTTATTTAAAATATTTTCTTCAATTCCAAATCTGCATAATTTCTAAAAAATTCAATAAATTATGCTTTTAAATCATCATATTCTCCACTTTCAAATTTTTTCACAATATAGCTGCAAATTGGCACAATTTTATACCCATTTTCTCTTGCATATTTCACACCAGCATCGAATAATTTTCCTGCAATCCCTTGCCCTCGCAATTCAGAAGATACGACTGTCGATTCAAAATACAATTTTTCCCCTTCTTTTCTATAAGTCAATTTTGCAAGTTCATCTCCATTTTCTCCAAATATAAAAAATCCTTCATTTACTACATGTCTTATTTCCATTTTTTCAAACTTCCTTTCAATATTTTATTTTATTATATAGTAAAATCATTTCAAAATCAAATTTAAAAAGTTTACAAATATTTCAATATTTCACGTTTATATTGAATAAATTTTTCAGACATTATAACTTCTTCATTATTATAGCCCTTGCTCTGACTATTTTTCAAGTCAACATTTATTTGTGCAGCAATTTTACCTGGACTTCCTGCCAAAATATAAATTCTGTCGGAAAGCAGTATCGCCTCATCAATATCATGAGTAATAAACAAAGTTGACATCTTAATTTTGTTCATTATGTTTAGATACCAGCTATGAATTTTATGCTTTGTAATGGCATCTAATGCACTGAAAGGCTCATCAAGAAGAGCAACTTCGCTGGAAAATAAATATGTTCTAAGCAATGCCGCTCTTTGTTTCATTCCGCCTGACAGTTTACTTGGATACAAATTTTCCGTACCTTCCAATCCAAAATCTTTAAAATACGGCTTTGCAATTTCCCGTGCCTTATTTTTATTTTCACCCCTTATCACAAGTGGAAGTGCCACATTGTCAATAATTTTTTTATGAGATAAAAGCAAGTCTTTTTGCAGCATGTAGCTTATTTTTCCAGATTTTCCAGTTATATCTTCTCCATTCATTTTCACATTTCCGCAATCAGGCTTTAAAAGTCCTGCAATAATGTTAAATAACGTTGTTTTCCCAGCACCACTTACTCCTAAAATACAAACCAGCTCATTTTCATACAAATCAATTGAAACATTTTCCAAAACTTTTTTATTTTCAAAAGAAATGGAAATACCTTTTATTTCAAGCTTTTTGTCTTTATTCACTTAATATTTCTCCTTTTGATAAATTTTTTATTTCAGATACTCGTTACTATATCCAAAATTCTTTGGTATTTCACGTTCTACAGCCTTATTTTTGTAAAGCCATTCATAAAATCTGTTCCAACGGCTTGCATCAATTATTCCCCATTCCTTTGCATCAGACTGATATTCTTTAGAAATCCATTTTTGACTGGCTGTTACAAGGTTTATATCAAGTTCTGGAGAATTTTTTACCAAGATTTTCGCTGATTCCTCTGGATTTTTCATTGCGTATTCATACCCTTTTTTTATTGCCTTCAAAACTTTTTTTGCAATTTCAGGATTTTTTTTCAGAAAGTCATTATTCGCGATAATTACAGGGCTGTAATAGTCAAGTTCTTCTCCATAGTCACGAATTTTTAGAAAATTTGTCTGAAGCCCTGCCCTTTCTGTAGCAATTCCATCCCACGCATAATAAACCCAGACAGCATCAACATCAGTCTTTAAGCCAGTTACAACATCTGTTATAGTATAAGGGATTAATTTTACTTTAGAAAAATCACCTTTATCATCTGTTACTAATTTTTTCAAGATAGCCTGCTCAATATTATCTTCCCAAGTGGCATATTTTTTACCTTCCAGTTTTTTTGGCGAATCTATTCCTTTTTTCTTTAATGAAATAATTCCAGATGTATTATGTTGAAGAATTGCCGCAACAGCAGTTACTGGTACAGGATTCTCCTTTGCAAACGATTTTGCCAATGTATCCTGAAAGCTTATTCCAAATTCTGCTCCTCCAGCTCCAATAAGTGCCGTTGTACTCCCTTCAGGCGGCTGCACAATTTCCACATCCATTCCTTCTTCCTTAAAATACCCCAAGTCTTTTGCCACATAAAGCCCCGTATGATTAGTATTTGGCACCCAGTCCAGTACGATTTTTATTTTCTGATTACTTTTAGATTTTCCACACGAAACAGCCAAAACCAAGATTAAACATAAAATTAAAATTTTTGAAATTTTTTTCATTTTTTATACCTCTCTTCACTTTTTATTTTGTTTTTTTGTTTTTTTTTAACAATAAATTTATTATAAACTTTTTTAGCAAAAGATAAAAACTTACTTTTCCCAAACCATGCACCATTTCTGTATTTTTTTTACAAGATACATAAGTAGCAGACTTATTGCAGAAATAAGAAAAATTACTGCAAACATCTTATCAAATGAATATGATTTTCTGACTCTTGTCATATAAACTCCAAGCCCGCTAAATCCACCAAGCCATTCTGCCACAACTGCTCCAATTATAGAATATGAAACCGAAATTCTAAGCCCTGCAAAAAAATATCCTAATGAGCCTGGCAATTTGACATGAATAAAATTCTGAAATGGCGTTGCTCCCATCGTTTTTAACAAATTCAGCATATCCTTGTCAGCCGAGCGAAATCCATCCAGAAGCCCAATAGTTATTGGAAAAAATGAAGTCATAACAATAAGCGTAATCTTTGGCAATATTCCATATCCCAGCCAAAGTACCAAAAGCGGTGCAATCGCAACTGTAGGTATTGTTTGACTAATTATCAAAACAGGATAAATCATTTTATATGCATATTCAAACCTGTCCATAATAACCGCCACGGCAAATCCAAAAATTATTCCCAGACCAAGTCCCAAAAATGCTTCAAGCAAAGTAATTTTTGTATGTTCCATAAGCAGCGGAAAATCCAAAACAAACGCTTTTACGACTTCAAATGGCGATGGCAACATAAATTTTGGAATAATATTCACCATTGACAAAATTTGCCAAATCATCAGCAATATAGCAATAATAATACTTGGTGCAATTTTATCTGTTATATTTTGAAATTTTTTCATCAATCTTTAAAATATCTCCTTTCGGTTTATAATTTATTTTTACATACGACATTACGCCCTCAGCCCCTGCCTTCACAGCCACAACTTGACATTCCTTCACAATTTCCATAAGCTCGTTAAAATCCCCTTCTACCGTTGTTTCAAATGGAGCAACATTCATTTTTAACCCTTTGCTTTTAATAAATTCAATAACTTCATCAACAACTCTTACAATTTCCTCATTTCCCACAACATTTGGTAATACCTGAATTGCAATACTCGCATTAATTTCTTTTCTTTCCATAATCTATCATTCCTTTCTCTAAAACTTTTTTTATCTAAACTTTCTTTATATAAAAAAATCCCCTTATCACAAGGAGATTCTATATTTCTATAAATTTTCTAAAATAATTTAAAAAGATATACAAAATAACTTTAAAATTATTTCTTATTTTATATAAAATACTCCCTCCGACAGCATTATCTGTACAGGTTATATGGGTTTGATTCTCAGCAAAATTGCTCCCCAGTATTTTTTACTATTCATTCTATTTATAAAATTGACTAATCAATATTCACGTCTTTAAAATCAGAATACAATTCTTTTAAGATGCGTTTATTTCTTTCGTTAATATTTACTATATACCATTTATTTTTATCCTCAAACACCAAAGATTTTTGATTCAGTTCTACTTTTTTTCCTTGACCAGAAACTATACTCTTTGTCGGTATAATTACATAATTTCTTCCAGTATTTGTCTGTCCTATTTTTACATTTTTCAAATCATATTCAACTTTTTCAATTTTTATATATTTTAAAGCATTCATCAATAGTTGTAATGTTATTTCTTTTGCTTTTTGAGGTGTTGTTGAAGCATTTTTTGCTTCCCATTCCCATAATCTTTCAGGTGCATTTTCCATACTTGTCGTAAAATTTCCAGCTAACAACTCTTTTGATATTTTATCTAACTTTGCTTCAATTTCAGGCTTTACTTTATTCCAAGCTTCTAATGCCAGTTCACTCTGTGCTTTTTCTACATTTTTACAGATTTTTTCATCTCTTTTTATTTTACATTTTTGGACTGTTTCTTTTAAAAGATTATTGTTTTTTTTCAAATTTTCAACGCTATATTTATTTCCACAGGCTGTAAAGATTGCTATAGAAATTGCAATTAAGTATAATATTCTTATTTTTTTCATTTAGCCTCCAAGTCTATTTTTCATTATTTCTATTTTATTTTAGCTAAATCTGGATACACATCCTTTAAGAAAATCATATACTCTTTTTCATAATTGATAATGTACCATTTATTTCCATCCTCAAATGCCATTGTTTTTCCTTCGCCATTTATTTTTTGTCCATTATAAATTATTGTAACTTTGGTTGGTATGATTGCATAATTTCTTCCTGTTTCAGTTTTCCCTACTTTAACATTTTCAAAATCATAGGTATTTTCAATTATTTTCATATTATCTGTTAGTTTACTCATCGTTTTTATAGTTAGATTTTTAAGTTCATTTACAGACATAGATCCCTTTTTAGCCAAGTATGTTAAAAATTTTTCTGGCATTTCATCAAAACTTGCTTTATAATTTCCTGCGACCAAATCTTTTGAAATTTTATTTAGCCGTATTTTAATCTCAGGTTTTACTCTTTCCCAAGCTTCCTGTGCTGTTTCTCCTTTTTTACTATTTTGAACAGTTGTATTCAAGTTTTGATTTCTATTTTTATTTGCAGGAGCAGCAAATGTAACAGCTGAAACAACTAACAATAATAAAATAATTTTTTTCATTTTTACCTCCAGAAGATTCATTTTTATTAATTATACCTCATATTTTTATATTTTCAAAATTTTTACTTTTTTAACAGATTATTTTCCAAGAATTTCAATGCTTTCTCAACATCAGCTTCTTTTCCTTCTTCAGAAACATATTCAATATATTTTACAGTATTATTTTCATCAAGAATCATAAGTGCCCTTGTTAAAAGACCTTTTTCCTTTATGAAAAATCCATTTTGAATACCAAATTGATGATATTTAAAATCAGAAACTGCTTTTAATCCATTAATTTCATTGGCAGTACAAAATCTTTCCTGTGCAAACGGAGTATCAACTGTTACCGAGTAAAATTTCACATTTGTATGAGTTTTTGCTGCTTCATTTAACTGTTTTGTCTGCAATGAACAAACTTTTGTGTCAAGCGATGGCGCTGTATAAACTACTTTTATATTTTTATCTTCAAAAATATTTTTTTCTTCCAGTTTTGTATTCACTACTAGAGGTACTTCCTTTATTTTATCGCCAACTTTTAATTCTTTTCCAACTATTGTTATTGGAACTTTTCCCATTGTAATTTTTAAATTATTATCAGCTTTTAAAGTATCCAAATATTGTGTATATTCTGCATTCTGTCCTGCCTTTCCTATTTCATTTTCTATTTTTGGTTTATTTCCGCAGGCAGCCAAAACTACTGTAATTGCTCCTAATAATAATATTTTTTTCATTTTTTTCCTTCTTTCGTAATTTATCTGTTGTTTGTAAAAATTTAAATTGTATGATTTTTACAGTTTTAATTTAAACTATTTTTATCTAATTTTATCATTTCTATTTTGATACTTCTCTAATTAAACTTGGATTATACAATAAACTTTCATTTTTTCTTACTTCTTCAAAAGTATATGTTTTTAAAATTTTTCCATTTTCAAAAACACATTCCATTACGGAATCTTCATGATATTGATTTTCAGGTAAATCTGAAATATTTACTGTTTCAAATTCTCCATTTTTATTTTTTATCAAGTCAAGCCGTCCTTTTTTACTGACTTTTCCTTTATCTGTAACAGGATTTTTGTAAACATCTCTAACTTCATTTCCAATTTTTATACAGCTACATTTCATGGCAAATTTATGAGTATCCCTGTTAATGCTAGATTTTTCATTTCCTTGCAAAAGAGATCCTCCGCAGCCCAAAGTAACATTTTCGGCAGAATATTTGTTATCCTTTAAAGATTTATAAATATCCCAGATTGTATCTTCATTAATTCCATCACCTTGTAAAATACGGACTTTATTAATTACTTTATATCCTTTGGAATTTATCGTATATCCAAAATTCTTTTCCAAACTTTCAAGCGCAAACAGAATATTTGTAATTGCGTCTCCACTATCTGGACGTATTGTAACCATTCCATCTCTTGCCAATATTTTTTCACGTAAATCTTTTCCGATAATATTTTCTACCGCATTAAAAAAATTATAACTGTCAAGAACGATCGAAACAATTCCTTTTGGAAATTTATCAAGCATATTTTCGTATGCTTCTTTTTCATATTTTTGAGTCCATGAAGTCATTGTGCTATGTTCAGAAGCAGGCACACTGTAAGCGGCTATTTTTTCATCATAATATTTACGGGCAAAGACAAGTGCATTTAAGGTATCTGTTCCATAAAAATTTGTAAGATGAGCCATTCCACCAATTCCGGCACTTTCCTCGCTGGAAACACCACGATAACCAAAATCATGCAATTTAAACTTCAATTCTGACTCCACATTATCACTTGTTTCCTCTAAAAAGTATTTTATAATCTGTTTTGCCTTGTATGAAAATGTCGCAACTGTAATTGGATACCATACTTTTAACAGCAATGTTTCCACCCATCCCACAATCCAAGGCACATTTTTGTCAGTTGATTCAACTGTAACCAGCACATTATGATTTTTTACAACACTGCCTTCTGGAACGGTTCTAATTCTAAGTGGCAATTTCCCGTCCAGTTTTTCTACAATATACCTCCATCCCTCTTCAAAAAATGTCAATCCATGCAATTCGCAAATTTCCTTAGCTTCATCTATCATTTCATTTGTAATTTTTTTTGTTAAATATTCCATTAAGTAATATTGGAGTCCAAAAAATTTTACATATCCGTACAAGCCACCACGACTTTCGATATAATCGTGCATATACGTCATATTTTCTGGATATTGAAATGGATGAGTAATTTTATAAGAATCTGTCGATAGTATTAAATTTTTCATTTTTATTTTGTATGATAATTTCAAGTTACGTAAAAATCATACTCTCCTTCCCTATACTTTTTTATTTGTATATTCAATTATAACTCTTTTTTCTTTGAAAACATACAAAAAATACAGTAAAACCTCTTTGAATTAAACAAAAAGATTTTTACTGTAATAAGATTTTTTTATTTTTCTAAAATTTTATCTGCCAGCACTAACGCTATTTTCTTTTCTCCAACCATAAATTCAACAATCATGCTTTTGGTATCCACTTTTTTTATTTTTCCACGTCCAAATTTCTTGTGATTAACCACATCTCCAACTTTATATTTAGAATTCACATTTGAAGTTGTTTGAGAACCTGATTTTTTACCAAATGTTCCCAGTTTATCTTTAGAAAATGGATTAAAGTTTTCTATTTTCGGTGTAAAACTTCTTGGAGCTGAAGATTGCCCTTTTAGGCTTGCATATTTTCCGCCCACATATTCCAGATTGTCTTGCTTCATTTCGTAGATAAATCTTGATGGACGACGTAAATTATCATCTTTTCCCCAAATTTTTCTTGATGAAGAATAAGAAATAAATAGTTCTTTTTTAGCACGAGTTATCGCTACATAACAAAGTCTACGTTCTTCTTCCAGCTCTTCTTCAGGAGCATCAAAAGAAATTGATGGGAACAGCCCGTCTTCCATTCCCGCAAGAAATACATAA
Organism: Leptotrichia hongkongensis; assembly: GCF_007990635.1. Taxonomy (GTDB): domain Bacteria; phylum Fusobacteriota; class Fusobacteriia; order Fusobacteriales; family Leptotrichiaceae; genus Leptotrichia; species Leptotrichia hongkongensis. The sequence continues at coordinate 899,743 of NZ_AP019846.1, read as the reverse complement.
TCAAATTCCAGTCCTTTCGAGCTGTGAATTGTCATAAGTTTTACATAATTTTCATCATCTTCCATTTCATCAGTCGCTGAACTTAATGAAATCATATCAAGATATTCATTCAAGGACATACTTGGATTTTGCTTTTCAATTTCAGTAATACTGTTTAACAATTCCTCAATATTTCTAACTCTGTCTTCCTTATTGTCTTCAATTGAGTCAATATAACGTGTTCTTATAAGAATTTCATCAAATATTTCTTTAATTGACATTTCTTCAAGACTTGAGTAAATGCCTTGCATTAAATTGTAAAATTCCTTTAATGCCAGTTTTGTAGCTGCTCTTACAGGAATTTCATCAATGTAGTGAAGCGCTTCAAGCATCGAAATATTTTTTTCATTTGCAACTTCCTGTATTTTTTCGAGAGTCTTTTCGCCCACCGAACGTTTTGGAACGTTAATTATACGATAAAAATTATGATTATCATTTTTATTATTTAAAAGGCTTAAATATGCCAAAATATCCTTTATTTCCTTACGTTGAAAGAACTGCATCCCGCCGTAAATTTTGTAAGGAATATTTGCAGACAGCAGTTTTTCCTCCAGAACTCTTGACTGTGCATTCGTCCTGTACAGAATCGTCATATCCTTGTAATCGGCACCATCTCTTTTCTTTTTCTTCATCTCTGTCACAATAAAATCCGCTTCATCATAAACAGTCATTGCATTATAAATCTTGATTTTTTCTCCATCAGAACCATCTGTCCAAAGTGTTTTCCCTTTTGAGCTTTTATTATTTTTAATAAGCTCATTTGCTGTATCCAGTATTTTTTTTGTAGAACGGTAATTTCTTTCCAATTTTACTGTAAATGCTTCCTTATAATCTCTCTCAAAATTCAGAATGTTATTAATATTTGCCCCACGAAATGCATAAATACTCTGATCTTCATCTCCTACGACACAGATATTTCGATATTTTGCTGCAATTAGATTAATCATTTCATACTGAATATCGTTAGTATCCTGATACTCATCCACCACAATATACTGATATCTTTCCTGTATTCTTTCCAAAACAAAAGCATCATCCAGCAATTTTCTCGCATTCAAAAGCAAATCTGAAAAATCCATCGCATTATTTGCCTTCAAAACTTCATCATACTTTTGATAAATCTCACCAAAAAGCCTGTTCGCAGGAATTCTCATATCAATTTCACGTTCAAGCTCCTTAATTCCTATCCCCTGTTCCTTCAATTTACTAATTCTATTTGCAAGTTTTCCCGGCTGAACACCATCATTATCCTTAATTCCCATATCCTTTTTTATCTTTGTAATAATCGATTTCTGATCGTCCACATCATAAATATTAAAATTTCGCCCATATCCAATTCTTTCAGAATAAGTTTTAAGCAGTCTTACCGAAAACGAGTGAAATGTAGAAACTACAAGATTATTCGCCTCATGTCCAATAAGTGCCGCAGCCCTTTCCTTCATCTCCCTTGCCGCCTTATTCGTAAAAGTAAGTGCCAGAATATTAAGCGGCGAAATCCCTATTTCTTTTACCATGTGTGCGATTCTATAAGTAACTGTCCGTGTTTTACCACTTCCCGCTCCAGCCAGTATCAATACAGGCCCTTCTATTTTTTCTGCAGCTTTTCTCTGCTCTTCATTTAATTCATCTAAAATACTGCTCATATTTCTCCTTTTTTCTCATTATTTTTATATCTAATTTTTTATATTGTTTTTCATTTTGTATAATATATATTTTTTTGTATAAACAACTCAGAATATTCATTATTAAATAAGTTAATTTAAATCTTACAATTCTCTATATTTAACTTCCGTTATTTTCGATATTTTCTCAATAACACCATTTTCTTCCTTTTCTTCGCCAGCGTGACTACTCCCGTTCTTATAGACAATTTCTTTCAAGTTCAAATCCGATTTTTTTAGTAAATCCACTGTTAATAAAATCTGGTTAAGTACACCTTTTTTATTTTTTGAAACAATGATAACTTCTGAATTTTTTCTAAATTCACACATAAAATCGAGAATACTGTAGCTTCCTTCCAGCTTTAACAAAAGTCCGCCAGTAATTCTAACAAAGATATAATCGTTTTCAGCTAATGCCAAATTTATTTTTTCACGTAAATTTATTAAATCACTTTTTTCATTTTCCTCCATTTGCCCTTTTATAACTATTGTTGTTACTTTTTTATTTTCAAATAGCTGCTCTTCATACATTTTTTCAACAAATTTCTTGCCAACGTTAATTTCTGTTCCAACTACAAAATATATTTTTCCTTTTTTATCAGTTCTATGCCTTACAATATGATGCCTTCGGCATCTTGCCTCGTAATTTTCATTCGCACCGACCATAACCAGCGGATCGTCATAATAAGCAGGCTCCCCATTGATAAGACGCTGACTCGCATAAGCAGGCTTTCCACAAACCATACAAATTGCGTGAAGCTTATCCACCTGATCGGCAATGCTCATAAGTTCTGGCACTGGCTCGTAAGGCTCTGCCCTAAAGCTCATATCAAGCCCTGCGACAATCACTCTTTTCCCATATTCCACATACTTCTTACAAAACTCAACTATTTTTTCCCCAAAAAACTGCACCTCATCAATTCCAATTACTTCCGCATCAACATTTTTTTCCATAATTTCTTCCATTTGAGAAACATCACTCACGGGATAAGCCCTAAAACTGTCATTCCCATGCGAAAATACCCCTTCTTCCCCATATCTATTATCAATTGAATGCTTAAATGCCACAATTTTCTGCTTCGCATACTCAGCCCGTCTAAGCCTTCTTATAAGTTCCTCACTTTTTCCTGAAAACATGCTTCCAGTAACAACTTCTAATGTTCCTATTTTAGAATTTTGTATCATTTTATCTTCCTTTTTCTATCATTTTATAATTTACGTTTTAAAAGGGGGACTTGCCCCCATTCATTTTTAATTTTTATTTTGTCTAAATGAGTCAAATATATTCTTTGCATTACTGTATAAAACTTTGACTTCATAAGGTTTTACGTTAATTTGAATTTTTTTATCAGAAATTGCGTAATTTTCTTTTAAGTTCAGCTGATTTCGATAAAATCCAAATAATTTTGGTACTTGTAATGATAATGGATATTCATCTGGTCCGTTATTTACTACAACTATTATTGATTCATTCCCGTCTGAAATTTCATAGGAAATAAAGTCTGTATTTGGCCTTGCTGGCGTAAAATCACGTCCTTGGTACAATTTTGCCCGTCTATTCTGATCTGCTAAATAAGCAGATATTTCTGAATCAATACGACCTTGCGTTTTTGGATCGCTGTAAACTTCAAGAATTCTTAATTTACCATTTTTAAATAAATTTTTATGTTCTTTTCTAACTTTTAGTAGTGCTTTATAGTGGTTTTCTATATCTGCATTGCTATTTACAGGATACGAAATCCATTTTTGCACTTCGTTTACTTCCACAACGCTTGGCAAACTTCTAAGCCTGTCTTTATATTTAATAATATTGTCAGTTTCATTGTCATAAGGTTCATAATCCTCCCATAACATGGGCTTTCTATTTCGTGGCGAATCTGCTCCCCACATTCCCTTTTCATCACCATAATATATAACCGGTGTTGCAGGCAGCATCATTTGCATTGCAACGACTCTTTTAAGTTTACTTACAGCTGTTCCGTCATACAAATCAGGACGAATATTTAAGTATCCCTGATCCGACTGATTATTTCTATCATAAACTCTATTTGGATTTATCATTCCACTAAAGATTCTATCTGTATCAAGCGACCCAATAAAAACTTGTGTCATATTAAAACGATTGCTTGAATATCTGTTATAAATCTCATTTAATTTTGTTGCAAATTCTACACCGTTAATTCGGTAATTTGGATTAGTATTTACAGTATATTTTATAATATTATTGACAATATTGTAATCTGCCCCACTGTCATAAATTCCATCTTCAACATCTTTTGTAATACTATTTGAAACCTCTCCTGTAATTAACAAGTCAGGTTTATATTTTTTCAAATTTTCTGTAATTTGTGCAAGATATTCTTTATTCTCGTTGTCGTAATAAACATATCTTATTCCGTCAATTCCGTCATCATACACATCTTTTTTAAAAGTCTCATCAGGCCCTAAAATCCATTTTTTCATTGCATTTTCAATGTAATTTCTAACTTGCGGATTTTTTAAGTCAAGTACAGTATCCTTTAAATACCAGTTGGAAAATTCTTTATTATTTCTAGCAAAAAATCTGCTTGACGTTGTATCAGGAGCCACTTCCAGAACTACTTTCAGCCCTTTCTGGTGAGCCTGTTTTACAAGGCTTGCCAATTGTAAATCAGAATCTGTCCAAATCCAGCTTTTTACATTCAATAAATCCTCATCAAGTAAATTTTTATCCGTTTCAGGATTGAAAATAAGCAAGTTTAGCTCCTTATCTCCATTGTTATTATGAACTTTTGCCTTTATATCAAGCCCTTTTGATGTTCCAGTCTGCTCAATGTATCCAAAATACGGATCCACATGATTAAAATAAATCGTATCATATTTATGGTTTGAAAGCGAATAAAATGGCGATGATAGAATTATGTATTCCGCACCAAGATTTTTGATGTAGTCAAGTTTGTCAATTATTCCCTGTAAATCTCCACCATAGTAACGTGTGTAGTTTTGCACGTCATTTAGCGTATTTTCTTCCCATTCATTTTTTTCCTCATAGTTACTGTTCCATTCATTCAAAGAAAACTGCGGTTTTTCATTTCCACCCCAATATGCCAGCACTAAGTCTTTTTTTGAAGTTCCTGAACGAATTTCTCCAGTAGGCTCTGAAAAGTCATCTGTCCCAAATTCATTAAAAATCGCATCATTATCCACATCGCCATTTCTAAATGAATCAATATAAATCTGATATCCAACTGAGCCTCTAGCCCATTCTGGAATTGTTGTAAGCTTTGTAGAACGTGAATATTCAAATTTCTCTACATTTGCAGGATTTTTCGCAATATTTCTCCCCATATAATATTTAGTCTTGTCATCAGTCAATACAAAATAATAGCTTGACACATTGCTTGGAATTTCAGCCATAAAAATCTCGTTACCACCATAATTTCCAATTCCACGCATCATTTTTTTTCCGCCACTGTAGACAACTTCGGCAGAATAAACATCGTTATTTTTCGTTCTTAACATAATCTTTACATTATTTCCATTAAGTACCCTGAATTCAGAATCTTCCTTATGAACTAACGAATTCAAGTCAATAACTCCATCATTTCTTTGGCTATATTTCAATGATTCTGTTGAATTTTCCTCACTTTTCCCTGTTTCATTATTCTCTAGATTTTCAATATTTTCCTGTTTATTCTTATTTTTTCTTTTTACTGCACTAATCAAATAACCTTCACGATTGTTTACATCATTATTTTTAATATTCATTTGAAAATTTTCATTTTGTGCAGAAAATGAAACAACTGAACTTACCAAAAACAATAAAACTTTCATTTTTAATTTAAAACTCATATTTCTCCTCTATTTACCTTAATCTCCCTAGCCGCAGCCAGACAAAAAACAGTAATTTTTATATTATTTCCATTTTTTTTATCTTTATTATCAAATTGCCTTAAAATGCTATTTTTTATTTCCCTAAGCGTAGCTCCTGTCGTTACAATATCATCAAGTATCAAAATTTTTTTATTTCTCAAGTCAACATTTTTAGAAACTCTGAAAGCTCCCTCAATATTCCTGTTCCTTTCCTCTTCGTCTAAAATTCCAGCCATCTTTTTTGTATTTTTTATTCTCTCAATCCGAACATAATTCACTTTCAGACAGTTCAGAATCTCATCAACCTGATTATACCCTCTTTCATTCTTTCTTTTCCTGCTGACAGGCACACTCACGACAATATCTATCTTTTCACGTTTCAAGACATAATAAAATTCTTCCTTTATCAATTCAGCAATCAATTTTGCCATGATTTTTCTATGATTATATTTATAAGAATAAATTAACTTCTTAAACTCCTTATTGTAATCCCATACATAATAAATATTATTTAATTTTCGCAATTTTTTCAAACTTTTCAGAATATTTTTCGTATCTTTCGATACAATACCGTACTCAACTAATTCCACCCCTGAAATTATATCCTGGTTTCTAAATAAAATTCCTTTAAAATTAAATATTATTTCCTTAAAAAATTTAATATCCTTCAACGGGATCCTCAACCTTTTGAACTATTTTAGTTGAGTACATCTCTGTATATCCGCAATTTTTACATATTTTTAAATAAAATGTATCAATGGCAATCTGAGTTCCAGCAACTTTTTTTGTAGGAATTGCCACTTTTTTCATTTCAAACATTTCTTCTCCACATTTGCAACATTTCTCATCATTTCTCATACAATCACCTCAAAACGCATTTTTTAACCACTCAATACTGCTAGAGCCACGACTTACTCCAACAATATCATACCTTACATTTTTATCCCATTCCTTTTTTAAAAGATAAATTTGTGAACTTGCAAGAATCTTATTCTGCTTCTCCTCAGTCACCATCTCAATCGCCGATCCAAAAAAATCATTCTTCCGATATTTGACCTCCACAAATACCAGCGTCTGACTCTTCTTTTCAAAAAAAATCAAGTCAATTTCCCCAAACCTGGTATAAAAATTACTCTCAACAAACGTAAGCCCTTGCAAAATCAAATATTCCTTCGCCACATTCTCATACTTAAACCCAATTTCCCTTTTATTCATACTATATTCTCGTCCCATCCCCTTTTTTTACATTGTATCATAAATATCTATATTTATTCTTTTAATTTTATATTATATGATACCAATTTTTCACTTATTTTTCAAGACTGGAAAATTTCCTCTTCTTTTTTTATTATTTAATTTTTTCAAAATTTTCATTTACTTTAAAATTTTTAATTTTCTTACACGTTTCATGTTCATTTTTATTTTACTGAATAAATAAAAATCTACTTTTTCTTCCCGCTTCCATCCAATATCTTCTTCAAAAACGTCTTCCTATGATACCTACAAGCCCCTTTTTCAAGCAAGGTTTCTCTATGTTTCTTAGTTCCATATCCTTTATGTTTCTCAAATTGATACTCAGGAAATTCTTTTGCAATCTCACAAAGTATTCTATCTCTTGTAACCTTTGCCACAATCGAAGCTGTCGCAATAGCTAATGACTTGCTATCTCCCTTCACAATGCATTCCTGCTCTCCTTCATACTCACGAATCAAATGATTGCCATCAACTAGAACTATATCAAATGCTGATTTTTCAGCTACTTGATTAATCGCTCGACGCATTGCTAGAAATGTTGCATTCAAAATATTCATCTCATCAATTTCCTTTTCTGAAGCAATCCCGATTCCTACGATACAATTTTTTTCTATCGCTTCAAACAATCTTTCCCTTTTTTTCTCAGTCAACTTCTTCGAATCGTTAATCTCCTGCAATTCTGGGAAATCCTGAATCACAATTACAGCTCCAGCCACGACTGGCCCTGCCAAAGGCCCTCTCCCAGCCTCATCAACCCCAACAACAATCTTATTATATTTTTCGTCAAATTCCATTAATTCATTTTTTTTATCCATAAGCATATTCCTTTACTTTTTATAATATTTCTAAACTTAAAATTTGATAATCTATTTTTCATTCAATTAAATTAGTTTCTCAAATTCTATTTCAAATTTAATATTTTTTATTAGTTTTTAACGCAGAGGTATCAAACGCCATACCTCTGCACTCCCGCTTGACGCAAAAATTTCTTATAAGAGAAAAAGAAAACTCGCTTTTGATGTATAGTTTATTTTAAATTCGATAGTTGTATATAATTTAAGACTTATTTCAAAAGCTCAAACAGTTCTTTTTCTCTTAACAAAATTTTGCTTAATAATATTTCTAATTAATTTATCTAATACTAATAACTTATAATTCAACATTTTTAACTTAACTATAATAATTGATTTAATTAGAATGAATATTAAAAAAAATCAAGAAATTTCAAATTCCAGCCCACATTTTTTCAATGCCTTTTTAAAATCTTCTGGCAATTTTGCAATAAATTCTATATTTTCTTCTGTAATCGGATGTTGAAATTCAAGCTTATAGGCATGAAGCATTTGGCGTTTTTCGGTGTCTGTTCTGCCGTAGACACTGTCGCCTAAAATTGGGTATCCTAAATGTTTCATGTGAACTCTTATTTGGTGAGTTCTTCCAGTTTCAATATGAACTTTAACAAGCGTAAATTTTTCCGTCTGTGAAATTACTTCGTAATTCGTAATTGCAGTTTTTCCTGAATTTAAGTCATTTATTACGGTCATTTTCTTCCTGTCGTTTTTATCACGCCCGATTTGTGTTACAATTCTTCCGCTTTTCTGGTTTAGTTTTCCTTTTAAAATTGCAAGATAAGTTTTTTTTACAGTTTTATCGTGAAACATTTGTGACAATTTTAGATGTGACTTGTCATTTTTGGCGATTATTAAAAGTCCGCTTGTGTCCTTATCTAGCCTATGCACAATGCCAGGACGGATTTCTCCATTTATTCCTGACAAATCTTTGATGTGATACAAAATTGCATTTACAAGCGTTCCCGAATAATGCCCATTTGCAGGATGTACAACAATTCCAGCTTTTTTATTAATAACTGCCAAATCATTATCTTCATAAATTATTTCAATATCAATGTTTTCAGGTTTAATTTCAACAGTTTCCAGTTCTGGAATTACAACTTTTATTGTATCATTTTCTTCAATCTTATAAGCAGGCTTTGTCTTTTTTTTATTTACCAAAATATTTTCATCTTTTATAAGCTGTTGAATACGTGTTCGTGTCAACTCGAGCCTTTCTGACAAAAATTTATCAATCCTGCTCCCTGCCTCTTCCTTCAAAATAACAATATTTTCCTCATTTTCACTATTTTCAACATCTATTTCATCTTCAAATTCATTTTCAACTTCATATTTTTCATTCATAATTATCTATTTTTCTTTCTTTTATAATTTTTTATTTTCCAAAATTCTATTCTCTTTTAAAATTTATCCCGTCAATACAACGATTATAAATTAATTCCTTAATTGCACTCACATCATTAGTTTCATAAAATTTCACAAGCAATTCTAAAAATATTCTCCTCCAATGTCATTTTATACTTGTCTTTCATAAAATCACTCTTTTCTAAAAATTTTTCATCAATTTCTTAACTCTCATCATCACATTTCTGAAAAACACTCATTTCTTCTGAATATTCTCTATTATGATGATTTTTCGCCAAAACCGCTACTTCCTCATCGACTTTTTCCAACTTTTCAGAACTTCTTTGGGCGTGGTTTCGTAACTGCGTTTTAAATCCTAATTTATGCAAAACTCTCCTTATAATCGACACATTTTCTTTTCCACAGTCGTGCAGAAGTGCCAATTTTAAATATTTCTCATTATTTTTTAGTTCTGTTTTTTTTATCTTTTTATAAACTTCAAGCGAATGAAACTTATCATAATCAGACATTTCCAAAAATATTTTCTTTTCTTTTTCTGTCAATTTTTTCAAAGCCTCATTCATATAAGCCCTGTTAATTTTCGGTTTAAAATATTCCATTGCTTTTCTAATTATATACATTTTTCCACTCTTTTCCTAATCTTGATTTTTCTTATTTTTCTACATTTTCTGACAAAATACATCAATATCCTGTTATCAAATTTCATCATTCGATATTTTTCTATAAATAGTATCTAAAAACTTTTAAAAACAATAAATTTCTACATAATCTATAAAATATTTTCAATTTTTTCAAATCTCTTTTACAACTATATCTCCAAAAATCTTCTTTAACTTCCTAATATTTTTCCCTCTTTTCCCAATAAATTCGCCTTTATCTTTCTTCTCAACGAAAAATACCGTAAAATAACTATTTCTCTCAATTTTTTTAACTTTATCTGTGCTTTTTAATTGTTCATTCAAATCATCTATTTTGATTTCAGAATTTTCTATTTCAAAAATTTCATTATTATTCTTTTTCAAATTTATCAATTCTTCAATATTTTTCACATCAAAAAAACTGATTTTGTCCAATTTCTCTGAAAAATCAATTTTCATAAGTGTCAAATATTTCCCATCAAGCGGTTTATCTTTTATCCCTAATTTTCTATTTTCAAAATTTCCATCATTTAACTTTTCAATATCAAACTTTGTATTATTTAAAATAAAATTGCTCATAATCCGCACTTGCTGTGGCAAAAATCCATCTCCTACAAAATACAGCTTACCATTTTCATATTTCACAAAAATTTCTCTTGTATGATTTTTTAATTTTTTCCCCTTTTCCGAAGTAAACTCATAAAAATCCTTTTTTCCAGATACTTTCTTGCAAATCTGATTTATTTTCTCTTCATCGTTTTTCCTAAGTTTTTTTGGATATTCATAAATATAATATCTTTTTTCAATCATTTGTGGAAATTCAAGAAATGGCAATGTTCTCGCTATTTTATTGATTTTCATCCCTTCTGTTTCCAAAATTTTAATTTTGAAAAATCAATTATCCCTTTGGAATTTATATAAAGAATATTTCCTTTTGCACTTACATTTGCATCAGTTCTTCCAGCCTGCTGAATACCTTTAAAAATCTTGATTTTATTCTTTTCCAGAATTTTCCTAAATTCTGACTTAACACTCTTTTTATTAGGATTTTCATCAAAAGATTCAAATCTCTGTCCTTCATATTCTACAAAAAACATATATCCAAAATATTTTGTATTCTCAAAACCTCTTATTAATTTATCTAGCTTTATTTTTTCTGTATTAATATTTTCCATTTTATATCCTTTATCAATTTATTATTTACTTTTCTTTATAACACCAAAATACTTCATAAGTTAAAAACAATTTTACTAACATAATGTATTATATATTTTTAAAAAATATTATAATTCTAAATCTAATATTAAATTCCGTTAAATTTTTATAGTAGGGTTGTTTGATAGTTAATTCATAAATCATTCAACTAAATTGTTTTTTATTATTTTTTAGATATTTCAATTAATAAATTTTTTTCATTTTTATTTTCGTAGGATTGCTCATTGCCGCAAATCCTACAACCTATGGCTAGTCTACGCATTTTTCTGCACTGACAAAAAACTCGCTATGCTCAAACAGTTTTGCCAGTACATAAAAATGCTCCGACAGATTATATTTATACTAGACTTTATTTAAAAAATAAAAAATTATATTTTGATTATTTGAAATATTAGGTTTATATCTTTTATTAAAAAAGTTTTTAACGAATTCGTTATTTAAATGGGGTTTAGTATAAAATCTATTTAGTAAGCTCTCCCGCAATATTCATTAACAATCTTTCCTTAACTTTTTCAACATCATATTTCCCTAAAAGGCACATAAATTTCGTAATTGCAGCTTCTGGTGTCATATCGTATCCATTTACAACACCTAGTTCCGTAAGTATGGCATTTGACTCATAAAGTCCCATTTCCACACTTCCAACTGTGCATTGAGTTACATTCAGAATTATAACTCCCATGTCAATTATATATTTTATTGTTTCTAAAAATTCCTTATTTTGTGGAGTATTCCCACTTCCATAAGTCCGTAATACAAGTCCTTTTATACTATCATCATCTTGGAATATCCGTTTTAAAATTTTAGGATTAAATCCAGGAAATACATCCATCATCAGTACATTTGGATTAATTTTGTAATCTACATAAAATTTTCCCTCCGGCTTTGATAATAGCCTGTTTTCGTATATTTTTATTTTTGAGCCTGCCTGCCCTAATGGAAGATAATTTGGGGAAGAAAATCCAAAATAATTTGTAGAATCAAGCTTTCTTGAACGATTTCCCCTAAAAAGATGATCTCTGAAAAATACGCACACTTCTGGAATTACAGGCAGTATTTCATTTTCTGAATTACAAATTTCACTATTTACCTGAGTCTGTTTTTCAATTATTTCAATAGAAGTTAGCAAATTTTGCAGTCCATCACTTCTAATTTCCTGAATTGGACGCTGTGCTCCTGTCAAAATCACCGTTTTTCCAAGATTTTTTAACATAAAAGAAAGAACACTTGCAGTATAAGACATTGTATCCGTTCCATGCAGTATTACAAAACCTTTGTATTTATCGTAATTTTCTTCAATTATTTTACCAATTTCCAGCCAAATTTCATAATTCATATCAGAAGAATCAATGATTTTGCTTGTCTGAACATAATCAACATTCATATCCTTTAAAAATTGATAGTTATATATAACTTCCTCCCAAGATGAAGAGGGCTTCAATGCACTTTTATTGTCATCTTTATCTGAATGAACCATGCTGATTGTCCCACCTGTATTTATTACCAAAATCTTCTGACTTCTCTGCTCTTTCATACATCCCACCGTTCCTTCTTCTGCTTTTCATTTGTTACCCAAACTTTTTTATCTTGACTTTATTTTATCATTTTCTCTAGTAAATGTATAGCACTTTACAAATCAAAAAAAATCGCTTTAATATAAAATACTAAAACGATTTCTCTAAAAACTTTCTATTCACCTTTTATTCTCTCAATAATTTCCTGAACACCAGACACCTTCACATCTTCGTCAATTCCATCCTCGCCTTTCACTTCACCAAATCCCCATTTACAGTAAACAATATCAATTCCAGCATTTTTAGCTGTATTTACATCCACAAGCATATCTCCAACAAATAATATTTTTTCTTTTGAAATATTTAAATTTTGTGCCATTTTATCAACATTGTACGGATTTGGCTTATTTGGATATTCCTTTTCATTTGAGCCAAATATTCCATCAAATTTCCATTTGGATAACTTTTTATCAACAGCAGACAAAGCTGTTTCATGATCCTTATTTGTTACAATACCTTTTTTCACGCCATTCTGTTCCAAAAAATCAAGCAATTCAGGTATTCCTTCATAAGGCTCAACACCATAGTCAAAGTAAATATCATAATATTTTCTTATAACTTTTTCCATTTCCTCATTCGTTACATCCTCATATTTCTCTTTTCCCAAAATATTCCGTGCAAGCCCTGAAACTCCACCACCAACAAATTTTACACATTCATTAGCAGAATATTGCTTTTTCCCAAGTTCTTCCATCGCTGAATTTACAGTCTTTGTAATAGATTTCGACGTATCCATAAGCGTCCCGTCCAAATCAAATATAACTAAATCGTATTTCATAAATTTCCACTCACTCCCTTCCTAATCCACTTTAAACAATTACTAAAATCTCATCAATCCAACTTTGAATATTTTAAGAGATTAATCTCTAAATACTATTATTACTATTTTATTTACGCTTCAGGCTCAATAACATTCCCGTCATCATCAATTGGATTCCCATCATCATCCACTCTAACAACCTTAATGCTATCCAAATGCCCTCTCACACTTTCCTTAAATTTTTCAATATACATTTTTCTATATTTTTCACGCTCTTTCTTCTCTTCTTCGGTCAATTCCCTCTCACGTGCCAACTTTGAAAATTCATTTACTTTTTTAATAATATCTTCCATTTTTCTAATTTCCTTTCTAAAAAACATTATACATCATCTTGATTTTTATCTAAAATACAGCATAAAATAAAATTTATTGGTATTAAACTCTTAGTTTTGAGTTTATTTTTTATCTAATTTATAAATTTCATAATCCAAAAAGTATAGAACAATATTATTATACTGCATTACTCATAATTTATCAATACTTTTTCCTAAAGCATTTCCCTAAAAAAATTTAGACATTTCACAAATGTTTATATCAAAAAATCACAGTTAATCTTAATAACCGTGATTTTAATTTGAAGAAATTTTTTATTTTATATCAAATTTCATTTAAGAAACTGAAATTATATTTTAATTATTTAGTAACCCTATACCAGAAGAAATTCATAACAAACCTATTATTCAAATGAAAAATAGCATTATTTATTGTTTTCTTACTTCCTTTATTTAAATTCTTCCCATATTTTCGAACAACATAAAAGTTTTAAGTGAAATTGCAGATATATTGAGTAAATTAGCCATTATTAATGTTGAATATGTATATCTATTTAATCTATTATCATCTTTTACAAAATTTGCAATTATAAAAATCGGCATTTGTAAAACTATAATTCCATAAAATTGCATATTTCCATGATAAATCAATCCTAACAAATCAGTAAAAACTAAAGAAAAAGCAACATAAGACAAGAACTTGTTATTTTTTCTTTTCATTATCATAAACAATAAAACAACCAAAATACATACTATTACGTGCAAACCTTGGTTTTGTGAAAAAAAATCCTTGCCCAAAATTTTTATACATAAAAGCAAATACACTATTCCAAAAACTAAATCACCCCATAAAAACTTCTTAATTTCTTTTTTCTGAAAAACTTTTATAAAACAAAAAATAAATCTAAATAAGATATAAAGCATCAATAAATCTAAAAATATAAGCACAGTCAATTCTTCCAATTTATTTCACACTTCCAAATAAATCATTCAAAGCCTCACTCATTGTAGGGTGAGTAAATATCATATCTTTTAGGAATGTATATTTTTGTTCAGCTTTCATGGCTGCTGCAACAATGTTTATCATTTCGTGGGAAGTGTTGCATAATAAAGTACATCCTAGTATTTTGTCTGTTTTTGCATCTATAACTGCTTTAAGCAGTCCATCTGTTACACCTTCTATTTTTGCTTTTGGAATTACCATTGCTTCAAGTCTTCCTGTTTTTACTTCATACCCTTTGGCAATTGCTTCGCTTTCAGTCATTCCAACTCTTGATAAAGGTGGATTTATGAATACGCTGTATGGAATTACATTTCTGTCGTTTACCGTTCTGTTTCCTCCATTGTAAAGATTATCTCTTATTATTCTAAAGTCGTCAAGAGAAATATATGTAAATTGAAGTCCGCCTTTCACATCTCCCATTGCCCAAATGTTATCAGCTGTTGTTTTCAATGTTTCGTCAACTACAACAGCACCTTTTTCGTCAGTTTTTACTCCTGCCGCTTCTAGATTAAGCCCTTCTGTATTAGGTTTTCTTCCGATTGCCACAAGAATTGCGTCTGATTCAATTTCGCTCTTGCTTGCCCCTTGTGAAATTTGCACGTATCCTTTTCCATTTTTATCAACAATTTCCTCAATTTTTGATTCTAGTAAAAATTTAATTCCTTTTGCCTCAAATATAGCCTTTGCTCTATCAGCAATTTCTTCATCTTCTCTAGGCATAAGTCTTTGTGCCAAATCAATTACTGTAACTTCTGACCCAAAATCAGCATACATCGAAGCAAATTCCAGTCCAATGTACCCTGCTCCCAAAATAGTCAATTTTTTAGGAAGTTCCTTTAATTCCATAATTGAAGTGCTTGTATAAACATGATTACTTTCTTTAAGCCCTTTTATACCAGGAATTATGGTAGTCGAACCTGTATTTATAAATATTTTTTCTCCTTCAATCTGAACATTTTCACCATTACTCTCAATATTAACAACATTTTTTGAAGCAAAACTTCCAAATCCATCATAAATATCAATATTTTCCTTTGTAGCTAGCATTTCATAATTTTTTCCACGTAACGCACCAATTAATGTATTTTTATTATTTATGCTTTCTTCATAAAATTTTTCCTTTTCCTCAATACCGCTTAATCCTTTATTTTTAAGAACTTTTGTACTGTCAACAAGTTTTTTTGTAGGAATACACCCAATATTTATACAAGTTCCTCCATACATCTTGTCCGATTTCTCAATCAAAGCCACATTCTGACCTTTCCCAGCCAAAAATCCTGCCAAAGTTTTTCCACCTTTTCCAAATCCAATTATTATTGCATCATATCTTTTCATTTTCTTCGTCCTTTCCATTCTATACAATTAGTTACATAATTGTATTCATTATAAAATTAGATTTCCTTGTCTTAAGAATACCACATTTTTTATAAAAAAACAAGAGTATTTGTGTTTACAAATTTTATTATTAATATTTTTGTAATAAAAAACGCACCTCTTGTCATATATCTTAAAATTTGGGGTGCATATTTATCTTTATATGAATTTCTCTATCCTATTTTACTATTAAGAAATTCTATAAATTTATGATTAAATCCCTTTTTTGTTACAATACTTATATCGTTTAGTTCAATAAACGATGTATTTCTTTAAAAAAATATAAATCATTACAATTAACAAAAGATGTAATGGATAAAAACTGTAAAACATATATTTTGTAATTTTATTATGAATACCTTGCTTTCCATTGTAGAGCCATATGAAAACTAATGAAAATATTGCAAATGATTGTACTGGTGCATATATTTTATTTCCAAAAAGATTAAACGAAAAATCATATCTTGGTATAAGAAAAATATTTATCCATGCTAACAAGATAATTTGAATTACAAAATTCCACCATTTTCTATTTCTAAAAAAATAAAATACTAAAACCATCATAATTCCATATTCTAAATAATCACTAACTATAAGGCGTGTAATAAACATAGCTAAAATACTTATAATAATTTTTCCAAAAATTTTTACTATTACAGGTAAGTTATCTTTATTTTTAATTTTTTCAAGCAAAACTAACATATATAAAGCAATCCCAAAAGTCCATAAAACATTATTAAATGGAAAAAATATCGATGGACTCCCAAATACAGAAGTACTTACCAAAAGATTAAAAGGTATTTCTGAAATAACAGCAAAAATAAAAATACGCTTTAAATATTTACTCCTATTCTTTGTTTTATAAAACCCCTCTACAAGCATAAAGGCAAAAATAGGAAAGGCAAGTCTGCCTAAAAGATTCATCCATATCTGATTCTGATTAACAAAAAATACATTCCATAAATGGTCTAATATCATAAACGAAATAGCTAAAATATGCAGTGTGAAAGAATCTATCCCTTTTAAAAATATATTTTTTTGATTCATTTTATCTCCTAATTTTTTTGTCTAGATGAAATATTTTCGATGTATCTCATCAATTTCTTTTGCTTTTAACCTTTAATATCAAATCACAAAAATAACTATTATACTTTTCAATAGTTATTATTCAAAAAAACAGAAATCTAAATCCCAATAAAAATTTCCACTATATTTCTTATTTTCTGTAATACAGTCTGTTTTTTCACCTCTCTTGCTCCCTTTCTACGTGAAGTTGGTGGTAGGATGCTGTCTAATTCTGCACCAGCATAATCAACAAATCCTTTATTTATAGATTTTTCTATAAAACGTTCTGAATCTTTCTTTAAACCCTCATTTTCTATTAATTCATTAATTTTTATTTTCTTTTCTTTATTTGCATATTTATAGAATGATTCAAGAATATCACTGCTATTTTTCAGTTCAGATAAATCAGTTTTGTTAATAAAATTCATGACTAAATCTTCTTTAGCTCTTGTTCCTAGACTTGTTCTAATGATTCTACGTATTTCAGATTTTAAAGTTTCAATATCGTCGTGTTCTTCTGATTTTTTCAGAATCAGTGATAGAATATAATCTAAATTTATTTCATCTGTTTTCAGTAAATCAATCTGGAATTCAACATTAGAAAAATCGATTTCTTCTTCTCCATTTTTATTTTCATTATTTTTTCTGTCATTTCTTATATCTTCACAAATATCCACATAAACACTTTTCATATCCTGCATCTGTCTATCTGATATTATTTTTTCAAAGTTTTCAAATTCATCAAAATTCCTAAGTATATTTTCTGATTTAAGTAGCTCTCCAAATAATTCTGCAAATTCTTTTTTCTCTGAATCAAGTTCTATTTCTACTGGATTTGGAAACTTATCAACTATTTCATTACATAAATCAACATATCCTTTCATTGATTTTCCTGTTTCTTCATCTGTGAATCCATTAATGTATTCATCATAACTTTTTTCCAGAATTACATTAACACTGTTTTCATCTCCGAAAGTTTTTATTGCATCTTCGGTAGCTTTTTCAAGATTTCTGAAACATACAATGTTACCAAATGTCTTAACTTTATTTAAAATACGGTTTGTTCGGGAAAATGCCTGAATTAAACCATGGTATCTCAAATTTTTGTCAACAAAAAGTGTATTTAAAGTTGGAGCATCAAATCCAGTAAGGAACATTCCTACAACAATTAAAAGATCTATTTCCTTATCCTTAACCTTTTGGGATAAGTCCTTATAATAGTTCTGAAATTCCTTTCCATTTGTAGAATAATTAGTTTTAAAATATCCGTTATAATCAGATATTACTTTATCTAGAAATTCTTTAGAACTTGAATCCATCGCACCTGGTTCAAAATTTTCGTCAGGAATATCTCCTATTGCGTTCTGTTCTTCATTAGCAGTAAAACTATATATTGTCGCTATTTTTAGTCTCTTTTCTTCAGAAATATCCCTCTGCTGTTTTTTAAACTCTTCATAATAAAGTTTTGCCGCTTCTACGCTTTGCACTGCAAACATTGCATTAAACCCAATTAATCGTCTATGTTTCAAATCATACTGTTCATTTCTATGAGTTTTTGTATTATACACTTTTAAGATATATTCTGTTATCTCAGAAATACGTTCAGGATGCAAAAGCATTTTCTTTTCAATTGCCTTAATCTTTTTTTCGTCAGTTTCACTTTCAGCAGATTTGAATTTTGGTCTGATATCGTTGTAATCAACTTTAAATTTTAGAACTTTTTCATCCCGAATGGCATCCGTTATAACATAACTATGAAGCTGTGCTCCAAAAATTCCTGCTGTTGTTTCAACTCCAAGAGCATTTTCAGGAAAGATAGGAGTTCCTGTAAATCCAAACTGATAATAATGTTTAAAAGATTTTCTGATATTCTTCTGTGCATCTCCAAACTGTGAACGATGACATTCATCATATATTATTACACAATGTTTATCATAAATTTCGTGATTTGAATTTTTCTTAACAAATTCATTCAATTTCTGAATTGTTGTAACAACTATTTTATTGTCCTGTTTTTCTATACTTCGTTTAAGTTCCTTTGTATCCTTGCTTCCATTTACGCTATCAGGCTGAAACTTCTGATATTCCTTCATTGTCTGATAATCCAAATCTTTTCTGTCAACTACAAAAAACACTTTGTCTATATAATCAAGCTCTGTAGCAAGTTTTGCAGTCTTAAAGGAAGTCAAAGTCTTACCTGAACCTGTTGTATGCCAGATAAATCCTCCTGCTTCTATTTTTCCTGCTTTTCTACTTTGAAAGCTAGATTCTATTTTCCACAAAATACGTTCTGTTGCTGCAATCTGATAAGGTCTCATTATAAGGAGTGTATTATTTGAGTCAAAAACACAATATTTTGTCAGCACTTCAAGCATTGTACGTTTTTCAAAAAATGTTGCTGTAAAATCTTCCAAATCCCTGATAACTCTATTTTTTGCATCTGCCCATTCACATGTAAATTCATAATGATTTTTATTTTGTGCAGTAGTATTTGCAAAATAACGTGTATAAGTTCCATTTGAAATTACAAATATCTGCACATATTTATAAAGTGAATTTTCAGTATTGAAGCTTTCCTTACTATATCTATGAATCTGGTTAAATGCTTCATGAAGATTTACACCACGTTTTTTCAATTCTATATGAACAAGCGGCAGTCCATTAACCAGTATAGTTACATCATAACGGTTATTATGAGTGCCTTCCTGCCTAATCTGATTCGTTACCTGCAAGAAGTTATTGTGAATATTCTTTTTATCAATAATTTTTATATTTTTTAGATGTCTGTCATCAAATATAAAATCATAAATATGATTTTCCTGAATTTTTCTAGTTTTTTCTATCATACCGTCATTTGGTGAATCAAGAAATTCAGCTAAAAAACGTTTCCATTCTTCATCTGTAAAAGTTACTTTATTCAGCTTTTCAATCTGTATTTTTAAATTTTTATACAAATCATTTGATGTTTTTCCATTAAACTTCTCATAACCCTGCTGTACAAGATTTTTTATCATGCTTTCTTCTAATTCTGCTTCACTCTGGTAAGCTTCCTGTACTTGTAGTATTTTTTCATAATTAGCTAAAATAATTCCATTTGTCATTTCAGCAATAGTTGATGTTTCATAAACTGCACTTTTTTCTGACATTTAAAAATTCACTCCTTTTATATTCTCCCCCTTCTAAATGTCTATTTTTCAAAATTCAATAATTTTTCCCTGTAATATTCATACTGTTTCTGTCTTAATTCTATTTCTTTTGGTAATCCCTGTGATAAATCATTGACTAAAGCATCAAACTTATCCAGAATTGATACGATATATTCTTGTATTGGCAGTGGAGGTAGCATAACTTCTATTTTCGACAGTTCATTTAGGTTAATTGCTGGTACCCCAGCTTCTTTTTTTAATAATATAATCTGATTAGAATTCAATAAATAATAATATAAATATTTATTCATTAATATTTTTTCATCTTTTGACTTTATTCCATAACATAAAGCTCCAAGCCAAAATTTTTCTGATTGAAATCCTACAAATCCTATTCCTCCCTGTCCTCTTGATGGAGTTGTAACTGTATCTTTTTCATGATTAAAAGAAAAAATATATCCTGTTTCTGTTGTTCCAGCATTAATATATTTATATTTTGCTATTTTATTAGTTTCGTATATTTCTTCTTTAGGTTTTTTACCAGTTTTTATATTACAAATCTCTCCTAATGTTTTCCACTCAACTTTATCACTTACATCTATTCCAACAACTTTTCCTGCTTCTTTAAGTAATTCAAAAAATTCACTCGTTATTTGTCGCTGTGCTGTGCTGTGCTGTGCTGTGCTGTGCTGTGCTGTGCTGTGCTGTGCTGTGCTGTGCTGTGCTGTGCTGTGCTGTGCTGTGCTGTGCTGTGCTGTGCTGTGCTGTGCTGTGCTGTGCTGTGCTGTGCTGTGCTGTGCTTAGAGCATATCTTTCTTCTTTATCAAATGTCAATAGTTTTTCTCGATAATATTCATATTGTTTTCTTCTTTGTTCTATTTCTAAAGGAAGCAGTCCTTTTGTATCAGAAAGAAGTTCCTGAAACCTATCTAAAATTTTTACAATTTTATTTTGGATTTCTATTGGAGGTAATAAAACTTCTATTTTTTCAATATCATCTCTTGATAACCTTGGGACACTTGCTTTTCTGACTTTAGATTTTATTAAGTTTTGCTTATTTAGCAAAAAATAATATAAATACTTATTTAAAATATCATCTGTTGTTATTACAAGTACATCATCTGCAGCCCAAAAATCCCTATCTTGGTAAAAAATCTCTCCTGCTGCTCCAGCTGTGACAATGCAAGTCTTTCCTCCATCAAAATTTTTATTGTTATAATATCCTAAAGGAGTTAAACTATTTTGAAATACAGGATATTGACCATTTTCATGTAACTCCCTTCTTATTAATCTTTTTCCTCTACTTAATTTAGCTATTTCAATTAATTTTGTTTTATGAATTACATTGTTTGATTGTATAAAAATCTTATTTGAAATTTTATTTAAATAATCTTCACTTAATAACGTATCTCTATAATAGTTATACTGCTTATTTCTTGACTGTAATTCTGTCTGTAATTCTGTAACACATTTTGTGAAATTGTCAAGTATTTTTACAATTTTTTCTTGTATTTCTAGTGAAGGAATTGGAATTTTAAAATCTTTCAAAATTGGTAATGTAATATAAGGTATAGAGCCTGTTGTTTTATTTTTATCTATATATTTTTTTACAAATGCTTTGAAAAAATAATATAAAAATTTTATATCTATATTCTCTTCTGAAATTTCTATAACATATGTTCGTTGATATGCATCAAATTTACCTGAATATAAATTTACATGCCCTATTCTACTACCATTTCCAGATAATAAAATAGCTGTAGTATCAAAAGAATAAGTATCTATCTTACTTGGAATTTCATTACATGTAAAAAAAGGATACTTCCCATTTTCTACTTTAACATTTGCATTTAATTTACCTGTAGAAATATTACAAACTTCCCCCAACTTCTTCCACTCTACCTTTTCATCCTTTAAAAGTTCATCTATAAAATTCATTCCTTACCTCCCTTCTTACTACTTTTAACTTTTGTTTCGATATTCTTAATTTCCTCAAGATAATCTCTTTCAACTTTACTCAATGTATTTGCCTGATATTTCTTATATTCTTTTTCTACTTTATTTGTCATTTGGTTATGTGATATTTCCCCATTTCCGTCAAGCAAATTTTCTCCAGTAGCTGTCAGAATTCTATCTACATGCTCTATCCAATCTTTCATTGTCATTGTAACTTCTTTTTCTGCCTGTCTTTCTGCAAAGTCTAAATATCCTGAAACTAATTGATTTAAACCTTTAAGTTCCTTTTCTGTCAAATAATTCTTAGCAATTTTCGCTTCACTAAGAGTAGGTAGTTCACCCTTAAATGTTGAAAGTCCCATAAATTCCTTATCACTATCAACACGATTATAAATCAGTTCACTTGCTGTATGATTATGTATTGCAAAATGCATCTTATTCTGAACTGTAGCAAAAAAACATTTTGCTTCGTTGCTTTTTGAGTTATAGTCAACACTTGTTGCAAACAAGTCTAAAACTTGTCGATAAAAAACCTTTTCACTTGAACGGATATCCCTAATCCTATCCAAAAGTTCTTTAAAGTAATTTCCACCACCTAAGTTTTTAAGCCTTTCATCATCCATAGCAAAACCTTTAATTAAATATTCTTTCAAAATAGTTGTAGCATAATTTCTAAACTGTATTCCTCTTGGCGAACGTACACGATATCCAATAGCCAATATCATATCAAGATTATAGTAGGCAACTTTACGTCTAACCTCTCTTATTCCTTCATTTTGAACTGTCAACTGATAGTTGACAGTTGCTTTTTCCAATAATTCTCCATCTTCAAATATAGCTTTTATATGTTTACTCACATTCTGTTTCGTTGTTTCAAAAAGTTCTGCAATTTCCAGCTGACTTAGCCATACTGTTCCATTTTCCAGCTTTAGACTTATCTTTGACTTTCCGTCCTCTGTATTATAAATAATCATATCATTACTCATTTTCAAGCTCCTTTACTATCTCATTTATGGAAGCTCTGAGTACATCCATTCTTTTTACTGTTTCCTCAATTTCCTTATTTAGCACTTTAATATCAATTATCTCTCGTGTATCTTCTTTTTCAACATACATAGAAACTGACAGATTATAGTCATTTTCCATAATTTCACTATTATCTACCAATCTTGCAAAATATTCTACATCTGCTCTTTCCTTAAATTCCTTAACTATCGTTTCAATATTTTCAGGATTCAAAATATTATTATTTGTTTCTTTTTTAAATTCCTTGCTTGCATCTATAAAGAGCGTCTTATTTTCTGCCTTATTTTTTGCCATTACTAAAATACAAGTTGCAATAGATGTTCCAAAAAATAGATTTTCCGGCAGCTGTATCACACAATCTACAAAGTTATTATCCACTAAATATTTACGAATAGTTCTTTCTGCTCCTTTACGATAAAAAATACCAGGAAAACATACTATTGCTGCTCTACCTTTGCTAGATAAATAACTTAAAGAATGCATTATAAATGCATAATCTGCATAAGATTTTGGTGCGAGCTTTCCAGCAGGTGCAAAACGTACGTCGTTGATAAGTGTCGGATCGCCGTCCCCTATCCATTTTATCGAATACGGAGGATTGGAAACAATTGCATCAAAAGGCTTTTCATCATTATGTAACGGATTAAGTAATGTATCTCCACGTTTTATTGAAAAATTATTGTAGTTTACATTATGTAAAAACATATTCATACGAGCCAGATTAAAGTTAGTCATATTTATTTCCTGCCCAAAAAATCCTTCATCAATAATATGTTCTTCAAACTGTTTTTTCATCTGAAGTAATAAAGAACCACTTCCACAGGTTGGGTCATATACCTTATTGATACTTGTTTTTCCTTCCATTACAAGTTTTGCCAAAAGTTTAGAAACTGTCTGTGGTGTAAAGAATTCTCCTCCAGATTTTCCAGCATTACTGGCATAATTTGAAATCAAATATTCGTATGCATCTCCAAAAGCATCTATATCATTATCCTGAAAACTTCCAAAATTAATTTCAGAAATCCCTATTAAAATATCTGCTAATCTTGTATTCTTCTCTGCTACCGTTCCACCTAGACGGTTACTGGTTGTATCGACATCTTCAAACAATCCTTTAATATCATTTTCCGATTCAAAACCGATAGCACTTGCCTCAATGGATTTAAAAATATTAGCCAAATCAGTATTTAAATTTTCATTATTTCTCGCTGTTTTTACAACATTCTGAAATAATTGGCTTGGCAAAATAAAAAAACCTTTATCTTCTACTGTATTAGGTCTAAAATCTTCTTCTGCTTCTGCATCAGAGATATTTTCATAATTGAATTCTAAATCTCCAGCTTCATGTTCTGCCTTATTAAAAAATTCCACCATGTTCTCAGAAATAAATCTGTAGAATAAAATTCCTAAAATATACTGCTTGAAGTCCCAGCCATCTACTGCTCCACGTACATTATCAGCAATAGACCATATTTTTCTATGCAGTTCTGCTCTTTGCATCATCTCATTTGACCCTTTATTATCCATTTTTTATTTCTCTCCTAATTTTAAAATTTTTGTATTTTTTGTATTTTTTGTATTTACAATATATTTTATTATAAAATTTTTTAAAACACAAGTTTTAATAAATAAAAATTTGTCTTCTTCCAGCATATTTTAAATTCTTTTATTTTATTCCTGATTATTAAAAAATTCATCAAAAATATACAATTTTTCCTTTAAACTATTGCATTTCTGTCACTTTAAAGGTAAAATTATATTATAAAAACTTTTTTAGGGAGGAAAACTTATGAATTTATAGATACTTATTGGTATTGTTATTATTGTAGTAGGATTCACATTGAAGCTTGATGTGCTGGCAGTGGTGCTTACTGCTGGTATTGCTACAGGAATCGCTGCGAAAATGGATTTTTTAGAAATACTTGGAATTATTGGAAAGGCTTTTGTGGATAATAGACTTATGTCGATACTTCTTATAAGCTTGCCAGTTATTGCAGTCCTTGAAAGATATGGACTTAGAGAGAGGAGTGCAACTTTAATTGAAAAATTGAAAAATGCGACTGCTGGTAGAATTTTAGGACTCTATATGGTTATTCGTTCTATTGCAAGTGCGTTATCAATCAGAATTGGAGGGCATGTGCAGTTCATCCGTCCACTTATTTACCCAATGGCTGAAGCAGCTGCAAAATCTCACAAAGAACAGGAGCTTACAGAAAAAGAAACTGAAGAACTGAAAAGTTTGAGTGCTGCAATTGAAAATTACGGAAATTTCTTTGCTCAGAACATATTTATCGGTGCATCAGGACTTCTTCTGATTCAGACTACATTACAGGAAAATGGATACAATGTGTCATTAAAGCAATTAGCATTATTCTCAATCCCAATGGGAATTATCACAATAATCTTGACCTTTATTCAAGTTTATATTTATGATAAAAAAATAACAGCAAACAAAGGAGGTAATAAATAATGGATGTAAAAGCCCTTTTAAAAATTTTAACAGAAATTGTTTATATCCTTTGTGGATTTGTCAGTATTGCTACTGCGATTAGAGGTCTGAAGAATGAAAAATCAAGAATAGGAACATTTTTATTCTGGTTTATTCTTGGAATAATATTTATTTTTGGACCTGTTATTCCATACAAAGTTACTGGTGGACTACTTGTAGTTCTTGCTATAATTACTGTAACAAAACAACTTCATATAGGAAAATTTGAAAATATTTCATCACAATTCAAAATTGCACAAAGTGAAAGACTAAAAAACAAAATTTTCATTCCTGCCGCATTAATTGGAATTGCCGCTTTTCTAATACTTCAGTTTAAAATTGGAAAAACTGCAATACCGCCTGCATTAGGTATCGGTGGAGGTTCACTTGTTGCACTGTTAGCAGCTGCTATTATTATAAAACCAACATTTAAAGAAACAAATGAAGATACTTCAAGACTTCTTATGCAAATTGGTGCTACTGCCATTCTTCCACAGCTTCTTGCAGCATTAGGTGTAGTATTTACAAAAGCTGGTGTTGGAAAGGTCATAGCCGGAAGTATTTCTTCAGTTGTACCAACAGGAAATATTTTTATAGGAATTATTATTTATGCAGTTGGAATGGCTGTATTTACTATGATTATGGGAAATGCCTTTGCTGCTTTTTCAGTAATAACTGCAGGTATTGGTATACCTTTTATCATAAAGCACGGTGGAAATCCAGCTGTTATAGGTGCTTTGGGAATGACTGCAGGTTATTGCGGTACCCTTATGACTCCAATGGCGGCAAACTTTAATATCGTTCCTGCTTCAATCCTTGAAATAAAGGACAAGTATGGAATTATTAAAATTCAAGCTCCAATGGCTTTATTGCTACTTTTATCACACATTGTACTTATGCTATTTCTTTTTGGAGTAAAATAAATATCAAAAATTTAATTAATATAAAGAAAGGAGTGCATGAAATTATAAACCGTTATAGTATCGTGCAAAAAATATATGAAAATACTTGTTACAGGTTTTGACCCCTTTGGAGGAGAGCCTATAAATCCTGCTATTGAATCAGTAAAAAAATTACCTGATAATATTGCAGGAGCCGAAATTATCAAACTGGAAATTCCGACAGTGAAAAAAAAATCTATTGAAAAAATTGAAAAGGCTATTGAAGAATACAATCCAGATGTTATCCTGTCAATTGGGCAGGCAGGCGGAAGATTTGACATTTCCATCGAACGTATTGGAATAAATCTTGATGACTTCCGAATTCCAGATAATGAAGGAAATCAAACTATTGATGAACCAATTTTTCCAGATGGAGAAAATGCCTATTTCGTAAATCTGCCTGTAAAAGCCATGGTAAAAAATGTACAAAAAAATGAAATTCCAGCTTCAGTTTCATACACTGCAGGAACTTTTGTATGTAATCACGTTCTTTATGGTACTCTTTATCTCGTAAACAAAAAGTATAAAGGTAAAAAAGCTGGATTCATCCACATTCCATTTTTACCACAGCAAGTTATCGACAAAAAAAATACACCTTCAATGGAACTAAATGCCATTGTAAAAGGATTGACTGCAGCGATTGAAGCTATTGTAAAAAACGATGAAGACATCAAAGAAACTGGCGGAACTGTATGCTAAGAACTATAAATTAATTTGAATTTCAGACAAAAACCTGTTTTCATTTAAAAATATCTTGAAGCAGGTTTTTTCTATTACAAAGTCTATTTTTCTTATTCTCTAAGTCTTGTTGTTTTTAAATCCTAACTTTCTTTCTATACAATTACTTCCTTTTATAATTCAAATTTTTCTAAGACATTTTGAAATAATTGCTCTATAGTTATATAAATATTAAAATTAATATAAGTAAAAATAAATTGAAAAAACAAAAAAATTGTGGTAAACTTATTAAGTAAGGTATGATTGGATTTTTTTAAGTAATTATACAATAAATAATTTCTTGAAATTATTCAAATATATTTTTATTTTACTTTGTCTAAAGTAAAATTAGGAGGTAATTTATGAAGAATAAAAAGAAATTGGTAATTATAACTTCCATTTTGGCAGTAGGTATTCCACTACTGGCTATTGGGACACAATCAATATTAAAAAAAGTAAGGGATGATTATTACAAAACTCAAAAAGAGCAGATTGAAGCTGAAAAAGCCAGGGAAAAAGCTGAAAAAGAACAAAGATTAGCTCAAGAAAAAGCCGAAAGAGAAAGGCAGCTTCAATTAGAAAAAGCTGAAAAAGAACAAAAAATTGTCAGCGAAAAAACTGAAAAAAAACAACCAATAA
Source organism: Leptotrichia hongkongensis (assembly GCF_007990635.1). Classification (GTDB taxonomy): domain Bacteria; phylum Fusobacteriota; class Fusobacteriia; order Fusobacteriales; family Leptotrichiaceae; genus Leptotrichia; species Leptotrichia hongkongensis. Next base: position 871,847 of record NZ_AP019846.1, on the reverse strand, counting down.
TTACTGGTCAATCTTCACAAAAAAATAAAAATGGAAAGGAAAAAGTTAAGATAAATAACGCAACTCCAACTTTTACTCCTACAACAACCGTTGTAGAAAAACGTGAATTAACACCAGAAGAAATAAAAAGAGCTAAAAAAGCTTTAAAAGAAGCAAGAGCTAGTTACTTTAGCGGTAATAAAGCCGCAAAATTGTCAAAAAGTTCAAAAAGTACTGATAAGATTATAATAAAATCTGACAGTAAAGGAAATGTTGAAGCAATAAGACAGACCAAAGAACAAAATGACAAAGCACAAAAAATCTTAAAAGAAATAAGAGAAAGTTATTACAAAGACAAAAAGAAATAAACACATATCAAAATGACTCATTTATGGGTCATTTTTATTTATAAATAAAAAACCTATTTCAAATCAAATACATCTAAAATAGGACATTTTTTTATAAATTGTTTTCAAACACATAGAAATTTTTTACAGTTTTTTATTATATACTCAAACCTATTTGAAATTAAACTACTAAAAATTATATTGATTAGGGTTTGAGTAAAATAGTCATAGCCTTTTGAGTTTAGTTTTAAAGCAGTTTTACTATACAATTTTTATCTTTTCATTATTTCAAATCCTTACTTCCCTCTTCCAAAATCTTTATTTGACAAATTATTTGTAACAATAGTCTTAACTTTTATTTTGTCTTTTCTCTGCAGTAAAAATGGAAGATGGTATCTGTTTGCACTTTTTCCATTTCCTATAATTCCTATTTTCATCATAATAATTATCCCTTCTATTCAATTTTATAAGTCAATCTGCTTAAAGATAAAGTACGAATATCTAAAAATCAATGGAATAGCTGTATACAACCTAAATTCTACACTCACTTTAAACTAAGATTTATTTTAAAATATTGTATAATTTAAAAGAGAAAAATTCAAATAAAATATCACAAAATGATTTTTATTCTAAAAATTCCCCTTTTAAACAATTTATAATTCTTTAGTATCTTTTACAATTTCTTATGATAAAAAAGTTTTTTATAACTTCATTATTTAACAAGATTTAGTCTAAATTTCTATATTTAGAATACAGGACATTTACACATAAAAGGATATTTTTATACCCAATTATACTGTTTAATATATTTTAAAATTCAATACAAAACTATTTTTGTTCCAGCCTCTTATACACTTCGATAAATTCATTCGCTAATTCTTTAAACAAAATTGCTGTCATCAAGTGATCCTGTGAGTGTACCATGATTAATCCAACATCAATTTTTTCTCCTCCAGCTTCGCTTACAATCAAATCTGTCTGTAATTCATGTGCCTTTAGCATTTCCTCGTTAGACTGCTTCATAAATTCTTCCGCTTCATCAAACTTCCCTGCTTTTGCCGCATTCATAGCCTGATAAGCCAAACTTTTAGTTTCTCCTGCATGTCCAATCAATGTCATCGCAATCATTTCAATATCCAATACTTCTTCAGCCATAGTAAATCCTCCTAAAAATAATTATATTTTATTGTATTAAAATTTATTCTTAATATTGTTATAACACACGTTTTTAACTATGTCAATTTTATATATTTTATTAATTTTTCTATTAATTAACCCATAATTTCAATATTTTCTTAAAATAGACGATTTAAAAATCTACATTTTTTCGTGTATAATATTTATTAAGAAGTTAAAAAATATAAAATTATATTTTAATTTTTAAAAATATTAGATTTATATCCTTTATTAAAAAAATTTACAATAAATTCATTATTAAAATAGAATTTTGTATAAAACAATTTATAGATTAAAAAACATAATTTTTTATAAAATTTGACTTCTAAAAAATTGGTGGTATACTATGAATGTAAAAGTTAACCTTATTCAGAACAAAACAATGAAAATATATTTAAAAGTAAATTTTTTGGCAAGAGAAGAAAGGGTGATTAAAAATGAAAAAAATCTTATTATGCTGTGCAGCAGGAATGTCTACTAGTCTATTAGTAAACAAAATGAAAGCTGAGGCTGAAAAGAGAGGGATTGAAACTAAAATCTGGGCAGAGCCTCTTGATAAAGCAAAAGAAGAATTTAAAAAAGCAGATGTTGTCCTATTGGGACCACAGGTTAAATATGCTTTACCTGAAGCAAAAAAAATTGCTGAAGAAAATAATATTAATATAGATGTGATTAATATGGTTGACTATGGAATGATGAACGGGGTAAAAGTACTGGATCAAGCCTTAAATTTGCTTAAATAGTTCCATTTAATTGTGTTTTATTAGAAGTTCAAATACTGAAAAAATCATTTTAATCATTAATAAAAGTTATGGTTAAATTAATAAAATATATTTTACAAAATACATTTTTTGTGGTATATTATTTGTAGAGTAAAATAATAAATAAAATTTTAAGGAGTGATTACAATGATTAAACAAACTTGGATTTGGTGGAAAAAATTAAATACAATTTAATATTTTTTTGCCAGCTATGTTGAAATTTATTGTAATTACTATTATTAAATATTGTGAGAAAAGCATTGGTGAAACAAAATCAATGCTTTTATTTTATACAATTCTCTTAGTCGGTAAAACGATTTAAGAGAATTTTTTTTATAAATTTCAACTAACACTAAACCTCATTTAGAAAATAGAAATAAAATTCTATAACAATTAATTTTATAATCTTAATTAAAAAAATTAAATCTAATTTTTAAGTATCCCTCTTAAAGACTTTTATAATTTTATTTATAAATAGTATGGTTAATAATAGTTCTTTTATTTTTTTATTCAAGTTTTTTGTAACGTAAGGGCATCAAACACCATGCCCTTACAACCCCGCTTTACGCAAAACTTTCTTATAAAGAAAAAATAAAACTCGCTTCGTAAAACTATGCTCAAACAGTTATTTTTCCTTTAACGAAATTTTGCTTATTTAGTATTTTCAAAATGTAAAAACCTAAAACTTAAATATAATAATCTTTATAATTTAATATAGAATGTCGTGATTTTTTTTGAAATGAAAACGACTAAACACATTTATGTGTTTCTTTCGCTAGAACCTTTATAGCAGATATATTTTATAGAGTTGTTCTAATTATTTATTTGCAAAAGTGAGTGTTAGTGAGTTTCGTTTTCGTAGTAATTCAAGTTTATCCAAATATAAATGTTTAGACTACTTTCCCAAATAAAATTTGGGAATATTTCAAAAAAATGCTTAGACGAGCCAGGGTTAGTGCATAGCACTTTCGCCATTCTCTTTAATATACCATTATTTAAAGATGTTAAAATAACTTTTATTGCGAAATAAAGGGAAATGGCGATTGATTTCCCTTGCTTATATAAAAAGAAAAAACATGAAATTATGAAAAAACATTTATTAACAGTAAGCAGTTTTTCAAATTTTAAATAAGAATTCTTATATAAATACTTGATGATAAAATTTAATTAAAGAATAATTTAATAGTTGGATAGATTGTAAAATAGTATAAATAAAGAAAAATACAATAATATAGAAAGTGAGATATTTTATGTTAACAAACAAACCTACTTATTACTACTCTATTATCAGAAAAAAATTTAGCAATTCCTATTTTGCTGAAGATGAAAGGCAAGTTATTATTGGGATTGACTGTGAATATTTTGATTCTAATGAATACAGTTATGACTCGTTAAAAAAAATATACAATTCTTTTGTAAAACAGAAAAGACTTTCCCCTTTTGTAGGACTTTTTGGAACATTTGCTTATGAGTCGATACATTTTTTTGAAAAAATTGGAAAAATTGAAAAAGAGCAGTTTAAATTTCCACAGTTTATTTTTGCCAATGCAAAGGCATATTTACACTATTCAAAGACTAGTAAAGAATTTTCATTTTATGGAGATGAAGAAAAATATTTTAGTTTTTTAAATGATGAAATTTCTGAAAAATTTAATGATTCTGATTTATTTTATGATATAAAAACAGATTTTGAAGAGGAACAATTACATTATTATAGAATTATTGAAAAAGCAAAGGAATATATTAAGTCTGGAGATATTTTTCAAGTTGTACTAAGCGAGCAGTTAAAACTTACGTCAAATATGGATTCTCTTGATTTTTATGAAAAATTGTCAAAGGCAAATCCGAGTCCATATATGTACCATTTTCCTACGAAATATGGAGATATTGTTGGTTCTAGTCCTGAAATACTGGTTGATATTTCATCGGATAATATTTATATCGCTCCTATCGCTGGAACTCGTCCCAGAGGAAAAGATGCCAACGAAGACGCATTTTTAGCAAACGACTTATTAAATGATGAAAAAGAATGTGCTGAACATAGGATGCTTGTTGACTTGGCTAGAAATGATATTGGGAAATTTGCAGAAAGTGGCTCAGTTGTTGTAAAAAATCTTATGCATATTAAGAATTATGAACATGTAATGCACATTGTAACTGATGTTTATGGGAAAAAGAGAAAAGATGTGTCGATATTTGAAGTTATCGCTCAGGCTCTTCCAGCGGGAACGCTTTCTGGATCGCCAAAAATTCGTGCTATGCAAATCATTTCAGAACTTGAGACATTTAAAAGAAATGTTTATGCTGGCGGAATTGGATTTTTGAGATTTAATGGTGATGTTCAACTTGCGATTATTATTCGTACTGCATTTTTTGAAAATAAAAATTATGACTTGAATAAAGTTGATGAGGTTCGGAATGTATTTATTCAAGCTGGAGCAGGAATTGTGTTTGATTCTGTGAAAGAGAAGGAATATGATGAAATTTGCCATAAAAGAGCATCTGTGCTAAATATTTTTAAAAAATTCTGTAATGAAGAAAAAAATAAAAACAATGAAAATAAAAGTGGAAAGGATGTGAAATAAATGATTTTGATGATTGACAATTATGATTCTTTTGTATTTAATGTTGAGCAGTATTTGAAGGAAATGACTGATGATGAAGTTATTACTGTTAGAAATGACGCAATAACAATTGATGATATAAAAAAAATGAATCCTAGTAAAATAATTTTTTCTCCAGGTCCAAAACATCCAAAGGACAGCGGAATTTGCCTAGAAATTTTAAATAATACTGATGAACTAGGGAATATTCCAATTTTAGGAATTTGTCTTGGGCATCAGGCAATTGGAATGAATTTTGGCGGAGAAATAAAAAGGCTTGAAAACCCATTACATGGTAAAACTTCAGAAATTACAGTTTTATCCGAGAATTCTGTATTATTTAAAAACTTGCCAAAAAAATTTAAAGTTATGAGATATCATTCACTTTATGTTGACGATATTCCAGAAAATCTTGAAGTTACGGCAAAATCTGAGGATGGGGTTGCAATGGCTGTGGAACACAAAAGTAAAAATATTTTTGGAATACAGTTTCATCCAGAATCAATTTTTACTGAATATGGAAAAAATATGATACGAAACTTCTTAAGTATTGAAGTTTCAGAAACTTTGCAAAATGATGAAAATTCTAATAATACTAACGAGAAAGGAAACTTTATAGATATGAATAAATATTTAAAAAAATTACAGGAAAATATTGCATTAACAGATACTGATTTTCGTGAAATCTGCAAAATTATTGATAGCAAAAATTATGACATTGTACAGCTTGGAGCCTTGCTTGTACTAATTTCAGAAAAAAGCCTTTATCCTGAATCGCTTACAGCATTTGTGAAAAATATTCTGGAATACAGTACAACTTTTGAAGATGATTCTGATATGATTGATGTTTGCGGGACTGGTGGCGATGGATTCAAGACGATAAATATTTCAACAGCTGTCGCATTTATTCTAGGAGCAATGGGAGTAAATGTGGCAAAACACGGAAACCGTGCAATCTCAAGTAAAAGCGGAAGCAGTGATGTGCTTGATAAACTAGGAGTACCGCTTGAAAACTCACTTGCAAATCAAATTGAAAAACTACACGTAAAAAATCTTGCTTTCTTTCATGCCCCATTTTTCCACAAATTAGTTGGAGAAGTTCGAGAAGTTAGAAGCCGTCTTGGAATAAGAACAGTATTTAACATTTTAGGTCCACTGCTTCATCCAAATACAAAATTAAAATACCAATTGGTTGGACTTTATCACGAGCCTGTACACAGATTGTACGCTGAAACATTACAATTACTGGGAAGAGAACATGCCTTAGTTGTTCGTGGAAATGATGGACTTGATGAAATCACGATTTGCGATGATACAAAAATTATCGAAGTAAAAGGAGATCAAATTCTTGAATATACAATATCTCCTGAAAGTTTTGGCTTTAAGCGTGCTTTCCATTCTGAAATTGAAGGCAGAACTCCAGAAGAAAATGCTGAAATCTTGATAAAAATCTTAAAAGGTGAAGAAAAATCAGCAAAATTTGATATTGTTGTATTAAATGCAATGTTCGCACTTTATACTGCGGATGTAGTAGATCACCCTGCGAAAGCAAAGGATATGGTTTTAGAAGCGATTGAGAGTGGGAAGGTTTATGAGTTTTATAAAGATTATGTGAAAATCACAAAATAATTTTTTGGATATAATTGATAAAATTACTAATTTGTAATTTTTTATAGATTGTAACTGATAAAAATTTCAAAAATATCTTTTTTATTAGTTGTAAGTATGATAAAATATTTATAGAGGTGATTTTATGATAGAAAGAAAAATTTATTTTGAAAAAATTAAACCCTTTATAGATAAAGATATTATTAAAGTTTTGACTGGAATTAGGAGAAGCGGTAAATCTGTAATGTTAAAATTGATTATGAAAGAATTGAAAAAAAACGGTGTTGATGAAAATCAATTTATTTATATCAATTTTGAAAATTTAAGAAATAGACATCTTTGCTATGCGGATACATTGAATGAATATATATTGGAAAAAGCAGAAAATATTCAAGAAAAATGCTATTTATTTTTGGATGAAATTCAGGAAGTAAAAGAATGGGAAAAGTGTATAAATTCATTAAGAACAGAAGATAAGCAATTTGATATTTATATAACAGGTTCCAACGCTAAACTATTATCAGGAGAACTTGCAACTTACCTTGCAGGAAGATATGTTGAAGTTGAAATTTATCCTTTTTCATTTAAAGAGTTTTGTTCAATATACCAAAATATAAATCAAAATATTTCAAAAGAAGAAATGTTTGAAAAGTTTGTCAAACTAGGTGGAATGCCATTTTTACATAATTTGAATTATGAAGTGGAATCAAGCATGCAATATTTAAAAGATATATATTCATCAATAATATTAAAAGATATTACTCAAAGAAACAATATAAGAAATACTGAATTATTAGAGCGAATCATCAATTACCTTGTAATGAACATTGGGAATACATTTTCTGCAAATTCAATTTCAAAATATTTTAAAAGCGAAAATAGAAAAGTTGCAGTAGATACTGTGCTAAATTACATAAAAGCCTGTGAAAACGCATTTCTGATTCACAAAGTCCCTCGTTACGAAATACAAGGTAAAGAAGTTCTAAATGTGAGTGAAAAATATTATATTGCAGACCATGGAATAAGAGAAGCAATTTTAGAAACAAACGAAAGAGATATAAATCAAATTTTTGAAAATATTGTATATATGGAATTATTGCGAAAAGGCTATAACATAAAAATTGGAAAATTGAATAATTTAGAAATAGATTTTGTCTGTACAAAAACAAATAATGAGAAAATTTATATTCAGGTGGCATATTTACTTGCATCTGAAGACACTATAAAAAGGGAATTTTTACCATTTGAAAAAATTAATGATAATTATCCTAAATATGTAATTTCTATGGACAGGTTTGATATGTCAAGAAACGGAATAAAACATTTGAATATTATTGATTTTTATTAAAAGACTAAAAAGAAACTGAAAATATTTATAAATTAAAATTTTTAGAAAGAATAATGCGAATATGATAAAAACTTTATATAGGGAACATTGTTTAAGATATTTTATAGTACCTGACATAATATTGCTTTTATTAGTTACAATTTTTTCTATCCTATGTTAGAATTTTTATTTTTTTGTTATTGGAAATATTCCTTTAATTTATATTTTGTTTAAAATAATAGCAATGTATTTAAGTTCGATAAAATTAAACAAAATAAATAAAGTTAAAGATGAAGAAAAAAGAAAAAAATCTAAAAATAAATTAAAATTAGTAATTTTTTTAATAAATTTAATAATGTTTAGTATCTATGTCAGTTTAGTAAAAAATGAAATTTTCATACCAAATATTTAAAAACAAAAGGAGAAATATGGATATTTTAGAAAAAATAAAAATTAAAAGAGATATACAGCTTGAAGATGAATTAAAGTCTTTTGAACAACCATCTTTAAAAAAGGCACTTAATCAAAAGGGAATTCAGATTATTGGGGAAATTAAGAGGGCTTCTCCATCGAATGGAAAAATTGCGAAAGATGATTTTGATTTGTTAAAACAGGCACAAAGTTATGTGGATAAAGGAATTTCCGCTTTTTCGATATTAACAGAAAAGGAATATTTTAAAGGAGAGAATGATTTTATAAAAGTTGTAAGGGAAAAATTTCCAGAAATGCCGATTTTGAGAAAGGATTTTATTTATACTCCGTTTCAGGTGGCTCATGCTAAATTTTTAGGGGCTTCAGCGATTTTGCTGATTGTGAGAATGTTAGATGATAAGACACTTTTGGACCTTCATAAGCTGGCACAGGATTTGGAAATGGATGTTCTGGTGGAAACTCATAATGAAGAGGAAATAAGAAGAGCTTTGAAGATTCCAAATTTGGAGATTTTGGGGATAAATAACCGAAATTTGAATACTTTTGAAGTTGATATTAAAACTACGGAAAAACTGATAAATGAAATTCCAAACGATGTTTTGAAAAATTTGACTATTGTAAGTGAAAGTGGATTTTTGTCAAAAGAAGATGTGAAATATGCAGAAAAATTGAACGTGGATGGACTACTAATTGGAGAGGCACTTATGAAAGGACTTCTTTAGAATTTGATAAAATAAATATTCTGAAACAAGGAGTCAAAGATCCTTGAGAAAATAAAAAACTTAGGTTGTTAAACTGGTCTTAGAAAAATAACTTTAAATTTATGGAAGGAAAAAAATTGGAGAAAAAAGAAAATAATGTAGCAACTGATAATCTTGCAGAAAATACTACCAAATTAAAAGTTTGTGGAATTAGGAGCATTACTGAAATTAATGAATTGAAAACTTTGGATATTGACTATTTTGGATGTATTTTTGCAGAAAGTCAAAGGCAAGTGGATAGTGAACTTGCCGCTAAAATTACACGGATTGCACATAGGCATGGGAAAAAGACAGTTGGAGTATTTGTAAATGCGATGATTGAGAATATTGTAAAAATTGTGGAAGAAACAGATATTGATGTCGTTCAGCTACATGGAGATGAGTCAGTAGAATATTGCATGGAACTTACTCAAAAATTAGAAAAATTGTACGAAAAAAATTGTTTTAGAAAACGTAAAAATTTCCCTGCTAAAACGAAGCTTTGGAAAGTTTTTGGCGTGACTGATGAACTTCCGAATATTACTGACTACAAGCCATATATTGAATATCCTCTATTTGATGCAAAAGGAGTAAATCGTGGGGGAAACGGAATTGTCTTTGACTGGGATATTTTGAAAAAATTGGAGAAATATTCATTTGTACTGGCTGGAGGGCTGTCGCTTGAGAATATTCAAAAAGCGCTTGACTACAATCCTGCCATTTTGGATATAAACAGCAAAGTTGAAGTTAATAATAGAAAAAGTAAGGAATTAGTTGAAAATGTTGTAAATTTGGTAAAAAAGAAATAATAATAATTTAAAAAGATTGATATGAAAGGAAAAAAATATGGAAAATAAACATTTTAATGAAAAGGCATATTTTGGGCAATTTGGTGGACAATTTGTACCTGAAACTGCGATGTTTGCTTTATCGGAACTGGAAACCGAATATGAAAAGCTAAAGAATGACAAGGAATTTTTTGAAGAATTTGATAATTTGCTAAAAAATTATGTTGGGCGTGAGACTCCGCTCTATTATGCCAAAAATTTGAGTGAACATTATAACCACGATATTTACTTGAAAAGAGAAGACTTGAATCATACTGGTGCTCATAAAATTAATAATGCACTTGGACAGGTTTTGCTTGCTAAAAAAATGGGAAAGAAGAAAGTTATTGCTGAAACTGGGGCTGGACAGCATGGAGTTGCTACTGCTACTGCCGCCGCTCTATTAGGTTTGGAGTGTGATGTTTACATGGGGGCTGTTGACATTGAACGGCAAAAATTAAATGTTTTTAGAATGGAACTTTTGGGTGCGAGAGTTATTTCCATTGAAGATGGGCTTAAAACTTTGAAGGAAGCTACAACTGCGGCTATTCAGTCTTGGGTTGCAGAGATAGAAACTGTGTTTTATGTAATCGGTTCTGTTGTAGGACCTCATCCATATCCGACTATCGTGCGTGATTTTCAGTCAATTATCGGTTACGAAGCAAAAGCACAGCTGGAGGAACTTGGAAAGCATGCTGATCATGTGATTGCCTGTGTTGGTGGAGGAAGTAATGCTATTGGTATTTTTAGTGCATTTTTAGAAGATAGCTCAACAAAACTTTACGGAGTCGAAGCTGGAGGATATGGAATTGACACAGATATGCACGCTGCCACATTGACACTTGGAAAACCTGGAATTATCCACGGAATGAAAACTTATGTTCTTCAAAACAAATACGGACAAATAAGCCCAGTTCACTCAATTTCAGCTGGGCTTGATTATCCAGGAGTAGGTCCCGAACATTCACATCTATTTGATACAAAAAGAGCAACTTACGCGCCGATTACTGATGATGAAGCAATGAAGGCGTTAATGCTTGTTACAAGAAAAGAAGGGATTATTCCAGCAATTGAGAGTTCCCATGCGTTAGCCTATCTTGAAAAATTATGTCCTACTCTTTCTAAAGACAAGAGAGAAACTATCATTGTAAATGTATCTGGACGTGGAGATAAAGATATGCATACTGTTTTTTCTGTACTAAAAGATAAGGAAACTGACGGAAAAAACGGAATTTATGAGTTAAATGGAGGTTTAGAAAATGAGTGAAAAAAATTTAGATAAAAAAATTATTGATATTTTTAGAGAAAAAGAAAAAGTAAACATTGGTTATATTGTCGCAGGCTATCCAAGTGTTGATTTTACAAAACAATTTTTACAAAATTTGGATAATACAGCTCTTGATATGCTTGAAATCGGAATTCCCTACTCCGACCCCCTAGCTGATGGAAAATTGATTTCACACTCTTCATTTCTTGCTTCAGAAGCTGGAGTTACTACCGATACAGTCTTTAAATTATTAACAGAAGTAAAAAATGATATTTCAAAACCTCTAATTTTTCTAGTTTATTACAATTTAGTCTTTGCTTATGGAATTGATGAATTTATCAAAAAATGCTGTGAAACTAATATTAAAGGAATAATCATTCCAGACTTGCCTTACGAAGAAGCCTTTGAAATGTCAGAAAAATTAAAGGAAAACAATATCGCTCTTATCCCTCTTGTAAGCGTTACTTCTGGAAGCAGAATGAAAAAAATTATTTCTCAAGGTAACGGCTTTATTTATGCAATCGGATCTCTTGGGGTAACAGGTTCAAAACAAGTTGATTTACCACGTTTGGAGTCTTTTATTAATGAAATTAGAGAAGTTTCAGACTTGCCAGTTTCATTAGGTTTTGGAATAAAAAATAACGATAATGTGAATACGATGAGAAAATATGCGGATGGGGTGATTGTTGGAACGAGTATTGTTGAGTTTACCCAGAAAAATGATGTGGATTATGTGATTCAAAAAATTAATGAACTTTTTAAATAGATATTTATACTAAATCCCGTTTAAAAATAGGAATATTTTTTTAGATATTTTGATTAATAAATATTTTTTCATTTTTATTTTCGTAGAATTGCTCATTATTTAAATGGGGTTTAGTATTAGTAAAGATAGTTAGAAATGACTATCTTTTTTGTAATATTGACTAAATTAAAAAAATACCCCTAAATAATATCAAATATCTAGGAATATTTTTTATTTCAATTATGACAATCTATTTCTAAAGTCCTCGTATCCGAACTTTCTAATAACCTCAACTCCACCTTTTTCTGTATAAACTGCAATCACAGGCAAATTTATACCATTGAAAGTATTCGTCTTCACCATGCTGTAATGTGCCATATCAGTAAAAATCAGCTTATCTCCTACTTTTACAGGATCATCAAAAGAGTAATCTCCAATTACATCTCCAGCAAGGCAAGTAGGCCCTCCCAATCTATAAGTGTATTTCTTTTCATTTGGCATTCCTGAGCCGAAAATAAATGGACGGTATGGCATTTCGATTACATCAGGCATATGACACGAAGCTGAAGTATCCATTAACAATATATCCATCTCATTTTTTGTAATATCTAAAACTTCTGAAACTAAAAATCCTGTATTCAGAGCAACCGCTTCTCCTGGCTCCAAATACACTTCCACATCATATTTTTCTTTTATATAATTTATGCAATTTACAAGTTTTTCAATATCATAATCTTCTCTTGTAATGTGGTGTCCCCCACCAAAATTAAGCCATTTCATATTATGTAAATATTTTCCAAATTTTTCTTCAAAAATTTTTAATACATTTTCAAGGGCATCCGAATTTTGTTCACAAAGTGCGTGAAAATGAAATCCATCCAATCCTTCAAGTTCATCTTCCTTGAAATTTTCAAGTGTTACTCCAAATCTCGAAAATCTTCCCGCTGGATTATAAATCTCAGTTTCAACTTCTGAAAATTCTGGATTTAATCGAAGTCCACAGCTAATTTTCTTACCATTTTTTTCTTCAAATTCCTTTACTTTACTTTTAAATTTTTTCCATTGATTGAAAGAATTAAAAACAATATGATTTGTTATTTCCATTATTTCATCAAACTCATCATCCCTGTAAGACGGATTAAAAATATGTGTTTCCAATTTTTTGTCAGGATTTTTTAGCTCCATTTCCTCATAGCCAAGTCTTGCCTCAAATAGGGAGCTTGCAGTCGTTCCATTTAAGTATTCACTAATTAACGGATAGAAATAAAACATTGAAAATCCCTTTTGTGCAAGCAATATTTTACATCCTGTTCTATCAATTACACTTTTTAATGTTTTAAGATTTCTTTTTAACAGCCTTTCATCGACTATAAAGGCTGGTGTTGGCAAATTTGTTATATCCATATCAAGATATTTATTTTTTGACATTTTTTATCATCTCCTTTTATACTTTACACTTTTTATTAATATGTAATTCAAATATATCTAAAATTTATTCCTTATTATATCACACTTTTCTCAAAATCTATAAAAAAAGATTATCCTAATTTAATATTTTTAAGATAATCAATTTTTATTTTTATCAAATTGTTAATTCTAATCTGTTCGCAGCGCTTCCATTGGCTCCAATGCAGCAGCTTTTTTCGCTGGATAAACTCCAAAAACTAATCCTATCATTGTAGAAACAAATATACACACAAACACTATAACTGGACTTAATATTGGCGATGCCTGTATAAACATGCCAACTAGAAGTGCTAATGAATATCCAATTACAACTCCAATTATACCACCAAAAAATGTCAAAATGACAGCTTCTATCAAAAATTGTATAAGAATGTGTATTGTTTTGGCTCCAATAGCCTTTCTTAGTCCAACTTCCCTTATTCTCTCGGTAACACTTACAAGCATTATATTCATAACTCCGATTCCACCTACAAATAACGAAATTGCAGCAACTCCACTTATGAAAAGTGAAAGCATGTTAAGAATGTTATTAAATTCATCCAAGCCTTGACTTGTTGAATATACATTGTAAATATTAGGTTCACTTCCCCTTGTTTTCAATAAATTTTTTACCACTTCCATTACTCTGTTCATTTCGTTGGCATCTCTTGCCTTTGCCTGTAATGCCATAAATTTCTCTTGTTCATTTCCTTCCAGATAATTCAAGTAATTATTGGGAAAAAGTGCTAAAGCAGCCATTCCATCTCCACCACCACCTAAACTAGCAAACGGATTTTTAAATACTCCAACAATTGTTACAGTTTGACTATTTTTTTTAAAGTTTAAAATCATTTTTTTCCCTATAGGATTCTGTCCAGGATATAATTGATCCGCCGTTGTACTGTCAATCATTATATATTTTCCATCTTTTCTGTATTCGTTTGGCAAAAATTTTCTTCCCTTTATTACCGTATAGTTTGACATTTTAAAATAATCTTCTGTCACTCCTGTGCCTGAAAGCATCATATCCGAGCCATTGCTCATTGATATTCTGGCAAATGTGCTTGAAGTTGGAGTAACCGCTTCAATACCTTCTATACTCTTTATTTTTTCAATATCTTTTTTTGTAAGTAAATCATGCGATTTATAGGTCTGTCCTGGAGAAGTGTCAATTGATATTTGAAAATTTGATACTCCAAGCTTATTCAAATCTCCCGTAATATTTTCCTTAACTCCTGCTCCTAATGAAGACATCATTATAACCGAAGATATTCCAATTATTATTCCAAGCATTGTCAAGAAGGAACGTACCTTATAGCTAAATAAATTTGATACTGACAATTTTAGTAATTCCATAAAATCCATTTACACTACACTCCTCTCCGATGCTGAACAATTTCATCCTTTTCTATTACACCGTCTTTTAATCTGATAATTCTTTTACAATGCTCTGCCACATCTTCCTCATGCGTAACCATTACTATCGTTGTCCCGTTATCGTTCAGTTTTTTAAAAATTTCTAAAACCTCTTCTCCAGATTTTGAATCTAGATTTCCTGTTGGCTCATCTGCAAGAAGTATTTTAGGATTGTTTATTATCGCTCTTGCTATTGCCACTCTCTGTCTTTGTCCCCCTGACATCTCATTCGGCTTATGATGAATTCTTTCACCAAGTCCCACACTTTCCAATGCTTCAGTTGCTCTTTTTATCCTTTCGGCTTTCTTTACTCCTGCATACAAAGCTGGAAGAGCCACATTTTCAACTGCCGTCATCTTTGGAAGTAAGTTAAACGTTTGGAATACAAACCCTATTTTTTTGTTTCTTACTTCAGCAAGTGCATCTCCTTTTATAGTTGAAACATCTTGATTATCCAATATATAAGTTCCAGAGGTAAGGCTGTCAAGACAGCCTAAAATATTCATAAGAGTAGATTTTCCACTTCCTGAAGGTCCCATAAAGGCCACATATTCCCCTTCACTTACAGAAAGATTAAGCCCTTTCAAAACTTTTAATTCCATGCTTCCATTTTTATATATTTTTACTATATCGCTCACTTTTATCATAAAAATTTACCTCTAAAGTTAAAGTTTATTTTTCTATCTTGGCGGTGGCCCATCAGGCCCTCCAGCATTTCCTGCCGGTTTTTCTTCCTTAAACATTACACCATTAGGAGCTACTTTCTGTTTTGACGGATCGGCAATTTTTATTTTTTGTCCATCTTTCAATCTCTCATCCGCAACAGTGATCACTCTTTCTCCCACTGATACACCAGATTCCACAGCATAAAATGTATCATCATTCATTCCAACTTTAATTTCTCTTTTTGAAACTTTATTACCTTTTCCTACAACAAAAGCATAATATTTACCATTTTCATTTATAACTGAACTATATGGAAATCTTGGTACATTTTTACTTTCTTTGTAAAAAATAGTCGCTGTTATCGTAGCACCAGGCTTCAATCCCTTAGTTTCATTTATCTGAATTTTTACAGTAGTGTTACTTTCATCAAGAGACGAACTCTTTTCAGCCACTCCAGAAATTTGCAAAACAGAGCCTTCTATTTTTTCTCCATCTGGCAATGAATCCGAAGTAATTTCAACTCTTTGCCCAACTTGAATATTTTTTACCTCATTGTCTGAAAGATTTACCTCTACCCTCATGTTTGTTGAATCCGATACTTTAAATAAAGTCGTTTCAGTATTTACACGATAATTTTCATCTGCAGTCATTTCTGTAATAACACCGTCAACTGGACTTGTTATTTCATCTTTTATAAGTGCCAGATCTTCTTGTAATGTTGCCAATTCTAATTTTGCTGTCTTTAATGATGTTCTTGCATCTTCAATGCTCGCCTTCTGCTCACTGTCAACCGTATCTAAATCCAGCCTTGAATTTCTTAGAGTCTTTCTTGCATCATCTACATTAACCCTTGTTTCCCCACCAACTTTATATAGCTCTTCTGCGTTATGCAAATCTCTTGATTTTTGTTGAATTTCTAAACTTTTCGATTCTTTTTTTCTTCTAAGTGAACCTTGAGCATCAGCTATATTTCTTTCATATTTTTGAATTTCCAAAGTTTTCATTTGTATTTTTCTCAAAGTTTCATTTTTATCAACTGGATAAAATGTCAGCACTACATCACCTTTTTTCACATTGTCTCCTTTTTTAAAGAACACTTTGTTTACTCTTTGACTTGAAGTTGTAAATACTGAAACCGCATTATCTGACACAACTTGTCCATTCTTTGAAACTGATAGCGAAATATCTCCCCTATCAACAGTTGTTACTTCATATTCAGGCTCAGCTTCTTTTTTTCCACATGAAACTGTAGCAAATAATATTACAGCAAATATTGTCATAAATTTATAAAAATAATTTTTATTTTTTGACTCTTTCCTCTTTGATTCAATAGTTTTAGCTATTTCAGAAAATTCTGTATTTATTTCCACAAAATCACCGCTTTCTTAATTTTCGTTTTTATTTTTCATATTAATAATTTCTATTTATAATATTTTATTTTTTTAGTAAATGCTGCAAGTTCATTTTTGGCTGTTTCGTAATCTATTACAGCTTTCTTATAGTTATTCCGTTTTTCCACATAGTTGGAATACGTGTCAACTCCCAGCTCGTACTTCTTAGCATAAATTTCATATTCTTTTTTCTTAATATTCATTGTATTTTGTGCTGTTAATTCATTTGTCTGATAGGTTGTGTAAGTTATCATCTGCTGTCCTGCATTTGACACTAGTTCATTTTTTTTCTGTTCATATTGTAATCTCAATTTATCTGCTTCATTTTTCAAATCTTCAACAGTATCATTATATCTTTTGAAAGTTTTTGACACAGATAATCCGACAACAACAGAATGATCCTTTAAGGAATATCCAATATCTCCTGATAATTTAGGATACTTGTAATCAATATTTTCCTTTCTTAGCTGTTCACTGTTAAGCTGCGAATTCAATTCTATTGTTTCAGCTTCTGAGAGTCTAAGAGCATAAAAATCATCCTTTTTCAGTTCAATTTTTTTCAGGTCATCAAGCTTCTCTTTTTCAGGTAAAGTCACATTGTAAACTGTAAATCGTTCTCCTAAAATTTGCAGTTCCCGACCAAGATTTTCATATTTCAGCTGAGAATTTTCATATTCTGTTTTTGCTAGTTCATAATCATACTGCGATGCTGTCCCCAGCTCATATTTTTTTGCCTGAATAGCATAATCTTTTTTAGTATCTTCTAAGGTAAGCGCTTCCTGTTCAATTTCCTTCTGTTTATTCTTATAATTTTTATATAAATCAATCAAATCACGTATTTCAGAATTTTTAGTAGTTTCATCGTTAATTTTCTGTATATTTCGTGAAATTTGATTAGTTTTTTTATTATAATTTACATCACTATATCCAAAATAATCGTTTAAAGTTTTAGAAATACCAATTTTATTTTCTGTAAGCTCACTACTTCTAAAATTATATTCATTTCTGTAATAAAGCATTCCATACTTTACATTATTTTGCATAGTTAGTCCATTTGCTGTTACGTGTAATGTATAATTATTATCTGAAGTTATACTGACTTCATTCCACTCCCCATTTTTCAAAGATTTCTCTTTTATATCAAACTTTCTCATATTTTTTTCATTAATTTTTGTCGTATATGAATTTTTTTCATACTGAGAAATCAAATCATCCACATTAACTGCAAAACTCACCGCACTAAATGTAAATAATGCTGATAAAATCTGTATCTTACTATTTTTAAAATTCAAAAATATCCCAACCATGTAATCTCCTTTCTTCTAGAATAAACAGCTTATTTCTTATTAAAATATATTATAACACTTATTTCATAGAATATCATTTTTTTTTGACAAAATTATGTCATTTTCAAATTTTTTTATTCTTTTTATTCTTAAAATCTAACACATTTATAAAATTTCATTTGTTAACAAAAAATTGTAATTAATACTAAACTCCGTTTAAATAGCGAATTTATTATAGACTTTTTCCAAGAGGAATAGCAACCTATTTTTCTAAATAATTATAGTAAAACTAGTTTAAAACAGAACTCAAAAATTATGACTATTTTACTCAAACCCTAAATTATATAATTTCTATCAGTTCAATTTTAAATGGGTTCGAGTGTAAAATATAATTTTTGCTTTTTAAATGAGAAATAGAATTCTCTTAGATATTAAAATAAAAATAACATAAAAATGATGGATTAAAGACAGATATATCCAAAATAAAATTAACATATTCTTATCAATATCAAAAAATGGGTATATTAAGTTAATACCCATTTTTAAAATTTATATTTTTATCCTCTACTTTCAATCATTTTTTCAACCAAGTTTCTAGCATGGTCTCCGATTCTTGTAAAGTGAGATACAACATCTATATAATAAAGCCCTGATTTTATGTCACATTCTTGTTTGCTTACACGGCTTATATGTGCTTTTCTTACTTCCTTCTCCTTTGCGTAAAGTTTGTTGTGTAAATCTACTACTGCAAAAGCTTTTTCTGAATCATTGTTTTTAAGAGCTTCTTCAGCCGTTTCAATGATTTGTTTTGAAATTAAGTATAATTTTTGCACTTCTTCATGAGCTGTTTCAGTAAATACTAATTTTTTCTTAATTTCATACCGTACATCTCGTACAATTCCAATCGCATGATCTCCTATACGTTCTACATCACGGCACATATCAAGATACATGCTGATTTCCTCTCCATCTTTTTCAGTTATATGTTCTTGTGACAATGAAGTTAAATATTTTGTAATTTCCTGATCGATATTATTTATTGCTTCTTCTCTTTTCTCAACTTTTTCCGCTAATTTTTCATTTCTTTCATGGAAAAATTCAACTGCTCTTCCTAAGCTCTTTAATGCTATTGAAATCATTGAAAGCATTTCCTGTTTTACCTGTCCTAATGCAATTGAAGGTGTGTAAATCAATGCTGAATCTAAATATTTTGGTTTATGTTCAACTTGATCTTCATCTTTTTCCCTAATCAATTTTACAACAACGTATTCCAAAACTCTAATGAATGGAAATAATAAAATTGTTGTCATAACATTAAATGATCCGTGTGCAAATGCTATTGTCACTTTTGGATTCAAATGCAGAATCTCCGCCATTTTTTGTACAAACATTGTAAACGGTGACAATAAAATCATAAAAATTATTGTTCCTATAACATTAAACATTGTATGTGACAAAGCAAGCCTTTTTGCTGAGGTATTTGCTCCTATTACTGCAATTATCGCTGTTATTGTTGTTCCTATATTATCTCCAAAAAGTACAGGCAATGCCGCTTTTAATGTTATAAGATTTTCCTGATACACATTTTGTAAAATACTAATTGTAGCACTTGAAGCCTGAACCAGCACTGTAATCATTGTTCCAATAAATACTCCTAAAACTGGACTATTACTTAATTTTATTGTTAATTCTGTAAATGCCGGTAAATGTTTAAGTGGCTCCATTGCACTCGACATTAATGTCAATGCAAAAAATATTCCTCCAAAACCAAATAAAATTCTACCCAAATTATTTATGAAATTATGTTTTACAAAAAATAGACATGCTGCTCCTAAAAACAGTATCGGCAAAGCATAATGCGTTATATTAAACCCAATTATGAAAGTCGTAATTGTTGTACCAATATTGGCTCCCATAACAATTCCAATAGCCTGCCTTAAAGTCAGTAGCCCTGCTCCAACCAGCCCTATTGTAATAACTGTTGTTCCTGAACTCGATTGTATCAAAGCTGTTACTAGAATTCCAACTAGAACTCCTAAAAATGGTGATGTGGTATATTTATCCAAAATATATCTAAGTCTATCTCCAGCTGCCATTTGAAGACCATCCCCCATATATTTTATACAAAATAGGAATAGTCCCAGTCCACCCAGGAATCCAAACGCCATCTGCTGATAGTTGATTGCACTAACTGCTACTCCGTTCATCAAATCAATCCTCTCTTTTAGTTTTTAATTTGTTTAGATTTCTTCCTCAAATATACTTATATCATATTTTTCCCAAATTTGCTATCGTTTTTTATATATTTATATAATTTTTTTCATTTCATTTATTACAATAACAAAGAATCAAAAATTTCAAATAAATAATAAAAATCTTGTAAAATCATTTGACTTAGCCTATTTTTTTTTGCTATAATAAATTTAATAAGATAAAAAGATTATAAATTTTAGGAGGAATGTAAAAATGAAAATCGTAGTTTTCGATGCGAAACCTTATGACATTGAATTTTTTGACAAATGGAATGAAAAATTTGGGGCGGATATTACATATTTTGAAGAAAAATTAAGTTTAAAAAATGTAATGCTTACGAAATATCAAGATGTTGTCTGTACTTTCGTAAATGATGACTTAAATGCAAAAGTATTAAATATACTTGCAAAAAATGGTGTAAGGGTTATTGCCGCAAGATGTGCTGGTTATAACAATATCGATTTAAAGGCTGCCCGTGAAAACAGAATTACTGTTTTAAGAGTACCTGCTTACTCACCATTTGCTGTGGCTGAACATGCTTTAGCATTACTTATGACTGTAAATAGAAAAACGCATAAAGCATATAATAGAACTCGTGAAGGAAACTTCAGTCTTGCTGGATTAACTGGTATTGACTTGCATGGTAAAACTGCTGGAATTATCGGTACTGGAAAAATCGCAAGAATTTTTATAAAAATCTTAAATGGACTTGGAATGAATGTAATTGCATACGATTTATATCCAAATGAACAAGCTGCAAAAGAAGAAAACTTTACTTACACAACTTTGGATGAGGTGCTTGAAAAAGCTGATGTTCTTTCACTTCATTGCCCATTAACACCGCAAACTAGACATATTATCAATGCCGAAAGCCTTGCAAAAGTTAAAAAAGGGGTTATTATTATAAACTCTGCACGTGGTGGATTAATTGAGACAGAAGCCTTGCTTGACGCTGTAAAATCTAAACAAGTTGGTGGAGTTGGACTTGACGTTTATGAAAATGAATCAAGCTACTTCTTTGACGACAAATCTAGCCAAGTATTAGAAGATGATGTTTTAGCAAGATTATTATCGTTCAACAATGTAGTATTGACATCTCACCAAGCATTCTTAACAAATGAAGCATTAGATAACATTGCCGAAGCTACATTTAACAACATTTTATCTTATGTAAAAGAAGAAACTTTACAAAATGAAGTTTGGTACGATGAAGAAAATGATAAAATCGTTGAAGGTGTCAGAGTTCAAAAATAATTATTATTTAAAATTTTGATATAAAGTTTTACTATCAGAAAACTTTACGAGAGGCTGTTTTAAAAAGCAGCTTCTTTTAATATTTTCCTAAAAATACTTAAAGTCTCAATTCAAAAGATTTTTTGTATTATATACTCAAACCTATTTTAAATTAAACTGCTAAAATTATATAAATTTATGGTTTGAGTAAAATAGTCATCGCTTTTGAGTTTAGTTTTAAATAAGTTTTACTATAAATTTATTTAATTAACAATTATTTTTTTTTCTTGAAAAAAATTTTACTTGTAGTTAAAGATAAAAATTTGAATGTATAAAGAAAGGTTTAAAAATATGGATTTATTTGAAATAAAAAAACAAAACGAAATAAATGAAATTAACATTGAAGAAATTAGGAGGCATCTTTGACATTGAAAATTTAAAAAATGAAATTGATGACTTGGAAAAAAAGACATTTGAAGCAGATTTCTGGAATAATGAGAACAGTCAGGAAATATTAAAGACTATTAGTGCAAAGAAAAAGTTGCTTGAAGAATACGAGAATTTAAATGGGCTTTTTGAAGATGTTTCCACTATTATTGAGTTTATTGAGATGGGGGACAATTCGTTTGAAAATGAGCTTGAACAGAAGGCACAAGATTTGACAAATGAAATTGATAATTTTAAGACAAAATTACTTCTAGATGAGGAATACGACATGAATAATGCGATTCTTACAATAAATTCAGGGGCTGGTGGAACTGAAGCTTGTGACTGGGCTGAAATGCTTTACAGAATGTACGACAGATGGGCAAATCGGCATGATTTCAAAGTTGAAATCCTTGATAGCCTTGCTGGAGAAGAAGCTGGAATAAAAAGTGTAACATTAAATATAAAAGGAAATTACGCTTATGGATATTTAAAAGGAGAAAAAGGTGTACACAGACTTGTCAGAATTTCTCCATTTGACTCTAATGCCAGACGGCATACTTCATTTGCCGCAGTAAATGTTACTCCAGAAATAGAAGATGACGTTGAAATTGATATTCGTACAGAGGACTTGAAAATTGATACTTACAGGGCAAGTGGCGCAGGCGGACAGCACGTAAACACAACAGACTCAGCCGTTAGAATTACCCATATTCCTACAAATACAGTAGTTACATGCCAAAATGAACGTTCACAGCTAAAAAACCGTGAAACTGCAATGAAAATATTAAAATCAAAATTATTCGAGCTGGAACTGGAAAAGCGTGAGAAGGAAATGGCAGAATTAAAGGGAACAGAATCAAAAATCGAATGGGGAAGCCAAATCCGTTCGTATGTCTTCCAACCTTATAAAATGGTAAAAGATCACAGAACAAAGGCAGAAGAAGGAAATGTGGAAAAAGTTATGGATGGAGACATTGACTTATTTATAAACGAATATTTAAAATATGCTAAATCCTAATAACATGTTTAAAATTTAAAACAATTTTACTTACAATAACTAAAAAAATTGAAAGGATTGGAATATGAAAAAAACTAGATGTCCATGGGCAAAATCTGAAAACGACATTATCTATCATGATACCGAATGGGGAGTTCCTTCCCACGATGATAGTTATCTTTTTGAAATGCTAATATTGGAAGGATTTCAGGCAGGACTTAGCTGGAATCTTATTTTGAATAAAAGAGAAAATTTTAGAAAGGCTTTTGATAATTTTGATTATAAAAAAATTGCAAAATATGATGAAACTAAATTGGCTGAACTGGCTCAAAATGAAGGAATTGTGAGAAATAAATTAAAAATATCCGCTTCTGTTAAAAACGCTCTTGCATTTATGGAAGTACAAAAAGAATTTGGCTCATTTGACAAGTACATTTGGAATTTTACAGATAACAAGCAAATTATCAATAACTGGAAAGAAATATCAGAAGCACCTGCTACTACAGAATTATCTGATAAAATCAGCAAAGATTTGAAAAAACGTGGCTTTAAATTCGTTGGCTCTACAATCGTTTATTCTTTCTTACAGGCAATCGGAATAGTCGATGACCACTTAATCAGTTGTCCTTATAAAAAATCAGCTAAATAATTAAAATATAGTTTTTGCTTTTTTAATAACATAAATTGCAATATTAATTGCGACATTTTAATAATTTATCGTAAGGGCATCAAACGCCATGCCCTTACAACCCCGCTTCTCGAATTTCAATTATCAAGATAAACTATTTATTTCTTCAACAGCTTCTTCAAACTGTTCTTTTGAAATATTAAATGAATTAAGAGCCTTTAAAAGTTGTTTTGCATTATAATAGCCAATTTTTAAAATATCTCCGAGCATTATTCTACGTTCTTTTGCATTACTTCCAGAAATAAGCCCATTATCAATCAAGTCACTGATATTAAATCTATCTTCAATATTTTGACTAGCTGTAATAACATTTTTTAATGCCTCTAAAATTGCTTTGTCATTGGCATTTTCAACTCCTATATTATCATTTTTAGTTGCATCTTTCTGACTTACAAAAGCATGCTTTATGCTCGGAATATATCTTTTTAATGTATCACGAATTTTTTTCCCTGCGAAATCAGGATCTGTAAATAAAATTAAATCATTAGTTTTTGACAATTCAATCATTTTATTTATCGTTTTTTTAGATAATGCGGAGAAGCCGTTTAAGGCGATAATATGTGCATCTACAACTCGTTTTATGGCTGTTATGTCATCTCGCCCTTCAACAACTATAATTTCATTTATTTTTAGTTTTTCTTTTTGTTTATTTGGCTCTTTTTTCATTTAATATTCCTTTTGTTTTTATTTTTTATTTAATGTTATAATCTTCCATCACTTTTAGCAATAATTCCCAAGTTTTTCCAACTGAATCTATTTCCATTCTTTCTTCAGGTGTGTGTGCACCGTAAATATTAGGCCCAATTGAAACAATATCAACATTTTCCATATTGTTGTCAAAAATTCCACATTCAAGTCCAGCGTGAATTGCCTTAATTTCAGCATCTTTTCCTGTTATTTTTTTAAATGAGTTTACAACTATTTCACGAATCTTTGAATCTTTTCGATATTCCCAAGATGGATATGGAGAATTTATTTTTACTGCCACTTCGTATTTTTCAGAAAGTTCCTTCACATCATTTAGTAATTTTTCAAGTGATTTATTTACTGAACTTCTTGGCAATGCCTGAATTTTTATAACAATTTTTCCATCTTTATTTTCAGTTTTTATAACTCCCAGATTTATTGAAGTTTCTACAAGTCCCTCGATATCTTTGCTCATTGAGATAACTCCATTTGGAAATTCGTGGAAAAATGAAATAACGGCATTTGTGTTGGAAATTGATAATTTCCCTTGATTTTTTAGTTCCTCTTTCTTAACTTCCTTCACTTCAATAACTGGATTTTTATCAATAATTTTAAAATCCTTTATTATATTTCCAAAAGCAAGGTTTGCTAATTTTTCAAAATCACTGACTTTTTCATCTTCAAGTTTTACAGCTAGTAACGCCACAGCCTCTCTCGGTATTGCATTAGTTTTTTCTCCACCGTCAATATCCATTATTGCAAGAGTGTATTTTTTATTTAAATGATTCAGAACTTCTGCCAAAATTTTATTTGAATTTCCTAATCCTAAATGAATTTCAGCACCTGAATGCCCACCTAAAAGCCCTTTCACATCAACACTTATTACAGTATCGTCTTCTTCTAATTTTTCAGCATCAAAATTAAACTCATTAAGGATTCTCGCACCACCTGCACTACTCACATAAACTTGTCCATATTCTTCAGTATCTAAGTTTATAAGTGTCTTTCCAGAAAAAATTCCAAAGTCAAGGTTATTAACTCCGCTCATTCCGTCTTCTTCGTCAGTTGTGATGATAATTTCAAGTGCCGGATGTTTCAAGTCATTGCTGTCAAGTATCGCAAGTGCATAAGCCACAGCAATTCCATTATCTGCCCCAAGTGTTGTTCCATTTGCCTTTAGGTATCCATCTTCCACAACAAGTTCAATTCCTTGTGTTTCAAAATCAAATTGTGTATTTTTATTTTTTTCCCAAACCATATCCATATGTCCTTGCAGGATAAGTGGTGAGTATTCCTCGTATCCAGCTGTTGCAGGCTTTCTTATTAATACATTTAATGCCTTGTCCTGAATAACTTCCAGATTTCTTTTCTTGGCAAATTCAACAATCCAGTCACTAATCTTTTTTTCTTTTCTTGAACCTCTTGGTATTTTTGAAATTTCACTAAAATAGTGAAAAACTTTTTCAGGATATAAATTTTCTATTTTCATTTTATTTTCCTTTCTTTTAGTTTAAATTAACAACAAGGGGATAACCCCCTTGTCTCAAAGATAAAGATTTCTTAAATATCTTTATTTATAAAATATTTTCCAGTAATTCTTCAAGCTCTGACATTTCTCTCTGTGTCAAGTCATACCCGCTTTTTAACTTTTTCAAAATTCTATTTTCAGAGCCAACTGAACTACGTTCCAAAATTTTTATAACTAATCTTTTATAAAATTCCACTAATTTTTTCTCCCTTTAGTTATTTTCTTTAATTATTTTAAAGTTGTAATGCTGTTTCTAAGGCTACTTCTATCATTTCATTAAAAGTTGTCTGTCTTTCTTCAGCACTTGTAACTTCGTGAGTAATGAATGAATCACTTATTGTAAGTAAAGTTAATGCATTTACTCCTAATTTTGCCGCTGTTGTATAAAGTTGTGCTGTCTCCATTTCCACACATAATACTCCAAATTCAGCCCATTTTTTCCAAGCATTAGGATCATCTCCATAGAAAGTGTCACTTGTAAATACATTTCCAGCCTTTACATTCAATCCTTTTGCCTTAGCAATTTCATAAGCCTTGAAAACTAAATCTGAACTTGCTGTAGGCGCATAGTCTGCTCCATTAAATCTCAATTTGTTAATAGCAGAATCAGTCGAAGCTGACATTGCAATAACAACATCTCTAACTTTCACATCTTCTTGATAAGAACCAGCTGTACCAATTCTAATCAAGTTCTTTACTCCGAATTCAGTTATCAGTTCATGTGAATAAATCCCAATTGAAGGCACTCCCATTCCAGTTCCTTGAACAGATATTTTTTTCCCTTTATAAGTCCCGGTAAATCCTAACATTCCTCTAACATTATTATACTGAACAACGTCTTCTAAAAATGTTTCTGCAATATATTTTGCTCTAAGCGGGTCTCCTGGCAATAGTATAGTTTCTGCAACATCTCCTCTATTTGCTCCAATATGCGGTGTTCCCATTACATTACCTCCTAAATTTTTTATAATTATTTTTATTTCTTCTAAAAAGTTTTTACTTACTATATTTTACTTCAATTTGTTAAATTGTTCAAGGAGTTTCTTAAATTTTTTAATATTTTCTTACTAAAATATTTCATTATTAGAAAAAACAAACAAAATAGTATTATTAAAAATTTTTTATTGCAATATAAAATTAGATTCATATTAAATATATTGAATATTCTTTTAAATTAAGATATACTAATAACGAAAACTTAACAAAAGAAAGGATAGAATTATGATAAAACTAATTGCAATTGATATGGACGGAACTTTGCTTAATGAGAAAAAGCATATTGATAAAGCACAAAAGGAGGCAATTCATGAAGCAATAGAAGTAGGGATAAAAATTGTACTTTGCACTGGAAGACCTTTATACGGTATTTTGCCATTCTATAAAGAGCTTGGACTTCATGAACTTGACTTAGAAGGTTACGTTATCTTAAATAACGGATGTTCAATTCATAGGACAAAAGACTGGGAATTAATTGACTGGGCAGAAATTACACCTGACGATATTGATTATTTATATAAATTTTCTGAAGAATACAATATAAATTTTACACTGGTTGACGATACACATTATTTTAATATAGGCAGAAAACCTACAGATGAACTTATTATGGATGCAAAATTTGTCTTTTCAGATATTACAGAAATAAGTCTTGAAGAAGCAAAAAGTGGAAAATATAAAATAATCAAGGTATTGTTTCTTGGAAATCCTAAAGAAATGGAAAATTTTCAAAAAAAATGTGAAAATATATTAAAAGATAGTTATAGTGGAGTGTTAAGCCAGCCATACGTGTATGAAGTATTACCCAAAAATAACAATAAAGGAACAGGTTTAAAAAAACTTGCAGAAAAGCTAGGAATAAAACAGGAAGAAGTTATGGCAATTGGAGATGGAAATAACGATGTTGAAATGTTTGAATATGCCAATTACAGTGTTGCAATGGAAAATGCCACAGAACTTGCTGCAAAAGCTGCAAAATACAGAACTGACAGCAATGAAAATGACGGAGTAGCAAAAGCAATTAGAAAATATGCACTAAATAAATAATTAAATATTTCTTTTTGATTGTAGCCGTTGCTATTTCATTTTTTTTATAGTACAATATGTGTAGATATACTTAAAACTTTTATGTTTATTAATTTTCACATCTTATTTTAAGTATAATTTACGATTCCTTCAAAAAATATTTAATAGAAAGGTCCGAATTTTATGAAAATAAAAGAAATAGGAAAAAAAATCAAAATTGGAATAGATAAAATTGGATTTGCAATGCCAAAATACTTTTTAGATATACGAGATTTAGCACTTGGAAGAAATGAAAATGAAAATAAGTTTGTGAAAGGTCTTATGCAAAGCGAAATGAGCATTGCACCTGTAACAGAGGATATTGTGTCGCTTGGGGCAAGTGCGGCTGAAAAAATTTTAGATGAAGAAGATAAAAAAAATATTGAAATGGTTATTGTTGGAACAGAATCTGGAATTGATCAAAGCAAAGCTTCTGCTGTTTTCATCCATCATCTGCTTAATATCCAGCCATTTGCACGATGTATTGAGATTAAGGAAGCCTGCTACGGGGCAACTGCCGCTTTAAGTTTTGCCAAAAACTATATTGAAAAAAACGAAAATGCCTCAGTTCTCGTAATTGCTTCAGATATTGCAAAATACGGAATTGACACTCCTGGAGAATCTACACAGGGAGCAGGAAGTATCGCAATGCTAATAAAAAAAGACCCCAAAATTGCTGTAATAAATGATGAAAGTGTATGTCAAACACGTGATATTATGGACTTCTGGCGTCCTAACTACTCAAATTTTCCAATAGTAGACGGACATTTTTCAACAAAGCAGTATCTTGACTGCCTTACAACGACATTTGATGAATACAAAAAAAGATATAATCAAGATTTATCCGATTTTGATGCTTTCTGTTTTCATTTACCATTTCCAAAACTTGGATTAAAAGCGATTAATTCACTTTTAGAAAAAAATGTGGAAAAAGAAACAAAAAATAAATTTTTGGAAAAATTTCATACTTCAATAATTTATGGAAAACGAGTCGGAAATATCTACACAGGCTCTCTTTATCTAAGTTTGCTTTCATTACTTGAAAACTGTGATAGCTTGAAAGCTGGTGACAATATTGGAATGTATAGTTATGGAAGTGGTGCTGTTTGTGAATTTTTTAATCTAACCCTTGCAGAAGACTTTAAAAATCATCTAAGGCACGATAGATTAGACGATTTTGACAATAGAAAGCAATTATCAATAAATGAATATGAAAATTTATTTTTTGAAAAAATAATTTTAGATAATGAAGGAAATTGTGATTTTTCAAATAGCAAACTTATTCAAGAAAGTGATAATGCGTTTGCGTTGGACTTAAAAGTGGAAAATGCGTATTTAAAAGAATTTACAAAAAAATAAACTAAATCTATCCTAAAGGAGCTAATTAATATGAATTTAGAAGAACAACGACAGTTTATTTTATCTGGAAAAGTTTACAATGATTTAACTCCAGAGCTTATAAAAGCTAGAGAAAATACTGTTTTTTTAACAAATAAATATAATGAAAGTTTTGGAAAAACGTCATCAGAAAGAGAAGCAATCCTAAAAAATCTTTTAAAATCAATTGGTAAAAATGTGCATTTTGAACCAACATTCCGATGTGAATTTGGATTTAATATTTCAATAGGAGATAACTTTTATGCAAATTTTGACTGTGTAATGCTTGACGGTGGTGGAATTGAAATTGGAAATAATGTTCTTTTTGGTCCAAGAGTAGGAATTTATACTTCCAATCACAGCATTGATGCAGAAGAAAGAATAAACGGAGGATGTTATGCCAAGCCTGTAAAAATCGGAAATAATGTCTGGATTGGTGCAGGAGTCCACATTAATCAAGGAGTTACAATTGGAAACAACACTATTATTGGCTCTGGAAGCGTTGTTACAAAAGATATTCCAGATAATGTAATTGCCGCAGGAGTGCCGTGCAAAGTTATCAGAAAAATAACAGAAAAAGATAAAACTGGCTATAAACCTTGAAATTTAAACTATATTTTCACTCAAGCATTAGAAATTGACAATTTTTTAAGTGCTTGAGTTTTATTATAACCCCAAAATGAAAGGAACTGATTTCAAATATGAAAAAAGAAAATCAAAAAAAATTAAATTGGCTTGGCTTTCAAAAAAAAGAACGAACTGAACGAATACAAATGTTAAAAGATAATGGCTTTTTAACTGAAGAATTTGAACAACTTCTGAAAAAAAACGAGAACTTGCCACTAGAAACTGCAAATCAAATGGCTGAAAATGGAATTGGAACATTTGCCTTGCCATTCAGCGTTGCTCCAAACTTTGTTATTGATAAAAAAGATTATGCTGTGCCAATGGTTACAGAAGAACCATCTGTTGTAGCAGGGTGCAGTTACGCAGCTAAAATTATAGGAAAATCTGGTGGTTTTTCGACAAAAATTTTAGACAGGAAAATGATTGGACAAGTTGCGTTATATGATATTTTGGACTTTGATAATGCTATTTCGATGATTTTAGAAAATAAAAATGAGATTTTAAAAATTGCAAATGAGGCTCATCCTTCAATTGTAGGACGTGGTGGTGGAGCAATTAATATTGAAGTGAAGAATATTGATGAATTTTTAATTGTTTATCTAATTGCCGATGTAAAGGAGGCCATGGGGGCAAATATTTTGAATACAATGCTTGAGTCAATAAAAATGCCGCTTGAAAATATTACAAACGGAAAAAGCCTAATGGCAATTTTATCAAATTATGCAACTGAATCTCTAGTAAAAGCCGAATGTGAAGTAAATGTAAAACTTCTTAGCAGCTCAATGGAAACATCTATTGAAACTGCAAAAAAAATAGAACTTGCGAGCAAATTTGCAAAACTTGATATTTACCGTGCAACAACGCATAATAAAGGAATTTTCAATGGAATTGACGCTGTGGTAATCGCTACTGGAAACGACTGGCGTGCAATTGAAGCTGGAGGAAATGCCTTCGCCGTGAAAAATGGCAAATATGAAGGACTTACAACTTGGACTTTTGATGAAAGCACAAATAAATTAAAGGGAGAACTTACCCTTCCAATGCCAATTGCAAGTGTAGGTGGATCAATAGGACTAAATCCAAGCGTAAAAGCTGCATTTAATATTTTAGGAAATCCTGACGCAAGGACACTGGCAAGCATTATTACATCAGTAGGACTCGCTCAGAACTTTGCCGCAGTAAAAGCACTTGTTACAACTGGAATACAGCATGGACACATGAAGTTACAGGCTCGTTCATTGGCACTTTTTGCTGGTGCAAAAGGCAAAGAAATTGATATTGTCGTAGAAAGGCTTTTGGAAAGCGGAAAAAGTATTAATTTGGAAAATGTGAAGACAATTTTAGAAGAAATGAAAATTAAAAAATAATATAGCAGAAAAAAAGAGGTAGTCTATAATGACTACCCCTTATTTTATTAGATTTCATAGATTACATCATTCCTGGCATTCCCATTCCACCTGGCATTCCACCAGCTGGTGACTCTTCTTTTTCATTACCAACTGCAACTTCAGTTGTTAATAATACTGATGATACTGATACTGCATTTTGAATCGCAGAACGTGTTACTTTAGCAGGATCAATGATTCCAGCTTTTACCATATCTACATATTCTTCTTTTGCAGCGTCAAATCCTATTCCATTTTCAGAATTTTTTACTTTTTCAATTACGACACCTGCATCAATTCCAGCATTGATAACAATTTGTCTAAGTGGTGCAGATAATGCTCTTTTCACAATTTCCACTCCAAGCCCTTCTTCACCTGATAATTTAAAGTCTTCAATTGCTTTTGCAATTTGAATCAAGATTGTTCCTCCACCAGGCACAATTCCTTCTTCCACAGCTGCTTTTGTTGCATTTAAAGCATCTTCAATTCTCAATTTTCTTTCTTTCATTTCAGTTTCAGTTGCAGCTCCAACTTTTATTACAGCTACTCCACCTGATAATTTAGCAAGTCTTTCCTGTAATTTTTCTCTATCATAATCAGAAGTTGTTTCAGCAATTGAATTTTTTATTTGTCCAATTCTTGCTTGTATTGCATTTTTTTCTCCAAGACCGTCTACGATAACTGTGTTATCTTTAGTAATTCTAACTTTTTTAGCTTGTCCCAAGAAATTAATATCAGCAGTTTCAAGTTTAATTCCTTTTTCTTCAGAAATAACTTCTCCACCTGTTAAAATTGCAATATCCTGTAACATAGCCTTTCTTCTGTCCCCAAACGCTGGAGCTTTTACAGCGGCAATATTTAATGTTCCACGAAGTTTATTTACAACAAGAGTTGCAAGTGCTTCTCCTTCCACATCTTCAGCAATTATAAGCATTGGCCGTCCTAATTCCACTGTTTTTTCCAAGATTGGCAATAATTCTTTCATATTTGCAATTTTTTTATCTGTTATTAAAATAAATGGATTATCCATTTCCACAACCATTCTTTCAGAATCTGAAACCATATAAGGTGACAAATATCCGTTGTCAAACTGCATTCCTTCTACAACTTCCAGAGTTGTATCCAAAGAACGTGCTTCCTCAACTGTAATAACTCCAGATTCGCCAACTTTTTCCATAGCTTGAGCAATTAATTGTCCTATTTCTACATCTCCTGCCGAAATTGCCCCAACTTGTGCTATTTCTTCATTTGATTCCACTTTTTTAGCTCTTTTTGTAAGTTCTTCAATAACTTTTTTAGAAGCAAGCTCCATTCCACGTCTTATAAATACAGGATTTGCTCCAGAAGCTACCATTTTCAGTCCTTCTTTGATTAAAGCCTGTGCCAGTACAGTTGCGGTAGTTGTACCGTCTCCAGCCACATCATTTGACTTTGTAGCCACTTCTTTTACAATTTGTGCTCCAAGATTTTCGATCGGATCTTTAAGTTCGATTTCTTTTGCTATTGTAACACCATCATTTGTAATCATTGGTGCTCCAAATCCTCTATCTAATACTACATTTCTTCCTTTTGGTCCAAGTGTAATTTTTACAGCGTCAGCTAGTGTATCTACTCCCACTTCAAGCGCTTTTCTCGCATCTTCATTAAATTTTATTATTTTTCCCATTTTTTATCATCTCCTTCTAAAATTTGTAAATTTTTTATTACAAAATTCTTTCGTAATTTAATAATATAATTTTTATTTTAATAAGAAATCAAAATTACTTGTTTTGTAATGTCTGTCTTATTTTTTATACATTTAATTTCCATACAAATTTATTTTTTTAAATTTTTATTATTCAACGATTGCCAAAACATTGTCTTTTTCTAAAATTAAGTAGCTTTCTTCCCCATCCTTAACTTCTGTTCCAGAATATTTTTCAAAAATTACTTTATCTCCAACTTTAACTTCCTCAATTTTTGAACCAACGGCTAAAACTTCTCCAATTATCGGTTTTTCCTTTGAAGCTGTACCTGGCAATACAATTCCACTTTTTGTAACTTCTTCCTGTTCTGTCTGTTTTATTAAAACTCTTTCTCCCAATGGTTTAATTATCATTTTTCCCTCCTAAAATATTTTAATCTTTAATTCAATTTTATTTTTAGCACTCTTTAACTTTAAGTGCTAACAATATAATAATACATTTTTGAAAATTTTTCAAGTCTTTTTTGAAAATTTTTAAAATTATTTTTCAACATATCAACACTTAAATCCATACCAGTAACATTACTGAATTTTTTTTAATCTATTAAACCTAAAATTTTAAAAAATTATCCAAGAATTTAAGTTTATTTTTAAAAATGCTTTTACAATGGAAAAAATAAATTTTAAAAATAAGTACAAAAAGGCAAAAAATGTGGTATAATAGTATGTACAAAAAATTTTTTAAAAATAATGAGTATAAATATAAAATGAAAGAAGGTAAATAAAAAAGTAATGCAAAGATTTGAAGATTTTGGATTAAGTACAGAGATGCTTAACGCTTTAAGTAAAAAAGGATTTGAGGAGCCAAGTGAAATACAAAAATTGGTAATTCCTGAATTATTAAAGGAAAGAACGCACTTAATAGGACAAGCTCAGACAGGAACAGGAAAAACAGCCGCATTTGGTATTCCAATTTTAGAAACAATTGAAGCTGATAAAACAGTTAGAGCTTTAATTTTAGCTCCAACAAGAGAACTTGCCAATCAAGTTGCCGATGAAATTTATTCATTGAAAGGAACAAAGGATTTAAAAGTGCTTGCTGTTTATGGTGGGGCTTCAATAGAAAACCAGATAAAAAAATTAAAATCTGGAATAGATATTGTTGTTGGAACACCTGGACGTGTAATGGACTTAATGAGAAAAAAAGTACTAAAAGTTGACAATTTAGATTATTTTGTATTGGATGAAGCCGATGAAATGCTAAATATGGGATTTTTGGAAGACATCGAAGCGATTTTAGAAAAAACTAACGATGAGAAAAAAATGCTATTCTTCTCAGCAACAATTCCTAAAGCAATTATGGCGATTGCCAAAAGATTTATGCCAGAACACAAATTATTAAAAGTTGAGAAAAAAGAACTTACTACTAATTTGACTGAACAAATTTACTATGAGGTAAAACAGGAAGATAAATTTGAAGCTTTATGCAGAGTTCTTGATTATGAACAAGATTTTTATGGAATTGTATTTTGCCGTACAAAATCTGAAGTAGATGATGTTACAAACAAATTAAAAGCTAGAAACTATGATGCTGAATGTATTCACGGAGATATTACTCAAGCACTTAGACAAAAAGCACTTGATTTATTCAAGAAAAAAATATTAACAATATTAGTTGCAACAGATGTTGCTGCACGTGGAATTGATGTAAGTAATCTGAC
Source organism: Leptotrichia hongkongensis (assembly GCF_007990635.1). Taxonomy (GTDB): domain Bacteria; phylum Fusobacteriota; class Fusobacteriia; order Fusobacteriales; family Leptotrichiaceae; genus Leptotrichia; species Leptotrichia hongkongensis. The sequence continues at coordinate 837,160 of NZ_AP019846.1, read as the reverse complement.
ACACGTTATTAACTATTCTATCCCACAAGAAGCTGAGTCTTATGTTCATAGAATTGGTAGAACAGGTCGTGCCGGTCAAAAAGGTATCGCAATAACATTTGTAACTCCAAGAGAAGCTAGCAAGCTTGCTCAAATTAAACGTATCACAAAAACAGACATTAAGAGAGAAAATATTCCAAACGTAGAAGAAATTTTAGAAGCAAAAAAAGAAGCATTAATTGCTTATGTAGATGAAATCATTAAAGAAAACGATTTTGATACATACTCAGAACTAGCTGAAAAATTAATAGATGGAAGAGATCCAAAACAAGTTCTTGCTTCTGTATTAAGACATGTTTACGAAGATGAATTCTTGCCTGATAATTATAATGAAATCGAAGATGTAAAAGTCAAAATTAATGATAAGACAAGACTGTTTATTGCACTTGGAAGTAAAGATGGCTACAATGTAGGAAGATTGCTTGACTTATTAAATAAAAAAGCAAAAACACCAGGAAGAAAAGTAAAAGATGTAAAAATTATGGATAAATATTCTTTTATTACAGTTCCATTACAAGAAGCAGAATACATAATGCGTGCTTTAAATTCCAAAAAAGATGCCAAACCACTTGTTGAAGAAGCTACAGGGGGAAGAAACGGTGGAGAAAAGTCTAGCAAAAAATCAGATAAAAGAAGAGATAGAAAAGGAAGAAAAAAATCTTCCGATAAAAAGTCATCAAAAGGAAAGAAAGATAGCAAAAAAGATAAAAAAACTAAAAAATAGTATCAAAAAAACTCAGAAGATAAATTTGTTTTCTGAGTTTTTATTTTTTATTATTTCTAACTTTTATTATTTGGATTATTTCTATATTCCTTTAACAATTCATCATTTTCCATAATAAATGGTCTAGCAACTGGCTGTCCCCAAGCAGTATCGTATTTATTCATAAGATAATCATTCAATTCTGTCCTATTATTAAATTTCAATACTTGGTAAGGTTGCTGAAATGCCAATTTTTCAATAAACATTAATTTTCCATCCTTTTCAGGAATCAAAATTCCAACATGCCCAATAAATAAAATATTTTCTTGCGGCTCATCATTAAAATGGAAAAACACAGAAATCATTGATATTTTACTATTTTTATCAAATGTAACTCCTCGCTCTTTCCAAACATTTTTTACATTTTCAACGTGAACTTTCACATCTTTAGTAGCTTTCGTAGGAATTTCTGAAAATAAATTAACAAATTTGTCTTTTTCATTTTTAGAAAATAACTCAAATGGCATATTTTTTAGCGATTCTACATCCATAAAAAGCATTTCTCCAGTTTTTACAACAGGTTTTTCTACTTTTACATAATCTTTCATAAAAGTAAATGCAGTTATTCTACAATTAAATCCTGAAAGTTTTTATTTTTTTTATCCCAAATTTTCTGTATAGCAACTTCATCATAGGTCGGATTTATATTGTTAGAATTAATAAATCCTGATTTTATAAGCCCTTCATTTTGCGTTGCCTCATTATAATAATTCACACTTTTGAAAAAGAGATTTATACTATTTGAATCAATTCCAGCATTTTCTAAACTTTCCTTAACTTTTTGCTGAGTATCTTTATCTGCTAAATTTGAATAATTTATACTTTTTAAATACTCTTTTGTCAAATTTTCTGTAACTTTTTCGTTTTTAGATATATTCTGACTTTTCAAATTATTAATCTTACTATCATTTTTTTTAGAACATCCTACAGTGAGTACAGCCATTAATGTTAAGATTAATACCAATCTTTTATTTTTCATTTTATCACCATTCTATTAGTTTTTTTATATTATTCTATGATTTACTGTTTACATTAAAACTTTTACTATTTGTAAAATAATTTGCTTTATCTTGTGAAATTGATATTTTTATACTTTCAAGGTTTTCCTGTGCAGATTCCTTATTAGAATTTTTATCTTCAGCAAGTTCTAAATAAAGATATTTCCCATTTTTTGCTTCTACATTGTCATCTATCTTGTCACTTGTGTATATTTTTGAAACTTCTCTATTTATCTTAGTTTCAGTTGTATTAACTATTGGCTCATCTTCTTCATCTCCGATATTATTTTTGGAAATGCTCTTTTGAGTAACAGTAACTGCATTTTTTGATAATTTTTCACTTTTTATTGTTTTATCAAATTCAATAATTACAGCCTTCACCTTTTTTCCAGAACCTTTTTTCTCTGTTACTGCTGTTACATTTTTTATATTATCTAAACTCAAATTTTCCTTATCTGCAATTTTTATATCAATATGATTATCATTACTTTCAGTCAAAATCACAAGTCCAACTAAGCTAATCAAAGCTCCAAGCACTATATTTCCTATATTTTTCATAGTGAGTCCTCCTTTTAATTCAAATTTCTCTAATTGTATATCTATACTCTTTGATATTATACCCTATATTTTTGTTAATTTTTTGTTTTTTTCCTTAAAAATTCTTGTAACTTGCTATTGTTTTTCTAAGGAAAATTTTTATAGTAAAACTTCTTAAAAATTAGAATGAAAATTATGAATATTCTATCTGATACCAAATTTTATTTAAATAATAAATTTATTACAAACTTTCTTATTACTAAAAATTAGTTTAAATAACCCAAAATAATAAATGCTGTTATCAAGCAAAATAATCTAATATTAAATTGTTAACTAACTTATAAAAAGCAAAAGGAACTATCTCCATAAAGTAGAAATAATTCCTTTAATCAGTATCATTTTTTATTTTGTATTTATAGTCAATCCACTTGAATTAGAGTAAAAATCTATAATTTATTTTGATTTCTTTTGAAAATCATCAACTTTCTTCATAAGGCTATCCCATAGTTTATTTCCTTCTTGAACAGCCTGCTGTCCAATTTCACTATTTTTTACGTCATTTATACCTTTTTCAATATTTTTTAACACATCCAGCATTTTCTCAACATCAATTTGTTTTGAAGAATACAGTTCCTTACCTTTTTCAAGCAGTTTCGGACATTCTTTATCAAAAGTGGCATCTCCAGTTGGATTACATTTTGCTTTTTTAAATAAATTATTAGACTTTTTAACATTTTCTAAAGCTTTTTCTCCATTTTTAATTCCAGAATTTGTATCTTGCTTTTCCAAACTTTTTTTTAACATTTCTAATAAGCCTTCTGTATCTTTTTGACTATCCGAAAACATCTTATCAATTCTAGCTTGTTCTCTTTTTACATTTTCCTGAACTTGTGCATCATTTGGATTTGAGATTATATTATTCTGAATAACTGGTGTTCCTTGATTCTGCTGATTTTGGCCTTGCTGATTCTGATCTGTTGTAATTTGAGCCATTGTTCTTTCAGATTGCTGTTGAACTCGCATATTGTCAGAATTTTCATTTTCATATAAATAAAAGCTATAAAATCCTCCTCCAAGCAAAGCTATAAGCGACAAGTAGAATAATCCTTCAATAACTTTATCATTAGTTGTCTTCGTATCCTTTATTTTCCCAATTGCTTCATGTTTTCCAAGTGCTTGCTCATCCATATATTCTTTCATTAATTTTTTATTTTCAATCATTTTTTTTACAACTGGTATTCCTGTCGCAACAACAATAACCAATGCAAATATTACAAATAGCATCATATTCATTCCTCTTTTCTTTTAATTTCAATTTTTAATGAAAAAAGATACAAATCCACACACAACAAGGTTCTTTACTTGTGTAACTTACCCTGTGCCGTTCTCCCTTATTGATTAATACAGTATCTCCTCTTACTAATTGTAGTTTTTTATTATTAGTATTTCTTTGATTTTTCATTATATTTTTTTTATAATCATTGTTTTTAAAATACTCAATTTCAGCTTTACCCTGAATTAAAATTACAAATTCATTTTTATCTGATTCCTGCCAATCCGTAGTCTGTCCAGTTGAAATAATTTTTTCAATTTTAACATTTTCATTCTCAGTCAAAATCCTTACAACTTCCTCTTTTTCAGACAAATCTTTTAAATCAAAAATATTCATTTTCCCCATTTCTTTCTAAAAAACAGAAAATAAAATTATTAATGCTTATTTCTATCCTTTTCAGAAATATCAATAAATTTATATTCTTTTTTTTCTTTGATTGGCGGAACTTTTCGCCTTTTTTCAAGTTCTTGAACACGTTTTACAATCTCATCCTGCTTTTCAATTAAATCATCTAGTTTATAATGCATATCTTCTATTATAATCTCATTTTTTAAATTAACTTTATAATCATTTTCAGACTTTTTTTCGTCAATTTTCTTTTTTTTATTTTGATTAAAAATTATAATTGAACAAAAAATTAACATAATAAAAGATAAAATAGCATTCATTATTACAAACGAATACGGATTAAATCGACCTTTTAAAAAAAAGAATACATCTGCTACAATCCACACTGAAACAAATATTATCACAAAAAGAATAAATCTATTGCTTCCTGCAAAATTTGAAACTTTATATGAAAATTTTCTTTTTTCCTCTTCTTCTTCTTTTATAACTTTAGAAACTTTCTGTTCTAGCAGCATGTGGATAATTTCTTCTCTTTTTACCTCATCATCCACTTCCTTTAACATATCTTTTAGTGTTTCTTCTTTTCCATTTTTTATTTTTTTTTGGTTTGATTCTATATTTGATGCTATATTTTCACTTCTTGTCTTACTCTTTTGTTCTTCAATATCACTTTTCAATTTTTTACTTCCCTCCTTCTACACTCTCCATCTGTATGATACCATTTTCAGAAAAAAAATACAAGTATATATATTTTTATTAAATTTAAAAGGATTGACTCTCATTTCTTATAAAAGTCAATCCGTTATCCGTAAGTAAAATCAAATTTCTAAAAGCTCACTTTTTATTTTTAAAATTTATATCCATTTTTATAAATTATATCGATTCTAAGTTTACCAATATTTAGAATATACTTACGATTATTTTTTCAAATAGCTTTCTGCTTCATTAAAGAATATATTTGCCTTATTTCCCAAATTTTCCTTGTTAAGATTCAACTCTGTCACATAAAGAATTGAAGTATAGCCATTTTTTACTTTAGAATTTTTTCCTGTGATAAGATAAATGTACATTTCTTCGCTTGAATCATAGTATTTGCTAATGTAATATTTTTTAGTTTCAAAAAAATCTTGAGATTTTACATTCTCATTTATAATTTCACTCTTAAACATATCGTTAATATCTTTTGCACTTGAATTTTGATCATAAACATGTGTTACTGTTTCTACTGCTCCATCTTCAAATATTTTATAATATGACAATACCTCATCAATATCAGCAATAATATTATAATTTTTTCTTTCTATCTCTTTCACGTTTACAAAACTTGGTGCTGAGAATGATAATGCTGTTAATCCTAAAAATAAACCTAATAAAATCTTTTTCATAAAAATTCCTCCTAAAATATTTTTGTATTTTTTTTACTTTGTATATTTTACAGTAAATATTATACCATATTTATATAAAAAGTCAATACTATAAGAAATAAAAGTGAAAAAATACTCTATTTCAATTGATTGGGGTATTTTTTTATGTTATAATACTTTATAAACAAAATAATTAAAAAGAGGTGTAATTATGAATTATAAAAGTACAAGAGGCGGCGAGTTACAAAGCTCTACTTTTGCGACATTACATGGACTTGCAAACGGCGGAGGGCTTTATATTCCTGAAAAATTGCCAGAAGTGAAATTGACTTATGATGAACTGAAAAATTTATCTTATCAAGAACTTTCAGAAAAAATTATAAAACTATTTTTTACCGAATTTTCAGATGAGGAAATAAAAAAAGCTGTTAATAGTGCTTATAATAGCTCTACTTTCAATGATGAAAATATTGTTCCTATACATAAACTAAATGAAAAAGTGAGTTTCGGAGAACTGTTTCATGGAAGAACATTGGCATTTAAAGATTTAGCTCTTTCATTATTCCCGTATTTACTGCTTTTAAGTAAAGAAAAACAAAAAGAAGATAAAAAAATATTGATTTTAGCTGCAACTTCTGGAGATACTGGAAAAGCTGCACTTGAAGGATTCAAAGATATTGACGGAATTAACATTGTCGTATTTTATCCTAAAAACGGAGTTAGCCCAATGCAGGAAGAACAAATGCGAAAACAGCTTGGAAACAATGTAGAAATAGTCGCAATAAACGGAAATTTTGACGATGCTCAAAGTGCCATAAAAGTCATTTTTTCAAGTGAAGAATTTAAAAAATACGCAAACGACCATAATGTAATGTTTTCCAGTGCAAACTCAATCAACATCGGAAGATTATTCCCACAAATTATATATTATGTATCGACTTACGTAAATTTGGTAAAGGCTGGAACAATTAAACCTAATGAGGAATTTAATGTTGTAGTTCCAACTGGTAACTTTGGAAATATTTTGGCTGGATTTATTGCTAAAAAACTTGGGATACCAATCAAAAAATTTATTTCGGCTTCAAACAAAAATAAAGTTCTAGCTGACTTCTTCCAAACTGGAATATACAATAAAAATAGAGATTTTTATGCAACAAATTCTCCATCAATGGATATTCTTCTTTCATCAAACTTTGAGAGATATCTATATTACGCATTAAACGAAAACTCTGAAAGAGTAAATGAATTAATCACAAACTTGCTTTCAGGAGGAGAGTTGTCTGTAAATGAAGAGGAATTGAAAAATATTCAAAATGAATTTTATGGAGAGTTTGCAAATGACGATGAAACTGTAAATGCAATTAAGAGTGTGTATGAAAATTATCATTATTTAATGGATCCTCACACAGCAGTTGCTTATTCTGTTTATGAAAAATTAGATAATAGTAATTTAGACAAAAACACTCACACTGTAATAATGTCAACAGCACACCCATTCAAATTCCCAACTCCAATTGCAAAAGCATTGGGAATTGATGAAACAAAAGATCCTTATACAATTTTAGATGAAATATCAGAAACTACTGGGGTAAAATTTCCAGAAAAATTAACAGAAGTCAGAAATTCAGAAATAAGATTTTCGAATGTAATTAATAAGACTGATATTCAAGATTTTGTGAAAAAATATATAAAAGATTTAAAGTAAAGAAATCAAAAGGAGATTTTTAAAAAATATTCAATATATACTCAAACCTACTAAAAATTATATAAATTTAGGTTTTGAGTAAAATAGTCATAACTTTTGAGTTTTGTTTTAAAGTAGTTTTACTATAAAAAGAGCCGCAATTAAGCGACTCTATTTTTTTATTTCAAAATAAATTTATAATTTTATGCTTTTTCTGCCATCATATCCTTAACTTTCATAAGCCTTGTGATACTTGATCTTTCATTTTCATCAAGTTTCATCTGAATATAACGGATTGTTTCTTCAAGCTGAGGAATTGTCATATATTCCAGTGCGTTTACACGCCGTCTTGTTTTTTCGACTTCATCTGCCATAAGCTGACATGCCTTTTCGGTTTCTGCCAGTTCCAGCAAGTCTTTCATTACTCGATTCAAGCCATCAACAGCATCATCTAAATCAGCAGATGTTTGAGCATATCCGTAGGGATAAGATACTTCTGCATTTTCTATATCTCTATTGAAAGTCATTGTTGGCACAATTACACTCATTACATTTTTAGTTTTTATATTTGCTAAAAGTTTATCTTCCGAATATGCAATAGCATTTTCTAGCATTTCATCAGACATTACTCCTCTTGCAAGTAAAAAATCCTTAAATGAATTTTGTAATTTTCCTTCCACTTCTTCACGCAATTTTCTATTCTGTTTTATTAAAATAATAAATTGACGCATAAGTTCGTCTTGCTTGTCCTTTAACAGTTTATGTCCACTTTTAGCAGTTTTTAGACGTATTTTTAAACGGCTCAGCTCCATTCTTGTAGGATTTACATTTAATCTTGCCATAGTCTATTCATCTCCTGCAGGCAAATATTTTTCCAAATATTCGTCTCTAATTCTTTTCAACTCTGTTCTTGGTAATATTTTTAGTAAATCCCATCCTAAATTTAAAGTGTCTTCAATAGTTCTGTTATTATCAAACCCTTGAGCTACATATTGTTCCTCAAATGCAGTTGTAAATTTAACAAATGCTTTATCAGTTTCAGATAATGCTGATTCTCCTAGAATTACAGCAAGTTCCTTTGCTTCCTTACCAGTTGCATAAGCTGCAAATAATTGGTTCATTGTATCTGCATGATCTTCTCTAGTTTTTCCTTTTCCAATCCCTTTATCCTTCAATCTTGAAAGTGATGGTAAAACATTTATTGGAGGCATTAAGTTCTGTTTGTATAAATCTCTTGACAAGATTATTTGCCCTTCTGTAATATATCCAGTCAAATCTGGAATCGGATGTGTCTTGTCATCTTCTGGCATTGTCAAAATTGGTATTTGCGTAATTGAACCTTCACGCCCTTTAATTCTTCCTGCTCTTTCATAAATTGTGGATAAGTCAGTATACAAGTATCCAGGATATCCTCTTCTTCCAGGAACTTCTTTTCTTGCTGCTGAAACTTCCCTTAACGCTTCACAATAGTTAGTCAAGTCAGTCAAAATTACAAGTACGTGCATTCCTTTCTCAAATGCCAAGTATTCTGCACAAGTAAGTGCCATTTTTGGTGTAGACAAACGTTCAATTGCAGGATCGTCAGCCAAGTTCATAAACAATACTGCCCTGTCAATTGCTCCTGTTTTTACAAAATCTTCCGTAAATGTCTGAGCTTCTTCAAAGGTAATTCCAATCGCTCCAAACACTACTGCAAATTTTGAATCTGTTCCCAAAACTTTTGCCTGTCTTGCAATTTGAAGTGCTAATTCTGCATGTGGAAGCCCTGAACCAGAGAAAATTGGTAATTTTTGACCTCTAACAAGGGTGTTTAGTCCATCAATCGCAGAAACTCCCGTTTGAATAAATTCTGACGGATAATCACGTGCAACTGGATTTATAGCCGTTCCATTTATATCCAATGTTTTTTCAGGAATTATTTTTGGTCCATTATCTTTTGGTCGACCCAATCCATCAAATACACGCCCTATCATATCTTCTGATACTCCAAGTGACAAAGGTCTACCCAAAAATCTTACTTTTGAATCCTTTAAATTAATTCCAGCTGAATTTTCAAATAGCTGTACTACTGCCTTATCACCATTTACTTCAAGTACACGTCCACGACGAAGTTCGCCGTTTTGTGTTTCAATTTCAACAAGTTCCTCGTATTTTATTCCTTCAACACCTTCAACAACCATCAACGGCCCTACTATTTCCTTAATAGTTTTGTATTCCTTAAGCATTTGCTACACCTCCTTTATTTACAAGTTCGTCAATTTCTTCTTCCAATTCTTTTGCTATTTCTTCAATTTTACCTAACTCTGCCTCAGGTAAATATTTTGCTCTTGCGATTCTTTCTCTTACAGGCATTGCAACGATTTCATTTAAATAAGCTCCATTTTCAAGCCCTCTTAATCCTTCATCATAGAACTTCAATACTAAGTCAAGCATTTTATCCTGTTTTTCAAGCGAAGTATAAGTATCTGATTCCATAAACGCATTTTGCTGCAAGTAATCTTCTCTTATTGATTTTGCAATTTCAAGCTTAAGCTGATCTTTTTCTGACAAAGTGTCCTTACCAACCAGCCTAACAATTTCCTGTAGACTATTTTCTTCTTGTAGTAATGAAATTGCACGTGCTCTATTTTTAGAAAATTTAGGCCCTACATTCTGATCCATCCAGTTATCAACTTTTCCTTGATACAATGAATATGAATTTAACCAGTTAATTGCTGGGAAATGACGTCTATATGCCAAATTGGCATCTAATCCCCAGAATACTTTAACAATACGAAGTGTAGCCTGAGATACTGGCTCTGAAATATCTCCACCTGGAGGAGAAACCGCTCCAATAACTGTCAATGCCCCTTCTCTTCCATCTTGTCCAAGACAAATTACTTTTCCTGCTCTTTCATAAAATTCAGCAGCTCTTGAACCTAGATAAGCTGGGTATCCTTCATCCCCTGGCATCTCTTCAAGCCGTCCAGACATTTCCCTAAGAGCTTCTGCCCATCTTGAAGTAGAATCTGCCATTATTGCCACTGAATATCCCATATCCCTAAAATATTCTGCAATTGTGATTCCAGTATAAATACTAGCTTCTCTGGCTGCAACTGGCATATTTGAAGTATTTGCTATAAGTACAGTTCTTTTCATTAATGATTGTCCAGTTTTTGGATCTATAATTTCTGGAAATTCCATAAGAACGTCCGTCATCTCATTTCCACGTTCTCCACATCCTACATAAACTATAATTTCAGCATCTGCCCATTTAGCCATTTGGTGTTGTACAACTGTTTTTCCAGATCCAAAAGGTCCTGGAACACATGCAGTCCCACCTTTAGTTACAGGGAAGAATGTGTCAATTACTCTTTGTCCTGTAATTAATGGAGCTTCCGGGTTTAATTTTTGTTTATATTTTCTTCCACGTCTTACTGGCCATTTTTGCATCATTTGAACTTCTACTTCACCTTTTTCAGTTTCAATTACTGCAATTGTGTCAACTACTGTGTAACTTCCACTTTTAATAGTTTTCAACGTTCCTTTAATTCCAGCTGGAACCATAATTTTATGATTTACAACAGAAGTTTCCTGAACAGTTCCTAATATATCCCCAGTTTCAACTGTTGCTCCAACCGATAGCACAGGTTCAAATTCCCATTTTTTCTCTCTATTTAAAGGTTTTACTTCTATTCCTTTTTCCAAAAAGTCTCCTGCTATTTCCTGATATTCCTTTAGTGGACGTTGAATTCCATCAAACATCGCTTCAATAAGTCCAGGTCCCAATTCAACACTCAAAGGCTCTCCAGTTGTGAAAACCTCTTCTCCTGGCCCAATTCCTGATGTTTCTTCATATACTTGAATAGAAGCCTGATCGCCTCTCATTTCAATAATTTCACCTATCAATTTTTTCTCCGAAACTCTTACCACATCATATACATTGGCATTTTCCATACCTTCTGCAACAACAAGAGGTCCAGAAACTTTTATTATTCTTCCTGTTTTCAATGAATTTCTCCTTTCATCTAAAATATATTAGATCCTATCGCTTTTTCAACATACTCATCTATCTTTTTAAGCCCAATTCCCAAACTTCCCTGATTATTCGGAATCAAAATAACAGCTGGAAGCACTTCACGGTTGTATCTTTCGATGGTATTTTCAATTAATGCGGCAATTTGTTCAGTCACAAAGATAATACCATAGTCATTACTTGCCATCTCATCAATCGTACTTCTTGCCTCTTCCTTTGTAACAACAGGATATACATCAATTCCTAGTGCCTTAAACGATAAAATAGAATCCTTATCTCCAACTACACCTATTTTATGCATAAGTTTCACGCAACCTTTCCCTTATTTTATCTGAACTTATGTTGTTTATTTTGCTTACCATTATCATTCTAACTGCATTGATTTCACGCTCTTTTGCAACTAGATATGTGAATAATGGCTCTGGTCCAAATACAACATATTTTGATTCTTTATTTAATTCCATCAGGTAATTATCTGAAATTTTTTCAAGTTCTGACAATCTTTTTGTTTCGCTAAATGCTTCTAATCCTTTTACTAGATATGTCCCCAGTTTTTCTTTCTTAAACTTATTCAAGATAGTGTCTGTATTATCATTTATTGATGCAACAATTTTATTTTTTGAAATTGTCCCACCTTCAAAAATAACAGTTTCGAGAAATCTTGCATCACGTTTTTGCTTCTGAACTCTAAATAGAGTTATCATATTTTGAAAGTCTATCAATCCTTCTACATAATCAGTAATTACTTTTACGTCAATTTCCTTTGCAAGCCTTGATAGATTTCTAAAATAATGTTTATCTACAATTATATCAATTCTCTGAGGATTATGATTTTCTTCAAAATCCTTCTGAACTTCAGCAATTGCCTCCATTATTTCTTGTGGCAAGTCGTTGCTTTGTGATTCAAATTTTGCCTTAAATTTACTAGCATCAATCATTCCAGCCTGCATAAGCAAACTTGAAAAATCTTTTCCTGTTATTTTACTTTTTAACAACACTTTTAAATTATGATAATCATATTTAAGAGATAAAATGTCAACAATTCCAGTATTTTTTATCATATTTCTTACAATTGAAAATACACGTTCTGTTTCTCTTTTTAAGATTATTTCATAATCCTGGCTTCCATGAATATCAGCCATATCTTGAGAATATTCTGTTTCTCCCAGTAATTTTAGCACTTCTTCGGGAGTCTGGGCTTCTATCATTCGTTCCAGCCTATTTCTAGTCAAAAGCCTTTTTTCCAGTATTCTAATAGTTACGACACTTTGTCCGTAATCCATTCTATCCATTTTTTTCTCCCTTTAATTACAAATTCCAGTTAATTATAAAATTTATTTTATAAAAACAGTCATAAAACTTAAATTTTTATAAATTTTATTTAAATTATGAAAAAAGTAGTCTGGAAATTTCGACTTCCAGTTCATCTCTCATAAAATCCAATTTTACTTCAAAAGTATAATTTTCCTGAATTCCATTTTCTTCAATGATAAATCCTGAACTTACAAACTCATTTTCCTTAACTTTTGCAGTTGAAAACTCTTGTTTCACTTTATCTACAAATTCTTTTTTTACAATTAACTCTTTTCCAACTATAGAATTTTTATCAATATTCTGATTCAAATAATTGATGTAGTCATTCTCATTCATATTAACAAGTTTTGCTTTTAGTTTATCTATAACTTTGTTAATTACTGTCTGTTTTGCCTTCAATTTTTCATTTCTAGACTTTAAGTTTGCACTTGACTTAATTCTATCTGAAAGCAGTTCACGTTCTCTTCTTGCATTTTCAAGTAATGTTTGTTTTTTCGCATCAACTTTTTTTATTTCCAAATCATATTTTTGCTTTGCTTTTTCTTCAGCATCTTTTATGATTCCATCTGCTTTCGATTTAGCATCAGTTATTATTTTTGATGTTAAATTATCTAAATTAGACATACTTACTCCTTTTCCGTTTTTTATGTCATATTTACACTCTATCTGTTTATTTTATAAAATAAAATTAGAATTTCGCTAATAACATAATTGATACAACGAATGCCAATAATGCATAAGTTTCAACCATTACTGCATAAATAATTCCTTTTGTATTTTGTTCCTCATTTTTTGCTAGCAAGCTAATTCCAGATGCTGCAACTCTTCCTTGTGCAATCCGCTGAACCATACCCTGCAAGAGCAACTGGAAGACATGCCATTAAGATTCCAAGTCCATTTTGGAAAGTCATACTTGCATTTAATTTTCCTAATACCATAAGTCCAATAACGAATCCATATAATCCTTGTGTTCCTGGAAGCAATTGTAATACTAACGATTTACCAAATTTTTCAGGCTCTTCACTCATAAGCCCTGTTGCCACTTCTCCAACTATTCCTACACCTTTTGCTGATCCAATTCCTGATAATAATGTCGCTAACGCCGCACCTAATGTCGCCATCACGATTCCTCCATTTTGTACTAAAAACTGTGAAACATTCATTTTATTTCCTCCTAATTTTTTATATTTTTATTTTAACAATTTAACTTAATTTTTTATTTTTCACAAACAAAATTTATTCAATTAAAATAAATTCATTATTAAATTAATCATCCATGTTTATATATTTACTTTCTGTTCTAAAGTCCTTAAATGGTTTTCCTCCACCTTCGTAGAACTTACCAAAATATTCAACATACATAAGTCTTGAAGTATGGACATAAGCTCCTAAGAAAGATAAGAACATATTAAATAGATGCCCACCTATCAATATTACTGGTACAAATATCATTCCAAACCAATTTCCACTAATCATTCCAGCAATCATATTTATGGCCGATGCGATAAATCCACCAGAAAGGCCTAAAGCCATAAGTCTTGAATACGATACAAAATCACCTACATAACTTGAAATTCCGTAAAGGCTGTAAAGTCCTCCACCTAATTTTGCACCAACTCCTTTAGCCTCACGTCCACCAGTAAGTACAATTCCGACCATTCCAGCAATCATAATCCACATCGAAATACTTGTTACAATAGGCGATAAATTCATCAATTTGAATATTAAATACACCATTCCGCCCATAAGTGCCATATACCAGAATAGCACATCATAAACTGCATCCAGCGATTTTCCATCTCTAATCAATAGATACGCCTTTATTCCAAGCCCAATAAATATATGAACTACACCAAATATAATTGAGCCAATTAATAAGCTATTATATTGTTTTGCAGGATTTACAAGTCGCCATACTCCATTTATTTCTGCACCAAAATACGAACCATACAAAATTCCCCAGAAAATAACAGAAAAACTTAAATAAAAGAAAAATTTAACAGATTTTCTCATTTGAGAACTTAAATTAACTACTTTTAAAACAAATATTGTTGCAAGCAATAACACAAGCCCGTAACCCACATCTGCTCCCATCATCCCAAAGAATAAAATATAAAATGGTGTAAATAAAGGCGTTGGATCGATTTCATTATATCTTGGATAAGCATACATCCCTGTCAAATTTTCAAATACAGTTGCAACCTTTCCATTTTTTAACTTAATCGGCACTGTCTCGTCATTTTTATCTGCTTCTGTAACTTTTAGATAATAATTATCATCCGCTTCACTTTTTACAACTTTTTCAAATTCCTCTATTTTTTCTTCTGGAATCCATCCTTTTATTAAAACAGTATTTTCAGTTTGTGCTAATTTTTCTGATTCCACAATACGCAATTTTTATTTTGTAAATATTCATAAACCGCTTGTAAATCGTTCAAATCTTCACTATAAGTTTTAATTTGAGATTTTAATTTACGTTTTTGTTTTTTCAGCTCTTCTATTTCTTTTTGCAACTTAACTTTATATTCACGTGGAACTGCATCAATATCAAGATTTTCCACACTAAAACTATTATTTCTAAAAATTTCAGATAATTTTTCCTTTTCGTTTTCGTCATTACTTGAAATTACAAGATAATAGACTTCATCTTTAGAAATTCTTAGTTCCTCATAATAAATCTTATCAAGTTCAGAAATTCCTTCAATAAAGTTACCTTTGAGCTTTATTGGTATTGTTCCTAAAAATGTATTTACCTTTTTCAGACTTTTTAACTCTTTAGGATTTACATCTAGCCGTTCCCATAACTCTATTTCATCATAGTGTGCGTATTTTTTTGAAATTTCTGATTTTATCTGTGAATACTGCACTCCAATCGAATTCAATTCTGAAGAAATTTTTTTCCAGTCATAATCCAATGCCTTTTTAGACAATGTATCAAAAGTATAATTATCATTTCCATGAATAATATCTCTTAAACGTGTTTTTCTCTCATCGTACTTTTTAATAAGAGAAATTGCATTATTCAACTGATAAAGTCTTTCGTCAATATGTGTTAATTCTTCGTTGTTCACATATTTTGTAACACCTTCAACTGCATCCTTGTCTATTTCTCCATTTTCATCATGTAATTTAATATCAACAAAATTTACTTCCTTGAATTTTTGAAGTGCCTTCAATATTTTAGCTCTTTGTTCTGCGAAAACAACTAATTCAAATTTACTCATTTTAACTATTGCCATTATTTCACAATCCTCTCCGCTAATAAATTAACAACTTCATCTATTCTCTTTTCATCAATATTAAGAATCCTGTTTACATCCTCCTCTTCACTATTCAAGAGGGAGTTCACTTTTTTTTCAGCATCCTCTATTGACTGATTTTTTAGATTTTCAGCTTCAATACTGGCTTCAGAAATTATTTTATCGCTGTCATCTTTTATCTTTTGCTCAATATTTTTCAAAATATCTTTTGCTTTTTCATTTGCATCAGCAATAATTCTATCCGATTCACTTTCAGCATTTTTTATTTTTTCTAAAACTTCTTTTGCCAAGATATAACCTCCTTCGTAAATTATTTTTACTATTACCAAATGTTTTATTTTTTTATAAATAAAAACACAAAAACAAATTGACTTATTAGTCATTATATATATTATGTTATCAATTTTTTGGGCTATTGTCAAGCCTTTATTCCTATATTTTACAACTCTTTCTCGTATAAAAAAATATAACACTCTTAAATTATGCTATTTTTTTTTACTACTAATTTTTCAAATCTATATATGTTGGATTATTTGGAATAGAAAATCCTTTTTCTTTTGCTTTTTGTTCTTTCGTTTTCAAATCATCGCTATTGACATACTTATTATCTAGTCTCTCAACTTCTTTTTTCAATTCTTTCAACTGCAATTCTTTTTTTTGTATTTTTCTACCCAAATTAGCTACATCATATCCAACAAAAGCTCTTAACAATGCTACTGCAGTTACAATTGTAACATAAAACAAAACAGTTTTTATAACCTTTTTATCAAGTCCTGCAGTTCTAGAAAGCTTTCTTTTAATTCCTTTAGGAGCTACTATTCTTTCTCTTCTTGCATCTTCATGAGATCTTGCTGTATTTGTAATTTTTGGAACATCAAGTATTTCCATTTGCATTTTTTTGTTTTTTGAAACACCATTCATAATCTTTATTAACTCCTTTCAAAAATTCTTAATTTTGCTGAATGTGCTCTGTTATTTTCTTCTAACTCTGATTCTTTAGCAATAATTGGCTTTCTTGTAATTATCTTTCCTAGACTTTTTTTGTTGCATACACATATTGGTATGTCTTTTGGACAAGTACATGGATTTTCATATTCACGAAATTTTTCCTTCACAATTCTATCTTCCAGCGAATGAAAAGTAATTACTAAAAGCCTGCCATTTTTATTAAGCAGTTTTACTGCCTTATCCAATGTTTCATTTAAAACTTCAAGTTCTTTATTTACAAAAATCCTGATAGCCTGAAATGTTCTTTTGGCAGGATGTCGCTTCATGCTTTTTCCTATTGATTTTATAACAATATCTGCAAGCTCTGTTGTAGTTTCAATCGACTTATTTTTTCTATATTCTACGATTTTTTTAGCAATCTTTCTTGATTTTGGCTCTTCACCATATTTATAAATAATATCAGCTATTTCCTTTTCAGAAAAATCGTTAACAACTTCATAAGCACTTATTTCCAAGTTATTATCCATCCGCATATCCAACTTTGCTTCAAACCTGTATGAAAACCCTCTTTTAGCGTTATCCAATTGATTTGAGGAAACTCCTATATCCATCAATATCCTGTCTACTTTTTCAAAACCTCCTAGGTAAACAGCCGTGTCGATATTTCTAAAATTATCTTGAAATATCTGGAGTTTATTTCCATACTGTTCAAGTCTTTTTTTAGCAAATTCAATCGCCTGTATATCCTGATCAATTGCAATAACTTTTGAATTTTCAGAAGATTTTTTTAGGATACCTTCTGTATGCCCACCACCACCAAGCGTGCAGTCAACATAAACTGCATCATTATCTGTTATTATATTTTCTATCACTTCATCAAACAACACAGGTTTATGGTATTCCATAAAATTCTCCTTTAAATATTTTTAATTATGAAGTTCAATTTTATACAAAACTCCTTGAAATTAATTCTAAAATTTTAACATTCATTATTAATATAATTTCATTGAATCAATAGTTACAATCTCATTAATTATCAAATTATTTTATTTATTTCATAATTACTGAAACATTTTACCACACTTTTCTTATTTTTTCCATATAACTTTTTAAATTTTTTATTTTTTGTTTTACAACTTTTTAAAGCACAATTTCCTTTGAAACTTTTTCAGCATTTTCTTCACCCAAAAGTTCACTAATAATCATAAGTGAAAAGTCCATTGCCGTTCCAGCACTTCTGCTCGTTACAACATTTCCATCTGTAATTACTCTTTCTTTTACCAAAATAGCCTTGCTCTTTAGCAAATCCTCTTCACAAGCTGGAAAACATACCACCTTTTTCCCCTCCAATATTTTAAGACTTGCTAATACAGTCGGAGCTGCACATATAGCCGCAATTTTTTTGTTTTCTTCATCTTTTGAAAATTTTAGTATATTATCTAAAAGTTTTTGAGAGTTAAAATAATTTTTTACCCCAGGACCGCCAGGTAATATCAACATATCATATTCAGAAAAATTAATTTCATCAATTATCTTATCTGCCAATATTCTCATTTTTCTTGCACTTTCTACAAGATTTTCTTTTGTAATTGAAATTGTATCTACAGTAATTTCAGCTCTTTGAAGTAAATCAATTGGTGTAACTGCTTCAATCTCCTCAAATCCGTTTGCTAAAAATACTGCCACTTTTCTATTTTTCATATCTTTCACTCCTAAACTATAAACTCGAAAAACGGTTATTTGTTAATATTCAATATCAATAAAGAAACAAATAATAATTCTATTTTTAAGGCGAAAAAAGGCTAATAAAACTAACTAGCCTTTTTTACAATTTATTATAATTTTTCTACAACCTCTTCAGGTGTATCTTGCTGTAAAATTAAATCTCTAAATTTTTTTGCATCTGCATAATTACTGTTTCTAATTATCTTTTTGATAGTCAATCCTGACGATGCACTCATACTGAATGAATCAAGTCCCATTCCTAGCAATAATTTAGTCGCTCTTTTATCTCCGGCAAACTCTCCACACATACTAACGTTTATATTAGCTCCATGCGCAGCATCAATTACTTTTTGAATAGCTTCTAATACTGCAGGATTGAATGAATTGTATAAGTTTGCAACCATTTCATTTCCTCTATCTACAGCTAGGAAATATTGTGTCAAGTCATTAGTTCCTATTGAGAAGAAGTCAACTTCTTTTGCAAATTTATAGGCAATAATTGCTGTTGAAGGAGTTTCAACCATTATTCCTACTTTTATATTTCTATCATAAATTTTTCCAATTTCATCAAGTTCTCTTTTACATTCTTCCAAAATAGCATTTGCTTTTCTGATTTCATTAACTGAACTTATCATTGGATACATAATTTTAATTTGTCCATATTGAGAAGCTCTCAAAATAGCTCTTAATTGAGTTTTGAACATATCTTTATTTTCTAACGAAATTCTGATTGCTCTATATCCTAAAAACGGATTTAATTCTTTTGGCAAGTCTAAATAAGGTAATTCTTTATCTCCACCAATATCCATTGTTCTTATTGTTACAGGTTTTCCTTGCATTTTTTCAGCAACTACTCTATATGCACGATATTGTTCTTCTTCTGTTGGGAAATGATCAGAGTTCATAAATAAGAATTCTGTTCTATACAATCCAATTCCTGTAGCTCCTGATTCAATTACAGCGTCAACATCATTAGGGCTACCAATATTCCCCCAAATATCAACTTTTCTACCATCAAGAGTTACTGCATCTTCATGAATTAATTTTTTCAATTCCTCTTTTTCTTTTCTCAATTCTTCTTGTTTTTTGATATAGTCCTTTACTAAATCTTCTGTTGGATTCAAGTATAATTCACCTGTTTCTCCATCCATAACAACAACTTCTCCATCTTTAACTTCACTAAGAATCCCTTTTACTCCAACTACTGCTGGTAATTCAAGTGATCTTGCCATAATCGCAGAGTGAGCTGTTTTCCCTCCAATTTCTGTAATAAATCCTATGCAGTTTTCTAAATCTAATTGAGCTGTGTCAGATGGTGTCAAATCCTCTGTTACAACTATTGTTCCTGGCTCTAAATTACTTAGGTCATGTATTTTCATTCCCAACAAGTTTTTAAGCCATCTTTTACCAATATCTTGTAAATCAGCAGCTCTTTCTCTTAAATACGGATCATCCAATTTTGAAATCATATCACAATATTCATTAATTCCATCATGCAGCGCTTTTGCAGCAGGAAGACCTTCCCCTTTAATCTTATCCTCAACTTCCATAATTAAATCTTCATCTTCAAGAAGCATAATATGACCATCGAAAATTGCTGCTTTATCTTCTCCCATTTTTTCCTTTACTTTTTCTCTAATTGCGATTAATTGTATTTTAGATTGTTTCAATCCATCTCTCAATTTCGCTAATTCAGCCTCAATTGTTGAATTCTCAGCTTTAGTTTCTGGGATAACAATTTCCTCTGCGATAAAAAGTAATACTTTACCTATAGATACTCCTTCTGAAGCACCAATTCCTGTCATTCGTTTCATTTTTTTCTCCTCTATATATAATTTTTTTTATTACAAACAAATTTAAAGTGGCTTCTCATATATTTTTTTATATTTGAAATATTTCATAACTAATAATATTTACTTCGATTAGCCTTTATATGATCCCTCAATATCTTAACAATTTCACCTTTTCCAAATTTTGTTGCCATATCCATCGGAGTTCCTCCATGTTTATCAGTAATTGTAGGATTTGCACCGTATTGCAACAGCATTTTTACAATTTTTGCATTTGCTTTCAATGTTGCATCCTCAAGCGGAGTCCACCCATCAATAGTACTTCCAATATTTACAAGTCTAGAATCTTTTTTTAATAAAATTTCCACAGCTTCTTCATTTTCGTAGTATGCAGCTGTTCCAAGAGTTGTTCTGTTAAAAATTGGATGTGTTTCATAAAGATTCGCACCATTTTCTATCAGAAGTTTTAAAATTTCCTGATTCTTCGCTTCAATAGCGACAATAATTGGAGTATACCCATCCTGACTCTTTGCATTGACATCAATCAGTTTTCCTCCACCTTCAAATAATAATGATTCATCTATATTAACTCCATATACTCCCACAGGCCTATTTACAATCTCATCTGTCACTCTTTTACGATTTGCAATATTTCTTTCTGTTGCAAGAAAAAACTGTACATATTTATTATTATGGCCACGTATAGCATCAAGAACTGATTTTAGATGTCTTTCTTTTTCATCTGCCTCCCTTTTTTTTGTCACAAGATTTTCTCCAGTATTGTATTTAAAATTTAAAGGAAACATTATGTGACTGAAAGTTACCAAAATCATAATAAAAATCATTTTATTTTTTTTAATTAAAAAAAACTTTTTCACTTTTATACCTCACTAATAATATTATACCATATCATTTAAAAAGTGCAAACACTTTTTCCTGCTTTACACATTTTTTTCTTCTTTTATATTTTTTGCCAAATTTATAATAATTTTGCAGAATTACTTTTTATAGTATATGTTTAACAAATTTTGAATCGCATATAGTTTCTAATAGTATTAGTATTAATATTTAATTTTTAAATTGTACTCAAACTTATTTAAAATTTAACTAATAAAAATTATATGAATTAAAGGCTTTAGTAAAATACTCATATTTTTTAAGTTCGGTTTTAAGCAAATTTTAGTAGAACAAATAAAAATAGTTATGAAATATACCTAACTTTCTTTAACAGTGAAATCCTCAAAGTTATTTTGTTGTGTATTTATTCCATAACTATTAATTTATTTCATTTTAATCAACTTTTTTACAATAAATCAAAATCCTTTTTTAATTTAACCTAATATTCTAAATACTATTTAGAAAGATTGTCATATCTTTTTGCAAGCTTCAAAGCTCTTTCTTCTGTCATAGAAAGTCCAGTTCCAGCTGCTCCAAACACAGCCATTTTAGGTCCATCCTCTTCATCATTCAGTGCTTTTTTTATAGCCGCTTTCCTGTCATTTAGCCATTTTGCCTGTTCAGCCTTAAATTTTGACTGTTCTTTTGCTGGTAATTTTTTCAAAATTAAATCATACACTTTGTTCATTTCTTTTTCCCATTCATCTGTTAATTCAGAGCTGGCATTCAACATATCTGCTGTCGTTCCTTCAAATTTTGATTCAAGTTTTTCTTCCGCAACTTTCATACGTTCCTTTAACCCATCTTCATATTTTCCAGCAAACGCAACTGCTCCTACAAGCAACATTCCTGCTATTAATAATATTTTTTTCATAAATTTCTCCTCCTAAAATATAAATGTTATATTTTATTTACTTTTATTTAATCTATCGTATTTTTTAGCCAGTTCCAAAGCTCTATTTTTTGTTATATCTAGTCTATTATTAGCCGACAATTCTCCCGCCATTCTTTCTCCATGTTCGGCAACATAGTTATTATAAGCCTTAGTTGTTTTTGTTTCTCTATCTTTTATCCATTTTTGCTGCTCAGCTTTAAATTTTGTTTTTTCTTTTGCTGGTAATTTTTTCAAAATTAAATCATACACTTTATTCACTTCTTTTTCCCATGCATCATCTAAATCTACTGAAGCATTAACCATATCAGCTCTTACTCCGCTATCCCATCCAGCTTGTGCTTTTTCTTCTGCAGCTTTCATTCTTTCTGTCATTTCATTTTCATAATTTCCAGCAAATGCAACTGCTCCTACAAGTAATAATCCTGCTATTAGTAATTTTCTCATTTTTTATCAACTCCTATTTTTATTTTTTTATATTTTGTATTAAATCATAAACTCTTTTTTTAGTCAACTTAATTTTAAATAAAATTCAGATATTAATTATATCCTGTTGGACAATAATCTTTTAATATATATGGAAGAATTATATTCCCGTCCTTATCAATTTCAACCATTGTTTGAAGTTTTGTATCAAAAGTAAATCTTCTGTCATCTTCAGTATCTTTAGTTCCATATTCAACGGTAAATCCATTTTTTGCTACAGTTATAAGTTCGTCCCATCCGTCGTCATCCTCACCATGTAAATACCACTTTCCATTTTTCTGAACAATTTCAAATAATTGATCACACCAGTATCCCTTCACTTTATTCATATTAAAGTTTGTATCTACTGTTGCTTTTGTTTTTTCAGGCAGTTCAATAAAAAGTATCTGATCTGTATCATTTTTAGCAAGGGTTACTAAAGTTTTCATTTTTGTATCATAAGCATAAGTTTCTTTTTCATGTTTTTTGTAATTTGCTGAAAATTTTCCATTTTTTTCAATTACTATAGGAACTGTTTCTGTTGCGTCAAATCCGTCATGTATTTTTGTTATGTACCATTTTTCATTTTTTTTAAATATTTCAATACCTTGATATTTTCCTGCCGCCTTCTCCAAATTATGTTTTCCATCTGTAGTAACCTTTACTGCAAATGCTGGTATTGCAGCTAACGCCATAATTAAAAATAATATTTTTTTCATAATTATTACCTGCTCTTTCTATTTAAATTTATCATTTAATAATTTTTCATTTTTTAATCACAATTTATTTGTATAATTTATAATAATCACGATATAATTTATACATTTCAGGATTATCCTCAGGGAATCTTCTCAAAGTTTCAGGATCATCAACTTTATCGTAGTTTTCATCACGTACAATACTGATTATTCTTTTCGTTTTTCTATTCAAAATTACTGGTTCTTTTAATTTTGTATCGTATCCAACACAGATATATTCATCACAAAGAACATTTTTTTCCTTAACTGCATCTGAAATTAGTGGTGGTTCATTTTCATCTCCAGTATCAGAAGCGTAATTCCAGAATTGATACTTCCCATTTTTTAATTTCTTAATTTCTATCGAAGTATCATCAGCAGTTATCTCTCTTTTCAGTAATATTTCCTCATGCAATTTTCCATCACTTGTAAAAGGTAAATCATAGCCTTTGTAACTAAATTCTTCTTCTGAAAACCCAATAACCCCTATTAATAACAATAATGCCATAATAATTTTTTTCATTTTTATTTCCTCCAATTTTTTATTTTTTCTACTAACAATATATCATAATTTTATTAAAGAAAAATGAGAGTTTTTCTTTTACTTCTTATTTTTTCTAGTCTGCTTTTACTGTTTCATAAATTTTATTTTTATCTTTTATTTCATATACACCTTTTTCATGATTATATTTCATATCAAAACTTTCATAATCAGCACCTGTCAGAACTTTACCTTTAAAATAGACATTTCTTCTTCCTTTTGCATATTCTGTATCGCCATATGCACGAAACTCATGGCTTTCTGCTTTTTCAAGTTTTTTAAATGCACCTTCATCTGTGTCTAAGTAATAAACTACATCATACTTATTTATATACTTGTCATTATATGTCGATAAATTATACGGATCAACTTTAGGAGCGTCTTTTATTTTTACAAGTTTATGATTTTTTACAAAATACATACTGTCCTTATCATGATACAAATTAGTTTTGACTGCTAACTGTGAAAGATTTTCAATATCCACTTCCTTACTATCTATTGGAGCTACACTTCCATCTTCCTCAACAATGTAAAATCCATTTTTATCTTCTATAAGAAAATTGTCAACTAATCTGCTTACTTTCTTAAATGTTTTTACATCTATACCTTTTAATTTCTTGTTTTCATAATAGACATTGTTTTTATCTTTTGAATAATAATTATTTACTACAGATTTAAAATCATATGTTAATTCAAATGTGTTTTTATCTGCTCCTTCTATTTTTTTATTTCTATAATAAACATTATTTTTATCCTCTATATAAGGAAGTTCTATTATCTTAACAGTATCTTTATCAATACCCAATATCCTCTTACCTTCCAAATAAATATTATTTTTATCTTTTGAAAAACCGTCACTTCCTATTTGGAATGTAGATAAATCTGCTCCTATTATTTTTCTACCTGAGTAATAAATATTATTTTTATCTCTCGTATATAATTTGTTTATCACTTCAAAAGTTTGACTATCATATGGTAATTTTTCCAGTACCAAATTATCGCTATCTCCATCCATACTGTAAATGATACTGTAAATTCCATTTTTATCTTTTAGATATTGATGTACACTTCCGCTAACATTTATAATTTGAAAAGTAATTGGATCTAGCTCTTCTAATTTTTTCCATCCTGTATTTTCCCAAACATAAACTCCATTCTTATCTTTTGAATATGTAGCAGTTATTTCCTGAAATGTTGCTTTATCTATTTTTGGATTATTTCCTGCATAACTTACATTTGCTACTAAAATCATAATTAGAAATATTTTAAAAATTTTGCTTTTCATAGATAATATCTCTCCTTCGTTATTTTTTAATCTATAAATATTATTTATTATTTAATAAATCATACCTTTTTGCAAGTTCCAAAGCTCTTTCCTCTGTTTTAGTTACCCAAGCGTTTCCTCCCATAACCCCTGATATTGTTCCACCTTCTACTTCTTTGGTAGCTTCATCGGCATTCTTTTCTACTTCTTTCTTCCAATCTTCCTGCTCTTTTTTCAATTTTGCCTTTTCACTATCAGATAATTTTGCTTCAAGCAATCCATAAACTTTTTTCATTTCTGCTTCCAAAAGTTCTTCCTGTTTTGAAACCGCATTATTCATATCTGCTGTTACACCGCTATCTAGTCCTGGCTGAACCTCTTTTTGAATATCCTCTATTCTTTTTTTTAGGCTTATTTCATAGTTCTTATTGCTATTCTGATTTTGTACATTATTTTCAGAAATATTGGAAACTGTCTGTTTATCATCAATTTTTTTCTCAAATGATTTATTTTCTGAAGATTTTGAACATCCAATAATTCCAGCGATTAATACTATTATTGTTAATATTATCTTTTTCATATAAATCTCCTCCATTTAATATTTTTAATTTTTATCTTACAATTTTTATTCTCTACATTATAGTATACCATACAATTTATCAAAAGAAAGATACACATGTAACTTCTGTTTATTCATAAACTGGTTCATTTGACCAGTTAAGACATTGTCTAACTCCGCCATAACTGTCAGAATATGCAGTACATACTCTCTTTGTTCCTTTATATGTTTTGGTTTTTCCACTTTTTTTATCTGCCCACGCAGCTGCTCCAGCTATTCCAGCGAATCCTAGTGCTGCTGCATTATAAATTAATGTACAACTGTTAACGCTAAACATCATCACAAAAATCATAATTCCGATTTTAATTTTACTTTTCATACAATTATCCCTTTCAACTCTTAAATTTTTACGGTAATTGATTTTCTCTTTTATTTTACAACATAATTATACAACACCTTTTTAAAAAAGTCAATATATTTTTTAAATTATATTTATGCTTATTTTTATGGTAATGAATTAACTGTTTATTAGATTAAAAAAAATAGAAAGATAACAAAAATTTAAAATTAATGTCAACTTTCTATTTAAATATACAAATTAATTTTTATATTTTATTCCATAAAACTTGGTAATTTAAAATTACTTTTTTTCTTTTCACTGTTTTCAGATTTTTCATTTATATCTTCATTTCCTAAATCAGAATCATTATCGTTATTTTCTGAAGAATCATTTGGATTATCATCATTATCCTTTTTATCTTTATTTTCTGTAACTTTTTCCAGTTCACTTTCAGAAGAATTATGTTTTTCATCAACCGATACTTCATCTGTTTTTTCAGCACTCTCTATTGTTCCTTCAGATGAGTTTTGAGTTTTAATTTTTTCTTCTAACTCTTCAACTTTTTCTATCAATTTTTTTTCTGATACCTTTTCTGTATTTTCTTCTTCAGATTTTTTTTCTTCATCAATATTCAAGTTATTACTATCTTCTTCAATATTTTCAGAAGCTTTCAAAATTTGCTCTGAAGTCTCTCCTTTGATAATTCTTCTAACTTCATCTCCAGTAATTGTTTCTTTTTTCAGTAATAATTTTACTACTTCTTCTAGTTTGCTCCAGTTATCCTGTAAAGTGTTTAAAGTATTTAAATACTCTTCTGTTAAAATTTTTCTTATTTCAAGATCAATTTCCCTTACTGTTTCATCACTTTTATTTGGAGCAAATGAATATTCATCATCTGAGTTTTCAAAGTTAATTGGTCCTAATTTCTTACTCATCCCAACACTTTCAACATAAGCTCTTGCTACCTTTGTAGCACGTTTTATATCAGAATAAGCTCCTGTACTTACATCATCAAGTCCAATTTCCTCAGCTGCACGCCCACCAAACAGCACCTTTATCTCAGCTAGCATTTGTCTGCTTGTAGTTACTAACTTTTCTTCAGGAAGTGGCATCATAAATCCACCAGCATCTCCCCTAGGAATTATTGTTACTTTATGAACAGGGTCAGCTCCTGGTGTCAATTCAGTCATAATAGCATGACCAGCTTCATGGTAAGCTAATAGTTTTTTCTCTTCTGGTTTAATAATTTTACCTTTTTGACCAAGTCCCATTCCAATTTTATCCACAGCTTCATCTAAATCAGTCATTTTTATCGTGTCACTTGCTCTTCTTGCTGCTAAAATTGCCGCTTCATTTAATAAGTTTGCTAAATCAGCTCCAACAAATCCTGGTGTAATTTTAGCAATATCTTCAAGTCTTACATCGCTATCAAGTTTTTTATTTCTTGAATGAACTTTCAATATTGCAACACGCCCTTGTAAATCAGGAGCATCAACCGTAACACGTCTGTCAAAACGTCCAGCACGCAATAATGCAGGATCTAATACATCTTCTCTATTTGTTGCCGCAAGCACGATAACTTTTGTATCTGTTTCAAATCCATCCATTTCAACTAACAATTGATTTAGCGTTTGTTCACGTTCGTCATTGCTTCCACTATTTTTCCCAACACTTCTTCTTCTACCAATGGCATCAATTTCATCTATAAATATGATTGAAGGACTTGATTCTTTTGCTTTTTCAAACAAATCCCTTACACGTGATGCTCCAACACCAACAAACATTTCTACAAATTCCGAACCTGAAATACTAAAGAACGATGCTCCAGATTCTCCTGCCACTGCTTTTGCAAGTAATGTTTTACCTGTTCCCGGTCTACCTAGCAAAAGTACTCCTTTTGGAACTCTTGCTCCAGCCTTTGTATATTTTTCAGGATTTTTAAGAAAGTCAACAACTTCTTTCAGCTCTTCTTTTGCTCCATCAACTCCTGCAACATCATCAAATTTTACATCTGGTTTTTTATCGATCTTATTTACTCTTGATTTTCCAAACCCAAAGATATTTCCAGGTCCTCCACCTTGAGATCCGCCAACCATCTTTCTAGCAAGATATACCATAAGCCCAATCATTATAATCATTGGTAAAAATTGACCTAATAACAGCAAGAAAAAGTTCCCGCCAGAAGGTTGCAATGAATTTAACTTAACACGTTTCTGTGCAATTGCATTGATAATTATTGGCTCATTTCCAACTCTATCTGTTATTTTTTTTGTAAAATAAAGTACTTCCTTGCCATCTTCCTTTACTTGTGCAATTAACTTATCATCTTTTTCGTTGATTTCAGTAAAATCACCTTTTTGTGTCTTACCTACAAATTCTGTATAAGAAATTTCCTTTTTATTTTGAAAAGCAGTTTGTATATCACGATGGAATATCGCTGTAAAAACTACCAGCAGTACTACAAAAACAAAAAAAAGAAATCCTGAAAATGGTGGTTTATCTCCATTATCCTGTCTATTATTTTTTCTATTATTATCTTTTCGTAATTCTTCCAGTCGTTTTCTAATATCGTTTTTATCTCTTTCTGCCATTTTTCCTCCCTATTATTAATAGTTTACTTTTATTGCTATTTTCTAAATTTTCAATATCTTTATTTGAGATTTTTTCCAAAAATTTTGAAAACTTTATATCTGAAATTGCTAATATTTCTTTTATTTTTTTATTCTTATCAATTTCTATTTCACTAATTTCAGTTTCTAAATTTTCCAAAACTTGAACATCTTCAATCTCTACAATGGGAATAAAATCCCTCTCCCATTTCATAATCTTTTCATCAATAAGAATTTTTTTAACTTTTTTATGTCCCAAATTTTTTAGAAAAATTCTATCCCCATCTTTTCGACTTCTGACAATAATTTTTCTATCTTTTATTTTTTCATCATCAAATTTATAAAAAGTATAGTTTATATTTTTTTGTTTATAAAATAAGTTTTAAAATCCTGAATATTTTCATATAAGATTATCTCGTAATTATACCATTCAATACTTTGATTTCCCTTTAAAATTTTGATTTTATCAAAGATTTTACTATTTTTATCGCTTGTTACAGGTTATTATCTAAAGTATTAACAATTTTTAATTCCCCATATATATTTTGCAAAACTTTATTTTTACCTAAATAAAATTCTTTTGAACCTTCATTTTGTAATTTCCCATTTTCCAAAAAAAGACTTTTGTAAATCTGATTAATTTTTTCTCTTGAGATTTCTACATTATTTTGCTTCAGAAGTTGAATTAATTCATCTTTATGATTTATAGTCTTCTCATAAACATTAGAAAATGTCAATTTACAATTTTCTTTTTCATTAATTTCTTTTATCAGAGAATCTATTTTTTGCCTAAAATTAGGGTTAATATTTTCGAAATCAGGAAAAATTTTATTTCGGATAAAGTTTCTTGTATAGTCATTTTTATTATTAGTATAATCAATTATGTATTTGTAATTTTTATTTTTTAAAAAAGATAAAATTTCACTTTTTTCAAAATCTAAAATTGGTCTTACTATATTTTCTCTTATTTTCGGAATACTTTTTAATCCTGTTACTGATGTACCCCTTAAAAGACGGAAAATAAAGGTCTCTACATTATCATCCAAGTTATGGCCTGTAGCAATCTTGTTATATCCTATCTTTTTTCTAATAGTCTCAATAGCCTCATATCTCAATTCCCTTGCTGCCAATTCTATTGACTTTTTATTTTTTGTTGCATACTTTTTTACATCAACACTTTCGATATAATAGTTAACATTATTGGAATTTGAAAAATCATTTATAAATTTCAAGTCGTTTTCAACATCATGACGTAAGTTATGATTAATATAAACTATTGAAATCTCTATTGAAATTATATTTTTTAGTAAATTAAGAAAATGATAAAGAAAAACTGAATCAGGTCCTCCAGAAAAGGCAATAAGAATCTTGTCTTTTTCAGATATCATCCCTTCCTTTATAGCTTCCTCTAATTTTTTTAATATTTTTTTTTCAATTTTTTTTACTTTTTCCATCAATTTTATTCCTAATCTTGATTTTCAATTTTATTTTAACTGTCCGCTTTCACGACGTTTTTTTAAATGTTCCTCATGTGTTTTTGAATAATATGTTTTTCCTTTATATGTAAAGAAAAATAGATTATCTGTCTTTTCTGCATTTAAAACTGCCTTGAAAGTTTCTATTGGTGGATTTCCAATCGGTGTTGGCGGCAACCCTTTGACTTTATATGAATTATACGGTGTATTTTGAGATTTTAATTCATTTCTTGATGCTTGTCTTCCCAGTTCATATTTCAAAGTTGCATCTGATTCCAATTTCATTCCAATTTCCAATCTTTTCAAAAATATTCCCGCAACTTTTGGCTTATCTACAGCATCAGGTACTTCCGCTTCCACTATTGAAGCCATTTTTAAATTATCATAAAACTTTTGTTTATCAGGATATTTTTCAGGTGGAAATTTTTTCAAAAATTCACCTAAAATAGTTTGGATAACCTGTTTGGTTGTAACATTTTCAGAAAAAATATAAGTTTCAGGATAAAAATATCCTTCAAAATTATTATTTTCATGCGGATATGGAAAATCCATTTCACTAAGGACTTTGTTTATTTCTTCTCTGTTCCCCAGTTCTAATGCTTCCATTCTTGCAAATACTTGCTTTGAAGTAAATCCTTCAGGTATTGTTAATCTAATTCCATTAGTTTCACTGCTCTTAATTTTTTTTATAATTTCATATTTTGAGAATTTTCCATTAAATTTATAAGTTCCTACTTTTAATTTTATATTTCCACCATTTAACTTTAAATATATTTTATCTACAATTCCATATTTTAACTTTAAATCTTTGTATATCTGTGCGAAATTTGTTCTTTTTTTTATATTTATATTAACATTTTTATATTCTCTTTTAGCAAAAAAGAAATTATAAAAAAGTGTTAGGCACATAAACAATATTAAAAATAATATTGTGTAGACAATTTTTAGTGTATTTTTCATTTTTTCTCCTAAATATTTGTTTTTATATTCTGTTATATAATTAAATTGAAATTTTTTATATTTTTAAAACTTATATTTTAAGTAAAATATTTTACGGGAATAATTTTAAAGTGTGATTTTAAAACAATGTATAAATTTTAAGCTTGTCAAATAGTATACAGTAAAATTTGATAATTATTTATTATAATTAATGTCTCTTATTTGTTTCTGTGTCACTACTGTTATTTTTTATGTTAGTTTCATTTTTTAAATCTTTATCATTTATTTCTATAACTTCTACGTTTTTAGGACCATTTTTTGTTTCAAGTTTAAGTGTATTTTCTTTTTTCTTTCTTCTTTCAAGCTCTTTTTTAGCACCAATTGTGTCAATTTGAAATACACTCGCAGGATTTTCACTTAATTGCTTTTCTAATTCATCTGTTCTATTCTTCAATTCAGCTTTTTTTCTTTCATTTTCAATTTCCCTAATATTTTTTATTTTTACATCATAGAAAACATTTTTTAGATTATTATTATTTCCAACAATTTTTTCAAATTCACCTAATTCTTTATTCTCAAGTGAAATTTTTTCATTATTTGGGTAACGTGAAAATACTTTTGTAGTCCCGTTGTTATATCTTATAACCATGTATCTATAATTTTTATCAAAAAATACAATTTCATTTTTTGTATTTTTAAAATATTTCTTTTCAATATTCAAGTATACATTCCCCTTTTTTTCATCAATCCATCCTCTATATCTTTCTTCACTCCATTTGTCAGTTTTAGGATCAAAATAACTTTTAATAATAGCGTATCCATTTTCTTGCTGTATAAAATCATATCTTACATTTTTTAATTCTTTTTCTGCATTATCATCAGTTTTTATCAGATACCATACACCATAACTTTTTGCAATCTGAAATTTTATAATTGGATTGACTTTTTCATCTATTTTTCTAATAATTCGCTCAAATTTATTGACTTTTTCCATTTTTTTCTGTTTTTCTTCTTCTTCATCCTCTATCTGATCTAAATATATCAGATTCCCATCTTCATTATTCTCTTCTATATCGCTATTTTCATTTTCAAAATCACTAATATTGTTTTTGTTAATGATAATATCAACTTTTACAGCCTCGTCTTCAAGTTTATTTTTACTCACAGAACTTTTATTC
This sequence comes from Leptotrichia hongkongensis, assembly GCF_007990635.1. GTDB lineage: Bacteria > Fusobacteriota > Fusobacteriia > Fusobacteriales > Leptotrichiaceae > Leptotrichia > Leptotrichia hongkongensis. Next base: position 805,146 of record NZ_AP019846.1, on the reverse strand, counting down.
TCGTTAGCAAAAGTTAACAATGAAAATATCCAAAAACAAGTGGCAATATAAAGTCTCATTTTTTCATATTGATTATATTTTTTTATCCAAAGCATTCACCTTTTTTCATTTCTAAAATTATAATAGTCAAAATCTTAAAACTTAAATTTAAATATTTTTCAGTCTGATTTTAGAATTATTTCAAGAATATTATAACTTTTAATAATTATATCATACATTCCTTAATTTGCAAATTAAATATTTCTTTGTAATTAATCATACTTTTCTTACAAATAAATATTTTATTTGTGTTTTTAAAACAGTTTTTTAATTACCGTAAAAAATATTGTAATTTTATAAATTGTATATTGACTTTTTTAAAAGATGTCTTATAATTATATTACAGAAAAATAATTACCGTTAAAAGAAGATAGAAAGGAAATGATTATTATGAAAAAGAGTTTTAAGCTTTTAACAATTATTCTGGCAATGTCATCATTTAGCAGCTGTACAAGCTTAATGGCACTTGCAGGAAGTGAAAAGGCAGATCGAGAGCTACGTGGTCATACTATTGAAGAATCAAAACGTTATTGTGCTGTCTCAAGAGTTTCTACTGGAGAATGCTTAGAATGGAGAAAACATAACTAATATTTGTTTTAATTAAAAATGAAAAGAGAAAGAAGGTTTTAAAATGAAAAGTTTAAGAAAAATTATACTATCACTATTTGTTGTGATGTCAGTATTTACATTTGCAAAAGGAAATTCAGGTTCAAGTATAAGATTCGGAAGTCCTAGAGTTGGATATATAACTGTTCCTACAAACTGGTATGAATTTGGAGATCCTGATGCTTCACCTACAGCCAAACAAGTATCAATAGATAACACAAATATTATAACTTTAGATATTGTTGCAACTAACGGAAGAGGTACTGCAAAAAGAGCAGCTGAAGTAATCATTCAAAAATATATTAATCTAGGAACTCCTGAAGATAACATTTTTGAAGGCAGCGTTAACATAAATGGTTACGAAGGGGAACAAGTGGCAATAGAATATGATGATGGAAGTGTATTAATAATGTACTACATTGAAGCTAACGGAAATATCTATTACATTGCTCAGGAAGGTGAACCTGAATATCAGAAACAATTAGCAAAAGCTATCAAAACTTGGAGTCCAAGAAGATAAATAACAATAAAAAAAGGCTGTTTAAAATTCAAAACAGTCTTTTTTATTACTATTTATTTTTTAATAAAACCTTCCGCCAATATCTTTTCTAAAATACATTCCTTCAAAATTTATAGTTTTCAAAAGTTCATACGCTTTTTTTTGTGCTTCTTCCAGTGTATTCCCAAGAGCTACAGCATTTAATACTCTTCCGCCATTAGTCAACAATTTTCCATTTTCAACTTTTGCTCCACAGATAAATACTTTGTTATCGTTAGTTTCTTTAAAGTCAAGAACTCCTGTAATTTCATCGCCTTTTTTATAACTTTCTGGATAACCTCCTGCAGCAGCTACTACGCAGCATGAATGTAATGGTTTCCAATCTACTTTAACTTCCGATAATTTTTTTTCAAAAGATTTTTCTATTAACTCAAGCAAGTCATTTTCCAGAAGCGGTAATACCGCCTGAGTTTCTGGATCTCCCATTCTCATATTGTATTCAAGCAAATAAACAGCTTTTTTAGTAATCATAAGTCCAAAGAAAATTACTCCTGCAAAATCCATCCCTTCAGACTGTATTCCCTTTAAAGTTGGCTCCATTATATCTGACTTAAATTTTTCAAAAATTTCATCCGTAACAAAAGGATTTGGACTGATAACTCCCATTCCTCCTGTATTTAATCCAGTTTCATCTTCCCCAATCTTTTTATGATCCTTTGCCGACAACAGCGGTACAATCACTTTACTGTCTGTAAATGATAAAATCGAAGCTTCTACTCCATCTAGAAATTCTTCAATTACAACCTGATTTCCGGCATTTCCAAATTTCTCACCAACCATTATATCTTCCACAGCCTTAATAGCTTCATTTAGATTTTGAGCAATAATAACACCTTTTCCAGCTGCAAGTCCGCTAGCCTTTATAACCACAGGAAAATCTTTCCAGTTATTCAAAAATTCCTTTGCCTTTTTAGAATTATCAAAAATTTCATAAACTGCCGTCTTTATTCCATATTTTTTCATAAAATCCTTAGAATATGCCTTACTTCCCTCAAGAATCGCAACCTTTTTATCAGGCCCAAATATTTTCAGTCCATTTTTATGAAACTCATCTACAATCCCCTGAACAAGCAATTCTTCACTTCCCACAACTGTCAATTCTACATTATTATCTTTTGCAAATGAAATATACTCATCGATTGATCCTAAATTCACACTTTCAGCATTTGGTAACATTTCTACACAGGCATTTCCTGGAGCTATAAATATTTTTTCCACCTTTTCATTTTGAGAAAGTTTCCAAGCAATCGCATGCTCTCTTCCACCAGCACCTACAATCAATATTTTCATCATTTCCTCCTTCAGAACTTCTACATTTCCAACTACCTTGTTTCCTTATATTTCTTGAATATATTTTATCACATTTTCCTGTAATATTAAATGCAAAAAATTGAAAATTATTTATTTCTATCAATCATGTATCATTATTTCCAAATAAATTTTATTTTCTTTCATAACTTTTTAATCTAATTTCTGATGCCGTGGACAATCTATCAAAAAACAGTCATACAAAAATTTAGGATAAATTTTAACTTCTGGTTTATAATCTGTTTTCAATATTTTTCATATTCTACCTTCAAATTCTTTATTTGTCTTTTTATCTCTCTAATTTCTTCTTTTTTATACGATTTCGTACATTCTGTTAAAAATTCTCCATTTTTAATGCTCTCTATTTCTTCATTTTTAAATTTCAATGCTTTCTCAAAAGATTTTTCTAATTTATCAAATTTATCTAATCGCTTTAATGAATAAAAATAAATTGGTAGTTCCTCATACGGTACTTGGCAATCCTCTTGAGTGTCTATTTTTAAATAAATTCCTACAAGTTTTTTATAATTCTCAGATAAATAATACAGACTTTCTAAATCACTACCAAAAAAATAATCATTATCAATATTTTCTAACATTAATTCATCAATTTGAGCCTCAATATTTATAAATTCCTTCAACTGAACCTTATTCGCAATATAACTATATTTTATCTTAGCAAAATCCTCTTTTCCAAACTCAAAATCTTTTTTTATTAATTCTTCCAAAATTATTTTCGCCTCTTCGTATTTTCCATTAACCATCAGCAAATTCGCATATTCAAACTTATAAATCGGATTATTTTCTAATTCACAAGCTTTTTTATACATTTCTTCTGACTTATCGTATTTCCCAGCACCATAATAATCCGCCCCAAGTCCATAATAAGCCTTAGAATTATTTGGATTAAACGCCACAGCCTTTCTCAAAGTTCTAATTGCTCTCTTACTTCCATCTCTCTGATCATCATAATAATACCCTAAATTAGTATAAATCCGTGATTTTTCCTCATCAGTCAATTCATTTTCATATTTTTTAATAAATTCATTCAATAATTTATAAATATCCTCCCATTGATAAGTTAATTCATTATAAACTGCTGCTAATTGACAAACAACTTCCACATTTTTGGGCTTTTCTTTCAATTTATTTTCCAAAAATATTTTATACTCTTCATAAACAGAATCGTAATCACTATTATTTCTAATTTTTTCTTGAATATATTTTATCCATTCTTTTATCGTTTTTCTTTCTAAATTTTTTTGTTTTTCCAATTTTCCTCCTAATCTAATTTCTGATGTCGTGGACAATCTATCAAAAAACAGTCATATAAAAATTTAGGATAAATTTTTACTTCTGGTTTATAATCTGTTTTCAATATTTTTTCATATTCTACCTTCAAATTCTTTATTTGTCTTTTTATCTCCCTAATTTCTTCTTTTTTCTCAGATTTTGTCCACTCTCTTTTAAATTCTCCATTTTTAACATCTTCTATTTCTTCATTTTTAAATTTCAATGCTTTCTCAAAAGATTTTTCTAATTTATCAAATTTATCTAATCGCTTTAATGAATAAAAATAAATTGGTAGTTCCTCGTATGGTACTTGGCAATCCTCTTGAGCGTCTATTTTTAAATAAATTTCTACAAGTTTTTTATAATTCTCAGATAAATAATACAGACTTTCTAAATCACTACCAAAAAAATAATCATTATCAATATTTTCTAACATTAATTCATCAATTTGAGCCTCAATATTTACAAATTCCTTCAACTGAACCTTATTCGCAATATAACTATATTTTATCTTAGCAAAATCTTCTTTTCCAAACTCAAAATCTTTTTTTATTAATTCTTCCAAAATTATTTTCGCCTCTTCATATTTTCCATTAACCATCAGCAAATTCGCATATTCAAAGTTATAAATTGGATTATTTTCCAGATCACAAGCTCTTTTATACATTTCTTCCGACTTATCGTATTTCCTAGCACCATAATAATCCGCCCCAAGTCCATAATAAGCCTTAGAATTATTTGGATTAAATGCAACAGCCTTTCTCAAAGTTCTAATTGCTCTCTTACTGCCATATCTCTGATCATCATAATAAAAACCTAAATTAGTATAAATCCGTGATTTTTCCTCATCAGTCAATTCATTTTCATATTTTTTAATAAATTCATTCAATAATTTATAAATATCATCCCATTGATAATTTAATTCATTATAAACTGCCGCTAATTGACAAACCTTTTCTACATCTTGTGGATTTTCCAAAAGACATTCCTCCAAATAATCCTTATATTCAACAAACGCATGCCTATAATTATCGTAACTATCATTTTTTTTGATTTCATCCTGAATATATCTTGCCCATTCTTTTTGTGTTTGTTTCATAATTTTATTCCTTTCATATTTCTTCAATCCTCATCAATTATCAAATGCTGTGGACAATCCAGTAACCAACATTCATATTCTAAATACAGGAATATTTCCATCTTAGGCTTAAAATCCGTATTCAATATTTTTCTCGATACTAAATTAATGTTTTTCAATTTCTCTTTTCACTTTCCAATTTTTATTTTAAACTTATTATAACATCTTTTATCAAAACAAAAAAGGCTACAACTTTCATTGTAACCTCTTCTTTTACCGTCTATTTTCCTCTGCTTTTTATAATCTTATCCACATTATTAATAACTTCATAGTCATCTTTTGTTAATTCCATATTTTTTCCAATTGGAATATACCATAAGAATTTTGAGAAATAATCTTTTAATTTTTTATCAGAAAAATCATAACCTGCGACTGCATAAGGGTAGTTTTTCATTATTTTCAACTCTTCATCAGAAAGTTCCTTTAATTCATCTGGTGTTAAATATTCTGAAGTGTAAGCCGCTTTTGTTAATTCATCTCTATATTTAAAGCCTTTTTCAGTCTTTTCAGGGAAAGAATAATTACCGTTCAGATATGCTATTTCTGATAAGTTAAATTCATCTTCAGGACTAAAATTCTTTGTTTTAAAATGTAAATATCCTTTTTTCAATTTTGCATAAAGAACTTTATATTGCCCATCTCTATCGTAATAACTTTTGTATCCATAATCAATATTTCCTTCTCCAGCTAATTTCCAGTCTATATATTTTCCATTCTTCATCTTTATTTCAGGTATTGCAATCAAAGCATTTCCAGGCTCAACAATTACTTCAAAGTCATCCACTTTTTGATTTTTCCATTTTGAAATAGTAGACCAGACATAGTTAAAGTCAACATATCCGACACCGCCACTTCCATCGTAACGATAGCTATGCTCAATTACATTTTCTCCCTTTTTAAAGTTTGCTTTAAAATAATAAACATAGCTTCTTTTATAATAGTCGGCTTCCTCTTTTGCCTTTTCTTCATTATATTCCTTAAAATATTTTTTCACTTCTTCAAGTTTCTTTACATCCTTTGGAACAAAATCGGTTAATCTGTAAGAAACTGTATTTACGCTTTTCCCATTTACAATAGTTCTAAAATTTTTAAAATGATTAACTTCATCCCATTCCTCATTTCCACCTTCAGGCGTAATAAATCCAATGTATTTCTCCCCAGCCTCAGGACTGTCAAACACAAATCTTACAGTTACCAACATTTCATTTACTGGTCCATACTCCCCCTTCACTTTTTCCAGCTTAAAATGAAGTTTCTCACTCTTTATAGCAATATTAGACACATTCATTGGAACAATATGTCCACCTTCCGAACCAAATTCCCAGTCATTTGCTAGTAAATTTGTACTAAAAATAAACATTAAGCAAAATAATAAAAATATTCTGATTTTTCTCATAGCAACCACTCCTATTTTTTATTAATTTTTTTGTTTTTCATTATAAATTATACCTTGTATTAAATTTTAGTCAATATCTTTAATTTTCATTTTTAGAAAAATTAAAAGGATTAACTCCTGTTTTACACAGAAATCAATCCTTGTTAATCTATTAAATTACTTATCTAATTACAGATTTATTAATAACATAGACAAAGCAAAAATTTTAAGAGAAACTATAAATTTACTGCTTTAGAAATTTTTAAAAAATTTATTATGCTTCGCTTATTCTTTCCCCTTTAAAAACTTCTTCATTAAAAGTTCCCATTTCTTTGTCTACAACAGTTGAAACTACCATTGCACCGTTTACATTTATTGCTGTACGTCCCATATCTATTATTGAGTCGATTGGCAGTACTAAAGCTACTGGAGCAAAAGGCAATCCCATTCCACCTAGTACGACTGTTGCTGCGATGTAGGCTGTTCCTGGTACTCCTGCCATACCGAACGACCCTAATGCAATCACTGTTATAAGGCTTATTAGAAATACTGGAGTAATTGCAATGCCGTTCATATTGGCAATCATTATTGCTATTACTGCTGGAAATACTCCTGCACAACCATTCATTCCTATTGTTGTCCCTAGTGTTGCTGTAAAGTTTGCTGTTGGTGAACTTACTCCTACTTCTTTTTCCAATGTTTCAATTGTTACAGGTAAAGTTCCCATGCTTGAAGTTGTTGTAAATGATAAAACTAACGGTGCTGTTACTTTCTTGTAATATCTTAGTGGATTTACACCGTGTATTGCAAGATTTAAAGATTGCATTATTACAACCAGTCCTAATGAAATAAACATTACAATCAGATATGTAACAAGATTTTTAAATACTTCAAGCCCATAAGAAGCTGTCAAATCAAACATCAATGCCGCAACTCCATACGGAATTATTTTTATTATTGTAATCGTAACGCTTGTCATTACTGAAAATAATGCTTCTGTTACGTCCTTCAAAGGTTTTATTTTCTCAGGATTTTTTAATCCAACTCGGTTTGTTGCAAATCCTAAAAACGCTGTAAATATCACTACTCCAATAACACTTGTTTCTGTCATAGCCTTAAAAATATTTGACGGTATAAACGAGACTACAACATCAACAAGACCTTTATATTCCCCTTTTCCAGCCCATGCTTCCATTCCTTCAGGCAATTTCATTCCAACTCCCAGCTTAAATGTCATTGCAATTACAATTCCAATAATCGCCGAAATAGCCACAGTCGCTGTATAATAAACTACTGATTTTATGGTAAGTTTTTTCAAATTTTCATTATTTTTAGAATTAATTATCGAATTATAAACAGATAGCCCAACTAACGGAATAACTATCATTTTTAAAAGGCTCGTAAATCCTCTCCCTACTAACGAAGCTGCATTTGTCACATTCTTTATAACAACCTCATGTTCAGCCCCTCCCACTAATCCTAACGTTGATTGAAATACAATTCCCGCAGCAAATCCTAATACTGTAGAAATTATTATCCTTGTAGAAAACTTAAATTTTTTCTTTAAATTCACATTTATATGAATCAATAAAAAGAACAGTAAAATCAAAATCACTACCCATATACTTGAAAACACTATCGCTGACATTTTTCCTCCTAATTTTATTTAAAATTTATTCTTAAAATTTTCATATACAAATATTATCATTAATTTATTTTCATGTCAAGATATTTTTGTAATTAAATCATTTTTATAACAAATTTTATAAATTAAAAGTTTAATTTTAAAAAAATTGAAGTTTATTTTACAATTCTGCAATATTCATATTTTCTATTTTTATCTTCTCCTTGTGAACTATACTCATTATTTACCTTAAAACTTCCAGCATCCGTATAATCAATTCTTTCTCCAAGACAATAAACTTCTTTGTTATCTTTTACATAATACTCATTCAAAACTTTTATTTTATTAACATCCAATCCTTCCAATTTTCTCACTTTTTCAGAAAAATCAAAAGCCGAAATAAAATAAATATTATACTTGTCTTTTGCATAAAATCCATTTAGTCCTTTTACATCGCTAATCGCTTCAAAAGTCCCTACATCATTAATTCCCTCTAATTTTTGTCCAACGTAATAAACATTCTTTTTATCTTTTAAAATAACATCAGTTATTGCTTTTACACTACTTGAATCTGAATTTTCAATTTTTTGTTCGCCAAAATAAATATAATTTTTATCTTTTCCATAATTTTCTGTCAATTCCTGAAAACTTGCCGCATCTGCTCCTTCGACTTTTAGATTGCCATGATTATTATTATAATAAACAATTTTGTCATCTTTTAGGTAATTTTTCTTTATAACTCTAAACTTATTCGGATTTACTGGTAATTTTTCTACTACAGTCGGCTTAGATACGTTGTAAATATCTATAAAATATACTCCTTTATCATTTTTTACATAATCATTTCTCTCACCAATTAAGGAAAAATTTTTCGGACTTATATTTAAAGGCTCACCAATATTATAAACATTATTGTCATCAACTTCCAAAAGTCCTACAATCGTTTTATCTTTTTGAGCTGAATTTTCACTAGGTGCTTTAAATGAGTTTTTACTTATACCCTTTACTTTTTTTCCTTCTGAATAGAAACTATTTTTATCTTTTGCATATCCAGTTTCTAGAACTTCAAAACTTGAAATATCCGCTCCCTTAATTTTCCTGTTTTCAAAATAGATGTTATTTTTATCCTTTGCATAAGAATATCCTAGTTCTTCAAACGTTTTAAAGTCAGATCCTTTTATTTTTTGAGCATCATTCAATACATAATAAATTCCATTTTTATCTCCAATATAACGAACACTATTTTTGTCAGGTGAATTAAATACTTTTAAAGTAGCAGAATCTATTCTTTTTCTCATATTTTCGTTTTCAATATCAATCTCATTTTCATCTTTCAGATAAATTCTATCTCCCATATTGTAAACAAAATTTTTATCCTTCGATATATTTCCTTTGACAACCGCAAAACTTGCTAAATCAGCTTCATGTATTTCATTTTTCTCAAAAAAAATCCTATCCTTGTCCTTTCCATATTCTCCGTTTATATCTTGAAAAGTATCCATATCTGCTGGAAAATACTGAATACCTAGTATTCTATAAAAATTTTCTTCCTTTTCTATTTCTCTAAAACTTTTTTTCACTTCTTCTAAATCAGAGTAAGACTCATCTTGCCTATAATAAACTCTTCCATTCTTTTTAATATATTCTCCAAACCCAATATTTCCTAATAAAATTAACATTACTAATATCTTAAAAATATTCTTTCTCATAAAAAACATTGCTCCTCTTTAATTTTTTATTTTTCACTACTAAACATTTTCTATATTTATTCAATCTTATATTCAAATATATTTTATTCAATAAATTATACCATATTTTTTATTTTAAAGTCTTTTAAAATTTTAAAATAATATAGATTGTATAGTGTATTACAAAAAATCTAAAGAATTTTTCATAAAATCACTTTAAAAAAAATTTTAGAAAATATCATAATTAATACTAAATTTATAGAAAAAAAATAAGAGCCTAAAACTCTTATCACACATTAATATTTTATTTTATAGAAGATGATGGTGGGACTGGTGGGGATCGAACCCACAACCTACCGATTAAGAGTCGGTTGCTCTGACCAGTTGAGCTACAGTCCCATTATATAACTAATTTAACAATCCTCAAGTATAATAACATAATTTTTTCAATTTGTCAATTTAATATTTAATTTCTTTTTTATATTTATGTATAGATGTCAAACATTTGTTACAAAAATATATTAAAAAAAATGTTCCTTTCAATTTTTTATCTTTAATAGTTTACCTATTTCATTCCTACCATCTGCTAATTTTAAAAAAAGAGTTATCTCTATCAAGAAACAACTCTACATTTAATTTATTTACTTTCACAAGCTATTCCATCTTTATCCCTGTCTAAATGTTTTGCATATCCTGGCTCGCCTTTTTTTATGTTTTTGTATCCTTTTGCACGTGCTTCCTTACAATTCTTGAAATGCAACGTTTCTGAAAATGTATTTACACTAACAAATACCAATGTTAATATCACAAAAATTTTTTTCATTTTGGTTTCCTCCATTTTTTATATTTTTAAACCAAAATTAACCCTATAAAATCTATTTTTCTCAGTTTTTAGTCTATATTCAGATAACACTTTTAAACTCTTTTTCTAAATTGTATTCTTTTGTATCCTTTCAGTAAAGCTTCATTCCCTCTAATATTATTATTTATATATAAATTCATAGGTTTGTACTTCATTTCAAAAGATTTTTGCTTTTATAAATATCTAATTAAACCATTCAATAATTTCTTTATCTTAATAAATTATATCATTAGTAGGATAAAGATTTTCCATTTTTCTGACTTCATCAATAAATCCTGCGTAATGACTGAAGTACTTCTCATTGTAATAATATGAAGTTGTATCATTAGTAAAGTTGTAGACAATTTTGTAAAGCATATAAGTGTCTTCATAATCAGGATTATACATATAAAGTCTTATATTTACGTTTTCTGGTATTAAATCCTCTTTTCTTCGATTTAATTTCACTTCATCAAATATTCCAACTTTCTTCACAAATGTGTTAAATGCATTGACTGCTTCATCTAGACTCAGCGATTTAGCATTAATGTCATTAAGCATTAATCCTATGTCAATATCATTTTCATCGTTACTTCGCCAGTAAGCCATTAAAGTGTCGTTATTATCACAGTAAACTTTGCTGATAAGGTTATGCTTTTTAATTACACCAATGTATTTCTTTAAAGTTTGATTGGGTTCACTTACCCAGTTGCAGGTATTTGAAAAGCATAAACTGGATAAAAATAAAAAAAATAAGATTTTTTTCAAAAGTTGTTTTCTCCTTTCTGTGATTTATGAATGGTTCGCTTCATATTACTCATCTAAAATTTGTTCTTTTATTTCTCTTATCCAACTGTTGAGTTCAAAAGTTATTTATAAAACACTTTAAAATTTTTGCTTTAACTTTATATAAAAATATAAAACAACAAATTGAAATTAAAATAATCATACTAGAATCTACAGTTAAATTTGGTAAGGAAAAATAAAACGGTAAGAATAAAGGGTTTATAACTCCTTATACATATTTTTTAATTTCCTTTGTTATTGGGGTAGTCTATATCAGAACTTCTTGCAAAGGCAATAAATAACGAGAGTTTTAGTCCCCTTCGATATTGGGGTAGTCTATATCAAAAAGTATTGACAGAAGTATTTGAAGTATGGGTTTTAGTCCCCTTCGATATTAGGGTAGTCTATATCAAATCATCTATTGGTTTATTTACTGCTTTTCCGTTTTAGTCCCCTTCGATATTAGGGTAGTCTATATCAACACGATTCAACCACCCAGTCAAAAAATCTGTTTTAGTCCCCTTCGATATTAGGGTAGTCTATATCATTATCAGTTTCAATTTTTAACACATATTTAGTTTTAGTCCCCTTCGATATTAGGGTAGTCTATATCATAATAGTTACATCTATTTCTATATAATAAGGTTTTAGTCCCCTTCGATATTAGGGTAGTCTATATCATGTAGGAAATACTGTTGTAAGACCTGTAAAAGTTTTAGTCCCCTTCGATATTAGGGTAGTCTATATCAGTTAAAAAATACTCAATATACAGGTATTGAGGTTTTAGTCCCCTTCGATATTAGGGTAGTCTATATCAGAAATATTGCAGGAGTATACAAGAACAGGTAGTTTTAGTCCCCTTCGATATTAGGGTAGTCTATATCCCATCATATAATTGGAATAATGTTATTTTTTAAATTTTATATTGTTCCTCTATTCTTAAATTTTGATATAGATTACCCATTTTTATACATTTTAACACAGTTTATCTATAAAAACAAATATTTGTTTAATTTTAATGTTTGAAGTGTCTGATGCCAGTAAATACCATTGTCATTCCGTGTTCATCGGCAGCTTCGATTGACTCTTTATCTCTAATTGAGCCACCTGGCTGTACTAATGCTTTGATACCGTATTTTGCAGCTTCGTCTACACAGTCTCTGAATGGGAAAAATGCGTCTGATGCCAAAATTGCTCCTTCCAGTGATTCTAAGTCTCCTTTGGCATGTTCAAGTGCGTGCTGAGTTGCCCAGATTCTGTTTGTCTGTCCTGTTCCAACTCCTGTTGCCGCTCCATCTTTTACGACCACAATTGCATTTGATTTTACGTGTTTTACGACTTTCATTCCAAGTTCCATATCTTTTAATTCTTGCTCTGTTGGCTGTTTTTTCGTTACAACTTCCATATTGTCAATCATCTTCTGATTTGTCTGCTGAACTAATATTCCACCGTCAACTTTTACATATTCCACTTTATCCTGCGGTTTTGCAACTTCACATTTTATTACTCTCAAATTTTTCTTGGATTTTAATATTTCAAGAGCTTCATCAGTAAATGCTGGGGCAATTACGATTTCTAGGAAAATTTTGTTCAGTTCCTGTGCAGTTTTTGCATCAATTTCTCTATTAATTGCAACAATTCCGCCAAAAATTGATACTGGATCACAATCATGAGCTTTTTTGTAAGCCATGAAAACATCATCTGCAACTGCCACACCACAAGGAGTCGAGTGTTTTACAGCACAGCAGGCAATTTCATCAAATTCATTTGCCACTTTCCAAGCAATATCCATATCCCTAATATTATTAAACGACAATTCTTTTCCATTTAACTGGACAAAATCCTTCATACTTCCATTTTCAGTAGTTGAAACGTAGTATGCAGACGATTGGTGAGGATTTTCACCATATCTCAAGTCAAATTTCTTTTCATACGAAACATTCAAATATTTTGGATATTCCTCTTCCAGCAAGAAATTAGAGATAGCCGCATCATAAGCTGATGTCAAATTAAACACCTTCCCAGCCAATCTTTTTTTTGTTTCAAATGAAACTTCCCCATTATTTTCAATTTCTTCCATAACTTTCTCATAGTCTTCTGTTTCGCAGATAACTGTAACGTCCTTGAATGATTTTGCAGCCGAACGAAGCATTGTAGGCCCGCCTATGTCGATAAATTCGATTTTTTCATCAAAAGTCTTATCTGTCTGAACTTCCCTGAAAAATGGATAAAGATTAACAATAACATAATCAATCGTCTCTATTCCTTCTTTCGCAATCGTATCCATATGCTCCTTATTGTCCCTAATCGCCAAAATTCCACCATGAATATTCGGATGCAATGTTTTCACTCTTCCATCCAACATTTCTTTAAAATTAGTAACTTCTGAAACATCTATTACAGAAAGCCCATTTTCCTTCAAAAACTTGTAAGTCCCTCCAGTAGAAATAATTTCCACACCTTTTTGATCTAAAAACTGTGCAAATTCCAATATCCCAGTCTTATCAAAAACACTAATCAAAGCTCTTTTTTTCATTCGGCATCATTCCTCCAATATATTTTGTTAATTTATTTTATCACAAACCCTTGTATTTATCAAGGTTGTGTAATTATTAACTTTTAAATAAAAAAACTGCCTCAAATACAAGACAGTCTTTTATCGCTTTTTTTGTTTTAATATATGTTTTAATCTTTTGCTTATAAAGCATAACATAAAATTATTTATTATCAACTGTAAAATTGTAAATTTAAAATTATTATACAACAATCTATAAAATTAACTACAATTTAATTCCCTTATAAGCAAAAAAAAAAATAGTATAATTAAAAGGGAAATATAACTTTAAAACAAATAAGGAGGTTTTTTTATGGGATTTATTAATCCATTTCAAATTTATTCTAAAGGAGAGAATACTATTACAAATAATATTCTATTACTTCTATCAAATTTATATAGAATAAATCCAAAAATTTATGAATTGTTTATAAACAGTGTTCTTCCAGAAAACATCAATTATGAGATTATCCCCGTTTTTACACAACAAAAATCACAAAAGGAAGGAGGAATTATCGACGGGCATATCCAGACAAAAGCAACAAAAATCATTATTGAAACCAAAATTGCAGGATTAGATAATACAGAAAAACTTATTAATTACTGCAAAAATGAAAATTTATCCGAAACAAATATATTAATTCACATAAGTGATTCTACCTTTGATGAAACTACCATAAAATATATAAATCAAGAAACAAGAATTTATAATTTTAATTTTGTTTCAATAACTTTTTCCGAATTAATTTCTTCCCTTCAGGAAATTGCGGACGAATATCCTTTTAATGAAGAACTATACCGTTTATCCAAAGATTTTTATTATTATTGTGGTTCAATGGGTCTAATAAAAAACGTATTCAGAATCGTTCCATGTAATAAAAGTTTTGAATTAAATAAAAAATATCATTTATACTTCCAACCTGAATCCAGAGGATATTCAAACCATCAATTTACTGGAATATATACTGCAAAAGAAGTGAAATATATTGGAAAAGTAAACAAAGTTTTTTTGGCTGAGCTTACAGAAGAAGGAACATTAATTACTAAAAAAATTTCAGGCAATGTGAAAATTACTAACGAGGAAAAAAACAGAATCATCAATGCAATAAGGGAATTTCCAGAAATTTACGGCTATGGCGATATTTCAAAAGGACATATTTTCTTTTTATTTGACGATAATGATTTTTGTCCAACAAAATTTAAAAAAACTTCAAAATATGGTTTGCTAGGCTCTAGACTTTTTGACTTAAAAGCAGATTTGGAAATTAAAAATGTAGAGAAATTATCAACTTTGGAAATTGCAGAAAAATTAAATGATATTACTTGGTAAGAATGTATTTTAAAAGATTGGAGAAGAATTATGAGAAAATTGTTGTTAATTCTAAGTTTGTTTGTTATAAATATTGTTGGATTGGCTTATGAGAAATGTAATCCTGGAATGATTTACGATATTAATGTAGACACTTTGAATGGAAGTTATTTGGGACAAGATGAGACAGGTACAGTAATAATTAAACTTTCCAAAAATACTAAAGTTTCTGGAACACAGTATATTGACGAAAAAGATGTTGACACATATGGATTTGGAGATTTAGGAGATTGTACTCCTAATCCTAAAATTACAGAGATTCATATTGAAGATGCTGTTTTTAATTCAATATATAATAATTTTTTGAAATATTTAGCAGTAAATCTGAAAGTAATCCTCACAGTGTTGGTGATATCGTAGACGTTTGGATTCATAGTATTGATAAAAATAAAGACTTTGTAAAATTTATAATGATAAAGGTTTTGATGGAAAACCTTCTGGAATTGTTTTTAATCAAGAAGTAGTAGACTTTGAAATTCACGGAAACGTAATAGATGTTGTAAGAAGGGAAGATTTTGTTTCTGGCTATAATAATTATGAAGATTTAGAAGAAAAAAGAGCAAAGCGAGAAAAATATATTGTAAATTCACCAAATGGATATGTTAATTTTATGAGAAAGCCTGACAACAATTCAACAATTCGTGGCAAGGTAAAAAATGGAAAAACTGTAAGTTTAATTAATGAAAAAGGTAATTGGTATTATGTTCAAGTTTTAGATGGTGAAGAATTTGGATATGTCAATAAGGAATATTTGAAAAAAAAATAAAACTTTAATAAACAATAAAATTAAAGAAAGGAAAGAAAAACATATTATGAAAAAAATATTTTTGATTATACTATTAGTTTCTATATTTTCTTGCGAAAAGAGTGATGACGCAATAATTAGTGTAAAATCTATGACAAATAGCAAAAAAAATTATTTTAAAGAACTAAATATTAATTATTTAGGAGAATATCCTTTATTTCTTGCACAAAGATATGTTACAAAAAAAGCAAAATCAAAAGATATTGTATGGGAACATGATGAAGCAAATAGCAGAGTAATCGCAACTTATAAACATTTAAGAACAGTTTTTCCATATAAAATTGATCACGATGGTTTTCGTTCGGTTGATTTTTATGATATAGAAACTTGTGATACATCAAGAAATGAATGTGCAGATCCTTTACTTGTAATAGCAGATGTTTCAAGCAATTGGATTTCAAAACCTATCTTTGAAAGAGAAAGTAAATAATAAATTGAATTGCGATATAGAAGAAATATTTGTACATAATTCTTGGATAAACGAAAGTCCTTATATTGATGTTGACTTGTATAAAATATGTGGAATTAAATAGATGTTAATACATTAAGAATTTTAGGAGAAATATAAATGGAAAATAATAATGTTGAAAACAAAAATTTAGTAAAAATTCTAATTGGAGTAATAATTGCTCTTGTTCTAGTTATAGGATTTATCATCATAGGTGGTGGTATTTACCAATTTGTAAGTATGAAAAATAAGATAAGCGAGATGGAAAAAGTCCAAAAGGAGCAGGAAAAACGACAGTTGGAAAATCAAATGATGGCTTCAGTACAAACTCAGACTAAAGAAAATAACAAAAAAAATGAAACCAAAATCAATGAAACTAAGACTGAAACTAAAGAATTTGATCCATATGAAAGAAGATTTACAGCTTCTGATATGGATTATACACTTGTTGAAATAAAAGGAATAAGAAGTAATAACAAAGTATTAGTTCAAGTTTTGGATGGAAAAGATAAAGGAAAAAAGGGATATATAAATTTAAAAGGCTTTAAAAATATCAGCACTTCTTCTCTAAAAAAATATATCGGTACAGTTTGGGCTGCAACAGGTATCAGTAATGGAGTAGAAATGGAATACGGTTTAATACTTCATGTACCAAATGCCAGCAGTAATCAGTTAGCTGAATACAATTTAAATAAATTGCTCATAGAAAGGAAAATGTCTGGAGATTCAGTCATTAAATACGACTGTGAACGTGACACAGCAAGAAATTTTGTACAAAACTATGACCCTTCAGCTTGTTATTAAATATTCAAAAAAATACTCAGACAACTAACCACACTATTGTTTGAGTATTTTTTATACCAACTATTTTCCAAAATTTAATAGACAATTTATTTTTGATTCTTTTTAATCTTCTTCAACCACTCATCCGCCGCCTTTTCAAATTTATTTTCTCCATGTTCATAAAATTTGATTTTTTCATTCATATAAATTTGGTCTACATAATGATTTTCATAATTGTGTGGGTATTTGTAGTCTTTTGCTCCAACTTTTGTGAGATGAACTGGCACTTCCTGAATTTTTTCATTTTCAATGTGGCTTAGTGCTGAATTTATAGCATTGTAGGCTGAATTGCTCTTGGGAGAAATTGCGAGATAGATTGCCACTTCAGATAAGATGATTCTAGCTTCGGGCATTCCAATTTCCTTTATCGCATTAAGTCCTGCCACGGCAACTGGTAAAGCCTGCGGATTTGCAAGCCCAATGTCTTCAGAAGCCAAAATCACAAGTCTTCTTGCAATATATAAAATATCTTCGCCACCAGACAGCATTTTCGCCATCCAGTAGACAGCCGCATCAGGATCACTTCCACGAATGCTTTTTATCATTGCTGAAATTGTATTGTACTTGTCTTCTGTCCTGTGATATGATTTTTTTGTATTCAAAATTTCCTTTACTTCTTCCAGCGTAAACTCCACTCCAACATTTGTTATCAGTTCCAAAATGTTTATGGCCTGCCTTGCATCCCCTTCAATTATTTCCGAAATATATCCCAAAATATCATCTGAAATTCCAAAATTCTCCTTTTCATTAATATTTCTCAATATTTTAAGCAAATCTTCTTCACTCAATTTCTTAAATTCAAATGCCATACATCTTGATAATAATGCGTTATTCAAGTTATAATAAGGATTTTCAGTAGTCGCTCCAATTAAAATAATATTTCCATTTTCCAAATCTTCAAGTAGTGAATCCTGCTGCAGCTTGTTAAATCTATGAATTTCATCTAAAAATAAGAGTGTCTGCTGTCCATTTGTGTGAAAGCTGCTGTGTGCCTTGTCAGAAATATTCTTTATATCAGTTACAGAAGCTTTTATAGCATTCAAATATTCGTAATAGTAATTCATTTTATCAGCAATTATTTCTGCAAGTGTAGTTTTCCCTGTTCCCGGTGCTCCCCAAAAAATCGCATTCATAAAGTTTCCACGTTCAATAATCTTCCTCAAAATCCCATTTTCCCCAACCAATCTCTTCTGCCCATAAAAATCATCAAGACTTTTTGGACGGTATCTAAATGCTAGCGGCTTCTTATCTTCATATACTTCATCAAATAAATTCATTTTTTATATTTCCTTTTTTATAATTTTGTTTAATTTTCTAAATATTAAAAATACAAATAAAAATTAACTTCTAAATAAGTAATTATTCTTTTTTTCTTTTAATGTTTCTTGCAATCTATCTAAAAAATTATCAGGAAGATTTGTAATTTCAGCATAACTTTTAAATTTTTCTTTATTTTCTTTATTTATAAACATTTCTAATTCCTTCAGCATTTCTGTTCTCAAAAATTCATTTCCTAACAACAGTATTATTGACAATATCATCGAAAAAATATCGTTAGAACCTCTTTGTCTTTTGGAATAATCGTTCTTGTTCATTAATTTTATATATCCGTATTCATTCAATATTTTTTTTAAATATCTAAAAATTATATATCTTTCAGCTCTATAATTTATAAAATCCATTGAGTGTGCTATTTCATTTCGATACCTTCTAATTATATAAAGGCTATTTCTAAACAAATTTTTCGCTTGTTGCTTTTCATTATCCTTATAATTAAAATATATCATTTTTTCCTTTAATTTTTCATTTAAAAAATTATACAAATTTATTGTTGTGCTAAAAGTTATTTTTTTTAATAAAATACTTGGATGTTCTGAAATACCTTCTATATCTCTTATTTCCTTTAACGTATTATTTAAAATTAAATTATTATTATTTCTTACGGTATAATTTTCTATATTTAAATATTCTTGTTTAGTTATTCCAATTTCTTGTGATAGAATCTCTGCCAGTCTATTTTTAAATATTCTTTCTATATACACACTATATTTAAATAATATATTTTGAATCCCTCTATCATAATGATAAAACAAAAATACCTTTTCTATAGTTGTATTTTTGACAAAAACATTATTTACTATAAATAAATTTTTATACACTTTAATAATATCAAAAAAATTAAAATGTTGTAAAATTTGCTTCCCTAAAGCCGTATCTTTTATTATCAATCCTTTTTCTTTTAAAATTTCTATTTGTTGTTCTAATAAATAATTTTCCTCTTTCATTCCCCTTCTCCTTAAAACAAAAAAGTCTTGTCATAACTTATTTAAATACGACAAGACCGATGATCCAAACGATCAATTTATCTTGGATTAAGTATATCACTAAAACATTGATTCGTCAACAAGTATTTTAATTTTTTTTAAATAAAGTAAATTACAAACACAAATATCATTTTTCAAAACTTTAATCACTAAACATCAATATTTTCAACAGTTTTAAAAACTATTCTTCTCCATAAAGTTTCTTTTTATTATCTGAAAAACATTTAAAATTAATATTATTGTAAATATTACAACAACAGATGATGTTAAATAAAAATAATAATTAAACACTACTTCCTGCATATTTGCATTTTGCATTATTTCTCTTATAAATCCAGAGAGTGTTTCCATTTTCCAGCCTTGACTTGTTTGAAGCAGATATAAATCTAAAAATAGCCCAACAAAATAAAAAATTACCATTAGAATTATTGAACTTATGCCAGCAAAAATTATTGCAAATAGACTTTTTTTCTTATTATTCTCGTAAACTTTAATCGAAAATAAACACATTGTCAACAAAAATCCAATTAACTGCATCCCTTTTATTCCTTCTAAAATTCCTGTTTTAAAAAATATAGTAATTTTATCACTCAAAGAAATACTCCCAATATTTTTAGCTATCGAATTTATCATCGAAAAAGTCACTCCAAGTGCAAATAAAACAATAGTTATCACTATTATAACAAAAGTCCAGAATTTTATTTTATTTAAATTTTCCTTACCAAATCTAGTCTTCATCATTTTTATAAAAATAATACTTACTATAATCAGTACAACAAGGCTAAATAACGTCTGAACAAGCGTTACCATTTCTCCAGCTTTCAAATCTCCTGTTTTTGCAACACTACTAAAATAATAACTGCTAAAAATACCTCTTTGAAAAATTAGAATACTCCACGTAAAAATCATTATTCCAACTATTTTGACGATTCCTGATATAGTTCCTACAAAATCTCTTTTTTCAGCATCTTCAAAACTTTCCATAAAATCTCCCCTATTCTATTTTTAATAATTTACTATATTATACCTTAAATCGCATAATTTAACCATAATAAAATTATTTTGTTTTAAAATATCGATTAATGTAGTATAATTTAGACTACATGTCAAAATAATTAAAATTTAAAATTCTAAAAAATTTTAATGAAGTTTGATTATATACTCGAACCTATTTAAAATTGAACTGATAGAAATTATATAATTTAGGGTTTGAGTAAAATAGTCATAATTTTTGAGTTCTATTTTAAACTAGTTTTACTATAATTAAAGAAAGGCTAATAACAATGAAAAAAAATATCTATTTTTATGAAACCAATACTCCAATTGGAAAAATTGGACTTGCCACAACAGAAAATGATTCTCATATTACTGATGTAATCTGGAATTATGAAATTGAAAAATTGAAAAATGATGATAATTTTCAAATTAAAGAAACCGAGTTAATAAAAAAGGCAAAAAATCAGTTGTTTGAATATTTTTCCAAAAAGCGAAAAAATTTTGACTTACCACTTTTAAAAGAAGGAACACCTTTTCAAATTTCCGTCTGGAACGCTCTTGAAGCAATCCCTTACGGCGAAACCCGTTCCTACAAGGATATAGCAGTTGCAATTAATAACGAAAAAGCAGTCCGTGCAGTCGGAATGGCAAACAATCGAAATAAAATCTCAATTTTTATTCCTTGCCATCGTGTAATTGGTATGAATGGAAAGTTAGTCGGATATGGTGGAGGACTCCATATAAAAGAGTTTTTATTGGAACTGGAAGGTATTGAAATAAAATAATTTAAGAAAATTATATTGTAATTTAGGTATAATTTTATTTTTCATTAAATTTTCTGCAGAAATATAAAAAACAATTTGTATTCAAACTTAAAATATTGTATAATAAAAATATAAAAAAACACAAATAATCAATACATAAAATGAGAGAAATATATTTAAAACATAAGGAGATGATATGCAATGTTTAAAAAAATTTTATTGATGGTTATACTTGCTATGTCTGTGGTGGGGTGTGAGCTGCTTGATACAAAAAGATGGGATAGAATAAATCGAGAAGATGCTGAAAGAGGCGTAAAATGTTATAGAGATGAAAGTGGATATGCTTACTGCATCGACAGATACGGAAACAGAACATACTAGCTATATGTAATTTTATATTTCAACTTAAAATATTATTTAGTTAAAAAGAACACAAATAGTTAATACACAAAATCGAAGAAATATATTCATATAAATAGATAATTTAAACGGAAGGAAATGATATACAATGTTTAAGAAAATTTTACTCTTGGCTATTCTTGCGATGTCGGTTACTAGTTGCAGTCTTTTTGATGTTAACGAGTGGAAAGAAGCACATCAAGAGAGAGTAAAAAGAGGAGAAAAATGTTATGAAGATCAAAATGGATATTTTTATTGCAAGGACAAATACGGAAACAGAGTTTACTAGCTATATGTAATTTTGTATTTCAACTTAAAATATTATTTAGTTAAAAAGAACACAAATAGTTAATACACAAAATCGAAGAAATATATTCACATAAATAGATAATTTAAACGGAAGGAAATGATATGCAATGTTTAAGAAAATTTTATTGATGGTTATACTTGCTATGTCTGTCGTGGGATGTGAGCTTTTAAGTCCAAAAGAATGGAGTGAATATCGCGAGAGACAAGATGGAAGAGATATAAGATGTTATAGAAATGAAAATGGATATGCTTACTGCAAGGACAAATACGGAAACAGGGTTTACTAGCATATGTAAATATATGCAGAGGGATAACAATGATAAGGAAAAAAGGGAATATATATTAAAGGCAGGGGCTTCCCATACAGGGGAATGACTTCCCTCCTTTTTTCTTTTGGGCAGATATTCTATTTCTTCATTAATTTTCTGATTAAAGTCAATCTTCTTTTCAACATTCATAACATTGACTAATCATCCATTTGCGATACAGTTTTTTATAAAGCCACCTATTCTGCTTATGTTATTCACTTCTTTCATTGTTTTCTGCATGAATGATCTTTTCTATTCTAATAGGGAGAATGTCATGCCCGTATAGAGCAATTTCCTCTGCGGGAATTTTTTTGATACAAATTGCAGTTAATAAAATATTTTCGTTGTTTTTTATTATTTTTTATGTTAAAATTTTATTAACAAAAATAACAAGAAAGGGTGTGAACTTTATGATAACCGTTTCTATAAATGCTCATCCTGACATAGAAGATAAAATAAACAACTATGTTAAGGAAAATAATATCAATTTAAACCAAGTAATGTTAGATTTAATTCTTGAAAAAATCGAAGATGAAGAGGACTACAAATTGGCTGTTGAGGCTTATGAAGAATATAAGTTATACAAGGAAAAAGCAATTTCATTTGAAGATTTAGTAAAAAAATGGGATTGGAAAATGAAATATAAAGTTATCATCAGACCATTAGACGAAAAGATAAAAAACAATTAAATAATCAAAATTTCGTTAAAGGAAAAATAACTAAGTACGAATGTATTTCTTTCGCCATAATTTTTATAATTATAAACTAATCCGTCGGAGCATTTTTCTGTGCTGGCAAAACTGTTTGAGCATAGCGAGTTTTTTGTCAGTGCAGAAAAATGTCGTAGACTAGCCATAGGTTATTGCGTAGCAATCTTGCCACAATTTTAATTATTAGGATAAACTTTTACTGCAAGATAAGGTTTTGCGGCAATGAGCAATCCTACGAAAATAAAAAAGAAAAAACATAGTAATATGAAAAAATATTTATTAATCAAAATATCTAAAAAATAATAAAAAACAATGTAGTTGAATGATTATAAATTAGATATCAAACAACCTTATTATAAAAATTTATTCTCATTTTTTAAACGGGGAATAGTATCAAATAGATAAAAGGGATAAAATTTATATTTAGAATTATTTCTAAATTTACTGGGTTAATTGAGAATTAAAACTGTCTGATATTCTTATTTTTAGGGATAAAGGGCAGTTTTATTTTAATACTATTTTATTCAATTTTATACTAAAATCTGTTTAAAAAATAAAAATTATATCTTAAATTATTTTAAAATATTGGGTTTATATCCTTTATTAGGGAAGTTTATAATAAATCCGTTATTTAAATGGAGTTTAGTATTATTTAATTGTACTATCAGATAAGCAAAAAATTCTTTTAAAATCTTTCATTTATTTGTTAGGATAAAAAAAATTTTTTTTATGGGTTGTAAATTTTTCTATAAAAAGTTAAAATATAGTATATTTTATAAATTTGAGAAAGGAGGCAGTATTTTATACTGTAAAAAAATCTATGAAAAAAATGGGATTAACAACTAGGATAATGGTTGGGCTAGCACTTGGGATTGTATTTGGGCTGATATTAAGTCCTTTTGCAAAAAATCCCTTCGTAAAAGATGTCGTTATTGATTCAGTCCTTGCTTTTTTTGGAGGAATGTTTATCAATCTTATGAAAGTTATGATTGTACCGTTAGTTTCTATTTCTCTTGCAATGGGAGCAGCTTCTATTGGAGATATAAAAAAACTTAAAAGAATTGGTACAAAGGTTTTGGGTTTCTATTTTGCAACTACTGCTATTGCTGTAGTAATTGGATTATTTGTAGCAAAAGTTTCTGGAATCGGAATGGGAATGGTTCATGGAGAACTTCCTAAAGGTGAATTTAAAATTGCGGAGCAAGGTAAACTTATTGATATTCTTCTTGATATGATTCCAAAAAACATTATTAATGCAATGTCAGAGGAAAAAATGCTTGCAATTATAGTATTTTTTCTGCTATTAGGAGTTGCAATTTCAGCTTTAGGAGATAAAGTAAAAAATTTAAAAGCTTTACTTGAAGAAGCAAATGAACTTGTGTTAAAAATGGTGGAACTTATAATGGAAGTTGCTCCAATGGGAGTATTCGCACTAATTTCAAAAGTTGTTGCTTCAACAGGTGTGGATGTGCTTGTAAAATTGCTTGGATTTGTGGCTGCAACATTATTTGCATTTGTTATTCATACAGGTGTTTATCAAATAATGCTAACAACTATGGCAAAAGTAAGTCCATTAAGATTCTTCAAAAAATTCTTTAATGTAATATCAGTTGCATTTTCTACATCCAGCAGCAATGCAACAATCCCAGTAAATATCGAAACTTTAACAGAAAAATTTGGTATCTCCGAGGAAATAAGTTCATTCACAATTCCTTTAGGAGCAACTGTAAATATGGACGGTACGGCAATTATGCAAGGTGTTGCTGCAGTATTTATTGCAAATCTTTATAATATTCATTTAGGTCCAACACAATATTTGGGAATTATTTTAACAGCAGTACTGGCTTCTGTTGGTACAGCAGGTGTTCCAGGTGCAGGTATGCTAATGCTTTCACTTGTATTAAAACAAGCAGGATTACCGCTTGAAGGAATTGGTGTTGTAATCGGTGTTGACAGAATAATAGATATGTTCAGAACAGCAGTAAATATAACAGGAGATGCTGTCTGCACAATGGTTGTAGCTAGAAGTGAAAATGAAATTACAGATCCCCAAAAATTCTATAACTAATTTTAGTAAAATTTCGCTAAAATTAGACTAAAAAGTTATATAAAATTATTATTTTTAAACAAATTATTCAAAAACTGTCTTTTAATCTTAGAATAGGACTATTAGACAGTTTTTTATTTCAAGTTATTCTTTTCTATTTTTCAACTTACTTATTTCGTATAATGAAAGTGCATAAATCTCTGTTATTTTCTCTAAATCTGATAAATCAAGCCACTCATCAGGTAAATGTGCTATATCCTTCTGACCTGGAAAACTTGGACCATATGCAATAATATTAGGAATTATCTTTGCGTAAGTTCCTCCTGTAGTTGTTACAGGTTCTGCATCAAAGCCTGTAACATAATTATATACCTTCTGTAAAGTCTGCACATATTCAGAACTTTTATCATATATAACTGGATTCCAGTTGGAAATTTCCTCCAACTCCGTTCCTTCAGTCAGATTACTCCTGATTAGATCCATAAGCTGTTCTTTTTTACATATTGCAGGATAACTCATTACAAATTCAAAAAAATGTCTGTTTTCAGCAATTCCAAATCTGTACCCTCTTAATATCATTTCTCCGAAATCATCATCCTTAAAGTTTATTTTTAATTTTATACCATTATTAGGTGCTGATAAAATATATCCATTTACAAATTCATATAATTTCTCTAAATCTTTCATTTCAGAATATATTCTTACTTTAAGCCTTCCCCTTTCTCCATATACAACTGGCCATTTACAATCAGGAGTCCAGCCAAAAATAGGGGCTTTTTCCTTTGTCAGATAATGTTTTACACATGCAAATCCTGTTTCTTCATTTGTTCCGAAAACTATTCTTACAGGAACATCAAATTTTATTCCTAATTTTTTCAGAATATGGAGTGCAAAAAGATTTGACAGAATGGGACCTTTATTATCTAGAACACCTCTTCCATATATGCGATTATTTTCTATTTTTCCACCTAATGGAGGATACTTCCACCCTTCACCAAGAGGAACAACATCTACATGTCCAAAAATCCCTATATATTCCTCATAATCCCTTATTTCTTCCGATACATATTCTGCATAACCTATTTTATTATCTATATTCGCTGTATTAAATCCGAGTTTTTCTGATATTTCCAGAGCTTTATCCAGTGCCTTGGCAGGCCCTTTTCCAAATGGGGCATTTTCTTCAGGTTCCGTTTGAATGCTGTAAATTGAAACTAATTCACGTATTTTCTCTATTAATTCAGTCTGTATTTTTTTCACTTCTTCTTTTATTTTCAATATTATTTCCTCATCGGAAATATTCCTGTTTTTATCATATTTTTTATTATCATCCATATTTTTATCCATTTTCTACCTGCCTTACTTTTCTATAAGAGGTTTCGTTCTTTCATTGATATACTCCTGCAGCCACTCTTCAGTCGCTTCTTCATGTAGCATTTCATCGCCTTTTCTTTTTGTCCTGTATACTTTTACAGGAGCTTTTTCATTTCCTGCGACAAAGGAAAAATTCTCAATATTCGTAGCTACTCCCCATTCTCCTTTGTTATTCATGGCAATTACAGAAATATCTCCTGCTTTTCCTCTTTTTCTTATCAATTTCTTTTCAAAAGTGAAGACAGCCTTTTCACATGCTTTCTGAGGAGAAAGACCACTTTCCATAAGTTTTACTATCTCATATGAAATTATCCCCTTCATTATATCTTCTCCAAGTCCTGTTGCACTTGCTCCTCCAATCTCACTGTCAGCATAGAGTCCTGAACCGATTACAGGCGAGTCTCCAACTCTTCCTTTCTTTTTCATGAAAAGTCCGCTTGTAGAAGTTCCTGCAACTATATTTTCTTCCTTATCAAGGCACACCATACCAACCGTATCATGTCCTGAATAGGGCTTTATTTCTATTTTTTTTATATGTGCCATATCCTTCAATCTGTTTCTATAATGTATTTTTGCCCTTTCTGTAAGCATATTTTTTCTTTCAAAACCTTTTTTATGCGCATATTTTTCTGCGCCTTCACTTACTAACATGCTATTTTCATTTAAATGACTCAAATCTCTGGCAACAGATATAGGATTAGCAAAATCTTTAATAGCACATACTGCACCAAAATCAAAGTTGCTTCCATCCATGTATGCCGCATCCAGTTCCACTTCCATTTCTTCATTTGGAAGTCCACCGTAACCTACAGATTTATAAAAAGGAAAATCTTCAACATTTTTTATTGCTGTTTCTATCGCCTCTCCCGCTTTTCCATCATTTTTCAGTATTTCCGAGGCTTCTTTGACACCATCATATGCCATGCACCATGTTGCAATTATTCCCCACATCTTCTTACCTCCTCAAGTTTTTTCATCTTATTCACTGTAATTATAGTTTTCCTTCAGTATTCTGTCATACTTTTCAGGAGTCAGATCTTCTACTATCAGTTTCAGCAGTTTCAATGTCGCAATAATATCATCCTTATGTACGACTCCAAGATGAGTATGCATGTATCTCATAGGTATAGATAAAGTTGTTGCAGGTATTCCAGTTCTTGACTTATGAATATTTCCTGCATCAGTCCCACCATCTGTAAAACAGCTCAGCTGATAAGGAATGTCATTCTTTCTGCATAGATTTTCAATATAAATAAGTAGTCCCCTGTTCATTATGGTCATTGAATCAATAACATTAATAGCTACTCCTTTTCCAAGCTTTATATTATTTTTATTCAAGGGGGTATCCCCTGCCAAAGTAGTATCTACAGCTATTGCCAGGTCAGGAAATACTTTATGTGCTGTTGTTCTTGCACCTCTTAGCCCAACTTCCTCCTGTACTGTTGCCGCGAGAGTAACCTTATTGCCTGTATTTTCTTTTTTCAGCATATTCATAAGCCATATTCCTGTTGCTACACTCACACGATTATCAAATGCTTTTCCTGCAAGGTACCCCTCTTCATTCAGCTCTATCATTTCTCCATACGGACATATCATATCTCCTACTTTTATTCCCAGCTCCTCAATCCTTTTTTTACTGCTGACTCCCATATCGATATACAATTTATCAATCGGCAATACCTTTTCTCTTTCCTTTTCCTTTATTGAATGAACTGCAGGTCCACCAATAACACCATAATATATATTCTTTTTTTCATTTATAACTGCCACCTTCTGATTAAGCAGAACATGCGACCACATATTTCCTACATTCTGAAAATACAGATACCCCTGCTCATCTATTTCCTTTATGACAAACCCTACTTCATCCATATGAGTGGCTATCATTATGGAAATACCATCTCCTTCCTTTGTAAAAAGGCAGGATCCAAGACCATCCTGAGAAAATGGAAGATTTATATGCTTTTTCAATATACCTACAATATCCTCTTCAAATCCTGAAATTGCATAAGTTTCTGTCAGCTCCTTCAAAACTTCCCATTTTATATCAAAATTCATTTTTCTCACCCTTTAAATCCGAATTTTTCTATTTTTTCAGCAGTCAGCCCCTTAATAAACTCTATGATTACATCACTAAGATTATTTATGTGTTTTACTTTTAACGAATTTAGAAGAGCCTGTTTATGTTTTAAAGGCAGTACAAGCACAACTGTTGGAGTTCCCTCCAATGACTTATGGATAAATGACCCATCTGTTGCTTCCATCTGAACATGCCCTTCAGGAATATATCCTTTTTTCTTTGCAGCTTCATAAAATTCCTGTTTTAACATTTGATTTGGAAGCATTGACTTATCAAAACTGCGAATATATATGGCATTTTCTTTAGATTCTTTTACATATGCTGCATCAATAACAATAGCTATATCAGGTTTTACAGCAGTCGTTGCCGTTATTGCTCCACGCTGACCTGTTACTGAATGGGATATCCCGCCTACTGCTACATCAAATGTAAGATTCTCACTACCTTCTTCCAGTTTATCCAGAACTGCAAGACCAACCTCAAGCCCTGCCCTGTTAGAAAGATTTTTAGAAAGTATCTCTCCTTCTGGAAGGCATAAAGTTGGAACATCAAGTAAAAAAATATCTCCAATCTGAATTCCCGCTTTTAAAACTTCCTCTTTATTTCCATATCCTGTATCAAGTAAAAGTTCATTTTCATTTTTTACTATAAATCCTATATATTCTTCATGTCTTCTGTTAAGTACTTTTACTGTTCTCTGTTCAAACAGATTCTTTTCATAAAGTCCTATTGTTAAAAATTCCATCAGTCCGTCTTCTCTAATGTCTGAAATCATTCCTCCACTTTCATCCATGTTGGAACTTATCATTATTTTATATGACGAATCATTTCCTTTTTTAAGACCAAAAATAGAGCCAAGTCTGTCCTTTATTATTGAAAGATTTCTTTTTTTATATTCATTATATAAAAAATCATATACTTCCTTCTCATCCCCTGAAACTCCATTTAACTGACATAATTCTTTTAGTCTCATATTTACTCCATTTCTTTTATTTGACAATACAAATAAATTAATAGATAAAACTATCCCAAAGATATTCAAAAATAATATAAAAATTTCTGCTTCTCATATATTTTGTTTAAATTTTTGTGATAATTTTTTCCTAACTATTTATATATATAATCGCTCACTTCGGATAAATTATCCCCATCGTAAACCTTCTTAATTACTTTTGCCATATTCTGTAGTGATTCACGTAATCCTACTCCACCTTTTTTTGGCATTTTTATCATTACTAAGTCATTTTTATATTTATCTATTATTTCTTTATTTTCTTCTGAACATACAACTACAGGTTTACAATTTGTTTCCTTTTTTACATGTTCTGCTAGAATAGAAGACATTTCTGCATAGTTGTAATAGTTGAAACATGGTCCACACAAAAGAATATCAGCTTTTACCTTATTCAGAAGACCTGTCATTTTTTCAAGGACAAGCTCCTGATTTTCCTTAAAATAACTATCGCTGCAATATGTTGTTGCAAGCACTGTTCCACCTATATTTTTTATATATTCTGAAAACATCATGTACGAACCCATTCCACCCTTTTCAAGTGCAAGTTCTACATTAGCACCTTCTTTTCCGCCTGTTCCAGATTGAATCTGATCAAAAAATAAAACTATTTTCATTATCTTTCCTCTTTTCTCTCAAAATTCTGCTTTCATTTTTTTGTATTCACTAACAATAATACTTTTTTATAGTAAAACTTATTTAAAACTAAACTCAAAAGCTATGACTATTTTACTCAAACAATAAATTTATATAATTTTAGCAGTTTAAGTTAAAATAGGTTTGAGTATATTTTGAATAGTCTTTAATAACAAATAAAACTGCTCCAAAATCAAATTTTATAATTAATTTTGAAACAGCCTTATTCAATATAAATTTATACATTAGAACGAGATATCATCAAGAGAAATATCTTCTAAATCGTCTTTCTCATTTTGTTCTACTGGTTGAGTTTCTTCTTTCAAGTACTGTGTATCAAGCACTTTAAAGAATGGGTAGTAAATAAGGCATCCAATTATAACCAGTATTATTTGGAAAATACCTGCAACTATACTTCCTGTAGCCAGCCATCCTGAAAAGAACATTGGTGTTGTCCAAGGTAGTAAAACTCCCGTTGTACGAGGTATAATATTTAACAAAGTGGCAGCTGTGGACAAAATCGTATTAACAAGTGGAACCAATAAAAATGGTACTGCAATAATTGGATTTAATACAACTGGAAGTCCAAATATAACCATTTCATTTATACCAAAGATTCCTGGGACTATAGACAATTTACCTAATTTTTTCATACGTTCTGATTTACCTTTAAATATCATAAGCAATACAAGAGATAGTGTACTTCCTCCACCACCAAAGTTACAGAAGAAGTCTCCAAATGGTCCTGCGAATATATTAGGCAAAGGTTGATGTGCATTATATGCAGCTAGGTTCTCAGCAGTCAATGCTAAATGTATAGGATTGAAAATAGTATTTGTAACTGCTGGACCGTTTATACCAAAGAACCAGAATAATGTTGACAAAAATTGATAAATAGGCTCAAATATAAGGCTTTGACCAAATCCCATCAAAGGTGCCTGCAATACTTTGTAAATAAAATCATGTGCATATCCTTCTTTTGTCAAGAACAAGAATCCAAGTCTTATTATAAAGAATGTAAACATAACAAACATACTTGGAATCAATGCTGCAAATGAATTCATTACCGCAGGTGGCACACCATCTGGCAATTTTATTGTCCATCCTTTATTTTTAATTGCCGTAAATATTGTTACAGAAACCAATGCTGTAATCATTGCTAAAAATAATCCTTTTGTTCCTAAATTCCCTAATGCAAATCCGCTAAAAGCTTTACCCTCCTTATCTACAAAAAGCGGATGTGTCTGAGGACTTATAATCAGAAATGCAACTAATGAAACTGCAGCTCCCGCAATACCTTCTATTCCTTTTTCTTTACCATAATAATAACCAATACCAATAACCCCAAGAAGAGCTATTATACCAAATGTAGAATTGATAACTGCATCAAGGTGTCCATCCCATCCCTTTCCCAAAAATTTTGCAATAAACTCTGTATATCCAGGAATTGGAAAATTCCCAATAACTAAAAATATTGAAGCTACTATAATTAACGGTGTACCTACTAAAAATCCATCACGGATTGCTGTTAAAACTTTATTACTGCTTAATTTAGTAGCCAAAGGTCCTAAAACTTTCTCTAATTTATCAAACATCTTCCTTTACCGCCTTTTCTTTTAGTATTTTTATTGCTCTTTTTAAAATACGTTCTCCATCGATTTTTCCATAATCTTCCAAATCAATTACTGCCACAGGAATTCCCTTTGGCTCATATTTTGAAGCTGTTTCTTCAAATTTAAATTTTACTTGAGGCCCAAGCAATATTATATCTGGATGAAATTCTTCAACAATAACATCTATCTTATTGTCAGGAAAAGCCTTTACTTCAACAGGAAGACTATGCTTATCTGCCACATCCTGCATTTTTTTGGCAACTAAGCTTGTAGACATTCCCAAAGCACAAAACAAATATATTCTTTTCATAAAATCCTCCTCCAATTATGTATAATTTATAATTTATTATATTTTTTATTTTTATCTATTATTTGAAGCAGCAATCATTCTAATTGTGTGTCTTACACCTCTTATGGCGATTGACAGTTCCATTATATTTTCATAATTTGCAACTCCTGAATATCCAGCATCTCCAATATGTTGAATATCCACTCCAGCTATTTTATTCATTATTGCTATTTGTCTTATTGTTTCTCTTGTTGAGCTTTCTTGACTTGTTCCTATCGCAGACATTGATAATGCTCCATTTTCCTTAATAAATCTTACAGCCTTTATCATTTCATCTTGAGTAAAGCCAGGTACTGTTCCCACAGCTGGAAGCATAATGACATCTGCACCGCTTTCGATAAATTCTTTTACAACATCTAAATTTGCGACAGGTTCATCAACTCCTGCTGAATGCATTTTTCCTGCTATTACCATTCCGCTAAAATGTTTTTTAGCCTGTTTTATTCCTTCTGAAATTCGATTGTTTGTAACTCCTGTACCTGGATTTCCTGTAAGACATACAAAGTCAAATCCCATTTCCTCTATTTTTTTTAATGTTGCCTCAGAACACATTCTTCCTTCAGGAATAATCTCTATTTCCTCCATCATATCCGCATTCAAGTCTACAGGCTCAAGATTCAGACCTACTGGTCTACCTGTAAGTTTTTTCAAAAGCTTTATTGGTTCATCACTTTCAGGCAAAGCTGCTATAACAGGATTATACACATCTAATCCATTCAATAATATAAGATCTGCTCCAAATGCTCTTGCTAATTCGCTATTTGTAACATCTCCTGTAACGCTTCTTCTTCCTGTAACATTTTCTGAAAGCACTGTTCTTCCTTCACTTGCTTTAATTGCATTCTTTAAATCTTGTCCTGACATTTTACTAAAATCACTAGTAAAACAACTTAATAATCTTTTTCCCATCTTTTGTCCTCCAATTTTAACTCTATCATTAAATTCTTCTGCTTTTCACTATCGTTATACCCCACATTTTTCATTTTGTCAAAAAAATTTTTAATTATTAATTTAATATTTTTTATATTATTTATTAGTTGATTTTTTCTTTAATTTAAGATATAATAAATAAAAGACGAATAATTATTTAGCTTTTTCGTCTAATTATAAATACTTTATAATAAAAAAATTTTAATATAAAAATTAAACGAAACTTATAAATTTTCTTTCGTCAGTTAGGAGAATAGAATGGATATTTATTTTTCAGAAAAATTTACAAATTTAAAAATACTATTAATCTTAAATTTTCAAAAAAATAACAAAAAATGAAAAAAACTTTTTAAATTATTATTCTTTAGAATTGCATCAGATTCGTCATTTTTAGAAAAAGCTGAAATTAGATTTGAAGAACTGCTTTCCATACTCGATTTCCCTTCAATTAATGATTTTACCCCATTTTTTAATGCTTTAATAGAAAAACATATATTTTTTTCTACAGATATGCAATTTTCAGGCTCCTTTGGAATCATTTCATCTTTTGTTTTATATTCTGATTATTGTCACATATTTTTTACTGAAGAATTTAAAAACTGCTTTTCTCTCAAAAAAAACTTTTTTTCCCTTCTTGAAATTGAAAAATTTATTTTTATGAATGATTCTTTCTCATTCAGTTTTTATAACAATATTATTAAAAATTTTAAAGATAAGAACGAAATCACTCTACCAGTTTCATTAGTAAAAACTTACCTAAACGCAAATGATAAATATGAAAGATTTTTTGATTTTGAAAAGTATATTTTAAAGAAAGCTATACTGGATATAAATACTTTTACAGATTTTTCAATTGAATATGAAAAAATAAAAGAACACAAAAAAGCAACGAATAAAATTACCTCAATAAGTTTTTCTATAAATAAATCAAAACAATCCTACAAGCCTTTTGATAATAAAATTTATAAAATGCTGGAACTTATTAAAGAAAAAATTTCCAATCCTGAAGAAATTTATCATCTATTTGTACTTTATGTGTCAAAAAGAGGATATAAATATGTCTACGACAATATAAATTATGCCAAAAATTCTGAAGATTTTGAAAAAATTTAAAAAAGCTCTTATGCTTAATCTAGCCTCAAACAATCTAAAACTTTTTGTAAATGTATCAAAAACTGTTAAATCACCAATAGTCCTATTTTACACACTTACAAGAAAACTTAACAAAATTAAAAGACATTATCCAAAAATTGAAGAACTTATGAATAACTTTAAATTAAAAAATATTGATTCTATCAGCTATTTCAACGATAACGACTCTTTTGAATTTTCAAATAAATATATTAGAATTTTTGTAAAATATTATTCTAGCAAAAAGTCCATTATTGAAATATATCTTCCAAGCAATATTATTAAAAAAATGAGACTAGAAAAGGAAATTTAATCTCATTAAACCATATAAAAAAACTGTCCAATATTCCTTTTTTAAGAATAAAAGACAGTTTTTTATTTTATATATTTTTCAAATTATACTCGAACCCATTTAAAATTGAACTGATAGAAATTATACAATTTAGGGTTGGAGTAAAATAGTCATAATTTTTGAGTTCTGTTTTAAACTAGTTTTACTATACAAATTATCTATTGATATTTCTGTAAAGTCTTTTATAACATATGAATTTCCACTAATAAACTTTGGTATCCTTCCAAAACTAACACATTGCCATCATTTTCAATATTCTCATAATTATTAATCAGAATATCTCCTAGCTTGATTTCTGTTTCATCAATATTTTTAGCAATTTCGCTTAGCTCCACTTTCTGTTTTTTATCAGAAAAATTATTAATACAAAGAACTTGCTGATTTTCATATTTTCTTACATATGCGATTATTTCATCATTTTCTAATTCTACTGGAACAAATTCTCCAAAAATCAGGCAATCTGAATATTTTCCATTCTGTCGTAAATCAATCATTTTCTTATAATGGGCAAAAATTGAATTTTCATTATTTATTTGAGATTCTGCATTTACTTTATCTTGACTTCCAGTTAATTCTATCCATGCTTTTACATCTTCATTTTTTGAAAATCCAGCATTTTTACTGCTATTCCATTGGAAAGGTGTTCTTGAATTGTCACGGCTTCTTTTGTTTACAAAATATAGCGCTTCTTTAGGAGAAAAACCTTCTCCCAATGCACGTTGATACTGATCTTTGCTGGCAATATCATCAAACTGTGCTATATCAGTTCTCTCAAAATTGTCCATTCCTATTTCCTGTCCCTGATAAATAAACGGTGTCCCACGTAAAAAGAAAAACAATGTCGCAAGTAATTTTGCATTTATTTCATTTGCTTTCTTCCCTAAAAATTTATTCAAACTTCTTGGCAAATCGTGATTTTCTAAAAATGGTGCTCCCCATCCATATTTCTGCTGTGTCAACTGACTTTCAAAAATTTTGTTTCTTAATTCTTTCACTTTCACATCCTGTACTGAATAATAAAATCCTTCCTTTGCCATATCTAAATCAGAATAACTAAAATCAAAAATCATTGAAAAAAATCCATCTTCACCAATAAAATCATTATATCTTTCGTATTCCAGCAAAGGTGTTTCAGCTACAGTCATGCAGTTATATTTTTTAAAAGTTTCTTTTGCTAATTCTCCCAAAAATTCCTCAATTCCCGGCTGATTTAAAGTATACTTTATATTATGTGCAAATCCATCTGCACCGTCAACAGGCAAATCTAAGTAATTTTTATCTTTTTTTATTGAATTTATGGCATCTACCCTGAATCCAGCTATTCCCTTTTCTAGCCAGTAATTTACCATTTTATAAAGTTCTTCCCTTACTTCAGGATTTTCCCAATTTAAATCAGGCTGCTTCTTTGAAAATAAATGTAAATAATACATTTCATCCCCATTTCCATCAGTTTCCCCTTCAACTTTTTCCCAAGCAGAACCTCCAAAATGGCTTCTCCAGTTTGTTGGTGGCAGTCCATTTTTTCCTCTTTTAAAAATATAATAATTTCTATACTTGCTTTCAGGATTTCTTAATGCTTCCAAAAACCACTCATGCTCATCTGAAGTATGATTAATTACTAAATCTAAAATTATCTTTATTCCTCTTTTTTCCGCCTCTACAATTAATCTTTCCAAATCTTCCTTTGTTCCAAATTCAGGATTTATATCATAATAATCAGAAATATCGTATCCATTGTCATCCATTGGCGACTTATACACAGGACAAATCCAGATAAGAGTTATTCCCAGTTCTTTTAGATAATCCAATTTTTCCGTAATTCCATTCAAATCTCCAATTCCATCATTGTTGCTGTCATAAAAACTTCTTGGATATATTTGATATCCAACTTCTTTTTTCCACCATTTTTTATCTAGTTTTTTTGTATCCATATTCTCTCCTTTTTCAGAATTATTTTATATTATCAATAAAAAGATTATCTCACAAGTTAAGAATAATTCATAAATAAATTTTTAAACTTTTGAGATAATCCTATAAATTAAGTATATTTGTTAATTATTTCAACACTGGCCAGAAGTCTTTATTTGCTTCAATTAAGTCATCCAATATTGCTTTTGCAACAGATGCACTTGGTACAGTTCTTGATAATGTAATTGCTTGCCAAAGTTTTTGGTATGAACCTTCAATCCATGCTTCTACTACCAATTTTTCAACTGATACTTGTTGTTCCATTAATCCTTTTTGGAATTGAGGGATTTTACCTTGAACAATTTTTTCTGGTCCATTTGAACCTACTATACAAGGCACTTCAACCATTGCAGTTGGATCAAAGTTTGAGATTGCTCCGTCATTTTCTACTATTAATAACATTCTTTCTTTTGTATCGTAAGCGATTGCTCTTGCTAAGTCAACTATATATGAAGCGTGATCGTCAACGTGAAGTTTGCTATCTTTTGCAGTTCCTTTTTCAGCGATTGCTTTACATTCTCCAAATACAAATTTTTCTCTTCCTTCCATTACTTCATTTGCTCTTGTGTGATTAGGGTCTGAGTGTTCTACTACGTAATCAGGGAAGAAGTAGTATTTTAAGTAAGTATTTGGCATTGTTGTAGGATCAATTGCAAATACATCTCTTGCTTTTGTGAATGTGTCATTCCAGCTTGCTTCTGTATTTTCTCCTTCAATTTCTACATTATATCCAATTTTTGCCACTTTTTCTCTTAATGCAGGCATTAAATCATTTCCTTCTTTATCTCTAATGTCTGTCCACCATCCAAAGTGATTTAATCCAAAGTATCTAATTACCATATCTTTTCTTGATTTAAGTCCAAGCATTTCAGCCATTCTTATTTCAATTCCGATTGGCATATCACAAATATTTAATATTTTAGAATTTGGACGTAATCTTCTAGTTGCTTCTGCTACAATTGCTGCAGGGTTTGAATAGTTTAACATCCATGCATTTGGTGAATATTTTTCCATATAATCAACTAACTCGATAACTCCACCAATTGAACGCATTCCATAAGAAATTCCTCCAGGTCCGCAAGTTTCTTGTCCTAATACTCCGTGTCTTAAAGGTATTTTTTCATCTTTTTCACGCATTGCATATTTTCCAACTCTTATATGTGCCATAACAAAGTCAATATCAGTAAACGCAGTTTCAGGATCTGTTGTATAAACAAAGTTAATATCAGGTGCTTTTTCCTTTATAATAATGTCACAAGCCTTTGCTATAACTTCCTGTCTTTCTGCATCATTATCGTAAAATTTTATCTGTCTAATCGGAAATTTATCTAAATTTTCAAGTAACATCAACACAATTCCTGGAGTAAATGTACTCCCACCACCAGCTACTACAATTGAAAATTTCTTCATAAATAATCATCTCCATTTCTATTTCTATTTTTATTTCCTATTTACATCATTATAATAACATACTTTTTTAAAAAAGTCAATACTTTTATATAAATCTTTTTAAATATTTTAAAAGAATTATATAAATCTTTTTTATTTTTGTTGATATTTGCTCTTATTTAGTGTATAATTACAATAGTAGTATTGATACTTATAGTAAATCTAATTTATATAATAGCAAAAACTTAAGTTATATCTGTGTCTAATTTATATATTTTCTCCAAATCGGATTAACTATGATTTCAAAAATTACAATTATTTTACTTAAATCTTAACTTTGTTCAATTTTTATCAGTTTAGCTTTCAAAAGATTTAAGTATATATAAAATATTCTATGAAAGGTTTGTATAAATAAATGAAAAAATATGAAAAAGTATATCACGATATTAAAGAACAAATTAAAAATGGAACTCTGAAATCAGGAGATTTTTTAAAAAAAGAAGATGACTTAGCAATAGACTATAATTTTTCCAAACTTACTGTAAGAAAAGCACTTTCTATGTTAGAAAGAGAAGGCCTTATACAGAAAGTAAAAGGGAAAAAATCAATTGTGCTAGAGAAAAAAAATCTAGAAAACATCTCTATAACTTCCATTCAGACTGTACAAGAAATTAGCAAGCTTCAAAATATTCATCTTGAAACTGATTTAATCAGTTTATACATTGTTCAAGGAGTAGAAAAGTTAATGGAGGAATTTCAAGTATCTGAAAGTGCTGATTTTTACAAAGTTGTACGTACTAATTCGTTAGATGGCGAAATTTTAAATTATTCTACCAGTTTTTTTGACAGAAGAATCGTACCTTTTCTAAACGAAGAAATAGCAAAAAGATCAATATATAAGTATCTAGAAAACGAACTTAAGTTAAAAATAGCTTATTCACGTAGAAATATTAGTTTTAGAAAAATTACTCCTAAAGAGCAAAAATACCTTAAACTAAAGGATATAAATATGGTTGTCGTTATTGAAACTCATGCATATCTCTCAAATGGAACACTGTTTCAATATGAAACAATAATTCATCATCCTGAAAAATTTACTTTTAGTGCCATTGCAAAAAGATAAGTATTTTAAAAATAAAAGAAAGAACTTTCTTAAGTCTTATATTTTAAAACTTTAAAATTTTTGACTTTTGAAAATTCTTTCTTAATTTTTTTATAAAATTTAATTTCAATTATTTATCAAATTTTATTTTTATCCTTTTTTCATCATTTCTTCGATTCTTTCTCTTACTTGAGGTACTGACAATCCGATGATTACTTGAATAGCTGATCCTTTTCTAACTACACCATGAGCTCCTGCTGCTTTAAATGCTGCATCTGGTGATAATTTGCTTGGATCTTTTACACTTACTCTAAGTCTAGTCGCACAGTTATTAAGTTCTTCGATATTTTCTCTTCCACCTAATGCTTCAAGAATGATTGCACCTTTTTGAGCATATTCATCTCCACCAGCTATGGCTGCTGAACCTTGTGCTCCACCTTCACCATGTTTAGCTTTATAATCAGCTTTAGTATAAAGTTTCATTTCTTCGTCTTCTTCTTCTCTACCTGGAGTTTTCAAATTCATTTTTTGAATTAAGAATTTAAATACAAAGAAGTATATTACTGTGAATATTAATCCTATTATTATTTGAGTAATTACTGTTCCAGAGTGATTTTTAAACATTGGAACCCAGTTTAGGAATAAGAAGTCAAGAAGTCCTCCACCCATATTTCCAACTACTCCAAAAGCATACATTGTTGCTGCCATTGTTGCCGCTAAAACAGCATGAACTGCAAATAATACTGGAGCTATAAATAAGAATGTGAATTCTAATGGTTCAGTTATACCTGAAACTACTGCTGTAAATACTATTGGTATCAATAATGCTGCTACAGTTTTCTTTTTCTCAGGTTTAGCAGTAGCATACATAGCAAGAGCTATTCCTATTGCACCAAATATTTTTGAGTTTCCGTGTAGAGCAAATCCTCCTTGCGGGAATAAAGATTTTAATGATTGAGTACTTTGAGCAAATTCTTTTATATGTTCAACCCAGTAAACTTGAATTCCTCCAGGAACTGCTGCTGGTCCAAATATAAACGGTGTATAAACAAAGTGATGTAATCCAGTTGGAATTAATATTCTTTCTAAGAATGTGTAAATCCATACTCCAAATATTCCTGAAGCTTTCATAAATCCTTGCATTGCACCAATTCCCAATTGAACTTTAGGCCAAATTAGAACTGTTAAGAATGCACAAGGGATTAAAACTACAAACCCTACCATGTATACGAATACTGATCCTTGGAATACTCCTAAGAAATCAGGCAATTTCTTGTCAAAATATTTATTATGCAAATATACTACTAACGCTGCTATTAAAATACCACCAAATAAATTTGTATCTAATGTTGGAACTCCACCTATTGCAGAATATCCTGTTACTTTATTAGCTATTTGTTCAGCTGCATCTATTTTATAAAATACTTTCAATATTGCCGCTACAAAATAATTAAATGTTGTGTATAATGCAAATGTTTCCATACATGCTCTTGCATTTGTCTTTGTTGCTAAACTGATCGGCAGTCCTATAGCAAATAATATAGGCATTTGTCTAAATACTGTCCAACCACCTTCTTGTACTACATACCAGAAGCTATGCCACATTGTCCCTTCTTCAGCAATACTTCCCATAACTTGTGTATTAGTAAATACAGAAGACAATCCTACGACTATCCCAGTGAATGCAAACAATAGAACTGGTGCCATCATCGCTCCACCGAATCGTTGAATTTTTTTCATCATAGTTGAATACCTCCTAAAAATTTTTATATATTTGATTTATTTTTTCCTTATTTTAAATATACCACACTTTTTTAAATTGTCAATACATTTACGTATATCTTTTTTCAAATTTTTTTGCAAAAAAATAATCGCTGTATAAAAAAACAACGATTATTACTGGGTTTATGCATATATTTAGAATTATAAATTCATTTTAAAATTATTATTTTTTCATTTAAATTTAAATTTCTATTTCCACTTCTACACCAAAGTGATCTGACACTACACCTTTATTTTTTCCATTAAAGATAACTTTACTTTCTTTTACTTTGATTTCCTTAGTACAAAATATGTAGTCTATTCTCTTTTTTGATTTATCTTGAGCCCATCCATGTATTCCTTTATCTACTGTCACACCACTATCTTTTTTTTCAGCGAGTGTATATGTATCAAATAAGCCTTGATTTAAAATTTTTTGATAATCTTCAGGATTCCCATTGGCATCTGTATTAAAATCACCCATTAATATTTTTAAATTATCAGTTTTAGATCTGTTCAAAATATTTCTTAAATTTTCTCCCATATCTTCAGTTTCACAATTTGGTAAATTCATGTGACAGCTGTAAAATTCAACATCCTGTCCATTATAATTAATAGTGATACTAACTATTCTTCTTGCTGATATTGTTCTTACTGACTGTGCAAAAGTACAGTAAAACTCATCTTCATCT
The DNA here is from genome assembly GCF_007990635.1 of Leptotrichia hongkongensis. Lineage (GTDB taxonomy): Bacteria > Fusobacteriota > Fusobacteriia > Fusobacteriales > Leptotrichiaceae > Leptotrichia > Leptotrichia hongkongensis. Next base: position 763,624 of record NZ_AP019846.1, on the reverse strand, counting down.
TTGATTTTATGCCTTGTTATTATTGCCACGCCTTCGTTATATTTACTAAATCCAATATGTGAGTTACTCCAATGGTAATAATAGTCAGTATCTGTATATTCCTGTAATTTTTCCAGAAGAACCCATCCATAGTTTTCCTGTCTTATATCATCAAAAATCACAGGATTATTCATAAGCTGATTTACCTCCTGCATTGCTATTACATCATATTGCTTTTCAGCTATATCTTTTGCTAAAATATCAATTTTTTCCATTTGATTTTCTTCTAACCATGCGTGTACATTTATTGTTAATAATTTCATAAATTATAACCTTTCTTTCTATTTTTATTATTAAATTTATTCCTCTTCCAGATAACTATTTACTAAGTCATCACATTTTTTTCTGTTTATTGTCATTAATTCAAAAATTTTGTCCCTATTTTGCTTTAATTCTTCTAAATTAACTTTTTCCTTAGTTTTAAAAACATATCCTAAAATATCCAAATTACATTTTCTTCTTAATATTGTTTCATTGGAAACTAACTTTGAAATACCGTTTATTTCTTGTTTTTCTTAATTATTTCAACTAATTCCTTATAATTTTCAGGCTTTATTTTTCGCTTCCTTTTTCAAAAGTGCTGTGATTGAACAAATAATATATTATTTTTGTTTTCTTTTTTCATTGAATATTATCACTTGATTTTTTAACGTGTTGTTAAAAGGAATTGCGACTACATATTCTATTTTATCAGATTTTATAAAATCTTCCATTTCTTCATTTTTTAATAAGTAAAAGCATCTTTTTCTATCATTCCCTTTTACTTTCCTTTAAAAACTGTATAAGAATTTATTAGTATCTAAATTTTTTGTCAAAATTACTGCTGAATCCTTATTAGAAGACGAATTTTTTAATGAATATAAAATTTTAGTAATTGTATTTTTTCAATATCTTTCATTTTTTCACGATAAAAATTATTTTCTTCAAAAAAATCAACACTGTATAATATTTCATTATTATTTATTTCTAAAATATCCAGCGATAATTGATTAACGCTTTCATCACGTGTAATTGGTAAATTAATTACGTTATCGATATAGTTTTGTGTAATTTTTGCATATTTTCCTCTTAAAATATTCAGTTTTAATTCCATTTCCATTTCTGACAAGCTTTCAATAAATACCTGTTTATCTGGATGTTCTTCTATAAAGTCATATATCTCATTAAATATAGTTATTCTACTTGATAAATTTTTCATATTTTCCAAATACGTGCCATTCAAGTCATATTCAAATCCAAAATTATTTAAGTATTCCAGAAATAAATAATTATCGTCTCTTAAATCTTCCAACTCTTCATAAACAACCTCGCTTACACAAATAATATATAAAAGTAGAGACATTTTCAAAATCTGTAATTTTTTCTGATTTTTATTGTTTTCCAACTCATCTGTTACAAGTTCAAAGAATTTATTCTTCATTTATTATCACCTTATTTTTCGCTAGAATTTTTTCTTCGATATATTTTTTCTTTATTTTCAGATATTCTCTTGTATTTTCTTCCTCTTTTTCAAAACTTGTTATTATTTCAACCATTCTATCCTGTTCTTTTCTATCAGGCAAGTCTATATCAAGCTCAACAATATCAGTCTTATTTACAGCTCTGACAGCACTCATAGTTTTATATTTCTTTTCAAAATAAAGTAGCAGTAGTTCTGTCTTTAAAAGCCATTGTAAATATTTAGGATTTATTTTGTCATTTGCCCGCAAGATGAAGTAAAGTGTTGCAGGAAGTACATTTTCATATTCCTTATCAACATATACAACTTCTATTTTACTCCCTTTTGCCTGAAACAGCACATCGTTCTTTTTTACAAAGTATTTTTCATTTATTTTATTTTTTCCATTTCTATATCTTTCAGGAACTTCCGCATTTTCGAAGCTTTCTATCTTACCATTATTTACAAGCGTCGGATTTAACAAAAGATAACCTGTTTCCGAATCGGCTGTTTTTACATTTAATGGTGCTATTATATCTACATTATCTCCTAATTTCATATTTTCACTTCCCTTTCCTTGTAAATATTATACCATAAAAAAATGTGGAATACCATATAATAACCTTTTATATATATATAAAACATTTTAATTTAAATCTTATTTTATTTACTAATTTTTACTTTCAATATCACTTCTAAATTTTGTAAAGCATCCTCCATTACTTTTAAGCTGCTTATCTTCTTCCATCTGCTTCTTATCCTTGTAAATCATTATATCTTCAGGATTCTCAACAAATAAAGTTGTTCCCGCCGCTTTTATTTTAGCATTGCATTTAAATTTGAATATCCTGTCCTTAACTCCTTTTTTCAAGAGAATGTCATATCTTTTTTTAGGAAACTTTTCAATAACTAAAAAGTCATAATCTCCTAAACTACTGCTTCCCTTTATCCCCGCCTTTTCCAAGTATTCATCTTTTTTAGTGTTGTAGTATAAATTATTATCAGTAACATAAAAACTCATATTTTTGTCAAGTGAGATTGTTTTCTCCGTTTTTCCGTCCAAAACTATATTTCCATCATCCACTGCCGTACTTTGCGATGTTTCCGTATTTAACATAATCAAATAAATTATTACACAAAACATTATTGCAATAATTATAAAAATAATTATATTCCGACTTTGTCTATTTGATTTTTTTTTCTTAATTGGATGCACTACTTTTCGCTTTTTCAATGATTCTTTTTCTGTTTTCTTATTTTCAATCCATACCTGCCTTGTTTCCTGCAACTTTTCCTCAAGAACTTCAATCGAATCGTTTTCAGGCCAGTATAACTTTGCATCATTTAAGTATTTTTGAGCTTCTTCAAATCTAGATGCCTTTATCGCTCTTAATGCTTCTATACACAGATTTTCTGATTTTTCAGCATACCTATCTTCTTTTTCTGTTTTCAGTCCTGAATTATTATTTTGCTTATATTCTTTCATTCCACTTGATTTTTTATAGACAGTATACGGTATCTTTTTCTCCTTGCAAAATCCTATAAAAATACTTTTTGCTTCTTCCTTATCTTCCACAATTTTCTGTATTTCGTTAATAAATTCTTCAGATGGAATTTTATCATCTGTCAAATTGTAAATTTGTTCTGCTCTATCAAGTATTTTTAATACTTTTAAGTACTGGAGATATTTTAAATACTCATCATATTTATTTAATTTGTCTTCACTTTTTAATATTATTTCACATGCACTGTATAATTTTTTCTTGGCAGAAGTTTCGTTATCAAACTTTATCAGATTTTTCCTTTTTTCATCAATTTGTTTTTGAGTCAATGTATTTATATCCAGCCCTTCAGAAGCTAAAAATTCGTACAAATTCGTTTTACTTAAAATTTCGAGATATTTTTCAAATACCAAAAATTCAAAAAATTCATCTTGATTTTTATTAATATTTTCATAAAAATTTTTGTACAATTTTTGGTTATATTCACTAGGTAAAATTTTTCTTCCACTGATTTTTATTCTCTCTATTACTAGACTTTCCTGTCGTTGTGTTCTTTTGGCAATTTCTTTTACAATTTCTTCTTTAATCTCTGTATTTTTTATGTATTTCAGAAAATTATCTATCGGATCGAATAGTTTTTTCTGGGCATCTTTTATCAGTTCTTCTCTTCTAGCTTCATTCAGCATTTCTTGCCTTATAATCCCAGTTTTTGCGAGATTACTGTATTTTCTGTATTTTTTACCATCAAAAGGGTCACTTTCCTTTGATAGCCAGTATCTTTTTTTTTCTTCTATTCTTGCTTCTATTTTCTTTTCGTCTTTTTCAGGAACTGGATAATATTCAAGCCCAAGTATTATATACCAATTGTTTATTATTCGACTATCTTCTGCCATTTTTGACTACTTTTCCTCCTTTACATCAAAATTTTTTTTAACTAAAATTATTCTTATATTTTTAAAGTACTGCAATTCCTTGTGATTTATTTGTCAATTTTTCTAATTTTTCCTTAGATATTACGCTTTTTGTTTCTAATTTTACATTTACTTCTTTGTTTCCAGTCTTATCTTTTCCTCTTATTTCCAAAATTCCTTCTTTATTAAGTTTAAGAGTTATTTCTACTAAAGAGCCTGCTGGAAGGTTTTCAGGCAATTCCAATATTGCATTACCTATTTTTAAGTCCTCATCTACCTCAAAATATTTATCCATATAATCATTTTCATAAATTTCTATATCGACTGTCTCCTGATTATCATTAAGCGTCGTAAAATTCCCAGAAACTTCTAAAATTCCACTTGGCATAGGCTCATTTTTTACAATCATATTAAAACAGCTCTTAACTCCATCTTTATTTTCAACTTTTACTGCAAAGCTCTTTGTTGTTGCAATAACAATTTCTCTTGTATTTCCACCTATTCCCATCATTTCAGGGGAGAATGTCAAATCTTCCTTATAGTCCTTTGCTTTTAATTCCTTTTCATCTCCATTAACCATTACCTTTACTTCCGTATCGGATTCAAAGTCCTGTCCTGCAAGGCTCTTCTGATTATTTACATAAACATTTACAGCGTGAATTGCCGCTCCTTTTGCAACAGCTTCATCTGGCTCAAGGATTTTTATTTCTATTCCTCCAAAGTTTTCTGTCAATGCCCTTTTTATCTGCGGCATTCTTGTAGAGCCCCCCACAAGAAGTATTTCATCTATTTTTTCATATCCTTTTCTTTTAGCTACATCAATTACTTCTTTCGTTTTTTTCAAAGTTTCATTTAGCAATGTAGAAGTTATTTCTTCAAATTCATCTCTAGTTATAGAAACTTTTTCCCTGTTCCCCATAACTTCCAGCAAATCTCCAGCCTGGCTTCGTGAAGTTAGTTGTTTTTTTATTTTTTCTGCCTTCAATCGCAAATCCTGTTTTGCATATTCGTCAAATTCAATATCATAACCTATTTTCTTCACAAATTGGTTAGAAAGATATTCTATCAATACTTCATCCCAGTTTTTTCCACCTAAATCGTGATCTCCGTCTGAACAGATAACTTGAATTTTATCAGAACTGATACGCATAATCGTAACATCAAAAGTTCCGCCTCCTAAATCATAAACTAGAATTGTCTTTTCATCCTGCTCCTTTGCACATCCATAGTATAGTGCCGCTGCTGTTGGCTCACTTATGATTTCCAGTACGTTAAGCCCTGCGATTTTTCCTGCATTTTTAGTTGCTGTACGTTCTGCTGTTCCAAAGTAGGCTGGACAAGTTATTACAACATCCTTAACTTCGACACCAAGCTGTTCTGAAGCATCTTGTGTCAATTTTCTTAAAATAAATGCTGATATTTCTTCAGGAGTCTTGTCTTCCCCGTTATAATTAATTGCAAAATCTGTCTTTCCCATAAGTGTTTTTACAAGCATTACGGTATTTTCAGGATTCAAAACTGCCTCAGATTTTGCATCTGATCCGACAATCACATTATCTCCATCAAATTCAACTACAGACGGTGTTATATTATCTCCATCATTATTTTTAATTACTTCAGCCCTTGCTGTGTCATCTACACGGGCTATACAGGAATAAGTCGTTCCCAAATCAATTCCAAAAACGTATTTTGACATTTTCAATTCTCCCTTCAATTCTTCTCTTCTTCTTTTTATGAGTCTTAGAATTATATAAATTTTATGTTTTTTATAGATTTTAAATATATTTTAATATATTATTACGATTTTTATCAATAACTGTCTGTATTATATCACATTCACTATCAAATTTCATTAATTTTTTTATAAGATATATCTGTAATCTTTTAAATATAATCAGTTGAAATCAATTTTAATTCCTTAATAATTTTACATTTACGTATATGTTGACTTTTGGCATAAAATATAGTATATTTAGTATGAGAAATGAAAATTAATTTTATTAATAAATTTTAAGGAGGATATAGAAATGTTTGAGAGAAGTTCTGGTATTTTGTTACATCCTACTTCACTTCCTGGAAAATATGGAATTGGAAGTTTAGGAAAGGAAGCATATAAATTTGTGGATTTCTTAAAAAAAGCAAATCAAAAATTATGGCAAATTTTCCCATTAGGACCAACTGGATACGGTGATTCACCTTATCAATGTTTTTCAACATTCGCTGGAAATCCATATCTGATTGATTTTGACTTATTAATTGAGCAAAATTTATTATCAGAGGAAGATTTGAAAGATATTAATTTTGGTGACAATAAGGAATATGTTGATTATGGTGCTATTTATAATCAAAAATATCCTTTATTAAGAAAAGCATTTGAAAATTTTAAAGCTAATGGAAATGATGATTTAAAAAGAAAATTAGAGACTTTTAAAGCTGAAAACAGTGATTGGTTAAATGATTACAGCTTGTTTATTTCTTTAAAAAACCACTTTAATGGACTTCCTTGGACTGAATGGCCGCACGATATTAAAGTTAGAGAAGAAGCCGCTATTAATAGATACAGAGAGGAATTAGCTGATGAAGTTGAATACAATAACTTTATTCAATGCCTGTTCTTCGATCAATGGAATAATGTAAAAAAATATGCTAACGATAATGGAATTAAAATAATTGGAGACATACCAATCTTCGTTGCGGTAGACAGTTCTGACGCATGGGCAAATCCAGAAATTTTCCTTTTCGATCCTGAACTGAAACCCGTTAAAGTAGCTGGTGTTCCGCCTGATTATTTCAGTGCTACAGGACAGCTTTGGGGAAATCCTCTATACGACTGGGACAAATTAAAAGAGTTAAACTATAAATGGTGGGTAGACAGAGTTAGAGCTAACCTTTCTACTTGCGACATCATAAGAATTGACCACTTCAGAGGATTTGAAGCATATTGGGCAGTTCCTTATGGAGATGATACTGCAATAAATGGTCAATGGGTAAAAGGACCTGGAATTGACTTATTTAATAAAATAAAGGAAGAATTGGGACAATTACCAATTATTGCCGAAGACTTGGGATTAATGACACAAGGTGTTATTGATTTGAGAGAAGCAACTGGATTTCCTGGAATGAAAATCTTAGGTTTTGCATTTGATTCAGAAGAAGAAAATGACTACTTGCCTCATACTTATACAAAAAACTGTGTAGTTTATACTGGAACTCACGATAATGACACATTAATCGGATGGTTTACAAAAGCAAAAGAAAAAGATAAACAATTTGCAAGAGATTATTTAAACTCACAAACTGACGATAACATCCACTGGGATGCAATAAGAGGTGCGTGGAGTTCTGTTGCAAACATGGCAATCGCTCCAATTCAAGATTTCTTAGGATTAGGAAGCGAAGCTAGAATCAATACTCCTGGAGTTGCTAGCGGAAACTGGCAATGGAGATTAAAAGATGGTGTATTAACTGATGAATTAGCTGAAAAAATTGCTAAATTTACAAAAGTTTATTCAAGATAATTTATAAAATTTTTTGAATTTGAAAAATCAGGATAAATAAAAATAGAGAGAAATTTGAAAATATTATTCAAAAAACTCTCTATTTTTTATTACACTTATTAAAAAATTTACCTTTTTACATTATCATATTTTTGCATAAAAAGTGTTGCGACATATTCATTTTTATTGTATTTTACGCCTCCAATTTCCACTTCTCCTGCCATATCTTTCAAATCAGAATATTGATTGTATTCCCAGCCATTTTTACTTGTCTGTTCCAAAATTTTAGCATTCTTTTGATATGATAATTCAATTACTTCAACATTACCTCTATATCTATATTTTTTTAACAGTTGTAAAATCTGAACCATAGTATTTTCTTCATTTTGTTCTATCAAAAAAGTTAATTTATTTGGAAGAGATTTATTCATTCTCCAAATTTCTTCTATCAACTTTTCTGCAAATTTTTTCTCATCACTTTTATATCTAAAAGTAACCATATCTCCTAATGATAGAGCTTTTGTTAACACCCCGCTTTGCTCTACAGTTCTTGCAATAGGATTTTTGAAATTATCATCCATTATAGTTATAACCACTTTCGGCATATAAACTTTTTTTTCTTTTGAAAAAGATAAAATTCCTAGTATTAAGAATAACGATAATATTATTTTTTTCATTTCTCCTCCTTTAGTTAATTATTTTTCTTTTTTATCTTTCAATTTTTTCTGAATAAACTTCACCATCAAGAATCCAGTTAGTCCTCCTGCAATCATAGCAACAATTACTAATATTTCTTCCATATTATAGTTTACCTCCAAATCTTTCTAAAATCAATCATCTAATTTTTCTTCTTCTAATTTATCTTTACTTTCAATTTTTCCTAATTTTCTAAAAAAAGCTACTATTAATCCTATTCCAGCTACTCCTCCAATAATTATCATGATATATGTTAATATAACTAAAATAGTATAATCTGTATCCATATTTAAATCATTCCTTTACTTTTAAAATTATTGTCCTAATAACTTTTTAATCCCCTCTATTAGCAGAATATGCTCTTTTTCCAGCACTCTCTTTTGCAAAATTTCAGGTGTATCATTCTCATAAACAGGCACTTTCACATTTGTTATAATTTCTCCTGTGTCTATTCCATTGTCTACAAAATGGATGGTGCAGCCGCTTTCTTTTTCCTTGTTTGCGATTACAGCTTCGTGGACTCTTATTCCGTACATTCCTTTTCCACCGTATTTTGGGAGAAGTGACGGATGAATATTTATAATTTTACGATTCCATTTGTTTATGAAATTTTCTGATAAGATTGAAAGATAGCCTGCAAGTACGATGTAATCTGTTCTTTCTGTATCGTTTTCCAAAATAGCGTTTATTTCATCTGATAAATTTTTTCCAAATAACTTTTTATCAAGCATTATGCTTTTTATTCCATGTTTTTCAGCTCTTTCCAGTCCAAAGCATTCCCTGTCGGCAATTACGTAGGAAATTTCACAGTTTAAGTTGCCGTTTTCAATATTGTCGATTATTGACTGTAAATTGGAGCCTGAACCTGATATAAATACTGCTATCCTCGTTTTTTTATTTTCTGTATCATTTTTTGAATTTTCAATTATTTTAGACATATTTTTTCATCACCTTTTCCAATATGTCCAATTTCATAAGCATTTTCACCATTTTTTTCTAAAATTTCAATCACTTTTTCTTTATCTTTTGCGTCCACAATCAATACAAATCCTATACCCATATTAAATGTTCCCCACATTTCCTCTTCATTTACTCTTGAAAATGCATCGTGTTTAAATAATTCGTGAATTTGAATTTTTGATTTTTGTATATTTGCACAAAGTCCATCAGGTATTGTTCTTGGAACATTTTCGATTAGTCCTCCACCAGTAATGTGAGCCATTCCGTTGATTTTTACTTCCTTCATTACAGCCTGAACTGGTTTTACATAAATCTTTGTTGGAGTCAATAAATGCTCTCCAATTGTTTTTCCATTATAGACTTCAGTAAAATCAGTAAATAATTTTCTGATTAATGAAAAACCGTTACTGTGTGCTCCACTTGATGGAATTGCAATTAAAACATCGTTTTCCTTAACATCTGAACCATTCACAATTTGGTCCTCTTCTACCGCCCCTACTGCAAATCCTGCAATATCATATTCTCCTGGAGTATAGAATCCCGGCATTTCAGCCGTTTCTCCACCAATTAAGGCAGCTTCTGACTGCAAACATCCTTCCACAACTCCGCTTACAATTTCAGCCGACACATTTGAATCTAATTTCCCGCAAGCTAAGTAATCTAGGAAAAATAACGTTTTCGCTCCATGACATAAAATATCATTTATACACATTGCTACGCAGTCTATTCCTACTGTGTTGTAAATCCCTGTTTCAAATGCAACTTTTAATTTTGTCCCAACTCCATCAGTTCCAGAAACCAGCACAGGCTTTTTATAATCTCCAAGTTTGTATAAAGCTCCGAAACTTCCCAAATCATTCATAACATTGGTATTATATGTGCTTTTGGCACCATTTTTTATTTTTTCTACACTTTTATACCCTTCTTCTTTATCTACTCCCGAATCTTTATAAGAAATTGACATTTTTTCCTCCTATTATATCTTTTATTCTACAAATATTTTAAAATTTTTGTTATATAGTAAAACTAGTTTAAAACAAAACTCAAAAATTATGACTATTTTACTCAAACCCTAAATTATATAATTTCTATCAGTTCAATTTTAAATGGGTTCGAGTATATTTCGTAGGAAAAAATTCCGTAATTTCATATTCTGCAATTTCATTTATATTAAATGGATCTTCTAAAATTATCTTTTCTACTTCTGATAAACTTTCTGCATTTAATAAAATTACACCGCCCGTTCTAGGATTTTTTCTTCCTGAACAAATGAATTTTCCTATTTCATAATATTTTTCCAAAAATTTTATGTGTTCTTCTAAATATTTTTCAACTTCACTTACTTCCTTTATATAATTCAAATTTACAATATACATTTTTTCACCTTATTTCTTTAATTCCTCTAAAGCCTTTTTTTGAATTGGTGTCAACGAAGCATAAAATTCTTCTTCATAATCACCCAAGCCAGCTGGATAATCTCCATTAAAACATTCCATGCAAAGCCCTGTATAAGGTGCGTCAAAATCAAGCCCTATTGACTCAATCAGCCCATCTATGCTAAGAAATGCAAGCGAATCTGCTCCTATATATTCTCTTACTTCCTCAACAGTTTTATTTGCCGAAATTAATTCAGATGATTTTGAAACATCTATTCCATAAAAAATAGGAAATTTAAATTCTGGAGATGCAATACGGACATGCACTTCCTTTGCTCCCGCTTCTTTTAACAGCTGAACTATACGGCTTGAAGTTGTCCCACGGACTATTGAGTCATCTATCATAACTACAACTTTATCTTTTACAACGCTTTTTACAGCGGACAATTTCATTCTGACACCTTGTTCACGTAACTCCTGAGTTGGCTGAATAAAAGTACGTGCTACATATTGATTTTTAATTAATCCCATTTCATAAGGCTTTCCAATTTCTTCTGCATATCCGCTTGCTGCCGACAATGACGAATTTGGAACTCCAATTATAATATCTGCATGTTCGACTGGAGCTTCCTGAGCCAATCTTCTTCCACATCTTTTACGTGACTTATGAACATTTACTCCAGAAATATCCGAATCAGGACGAGCAAAATACACATATTCCATTGCCGCAATGGCAGTTGAAGTGTTTTCAGTATATTTTTCTATTCTATATCCACTTTCATCAATGATAGCAACTTCTCCAGATCTTATATTTCTAATAAATTCTGCTCCCACAATTTCCAATGCACATGTTTCACTTGCCAAAATATAAGCTCCATTTTTTGTTTGTCCTAGAATTAAAGGACGAAATTCAAATGGATCTATTGCCCCATACAATTCTGTCTGAGTTTGAATTACGAAAGAAAAGCCACCTTTTACTTGACGCAATGCATCTTTTAACTGGCTCAGAAAATCTTTTTCCTTGCTTCTTCTTATCAAGTGAACCAATACTTCTGTATCAGATGAAGAATGAAAAATTGCACCGTGTTCTTCTAGCTCTCTTTTTAACGTCCTTGCATTAATCAAATTTCCATTGTGTGCCAAAGCAATGCTTCCATCAAAAAATTGAAATAAAAATGGCTGAATATTACGTTCACTACTACTCCCAGAAGTTGCATATCGCACATGCCCTATGGCACTATTCCCTTCCAGACGATTAAATATTCTGTCATCATTAAATACTTCTGACACTAATCCAGGCCCACGATGTCCATTTACACGTTTTCCGTCACTTACTACAATTCCTGCCGCTTCCTGCCCTCTATGCTGAAGACTATGAAGCCCGTAATAAGTAAGTCTTGCCGCATCAGGATGTCCATAAACTCCAAAAACTCCACATTCCTCATTCAAACTTTTAAACATTTGTAATTTTCCTCCATTTTTATTATAAACTATTCTAAATTTATAATTTTATTGATATTTTTACTATAAAAAAATTATCTCCCATTTATCTGATAACAAGCATTCGAAACTTTCTTGCTAATATATATAGTAATACTGCTTTAAAACTAAACTCAAAAGGCTATGACTATTTTACTCAAACCCTAAATCTATATAATTTTTAGTAGTTTAATTTTAAATAGGTTTGAGCATACTTTAAAATTCCTAAAAAATTTATTTCAGCACTTCTTCCAAACGACGTAAAACTTCACGATATGCTCCCATTACATCTCCTAAATCCTGTCTAAATCTATCCTTATCCAATTTTTTAAGCGTGTCCTTATCCCATAATCTCATTGAATCTGGACTTATTTCATCAGCTAGCAAAATATTCTCATCCTTATCTCTTCCAAACTCAATTTTATAATCCACTAAAATCAAGTTCATTTTATCAAATAATTTTGAAAGCAAGTCATTTATCAAAAAAGTTTGCTCCTTAATCTCAGCCAATTCATCTTCAGTTACCAATTCCAAAGCCAAAGCATGATCATCATTTAATAGCGGATCTCCTAAATCATCATTTTTATACGACAGTTCAAATGTAGGTCTTTTAAAAATTTTCCCTTCTTCCGCTCCATATCTTTTCACAAAACTTCCAGTCGCCCTATTTCTAATAATCACTTCCAAAGGCACAATTTCAACTTTTTTACATAATTGTTCCCTTTCGTTCAAAGTTTCAATCCAGTGAGTTTTCACACCATTTTTTATCAAATATTCATAAATTAAAGTAGAAATTTTATTATTCAAAATCCCCTTATCTTCCAATTGATCCTTTTTCACTCCATTAAAAGCTGTTGCATCATCCTTAAAATACATAATTATTTCATCCGCTTTATCTGTTGAAAAAATTGATTTTGCTTTTCCTTCATAAATTTGTTCTCTTTTTTCCATTTTTTATTTCCTCCATTTATATTTTTTATTTTATCAAAAAACCTTGAACTATTTCAATAACTGCCAAAGCTATCCCAATAGCTGCAAAAATTTTATTCCAATTCTCACTTCTTTTATCTTCTTTCTCTTTTTCTTTTTCCCGTTTTCTTTCTAACTGATAATATGTTACATCTCTAATAAGGGAAATTATTTTCTCCAGTTCAGTAAACTGCTCATCAATATTATATTCTTCCATAACTTCATGCAGTTCTGTTGAAGCGCTTCTTACTTCACGGATAGGATATCTGTAATACATTTTTGCATAAAACAATGTAATTTCCTGTATTATTTTTTCTATTTTCTTTAATCCTTCTTCAGAATAATCTCCATACAGCTTTTCAAAATCTAATGAAGCTATTTTTATTTGAAAATATTTTACAATTTCACTATAATAATATACTATAGCCTCTCCGACTATTTTTAAATTTTCTTTACGAATTTTATCATCTTCACTATTTTTTTCAATTTCTTCAGGAAATTTTTTATTAACTTTTATAGCAGTATATTTCTCTTCACTTATTTTAAAGAAGTAGTAATAGTAATTTTTATCTTTTTCTATATTACTGTAACTTATGTTATCTCTCAAATTTCCTTTCAAAGTATCTTTTCCGCAAACCTTGTTCTCTTCGTTTATATATTTCTTTTTAAATTCATTTAACTCTTCCTGAGTCAAAAATATTTCTTTTTTATAAAGTTCATAAATTTTATTATTCATAAGTATCTTTTTTAAAATTCTACCTTTTCTTCATTTTCCTTAATAAACTTAGCCTTCATCTCTTTTCTGAAATTAATCAGTTTTTCCTTAATTTCAGGATATTTTACCGACAAAATCTGAACAGCCAGCATTCCTGCATTATACGAATTATCAATTCCAACTGTTGCCACAGGAATAGACTTTGGCATCTGTACAATTGAATAAAGTGCATCAAGCCCTCCAATCGCTCCATTTAAAGGTACGCCTACAACAGGAAGAATTGTCTTTGAAGCAATAACTCCTGGTAAATGTGCCGCAAGCCCAGCTCCAGCGATAATCACTTCAGCCCCTCTCTTTTCAACATCCGCAAGAACTTCCTCCAATTTTTCAGGAACCCTGTGAGCCGACAGGACATAAGCCTCGTACCCAATCCCAAATTCCTTCAGGCAATTTGCCGCACCTCTCATTTTTTCAGTATCCGACTGACTTCCAAAAAATATTGCTACTTTCATTATAATTCCTCCTTCTAAGTTTATTATTTTACTATTAGATTTTGCCGTATATTTATATACATTTCAAGCGTATTTACAACATTGTCAACTGCAAGTGCATTCAAATTATCATAATTTTTATTATCTATTTTATCCAATATTTTTTTAGATAATTCCACACCCTTATCCCCTTGCTCAAGTATTTTTATATACATATCTTTTTTTAAATGCATTGAATGTATTTTAGAATCCGTTGTTAATTCTTTTGTTTTTTTCAATTGTTTTTCTACTTCCGTTAAAATTAACTCTAATTCTGCCCTATATCTCTTCTGATTCTTTATATCAACATTAAATTTCTCATTTTTTCCAATAGAAATCTCATTCCAGTCATATAATCTGTCATCAAAAATTCCCATTAATAAATTTAATTTTCTTAAATTCATGTATAAATTATCATCAGATATGGAATTTGATATTATTGTTTTTTCTTCTTCGTAGTCTTCTTCTTTCACTTTCTTATTAAATGTTCTAAATATTTGTTTTCTTTTATATAAAATTTTTAAATATTCATCATTCAAAACTTTGCCTTTTGAATAATCATCTTTTTTATATTCTCCAGTTTCATAATAACTTCTAATTTCTTTTATTTTTGTCCTTTCTTCTCTTAGAACATTTATCCAATCCTGTACATACTTATCAAGTTCTGCTAATTTAGGCTCTTTTTTTTCTACTTTTTCAAGATTATCAATCTCTTTATAAAAAGTTTCTAATCCAACATCCATTACTTTTTCATATACAAGAAAATCCTCAATATTCTTAGGTGTTCCTTTTATAAAATTACCTTTTTCATCTAGGAAGCTTGACCTGTAAACATTATAATAGGCATCTTTATCTGGTGAATAAGCATAACCTGATAAAATCAGGCTATACTCACCTTTCTTGTTTCTTATATCTAGTTCCTTTAAGTATTCTTTATCATAATAGTTTGTCTTCTTATTTTCAGTTTTTTCTGGAAAATGTAATATTTTTTCTATTGTTATTCCATCTTCCTGATTTGAATGACAGCTTATAATGAACAGAAAAGTTATAATTACTAAGAATAATGGTTTTTTATTCATAATTTTATAAAAATTCCTCTCGATTAAAAATTTATTATTTATAAGAAAAAAGATATTAATTATTTAAAAAATTTTATTCCATTTCTAAAGATATTCTGCTCCTTATTCCCATAAATATTTTTATAAACATTCTTTCCTTTTCTTTCAGAATGTCCCATTTTCCCAAAGATTCTACCATTATGAGCAAGCATTCCTTCGATTGCATAATATGAACCATTTGGATTAAATTGAGAATCCATTGTTGAATTTCCATCTAAACCTACATATTTTGTTGCAATTTGATTGTTTTTGAATAATTTTTTGTATTCTTCCTCCGTAATAATTATTCTTCCTTCACCGTGAGAAATTGGGATAGAATGAATATCTCCCTCTTCCATATCAGAAAGCCACGGAGAGTTATTTGTAATAATTTTTGTCTGCACGATTTTTGACATATGTTTATCAATTGCATTAAAGGTCAAAGTTGGCGAAGTTTCTTTCAATTCACGAATTTCCCCGTAAGGAAGCAATCCTGATTTTATAAGTGCTTGGAAACCGTTACAAATTCCTAAGATTAACCCATCTCTTTTTAGTAAATTTTCCACAGCTTCTTTGACTTTTTTATTTTTTAGAACAGCAACCATGAATTTAGCAGAACCATCTGGCTCATCTCCTGCACTAAATCCGCCTGGCAACATTAAAATCTGCGAATTATTAATTTCCTTAACAAAATTGTCAATTGAATCTAAAATATTTCTGTGAGATAAGTTGTTAAACACTCCTATTTTAGAAATTCCTCCTTCACGGTTAAATGCTCTTTCTAAATCATATTCTGAATTTGTTCCTGGAAATACTGGTATAAACACTCTAGGTTTTGCATAAGTGTTTGAGATATTACTAATTATATTTTCATGCTCAATCTTAGCAAGTTTTTCATATTTTAAGCCTTCACAATGTGCAATTTCATGCTCTTTTGCCACTTCTTTTTTCGTTGGGAAGATTTTTTCAAGTTTGCTTTCCCAATTTCCGATTAACTCATCTAATTCAAAAGTTATTCCATTTATACTAATTTTGGCTTCGTCAGTAACTTTTCCGAGCAACATCGCATTTTTATGCTCAATATTTTCAGCAGTTTCCACAATAAATGCTCCGTAATTTACTTTAAACCAGTCATTTTCATCAATTTGTGCCAAAACATCCACACCCAGTTTATTTCCAAATGCTATTTTTGCAATACTTTCTGCAATTCCACCATTTTTCACAGCCATAGCAGATACAATTTTTTTATTTCTTATATTTTCAGTTATAAAATCAAAGTTTGCCTTTAATTCATCAAGTTTTGGCAAGTCATTTTCATCATTTGGCGTTGTAATCAAGTACACATTGTTTCCAGCCTTTTTAAATTCGCTAGAAATTACATTTTCGGCATCTGTAACGCTTACTGCGAATGATACCAATGTTGGCGGTACAGAAATTTCGTTAAATGTTCCGCTCATTGAGTCCTTTCCACCAATTGACGGCAATCCAAAGGCTTTTTGAATGTGCAATGCTCCTAATAATGCTGATAATGGTTTACCCCATTTTTTAGAATCCTGTCCCAGTCTTTCAAAATATTCCTGAAATGTAAATCTGATGTTTTTATAGTTTCCTCCGCCAGCAACAACTTTTGCCATTGACTCAATCACAGCGTAAGCACCCCCATGGAATGTACTTTGTTTTGCAACATAAGGATTATATCCATACCCAACCATTGAGGCAACATCAGTTTCCGCATTAATTACTGACACTTTCTGTACCGAAACTTCCGCAGGTGTCAACTGATATTTCCCACCAAACGGCATTAATACAGTAGTTGCCCCGATTGTTGCGTCAAAAGTTTCAACTAATCCTCTTTGTGAAGCTACATTCAAATCTTTCAAGTTATTTACAAATTTGTTTCTAAAGTCATTTCCTTCAATTTTTCTGTTCAAGTTTAATTTTGGCGTATTTTCAATTGTAATATTGATATTTGAAGCAGCTCCATTCGTATTTAGGAAATCTCTTGAAATATCAACAATCGCCTTTCCATTATACTTCATAACAAGCCTGTTAGAATCATTAATTTCAGCTACTTGATACGCTTCCAGATTTTCTTCGTTTGCAAATTCTATAAATTTATCCAAGTTTTGTTTTTCAATAACAACAGCCATTCTTTCCTGCGACTCTGAAATAGCAAGTTCCGTACCATTTAGCCCAATATATTTCACTCTTACTTTATTCAAGTCAATTTCAAGCCCGTCAGCAAGCTCTCCAATCGCAACTGAGACTCCTCCAGCTCCAAAATCATTACATTTCTTAATTAATTTTGTAACATTTCTGTTTCTGAAAAGTCTTTGAATTTTTCTTTCAACAATTGCATTTCCTTTTTGCACTTCAGCGCTTGATTTTTCTGAAGATTCCGTCGTATGCTCCTTAGATGATCCAGTCGCTCCTCCAATTCCATCTCTTCCAGTTCTTCCACCAAGTAAAATTACAATATCCCCATTTTCAGGCTTTTCACGAATAATATTTTCAGCAGGTGCCGCTCCCACAACTAGCCCCAGTTCCATCCTTTTAGCCTTATATCCTTCATCGTAAATTTCATTCACATGAGTTGTCGCAAGTCCAATCTGATTTCCGTAAGAAGAAAATCCGTGTGCAGCTACTTGCGTAATAACCTTTTGCGGCAATTTCCCAGCCATTGTATCCTCAATTTTTTCAGTCGGATCAGCAGAACCGCTAATTCTCACAGCCTGATAAACATAAGTTCTTCCAGATAATGGATCACGGATTGCTCCACCAATACAAGTAGAAGCTCCTCCAAACGGCTCAATTTCTGTTGGATGGTTATGAGTTTCATTTTTAAACTGCAAAATCCATTTTTCAGTAACTGTATTCTTTTTCCCATTTTCATCAATTCTTTCAACTGGTACATCAATATAAATCGAACACGCATTTATCTCATCCGAAACTTCCAAATCTGGCAAGTTCCCATTTTTTCTCTGCTCTTTTCCAAAAATTGTAGCAAGATCCATAAGAGTCATAGGTTTTTTAGAAATTCTGTCAGCATGAACGTACTCCCTGCTTTCCAAATACTCATTAATAGCCTTTTCAATAATATTTTTATAAGTTTCATTTTCAATTTTTATATCATCAATAATTGTTTCAAAAGTCGTGTGTCTGCAATGATCGCTCCAGTAAGTATCAAGAACACGAATCTCAGTTTCCGTAGGATTTCTTTTTTCCTCATTTTTAAAATATTCCTGAATAAACAACAAGTCGTTCACAGTCATCGCCAGTTCCAATTCATTTTTAAGACTTTCAATTTCCTCTTTTGTTTTTTCAGTAAACCCTTCATAAACAATAACATCATCCGTATTTTCAGTTTCAACATTTTCACTTAGAACATTTAAATCTTTTTCCCTCGCCTCAACCTCATTTATATAATATTTTTTTATTCTTGCAAGTTCATCAGGAGAAATTTTTCCGTATAAAATTATTAATTTCCCGCTTTTTACGTTAATATTATTATCTTCATCAATCAATAAATTTATACATTGAATTGCAGAATCTGCTCTCTGATCATATTGACCCGGCAAAAACTCCACTGAAAAATACACATTTTCTGAATCTTTTTCCTTAAACACTTCGTCAAATGACCTAAAAACATTGTCAACATTTATTTCCGAAAATACAGTTTTTTCCAATTTTTCCAAATCATTTTCACCCAAGTTAAATACATCATAAATATTCAAGACTCTTACATTAACAAGTCCATCTATCCCGATGTTCTCCTTCAAGTCACTAAACAAATTCTGTGCTTCCACTCTAAAATCTTCTTTTTTTTCCACAAAGATTCTATAATTCATTTTTTCTCTCCTTCTTTCTGCTATATTTTTTTATTTATATTAACTAATTTAATACTATTTCCCATTTAAATAGCAAATATTTAATAAATTTTGAATTAAATATATTTAAGCAAGGGATTTAAACTTCTTGTTCTTAACATAGTTTTTATTTTCTAACAGGATTTAGTATTAGATTATTTTGTTTAATAACAGTCTTTTCTATTTTTATTATGTTTTTTCTTTATTTTTCGCAGGATTGCTCATTGCCGCAAATCCTTATCTTGCAGTAAAGGTTTATTCTAATAATTAAAATTATGGCAAGATTGCTACGCAATACCTATGGCTAGACTCCTACTTTTATTTGCCCAACTCCGAAACTCCTCCTTATCAGTCATCAAACAGTCGTAGTTGAATAAATAAAATCTCCGTTAGTTTATCAATTCTTTAAAAATACTAGGTTTTTATCCTTTACGAAAAATTTTTAATATTTAAACGAGGTTTAGTTTTAATCATCACAGTTATTATAATAAATAAAAATTATTATCTAAGCGAAGCGAATTTCAATTTTGTTTTCAAAAAATACTTAGACAAGCTGGGATTAGTGTGTAGCACTTTCGTCTATATCTAAAAATATTATAATTTGAAGAAATTAAAATAACTAGTATTGTGAAATAAAAGGGGATAATAACTGTTTCCTTTTACATTAAAAAATAAAAAAATCTAAGTAAACAAACTTCACCTAGATTTCTGACACAAATTTATATATTTAATTTTTTTACATTTTATACATAACAAAGCAGACAATTTTACAATTTGTCCTGTAAAAAATATCTTGATTGCTCTTCTGACAAAAAAATTTTTTTTCATCTTTCCTCCACAACAAATTTAACTTTACAAACAATAATAAATACTTCACTTAAAATTTTGATATTTTTCGTAAAATCTTCCACTTAATAAAAGTATAACAAAATTTTACTATTTTTTCAATACCTAAAAAATTATTTCCAGCACTCATCTTTAAACTCAGATTTTTTCATTCTTGAAACATATTTATTCCCTGCCACAAAATATCGTAATTCCTTTTCTGTCCAGATTCCTTTATTTGGAATACCTATTCTTGCCGAAATACTAATATTTTTAGCTATTTTACTGTTCTCAAAATCAATATAAAGTATATTTTCTTCCATATTTTCAATATCATAAATTGATTTTTTTGATACTTTATGAAATTCTTTTGTAATTTCACAAATCTTACTTTTGTTGAACACATCTCCGATTCCCATCGCCTTTGTCAATTTCCCAGGCCCATTGCTAATTAAAATTCCCTCTTTTCCTCTATTTTCAATCATTCTTTCAATATTTATCACAGGCTCAATTCCCCTAATTAATACTGCCTGAGGATTTCCTTCTTCACAGCTGACAATATTGAGCATTTTGTGTGTGTGCATAGTATAAATATAAACTGTTCCCGCTTTCCCAAACAAGGCCTCAACCTTTGGAGTCAATTTTCCCTCAAATCCGTGACAAGCCCTATCCACTACTCCCAAATAAGCTTCCGTTTCTACAATGTATCCCCCCAGTAATTCATTATTCTTTTTTACGAGTACTAATTTTCCAAGTAAATTTTTTGCAAGCGAAACTGTATACTGTTCAAAAAATTGTTTCATATTGTGTATACTACTATTTTTTTCCATTTTTTCACCTTATATTTTTTAACTTTTAGATTAATAAAATTTTATAACATTCTTTTTAAGATTTCAACAAATAATTTTAATTATTTTATTTTATCTATTGACATTTAGTTTTTTCAAGGTACAATATTATTGACATAGATGAAAGGATGTGATGATTTATGAAAATCATTATTAGCGGAAAACAACTTAAAATTACAGATGCAATTAAAACTTATACTGAAGAAAAAATAAGCAGAATTTCTAAGTATTCGGAAGCTATCACAGAAGTCGATGTTGTTCTGACAGTCGAAGACACAAAATCTGAAGGGCCAATTCATAAAGCTGACGGATTAGTTTATGCAAGCGGTACAAAAATAAAAATAGAAGCTGAAAACAAAGATTTGTATGCAGCAATTGATGACTTAGCTGACAGACTAGAAAGACAAGTCAGAAAATATAAAGAAAAACAAAAAGATTATAATAAAAAAGGTTCTCATTAATTATAATTTTTACAAAATATTTTAAAAGTAAAAAAGTGTGATATATAAAAAAAGACTATTTTAGAACTTATTACGTTTTAGAATTAGTCTTTTTTATGTTTTTTATTTAGTATTGATTACATTGTTTCTTACTTGTTTTATATATTCTAACAACTCTTCCAATTCATATAAAGAAACTTCATAAACCATTTCAATACTTGTTCCCCAATACTCATGAATCAATCTATTTCTCATTCCCTTTATATTTTCCCAATAGCTAATTTCATTATAACTTTGTAACAAAATATTTTTATCTAACTTTTGTATTTGAGTTATCGCTTCTCCTATTTTTTCAAGTTGCCGTTCAACATAACCAATCAATTTTTTATCAGCAGCAAATTCAACATATTCTATCCCATTTACTTCTTCTATTACTTCATTTATACATTCTTCTATATCATAAGCAAATTGAATAATATTTCTATTTTTCTTATACATATATTACACTTTCTAGAATCTCTTCTCTTATTTTTTCTTTATATTCTCTAACATTTTTTGTTTTAAATTTATAATCAAATACACTTTTTTCTATCAAATCTACTTTTTTATGAAATATTTCTTCCAATTCTTTTTGTAAATTACAAAAATTTTGATACATTCCTTTTTTAAATTCCATTTTTACCAATACATCTATATCGCTATTTTCATTTTCTACATTTTTAGCATAACTTCCAAATAAGCCTAATTCAGATATACTGTATTTATTCTTGTCTATTTTTGACAACTTTTCTAAAATATATTTTTTATCCATTTTCCCCTCCTACAATTTAATATCTATTGTTTACAACTTAATCAAAAATCACTTTCCAATTATCTCTATTTTCATTAGCTTTAAAACACATCTGTATATGCTTAGCAGTAGTTTTATTAGTTGCAAGCTCTGGCAATTCATCAATCCCAAAATATCGGCTGTCAATCGTTTCTATATTTTTCTCAAATTTTCCGCTAACATATTTACATAACACAAAAATTTTTGTTATGCCATAAGGCATTGCTTTTCCTTGATTTTTTGTTACATCCAATAAAGCTACAATCATTTCTGCACTTGCTTCAATTCCAGCTTCCTCCTTAACTTCCTTTAATACGTTTTCCTTAACTGAAAGATGTACATCTGCCCATCCGCCTGGCAATGCCCATTTCCCATTACTCTCCTGAATTAGTAAAATCTTATTATTTTCAAAAATTGCAGCTCTAGTATCAATTTTAGGTGTCTGATATCCAACTTCATTACAAAACAGATTTTTTACTTTTTCTACCGAAATATCAGTCTTGTGAGCTACCATCTCTGCTGAAATCTCTCTAATTCTCTTAAATCGCTCGATATCAAACTTATCCTTTCCATACGCAAGTCCCGCCTGAGCCAGACTTTGCAATTCAATCGCCCAATTTAGCCATCTTTCCTCTTCCACTTTTTTCTCCGATTTTTTTCCATATTTCATCAATCATCACCCTCTATCAAAACTCTACTCCTCAACATCGACTTTTATTACTTCTCTCATAAACATCAAATACACGAATAGAATTAAAAAGATAACACTAATAATTGTTCTCAAAATAGATGGTTTTTGTAAAATAAAATTATTTATTATTAATTGAAGTATTACAATCATTATCGGCAAACTAACATCTATCCTTACAGAAACCTTTGCATCTTTCCCCACTACCTTAATTTTCTTCACAACCTTTTTAAGTCCAGTCCTAAATATTGTAACTTCATGTTCTCCTTTTGGAACCTGAACTTCCAAATATTTTTTTCTAAATTCTATTGGATTTCCACCATCTATTTTTACTCTGTAACCAGTTGTTCCATTTTTATCAGCATTTTTTTCTTTTATATTTAGGTTGTTTATTATTAATTTTGGCATTTATTTACCCTTTCTTTTAAATTTATCGCATAATCAACTGCAAGCCATGTTTGAACTTCATTTTCTACATTTACATTTTCTAGAAAAGAAACTCCAAAACTAAAAATTTGATTCCTTGTTTTTTCAAAAATTACAATTTCAATTCCATTTTCCAAATACTCAATATCAAAATCATTATTATTCCCATCATATTCTGCCATAGACAATCCAGAAGTTGTCCCTATCGTCAATTTCCCATTATTAATTTCAAAAGAAATTGCTTCCAATCTCTCTCCATTCTCAACGTAACTTTCACATCCAAAATCTGTTTCTAAAATACATTTTAAAAAATGTTTGTTTATTTTATCTACTTTTTCCTTTTTAAATTCATACTTCAATGAATATGTTTCGGTTTTCAAAAAAGATTTAGAATTTTGAATTTTAGAAAAATTAAACTCAACTTCTTTTTTATCCATAAACATTCGTATATTTCCAAAAGGTGTTTTCAGCATAACTCTCTCTCTTCATCTAATTTTCAACCTCAATTAACCCATATTTATCTATTTTTTAGTCTTCCAAAATTTCTTTTGCAAAACTTCCCTCTTTCTCTGTCCCCAGCAAAATTTCCTCAACAGTTGCCGCAATATCAGCAAAAGTTTTTCTAGTTCCAATATTTACATTCTTCTTAACATTTTTACCATAAATCATTATAGGTATATATTCTCTCGTATGATCTGTTCCTTTGTATGTAGGATCGTTTCCATGATCGGCTGTGATAATCAGAATTTCATCATCTTTCAAGTTCTTTTCAATTTCAGGAAGCCAGTTATCAAATTCGATTAGAGCCTTTACATATCCTTCAACATTTCTTCTATGTCCGTAAACAGCATCAAAATCAACTAAGTTAGTGAAAATCAATCCTTTTGTATCTTCCTTCAATGCAGCTATCGTTTTCTTAATTCCATCTAGATTATCCTGATTAGCTTTTCTGTTATCGGTAATTCCTTTTCCATTGAACAGGTCGCTTGTCTTACCAATTCCAACTACATCAAGTCCAGCTTTTTCCAATCTTTCAAGCATGCTTTCTTTTGGAGGGTCAATAGAGAAGTCGTGTCTGTTCGCAGTTCTCTTAAATTCTCCTACTTTTTTACCAACATAAGGTCTTGCAATTACCCTTGCCACAGGTGATTTCTCATTACAAATTTCAAGTGCAATTTCACACGCTTTGTAAAGTTCTTCCAATGGTATAATTTCTTCATTTGCAGCAATCTGGAATACAGGATCTGCTGAACCGTAAACTATCCAATTTCCTGTTCTAATTTGCTCTTCCCCATATTGGTCAATTGCGACAGTTCCTGAAAGTGGCTTATTTAACATAACTTTTCTTCCAGTTTTTTCTTCAAATTCCTTTATAACTTCATCTGAAAATCCATCTTTATAATTTGGAAATGGACGTTCTAGCGGTACACCAGCAATTTCCCAGTGTCCAGTTGTAGAATCTTTTCCATGTGATACTTCAATCGCTCTTCCATAAGCCCCTTCAGCCTTTTCCACAGCTGGAGTCCCTTCAATCTCAGTAATATTTCCAAGCCCCAATTTCCCCATATTAGGCAAGCTCATTCCCCCATAAGCTTTAGCCATATTTCCTAAGGTATTTGACCCGCAGTCATCAAATAAATTTGCATCAGGCAATTCTCCTGCTCCAACACTGTCTAATACAATTAACGTAATTCTTTCTATTTTTTTCATTTTTTATCTTCCTTTCTTTTTTATTTACTGATATTATACCTTTTATGTTTTTTAAAGGCAAATAAATTCCCTGTTTTTTATTATTTTTAGTAATTAGAACCAAATACAAACATAGCCATGTATGATTTATATTCAATAATTTTAATAGAAAATGTAACATATGTGTAATTTTCATATAAATATAAACAGTTTTTACATTTATCTTCTTCTAATAAATAAAAATTCAATGGTTTTCCCAATCCATTTATATAATATTTGGTTTCAATAGTTTCAAAAAAATCTTTATAATATTTATATTCTCTATCATTTCGATTCTCTATTATAAAATCAACTGATTCAGAATAGTGGTTACATTTTTTGAATGAAATTTCCATATTTTGTATTTCTTTTATAATATTATTGTATATCAATTTTCTTTTTCTAGTTTCTTCTGGAATCAACGCAGAAAATTTATTTTTTATCGCTGTGCTAAAATCTATTTCATTATTTTCTCCTATATAAAAAGCATCAAATTTAAAATCTACTGTTATATCTTCAACTTCAACATCTTTAAACAATCCAATATATGCACCATTTAAAAAATTATAAATATTTTCTTCTTCATATAATTTTGAAGTTCTTTTTTAATTTTTTAGATTATCTTTTATAATTTGAAGTATAAAAACAACATGAGTATTCCTTGCGATTCGTTTTTTGATTTATTGTGTATTTAGGATGTTTTTCTATATTTTCTTGTATTAATATTTCTAATGGTATCCATGCAAAAACTTTTCCATTTTGATAAAATTAAAATTTGCCATAATCTTCCCATTCTACCATCTTCAAAATGTGACATTTTTGCTATTTCATAATTTAAAATACAAGATTTTATTAAAATATTCAATTTACTCTTTTTAACCAAGAAAATAATTCTTTTAAATATTTTGAAAAATTTTGAACTAAATTTTTGTTGTCTGAATTTACCAAAATTCTATAAATATCTAAAAATCCTTTACTGAAAATGGATTTAAAAATTCTATTTTCTCATAAATGTCATTTGTTTTTTTATTTTTCTATATTTTCAAATGACAGTTCACTTGAATTCCCTTTTACTATATTTGAAACTTTTTCTAAAGTTAAGTCTTTAATTTCATTCTTAAACATTAAATAAATTGTTTCTATCCTATTTTTATATTTTATAACAAAATTAGGATTCGTTTTTTCTAAAATTGTTATTTCTCCAACTATCTCTGTAATTTTAATCAAAAAATTCATTACATTATTTGTAATCTTAAATACTGGATTATAACCACATTCTTTTTCCATATCCTCAAATCATCCTTTATTTTTTATAATTTTTAGGCATAACATTATTTTGAAAATAATAAAAATTAAATTTTACGCTATTAAAATTTGTATTTTCATAATTAACTATCACTTTTTTATCTGTTTCAAAAAAATCATCCATAATATAAATTTCTTTTTTCTTTTCAGAAATTGATACACTGTAATTACTATATCTTTTCATAACATAATCTTTTTTAAAAAATCTTATTACAGTCATCACTAATAATAATATTATTGTAAACAATTTAATTATTAAATTTAAATATTCCCATGCAATTCCAACTGAAAAAATTATCATTAAACTAAATACTGCAAAACACATCATATAATACTTTTCAAAAATTGAATATTTTACATATAATTTTTCTCCATTCACTTTTTCACGAATTTCTTTTTTTGGATAACCTATTTTCTCCAATAAACATTCCAAAATTTCATCTTTATTTTTTATGTCACAAAAATATAACTTTTTTATGATTACTTTCTATTGAAACATCAATTATTAAATTACAGAAATACTTGTAAATATTCATTGAGCTGTCAAAATTTAAAAGAATGTCATACGAGCCTAATATATTTTTTCTCACTGTCAAAGTTTTTATATCATTATATGCAATCGTTTTCTCAAAAATAGACCTTTTATTTTCACTTCATAATCAGAAAAATCAAATTTCATCTTATTTTTAATAATCATTACCAAAAGAAATCTATATATAAAATAACTTATTCCAATAGCTAAAAAAAATATCCCGGCCTTTTCTTTCTCATTAAATAAAATATCAATTCCTACTAATAAATGTCCTAAAAACATCATCAGAGAAAACATATCCCACATATTAATTTCAAACTTTGAATATTTTATTTCCATATAATTTATCTCCATATTTTACTATTTCTTTCAATACTTTCTCCCTTTCTTTTTTATTTAATTATATCTTTTATCCGTTTTAAAAGCAATTGATTTTAAGATTTTTTATAATACTTCTCTGCAATATCTGTTATATCTATGCTTACATCCAGTCCTGTATTCAAATATATTTTATCATCCTTTTTCAAAAATGCTTCCCAAATTTTTCCGGTATTCAAATAAACCATAACAATTTCAAAATCATTTCTTAAAATTGTTGCTATTTCTCTATTTTTTAATTCCGATATTTCTTTAAAAAAATTTTCAATATTATCATCTAATTTATCTATATCAACAAAATATATATCGTAAAATAATTGTTTTTTATATTCTTCAAATGTATCAAAATATCCTTTAAAATTACTCAATCCTAACCACTGTAACAAAATATCTGAACAAGAAATTTTGTTTATTAAACTTATTTCTTCTTTAGACATCAACCTTAATAACTGATGTTCAGTAAATTTTAAAGGTAAATATTTGTAATTGTGTTGATAAATTTTTTCTCGATATGGAACCATCAAAAAATTATTCTCAAATTTTACTATACCTGTATCACATTTATTTTTTATATCCCCATAATTAAATTCAAATACAAACTTATATCGTGCTTTTTCATTATAAGAAATTAATTCATACCAATATCCATAATAAACAATTTCATTATTTTTCATAATTTGAAGATAATCCTCGTAACAACTATCATAATAATTTTCATCCCAAGTAATTATACTTATATCCATTTTATCTCATCCTGTTTACATTAATTTATCCTTGAATTATCATAATTTTTTATAATTCTTAAATATTTAAAAATTTAAATTTTATTTCTTCCTATACTTTCTCGCTTTCTTCTCTCCAAACGCCTCCAAAATCCCACCTTTCACAAGTTTATTCAAAAATCTTCTCGCCGTAGAATCCGAAACATTTAAAATCTTTTGAGCCTCACTATTTTCAGTCTTTGTAGCTCTTTATCAGTCATCTTATCAGTCATTTTTAAGTCATTTTTTCTTTTTTCACAATATTTCTAATTTCTTCTGTCATATACAACCGTAAATTTAACAACTATTCTTCTTTTTTATAATCATTCATTGATATTCTTGCTGGTATTTCGAGATTATATTTTTCTTCCATCAACAAAAATTTCAACGAAAAAATGTTCTCATTACACGCTTTTTACAATGAAAAATGTAAATATATTGCAAAAATTACAACGATATTTTATCATTTTTAAATTTATTAAAAGCCGTACAAACACCTTTATTTCATTAAATAGTAGCTTTAACAACTCTATTATGATAGAAAATATTTCTTACTTGAAAATTTTGTTTCCGCATAACTTATTTTCAAACCTTATCTGTATTATTATCAATCAATTCTAAATATTCATTTCCCCAATCGCATAAAGTTTTTAATACAGGCTCAATAGAACTGCCTATTTCAGTCAGAGAATATTCAACTTTTGGAGGAATTTCAGGATAAATAGTTCTTTTTATTATTTTTTTATCTTCAAGTTCTCTCAATTGCTCTGTCAAAGTTTTTGTAGTAATATTTCCCAGGTTTCTTTGCAATTCATTAAATCTGACCACTTTTTTAATGTACAAATTCCATAAAATCCTTAATTTCCATTTTCCACTGAGTATGTTTATTCCTAACTCCATTGGACAAGCGTTTGAAACTGCTTCTGTTTTTGACATATTTTTCCTTCCTTTAATAAAGTATCAAAAAAGATACTTTATATCAAAAATGTGCGTACTTGTATTGATTACAAGAGGTATGTTATACTTTATTATATCAAAAATAATAGAAAGATGAAAGGGTGAGAAGATATGATAATAGATAGTCACCAACATTTAATATTGCCAACAGAATTACAAATTGAACAAATGAATAAAGCGGGGGTAGACAAGGCAATACTTTTTACTACAACACCACATCCTGAAAAAGCTAAGACTTTAACTGAATTCAAAAATGCGATGTCAATTTTATTTAAAATTTTAGGAGGAGAAAATTCTCTTGAAAATAATAAAAAAAGATTTAAAAAGGATATTTCTGATTTAATGAAAGTAATAAATAATTATCCTGATAAATTTTATGGCTTTGGAACAGTTCCACTTGGATTATCTCTTGAAGAAACTCAAATCTGGATAAAACAATATATTATTGACAATGGATTAAAAGGCGTTGGCGAATTTACACCTGGAAATGATGAACAAGTAAGCCAATTGGAAACAATTTTTAAAGCACTAAAACAATATGAAAACTTTCCCATATGGGTTCACACTTTTAATCCAGTCACTCTAAACGGTATAAAAATTCTCGAAAATCTCACAAAAAAATATTCCAAAACACCAGTAATTTTTGGACATATGGGAGGTTATAACTGGATGGAAGTAACAGATTTTGTAAAAAATACACCAAATGCTTACATTGATTTATCCGCTGCTTTTTCTACACTCGCATTAAAAATGATAATAACAGAAGTTCCTGACAAATGTCTATTTAGTTCTGACGCTCCTTACGGTGATTCATTTTTAAATAAACAGGCAATAGAATATTTAAGTCTATCTAAAAAAATATCAGATAAAATACTTGGAGAGAATGTCATAAAATTATTGGGATTAAAATAAATTTTAACAGGGGTATTCTTACCATACTCCTATTTATCTTCAAAATTTTTCTACATTGACTAAAAATTTACTCCTGATTTAAAATAAAAAGCTTTTTTAAAATTTAAATAGAGGTATAAGGATTAAGCTGTGTCTGAAAACTCAAAATCTATGTTATTTTTAATATTTTTTGATTTTAGAAATTATACAAAGTACGATAAAATCAGTATTTATTATTTTTGAATTTAGAAAAATTTGTTAAAAATTCATCATTTTGAGAGTTTTAAGACATTCCCTAATTCAAAAAATCTCAAAATCATTTCCAATAAATTTATTCCATTTCAATAACCGCCATATACGGCAAATGATCCGACAGCTTTGTCCATTCCTGCGAATCATCATTTATAAAAAAACTTTGCTTAGTTGTGTAATTTGCATCTTTTTTAGCCATTATATAATCAATTCTCTGTGTTTCAAGATTCCTGTTTTCAAGATTTGATTTATTTTCCAAGTCCTTGCCTTCAAAATAAGTGTCATTCCAGTTTTCAGCAATTTTCCGATAATGCTCTGTTGTTGGCAAAAGGTTAAAATCACCGCATAAAAATTTTATATCTCCCTTAAAATAATCTATAACTGTCATCAAATCGTCAATCTGGGTACTTTTTACTGCAGGTTCATAATCTAAATGCGTATTTATAACCAAAATATGTTTTTTATATTTTGAACTAATTTGTGCTGCCAAAACCTGTCTTTTTTCATTTCCAGCAGACGGCAGCTCGTGAACATATATATTTTTCACATCATATTTTGAAACAAACGCAATTCCAAATTCTCCCTTATCAAAATCCATTGCCTTTTGAAAATAATAATAATTATACCCAAGTTCAAGTGAAAAATCCTGCGTTACATCACGAAAATTACTTCTTTTCGTATTTTTATCAACTTCCTGTAATGTAACAAAATCAGGCTTATATTTTTTTATGCTTTTTGCCAATTTCTTCCCATCAGCAAGCCTTGCTCCGTAAATATTGTAAGTCATTATTCTAAATTCCATTTTTTATTTCCTACCCTTTTTATTTTATCTGTATAAACAATTAGTTTCCAGTTGATTAAAACCATTCTTATTCATCTTTAGTCAAATATTCATAACTTCTATTTTTATCTTTTCCATCTCCATTTGGAAGCACTTCAAATGTATTATAATGTACACCTTCTAAAATTTTTCCCTTAAAATAAATATTTTTATCATCTTTTATAAACCATTTATTCAGAACTTCTACTTTATCTCTATTAATTCCTTTTACTTCATAAATAAAATAGTATGAATCAAAACAGTTTGACATTATATTGTTTATATAATATACATTGTATTTATCTTTTCCATATAATGTAGCGTATATTATTCCATTTGGCAAGAATTCAAATGTTTCAGGATTTTTAATTTTTCCCAATAATGGAGAAGGATCTATTACTTCATTTCCGCTATAAACATGATTTTTATCCTTTGCATAATCTTCATTTAAAACTTTAAAACTCATAATATCAGCATTTTCTATTTTTTTATCCCGATAATAAATTTTATTCTCATTTTTCCAATAATTTTTACCTAATTTCTCAAAATTTTTAATTTTTACATCTTTTATTTTTTCACCCATGTAATAAACATTCTTATCATCTTTTAAAAGAGAAAATCCTATCAACTCAGCAGTTTTCGGATTTGCTCCTTCCAAAATTTTATTTTTGTAATAAACATTTCCTTTATCTATCGAATAATAATCTCCTAAATTTTTAGCAATATCTCCAAATCCCACATTTACAAAAATCAAAAATATCACTATTTTCAAAAAAATTTTTTTCATAAGTTATCCTCTCTTTGTAATCAAAAGCATAAATTTTTTCAATTTTATTACATAAATCTCTAATCAACATGCTTTTTCAACTGGCTCTTATGGATAAATCCCCTATATTCTTTGACTGTTAGGTCATTCTTATAGTCAGAAGGATAGTCAGCATAATAAACATAATACCAGTCACCATATTTTGTAATATATCTTACAATTGTTTCACTATCTAATTTTGAAATAACTTTTGAATCTTTAGTCGGTTTTTAACCCATATTTCCATATCCATCCTTTGAGTTTACCCTGTATTCTCGAAGGTAACCCGCTTCATCTAAATGCGGTTCATCAAAATCATCTGATTCATCCGATTTTTTCACTTCAAGTTTTGTAATTTTTGATTTTGTACCATCAATTTTCTTTATTTCAGTAACTTGAGCATAAACTGTCGTAAAATCACATTCTGTATATGGCAAAACCTTTTTTATCTTAACTGTCGCTGCAACTTCAAATTCCCCTTTACGAATTTTTTGCATTTTTTGATACTCTTCTGGAAAATTTTTCTTCAATGTTTCAGCAATAATTTTCTCTTCCTTAGCAGCTTCTTTTTCATAATTTTCATTATTTTCATATATATCTGGATTATTATAGTCAAAATCCCTAGGCTTGAAAACTATCGCTTTCCCATTCACAATATCCTTATTATCAGGATAAAAGAGCATTTCCCCATATTCTATTGCAGAACATGGTACATCTGAATCACTTTTATCCCAATTAATTTTAAATGTTCCCTTCAAATCCAAAATTACTCCATCATCAGTCAAAATAATCTCATCAGATTTCCTATTTTGCCCAAAAGAAAGCATAGAAACTAGCAGAAGAAAGCAACAAAAGAAAATATTTCTAAATTTAAAATTTTTAAATTTCATAAATACTCACTTCTCCTTTACATTTTACTGACAGCTATTTGCAAAAGTTTATATACCTAATTAATATACTATTTTCAATTTTAAACTTCTTCTCTTTCTGATAAAAATTCTTAATTTCTTGCTGCATAAATATCTGTTATCCAATTTCTTACTTTAACAAGGGGTACTAACCCCTTGCTTCATAATCCTTCTTTTATTAAATTATAAAAATATATAGTTTAAAAAAAAGTCTATTACTATGTTCCTCTTTATTGACTAAAATTTAATAGCCAGCCTTTTCACTTTCCAGTCCTGTTACAATAGCGATTCCTGAACTTGTTCCTAGTCTTGTTGCTCCTAATTCAACATATTTTTTTGCAGTTTCAAGGTCTTTCACTCCACCACTTGCCTTTACTTCTGCTTTATCTCCAACAGTTTTTTTCATAAACTCCACATCTTCAAATGTTGCCCCTCCTGTTCCAAATCCTGTTGAAGTTTTTACAAAATCTGCCTTTGCATTAACTGATAATTCACATGCTTTCACTTTTTCCTCATCAGTCAAATAGCAAGTTTCAATTATAACTTTCAGAACATTGCTTCCAATTGCCTCTTTTATTTTTCTAATTTCATTTTCCACTAAACCATAGTCCTTATCCTTCAATGCTCCAATATTAATAACCATGTCAATTTCCGAAGCACCGTCTTCAATAGCCTTTTTCGCTTCAAATACTTTCGTATCCGTTGCCATCGCTCCTAAAGGAAACCCAACTACTGCCGCAACTTTCACATCGCTGTCCTTAACTTGACTAAAAGCATATTCAACATTCGCCCCATTTACACAAACTGAATAAAATCCATATTCTTTCGCTTCATCGCATAATTTTTTTACATCTTCCTTTGTAGCTGCTGCTTTCAAAATTGTATGATCAATAAATTTGTTTATTTCCATTATTATCATTTCCCTTCTTATTTTTTATTTAATTAATTAATGTTTTATCTATTCTTATTATATCCACTTTTTATATTTTTAGCAACTATCTTTTAGCAATTGCAGTAAAAGTAAATTTATCAGGATGATAAGTTATTGTTTCATATTGGAAAAGATTTCCGTTGGATAAATAGGCGTAAGTTTCAATAACTACGACTCTGTCAATATTTTCAAGATTTATATGCCGTCTTTCCTCATCTGTTGCACTTCTGAACTTTATTTCGCGTCTTGAATACGATATTTTTAAATTTAGTTCATTTTCCAGATATTCATAAATAGACTTGCTAGCTATTTCATCATTCAGATAAGTGACTATTTTTCTATCAAAATAAGAAGTGGCGTACTGAACAGTTTCGCCATCCAAGGAATAAGTACGGACAACCTTGTAAAAATCAGCCGCTTTAGAAACATTAAATTTTTCCATCAGTTCCTCGACACCTTGTACTATATATAGACTAACTAAATTTGCCTTGACATCTATATTTTTTATCTTATTCAATTCCTGAAATGTCTGTATTGAAGTAAGCGAAATATTTTTTAAATCCCCTTTTTCAAGTACAACTGACCTTTTACCTTTTATTTTTTGAATATATCCTTCTGATTCCAGTAAAGCAAGTGCTTTTCTCACAGTAAGTACTGAACAGGAATATTCTTTGGCAAAATCTGCTTCCTTTTTTAAATAATCTTTTGGCTTTAATTTTCCATCTTTAATTTGTTTTTTTATATTATTGTACACTTCTTTATATTTACTCATTTTTTACCTTTCCAAAATTATAGTCAATCCTTTTAAAATTTGAAGCAAGAATACGTAGAAAGTTATAGTTTGTCTAAGTTCCCGTTTCAAATTAGAATGCTATAATCTATTTTACATCGTATTTATAAAATTAAATATTTTTAAAGTTTAAATGAAATAACTACAACTTTTAAAGTTAATTTATTATAATTATACTTTAAAATATTAAAAATAACAACTACAACATATCATTCATTTTTTATAATAGATATATATAGACCTATTGACTTTTTCAAAAGATATGTTATAATTTGTTTGTGATAAAAATTAATTATTTAAAGGAGATGATTTAAATGGCTGTTAAAAACAAAGTCGTTATTGTTACAGGAGCTTCTTCAGGAATTGGAAGAGCTACTGCGAAATTATTAGGAGAAAGCGGAGCAAAAGTTGTACTTGCTGCAAGAAATGAAGACAAATTACAGGAAGCTGTTGCTGAAATAAAGGAAAAAGGAGGAGAAGCGGCTTACAAAGTGACAGATGTATCAAAAAGAGAGGAAGTAAAAGCATTGGTTGATTTTGCAATTTCTGAATATGGAAAAATAGACGTTATATTCAACAATGCCGGATTAATGCCAAATGCACCATTATCAGAACTAAAAAATAGCGAATGGGACGAAATGATTGACGTGAACTTAAAAGGCGTCCTAAACGGTATAGAAGCTGTACTTCCTCATTTTATTAAGCAAAAATCTGGACACGTTATTAGCACATCTTCTGTTGCTGGGCTAAACACATATCTTGGAGCAGGAGTTTACTGTGCCACAAAACATGGTGTAAAAGCACTAATGGAAGTACTGAGAAAAGAAAGTGCCAACGAAAAAATGAATGTACGTACAACAACTCTATATCTTGGAGCATTCCGAACTGAACTTGCAACACGTATTACAAACAAAGCGATTAAGGAAAGAATTGAGTTTCTTTATGACACAATTGGAGCAGATCCAATGATAGTTGCCGAAGCCGTGAAATTTGCGATTGATTTGCCAGAAGAAGTAAGTATGAATGAAATCACTCTTTATCCTACAGCACAGTTGTAATTTTATTAACTTTTCTATCTAAAGAATTATTTTGATTGTCAAAATTATTTATTTTTATTTAAATAAAAATATTTCTTGAAAATATATCATAAAATATGTTATCATTTTAAATGTATGATTTTTTTAAAATTGAAAAATAATTATAATAAATAATTTTTTAGGAGGAAAAGAAAAAATGGTTATAAAACCTAGATTAAAAGGTGGTTTAGCACTTACAAACCATCCAATTGGAGCAAAAGAATTTGTAAAAAGGCAAATTGACTATGTAAAATCACAAGATAAATATGAAGGTCCAAAAAAAGTTCTAATTATCGGTTCTTCTTCTGGGTACGGACTTGCAACAAGAATCTCCCTTGCCTTCGGTGCCGGAGCAGAAACTATCGGAGTGGCATTTGAAAAAGGGGTAGAAGGAAAAAGAGCAGGTTCTGCTGGTTGGTGGAATACAATTGCCTTTAACGAAGCTGCTAAAAAAGAAGGTTTAGTTTCTAAAAACTTTATTGGTGATGCTTTTTCAATGGAAATGAAAGATGATGTAATAAAATTCATTAAAGAAGAATTTGGTGGAAAAATCGACTTGTTAATTTACAGCTTAGCAAGTGCAGTTAGAACTGATCCAATTGACGGTGTAACTTATCGTTCAGCATTAAAATCTACAACAAAGGACATTACAGGTCCAACTATCAACTTTGAAAAAGAAGTTATGGAAGAAACAACAATGGGTGTCGCAACTCAAGAAGAAATTGACAGCACTGTAAAAGTTATGGGTGGAGAAGACTGGAAATTATGGATTGAGGCACTTGATAAAGGTGGTGTTCTTTCTGAAGGCTTTAAAACAGTAGCTTATTCATATTTAGGCCCAAAAGTAACTTATGGAATCTATAAAGAAGGTACAATTGGAGCTGCAAAAAGAGATTTGGAACATACTTCTGATGTTTTAAATGACTTTTTAAAAGAAAAATACAATGGAGAAGCATACGTTTCATTAAGTAAGGCGTTAATGACAAAAGCAAGTGCAGTTATCCCTATTTTCCCATTATACGCAGCATTGCTTTACAAAGTAATGAAGGAAAAAGGTATCCACGAAGGTACAATCGAACAAAAACATAGACTTTTGACTCAAATGGTTTATGGAAACAATCCTGTTATTGACAAAGAAAGAAGATTACGTCCAGATAACTGGGAAATGCGTGAAGATGTTCAAGCTGAGGTAGAAGCTCTTTGGGATAAAGTTACTCCAGATAACTTTAAGGAAATAAGCGATTACGCTGGAGCAAGAGAGGAATTCATGCAATTAAATGGATTTGACTTTGATAATGTGGATTATGACGCTGATGTTGATTTAGATGAATTAGCTAAATTAAAACCTTAATTTTAAAAATTTACAAGATAAATAACAAAAAAATTAGACTATCTTTTAGAAAAAATATTCTTTTAGATAGTCTTTTATTATACATCATAAATTTACTTTAAAATTATAATTATGTTTATACATCTTTATTTTGATTTTTTTATTTTAACAAAAATAAACTACTATAATTTCTATTTTTACATTATATACTCAAACCTACTTAAAATTAAACTACTAAAAATTATATAAATTTAGGGTTTGAGTAAAATAGTCATAACTTTTGAGTTTAGTTTTAAAGGAGTTTTACTATAAAACTTTCTTTTTCATATATCTCCACAAAACTAGCATTAGCAACATCATTATTATAAAAATTATTACTAATGCCCAAAATCCCATATCTTGAAGCGGCAACTTCACGTTCATTCCATAAAATCCAAAAATCATATTTGGAACTGTAACCAATATTGTTACTGCAGCTAAAAATTTCATTGTGATATTCATATTATTTCCAATATACGATGAATATGTTTCTCTTGTAGTTTTACAAATTTCACAGTATGAAGACGATAAGTCTAGTGTAAAATTTATCTCCTGTAAAATTCTTGTCATATATTCTTCATATTGTTCAAATTGCTCATCTTCTTTCAAATTCTCAACAACATAGTCCAAATTTCTCAATGCAATATTATAAACATAAAATCCTTGTTCTACTTCCGCAAGAGAAATTAACTTTTCGTTACTTTGCTGTTCCCTCAAAACAGTTTCTATCTTGTCATGTTCTCCAATCAAAATTCTCACATATTTATAAAGGCTTTGAGAAATTTTATGAAGCATATTTAGGAAAAAACGATTTTCTTCAAGAACTTCATCTCTTAATTTGGCATACTCTTCAACAAATTGATAAAAATCGTTGTAATAATCGTCATCTAAAATAACAATTTTATCTTCTTTAAAAAAAATTACAATCGGATTAATCTCATATGATGTAAATTCTTTATCTTTTGTAGATTTTTTAATAGCTGGGTAATACAGTTTATAAATCTCCCAATCTGATTTTGAAATTCTTGGAGTAAAAATTTCCTCGTCAATAACATTCTTTATCTTCTCTTCATCAATTTCCAATCTTTCTGATAAAATTTTATAATCTTCATCCTTCAAATTATATACGTAAAAATAATTTCTTACGTATATCGTATCTATTCTTTTTATCATAATTACCTTTCTAAGCTTCTATTTCTCTCTATTTATATTATACTAAATCCCATTTTTAAATAGAAATAAATTTTTATAATAGTGCATATGATGATTGTACTGAATTCATAATCATTTCTGATAAATTATTTTTCAAATATTTTGATTAATAAATATTTTTTCATATTTTTATTTTTTATTTCTTAAATCTCCACTGTAACTTCACTTTTTAAATCAACTTCCATTTCTGAAAACTTTTTCCAGCCTTCAAAAACTTTTCTATATTCTTCAAACTTACATTCCCACAGCGGATATTCCTGACAAATCCCAAAAATTGTATGCTCAAATTCTACTTTTTCTTTATTAATTTTATGTTGAAAAGCCTGTCCGTCCCAAACAGTTTCTTGCATTTTCCCAGCTTCAACTTTTTCTAGCTGTGGCAAAAAAATATCAATTATTTCCATATCTGGAAAATCTTCCATTATTCCAGTTATCAGATATTTTGTATACACTGCTTTCTTTTTTTCTAAACATCCATTTTTTTTATTATTTTTTGTTATTTCTTTTTCAGAAAATTTTATTTCTGGAAATGCAGTCAATCCAAAATCTTCATCGTTGTAGTAACCAAATTTTATAATCATTCACACTACTCCTTTCCTAAAATTACTTCTAACGATTTTCATAAACTGGATAAGCTGTTATTCTAGGGCTTTTGTAACCACGTATCAGAACTCCGCTTTTGCTTATTCCCTGCCACATATTATTATCTCTGCCTTTAAGATCTTTTCTATTTTCCCATGCTGAATTTATTTCATCAATAATTCTCGCTTCATCCCAGTTTTCTGGAAACATTGTATTTACTCCACCATTAGAAGTTTTTGCCTGCCAAGTTCCGTCTTTTTTCTTTACTTCAATACTTGCTCGATACACTCCGTTTTTAGCTGGATTCCCAATTTTTTTTACAATTCTCACATCTCCACGCAAAAGTGAATGTCCACCGGTAACTTTCCCTTGTGAATTTTCATCCCCGCCAATCACATGGTCATAATCAATTTGATATTTTCTATCTCCTTGGTTTGAAGTATTTTGAGTTCGTTTTTCATTTTTATTTTCTATATTTTTCTGTTTAATAACATTCTTTTTATTATTTCTCTTATTTTGTGCAACAAATTCCTTTGAAAAATTTTCCTTTGCATTTATACTGTTATTTCTACTTAGATACAGTTTTCCTAGTCCAAACAATATAATAATGAATAACAGCAATATTTTTGCAATTTTATTTTTATTCATTTTCTAAATTTTCTCCTTTTTATATATTTTTAGTACATCCATAATAATCTTTCTTTAAAATTAGACTCAAAGGTTATGACTATTTTACTTAAACTTAAATTTATCTAACTTCTATTATCTTAATTTTAAATGGATTTGAGCATATTATACCAAACTTATACCTTAAAATCAATATTATTAAGTTCTTTCAAATTCCAATACTTATGAAATAATTAAAAACGAATAGCATCTAGAATAGCAGAATATATATGAGAATAAAAAGGACTGATATGATAAAAAAGATTTTGTATTTAATCCAGTATGGATAAATTTTTTATTTACGGAAAAATTCAAGAAAACTGTGATTTTTCGTTGACTGATGTGGGAATTAGATACGCTAAAATTGCTGGAAAATATTTTGCGGATAACGGAATTTATTTTAATTTGGCTTATTCTTCTACTTAGGAAAAATCTATAATATACTTGAATTTGTGACTAATAATAAATGCAATATAAAAAGAATTATTCCTGTTTAAAAAGAGATTAACATTAATATTGCAATTTATGTTAAAATAAAAATGCCTTAAATAGATTTTTATTTTTGAAAATAATTTATTCTTTATAAAATTCTTATTTTAAGGCTTTTTATAAAATATAGTAAAACTGCTTTAAAACTAAACTAAAAGGCTATGACTATTTTACTCAAACCCTAAATCTATATAATTTTTAGCAGTTTAATTTTAAATAGGTTTGAGTATATAATAAAATTTATAATTATCTATATAAATTTTGATTTTTTCTTACTTTTAATTCATCAGATTATTGTAGGCATTCACTAAATTGTTATACTTTTTAATTACATCATTCGGAGTCCCAGCCATATCCTCTGTATAAACTTTCTTCTCAATATCTTCTTTACTCAATGACTTACTTTTTTCAACTTCTTTAATAAATATTGTAACTGATTTTTCAAATTCTGCAAGTTGATTATTAAATATTTCCAATTTTTCTTTTGTATAATTTTCCTTTTTCAATTGTTTTTCATTTGTAATTGTCTTTTGAAAGTTAGTTGAAGCTGTTAAAATATTTTGCTGCGCTTTTTTTAATTTTCCCAAATCACCTTTTATAAATGTTGTCATACTAAGTTTCTGATTATCCATTTTATCCACAAAATCTTCACAACTATTTATGAGAATTACCAAATTGTATTTTATCAGGCTGCCTTCATTTTTATATGTTTCTAATATTTTCTGCACTCTTTCTTTCGTTTTGTTTTCCACTTCCGCTTTAAAAACATTTGAATTTTCTTTATATCTTTTGTAAATTTTTAAAAAATTTGTATGTAATTGCTGCCCTTTGGAAAAGTTATCTGCCAAATATTCTTTTTTTCTATAGTAATTTGTCATAGAATCTGTTACTACTTTTAATTCTTTTAAAATTGGCAATAATCTTTTGGAAGAATTATCCAGCTTTTCCATCTTAAATTTTGAATTTATATTTTTTTCGAGTTTTTGGATAACAGCATTATCAATTTTAATAACAGGAATGCTTTCCAGTCTCCCCATTTCCTGAACATTTATTTCTTTGCCTTCTCCAGCCACATCAATATATTTTGAAATTTCATTTTCAATATTTGTCAAATTATTATGGATTTCAATATAGCCGTTGTACTTCTCCATTTCTTCATTTTTCACTTTTTTTATACTAAATTTTCTTCCAATTTCCTTAAATGTATCATCACAGGAAAATAAAAAAATTGAGAGAAATACTATTAATATTATTTTTTTATAGTTCATTTTTACTCCATTACCTTTTATTTTTTTATTTTACTTAAAAATTTTACCAATTTCCCTAATCCTATTATTCAAAATAAAACTAATGAAATTGGTAATTTTTAAAATTTATTTTCTATTTTATTTAATAAAATCAAAATTAATTATATCGAACTTACATTAAACGAAATAGATTCTAGAACTTTCAGTAAAGCGTCCGTTGTATCAAGTGAAGTAAGACAGGCGATTTCCTGTTCACTTGCAGCACGTCTAATTTTAAATCCGTCATTTGTTGCAGTTTTCTTTTTAGCCGCTGTATTTATTACCATATCAACAAGTCCTTTGTAAATCAGTCCTAATACATCATGCTCGTATTTTCCTTCTTCTTCAATTTTTCCGACAGTTTCAACACGAAGCCCTTTTTCCTCAAAATATTTAGCTGTACCTTTTGTAGCCATTATATGATAACCCAAGTCAGAAAACCTCTTAGCCAGTCCATAAGCTTCCTCTTTTGCAGTTCCACTAATTGTAAACAATACGCTTCCTTGATCCTTGACTTTAATTCCAGATGAAATTAGCCCTTTGTAAAGTGATTTTTCAAGGTTTTCATCACTTCCCATAACTTCTCCTGTTGACTTCATTTCAGGCCCTAGTGTTGTGTCCACATCTTTTAATTTCTGGAAACTGAACACAGGAACTTTTGTATACACATGTTTACTTTCTTCAATTAATCCAGTTTGATATCCTTTACTTTTCAACGTTTCTCCAAGAATTCCCTTCATAGCAAGATTTGCCATAGGAACACCTGTAATCTTGCTTAAAAATGGAACTGTCCTTGAACTTCTAGGATTTACTTCCAATACATAAACTTCTCCATCGCTAATTACATACTGAATATTCAAAAGCCCTATAATGTTTAATCCTTTTGCAAGTCTTGTTGTATAGTCTATTAATGTACGTTTTTGTGAATCTGTAATACTTTGTGGAGGGTAAACCGCAATAGAATCTCCAGAGTGGACTCCCGCTCTTTCGATATGCTCCATAATCCCTGGTATTACAACTGTTTCCCCATCGCAAATTGCATCCACTTCGATTTCCTTTCCAACTAAATATCTGTCAGTAAGCACAGGATGATCAGGAGATACTTTTACAGCATTTTCCATATATTGACGCAGCTCCTCTTCACGATATACGATTTCCATTGCTCTTCCACCTAATACGTAAGATGGACGCACTAGAACAGGATACCCAATTTCAGCCGCATTTTTTACAGCAGTTTCCGTATCAAACGCAGTTTTTCCAAGTGGCTGAGGAATGTTCAATTTATGCAGCAATGCCTCGAATTTATCACGGTTTTCCGCATTATCAATTTCTTCAAGTGCTGTTCCCAATATTTTAACACCATGTCTTGCCAATTTTTCAGCCAAGTTAATTGCCGTCTGTCCGCCAAACTGAACAACAACGCCTTCTGGCTGTTCAAGCTCGATTATCGCCATAACATCCTCTTCTGTAAGTGGCTCAAAATAAAGCTTATCCGATATTGAAAAGTCCGTTGAAACAGTTTCAGGATTGTTATTTACAATAATTGCCTCATAACCAGACTCTTTTATTGCCTTCACAGCATGAACTGTAGCATAGTCAAATTCAACACCTTGCCCAATTCTAATAGGTCCTGAGCCAAGTACAATAATTTTTTTCTTATCCCCCACAACACTTTCATTTTCCTGCTCATAAGTCGAGTAAAAATAAGGCGTTTCTGACTTAAATTCAGCCGCACAGGTGTCAACCATCTTAAATACAGGTTTAATATTGTATTTTTCACGAAGTTTGTAAACTTCATCTTCTGTCGTATTCCAACGGTGTGCAATAACTTTATCTGAAAATCCAT
This sequence comes from Leptotrichia hongkongensis, assembly GCF_007990635.1. Lineage (GTDB taxonomy): Bacteria > Fusobacteriota > Fusobacteriia > Fusobacteriales > Leptotrichiaceae > Leptotrichia > Leptotrichia hongkongensis. The sequence goes on along the minus strand of NZ_AP019846.1, from coordinate 720,909 downwards.
ATCTTTTGGCAAACAGCAGTACATCTGGATTATTTACATTCGCCTTCAATTCAACTTCAATATCAACAATATTTTTCATTTTATCAAGGAAAAACATGTCAATTTTTGTCATATCATGTATTTCCTGCGGAGTAACTCCTCGTCTTAACGCCTCCCCAATGAAAAATAATCTTTCATCTCCAGCTTTCTGGATTCTTCTCAAAATATATTCCAAGCTAAATTCATCCCCATTTGGAAGCCCCAAGTGATGTACTCCGTACTCAAGCGAACGAATAGCCTTTAACAGACTTTCTTCATAAGTTCTACCAATAGCCATTACTTCCCCTGTTGCCTTCATTTGTGTACCTAAATGCCTATCCGCCTTTTCAAACTTGTCAAACGGAAATCTCGGTATTTTACTTACAACATAATCAAGTGACGGCTCGAAGCACGCATACGAATTTTTAGTAACAGGATTTATAATTTCATCAAGTGTCAATCCAACTGCAATTTTTGCAGCGATTTTTGCAATTGGATAACCTGTCGCCTTTGAAGCAAGTGCCGATGAACGTGATACCCTTGGATTTACCTCAATAATATAATAATTGAACGAATACGGATCTAATGCCAGCTGAACGTTACATCCACCTTCTATTTTCAATGCTCTTATTATTTTCAGCGAAACATCTCTCAACATATGGTATTCCCTGTCTGTCAATGTTTGTGACGGTGCAACTACAATCGAATCTCCCGTATGAATACCAACTGGATCAATATTTTCCATATTACATACAACAATCGCTGTATCATTGCTGTCGCGCATTACTTCATACTCAATTTCCTTGTATCCTGAAATTGATTTTTCTAATAAACATTGAGTTACTGGCGAATATCTAAGTCCATTTGTAACAATGTCTTCCAGTTCTTCATCATTATGGCAGATTCCTCCACCAGTTCCTCCCATTGTAAAGGCAGGCCGCACAATCACAGGGTATCTAATTTTTTCCACAAATCTACGTGCCTCTTCCAAATTATGAATAATATCTGATTCAGGCACAGGCTCTCCCAGTTCATTCATCAAATCTCTGAACAGTTCCCTGTCTTCCGCCTGCTTAATAGAGTCAAGCTTAGTTCCTAGCAGCTCTACTCCACATTCTTCCAGCACTCCCGCTTCATGCAGTTCCACAGCCAGATTTAGCCCAACCTGCCCTCCAAGAGTAGGAAGCAAGGCATCTGGACGTTCTTTTCTTATAATTTTTGACACAAATTCAACAGTTAATGGCTCAATATATACTTTATCCGCAATTTCCTTATCTGTCATAATAGTTGCAGGATTAGAATTTACAAGGATAACCTTGTATCCTTCTTCACGCAATGATAGACACGCTTGTGTCCCCGCATAATCAAATTCAGCAGCCTGTCCAATAATAATCGGTCCAGATCCAATCACTAAAATTGTTTCTATATCTTTTCGTTTAGGCATTTCCCTACATCTCCTTGCTATTAATTTTTATCAACGCTTTTATTTCAATATTTTATAATTTTTAATTTTATGTAACAAATTTACCTAAAGTAAACTAAAAAATTTGTTTTCAATCAATAGTTCTAAAATTATTATTTCCGATCCTTTTTCATATTTTCAATAAACATATCAAATAAATAATTTGGGTCATGTGGTCCTGGAGAAGCCTCTGGATGATACTGTACCGAAAATACTGGATATTTTTTATGTCTTACACCTTCGCAGGTTCTGTCATTTACTGCAATATGTGTTAATTCCAGCTCTGTATCCTTCAATGAGTCAATATCTACAGCATATCCATGATTTTGTGCTGTAATATCAACTTTTCCAGTTTGTAGGTTTAATACTGGCTGATTTGTTCCACGATGTCCGAATAGCAATTTATATGTCTTTGCTCCACAGGCAAGTGAAATCAGTTGATGTCCCATGCAAATTCCAAAAATTGGCACTTTATCTATTAATTCCCTAATTGTAGCAATTGTTTCTGGAACATCTATCGGATCTCCCGGTCCATTGCTTAGCATTATTCCGTCTGGTTTTTGTCTTAAAATTTCTTTAGAAGTTGCATTATGTGGCATTACGACAATATCACAGTCTCTTGAGTTAAGTTCCCTCATAATTCCTGATTTCATTCCTAAGTCAAGAAGAACAACTCTCATCCCTCTTCCAGATGAAAGAAATGCTTTTTTTGTCGATACCTGTTCGATTTGATTGGTTGGTAACGAATTGATTTTTAAATTTTTTGCAATTTCTTGCGGATCTTTGTCTGCACTAACGATAATTCCCTTAATCGTTCCATGCTCTCTTATTTTCTTTGTCAGACTACGTGTATCAATTCCAGAAATTCCTGGAATATTTAAGTCCTTCAAAACTTCATCCAATGTAAATTCATTTCTAAAATTAGAAGGTTTTCTACATATTTCACGAGTTACAATTCCCTTGATACTTGGATTAATAGTTTCATAATCATCCCTATTTATACCATAATTTCCAATTAACGGATAAGTAAATGTAATAATCTGCCCATTATACGATGGATCTGAAATAGTTTCCTGATACCCAGTCATCGCAGTATTAAAAACAACTTCTCCAGCCATTTCAATATCTGCTCCAAATCCATACCCCTTATACACACTACCATCTTCTAAAACAAGCTGTTTATCCAATGCGTACATAAATACTACCTCCCTAAATTTTAAATGATACTATTTGTTTTAAAATTTGTTCAATTGTCATTAACGTGTCTGATTTGCGATATAGTAAACTATTTTAATTCAAATTCTAGATATGTATTTAATAAAAGTCTGAATGTATTTACTAACATCTCTAATCTCATAATTATACTATATTTTTTTAGTTTTATCAATAATGGTAAATGATTATTTTTTAATTTTTTGAAAATTTATATTTTATACTAAATCTCTTCTAAAAGCAGGAATAAATTTTTATTATAGAATTTCTGATATTTTAATAATTTGAAAATATAGATTATTATTTCTCAATAAAAAAACTTAGAATAAATTCGTTATTAAAAAAATTAATACAAAAAAAAGACTGAAACAATCAGCCTTAATTTAACAAATTAATTTAAAAAAGTTGTATTTTTTACTTTCCATTGTTCTAACTTAATATGTACCCAAAATCCATATATTCCTAAAGTTACCACTATTAGCAATAACCACTTTATCCAGTTGCCAAATAAACCTATTGCACTACCGTTAAATTTTAGCCTTCTACCCTCAATAACATTATGATTTATTTTCCAAGCATAAATCATGCATAATGCCCATGGATAAGAAATCCCAAGCGTACAAGATGTTATAAGAAACCCTAAAATAATCCACCTAATGTAACTAAGTAATCCACATCAAAATAACTTTTATTTTCCATAATTCCTCCTTATTATTTTAAATTATACTCAAACCTATTTAAAATTAAACTACTAAAATTATATAGATTTAGGGTTTGAGTAAAATAGTCATAGCCTTTTGAGTTTAGTTTTAAAGCAGTTTCGCTATAATTATAATATAAAATATAAGTTTATAAAAATTTTATTTAAATTGTATAACAGGAAAAGATATAGTATTTTGTATATTACCTGTATATTGTGTGTATATTGTAAGCATACATTTCTGTACTTTTCTATGCTTTTTCCAAAATAAAAACCCCTGAAAACCAGTGTTTCCAAGGGCGTATAAAATAATATAATTATCTTTTTGAGAATTGTGGGCTTCTTCTTGCTTTCTTTTTCCCGTATTTTTTTCTTTCAACCATTCTTGAATCTCTTGTTAAGAATCCAGCTTCTTTTAAAGCTCCTCTTAATTCAGCATCAGCTACTAATAATGCTCTTGAAACACCATGTCTAATTGCTCCTGCTTGTCCAGTATTTCCTCCACCATTTACGTTAACTTTTACTCCATATTTGTTTAAAGTTTCTGTTAATTCTAATGGTTGTTCTACTATTTTAGCCAAGATTTCTCTTCCACCAAAATATTCTCTCATATCTTTTCCATTTATTGTTACTCCAGTTTCACCTGGTACTAATCTTACTCTTGCTACTGAAGTTTTTCTTCTTCCAGTTCCTAAATATTGAATTTTTTCTGCCACGAAAATTTACCTCCTATAACTCTATTCTTTCTGGTTTTTGTGCTGTATGTGTATGCTCAGATCCTGTGAATAATCTCAATCTGTTAATCATTTGGCTTCCTAATTTATTTTTAGGTAACATTCTTTCTACAGCTTTTCTGATTACTTCAGTAGGTTGTTTTTGTAACATTTCTTCTAAAGTTCTTACTCTCAATCCACCTGGATATCCACTATGTCTGTAATATTTCTTGTCTAATAATTTATTTCCTGTTACAGCGATTTTATCAGCATTTGTAATAATAACAAAATCTCCTCCGTCAACGTGTGGTGTATAGCTTGGTTTGTGTTTACCCATTAATCTTACTGCGATTTCAGTAGCTAATTTTCCAAGCACTTTTCCTTCTGCATCTATCTCATACCAATTTCTTACAACTTCTTCTTTTTTTTGCATTACAGTGTATTTACTCACTTTGTTTCCTCCTGTTTTTATTCTCTATTTTATAGAATAACGGTCCTTTGTGGGAAAGGCTCATATTAGTTAATTATATATCATTTCCTCCCACTTGTCAAGAGAATTTCCTTGATATTTTTCCATTTGAAAAAATTTAAAAGATTTTATTCATAAAAAATTCCCTTTTTACTTTTAATCCTTATAAAAATCTGCTCATTTCTTCTTCTCAAGATTTTTAGTCATCTCTTTTTTTATTTGTTTTCTAAATTCATCTGACAGCAAAAATTCATATCCATGTTTCTTAATGAGTTTCATCTCTTTTTCTGTTATTTCCTCTGGAGTTTTTGAACTGGCAATTTTATATGCTAACGAATCCTCCATGCGACATTTTTTAATAAGTTTCATTTCTTCTTTTATTATGTCTTCCAGTTCTTTTGAACGAATAATTTTATCAGCCATTATATCCTCAATCATACTATTACCAGAACAAGCAAATACATTTGTACTAATTTTTAAAGCCATTATAGCTAACACTAATATTTTTTCATATTTATCATTCCTTTCATTTATTTTTTCTGAAAATATAATTCTTGATATTTTATCTATTTAATTTAAAGTAGTGTTCAAATCTAAAATATTCTTTTAATACAATATTATTATACCATATGTATATTATAATTTCGATTTTTAAAGTAAGGTTTTTTCCGTATTTTTGGATAAACTTTAAAAAAATAAGGAAATAATAAAATTATAAACAAAATTGCAGCTGGTAACATTTTTTCAAATATATTTGAAATGTAATTTAGATTGATTATTTAAATTTTTGAGGTATCATTATTATAGAAAGGTGAATATTATGTTAAATTATAGGGAAACTGAAATATTAAATAGTCTTATCAGATATGTTATAAACATATATCAATAGAAAAATAACATAAAAAATTTCAAACAAAACAAAAATACTTAGAAAAAAAATAGAAAAACATTAAGAATTTTTTCTTTAAATATTGACATAATATAAAAATAAGATATAATAATAATGAAAAAAAATTATATTCCTATGTGATAGAAGAATATGAACAAAAAAATAGAAAGAGAGTTGGTTAAAAATGATGAAGTATTTACAGAAAATTGGTAAATCCCTTATGTTGCCAGTTGCAGTATTACCAGCTGCAGCAATACTTTTAGGAATAGGTTACAGACTTGATCCTGTTGGTTGGGGAGCAAACAGTCCTGCAGCGGCTTTCCTAATTAAATCAGGAGCTTCCATATTGGACAATATTCCTATATTGTTCGCAGTTGGAATAGCAGTTGGGATATCTAAAGAAAAAGATGGTTCTGCAGCATTAGCAGGATTAGTAGGTTTTTTAGTAATAACTACATTATTATCAAAAGAGTCCGTTGCAGTTTTGACAAAAGTAGATGTAGATAAAGTTCCTTTAGCTTTTGGAAAAATAAATAATGCATTTATAGGGATATTATCAGGAATAATAGCTGCTGAAATATTCAACAGATTCCATAAGACACAGTTGCCAATGGCTTTTGCATTTTTCAGTGGTAAAAGATTAGTTCCGATATTAACATCAGCTGTAATGCTTGTATTATCTCCTGTATTATTCTTTGTATGGCCTATAATATTTGGAGCATTAGTAACTTTAGGAGAAACATTCTTAAAACTTGGACCTTTAGGAGCCGGAATATTTGGATTCTTTAACAGATTGTTAATTCCTTTAGGATTACACCATGCATTAAATGCGGTTTTCTGGTTTGATGTAGCAGGAATAAACGATATTGGAAACTTCCTTGGAGGAACAGGAGTAAAAGGTATAACAGGAATGTATCAGGCAGGATTCTTCCCTATTATGATGTTTGGATTACCAGCAGCGGCATTTGCAATGTATCAAGAAGCTAAACCTGAAAGAAAAAAACAAATCGCATCTCTAATGTTGGCAGCAGGAGTTACTTCATTTGTAACAGGAGTAACAGAACCCCTTGAATTTGCATTTATGTTTGTAGCACCTTTATTATATGCAGTTCATGCACTTTTAACAGGATTAAGTTTATTTATAGCATCAATGTTCCACTGGACAGCAGGATTTGGATTTAGTGCAGGACTTATCGACTTTTCACTAACTTCAGGAATGCCAATGGCTAACAATCCATTTATGCTGTTAGTTCTAGGACTTGGATTTGGAGCAGCTTATTATCTGTTATTTAAAGTACTGATAAAAACCTTTAATTTAAAAACACCTGGAAGAGAAGAAGAGGATAATGAAGAAGAATTAAAAATAGAAACTTCAAATAACAGTCATACAGAAGTAGCTACAATAATATATGAAGCATTAGGTGGAAAAGATAATGTAGTTTCCATAGATAACTGTGCTACAAGATTAAGACTGGAAGTAAAAGATTCGACTTTAGTAGATGATAAAAAAATTAAAAAAGTTGCAGCGGGAATAATAAAACCTTCTAAAACAGACGTTCAGGTAATTATTGGTCCATTGGTTGAATTTGTTGCAAATGAAATGAAAAAATTATAAAAATATTTATTATAAATATAAAAACTGCACTTAAACTTTAAATACAAGATTAAAAGTGCAGTTTTAAAATATTTTTATTTTATTTACTTCTTATCATTTCTGTTCTACTTTTTCCAGCAAACAAACAACCTCTAAATGCGGTGTAACCGGGAACATATCCACTACCGAACACCTAACCAGCCTGTATCTAAATTCCCCAAACTTTATCAGATCTGTCATCAAAGTTTTTGGATTACAAGACACATAAATTATATTTTTAGTATTGTATTTTACCAGCTTTGTGATAGTTTTTTCACCTACACCAGCACGTGGCGGATCCAAAATTAAAATGTCTGGATTGATTCCGTCATTATCAAATTCATCTAATTTTGCAAAAACATCTCCTGCGATAAAATGTGCATTCTGAATATTATTTAATTTTGCATTTTCATTAGCCTTTTCTACCGCTTCTGGCACTAATTCGACTCCATAAACCTGCTTTGCCTTTTTTGAAACAATTTGTCCAATTGTACCTGTACCGCTAAATAAGTCAAAAACTGTTGCTTCGTGAATTTTTATATTTTCAATTTCTTCAAGGTATGTTAAGACTTTTCCATATAATTTTTCGACTGTCTGGGAATTTGTCTGGAAAAAGCTGTATGGACTGATTTTAAATTTTAATCCAAAAATCTCCTCTGTCAAATCACGTTCTCCATACAAAATCGTTTCACTTTCGGAAATAACCATATCCGAAAAATTATCATTAAATGTGTGTAAAATTCCAATAATTTTAAAATTATCATCCAAATTTAAGGCTAACAATCCTTCCTTAAACTCTTTTTGAAATTTTTCCTTTTCCATTTCACTAATTTGAGTCGTTGTTACAATATTTACCAAAATCTGCTTTGTAAATTCTGCTTTTCTAATTACAAGATTTCTAAAAAAACCTATATGATCAAGTCTGTGATAAAAGTCAAAACCTTTCTTTTTACAAAATTCATTACAAAAAACATAAATTTTATTAAAATTATCATCCATTAATTTTAACCCATCAACTTCTACAATATCGTGAAAACTGTTCTGCTTATGAAGCCCTAAAATTATAGGCCCTCCTTTTGTAGCATTTCCAAAGCTAAATTCCATCTTGTTTCTATATTTATCAGGCCTTACACTTCTGACAGGCTCTTCAAAAATATAGTCATACTTAATAATCTTGTCTAATTCTTTTTTTATATGCCCTGCCTTTATTTCAAGCTGCTCATCATAGGTATAATACTGGTAGTTACAGCCTCCATTTTGTCTTTTAATATCATCATATATCGCATTTTTTCTCCCAGCAAAATCAATAATTTTGCAATGTATCAGCTCATACTTTCTCCGTCTTTTTACAAAAATTCCTTCAACAACTTGATTTTCTGCCGCATTAATATTCACATAAATTTTATTTTCATCAAAAAATCCATAGGCTCTGCCCTTAGTATCAAGATTTACAATTTTTAACTGTATCAAGTCTCCTTTTTTCAAATTTTTCTTTTCCGTTTTTTCCATTGATTTCTCCAATTTTCTAAATTATCATTTTTACTTCTCTTTTGTATACTTTTCCAACCTCTTTATAGCCTCTTCCAATACTGGAATATCATGCACAATCGAAAATCTCACATACCCCTCCACTTGAAATGTAATTCCAGGTACAATCGCAAGTTCCGTTTTTTCCAATAAATCAAGAACAAAATCAAATGATTTCATATTTTTAAACTTCTCAATATTTTTATAAGTTGCAAAAACATAAAATGCCCCTTTAGGTTTTAAACATTCAAAACCTAATTTTTCTAGCCCATTTACAAAATATTCCACTCTATTTTTATAAATTTCAGAAATTTTCGCTGTATCAGAACATTTATCAAGAGCGGCAATTGCTCCATATTGTGACAATGTTGAGGCACTTGTCACGTTGTACTGACTCACTTTCTTCACTTGATTCTGTAATTTTTCATCGGCAATAATATAGCCTAGTCTGTAGCCTGTCATTGAATGTGATTTTGAAAATCCATTAATTATAATTAGCTGTTCCTTCAATTCATCAGAAAATTTTGCAAAGGAAGTAAATTTCTCAAAAGTAATCGCTGCATAAATTTCATCACTTATCAGGTAAATCTTTTTTTCCTTCAAAAATCTCACAATTTTAACCATTTCCTCTTCTGCAAGCATAATTCCAGATGGATTATTCGGATATGTCAAAATTATTAATTTAGTTTTATCAGTAATATTTTTTTCTAAAAGTTCTTTTGTCAACACAAAATTATTTTCTTCCAAATCAACAAATTTAGTTTTCGCCTCAGAAATCGTAATCAATGGCTCATATCCCACATATGCAGGTGTTGGAATAATCACTTCATCATCTTTTGCCAAAATAGTTTTCAAAACCGAAGCAAGCCCCTCTGTAGAACCAACTGTCACCAAAACATTTTGAGCATTGTAATTTCCCAAAAACTGCTCATTATAGTATTTGGCAATCTTTTCTCTTAATTCAGGCATCCCTCCCACAGGAGAATATTTTATTCTGCTATTTAAAGCATGATAAGCCACAGCTTCCTTCACTTCCTGCGGAACATCAATATCAGGCTCCCCAATTGTCATATTTATCACATTTTTATAATTTACTAATCTTTCATGAATTTTCCTAATATCAGAAATTTCAATTCCTTCAATAATTGGATTTATATACATTTAAAAACCTTCTTTCTTACTTTGTATTTTCAAATTTATAACCAATTATATCATACTTTCGGTTTATTTTATAATTTTTATTAAATTCCCCATTGTCATTTTGTACTTTTTTTGATAGAATTAAGATATAGATTTAATTTGAAAGGAAATAAAATGGATAATAAAAATCAGCAAATAATTGACGCTAGTATGATAATTAAGATTATTTATAAAAATAAATTTTTAATCGCTTTAACTACAATAATAGTTGTGATACTTTCCACAGCTTTTGTCTTTGTGAACAAATCCTTTAAATCAGACATTACTCTTTATGGAAATGATAAAGTTCTTACTGAAATTGGAGAAAACTCACAATTTTCACTAAATTCCTTTGATTTTTACTCATACTTGAAAAAAAATTCAAAAACTTTGAGAAATGTGAATTTGCCAGAGGATAAATTCTTTAAGGAAATGACAACAAGATTAACAGCACAGTCAGAAAATAATGATCCAACAGTAAAAGTAAAATTCACTACAAATAACAAGGCTGAAGGAGAAGATTTTGCAAAAGAGTATCCAATACTTGCACAAGGCTATCTGCTTGAAAGAAAAAACAATTTTTTGGATAAACAAATAAAATTATTAGAGCAACAATATAGCTTTTTAACAAAAAACATTGATGTGCGGACTACAAAAGACTCTTTAACAGACACATTAGTATCAAGATTAGCATATTACCGTCTATTAAAAAATGACTCAAATCCAGTTGTTAAATATGTAAATTCTGTAACAAAACCTGCGTTAAATAAAAAGCTGGTTATAGCTGGTTCATTATTCTTAGGATTATTTTTAGGAATTTTGATTGCATTTATGAAAGAATTTTCTACTACATTAGACTGGGAAGATATTAAGAAAAGAAAAAATTAGTCAATAATAAAATTAAAGGGATTATCTCATACTTTGAGTCAATCCCTATTTTTTTATTTTTCACTAATTCCACTTACTAAAATTTTTAACCTATTTCAACCATTCTTCTCTTTCTTTTGTCAAAAGTTACCATTTCAGTAATTCCAAATTCCTTTGCATATTCACCAGCTTCCTTTATTTTCATTCCAACATGTTCAGAATAATGCGAATCACTTGACAAAATCACAGGAATATCATATTTTTTCACATATTCCATAAAATCTCTATATGGAGTAATTTCTTTGATTGGATAACGGTAAAACGTTCCTGTGTTTATATCCACAACCATATTATTTTTTTTCAAGCATTTAGCAGTACTTTTAAGCAAGTTATCAACATCTTTTTTTTCTGGAATATTTTTAAATAATCTCAAGTTAAACGGATGCCCTAAAATATCATACATTCCCGTATTTGCCACATCCTCAATCTCTTTTGCATAATCCTTCCAAATCTGCACCAAATTCTCATCTGTAAATTTATGCTTCAAAGCACTAAAATCAAATCCCCATCCCTTAATAAAATGTATTGAAACAATCAGATAGTCAAAATCATATTTAGACAATATCTCCTTAACTTTCTCCTGATTTTTAAAATTACACACTTCAATTCCAAATTTTACTGGATATCCTTTTGATTTCAACTTATCTATAAAATCTCTGTATTCATCCAACGTATGCACGAATTTTGTTTTCTGCTCAAGCCATTTTTTCTGGAAATTCCCAGTTTCACTATTATCCAAAATCAGCTCCTCATAATATAAATCCTTAAATTCCTTAAATCCGTGAGTATGTTCCGTTATTCCAATTTCTGAAAGCTCCATTTCCTTTGCTTTTTCAAAGAATGGATTCACATAATCCTCATCATAACTCCCATATTCAAAATGCATATGATAATCCACTAACATAAGATTCCCTCTCTTTCTATACAATTAATTTCTTTAATTTTGAACTTATACAGTTAAGTTTAATTAACAAATTGTAACATTTAAGTCCACATTTAAAGAGTTTTATTATATTTTAAAATAAAATCATATATAAAGGAAAAAGCCATTCCAAAATTTATCATTTTGAAACAGCCTTCCTTTAAACAAAAAGTTAATTAATCGATTATTGAGAAATTACATTTGTTGCTTGAGGTCCTTTTGGTCCTTCTTCTACATCAAAGCTTACTTCTTCACCTTCGTTAACTGTTTTGAATCCTTCTTTATTGATTTTTGAGAAATGTAAGAAATAATCATTTCCATCTTCTCCTGAAATAAATCCGAATCCTTTTTTGTCGTTAAACCATTTTACTTTACCTAACAAAGTATTACCTCCTAAAATTTTACACCTCAAACAACTGTTACTGTTACAAATATATATTTTTGTTACACTTACTTGCTTTTGGTTATCTATGTCTATTATACCACACTTTTCTAAAAAAGAATAGCCTTTTTTCTCAAAACTTTAATTATTTTTAAGGATTTATTATAAAAATGAAAATTTTAAAACTTTTATTATAATAAAACTCTTGTAATTTCCTAAAAAACAATATAAAATATATACTAAGAATAAATTTAAAAGGATGTGGTAATTTATGAATTTGAAAAAACAAATGTTAATTAGTACATTTGTAATATTAGCAATAGTGGGCTGCGGAAAAAAAGAAGCAACTCAAAATGAAGATCAAGATGAAATTCAAATTGAACAACAAAGTGCTGATACTACAAATAATAATTCGCAATCCAACCCACAAGAAGCACAGCCAGTTGTAGAATCTTCTGAAAATGTTAATGAAAATGCAACTAATCAGCCCGCTTCTCAAGTAAAACCAGAAGAAATAAAATCTAGCCAGACTTTACAACATGTAGATAGACTTATTGGTAAAGAAATCTCAATGGAAGATAGAATTTTAGTATTTTCTAAAGAAAATAACCAATATAAAATAACTTACAAAGGCGAATCTGAAAATGGAATGCAAGTTGACACAAAAAACTTAACTTTTAATGAAAAAAATGACAGTTTAACAGATGGAACTTATACGTTTAAGCTAAATAAAAATAAATTAGGTTTATATGCAGGAAATCAATTTCTATTTACAGTTGATTAATCACATTAATTAATACATAAGAATACACTCAAGCAGTGAAATTATATATTTTTTATAACTGCTTGAGTTTTTATACTAATAATAAATCTCATTTAAATAATGAAAATATTAAAAATCTTTTTATCAAAGTATTAAAATCTAATATTTATGTAATTCTCTTAAAAAGTAGTTCTAATTGGTTTCAACTACTTATACTAAACTCTGTTTAAATAACGAATTTATTATAAATTTTTTCATAGCGGAATAACAATCTGTATTTCCAAATAATTAAAATATAATTTTTACTTTTTAACTAAGGAATCGTATTAAATAATGAATGTATAAAATTAGAAAATTGATAAATCTCAATTTTTTATTCAATTGTAATTTTTCTAGGAATTACTCTTTTTTTCTGAGAAATTTCCCTATCTTTTCCTAAATTTTCTAAAATTTTAACTAGATACTGGTAAAGCTCTTCATTACTATAATTTTCATTTTCCATCTGTAACTTTAAATTAATATAAGCTATTATAACATCTCTTTCTATATTTCCATTTAAGCAATTTACATAGAAATTAACATCATAGATATCCAAATTTTCCTTTTTAGAAGCCTCTTTCCCAAACAATTTCAAGATTTTAGGATGAAGTGTTCCTAATTCGTGTCTTGAAGAATATTTTGTATTTATCAGTTCCAGCAAATTAAAATCACGTCTTAAATCTATAAAACTATTATAATCATTTCTAAGTTCTGCTCCAACTCTTGTAATAAATCTCGTTATCTCAATTTCTCCGATTTTCTTTCTTCCAGTATTTTCAATATTTTCATAATTTATTTCTAATTTATCACCTAAATCAAATCCAGTTTCAACATCATTTTCATTTTTTATTTCAATATTTTCTCCATTATTTAAAATTTCTAACGAAAAATCTGCACTTCTAACATAAAATTTTCTTTTCTGAAAATCTGAAAATAGATTTAATTTCAAAATATATCTATTCTCAATCTCAGGCATATCAAATTTATAATCTTCGTTCATACAAAAAATTTTACTGCCACATTTCACAATTCCTTTTGTAACTGTCACTTGTTTGCTTTCTGCATCTGTAACAAGATTAAATCCCGAAATTATCCCGTCTTTTCTATCCAGATATAATAGTTCTGTCAATTCTATGGGATTATCCCTCAATAAATCAAGTGCCTGCTTACTTATTACCTGCCCATGCCCAAATATAGGATATTTATTCTCAATCATCTCTCCCCCATTTTTTTATCTTACTAATTTTTATTAATTTCAACTTGTAAATTTTTCAAATTCCCTGCAAAAGTTATATTTAACTGGCAAATACCATTGTCTACATCAATTATATGGGATAAGTCATCCCCTTTTTGCATTATTCCATTTACAAATTTTGTATCTTTTAACCAAACTGATTTTTGACTTTCAGGATTTGTACTGAAAAACATATTTAACTTGTCTTCTTTAAAGTCTGTCGTTGTAAATCTTAACGTTCTTTCAATATATGTTGTTGTAAGTGTCTTATAAAGCGGCTCATAGCCTCCATCCAGATTTTTTAACAAAGTTCTTGCCTTATATACAACTATATTTCGTATTTTTTCACGTGCTACATTTGCATTATCCGATGAAAATACAAATCCATAGTTAAATTGATTTATTCTATCCTTTATTGTATTTGTAAATCCTGATATTTCCTTCGACATTGTTGTTTTTGTATGATAAGAATTGTCTTTTTCCTCAATGTCAAAACGTACTCCTGGATATTGTGGTGATACATTTGAAAATCTTTCCTTCAGATAATTTGGACATTGTGTGGCTCCGATTATTCCAGCTGCAACATATGACGCATCAACATACACTCCTTCTATCCAAAATTTCAACAAATCTTCCTGTTCTTTTGAAAGTGATACCCCTGTTTCTTCTTCAAATTTCATTTTATAATCCAGCATAACACCTGATTTATCCTTTGGAATTATCGTAAAATTAGGAATTACTGGTATTAAATATTCAGAATATTTTTGATTTTCCAACATTTGAGTCTTTTCAATATATTTATCCACACCCATTGTAGCAAGATTGTCAAACGAAGTTTCAGGCTTTCCTTCAAAATTAAAAAATACTTGGACTCTATATTCCGCTAATATAGTCATTAAGCTTGTTAATACTTCAATTGTATTTTTTTCAGTTTTATCTTCATTCTTCGTTCCCATAAATCTTTCTCGAACTTTTTTCTCAGTTTTTTTCATCTCCAAATCAACATTTGGATAAATTCCAAACCATACTGTATTGTCAAAATCATTCTTTTCATTAGTTGTGTTCAAAAATGCTCTTAATTTATCATTATTTCCAGCCTTTACAATCATTTCGGGCTTTATATTTGTAATCAAAAGCGTTGGTTTCATAAGCCCCATTCTCACATCATACTGCTCAAAAAACATTTTCACACCCAATATTTTTTCAATTAGAGGTTTTGCAATTTTTATAAAATCCTCCTGTGCCGATTTATAAAATGCCAAATAATTATTATAATTTTCAACTTCCTGCTCAGGATCAACATCCACAAATGTCTTTGCAAGCGGTACAAATGTTCTGACAACCAAATCGCTAATATATTTATTTGGCTCATCGGTCACATTTTCATAGTCATCTCTAAAAGCCTCAACTAAAGCTGTTGTATTTTTTTCTTCAATCATTGCAAGAGCCATCTGATTTTCCTGCTTATACTCAATTACTTCAAGCTCTCCTTTTTCTCCCACTTGAAGCATTCCAAGCTTTATTTTCTCTGACTTAAAATTATTCGTATCACTTCCGATTAAAAGCCGAGTTTTTATGTCTTCAATCGCAAGTGGCAACATTCCAAGCACATTACTGTAATTTTCTGAAGCTTCTTCAAACTTTGAATTAAGTTTATCTCCTAATTCCAGTTTTTTAGGATTTTCATCATCCAGTTCTTCGTATTTCTGATAAATATACGCAATCTCTTTTCTCGTCTGCTTAATATCCTCGATAACCTTTTTCGGTGAAATTAACTCCAAAATATTTTCAAACTTAAAATCCACATTCCTGTTACCTTGTGACTTTCTAGCCTCAATCAAAGTACTAAGCATCTTAAAAAACGTATTCCCATTATTAATCTTAATTTCTGTCACAAGATCCTCAGGCACTCCTTCCGGCTTTTTCAAAATATATTTAATGCTCTGACTCTCTGCATCAAAATAACTGTAAACCTTTGGATCAAATTTTTCCAGAAACTCCTCAAAACTCCCAACCAAAAGATGCCTGTTAATCTCAATAATATTCTCATCATCCAGCGAATCCATATCCCTCGCATCATTAATAAGCGTTAAAATATCCATTTTCTCTGGATTAATTTCCTCAAATAAAATAGTTCGATTAGTCTGATTTATAACATTCTTATTCCCCATTTTCCTTTTAAAGTTATTCTTAGAATCATATAAAATTAATTACTGCTATCAACTTTTTGCAATTCATTTAAACTACTTTTATACAATATTCCAAATAACTTTATTTTCCCCTTTCTTTTGTTTTTTTAATCTTTTTTTAATTAATATAATAATACAATAAAATTTAAATTTTGTCAATATGATTATTTTTAATTTTATTCTTTATAGTAAATATTTTCTTCTTCACCATTTAATATCCTCATTTTCATGAAATATCAAATAGCCTTTTATTTCCCCATTTTCATAATATTCAAAATATCTTCTTTACTTCTTCTTGTAAATTATTTCAAAATGTAATCTAAATTTATCATTCATTTTAGCACCTCTCCTTAATCTCTTTTAGAGCCATCTTTATAATCTAGACATTTTTCTTCTTCTCTTATATCGGAATTTATTTTTTATCAGTTTTGCTATCTTCTATTCAGAAATATCTTAAAAAGCACAAAATAACCTAATTATTATATTTTTTAAAGCATATAACTTAATTTGTTTCCTCTATTTTTATAATCTTGATAATGTTGACTTGCTGTCTTACCAAATCTAAATTGAAAATGTGGTTTGTCTTTAAACTTAATTCCCCATTCTGCACCAAATTTTACAGCTTCATTATTAAATAACTTATAATCTTTTTCTCTCCAATATGCTTTTCCATTTTCTATTGTACAGACATCAACAGCTAAACCATAATTATGATAACTATACCCTGCTTTAACCCATGTTACTACAGGCCCTTTTGTTGTTCTTCCTTTTTTATAAAGTTCATTTTGCTGAGCGTGACTCCTATATCCATCTGTGACTCTCATTCTTATTTTATATTTATCTTCCATAAAGTTTATCAAATGTTTTACTGTACATCTTATTCTAGGATCTAGTTTTTCTATTCTTTCGTTAGTAACCTTATCCCAAGTATCTCTACAATCCAATTTTTGATCTTCATGTGGACAAGTTGAACAATTTTTCTTTTCACTTTCTTTTGGATTTAAAGTTCGAATCTGTTTTGAAGTTGAAATATTTGAAATATTATTTTTACCCTTAACATTATTTTTTCGTCCCGCAGGTTTAATATCAGGAGCCTTATCTAATCCACTTTTTATAGTTTGTGTATTATTTTGTAAATTTTTACTTTCATTTCCATTAATCTTAATTTCAGAACTATTCTCAACTTTTTTATTAACACTATTATTCGCACTTATTCTACTTGATGAACTATGAGTTTCATCCCACACTCCTTGACTAAACGGACACACTGCTACACTTTTTCCATTTTTTCTTATAGCATTTAATATATCTCTTGCAGTTGGAACGTGTTTTGTAGAAGTATAAAGCGTTTTCCCTATTCCAATCCAGTTTGACACATCTGATGATTTTGTTCTTTGTTTGGGAACTTCTTTTGCCTGTTTTACATTATTTTGTATTTTGTAGTTTTGTAATTTTATTTGTCCTGTATTTGTAGTATTTATATCACTATTTAATTCTGATTCAATCAATTTTTTTGCATTTTCTGTTATAGTTAGATTTCCAGCTCGCATTAAATAACCATAAGTTATTACTGGGAGCATTTTTGCAGAATAGAAATTTTTCCTTTCATAATCACATAGGCTTAATCCATGATTTTTTATTACTCCTTTTGTATCAAATTTAGGCCCTGATTTTTGTTTTACACTTTTATAGGCTTCTTTGAATACAGCATAGATTTTTTTTCTTAGATATTTTTCTTTTTCTGGGGTAACTTCTTGATTTGCAATTTGCATTTTTGCTTTGTTTTTCTTTATAAAATTTTCTTTATTTTTCTTTTCAGACTCACTTAATTTTCTCATTCCAAGCATATTTTTTACATCTTTTGCAAAGTAAGAACGCATATTGTCCATTACCCCAACTTTATATTTTTTCCATTTAGCATATTTTTGTGCCTCTTTTTTCAGCTGTGTCTGCATAAAATTATTATTTATATCGCTACAAATATTTATTAACAGCTTATATTGACAATCTGCATCTCTCTCAGCTTCCTTAACTTCTTCCGTTTTGGTAACTGCCGTTCCCACTTCTTTTTGTCCAGCATCATCAATACTTATTATTCCACCGTGCATACATTGTATAGTCGAAATATCCAACAATGCAGGCTTGTCTCTTACTTTCACATCTGTATTTTTCTCCCATGTCCCTATTAATGCTGGCTGACAAATCCCGATAGCACTACATGATTTAAAAGGCTGAATATTTGTATCATTTATATTTGCCTGCTTTGCTCCTCTAAGCATAACTCTATCTTCATTTATTATTAACCTGCTTATATCCTTTCCAAGCGTACACTTTAACATGCAGTTAGTATTTACAAATAATTCTCCAGTAGGATTTATAATATTCTGCAAATCATAAAATGATTTATAAAAGGAATACAAGTCCATAGAATCAATATTCGATGCATAATCTCGCAATTCTTTGCTATCTTTAAATAATCCCAAAATAATGCTTTTATCTTTCTCAAAATCTGAATAATCATCCCTATAATTTTCATAGACTTCATCAATCAAATTACTTATTTGTCTAATATTTCGTACTTTTATTGCTGATTTTGAAGTTATCCAGTCATTAAGAACAGTAGTTACCCTTATATCTTTTCCAATTTTTTGAAGCCTGTCAAATAGTCCCATTTCATTTTTTGAAGGTAAATCTATTCCCTTGTGTTTTTTTATATACCATAACAAATAATTTCTAACTATATTACTATCTCTATATTTATGATTATCAAAATACTTAATTTCATTTTCTTCCTTAAATCCAGTCTGAACCTTCAAAAATTCAATTATTATATTATCAATCAGCCTTCTTGACAAAGGAAATTGCCTAACTCCGTTTTCATCCATCAAATAAGTTTTTTCATATTCCAACTCATTTTCTCCAAGTTCTCGTATCAATTTTTCACATCTTGTCTTTTGCAATTCTGATGGCTGTTTTTTACTAACTTTTATAACAATTTCATCAACATCCTTTATTCCTTGCATGTATTCATCATATTTTTCAGGTAATTGATTTTTTTCAACCTTAACTTCCTTATCTTTTACATGTATCTGAATCACACCTTGTATTTTATCCACATAATCATTTTGCTTCTTAAATTTATTTACAGGCTTTTTATCAGGAAATTTCACATATTTTGCTGAATATTGGCTAAGCACGTATTCCAGCGACTCTATGCTAGTTTTATTTGAAATAGGGTACGAATAAATATAATAAACTATATCCTGTATCCGCAAAACTTCATTATTCTCTTCTCTTCCTCTCAAAACATCAAACCCGTACTGTCTTATTACATTCCCAATGTTTTCGTTGTCTTTTGTTGCCTCATCATACATTTTTAAAATAATATTTATATCTTCATTATTCTCTTCCAGCACCTTTTTCCCAGTCTTAGTTTCCAAATATTTTACATAATCCTGATTATAAAGATTTTCATCTTGAAATTTAGCCTGCAACCTCTTCAAAATAGCTTCTTCAGGATTTACAAAGGCTAATTCAGGAGCTTTTCCATTTTCAGCTCTGTCTCTTTTATACTCTTCGCTATCCCAAACTTCCTCAAATTTCTGCCCATTAAATGTGAATACTCCGATTTTGCTGGTATTTTCAACATTTTCTATTTTTGTAGTATTTGGAGTTGAAACTGGTTTTTGCATTTGTGCTGATTTTGATTGAGAATTATTTGAAACATTATTTTTAGGTTTCTGTTGAACTGCAGCCTGTTTATTTATATTTTTATTATCAGTCTGAGTATGATTTTTCTCCACAACTTTATGCCCAACTTCGCAATTATCCTTGAATCCAATAATTACTGATAAATCATGTCCTGCTAAATTTTCAGCATAAAGCAGTGAAGGCATGGAATTTCCATCTACTGGTATTCCCCATACTCCTTTAAAATTATTTTCCAAAGCATTAGACATTGCACCTTGTCCACATAAATGTGAGGCAGCAAGCATTCCAGATGATGTAAGCAAAAAACTTTTCCCTCTCAAATCTTCCGCTTTATAGCCTTGATTTCTTTTTTTCATTATTATTGTTTTTACTTTTGTTTCAGAAGCAGTTACTTTTCCTGGCGCTTTGTAAACTGCATTTTTAGGAACTGCTATATTTTTACAAATTTTGTCCTTATGTTTTTTCAAAGTTGCCCATCTCATTTTTACAGAACGCATAATTACTTCATCTTGTGCTGCTGGAGTATTCAAAAAACTTTGTTTTCCTGTTAACTTCCATTTTGTAGCAGCTTCACCAATAAATCTGGCATTTGACCAAGTTGATCCTTTTGGAAGCCATCCCATATCCATCAAAACATCTGTTCCTATTTGATATTTTCCAATATAGTATTTTTGGTCTGCTAAATCATATTTTCCTCCACTTTCCAGCTTAGCTAATTTTTCAAAAAATGCAACCGCACTATCCCCAATATCTACCCCATTAAATTTTCTATTTACCACAATCAATTCCCCCCTTTAAATCTTAAAACTTTCACAAAATTATTTTAACAATTCAAATAAAATTATTACACCCCTTCTTTGTTTGCTATATTCTTATTTATAATTAATTTTATCATAAACTATTTTAACTGGCTTTTATGTATATATCCTTTCATATAATATCCCCCATCTTTATTATAAAAATACACATATTTCCAAGCACCTTCGTTTAAGATTTCCTCAACTGTAACGTTATTCGCTAATTTATGAATTATCGAACTATCTGAACCATGGTTTTCTCTTACATTAACAACATTTTCCTTTGAAGCCGTTATAAAAATTTTACCTGTTCTCTTAGGTGATACTAGCCCAAAATCCCTAAATTCCTCACGCCACAAATGTTCACTTTTCATATCCGTTATCACATAATTTGTCCCTCCACTTGCTGCAACTATTGATAAAAACAGATTATTTCCATCAATGCTTTCCAATTGTGAATCCAAATTTACTATATCTTTTACTATTACTTTTCCATTTTTTGTAAAAAAAGTTTCACTATTTGATTGTCCCGCATAGGCATAAGGATATGTAAGAGTGTATATTGAGTAAATATTATTTGTAAAAAAAGTTGCCCCTTCCACTTTATCATCTGCTTCTTTAGAATTTCTATTATATTCATCAACTATCTTGTAAATCTCTTTCGGAAGTTTATCTAGTGCAATTTCCTTTGTAGAAAGTTCTTTTATAATCTTTACTGTTTCAAAACCGTTTATTTTGCTCTCAAATTCTGAAAAATTAGGATATTTTACCACATTTTCTCTCTTTGCAGTAAGTTCTGGGTATCTTTCTTCTATAAATATTTTTTTAGGAATCATGAAATCACGATAATTTTCATATACATAATCTACAATTTCTTTTGGAACTTCACGTAATTCCAGCCTTTTTAAGTTTTTTAATCGAGAAATTTCGTCAACTCCATTTTTTAATGGATTAAAACTTACATCCAAATGTTCGAGCTTTGTTAATTTTCCAATCCCTCTAATATCACTTATTTTATTGTTATGTATCCATAATTCCCTTAAATTTGGCAAATTTAATAACGGCTTTACATCTTCTATCTGATTAAAATTTATTTTCAACACTTCTATTTTTTTTAGATTTTTCAACGGCTTTATGTCCTTTATTCTATTCCAACGTAAATCAAGAATTTTTACATTTTTGTAATTTCCAACGCAATTTATCTCTTCCAGCCCTTTATTTCTCAAGTCTATTTTTTCAGCATTAATATTATATTTTTCTAGTTCAGTACAGCTTTTATCTTTTTTGGAAATTGTATGAATTTGTGCCATTTGTTCATTTGTATTTCTATTTTCTTTCAACTCATCACTTTTACTGTTACTACATGCTATAAATACTATAAAAATTGAAATTTTTAGTATTTTTCTCATTTTTCCTCCTATTATTTATATTATTATTTTAATTAATAAAAAATTTATTTTATATAAATGTTTTTTAACATTTTTATATTTATTAATTTTATTTTAATTTATATAATGATACCTTATGTTTTAAATTTTGTCAATAAAAAAATGATTTTTTCCTAAAAATTTTATATTATTTTGAAAAAATGCTTGTAATTATAACAAAAAAGTGATATTATTAGTTTAGAAAATAAATTTAAAACTTCAGGGCAGGGCGAAATTCCCGACCGGTGGTAAAGTCCACGAGTTGTTTTTATTTTAAATAAAATTAAAACGACATGAACTGGTGCAATTCCAGTACCGATAGTTACAGTCTAGATGGTAGAAGTGAAATGATTAATTTTTAATATGAATTTATTAAATAATTTTGTTGTATATAACTCAGTTATTTATGTAAAATTCAGAATTATAATAATTACAAATTAAAATTACCTACCTTTATATAAAAGCCTTGAATCTTAGTATTCTTGGCTTTTTTAGTTTTAAATGAAAATAAAAAATTAAATAATGAGAGGATGATTTAAAAATGAGAACTTTTGAAGGAAAATTTGATGGAAGAAATGTAAAAATAGCTATTGTAGCTGGAAGATTTAATGAATTCATTACTTCAAAATTGATTGGAGGGGCTTTGGATGTATTAAAAAGAAATGATGTTTCTGAAGAAAATATTGATATTGCTTGGGTTCCAGGAGCTTTTGAAATACCACTAATTGCAAAAAAATTAGCAAATACACAAAAATATGATGCTATAATTACTCTTGGAGCTGTTATAAAAGGTTCTACACCACACTTTGACTATGTTTGTTCAGAAGTTTCAAAAGGAGTTGCCCAAATTTCATTGCAAAGTGAATTACCTGTAATTTTTGGAGTTTTAACTACAAACAACATTGAAGAAGCTATTGAAAGAGCCGGAACAAAAGCTGGAAATAAAGGTGCAGATGCTGCATTTTCTGCAATCGAAATGATTAATTTAATAAAAGAAATTGGATAAAAAATATTTTTGTAAAATTTTCAAAAAATTTTGATAAAAATAAAATTATAAATTTAATTGATAGCATCATGAATTATACTCAAACCTATTTAAAATTAAACTATAAAAATTATGTAAATTTAGGGTTTGAGTAAAATAGTCATAGCCTTTTGAGTTTAGTTTTAAATCAGTTTTACTATAATAAAGGAAAAAATAAAATGAATGAAAATATTGATGAAAAATATATGAAAATGGCAATTGAACTGGCAAAAAAAGGGGTTGGGTCAGTAAATCCCAATCCAATGGTTGGAGCTATCGTCGTTCAAGATGGAAAAGTTATTGGAACTGGCTATCACAAATATTTTGGAGGACCTCACGCCGAAGTTTATGCCTTGAATGAAGCTTCAAAAAATTCTAAAGATTTGTCAGATGCAACAATTTATGTTACATTGGAACCTTGCTCGCATTATGGAAAAACACCGCCTTGTGCAGAAAAAATTGTAAAATTGGGACTAAAAAGATGTGTTATCGGCTCGTCTGACCAAAATCCAAAAGTAGCTGGAAAAGGCATACAAATATTGAAAAATGCTGGAATTGAAGTTACTGAAAATATTTTGAAAGAAGAATGCGACAAAATAAACCAAGTGTTTTTCAAATATATTATGACAAAATTACCATATTTATTCTTAAAATGTGCAATTACTCTAGATGGAAAAATTGCTACAAAAACAGGAAATTCAAAATGGATTACAAACGAAGCGGCACGTGAAAAAGTACAATTTTACCGAAATAAATTTATGGGAATAATGGTTGGAATAAATACTATTCTAGCTGATAATCCAAGTCTTACTGCGAGAATTGAAAACGGTGTAAATCCATATAGAATAATTATTGATCCACATTTAAAAACTGAAAAAGATTATACTGTTATTAAGGAAAATATTGATGAAAAAACCATAATTATTACATCAGAAAAAAATAAAAATTCTGAAAAGCAGTTAGATTTTTCTAAAAATAACAAGGTTAAATTTGTATTTTTAAATGGTACAAAATTCAATTTTAAAGAAATCCTTGACAAAATTGGAAAATTAGGAATTGACTCAATTTTGCTGGAAGGTGGACAATCACTTATTTCACAAGCATTTGAAGAAGATGTTATTGATGCTGGAGAAATTTTCATTGCTAATAAAATTTTAGGCGATACTGAAGGAAAATCTTTTATTGCTGGATTTGATAAAAAAAATATGAATGGAGCCATCGTTTTGAAAAACGTAAAATATAATGTTTATGATGAAAATGTTGGAATGGAATTTTTACAAAAAAATTATAGTTAGTAGATTGGTTATAAATACAACTTAACTTTCTACTATAATTTAAAATAAAAAATTAAAAATCAGGAGAAAATTATGTTTACTGGTTTAGTTGAAGAAACTGGAAAAATTATTGATATTGCAAAAAAATCTGCAAGTATCGAGATTACAATAAGGGGAAAAAAAGTCGCTGAAAAAGCACAGATTGGGGATAGTATCGCTGTAAATGGCGTCTGTCTGACTGTTACAAAACTAAATGGAAACGACTTTACTGCCGATGTAATGTTTGAAACTATTGAAAGAAGCGGTTTAAAACGTGCTAAGGCTGGAGATATTGTGAATCTTGAAAAGTCACTTACACTTATGACTTTTTTAGGTGGACATCTTGTAATGGGAGATGTTGACTGTGAGGCTAAAATTGTATCAATTACAGACAAAGGGATTGCAAAAGTGTATGAATTCCAGCTGGATAAAAATTATAAAAATAATATGAAATATATTGTTGAAAAAGGACGTGTAACGATTGACGGAGCGAGCCTTACAGTAATTGATGTAAATGATAATGATGGGATTTTCTCAGTTTCACTTATCCCACATACGATTGAAAATATTACCATTGGAATGAAAAAAACTGGAGATTTTGTGAATATTGAAACAGATTTGTTTGGAAAATATGTTGAAAAAATATTAAAGTTTGACAATTTTGAAAATACAGAAAATAAAGGCAAAAACTCCAATTTAACAATGGAATTTTTACAAAAACATGGATTTTAATTAAAAATATAAAACAAGAAGAAAGAAGTGATTTTAAATGTCAGAAAAAAAGATGAATTTTGACAGCATTGAAGCTGCCATTGAAGATTTAAAAAATGGTATTCCAGTAGTGGTTGTTGACGATAAGGACAGGGAAAATGAAGGGGATTTTGTAATTCCGGCTGATGCAGTAACTTATGAAACTTTAAATTTCATAATTAACGAAGCACGTGGACTTATGTGTGTACCAATGTCTAAAAAGAGAGCCGAAGAACTTGAATTAAATCCGATGGTTCAGCACAATACTGATTATTACGGAACTGCTTTTGCAGTATCAGTTGACGCGCTGGAAGGTACAACTACTGGAATTTCTGCAGGTGATAGACTAAAAACAATAAAAGACTTGGCAAATCCTCTAAAAACCGCAAAAGACTTTAGAAAACCAGGACATATATTTCCGCTAATCGCACGTGAAGGTGGCGTTCTTGAAAGAAAAGGACATACTGAGGCTGCTGTTGAATTATCTAAACTTGCTGGATTTTCTGATATAGGTGTAATTATGGAAATTTTAAGAGAAGATGGGGAAATGGCTCGTCGAAATGATTTATTTGAATTTTGCCAAAAACATAATTTAAAATTAATTACAATTGATGATTTAATTGTTTACATAAAAAAAAACGAAAAATTAGTTAAAAATGAAGCAATTGTTGATATCCCAACACAATTTGGAAACTTTACTTTTGCAGGTTATAGTGACAAAATTGAACATAAAGAATATATTGCCGTTATGAAAGGGGAAATAAAAAATAAAGAGAATATCGTAGTCAGACTTCATTCTGAATGCCTAACTGGCGATGTTTTTGGATCAAAACGCTGTGACTGTCAGGAACAACTTCACAGAGCTTTACACGAACTGGAAGAAAGCGGAGAAGGACTTATAATTTATCTACGTCAAGAAGGGCGTGGAATCGGTATTTTAAATAAATTAAAAGCATATAAACTTCAAGATGAAGGGTATGATACTGTGGAAGCAAATCATAAATTAGGATTTTCTGATGATTTAAGAGATTATGCTGTAGCAGCACAGATTATAAAGGATTTAGAAATAAAATCAATTATTTTAAAAACTAATAATCCAAAAAAAATTGAAGGACTCGAGAAATATGGGATTAAAGTTTCTGGACGTTCAGAAATTGAAATTACTGCAAACGATGTGGATAAAAATTATTTAAAAGTGAAAAAGGAAAAAATGGGACATTTATTAAATCAAAAATTATAAAAATTATTTTAACTCAGATATCATAGTTATTTTACTAAAATATCTGAGTTTTATTTTATAGAAAATATGATTAAATTAAATATTATACTCGAACCCATTTAAAATTGAACTGATAGAAATTATATAATTTAGGGTTTGAGTGAAATAGTCATAATTTTTGAGTTCTGTTTTAAACTAGTTTTACTATACTTTACTTAAAAGTTAAAATTTTAAAAATTCATAATAATATTTTTCTTTATATAGAATAAATTTTTAGTTTTAGTATACTAATAAATTTTATTCGAGTGAAATTTATGAAAAATGGAAAGGAAAGTTTTGGAGTTAATCATATAAAACGTATACTTTAAATTTGTTATAATGAATAACTCTACAAAACAAATAAAAAAACTGAATTTCATAAAAATTACTACTTTTCAGTTTTTTAAATTAATATTTTTAATTATTCAGCTTCTGTATATTTCTTTGCAACTTCATCAACTTTATAGTCTTCTATAATTTTATTTACTAGCTTATTTCTTTCTTCAATTGCTCTAGTGTTTAATAATCCATTTGCTATTTGTTGATAAGCACTATTTGGAGTTACATTTCCTAATTTTGCTTTTTCATTTTCGTAGATTTCAGCAATTTCTTCTTGAGTAACTTTTACATTTTTTCTTACTTGTAAATCTAAGTAGTAATTAACGTATACGTTATCTTTTATAATTTCTAAATCTTTTTTATTTTGTTCTTCAAATTTTTCATCAGCCATTTTTTTAGAAATTATTTTACCAACGATTAAAGTTTTTAGAACTTCTGCATCTCCTTTTGAGAACAGAATTTCTTTTTTAGTGATTTCTATTTTATCTTGCATTTCTTCGACTAATTTGTTTAATTCTTCAGCTTCTAAAGTAGCTATTTGTTGATTTAACAAATCTCTTTGGATAATTTCCCTAGCTTGTGAGAAAGGAATATTTTGTGCATCAAAATCAGCTTTATTATCTGTATATAATTTTGTAACATCATTTTCATTTACAGAAATTTTATCTTCAATCATTTTAGCAACAAAAAATTTGTGTTTTTCATTTGTAAAGAAATAATCAAATTCTTCTTTTTCTTCTTCTGAAAATTCATATCCTTTTGCTACATCTAATATAGCTTTATTAGTCAAAATTCTTTTTATTCCGTCGTTATCCAACCCTTCTCTTTCTTCATCAGTCAAAGTTAATTTAATATCTTCAGCTTTCTTTTTGCCATTTTTTCTCCTTAATTATAATATTTTTTTATTTTTAGTTATTTTACTTTTACTATTTTACACTATTTTTTAAAAAATTCAAGGAATATTTTTAGTTTTAATTGTTTTTTAGTCTTAATTTATAAATAATCTCATTTTATTTACTTAACATTCTGCTTAAAAATTCCTTAGTTCTTTCATGTTTAGGATTTTCAAATATATTTTCAGGCTTGTCATCTTCCACAATCACACCTTGGTCCATAAATACAACTCGACTTGAAACATCATGGGCAAAATCCATTTCATGTGTTACAACAATCATCGTAAGTCCACTTTTTGCCAAATCTTTCATTACTTTGAGTACTTCTCCAACCATTTCAGGATCTAGCGCTGATGTTGGCTCATCAAATAATAAAACTTCTGGCTGCATCGCCAATGCTCTTGCTATTGCCACCCGTTGCTTCTGACCACCAGAAATTTGATTTGGCTTTGCATGAACAAAACGTTCCATTCCTACTTTTGCCAAAAATTCTCTTGCTATTTTCTCAGCCTCGTCTCTTGACTTTTTCAAAACTTTCATTTGTCCAATTACACAGTTTTCTAAAACACTTAAATTATTAAACAAATTAAACTGCTGAAATACCATTCCTACTTTTTCTCGCAATGTAACAAGTGACACATCTCCTGCCATCGCATCTTTTCCATGAATTAAGACTTGTCCGCTAGTAGGCTTTTCAAGTAAGTTTATACATCTTAAAAGTGTTGATTTTCCACTTCCAGACGAACCAATTATACTTACAACTTCCTTTTCATAAACATCAAAGTTTACATCCTTTAAAACTGTTCTCTTTCCAAAATCTTTTCTAATATTTTTTATTTCAATAACTTTTTTACTCATTATTTCTCCTCCCCATTAGCATCATCTAAAATTTCAAAATGTTGAGGCCCGTCAATTCGTTTTTCGATTTGTTTTAAAATTAATGATAATGTAAACGTTAAGAAGAAGTAAATCACACTTGTTATAATAAATACTTCATAATAACGTGAGTAAGTTCCCGCAACAGAATTTGAAATAAAGAAAAGTTCAGTAACACTTATTACATTTAATACAGATGTATCTTTAATATTTACAATAAGCTCATTTCCAATCATTGGTAAAATATTTCTAAACATCTGTGGAAAAATGATACTTTGCATCAACTGAAAATTCGTCATTCCAATAGCTTTTGCCGCTTCAAACTGTCCGTTATCAATGGAATCAATCCCTCCACGTATAATTTCACTCATATATGCACCTGTATTTATTGATACAATAAACAGTGCCGCTACCATTGGTGACAGATTAATATGAAATACTTGCGATAATCCGTAATAAATTACCATTGATTGCACTATCATTGGGGTTCCTCTAAATACAGCAATATAGATTGAAGAAAGCCAGTTTAAGAATTTTAATCCAGTTTTTTTATACTTATGAGACTGTCCATCAATTTCTGCTTCTGAATACCTTAATAATGCAACCAGTAATCCAATGAAAAATCCAACTACTGTACCTGTAATTGAAATATACAGTGTTGAAAGTGTACCTTTCACAAAAGTCATCCAGTTGTTTTTTATAAAAAATATTACCCATCCAAAAAATGAACGTGAGGCTTCATTTGGCTGATTTTGTATAGACTTTTCCATAATACGTTGACGTACTTTAGGAGTTAAATCTTCATCTAATATTTTATTGATTTTTTCCTCCAGCTCTGTATTTCCCAATTTCATTCCAATAGCTACATTCACTTCTTCTGTATCGTATTTAAATCCTGTATTCTTATCAAACGAAATGAACTTTAAATTAGGATTTGAAAATTGAGCCGCCATAGCTCCGGGTCTTTCTGATATGTACCCATCTATTTTCCCTGAATTTAATGCTACTATCATAGCTGGAAAACTTTCCATTGCAGTTTGCTTCTGTACACCTTTCATCTGATCAATAACATCATAGTGAAGCGTGTTTAATTGCCCTGTAATTTTTGCTCCTGTAAAATCATTAATTGATTTGGCGTTTGCATATTTTCCATTCTTTTTCACAACTACTACTAAATCTGATTCATAATATGGTTTTGAAAATGTTAGGCTTTGACGTCTTTCAGGCGTTGCAGACATTCCCGCTATAACTAAATCAACTTTTCCAGAAGTTAGTGCGGGGCCAAGCAATGCTTCCCATTTCGTCTTTACAATTACCAAATTTTTATTCAATTTTTTTGCAATAACTTTGGCTATTTCAACGTCATATCCCCCACAATAACCTCCATCAACTTTTACAGCACCATTTTTAGCATCATTTTGAAACCAGTTGAAAGGAGCATATCCACACTCCATCCCAACCTTTATGTCATCACTATATCCTGTTATGAAAGTTGCAACAAAAACTAATAATATTAATATTTTATTTCTTATTGTACTGAATTTCATATTTTATTATAATGCTCCTTTTTTTATTAAAGTTTCAGCTATCTGAATTGTGTTTGTAGCGGCACCTTTTCTTATATTATCTGCTACAACCCATAAATTCAAGGCATTGTCTGCTGAAAAATCTCTTCTGATTCTTCCAACATAAACTTCGTCAGTATCCTGAGCATTTATAGGCATTGGATAAATATTATTCTTACCATCATTTTGTACTATAACTCCTTCTTTTTCCTCAAATGCACGAATTACATCTTCCAACTCAAATGGTCTTTCTAATTCTACGTTTACAGATACTGCATGTCCATATCTAACTGGTACTCTCACACAAGTCGCAGTTGCTTTTAAATCTGGCAAGTTTAATATTTTTCTAGTTTCGTTAATCATTTTTTCTTCTTCTTTGGTATATCCATTATCTAAGAAAACATCAATATGCGGCAATGCATTAAATGCAATTTGATGCGGATAACCTTTTGAAGGCTCCCCTTTTAGATTAGCTTCCAAATCATCAAGTCCTCTCTGTCCAGAACCTGCCACAGCCTGATAAGTTGAATAGATTACTCTTTTTAGTCCATATTTTTCTTGTAAAACTTTTAATACAGGCATTACCTGAATTGTTGAGCAATTTGGATTTGCAATGATTCCTTGATGATTTTCCAGTGCTTCTGGATTTGCTTCAGGAACTATTAACGGAATATTCTTATCCATTCTCCAAGCACTGCTGTTATCAATAACAACTGCACCTTTTGCCTTAAATTTTGGAGCATATTCAAGTGATACTCCTCCACCAGCCGAAAATAAAGCCACATCAATATCATCAGCTATTGTGTCATCTTTTAGTTCAATAACAATATATTCTGTTCCATTAAATTCAATTTTTTTACCAGCTGAATTTTTCGAAGCATAAAGGTATAATTTTTCTACTGGAAAGTTTCTTTCCTTTAAAACTTTTAAAAATGTTCTTCCAACAAGCCCTGTTGCCCCAACAATTGCTACTTTGTAATTTTTCATTATTTTTCCTCCTAAAAACTTTTTTGATTAAGGCTCTGTATCTAAATTTTTATTATTTTTCAAATTACCCTAATTCTAATACATATATAATACACTATTCTCATCTCTTTTTCAATATAAAAATAATAATAAAAAATATGTATCAAACTCAAAACTTAATACATATTTTCTAAAATTTATTAAACAGTTCTTACTCTTACTCCATATTTAAAATACTTATTCCAGTAAGTGTTTTCCAAAGTAGAAATTACAACTCCTTTAGATGACGAAGCGTTTATGAAAAGTGTATCTCCTAGATAAACTGCTGTATGGTTATTTTTTTCTTCTGGTCTGAAAAATACAATATCTCCAGGTTTCAAATCTTCTTTTGAGACATGAGCTCCCACTTTTACCTGCTGCACAGTTCTTCTTGGCAGTTCATATCCATATACTTCCCGATAAACTCTACGTGTTAATGCTGAGCAATCTATCCCGTTTTCTGAATCTCCACCAAGCGAATATTTTGTACCTTTCCAATTACTATACGTCTTTAATAATTGGTTTTGCAGCTCTACTGTCTTTTTTTGACTGAAAGTACCATTTAACAATATTTCTTGATGTTTTCTCTTTAATTCAGATAATTTTTGTAATACAAGCTGCGAATTTGGCATTGAACGGTCTACCAACTTATTTTCATCAAATAACTTTGTTACTTTCAGGTCATCTATTTTCTCGTTTAACTCGCTATACTTTTCAGTCTTTTTAGTTGTATCTGTACTTTTATATGCGCTTCTTTTTTGTTCTGACCTATTGTTTGGAGCAGAATAGTTATTTTCTACTTTTTCTTTCTTCCCTCCTACAATTTCAATAGTAATATCTTCACTTTCTGAATTATTTCTTGATGAAAGGTCATCATTACTTCTTTCTCCAATTTTCCCCTTATTTGCTTCATTTGTCTGTAAGTTAGCACATCCTACTGTCATCAGCATACATGCCATAGTAAATGTTGATTTTTTTATCATTTTTTCTCCTCTCTAAAATTATTTTGAATCAATTATCAAATTTACAGGTCCGTCATTTTCAGAAACAATTCTCATATATTGTCCAAATTCCCCAGTTTCAAATCTAATTCCTGTCTGCTCCAGTTTTTTTACAAAAAGATTATAAATTTCATAAGCTTCACTAGTTGGTGCCGAATCAGTATAATTTGGCCTTCTTCCTTTTTTCGTGTTTCCATAAATTGTAAAATTACTTACAATTAGAAGATTTCCATTTATATCTTTTACTGATAAATTCAGTTTACCACTTTCATCATCAAAAATTCTCAGATTAATCAATTTGTCAATGCAAAAATCAATATCCTTTACAGAATCTCCGTTAGTAATTCCAATATATGCAACTATTCCTTTTTGAATTTTCCCTTTAAATTTATTATTTACAAATATTTCTGCAAAATTTACTCTTTGAACTATTATTTTCATTTTTTTCCTTACTTTTTAAATCATAACTTTAATAATATCTTCTTTCTTGACCAATGGTTGTATCAAAACCATGCCCTGGATAAACCTTGATATCTTCATCCAATGCCAATAATTTCTTTAGTGATTTTCCCATTTCAATAGGATTACTAGTTGGTAAATCTACTCTTCCATAAGTCCCTTGAAACATTGTATCTCCAGAAATCAATATCTTGTTAACCTTATCGTAATAACAAATATCCCCTCTACTATGTCCTGGCGTTTCAATTATTTCAAAGTTAAATTCTGAGCAGCTTTCAAGGACTTTTCCTTCTTTTCCAACTTTATCATTTTCCTTCAATG
Source organism: Leptotrichia hongkongensis (assembly GCF_007990635.1). Lineage (GTDB taxonomy): Bacteria > Fusobacteriota > Fusobacteriia > Fusobacteriales > Leptotrichiaceae > Leptotrichia > Leptotrichia hongkongensis. The sequence continues at coordinate 687,912 of NZ_AP019846.1, read as the reverse complement.
TTACAATTTGAATATTTTCCTTATCTAATTCAAATTTTCCTTCTCTCCAAACAAAAAGTGACAATTCAGGATTAAATAAAAATTCGTATCCACCTTCACTTATATAAATTGGAACTTTTTTATATTCCAGTATCGATGGTATTCCTAGAATATGATCCCAATGCCCGTGAGTAAGAAGTATTGCTAACAAATTTAATTTATTTTCACTAATATAACTAACAACTTCATTCATCTTTTCCTGACCAGGATCTACAACATAACAATCATTGCTGTAAGAAATCACATAACAGTTACTTTGTACCGCATTGTCATTCAAAAATCTCCTTATTTCCATAACTTCTCCTTTTATATTTTTCTATTATTTTTAACTACTTTACATTAAATTGATAAAATTAAAAATACTTAGATTAAACATTTTTTAGATCTTATTTTCAAATTCTTTTATATGTACATCCATTTGCGGATAAGGTATCTCAATTCCAGCCTTATCAAACTCAGTCTTAATTTTTTCATTTAATTTTAGCTTCAGATTCAAATAATTTTCTGAACGAGTATAAACATAAATATAGAAAATTATCGCAGATTCAGCCAATTTTCCAACCCCAATAACAGAAGCCTTTGAAGCTAAAATCATCTTTTTGTTTCTATCTTTTTTTGATATTGTACTATTCTGTACACTCTCATTAATTTCATCAACTTCTTCTGTAATTCCATTATTTGCATCATCTTCAGCTTCTTTCATTTTTTTTCTAGAAAAAATTGCAAAAAACAAATTAACTTTACTTTTTTCTTTTTTTTCTAGAATTGTATTCTGAATTTTTGCAAGCAAGTTATTTTTTATTTTAGTTTCTTCTATTTCATCCATCGTTTCTTCTTTCACTATTCTTTCTAAGACCTTCTTTACTTTCTGAATATCACTCTTATACGAAACGCCAATTTCCAAATCAAGCCTACGTTCTCCATCCTGCTTAATGTTCCGAATTTCCGTATTCGTAACTATTCCATTTGGAATTATCACAAGCTCATTTTGTGGATTTAACATTTTTGTATAAAAAAGCTCAATCTTTTTAACCGTTCCAATATAATTATTATACTCAATTGTATCACCAACTCGAAATGGCTTAAATGTAAGAATTATCAGTCCGCCGCAAAAGTTACCCAAAGTTTCCTTAAAAGCAATCCCAAAAATTATCCCAGCCGCTCCTAGAAAAGTTGTGATGGAAGATGTGTTAATTCCAAGAATTCCAATAGAAGAATAAACTATAATAAAATAATATAAAATAGAATAAATTGAAAGTAAAAATGAAGCTAAACTTCTATCAACATTTGACTTTTCCATTATAATTTTCAAAATTTTTTCAATTCTAGTCTTAAATATTTTTCCAATTTTTATAATTAGAAAAATTATTAACAATTTAAATAAATTAGTTTTCAAAAATTTAATTATATTATCCAATTCTAAAAATCTTTGTAATTCCTTCATAATTTCCCCTCCTGATTATTATATTGAAAAAATCAAACTTACACCTTATTAACCTGTAATCTGTTATTAAAACAATACAACTACATATATTACATCTTATTTTATTAAGCATCAAATTACTTTGAATTTACTTAATTATCCTTAGACTTTTTATTATAACATGTTTTTTTTATTCTGTCTACGAAAATTTTTTATTTAAAAATATTCTTAATTTTTTTTAATTTTTTTTTATAAAATTCAAATAAATTCAATCTTTAGTCTGAGACAAATTATACTCGAACCCATTTAAAATTGAACTGATAGAAATTATATAATTTAGGGTTTGAGTAAAATAGTCATAATTTTTGAGTTCTGTTTTAAACTAGTTTTACTATAATAATCAAATCAGTATATTGAAATAAAAAAATGTGACAAGCTTTTGTTACCTATCACATTTTTCTGTATACTTATTTTTTTGCAAAGTATCCTAAAAATTCAAATTTTTTTAAACTCTCAGGCAAATATTCCGAAGCTTCTACTTCTATTGGTTCACCATCTGGCACCGCTCTATAAATAGTCGTTTTTGCTAATTCTTCAATAATTTCCTTTTCTGTCTTAGGCTCAGACAAGATATCTGACACAATAACATCCACATCATTCAAGTCGTTAATAATTTCATTTCTTGAATTTGAAATTCCTATTATATTTGCACCTTCTCCTATAATAAGTGTCTTTAAATATTTTCTGAATTTTTCTGGTATATAAACTTTATTTTCTTCATACATTATAGTCTCGATTTCAGAACAATAAAATTTAATTTTACCGCTAATCATCGAATTTAAAACAAATTTTCTCAAATTACCAAGAACCTCATTAGTTTTTTCTTCACTTTTATCTTGAGAATTTACTAAATTTTTCCAAATTTCCATAGCATCTTTAATCATAAAACTTTGATTTGGTTTCTTTACAAGTTCAAGCATAATTAATTTTATATTTTCTTCATTTAATGTATTTAGCTCTTCTTCTGTAAATTTCAATGTTAATAAAAAGGAGTCTATTATTTCATTCGGAAAACTTTCTGTAAAGTTCAACTTCTCTGCTTGATTTTTTTTGCATATTATTGAACGTCTAAATTTTGTATCAAGTATAAAATCAATACACTGTTCTTTTATAACGGGATCTCCTTGAGATAATTGCTGTAATTTTTCTACTGTACTTTGATTGTATATACTTCCAATTGACAATCTTAATGCTACATCAGAGACATATTGTAAATTTTGATCTTTTAATAAATCTACAAATTCATGTAAATACATTGGATTATTATAATGCTCAAGATATTCATGACCTACATAATAATCTTGCATATTCAAAATTTCTTCAATTTGTCTAATAAAATCTCCTTTTTTCTCAAAAATATCTGTATAACTTTTCATTTCTTGAGCTACAATTGATATAAAGGCTTTTCCACGTTGATTTTTGTCCCCAAGTGAAATTTCTGGAAAATATTTATTAGCATAAAGCATCATTTCTCTAATTTTATCAGGTTCTTTCCAGCCTGGATATGTATTGTAAGAAATGTATGCAATTCCTTCTTCTGTAAGATTTTCATTACATATTTTCAGAATTTTTTCCTTTACAATTTCAGGAACCCATGAAAATACACCATGAACAATAATATAATCAAATTTTCCAAAATCCTCATTTATATCCAAAATATTTTTTTCAATAAGTTTAATATTTTTTAATCCGATTTTTTCAATGACTTCATTTCCTTTTTTTACTTGTTCTGCTGTTAAATCAATACCAATAAATTCAGCTTCAGGATTATAAAGTGCTTGAGTAATAATATTCCCTCCAAAAGATGAACCTAATTCCAGTACTCTTGCCTTTCTTGAGTCTTTAGGATTCAATCCGTATAATTTCCCATGTGCTTCTAACAGAGATGGTATAGTATAATTAAATGGATTCGATTTGTACAGCAATTCACTATAAGTATTTTTATTTTCCATAATTTTCATAAGAATTTTAGACATATATTTCTAAAAAATATTCTTACTCTCTCCTCTCAATATTTTATTTTAAAACTAAAATTTATTTAACTTTTTCAATTTCAATATACTTAATATTCATATTATGTTTACTTAAAAACATTTCTTCAAATTCTGTCCTGATATTTTCTTCAGCCTTTTCTGAATTGTGTAAATCTTTTGTTCTATAAATTACTTTGTAGTTATCAATATTATTTACTAGTTCCAGAACATCCTCATAATATTGTTCGTGATCTGTTTTAAAAAATAATTTTCCACCTGTTTTTAAAATTATATCTAGCCTCGAAAATAAATCCTCACTTACAACTCTTTTTCTCTCTTCGCCTTCCCAAGGATCTGGAAAATTAACATAAACTCCTGTTATTTCGTTTTTTCCAATAAAATCCAATATTGTTTCTGCTCTTTTTCTTATAAAGAGAATATTATTCAAATTCCTTTTTTTAGATTTTTTAGCTGCTAAAACAAGCCTCTTAAATCTTAATTCCAAAGCAATGTAGTTTCTATCTTTAAATTTCTGTGCATTTTTTACAGTAAAATTTCCACTTCCACATCCGATTTCTAGATATATATTGTTATCATTCTGAAAAAATTCACTCCATTTTCCACGATAACTATCTACACTTTCATTATTATACATTAAATACTCAGGAAATTCAAGCATTTCACACATATATTTGTTATAATTTTTTTTAGGTTTTTCAAAAAAATATTTCCAAATTTCCTTTTCATTTATCATTTTACTTTTTTCAGCATTAATTTTTTTAAATTCATCATTTACTTTTTTTATTCTTTTCCGTTGTTCTTGTTCAGCTTCTGTAATCTCTATTTTTTGACTATTTTTTCCTATAATTTTAATTTTATTCGTATCTTTCATTTTATTACTTTCCTTATTTTTTATTTATTCAATTATTTTCCAACAAAAATTGGAATTCTAAATAATAATTAATCAAAATTTCTTTCAAAATTTTATCAATTTCATTATTTTTTCAAAAATTCTCTTGTATCAACATTTTCAGATTTTCTCAAGTATTCAATAATCTCATGCTTATCTTTTACAATTTCGATAAAACCTAATTCTTTAGCATCCTTAACAATTTCTTCTATATTCTGAAAATATTTTCCAATAATTGGCTTTTTACCATAATACAATGGCTCTAAAATCGAATGTCCACCAATATCTACGAGAGTCCCTCCAACAAATACAAAATCTGCTATCTGATAAAAATCTGTTAAAATTCCTATTTTATCAACTAAAATTATTTTTTTATAATCTTTATTTTTGTTATCTTTTTCAATTTGTGTAATTAATGAATATTCATCTTTTGAAAAATTTTCCAAAATAATATTTTCAATTTCACCTATTCTTTCCAAATGTCTTGGTACAAGTACTAATTGATACTCGTTATCAACATTTATCTGTTTAAATACTTCCAACCAAATTTTTTCTTCATTCGGACGTGTACTTCCACATACAATTACTTTTTTATTTTTATCTATAACTGTTTCGTTATATTTTTTTATCTCTTCTTCTGTGATTCTATTATATTTAATCGAATATTTCAGATTTTTATAAACTTTAATTTTGTGCTTGTCAATTCCTATTTTTTCGTATCTTTCCTTATCTGAAGTACTTTGTACCATTATTTTTGTAGCACGGTTTAATGTTTTTCTTATAAGCCATCCAAATTTTAAATATGACTTCAATTTCTTTTCAGTAAGTCTTCCATTGACAATAAGCAGTTCTCCATTTGATGAGGCAAAATAATATAAATTTGGCCATATTTCAGTTTCTATGATTATCGTTTTCTCTATTTTATATTTTTGATAAATTTTATGAACTGTAAAAAAATCATCAAGTGGAAAATAAATTATTTTAACATTTCCATTTTCAGAATATTTTTTATTAACTATTGAAAATCCAGTATCGGTCATAACAGAAAGGATTAGTTTCCGATTACTATCTTTCAGTATTTTTTCAATTAATTCCTGTGTTAGATTAAATTCTCCTACTGACGAGAAATGAATAAGTATTGCCTCTTCATTATCATTAAGAAAATTATCATTTCCGATTTTTTGAAATAGACGTGATTTAAAAAATTTTAACAATTTTTTATTGAATATTGCTAGAATAGATATTATAAAATATAGTAAAATTCTTAATAAATTATATAAAATCATATTTTCCTCATTTTTTAATTTTTTTTTAATCAAAAAGACTATCTCTTAATGATTTTACATTTAGAAATAGCCTTTCATTAATTTAAAAAACAAAAATTATTTTCTTTTTGCTACGTTATCAGCTAATTTTTTACCTACTTTAAATTTAACAACATTTTTAGCAGGTATTTTAATTTCTTTTTAGTTTGAGGGTTAATACCTGTTCTTGCTGCTCTTTCTTTTACTTCAAATGTTCCCCATCCAACAAATTGAACAGAATCTCCTTTTAATAATGTTTCTTCAACAGTTTCTAAAAATTGATTTACCAATTCTTCTGCTCTTTTTTTAGTTTCTCCTGTAGCTTTTGCATAAGCATCTACAAATTCTTTTTTTGACATATTAATCAATCCTCCAAATTATTCTTTTTTTTTAAAGTACTAGACTATTATACACTATTTTCAGTATTTGTCTAGTGTTTTTTTTAAATTTTTTGATTTTTTTTCATTTTTTTATTATTCTATGGATTTTATAATTTTAAAGAAATCAAATTCACAACAATTATTAAACCTCATGTTATTATATATATACTTAAAATAAGATTTTAGATTTTATTTTTTTGCTTAATTATATATAAAATTTCATTTTTTACTTCCTCAATACTTTTAGAAGTTGTATCTACTTCAATTGCATCATCAGCTTTTTTTAGTGGGCTTTCGTTTCTTGTTGAATCAATTTTGTCCCTTTTCAAAATATTTTCATAAATTTCTTCAATTTTAACATTTTCCCCTTTTGCAATAAGTTCCTTATAACGTCTATTCGCTCTTTCTTTAGCATCTGCAATCAAAAATATTTTTACATCTGCATTTGGAAAAACAACCGTCCCAATATCACGTCCATCCAGAATAACATTTTTCGATTCTGAAAATTTTCTCTGTAAATCGACCATTTTTTCACGAACCTCACGTATCGCTGCAATATCGGATACATTTTCCGAAACAACAGGTTTTCTAATCTCCTCACTCACATTTGTATCATCTAGATAAAATCCATTTTTTTTAATATCAATTCTCAAATCATCCAGCATTTTTATGATTTTGTCTAAATTATCCAAAATTCCTTCATTTAAAGCCTTTAATGTAACAAGCCTATACATTGCTCCTGTATCAAGATAAACAAGTCCCAAATCCTCTGCAATCAATTTTGCGATAGTGCTTTTCCCACTTCCAGCAGGACCATCAATAGCAATTATCATATATTCTTCCTACTTTCTATATTATTAATATTATTCTGTTTTTCCTTTTTAAATTATTCTAAAATTCAAGATTGAAAATTTCGACTATTCCACTTATATTACTTTGTATAAACATAACAAGATTTTTAAACTTTTAAATTAATTACTTTATATATTTGAAAACAAGCGATACCCAGTTGTTTTTTTCTTTTCTGTCGATTTGTTCTAAGTTATAATTTTTAGCTTTATTTACAAATGTCTCTTCTTTTTCACTCAAAATTCCAGAAAAAATAACAGTTGCATCTTTTTCTAAAATCTTTTCTATATCTTCAAGCAGTTTTTCCAGAACATCTACCAAAATATTTGACACAACTAAATCATATTTTTCACTGACATCATCTACCAAATTTCCAATTATCACTTCAAAATTATCATTTATGTCATTTTTAGAAAAATTTTCCAAAACAACATCTCGAACTTTTTCATCAATATCAATTCCAACAACCTTTTTCACACCTAATTTTTTCCCAATCAACATCAAAATACCGGAGCCACAACCTATATCCAGTAATTTCTTTTTATTTTCCGAATATTTCTCTAAAAATTCCACACATAATGAAGTCGTTTCATGCGTTCCTGTTCCAAAGGCAAGCCCTGGATCAATTTCAATTACAATTTCATTATTTTCTAGTTCATACTTATCCCAACTTGGCTTTATAACAATATTGTCAGTTATATTTACAGTATGAAAATATTTTTTCCATTCATCTTGCCAGTCTTCGTCATTACATTTAGCTGTATAAATTTCATACATAAACTCCACATCTGAATTCTGAAATTCTTTTAAATTATTAAAAATAATATTTAATTTTGTATTTGCAAATCTGTTATCAACAACATATCCAATTATACTCCAAACATCATTTTTTATTGCAAAATTAGCATTATAATCCAGTATATTTTCAGAAAAGTAATCAATAACTTCTATCTGTTTAATTCCAATTTCATCAAACATATTTACTAATTTTGTCTTTGTTTCTTTTAAGTTATCCGAAAAATAATCTACTTTTACTTTTATCCATTTCATTTTTTCATTTTCCTTTTTTATATTTCATCATATCCCATGTTCACACGTTTAATTGATACTGCCCTACCGGTCTTTTCATTCACTTCCAGCTCGATTCCGTTGATTCTCAAGTTTTCCTCACATACAGAATATCTTGTTGGCATTCCGTCCTTAAATCTTTGTATACTTTCTTTTCTATTCATTCCTAGAATACCGTCATGTCCTCCAGTCATACCTATATCTGAAATATATCCAGTCCCTCCTGGCAAAATTCTTTCATCTGCCGTTTGTGTATGTGTATGAGTTCCATAAACTGCTGATACTTTTCCAGATAGGTTCCATCCCATTGCCTGCTTTTCTGAAGTAGCTTCACCATGAAAATCAAGAATAATTATATCTGTTTGTTCCTTAATCTTTGGTAAAACTTCTTCAACTGCCAAAAATGGACAAGCAATTGGTGGCATAAATACTTTACATTGGGCATTTATAACTGCCACTTTTACTCCATTTTTTTCAACAATTGTATAACCGCTTCCAGGTGCTTCTTTTGTATAGTTTATAGGCCTAATCAAATTTTTCTGTTCATTTATGTATGAATAGATTTCCCTTTTATCCCAGCTATGATTTCCAAGAGTTATAACATCTACTCCCCGATTAAACATTTCCTTTGCAATCTTTACATTTATCCCAAAACCACCAGCTGAATTCTCTCCATTTACAATAATAAAATCATAATTCTGTTTTCTTTTTTCCAAATATTTAAACAATGTGGTTCTACCTGGTCTACCGACAATATCACCAATTATTAGAAATTTCATGTAAAATCATCCCTTTGCATCTCAAATTTATCTAATATTTATTATACTACATATTATAATTTTTTTATAGTTTTTCTTAATTTATTTTTTTGATATTTTAATCTTTTTAGGTTGGTTTTACTATAAAAAAGAGCCTCCTGAATAAAAATTATCTTAAAAAAGATATTTTTAATGGATAAGCTCTCTTTTAGTTCATTTTTATTTATTTTGCATATTCCACAGCTCTAGTTTCTCTTATAACAGTAACTTTTATCTGTCCTGGATATTGCATTTTCTCTTCTATTTCTTTTGCTACATCTCTAGCTAGTATTGTAGCTTTATCATCATCAATATTATCAGGATGAACAATTAACCTTAATTCCCTTCCAGCTTGAATTGCATACGAGCTTTCAATTCCTTCATGACTATTAGCAATTTCTTCTAACTGCTCTAGACGTTTCAAGTAATTTGATAATGTCTCACGTCTTGCTCCTGGTCTTGAGGCTGAAATTGAATCTGCTGCTTGTACCAATACAGCTTCTATGCTTAATTGCTCTACTTCATTATGATGTGATTCTACAGCATTTATTACAATTTCACTTTCTTTTGAGAATTTTCTTAAAAATTCTCCACCATTTATAGCATGTGATCCTTCTTGCTCATGTGAAAATGCTTTTCCTATATCATGCAATAATGCCGCTCTTTTAGCAATGTCAACATTTGCACCAATTTCTGCTGCTAAAGCTGAAGCTATATGTGCAACTTCTATTGAGTGCTGTAAAATATTTTGTCCGAAAGATGTTCTGAATTTCAAACGTCCAAACACTTTTAATACTTCACGTGGCAATGTTGGAATTCCTACTTCTAAAATAGCCTGTTCTGCAGCATCTAATATGCTTTCATCTACTTCATGCTGTGCTTTTGCTACAACTTCCTCTATTTTTGTTGGATGAATACGTCCATCTGAAATCAATTTTTCAAGTGCAATTTTAGCTACTTCTCTTCTTACACCATCAAAAGAAGACAGTACAACTGCTTCAGGCGTATCGTCTATTATTAAATCAACTCCTGTTGCAGCTTCAATGGCTCTTATATTTCTTCCTTCACGTCCAATAATTCTACCTTTCATTTCTTCACTTGGTAACTGAATAACTGAAATTGTAGAATCAACAACATAATCTGAAGCAGCTTTTCCAATTGCTGTTGAAATAATTCTTTTTGAAATTCTATCTTTTTCTCTGTCTAAATTGTGTTCATAATCTCTTATTAATACAGCTTTATCGTGATCTAGTTCGTTTTCCAGCTTAGTTAAAATAATTTTTCTTGCATCTTCCTGTGTCAGTTCAGAAATTCTTTCCAATTCTTTTTCTTCATTTGCAATCATTTCTTCTAGTTCTTTTTCTCTTCGGAACAATTTTTCACGATATTTCTCATTTTTAGATTCTCTTTCTTCTAAACGTTCCATTTTTGTTTCTAAAGTTTCTTCTTTTTTGGCAATTCTTTCTTCTTTTGTAGCAAGTTCTGATTTCATTTTCTTTATTTCGTCATCTGCTATTTTTTTCTCATTTAACAATTCTTCTTTTACTTTTAGTGTTTCTTCTTTTCTAAACGATTCAATTTCTCTTTCAACTTCTTTTTTTGATGTTTCAAGTCTTCTTTTAGCATCAACGATTTTTAATTCCAGTTCGTTCAAATCTCCGTATTTTTCTTAAAAATTGAACTCCCAAAAAATAAGCTATAAAAAGTTAAAAGAAAAATAACAATCAACAAAATCGCTATTGATATGCTCATTTTTCTCCCTTCTTATTTTTTTTCAGCTACATTTGAAATCTTCCAAGTATTATCATTTGTTTTTTCCAAGTTAGTTTATAATAATTGCTTGCTGTGGCAAAATTAACTACCATAACACTATTTGCCTTATTTTTAGATACGACATTAACATCAGAAAAAACAAATGTCAATCCCGAAAGATCGTATTCTTGCATTTTTTTTACAATAATATTATTTTTAAATGTAGGTAAAAAAACTTCTTTTAATTTATTATATTCATTTGAACTGGCAGCATCCTTTAACTCTTCTGTAACTTGCATTATTTGAGAACTAATTGTCTTAGCTTCAATTTGAGTTACTTTTTTTTCAGAGGCAGTAAGGCTGGTACAGCTCATAAGAATCAACAAAATAAATAGACATAAATATTTTTTCATATTTTCCTCCAAAAACTTCGTCATTTAATTTTAACATAATTTTTTCACATATTCAAGTTAGAAAAAATAATTTTTTCGTTTTTTTTCCACTATTTTTTCTTATTTCTCCATCTTTTATGCTGCCACATATACTGCTCTGGATATTCTCTGATAATTTCCTCAAATTCATGATAAATTTTTTGCATATTATATCGCATTGTTTCCTTTAATTTTTCCTGCTTTTCTATTTCAATAATTTTCTTATTTTTAACTCGTATCACATCTCCATCAAACACGGCATATGCAAGGACTATTGGTATTTTATGTTTCATAGAAAGCAAAACAGGTCCTGCAACTCCAGTTGTTTCACGTCCAAAAAATTTCACATCCACATCTTTTCCATAATGATCCGAAGCAAGAGCAATAATTGATTTTTCATTTATTGCTTTTCTCAAATTATCGCTGTCATGTAACGGCAAGGAATTAAGTCCTCCCTCTTCACGCCATTTTGTCATCAAGTCATTAATTTTTTTATTTTTCTGATTTCTAAAAACAGCATAAAACTTTCTTATATCCCTCATTCTGCTGCCAGCTTCAAATCCGCCAAGATGAAGCGAAACAATTAAAACAGCCTTTTCATTATTTTCACAAGCCTGTCTCATTAGCTCCTCATTTTCTACAACAGTATTCCCATCTCGTGTAATCTCTTCTAAAAAAATAGAAGTCATAATCATTTTTCCCATTGTCTTATATGATTCTTTTGCAATTTTCTCAATTTCTTTATCATTTTTTTCAGGAAAAGCATTTTTTATATTATCTATCGTAAGTAGACGTCTTTTTTTTATAAGATAATATGCTGCTATCCCGAAACTTTCAAAATTCTATATCTTGTTTTAAGAGAAAAAATTGACAAAATCTTTTTTATCAAAATAACAAAAAATCCTGTTATTTCTTCACTTATTTTATATTTCATCTTATTCTTAAACTCCTTAAAAATTTATTTTTAAAAAAGAGCATACATAAAATACGCTCTTTTATCTTAATTACTATTTTCTGATTCCTAATTTTTCGACTAATGATCTATAATCATCAACGTTTCTATTTTTGATGTAGTTTAATAATCTTCTTCTTTTACCAACCATTTTTAGTAATCCTACTCTTGAATGCACATCTTTAGGATGTGTTTTTAAGTGAGCTGTCAAATGACTGATTCTGTCTGTAAGAAGTGCAACTTGTACTTCAGCAGATCCTGTATCTTGAGCATTTTTTCCATATGCTTCAATAATTTCTTTTTTTGGTTTTAATGCCATTGTTTTCCTCCTAATAATTATTATTTAAACCAAGAATATAGCGGCAAACTTATATTCATAGTATAAATTCAAAAATATTTTATCATATATTCTATTATTTGTAAAGACTTCCACTTTCAATTTTTCAAAAATTGACTATTTTGCAAATGAAGCCGTTAATGAATCAAAATCAACTGGCAATTCAAGTTTTTCTTCAACTTTACCATTAGTTATTTTTAAATTATATGGAAATCCATCAACTGCAAATCCACGAGTAATTGCACCATTTTCATCAAAGTAAGCAGGGAATGTATATCCATTGTCCTTCACATAAGTCTGTGTTTTTCCAAGATTAGTCTGAGAATTTGTAAATACAACTACTACATTAACTTTATCTTTATTTGCATCATAAAATTTTTGAACTTCAGGCAATTCTTCCTTACAATGTGGACACCATTCAGCAGCAACAATCATTAATGTTTTTTTACCATTGTTCATAATTTTTTCACTATCAACAGTTTTATTGCTATTTAACTCCTTCAATTCAAATTTTGGAACTTTCCCTTTCCCATCTACATCAACACTAAATTCTTTTCCACAAGATGCCACAAATAATAAAAGCAATGACATCATTAAAATTATTTTTTTCATTTTGTACTCTTTCTCCTCTTTCTTAAATTTTTGTTATTTATATAATTTCGTAATTATACACCATAATTATTAGAATTTTCTGTCAAAAAAATTATTTTTATTTATCTAATCCAAGTGTTAAGATAGAAACAAACTCTAAATTTTTTGCTCCATCTAAAACCCAGTTATTTCCTTGTTTTTCCAAAATTATATTTATTGTTTTTTCACTATAAGATAATTTGTTTTCTTTTATTTTCTCATTAAAGAATTTAGTTGCTTCCTGAACAAATATCTTATCACTCTCTGATTTTGAAGCTATATTTGAAGATTTATATTTTTCAGTAATCATATTATGAAATTCATTTTCAAAAGTGCTATAATCAGGATACTTTATAGTAACATTTACTGTGGCTGTTTTATCTTTTGTCTCAACTTTATTTATTTTGTAGGTAATTTTTTTAAATCCTTCAAGTACAATTCCAATTTCAGGAGTATTCATTGATGAATCCCATTTTTTTATCTTATTCATATCTCCAGATTGAATAATTTTCATATGCTGTTCAAACATTCTTTTAGCGACAGCATCTCTTCCACAACTTATAGTCATTAGAATCATACTTAACAACAATAAGATATATTTTTTCATAATTCTCTCTTTCTAATATTTCATTTAGTTTCCTAAGTAAGCATCAAAAATTTCTCCAATATCATAACCATTTTCTTTAGCTACTTTAAAATAAAATTTTGATTTTTGTTTATTTTTTTTATTATAGTAATAAACTCCTAAGTTGTAAAAAGCTGTTGTGTTAAGTTTTGCAGCAGCCTCTAGATTTAGAGTCCGTACTATTTTATCAGTTTCAGGATAGTAAAGGCTCAGATCAACCATTGAATAATCATCTCCGCTACTTGCAAGTCTTTCCAGTATTTTTTTTGCTTCTTTGCTTTGTTTTACTTGATTTTCTTCAGCTTTTGCTGGATTTTTCTCTTTTTCCATATCTTCTAGAATATAAGCAAGTTTATATCCAGCTGAGATTGATCCTAGCAAATATGCTTTATTATAGATATTTTTTGCTTTTTTTATTTCCTTTTGAGTTTCATATAGACGACCTAGATAATTCATTGCATCAATATCATTTTTATTAGCTGCTTTTTGATAAAATTCTTCAGCTTTTGCAAAATCTTTTAAATTTTCATAGATAAACCCTTTGTATCCTAAAATTAAGACTTCATCCGAGTTTGTATCTTCCAGCATTTTTAATGCAAGATCATAATTCTTTTCGCCTTTTACAAGCCGTGAAGCAAGTTCAAATGCTGCAAGATAATATTTATTTTGTGAAAATATCTGATTGTAAATTTGTACTGCTTCCTCTTCTTTATCATCATTTTCCAACAATTTTGCTTTTGCGTAAAGTGCAGGCGAGTAATTTTCAGACAAAAAATCTTTTAAAATATCATAAGCTTTTTCAGTATTAGAAACTTTTTCCAAAACTAAAGTTCCAAGCTCCTTTTTTTCTTCTACTGAAATGCTTCCATCATTTAACTTTTTATTTAATTCCTCTATCCTTTTATAAAAATTCATCAAATTTTTGTTGTATTCATAAGAATAAAGTGCATAAATTTCATTAGCATCTCTTCCTTTTTTCAAATATTCCTGTGCTTTTGTAAATTCAAGCTTATTTTCATATATAGTCCCTATTACATAATAAGCTTTTACATTCCCCTGTTTTGCAGAACTTTCCAAAAGATCTATGATTTGGCTTTCATCTCCATTTGTCTGCTGCAATAAAAGCGCTTGGTAGTATTCAGCAAGCCCTTTACTTTTTTTCATGTATCTGTTAAAGAACATAGTTCCATTTTCAGCAAGATAGGTATAGGCAAGTCCGTAAACATATTCATTTCCAGCTTTTGCTGATTCATTTATATTTTTCATAATATATTCATAATCCTTTTTTTCAAGGATTCCAATAAGTCCTCTTTCAAGTGCATCATAACCATTATCTGTTTTTGAACAAGCTACTAAAAATAATGATGCAATCATTATATATATCCATTTTTTCATACTTTTATCACATTTCCTATTCGTAAAAAAATTTCCCCCCACTTTTACTTAGAACATAACAAACCTAGAATATATTGATTTTTGATACTATTATTTCACAATAGTTCCAATCTTTATTTCATCGTCAATAATTATAAGTTTCGTTTTTTTCTTTTCAGTTGCTGTCAGTAGCATTCCTTGTGATAATTCCCCTTTTAATTCTACTGGTTTTAAATTCAGTATAGCCTGTACTTTTTTCCCAACTAGTTCCTGTTCATTTGGATACCATTTTGCAATTCCTGAAATAATCTGTCTCTTCTCTTTTCCAGTATTTACAATAAATTTTAACAATTTATCCGCATTTTCAATTTTCTCTACTTTTTCAATTTGAACAACTTTTATTTCAATTTTATTAAAATCATCTATTGTAATTGGATTTTCAATTTTCAAATCCTCATTATATTCTTTTTTAGGCTCCTCTTCCAGTTCAATTCTTGGGAACAGCGGAACTGCTTCATTTAACCGATTTCCAACAGGATAACTTTTCCATTCTTTTATATCATCTAAATGTAATTTTGTAACTTCTTTTTCAAGTCCTAACTGATTTATCATTTTTTGTGCAGCTTCTGGCATGAATGGTGAAACAAGCACTGCAATTTTGTAAAGTGAATCCACTAAATTATACATGACTGTTGACAATCTATCTTTTTGGCTTTCATCCTTTGAAAGTTTCCAAGGCTCACATTCATCAATGTATTTATTCATTCTTGAAATAAATTTCCAAATATCCTTTAATGCTTCAGAAAATTGATAATTATTTATATGCTTATCCATATCAATCAATGTATTTTTCCATAATTCCTTAATTTCGATATCAAAGCTTTCTTCAACTTCATTTAATACAACTTCTGAATTAAAATATTTTTTTTGCATTCCAATAGTTCTATTAAGCAAATTTCCTAAATCGTTTGCCAAGTCAGCATTTATTCTCTGAACCATTGCCTTTTTAGAATAATCAGCATCCTGACCAAAAGTCGCCTCTCTCATCAGATAGTATCTAAAAGCGTCAAGTCCGTATTTTTCAACTTCTTCCTCTGGATTAACAACGTTTCCAAGTGATTTTGACATTTTTTCACCTTCTACAGTCCACCATCCATGTGCTGCAATCGTATCAGGCAACTTTATTCCGGCCGACATTAGCATCGCAGGCCAGATAATAGCATGGAATCTCAAAATATCTTTTCCTACTACATGATTTACTGTTCCATTAGTCCAGAATTTATCAAACTGTTCTGTATCAGTCGAAAATCCTGCTCCTGTCAGATAAATATTCAAAGCGTCAAACCACACATAAATTATATGTCCTTCTTCCAGTTCTAATGGTATTCCCCAGTCAAATGTAGTTCTTGAAATTGATAAATCTTGAAGCCCTTGTTTTATAAAGGCAATTACTTCATTTTTCTTACCTTCAGGCTTTATAAAATCAGGATTTTTTTCAATATGTTCTAACAGTGCATTTTCATACTTAGATAATTTAAAGAAATACGAAGTTTCTTTTACATCAATGACTTCTTTTCCCATATATTTTCCATCAACAAGCTGATTTTCAGGTACAAAAGTTTCCTCTGAAACGCTATATTTACCAACATATTCTCCTCTATAAATATCTCCTTTGTCATGCACCCTCTTTATTATTTCTTTTACAGTTTTCAAATGTTTTTCTTGTGTTGTTCTCATAAAATCTGTATTTGAAATATTTAATTTTTCCCATAAAGTTGTGAAATTAAGAGACATTTTATCTACCCATTGCTGTGGCGTAAATCCATTTTTTTCAGCTGCTTCCTGAATTTTCTGCCCATGCTCATCGACTCCAGTCATAAAGCCAACTTCTTCACCAGTTAACCTTTTGTATCTAGAAACAACATCACAAATTATTGTTGTATACGCTGTTCCCACGTGTGGTGCCGCATTAGGATAGTAAATTGGCGTTGTTATGTAAAATGCTTTTGACATATTTTTCCTCCCTCTAATTTTATAATTTATCAATATCTAAAAATTTATCTTTTTATTTAAAACTTTCTTCATTAAATTCAACATTCTTATTTTTGTTATATTTTTCATTGTAAATTTCGAACGCCTTATTTCCAGCCTGATGTATTTTTTCTTTTACTAATTTTATCGACTCTTCTAAAGTTGTTTCCTTTGTTAAGTAAAATGGCTCTGCAACATAATGAACACATTTAGAAAATGGAACAGGTATTTCAAGTTTGTCCCACATATTTTTAAAAATCCATTTTTTACTGCAGTAAGAACTAACTGGAACAATAGGCATTCCTGTTTTTTGTGCTATAAAAATTGCACCCGCTTTTGGCTCAAAAATAGGACCGCTCGGACCATCAATCGCAATTCCAAGAGTATAATCTTTTTTGGCATATTTCATAGCTTCTTTCAAACTTTTTATATTGTCTCTATTCGACGAACCTCGTATTAATTCATTCCCTTCTCTTCTAAGTAATTCTGCTAAGATTTCTCCATCCTTTGAAGCACTTACGATGGAAGCCTTTTTGTCAATAATTCGTGTAGCATTACATACTGTAAAAATTTTTCTGTGCCAAAAAACAATGATGTTAGGTTCGTTTATTTTAACGCCATCTGCATAAAAATATTCTTTTCTAGTCATAAAACTTAATATCCTGTATACAAGATGAAGAATAGAACCTAAAAGTTTATATTTATTCATTTTCTCTCCCACTATTTTTAAATCACACCCAATCTTTATCAAATCAAATTAACCAAAATTGACTAAATCTTAATTTATAGTTTCCACATTAAATTAGCAGATATTTGAATTTTTGTTATACTTGCATTTTAAAATGTTTCACTATATCGGAAATCTTATTTTCTATAACTTCATTAGTCTCATTTTTTCTGTAATTGTCGTCAAGTCTTGTACAAAGCATAGTTGCATAACCAAATAGAAAATACCATATTTTATTTATGACATTTTTAGCCTCTTCTTCTTCTAATGCAGGAAAACTTTCCAGCAGATTTTCTTTTGTCAAGAACTCTCGAAGCGTTACTTCGTAAAGTTTTTCAAATCTTTCTGTTGTATCAAGAAAAATTGTCCTAAATAATTCCTTTTCTTCTCTAGCAAATATCACAAAACCAATTGCTCCACTCAATATTTTTCTTTCAGCATAATTTCCATATAAGTATTTTTTTAATTTTTCCTTACACTTGTCTATAATTTCTTCCTTTAATTCATCTACTGTATTAAAATTAAAGTAAATAGGCGCCGTAGAGCACTTCAGATAATTTGCTATTTTTCTGACACTTACATTTTGAAAACCTTCTTTTTTCATTAACTCATAACCAGCCTCAACCACCACTTCTTTTGTAAATTTAAGTCTAGGCATTATTTTCTCCTTTTTAAATTTATATTTATTTTATCCATTAAATTTTTCATAAATACAAAATTTCCAGCCATTATGATTTTCTTCTGTCAAAGTTATCCATTTATCCAAATCTATCTTTGGAAAATAAGCATCCGCTTCATTATCAGAAAAATCAACATGACTCATATAAATCCTTTTTATAATTCCCATTTCAAGAGATTTTTTGTAAATCTCACCTCCACCAATAATAAAAATTTCTTCTTTCAAATCTTTATACTTTTCAATAACTTTTTGAAAATCATCATAAAACTCCAGCTTTGTAGTTTCATTTTCATATTTTTTTTTATCTTCTTTAACTTTCTCATCTGTTTCCAAAAATTCCTAGATAAAACTATATTTGTTCGATTTGGTAAAGCTCTACCTATACTTTTATAAGTATTTCTTCCCATAATAACTGTCTTTCCTGTCGTTATTTTCTTAAAGTTTTTCAAATCTTCAGGAATATGCCACAAAAGCTGATTATTTTTTCCAATTTCATTATTTTTCCCAACAGCGACTATTAAGCTAAACATCAACATCACCTTTCTGCTGCATCTTATTTTTTATACTAAAACTACTCTAAAATCCAAATAAGAATTTAATTTAATTTCCACTTAGGTTTTAAAGAAGTTTTAGTATAAATTTTTGGATTATACCGCAACTTCAAATTTAATTACAGGATGGCTTTCATAATCTTCTAACGTAATATCCTCAAATGTCAATTCATTAAATGGCTTATTCGCAATATTTATTCTAGCAAGTTTTAATGGCTCTCTTGTCAGTTGCTCCTTTAGCCCTTCAATATGATTTTCATAAATGTGAGCATCAATTATTGTATGAGCAAATTCTCCAACTTCATATCCGCATTCTTTTGCAATCATCATTGTAAGCAATGAGTAACAAGCTAGATTAAACGGTATCCCAAGTGCAATATCCCCACTTCTTTGAGTCAAATGACAATTAAGTTTATTACCAAGAACATTAAACGCAAAAGTATAATGGCATGGCGGCAACTTACTGATTGTTGCATTTCCTGGATTCCAAGCTAAAACTATCATTCTTCTTCCGTTTTTGTGATTAGGATTTGTTTTCATTTCCTTTAGAGTGTCAATGATATACTGAATCTGGTCAAATACAAGCTGTCCATTTTCTTCTCTAGTTACCCAAGGATTATTCTCATCAGCAAAAACTTCTCCATCTAATGAAATTTCAGGTACAGGATATCTTCTCCAGAATCTTCCATAAGCCGTTTCCAGCCTTCCTTCCTCATCTGCCCAGGCATCCCATATTTTTGTTTTTTTTCGTAAGTTCTTAATATGCTCTTCTCCTGATAAATACCAGAAAAGTTCATGCAGCATCGAGTTAAAATACATTTTTTTGGTTGTCAAAAGCGGATAACCTTTGCTCAAATCTACTTTATATGAATACGCAAAAGTAGAAATTGTATCAACTCCTGTCCTATTTTCTTTTTTTATTCCATTGTCAAGTACATACTTAACCATATCCAGATATTGTTTCATTTTATCTCCTAAATTTATTTAAATTAATATTTAAAATTATTCTGTCTCAAAGCTTCAAACAGCACAATCGCTACAGCATTGGACAAATTCAGCGAACGTCCAAGGGGAAGCATTGGAATCGTGATATTGTTTTCTTTGTATTTATTTAATATTTCTTCAGGTATCCCACGTGATTCAGGCCCAAACATTATATAATCGTTGTCATTAAATTTCACATCTGTATATCTCTGTTTTGTTTTTGTTGTTGCAAAATAGATTTTTGCATTGCTGTTTTCGATGTTTTCCTGCCAGAAGTGTTCCCAATTTTCCCACACGAAAAGCTGTACATCTTTCCAGTAGTCTAGTCCTGCACGTTTTATTTTCTTATCATCCAGTTCAAATCCAAGAGGTTTTATTAAATGTAATTTTGTGTTTGTTAAGACACAAGTTCTTCCTATATTTCCTGTATTTACGTGAATTTCTGGATTTAATAGAACTATGTTCATTTCATATACCATTCTTTCTATTTAAGTTTATTTTATCATACAAATCTATTTATTTCATCAATTTTTTGTAATCTTCCAGTTTTATTCGATTAGAAGTAATTTTATTTAATTTTTTGGTAATGTTATCCCCTCTATCAAAACCACCAAATCCTATTTTGGAATTAATGTGAGTAATTGCGATAGCAAGTGCATCCGCTGCATCATCAGGTTTTGGGATTTCTTCTAATTTTAATATTAATTTTACCATTTCCTGAATTTGCTTTTTTTCAGCTCTACCATAACTTGCAATTCCCATTTTTACTTGAAGCGGAGTGTAACTGTATAAATTTAGATTATTTTTTTGACCTGCTAAAGTAATAACTCCACGAGCCTGTCCAACTTTTATTACTGTCTTCTGATTTTTAAAGAAAAATAAGTCTTCAATTGCCATATCTGTCGGCTTCCAAAGGTTTATAATATTTTCCAGTCCATCATAAATTTTTTCCAGCCTTACTGGCATATCCTCATCTTTATCCGTAAAAATACAGCCATAATCAAGTGGAACATATTTACCATTTTCATAATCTACAACGGCGTATCCCACTATTGCTGTACCAGGATCTATCCCTAAAATCCGCATATTTCTCCTATTTTTCCACTATTATTTTTCTCTATTTTTTATTATATCATACCTCAAGTTTGTATGCAACATTGTTCATACGTTCTATCTAAAAAATTTGTATAAAGGTAAATATCCTTTATAAAGCGGTATTATTAATAAAATTCTTTTGTATATAATTTTGAGCATAATCTATATAGCTATTTAAATCAATATCATCATAATTAGTGAACTCTTTTAAATTTGTTTCAACTTTTCTTATTTTATATAAATTGCTATTTATATCTCCAAAACCATATTTTTCATAGTATTTTTCTTGATTATGCATGACTGCCTTATGTAATCCTGTCTTTGAAAAATATAATCTATATTTTCTAAATTTATGCAGCACTTCATTACTTTCAAAGTCTATCTTTCCATTTTCATCACAAGCATAGATATCTTCATAAACAGAAGCATATATGAAGAATATATCTGGATTTTTGGCAAAAACTTCTTTTACTGCCACTGATATATCTTTTTTTTCCCAAAAATATAGTTTCAAAACTTCTGATATCCAAATATGATTTCTTGGCATAATTAGCTTGCTGTAGTAGAACTCATTCGTTCCTATAACTTCATTGCCTATTTTATATAAAAGTGAACTTTTATTTTTTAGAAATTTATCAACATCTGTTATATAAAAAATATTTTTATATTGTGTATCTATTTTATTTTTTATTTTATAAAGAATTTTATCATTTATATTTGTTATAAAAATATTATTTTCTAAAACTGCCACCATTTCTATATTTTCTTTTTCAAAATTTTTTTTCATCCGTTTTACAATGCTTGTTCTATATCTATTTAGCACTTCCTTTGCAAACGATGAATTTAACAGCAAATCTCTTGGTATTTTTTTTATTATTTTTTTATCCTTTTCAAGAAGAAGTTTGTTTTCAAGTAGCCATTTATATAGGTAATCTTTTTGAATTGATAATTTGTACACTTTTTTTTGCAGATAATTGTCATAATTATCCATTTTTAATCTTTTTGAATAGTTTATTCCAGGCTGGCTAGAATTAGAAGAGCTATTATCTAAAAGTAAAGTTATTAGCTTGTCATTATTATACTTTAAATATTTTATTTTTTTTTTAAGCTTCATATTATTACTGTAGCTTCCGTTTGTAATTATATTTAAAAGATTCTCCTTTTCGTCCCAGTTGCTTTTTTCTTTTATTATAAAATTATACATCTTTTCTGTTGCCAGTACATCCTGTAGACAATAGTCAATTACTTTGTCCACAATTTCATCATATATATTTTTTTTAATTACGTAATTAAAATTGGCAAAATCCTGTTCCTCAATATTATCCCCACAATTAAACTCAAATCCTTTTACTCCGAGATTTAAGTTATATTCATAAGCCAAATCATAAGAATAAAATTCATGATTTTCGCTTTTATATTCATCCTTTGGCATATTTCTTATTATTTTTATTTCACTATTTAATTTATTCCTGTTTATATTTGAATTTCTGTATTTCAAAAGGTTATTAATCACAATATCATCAAATCCATGTCCTGCATACGAGATTAAAACATTTTTAGAAATTATGTCAAATAAAAGTTTTTTCTGACGATTAAAATTATCCGAATCAATAATCAATATTTTATCATCATTTAGCTTTTTTAAGACAATACAGAAGTAATTTGGAAAAACTTCAATATCAAATACATATTTATTTGACTTTTTCATATATTATTATCACCGCTTTTCAGTTCTGAAAGTTACAAAAAGTATTTATCTCTTTTCAAATAGATTTTATCTCCTCTAATATTTACAATTTTCACAATTCCCTTGAACTCTCTTATATTTGTACTCCTATTTCTCACATATACCTTAAATTTCTGATTTTCTTTTACATTTACTTCACTGATTTCTTTACCTATGTTTTCAAATTTTTTAAACGTATCAATAACTGTCATACCATTTTTCAACTTTCCGTATTTCTCATTAGAAACATTTATTCCAGAATAATCCAGTACATCCTCTATATTTACAAAACTGACTATTTTGCTAATTTTTTCAGTCCATATATCAATATCATCCTTTGTAGCCCAAAAAGACTCAATTTCTTTTTTTCCTCGAACAAGTTCTTTCAATTTTTCAATTTCATCTTCAACTTTTTCTAATGAAATTGCATCTTCGATAACATATTTATCAATTTTAGTTCTCACAAGTCTTGTCATTGTGGCAAAAACTCCTAATTTCTCTCCAATATCGTAAACTAATGAACGGATATAAGTTCCACTACTGACTTTTGCATAAAATGAAATTTTAATATTTTGAGCATTTTCTGAATTTTTTTTTGGATGCACTATATTTATTTCTCTAATTTCTGATATTTCTACATTTCTTTCGGCTCTTTCCACTTCAATCCCTTTTCTTGCCAAATCATAAAGTTTCTTACCGTCAATTTTTATTGCGGAATACATTGGAGGAATTTGCTTTACCTTGCCTTTAAAACTATTTACAGCCTGTATTATTTCAGAATCACTTATATTAATTTCAGAAGTATATTTTTCAACAACTGTCCCTTCTGAATCATAAGTATCTGTCTTATAGCCAAGTTCCATTTCCACATAATATTCCTTGTCTTTTTTCATCAAATTATCAGAAAATTTTGTAGCTTCATTAATCATAACAATCATAAGTCCCTCAGCCATTGGATCAAGGGTTCCAGCATGTCCTACTTTCTTAGCCTTCATCACTTTTTTCAAATGATTTATTGCCCCAAACGAACTTACCCCCTTGCTTTTATTTAAAAGAATAAGTCCATCCTTAGTAAAATTTTTTTCCATTTTACTCCCTTCCTTCCTACAATTGCTATAATTTATTTACATTATCGGTGAAATCAGTTTAAACACAGAGTTTCTGAGCCGTTTCATAAAAGTCACCTTTTTTAATCTTGCCTCATCGAATCTTTCACATACTTCCAAATCCTCTATAAACTGTGTCTTCAAGTCCTTGCTAATATTTTCATTATAAAATACCGAATTTACCTCGTAATTTATTTCAAAACTTCGCATATCAAAGTTACACGTTCCAAGAGTTGATATTTTTTCATCCACAATAATATTTTTATTGTGTAAAAATCCCGCTGTATAACGGTAAATCTCAATGCCTGCTTCAATTAATTCCGCAAAATAAGTTTCTGCTATCCAGTAAGGCAATTTCTTATCTGGCACTCCTGTAACCATTATCTTTATTTTCACTCCAGAAAGAGCCGCCATTTTCAGTTGTGAAATCAAATCATAATCAGGTACAAAATATGGACTTTGAATCAGCACTTCCTCTTTTGCCGTTGCAATCATTTTAGAATACAGATATTTCAAAGTTGCCCATTCGGTGTCAGGCCCGCTTGAGGAAACCTGCATCAAATATTCCAGTTTTTCTTGTTTATCTATCGGCTTTTGCTCTTCCAGTTCGTGAACTGCCTCTTTTTTTATATCTTCAATAAAATCGTCTTTCCCACCGCTGTTTAGCCAATCTGTAACAAAAATTGCCAGATACTGCCCAATTATTTCTCCTGTAATCCGAATATTCGTATCTCTCCAGCTGTCAAACCTTTTTCCACCGTCTATATATTCCTGACCCACATTCATACCGCCAGTATGCACTATATTATTATCGATTAACGCTATTTTTCTATGATTACGATAATTCATCTTGGAAATAAAAAATTTAACATCTAAAAACCATCTTATCTCAATTCCAGCGTTTCTAAGTTCCTTTTTATATTTTCTAGGCAATTTCCAAGTTCCCACTCCGTCAAAAAGCAGTTTTATTTTAACTCCTTCCTTAGCCTTTTTCAAAAGTGCATTTTTTATTCTTTCCCCAAGTTCATCAGCCTTCCAAATAAAATATTCCATATAAATCGTACTTTTTGCATTTTCTATATCACAAATAATCGAATCAAATGCCTCTTTCCCATGAAAAAACAATTTATACGAATCATTATTGGTCAAAAAAGTACCTTCAGCCTCATACAGCATTTTTACAAGTTCACTTTGCTGACTGCCTAAATTAATATTTTTTATCATTGTATCAATCTGATTCCGTATTGTAGCTTTTATTTCTGCTTCAGTCATTTTAGCTGTGTTTCCATCTACATTTTCAAGACGATTATAATAAAAAAAGTCCTGTGATCTAAAAATATCCGATACATCCCGCTGCATAAAATTAAAAATCCTTGAATACAGCTTTTTTTCTTCCTCCTTCATCTTCTTAGAAATTATCTTATTCCTTCTCCAGTTAATCCCAAACAAAAGATACAAAACCGCTCCACCAAGTGGAAATGTAAAAATTGTAAAAATCCAGGCAAGCATCGCATTCGGCGATTTATCCGACAACAGTACCGATACTGTCAAAACAATAATTATCAAATAATGTAGCCTTTCAAATGGAATTATCCAACTTGAAATAATTATAGCCAGTCCATGCAGCATATTATCCTCCTCATTTTTTATTTGTTAAATTAATCTATCTTTTAACATTACATCTATAATTCTATCACTTTTAACAAAGATTTTCAATAATTCTTATTGAACAAATTCTAAAAGCGTGACATAACGAATTGAAATTAAAAAATACATAAATTTATGTAAAAAAACAGTTCATAATTTATTTAATTAGTTAATTTACTTACGTTAAAAATTTAAATTCCAGCTGTTTTTCCATTCTTTCCATTCTTTCGGAGTTACTGTTGCCAAATCAAAATCTTTCATAAAATCATACGGATCCTTATATTTTTCAAGAGGTGTTATATCTATCAATTCTTTTGGTGCTACTTCATGGTCTATTTCTAAATCTATTCCATGATATAAGGCTATTTTGGCATATATTATGACATATACATGCAAGTAAAATTCATAGTTTGGATTGTTATCATTTGAAAATTTTCTTGCCACCTTCTGTTCCATCATTCCATTTATTGCTTTTTTCATTCCATCAATATCTTTATCTGCCAGAGCACCTAAAAATTCATAGTGCAATTCTCCATATTTATAATAACTGTCTTTCAATGGTTTTTCCAAATATGCACCACATCTTTTTTTCACTTCTTCAAAATCTCCTCTTATTGCATGAAGAATTACACGAATTAAGAAAAATGTTCCATAATCATTTTTTAAATATCCATATTTATTTTTTTCACTATCATAATCATTAGGCATTATCATATCAATATTATTTTTGAAAAATGTTATAAAATCTGGATTATTAGACATAAACATTTCAAACATTTGAGAAGTCTGAGTGAATAACCTGCTATCTCTATCACAACCTAATATTTGTAACTTTCCACCTATATAACAATTTAATCTATGTTCTTTGATATTTTTTTCTATTAATAAATTTTTAGATGATAATTGTAAAAAACCTCTTGAAAGACTTTCCATACAAGAAAATTGATTCCCTTTTTTATTTTGTATATAATTCAAAGGTTCTTCACTTTCTTCTTTTGATATATTTGTTTTCTCTAATCTTTCCAAACCTCTTTGATATTTTAATTTTCCTGCTACTAAACTCATATTTTTATTCCTTTCTCATTAATTATTTATTTTATATTTCTAAAGGTATAAATATTAAATCCTCATTATTTTTATCAACACCAATCCATCCTATTTTTATTTTCAAAGATACCTTTTAATTTTAAATCAAATATCTTATACTAAACCCCATTTAAATAACTAATTTATTACAAACTTTTCCAATATAAAGATAAAAAACTAGTATTTCAAAATAATTAAAATATAATTTTTTCTTTTAATAAACCGACGGAGCTTTTATTTGTTCAGCTACGACTGTTTGACGACTGCAAGGAGGAGTTTCGGAGATGGACAAATAAAAGACGGAGTCTAGCCATAGGTGTTGCGTAGCAATCTTGCCATACATTTTAATTCTCAGGATAAACCTTTACTGCAAGATAAGGATTTGTGGCAATGAGCAAAATCCTACGAAAATAAAAAAGATAACTTCAAGTTTCCCCAAAGTCATCTGTTTCATTTAAAAATTATTCTCCAAAATAAGCTATTGCTTCAATTTCCACCAAAACTCCTTTTGGTAGTTTATCTACCGCAAATGCTGATCTTGCTGGATATGGTTCAGTAAAGTATTCTGCATAAATGTTGTTTACTGCTCCGAAGTCGTTGATGTTGTCTAATAATACAGTTGTTTTTATAACGTTTTTTGTTGTTAATCCGTTGTTTTCTAAGATTGCCTTCAAGTTTTCAAGAACTTGTCTTGCCTGTTCTTCTACTGTAACAGCCTCAATTTGCTGATTTTCAGGATTTATTGCGATTTGTCCTGAGATATACAAAAAGTCGCCTGCTTTTCTAAAGGCTGAATATGGTCCAACTGCTTCTGGTATTTTTTTCATTTCTTCCTCCTAATTTTTCGTATTTTTTAAATTTTACAATTTTATTCTATCATATTTTTTCAATATCAAAAAGATTTTTCTTTCACTTTGCTTACTATTCCCAAAATTACTATTCTGGTGAATACCCAAAGTTTATAATGTATCGCCAGCTTTCTCCCGGAACTTTTGCAAATCCAAAGTAAAGCGGAATTGACAAGGCTTTCACTCCAAGACCAAATTTATAGCTTTCCTTTTCTTCAGTTCCAAAGCTGTAGGCTTTTTGAGAAATGGTTGCCCTTGAGTAAGTTGTATCTAAATAAACAAGTTTTGACAAATTATATTGAGCTTTTAGGCTTCCAATAAAAATACTGTTCCCACGAATTTTATCTGCTGGCATTCCAGCAAATTCCAATGAATTGTCAGCTGTTCGTATTCCTCCCATTTTAGGCCTGTAAGTTTCTAGAATATTGCTTCCATCTGTTGTCAAATAAGATACTCTTGGAGTAATTGTTATTTTTTCTCCAATCGGAATATTAATTTCTCCACCTGCATTTAATGAGTTAAATTTAGCCTCTTTTGAGTTTGCTAAAGTATAATTTGAGAAAAAGTAAATACCTTTTGTTGCAAAATTAAGGCTGTCTCTTGTATCATAATTTAGCTTAGCTTCATAATATGGAAAGGCTTTTCTTACATTTTCAGCATTATTCTGATGTTTTGTCACATCTGAAATCTGATAACCTCCCCCAATTGAGAATAACAGATTTTTATACATTTCAAATCCAATTCCTGCTCCAATTTTGAATTTTCTGTTTTCAAAGTTGAAATATCCATTATTGTATTTCTGATTTTTTATAATATCACGTTTGTATTCAAATTCGCTGTAAATCAAGGCTTTTGAATCTTTTCCAAGTTCCATAGTTGCCTTACCTCTTGCCCCATATTCATTTGCAACTGTTCCCGTTACTGAATATCTGACATTCGTATTATTTATAATTTTACTTCCCTGAAAACCAACATTTACTGTTGCCAAGTCCTCGTTATTTATATTTCCTGAAAGTGTCAAATAGTCACTTGGTTTTTCTTGAACATTTATTACTAGATCATTGTCCTTCACTTCGTAATAAACCGTTGTAAAATCACCGTTCTGATAAATATTATTAACAATTTTTTCCATATCCAGCCTGCTTAAAACACCAAGTTTCTTAGGTAAAAATTTATCAAAATATTCTTTTTTATATTTTTTGTTACCTTCTATTACAACTCCAGAAATATTATACTCATCCTTCCAAGTCCGTCTAAACTCTTTCCTTTTTTCTTCCAATTTTTCAAAAAGTTCAGGATTTGATAATTTTCTAATTTCATCTATATTTTCTCTTGCAATTTTCTCTCCAGCCGCAATAAGTTCTTTTACCTTTGAAAAATCATAAGACTCAAATTTTTCCAAATCTGGCTTCATATACAAGTCAAGCATACGAATTTGCCGTTCCACTTCCTGTCTTCCAGCAATTGTTGTCGAATCTGAAATTACATCAACCAAATTCATTTTATTTTCATCTCTTTTTGTAAATCCGTCTCCTACATTCACTCCAATTGTATAATCAGCCCCAAGCACCTTCACATCCTGAACAGGTAAGTTACGTGTAACTCCTCCGTCAATATAAAGCCTTTTTCCATCCCGAATTGGTGCAAAAATTGATGGCAATGACAAACTTTCTCTAATCGCCGTTGCAATCGAGCCTTTATCAATCATAACACCTTCTCCAGATTCCAAATCAGTAGCAACTGCCGCAAACTTCCTTGGAAACTTCCTAAAATCCTGTATTCCAATTGCTCCATAAAAAATTTCATTCAGCCTTTGACTCGCAGTTTTTCCTCCAACGACTCCACTAGGTAATTTTGGCATAAAATTTTTCATTGGAATTACCGTACTATTTCTATCTTCAATTGAATTTCTTATAGCCCCCTTGTCCTTTCTCTCGATTTTATCGCTAAAAAGCCCCATCCAATCCATACTAATCGCTATTTCTTCTATTTCCTGCGGCGTATATCCCACACTATACATTCCCGCAATAATGCTTCCCATACTCGTTCCAGTTGCATATTCTATAGGCACCTTTTCCTCTTCCAGCACCTTCAATATTCCAATATGAGCAAGTCCTTTCGCTGTTCCCCCACTAAGCACTAGCCCAATTCTCTTATTCTCCTGAGAAATTATCTCTTTTTTATTTTCTAATTTTTTTTCTTTATTTAAAATATCCCTATCCAATTCTATTTTAGGCTCATTTTCCAAAACTTCCTTTTTACTGTCTTTTTTGCTTTCCTGCAAATTTTGTTCATCTTTTTTTAGCACAAAATAATTTTCATCTTTTAAATTTTCAGAAATCCCAAAACTATTTATCAAAAGAAAAATAATTAAAAATAAAAATCTTTTTCTTTTTTCAGTCATCTACATTATCCTCCTTTTTCACTTATTTTTTATTAAACTTAATTTATAAAAATTTATCTATAATTCATTAATACAGCTCACTTTTTAATTAATTTTATATCAGATAATTGACCCTCTAGTCATTTTACTACAAAAAATTTTTATTTTTCTTATAAATTTACTAAATTTTTGAATAAATTTATAATATTTCAAACATCAAATTTTGTGTTTGGATAAACTAAATCAACATAAAATTTGAAGTTAGTTTTTCATTCTATTTATTTATTTTAAAACACTTATTACAGTATTTACTTTATAATTTGCATAAATATTTAATTTTCTAAGAAAATCTGTTAATTCCTCGTTTGTATTAAAGCGTGTTTCTAGCATATAACAAGTATTGCCTGAAATTCTATAATGATTTATAACATTTTTAGAATATTTTTCAATAAAATTCAAATAATTTTTGTGAGACATCTGAATCATTTTGACATGTATAAACTGATGTATAGACATTCCTAAAGCATTGTAATTAATCTTTATTGTAAATATATCTATAACTCCTGATTCTTCAAGTTTTATAATCCGCTGTGAAATAGCAGGTGCTGACATATTCACAATTTGTGCTATTTCTTTGACTTTTATACGGCTATTTTTCTTTAATAAATCAACTATTGTCTTATCTACACTGTCCAATTTTTTCTCCTTCTTCTGAAAATAAAGTAATTTTTCATTTTTGCTTTTTTTAAATTATTCACGAACAAAAAAAATAGTGATATAATTATATCATAATTTAATTAAAAAATTAATTTTAAATATTATTGGAGGGATTTATGGAAGTAACACAAATAAGAAATGCAACTTTAAAATTAAATTATGGAGGAAAAACTTTTCTAATTGATCCAATGTTATCAAAGAAAGGTGAATTACCATCATTCGCACCACCAATAGCACCTATGCCAATGTCTGGAAATACTGCAAAAAATCCACTAGTGGAATTACCAATGTCAGTAAATGAAATTTTAAAAGGAGTTGATGCAGTGATTGTAACACATTTACATGCTGACCATTGGGATTTAGCAGCTATTCAAACTATTGATAAAAATATAACTTTGTTTTCTCAAAATGAGAACGATGAAAAAAAATTACGTGAACAAGGATTTAAAAATGTCTTTATATTAGGAGAAAACATAAAATTTGGTGAAATTACAATGACTTATGTTGAAGGGCAACATGGGAGTACCCCTGAATTGCTTGAAATAGCTGGAAAATCCTGTGGGGTTATATTTCAGAATAAAAATGAAAAAACTCTTTATCTATCAGGCGATACTGTGTGGTTTAGTGGAGTTGAAAAAACATTAAAACAACATAAACCTGAAGTTGTCATTATTAATGCAGGAAACAATCAATTTATAGAAGGCGGTCCATTAATTATGGGAGCTGATGATGTTTTAAAAGTACATAAAACTTTACCGGAAGCACAACTTATGGCAACACATATGGAAGCTGTAAACCATGCATATCTGACACGTAAAGAATTAAAAAAATTTGCCATTAAGCATAATTTTTATGAAAAATTAAATATTCCTGAAGACGGAGAAACTTTAAAATACTAATACTATTCTTGATTTAAATAGTAAATATTTAATAAATTTTGAATTATATGCCTGATTAGCAAAAAATTAAAACTTTCTGTCCTTAGCATAGTTCTATTTTTTTATAGAATTTTAGTATTAAATTATTTTGTTTAATAACAGTTTTTACTATTTTTATTATATTTTTTACAGGATTGCTCGTTGCCACAAATCCTTATCTTGCAGTAAAGAGCTATCCTGATAATTATAATTGTGAAAAGATTACTACGTAATACCTATGGCTAGACTACGACCTTTTATTCACTTAATTCCAAAACTTCTGCTTTCAATCGTCAAACAGTCGTAGTTGAATAAATGAAAGTTTCGTTAGTTTATTAGCATTAAAAATACTAAATTTTTATTCACCTCTGAAAAAAATTGAAATAATTTCATTATTTAAAAGGAGTTTAGCATTAACTATAACTCCAATATAAAATTTATAATATTTCAAACAGCTCTCCCAACTTTCTCACTTCATACTTTGGAACTATTCCAGTATCATTCACATTATTTCGTAAATTTACCCAGCAAGTATCAATTCCAGCGTTTTGTCCACCTTTTATATCAGCTCCTAATGAATCACCTATCATTATAACTTCAGATTTATCCATTATTTCAAAATAATTCATTGCATATTCAAATATTCGTTTATCAGGTTTATTTACACCAACTTCATCAGAAATGATAATTTTATCAATGTATTTTGCAATTGTTGAATTTTCTATTCGTGAATGCTGTACTTCCTTTATTCCATTAGTTACAATTCCAACTTTGTATTTTGAATGTAAATATTCACACAGTTTTTCAGTTGCTTCAAATGGAAAAATCCCTTCTCCCAGTTTTTTCAAGTAAAGCTCGCTCATTTCATACGGATTATATTTCAAGTCAAACTCCTCAATTATTTTTTCAAATCTTACAACCTTTAATCTATCCTTATCCACAGCCCCTTTTTCCAAATCCTTCCACAACTGCAAATTCACATCTTTATATCTATCTTTTATCTTCTCATAAATTTCTTCTTTTTTCGCATTACCTAATTCACTTTCCATAAAAAATCCCAATTCTTCGAAAGTGTTCCTAAATGCCGCTTCTTCTGTTTTAGGATAATCAAAAAGTGTGTCATCCAAGTCTATTAATACAAGTCTGTAACTCATTTTTCGCTCCTTTATTTAGAATTTTCTCAAACTATTTAAATTTTAGAAAATTTGTTATTTTTTTATTTGTGATAAATAATTAAAAATTTCAAAATACAATTAATTAACTTCAAAAAATCAAATTAAAAAACTAATATGATTTATAAAGTATACAACAAAAAGAAAAAAAGGGCAACATTTAAAATTAATAAAGCGAAGCATAAAAAATAGAAATAACTACTTTAAAAATTTGCTCTTAATTAAAACTTTTTTCTAAAAAAATTTTTACTATATCTCAAATTATTTTCTCCTTTACTTAGATATACAAATATGATAAGATTATATATAACTTAAAATAGGAGAGTGACGTAATGAATTCAAATAAAATTTTTGAAAAATATACATTAAATAATGGAGTAGAGATTAAAAATAGACTTGTGGTGACTCCTATGACTCTATTTGTTGCCAATGAAGACGGAACTTTCTCAGAAGAAGATCTTAAATTTATGAGTAAACGTGGAGAAACTATAGGAATGTTCATAGTAGAAGCTACTCTAGTTGCTGATGGTGGAAAAGCTTTCACAAGACAGCCCGAAGCTATCAATGAAACACATTTGCCATCTTTAAGAAAAGTAGCAGAAATTCTACGTAATCAAGGTACAAAGGCAATTTTACAAATACATCACGGCGGAAGACTTGCCCTTCCAAATGTAAATAAAAATGATATAATTGCTCCTAGCTATGATAGCGAAACAAAAGCAAGAGAAATAACTACTGATGAAATAGATAAACTTATACAGGCGTTTGGAAATGCTGCTGATTTAGCTATTCAGGCTGGATTTGACGGAGTGGAAATTCATGGTGCAAACAGATATCTTATCCAGCAGTTTTATTCAGGAATAACTAATAGAAGAACTGACGAATGGGGAGGAAATATAGAAAAAAGAATGAAATTTCCTTTAGCTGTTATAGATGAAGTAAATAAAGTTAAAAATAAACATAACGCTGACAAATTCATCATAGGATACCGTTTTTCACCTGAAGAGCCAGGAGAAAATGGTTTGACAATGGTTGAAACTTTCGCATTGATTGATGAACTTATAAAAAAACCACTACAATATCTACACGTTTCACTTCTAGATTTTTATATAAATGCTTATCGTGGAGGAGATACTAAAAAACCTGCAATACAGCAGATTCATGATAGAATAAATGGAAAACTTCCATTAATTGGAGTGGGTAATCTATACACAGGAGAACAGATAGCTAAAGCTCTTGATACAGGATGGGCAGAATTTACTGCTTTAGGAAAAACTGTCATTTTAAATCATAATATAGGAACTCTTATACTTGAAAAAAGAGAAAATGAAATTGAAACTGAACTGGATCTTGAAAGAGAAGATAAATACGATTTAGGTGAATTTTTATGGGAACGTGCAAAAGAAAAAAGCCCCTTGCTTCCTCCAATAAAAAATAAAAAATAACAATACAGTTTTATGTAAAATTATTTATAATAATTGAACTGAAATAAAAAAATGCTATTTTATTAGGAGTAGCCATGATTTTAATAGTTATGATCATAATTTTATTTATTCTCTTTGGGAATATTAATAAAAAAAATGCTAATATTTCAAAATTAAATAAAAAACTTGAAGATCTAGATGAAAAAGAGCAGGAAAAAGAAAAACAGATAAAGAAACACCAATTAAAAGAGAAAATACGAAAATTAAAAAAAGAAATCCATGAAATCGAAAAAGAAATGTATGATGAAGAATTAGAAGTAGAAAGTCCTTATTTTAAAGATCTATGTGATCAAGCAGCAGATTTACAAATGGAACTATACGATTATGAATTTGAACTAGAATGGATTGATAAAAATTAGAGCATAATCTTTTTGAAAAAAATCAATACAATTTATAATTTTGCAAAAAAATACGCCAAATTTATGGCGTATTTTCTATTTATTCTTTCTCTTTTTGATACTGCGATACTGTTTTTTCTGTCCATTTTTTAAATGCCCGATAAAAGGAAGAAGTTTCAGTATATCCAACCAGATAGGCTACTTCATCTATTGAAAGTTCCTTTGCTTCTAAATAGTTGAAGGTCATCATTTTTTGAATATCTTTTACCATCTGATTAAAACTGGTATTTTCTGCTGACAGATTTCTTTGAAGAGTCCTTCCACTTATCCCAAACTCTTCTGCTACATTTTCTAAGCCAAACTGTCCACTAGGAATAAACTGAAAAAATTTCATATTTCTATTTTTCCCTTCTTCTTTTTGTCGCCTTATACTGTGCGGGAAGTACAATTCCAAGTAAAGTAATATAAACACTTATCATCATTGCAGGCGGATAAAAGGTGCACGATATTATTAACCCAATTATTTTTATACTTATATCAACTTTTATCCATCTTATCATTGTTTTTAATGATTCCTGCGATTCTTTATCATGTTTATTTACCTTTTCTATCAGATACAACGAAATTATATTGCAGAATGTAACAGCCAGAACTATTACCCCATAAAATCCTTGAGCTACACTACTGTTATAATATAAAGTGACAAAAGAAGTTACGTATGGAAAAAACGAGGAAAAGAAGAGTAGTACTACATTTACCCAGACAATTGACGGTGTAATATATTTTATTTTATGCCATTCATTATGCAGATTTACCCACATTGTTCCAAGCCAGAAAAATGAAAGCGTATATGCAAAAAAATCTACTCTTAGATTCCAAAGGGCTTTTAAAGTTGCTGTTTCAGGCTTTTTTAGCTCTAATATGAGAATTGTCATAATAATCGCAAGTACAGCATCCATAAAAGCTGCAAGTCTTTCCTTATTCATAATCAAACTCCATTCCATGATTTTATAATAATAGTACAATTGTATCATAAATCAGTAGAAAATTCAATTTTCAGTTTTTCATATTCTTCATCTGAAACTTCTTCAAACCACTCTGCATCTCCAGTTTCTATTCAGTATTTTAAGCTTTTCACCCAATCTACAACCTCAGATTCATTATAACTGCTGGAAAATCTTTGTCCAGCAACCCAGTTTCCTGTTTTTGTCAATTTTTTCAATCTGTTTCCGCTAGCCCCATCTCCTGTTGACATTGATGTACCAAACGGAATTACAGTTTTTCCAGTAAAATCATTTTTCTTAACAAAATCATCCATAACCCAGGAAGCCTCTCTCCACCAAATCGGATACCCGATAAATACGGTATCATATGAAGAAAAATCAGGAATAAACGCATTTTTCAATTCTACATTTCTACTATTTGGGTTATCATGTTCTCTGTTAACTCTACTATTTTTATCAGTCCAATTCAAATCATCACTTGTATACTCGTTTTTTACTTCCAATTTAACCAAATCTGCATTCGTTTCTCTCGCAATAATTTTAGCAACTCCTTCAGTTGTTCCAGTTTGCGAGTAATATACAACTAAGACTTTTCCGTTCCCTTTTTTTGCATTTCCGTTTTTTCTTGAATTTTGGTTATTTACTGCTGAAGAATTATTTCCACATGCAATAAATCCAAATAATACCGCCATATTTAAAATTACTTTACAAAATCTATTTCTATTTACAAAATTTTTCATTTTTTTGCCTCCTGTTTTATTTTTAAATATACTCTATATTCTTTGTTTTATAAATTTTTATTATAAAACTGTGTCAATTTTCCACTAATTTCTTTCACAAACTCAGGCTTCCAGTAAGTTTGAATATGAGTTGCACCTTTTACTAAAAATAATTCTTTATTATTTGTTCCAGTTGCATTTTTAAAAACTTCTTCTGTCATATACAAACTATCAGCCTTATCTCCAGCTATCATTAATAATGGTTGATTTATCAAATCTACATTAGTGTTAACATCAAAAGACATTAAATCTAATAAGCTACTAACTGTATTATTAGTTTGAGAATTTGGGTGTTTATGAGTTACTCCATAATATTCATAACCATCTCTATACAATTCAAAAGGTAATGCTGCTATTTCTTCTTTTGTCATTCCATCTGCAAAAGCTGGTGTGTATCTAACTTCTCCACCTGCTGCTTCTTGTGCTCTTGCATCTGAAGCATCTTTTAAACGAGTTTGTATAGTATCCATTTGTGTACGATTATATCCATTACGTCTAACATCACCTGTATTAAACATACTTACAGTCGCTACAGTTTTAAATCTTTTATCTGTTTGTGCTACTTTTATTGAGTAGCCACCTCCACCACAAATCCCTAATAAACCTAATCTATTTTTATCTACACCAGGATATTGAGTTATGAAATCAGCTGCAGCTCTTATATCTTCCATACGATTTGCAGGTTTATCTATATAACGAGGTTTTCCTCCACTTGCTCCTTGATAAGCAGCATCAAAAGCTATTGTAACATATCCTTGTTCTGCTAATTTTTGTGCATATAACCCTGCAACTTGTTCTTTAACTCCACCATTTGGGTGTGCCACTACTATTGCTGGAAATTTACCATTTGGAGTATAATTTGCAGGTTTGTATACATTAGCTGCAATATCAATTCCATTAATTTTATAACTTACTTTTTCTACATTTACCTTTCCTTCTTCATTTTTTGTAATTGCTCCATCATATACAAATGTAAAAGGATTATTTCTATAATCTGCCATTGCCATACCTCCTATTAAAAATGTCATAATTAATAATTTTTTTATCACTATTTACCTTCTTATTTTTCCCAAAATTTTATAGCACTATCTATCCAATTTTCTGCTGAAGTTCCTATACCTAATCCAAAGCCATGCTCTACATTTTTATATTTATGAAATTCTACTTTTAAGCCTGCTTTTTTCATTTCATTAAATCTATTTTCAACAACTCTTGGATTAGCAATTCCATCTCTGTCACCAACTGCCATAAATGTAGGAGGATCATTTAGTGTAAAACTAGCTAATCCTGTGTAAAGCATAACTATTGTATTGGGTTTAGTATAATTTTTTTCTCCAAAAGAAACTAAACCTCTTGAGCCAATTGCTGCAACCATCCTAGCTCCTGCTGAACTTCCCCATAAAGAGTAATTATTTATATCAACTTCAAATAAATCTTTATTTTCAATTATATATGATATTGCTCTTGCTAGGTCCTGAGTTGCCCTATAACCATCTTCAACTCTATATTGTAAAACAAAAGCATTATAACCTCTTTTATTTAATTCTATTGCATAAGGAAAACCCTCATGTATAGAACCAACATAGGAAAAGCCTCCACCCGCATTGATTATAGCAAAAGGTGCATTTTTATTTCCTTTAAAGAAAAATATTCCTGTATTTGCTTTGCTCTTATCTTCTTTTATTTCTTTATCGGTATAAATTTTATAGAATATCTCTTCACCCTTTTCACTTCTATCAATTATATAATTAATACTCTTTAAAGTTGTATCAGTATTTATATTATTATGATATGGTAATAAATAAGCTATATCTTTTAATTTTGAGTTTGGATTGTAACCATGTTCAAGAGGTAAAATAAATTTTGAAAACTCTTTTATACTTGGATAAGTTAAAAGTTCTTTTATTGTACTATCTTTATTTAAGTATTCTTTTTTTAACATTTTTTCTCCTCCAACACTTGCTTCTATACTTTTTATATAGAAAAAGTTAATAATAATTAAAATTAATATATTCAGTCTTCTCATAATATTTTAGAAATTATAGTCAGGTGCTAATAATTTCATTAACTCCTCATCATGTTTATATTTAACTTCTGACTTATCATCAAAAATCATAACTGCTCCATTTTTAGTATTATATGGTAACCATTTTGGTAAACCTTCTGCATTAGGATTCCCTGTTCTTGCAAAATTTATCCAAACTTGACTAATTTTTCCTGCTAATTTATAGGCATCCTTTCCTCTACCTTTTAAAGTTCCTTCAACTTTATCTATATTATTAAATACAAATGGAATTTCTGCTGTATGAAAAGACATTGCCATACCATCAATCATAGGATTATCCCAAGCAAAAATATAACTATATACAGGAGCTCCATTTTGATTTGCTTTTAATCTTGTTGTTTTCAATGTTTGTTTTCTTAATAAAGCATCAACATAAAGTGCATCTACTGCTTTTCTTTCTGGATAAGCCTTTTTAAATTCTTTCGCTATTGCTTCTGCTCTATCACCATATTTTTCTTGCATTTTCTTTTTTATTTCTGCATTAGTAAAAGTATTTTTATTTTCAACTTTATTATTTGATAATACAAATGGCATTGTTTCCCATTCTGTTAAGTTAGTACCTATTAATAAAGGAATATCTCTTGATTGTTCTGAATATTTTTCTCCTACAGGTTCTACTGGAATATAGCTATCTAATTTAGGTGCCCAATCAAGTCCTGGTTGTCCAGTTAAAACATTTTTATAACCTTGTTCCTCAGCTGTTTTTGCTAAGGCTTTTTCTGTTGCTTCCATAACTTTTTCATAAGGTATTTTTTGAATTTCATCTACATTTTTTGCATTTAATCCTAAATTTTCAAGAGTTAATTCTGCAACTCTTCTAGTTGTTTTTTCAGGTAAAAGTGTCATACCCATTTCTTCCACTGCACCACTTTCAGATATAGCTTTGTGGAATAAACCTTTTGCAGCTGGTGTTGCCATAAGAGTTAAAACTTTTGCTCCTCCTCCTGACTCTCCA
Source organism: Leptotrichia hongkongensis (assembly GCF_007990635.1). Classification (GTDB taxonomy): domain Bacteria; phylum Fusobacteriota; class Fusobacteriia; order Fusobacteriales; family Leptotrichiaceae; genus Leptotrichia; species Leptotrichia hongkongensis. The sequence goes on along the minus strand of NZ_AP019846.1, from coordinate 648,714 downwards.
AATATAGTTACATTATTAGGATCTCCTCCAAATTCTTCTATGTTATCTCTTATCCATTCAAGAGAAGCAACTAAATCCATAATTCCAGCATTGGCAGAATTTTTATATTTTTCTCCATAAGCTGATAAATCTAAGAAACCTAGTGAATTTAATCTATGATTTACAGAAACTACTACTACATCTCCTTTTTTACTTAAATTTTTTCCATCAAAAATATAATTTTCAGCAGATGAACCGCTTCTAAAACCTCCACCATGTAACCATACCATTACTGGTCTTTTCTTTCCATCTTTTATACCAGGAGTCCATATATTTAAGTTATGAGAATTTTCACTCATCTCTAATTTAGGTCCTGCAAACCAACCTCCACTTGAAACCATACTCTCACCTTGTGAAAAATATGTTCCAAAAGTTACAGTTTGTTTAATACCATTCCATTTTTCTACTTTTTTAGATGCCATAAATCTTTCGGCTCTTGCATAAGGTACACCTAAGTAAGTATATATTTCATCTTGAATAAATCCTTGTATTTTTCCACTTTCTGTTGTAGCTATTGTATTAGTATTTTGATTTACAGTATTTTCAATTTTTTTAACTACATTTTTATTTTCATTTGTTTCAGAAAATAATAAATTTCCAGTTCCAATTTGTAATAAAAATAAAGCTACTAATAACATTTTTTTCATTTTTCAACAACTCCTTTTAATCTATTAGATGAATCACTATCAACTTCTTTATTTAAAATATTTACAACTTTTTCTAAATCACTTTTTTTAATTCCTAGATTACTTATTAAATTAACATGTGAAGCTAATTGTGCCTCTCCACCTGATATTGTGGAAATGGTTGAAACTGTTGTTAATTCTCTATTTACATAGTTTAAATTATCTCTACTAAATAAATAACCAAATAAATGTGCCTTTAAAGCATAGTCAACTCCATCAAAATTTTGTAATAATCCACTGCTATCTCTTTGAGATAAAATACTTAAAGTTTCTGTTCCATATTCATAGTAATTTATATCCCCCTTATTTGTAGGAACTTTCCCTTCAATATCTTTTTTACCATTAACTTTTCTTTCTTCTAACACTTTATTTAAAGTAAGCATTCCATTTAGTGCTCTTGGAAAACCTATATAAGCATATTGATGATTTAAAATTTCTCTTATTTCATTAATAGTTAAACCTTTATCTAATCCCTTATTCAAAGCTACTTTTAATTTATTTAAATCTCCTTTTGCTGTATTAGCTGCTATTGAAACAATAGCTAGTTGTTTTTCTGTCAAAGAAGTATTTTGTTTATGTGTTTCAATAGAAGTTTTTAATCTTTCTTCTGTTGGTTTTTCATTTAATTCAACTTTTTCAAACCAAGTAGTTGTATTATTTTCAGTATCAGGTGTTATTACTAAGTGGGACATTGAAGTTGTTTCCCCAGCTCCATGCCAATGTTTTACATCTGCTGGTATCCATACAACATCATCTTTCTTTACATATTGAATTTCCTTACCCCATTCTTGAACTCTACCTTCTCCCTCAGTTATACATAAATATTGCCCTTTTGAATGTGAATGCCAATTGTTAACTACTCCAACTTCAAAATCTACTATTGCAACACTATCCTTAGATATATCAATTTGTGGTAAGATTGCAAACTCTGCTTCTCCTGAAAAATATTTTGGATCTGCTTTGATATATTTTAAATTTTCTTTTTTAGTAATACTTAGATTATTTACTGAATTTGCCATAATTAAATTCCTCCCAGTAAAAAGATTGTGAAAGTTAAGATATATTTTTTTATTTTTTCATTCTTTTCCTTCCAAATTTTATTTTAAGAGTCAAAATTATTTATTTTGGCATTTTTTAATTCCACATGAACTTTATCAAGATTTTCATGTGCTTTTATTACTCTGCTATTTTTATTTTGCTAATCCTTTTTCCCTCATCCATTTTTCCATAGCATTTGCTACTTCTCTATTATTTAAATCTGCCATCATAAAGTGTGTACTTCCTTTTATTCCTATATCAGGTAGCATTACAACTTTTACATCTCCACCTGCTTCATTCATCATTTTTTCCCATTTTCTTGCTAAGTTTACTCTTATTCTCCAGTTATCAAGTCCCCAGTTATCTGTTATTTCAGTTGGAATATTATCTCCAAAATATACAACTATCGGTACTTTTGTTAATTTTTTAAATTCTTCATCTGATACTTCGTATCCACTAGCAGGAAATGGACTTGTAGTTTTTTCTACTTTAGGTAATTTCCCTTTTGGAAATGGAAATGTTCCTGGTTCTAATGCAATTACTCCTTTGACTTTGTCAGATTTTATCGCAGTATCCCATCCTGGTCCTCCACCGGCAGAGTGAGTTACTAAAACTCCATTTCCAGATTTTTCAAAAACTTTTACCATTGCATCACTTATAACTTTTTGGTTAAAATCTCCAGTATCAGGAGTCATCTGTCTAAAAAACTGTTCTCGAGATTCCTTATCTCTAGGGACTGAAACATTGTCATATATATTTGGCCATTGTCCTATACGAAAATTATTATACCAAAGCTGGTCATCCGGTCTTGCTGTTAAATTTCTTGGAACTGTTGACTGCCCAGCTCTACCACGTCTAGGCTGGTCAACAATATATGTACTGTATCCTTTTTCCAAAAATATATTTTGAAATCCATCTCTTCCATCTGGTGTACTTTCCCAACTTTTTCCTGACTGTCCATACCCATGTAAAAATACAATACTATTCTTTTTTGCTTTTACTGGCTTTTGATAAAATACATAGGCATGATCTCCATGTAATGTTTCCCCATCAAAATTCATAGGCTCCGAATCTTTATATTCTCCTGGTGATGTTACAACTGTTCCTCCTGCCATAAAACTTCCCTGTTCTTTAATTGTTACAGGCTTCTGAAATCCAAAACTTGCAGTTGCTAATAATATCCCTATTGCCATTAATAATATTAAATTTTTTTTCATATATAATCTCCTTCATTTTCTTATTTTTATTTCCTTATCTTCATGTAGTTATAATACTAAAATTTAAGATAAAAGTACAATACCGTTTATAAAATGTGCTATAATTAAAATGCATACTAGAAATAAAAATTATATGAGGTGATTTATATGATAGAATTGGAACAACTTAAACAGCTTATTGCATTTGCAACATATGGAACATTATCAAAAGCTGCTGAAGAGTTGTATATTTCACAGCCTGCCCTTTCCCGTTCGATACAAAAGCTGGAAAAAACTTTAGGGGTTGAACTGTTTGACAGGAAAAAAAATAAGATGGAATTAAATGAAAATAGAAAAACTGTTATCCAGTACGCAGAAAAAATATTCAATCTTGTAGATGAAATGGAAGAAAAAGTTAATAAAAATAATCTGGTTCAAAATAATTTTTCAATCGGTTCATGTGCTCCGGCTCCATTGTGGGATATGATTTCATTATTTGGAAGATTTTATCCTGAAAAATATATTCTTCATAAAATAGAAAATAATCTTCAGTTATTTGAAAAACTTAAAAATGACATTTATCAGATGATTATACTTTCTGAACCTATTAATAATTCTGAATTTTTCTGCATAAAATACAAAACTGAACAACTATTTTTATCAGTTCCTTTGCAGCATCCACTGGCTAAAAAAAAGGAAATACATTTTTCAGATATTACAGATGACAGAATGCTCTTATTCAATCCAATCGGAATATGGAAGGATGTAGTTTTAGAAAAAATGCCTAATATGAACTTTCTTATCCAAAACGACAGGATTATTTATCAGGAATTAGCTGAAATGCAAAATTTACTGCATTTCCGTTCAAATTTCACACTTGAACGTGAAGACAATTTCAAAAATAATATTTCAATCCCAATTGCTGACAAGGAAGCAAAAATGACTTTCTACTGTGTCTGTAAGAAAAATATAAAAAATGAAATTGAGAAACTTTTTGATAGTTTTAGTAAAAATTCTTAAAAAATAAGAGGGAAGAAATCTCCCTCGTATTTTTATTATTTCCTTCCATTAAGCCATTTTACTATTTCTACATCATCATGGTTTAAAAATAAACTTTCCTTTTTATCAAGTTCAGATATTTTTCCCATATCCTCACTGTTCAATTCAAAGTCAAATACATTAAAATTTTCTTCAATTCTTTCTTTTCTGACTGATTTTGGTATTACAACTACATCTCTCTGAATTAGCCATCTTAAAATTACCTGAGCCACAGATTTATTGTATTTTTTACCAATTTCAGACAAAATTTCATTTGCAAATATTCCATTTTTTCCTTCTGCAAAAGGTCCCCATGATTCTATTTGAACCCCATATTCTTTCATTATTTCATTTGCTTTAACCTGCTGATTGAAAGGATGTGTTTCCACCTGATTTACAGCTGGCACTACTTCATTATTCATAATAAAATCAACCAGTCTGTCAGGATAGAAGTTACTTACACCAATTGCTTTTATTTTCCCTTCCTTATACAGCTCTGTCATTGCTCTCCAAGCTCCATATACATCATTAAATGGCTGATGTATCAGATATAAATCAATATATTCCAAATCCAATTTTTTTAAAGAAGTTTCAAATGCCAATTTTGCCTTTTCATAATTTGCATCACTTACCCATAATTTTGTTGTAACAAAAATTTCTTCCCTAGGTATACCGCTTCTTTTTATAGCTCTTCCCACAGCTTCTTCGTTTCTGTAGGATGCAGCCGTATCAATTAATCTATATCCTGCTTTTAACGCATTGTAAACCGCTTCCTCACATTCTTTCATATCATCAATTTGAAATACTCCGAATCCTAATATCGGCATTTTTACTCCATTATTTAAAGTTACGTATTTCATAATATTTCCTCCTAATTTTATATATCCGTTTTCTAATTTATAGTTACACTATCAATCTTCTTGAACATATTTTACAAAAAAATTTTTCTAAAGTACAATATCAATTTTGCAAGTTTACTATAACTAAAATGCATACTAAAGGAATGAAGCAGAAAAATAAATTAACGTTTAAACATCGTATCTTTTCCTCCTTTATCGTTTACTTTCTCTCTTCTTCTGTCAACTCTCTTATCACTTTAGCAGGAATCCCTCCTGCAATACTGTATTTTGGAACATCTTTCGTAACCACTGCCCCAGCTGCTACAATAGAGCCTTTCCCAATTCTAACTTTCTCTTTCATAAAAACAATCATCCCTTCACAATCTAAATTTCTTCCATCGTCAAATCCACAATATTTCCTTTCACAACTTCAACCAATTTTTGTCTTTCTACTTCCATCTGCAGTCCTCGTCTGCCAGCCGAAACCATTATTTTATCAAATTTTTCAACTTCCTTGTCAAAAAAAGTTTTAAACAGCTTCTTCATTCCTACAGGAGAACATCCTCCACGAATATATCCTGTTTCTTTTTCCAGTTCTGAAAGTGGCAATAAATCAATATTTTTCTCTTCACAGGCCTTTGCAACCTTTTTCAAATCCAAATGTGCTTCTCCATGAATTACACACACATACAAATTTTTACTTTTCCCTTTCAAAACAATTGTCTTAAAAACTCTATCCGCTAGTTCAGGCAACTTCTCAGCAACACCAAGCCCTCCACTTTTATTCTCGCTCCACTCATAAGTGTGAATAATATATGGAATCTTCTGTTTATCAAGCTGTCTTAATGCATTTGTTTTTGCAATTTTTTCTTTCTTATGTTTCATATTTCATTGCCCCCATACTCGATTTTTGTTATTTTTAGTATATCAAATTAATTTTTTTCAGTCAATTAAAAAAAATCTATCCTTATGATAAAAAGAGAAAAATTTAAACAAAAATAAAAGAGCAAAAATATAAACTATTGCCCTTTTACGTTAAAAAAAATTTTATTTGTCTTCTATAACTTTGTGAGTTTCAAAAATTCTCTCCATTGTTTTTTTGAATGTTGGAGAACCTACCAAATCATATTGTTTTTGTGTAGGTCTTTTACATACTGCTGCGTAGTAGAACTCGTGAATTTTATCTTTTCCACCATTAATATCACGAAGTCCAGCTTCACCTAGCATTTCATTAAATTGTTTAATTCCTTGCTGAACTTCTGCTAAAGTGTGTGTCATTTTCTTACCATCTTTTATGTAGCTTTCTTCCATAATTATAGATCCTATTGGCACACAAGCGGCTACTTCCTGTCCATCTTTATTGTAAAATTCTGTCCATTCCTTCTCGCTCATAAAAAGCACTCCTCTTTCATCTCTATAAGGTTCTGCTATTCCAAAAGCTGAAAATGCCAATAATCCCAATAAAATTAGTTTTTTCATTGTAAATCTCTCCTTTTTTTCTAATTTTTTTATAAATTTAAAATAATTTTTCTATTCTTCTAAGATAATTATACCACATATTATATAAATTTCCAAATATTCAAACTTATATTTTATTAATAATTTTTCTATTTCCAATAAGAATTAATTAATTCCAAAACAGGGTCATCCCTATCTTCATTATAAACTATATAATCAATAAATATCTGCTCTACTTCCGCATTATTCTTCATGTTAACTAAAAAATTATATATTACTAATTTCAAATCGTTAGAAATTTTTTGTTTCAAACTCGCTTTAGCATATCGAATTGTAAAATCTTTTTATAGTAAATTCATTTTAAATTATAAATTTACTTTCTCATAATATTATTTTTTAAAAAACTATTGCTAAAAATTCAAAAAAAATATACAATATAAGCATTACAATACAATAAAAATTAAATATAGAAGGAGAAAATATGAGATTATCAAGAGCATTTTTAAAAACATATAAGGAAGCACCAAAAGAGGCTCAAATTGTGAGCCATCAGCTTATGCTTAGAGCATTTATGATTAAGCAGCTTACGAGAGGAGTTTATACTTATTTGCCATTTGGGTATAGAGTTCTTAAAAAGATAGAAAATATTACGAGGGAAGAAATGGATAAAGCAGGAGCTCAAGAATTGCTTATGCCTGTACTGCAGCCTGCTTCACTTTGGGAAGAATCTGGACGTTGGTTTGCTTATGGGCCTGAACTTATGAGATTAAAGGACAGAAATGAGAGGGAATTTTCGCTTGGGCCTACTCACGAGGAAGTTATTACGGATGTTGTAAGAGATTCAATTTCATCGTACAAGGAACTGCCTTTTAACGTTTATCAGATTCAGACAAAATTTAGGGATGAAATGCGTCCAAGATTCGGGCTTATGCGTGGAAGGGAATTTGTAATGAAGGATGCTTACAGTTTTCATTTAACACAGGAGTCGCTTGATGAGGAATATTTGAACATGAAAGACACTTATTCAAGAATTTTGGAAAGAATGGGACTTAATTACAGGGCAGTTGAAGCTGATACCGGTTCTATCGGAGGTGATGCTTCACACGAATTTATGGTGCTTGCAGAAAGTGGAGAAGATGATATTTTATACAGCGACTCTTCAGATTATGCGGCAAACGTTGAAAAAGCAACAAGCATTATTGAACTAAAAGAAAGCAGCGAAGAAAAACTTCCAAAAGAATTAGTTGAAACTCCAAATGCAAAAACAATTGAAGAGCTGGCTAATTTCTTGAATATCCCTAAAGAAAAAACTGTAAAGGCAGTAATGCTGAAGGAAATTCTTGAAGATGGGGAAAAATTTGTGCTAGCCCTAATTCGTGGAGATTTGGATGTAAATCCTATAAAATTAAAAAATGTAATTGGAGCTTCTACAGAACTTGAAATGATGAGCGAGGAAGAATGTGAAAAATTCGGACTGGTTGCTGGATATGCAGGCTCTTATGAAAAAAAAGAAGGCTTATACGTTGTAATTGACGAAACTGTAAAATATGTAAGAAACTTTGCTTTGGGTGCTAATAAAGCTGATTATCACTATGTAAACGTAAATATTGAAGACTTGGCATATGACTTAGTTGCAGATATCAGAACTGCCAGAGCTGGAGATATTTCCCCTGATGGAAAAGGAGTACTAAAAATTGCACGTGGAATAGAAGTTGGGCATATTTTCAAGCTTGGGGAAAAATATTCAAAAGCTCTAAACGCTACTGTTCTTGATGAAAATGGAAAACAAGCAGTTATGAAAATGGGATGTTACGGAATGGGAATGTCAAGAATCATTTCAGCTGCAATTGAACAAAACCACGATGAATACGGTATAATATGGCCAAAAGCAATAGCTCCTTACCATGTTGATGTGATAATCGCCAATATGAAAGACGAAACACAGGTAAATATAGGTGAACAATTGTATAATGAACTAAATCAAAATAAAATTGAAACTGTATTAGACGACAGAAATGAAAGAGCAGGATTCAAATTCAAAGATGCCGACTTAATTGGTTTCCCATTAAAAATAGTTGTTGGGAAAGGTGCAGCTGATGGAATTGTAGAAGTGAAAGATAGAAAAACTGGAGAAAGTACAGATATAAAAGTTGAAGAAGTTTTGAATTTTGTGAAGAATTTTATGGCAGAATAAAATTTGCTAATTGCAGAATTAATGGTAAATAATATCAGCAAGCTGAAAAGTATTTAAAAAATTATACAAAAACTTGGAAAAAGTGTGATATTATGAAGTTTAGGAAACAATATGTAATTATTAGAAACGTTGAAAATAAAAAAATTATTAATTAAAAGATAGACAAGTAGTCGGAGGTACAAACAAAATGGAAAATATGAATTCTAAAAAAATAAAAAATATAGTATTTGATTTAGGAAATGTTTTAATAAATTTTGACAAAGACACTTATTTAAAAGAAAAATTGCCAAAAGAAAAAAGAGAAGATTTTCATGACAATGTGATTGGTACAAAGGAATGGCTGATGCTTGACAGAGGGACTTTGACTTATCCTGAAGCTAAGAAAATTTTTAAGGAAAGAAGTCCACATTTGGCTACTGAAATTGATAATTTTTTTGACAAGGACTTTTTTGAATTGTTAAAGCCTATAAAAGAAAATATTGAGCTTCTTTACAAATTAAGAGATCATTATGAATACAAATTATATGTGCTTTCAAATTTTCACAAGGACTCATATGAATATGTCTTTAAACACAACGATTTCTTTAAATTATTTGAAGGCTGCCTAATTTCATGCTATTTCAAACTTTTAAAGCCAGAAGAAAAAATTTATGACACTCTTCTTTATGAATTTGGATTAATTCCAGAAGAAACATTGTTTATTGATGATATGAAGGAAAATATTGAAGCCGCTGAAAATAAAGGAATCAAAGGACTTCATTTGCCAGATTATACTAAATTAGAAGAGAAGTTGAAAAATATTTTAAAAATTTAATAAATTTAAAAATCAGGAAGTTACTTTAAACATTATATTTGAATAATTTCTTGATTTTTTATTTTAATTTTACTATTGACTTTGTGAAAAAATGCACTATAATATTATTAAAGAATTCTAAATTTTATAGGAGATGATTTTTTATGAGAAAGATTATTAATTCGCCATCAAAATACATTCAAGGAAAAGATGAAATCTCTAATTTGGCATCTTATTACAAATTACGTGGTAACAGCGGAGCATATCTTTTAGTAGATAAATTTATTTTTGATAATTTTAAGGATAAAATTGTTGAAAGCTTTGAAAAAGAAGGTATTAACTACCATGTTGAAGTTTTTGGGGGAGAATGTTCAAAAAATGAAATTAACCGAAATATTGATATTTTAAAAGAAAAAAAATGTGATGCAGTATTTGGAATCGGTGGAGGAAAAACTCTTGATGCGGCAAAAGCAGTGTCGTATTACGAAAATATTCCTGTCTTCATCGTTCCGACAATTGCTTCAACAGATGCACCATGCAGTGCCTTATCAGTTATCTACACTCCAAATGGAGAATTTGAAGAATACCTGTTCTTAAAGGCAAATCCTGATATGGTAATAATGGATACTGATGTAATCGTAAATGCCCCTGCCAGACTTCTTGTTGCTGGAATTGGAGATGCACTTGCTACTTATTATGAAGCCAAAGCCTGTGTTGATTCAAATGCCTCTTCAATCGCTGGAGGAGGGATTACAAAAGCTGCTATTGCAATTGCAGAATTATGTAAGGATACTTTATTCCAAGATGGTTTAAAAGCCAAAATTGCAGTAGAAAATAAAGTAGTTACGAAAGCTGTTGAAAATATAATCGAAGCAAATACTTATTTAAGTGGAATTGGATTTGAAAGTGGAGGACTTGCGGCAGCTCACGCTATTCATAACGGACTTACAATTCTGGAAGAAGGACATCACATGTATCATGGAGAAAAAGTTGCATTCGGAACAATTACGCAATTAGTTCTGGAAAACAGATGTTTATGCGAAATCAAAAAAGTTGTAGAGTTCTGTAAGAGTGTAGGGCTTCCTACAACATTGGATGAATTGGGAATGGGAAGTGTTTCCAAAGAAAGATTATATGAAGTAGCAAAAGCAAGTACAGCTGAAGGTGAAACAATCCACAACATGCCATTCAAAGTTACTGCCGATGATGTTTTTGCAGCAATACTTGTAGCAGATAAACTTGGAAAAAATTAATTTAATATTACTCTAAAAAATAAATATTTAAGAGGCTGTTTCAAAATGATTAAAATTTTGAGTTCAGCTTCTTTTTTTATAATTTATTTTATGTTTAAAAAATAGATTTGAATAAAAGAATTTTAAAATAAAAGTGTTTTTCTTTTAGATTTGCATTTTCTTAGATTTTATAGTATAATGTTGCATTACAAAAAAATTTATAGCGAGGTGAGTTATTTATGGTTAAAATTAACATGGATATGATTCAGACAATTGGATTAGCAGTTGTTTTGCTTTTAATTGGAATAAGACTCAGAAAAAAAATTAATTTTTTTGAAAAATATTGTATTCCAGCACCTGTTATTGGTGGATTTTTATTTTCAATAATTGTTTTTATCCTGAGGCAAACAAATATTGCTCAAATTAAATTTGATGATACATTGCAAAAATTCTTTATGGTAATGTTTTTTACAAGTGTAGGATTTAATGCCAGTCTTAAAGTGCTAAAAAAAGGTGGAAAAAAAGTTGTTATTTTCCTTTTTGTTGCAGCTGGATTATGTATTTTACAAAATGCTGTTGCTGTCGGACTGTCAAAATTTGTAGGACTTCCGCCGTTATTGGCATTAATGACAGGATCTACTCCAATGACTGGAGGGCATGGAACATCTGCAGCCGTAGCTCCAACAATCGAAGCTCTTGGACCTATGTATAAAGGGGCAAATGCAATTGCAATAGCTTCAGCAACTTTTGGACTTATTATGGGATCTGCAATGGGAGGGCCTATTGCCAGCAGACTTATAAAAAAACATAAATTATTACCAGAACATTTTGTAAAAGATGGGATACAGCATGGAGATGAAGACATCGATGAAGAAGTATTAAAAAGACAGAAGCCTTTTCTTGATGGGGAACGTTTTTCTATGGCATTTTTCTATATTCTAATTGCAATGGGAATTGGTTCATATTTATCAATATTTATTGACTATCTTATGAGTTTTACAAACTTTGAGGCACATTTTCCTGTTTACATTGGACCAATGATTGTTGCTGCAATTATTCGAAATTTGTCTGACAATGTAAAAGCATTGAATGCTCCGACAAAAGAAATAAGTATTCTTGAAGATGTGGCACTTAACCTATTTCTAGCAATGGCACTAATGACATTAAGATTATGGGAACTTATTGATTTAGCACTTCCAGTATTTATTTTACTTGTTGCACAAGTTATATTGATTTATTTCTATCTGAACTGGATAACATTTAAAGCAATGGGGTCTGATTATGATGCGGCTGTTATGGTTTCAGGTCATTGCGGATTTGGACTAGGGGCAACTCCAAATGGAATTTCAAATATGAAAGCTGTTACTGAAAAATATATCTACTCAAAAATGGCATTTTTCGTAATTCCAATAGTTGGATCGCTTTTCATTGACTTTGCAAATATTAGTATTATTACAATATTTACACAGTTTTTCAAATAGATAATTTGAATAAAAAAACAAAAGAAGAATAGCTTTTATTAGTTATCCTTCTTTTTTTTATTATTTTAACTGTTATACTCAAAATCTAAAATATCTTTTCTAATATCCCTTATCAAAAATTTTATTAAATTATCTGATTCTGCTTGAATTAAAAGAAACAATCTTGCCAGTATTTTACCAACAAAAACTTTTTTTATCTGATCCATCTCATTTAATGTATGATGTTTTAGAAAACTGATTAAATCGTCTACCTTATTAACAATATTATTTACCGATATATTTTCAAACCGTCTATCCGAAATAAATCTTTCATAAATTGTAGAATTTTTATTAATTCGGATTCCTTCCTTCTTCTCCACAACCGTAGCTTTTGAAAACTGGTCATAAATTTCTGCATAAAGCATATCATTCGGACCTTCAAAGATAGTAAACGGCCTAAAGTCAATTGCCACATTGCTCATCAGATGCCCAGCTTCAAATCCTTTTGCCCCTAGAAGTTTCTGTGCAATTTTTGCTGCTTTGTAAGTATATTCAGTAGCAAGGCTCTTTATAATATTTGCTTCCATTAATTTATCTGAAACAGACTTATCTGGAGAGACATTGTTACAAGTATAGCTATACATAATTTTTGATACATCGTAAGTATTTTCAATTTCATTTAATTCATTTTGAACAAATGGTATTTCTTTTTTAGCAAATTTATTTATATTTTTTACGATATATTCCATAATTCCATGTGTCATTCCAACTAGCTGCAATCTACTTCTTATAAAGATGTTTTGAAATTCTCTAAGACAATTTGCCTTGCTTTCTGAAAGTTTTATTATATATTTTGCAGGAATTTCTGTATCAACATGATTTACAGCATATCTTACTGCTTTTAGACCTTCCGAATTTAGCACATCATAAGTTATATATTCTCTTGGAACTAAAATTAAGCTAATTACTTTTGATAATTTACCGTCTTTCTTTTCCTTTGCTGCAATTAATAAAAAATCACTTTGAGAATTTCCTTGCCAATATTTATCAGCTTTAACATGAATTGTATTTTCATCAACATATTCATAGTAAGACTGCATTTCTTTTGCTATAGCAGATCCAGAAGTTTCAGGCTCTGTTATAGCCAGTCCTCCCCCTTCTCCGTTAAATATCATTTCCAGACCTTTTTCAATCTGCTCCTCATTCCCATATTCAACAAGCGGCTGTAATACTAATGCTCCTTCAATTCCTGTTCTAAGAGTAACTGGTACGCCATAGTTCCCAGCAATTCTAAGAACTTCCTGAATTTCAAGCTGACTATTTTTTCTTCCCCCAAATTTTTCTGGTAGAAAGGGCAGTAAAAGTCCACATTTTTTTATACTTAACCATTTCTTCTCTGACAAATAGTTCATTAAATTTATTTTCTCAATATTTCCATTTGAAAAAACATCATTAAAAGCCTTCTTTATACTAGACAGAAATTCTTCTGTATTCATTTTTAGAAAATTTTCATTTATAAATTTATTCATTTCTCTCCCCCAAAGCAAGTAATTTAAAACAAAATATTTTGGTTTCAAAATAATTTGTTTATATAACAACTGTTATTATAACATAAATGAAAAAAAATAACAATTTTTAAATACATTATATAGTAAAACTAGTTTAAAACAGAACTCAAAAGTTATGACTATTTTACTCAAACCCTAAATTATATAATTTTTATCAGTTAATTCTATACTATTCCCCGTTTGAATGACAAATATTTCTCGTCTCTAATGTGCTTTAGTATAAGATTATTTTGTTTAATAATGGTTTTTACTGTTTTTATTATGTTTTTTTTTATTTATTTTTGCAGGATTGCTCATTGCCGCAAATCCTTATCTTGCAATAAAGGCTTATCCTAATAATTAAAATTGTGGCAAGATTGCTACGCAATACCTATGGCTAGACTACGACTTTCATTTGCTCAACTCCGAAACTCCTCCTTCCAGTCGTCAAACAGTCGTAGCTGAACAAATAAAAGCTCCGTCGGTTTATTCAAAAAAATATTTTAATTATTTTGAAATACTAGATTTTTATCCTTCATTGAAAAAATTTATATCAAATTCGTTATTTAAATGGAATTTAGTATTAAATGATTCGAGTATATTATTAAAATCTCAAATAAAAAAACAATCAAAATATAGTATTTCTATACAATGACTGTCTTTAATTTGTTTAATTTTTTTATCTTTTAATTACATAACTTATTTTTTATTAGTATTTTTTAAATTTATAGTTTTTGTAGTATTGGTTTTTATATCCTTTGTAGTAGTTTTTGGAGCTTTTGGTTCTTTCGAAGTTCTATTTGTAATTGCTCTTTTTAAAGCCTTACCTGCACTATTTCCTAATACTACTCCACTATCCATTACCATTCCCATGGCTCTTCCATCCTCACCTCCAATTATTCTACCTGCCTGTGCAAAAGTACAGCTAATACAACTAAAAGCAATAATTGTTGTTAATAACAAAACTTTAAATTTAGATTTCATAATAATTCTCTCCTTTTTTACAGTAATCAATTTTCTTTTATTTTCAATAGTATATTAACATATATTATTTATAATGTCAATACCATTTTATAAAAAAGTTTTGAAAAACTTTTATTTTAATATAGTATTTAATTTACCGTATAAATATTGGCTTTTTTTATTTTATTTGTTATAATTATATAAATAGCAGAATATTTTTAAATTATATAATAATTAGTTTGTCGCAATATATTATACAATCTATGGTATTCAAATAAGGGATTTTTATTTAAATTTTGAAAAATTACTTGTTGTTAATAAATATTTTTTCATAATTATATGTTTTCCCTTTTTGTATAAGCAAGGAAAATCAATCGCCATTTCCCTTGCAACCCTGGCTCGTCTAAGCATTTTTTTGAAATAAAAACGAAACTCGCTAACGCTCAGACAATCGTTTTCATTCCAAAAAAATCACGACATTATACATTAACTTATAAAAATTATATATTTAAGTTCTTAAATTTGGAAAATATTAAATGCAAAGATACAAAATAATAAAAAAAATATAAGGAGTGATATTTTATGAAAAACATTTTTAAAATTCTGATTTTAATTTTAGTTGGGGTAAGTGTAGCTAGTTGCGAACTTTTTAGTCCTTCACGATGGGAAGAATATAATCGGAGCAGAGAAGAAAGAGGGAGAGAATGTTACAGAGATCGTTATGGTAATTTTTACTGTGAAGATACAAAATAATAAAAAAACAATACAAAAGAGTGATATTTTACAAAAAATATTTTTAAATTCTAATTTTAATTAAGTTAAATATGGCTAATTGTGAATTATTTATACTAATCCTCATTTAAATATCGATTTTATTACAAACTATTCCAACAAATAATAAAAATCTGATATTTCTAAATAATTTAAAAAGTAATTTTTATTTTAAACAGAATCTAGTATAAATAACCCGTCGGAGCATTTTTATGTGCTGGAAAAACTGTCTGAGCATAGCGAGTTTTTTGTCAGTGCAGAAAAATGTCGTAGACTAGCCATAGGTTATTGCGTAGCAATCTTGCCGCAATTTTAATTATTAGGATAAATCTTTATTGCAAGATAAGGTTTTGCGGCAATGAGCAATCCTACGAAAAAAAAATATAAGGAGTGATATTTTATGAAAAATATTTTTAAAATTCTAATTTTAATTTTAGTTGGATTAAGTATGATTGGATGTAGCCTACTAGATGAAGTAAACAGAGAAGACCAAGAAAGAGGGAGAACTTGTTATAAAGACCAATATGGAAATGTTTTTTGTGAAGATACAAAATAACAAAAAACAATACAAAGAAGTGATATTTTACGAAAAATATTTTTAAATTCTAATTTTAATTAGGTTAAATATGGCTAATTGTGAATTATTTATACTAACACCCTTTTAAATAACGATTTTATTACAAATTTTTCTAGTTAAGGAGTAAAACTTAATATTTTCAAATTATTAAAGTATAATTTTCACTTTTTAAATAGTTGCTAGTATAAATTAATCCGTCGGAGCATTTTTCTGTGCTGTCAAAACTGTCTGAGCATAGCGAGTTTTTTGTCAGTGCAGAAAAATGTCGTAGACTAGCCATAGGTGGTAGGATTTGCGGCAATGAGCAATCCTACGAAAAAAATATAAGGAGTGATATTTTATGAAAAACATTTTTAAAATTCTAATTTTAATTTTAGTTGGATTAAGTGTGGCTAGTTGTGAACTTTTTAGTCCAAATTATTGGAATGAAGTAAATAGGAGGAGAGAAGAAAGAGGGAGAACTTGTTATGAGAAATATAATGGCAATGTTTATTGTGAAGATACAAAATAATAAAAAATAATATAAGGAGTGATATTTTATGAAAAACATTTTTAAAATTCTGATTTTAATTTTAGTTGGGTTAAGTGTGGCTAGTTGTGAACTTTTTAGTCCGAATTATTGGAATGAGGTAAATAGACGTAGAGAAGAAAGAGGGAGAACATGTTATGAGAAATATAATGGAAATGTTTATTGTGAAGATACAAAATAATAAAAAATAATACAAGGAGTGATATTTTATGAAAAATATTTTTAAAATTCTAATTTTAATTTTAGTTGGATTAAGTGTAGCTAGTTGTGAACTTTTTAGTCCTTCACGATGGGAAGAATATAATCGGAGCCGAGAAGAAAGAGGTAGAGAATGTTATAGAACTAGCAGTGGATATTTTTATTGTGAAGATACAAAATAATTGAAAAAAGAAAAACTCCAGTCTAATAAACTAGAGTTTTTTTTATTATAAACCAAGTACATCTTTCATTGTGTACAGTCCTGCTTTTTTTCCAGCAAGAAATTCTACAGCTTTAACTGCACCGTCTGAAAACATTTTTCTTGATAATGCTTCGTGCTTTATTTCGATAATTTCGTCATTTTTTGCATAAATTACAGTATGTTCTCCGACTATATTTCCGCCACGTATAGCGTGAACTCCTATTTCTTTTTCTGCACGTTTGCTGTGTCCTTCTCTTCCATAAATTGTTCTATAATCTTTTCCATCATTATCCAGATTTTCCTTGACAACTTCAAGTAAAGTATTCGCTGTACCGCTTGGTGCGTCAATTTTTCTGTTGTGATGCTTTTCAATTATTTCAATATCAAAATCCTTTAATAATTTTGTCGCAAAGGCTACAATTTCATTTACGATATTTACTCCAACTGAAGTATTTGTCGCTTTAATTATAGGTATTTGCTTTGAAGCTTCCTGAATTTTTGCAATCTGTTCTTCTGAATGTCCAGTTGTAGCAATTAGAACTGGAACTTTTTTATCAATTCCCGCTTCAAGTACATCCTCTAGCAAACTGAAATGTGAAAAATCAATAATCGCATCAAAATCCACATCTTTTTCCTTCAGATTTTCAAAATCCCCATTTCCAAGCGGATCAACCAGCCCAGCAAATTCATTTCCAGAATTTATTACTGATTCTTTTACATACTGTGCCATAACTCCAGCACCATATACTATTATCTTCATATTTTCTCCTTGCACCTGTTAAAATTTTGTATAAATAGTTTTACTATAAAAGACCGAAAATCTCGGTCTTTTCTTATGATATTTCTATTATTTTCTTTAAATATGTTTTATTGCTAACTTTTATTCTGCACGAATTACTTCCATACGGTAACCATCTGGATCCGTTACGAAATAATAATGTCCAGGTTTACCAGGCAAGCCCATAAGATCTGTTGTCTTGTATCCCATTGCCTTATGTTTCTCATTATCTCCTTCCAAGTCGTCCGAAGCAATTGCCAGATGTGAAAAACCGTCACCAATTGTATATGGACCGTGACCGTAATTATAAGTCAGCTCAATTTCAAAACTTTCTTCTGGAAGAGTCAAATAAACAATAGTAAATTTATGTTCTGGAAAATCTTTACGTCGATCTTCCTTAAATCCAAATGCCTTTTCATAAAATTCAATAGATTTTTCTAAATTTTCTACACGTAAACAAGCGTGCAGCATATTTAACATTGCCATTTTAAATCTCCTTTAATTTTAATTTTTATAAAAACATTTATAAAAATGTTCTAACTGCTTCTTGAACCACCCATATCCAGTCTAAGATTTGGAAGTTTTCCTTTTATCACTTTTCTTTCGATTAATGATTCTGAAGCTCCTACTTTTGTCAATCTTTCTATAACTTCAATTATAAATTCATTATTTTCATCTACATCATAATCTTCAGGTATTCCTAAAAGATGTCTTCCTTCTGGTGTTGAAACTGGCGTATTTGTGTATTTTATAAGCTGATTTGTATTTTTATCAAGTTTTACAGTTCCCCACGATAAATCAATATTATCAGAAACTTTGTCATTTGGGGATATTGCTTCTACTGAGTGAGCTACTTCAGAGTAGTTCCCGTACTGGTCTTCATACCCGATAGAAGCTTCATAATGTTGCTGATCTACATCAATTTCAGTAATATAATGAGATCCTATTCTTTCATGTCTTATAATTTTTCTATATTCTTTGCCATCTTTGTAAAGTTTTATAACTACATTGTCAATAATTCCATTATTTGAAGCTAATCTTTCATAAGTATCATCACGAATTTCCCAATAAACGTATAATGTTGTAGGATTTTTTGGCATTAGAACGATTTCATCTACAAAATATGATGCTGGTAATGGAGCCTTATCGAAGTAAATATCATCATGGTCGGATTTTCCATCAAATTCTACACCTTTTGCATATTTTGAACGATTAATTTCAGTCTCAGTATATCTACGTCTTATCTGATCTGGCGAAATTTTTTCATAATTAAAGTCTATATTCTTGAAAAATTTTTTGTATCTTTTTCCTAGGCTTCCTACCAATTTTTTATTTACAAAATTTCTATAAAACGTTCTGCTTCTCTTTATTAAAAAGTACTTTATTAAAACTCTTTCAATAATTTCCTTTTCAATAACTTCAAGCGAAATAAATCTTTCCAGTCTATTCAAATTTCTTGTTATATTTCCAGTTAATTTTTCATTTACGTAATTTCTATAATGTGTTCTGCTTCTATTTTTTTTTATTTGCTCCATTCCCATACCACCTTTACGTCATTTATTTAAAATTATTACTAAATTAACTATATTTTATATTTATTATACCACATTTTTTAGAATTTCAAAATTTATTTCCTGCTCAAATTACTCTTAATACGTTTTTTCGTTCCTAAAATATCCTGATCTTCCTGTATTTTTTGTCTTTTTGCTCTTTCAATTGCTACTTCCCTTGCCATTCTTTCAGCTTCTGCTTTAGTTGCCTCAACAATATTTACTCCTAGAATAACAACTTTATCTTGTCTTACTTCCAAAAATCCACCTTCCAGATAGTATGTGACATCTTCCTTATCTTTTTCACGAACAAGCATTTCTCCCGCACCAATTGCCGTAATATAATTAATATGCTTTGCAAGTATTCCGATATCTCCATTTTCTGTACGTAATTTTACAAATTCAACAGGCTTTTCAAAAACTAGTCTTTCTGGAGTTACTGCTTCCAAAATAAATTCTGCTGCCATAAAGCCTCCTTCCGTTCCAAAGTATGCTTACTTTTAACTTTAAGTATTGGAAAACAGGGAGTTCATTATCCCTGTTTCTATTAAATATTATTTTAAAAATTATTCACTCATCAGTTCTCGTGCTTTTGCAACTGCATCGTCAATAGTTCCAACATATAGAAATGCCTGTTCTGGTAAATCATCGTGAAGACCGTCTAAAATTTCTTTAAATCCACGAATTGTTTCTCTTAAAGGCACATATTTACCTTTCATTCCTGTAAATTGTTCTGCTACTGAGAAAGGCTGTGAAAAGAATCTTTGTATTTTTCTAGCACGATTTACTGTTAATTTATCATTTTCATCCAGCTCATCCATTCCTAGAATTGCGATAATATCTTGTAATTCCTTATATCTTTGTAATACTTTCTGAGTTTCCCTTGCAATTTTATAATGCTCATTCCCAACAATTTCAGGCTCAAGTATTCTTGAAGTTGAATCAAGCGGGTCTACTGCTGGATAAATTCCAAGCGATGCAATTTGTCTTGACAATACTGTTGTTGCATCCAAATGGGCGAATGTTGTTGCTGGTGCCGGATCTGTCAAGTCATCTGCTGGCACGTATACAGCTTGTACTGATGTAATTGAACCTGTGCTTGTTGATGTTATTCTTTCCTGCAAGGCTCCCATTTCAGTTGCCAAGTTTGGCTGGTATCCTACGGCTGACGGCATTCTTCCAAGTAGAGCCGATACTTCAGATCCTGCCTGAGTAAATCTGAATATGTTATCAATAAATAAAAGTACATTTTGTCCTTCCTTATCTCTAAAATATTCCGCCATTGTAAGTGCTGTAAGCCCTACTCTTAGTCTTGCACCAGGCGGCTCATTCATTTGCCCATACACTAATGCTGTCTTGTCAATAACTCCACTTTCTGTCATTTCATTGTACAAATCACGTCCCTCACGTGTACGCTCTCCAACTCCTGCAAACACAGAAAGTCCTCCATGCCCTTTGGCAATATTGTTAATTAATTCCTGAATTAATACCGTTTTTCCAACTCCTGCTCCTCCAAACAGTCCAATTTTTCCACCTTTTAAGTATGGAGCAAGCAAATCTACTACTTTTATTCCCGTTTCCAGTATTTCAGAATCTGTTCCTTGCTGTTCAAATGATGGTGCATCCTTGTGGATAGACTCCCTTAACACATCTGCATCCAATTTTTCACCATCATCAACCGTTTCCCCTAGTACATTGAAAATTCTTCCCAATGTAGCTCTTCCAACGGGAACTTGAATTGGTTTACCAGTATCGATAACTTCCAGTCCACGTCTTAATCCTTCAGTTCCAGACATTGCAACTGCTCTTACAACATTGTTTCCGTTGTGGGCGTGAACTTCAGCTACTAATTTTTCTCCGTTTTCCTTATACACTTCAAGTGCATTATAAATATCAGGCAATTTTTTTTCAAATTTTACATCTATAACTGGCCCAATAATTTGCACTAATTTACCTTTATTCATCGGTTACCTTTAACCTCCTTCTTAATTTATGCTCAGATTCTTTAAGGTTGTAAAAATAATTACTGCACTCCTAAAGAACCACTTATAATTTCTGTCAATTCCTGTGTTATTTTTCCTTGTCTTTCACGGTTATACTGCACTTCCAAATTTCTTATCATTTCAGAAGCATTATCGTTAGCCTGTTTCATCGCCGACATTCTAGCTGAATGCTCACTTGCCGAATTTTCAAGTAACGACTGATATAATTTTATATTCAAAACTTGTGGAACAAATGAGTTCAACACTTCTTCCTCTGACGGATCAAACACATATTCCTTTGTTGGCAATCCTTCCTTTTTTTCTATTGGAAGTAATTTTTCCACCTGAATATTATACTCAACTGCTGATACAAATTTTGAATAAATCATATAGACTTCATCATAAAAATCGTTTAAATAAAACTGCACTACATCTTCACTGATTTTTTTACCAGTTTCAAACATTGTTTCTGGAATTATCTGTGTATACTCACTATCCACATTGATATCCCGATTTTTACAATATTCTTTTGCTTTTCTTCCAATTGTTACAACTGAAACATCTTTTCCTTCCTTCTCAAACTGCTTTCTCATGCTCTCAAGCCTTCTAAAAGTATTTGAGTTAAAGCTTCCACATAACCCACGATCTGATGTCATCACTATAATTCCGACTCTTCTAACTTCTGGCTTTCCATCAAAAATTACAAATTTATTTCCCTTAAGACTTGCAACTAAATTATCAAAAGCCTCATTTACAGCATATGCATAGTTTCTAGATTTTAGAGTTAAAACCTGAAATTTTTTAAATTTTGTAGAAGAAACAATATTCATTGCGTTTGTTATTTGGCTTGTATTTTTTACACTGTCAATACGTTCCTTTATTTCTTTCATATTTGCTGACATATCATTTCACCTGCTTTACCACACATATTCTTTTTTAAAGTTCGTTATAAATTCATCTAGTCTGCTTTTCATTTCATCGTCTAATTCTTTCTTCTCACGAATTTCAGTTAAAATTTCTGAATTATTTTTAAGTGATTCTATCAGATCTTTTTCAAATGTTCTGACTTTTTCAGTTGGAACATCATCAAAATATCCATTTGTTACACAGTAAAACGAAATTACTTGTTCCTGAACTCTAAATGGAGTATATTGTGGCTGCTTTAATACTTCCATAATTTTAGATCCACGGTTAAGCTGATCTCTAGTTGCTTTATCCAAATCTGATCCAAACTGCGTAAATGCTAATAATTCATTGTATTGGGCAAGTTCCAGTTTTACTTTCGAAGCAACTTGTTTCATAGCCTTAATTTGTGCTGCTCCTCCAACCCTTGATACAGAAACTCCTGCATTTATCGCTGGTCTGAATCCTGAATTAAATAAATCTGTTTCCAAGAATATTTGTCCATCTGTTATTGAAATAACATTTGTAGGAATGTATGCCGAAATATCTCCAGCCTGTGTTTCTACAATTGGAAGTGCTGTAATTGAACCTCCACCCAGTTTGTCGCTTAATTTTGCTGCTCTTTCAAGAAGTCTTGAGTGAAGATAGAAAACGTCTCCTGGATACGCTTCCCTTCCTGGCGGTCTTTTCAACAGTAATGACATTTCACGATAAGCTACCGCATGTTTTGACAAATCATCATAAACTATTAGCACATCTTTTCCTTGATCCATAAAATATTCACCCATAGCAACCCCTGAATATGGTGCTAAATATTGAAGTGGTGCTGATTCTGAAGCAGTAGCTGCAACAATAATCGTATATTCCAATGCACCTGCCTCTTCAAGTTTTTTATAAATTTGTGCAACTGTAGACCTTTTTTGTCCAATTGCAACATAAACACATATAACATCATTATTTTTTTGATTTATAATTGAGTCAATCGCAATCGCTGTTTTTCCAGTCTGTCTATCTCCAATTATCAATTCCCTTTGCCCTTTTCCAATCGGAAACATCCCATCTATTGCCTTTATTCCAGTCTGCATAGGCTGTGTAACAGGTTTTCTTGCGATAATTCCTGATGCCTGTCTCTCAATCGGCATATATTTATCAGCTGTTATCGATCCTTTTCCGTCAATCGGATTACCAAGTGCATCGACTACTCTTCCAAGCAGCTCATTTCCAGCTGGAACTTCAGCTACTTTTCCCAATCCTTTTACTATGCTTCCTTCTTTTATCCCTTGTGTCTTTCCAAAAATTACTGCTCCAATGTTACTTTCTTCCAAGTTTAGTGCCATTCCGATAGTTCCATTTTCAAACTCTAAAAGCTCTCCTGCCATAGCGTCACTTAATCCGTAGATTCTGGCAATTCCATCTCCTACTTCCAAGACTGTTCCAGTATTGGAAATATCCAGTGAACTTTTGTAATTTTCGATTTCGCTTCGGATTATTTTACTTATTTCTTCTGGCTTGATTCTCAAAGAAAAGCACCTCCGTTTCTAAAAATTTTTCTTCATTTCTTCAATCTGATTTTTTATTGAACCATTAATAACTTCATTCCCAATTTTTAAAATCCCTCCACCAATTATTTCTTTATCAACTTCGAGATTTAAAACAATTTTTTTACCGTATTTTTTTTCAAGTTTTTCTATTAGCAGTTCCCTTTGTTTCTCTGATAGCTCCTTTGCAAATATAGCAGTTATTGGAAGTTTATTATTTTCCTCATAATAAAGTTTTAAAAAATATTCCTTTATATCTCCAACTAACGATAGACGCTGTTTTCTTACAATATACTTAACTATCCCTAGCGATTCTTTTGTAAAATGGTCAAACGATTTTTCTAAAAACTTTTCTTTTTCTGAAAATTTTTTGAGAGGATCTTCCAAAATTTTTCTAAATTCCTCCTCTTCTTCATAATTTTCCATAAAAATATTTAGTACTTCCCTAACTTCATTTATACTGTCAGAAGATTTTGCTATATTGTAAATTGCTGATGCGTATCTTTTTGCAATCTCATCCCTAGCCATTTTAATCTCCTATCTCATCAATAAACTTATTTATAGTTTCATCCTGCTTTTCATCAATATTTTCCTTAATAATTTTTTCTGCAAGTTCAACTGCCATTTCTCCAACTTCCTTCTGAAGTTCAAATTTAGCATTTTGCCGCATTTTCTCAATATCAGCTTCAGCTTTCATCATCATTCTTTCACGATTACTCATAGCTTGTGATATAATCTGATCTTTTCTGTCATCTGCCTGTCTTTCGGCTTTTATTAGAATATCATTGGCACGTCTTTTGGATTCCTTTTTCAATTTTTCCATTGTTTTTTTCTGTTCTTCCAATTTTTCCTTTTCGTTTTCAACAATTTCCATTTCAGACAAAGCCAGTTTTTTTCTATCTTCTAGCACTTTATCAATCTTTTTTGCAAAAGTTCGTGAAAAAAAATAGACTAATACTATAAAGTTTATTATCTGAATAGCCATCGTAAAATCAATGTTTACTAATCTTGCTCCTTCATTCATATTTACTCCTTAATTTACATTATTAATCCTATTTTTGTTTCTCTAAAATTTATTATTTTCTTACCCTTTCAAGAAAATTAACAAGAAAGCTATTACTAACGCATAAATTGCTGATGACTCTGTAATTGCAAGTCCTGTGATTAATGTTTGCATAATATCCTGTTTTGCTTCAGGTTGTCTTGATACTGCCTCTACTGCATAACCAGTTGCAATCCCTTGACCTAATCCGGCTCCAATTCCTCCTATCGCTGCAATTCCTGCTCCTAATAAAGCTGCTGCTTGAACTATTCCTTCCATTCTCTAATCCTCCTAATTTTTATTAATTTATTTTTTATTAAACATAATTTTTATATCATAATGCTCTTATTTATACAAAATCCCTAAAATTAAAGACTTTGAACATATAAAAGAATTACAAAACTATAATTTTTAATTCTATTCTTCCTCACCTAATGCTTCACTTATATAAACTGAAGAAAGTATTGTAAATACAAAAGCCTGTACTATACCGATAAATAAATCTAAATATAGCTGTATAAGCATCGGCCATCCAACTGAAAACGAAAAACTTCCTTTCAGCATATTATTTGTCATGGACTGAAGCAATCCACGTCCAACAAGGCTATATAATAGTCCTACAATTACAAGTCCTGCCAGCATATTTCCAAATAGCCGCATTGAAGTATTCAGTACTTTTGAAAAAATATCCACAATATTTAACGGAAACATAAACCACATTGGCTCAAACAATGATTTTATATATCCTTTTAGACCTTTTTGCTTTATAGAGACTGCCAAGAAAACAACAATTACCACAAGTGATAGCCCAATTGTCGTATTTGGATCTGCTGTTGGCGTTCTAAAAAATGGTTTTACTGTTCTAATTCCATTCTCCTTAACTGACATCATGATAAATGGAAATAAGAAAGTACTTAAATTCGAAAACATTATAGATGCAAACAATGCTGCAAAAAATGGTATATAAGTTTTTTTATGTTTTCCAAAGGTAGTCAAAAAGGTATTTTCAATAAAATGATAGTATTCTTCCATAACAATTTGCATTTTACTAGGCTTTTCTACACTTATATTCTTTGTCCCTGCTCTTACGATAAATATAATTATCAGCATAACTGCCCAAGTATTAAGTACTGTCTGGCTAAGCGAAAATTTAAAGTTCCCAAAAACAAAATTAAAATAATGCGGTGCTTCAACAACTGAACTTGGTGATTCAAATTTTACTGGTAAAAATGTGGAAATAATTGATAAAATTATATTCACAACAATCATCATAAGAAATAAAAATCCCAAAAATTTTAAAATTTTATTTTTCATTATCTCCCTCCTTTCTCCCAACTTTGAGCAAAGATTCAATATTCTTTGTTACATATAATTATTATACTCCAATTGAATTTATTTTGCAAATTTTATTCTTATTCAATTTATTCCTTTATTTAAGCACTTTTCTCTGTATTTTCCCATACCAAATAGCAAATTAATTAAATCACTTTCTTTTTATTTTTCTCATTGCCTCCTTCAAACAGTACAATTAATTTATCATTTTTATTTAATTTGATTTTCTTATTCTTGTTTACATTTAAATGAACACCATAATCATTTTTCTTTTCCACTCTTTCATCCATATCTCTATATCCTAATAAAATAGTTCCTTCATTTGCTACAATTGTAGAAAGTTCTTTAAAAGTATATTCTCTGTCAAAATTTTCAATATAGTTATCTGCTGAAAACATATAAATTTCACAGCCTTCTCCACTAAATAATTCATCAAAAACATAATAAAGTCTTTTTTCTTCAGACAGCTGACTTGACTAATTACTGAACTTATTATAGTGTCACTTATTATATAATCAGATACTTCTGTTAATTCTACGATTTCTCTATTTTTTTCATCGTATATTTCGATAACAATACTTTTTTCCTTCAATGAAGATTTACTATTTTTTTCCAGCATTTTTTTTATTAATAACATTGTAAGCATTGATTTAGCATCCTTTTCTTGTGTTTCAAGATCGTCATAACCTAAAATTATAATACTTTCGTAACTTTCAAGATTGAATTTTTCTTCAATATACTCTTTTTCAGAAATTCTGTAATCTGTTATATCTTCATTTTTTACATTTTCGTACCCCAAATTATTCTTCAAATGTTTTTCCACTTCCTTATCCATCTTTGCAATTATATGAACTTCTGAATCTACACTCACATATTCGTAAAGTTCGTCAATTATTTTATATATTCTTTTATTATAGCCTAAAATTAATGTCTTGCTTTTAGGCAAAATTACATCTTCCGTACCACTTTTCCATTGAAATTTTTCTATTTTTAACTCTTCAAAATGGAATTCAGGATAACCATCGTCAGACTGAAAAAGAATAAGCTCATCTCCTTCCTCTATTACACATCCTATATTTTCACCATCTATTATATTATTATTAAATTTTTCGTAAGGATTTAAAATTATATTTTTTTGTATTCCTGATAACTTACCCTCTGCCATTTCTTTTTGATAAATTTCTTTCAAGTTATTTTTATCCAAATTTTTCTTACATATTCCTAATACAATACTTGTAACGCAATTTAACGAAATTTCCTTAAATGTTTTTCCTATTAGCTCCTTACCAACTTTAGAAAAATAAATTTCATCATTATCATAATTTAAAATTTCTGTTGCAATAACACTAAATCCTGGCTGTCTACTTGCTTGCGCTGTAATCCGTGATAACCACTTTTCACTTGGAATATAAAGTATATTCTGATTTTTTTCATTTTGGAAGCAAAAATCCATCAGTTCTTTATTATGTTCATCTTTTATTTCTGTAATTATCTTTTTAGCTTTTTTTCTTAACGCTAAAATACATTTTATAGTATTTATATCTTCTCTATCTTCTTCTGAGGAAAGTATAATTATTGATTCTGCGTTCTCAGGATGAACAATATTTAAGTCATCTATATCTATTATACTTCCTGAACGGCAATATATCTTAGTTTGATAAGTTTTATGACTTTTTCCATCTAGAGAATTATGAAAATTTTTCAAAAGTTCTTTTTGATTTATTCTTAAATTTATTTCGTCTTCCATTTTTATTTTATCATTTTTAGAAAGTATCACTATTTTTTTATTTTTATGATTTGCATTTGAAATCACCAGTTCACTTATTACCTTAAATATTGTCGGATTCCATCCCAAAATAAGCGTAAAATCTTTTTTTACAATCTCTGTTTTTCCTTTACGAATTTCAATAAATAAATTATCAAGCCCTGTTGTCAAAACTCCAACTAATGCACCAAAGATTAATACTCCAAGTAACGTAACTACAGCTGACACAATTCTATATCCCCATAATCTGTCATTTTGCAAACCACCTGGATCTATTACACGCAAGAAATTTTGCCAAATCGCTTCAATTAAACTTAAACTTCCAGTTTCATTATCAGGCCTCAAATTCATCAAAACTAATACAAATGAAAATACAACAACTGTAAGAATCATTGTTACAGCAAGCCATGCTATTATTGATACAGTTCCTTTGGATAGTGTGTCTTCTAACATTCCCTGTATTTTGTTTTTCAGTTTAATTCTGTTAAAAGAATCAGATTCTTTTTTCATAGTACTTTCCTCCTGTTTTTAATCAATTTCAAATATTTTAAGCTATATATAAATTTATTTAATAACAAACTATAAGATAAAATAAATATTTTTTCAAACAAGATTTTGATATTTTTTGAGTTTATAATTAAATTTTTCTATTCAATTTGAAAAACTGGCTTACAAAAAACACAAACTTATTTTTATATTTAGACTCTATATTATATCCAATTTTTTATATTTTTCAAATTTTATTCAAATTTTTTATAAATTATAAAAAAATCAGCACTACTGAAGTCATAACAACTTCAATATTACTGATTTCTCCTTTTCTTTAATCTTTTTTTCTGTAATTAGAATCCTTGATTTTCTCTATTAGCATAAGGCCCTTGTGCTAAACTGCTTGTTGCATTTTTAGGATTAGTTAATAATGATTTATAGCTAAAGAATATGCTTCCTTTTACTTCTGGATAATTTCTGTTGAAATTTACCTGATTTATTAATTCTTTTGCATTTTGCCAATCATTAACTTTGTATGCAGCTTGTCCTATATATAGATTTGTTTTTGTTTGACCTGCATATTTACTCCACCATTTTACAAGTGTATTGTACTCAGCAGCTTTATGCCCCTGATTCCAGTAAATTTGCGGTGCTACATAATCTATCCACCCTTTATTCATCCACAATAAAATATCTGCATATAAATCATCGTAGTTTTGAACTCCAGCTTTTGTTTCAGAACCTCTAGATGGATCAGTAGATGCATTTCTCCATACTCCAAAAGGACTTATTCCAAATTCTACATTTTCATTTTCTTTTTTTATAGAAGAATGCAATTTCTCAACTAATTTATTTACATTGTTTCTTCTCCAGTCACCAACTGATGAAAATTTGTGTCCATATTTCTGATACTGTGCAGAATCAGGATATTCTTGATTTTTAACTTTATATGGATAAAAATAGTCATCCATATGAACACCATCAACATCATAATTTTTTACAACTTCAACGATACTGTTCACAACATAATCATTAACTTCAGGAATACCTGGATTTAAGTACAATTGTCCTCCATAAGCTACTGTCCATTCTGGTTTTTTTCGTCCAATGTTATCTTTTGATAATTTATCTCTTGAACTGGATACTGAAAGTCTGTATGGATTAAACCACGCATGAAATTCAATTCCTCTCTTATGTGCTTCTTCTACCATGAATTTTAGTGGGTCGTATCCTGGATTTATTCCTTGAGTCCCTGTTAAGTACTCAGACCAAGGTCCATATTTAGATGGATAAAAAGCATCCCCTGATGGCTTAATTTGCACAAATACTGCATTCATATTCCATTTTTTCACATTATCAAGAATTGTCAAAAATTCTCTTTTTTGCTGCTCAACACTAAGTCCTTTTTTTGACGGCCAATCAATATTACTTACACTGGCTACCCACACTCCTCTTAATTCTTTGCTCTTTGTTACTTTTTGATTATCAATTTTTGATGCATTATGATTATTTCCCATAATAATATTAGAGGCATTTAATGTAGTTGCCATTAAAACCGTAATTGCTAATACTGATATTTTTTTTATAATTGATTTCACCAATATCTCCTTTCTGAATGTCAAATCTTCAATATCATTTTAGTACATTTTTTCCAAATTTTCAACATATTATTCTTATTTTTTTATATTTTTTTAGTTTGTCGTAATATATTATACAATCTATGTTATAAAAATATTTCTTATTTTATGCTTTAAATTTTTTTGATAAATTCAAATAATATAACAATTTCTCAATTATAAAATCTATGAATCTAAAAAGATTGAAAATTTATAATGTATCTGTTTAATTTTTATTTTTTATTTTAAAATACTCACTTAACACATTTTTTTCAATTTCCTTCAATTTTTGAATATTTTCATCAATTCTTTTATTCCCTATAATATATTGAATCAGTTTTTCATTCTCATCAAAATAGTATCTTTTTTCAGTAATTTTTGATTTTTTACTATTGAAAACCTCTCCAACTTTCAGATTGTTTTCTTTATACCAATTCGCATTTATATAATACGGAACATTATATTTTTGAGTTCTATCATAAATAAAATAAACTTTTCCATTTTTTATATAGTATTCTATTAAACTATTCCAGCTTTCACTATAATATTCCGTTATAATTTTTTTAATAGTTCCATTTTGAAAATAATATTTTATAGTACCACCGTCTGTACTCTTTTCACTATCCTCAATCTCCTTTACTACATAATTTTTTACAGCATTCGTACTTGTATAGTCTTTTCTAATCTGAGCAATTTTATTTTCAATATTTGATTCACCGAAAATTATACAGCTAATTAAAATAGCTGATATTACAATTTTTCTAAAAATTTTCATAAATCCCCCTCTTTAACTATGATTTTTTTATTCTTTCTATATAATTCTGTCTAACTAACTTATAATTTGTAATAATCATCTGTGGATGTACGTTCTTTTATATCTTCTACATTTTTTACAAAAAGTAAAAGACCAATAATCAATGCATAATTTCAAAATCAACTAATATTGGCAAATGATCTGAAAGCTGAGTTTGTATAACTTCATAACTTTTTACTTTTATTTCCTTTGAACAAAGTATAAAATCAAGTTCACGTTTGGGATTCCAGCTTGGAAAAGTCGGATCTTTTCTTGTATTTATATTTTTTAAATTAGAAGCCTGTAAAAACATCTCAATTTCCTCTTCTCCCCAGAACACATTAAAATCTCCAGCAACTATAACTGGCTTTTTGCAGTTTTTCACAAAATTGTAAAGCTGCACAATCTGTTTCTGTCTTGTTTTTCCACCAAGTGCCAAATGAACTAGAAACACTACTACATCTTTTGTTTCCACCTCAATAATCAATTTTTTCATTCCAATATCCAGATAATGAAATTCTTCCCGTAAAACAGGTTTTTTAGAAAGTAACGCATTTCCTTGCTTTCTTACCATTGGAAATTTCATATAGTTGGAATCTTCCTCATATTTGTACTGATAAACATTATTATTTCTAGTAATTCTTCCAAGAAGTGTAGCCTGATTTCTACTATACATTCTAAATGAACCAAGATCAACTTCTACAAGTCCCACAATATCAGGCTTATACTTATTTATAAATTTCCCAATCCGATAAATGTGTTTTACTGAATGCCCCAAATATCCCCGTATATGCTTAAATGGCTGATTCAGATACTTTCCTGTTCCATATCGAATATTATACAAAAGAAATTTCATTTCCTCTCACTTCTCTTTCCCCATATTTATAAAATTCTTTATAACAATTCCAGCTTAAAATAAAAGCGGTAAGTTATATGCAGCTATAAATACTCCACTACTTTTTACACATTTTTATTTTAATTTATAAAATAATAAACATTTATTTTTTTACTATCCCAACTCCATCTCCAAACGGAAGCAGTACAAAATTATACTCTTCATTCAATTTTTCTATAAACTCTTTAAGCCTTTTTACAATTGTCTTATATCTTTTTGGAATTTCTTCCTTATCTGTTGCAACCAGTCCACGAAACATTAGATTATCAATAAAAATAATTCCATTTTCATTGAGAAGTTCATAACTCATTTCAAAAAACTTCAAATACTGCCCTTTTGAAGCATCAATAAAAATAAAATCATATTTCACATTCTTATTAAGTTTTGGAATTTCTTCCAAAGCATCTCCCAAAATCATCTTATTCTTTTCGAATAATCCAAGTTTCTTGAAATTTTCCACAGCTTTTCCATAACGAATTTCATCAATTTCCATTGTTGTCAAAAACCCGCCATTTTCATTAGCAATTTGTGCCAAAAATAGCCCCGAGTATCCTGTTGCAGTTCCAATTTCCAAAATATTTTCAGCTTTAATATTTCTAGCTGTAAAAATCATATACTTTAGTACTTCATCCGTAATAATCGGCACATTTTTATCTAAACTTTCGTTTTTTATCTCCTGTATAATTTTATTCTTTATTTTAAATAAATTCTGTGCGTATTTCGATGATTCTATAAAATTTTCTATCATAAATTTTCCTTTTTTCTTTTATTGTATACTAACATTCCTTTAAAATTGAATCTATAAAGTTTGAACAGTATACTCATAACTTTTAATTTCAACTTTAAACTTTGCTTTAATCCAAATTATTTTAGATAAATCAGCAATTTATTCCATTTTATAAAACATATATTATATTTCTTTTATAAAGAATTTTACCTTCTCCTTATATTAAGAATGGTTAATAACAAATCCTACATTTACATTATTTGTGTTAAATCCAAAATTTTCATTTCTAACTTTAATTTTTTATATTTTTAATTTAATATTTAGAGCATTTCCCCCATTTTAAAAATAGGCAGCATAACTGAAAATACAATAATTCCGATAATTACTCCAATAAAAATTATAGAAAGTGGCTCAAACATTTTCAAGAACCATTTTATCTTTTCACTCACTTTTTCATAATAAATTTCATTTAAATTAAAAAAGAAATTTTCATTTCTCCAGTCTTTTCCCCAATAGTGAGAAAACTAATATATTCATTATCAAAAAAAGTTGTATTTTTAAAAGATTTTTGGATACTTTCTCCTTTTTCTATTTTCAAAATAATCTTTTTTACTTCTTCATTCAATATATGACTTTTGGAATTTGTACACATTTTTAAAGATTGAATCAATGGAACATTGGCATCTGTCAAAGAATACATATTTCTAGTAAAATTCAATATGCAAATATTTTTATACATTTGTCCAATCATTTTTGTTTTTAAAAAAAATTTTTCAAAATTCTTTTCATTTTTTTCTTTCCAATTCTTTAATCCAAAAATTAAAAAAATTATGGCAATTAAAATAAAGATACCATATTTATCAGTTATTTTACTAACATTTATCACAATTTGCGTAACTTTTGGCAATTCCTGCCCAATGTCAGAATAAATTAGGACAAATTTAGGTACAACAAACTTTAACAATATAAACACAATTACTAATGCTGTAACTATAACTGTTACTGGATAAATGCTCAAATTTTTCACATCTTTTTTTATTTTCTGATTAAACTCGTACTTTTCATACAGATTCTTAAAAACTATTTCCAAATTTCCAGTTTCTTCCCCAATTTTAATCATTTCCATAAATTCCTTATTTGCAGTAATCTTTGAAAAAGCCCTATGAAGAGAAACTCCCTTTTCAATCTGCTGTTTTGTACCAATTATCTTACTTTTCAAATCTCCACTATAATTCTGTGCAACAATTCCAAGTGTATCAATTAGTGAAATTTTACCATTTAATAAATAATACACACTTTTGGTAAATGATAACAATTCCTTTTCATTAATTCCACTTTTATTATTCTTTACAATATTTATCATTTTAATTAATCCCCCCTTGATTAATTACAAATCAATCATTATTTTTTACTGTTTTCCAACGCAATTTTTCCCAATGCAATCGATCCGATAAATCCAGCTTCATCCCCAAGCCCTGGATAAACGACATAATCTTCAATTTTTTCTAAAATTTCCTCTTTTTGAACATAACCGTTTAAAAATTCCAGTACATATTTTCTAATTAATGGGAACAATTGCTGCTGTTTCATAACTCCTCCACCCATAATTATTTTTTGTGGCGATAAAATTAAAGTATAATTCACAACAGCCTGAGCCAAGTAATATGCTTCCATGTCCCAAACTTCATCTCTATCAGCAAGTTCAAATCCCTTTTTACCCCATCTTTCTTCTATTGCAGGCCCTGCTGCCATTCCTTCCATACAGTCCTTATGGAAAGGGCATCTTCCTTCGAATTTATCATCTTTATGTCTTTTCAAGAATATGTGTCCCATTTCAGGGTGAGTCAAACCTTGAAGCATTTTCCCATCAACAACTGCTC
The DNA here is from genome assembly GCF_007990635.1 of Leptotrichia hongkongensis. Classification (GTDB taxonomy): domain Bacteria; phylum Fusobacteriota; class Fusobacteriia; order Fusobacteriales; family Leptotrichiaceae; genus Leptotrichia; species Leptotrichia hongkongensis. The sequence goes on along the minus strand of NZ_AP019846.1, from coordinate 614,664 downwards.
CAGCCCCAATTCCAGTTCCAACAGTAATATACATAACATTTTTAAGATTTTCTCCAGCACCCCACCAGCTTTCCGCAAGCGCCGCTCCATTTACATCTGTATCAAATTCCATTGGAACATCATAATGTTTTTTCAACTCTCCAATTAAATTGTAATCACTCCAGTAAGGTTTTGGAGTTTTTGTAATATATCCGTAAGTTTTAGAGCCTTTTACAGGATCAATCGGTCCAAAGCTTCCAACTCCCATTACATCAAATTCCTTGTCTTTAAAGTATTCGATAACTTGTGCCATTGTTTCTTCAGGAGTTGTAGTTGGGATACTTACCCTGTCAATGATTTTTCCGTCTTCAGTTCCCAATCCACAGATAAATTTTGTTCCCCCAGCTTCAACTGCTGCAATAATTGCCATAATTTCACTTCCTTTTCTTTTTAAATTTTTATTTGTATTTTTTTATTTTAAAAAACCTTTAAAATAAAGGACATTTCATTTTTATATATTTTTTAATATACTATCATTATCCTTGTAAAATTCTATTATTTCATCTTGCGTTGCAGTAGCAGTTCCTATTTTTGCCACTACAATTCCAGATGCCATATTTGCAATTACCCCAGCCTCATACAAATCCGCTCCAGCACATATTGAAAGTAAAAATGTCGATATGAAGGTATCTCCAGCCCCTGTAACATCATAAACTTCCCTTGCCACAGTCGGTATCCTCTTATGTTTTGTTCTAAACAGCGAAACTCCCTCTTCACTTCGAGTAAGCACAACGCTGTCCAGTTTTAAATCATCCTTTAACTGAGCCATTTTTTCAGCAATTTCTTTCTCACTCGTAAATTTTTTCATTCCAAAATAATCCAAAATTTCTTTTCTGTTCGGAGTCATTGAAGTTGCTCCAACATAATTTTTAAAATTTTGCGGCTTTGGATCAACCATTACTTTTTTATTATGTTTCTTTGCTATCTCAATTACTTTTTCTGATAAATATTTTGTAAGAAGCCCTTTATTATAATCAGAAATCAGTACTGCATCAATATTTTCAATATTTTTTTCAAAGTTTTCCAAAAGTTGATTTTGAATATCTTCTGAAATATCAGTATCTTTTTCCCAATCCAATCTAAGCAGCTGTTGACCTTGTGACAAAACTCTGCTTTTAATAATTGTTGGACGGGTTTCATCCTTCACAATTCCAGCAGGATTAACGTTTTTATCTTCAAGTTCCTTTATAAATTTTTCTCCATTTGCATCATTACCAATTACTCCGTAAACAAAAACTTTTGCTTCAAGCGAAGTTAAGTTATTTGCTACATTTGAAGCTCCTCCCAATACAAATCTTTCCTCTTCAATATTCACAATCGGAACAGGTGCCTCTGGAGAAATCCTGTTAACTTTCCCAATTAGGTACTCATCCAGCATCATATCACCAATTACAGCAATCCTAACACTGTTAAATTTTTTTATTATTTCTTCAAGCCTTTGAATTGAAATCATCTTTATCCTTTCCTTAAATTCAAATTCATTAATTTACTGTTTTAAATTATAATTTTAATTTTAGTCTTTATTTAATATTATACTACATATTTTGGAAATTTTCAGTATAATTTGTAAAGTTTTTCATTTGAACTGAAAAAAGTTTAAAATGATTATTTTTTAATTAAGTTTTATCTTGAATTACTGCCTCAATTTCAATATAAATATCCCGCATTTCCCTATTAGTACGTCGATACTTAAACAATGGACCAATTATAGGAATTTTTGATAACACTGGCACTCTTCTTATTGTTTCCTTGCTCACATCCTGCTTTAATCCTCCGATGAAAGTCGAGCCACCATTATTCAACGTAATTGTTGTTTTAGTCTGATTCTTCTGTTTAGCTCCAGAAGATGCGTTATAGCTTGAAGTTAGCTTGAAGTTGCTTATTTCTGTATCAATTTTAAGCAGAATTTTTTTTATTCCGTTAATTTTTCTAATTTCAGGATTTATTCTAAAGACTATACCTGCTTCAGAAAAAATCGGCTCTACATATTCCGTATCTTTCTTTGTAGTCTTTTTTTCTCCAACAAGCACTTCCTCCGTAACCTTTAATTCTCCTTCCTCATTTTCCATAATCATAAGTGTCGGCATAGCCTCAATCCGTATATCTCCATTTTCCTTCAGCAAATTAAAATCTATTCCTAAAAATCGTCCTCCTTTTGAAAAAATTGACGCAATCGAAACTTCTCCATTTAAAAATTTTGCCACCAGATTATCTTTAGTCGCATTAGAATTATTACTATTTATGCTCCAGTCAATTCCAAGCCGCTCAAACAGATTTGAACTTGTATCAATTATAGTTCCCTTTATTATAATCTGCTCCTTTTCCTTATCCAGCGACTTTATAATCCTTTTCATCTCCTCAACTTTACTCTCATCTCCACTAAAAATTACTTTATTGTCAATTCCAATAACTTCAAATCCAAAAAATCCATTAAGTGCCTCGGTAATATCCTTTACATTTCTGTATTCCAAGTCAACTTCTCCAGTTTTCTTTTTAACTTCCTTTACAGTCTGCTGTACATTATTCTGATTCTGTCCCTGACTCTTATTTTCCTCTTTTTTAGTTACAGGATTATTATCTTTATTATCCTTTTTATTACTATTTTTCTTCTTATTATCACTATTTTCTTTTTTTTCAGCCTGTACTTTCTTCGGAACTTCATAAATAAATATTTTTTTAGCATTTTCCACATCACTCTTATTTACGTAATCAGCTGTTTTTGCTCCAAAAACATTACTCAAAGCAAGCAAAAAAGCCAAAAAGCAAACAATTAACAATCTGTAACTTCTCTTTTTTTTCAAAATTCTAATCCCCACTTTCAAATATGTGATTTATGCAATTTTTCCTTTATTTTCAACATTAATCTTCTTTTTATCCGTAACTTTCTCGATAAAGCCAAGCGAAATTTTAAATCCATCGCTCGTAAGTTCCATAAACATTTTGGAAGTATCAATATATTTTCTGCTTTTATTCACAAAATAAATAAACTTCCCAAAATCATTAAGACTTCCATACATCGTAAAATGAATATATTTGAGCCTATATCCATTGCGTTCCCACACATTTTCCGATTTTGAGATTTCCTTCATTTTAAGCCCGCTGTCATGTGAAAACACATAAATCATCTTTTTAAATTCAGATTCATTTTTTATTGACAAAAATGACAATCTTTGAGTCAATGCCAATATTTGATTGTATTCTCCCATAATTCTTTCACGTTCTGACTTTTTCTCCTCCACTACATCTACAATCTTACTTTCCAGATTCCTTTTATTCTCAATCAAAATCTTTCTATTATTCAAAACCTCTTTATATTTCCCATACTTTTTGTTAATACTTATCAGCATAAAAACAACTCCAGCCACAAGTATCAATATCTTCAAATTTAATTTTATCATCTTATTTCTTCCTATATATCTTTATTCTATTAAAAAGTTTAATTACGCACTAAAACTTAAAAATTTCTGACTATTTGGCTTAAACTATTTAATATTTATCAATTTAAAATGGTTCAAGTACATACTCAAAAACCGTTGCAGTATCATTATCCTTCAAATACCCCAATTCAGAGCTTGGATATTTTCTCAAAATATTATTCTCAAATTTTTCAAAATTACTAAAATTCTCCATCTCCCCCTGTACAGTCCACTTTGTATTCTCATAATTAATTTTCGTATAACCAATACCATTTTTACTATTTTCAACCAAAAATTTTATAACCGAATAATATTCTCTCCTTTTTATCGCTCCATCAATTTCACGAAGTGTAGCAAGCTCCTTTGAATAATCTGGAATTTCCTCAGCCTTTTTCTTCAAATAATCCTTTTCTAGCGATTTTATCTCCTTCTGAATAATCTCATTTTCAACAGTTTTTTTCTCAAGTGGAATTGAATTATAAATCCAAAAATATGCAATGATACAAATTCCACCAATAACAATATCAGAAAATTTTATATTTTTTACACTCTCTTTATCAAAAATTGCCGTTTTATTCACAAAATCAGGACTATCCGAAAGTTCAGCCCCTGTAAATATAACTTTTACATCATTTTCTCCACTTCCAACAACTATCATATCTCCAAAATCAAAGTTTTCAACATCATCCACATCCTCAGTTTTCAACTCAATTTTTTCCACTTCAACAATTTTCTCATCCACAATTAAAATTCTAAGGCTATTTTCTTCCCCAATCTGCAAAATCTCTATTCTATCACTTTTATTCCCTGACTTTACATCATTGACAAAAATTCCTCGATTATCGCTACTCTCTTCATTTATATCAATTTCCTCTATTTCACCAAAATTCCTATCGATATCTAATTTTTCAATAACTCCTGTTTCATGGACACTTTCAAAATTTCCTATTACATTATGAAAATTTTCTTCATTTCCAAAAAAATTATTTTCATTTTCAAAATTTTCATTCTGATTTATTTTAAAATTTCCGTCCCTATAGTAATTATAAACAGCCTCAAAATCTATTTTCAGCTCCGAAATCACCACAGAAGATTTTTTCAGGCAATTTTTTACTTTATTAATCTCCCTTTTATCCAAATAAATATCTAAAAATTGATTTTCAAAATGATTTATAACCAATTTTCTACTCACAAAACTAATCTTTTTCTTAAAAATTTCTGAAATATCTTCTAAATTTACAGACTTTTTCTCTAACTTTTCAACATTATTTTCTTTTTTATGAGATTTTTCCACATTTTCTCCAAAATTACTAAATAAGAAATATGAAAAATGTAAAATTACAGTCGCTTTCGTATTTTTTTCAATCTGATTTTCCTCAAAAAACGATTCTAAAGCCATTTCAAGCTCCTGATTTTCAAAAAAATATATTTCTTCGTTAAAATATATATAAATTTTATTTTTACTTCTTATATATATTTTTATTTTTTCTTCCATCATTCCCCCTTTAATATTTTATCTTATTTCTAAGTATTCCATTTTGAACAGTTCTATAAAAAACCTGATTCCAAAACCCTCATCTCCACTTCCAGCGAACTTAATCTCCTAAACTCTACTTTTTCCTGAAACAATATCTCTTCATTCAAAATTTTCCTTGCAAAAACAACTTTCAATTCACTATAAACCTTATTTTCTTCAAGTGGTAATGAATATTCATTATCATTGCTGTCCCTTATTGACTTAACCTTGTAATTCCCAACACTTTCAGTATCTTTTGCTAAAAAAATCAAATTTTTTATCTCAACAGCTTGCCCATCTTTTTTTAAAGCACTATCAAAATATCGCTCTCTCCTATCTAACAGAACTGTATTCCCATCAAATAAAATCCCTTTATTCAAAATTCGTTCTACATTCTGATTTTCCTTATGTATCAAATATTTCTTCTCGACATTATTTTCCTTTTGGCTTTTCAAAAACACCATTTCCTTTTTCTGTCGCACATAGTAAGCAAAATTAATTGAAAATGCTGAAATTATTGACAAAATTACCAAAACATAAACAAGGCTAGCCCCCTCATTTCTTTTTTTTATATTCTTATTTTTTCCCCCAAGATTTATATTTTTCAATAACCTAAAATATCTATTTCTCATTATCCAAAACCTCAATTTAAATTCTCACAGTTCTAATACTCTCATTTTTATTGCCTTTTAACTTAATAATGAGTAATTCTCCCACTTTCTCAAACTTTGCCTCACGAAATTTTCCAATTTCTGCTCTACTTCCAAACTTTTTTAAATTTTCTGCATCAGAAATATACAATTTTCCTTTATCAAATTCAATTTTGTAAAATAGCTCATTCAATTTAAAAACTATTTGATTTTCTTTGACAAAAATATTATTATTCTCTCCCTCATAAGAAAATCCCTGAATATCTCTATTCTTTATATCTAAAACAATTTTATCCATCGAAAAATACATTTTCTCATACATTTTCTGATTATCCTTCTTTGCCTTTTCTACAATAACTACACGTTTTAAGAACACAGAAATTACGAATACAAGAACAGAAAATATAAATATACTTATTAATATTTCGACTAATAAATATCCTTCTCTTTTTTCATTTATTTTCCTCCTACAAACTAATTTTTTAACTGCTTTCATCAATATTTGGAAAATAATAATCCTTTATTTTATCGATATTTATTTCAAAAATATATTCTTTCTGTCCAAACTCATTCATAAAATACCCTTCCGTCCTCTTTATTTCCACATTTATTTTATCTTCCTGAGACTTTCCTTTTTTATCTCGTTTTTGTTCCAATTTTTTCAAAAATTGATATTTTCTCAATTGCAAATCTATTATAAAAATCCTCTACTTTTGAAATCTCATATTTTCCAATAAAATTTACAATTTCATTATATTTTTTTGCCTTTAATATTTCAGCCATATTTTCAATATTTACATTTTTTCATTTAAATTATCGACTTTGATATCCGTTTTAAATGTCTGTAAAAATAAATTTGCAAATGGTACAATGATAACTGTTACAAAAAACATCGAAATTAAACTCTCAATTAACGTTTCTCCGCTATTCTTTCTCATATTTTCCCTATCTTTTATTTTCCAAAATCATAAAAATAACATAACTTATGATTATAAACGGTGCAAATGGAATATATTCATACTTTTTCCACTTTTTTAGAAATAAAAATAAAAAAGCAACTATTCCAGAAAAAATATACAAAATCATATAAAAATTTACAATCTTCTCCATTCCAAAATATCCCAAAATACCGCCAATCCCCATCATAAGTTTCACATCCCCAAAGCCTATCAGCGTTTTTCCAAAATAATCTTCTAAAATATAAAGCACTATCATCGGCATTGAATAAGCACAAATTCCCAAATAATAACCTTCTAAATTGGTATTTTGAATTGCTGATATAAATCCTAATGCAAGCAAAATAACAAAACTTTCTTCAGGAATAATCCTTTTTTTCAAATCAATCCAGATAATTCTAAAAAAAATACAATATTTCACAATTTCAAGCACAATATTCATTATTTCCTAATTTCTTCCCCCGCAAAAGCCTTACTTCCTGCAGATACTTTGGCAAAAACCTCTCCATTCTGATAAACTACATTTCCTTCAATATTACCAATCTTAAATTTTCCGTTGCTGTCCAGCCCAATTCCAAGTTTATTGAGATTTCCATGCTCTGTTAAAATATCTTGTAAGTTCTTAGGTGCATCTCCACCATGATCAATGCTCCAAGAAGTTGTTGTATTATTAAGCTCTGCAACTGCTCCAATTACCTTACTTCTATTAGCCTTATTTAAATATTTCCCAACTTGTGGCACTGCAATTGCCGATATTATCGTAATAATCGCTACTACCAGTATCACCTCTACGAGTGTAAACCCTTTTTCCCTATCCTTTAATTCTTTGATTTTCTCCCTTCTTTTCATTTTTTCAATTTTACTCTTTTCTTTTTTTAAAACCTTATCCATAATTACCCACCTCTTTTTATTAATTTTTATTTAATAATTTATACTATATTTTTAAATAAAAGTCAATATATAAATTAAATTATTTTAAAAATTAATTAATTTTTTATAAATTATAGTTTTTACAAAAAAAAGACTGTACCTAGAATTCATTTTCTAAGCCAGTCTTTTAACATTCATATATTACACTAATCTCTACCTATTATACTGATATCCTGAATATTCACAATGATTTCTTTCATCGCAAATTTTTCTATTCCCTACAGTATTTGGTAGCTCAACACATCCAACAATAAATAATACAAATATTAACGTCATAATTAAAAATTTAATAATATTTTTCATAAAAATTCTCCTTTTTTATTTATAATATAATTAATAAGGTTTTTCACTACATTCTACAATTTCTCCACTTGAATCTCTTATACAATGTGGTCTTTTATCATAGCATTTATAATTACCATATCTGTCATAATCACAAGTACGCCCTCTCAATTCTCTACCTCTATTGTATTTTGCCCATTCCTTTGGACTAAAAAGTTCACACGAAGCCACACTCAACATTAAAGAACCTAAGAACAACGCTCTGAGTACATTTTTCATACCAATTCCTCCTAAAGTTTATAAAATTTTTATATTTTTCTTTTATTATAGTGTAACTTATATTTTTGATATTCTGATTTTAATTTCCTTATTTTTTTTTTTTTTTTGATTAGAAGTTCATTATAAAAAAGACTGTACCTAGAAATTTACTTCCAAGTCAGTCTTTTTAACCCTTTTCTTATTTTTAAAATTTTAATTTTTTTATATTTACAAAACAAAGTTTTTCTAAAAGAAAAAGTATTTATTAATCTATTAAATCTGATAAATTTTCAACATTTTCAATATTAATAACTTCAATTTCTTTATTAATTTTCTTAATTAGTCCTGCCAATACCTTTCCAGGTCCAATTTCATAAATTTTTGTAACCCCATTTTCAGCGAGTTTATTTATTGTGTCTACCCATTTTACTGGTCCGAATGTTTGATTATATAGTTCATTTTGTATTTCATCAGCAGAATTTAAAATATTTGCTGTAGTATTTGCAATAATCGGAGTCGCTGGATTATTCCAAGTGTAATTTTCAAATTCTTTTTTCAAAATTTCTGCAACAGGTTTCATTAATGATGAATGGAAAGGTCCTGAAACTGCTAGTGGCAATGCTCTTCTTGCTCCTTTTTCCTTAAACAGTTCAAGATTTTTTTCAATTACTTCTTTCTCTCCAGCAATAACTGTCTGTTTTGGCTCGTTATAGTTTACTGCCTCCACAATTCCATCAATTTCACCACATATATTTTCTACATCTTCTGCACTAAGCCCCAATATTGCAGCCATTCCACCGTCAATATTGGCACCGCTCATTATTTCCCCTCTTTTTGAAATCAATTTTAATGTATCAATTTCATTTAAAACTCCAGCCGCATATAAGGAACTGTATTCTCCCAAACTATGTCCAGCCACAAAATCAGCGTTTATACCTTTTTCTTTCAATAATTTTGTTAAAACAACCGAAAATAGTGCGATTGCAGGCTGTGCATATTTTGTATTTTTTAACTCCTCATCTGTTCCCTCAAAAATAACTCTTTTTATATCTTCATTATTTTTAAAAATCTCATCAATTAATTTTTTATTATCATCATTCACTTCATCATACAACTTTTTTCCCATCCCAGCATACTGAGTCCCTTGTCCTGGGAATACAAAAGCAATTTTTGACATAAAGTTCTCCTCTTATTTTCATATTTTTTATAATAAAATTATTCATTTTAATTTTACTTAAATCTTAAAATTCACTAATTTATTATTTTAATTTTGAAAAAATTCAAGTGATTTTAAATAAATATTCATTGTATTTATTTTTTTACTTCTTCTGCATCTACTATTTCTTCATTTTTTGATTCTTTAATGTCTTTGCTGCTAAATTTAGTTAGTTTATTTTTATCAGTAATTTCTTTTATACCAAGTCCAAAGACAAGTAGCCCTAAAATTAATGGAACTATAAATAATGGCAAGTCTTCCCATACATATTGAGTAACATATAAATATATTCCTACAATCAAGAAAATCCAACCATGTTTTTTCTTCTTAATAAGAAAATAACCTCCCACAAGAATCATTACAACCTGATAGTTTACAATATATTTCATAATATCCTCAGGTATAAATTTAAATAAACTTAAAACAATTATTACCAATCCCCAAAATATTTTTGAATTCATAATTTTCCTCCTATAATTTTTTATTTTTATTCATTTCTAACAAAGTCCACAAAATCACATCAATTAATTTTTTAATTTTATCTTTCCGTATTATTCTAACTTTGGCTACAAAAAACTTAATTTCTAATTATTTTATAACTATTTTGAAATTTCTACCAAAATCGAACCATAAGTCAGTCCACCACCAAATCCAGTAGCAACAAACTTATCACCCTTCTTAAGTTTTCCTTCCTTTATTGCCTCATCAAGTGCTATCGGAATTGATCCAGCCGAGGTATTTCCATATTTGTCCAAATTTACAAAAAATTTATCAAGTGGCTGCTTAAATCTTTTTGCAATTGACTCAATAATTCTGATATTTGCCTGATGTGGAATAAATAAATCAACATCATCAGCAGTTATTCCAGCCTGATCCAATACATCTTCTACAGTTTCTGGGAAAACCCTTACTGCAAATTTAAATATTTCTCTTCCATTCATTTTCAGATAAATATCTTTATTATCAATTTTTTCTTTAGATACAGGCTCTTTAGTACCTCCTGCAGGCACTAATAATTCACATGCTCCAGAACCATCAGCTACAAGATGGCTCGCTAAATATCCTCCATTTTCCACTTCTCCAAGTACAACAGCTCCTGCACCATCTCCAAATAAAATACAAGTTCCCCTGTCAGTCCAGTCAATTACTCTTGACATTGCTTCTGCACCGATAACTAACACTTTCTTATAAATCCCAGCTTTAACAAAACTATGTCCAGCAGAGTAAGCGTAAACAAACCCAGTACAAGCTGCACTCAAGTCAAACGCTGCTGCATTTATTCCCAATTTATCCTGAACAAGTGCGGCAGTTGATGGAGTTCCATAATCAGATGTCATAGTTGCAACAATAATTAAGTCAATTTCATTTTTATCAATTCCTGCATCCTCAATTGCTTTTTGTGCAGCCCTAAACGCCAAATCTGATGTTCCTTCATTCTCATCTATAATTCTTCTTTCTTTGATACCAGTTCTAACTGTTATCCACTCATCATTTGTATCCACAATTTTTGCCAAATCATCGTTTGTCATTATCTTTTCAGGCACATAAGATCCTGTTCCTAAAATTCCAACTTTCATATCTCACCTCAGATTTTATTTTTTCTCTATCTTTTTTATTTCTTTATAATTTTATACCAATTCTCAGTTTAAAAATTATCTACTAAAGTCTATCATAATTCTATTAAAAATACAACTAAAAACATTCAAATTGAAAAATAATAAAATCAAAAAAAAGCAAGACATAAATCCTGCTTCAACAAACTATTCAGCATCAGCTGCTTCATTACCTGCTAACACTTGTCTACCTCTGTAGACTCCTGTTTCTAAGTTTAATCTGTGTGGTCTTCTTATTGATCCATCAGCTTCTACAACAATGTTTGGAGCTTTGATAGAATCATGTGATCTTCTCATATTTCTTTTTGCTTTAGAAGTTCTTTTCTTAGGTACTGCCATTATTTATCGACTCCTTTCTAATTTTTATATCATTAATATTTTAATTTAATATTGTAAAAATAATTATAAAAAATCATAATTTTTTCACATTTATACAAACTATTATAATAAATATAAAGCCATTTGTCAAGGCTTTAATCTATTTTTTCCATTTATTCACAAGATTTTTTATTTTTTTCTAACTTTTATTGAATTTCTGTTACTTTAATTTTTCAAAAATTTATTTTTGATTCTCTTCAGATAATGTATTAACTTTTTCTTGCTTATTTTTTTCAATAATAATTTGATATTTTTCTCAGTATCAAATTCAAGATTTTTTATTTTTTCAGAAATTTCATCTGTCATTGTTTCATTCCCAACAACTAAAACAACAAAGTTCTCATTATTATTTGCATCTATCAATTTTCCAATTTTAACTTCGCTAATATTATTTGAAAAATTTTTATATAAAATATTTTCAACAGTTTTTAAATCATTTTCCAAAATTTCTTGATTTTTATTTTCAATCGGTAATGAAACATCTTCAGCATTTTCTTTTATTTTTTCTTCGTTCAGATATTTTGATAAGTCCTGTGCTGTTAAATACTTTTCATTGGATAACTGCTGTATTTTTAATTTATAGTTTTTCAATTTATATTTTTCCAGTTTTTTTTCTAATTTCTCAATATCCTGTTTTTTAAAGGCATCTCCTACAATTTTTAAAGTAACAGTTTTATCTTTTTTATTAATAGAATTATCAAAAACATAATGATTTTTTAATTCCCCTGAAATAAATTTTTTTAATGAATTTTCTCTGGCTGTATCTTGAACTAAAGTTGTTGCTGTATATATACTTGGAATAATTATGATTAAACTTACTATATAAAATATTATTTGTTTTTTTATTGAAATTTTATTTCTTGCTTCAAAAATATTTCCAGAATAAACTATCAAACCAACTAATGTTGCTATCATTATAAAAAATACATTTATTATAAACAAATATCCTGCTCCAAGAAAAATTTTCGGATTCCCATGAGCAATCCCAAATCCTACTACACACAAAGGAGGCATTAATGCTGTTGCAATAGCTACTCCAGGAACTACATTTCCACCATCTTCTTCAGTTTTTGCAATTACTCCTGCAGTTCCACCAAAAATTGCGATTAAAACATCCCATAAAGTAGGATAAGTTCTTGCTAGTATCTGTGGTGTTGCATCATTTATAGGGCTTACTAAAAAATAAAAAGTGGAACTTACTACACTTATTAATATAAAAATTCCCAATCTAAAAAGTGATACATAAACTCTTTTTAAATTTCCATTTGATAATCCCAATCCTAGCGACTGAATTGGCGACATTAGTGGCGAAATCAACATTGCTCCAATAATTACTGCAACAGAATTTGTATTTAATCCTATTGAAGCTATAATCATTGCACAAATCAGAATAAACATTGTTTCCTTTGTAAAATCAGAATCTTCAATAATATTTCTTTTTAAAATCTTGTATTTCTCATGTTTTATTTTTTCTATCATTTTACTATATCTCCTTTATATTTTTATAAATTAGTAACTTATTTAATTTCTATTTCAAAAAATTTAATCATCTTCATAAACAGGCTCAATATGAATCAAAAGTCTTTTTATATTTTTATATTTGTGTTTAATTTTTTTTGAAATTTTATTTGTAATATCATGTGCTTCTTCAATCGTCTTATTTTTATCCATTCGTACATCCACAAACATATAAATGTCCTTTCCAGAAGTAGTCATGCGAAAATCGTGTGCATTTTCAATTTCTTCAAATTGTAATATTTCTGAACGAATTTTTTCAATCAGAGCATCATCTTGTGAATCCAGTAATATCAAAGAATTTTCCTTTATCAGTTCATAACCGCTCTTTATAATATAAAGTGATACAATAAATCCTACCACTGTATCAAATACAGGATGAATCTTTGATAGAGTAAGCCCAATCAAAACAGAAGTTGATATTACAATATCTGTCTTGTAATCTTCAAGAAGTGAATTTATCAAAGCATTATTATATTTTTTTGCTTTTTTTTGCATAAAAACCAATTGAAAAATTTTTATCAGTATTGCTAGAACGGTTATAATTATTGGAATAAATGTGGTATTTACATTATTTTCGCTGTTAAAGGAAATTAATTTTGAAAAATTATCTTTTATAAGCTCAAAAGCTGTTATCATTATAAATGTACCAATTATTACACTAAAAACAGACTCTATCTTTCCATGCCCAAATGGATGCTCCTTATCTTCAGGATTGCTTCCAACCTTTAATCCCACTATAACCAATACATTGGTAATCAAGTCAGAAAGTGAATTTAATCCATCAGAAAGCAACGACATACTGTAAAAAATTTTTCCAGCTATAATTTTTAATAAAGCCAAAACAATATTTATACAAATAGCAAACTTGGAAATAAATAACATATTTTTTTTCTGTCTTTTAGTTTCTGCCAGATTATTCAATATATATCCATCTTCTGTTTTTACAAATCGCTGTTTTTCAAGAAAATTGTTCATTTTTTTATGATTAGTCATGATTAGTGAGTCAAAATTTTTATTTGTAAGCCAATTAATTATATATTTTAAAAAAAATGTTCCATATCCGTTATTTCTCAATTTTGGCAAAATAAATATTTTTTTCAGTTCTGCAATATCATTCAAAGCTATAATTGCATAACCATACAATTCTTCATCGTTATATAAAAAAAATATATCCTCCTTTTCCTTGTCAAAAGAAAATTTCTGATCTATCTCTAATAAATCTATTAAAACTTTACTGATAGTCTCATTTTTATCCCATTCGACTACCTTCATTATGAAACCTCCATTCATAGCAAAAGAAACTATAACTTAAAAGAACTTTTATTAAAACACTCTCAACTTTTTAAAATTAAGCTAAATAAATCTAATTTTAAAATATTATTGTAATTATCTAAATAAAAAGTCATACATCAAATTCTCGAAAATATTTTACCGTCTGTTTCTTAAATCCAAAAGCTCAAAAACAGCTACCCTATAAACCTAGAGAAACTAACTTAGTGCTGCTTCGTTCCCGACCTGACACGTTTCGCTAACTCTCTACAATACAGGACTATTTTCTCAACACTTTTGAAATAAGGCGTTGACACTAAAACTTTCCTCAAATTTGACATCACCTCTACTAAAGCGGGTTGTAGATACAGGGCACCGCTAACTCCCCAGCTAGTATGACTAAATCAGTATATCATTTTTTTTAAATATTGTCAATGTTATAAAATTTCTTTTTAAGTTTGTACAAATAACTTCCCATTTTTTATAAACATATTTTTTACCTTAATTTTTTTCTTACCGTCTGGCTCATATTTATAAACTGGGTTTGTTTCTAAATAATTTGCTATTAATGACTTCATTGATCTTGCGACAGGCGTCGAAACCATATCTTTCCCATTTTTATCCAGTATTTTCTCCACTTGCATATCCACTAGATAAAGTTGGCTTGTTTTTTCATCAAACTTGATTTCGCTATTTATTTCAATAACTCCTTCTGACCTATCTGCCAAAAGTGAGGCATCGTAATCTGTCACAACATAAATTCTGTTATCCTTAAATGAAATCTTAGGATTTTTTACAGTAATTTTTCCTACCAGGAAATTTTTTGTAATTGGAAATTTTTCCTTAGCCTTTGACTCAATTATTGAATTTGGCACACGAAGCGTCTTATTTTCCAAAAAATCGCAGGAAATTACTCCAAACATCATTATCAACATTAATAATGCCGTTTTTAAAAATGAACTTTTACTTTTCATAACCAATCTTTTTCTCCTTTTCTTTGTTGCAATTTACTTGAACTTATAGTAAAACTAGTTTAAAACAGAACTCAAAAGTTACAACTATTTTACTCAAACCCTAAATTATATAATTTCTCGCAGTTCAATTTTAAATGGGATTGACTATATTTTAAAATAATTTTCAAGTATTTGCTTGACCTAATAATACAAAATATTATTTATTATTTCATATTTTTAAAATTAGTTTTATCTTTTATTACAAAATTTTACTTCAAATATTTTTTCAAAAATTTTGCTGTATGTGATTTTCGAGATTTTATTATTTCCTCTGGAGTCCCTTGTGCAATAATTTGTCCGCCTTTATGCCCTCCTTCAGGACCTATATCTATTATATAGTCAGCATATTTTATAACATCAAGGTTATGTTCAATTACAAGCACTGTATTCCCTTTTTCTACAAGTCGATTTAATACTTCCAGCAATTTTCTGATATCTTCAAAATGAAGTCCTGTTGTAGGCTCATCAAGTACATAAATTGTGTTACCACGTGAAATTTTAGAAAGTTCTGTGGCAAGTTTTATTCTTTGAGCTTCTCCTCCAGAAAGGGTAGTTGCAGGCTGTCCAAGTTGAATATAATTCATTCCTACATCAATTAATGTCTGCAATTTTCTCTCAAGAGTTGGAATATTCTTAAAAAATTCGTATGCTTCCTCAACCGTCATATCTAAAACATCCGAAATGCTTTTTCCTTTATAATGTACTTCCAATGTTTCTCTATTATAACGTTTTCCTTTACAAACTTCGCATTCCACATAAACATCAGGCAAGAAATTCATCTCAATTTTATTAATTCCAGCACCACCACAGGCTTCACATCGTCCACCTTTTACATTAAATGAAAATCTTCCTTTACTGTATCCTCTTACTTTCGCATCGTTTGTCTGAGCAAATAAATCTCTTATATCATCAAATATTTTCGTATAAGTTGCAGTATTTGAACGAGGAGTTCTTCCAATCGGCGATTGATTTATGTCAATTACCTTTTCTAAATGCTCAAGTCCTTCTATTCCACCATTTTCCAGCGGGTATAATTTTCCTTTATTAAGTCTATTATGAAGTTCTGGATAAAGTGTCTGATTTATCAATGTAGATTTTCCACTTCCAGAAACTCCTGTAACTACTGTAAATACTTCTAGCGGAATGTGTACTGTAACATTTTTCAGATTATTTCCCTTCGCATTTTTCAAAATAATTTCTTTAGTGGCTTTTCTTCTATTTTCAGGTACTTCTATTTTTATTTTTCCATTCAAATATTGTGCAGTCAATGATTTTTTATTTTTCATAACTTGCTTCGGAGTCCCTTCTGCAACGACTTCTCCACCATTAATTCCAGCTCCTGGTCCTATATCAATTAGATAATCAGCTTCTCTCATTGTATCCTCATCATGCTCAACGACAATCAGGCTATTTCCAATATCACGTAAATCCTTCAAAGTTGCAAGCAATTTATCATTATCTCTCTGGTGAAGTCCAATGCTTGGCTCATCCAGCACATAAATCACACCTGTAAGCCTGCTTCCAATCTGAGTTGCCAGTCTTATTCTCTGCGATTCCCCACCAGATAGAGTTTTTGTCATTCTGGAAAGACTCAAATAGTCAAGTCCTACATTTATCATAAATTTTAGCCGCTCTTTTATTTCTTTCAATATTTCAGCTGCAATTTGCATTTGCTTTTCAGTAAGTGTAATATTTTCATAAAATTTCAGTGCATCAACAACACTTACTTCTGTCAGATCAATAATGCTCTTATCATTTATAGTTATCGCTAGAACAACATCTTTCAATCTTTTCCCTTTACAAGTTTTACAAGTTTTCTCCGTCATATATTTTGCTTCCATTTCTTCCTTTGCCGATTCCGAAGCAGTTTCTCTATATCGACGTTCAATACTATTCACAATTCCTTCAAATTCTCTATTTCCATTATAACTAAAACTATCTCCGCTCCAAGAAAACTTAAACTTCTTATTACTTCCATAAAAAATTATATCTTTCTCTTTCCGAGTCAATTCAGACACCTTTTTATCCAAGTCGATTTTATGAGCTTTTGCCATTGCCGTGAATAAATCCCAGTTCCAACCCTTTTTCGTAGTTGCTCCTGGAAAAACAATTCCACCTTCATTAATTGATAAATTTTCATCTACAATTAATTTATTTTCATCCACTTCCAATCTTGAACCAAGCCCATTACAAACTTCACAAGCCCCATAAGGTGCATTAAACGAAAACAGTCTTGGCACAACATCTGGAAAAATCACATCAGGATGATTTGGACAAGAAAAATTTTCACTATATTTGTTATCTTCTCCATTCACATTTGCAATAATTTTTCCATTAGAAAGCTCACTCGCTGTTTCAATAGCTTCTGTAATTCTACTTAAAAATTCCTTGTCATCTTTTTTTACAACAAGTCTATCTACAACAACTTCAATATTATGTCTTTTATTCTTATCTAAGTCAATTATGTCATTTAAATCCAAAATATCTCCATTTACCCGAACTCTCTGAAATCCTTTTTTCTGCAAATTCAAGAACAAATTTTTATGAGTCCCTTTTTTATCAATAACAACAGGCGATAACACTATCAATTTATCCTTTTCATTCCGCCCATTCACAAGATTATCTACAATTTCCTGAATCGACTGTTTTTCCACCTTCTGATGACAAATTGGACAATGTGCCTCTCCAATATGTGCCCATAAAAGCCTCATATAATCATAAATTTCCGTAGTTGTCCCAACAGTTGAACGTGGATTCTTAGAAACACTTTTCTGCTCAATCGAAATCGCAGGCGAAAGCCCCTCAATACTATCCAGTTCAGGCTTCTGCATTTGACCAATAAACATTCTCGCATAAGCAGACAAACTCTCCACATACCTTCTTTGCCCTTCCGAATAAATCGTATCAAATGCAAGCGAAGATTTCCCACTCCCTGAAACTCCTGTAATTACCACAAGTTCATTCTTAGGAATCTCAATATCAATATTCTTCAAATTATGCTCTCTTGCTCCAATAATTTTTATCTTGTTGTCTTTCATTCTTTTTGATGTTCCTCTCTAATTTTTTTCCTCAATTAATTTAAATCCCTCTAAATCAGCTTTTTTAAATTCTTCAATCAATTTTTTTCCATATATCCAAACTTTTTGTTGCCATGGGTGTCCTAAATATCCAAAACGAAAATTAACATCAATAAAAAAATAATAATCCCCATTTGGACAATATGTTGGAAAATACGCAGTATACCCGCCACCCCAGTAACGTTCATCTTTAACTTCTATAAATTTAGGTTCATCTTTGACACGAGGATTATACCTAAAGCAAGAATGTTGCCAATCTAATGCATACAATTCCTCATTTTCCTTAGTACATTTCAAAAAGATTTCCGTTATTTTATCTCGAACTTCTTTTTTAAATCCCCAATTTACAAACCCTTTAATTTCTTCTAAATTTTCATAATGATAACTAATATCATAAACTATATACGGCTCTTTAAATTCAAACGCTATTTCTTTTTGATCAACACTAGGATTAAAATTAAATCTATCATAAACTATATCCCAAACTTTATCATATTCTTCATCATCTAATATTACCATTTTTTTATACTCCAGTCCATAAAAATTTTTTACACAAAAAAAGACTGCTTCATAAGTAAGTTATTTTTGAAAAACTTACAAAACAGCTTTTTCATTTTTATTCTTTTATTGCTCTTGTTGCCACAAAACTTGCAATATTAAGTTCATGCAGCCTTCCAAATCCATTTGTATCATCATAAATATCTGTTAGTCTAAATCCAGCTTTCAATTGTCCACCTATCTGTTCTGATATTGTGTGGGAAAATTGAATTCCACAGTCCTGTTCTTCCAACTGTTTTCTTTGCTCTTCGTTGACTAATGGATTGAATGGAAGACTATTAATGATTTTTTCTTCCTTTTCATCTACAGTATAATTTGTTCCAATATCAAGACCACACAATAAAATTCCACCTTTTTT
Organism: Leptotrichia hongkongensis; assembly: GCF_007990635.1. GTDB lineage: Bacteria > Fusobacteriota > Fusobacteriia > Fusobacteriales > Leptotrichiaceae > Leptotrichia > Leptotrichia hongkongensis. Next base: position 595,617 of record NZ_AP019846.1, on the reverse strand, counting down.
CAGGATTCGGTAACATTCTTTAAAAACTGGTTCAACTTTTTCGATGTAGCAGTTGCTTACTGGATGAAAAATTATGTCAAAACTGTTATCTGCAAATGGCAATTTTTTTGTCATATCGGCTTTGATAACTTCTATTTCATATTTTTCACGTTCTGCAACCATTTTTTCAGCTTCCAGCTGTTTATCTGAGTAATCCAAAACAGTGCAGTTTCCTCCCAAAGCGTTAAATATAGGCATTTGCTGTCCACCACCAGAAGCCAGTCCTAATATTTTTTTATCTTTTAAGTTTCCAAACCATTCATGAGGTACAGGATTTGTTGGTGTTAAGAGGACATTCCAATTACCATTTTTAGCGTTTAAATAAGTTTCATGGCTAATTGGCTGTCCCCATTCCCAGCCTTCTTCAATCCAACGGTCAATTGTTTCTGCATTTATTTCCTGATAAGATTTTGACATTTTTATTCCTTTTTTAATTATCAAATTTTATTTTTCATACGGCAATCCTGATGCTTTCGGTGCTTTCGATTTCCCTACAAATCCAACTAATGCCAATAAAGTCAAAACGTATGGTATCATTGTCAAAAATTGCTGAGATATTGGTAACCCGATTGTTTTTGAGACATCTGCAAATGCTTGTCCAAAAGCAAATAATAAACTTGCCAAAATTGCTCCTAATGGATTCCATTTTCCAAAAATCATTGCAGCCATGGCAATATATCCACGTCCTGCTGACATATTGTTTGAAAAAGATGGAAGCAATACTGCTGTAAGATAAGCCCCTCCAAGCCCTCCTAATGCACCTGATATAAGCACAGCGATGTATCTTGTCTTATAAACACTTATTCCAACTGTATCGGCCGCTAACGGATGTTCTCCCACTGAACGAATTCTCAATCCTAAAACTGTTTTATATAAGAAAAAATACATTGCTATAGCGATTGCATAGATTATAATTATCATTAATGGACGATTTGCCAATGACTTTGCCAATGGAGTACTTCCAGCAGTTTTATAGATGGCTTTTATAGAATACGAAGTGATTGCAGCTGCAAATAAATTTATTGCAACTCCACTTATAATTTGATTTCCTTTAAGATTAATGCTTATTACTGCGTGAATTAGTGAGATTAAGACCCCCACTATCACTCCAAAAATTATTCCTAAATATGGATTTCCTGTAGCAATATTGACAACTGCTGTTGCAAATGCTGAACTTAGCATAATTCCTTCAAGTCCAATATTAACAACTCCACTTTTTTCAGAAATACACGCTCCTACAGCTGTTATTAAAATTGGAGGTGCTATTATTATTGTTTGTTGCAATAAATTAAATATTTGTTTTAATACAATCATTTTATTTTTCCTTTCTGACTCAATATTTTTTATTTGATAATTAAATTTATACCATTTTCTTTTTATTAAGCATAAATTTAAATAAATTTTCTGACGCTACGAAAATAATTATTAATGCTTGTATAATAAATACAATATCTTTATCAATCTGGTATCTTTGCTGCAACATTTGTCCCCCAACTTCAAGTGCCGCATAAAATATCGCTGCAACTAATATTCCAAATGGGTTATTTTTTCCAAGAAGTGCTACTGCAAGTCCTGTAAATCCATAATCTCCCATTATTAACTCAGTGTATGTGTACTGTGATGCTCCACCTAAAACACGTTCAGCTCCTCCAAGTCCAGCACATGCTCCAGCGATTCCCATTGCCAAAAACATAATATGTCTTGGATTGATTCCTGCATTTTCAGCAACTGTATCACTTTGTCCGACTGCTTTTATTTCATATCCTTTTTTAAAATATTTGAAAAAGAAAAATATTCCTATTGTCAGAAGAATTGCGATTATAAAACCAAAATTTAAGTTTTGTTTTGTAATTTTTGCAAAAAGTAGCGGTAATCTTGCTCCTTCAAAGATACGTGGAGATTGTGTATTTTGGGAAGCAGGATCTTTTAAAGGCCCATTTAACAAGAAATTTTGCACTTCAATCATAATATAGTTTAACATAATCGTACTGATTACTTCACTTACTCCAAATTTTGCACGCAACAGTCCAGCTATTCCAGCCCAAAGAAATCCAACAATTATAGCCACGATTATTACAACAATCACATTTCCAAAAACATAATTTCTAAATGTGATTGCCCAGAAAGTAGCCGCAAGTCCTCCTGCAATCATTTGTCCTTGCATTCCTATATTAAATAATCCCGCTTTAAAGGCTACCATTGTGGCAAGTGCTGAAAATATTAATGGTGTTGCAATAAATAATGTCTTTGCAAGTCCACTAAATAATGGAGATCTTGGCGAAGTTTGATAAAAAGCTGCTCGCATCATATCGGTATAGGCTGTAAATGGATTTACACCTTTTGTTATCATTATCATTCCACCAATAATTAATGCGATTAATACTGCAATTATAGATGGTAGAAAATCCTTTATCTTATTTTTAATCATCTATTTTCCCTCCTGCCATTAATATTCCTATTTTTTCTGTTGTTGCATCTTTTCTATCCAAAACCCCTACAATTCTTCCCGAATACATTACTGCAATTCTGTCACTTAATGCCATTATTTCTGATAACTCTGCCGAAACAAGCATTATGGCCTTTTTCTGAGTTTTTTCATTCAAAATCGTATTATGAATCATCTCAATTGCACCAATATCGACTCCTCTTGTAGGCTGTGCCGCAATAATAAATTTATTTTCACGTTCCAGCTCTCTTGCTACAACGACTTTTTGCTGATTTCCTCCAGACAGTCCGCCAAATTTTATTTTTCCATCTGTAGGTCTAATATCATACTTTTCTATGTATTCGTTAGTTTTTTTCTCAATTTCACTATAATCTAGCAATATTCCTTTAGAATATTGATCCTGAAGTCCTAAAGCCATATTCTCCTCTATAGTAAAATCATCAATAGTTGCTCTTTTATGTCTGTCTTCAGGTATATGGGAAAGTCCTTTTTCCTTAATAAGTTTTGGTGATTTATTTTCCAACTCATCGTTATCTATAAAATATGTTCCGCTATCAACTTTTATAAGTCCTGCAAGAGCTTCTATCAGTTCAGTTTGTCCATTACCTTCTACACCAGCAATTCCAAGAATTTCTCCTTCTCTTATTTCAAATGAAACACCTTTTAATTTTTCAATATTTCCACTTTTCACAGTTAAATTATCAACTTTTACAACTACATCTCCCAGTTTGACATCTGGACGTTTCACTTCAAACAGTACAACACGTCCGACCATAAGATTTGCAATTTTTTCTTTCGTTGCTTCCTCGGTCTTGAGTTCTCCAACATCGCTTCCACGTCTAATAACTGTTATATTATCTGATAAATCAAGTACTTCCTGTAATTTATGAGAAATAAAAATTATTGTTTTCCCTTCTTTTACAAGATTTCTCATAATTTCATAAAGTTCTTTTACTTCCTGAGGTGTAAGCACTGCACTCGGCTCATCAAACACCAATAGCTCCGCTCCTTTAAATAGCACCTTCAAAATCTCAATTCTCTGATGAATTCCAACTGATAAATCTGACACTTTTGCATCTGGATCAATATTCAGTCCATATCTTTCAGAAACTTCCCTAACCTTCTTTCTTGCAGTATTCAAATCAAAAAATACTCCACCCTTTTTAGGTTCAAATCCTAAAACCATATTTTCAGCAACTGTCAATGTATCAACTAGCATAAAATGCTGATAAACCATTCCAATTCCCAAGTTTGCCGCAGTCGTAGGACTTTCAATATCAATTTTTTCCCCTTTATAAAAAATCTCACCAGAAGTCGGAGAATACAATCCATTCAAAATCTTCATAAGCGTAGACTTACCTGCTCCATTTTCCCCAACAATTGCATGAATCTCCCCTTTTTTTACTTTTAGCGTAATATCATCATTTGCGACAATTTTTCCGCCCAAAAATTCTTTACGTATATTTTTCATTTCCAAAATATATCCGCTCATTTTTCCTCCTACTTCTCTAAGATTTATCCTTATTCAATATTTTTTCATCCATAAATCATTCATCCAAAAACTTTTTTAATTATTCTTAAATTAACAGAAATTTTTAAACAAACGATTTAAGATTTTATATTAAACAAATTTATTATTTCTATAAAAAATATAATTTTAAAAAAAGTCTGATATATAGTAGTTTGAACTTGTTTTTAACAAACTAAGTACTCCTATTGGCTTTTTCACGACATTTATCTTATAATCTTTGTAATAATAAAAAAGAGTGGTAGATGCGAAACAACTGTATTGTTTTCATTATAAGTATAGCCATGATATTCACTATTTTCAAGTAGTAATGGTGTTCTTTTTAATTTTAGCTGATTTTTTGCAAGTTCTTCTATGATTTCGTTAGGAAAACCTGTTAGATAAACATTTCTTTGAAGTTCCGGCAATACTGCCTGATCTTCTAGCTTATCAGAAATTAGAATATCTTTGTCAAATTTGTACACAGAATCATCTTTAAACTTGTTTAATCCTGAATTTTCATAAGTTTCTTTTATAAAAAATTCAACATTTGATTTTTCAAAATTTTCTACAACTTCTTTCCGATTGTTTCTCAACTCTTCAATCAAGAACTCCTTATCCAGTTCTGAATAAACGTTTTTGGGATTAAAATCAGTTTTATTTAAAAGTTCATAAAGTACATAAATCTGTCTATTCAAATATTCCTGATCTGTCCCAAGGTATTCTGTCAAATTAGCACCACTTGACATTGCAACCATCTGCTGTCTATAATATTCATCCAAAGAAGAAGCTGGTAATTCCAATATTTTTTCCTCTTCTGAAAGCTGATCAACTTTTATATCCTGCATTTCCTGATAAAATCTATTTTCCAGAAGCAAAGAATATTTCTTTCCTTTTTTTATATTTTTCAGAAAAGTATTAAATTCATTGTAAAATCTGTTCTTTCCAAACAAATCTGTCGGATAAGTAATTTCGAACAACTTTATCTCATAACGCCCCGGTATAACCTTTCGCATTTTCTCTTCTCCATTAATAGTCACTTTTACCTGATTAAATCGTGGCTGTTCTTCTTCCTTCCATTTTATCTCCTTTTTTATTTTATCAAAAAGAGCAAAACTCGTCATGCTGCATCCAAGCAACATCAAAACTATTAATTTTTTCAAGTTTTTCCTCCTAATATTTTATAAATTTTCTTTTATAGAAATCGCAATATTTTCTGGCACGACTTCCATCAATTCTTCCAATGTCGCATTTCGTATATTTTTTATCAATCCAAATTTTTTTATTAATTCTTTTTTACGTTTTGGACCAATTCCGGCAATATCATCTAATGCACTTTTTACATTTCGTTTACTTCTTAATTTTCTATGATGTGTAATTCCAAATCTGTGTGCTTCATCACGCAATCTTTGCAAAATTTTCAATGTTTCATCTGTTTTTTCAAATAAATATGGCTCACTTTCATAACTTTTAAAAATTTCCTCTTCCCTTTTTGCAATTCCAATCACATCGGTATACTCTATTTTTCCAAGTTTTTCCAGCACATCTACAGCTACACCTAGCTGTCCTTTTCCACCATCTATTAAAATTAAATTGGGCATTTGGTCATTTTCTATTTTGGAATATCTTCGTGTCAATGCTTCTCTCATCATTAAGAAGTCATCAGGTGTGTCTTTTACGGTAATCTTAAAATGTCTGTATTCCTTTGGCGTAGTTTCCCCATCCAGTGCTACCGTCATTGCTGCAACTGCATCTTTTCCCTGAATATTTGAAATATCAAAACATTCAATTCGATAAGGCAAACTTTTTAATCGTAGCTCTTTTTTCAAATTACGCAGTCCTTCCTGAACCATACGACGTTTTCTGTAGTATTTATCGACTTCTTCACGCAGATTTAAATATCCCATTTCTAACAGTTGCAATCTTCGGCTATTTATTTTTGGAAAATGAAATTTTATTTCCCTATGTTTTTCAATTTTTGCCCATTCTTTTATTAAAAGTTCGCTTGACATAAATCTCTCATCACAAATAATATGCTTTGGAATATTCCTTTTTTCATAGTACGAAGTAATTAACCGCTCGAACAGGTTTTCTTCCTGACTTCTCTCCATCGAAATTATTGTATGGTTTTTATTAATAACCTTCCCTTCCCGAATATTCAGCACACACAAAAACACATTTTCTCTTTTTTCCTCGAACACAAACACATCTTCGTCAATTTCCTTGCTGTATTCAATAATCTGTGTTTCAAGCATTTTTTTCAATACGCTCAACTTTTCACGTTCACTAATTGCACGCTCAAATTCCATTTCATCACTAAACTTTTTCATTCGGCTTTCAAGCATTTCAATAACTTTGTCAGAATGTCCCTTCAAAAAATTCTTGAAATTTTTGACATTTGTACTGTACTCATCTTCGATATCTTTGTATTTACAAGGTGCAGGACAAGTTTTCATATAATATTTTAAACAAGGTTTTGTTATTTTATCCATACTTCGATTGCAGTCCCTTACTGGAAATATTTTAATAAGCGACTTCATTGCAAAAAATATTCCCATTGGATATGGTCCAAAATATTCTGCATTTTCATTTAATTTTTTTGTACTTCTTACAATTTCCACTTTAGGAAATTTTTCTTTTGTAAACTTTATATATGGGTAAGTTTTTTCATCTTTTAATAAAATATTGTATTTTGGCTTATTCTTCTTTATCAAGTTATTTTCTAGAATAAGTGCTTCAACTTCTGATTTACAGATAAAAAACTCAATATCCCTAATATTTTTGACTAATTCCAGCGTTTTCTGATTATGCGAATTTACATTCATAAAGTAAGATTTCACCCTATTTTGCAAATTTTTCGCTTTCCCAACGTAAATAATCTTTCCTCGAGCATTTTTCATTAGATAAACTCCTGGATGTGTCGGAATATCTTTATATTTAATTGGTGATTTTATTTCTTCTTCAATTTTCAAATTTTTTAATTTTTCCATATTTCTTCTTTTTCTATATTATTTTATAATTTGCATTCACATTTTTGAATAAATTAAATTTCTTTTTTCTCTCCCACTTCCCTGTGAAATTTTCCAATATGATAGTCCATCTTTTGCGAAAGGTCATCATAAAGTTTATTCACGAAAGTAGCTGAACGGTGTTGTCCTCCTGAACATCCAATTCCTATACGCAAATGTGATTTCCCTTCTTTTTCATATTTTGGAATCAGATACAAAAGCATATCTAACAGCTTTTTGTAAAATTCTTGGCTTTCTGGCAGTCCCATTACATAATCCTGAACTTGCTTATGATTTCCAGTTTTATTTTTTAAGTTATCAATGTAGTAAGGATTTGGTAAAAATCGTAAATCGAACATTAAATGCAAATCTAGTGGAATTCCATATTTAAAGCCAAAAGATGTTAAATTAATATTTATTTTTTTTCTTTGACCTGAAAATTCCTTTTCTAAAATTTCTTGAAGTTCCTTTACCGATAATGTACTTGTATCAATCACTAAATCGGCTTTTACCATAAAATCTTTTATAATTTTACGCTCCGCCTTTATATTTGCAAGTAATGTATCATATAGATTTAGAGGATGTTTTCTTCTGGAAAGTTCATATCTGCTCAAAAGAACATCTGTTCTTGCATCCAAATAAATCATAGTATGCAAAATTTCCTCTTTATCCAGTATTTCGAGCTGTTTTGTCAATTGTTCTATAAACTCCTGATTTCTAACATCTATCGCTATTGCCACCCGATTTCTCTTCTCGCTGCTAATAAATATCTCATTCAAATACTGAAATAAATTAATAGGAAAATTGTCAATGCAAAAGTATTCCCTGTCCTCAAAAAAATTCATTGCCTCAGATTTTCCAGCCCCACTCATTCCAGTTATTATAACCAGCTCTTTTTTTGCTTTATCCATAAAACAGCCCTCTTTACAAAATAAATTTATTTTTCATTTCACTTAAAATTATTATAGCATATCTCTTAATAAATATAAATAATTTTTCTTTTAGTAAATAAAACAATTATCACAAATATTTTATTCCAAAAAAGACTACTTAGAATTTTAAGTAATCTTACACTCTATTTATTTTTTATCTTTATTCACTATCTATTTTTTAATTATACCTTATGAATTAATAAAAATCAATTTTTCTTTTTATTTGGATATACAAAAATTATTGATAAAGCTAATAATTAATGAAATTGTTAAATTGAAATTTTATGAATATAAATTAAGATAATATGAAATGAAATACTAATTGTAATAAAATACTTCTACTATAAACATAAATATTTTTTCAATACTCAATATGCAAGTTAAGATAAATATTTCTATAACTAATAAAAATATTACCCACTTATTTTATCTTTTTTAAATGGATAATATTTTTAATTTTTATAATTCTTCATTTAATTTTTTTAAACTATGAAAAGTTGTATCCATACTTTTTAGGATTTCCTGATATACTTCATATTTTTTTATATATTTTTTATGTTCTTCTTCAACAGGCTCGTATCTGTCTTTTATTCTAACCATCTTTTTTATAGTGTCTTCTAACGAAGTTTTTTCTATTGCCTGCTGACTTGCAATCGCTCCGCCAAGTCCACCTAACTCACTTCCTTCTAAAGTTTCAACAGGAATATTTAAAATATCAGAAAAAATTTGACACCATTGTTTTGAATTAGTTCCACCTCCTGAAATACGAATTACATCTGGCCTTTTACCTAAATTTTTTTCCAGTTTATCCAAGTGCTGTTTATGAGAAAATACAATTCCTTCATAAACAGAACGAACCATTTCTAATTTTGTAGTTGTCGCTGTAAGTCCCAAGAAACATGATGGTGCCTCAGTACGGGTGTTACTTCCATACAAGAATGGCAAAAATATAACTTTGCTATAAGAAGCCGTGGTATCTTTTAAAAATGCTTCAAGTCCAATATAAATACTTTCTGTTTCTTTTAGGCTGGACATTTCTTCAGACATCAGCATATTTAAAATAATATCTAGATTTCCAGCAGAAGTTGGACTCGATTCTTCTACTAAAAAATCTCGATTTGGAAAATACGAGTTCATTTGACCGCTTTCATATGATGCAGGTGTTTTCGATGGATAAGTATTTATATTCCAAGTTCCTGCAATAACACTAAATGTAGAGCTGTCTAAAACCCCAGAACCTATTGCACAAGCATCAATATCAAACAATCCACCTACAACAGGAGTTCCTTCTAAAAGCCCTGTAATTTCAGCAACCTCTTTTGTAACTCCTCCGACAATTTCATTATAATCAACTAATGGCGGCAGTGCTTCTTTCATTTCAGGAATTTCAAAAAATTCTAAAATTTCATCATCATAGGATCCTTTTTCAAAATTAATCCAATGATTTCCCGAAGCATCTCCATATTCCTGATTTACTTTTCCAGTTAGTTTAAAACGAACATAATCCTTTGCAGATAAAATTGCTCCTATATTATTATAAGCTTTAAGTTCGTTTTCTTTTAACCAACGTAACAATACCGGATTTTGAACGCCAAAAACATGCTGTCTTGTCTTATTCCATATTTTTTTTATTTTATTTTCAAATTTATTAGCTAATTCTCCCGCTCTTCCATCTGTTGATAAAATTCCGTTTATAAATTCCTTGTGATTTTTATCTAGTACGTAAAGTCCTTTTCCGTGACCAACACAAGCGACTGCACTGATGTCTCTTCCAGTTAGATTTGATTTTTTTAGAACTTTTTTTACCGAATCATAAATAGCTTCTGAAGTTTCTTTTAAGTCAACTTCCCTGTAATCTGGTTTTACTTCTTTTCTCATCGTATGAAAAGAAGATACACCAATTTCATTTCCATTCTCATCAAAAATAATAGCTTTTGTGTTTGTTCCCCCATAATCTATACTCAAAAAATATTTCATAAACTATTCTCCTTTTACAAAAAGTCAATATTAAGAAATACAAGAAACAAAAGCTCCTTGTATTTCAAATTAAATATTTTAAAATTCTTAAATATCTATATCTATTCCTTCTGTTGCAGGATCAACAGATTCTTTTATAGCTTTTACTGCTTCAGGTTTAAAATACACTCTCTGAGCATTATTATAGAAAACATCCTCTAATTCTTCTTTTGTAAAAATATCTACATTTTCAAGCCAAGTTGCTAATTCATTATAAGTGTTAAATGTTGCAGACCAAGGAGAATCTGTTCCCCAAATAAGTCGTTTTGCTCCCAAAATTTCTTTTGCAATAGTTACATTTTTGTACGAATTTGGAAATGGATAATCTTCAGGGCTATCTATATCTTGAATAGCTGATAAATCAGTATAAATATTAGGATATTCCTTCCACATATTAAGATCCGCTCTCACTCTTTCAGGAGTTGCTGCATGCGGAAATGATAAATGACAAACTACAAAATCAATATTAGGATAAAGTTTTGCCAGATTTGCAATCGCTTGTGGCTGATGGCTTATTTGATCCCAATTACCATAATCTACTGTAACAACAAATCCAGGATAATCTGCCAAATAGTTAAATAATCTTGTTACAAACGGATCTGTATCTAGTCTAAATGGATTTGTATTTCTATATCCATGAATCCCTCCATCTTCACTTATTTCAAATTTTATTGCCCTAAATCCTAAAACTTCTACATATCTTTTAGTAATTTCAAGCGCTTCCTTAGCATAAGGATCTACTGAAAAGGCTCCTATAAATCTTTCTGGATATTTTTTTATTGTGAGATAAGTGTAATAATTTTGATATCCATGTAAATGTCCTTGTAAAAGTACAGATTTTTCAATACCATTTTCATCCAGCAACTTTAAAAATGATTCTGCTGTAAATTCTGTATCTCCATAACCTTCAGGAAATAACCGAGTTACATCTCCATCATCCCATATTACTTTTCCATTTCCAAGCGGAGTCATTCTCCCTTTTTTATTGAATCCAGCAACTGCTTTTACAATATGTGCATGTGCATCTATTTTTTTCATATTTTTTCTCCTTTAATTACATAATTATAATTCAATTTTTCTAATTTAATCTTGTCCCATAAATATTTTTTCTTTACTTCCTTCAAATCCACTATTTTTATCAGCCATTTTTTTCAAATAAGCATAGATGCTTTCTCGTTTTGTTCTTAAGAAGAATAATCCTACTAGATATACAACTATTGTAATTCCTATTAATATAGGATTTCCTGAAATCCAAGCGAAGAAAATCAGTGCATTCAGCGGTCTAGCTGTCAAATTAAAACTTGCTATTAATGCTGCCCCTGCAGGTAAAGCTTTTGTTGCAATTGCCGCACTTGTATAATATGGTGCTATAAAACTGCTTGCATAAAGTCCTAAACTTAGCCAAATTATTCCGTTTAATATTGTTTTTAAAATATTTCCTTTAGTAACAGCTATCATTGCTTCAATTATAAAAGGAATTGCAATTAAATCAACCATTGGTAATGTTTTGTTTCCTGGCAAAACAAATGACAGTATTGCCATAACAGGAATTAATAGTACTCCTGCGATAATTGTTGCAGGCTCTCCAAATCCCACTCCATCATCAACAGCAATAAACCATCTTTTTTTATCAGTTTCACGTTCATTTGAAGCATCTTGCTTTTTATTTTTTTCAACTGCTTCTGCAAGCGGTCCAAATGCTCTTGCAAATACTCCTGTAATTAATGGAAATATTGTCATAACAGCAGATAGCGAAACGGCAAATCCTAAAATTTGTCCCCAGGCAGTCAAAGTTCCTAATGATTTAATATTCCCAAAAATTCCCATAATAAGTCCTAAAATTGCTCCAAGCATTGTCGGTTCTCCAAAAACTCCCAATTTTGTCTTTAATGTTTCTGGATTTAATTTTGATTTGTGAAGTCCTAGTAAATTCCAAAGAGGATCAAGAATAATCGCTGGAACTAATGATTCTACATTATGAATCGAATTGATTGTTGCATTTTTAACTCCATAATATTCAGACCATCTATCAGCAACTGTTTCTGATAAAAGTAGTGAATAGAGTAACATAAAAATCATAAATGCAAATGATAATGCAAAATTCTGAGTAAATTGATAAGCCATTGCTCCCCAAATCATATATCCAAAATTATTCCATAAATTTGATGGAACAAATACACGAGTTACTCCAATTACAAATAATAAAATTTCAATCAGCAACCCAAATACAAAAAATGAAAGTCCGATAGTTGTTGAAAATGACATTTTAGAACCCATTTGCCATCCCATATCCACTACCGCCAACTTCAATCCTGTAGCTTTTACCATTTGATCAACTAACTGAGTTACTGCTGGCGCAAAACTTCCTATTACCCATCCAAATCCTGTAAGACCAATTCCTGCATAAAGTCCGCTCATAATTGATTTTTTAACTTGCACTCCAAGTGCTACGCTTACTACAAAAATCATTATCGGTACAACTACTGCTGGTCCCAGTGTATTAAATATATCACTAAACACTTTTAACATAATTTTCTCCTTAAAATTTTTATTTTAATTTTTTATGGATTTACCACATTTCTTAAATTTCCTGCAAAAAACTCAATGATATTTTCAGCAGCTTCTTTTGCCAAAGTTATTCTTCCCTCAACAGTTCCCGTTCCAGCATGAGGTGCCATAATCACACTATCTAAAGCTCTTAATTTCTCTGAAACTTTAGGTTCAAACTCAAATACATCAAGTCCTGCTCCAGCAATTTCTCCTGTTTTCAATGCTTCAACCAAATCAGCTTCCACTATAATTGGACCACGAGCTGCATTTATAAGGTAACTTCTATTTTTCATTTTTTTGAAGGCTTCTTTATTAAATTTACCTTTTGTTGTAGGTAATCCCGGTGCATGAATTGTTATTACATCTGAATTTTTCAACAATTCATCAAATTCAACATATTTTACATTTAATTCCTTTTCTTTTTCTTCACTAAGTCTAAATGTATCATGATACAAAACTTTCATTCCAAAACTTTGAGCTAATTTTGCAACCGTTTGACCAATTCTACCAAATCCATAAACTCCTAAAGTTGCTCCTTCCAATGTTAATCCCTGATATTTTCTTTCACTTGGATCAATCCAATTTCCCGCTCTAACAATTTTGTCATAAAATGCTAATCTTTTTGTTGCAGCCAATAATAACGCAAAAGTCATTTCCGCTGTAGGAACTCTTACTGCTTGTGGTGAGTTTTCAACTACGATTCCTTTACTCTTTGCAAATTCAATGTCAACATGGTCAAATCCTACTGCATTCAGTGAAATCAGTTTTAAATTTTTTCCTGCTTCTATAAGCTCTTTATCCGCTTTTTGCCCCATCAGTAAAAGTGCATCATACTTATGCAGATTTTCTAGCACATATTCTCTAGTAAAAGGTTCTTCTGAATAAGTCACATCAAATTTTTCCATTAATTCTGTAAGTCCTTCTTTTGGTACAATCCCTGTTACTAATACTTTTTCTTTTGCCATTTGATACCTCCTGTATTTTTATTTATGACTAAAATTTTAAATTTCTGAAATCTCATAAAGCGTCACTTTATGATTTCCATTATTTGCCGAAAATACATACGCTTTTCCATTTTTTTCAAAGGCTATTGCATTACTTGATGCACATTTTTCTTCAATTATATTTTGAACAAATTTTCCATTTTCATAACTAAATAGCGACAAATCAGCTTTTCCACTTCTAAAACCATACAAAAATACATTTTTCCCGAATAATTTTCCGCCCCAGATACCATGTCCAAATTCTGTTGGCTCTGGATATTTATATAATTCCTTTGAAAAATCTTCATTAAAAACTCTAAGCGTATCTCCATGAAATCCTTGAATTATAACATTTTCCTTTTGAGAGTCGCCATCCAAATCAACTTGAACAATATCACTCGTTTCTTCGCCAAAAATTACATCAAGTCTCCAGTCTTCTGTGTCAGAATACTCAGGATAAGTTAATTTCACAATTCCTTCCACAGCTGTAATAAGTGAGTATCCTTCTTTTTGAACTTCATAATATCCATGATTTTTTAACAATCTTAGCGGTAATTCTTTCAAATTTTTTAATTTTGCGTTATCTAAATCAAATTCGCCAACAAAAATTTTTCCTTTATCAGACCAATCTTCAACAAATTTTTTAGAATTTGCAATCGTACAACCAACAAATAATATTTTTCCATCTTTTTGTTTTATCAGGTCAAACCTATGCAAATACGGAAAATCCATGATTTTTTTTACTTTCCAGTTTTCATCTTTATATTTTCCATAAACAATTTGACATTCTTTTGAATTGAAACCTGGATAAAATTTTTGAGTTGCCAAGAAATCCAACGTACCTGGAACTTGAATAATACTCATTGTTCCACCTACAGTATCCCAGACAACTTTTTTTGAAAAATTATCATTTACATCATAAGCAAAACAAGAATTTTCAACTTCCGAAGCTACCATCAAATAATCTTTATCATCTTTTTGAATACGATTAACTGCATAACACGATGGTAACTCATCTGAAAAAATTTTTTTTACATTCACTTTTTTCCCTCCTTTCCAAAAAATAATTACTTTAAAACAAAAGTTTTTTTAATTTGATAATAAGTTAGATATATCTAAATAGAATTTGAAAATAATAATAGACTTGTTCGGTAACATTGTATTTTTATCTCTAACTAAGATATCTCACTCTTTTCAGAGCGATATCTATCTAATTGTAATTTCAAATTTAATATAATTATCGAACAGGTCTAATAAAGACTGAACTTCATTTGTTTTAATTAAAAATAAAAATTAAAGTTCATTTAACGGTACTTTAAAAACAAGTTTTTTTATTTTCTTTGATTCCTTCACTTTTAATCCTGGCATATGTACATCATTCGGATACAACACTAATACATCTTCATCTTTTAACAAAATGTTAAATAAAACATCGCCCGAATAAATAACTAAATCTTTTTCTTTATCTGTTTTCTCAATTTTCATATTATCCGAAGTATTAAATGCCACATATTCCTCTCCACAAAGCATTATTTGTACATCTAGATTTTTTAGATGAGTTTCCATAATTTTATCTTCCGCTGTACCTGTTTCGTAGGTATTTACATGCATTTTTATGTCTAATTCAATATCATACGCTCCACCATCAAGTTTTTTTAGTTCCTCTAAATTTTTATTTGTATATTCAATACATTCCTGAACTTTTTTAGCAATATTTTTATTTTGCAAAGTATCTTTTAAATTCGTATATATCATTTTGACCTCCAAGATATTTCTCTTTTATCTACTATTCTCTATTACACTACTAAAAGTATAGCTTGTTTTCTATTTTTGTCAAGATTCAAAAAATAAAATTATAACAAAAATTTTATTCAATTTTTTTATCTTTTTTACTAATAATTTTTTCGACGAACATAATTTTATTATTTAAAATTTTAATTTTAACAAAATTATAACTAGACAAGTATTTATTACTGTCTTCGATCAAACACTAAAATCTGATTTACAATAATTTAAGCACTTAATATACTTAGTTCTCTCTTTACCACTATCTTTAATTATTCAGAATTTCCCAATAATTAAACTTTTATTTTTCTATCTACTTTTAATAGTTTATTTTCATTATATTCCATTACTTATTTTTCTTTTTATTTGGATATACAAAAAGATATTGACAAAATCACTAACTAGTGATAAAATAAATTAATTACTAATTAGTGAAATTGTTAAGGAGATATGGTTTATGGATACAAGCTGGGAAAAAAATTCGGATATTCATTTGCAGATTATATTGCAAAAGGCTGTTAAGAGTATTAATAATAAAATTGGAAAAGATTTTAGGGAGAAAGGGATTACTGTTTCACAATTTAGTGTTCTAGATGTGCTTTATACAAAAGGTGAAATGCGTGTTTGTGAACTTATTGAAAAAGCACTGTCAACTTCGGGAAATATTACGGTTGTTATAAAAAATATGGAACAGAAAGGCTGGTTATACAAAAAGACTTGCCCAACAGATAAGCGTGCGTTTCTAGTAGGTTTGACAGATGAGGGAAAAAAACTATTTGAAACTCTTTTACCTGAACACCGTAATGAAATAAAAAATACCTATAGTATCCTTTCATCCGAAGAAAAACAGGAATTAATAAGAATTTTAAGAAAATTTAAAAACATATAAAATCTATTTTAGAATTATACTTAATAAACTCATTTTTCCTGACTTTCAAAAATTTTTACTTAACATACTAAATTTAGTTATTAAAATATAATTTTAGAACAATAAAAAATGGAGGAAACAAAATGTCAAAAAAAACAGTATTATTAATCGTAGGATCTTTTAGAAAAAATTCATTTAACCAAACAGTTGCAGATTATATTGCAGAAGAATTAAAAAAAGAAGTAAATGTGGAATTTTTAAATTACAGAGATGTTCCTTTATTAGAACAAGATACAGAATTTCCAGCACCACAGGCAGTCAAAAATATTCGTAGCCAAGCTGAAAAAGCAGATGCATTATGGGTTGTCTCACCAGAATACAACGGCTCTTACCCTGCCATACTTAAAAATGTACTAGACTGGTTATCTCGTCCATTAGTAGCTTTCGATAGAGAGACACCAACAGTTATCGCAGGAAAACCAGTAACTGTAAGCAGTATTGCAGGTTCTACAGAAGGAAAATTTGTAAGACAGAATCTTTCAACATTATTTGCTTATATCCGTATGAATCCAATGGAGGAAATTGGAACAGGTTTAGTTGTACCAGCAGAAGCATGGCAAACAGGAGTTTTAACTCTTACTGATGAACATAAAGAGGCCTTAAAAAAACAAGTAAAAGAATTTTTGGAATTTATTAAATAAAAAAATATACTAAATCCCGTTTAAAAATAAAAACTATAAACTATATTTTAATTATTTTAAAATATTAGATTTTATCTTTTGTTATAAGATATTGTCATAAGTTTGCTGTTTAAATAGAAGTTAATATAATATAAGAATTATTTCTAAATTTTTATAGTATTAGAAATAATTCTTTTTTATGTATTATTTTTGAAATAAAAAATTATTAAAAAAATATTTGACTTTTTAATTTTATAGGGTATATATTATTATGTGAACATATTCACATATATTAATATGAATTTTTAAAACAGAAAGGAAATAGTATAATGAAAGCAGTAGTAGTTAATCAAGAAGGAACTGGAATAGAAGTTGTAGAAAAAGAATTAAGAGGGCTAAAAGCAGGAGAAGCATTAGTTGACGTGGAATATTGCGGTGTTTGCCATACTGATTTACATGTGGCTCATGGAGATTTTGGAAAAGTTCCTGGAAGAGTTTTGGGACATGAAGGAATTGGAATTGTAAGAGAAGTTGCTGATGGTGTAACATCACTAAAACCTGGAGATAGAGTAAGTATTGCATGGTTTTTTGAAGGATGCGGAAGATGCGAATACTGTATCAATGGGCAAGAAACTTTGTGTAGAGATGTAATAAACGCAGGATATTCTGCTGACGGAGGAATGGCTGAACAATGTATAGTTACAGCTGATTATGCAGTAAAAGTTCCAGAAGGGCTGGATCCAGCTCAAGCAAGCAGTATTACTTGTGCAGGAGTTACAACTTATAAAGCAATAAAAGTTGGAACACCTCAACCAGGACAATGGGTAGTAATTTATGGTGCTGGAGGATTAGGAAACTTAGCAGTTCAATATGCTAAAAAAGTATTTAATACTCACGTAATCGCTGTTGACATAAACGATGACAAATTGGCACTTGCAAAAGAAGTTGGAGCTGACTATATTATAAATGGTAAAAAAGAAGATCCTGTTGCAAAAATTAAAGAATTAAGTGGAATTGGAGCTCATATTGCTGTAGTTACTGCTGTATCAAAAGTTGCATTTAATCAAGCTATTGATTCAGTAAGAGCTGCTGGTAAAGTTGTTGCAGTTGGACTTCCATCAGAAACTATGGACTTGCCAATCGTAAAAACAGTATTAGATGGTATCGAAGTAATCGGATCACTTGTTGGAACAAGGGAAGACTTAAGAGAAGCATTCCAATTTGGAGCAGAAGGATTGGTTGTTCCAGTAGTTCAAACAAGAACTATTGATGAAGCTCCTGAAATCTTTAAAGAAATGGAAGAAGGAAAAATTCAGGGACGTATGGTTATTGATATGCACTCACATTCTTGCGGTTGCGGACATAAGCATTAATTCGTTTAAATTTACTTAAATTAAAAATGTAATTAACTTTACTGTTAGTTACATTTTTTTATTACGTATATTTCTAAATTGTTTGACTTTTTTAGTCTCAAATGATATAAATATACAGTACAAATACAATTTTAAGGAGGAAAATGATGATTTACACATTGACATTGAATCCAGCATTGGACTATGACATGTATCTGAAAGATGATTTACAGGCTGAACATTTAAACCTTGCTCACGAAGTAAATTATAGGGCTGGAGGAAAAGGTATTAATGTTTCAAAAGTATTGAAAAATCTGGATGTAGAATCTACAGCAATTGGCTTTGTGGCTGGATTTGTCGGAGATTTTATTGTCAGAGATTTAAAAAAAGACAACATAAAATCTGAATTTGTGGAACTTGAAGGAAATACCAGAATCAATGTAAAAGTTAATGGTAATGACAAAGAAACAGAACTTACCGGTGTCTCACCAGAAATTACATCTGAAAAATTACAGGAGCTGACTAACAAGATTTCCCATTTAAAAGACGGAGATATCCTTGTACTATCTGGAAGTATCCCATCTTCAATCAGCAGCAAAATTTATAAGGAATTATCTGAAAACATAAAAGCAAATGTAGAAATCGTACTTGATACAAGAGGAAATTTACTGCAAGACAACATTCACAACAATCTTTTTGTAAAACCAAATATTCACGAACTAAGGGAAATGTTTAATGAAAAATTGGAAACAAAAGCTGAAATTGTCGAAAAATGTAAATTCTTTTTGGACAAAGGCGTAAAAAATGTTATTCTTTCCAGAGGTGGCGAAGGAGCATTGCTTGTAAACAAAGATTTCGTATTAGAGGCATCCGTTCCAAAAGGGCAATTAATCAACTCGATTGGTGCTGGAGATTCTATGGTTGCAGGATTTATTGCTGGATTTGTGAAAGGGCTTTCTCCAGAAGATTCATTTAAACTGGCAGTCGCTTCAGGAAGTGCAACAGCTTATTCTTACGGACTTGCAGAAAAAGATTTAGTAAATAAATTATACAGCGAAATTGAAATTACAAAAGAAACTTTTTAAAATACACTGCTTAAACTAAAATATCCAGTTTTAAAGTGGTTTTACTATGATAGAATAAAAAATATGTCAAATAAAAATAAACTCATAAGGACGGTATAAGTGTATAGATGTCAAACATTTGTTACAAAAATATATTAAAAAAATATTTCTTTCCTAATGTATCTTTAACCTACTGATTTTCCTTGTACTCTTTTAATACTTCATTTGGACTCTTAAAGCCCAGTACTTTTCTTGATATGTTGTTGTATCTTGTATTGTATTTCCTTATTGCCCTTAACAGTTCTTCCTTGCTTTTAAATTTCTTGTCTGCATAGTACTTGCTGTCAAGCCTGTGGCTTCTTTCCACTTTTCCATTCTCCCATGGCGAATATGGACGGGTTGTCACGTACTCTATCCCCTTCTCCTCCAGTTTCAGCTCAAACAGTGTTTTCTTATCACTTTCAGAATTTGTGAACTCTTTCCCATTATCTGTCTGAACTTTCTTTATGTCAAATCCCAGCTCCCTTTCCAAGTTCTCTAGAAACTTTGCAGTCTGATAGGTGCTTTTTTCATCTGCTATCCTTAACACTCTTTTTCTTGTATATTCATCTAATGCTGTTATTTGATAATACTTCTGGTCACGTGTTCCAAACTGTATGCATTCTTCTGGAACATATTTTATGTCTATCTGCACTCTTTCCCAGGGTACTTCGCCTGTTCAACTTTCTTTTTCTTTTATGCTGCTTTTTAGGCTTTTCTTTGGCATTGCCCTTCATTTTCCTTATTATCTTGCACATTGAATCGTATGTACGGCTGTAGCCTTCCTTTCTTGCTTTAACATAGACTTCTGCCAGCCCTTCATAGCCAAATTTCCTGTACTTTTTCATAACCAGCTCTATTTCTTCTTGCGTGTGCTGGTTTGGGTGGCTTTTAGGTCTTCTGCTTTTTGGCAGAAGAGACTGGACTGTTCCGTCGTATCTGTCTCTCCAACGTTTTATCTGCTGACGTGATGTCTTATACTTCACTGCTGCCTTTGAATTATTATTATGTTTTATTGCATACTCAATTGCCCGTTGACGAACACGGTATATTTCTGATATACTACTCATATGAAAGGTTTCTCCTTAATGTGGTTTGGTAGATTTACATTATATCAGAAACCTTTCTTTTTTTGTATATTCTTGTCACATATGTATTATCTCACAACAAAATAAACTCATAAGGACGGTATAAGAATGAAAATATCAGATTTACTGATTAAAGATAGAATAAAACTAGATGTACAATCTACAAATAAAGTAGATGTTATTAAAGAACTTGCAAAACTGCATGAAAAAACAGGTGTCTTAAATGACTATGACGGCTATGTCAAAGCGTTGATGGCAAGAGAAGAGCAAAGTTCAACTGGAATTGGGGAAGGAATTGCAATTCCACATGCAAAAACAGAGTTTGTAAAAGAACCTGCACTTGCTATGGGAAGAAAACCTGAAGGAATCGACTATGATTCATTGGATGGAGAACCTGCCACATTATTCTTTATGATTGCAGCTCCAGATGGTGCGAACAATACTCATATCGAAACACTTGCAAGATTATCACAGTTATTGCTGGATGATGATTTTAAAGCGGCACTAGAAAATGCAAAAACTGCTGATGAAGTATTGGATACTATTAATAAGGCTGAAGCAGAGAAATTTGCAGAGGAAGAAAAGAAGGAAGAAGTACCTGTACAGACTTCATCTGATGAAAATGCTCCTTATATAATCGCAGCAACAGCCTGCCCAACTGGAATTGCTCACACTTACATGGCTGCAGAAGCATTAAAAAAAGCTGCTGATGAAATGGGAGTAACCATAAAAGTTGAAACAAATGGTGCTGACGGTAGAAAAAATGTCTTAACTGATGAAGATATAAAAAAAGCAACTGGTGTAATTTTAGCAATTAACAGAAATATTGAAGTTAACAGATTTGATGGTAAACCATTAATTCAAGTGGAGGCAAAGGAAGGTATTAACAACGCAAAAGCATTAATTCAGCAAGTCTTAGATGGAAAAGCGCCTATTTTCCATGCAAGTGGTTCTTCTACAGCTTCTTCTGAATCATCTTCATCTGAAAAAAAAGGACTTTACAAACACTTATTAAGCGGAGTTTCTTATATGCTTCCATTAGTAATAAGTGGAGGAATATTGATTGCGTTGGCATTTTTGGTTGATACCTTGGCAGGAAAAGGAAATGCAGAAAGTCTTGCTAAATCTGTAAATACTGATGACCCTAGACAGATTTACGGTTCAATTACAACATTAGCATATATACTGAAAGTTCAAATTGGAGGCGTTGCATTTGATTTATTTATACCTGTTCTAGGAGGATATATAGCATACAGCATAAGTGAAAGAGCAGGGCTTACAGCAGGATTAGTTGCAGGAGCAATGGCAAAAGCTGGAGGTTCAGGTTTCTTAGGAGCGTTAGCTGGAGGTTTCTTAGCTGGTTATGTAGTTAAATTTTTAGTAAAAGCATTAGCAAACTTGCCAAAATCATTAAATGGATTAAAAATGATCTTGTTTTATCCTGTTTTATCTGTTTTAATGACAGGTCTAGGTATGGTTTTAGTATTAAATCCGATAGTTTCAATAATAAATACAGGATTAAATAACTGGCTTACTTCAATGAGTGGAGCAAGCGCGGCATTGCTAGGATTGATTTTAGGCGGAATGATGGCAATAGATATGGGAGGTCCTGTAAATAAAGCAGCTTATGTATTTGGTGTAGGTTCTCTGGCAGCAACATTGTCTTCTGGTGGAAGTATTCCAATGGCGGCAGTTATGGCTGGAGGAATGGTGCCACCTATCGCAATTGCATTAGCATCTACATTATTTAAAAATAAATTTACTGAACAGGAAAGAGAAGCTGGACTGTCAAATTATGTAATGGGATTATCATTTATTACAGAAGGTGCAATTCCTTATGCGGCGGCAGATCCGAAAACAATTATTCCAGCAAGTGTTGTAGGTTCAGCAATTGCAGGAGGATTAACAGGTTTATTCAACATAAAAATACCTGCCCCACATGGTGGAATTTTAGTAATGGTATTAAGCAATAACTTCTTATTGTACTTAGTAGCAGTTATTATTGGAAGTATCATTTCAGCTCTTATATTAGGAGCATTAAAGCCTGTTATAAAAAAAGACTAAAATTTAAATATATAGTAAAACTGCTTTAAAACTAAACTCAAAAGTTATGACTATTTTACTCAAACACTAAATTTATATAATTTTTAGTAGTTTAATTTTAAATAGGTTTGAGTATATTTTATAATAAATAACAAAAAACCGTCTTATTTGATTAATTCATTTAAAACGGTTTTTTCTATTTTAAGTAATAATAATTTTAAAAATAATCTTAATACCAAATGCTCCGACGGATTAGTTTATGGTAGACTCTGTTTAAAAAGTGAAAATTATATTTTAATTATTTGAAAATATTAGATTTTCTTTTTTTCTCATTTTCAAACAGTATTTTTATGGTATTTGCATTCTACTCTTCGTAATTTATTTCTAGAACTTCCCTAATTTCATTTCCAAAATAAATCATTTTTGCCTTATTCATTATTGCCTTTGTCAGTTCAAAAATATTATTCTGTGTCAAAATCTTCTCTGCCATCTCAAAACTTTCCAGACTGTTCAAATGAGAATCAAGTGCCACTTCAATCATTGCTAGTCCATATCCTAAATCTGCAGAGCTTTTTAGATATTTAAAATAGTTATCCTGTAAATTTGTTTCTGTTTCAGAAAATTTTGGATTTTGTAATTTTGAAAGTTTATAGAAAGATTTATAATTCTCATTTTTTGCAGATATTTCGTACCAGTTTATCGCATCGTAAAGATTGTTTTGATGTTCACTGTACTTTCCAAGCTGATAAGATACTTCTGAACGTATTTCTCTTAAAAAATTATTTTTAAAAATTTCTTTTAACTTTTTATATTTATCAGATTCTGCGAATTTTCCATAAAATTTAGCTATTTCTACATTTCCATATTCGTTGTATTCAACGGATTTTTTATAAAATTTCTCCGCTTTCTCAACTTCACCCAATTTTTCAAGATTTTTAGCATTTTCCACAAACTTTATGTATTCCCTGCTCTTTTCATCTCCGAGCATACATTCGACATTATATAAAATTTCTTTTGTTAAATACAAAATCTGGCTTTCATTCAGCAGTTTATTCTGAATTTCCTTTATTTTTTCAGCATCATTTCTCCAAAAATAATATTTGGCAAATTCATACAGATTTTTAGCACTCTCGCCGTATTGCAACAAATAATAAAAATATCCATCTATTGCCCAGAAATTTTGTTCTCTTATCGCAAAATAAAACAGCTTCATAACAGACTTCTCAGAAAAATTAAAACTGGTAACATACCAGTTTCTAGCCAAGTTTATATTTCCGCTCTTTTCCTCTAACAGACCTAAACAATATCCAGCCTTTATAATCCCATTTTCAAATGCAATATACAAATTGCTCTCTGCCTTGCTCAAATCCCTCTCACAAAAATAATAATACTTCCCAAGCTCATAGTACCCCATCCGATGAAGCCCCTTCATCTCTTCCAAAACACTTCTCGCCCTTTTAAATTCTCCCTTTTTTATAAAATCATTAACTTTTTTAACATTCTGATTGTACTCAAATACATTCTCCTCTTCATTTACCACACTTTTTGTCTTTTTTTCCAATTCCTCCAAAGTCCGAACATTTATAAAAATATTTCCAAGTCTTTGATTTATACCTTTTAAATAATTTTTCATCTCTTTATTTTCCCCAATTTTTGTTTACTAATTTTTTTTGTTATTATATCATATTTTAAAAAAAATTTATTCTTAAGTATTATTTTTATTTGAAATATATCAAGTAATCATTACTAATAAATATTTTTTATAATTTTTAAATTTTTTCTTTATTTAGTTTTCTCAGGAATGCTTATTGCCACAAATCCTGCGCCTACGACTAGACTACAACTTTTATTTGAATTTATAATGACTTTATGAAATGAAAAATATAATAAAAATAGCATCAAACAAGTTAAGGATGCAAAGGAAAGACATTTGTTTCACTTGTCTTAAAATTTTGTTTTTATTTTAAAAATAAAATAGTAATATTTAAAAACTTCCAGCAAAACAAATGCGCTTCTTACATAAGGATTACTAAATTTAATTATTGGAAATAGCATCATTCCGCTTGAAAAAAGTAATATTCCTATTTTGGCTTTTAAACTCATACTTTTATTTTTTTCAAAGTCTTCCAGATAGTTTTTATACAGCTTTGTTGATTTGAACCATCTGTCAAATCGCCTTGAGCCTTTTGCAAAGCAGAAGCTAGCTAATAATAAAAATGGTGTCGTCGGCAACCCTGGCAGAAAAGCTCCTACAAATCCCAACGCTACTGCCAGTAATCCTGCAATTACATAAATTATTTTCACAATTTCCCCCCCTTATTTTTATTCTTAATTTTACAATCCTCCAAATATTCTCTTAGCATTTTCAATATCCTTTTCGTCTGGATGTTTTGCCGCTTCTGCCCATCTGGCTTCTCTTTCTGGAGTTGCTGCAAAAGGCCCCGCTATACCTTGTTTTGTCATTTTACGAAATTTATTTATTAGATCAGGATCAATTGCACCTTGACATACAAATGTTTTTTCTACAATGTTTCCATTTTTTTCCAATGATTTTTTTATTTCCTGAAAGCAGTTTTTTGCTCTGTCTGTTTCTGGATTTCCACCCATTGTTACAAAAAGTCCAAGTTTTTTATTTTTTAGCTTAGTCACAAATTCTTTGGCTTTTTCATCAATTTCTCCTTTATCAATCCAGCCTCCAATAATAATTTTGTCAAATTTATTGACATTTACTTTATTTATTTCATTCACATCCACTATTTTTTTATTTGTATCCTTTAAGGCTGAAAAAATGGCATCAGCTATTTTTTTTGTGTTTCCTGTTGATGTGGAAAAGACTACTAGACTTGACATCTTTTGCACCTCCTAAACATTTTTTTAATATTGTCGCACTTATGTTGTTTCCCCAGAAAATTCCTTCTGGAGTGAGTTCTGTGTGAGTGTCATAAATTTTCAAGTATCCTTTTTTTTCAAAATTTTCAAAAATCTTATAAATCTCATCAAACATTTCATCTGAAACATATTCTTTTAATTTGTCAAAATAAACTTCTGGATATTGTAAAATTCCGCTTATCCTTTTCATTTTCTTCTCATTTTCATCTGAAGAAATTGCATAAAATGCCTTGTCCTGACTCAATCTAAAAATTTCAAAATTATCAATTTTACCGCCTGCACCCACTCCAATCGGCAGAATATCCTTTCCCTGATGTGTGTTTCTTATATACCTATACTCATCTCTTCCTTTTCTAACAATCTTTGTATGCTCCATCACTTCATAATCTCCACTTTCAAGCATACTTTTAAGAAAAGCGTCATGCAGTTCAAAGTCTTTTTCCAGTTCATAATTCAGCTCCAGCGTGTTATTTCGTATATCCTTAGACATTTGAGAGCCTTCATAAATCATAAGTGAATAAAAACTTGTGCTGTCAATTTTAAGCTCCTTAACAATTCTCGCATCTTCCAGCACCTCCTCAACCGTTTCATCGGGATAATTGTAAATTATATCAGTACAAACCATTCCACTAAAACTTTCTTTAAGATTTTTCAACCTTTTTACAGTTTCTTCCTTTAAAAAAGTCCTGTTCAGAATCTTCCTTCCTCTGTCAGAAAAAGTCTGAATTCCAACACTTAGCCGATTTACTCCACCTTTTTCCAGAATTTTTATTTTCTTTGGATTCAAGTTGTGCAATGTTGTTTCAAGTGTAAATTCACAGTCGTCTGTTAACGTAAAGTTATCATTTATAGCCTTTAAAATTCGTTCCAGCTGATGCTCCTTATAAATAGTTGGCGTTCCACCGCCAAAGAAAATTACATTTATTTTTTTACTTTTCATATAAGGCGTCTTTCCGTATTTTTCAAACTCTGAGACAAGAAAACTTGTGTAATCTTCCAAATCATTGTCAATCTGCTTTCGATTCAAGTTGCAAAATGAACAGATTTTATCGCAGTATGGAGTATGGACGTAAATTGTTCCAAGTTCATTTTCCGCAGGTTTCTCCATTCTTTCCAGCAACTCTTCTTCTGTTCCAAATTTCTTATTTTTCCGAAAATAATCTGACACAATCCCTGCCGAATCATTATGTGACTTAAATCTCTTTGCAAAAATTCCCTGCTCCTCTAGATTTGGCTCTGAAATTTTACCTTTTCGCATTTCCTTTGGCATTTCTTTTCAGCTGTTTTCCAACGTTCCCAGCGTAACTCCCACGATTCTTCTGTCCTTTGTGATGTCAAAAGCCTGTCTAGGCCCTTTCACATATCTTCCACTTGCCAATTTTGCCCTTACCAAATGAAAAACTGGCACATTTCTAGTCATTTGTATTGAAAAGTCATTTTTTTGAAATTCATCTAAAATTTCGTTATAGTAATCATTTTTTTCTAAAAATTGAATTTCTGTATTGTATGTAACTCTTTGTCGCATTGACGCCACCATTGCCTGCCCTTCATCCTGAATAAACAGCAAACTTGCTTTCCTATTTTTCTTAAAATTTTCAAAATAGACTTCTGTTTCATTAATATACATATAACTGTCCCCATGATATTTAAAAAATGGTGCATAACTTGCATTCGGCTCCCCTTCTTCCGACACAGTTCCAATTATAACCGATTTGAAATTTCCAATAAAATCACTTATTTCCATTTTCATTTTTTCTTCTTCCTGATGCCCTTTATCCTTATAATGCTCAGGTGCAGGAACATTCAAGGCTCTTCTTGCAATCTTTGCCATCTTTATCATTTCCAGATGGATTCCTTTAAAATCAATTTTTTTCGTAAATTTAATCCGAACTCTCTCATTGCCGTTCACAAGCAAAGTCATCCCCTCTTCATTCACATCAATCAGTTTTGCTTCCTTCACATCTTCTCTCTTGCAAAAATGCCTTACATACAAAGGCAAAACATCCCCATGATCGTTATTCATATGATCCAAAATTCTTTCTATGCTTATATCCATTTCTTTACTCCTTCTATTTTAATTTAATAAATTTTCCTCAGAATATTACTTTGTAACTGCTTTTGTAATTTCTTCAATCTGATCAATAGTTCTTGGTGAACCTCTTAAAATCTGTGATGAATTTACAACAATAAATTTGTTATTTTTTATTGCATTTACGTTTTTTAACTGTGGATTTGTAGCCACAATTTGAGCTGGGTTTGGTAATAACGTAATTATAATGTCTGGATTTTCCTTCATTATAAATTCAGGTGTTACAATTGGATTTCTCCCCTTCTGATTTTCTGCGATATTCTTAATATTCAACAATTTCATTATATCATTTGGTAAATTATCGTTTCCAAACACCATAAGCGGTGAAGCTGACATAACAAACAGCCCTTTTTTATTGATTGCTGCCATCTTTTTAATTTCTTCCAGCTTTGCTCTTTTTTCAGCAATTATTTTATTTGCTTCATTTTCTTTCCCCAGCATTTTTGCTACTTCCATAAAATTGGTAAATATTTCTTCTATCGAATTTGCCTGAATTCTTTTTGCTTCAATGTTATTTGATTTAAGCCCATTATTAAGGTTGTCATCTGTAAGAGCTGACATTATAACCAAATCAGGCTTTAGGGCAATTATTTTTTCAAGCGATGGCTTCATAAAAGTTCCCACACTCTCAAGTTTTGCAACCTTTTCTTCAGGCCACACCTTTGAACGCTCCAAATTAGCAACTCCCACGATTTTATCTTCTGCTCCAAGCATATAAATCATTTCAACAGTCGCAGGATCCAGCACAACAATCCTATTATATTCTTTATTTTCCTCCTTTTTACCATTTCCAGCATTTTTCTTTGCACAAGAAATTATAAACATTGAAATAATTAGCAATGCCAAATAAAAAGAATTTCTTATTATTTTTTTCATTTTTCCAATCCTTTCCTATTAAATTTTTTTAGGTATTACATACAAAAATCCGCTATTTTCCACAATTTCACATTCAAATCCATAAATTTCAGAAAAAATCTCCTTTTTGTAAAGCTCCTTTGGACTCCCTGAATATGCAATTTTTCCATCCTTTAAAAACATCACATTATCACAATACATCGAAGCTAGATTCAGATCGTGTAAAACCATCACAGCCGTAATCTTTTTCTCCTTCACAAAATCCGATGTAAGCTTCATAATTTCAAGAGCATAATTCATATCCAATGCAGAAGTCGGCTCATCCAGTAAAATAATCCTCGTTTCCTGCACCAATGCCCTTGCCAGCAGAACACGCTGAAATTCTCCACCTGAAAGTGAAAAAATCGATCTGTCCCTAAATTTTTCAAGTCGCAACTTTTCCAAAATCTCATTTACCTTCCGCTCATCTTCCTTATCAAACCCAGTCCACTTATTCTTAATATGTGGTGTACGTCCCATATAAACCATTTCGATTACATTTATCGGCATATTCAAAGCCGACTTTTGAGGAACAAAACTTATTATTTTTGCCATTTCCTTAGGACTATACAAACTGATATTTTTGTCAGAAATTTCAATATTCCCAGTTTCTATAGGAAAATATTTCATAATCATTTTCAAAAGCGTCGATTTTCCACTCCCATTTGCACCAAGAAGCCCAACAAATTCGCCTTTCTTTATATTTATATTTAAGCCATCTATTATCTTTTTTTGGGAATTATCATAGCTAAAACTTACATTTTCTATCGAAATTTCTGAATTATTATTTCCACTACTCATTCTATCCACCTTTTTTCCTTCTTATCGCCAAATATAGAAAAAATGGTGCTCCAAAAAATGAAGTTACCACTCCTATCGGAATTTCCGTCGGCGCCAAAATTGTGCGTCCAATCGTATCACAAATCAGCAAAAACAGCCCTCCACCCAATGTTGCTAAAGGCAGTAACCTAGTATTACTTCCACTTTTTAGCACGAGCCTTACCGTATGCGGTGCAATAAGCCCAACAAATCCTATCATTCCAGTAAATGCCACAGAAAAACCAACAATCAGTGCCGAAACAATCAATAAATTCCTTTTCAGCCTATCCACATCTACTCCAAGCGAATGTGCCTCTTCATCCCCACTCATCAACAAATCCATTTCATATCTTTTCAAATAAAAATAAACAATAGAAACTACAAGCGGTATCATAAGAACTCCGATTTTCAGCCAAGAGGCACTTCCCATATATCCCATCATCCACGTTACTATTCTAAAGGAATCCTGCCCAATCAAATACATACTGAACGACGTAAATGCCCCTAAAAAAGACGAAATCGCAATTCCAACAATCAGAAGCACCGCCACATCTGTCCTAGTCCTGCTTCTCGAAATCCTAAAAATTATCAATGCCACGATAACCGATACAATAAATCCACAAATTCCATACATGACATCAGGAAAATTAAAGATATACGCAATAACCGCTCCAAGCGTAGCACTAGCCGAAATACCAATTATATAAGGATCTGCCAACGGATTCTGAAAAACCGACTGCACAACTGCCCCTGAACTAGCCAGCAACATTCCTATCAGCACTGCCATAATAATTCTCGGCAACCTCACATCAATTATTATTGATTTCATCGATTCATCTCTCATTTTCCCGCCTAAAAAACTTCTAAATATATCTTTTATCGAAATATTCACAGTTCCTATTTTCAAAGACAAAAATGCCACTATAATTATAAAAATTGTTATTCCAGAATACATTTTCCACATATTACTATCACGCTTTTTATATTTTACTTTTCTACTTTCAATTTCCATCTTTTATTCCTTATCTACATTTATTAATATTTTTTCTTAATTTACATTAATCTTTTTTTATTTAAGACTATTAATTCCATTTTTTTACAATCTTGCTTAAGGATTTTTTATTAAAATAACTGTTGTAATTAAACTAAAATCGTCGTGATTTTTTTAAAATGAAAACGACTAAACACATTTATGTGTTTCTTTCGCCAGAACCTTCATAGTAAATATATTTTATAGAGTTGTTCTAATCTTTATTTACGAAAGTGAGCATCAGCGAGTTTAGTTTTCATAGTAATTCAGGTTTATCCAAATAATAAATGTTTAGACTACTTTCCCAAATAAAATTTGGGAATATTTCAAAAAATACTTATTAACAACTGTACCTTATAAAAATTAATAATTTTGTTTGTTTATAAAATACAGCCAAACAACTTTATAACAATTGTTTGACTGCCACTTTCCATATTTAAAATTATTTTTAGAAGTTATAACTTACACCAACATAGTATGTTCTTTCAGCTTCTGGGATATATGAATCTCCGTTTTTATATCTGTAATATTTTTTACCAAATACGTTTTTAACTCCTGCTTGCACCCCTAAACCTGTTTTATGAGCATAACTTACTCCTAAATCTGTTGTAGAATAACCTTTTATTTTTTCATAGTTTCCATCTACAGAATTTGAGAAGTAATTGAGGTCAGCTGTTAGGTTTAGTCCTGTCAATACTTCATAATTAGCTCCTAAAGTTGCTTTTGTTTTTGATACATAAGGTATTTTTTTGTTTTTATCTGCACCTTTGCTAATTTTTGCATCCACATAAGAAACTGATTCATTTACTCTAAATGTTCCAAAATATTGCTCTGCAAATAGTTCTACACCTTTTCTTTCTGTTTTCTGCAAGTTTTTATATGTCCAGTTTAATCCATGTCCGCTTGGCATATCAATTAAAATTTCATCATTTTTATTAGTATAGAATCCTGTCAAGCTTACAAATGAAGGTCCAATCATGTCTTTTATACCAATTTCATAAGTATCATATTTTTCAGATTTCAGATTGTTTAGTACATATCCTCTTGTAATTGATTTATCAACCATTTCTGTTGGACTTGGAGATCTGTATCCTCTTTCATATTTTGCATAAACATTCCCTGTGTCGGAATATTTAAAGTTTAATCCCGTTTCATAAGCATTATTGCTCTTTTTAGTATTTTTATTTATAACATTTGTTCCATCTGTTCTGTGAATATCATAATCAGCATGTTCATATCTATAACCTAAAGTTCCCTCAAACTTGTCTGTAAGAGAGTGTCTTCCTTGAATAAATGCTGAATGAGTATTTTTTTGCAAATCAATGTCTACAGTAGATGTTGGGAATAATCTTCTGTTTCTCATATACATTGCGCCATAAGAACTTCTGTTTGAACTATTTTTTATATATTCATATCCAAAGATTACATTTCCTGAACCATAATTATATTTACCTTTTAAGTCAACTCCAGTTTTTCTATCTTTAAACTGTCCATCAGTCTTATGAGTCATTCTTCCAGCTGGAGCTTCCTGATCATAATCTCTAATTGTTTTCTGATTATATCCTAACAATGAGAAAGTTAGGTTATCGGTTGGCTTGATTTCATAATTCAAGCTGTATTCTGTTCTATCCAAATCAGATTCTGTCAAAGTTGTTCCTGCCTGTTTTCTATCATTATTTAACTGAGTTTTAGTTATACCGTCAGATTCTTTTGATTCTTCCTTGTATCTTGTGGCTTTAAATCTTAATGTCTGATTATCAGCGATGTTATATGTAAATCCACCTCTTAAATTCTCACCATCTCTTTTGTCCCCACGTCTATACCCATTTCCATTAACATTTTCGTATGCTAAATCTAACAAGAAATTATCTGCAAATTTTATGCTTGTTCCAAACCCTAATTTATTTGTATCAAATGAGCTGTTTTGGTAGTAAACCTTATTTTTTACAGGCTCTTCCTGAGTTTTCTTTGTAATTACGTTAATTACTCCACCAGCAGTCCCTCCACCATAAAGTACAGTCCCTCCACCGTTAATAATTTCTATTTTTTCAATATCTTCAACTGAAATTGAATTTAGAGGTAAAATTGCATGCGACATATCAAGTATGTTTAAAGGTGAACCATCTACGAGAACTTTTACATTTTTAGCTGCCCCCTGAACTCCTTGCCCTCTTACATCCACAATATATCCAAATCCATTATTCACAAAATTTACACCTGGTGTACGTTTCAATATCTCTTCTATAGTGTTATATCCTTTATTGTGTATATCCTGAGCTGTTACAATTGTAGTATTCTTAATTTGATTGCTCTGAACATCATCAAATCCCGTGGCTGTTACTACTGATTCTTCCAATTTTACATTAAATGTGTCATTATCATCTCCAAATGCCATCATTCCAACTACAATAAAACTTAAAATTGCTAATTTTTTTAACATGTTTTCCTCCTCATTCTAAAATATTAAATTCTTTAATTTCAGTTAATTTTTTCTCCAAAAATACTTTGATTATAAAAATATTTTACTATAAAATATTATTTGTGTCAATATTTACTTTTTAAAAAAATATGTTATAATAAAAATACCTTAAAAATCTATAAAAAAATTACGGAGGTGTTAGAAATGGGATTTCACGAAATAAAAATTCAGGATTTTGATTTAAATCCTTTTACAAGTACAGGTAAAGACTGGAGTCTTGTCACGGCGGGAGATGAGAACGGGATAAATACAATGACTGTCACGTGGGGAATGATGGGATACCTTTGGCGTGGTCCTGTTATTTCAGTTTATATAAGACCTACAAGATATACTAAAAAATTTGTAGACGAGCAAAATTGTTTTTCTTTAAGTTTTTTTAATGGTTATAAAAAGGAACTTCATGTACTTGGATTAAAATCAGGAAGAGATGTAGACAAAATCGCAGAAGTTGGATTTAATCCAATATTCTTAGATGGTGTTCCTGCATTTGAAGAAGCAAAATTAGTTATCGTAGCTGAAAAATTATATATAGATGATATAAAACCTGAAAACTTCATAGATAAGAGCATACCTGAAAAACTATACACAAAGGAAGAGCCTCATATAGTTTATACAGGAAGGGTAAAAAAAATATACGTAAAAGACTGATTTTTATTATCTGCATAAATAATTACAATTAAAGGGAAACTCTTAAATTG
Source organism: Leptotrichia hongkongensis (assembly GCF_007990635.1). Taxonomy (GTDB): domain Bacteria; phylum Fusobacteriota; class Fusobacteriia; order Fusobacteriales; family Leptotrichiaceae; genus Leptotrichia; species Leptotrichia hongkongensis. Next base: position 562,319 of record NZ_AP019846.1, on the reverse strand, counting down.
AGTCCCTTTTTTTATTAAAAGAAATTTCTTAGAAATTTATTGACAATCATTGGTTTGTCTGATAAAATTTTATGGGCATAAAGTTCATTTTTTTAGAAATTTATGCTGATTTTATATTTTACGGAGGTGAATGTTTTGAACGAAGAAGTCCCGGAAGAGAAACTGAATAATCTAAAATTTACTAACCTATGCAAATAAACGGAATCTCTTCGTGTTGTTATTCTCCTTGTTTTAATTTGCATAAGAAGTAAAAAATTTAATAAATTGCAAAAAAGAAAGGAGATAACGATGGAAAACAACACTATTCAAACACTTATAAATGAAAAAAAATATTTTGAAATCAGAAAATATTTGAATGAATTAAATACTGTTGAAGTTTCAGAACTGTTAAATCAGTTTGAATCTTCTGAATTAATAATGATTTTTCGGCTACTTTCTAAAAATAGGGCAGCAGATGTGTTTTCATATTTGGATACAGAGCATCAAGAAATGATTATTAACACTATGACCGATGTTGAAACAAAAAATATATTTGATGAACTTTATTTTGATGATATTGTCGATATTATTGAAGAAATGCCGTCAAATGTAGTAAAAAAGATTTTGAAAAATACTGATGCGAAAGATAGACATTTGATAAACCAATTGTTAAAATATCCTGATAATTCAGCGGGAAGTATTATGACAACCGAATACATGGATTTAAAAAAGGATATGACTGTATCTCAAGCAATTTCAAAAATCAGAAATACTGTTGAAGATATGGAAAATGTTTATACTTGTTATGTAATTGATGAAGTTAGAAAACTGGAAGGAGTAATTTCCTTAAAGGAACTTATTACGAGCGAAGATGACGTTCCTATCCAAAGTATTATGAATAAAAATGTAATATCTGTACACGCAAACGACGATCAGGAAAAAGTCGCTGAAATAATAAAAAAATATAATCTTATTGTTCTTCCAGTTACAGATGATGAAAACAGGCTTCTTGGGATAATTACAATTGATGACATAATGGACGTTGTGGAACAGGAAGCAACAGAAGATTTTCATAAAATGGTCGGAATTTCACCAGTTGAGGAGTCTTACCTTAAGACAAGCGCCTTTACTATGGCAAGACAGAGAATCAGCTGGCTTATTGTGCTTATGATTTCTGCCACATTTACAGGAAGAATTATAAAAAGTTACGAGGATGTACTGCAGTCTGTAGTTATACTTTCCTCATTTATTCCAATGCTTATGGATACTGGAGGAAATGCAGGAGCACAATCTTCAACCATTGTAGTCCGTGCTTTAGCATTAGGAGAAGTCAATATAAAAGATACTTTTAAAATACTAAGAAAAGAGTTTCTTATTTCATTTATAGTCGCCATTGTTCTGGCAGCAATTAATTTTCTAAGGATTATATCTTTGACAAAAACCCCTTTGAATGTTGCCATAACAGTTTCGGTAACTCTTGTCTTTGTAGTTATAATTTCAAAAATAATAGGTGCTTTCTTGCCTATCATTGCCAAAACCTTTAAAATGGATCCAGCAATAATGGCAGGTCCATTAATAACTACAATACTTGATGCCTTAACTCTTACTATCTATTTTAGATTTGCAACTATATTTTTGAGCAACATCATAAAATAAATATTAAGTATCTATAAATAAAAAATAGGAAAGTAAGGAGGAAAAATGAAAGAAATAATTGAAGCTCTTTTAAAAGAAAAAAAATACTTCGAAATAAAAAAACAATTAAACGAATTAAATACAGTTGAAATTTCTGATATATTAAATCAGTTCAAATCGCCTGAACTTGTGATAATGATTTTTAGACTGTTGAAAAAAGATAAAGCAGCAGATGTATTTCCATATTTGGATTCAGAACGTCAAGAAATGATTATTCATGCATCGACTGATATTGAAACACGTGAAATCTTTGACGAACTGTACTTTGATGATATTGTTGACATTATTGAAGAAATGCCGTCTAATGTTGTAAAGAAAATATTGAAAAATACTGATAAAAAAGACAGACATTTGATAAATCAACTATTAAAGTATCCTGAAAATTCAGCAGGAAGCATTATGACAACTGAATATGTCGATTTTCAAAAAAATATGACTGTTTCAGAAGCAATTGAATTATTAAGAAAAACAGGAAAAGATAAAGAAAATATATATACATGCTATGTCACAAGTGAAAATGGAAAACTCGAGGGAGTACTTTCACTAAAAGAATTAATTGCAAAAAAAGACAATACAGTAATTGAAGATATTATGAACAAAAAATTTGTAAGTGTTCACACAGATGACGATCAGGAAGTTGTTGCAGATTTGTTCAAAAAATATGATTTTATCGTTATGCCCGTTGTAGATTATGAAGGCAGAATTTTAGGAATTATCACAGTAGATGATGTAATGGATGTTGTCGATCAGGAAGTTACTGAAGATTTTCATAAAATGGCGGGGATTACTTCTTCTACTGATGATTCTTACTTAAAGACAAACGTGTTTACAATGGCAAGACAAAGAATTGGATGGCTTGCAGTCCTTATGATTTCTGACACAATTTCAGGAAATATAATACAAGGGTATGAAAAAGTACTTGCAAAATCAATTATTTTGACAGCATTTATTCCAATGTTAATGTCAAGCGGAGGAAATGTTGGGTCACAATCTTCAACTGTTGTAATCCGTTCACTAGCACTAGGGGAAATTTCTCCAAAAGATGCATTCAAAGTACTTAGAAAAGAATTTTCAATAGGTATTATGGTTTCAATAGTCCTATCAGTTTTAAATTTTGTAAGACTGATTACTTTGGAAAAAATAAATCCTACAATCGCCTTTATTGTTTCAATAACTCTTGTATTTACAATAATAATCTCAAAAATAGTAGGAGCATTGCTTCCACTTGGAGCAAAAATTTTAAAAGCAGATCCAGCTGTTATGGCAACTCCTTTAATAACTACTATTTCAGATGCTGTAACACTTATTATCTATTTTAAATTTGCAACAATGCTTCTGAAAAACCTTCAATAATATAAATCTAATGAAATACTGTCTATAAAATTATATAAACATAGTACAATGTAGAAAAAATTGAAGGAGAAATTTGTGAAGGCAAAAATTTTAATTTTACTAGGCATGCTTTTATTTGTAGTAAGTTGTAGCAGGACTTATCCTATACAAAAAGATTTTGATAAAAAAATGAAAGAAATTCAAACTGGAAATATACATACTTTTGATTCTATCGGACTTTGGGGTACTTTTACAAAGGATATTAGTAAAGATTCTACTTTTTCTAAAGGTATGAAAAAAATAACTTATAGAATAAATAATATTAAAGTAAAAGAAAATATTGCAATTATAAACGTTTTTATTAAGGCTCCCGATTTTAGTTCTGAAATGCATGAATCACAAGAATTTGTTGCTAAAAAAATATCAGAACATAACTCATTAAGCCCTGAAGAAAATCAAAAAATAACAATCGAAGCTCTTAGACGATTTAAAAATATAATTTTAAAAAGCTTGAATATAATCATTTTAACTATATTGAAAGAACTATAACTGTTAAATATGTAAATGATAGAAAGAATTGGAAAATGGATAATGATAAAAATAAAGATTTTTTTAATATTATTACTTTAAATATGTTTATTAATTAACTATATTAGTAACTTTATACTTACTTCTTTTTAAATAAAAATAGGGCAGTTCCTTGACTCCCTATTTTTTTATAATTAATATTTTGTAATCAAATACTCAAATGCTCCTAATGCAGCTTTTGCACCTTCTCCCATTGCAATAATAATTTGTTTTTGTCTGATGTTTGTAACATCTCCCGCAGCAAAGATTCCAGCCACAGAAGTTGAATTATTTTCAGGATTAATTACAATTTCTCCAATTTTATTTGTTTCAACCAAGTCTTTTACAACTTCGCTTCTTGGTGACAACCCAATTTCCACAAACATACCTTCTACATTCAATGTTTTTTCTTCATCAGTTTCTCTGCTTTTATAAACAATGCTTTCAACAAATTCATTTCCATTTACTTTAACTGTTGCAGAATTTAAAATAGTTTTTACATTTGGCTGCTCAGCTAATTTTTCCTGTAGAACTTTATCTGCCTTTAATTCTGGCATAAATTCAATTAGTGTAACTGATTTTGCAATTCCAGATAAGTCAAGCGCTGCTTCCACACCTGAATTTCCCCCACCAATTACAGCCACATCTAGCCCTTTATAAAAAGGTCCGTCACAAGTTGAGCAGTAATGCACTCCCTTACCAACATATTCGGCTTCTCCAGGAATATTTAGACTTCTAGGTTTTGCTCCAGTTGCTACAATAACTGTTTTTGTTTTATAACTTTTCCCATCATCAGTTACCAAAATCTTATCTTTTCCATCTTCTTTTATCTCTTTTACTAAATGTCCTTCTTTAAATGCAATTTCATGCTCTTTTAAATGTTTTTCCAATGTTTCAGCAAATTTAGCTCCAGTTGTAGAAACAGTCCCAATAATATTCTCAATTTCATTTGTATCAAGAACCTGTCCCCCAATCTTCACTCCAATCATTGCCACATCAAGTCCTTTTCTAGCCGCATAAATTGCTGCAGAGACAGCCGCAGGACCAGAACCAACTACAGTTACATCATAAAGTTTATTTTCATCAATTTTTACTAATTTCCCTTCATCTAAAGCACCAAGATTCAAGCTAAAATCCATTTTCTATACCTCCAAATTTAATTTTTATTTATTTTATAATAATTTATTTAATTTTGTAATCATTACAATTTATTTTAATATAATTTTCCAAAATTGTCAACAATAAAATTTTAACTTTAATAAATGTTATATTTAATTTATCAACAATTTCCAATATTTTCTTACCTATTAAAAAATTAAAAATTAAACCCACTAGTTATAAATAACCAGTGGGCAAAGGTAGGAGAAAATCAATTCAAGCTGACTATCTTTGATGGCTAAAAATTAAGAAAAGAATGATTATAGCAAAAAACAGTCCAGTATTGATTATCTTGACCACCCCAATTCTATATGCTTTGTTGTCGTTTAAGTTTGCGGAGCTTAATCGACAGAGTATTGTATCATAAAAAATACCCCCATTCAATTAAGAATGAGGGATTTTCCGCATTTTTTCTATGACTATAAGCATATAGATTGTTTTTTATTCAAAAACATTATATCATTTTTCAAAAAAAAATCAATACTAAAATTTTATATTTTTTTATACATGAATCATTTAGTCAATTTCTCAAATGTTTTTTTATACTTCTTCAAAACTTTAGAAGAAATTATTTCCAATTCCTTATCTTCTGCAATTTTTACTGATTTATTCTCAACTTTCTTTGTTAAATTTCTTAATTTTGTTTCCATATTACTCACCTCTTACAGAAGATAATATCATAGATATGTAATAAAATTCAACCTATTTTTCAAAATTCTATTTAACTTTAAAAAATTTCAATCTCAAAGCATTACCCAAAACTGATACCGAACTAAACGACATTGCAAAAGCCGCTATCATCGGATCCAATTTTGGTCCATTGAAAAATGCATAAAATATTCCAGCGGCAAATGGAATTCCCAATACGTTATAAAAGAATGCCCAGAATAGATTTTCCTTTATATTTGTGATTGTCGCTTTACTTAATGCTATTGCACCCGCAACATCTCTCAAATCGTTTCTAATTAAGACAATATCAGCCGATTCTATAGCAACATCTGTTCCATTTCCTATCGCAATTCCAACGTTTGCCTGAGCCAGTGCTGGTGAATCGTTAATTCCGTCTCCAACCATTGCAACAAATTCATCTTTTTCCTGAAGTTCCTTTACTTTTTGAGATTTCTGATAAGGCAGCACTTCTGAAATTACATCATCTATTCCCACTTGTTTTGCGATAAATTTGGCAGTTTTTTCGTTATCTCCAGTTAGCATTATTGTCTTGATTCCCATTTTTTTCAGTTTTTCTATAGCTTCCTTGCTTGTTTCCTTTATAACGTCTGCAACTGCAACAAGTCCCGCCAATTCGTTATCAATCGAAATGTACATTGGCGTTTTTCCTTCATTCGACAAAATATCATAATCTTTTTGAGAAATTTCCACATTGATTTTTCGATTTTCCATCAATTTTCTATTTCCAATTTGCACTTCTTTGCCTTCAAATGTTGCACGAATACCGTAACCTGGCATTGCCCTAAATTTTTCATACGGCTTAATTTCAATATTTTTCTCTTTTGCTTTGTTTACAATTGCTTCTGCCAATGGGTGTTCTGAATCATTTTCCACACTTGCAGCAATTTTTAACAATTCATTCTCGTTATAATTTCCATAAGCAATCAAATCAGTCAGTACAGGCTTTCCTTTCGTAATCGTACCAGTCTTGTCAAATACAACTGTTTTAATTTTATATGCTGTTTCAAGAGCTTCTCCACTTTTGATAAGAATACCGTTTTCAGCCCCTTTTCCAGTCCCAACCATTATTGATGTAGGTGTTGCAAGTCCCAATGCACACGGACACGCAATTACAAGTACAGCGATGAAAAACGACAACGCAGTAACCAATCCACTTCCACTCAGAAACCAAGCAATTCCTGTAATTATTGCAATCCCAATAACAATTGGCACAAAATACGCCGCCACAATATCTGCCATTCGAGAAATCGGAGCCTTTGACCCCTGTGCCTCCTCAACCAGCTTTATAATTTGTGATAAAACTGTATTTTTACCAATTTCAGTCGCTTCAAATCTGATACTTCCATTTTTATTTATGCTTCCTCCAACAACTTTATCTCCAATTTTTTTGCTTACTGGCAAACTTTCTCCTGTCAACATTGATTCATCAACAGAAGTCGCCCCTTCCACAATCCTTCCATCTACCGCAATTTTTTCTCCCGGCTTTACAATTACAATATCTCCAACTTTCAAGTTTTCAATCAGGACTTCCTTTTCCACTCCATTTTCAATAATTTTAGCCTTTTTAGGCTGAAGTCCGATAAGTTTTTTTATTGCCGATGAAGTTTGACCTTTTGTTTTCGCTTCCAGCAATTTTCCAAACAAGATTAACGTAATAATTGTACCAGCTGACTCATAATACAAATCCATATGTGCTTCAGGATCTACAGTTACAATTCTAAAAGTGGCGTAAATTCCATAGAGTACTGCCGCTGTTGCCCCAATAGCAATTAATGAATCCATTGTTGGAGATTTTCTTACTAAATTTTTAAATCCATGTGAAAAAAAGTCTCTCCCTGCATAAATAATAGGCAAAGTCAGCACAAACTGTGCCAATGCAAAATTAAGCGGATTTACCTTAGGATTCAAAAATTCAGGAAGTGTTACCCCAAGCATATGCCCCATCGAAATATACAAAAGTGGAACAACAAAAATAACTGCCAAAATTAATCGATTTTTCAAACTTGTTATTTTTTCCTGATAAAGTTCCATCTTTTTGTCTTCCGTCATATCCTCAACCAGTCCATACCCAGCCGACTCGACTATTTTCCTAATTTTATCAAAATCATACTTCTTCTCATCATATTCAATATTCAATTTTTCAGTTGCAATATTAACCGAAGCACTAATATCCGTATTTTTATTAAGCGCCTTTTCCACAGCATTAGCACAAGCTGCACAACTCATCCCAGTTACTGTATAGTTTTCTGTTTTCATATTATGCTCCTTTCATTTCTTCAAAAATTCATTAACAATTAAAATCTAATTCTTCTAACTTTGTTTCATTTATAAATTTAATAAATTCTTCATAACAGTACTTACTTATCTTATCATTCATTTCTTCCACAATATCATCAAGATTTTCACCATCGTCAGTATATTCTTTTTCACCTTCGTTAAGCATTTGAAATTTTTCAACTAATTCAGATGATAATTTTTCTAGAATTTCTTCACAATCTTCTTCCTTAAAAATCTTTTCATATATAGCATTATTTTTAATATCAAAATTTATAACTCCATATATTATTCCCATTGATAACGAATAACTGCAAAAAATATAGTATAAATTGTCTATACCTTTAATTTTAGCTACTCTTTGTAGTTCATTTCTTTCTTCACTTAGAGAATAAGTTCTTGCATAAGAGTAATTTGCACGACTTTGTAATGTTAAAAGTTTTTCATCTTTATATACAATCACATCATATTCAAGTTCTAACATAGCACTGTAAATATCTAAATCATCTAATATATCATCATCTTTTATAACATTATCTTTTTTATATTTTATTCTTGTGTATACATCTATTATTTCTGACATAATTTTAATTCCTCTCATTAATCAATTGAACCAAATGTTGAATAATTTTTTGTCCATTCTCTCCATTCTTTTGGAGTTATTGTTTTTAAATCAAATTTTTTCATAAAATCGTATGGATCTTCATAACTTTCTAATGGAGTATTATCAATTATTTCTTTAGGGGCAACTTCATTGTCTATACCTAAATCAAATCCATGAAGCAATGCTATTTTTGCATATATTATAACATAAATATGTAAATAAAAACTATAGTTAGTAATACGATCTTTAACCAATGCCTTTGCTATTTTAGGCATCATCATCATATCTATCGTTTCTTTCATTTTTTCAATATCCTTTAATGCTAAAGCCTTCAAAAATTGCATTCCATAAACACGGTATCTATAATAACTATCTCTAAAATTTTTAGATTTTTTCAAATATACTGAACATCGCTTTTTCACTTCTTCAAAATCACCAATCATTGCTAATAAAGTTGTCCTTATTATAAAAAAATCTCCATATGTATTAGTTAAATTTTTATAAATATCTTTTTCTGAATCATAATCATTAGGTTGTATTTCCTCTATATTATTTTTTAAAAACACTATAAAATCAGGATTATTTGACATCAGCATATAAAATAAATCTGAATTATCCAAAAATACTTTCTCATCTAATGGTTTTGATAAAAATTCCAATTTAGCAATTATATAGCAATAATATCTACAAGTTTTTATGTCCTTTTCTACAAATAATTTTTTTGAAGAGAGTTGTAAATACTCAAATCCAAGAGATTTCATACAGTATAGCTGATCACCTTTTTTATTTTCAATATAATCAATATCTTGCTCTATTTCTTCACAATTTAATGAATCATTTGTTTCATTTAAAATCCTATTCACACCGAATTCGTATTTAGTTTTTCCCGCCACAATGTTCATTTTGTACCTCCAGTTATCAAATTTTATACTTACTAAACATGTTTTTTTTATTTTGAGAAGGAGTTAAAACCCCTTACCTCATAATACTTACTTTATTAACACTTACAGTTTCCCTAACAAGTCTATTATTAAAATAACAAATTACTCTTATAATTTCATTAATCATCCTTCTCTGCAATTACACTGCCCTTCAACACAATCACACAAAACTTCCTTTACAGCCGTTTTTCTCTTTTTCTCCACAGCCTTTAAAATCAAGTCCAAGTCGTCAAAACTCAGTTCACTGTTCTCGATAACTTTCCCTATCATTTCTCCAACTTTTGTTTTACAAATTTTATCAAAAGTTCCTAATATATAACTATTAGCCACTTCTTTTTCCGTAAAATCCGTCGAATAAATATACTTGTTCCCAATTTCCCTCTTTTTCAAAATATTCTTTTCCAGCAGACGATTTAATAATGTCTTTATTGTAGCCTGCTTCCAGTTCATTTTCTTACAAAGCACCTCTGTCACAAACTTGCTCGTAACTTCGCTATTTGCCCACACAACTCGCATTATTTCCCATTCTGCATCCGTTATATGCTGTTTTTTATCAATTTTGCAGTTTTCTTTCACATTCTTACCTCCTTTAATGTTTACGTTTGTAATCTTTTTACATTATATAGTTTACAACAGTAATCGTTTTTTGTCAAGTATTTTTTTGAACATTTAAATTAGTAAATTGTAAAGGTAAATGTAGATGACTTTTTCAAAATATCCATTATTTTATTTAACTAGCATATTTCATTTAATCTTTTTGATAAAAATATTAATTATTTTACTAAACTTAAATTTTGTAATTTTAGTATCTACTTCTTTTATTTTCCTGTTTTAAATTACTCTAATTGATAAATTTGTTAAAATATGCTGGAAATTTTTAAAAAATATGGTAAAATAATAATACGATTCAAAAATTATTTATTTTAGGAGGAAAACAGATGAAAAAAATTATGAGAGGTGTACTATTATTTGGTATGTTAGGAGGAATGCTTTTGTCTTGCGGAAATAAAAAAAGTAATGATTCTCAAGAGCAAAAAAAGGATTCCAAAGTTAGTGAAAAGGTTTATAAGATTGGATTATCACAGATTGTAGATCATCCAGCGTTAAATGCTGCAAAACAAGGATTTAAAGATGCATTGGAAAAAGCTGGTGTAAAAGCTGATTATGATGACAAGATTGCAAACAATGATATGAGTAGTCAGACATTAATTATGAAACAGTTCGCAGCAGATAAGAAGGATTTGGTATTTGCGATTACAACGCCAACGGCACAAGCGGCTAAAAATCAAATTGGAAGTGAAACACCAGTTATATTTGGTTCAGTTACAGATCCAAAAAGTGCAGGACTTGTAGGAATTCCTAACGTTACAGGAACAAGTGGCGCAGCCCCAATTACAGAAAATTTAAAATTAATGAGAGAATTATTACCAGAAGCGAAAAAAATAGGAATCATTTATAATTCGTCTGAACAAAATTCAGTTTCTGAAGTAAATAATTTAAAAAAACTGGCAGGAGAGTATGGATTCACAGTAGTAGAAAAAGCTGTTACAAATGGTACAGAAATGGTTGCTGCGGCAAATCTTATTTCAAAGAACATTGATATCTACTATGCCATTCAGGACAACACAGTAGCATCATATTTTAAAGCAATACTTGATGTTTTTAATAGCGCAAAAGTCCCAATTCTAGCTACAAATGACGTTTACTCGAATGCAGGAGGGCTAATTTCACAAGGAACTACCGACTACAATATCGGTTACCGTTCTGGAGAAATAGCAGCGGAAATTTTATTAAAAGGCAAGAAGCCAAATGAGATCCCAATAGAAACAGTTAAAAATCTTCAAATAGAAATTAATAAGCAAAATATGCAGTTATTAGGAATAAAAATACCAGACAGCATTTTAAAACAGGCTAAAATGATAGAAACTAAAAAAAATTAACAGCTTTGCTTAATAACTATATAAATTTAGAAATATAACAAAATAAATATTACATGTAAAAAGATAAGGAATATTAAATTTCTGAACAAGTCTAATAAATTTTATAAATTTAAAACAATAAAAAAACTGGAACTATTGAAATTTTTTAGCTCCAGTTTTTATTTGTTATTTTTCAAAACTATCAAGCCATTCGATAAGTTCCAAAAAATCTTCTACTTTTCTTATTTGCTGTAAATATCTTAAATCTATTATTTTTTTGATTTTCTATGATAAAAAAATTCTACATCCCACAATTGCGTCTTTATAAAACCTTCTTTTGGAGTATATTTATAAAAATCATACTTTTCAATATTTGCTCTAAAATATTTCAATTTTGCAAAACAAAGCTGATATTTTCTAAAAACTATTTCTAAAATATTATTTTGTGAAATAAACTTATGTGAAAAATATAAGCGTTCTGGTGTATTATTTCTTCTAGTTATCCATTGCCTTCTGGAATTTATTTCCAAACTATATTTTTCAATAAATTTTATTTTTTCATCTGACAACTCGGCTTTTAATTTTTCTTGAAGTTTTATATTATCCATAAAAATCACATCGCTACTAATTTATATTAATATTTAATTTTTAGAGTTTTCATATTTTTTTCTATCGTTAGCATTCAAATATTTTTTTCTAAGTCTGATAAAGTTAGGTGTAATTTCCACTAACTCATCATTTTCGATATATTCAAGTGCCAATTCCAGTGTAAATTCCTTTGGAGGTGCCAATTTCACAGCATCATCACTTCCAGCGGCCCTCATATTTGTAAGTTTTTTTCCTTTACATACATTTACAACCAAATCGTTTTCTCTTGAATGCTCTCCGACTATCATTCCCTCGTAAACTTCCACTCCTGGCCCTATAAACAGGATTCCTCTTGGTTGTAAGTTATTTAACGAGTACCCTAAACTTGTTCCAGGTTCCATTGCGATTAAAACTCCTCTTCTTCGTCCTGTAACTTCTCCCTTGAAAGGTCCGTATTCAAAGAATGAGTGGTTTATAATTCCTGTTCCTCTTGTTTCTGTCAAGAATTCATTTCTAAATCCAATTAATCCACGTGATGGTACTTTAAACTCAAGTCTTGTATATCCATCGCTTCCTTGATTCATGTTTACCATCTCACCTTTTCTAAGCCCTAATTTTTCAATTACGACTCCTACAAACTCATCGGCAACATCGATAATTGCAAGTTCGATTGGCTCCATTTTCTGTCCATTTTCTTCTTTAAAAATAACTTCAGGTTTTGAAACTGCTACTTCGTAGCCTTCTCTTCTCATATTTTCAAGCAAAATAGATAATTGAAGCTCTCCTCTTCCTTTTACAATAAATGCATCTGGCGAATCTGTCATTTCAAGTCTCATACTCACGTTATGATTTACTTCCTTTTGCAATCTTTCCAAAATATTTCTCGAAGTTACAAATTTTCCATCCTGTCCTGCAAATGGTGAATCATTTACCATAAATGTCATAGCAAGTGTAGGCTCATCAATGTCAATTAATGGTAATGGCTTAGGATTTTCTCTGCTTGCTACAGTTTCTCCTATGTCAATTTTATCAATTCCCGCAATTGTTACAATATCTCCAGCAAACGCTACTTCCATTTCAACTTTTTTCAGACCATCATATCCATAAATTCTAGTAACTTTACCATTTACCAAGTCACCATTTCTCTTAATCAATGTAATTTCCTGATTTTTTTCAATTTTTCCGTTGTAAATTCTTCCAGTTCCTAATTTTCCTACATATTCGTCATATTCAGTATTTGTAACAAGCATTTGAAGCGGCTCATTCACATCTCCTTCAGGATCTTCTACATGCTCCATAATTTTATCATAAAGCGGTTTCATATCCTTATCTTCATCTTCCAGTTCCAGTTTAGCAAATCCATTTTTTGCAGACGCATAAACTACTGGAAAATCAAGCTGAATATCATTTGCCCCTAAATCTACAAATAAGTCAAAAACAGAATCCACAACTGCATCAGGATCTGAATTTGGTCTATCAATCTTATTAACTACTACAATTGGACGAAGTCCATGCTCTAATGCCTGTTTTAATACATATTTAGTCTGTGGCATAACACCTTCAAATGCATCTACCAGAAGCAAAACAGAATCTACCATTTTCAAGATTCTTTGTACTTCCCCACCAAAATCCGCATGGCCAGGAGTATCCACAATATTTATCTTATATCCATCATAATGAAATGAAGCATTTTTAGAAAAAATCGTAATCCCTCTTTCCTTCTCCAAATCATTACTATCCATAATTCTTTCATCTACTTTTTCATGTTCCCCAAATGTTCCTGCCTGTTTCAATAAAGCATCGACAAGAGTCGTTTTTCCGTGATCTACGTGTGCAATAATTGCAATGTTTTTAATTTTGTTCATCCTTTATTTTAACAAATTTCTTGTTAATATTTCCTCCTTAAATTTTTAAAATTTCAATAGATTATTCAATATTTTTATTTTACAAATACATCCTAACTAATATTTAAATCAATATTTATTTTTCTATAATTTTTTATATTTTTAGTTTCACAATGCTATATTAAACAAAAAATAATAAGCAAAATTTTATTTGATCTTTCATTAAAATAAATTTATAAAATATATTTATTAAATAATTTTAATATATGAATTATAGTTAAATTCACCTAAATATTATAACAAAAAAGACTGGAAAAATCCAGTCTAATTTATAGCACATTTTTTTTTAAATATTATACAAAGTTTCCCTTAGGGATTTTTACACGCCTATTATAGCATATTTTCTAAAAATGTCAATCCTAAAAAATTTTTTAACTTATAATTTCTTCTTTTTAATATAATTTGCAATATTCTTTCCGAATAATTTTTCATATTTTTTCCAAAAATTTGTTAAAAATTTTTTTTCATTTTTATCTAATTTTTCTAAAATTATTATTTTCCCTTTCCCACTTTTAATCTTATATTTCTCAGAATCTATAAACTCTGCCACTTCCTCATTCCAAAGTTCCAAAAATACTTTGCTTGAAACCTCATCGAATTCTATAAATTCATCTTCATAAACATAAATTTCCTCTTGACTTTTTACTTCTATACATCCTAAAAAATGTGTAAAAAATGCACCGCAGTCTATCCCCTTTATTCTATCAGTCTTTTTAGAAATTCTTCCATTTATATTAGGCGTATGACCAAAATATATATTTTTATCCCTATATTCCTCAAGCTCTACATTTTCCATAATCCAAAATTCATCTCTAGTCCAAAGTACTGTTTCCTTTTCTTGTTTTGTCAAAGCTATATTCAAATCAAGCCCTGCATGAACAAAAATATTTTTATTCCCATAAATTATTAAAGGACAGTTTTTGAGCCATTTTACAAGCCATCTAATTTCATCAAAAAGATTTTCTTGGTGCCATTCTGTCATCGTTTTATTTTCAAAATATTTAGAATGTCTATAAATTGAATATTCTGTTTCATATCTTAATGGATAATCATTTTCCAAATCCTCAAGAAGCATATCCTCATGATTTCCCAAAATAAACTTTAGGTTATACCCAAGTTTTATCATTTTGATACATTTCATATAAATTTCGTAAGACTTTTTCCCTCTGTCACAAATATCCCCTATAATCACAAGTAAATCTTCTCTTTTTAAGTCAATTCTATCCAGCATTTTCAAAAATAAATCGTACTGTCCATGAATATCTGACATTACAAAAATTCGGTTATAGTCATTCTCATTTATCTTTTCTATCTTAATCTTATTTGCCTTAATTACACTTTCCATAAAAATCACTCTTTTTCTTTAATATAATCAAAATTTTTATATATATTTATTTCTTAATTACTTAAATAAATCATTTTAATTATTAGGATAAACCTTCACTTCAAAATAAGGATTTAAGGCAATGATCAATCCTACATTTATCTTTAAAATGCCCCAAATCCATTCATTTCCATAAACCTGAATAACAAATCATTCATTAATTTCTCATTTTTTTCTGTGTCATAAGGTAATGTAAATTCTCCATCTCTATTTGTCCATAATCTGTCATAATAATCCAAAATATCTTTGGAAATTTTCTGGTCATAAGCTGACATAATTTTTAGTTCATTTTCCAAATTAAAATTACGCATATTACGTCTTGTGAAGTTTGTTGAACCTCCATAAGTTATCAAATAGTCTTTTTTCAAGATGGAAAGCATTTTTACGTGGTACATTTCCTCTCCTTTATTATAAAACTTGACATTTATGTCATAATTATGTTTTCTTGCATATTTCATTAGTTCTCCAGCAGCAGCTTTGTTTGGGAGTCCTGCATTTGAATTATTCAAAATTATCTCAAATTTTACTCCACGCCGTGCAGCTTTTCTTATATCGTTAATTATCCCTCTGTCTGCAAGGAAAAACTGGGCAATAATGACTTTTTCCCCAAACTGAGTATTTTTTAATTCTTGGGAAATATCTTTAGCTGTTGCACCATTTGTAAAATATTGTAATTTCAGTTTGTCATTTTTAGAAAATGGAATTTTACTAAAATCCTTATCTGGTAATTTTTGCTTTAAACTTCCGTCTTTTTTAGTAATTTTTGCAGCTGGCTTTTCTCCTTCGTAAATTTCCTTAATAATTGGCGATGAAAACTTAAATGCCACATTTGAGTGCTTTGAACCTTCTGCATGTGGATTTGCCGATGTCAGCATTGCCGTAGTTTCATTCATAATCAGTTTTCTGTGATTAGCTTTGGCATTTAATGCTCTTAAAATACTACGAATTGTAACTTTGTCAGTACCTTCGTAAATTGGATTTTTAGTTTTTCCACGATTTTTCGGATTTCCAAAAGGCTGGACAAAAAGGCGCCATGGAGCCGAATAAACAAGCATTGGATCTCTTAATTTTGTCAAATCCACATATCCAATTTTTACGCCAGCCTCCTCCAGCTTCTTATGAGTTTTGTTATCAAACGCTCCATAAAAAGTGTTACTTTCATCAAGTATCAAATATATTTCAACATTTGGATCTTTTTTTCTTTTTTCAAGTATCTTCTGTGCAAACTCTTCTGCAATAGGCAATGGTTGTAATTTCTCCTTAACACCTTTTCCAAGAAAATCATTAAATACAAAAATATCCATTAGGAAAAAGTCTTCCGCCTTATCCAAAATATCGTAAGCCTGCTCCCAAATCTGCCTTTCATAATGGGTTTCTCCGTCTTTTTTATACGTTAAATCGTAGTAAAATTCAACATTATCCGCATTATAAACCTCACTTTTCATCGTAAGCCCTTCTGAAAGTGAAGTACACGAAAAAGTTGTTAATACTAACAATATAATTAAAAAAATAATTTTTTTATTCATACAGAATCTCCTTTTTATAAACTATCTAATTTTAAAATTATTTATTTTTTTCTTTCAACAATATATATTTTAAATACATTTTAATTATACCAATTTTTTTTGATTTTTTCTAGTTCGTACTAAACGTTTAAAAACGAGAATAAATTTTTAATAAAGAATAAAAAGAAGAGCCACCACACTGGCAGCCCTTCCTAAGTTTAAGCTATTTGTTTCTTTTCAAGCATTTTAATCATGATTTCTTGTCTTAATTTTATTAATACAATACTTTCATTCCTAATCCTGCTTTGAAGTTATGTCCTTTTGTTTCATATCCTGTGTTTACTGTGAATCCGAATCTTCCGTTTTCTACTCCTAAGTTAAGATCTGACTTGAAGTTTCCTCTCTTGTCTTCCTTATCTCCTTTGATTCCGAAGTAATCAGTCCATGCTCCTACGATTCTAGCTTCATTATTAACATCATTTACTTTTCCAATTTCATTTTCATAAGCAAATGCTAAGACTGCTGTAAAGTTAGAATTTTTGAATACTGGCTGATTGTATTTGAAGTCGATTCCTACACTTGGTTTAACTGAGATATAATCATCACTCTTAACATTCAATGCCATATCTCCAGTTTCGTGGATTCCCGAGAATCTTCCATATTCAGCTCTAATTCCAAGGTTTGGAACTATGCTAAATCCATCATTTACTACAAATTCTTTTTGAAGACTTGCGCTAAGTCCTGCTCCATAAGTAAAGTAGTTAGCTTTTGCTCTAAATTCTTGATCTATTACCCAGAATCTACGTTTAGTATCTGTTCTACCAAAGAATCCATCTCCACCTACATTAAGTGTAAGTGTTCCGTTAGCATCAAGAGGTATTTCTCTGAACGCTCCAACTTTTGCCATTGCTTGGTTTTCAAATGATTTAGACAAATCTTTGAATGTGAAGTAGTTATTTACAACACCAGCATACCATCCTGAACCTTCACCAAGTCTAACAGTTTCGTCTTCATGAACGAACACGAATCCTCCAGCATTACTGTACCAATCAGGCATTCCTGCTGTATCAGTCTTGAATTCATTTCTTTGTCCAAATGCTTTAAATTTATTTGAATCTTTAGAACCGTTAAATTCTGTCTTCAAGTTAGTAATTTCTCCATTAAGAACATCTGATGTAGCTTTAATTCTTTGTTGAACTCCACCATAAATGTGTCCTCTCATTTGGTCAAATGCTTGAGCCAAGATGTGTCCTTCTCCATTACCTAAGCTGTTAAGTTTATTGAAGATAACTTTTTCAGGACTTCCCGGTCTTGCAATTTCATAAATATTATCCAAGTTATTTGTAAAGTTAATAAGTGATTTATCATCATCGAATGCAAATGAGTGATAAGGTACTTTACTCATGTACACTTCTGTTAACTGATTGTCATCAGATATTTTTGCTAATACTTGCCAAGTTAAGCTTGCTGACAATGGATTAATTCTTGCCCCACCTGGTAATTTATTCAACGCATCGTTAAATGGTTTCAAGATATTACTTTTAGCAACAACGTTTCCATTTTCATCAATTTTATCTCCAATTCTAATTGCTTTAGAGTTGGTATACATTGTAGCTTCTGGTCCAAAGTATAAGTCAACTTTTCCTAAATTACGTAAATATTGTATACCGTCAATTGGATTAGTATATCTAACTCCTGAAGTATCTACATACATTCCGATGCTTGTAATTTCTGAAAGTTGTGGTTTATCACGGTGTGGCCAAGCTGGGTTACCCCATTCATCGTGAGTATAAAGATCTATTATTCTTGTTCCTCCAGTTTGAATACTGCTAGAAACTGTTATGTTTTTAGCCAAATCTCCAGGATTTGTTGCATCAGATTCAACATTAAATACAGGTGTGTCAATACCATCAACACTTACTTTTGTTATTGGTACAATATCTGGAGCTGTTATAGTTGTTCCAACTCCTGTTGTCTTAGGATTTCCTGCTGTACCTTCTTCAATTGAAGATTCAGTACCTCCATATAAGTCTGTTCCACCTTGTCCGTTAGTTTGTCCTGCAGTCTTAGCTGCTGCTGTTAAGTATCTTGAATCTGTTGATGGAAGAACTTCAGTCGGATTTCCGTTAGCATCTACAATAAATCTTGAACCATCTGTTACGATTCCATAAGAACCTGTTCCCAGTACACTAATTGTTCCATAGTTCTTAATGTATCCTCCATTAATTGCAACTACCCCTTTCAAATTTTGGGCATTACCAGTAATTGTTCCATGGTTTTCTCCAATTGCTCCTCTATCAAGGTACATACCGATTGCACTTTCACCTTCTAGATTAATTGTTCCATAGTTTACAGCTTTAGATCCAGTACCAGTTGCGAACATTCCGATACCTTCTTTTTCTTTAACATTAATTGTACCTCTATTTACAATGTATCCTTCTTCCTGTGTTCTATCAAACTTACCATCTGTTTTATAAACATTACGTCCTGCGGCCATTGCTGCTGAGTATCTCATATTAACTGTATCTGACATACCAGTTGTAATTGTTCCATAGTTAGTTGAAGCTACGTTAGTATTGCTTGAGAAGATACCGACGTTTCCAAATCCTAAGCTATCATTATTTTGATTTTGAATATCATATTGTGATCTCAAATCAATTGTTCCATAGTTGTCTATAGCTCCTTTTGTATAATAAGCTGTATTGTAATCTCCATCCATTGTTACATTAGCATAAGATTTTCCTGTTGATGCAGTATCTAATGAATAGTAGTATACAGAGTTACCTTGTTCATAAACTTCTTCTGGAACTTTAGGATTTGTAGGTTTTGTTGATTTAACATGTCCTCCTGCATTGTTATTTGTAGAGTATGCCAATCTGATTGTTGGCTGATCTGTTGCAGAACCAATTGTTACATTTGTTGCTGCTCCTCCATCTTTTTCAGCCATTACAATACCATATGAGAATCTATCGATATCCATATCAGCACTTACATTAATATTTCTTGCTCTGTTTGTTGCACTCTTATCAATATAAACTCCAATTACTGAATCTCTTTCTCTTGGTGTATCTAATGCTGATAACAAGTTATTTGGATTAGCATATTGAGTTTGTCTGTTGATTGGATATGCTCCTGGTGCAGTTGAAACTCCAGATGTTGTTTGAACATGTCCCATTACAGTATCATTTCCTGCTAAAATCTTAGTTTGTTGGATATTTACATCTCCATCTCCTGAGTAAATTCCATAATTATTTTTATTAACTGTAATTTGTGATTTAGTTCCATCAGATTTTGCTCCTGTATTTACATTATATCCGTAAATAGCCCAGCTTCCAATATTCTTATCATTTGTAGAATCTCCGATTGTAATGTCTCCATGGTTTTCAATAGTTGTATAAGTTCCACCAGCATTACCATTAGCAGAATTTGCAAAAATACCAATATTAGCTTTCTTCATATCTTCAGAAGTAATAGTATTTGCAGTTGCATTCAATGAATCGTTAAGTTTAATATTACCATAGTTTACAAATGTACCTTTATTAACTACAGCACCATAAGCTCTTACATTAGTAACAGATGATGAATCTTCTTCTATGTGTCCTCTATTAATTACAGTGTCTCCAGCATCATTAGTGTTTACTAAGATACCGGCAATACCTTTGTAAGTTCCACGTCCTGCTGTTGGTGTAGCAGCCTTAGATTCTGTTAATTCATAAGCTAAATCTACAGCAGTATCAGCATTGTTTGAAAATTTAATATCTAAATCATTTGAAGCTGTTGTTAAAGATGTTCTCTTACCACCAAATGCCATAGCAAATCCATTTTTATTACTTGCTCCATTATAATTGTATTGGAATGTCTTCAAGTGATTAGCACCTGTTGCAATATGTGAATTATCTGTAAACCACATTCCGACTCCATTATCTTTAGTTACTACAGTAAAGTTTTTAGAAGTTACATTAACTTTTACATTTTCTCCATAAACACCAATACCATTTTCTTGAGTAAAGATATCGTTAGTTGCTTTAGTAAATTGCCCAAGAGTTCCACCAAAACTATTTAGTGTTATTTCTCCACCATTGTTGTCAGGATTACTGTTAACTAATGCGATACCTACTCCTCTGCTATTTGCTGGTGTAGCAGATGCTGTACTTTGAACTATTATTCCTGCTGAACCTAAATCTGATGTATCATAATCAATAGTTACATCTGATTGATTAGCATTATTATTGTTTTGTCCATATATACCTACAGCCAAATCACCATCTACAGTAATTTCACCTTTATTACTAATAGCAAGTTTATTTGCATAAGGATTATTTTGTTTATCAAGAAGTCCTGTATTTGATATACCTACAATACCGTAATTTTCTCCGCTTGGATTAATTTCTGCCGTTCTTCCAAGGTTTGTTCCTGCTGTTTTAGCAGTTGATGGGGCAGCATATTTACCTGTAACAGTAATTGTTCCACCTTTTAAGTTTGTAAGAATACTATCATTAGTTCCTACCATTCCATTTCCGTGGTCAACTTTAACTACACCTGTTTTATCATTTTCAACAGTACCATTTACAACATTTAATGCAGTTATAGTGTTGTGAGATAATACATATGTGACAAGAATATACAAAAAAAGAAAGGTTTCTGATATAATGTAAATCTACCAAACCACATTAAGGAGAAACCTTTCATATGAGTAGTATATCAGAAATATACCGTGTTCGTCAACGGGCAATTGAGTATGCAATAAAACATAATAATAATTCAAAGGCAGCAGTGAAGTATAAGACATCACGTCAGCAGATAAAACGTTGGAGAGACAGATACGACGGAACAGTCCAGTCTCTTCTGCCAAAAAGCAGAAGACCTAAAAGCCACCCAAACCAGCACACGCAAGAAGAAATAGAGCTGGTTATGAAAAAGTACAGGAAATTTGGCTATGAAGGGCTGGCAGAAGTCTATGTTAAAGCAAGAAAGGAAGGCTACAGCCGTACATACGATTCAATGTGCAAGATAATAAGGAAAATGAAGGGCAATGCCAAAGAAAAGCCTAAAAAGCAGCATAAAAGAAAAAGAAAGTTGAACAGGCGAAGTACCCTGGGGAAAGAGTGCAGATAGACATAAAATATGTTCCAGAAGAATGCATACAGTTTGGAACACGTGACCAGAAGTATTATCAAATAACAGCATTAGATGAATATACAAGAAAAAGAGTGTTAAGGATAGCAGATGAAAAAAGCACCTATCAGACTGCAAAGTTTCTAGAGAACTTGGAAAGGGAGCTGGGATTTGACATAAAGAAAGTTCAGACAGATAATGGGAAAGAGTTCACAAATTCTGAAAGTGATAAGAAAACACTGTTTGAGCTGAAACTGGAGGAGAAGGGGATAGAGTACGTGACAACCCGTCCATATTCGCCATGGGAGAATGGAAAAGTGGAAAGAAGCCACAGGCTTGACAGCAAGTACTATGCAGACAAGAAATTTAAAAGCAAGGAAGAACTGTTAAGGGCAATAAGGAAATACAATACAAGATACAACAACATATCAAGAAAAGTACTGGGCTTTAAGAGTCCAAATGAAGTATTAAAAGAGTACAAGGAAAATCAGTAGGTTAAAGATACATTAGGAAAGAAATATTTTTTTAATATATTTTTGTAACAAATGTTTGACATCTATACAATTTACAACATTTAATGCAGTTATAGAAACATTAGCACGTCCTCCTGTTACATCAACAGTTCCTTTATTCCAAATTCCTGATTCAGTGTTCTTAGTTTTTCTCCATACTGGATTTGCAACATCAGTTGAATCCCATCTGTAAAGAGAGTTATTCATACTAAGCCCAGCATTATTAACTTGATAGTTAGTGCTGTTGTCATAAGCTTTTAAATCTCTATTAGCAATATCACCTGTAACATTTTTACCGCTATTTATAGTAATCTTTTCACTTTCCATTTTTATATCATTGAAAGTATCATTCGAACCAAGAACTTTTGATTCAGTAACTTCTACATCTTCTAAATTAACATCTTCATCAATTTTTAAACTACCATTGATTAAAGTAGTGTCTATTCTTTTAGCGTCAGTTGCACCAGTACCATTTTTAAGTATCATATTTCCTGCGTACACACCAAGTCCACTCAAGAAGTTAGTTGAAGCAGTTGTAGTACCAGTTCCCCCTGCTTTTGAAGAATTCCATACTATTTCATCTTTAGCTTGGTTAATAAGTCCTATTACAACATTATCTGATTTAATTTCTGCTGTAACTAGTGACATACCTTTGTATTTAGCTGCATGCCATTTATCTCCTTCGATTCCTGAGCCAGGATCATCTTTATCTTTATGATAATCTGCCAGTGCATATCCTCTATTATTTTGATATGCTTGTCCATAAGCATTTCCATTTAATAAAATACCATCATACATATTAATAGTTGTATCTTTATTAAATGTAATTGATGCTGTATCATCTGAAACAGAATTTATAGTATTTCCATTTGATGTTCTTGCTACATAGAATGGAGATTTATTTTTATGGTCATTTGTTGTTCCAACATAAGCGGCAGTTCCTCTACCTTTTCTTATATTTGTACCGTCAGCTACATTTTCTCCAACGTTATTTTGATGTGTAATTATACCATTAAATTTAATTGCTCCATGCTCAGTAGCAAATAATGCTCCATTTTCTCCACTTACTACATGTACAGAACCAGCTGCTGCAGGAGTTGTACCATCGGCCGCTTTATCCGTCCCATTAGCAAATTCCACTAACGAACCTGTACCCTTAGCATAAGCTCCCATACCATAAATCAATGATTGTGCAGCACTTGTTGTATCTTCAACTGAACTTGTTGCAGCAGTAGCATCTTGTAAAAGTACATATCCTCCATTAGTTGCTGCTCCACCTATATTATTATAAGCAGCCTTTCTGTCAGCTTCTGATACTCCTGTAAAGCTTGGATTTAATACAAGATTATCAGCTGCTGTTATATTTCCTTTCATTTTAACTGTTGACGCATTAGGGTAAGCTGGACTTGCTGTATTTGTGATTTTTCCATCAGCAAAAGCAATTATTGAATTATATGCACCCGCTCTTGTTGTTTTAGCTGTGTCAGCTTCTATTTTACCAGTAGTTGTATTTGTTTTATAACCTTGTCCTATTTCTCCACCATCAGATGCCCAAAATACTACACCATTTTTAGAAACCATATCTATATTAGCTTGAGAAGCAAGGCTTGAAGGGTTCTTAGCATCTACTGATACTACTGTTCCATATAAATATGGATTAAATGCTCCACTAGCATAAGCCATTACAGTATTAGTTGATACATCTCCAAGTTTAACAGCGTTATATCCTCTTTGTAAACTTGTTCCAAGAACAATACCATCAGTAACTGTTCCACTATTAGCTGTTTGTTCAAGATTTACTCTTGTACCGTTAGTTATATGAATTAATGTACTGTTTGTCGCTTTACTTCCAAGACCTACATTCAAGTCTTTAATTGTTACAGCAGGGGCTGTTGTTGTTGTTGTTCCGTTAAAGAATGATTGTCTAACTCCCGAACCTTGTCCAGAAGCAGCCAAGATAACTACGTTATTATTATTAGAACCTCCAGGCGCTATGTTTCCACCACCTACTGCTCCTTGAACTCTTATTTCTCCACCAAATATTCCTGTTGCACCAGCACTTTGACCAGGATTTTGAAGAGCAACCATAATATTGTTATCTCCTCCCATTTGAGCGTCACCTAATGTCAAATTTCCACCTGCTACATAAGCTAAGTTATCAAATATAATGTTATTATGTCCTGTAACTAATATTCTTCCTTTATTAGATACAGCACCATTATATTCAAGTACATTATCAGTTCCTGTAGCACTTGCAGTTGAACCATCTCCATTAGCTATAGTTAATGATCCCAAATGACCAGTATTAACTTTATACACAGAGTTATTATTTCCACTGAATACAACATCGGAAGGACCAGTTATGCTTACAGTTCCTCCACCATTTCCTTGAAGGTTAAATCCTATATTATTAGCATTACTATTTCCATATCCTCTAACAATGTTACTTCCTGTAAATGTTATAGTTCCGTTACCATTTACTACATATCCTGCATTTCCTGCAGTAGCTCCATTATATAGTTCTACATTAACATTACTAACATTATAAGTTCCACTGTTCAAATATGCAAACGATCCTCCTGGACTGCTTTGACCAACATATATATTAAGACCTGAAAGAGTTGCAGTACTTCCTCCATTATAAACTAAAGTAGATCTATGCCCTGCTGAACCATATCCATAAGAATTTCGTGCAAAAGGACCATCAAAATAGTTAATCCAAGTTGAATAGTTAGAAGCCACTTGGTTATTAATTATTTGGCTAACTACACTTTGTGTTGCTGCCGCTCTATTAGTATTTGTTGCAGTATAACCTCCACCAGATGCAGTCCATAATCCAGTTAGAGTGTTATAAGAAGCACCTGTATATATACCATTATACGTTTGCCCTGTTCCTAATATATCTTGATTTGATCCTGTTCCTGTATAATAGTTATATGAATTAGTTGTAAAATCTGTAGAATTAGAAAAACTCCAACGAGTAGTTCCACTTGGATCATAAACAGTATAACCAAATCCTCGGTTAGAAATATAGTCATATCCTGTTGATGGATTATGTCCTGCAGCGTATCCTCCTGGAGTATAATAAGGATTACTAGGTCCAGGAGTTCCTATAGAATATTGTACACTAGATGTCCAACTTGAATATGGATTCCACCAAGAAGAATAAGTGTTTGTCAAATGAGTTCCACTATAATATGTTCCATTATTTTCAGTATATCCATTTCTCATCCAACCACCAGAGATTGTAGTACCTGTAGTTCCTGGATATGTAGCATTAGCTGTACTCCCAGTCCATCCATCATAAGTTCTATAATTACCACTTATAATAAAAGTAGAATCTGTTCCCCAAGATGTATTTCCAGCACCTTGTGCACTTACTGTTGTTAAAGCTGGTGTTCTCATAGTGTAGCTTTGAGTTGGAGTTGCCGTACTCACATTTTCTCTTGATCTTACCACTGGGTTAAATTCTGGTGCATTAGGAACATTTATATTTTCCATTTTTTCAGGTATATAATTCTTATAAGGTTCATGCACATTAGCTGGATTAATAGTCAATGAATTTGGTTCCTGATTACGAGGAATATTTAAATTAGTTGCCCCGTACATGTGTTTATTTGCATCAAACACATATTTAGTCAAATCGTTATCTCTTCTATAATATTCCAGGAATTTTCCGCCACGTCCTCTAAAAGTAGTTCCCCAGTCATTATTAATATAACCTGTCCCAAATTGATAAGAAGCCCATGGACTCTTTATAACTTGATCTCCTTGTCTTAAAAGTTGTACAAGTTCACTCTCAGCACCTTTTATAGATTTTTCATTTTCTTTTCTTGCACGTGCGAACGATTGTCTTAAATCAGTAATCGTATCATAAGTTTGCGTTGTAATTTCTTGCTGCTCAACTTCCACATCTACTTCATCAGCTCTTAAACTAGGAACAAAACTAAGAAAACCTGTTATTAGAAAGGCAATTAGCAAGCTGTCAGAATAATGTACATCTTTACATCTTTTTACAAATGATCGCAAATCTTTGGCAATCTGTCGTAAACTATTACTCATATCTTCCTCCTCAAAATTATGCAAATAGTTTTTGATAACTATTTGACAGTATTAATGTTTCTTCTTTGAAACATAATAGTCCTAAGTACAAAAGAAAAACAAGGCTATAAGGTATTGAAAATTTAATAAGAAATGTTAAAAACGATATGTATAGTTAAAAATATTCAAGAATTTCTATAAGTGATTTATTTAGTGATAATTTTTATTTTTTGTTAAGGTGATTGATAGTGATAAAAGTGATTTCAACAAATATAAAATTTAACAATTTTTATAAAATATCTTGGCAGAAAATCTGCTAAGACTAATTACGAATCTGACCAAAAAGCATCATTTGATTCGTTTTTAATTCTTAAATATCTAAAATATATCATTTTTGATAATTTTTCTAATTCATTTCAAATAATAAAACCACATATTCATTAATAAAAACATAAAATTATCCGTATAATTTTATTATATCCAATATAACAAAAACTCATAATTACATTTTCAAGGTAAATAAAATCTTATTTTTTTATATTATATTAAATTAATCTAAAACTTTTTGTTGGAGATTTATAATAAAAAATATAAAATTTTGGTTTTTTTATTTAAAATTATGAATTTCCTTATCAAAAAATTTATCTTCCTAGTTTTTAACCATATTCTTATTTTTCTCAAACCTCCTTATAAAATCAATGTTTTTTAACATAACGGATACAATAGCTCAACTTTATAAAACTTATTCTTACTCATTTTTTATTTATAAAATATTAAATCCGTATCATTTCACAAAGACTATTTAAACAATCTTAGTATACCCTATTAAAATAGATATGTCAAGTATATTCGGTATAAAACACCATTTTTTGTTATTTTTTAATCTAATATTAAGTTTAAAGAAATTGTTTTCTTGTTTTTTTAAATATCATATGATTAAAATTTTTTAAAATTCTTAGAGACTTTTTTGAATTTAAAATTAAAAATATTGTCAAATTAAAGTAGAACTTTTAAGTTTTTTTATTACAATTGGTGTTTAAGATAAATTTTTAATAATAAAAAAACTTATAGAATATCAAATCCTATAAGTTTTAAAAATTTTATTGATTTTTTATTAAATTATATTTAACTATTTAACAACTTGCCATTTATTGTCGTTACCTTTTGTAAATTTTACTGTTGATGTTGCTAAATTTATTTTCTTAGTTTTTTTCAAATAATCATATTGTAATTTTATGTATTTTTCAATATCAACTTCGACTTCATCCTTACTGTTATCAACCTTTGTTACATATTTTTTAGCATTATCTCCTAAATACTTATCCAAAGCTTTTTCATCGTATCCTTTTACTAAAAATACAACTTCCCCATTATTCCCCTTTTCATTTACTTGATATACAGAAACTTCAAATTGCTCAATAAGCATTGTATTTGATTCTTCCCATTGTTTTTTTAATGTTGAATCATTTGCTTTTTCCACATACTTATCCACATCTGGATTTATTGATTTAAGCATTTTTCTTGAACCATAATTTGATATTTCCTGCAAAACTTTTGCATAGTCTTCAGCTGCGGCATTTAAAGTATCATATTTTTTTATTTCTACAGACTCTTTTCCAGCTGGTGCTGCAACCGCTAAATTTGGTATAGTCATCAATCCCCCAAAAACCATTAACCCCATCAAAATTTTTTTTATCTTCATAATCTTTATCATTCTCCTTCTTCCTGTAATTTTGTAAAATCAATTTTTTCCTATATGTATGTCTAAATTATCTTCATCACCTACAAAAAATTAATTGTTAGCCAATTATACTAAAAATTTTCTATAAATGAAAAAATGTAATAAATTTTTTTACACTTTCTTCTTTTACATAAAAAAATTCTTTTATAGATTTTTCTTCAAAAGCAGTATAATCTTTTTCCAGCTCTTTTACCGCTAGCCTTAAAATTTCTCCTTTTCTGATTCTTTGAGAAATTCCATAAAATGCACGTTGCAAAAAATCTATATTCTTGTAATTAGACATTACTTTTTCACTTTCAATCCATTTAAATGTTCTTGCAAATCTTTTTGGAAAAAAACTCTTATTTTCAGATATATTATACAGTATCTTCTTTTCAATATTATTAATATTTTCATTGAATAGCCTATCAAAATTTTTGGCTAAAAAATGGTCAATAAACATATCCGATACAATTCCTTTAAAAATACCAAATTTTTCCACAAGTAATTCATTCAAAAAATTCTCATTCCTGTCAGAAATTCCATCAATTATCCGATGCAGGACAATTCCCTCTTTCAATTCTTCAGGAAGCTCTATTTTATCAACTAGCCCCTTATAAAAATCACCTGCAAAATTTCCATATAATGTCTTTTTATTTTCCTGCTCATCAATTTCGAGCGAAATTAGTGAATGTGCTAAAAAATTCATAATATTTTCTCTTTCCCTCTTTACTTTTAAAACTAAACCAGATTAAATGATAAAAATTAAATAAATTTAGAATTTCTCCTACTTTTTCATTTAATTTCAAAAATAATTCGATCTAGTAATTTTATACTAAAGCCCTTTAAATAATAAAGTTATTATAAACTTTTCCAACTAAATGATATAAATCTAATATTTTCAAATAATTAAAATATGATTTTCATTTTTTAAAATAAACTAATCCGTCAGCTTTAAAAAATTCCATTAATTATTTCTCATCTAGTTCATCAGCAAATCTGAATCCTTGACTTTCCAAGTCCTGTTTTGATGTATTATAGAAATTTTCATAGATTCTTACAATCATTTCCTTGTATGACGGTAATTGCGGTGTTCCATTTTCTTCACGCCAAGCCACTGTATCTTTTTCGTGAAATTCCACTCCTTCTTCTACTTTTTTCGCATCATAAGTATCCTCAAATACAAATGTATCTAATGGAACTCTTGGTTTTACTCTGGTTAATTTTCTTTCCACAGGCACTCCAAGTGTGCTTCCTACTATTGGGAATACATATTCTGGTAATCCAAGCATTTTTATAAATTCTTTTGTTTCCTTTCTAATTGCACCAATCACAGTACTTCCATATCCAAGAGCAAGAGCTGCCGTCTGCAAGGCATTTACAACAATTCCGGCATCTACTGCACCAACTAAAATCCCATCCGCAGATTTTGGAGCGATATTTCTCTTGCCAAGAGAATCTGATGCATAAACTCCACGGTGAAAATCAACCAATACAAATACAAAAGCGTCAGCCTGTGCAATATGCTTCTGTCCTCCACAAAGTTCTGCAATTTTTGCCAATTTTTCCTTATCTCTTACAACAATCAATGAAGTTTGCTGTCCATTAACTGAATTCGCAGCTCTTTGAGCTGTTGCAAGTATTGTCTTCAAATCTTCTTCTTTTATCTTTTCCCCTGTAAATTCCCTTACAGAACGTCTATTTTGCAATTGTTTTATCAATTCATTCATTCAAATCACTTCCCTTTTTTTTAGTTTATTTAATTAATGTTATCACATTATATTTGTATTGTCAAACTATTTGAAATCATTAAATTTCTCCAAGATTATAACGATATAAACCAGGAAAAATAATTATTTTGACATAATGACTATAATTTAAAAATTTAATTTCAAAGTAGTTTTACTATGGCGTTTTTTATGGTATAATTGGTTATTATAAGCATTTTTAATGCCTTACCTTTTATAAAAATTAAAGAGAAAAAAATGTCAAAAAATAAAATAATAACTAACCAAACTTGCGGAAAACTTTATATTGCTGGAGAATATTCTATTCTAACAGCTGGACAAAGTGCAATCATAAAAAACATAAACCTTTTTATGACTTCAAAAATAAATTTTGATGATAAATATACAATTTTTTCAGATATGTTTGATTATGTCGTAACTCTTGAAAAAACGGCTTTCGATAAAAAAGCTTTACAAAATTTTGACAAAAATTATTCACTCATCTGTGAAACAATATCCGTTATGACTGAATATTTAAAATTTCAAAATTTGGAAATCGAGCCTTTTAATCTGGAAATTAATAGAGAAAATGGAAATAGATAACAAAAAACTAGGAATCGGCTCAAGTGGCAGTGTTGTTGTTTTAACAATAAAATCCATTTTAAGCCTATACAATCTAAAAGTTTCAAAGGAAATACTTTTCAAGTTGTCTTCCTATGTGCTGCTAAAACGTGGAGATAACGGATCTATGGGCGATATAGCCTGTATTTCCTACGAAAGCTTAATTTTTATAAATCCTTTGATAGAAAAAAATTAGTGAATTGATCAAAAACGAAACTCTGGAAAATATTCTAAAAACTAACTGGAATTACGAAATTTCTGAACTTCAGTTTAACAAAAACAATTTAAATTGTAATTTTTTAGTCGGCTGGACAAAAGAACCTGCTATTTCTAGCAATTTAATAAATATTGTAAAAAGTTCCATTGATGAAAACTTTTTAAAAAATGTAGAAAATATTGTACAAGATTTGAGAACTGCCATGAAAAATGGAGATAAGCCAATGATAAAAAAATGCATTAATAAAAATGGGAAATTACTTCAAAACTTAAACGAAAATATCTATAGCCAAAAATTATTAAAATTAGTAAATTCAGCCCAAAAACTGGATATCTGTGCCAAAAGCAGCGGTGCTGGCGGTGGAGATTGCGGAATTGCCCTTTCCTTTAATAAAAATGATACAAAAACTATTATTGATAGATGGGAAAAATTTGGGATTGAATTGCTGTATGTTGAAAAATTATAAAAAATAGGAGAAATATGAAAAATAGAAAAGATGATCATATCAAGTATGCATTGGAACATGAAAGTGAATATAACAGCTTTGACGATGTTGAACTTATTCATAGTTCCATTCCAAAATATAATCTGGATGAAATTGATTTATCAACTCATTTTGCAAGCCATGATTTTGAATTTCCATTTTTTATTAACGCAATTACAGGCGGAAGCAAAAATGCGAAAAAGATTAATCAAAAACTGGCAAAAGTTGCAAATGAATGCAATTTGCTGTTCGTAACAGGTTCGTATAGCGCCGCTCTAAAAAATTCTGATGATGATTCATTTAATATTGTAAAAAAGGAAAATCCAGATTTACAGCTTGCCACAAATATTGGAATTGATAAAAATTACACAGCTGGAATTACCGCTATAAAGGCTCTAAATCCATTATTTTTACAAGTTCACGTAAATCTAATGCAGGAATTAATTATGCCAGAAGGAAGCCGAAACTTTAACGAATGGGAAAACAATTTAAAAGAATTTGTCCAAAATATAGAAATTCCAATTATTTTAAAAGAAGTTGGATTTGGAATGATTGAAGATACCATAAAACAAGGAATTGGGCTGGGAATAAAGACTTTTGACATAAGCGGTCGTGGTGGCACAAGTTTCGCCTTTATTGAAAATATGCGACGTGAAAATAGCCTTGATTACCTAAATAACTGGGGACAAACTACTGTTTCCTGCCTTTTAAATTTAAAAGATTATACTGACAAAGTGGAAATTATCGCAAGTGGCGGTGTAAGAAATCCCCTGGATATGATAAAATGCCTAGTTTTGGGAGCAAAGGCTGTTGGTCTTTCCAGAACGATTTTAGAGTTAGTTGTAAAATATGATGTTGAAAACATAATCAAAATTGTGGAAAACTGGAAAACTGAATGCAAAATGATAATGTGCGCCTTAAATGCAAAAAATATTAAAGAATTACAAAATACAAAATATGTTTTGTACGGAAAAACATTGGAATTTTCTATGCAAAAATTTTAATAAATCTGCTGAAACTTAACTGTATATCAAAAATTGATTTTAAATGAATATAATTAAAGAAAGAGAGTTAATTAATGAAAAAAAAATTATAGTTTATGATTTTGACAAGACAATCTATAATGGAGAAACTGGTGTTAATTTTTCCACATTTTATTTAAAAATATCCACTAAAATCTATTTTATTTTTGATAAAATATTCAAAGGATTTACTTTTTTATCTAATAAAAATAATAAATCTGACTACTTTGAAAGAAAGATATTTTGAATTTTTAGAAAGCCATTCAAGAGAAGAAATTGAAAAATTAGTTGCAGATTTCTGGAAAACAAAAAAACATAAAATTTATCCGTGGATAAAAGATGAGCTGGAAAAAAACAAAAAAGAATGCGAAATGGTTATTGTGTCTTCAGCAAGCCCATTATTTCTAATAGAAAAATTTTTATTATCACTTGGCTATGACAAAGTCTTTGGTACAAATTTTGTAAACGATAACAAGGAAACTTTTATTGCCAAAATTGATGGAGAAAATAATAAAGGCGATGAAAAAGTAAAGAAATTAAACGAATGGGCAAAACAAAATAATTTTGAGTATGAAATCATAAAATTTTACTCTGACAGTCTAGCAGACAAGCCACTTTATGATATTTCCAAAAAAACATACTGGATTAAGAATGGTACTAAACTTGATGGAATGCCACCTCGAAAAACATTATTTGATAAATTATTTTGGAAATAATATTTTTGTATTAAACCCTATTAAAAAATAACAATAAAATTTTAGAATAATTGATTTGATTCTTGTTAAAAAAATTTATATCTAATTTTTAAGTATCCACATAAGGGATTTTTATTTGGGATTTGAAAAACTACTTGTTATTAATAAATATTTTTTCATAATTTCATGTTTTTTCTTTTTATATAAGCAAGGGAAATCAATCGCCATTTCCCTTGCAACCCTGGCTTGTCTAAGCATTTTTTTGAAATAAAAACGAAACTCGCTGACGCTCAAACAGTCGTTTTCATTCCAAAAAAATCACGACATTCTATATTAAATTATAAAAATTATTATATTTAAATTTTAGGCTTTTACATTTAGAAATATTAAATAAGCAAAATTTCGTTAAAGAAAAAATAACTGTCTGAGCGTAGTTTTTACGGAGCGAGTTTTATTTTTTCTTTATAAGAAAGTTTTGCGTAAAGCGGGGTTGTAAGGGCATGGCGTCTGATGCCCTTACGTTAAAAAAATATATAAATAAAGTTAAGAAAAAATATTTATTAATCATAATATTTATAAATAAAATTACAAAAGTCTTTAAGATGGATACTTAATGATTAAATTCAACTAAAGGATATTTTATAGTTACATTGGTTATAAACAGTACAATAAAAATGTAAAAAGGGAACTATTCTAATTCTACCAGAACTAGAGTAATTCCCTATTTTTATTTCATTCCTAAATTTTATCCAAAAAATTAAACTGTTAACAATTCTTTTTCCTTTTTACTCAAAGCATCGTCAACTTGTGCGATAAATTTATCAGTTGATTTTTGTACTTTTTCTTCGCTTGATTTTAGTTCATCTTCTGTAATTTCGCTGTCTTTTTCAAGTTTTCTAAGTTTATTATTTACGTCTTTTCTTACGTTTCTGATTGCAACTTTTCCTTCTTCAGCTTCTTTTTTTACCATTTTTACATATTCTTTTCTACGATCTTCTGTAAGTTCTGGCACGACAAGCCTAATAACTTTACCATCATTTGATGGATTAAATCCTAGATTTGCCTGTAAAATAGTTTTTTCAATTACTGGGATTAATGTTTTATCCCAAGGATCTATTACTAATAATCTAGCTTCTGGAGCTGAAACTGTTCCAACTTGATTAAGAGGAGTTTGAGCACCATAAGCTTCTACTGTTACCCCATCAAGCATAGAAACACTCGCACGTCCTGCTCTTACGTGAGAAAATTTATCTTTTGTGTTTTCTAAAGATTTTTGCATTTTTTCTTCAGCTTCTTTTAAAATTGCATCTAACATTCTTACCACCTTTTTATTTTTTATTAAAATATTTTGTTTTTTTATTTTATATCAATTATTTTTTTACAGTTGTTCCTATATTATCACCTTGAGCCATTTTTAAGATGTTCCCCTCTTCCAAGGCGTTAAATACCACAATTGGCATTTGATTTTCCCTACATAATGAAAGTGCTGCTGTATCCATTACTCCAAGATTTTTTGAAATAGCTTCATCAAAAGTTACTGTATCATATCTTACAGCATCATCAAACTTCATCGGATCTTTGTCATAAATTCCATCAACTTTTGTCCCTTTGGCAAGTACATCTGCCTGAATTTCCACAGCTCTCAATGCTCCCGAAGAATCTGTCGTAAAATAAGGATTGCTTGTTCCACCTGCAAAAATAACAACTCTTCCTTTTTCCAGATGTCTTATTGCTTTACGTCTAATATAAAGCTCGGCTACTTGCGGCATTTGAAGCGCTGTCATAACTCTTGTCGGTACTCCTATGCTTTCAATTGCATTTTGCAGTGCAAGTCCATTCATGATTGTTGCAAGCATTCCCATTGTATCTCCAGTCACTCTGTCAAATCCTTTTTCCATCCCGCTTATTCCACGAAAAATATTTCCACCACCAATAACGATAGCAATTTGCACACCTTTTTCATGCACATCCTTTATCTGTTTTGCAAAACTTTCAAGCACTTCATTTGAAAAACCAAATTCTTTGTTCCCTGCAAGTGCTTCTCCACTTAGTTTTAATAATATTCTTTTATATTTAAGCATTATAGGAGCCTCCATGAATTTTATAGGTTATACTCTAACCCCCGTTTAAAAATTTACGAAAAAATAAGGGGATAATTCCCCTTATAATTAATTTCCAGAAATTTGTGCAGCTACTTCAGCAGCGAAATCTACTTCTTCTTTTTCGATTCCTTCTCCAACTTTAAATCTGTCAAATGAATTTATTGTACTTGGGGCAATAAATTGTTCGATAGTAACACTGTCATCTCTAACATATTTTTGTTGTACTAAGCAGTTTTCTTCGTAGAATTTTCTCATTTTTCCATCCAATATTTTTTCAATGATATTAGCTGGTTTTCCTTCTGATTCTAACTGATGTCTTGCAATTTCTTTTTCTCTTTCCAAATCACCAGCTGTAACTTGTGATTTATCTAAATATTTTGGATCCATTGCTGCAATGTGCATTGCAACACCTTTTGCTTTTTCAATATTTTCAGGAGTAGCTTCTCCATTAACATTTAATAATACACCAATTTTTCCACCTAAGTGAATATAAGTTTCGATAAACCCGTCAGTTGAAACAACTTTTAATCTTCTAATATTCATATTTTCACCAATTTTAGCGATTAATTCTGTCAAATGAGTTTCAACAGTTTTTCCTTCAAGTTCAAATGCTTTTAATTCATCTTCGCTTGTCAAGTCATGGCTTAAAGTCAATCCTACCAATTTTTCTCCAAAAGATTTGAATTCATCGTTTTTAGCAACGAAATCAGTTTCAGAGTTAAATTCCAAGATAGCACCTTTTTTTCTATCTTCAGATATTGCTGCAAATACCAATCCTTCTGCTGCAACTCTTCCAGATTTTTTAGCTGCTTTCGCAATCCCTTTTTCTCTTAACCAGTCAATTGCTTTTTCAATATCTCCGTCATTTTCTTGTAAAG
The DNA here is from genome assembly GCF_007990635.1 of Leptotrichia hongkongensis. GTDB lineage: Bacteria > Fusobacteriota > Fusobacteriia > Fusobacteriales > Leptotrichiaceae > Leptotrichia > Leptotrichia hongkongensis. The sequence goes on along the minus strand of NZ_AP019846.1, from coordinate 526,645 downwards.
CTTTTTTACAGTCAAGCATTCCTGCTCCTGTTCTTTCTCTTAATTCTTTAATAAGTGCTGTTGTAATTGCCACTTTATTTCCCTCCTATATTTTTAATTTTTTATTTATTTAATTCTCCATCTAACATCATTAATAATTGTTCTATATGTTTACTAAAAGAACCTTCTTTTTTTGCACTATCCAATGCCTTTTTTGCCCAGCTTTCTGCTTCTTTAAACTTCTTAGTTTCAAAATATCCCATTGCTAAAAACCATTGTGCTTGTGTATTCCCTTTTTTCGCAAGTGGTAAAAGAAATTTCTCTGCTTCCGCATATTTTTTTTGTTCAAAATATGTTCCAGACAGCATTTCTATAATAAAGTAATCTTCTTTATCAAATTCTAAAAACTCTTTTGCATATTTTTCAACTTGTCTAGGATGTCCAGAATCATAATAAAAAGCTGCTAATCTAAATATCGCATAAGCATTACCAGTCAATGCTTCGGTTTTACTTATTCTAAGTTCCCTAAGCCCTCTTTCCGAATAGCTTCCTTGTGATAATTCTTCAAAATATTTATCAGCCTGTTTCCTTTTGACTCCTTTTTTTTCATTTGCATATAAAAGAACATAAGAATATTTACCAGTATCATCATCACCTAATTCAATAGCTTTTGAAAAATATTTGTCAGCTTCTTTTGTATTATTCTCTAAAACATATAATGATCCCATAACTTCGTATGCATAAGCATCATCTGGATATTTTTCAATGTATTTTTTCATTAGGGCAATTAAACCTTTATTATCGTTTTTTTCCTGCATAGCTCGGAAATTTTTTCTAAAATCATCTTTTTCTTTTGCATAAGTACTCCTAAATTTTTCATAATCTGGTACATGACTAACTTCATCTAGCATTAAAAACTTATCTTCCCTATCAGTGCTTAATTTACGTTCGGTATTTACATTTGCACCTAGAACACTTAAACTTGCTACTAAAAATAGTCCAACGAAAAATTTTTTCATAGTTTTCATCATTCCTTTTATTTTTTATTTTGCTTAATGATTAACTTATTATTCACCAAGATTATTTTGAAACATTTTTTAGTATATTCAAAATTTCTGGATTTTTATTATCAAATTCTAAAAAATCCTTCGCATATTTTTGTGACATTTTATAATTTCCATAATTATCATAATAAACCGCTAATCCAAATATCGCCTTAGCATTTCCAAGTAATGCCCCAGTTTTAGAAGCTCTAAGAATTTCAAGGCTGTCGTATGATTTGAATCCTTCTTTTTTCAGTTCTTCATAATATTTCTCAACAAGTTTTGATTTTTCTTTATCATTATTTAACTCTTTCTTGCTATACAAAACGACTAAAGAAAATTTCGCTGTATCATTATCTCCCAGTTCCATAGCTTTTAAATAATTTTTTTCTGCTTCCTTAAAATTATTCGTTGCCATATACATTGTACCTAGTACTTCATAGGCATAAGCATCGTTTGGATACTTCTGAATATATTTTTTTAGTAGCACAATAAAATTTTTATAATCATTATTATCTTGGTAAATATCCCACTTATCCTTAAATTCCTTTTTTTGTTTTGAAAATAGGTTTTCATATTTAGAATCTAATTCATAATGATACCACACATAATCTATATCACGTTGCATTGGGAGTTTTCCTTTATTCACACCCAAAACACTTAAACTTGCTACCAAAAATAATCCGATTAAAAATTTTTTCATAATTTCTCACCATTTCTTTTTATTTTTAGTTCAGCTAATAGAAGTATGAGTTTATTTTCTTATTTTTTTAATTGCTATTTTACAAGAACAGGGGAATGGTTTTATTCCCCTATTGTTTTATTTGATTTTTTAAATTATATTTCAAATTATGCTTCTGTAGTTTCTTCAGTAACTTCTTCTGCCACTTCTTCAACGATTTCTTCGTTTGCAGGAACTTCTACTTCTACTCCTTCAACAACATTTTCAATTCCACCGTTTCCTTCAATTGCTGCATTTGCAATAACTTGTGCAAATAATTTTACTGATCTTATAGCATCATCATTTGCTGGAATTTTGTAAGTTACTAAATCAGGATCTACGTTTGTATCGATTAATGCGATTACAGGTATTCCTAATTTTTTAGCTTCTTCTAATGCTAAGAATTCTTTTTTGATGTCAACTACGAACAATGCTGCTGGTAAAGTGTTCATATCTTTAATTCCACCAATATTTTTAGAAAGTTTTGCCATTTCTTTTCTTAATAATCCAGCTTCTTTTTTAGTGTATGCTTCGTCTAAAGTTCCATCTGCATCCATTTCTTCAAGTTCTTTTAATCTTTTTACTCTTTTTTTGATTGTTTCCAAGTTAGTTAAAAGCCCACCTAGCCATCTGTGGTTTACATAGAATCCTCCAGCTCTTTCAGCTTCTTCCTTAACTGCTTCCTGAGCTTGTTTTTTAGTTCCTACGAATAATACTTTTCCACCTTCTTCAGAGATTTGTCTTACAAATTCGTAAGCTGCTTCAGTTGCTCCTAAAGTTTGGTGTAAATCCAAAATATGGATTCCATTTCTTTCTGTAAAAATGTAAGGTTTCATTTTAGGGTTCCATCTTTTTGCCTGATGTCCAAAATGTGCTCCTACTTCTAATAATTGTTTCATTGTAATTACTGCCATTACGTTTTTCCTCCTAATTTTTTTGGTTTTTCTCCCACTTTTCTTTAAAAGACAGATTGTAATTTTTACTTTTTATCTTATAATTTGATAATAATTTATAAAAATAAATTTTAAAATTCCAACACCCTATCCTTAAATAATACAAAGTGTGATTAATCATAGTATTCTAACATTTTTTTATAACTTTTGTCAATACTCTAAAAACTTTCTATCAATTTTACCTGGTCATCAAGCAGAACTGTTCGCATTTTTTCGTTTCTTTCCTGCTTTAATTCATTATATTTTACAATGAAGTTTTCTTCTGTTAATCTTTGATCTTTCAATTTATCAACTTCACGTTTAAAGTCCCGTTCGTATTTTAAAATACGTGATTTTTGCTCATTTGTCAAATTAATACTATCAACAAAATTTTTGACTTTATCAACTTTTTCATCAAATAATGCCTTTTGAGAGTTTATATAGGAATTGTAAGCTTCAAACTGCTCATTTGTCAAAATTTTTGCAATTGCTCTGTATCTTTCCTGTTCTATTTTTCCAATTTTTATTTTTTTCTTGTCGAATTGGATTAATTCTTTTTCTACTCCTTCAGCTTTTTTTTGATATTCGTCAAATATTTTTGATAACTTTATTTGCTGATTTTTATTAGCATGTATAGCTTTAAACAAATCACTTTTAGAAATTTTTACATTATAGATTTTTTCATAATAATCCTCATAGGAATAGGATAAAACGCTTATTCCCATTACCAATGTAAATAAAAGTGCTATTTTTTTTACTTTATTCATTCTCATCCTTTCATTAATTCATAATTCAATTTTTAAATTTTTTAGACATTTTCTAGTTATTTGAATTATTGTAGTTTGGCGCTTCCTTTGTAATTATAACATCATGAGGATGGCTTTCCTTCAGTCCTGCTCCTGTTATTTTTACAAATTTTCCATTTTCTTTTAATTCCTTAATCGTACCAGTTCCACAGTATCCCATTCCAGAACGAAGTCCACCGCAAATTTGGTAAACTGTATCCTTTAATGCACCTTTATATGGAACCATTGATTCAATTCCTTCTGGAACTAATTTTTCTGTTGCTGCTTCAAGCTGAAAGTATCTGTCGCTGCTTCCTCTCTTCATTGCTGCAAGTGATCCCATTCCTGCATAAGTCTTAAATTTTCTTCCGTTGTACAAAATTTCTTCTCCTGGTGCTTCATCAGTTCCCGCAAGCATTCCTCCCAGCATAACGCAATCCGCTCCAGCTGCAATAGCTTTTACAACATCTCCAGATAATTTTATTCCACCATCGGCAATAAGTCCGATTCCTTTATCTTTACAAACTTGTGCAATATTCATTACAGCTGAAATTTGTGGCACTCCGACTCCTGATACAACTCTAGTTGTACAGATTGAACCTGGTCCAACTCCGACTTTTACTGCATTTACTCCTGCTTCTATTAAGTCAAGCGCTGCTTCTGGAGTTACGATATTTCCTCCGATAATGTCTAAATCAGGAAAAGCCGCTCTAATTTCCTTTATTTTATTAATAACTCCTTTTGAATGTCCATGTGCCGAATCAACAGCAATAATGTCAACTCCAGCTTCTACTAGAGCTGTAACTCTTCTTACTGTATCAGTTCCAACTCCAACTCCTGCTCCCACTCTAAGTCTACCATGTTCATCTTTTGCAGCATTAGGATAATTTATAACATTGTCAATATCTTTAATTGTAATCAAACCTTTTAATTTAGTACCTTCAACTATTGGCAATTTTTCTATTCTATTTTCCAGAAGAATAGATTTTGCACCTTCAAGAGTTGTTCCAACAGGGGCAGTTACCAAATTATCTTTCGTCATAATATCTACAACTTTTAATGATAAATCTTCTCTATATTTCAAGTCACGATTAGTAATAATTCCTTTTAAATTACCGTTATTATCAACTACAGGAAGTCCCGAAACTTTATAATTTTTCATCAAGTCATTTGCATCTTTTAAAATAGCGTCTTCCTTTAATGTAATCGGATTTGTAATCATACCGCTTTCGTATCTTTTTACTTTTGATACCTCTTCAGCCTGTCTTTCAATTGTCATATTTTTATGAATAAATCCAATTCCACCTTCTCTTGCAAGTGCAATTGCAAGTTTTGATTCTGTAACCGTATCCATTGCAGCACTTAGTATTGGTATATTTAGTGTCAATTTTTTAGTTAAATTTGTTTTCAGTGACACTTCGTGCGGTACCACATCTGATGCCTGTGGAATTAATAGTACATCATCAAAAGTCAATCCTTCAGAAATTACAATTTTATCTTTTTGACTCATTTTAAACATCCTCCTCATTTTATTTTTAAAATTTTAATTATTTATCCTGCAAGTTTAGTAAACCAAGTGAAATTTTACAAAAACTCTTTTTTAAATTATACCATTTTAGCACGAAATAAGTCATAATTTCAATACTTTTTTCAAAAGATTTTCTATTTTATGTTAATTTAGATGCTAAATAAAAGTCAGAGTTTCTAAAAGAACCTGTCCACCATCTACTACTATTGTTTGTCCTGTAATAAATCCAGCTTCCCGGCTTGCTAAAAAAACTGCTGTATATCCTATATCTTCAGGTTTTCCCAACGTGTATACTGGTATTATTTCTTTTATTTGATTCATATAGCTTTTAGAATTTTCCATGCTTAAAAGTCCATCGCTTATAATATTTCCTGGTTGAATTGCATTCACTGTAATTCCATATTTTGCATATTCTATAGCTGCACTTCGCATAAATCCAAGTTGAGCGGATTTGCTAGCTCCATAGTGTGCCCATCCCGATAGTCCTGTAATAGGCCCTGTAATCGAAGAGGTCAGTATTACTCGTCCATAACTTTGCTTTTTCATATATTTTAGTGCTGCTTTTGTTACAAAAAAAGTCCCTTTCATATTTATATTTTGTACTTCATCCCAGTCTTTCTCTGTCATTTTTTCAATACTTGTTCTAGGAAAAATACCTGCATTTGAACAAAGTATGCTTATTTTCCCGTATTCTTCGTAAATACTTTGGATTGTATAATCTACCAAATCTTTATTTGTAACATCAAAATGACGAAATTCAACTCCCATCTCATTTGCAACTTCTTTTCCTCTATTTTTGTCAATGTCTCCTATAATCACTTTTGCCCTTGCCTGCTTCAATGCCTTTGCAATTCCCTTTCCAATACCTTTTGCCCCACCTGTAACAAGAGCAACTTCCCCAGCCAAATCAAACATTTAAATCACACCTTTCATTCCATATTTTAAATTAAAATTTTTTAATTTAATTAATTTTCAAAGGATTCGAGTTTATTGTTTATCTCCACTCTTCCTTTCTTGCAAATCTTTATTTGCCTTTACTAGTTGCTCTGCAAATTGTAAACTGTTTAAAACAGCACTGTATTCCTTATATTTTATTTTATTTGTTTTTTTAATCTCTTGTGCAATATCAACAAGCGTATCATACATAGTGTATCTCAATTCATTATCCTTCTGTGCCATAAATATATAAGCCTCTTTAGAATTTTCAAATGCTTCGTCATATTTTTCCATTCCAATATAATTTAAAAATAAAAGATAATAAGCATCTGCTTCATATTTGTTTTTTAATGATTCTGTTATGTAAGAGTAATCAAGCTTATTCATTTTTTTATACTTTTCTATTGCTAATTTTACATATTTTATCGAATCTAAATAATTTTTATTCCGAAAATGTATTGCAGCTAACGAAAAATATCCTTCCGGAAAATCAGGGAATAATTTTATCATTTTTTTAACAAGAGCCAACTGTTCTTTCTCCATATTCACTTGTCCATATCTTACTGCAAGATTATTATATGCCATTGGATTTTTAGGATTAGCCTCTATAGCTTTCTCAAAATACTCCATTGAACGTTTAACATTATTTTCTTGCTGATAAACTAATATTCCCAAATAATAATACGGTAAATAATTTTTTTTGTCTTCCTCTATTGCCTGTAAAAACAATTTTTTTGCCTCTTCATAGTCATCCTGTATCTCAATAGCCTTAAATGTTGTTTCAATAGACTTTTTATTAATGCCAAGTTCATTTAACTCTTTTCTAGTCAAATCTTCTACTTCCTTCTGTTCCTTTTTTTCCAGGTCTATCTCTTTAAATTTTTTCTTATCACTTTCGCTAAGTTTCTCAATTGTTTCTTTTATAGTCATTTCACCAATATTTTTAGTTTTATTTTCAGTTACCGAAGTATTATTTTTTGATGTATTTGCCTTTGCCGAAAATCCATAAAAACTGCATAAAATAAAACTAACCAATAAAAATTTTTTCATTCTCATCACTCCCTTTTTATTATTTTTAACTCTTAAGTCCCCCTTAAGCATTCAAAATCAAATTTTTTTACTTTTTTAAACTTTTTTGATTAATAAGTTTTTCTTCAGGTTTAATTTTATTGTATTTCCAGTAAATTAACCAATTCTATAATTTGTTTATTCAATTCATAAAGATTATCATCAAAATCAGATTTATTGTTTGTTTTAACAGAATTATAATTTAAAATATATGGCAAAGATAGTTCTGGTAATTTAATTACAATATAAGTTGAAAAAACCTTTGGTAATTCATCAAGTTCTATCCACTCATCTTCTGCCAGCAAAATTTCATTCTTTTTAATTTCATTAAGCTTATCAAAGTCTAAAAGTTTTTTTCGTAGGTTTAGAATTTTTTGTCTTATATTCTTATTTTTTAATATCATTTGCTTCTCATTATCAAAATATGGATAATTATTATCAAATAAAACATTACTAAATAATGTTGTTTTAAAATTTAATAAATCAATATTTATCTTTTTTATAGCATTTATATCTAATCCTCCGCCTATTTTATACTTTGGAACATACAAAAAATTAGAACATTTATTTTCAAAAATTACACAGTATCCTTTTATTATTTGAATTTCCATTCCAGTTTCAATTTTCTCTGTAATAACTGGATAATATTCATAATAAGTTATTTCTCTTAATTTTTTTGCTTCAGAAAAAATTACTACTTGCAATAATAAAAAATAAACTATAACTTTCACTTATTTATATCTCCTTTGTATCCCCTTTTTCAATTTACTCTCCTTCAGCATTCAATCTTACAATCTCCACAATTACATCAGTTGCTAGAATCATACTCTCAAGTGCTACAAATTCATATTTCCCATGGAAATTTTCTCCGCCTGCGAAAATATTTGGAGTTGGAAGTCCCATGAATGAGATTTTTGAGCCGTCTGTTCCACCACGGATTGGCTTGATTATTGGTTTTATTTCAAGGTTTTCCATTGCTTTTTTGGCTATTTCTACGATTTCCATGTGATCTTTTATAATTTCTCCCATATTGTAGTATTGGTCTTTTATTTCAACTGTTACTAATTCCTTTTTGTATTTTTCATTAATTTTTTTTGCGACATTTTCAGAAAATTTCTTTTTTTCTTCAAACTTCTGTCTGTCGTGATCTCTTAAAATGTATGATAATTCAGCGTCTTCACAATTTGCACGAATTTTTTCAAGAAAATAAAATCCTTCATATCCTTCAGTCTTTTCAGGCACTTCATCTGCTGGAAAGCTATTTATAATTTCTGCAGCTATTAAACTTGCATTTATCATTTTTCCTTTGGCTGTTCCTGGATGAACACTTTTACCTTTTATTTTAAATACAGCTCCAGCCGCATTAAAACTCTCATATTCAAGCTCTCCAACAGGTCCGCCATCCATTGTATAAGCAAAATCCGCCCCAAATTCATCCACATTAAAGTTGTCTGCTCCACGCCCAATTTCCTCATCAGGTCCAAACGCTACTTTTACCTTTCCGTGCTTGATTTCTGGATGGTTAATCAAATATTTCATAGCCTCAATAATTTCCACAACTCCAGCCTTGTCATCAGCTCCCAGAAGTGTTGTTCCATCAGTAGTAATTACAGTTTTTCCCACATATTCCTTTAAATTTGGAAATTCATGAGTAGATAATACAATATTTTGCTCCTTATTCAAGACAATATCTTTCCCATCATAGTTTTCCACAATCTGTGGATTTACATTAACTGCATTAAAATCAGCAGTATCCATATGTGCAATAAATCCAATAGTTTTCACATCTTTATCAATATTACTTTTCAAAGTTGCATTAACAAAGCAATTTTCATTCACATACACATCTTCCATCCCTATTTCTTCTAGCTCTTTTACAAGCATTTTGGCAAATTCAAGCTGTGTTGGTGTTGATGGAATACTCTCACTTTTCTCATCTGATCTAGTTTCAATCTTTACATATTTCAAAAATCTATCCTTTAATGTTTCATATTTGTTCAAATCCATTTATTTTCCCTACTTTCTCCATATTTTATAATTATAACCTATTTTACAATTTTTTACAGTTTTTTTCAATGCTAATCAAATAATTTATAAATAAATTTAATGTTTATAAAATTTATCTGTATAATACTAGATAATTCTATTATCCAGCTAAATATTTAAAATTCCTTTTCATAGGATATTAATATAAGAAAATTTTAAAACAAATAAAAAACTCAAGCAATCATAATTCTAATATAATTCACTTGAGTAAACTTTTTATTCAAATAACTTTACGGAAATACTAATCATTATGCATAGTTACACCATTTGAAGTTAATAATTGCTTGTCGGTATCGCTTACAGGTCTCCATCCTTTTTCAATCAAACTTTTTGCATACATTTGATTATATTTTAATGCAATAAAAATGGCATATCCTATCGCTACAATTCCAAAAGTAAAACTGCTTAATGCTCCTGCTAAAAGTCCACCCACTAAAAATATAATAGCATTTTTAGCATCTCCTCTAAATAAAGGTACAAACCATCCAAAGAAAAATGTTGTCCACGAAAATCCTAATTTTACTTCTTTTCTTAATCCATTGTTTTCCAAAATTGCTATTGCCATAAAGATACCCTCCAATTTTTTTTAATTATTACATTAATTATATCTTATTTTAATTAAAATTGCAAATTTTTATTGACTTTATTTCTTATTTTATTATATAATTGTTTAGTTTTTCTAATTAATCAAAGGAGGAAATATGAACGAGATTATTACGACAGAAAATACTAAAGTTAACCCAAATCTAGTACAAAACTATCTTATGACAAACGCTAAAAATTTACCTGAAGTTTCAATTGAAGAAATTAGAACAAAATTATCAAATCTTACTCAAGAAGAGTTTAACAGAGTACAGGTCGTTCCAATTAAAGACTCTCTTATAATGTTTATTTTATCATTTTGTTTTGGAAATTATGGAGTAGATAGATTTATGTTAGGACAAGTTGGATTAGGAGTTCTAAAACTATTAACTGTTGGAGGATGCGGAATCTGGTGGCTTATTGATTTATTTCTTATTATGGAAGAAACTAAAAAAACAAATTATGAAAAAATTATGTCAGCAATGCCATATCAAAATATCTAATTATGAAAAATTATTTTAAACAATTATTTAACTATCATAAAAAAAGATTTATTTTATATATTTTACTAATATCAATAATTTCTGTACGTTATTATTTTAAAATACCAACACCATTTGGATTTATTCTAAAACCTCTGCATATTCACTATTGGAGCGAGGGTCTAACAACAGCGAGTATTCAATTTTTAAAAGGTAATTTTTCTCGTGCTTATAAGACAAATCCATTGATATTTATTGTTATAATTGTTATCTTTTTTCATATCTTTTTAGAGCCTTTAATTTTTAAAAATTCAAAAACTAAAAAACAGTAAAAAGATTTAAATAAAATCAATCTACTGTTTTTTTTATTCCCAAAAACTTAGTCAGCACATCATCCTGTATTGTCCCAGCCCACTTTGCTACTTGCCTCAATGTTATTTTTTCAGTAATTTCATTTTCAACATTTTTCTGACTCCCAATAACTACAACTTCATCATTCACTTTCACATTTTCTATATCCGTTAAATCAATAAAAATCATATCCATACAAATTTCTCCAACAATTTTTGCCTTTTTACCATTTACTAAAACATATGCTTCTTCTGAATTTTCGATTTGTTTTTGAAATCCGTGTGCGTAGCCTATTGATACAATGCCTATTTTAGAGTCTCTGCTTACAATGCCTTTACTTCCATAGGAAATTTTATTGTTTTTTTTCACGTTTCTTATGTTTATAATTTTTGATTTTACTGTTATAACGTCTAATAATCCCACATCATAAGATAAAGGCTCCATTCCATAAAGTGTCATTCCTACCCTTGCGAAATCATAATTGTATTTTTGTCCATATTTAAAGAGTAATGGGCTTGCCTGCAAATGTTTGTACTGGTATTTTACATTATTTTTGTGAAATATCTTTAAAATATTTTCATATTTTTCAACTTGCTTTTCTGTTTCAATTTGATTTTCTGCATCTGAAATATGAGAAAAAATAGAGATTATTTTCAGTTTGTTATTTTTAGAATTTATTTCATATTTTTTTATTTTTTCAATTAATTCCAAAATTTCATTTTCATTAAATCCAAGCCTGTTCATTCCACTGTTTACTTTTATATGGATTTTCAAAACTGTATTTTCAAAGGATTTATCCAAAATTTTTAAGTAGTCTGATAATTGTGGAAAATTAAAAATTGTAAGTTCAACATTATTTTCTATTACATATTTTAAATTTTTAGGCTCAATATAATTAAGTGCCATTATCTTTATTTTTTTATTTTCCAAAAAATTTAGTTTTTTTTCTTTTTCAAATTTTTTTAGAATTTCACGAATTTTTATCGCTTCCTCAATATATGCCACCGCAAAGTAATTAGAATTATTTTTTAGCAATATCGGAAAAATATTTTCAATTCCCAGTCCATAAGCATTATCTTTAATTACACAAACGATATTTTTATTTATAGAACGTATTTTTTCCAAGTTCCTTTTTAGATTTTCCCTATTTATTTCCAAATTTACTAACATTTTTTATTGTTTCTCTCCCTGACAAATTCCTAAACTGTTATTATTAATGGAGTCATTATTCCTAAAAGGATAACTAATCTCAAAAGCAGGATTTTACGATAAATTTTTTGATACTGTATTTCAGGTATTCCTTTCTCTTTTAGGAAAAATCCGATTGCTGTGATTTTATTAGAAGTGTCGCTTCTGCTGTAACGGTTTACGTACGGTTCGAATAATATTTTTTCTCCATTAACTGTCAAATGTATTCTTGGTGTTCCCACATATTTATCCATATATCCTGTCGTATTTTTACTATCCAAATTTTTTCCATTTAATGAAGCCACTCCATTTTCAATTTTTAACTTGTCAATTCTCAAAAAAATAAACAAAATCCAGACAACAATGGCAGCAACTGGCAAAAAAGCTGAAATTGTCCTTGCAACTGTAATTTTTTCCAGCAAAGTAAATGCTATACCATAAACAATAGACAATATCGCCATTAATATCAGAATTTTATCCACTCCCTTGTGAATTAATCCATTTAGTTCAATTTTTTCATTAGTAATTTCCATAATAAACAGCTCCTTTCCAGCCTTTTTTTATTTAACAAACAATACTAAAAACTGAAATCAAAATTTATAATTTATCCAAATCTATTTTTTAGTCTGAAAAACAATTAATATTTATTTTTCTTCCAGAAGTCCTGATGCAATGAGCTTTCTAAATGCTCTTGCCCGATGGCTCACACTTTTTCTTTCTTCGTCATCTGCTTCTCCAAATGATTTTCCTAGCTCATACGAATAAAAAATTGGATTATACCCAAATCCATTGTTACCTCTTGCTTCAAACAAAATTTCTCCTTTTATTTCTCCTCGAAATGAATGAATTTCCCCATTTGGAAAGGCAATACTTACAACAGATACAAAATGTGCTTTTCTATTTTCTTTTTTCACATCCTTCAAAAGTTCCAGCATTTTTTGGTTCTTTTCGCTGTCAGTCGCATTTTCTCCTCCAAATCTTGCCGAATAAACTCCAGGTCCTCCATCTAAAGCATCTACACAAAGTCCTGAATCATCTGAAATTGTTACAATATTTGTATAATCTGCAATTTCCTTTGCCTTTTTCCGTGAATTTTCCTCAAAAGTTTCTCCATCCTCCACAACATCAGGAATATCAAGCCCATCTAAAATTGTTACGACTTCTAAATCCATCCCTTCTGTCAGTTTTTCAAAATCTTTTATTTTTCCCTTATTTTTAGTCGCTAAAAATACTTTCATTGTATCGCTTTCCTTTCTCACGCAAAATAGGGGTATACTTACCCCCACCTAAAGATTTTTTTCTTCTGTATAATTATCTTTTATAATTTTATTTACAATATTGTGAACTTCCTTTTTTTCTTCTCTTGACATAGATTTTAAATCTACTGGCTTATCCACAACAATTTTTATATTTTTATTTGGCGTTACCTTTAAACTTTTACGGCTTTGCACTTCATAAGTTCCAATAATTGTGATTGGCAGAATTCTTGCATCTGTATCTGTTGCAAGTTTAAAGCTCCCTTTTTTAAATTCACCAATTGTACCGTCCTCACTTCTGCTTCCTTCAGGGAAAATTACATAAGAATGCCCTTTTTTTATTTTACTTATAGCATCTTTCATATCCTTCATTCCCTGTCTTGCATTTTTTCTATCCAAAAATATACAGTCAAAGGAACGCATCCAACGTCCAATTGCAGGCCATTTTTTCATTTCCTTTTTTGCAATGAAAGAAAAATCAAGTGGCAAATATCCTAATAATGCAGGAATATCTACATTACTTTGATGATTTGAGATTAATATAACTGCTTCTTTTGTGTCTCGTATTTTTTTTATTTCTTCTTCACTGCCATTCTTGTAAATAACTTTTACTTTGCTTCCAGCTCCCCAGATTAGATTTTTCCCCCAATTTTTGGCTACTCGGCATACATATCTATATCTTTTTTCGCCTTTATTGAATATTAGATACCATATATGAACAAAACTTCCATAAATAAAAGTTCCAACTAACACAAGATGGTAAAATATCGTTCTCATACGATTTTCCTCCTTTACCGTTATTCATAATTTTCTTTATATTCTTTCAGCTTTTTAAAAATTTTGTCAAGGGAAAAACCTTGTCTTGCTAGGTACTGTATAAATTTCTGTTCTTCCTTTAATTTTTTTTCTTCCCTCTCATTATTTATATTAATCTTTTTACTATTTTTTTCAATTAATTTTTCTAACTTTGTGTCATCAACATTGTCTTCTTTTTCCTCATCTAAAGTCAGATAGGCCTTTTCAACTGTGACTTTATCAATTCCTTTTTGAAAAAGGTTGTAGGAAATACGATTTTTACCGTAAGTTCTGCCTTCAATATATGAAATAGCATAATTTAAATCATTTAGATACCCTAGTTCTTCCAACTTCTCTATTGCCTGTAAAATAGCTGACTTGTTTCTAAATTTTTCTTGCAGCTTTAACCGTATTTCTTTTTTTGTCCTGTCTTTTAATGAAATTAGAAAAATCCCTTTTTCAAGAGAGGCTTCATACGAAATCTCATCATAAAACCTCTCAATATTGTCATTTACCTTTAAATCATATTTCTGCCTGATAAGAGGACTTATATCCATAATTTCCTCATTATCAAGATATATCTTATTACGATAAATTTTATTAATCTTCATCTGTCTCTGCTTCTTTATTTTCCGTATTTTCAGATTCAACAGTTTCTACTATTTTTAGTTGCTCTGTTTCCTGTTTTGGACGAATAGCATCAAGCACTTGCTTTTCAAGTCTTCCATATACTTCCTTGTTTTCCTTCAGCATATTTTCAACATTTACACGCCCTTGTCCTAGACGTTCATCGCCATAACTGAACCATGCCCCGCTTTTTGAAGCAATTCCAAGATTAATCGCTGCATCAAGTACTTCCCCAATTTTAGAAATTCCAGTTCCATACATAACATTAAATTTAGCTTCTTTAAATGGTGGCGCAACTTTATTTTTTGTAACTTTTACTACAACTTCACTTCCAATAACGTCGTCTCCCTGCTTAACAGAACCTACTCTTTTTACTTCCATTCTTACAGTTGAAAAGAATTTTAAAGCACGTCCTCCTGAAGTCGTTGTCTGTACTCCTGGAACAAATGAAAATCCGCCAATTTTTTCTCTTATTTGGTTAATAAAAATCATAACTGTATCAGATTTTGAGATACTTCCTGTTAATTTTCTAAGTGCTTTTGACATAAGTCTTGCCTGAAGTCCCATTTGCTGATCGCCCATTTCTCCTTCAATTTCAGCTTTTGGAACAAGCGCCGCAACTGAATCGACAACAATTACATCCATTGCTCCACTTCTTACAAGCATATCTGAAATTTCAAGTGCCTGCTCACCTGTATCAGGCTGTGAAATTAACAGCTCATCAATATTTACTCCAAGAGCCTTTGCATAAACTGGATCTAAAGCATGTTCCGCATCAATAAATGCCACTGTTCCACCAGCCTTCTGAGCTTCCGCAATAATATGAAGTGCAAGTGTTGTTTTCCCTGAAGATTCCGCTCCATAAATCTCAACAATTCTCCCTCTTGGCACTCCACCAATTCCAAGCGCTATATCCAAATTCAAGCTTCCTGTAGAAATAGCCCTTATATTCATTTTCTGATTTTCACCAAGTTTCATTACAGCACCATCACCATAATCCTTCTGAATCTGCTTTAGTGCCAAGTCAAGCATTTTCTCCTTTTCGCTTAACGCTTTATCATCCTTTTCTTTTTCTTCAGCTTTTTTTCTAGCCATTATACCCTCTCCTTATTTATTATTATATTCCAAACATTATTATATCACAATTTGATTTCTTTTTATATATTTTTTCTTTTCTATTTTTGATTTCTTTTAACAAATTTTTACTTAAAAAATTTTATTTTATAAAATTCGAATCAATTATATATTTTCCAGAGATATTTTTAGCATTTCATCATTTATATCTTCTATCGTTCTTAATTTGTCATCTTTAATGCAGGAAATTACATTCCACTTATATTTTACCGACAATTCTTTTGCTACTTCATAGGCATTTTTCAAGTAATTTTTATCTTTTTCGTGAATATCCTTCTCTTTTTCTCCAGTTATTTTATTTTCCCTGTTTTTCATAAGTTTTTGACTAAACTCAAACGGAATATCTAAAAAAAATACAACATCTGGCTCTGGTATTGCTATTTTTCTCCATTCCAAGTCTATTAACCAGCTCAAATATATTTCACGTTCAGATTTATCAGATATTTTAGGAACTTGATGAATCATATTTGAAATTGTATATCTATCGCTAATCACAATTCCCCCATTATTGTAAAACTCTTCCCATTCAGTCTTAAATGAAGCAAACCTGTCAACTGAATAAAGCACAGAAGCCGCATAAGCATTGACGCTTTCCGCTGTTTTTCCAAATTCACCTGCAAGATACATTTTTACAGGCTCAGAAGCTCTGCTTTCATAATTTGGAAAAGATATTTTTCTTACTTTTTCGTCTCCTTTTATTTCTTGTAATTTTTTATAAAGTAATTCTGTCTGAGTCTGTTTTCCACTTCCATCTGTACCTTCTATAATTATTAATTTTCCCATTTTTATTTCCTTCATTTTTAAAAAGTCTTTATAATCAAAAATATAGCAGCCTTATTTAAAAGACTGCTAAAATTTTAAATTGTAATTTTATTTTTATTTTATTGATTTTTCCCCATTTTTGCTCCTTTCAGCAAAATGGATAATCGCTATATTCCTTTAAAATTAAGGATTTTAATATGATTTATTTTTTAATCCAAGGCATAAGTTTTCTTAATTCAGCCCCAACTTTTTCTACACCGTGATTTGCAAATTCTGCTCTTTTTTCTTTTAAGAATGGTTGTCCTGCTTTTGAGTCTGCTAAGAAGTCATTTGCAAATTTACCTGATTGGATATCTGCTAATACTTGTTTCATAGCTTCTTTTGTTTCAGCAGTTATAATTTTTGGTCCTGTGATGTAATCTCCATATTCAGCAGTGTTTGAAATTGAGCTTCTCATTGTTGCCAATCCACCTTCATAAATCAAGTCTACGATAAGTTTCATTTCGTGTAAGCACTCAAAGTAAGCATTTACAGGATCATATCCAGCTTCTGTCAATACTTCAAATCCTACTTTCATAAGTTCTACTACTCCACCACATAATACAGCTTGTTCACCAAATAAATCTGTTTCTGTTTCTTGCTTGAATGTAGTTTCAAGGATTCCTGATCTTCCTCCACCAATAGCTGATGCCCATGCTTTAGCAACTTCCATTGTATCTCCTTTAGCATCTTGGTAAACAGCTACTAGACAAGGTACTCCACTTCCTTCTTGGAAAGTTCTTCTTACCAAGTGTCCAGGTCCTTTTGGTGCAACCATAAATACGCTTATATCTTCTCTTGGAACAATTTTTCCAAAATGAATATTAAATCCGTGTCCAAATGCGATATATGCTCCTTCTTTCAAGTTTGGTGCAATATCAGATGCATATACATCAGCCTGAATTTCATCTGGAATCAAAATCATAACTATATCTGCACCTTTTACAGCATCTGCAGTTTCTTTTACTGTAAACCCTGCTTCAGTAGCCTCATCCCAAGATTTTGAACCTTTTCTAAGTCCAACAGTTACATCAAATCCACCTTCTTTTAAGTTCAAAGAATGTGCGTGCCCTTGTGAACCATACCCCAATACAGTAATTTTTTTACCTTCCAATTTACTCAAATCACAGTCAGCATCATAATAAACTGTTGTTCCTAAAATATTTCCTGCCATTTTTTATCCTCCTAAATTTTATATGTATATATTATACACTTTTTAAAAATATTTGCAAATATTTCTTTTTAATGTAACGATATATTTTATATATTTTTGAATTTTATTTTTTAGATATTTTTATTAATAAATATTTTTCATAATCTCTATGTTTTTTTATTTTTATAGGATAGCTCATTGTAAAAAATCCTAGAGATTAGTTTATGCTAGACTTTGTTTAAAAAACAAAAATTATATTTTAAATTTTTTTAAAATATTAGATTTTATCTTTTATAAAAAAAGATTGTAATAAATTCACTATTTAAACGATATTTAGTATAGGATGTTATTATCAAATTTATTGTGCATTTACATAAGCATCTTTAACTTTACACGCTTTTACATCTCCCGAATTTAGAACAGCTCTAAACTCCCATTTTTTATTTTTATCAATGGAGTCAGTGCTATCTACAGCATCTCCAACTTTTGTTCCTTTTTTATCAAAGCAAGGGATTTCAATAGTAACATTTTCCTTTCTGCTCCCACTATTTGTTAAAACTCCTGTTACAATTGTTGTATTCCCATCATTTTCAACTTTTGCCTTAGAAAATTTATACTTAACGCCCTTTGCATCAATTTCTCCATCATTTCCACCGATTATTCCGCCGATAATATTTCCAGTTGTTTTAATTACTGCTCCTGTAACAGTTCCAGCTGCTTTAATTGTCCCTCCAGCAATACTTCCTGCCGCTCCAACAACTCCACAAGATGAAAGAACAAGAGCCGTTCCCATTATCATTATTATTTTTTTCATAATTTGTAAATCCTTTCAATATTTTTTATGCTTATAATACAATAAAATTACTTTAAAACTTATACTATTCCATATTTAAATAACAAATGTTTAATAAAATTTAGCGTAAAATTAAAACTTCCTATCTTTAAACATAATTTTTATTTTCTAATGGAATTTAGTATTAAATTATTTTGTTTAACAACAATTTTACTATTTTTATTATACTCTTTCTTTTTTTGCAGGATTGCTCATTGCCGCAAATCCTACAACCTATGGCTAGACTACGACTTTTATTTGCCCAACTCCGAAACTCCTCCTTCCAGTCGTCAGACAGTCGTAGTTGAACAAATAAAAGCTCCGTCACTTTATTAGAACTAGAAAACTATATTTTAATTATTTGAAAATATACTTTGTTGAAAAAGTCTATAATAAATTTGTTACTTAAAGAGAATTTAATATTACAAATATTTACTAGCTTCCCTAATACTTAATTTTGCCATTTTTTCTTTATTTTTTTCAATAAAATTTTTTACCCATTCAGGATTAGTCTTGCTATAATCTCTCAATGCCCAGCCTATCGACTTATTGATAAAAAATTCAGCCTGCCCCAGATTATTCTCTAAAACCTTTTCCAGTAATTCAGTATTTGTTTTTTCTTTTCTCAAAAGCTGATGATCAATGGCAATTCTTCTAAGCCAAATATTTTCATCAATACTCCATTCCAGCAATATTTTATTCACATTTGAATCCTTTAATGCCAAAGCTCCTATTGTCATATCCAAATTGTCTATCGTATCCCACCATGATTTTTTCAAGATTAACTGTTTAAGCTTTGGAATATCATCTCTTGTCAACTTATCTTTCATATTCTTTAGGTAATCTGCTGCAATATACTGAAATTCCCTGTACTTATTTTCCCAGCATTTATTTACAAATTCCCAGTCGATTTTTTCTTCATTCTTGTATTCCTTGAAAAAATTTTTAAATATTTTGCGTCTTTCAGGCGTCTTAATTCCAATATATTCAAATTTATTAAGCATATATTTTGACATTTGTCGTGCCTGTTCTTCATTTTTATGCTGAATCATTTTTTCATAAAGTTTATTAAAATCCATAAGTTTCCTCTTTTTTCATTTTATTAAAAACATTAATTTCTATTAATTACAAAATTCTAATTTTTAGATTTTAACCCTTACGGAAAATAAAACGGGCTATTCTCCTGAAGTATGCTCTATAACATTATAGTTTAATGCAAAGTGTAGCTATATAGTCATTTCCATAACGTGATAATCTATGTCTTTTGTCACACGATTCATAAAAATCTATCATAGCGAGACCATTTTTAAGTTGTCCTCTAATCTGAGTTTCTAAGGTATGGCTAAATTCATATCCATATTCTGGATTTATGGTTATTTTGCCTTCCTCTTCAAGCTCTTTTGAATTAAAAGGTATTGAAAACTTTAAAAGTAATTCCTCATCGGGTTTGTCCCATACAATGTCAGCATCATACATGTATATCCAAGGATTCATAAATCCGACCATTAACAGTCCACCCTTTTTCAATACTCTAGAGGCTTCTTTATACATGTTTTCTAAATCTTCTATATATACATTTGAAACTGGATTAAAAATAATATCAAAAGTTTCATTTTCAAATGGAAATGGTTTTGTCATATCGCCTTGAACTGTATTGATTTTTAAGCCTTCTCTTTCAGCAACCATATCATCTCTTTGTAATTGTGATTTAGAAAAATCCATTATGGTTACATCATAACCTTTTATAGCAAAAACTGGACCCTGCTGTCCACCACCACAAGCTAAACCTAATATCTTTTTTCCGTTTGCTTTTTCAAACCATTCTTTCGGGACTTTTTTCCCAACAGTTAATGCAACAGAAATTGGATTATTTCTAACTTCTTCTAATTCTTCATGTGTCAATGGCTCAGTATAGTCATTTTTTACATTATTCCATCTATCTTCATTTAATTTTATATAATTGTTCATCTTATAATCTCCTCGTAATTTTATACTATTTCGATTTAAGTTGGAGGTGTTGCCATTACATTTTTCTTACCTCTAAAAATTTTTAATTTCTTGAACAATTTTAATCTTGCTTAATTTTTTTTTATTTTTCCTAATGTTTCTTTTGTTTTAAACTTTAGTTTGTTATGTTTTAAATACAGCACTTTTATAAATCTACAATTCCTTTTCGTGTATTAATTTATGTTCTATGCTATTTATATAATCTTTATGTTTGTGATTATGCTTTTTCTCTGATATAAAGTGACTATGTTCATGTTCATGCGTGATAAAATGAGTATGTGTTTTTCCATCATGCGTATGAACAATTATGTGAGAATGACTATGACTGTGACGTTTAACCATTGTATCATATACGACAACTGCACTACCAATTATCATAAAGATAAGACCAATGAAATATACCAAAGTAAGTTTTTCTCCATTTACTACAAATGCTAAAAAAGTTCCTACAAATGGAGCTACAGCATAATATGCACTAGTTTTTGCAGCACCTAAATCTCTTTGTGCTCTGATATACATAAAAATGCTGAGTCCATATGCCACAAATCCAAGTAGCAAAGCAGCTATTATATATTTCATTTCAGGAATTCTTTCTCCCAAAATAAGGGCGACTATAAATGAACCGCTGCCAGAGAAAAATCCTTTTAATAAAACAATCTCATAAGTACTTTTATCTGCAATTTTTCTAGTGCAGTTATTTTCAAGTCCCCAACAACACGTTGCCAATATAACAAACAATGAACCTAATGAAAATTGGAAACTTTCAGCCCCTTCAAATGAAAGAACTATACTTGATATTGTGATAAATCCAATAGCAATCCACAACTTTGATGTTACTTTCTCCTTAAATATCAGAAGAGCAATAATTGTTGTTGCTACAATTTCAAAGTTACCAAGCAGTGAAGCATTTGAAGCTGAACCAATATTTATACCAATCATCAGAAATATAGGTGCCGCAATATCAAGGACAATCATTCCAACAGTATAAGGTAAATCTGCCTTACTTAACTTTTTATACTTTTCTTCGGCTTTTCTACGAAACAAGTACATAATGCCTACCCCTGTTCCAGCTCCCAAATATAGAAAAGATGCCATCAATGTGGGAGGAATCTTATTTAAAAGCACTTTAGAAAACGGTGTATTTATTGCATAAAAAATAGCCGCAAGCAGTGCTAAAATTACCGCTATAAATTTTCTGCTTTTATCCATGTTTAATAAATCATCTCCTTTTAGGTAAATCCTAAATTTATCTCACAATCAGCCAAGGTCTTTCATTTTCCCAAACAATCTTCACATCCAATCCGAACATCTGAGAAAGTAATTTATCTGTCAAAATATCCTTTTTAAGCCCTTTTGCTAAAATCTTTCCATCGTGAAGAAGTGCCACGTGAGTTACTGATGGCACAATTTCCTCAATCTGATGAGTTACATAAATAAACGGTATTGCATTATTATTTTTGGAATTTTCTTCAAGCACTTTCAAAAAATATTCTCTCGAAGTTACATCAAGCCCTGAACAAGGCTCGTCCAATATAAGCAAATCAGGCTCATTCATAAACGCTCTTGCAAGCAATGTCCGTCGTTGCTCCCCTTGCGACAAAGTTCCAAAATGATTATTTTTTATATACGAAATCTTAAAATCCTCAATAATCTTATCCGCCTTTTCCCTATCCTTATCTGTAACTTCATCATAAATTCCAATAGAACTAAACTTTCCAGAAATTACAACATCTTCCAGTTTTTCACCATTTAATGTACTTGAAAAATTATTTAATGTCGAACTTACAAAACCAACTCGATTCTTTATTTTTTTCCAAGAATAATTACCAAATTTATGCCCAAAAACTCGCACTTCTCCAGAACTTGGGAAAATATAGGCTGGTATCATTCCAAGAAGAGTTGACTTTCCAGAACCATTAAGCCCCAGAAGTACCCAATTTTCACCTTTATTTATATGCCAATCAATTCCTTTCAGTATTTCTCTGCCATTACGCTTAAAAGTTACATTTTCATAGTGTAATATTTCTTCCATAAAAATATCCTTCTTTTTCCAAAATTTTTAAATCCTAAATTCTATTAGCAATTTCAGTTCCCATTTCATCAGTTCCAACTTTCTTCATACCATCTGTATAAATATCAGCTGTTCTAAATCCTGCTTCCAGCACTTCTTCCACAGCTTTTTCTATCGCATCAGACTCTTTTTGAAGATTAAATGAATATCTTAACATCATTACTGCCGAAAGTATTGTTGCTATTGGGTTTGCAATATTTTTTCCAGCAATATCAGGTGCTGAACCGTGACTTGGTTCATAAAGTCCAACTTTTCCATCTCCAAGACTCGCTGATGGCAGCATTCCAAGCGATCCTGTAAGCATTGAAGCCTCATCTGACAAAATATCTCCAAACATATTTTCAGTCAAAATCACATCAAATTGTCTAGGATTGGCAATCAGCTGCATTGCGGCATTATCCACATACATATGCGAAACTTCCACTTCAGGATAATCTTTTGAAATTTCTTCCACAACTTTTCTCCACAATTTTGAAGTATCTAAAACATTGTGTTTATCTACGCTCGTAAGTTTTTTATTTCTAAGTTTTGCAATTTCAAACGCTTTTTTCGCAATTCTCTCAATCTCAGGTCTTGTGTAAGGAAGTGTATCAAACGCCTTTTCATCAGAATATTCCCTATGCCCAAAATAAAGCCCTCCAGTAAGCTCCCTTACTATCATCACATCAAGTCTATCTCCAATTATTTCTTCCTTCAAAGGACTCGCACTTTTTAACGATTTAAACAAAATTGCAGGTCGCAAATTCGTATAA
The DNA here is from genome assembly GCF_007990635.1 of Leptotrichia hongkongensis. Taxonomy (GTDB): domain Bacteria; phylum Fusobacteriota; class Fusobacteriia; order Fusobacteriales; family Leptotrichiaceae; genus Leptotrichia; species Leptotrichia hongkongensis. Next base: position 503,576 of record NZ_AP019846.1, on the reverse strand, counting down.
ACTCCAAGTTCCTTCCTAATCGCAAGAAGCCCTCTCTCTGGACGTTTTTCAGGCTCAATATTATCCCATTTAGGCCCACCAATAGCCCCAAGCAAAATAGCATCACTATTTTTACAAACTTCCACAGTTTCACTTGACAAAGGAACTCCATACTTATCCACAGACTCCCCTCCAAGATATCCCCGAACATACTCAAATTGATGTCCAAACTTCTCTCCAACCTTGTCCAAAACCTTTATCGCCTCAGCCACTATTTCCGGCCCAATTCCATCTCCATTTAATACTGCAATTTTGTAGTTCATTTTCGCACTTCCTTTCTTAAAATTTTTCTAGTTTTTCTTTAATATTTTTTGTCTATTTTTTTCAAACTCTGGCATAAATTTAGGTTTGATTTCATTGTACTCGCCTTTATACTTTAAATTACCTTTTTCATCATAAAATTCCCAAAGTCCAGTAGCTTCTGAATTTCTAAAAGTTCCTTTTAAAAGAGGTTTCTCATTTTCATAAAAATAATTAATTTCGCCATTATGCTTATCATTCAAAAAATTACTTGTCATATAAATTTTTCCACTAGGATAATAAATCACAACCTTTCCTTCTTCTTTATCATTTATATAAGTTCCAGTTGATTGCAATTTTCCAGACATATAATACTGTTTCTCTTCACCCTCTTTTTTCCCTTGAACATAATTTGAAACTGTATTTATTTGCCCATTTTCAAAATATTCCGTAACAATCCCATCAAAAAGACCATTTTTGTAATTTACTTCTACAATTTTTCCACCATCACTAGCAAAAAATTCCCAAAGTCCATCTTTTTTATCATTCTTATAATTACCTTTTCCTATCAAATTTCCATTTTGATAATAAAATTTTGCTTCACCTTCTCTTTTTCCATTCAAATAATGTACTTCTAATTGCTTTTCACCACTTTTATATGGTCTATTAAATGTATATTTTGCTATTCCTACTTTATATGCTGTTTTAGAACCGCTTACTGCCGATTTCTCAAATGACAAATCGTCCATTGCTTTTCCTAATTCTTTAATATCCTTTATATCTGCAAAAACTAGTTGCATACTCAACAACATTATTAAAAATATAAGTTTTTTTAACATTTAATTCCTCCATCTAATTATTAAATTACTCAATTACTCCCAATTTTAAATTCCAAATCCTAAAGTAATTCCTCTGTAATATGATGCCCTTTTCTTTAAATTTTCTTAACCGAAGCATCTTCAGTTTCCTGTATTGCCTCAAGAATTTCTTTATTTAAAATCCGTTTTTATAAAAATTAATCAAGAAAACAGCAAGTAAGAGTTGTTAATTTTGATTCTGCACTATCTTCTAATAATATTGCTTCATAAGTTTTTTTAACAGGGCTGTATTCTTCAACAATTCCTTTGTCACCTTCTCTTCTATAATTTTTTACTAATTTTCCCGCTTCATCATAAAAATTTATATTCATTAATACACCATCTTCACTATGAGTTCGTTCAGTTTTTAAATTTCCAAATTTATCATACCACTTAGATACTCCTATCTCTATAAATTTAATATATTTATCTTCAAAAGGAATTCCTTCAACACTTGAAGGATTTATTTTAAATCCATTATTATCTTCTATTTCTACCTTAGCTTCTGCAACTTTCTTCTCTTGATTTTCATAAATTTTAGTTAAGATGCCTCTATCGCCTTTTATCTGCTTATAATTAAAACTTCCATTAATTATTTCACTTTTTCTTTCTAATTCTTTTAAAAAACCATCTTCAATTATTGCAGTTACTTTTCCAGCTTTTTTTCTTTGATACTCTGTATATTCTTTTGCAGTCATCATTTTATTTTTTGCAGAAAAACTTATAATTCCGAAAGATAAAACAGCTAATAACACTATTTTAAAAAATTGATTTTTCATTTTTATCTCCTACTTATTTTTTATTCTCTCACAATCCCTTTTGAAATCACATCCAAATCCCCATCACTAAACTGAATATTCGTTTTTGTCCCTGTATCAGCCAAGATTTTCTGTGCAATCATTGTTGTTAATGGATAAATGATATTAAAATGATCTCCACCTGCAATTCGGTATTTCTTGAATGGTATTTTGTATTTATCTGCGGCTTTTTGCATAGGCTCAAATAGAATATCTCTTCTTTCTTCCTGCCCTTCAAAGTGAAAAGTTGGTGCTGTTATTGAACGGACGTATCGAAGTGATGATCTTACTGCTATTTCTCTAGGGTTTGTTAAATCAAATGGAACTCCACCATATTCATCAGGTTTTTCTGTTGCCCAAAAGAAATCTGGCAAGGCACCTATTGCAAAAACTGCTCGAAAACCTTTTGAATATTCGCTTAGAAGCAATGCCTTTGTCCCACCTGTACTGTGTCCAACGAGATAAATTCTATTTGAATCAACATAAGGCAGTGATGCCACATATTTTCTAGCTTCTTCCAAGTCTTCAATTTCCCCATAAAACATTTCATATTTTCCAGGATTTTCATTTTCTCCTCTAGCACTTGGTATTGCAAGCACAAAATCATCTCTTTTAAATGCACCTGCCCCTTGATAATTATTTTTAGGCGATTCTTCATCCCAGCCAAACTCACTATCTCCAATTCCACCAAATCCACCATTTAAATATATGATCGCTGGATATTTTTTCCCGTTATTTTCTTTTGCTGTAATATACATTGGCATTTCTCCTAATTTTGATGGATAATTTACCAATGAAAACTTACTGTTTTTAGGCGGAATATCTGGTTTTCCATCTGGCACAAATTCCGTTTTTTGCCCATCGACAATCTTTGTCTTAAAATTTTTATGAGCCTCTTCCAATGTTTCTCCATATATTTCAAAATCAAAACTATTGTCAATTTGTTTACTATTTTTCTCACTCTTTTGAACTTCTGTATTTGCATTTGAATTTTTGCCTCCGTTCCCGCAAGATACTACAAAAGTTGTTAAAATTAGCAATAAAAGTAATATTTTTTTCATAAAGTTACCTTTCTTTTTTTATTTATTGTTCCAACATTCTTCTTTTGCCCACTCTTTCAGCCAATTTTTCAAAGTACCCACTTTCAATCAGATTATTTCTATTCTGCATCCACCATGCCTTTCCATTAATTTGGGCAAAATTTATTATTTCTTTTTTTATTTTGTCCCCAGCTCTTACTGATATTGTTAATTTATAGTTTAAGATTCCTTTTTTTAAATCAATTTTTTCTATATCATCAACATCTATTCTTGTTAAAAGCCCTTTAATTCCACCAAGTATCCCAATTTCGAAAAACAATATTTCATTCTCCTTAAAAAGTATATAACACGGCTTCATCCCTGCTTTCATAATCAATCCAATAAGTCCCATCATCAAAAATGAATTCAAATTTCGTTCTCTTTTAATACCATAAATAAAATTTTTATCATGCTCTATCCCATTTTGCTTGAAATATTCTTCTACTTTCAACTGTTCTTTTGATTTTTCTGCCATCTTTTAAATTTTCCTTTCTAATTTTTATTCTATTATTTCAACAAACAACTTCCTTCTCAATAATATCGTTAACCTTTTTGTCAATTTTTCACAAAGAATCAAAGAAATTAGCCCATATAATACTAAATTATTCTTTAAAAATACATAAGCTTATAAATAATCAATACTAAAAATCAATTTTTTTATACGTATTTTTACTTTAAATTTCCAATTTGATGCACTATAGATTATCCTCATTTTACATACTACATCTGAAATGCCGTTATCCAAAAACATATTCCAGCTATAAGTGAAAGCGGAGTCATAACATATTTTTCTTTCCTGCTTTTTGAAATCATGTTCATAATAGTATTCAGAGATAGGTAGACAGCAAAGAAAAAACAAATATATTTAGTAACCTTAAAAGACAGCCATAAGGAAATAAAACCTCCAGCTTGCAAAATAATTATCATTGCAAAAATTTGGATACCCACTGAAATGGCTGCCATAACTCTAAATCTCTTAGGTAAAATTTTATGTTGTCCGCCCATTGTAAATTCGCCCAGAGGTAAACCGCAGGCAACAAGAACTGTCATAATTGCTATAACTCCAAATAATACTGCACCTAATATTGAAAACATAAATCAATATTCTCCCTTCACCAAATACAAAAAATTTAAGTTACAAATTTAAATTTCTTTCTTTTTTAATTAATACCATAAATAAAATTTTTATCATACCCTATCCCATATTACTTGAAATATTCTTCCGCTTTTAATTGTTCTTTTGATTTTTCTAACTATTTTTTAAATCTTTCTTTTCACAAATTAAGTTATTCAGATTATCTATGATTCTCCTCATACTTCCTAATCTCATCCTCATGTTCCAATGTCAATCCAATCGAATCAAGCCCTTTTAGTAATCTCTGTTTCCAGCTTTCCTCCAGCTCAAAGAAATAATCTTTCCCATTTGCAGTCAGTTTGTTATTTTCCAAATCAACTACCACTTTAGCATCCCCAGGAAGTTTAGCCAGTTCCAGTCTATCAGCTTCTGGCAAAGTTATTGGCAAATGTCCGTTATTTAGCCAGTTCATGTAGAATATTCCTGAATACCCTCCTGCAACAATTACATGAAATCCATAATCCTGCAATGCCCAAGCCGCATGTTCCCTGCTCGAACCGCACCCAAAGTTATCTCCTGTAATCAAAATTGTCCCTGTCTTATATTCAGGCTTGTTTAAATTAAAATCCATATTATCTGTTCTGTCCTCATTGTATCTCCATTCATCAAACACATATTGCCCAAATCCTGTTTTTTCGATACTTTTTAAATATTGTTTTGGAATTAATTGATCCGTATCTATGTTGTCATTCATTATTGGAACGATTGTTCCTTCATATTTTGTAAATGGTTTCATTTTTCTCTCCTTCATTTTTTATATATAAAAATCTTATTTTTAACTACTTTTTAAAAGAGTTTTTCAATTTATCTTTTATCCCTTTTTTGATTAAATTTCTACACTATCCCCATTGATTCGGCTAATTTTTGATCTAGTTCCTTTCCTTTTACATTTGCTTCTCTTGTTAAATGTTGATTCATATAATCCACAAGTATACCTTCGTTTGGAAGCATTCCCCCTACAAATATTGCCCATCTTAATGTTGCTGTAAAATACAAATCTAACACAGTAAAATTATTTCCTATTACATATTTTTTGCCTTTTAAAAATTCAGTTAAGGTATTTAATGCTGTATCGTAATCTCCATAGCCTACACTTCTTCTTCTCTCTTCACTTGATGGAACATCAAAAAATTTGTCAATAAAAGCATATTCTAATTGAACTAGAAAAAACATCCAACGATAAAATTCTCCTCTTTCCAAAGAATTAACTAGTGGTATCAAGTTTTTTTCAGGATACATATCTGCTAAAAATATTAATATTGCTGCTGTTTCTGTAATTACTTTTCCGTCTACCTCCAATGCTGGAGATTTCCCCATTGGATTTACCGAAAGATATTTTTCTGATTTCATTTCTTTACCAAAATGAACAGGCACTACATCATACTCTGCTCCGCATTCTTCTAGCATCCATCTTACAATCGCTCCTCTCGAACGTGGATTTGTATAAAAAGTTATCTTTTTCATAGTATTTTTCTCTCTTTCAATTTTTTTATTCTTATTAATTATCATTAACCAGTATCTATTCTCTTATTTTACCTCATCCAATTCCCTTACATCCACAAATTTCCCATAAATTGCAGCAGCAGCAGCCATCGCTGGACTTACTAGATGTGTTCTTGCTCCTTTTCCTTGCCGTCCTTCAAAATTTCTGTTAGAAGTTGAGGCACAATGCTCTCCAGCTGGTATCAAGTCAGGATTCATCCCAAGACAAGTTGAACATCCAGCTTCTCTCCATTCAAATCCGGCATCTTTCAAGATTTGTGCAATTCCATTTTCTTCAGCCGCTTTTTTAACAACTTGTGAGCCAGGAACTACAACTGCCGTAATATTTGGCGCAACCTTCTTTCCTTTTACAATTTTTGCGACAATTTCCAGGTCGCTCAATCTTCCATTTGTACAAGATCCGATAAATACGTGCTTTAAAGGTATGTCAAATGGAGTTTGTCCTGGTTTTAAGCCCATGTATTCGTATGCTTTTTCATCATTATGATCTTTGATTTCTGGAAATTTTTCAGTAACATTGATTCCCATTTCAGGATTTGTTCCCCAAGTAACTTGTGGCTCAAGATTTGTAACATCTATTTTTATATGCTTGTCAAAGGCTTCTACAGAATCTGTATACAATTCCTTCCATTCAGCCACTTTTTTCTCAAATTCCTCACCTTTTGGTGCAAATCTTCTTCCTTTCACATAATTAAATGTGGTTTCATCAGGTGCGATAATTCCTGATTTTCCCCCACCTTCAATCGCCATATTGCATATTGTCATTCTTTCTTCCATCGAAAGCCCTCTTATCGTATCTCCAAAAAATTCAAAGGCATATCCATTTCCAAGTCCAATTCCATAAGTCTTAATTATATGTAAAATAATATCTTTTGCGTATACACCCTTTTGTAATTTTCCAGTAATTTCAATTCCCATTGTCTTAGGTTTCTTTTGCCAAATTGTCTGTGTTGCCAGAACATGCTCAACTTCACTTGTCCCAATTCCAAATGCAATCGCTCCAAATGCCCCATGAGTCGCAGTATGGCTATCTCCACAAACTACAGTTTTTCCAGGTTGCGTAAGTCCCTGCTCAGGCCCCACCATATGCACAATTCCATTATTTTCATTAAACATATCAACAAGTTCAATCCCAAATTCCTTACAGTTCGCAGCAAGTGCATCAAGCTGTGCCTTAGAAATCTTATCTCTAATATTCAGTCTTTGTGACATTATTGTAGGCGTGTTATGATCCATCGTTCCAAAAGTCAAGTCAGGCCGTCTAACCTTTCTTCCAGCAAGTCTCAACCCTGAAAACGCCTGTGGCGAAGTAACCTCGTGAATTAAGTGTAAATCTATATAAAGCAATTGTGCTTCTCCAGGCTCTCCTGTAATTACGTGTTTCTCCCAAACTTTATCAAACAAAGTTTTTGGTTTTTTCATTTCATTTTTCATTTCTGACATTTTTTTATCCTCCAATTTTTCTCTCCAAATTTTTAATTCCTAATTTTATAGTTTATGAAAAATAGGCTTCATTTTTTCATAAGTACAAATCTCTTTAAATCCAATTTCTTTTAATTCATTATAAATTTCTTTTATATGTCTTCCAACATCTTTCGCTTTATGAGCATCCGATCCAGCCGTTATTATCTTTCCGCCAAGTTCATAATATAATTTTAATATATCTCTTGATGGTGTCAAATCATCTAATCCATAAGCAAAACTTGAAGTATTTACTTCTATCCCTTTCCCGTCTTCAATAACTTTTTTCAATATTTTTGTAATGACTTCTTTATTTTTTTCAAAGGGATAAACCTCACCTTCAAATTGTTTATTGTATCTTTGAATTAAATCTAAATGTCCTAAAATGCTATAATCTTTAAAATTATTAATTACCTTGTAAATTTCTTCATAATATTCAGCATTATACTCATCTGGAGTTTTTCCTTTTTGAAAATCTTGTTTCCAAAACTCTTTATCTCCAACCTGATGACATGATAAAATTACAAAATCTAAATCATAATTGTCAAATAATTTTTGAAATTGTGGAATTGTATGAGTCTGTATTCCAAACTCCAGCCCTTTTTTTATCACGAGTTTATTCTGATAAATTTTTTGAAATTTTTCAATTTCAGTAAAATAATTTGGATAATCAACATTTAAAACAGCATTTTTTCTATCTTCCTTTGATAATTTCTTATAAACATCATAATCAATTTTTATTCCATAATCTACATGATCCGTAAAACAAATTTCGTTAAATCCTTTTTCTATTGCACTTTTAATATTATTCTCCAGCAATTCATCTGAATCGTCACTATATTTACAATGCATATGGTAATCCGCCAGCATAGTCATTGCCTCCTATATCTAAAGTTTTTTTGTTTTTTTATTCTCGATTTTTTCCTGTATTTCATCTTTTATTTTTTGAAAGCTTTCTTTTGAAAAAGAAGAAATTATTTTATCTTTATCACGGCAAACTATATATCCAATAATATATGGCATTGGCATCCAAAATACTGAATACATTTTTGCTGAAATTGAAAATTTTTCTTCTCTAATTTTAAAATTTCTAATTTTTACATAAGTTGTTCCAGTTCCATTAATAGAATAACTTGAAAGTAAAGATGTAATGTGTGAATTATATTTTACCAAAATTTCTAATATTTTTTCTTTCTGATATTCATCCAGTAATTTTACCTTCGGAAACTGTTTATATATTTTGAAGAAAGAAAATGGTAAAGTCAAAAATGGTATTCCAAATGCCAATATTACCAAAATATTCGAAAATTTACTTAATCCATCTTTCTGCAACTCTCCATTTTTATAAATTTCTTTTTTCTTAATTTTACCATTTTTATGATATTCTATTTTTTCTCCATCCAAAAATCGATTCCATTCAGATGTTGTTTTCAAGTTCCCGTTTTCATAACGCTCTATTCTCTTTCCATATAAAACATCATCTTTGTATTCTGTTTCTGATTGAATATTTCCGTTTTCATAAAACTCTTTCATATTTCCGTTTAGTTTATCATTAACATAAGTAAGTTCAACTTTTAATTTTCCATTTTTATAATGATAATTGATTATTCCCTGCCTCAACCCTTCCTTAAGAGCATATACACTTGAAATTTCTCCACTATCATATCGGACTATTATATTCCCTGAAAACGGCTTGTTTTCTCCTTTTACATAGGCCTTTCCATCAATAATTTCAACTTCTTTCTCTTCAACTTTTCTTTTTTCATCCGAATACAGTACACCACTAAATATAAAACATATCAGAAATATACAATTTAAAAATTTAAACTTCATTGACTTTCAGACCTTTCGTAAAATAATTAATAACAATCCCAATGATAAAAAACATCTGAAAAATCTTTATTTCTTTCTCTTCCATTTCATACCTCTTCCAAGTTTTACATTTACTTTCTTTATTTTAACATAAAAAATTCCAAACTTAAAAAATTATTATTAATTATAGCTATAATTTAATTAGCATCATATTTGTAGTAAGTCCAGCCGCTGTTCCAATAAGCAAGATTGTATTGCCGCTTTTAATTCTTCCATTTTCCAGTCCATGAACTAATGTTATAGGAACAGATGCTGATACCATATTTCCAAATTCCTTGACCTCGTCTAAAAATTTATCTTTTTCTATTCCTAATTTTTGCATTACAAGAGGCATTGCAACGCTAGCCTGATGGGGAACTGTCATATCTATATCTGAGACTTTCATTCCATTATTTTTTAGAAAATTTTTCATTAATTCAGGAATTTTGCTTATTGAAAGAGACAATACTGTTTTTCCGTTCATATCGAACATATATTCCTCTTTTGTAATTTCAGAATAATTTTTGGGATGAAAATTGCTTAAACCTCCTCGAATTTCAGTTGAATGTGCTCCTTCTGACCATGTTTTCTGTATTGCATCAATAACTCCTATTTCCTTTTCAGTTTTTTCAATTACAAATGCTGCCGCTCCATCGCTGAAAAGCTGGAAACTTTCCTTTTGTTTTGGATTTAAGGCTTTTGAAGCTACATCGCAGGAAACTATCAGTACTCTTTCATATCTTCCTGCTTCTACAAGGTATGACATGGTATCCAGTGCAGTTATAAAACTTGTACAGGTAGTATTTATATCAAGAGCTGGAATTGAAGTCCCTTTTGCTATTTTTTCATGAATTAGGGCTGCTGTGCATGGTATAGGCTGTATTCCGACAGCACTGGCTGAAACTATGCAATCAATATCATTAATTGTTATATTTGTATTTTTTAACGCTTTTTCACAGGCGGAAACAGCAAGAGAAATTTGGCTTTCACCTTCACTTATTCTATAACGAACTTGTCCTTTAAGTTCAACTGTATTTTTTGGTAATTCTATTCCATATCCTTTAAATTGAATTCTTCTCATTCTATAACCTTTCTTATTATTCTTTTTAATTTTTTTGTGCTATCTGTTTTATAATCTATAAATCTGATTTCTACATTTTCTATATCCAAAGAATTGAACAATTTATCAAATTCTTTTCTTACCAACTTTTCTTGTTCATTATTTACATTCAAAATTGCAATCTCCAGTAAATTGCTATTTATTTGAAAAACCTGATATTCTCTTATATTCTCAGCAAAAAGTATTGTTCTTCTAATAAAATCTGGAAATACAGTAATTTCTTTATCAAATTTATTTATAAACCTGAAAATATCATCTGAACGCCCTTCAATCTTTTCAATTCTCTGTAAAACAGAACCGCACTCACATGGTTCTTCTGATTCAACTAGAATATCATTCAAATAGTAATTTACAAAAGGCTGGCTTGTCCTCCTGAAATCTGTAATTATCGGATAAAATCTTTTTGCATCTATATATTTCCTGTCAAATTTTATTAAATCTTCATTCAAATGAAGATGTCCATATTCACAAGTACAGGCTAAAAAACCTTCTGTCGCCTGGTAAATCTGATGAATTACTTTTAAATTAAACTGCTTTTTTATATATTCCTCATCAGGTTTTTCCAAAATTTCTGCAACTGAAACAACCTTTTTCACAAAAGTTTTTAATTTGCCTTCCTCTATCTTTTTAGCCAGCATTAGTAGTAAGGAGGGGGGAGCAACAATAATAGTTGGATTGTATTCATTCAACCTCTCAATATGTCCATCAATATCTTTAAAAGTGTCAAAATATTCCAAACTTATTAAAAAAGAATTTATAGATTTATACAAATCATTGTCTGCTCTTAGGAAAAATGCTATTCTATGTCCAAGAATGCTATTTTTAGGCAGCATTTTAGCCAAAATCGTCCCTGCCCATATACCTTGCTCTTCAGGAGTAGTAATAAACATTCCTCTATGTCCAGAAGTTCCAGAAGACAGCCCTACTGAAATATCTTTGTATTTCTGATCAAAATTTCTTGTTTTTTCACTATTTAAGGCGATTTCCATGGCTTCATCCCTTTTTACTCCTAAAGTATTAAGTTCATCAAAATTTTCCATCATAAATACCTTGTTCATAACAAAATTTTCAGAAATTTCGTGAGTTTTAAAATATGGAGATTTTTCTTTTAGAAATTTTAAGTGTTTATTTACCTGCTTTTTTTGGTATTCCAAAAGTTTATCTCGTGAATTCCATTTATTAAAATATCTTATTTTTATAAAACTTGATATAATTTTAAATATTTTTTTCATTCAATATCCTCTTTACCTTTTCTTTATTATCATGACTGACTACAACAGAAATATCATCTTTTAACAATTTTTTTAAAAAATCACTTCCCTGCTGGTAATCCTCAAAGTTATTCTGTATTTTTCTAGCAAGCCATTTCATTTTATCTGTAAACGGAAGATATTCAGTCCCCCAGCATACATCAGCACCAATAAACAGTTTTAATTCCGGCATATATACACATGCCTGACCTTTTGCATGTCCATCTATCTCAACCATAAGCATAGATGAATCAGAAAATAAATCAAAACTATTTTTATACAAAAACAACTTGTTTTCCTTATAATTTTCCTTTCTTATCAATGTCAATCTATTTTCAAAATCATCTGGCAGAAGTTCATTAAAAATCAAAATATTATCTTTTTTTGACTTAAAACTATTATAGCAAGTCTCAGTTAATATTAAATTAGAGTTTGGAAAAAATTTCAATCCTCCAATATGATCAGGATGTAAATGTGAAACAATTATATATTTTATTTCTTCTATACTTATACCTTTTTTTCTAAGCTGGTAATCAATTGTATCTTCTTTTTTTAAGGTTATCGGATTGGGAAATCTATACAAAAAATATTTAAATTTATTTTTTAAAATATCCATAGAATAACCAGTATCATAAAGAATATAGCCCATTCTTTTATGCTTTATCAAAAACACTCCCGCATAAAAATCAACTACTGTCTTACCAAAACCTTTAAAAACCTTCTTTAAATCATTTGTACAATAGCCGCAGGCAAAATATTCAACTTTTTCTATCATTTTCTCTGATGTGCTTAACATATTTTTTTACTCCTTCAAGGACAGATATTTGGGGATAGTATCCTAATTCTTTTTTTGCCTTGTCAATATTCAAAGTCTGGCTGTATCTCATTAAATATAGCGTATATTTGGTAAGAGGAGGCTCTTTTTCAATTCCAAAAAGTTTATAAACTTTTTCTAAAATTGAAACTAGAATTAAAATTAGTCTGTAGTTCCATTTTAAATATTTACCTTCTGTTCCCATCTCGTTAAAGAACAATGTCAAAATTTCCTTAAATTCTATCGGCTCATCATTTGTTATATTATAAGTCTGCCGTGAATACTTTTCATTTTCTAGTGCCAGCCTTAAAGCATAGGCAACATTTTCAACACAAGTTACATCGACTTTTTGTTTTCCATCAGCAAAAAGAGGTATTCCCATTTTTTTATTCAAATCTAGAAGTCTTGGAATTATGCTTGTATCTCCGATTCCAAATAATCCACGTGGGCGAATTATCATATAATTTAGCTTGGAATTCTTGATTATATTTTCTGCCATAATTTTACTTTTTATATAAAAATTAAGGTTATTATCCTTTGGAGCCTCATTTTCCTTAACATCTAGCTGATCCTTTCCCCCAGCATATATGCTGGGAGATGAAACAAAAACTAATTTTAGGCCTTGCTTCTCACAAATTTCAACAATATTTCGAGTTCCTAACACATTTACCTTATAAAAATTGCTCCATTTACCCCAAACTGTAGATAATGCCGCAGCATGAATTACTGCACTGCATCCTTGCAAAGCTCCTAGCAAATCTTCCTTATTTTCTATATCTCCCTTAAAAAACTCAACATTACTGTCAATCAAAGTCTTGCCAATTTTCTCATTTCTTCCAAATGCAACAACCTGATAACCATTATTTTTCAATTCTTCAACTACATATTTTCCTAGAAAACCAGTTGCCCCTGTGATTAAAACCTTCATCGCTATCCTCCTTTTAACAGCCTGTCAATTTCTTTTTTCAACATTTCACTTGGTAAATAATTATTAAATTCTTTTGATAATTTTTCCAAATTGTTCCATTCTTCTCTTTTTATCATTTTCTTAAAAGCCTTTAAAATGGACTTTCTTGATTTTAATTTAGCTGGTATTCCAATTTTAGCTAAATCAGCCCTTACTACATAATCAAACTGGTCATAATCATGAGGAACAATAACAGCAGGCTTGTTATATTTTATACAGGAATAAAGTATTCCTGCTCCGCCATGATGAATAACATAATCTATATTGGGCAAAATTTCATCATAATCTAAATAATGATAAATATGTAAATTATTTTCCTTTACAATACTCTTATCTTTTTCTAAATAACTTCCCAACGAGACTACGAACAGAAATTCAGGATAGATTTTTGAAAGTTCTTTTGCCAGCTCAATTATTAACTTTTTAGCCCATTTTAGATGCGTCCCGTTAGTTAAAAATACAGTTTTTTCAAATTTTTTATTATTTTCAAATTGCACACTATTTTTAAAAAGGGACGAACAGCAAGGCCCAGCCCAAGAAAATTGACTTGGAAAATCATCTCTAAATTCAATTTCTTTCATGCCTAAACCTAGTATGGAATATGGAGAATAAATATTTTCTTCACCTTTTTCGTTGTACAAAGTGAAATTAAATTGTCTTAATTGATTTTTTAAAATAAAACAAACCATTCTTTTAAAATTTCTGACAATGTTTCTTGCTATACTATCTCTTAGTTTGAATAAAAAATTATCTCTTGGATATAGTCCTCCCATATAAGCAGGTGTTGTTGTTCTGCTTTCTATTGCAAATGGTGTTGGAATGCTTGTAATCCAAGGAATATTATTTTTTTTGCACACAAATCCTGCTGGAACGGCTGTAAAATCTGCTATAACTATGTCAGGCTTTCTTTCAGAAAAAAAATCTTCCATTTCTCTTATTATTTCTGGCATAAGTCCCATATTTTCTTTAAATTGCTTATACATAATCCGAAGATTAGTCTGTTTATCAGTATCAGATATTTTTTCAAAGATAGCAGGATTATCTCTAAGAAAAACTTTTACAGGAAATCCAAGTTTCTTTACGACTTCCTCTTTTTGACAACCTGTATAAATACAGATATTGTATTTGTCCTTTTCCTTTAATAGAGGGAGAACTAACTCTAAAGCTGGATAGAGATGTCCGCTAAAAGGTGGAGCAACAACTGCAATTTCAATTTTTTCCTTGTAAATATTCATAAATTATTTCTTTTACCTTTCTATCCTTAAAATATTCCAAATGTCCACAATTTACAATTCTATCAGTCTTGTGAAAATCTAGAAGCCAGCTGTAAATATCTAAACTTCCCTTAATAACTACTGTATTTTTCAAGTTTCCATAACCTTTCGCTACAGGTCCTAAAGCAAACATCGTAATATTCTCATTATTATAATTTGCTAAATCCATAAATTTATTCCAAACATTTAAGCCTGAGCTTAAAGAAATAACTATCACATCTTTTAAATGCTTAACAGGCTCTAAGTGCCTTAAAATTTCCTGTTTAAATTTTTTATTAAAAAGAGTGCCAGAATAATAAACAATATTTGATAAACTTGCTTTAAAAATGCTGATGTCTTCATATTCATCATATTCAAAATCTTCATTATATGGAAAATTTGAATTTATAATTTTGTATCCAAATTGCTTAAAAATATTTAAAATCTCAAATCTTTCTTGTCCTAAGGCAGCTGTTTTAAGATTACTGCTTCCACTTATAAAAAGACAATTTTATCTTCTTTTAAAAAGTTTTTGAAACATCAAGACTTTCCAGCTTTTCTAAATAGTCGTTAAACTTCATAATGTATTTTCCCATCTTTAACTCTAATTTTTTATTTCTCCATATAATCACAGGCGGTGTTAAAAGAGTATAGACAAGTATAAAAGGCAATAAAAATTCACTTGCTAACTCATACGGCAATTCATCAGCCTTATGAAAAAAATTACCTTTCTTTTGTATTTCTGACTGATAAATAAATAATCTCACTATATGGAACAATCCAACCTTTCCTACAAATAGCACTATTATCATGATAAAATGATTTATTCCAAAATAAAAACTTAAAAATAATAGAATAGCTGGTAAGAATACAGGCAATAATATTATAAATAAAAATTTAATGGAAAATGCATTTTTCATATAAACATTGCTAAATAAAAGCCATCTTTTCATAAGAAGAATATATTTTCTAAAATTTGGAACAGTATTTCTCACATTGCAAAAAATAGTACTTTGTATAATTTTTACATTTTTGGAAAGTAAATAAGTTGCAAGTGCCAAATCATCACACAGCCAATATTTTATCTCTTCAAAAGCAGAATATTTTTTTAAAATATCAGTCCTTAAAATATAAAACATTCCATTTATAGTCTTATTTTCCTTTAAAAAAGACATAGAAAAGTATGAAAAAATAGAATTAGAATTTATAAAAGCCGAGATTAATTTTGAATAGAAGCCTTTAATATTATAATTATAAGGAATCCCGGTTACTATCCATTCAGCCTTATCTTTTTCATAAATACTTAATTCATCCAGTTTTTTTCTGTCAATAACTGCATCATCATCTAAAATTACCGTATATTCCGTTTTTATTTTCTTTACAGCTTGCGATAATTTAAATACTTTTGGATTTACTTCTTGCGGAACATCATCTAAGTAATACACTTCTACTCTGCTAGAATAATTTTTATTTTTTAAAATATTTTCAACTGTCTGTCTTGCTAAACAGTCACTTTTATCAACAAGCCAAATAAATTTAATGTCATCAGTATTTTTTAAATTGGCAGACAAATCATCTTCCAATCTTGTATCTCCAGACAAAATAGGTTGAACTACTGTGTATTTGCTCTCATCTATCTTATTTTTTTTCTAGACTATTTATTCTTTTAAAGTAAACAAAAGAAAATATTAATTTTAAAATGAGCAAGATTACTGCCAATATCAATAAAAAATTAAACAATACTATCATTTAATCACCTTTTTCAAGACTAATCCTGCTAACCTTAGCTGTAACGAAATTGGCAATAAATTTATTAAAAACATGGACACTCTATTCCTAAAGCCAATAATGGAAAATCTTCTTCCATTTTCCATCGCTTTTATAATTTTTTTCACTGTTTCTTCCGAACTCATCATAAATTTTTGAGAACTTCCAAATTTTTCCTGTGTATTCTTATCAAAAAAATTACTTTCCGTTGGGCCGGGGCAAACTGATAAAACTCTCACATCTTTATTTTTATGTGCCAATTCTTCATCTAACGCCAAAGAATAATGTAATAATGCAGATTTTGCCGAACTATAAACTGCCATATACGGATGCTGATATAAAGCACCTGTTGAACATACGTTTAAAATTATTCCTTTTCCTTTTTGCAAAAATTTTTCTGAAAATTTTTTAGTTAAAATTAACGGAGAAACAAAATTCACATTCACAGTATCCAAATCTTCTTTATCACTCAATTTCAAAAAATCTGTAATTTTTCCAAAACCAGCACAATTAATAACCAAATCAACATCACAATTTTCAACAATATTTCTTAAATTATCTATATCTGTTAAATCATATTCTATACAAATACATTCAATTAAGGGATTTTTTTCTTCCAGTTCTTTTTTCAATAAATTCAGTTTATCAGAAGATCTTGCCAGCAAATACATTTTTTTACTTTTAATTGCTAATTTTTTTGCCAATTCTTTACCAATTCCTGAACTTGCTCCTGTTATTAAAATTTTTTCCATTATTTATTCATCCTATTCATAATCAAATAATCTGGCTGCTAACAAACTATTATAGTACTTTATTTATTTGATTTTACGTATATATTTAAATTTTTTTCAATTTTAGCACCACAATTTCAGGCTGTGCAAAAAATCTTATGAACATTTCAAACGCTCCGCCACCAACACCTGAAGTAGTATAAATCTTATTTCCGTCATATTCCTTTAATCCATATCCATATTTCCAAGGATGTTTAATTTCTGCCCATAATATCAAGCCGAACAATGTTATCTGTCCACCGTGAGTATGTCCTGCCAAAGTCATATCTGATCTTTCTTTCTGTTCATTTGTCATTTCTTCAAAATAATCAGGATTATGTGTGACGAAGATATTAAAATCATCTTTTTTTATGCCATTAAGCGCCTTCTGTGCATCAGGTTTCCCTTTTAGTAAATCGTCAACTGCTGAAATGTAGATACTCTGGTTATTTACTGTTATTTTGTCATTTTCATTTACCAGCACTTTGTACCCAAGGCTTTTCAATCCAGCCATATTTTTTTCCACAGAATTATAATCATGATTTCCCAAAACTGCATAAATTCCATATTTAGGCTTTTCCAACTTTTCCATTCCTTTGTAAAATCGTGGAATTTTACCAGTCCAGTTAGTATAGTCCCCACCCAGAATTATAATATCCTTTTCCTGCTTATTTATCAAATCAATAATTCTGTCAAGCTGCTTCTGATTAAATCTCGCATAAGTATCTAGCTGAAAATCTGCCGCAAAGACAATCTTCTTTCCATCAAATTCTTGTGGAATATCTTTCGAAGCAATTTCTATCGTTCTGACCTTGAGCTGTGTATATTCATAATGTGCATAAATTAGGCAGATTATAAAAAATATTGCTAAAATTCCTAAAACTGAAAATACTGTTTTTTTAGTTATCATAAAATTTTCCTTTTCAATTGTTTTATTTTCTCTCTAATTTTGAGATTTATAACTTTTCTATTTATTTCTTAATCAACAACTGCACTTACTTCTATTTCTATCATCAATTCCTTATCAATTAATGAAGACACCTCTACCATTGTTGCAACTGGTTTAATGTCCCTAAAAAATTCTCCATGTGCTTTTCCATATTCTTCCCATTTTGAAATATCTGTAACAAACATTCTTGTTCTAATAACATTTTTTAACCCCAATCCTTCCTTTTCAAGAAGTTTTTTTATATTTTCAAGAATATATTTTGTCTGTTCATAGGCATTTCCTACTGCATAAGGCTTTCCATCCCTAACGGCTGTTGTTCCTGCTATTTCAAAAATATTTCCTATCCTTACTGCTCTCGAATATCCTACAATGTCCTCCCAAGGAGAATTTCCGCTTATATTTTTTCTCATTAATTTAACTCCTTTCAAATTCTCATACTTATCAATAATAACATTCATATTCTGTGTTTCAAAAAGTTTATAATAAATTTTTATTATTTTTTATCCTCTTTTAAGTTCAAAAATCACAATCTCAGGCTGTGCAAAAAATCTAATAAACATCTCAAGGAAAGCTCCTCCTAATCCTGAAGTAATGTATATTTTATGACCGTTATATTCCTTCATTCCATATCCATATTTCTTCTTATCCTTTATAGCCGACATGATAATTTTTCCAAAGAAAGTAACCTGTCCTGCATGTGTATGTCCAGCAAGTGTCATATCCGCCTTTTCCTTCTCATCTTCTGTCATTTCCTCAAAATATTCTGGATTGTGAGTCAAAAATAATACAAAGTCCTCTTTTTTCAATCCTTCAAGAGCCTTTTTCGCATCAGGCTTTCCATGCCACAAGTCTGTTACTCCTGCGATATATATATTTTCATTATTTATTGTTATTTTCCTATTTTCATTTACGAGCAGATTAAATCCAAGTTTTTTCATATTTTCAGCTGTTTCTTTTTCTCCTGGATACTCATGATTCCCATAAATCGCATATACTCCAAGTTCCGGAATCTTTATATCCTTCGCATCCTCATAAAACTTAGGAATATTTTTCTCCCAAGTCGCATAATCTCCCCCCAGAAGTATCATATCCTTCTTCTGTGCATTAATCAGCTCAATCGCCTTTTTCTGCTGTTTTCTATTATACCGTGCCATAGTATCATACTGAAAATCTGCTACAAACAGAACTCTCTTGCCATCAAACTCCTTTGGCACATCCTTCGACTTTATCTCAATTGTTTTAATCTTTATATTTCGATATTCATAATGCGAATACACTAAAAATACTATAATTAATCCTAAAAAACCATATAAAATTTTAAGAATCCAACTTTTTCCTTTCATTTTTTCTCCTTCTAAATAAATTAAACAATAACCCCAAATAAAAGTATAAATTCATCATTCCCATATAAGCTCCAAAGCCTGCTACCATGAAAAATGTAAAAAATATACTTTCTCCTGTATCATCAAGGGATGTTATGTATTTTAATACAAAAAAAAGTATCACCGCTTTTATTGTTACTATAATTAATGGAGGGATTAACAAACTTTTTTTATTCACTTTTATTTTTGAAATTAAATAAGCAAAAATCAAACTAATGATGATAAAAATAATTTCTTCTAGTGAAAATAAGTTTTCTAAAATCCACTCATTCTTTATATTCAGATTTATAAAAAATTCATAAATACTATTATTAAGCCTTATAACCGCCAAAACAATGTCAAAAAATGTTAAAAACAATAAGTAGAATAACCAAAAAAATCCTTTTTTCATCTTTATTCTCCACCTAATTTTTTATTTAACTATTTAGGAATTTCAAAAATATTTTACTCATTAGGATTATCATCAAGAACTATCGCACAAATAATATAAGCCAGCAGACCTGTTCCTGCGAAAAGAACCAAAACAAGCCACACTATCCTCACAATACTTGAATCAATGTCAAAATATTCTGCAATTCCTCCACATACACCTGTAAGTTTTCTATCTTTTACTGATTTGTACAATTTATTTTTCATAATATAAAACTCCTTTTCTTCGTTTGTTTTAAATACGAATATTTTCTATTTTTCTTCCTAATTACTCACAAATTCCTTAACTTTCTCAAGAAATTTCTTCCTATCCTCATCTTTACCTTTTGCCTTAAAACTATAATGAATCCATTTCGTTTTCTTTATTCCAACACCACCAAGATTAGCTTTCTTCATAGTAATTCCAAATCCTGTTATACTTAGTAGAATTTTAGGAACTTCAGCTGTCGTAATCATTTTTGCTGTTTTTATATTAGTCAAAAGCCCCTTTATTCCATTTTTTGCGTTTTCATATGCAAAGCCTTTAGTCATAACTTTGTCAAAAAATCCTTTTAATATTGCAGGCATTGACATCCACCAAATTGGAAATACAAGTACCAATTCATCTGTATTTTTTAATATTTCCTGACATTTTTCCACTAAAGGATCAATACTTTTCCCTTGTGAATACAAAGACAATTCTTCTTCTGTCATTACAGCATTAAATTTATCCTTATTCAAATCTATAATTGTATATTTTTGTTTTGTTTCATCAAGTTTTTCCACTACTTTATCTAAAATTGCCTTGTTAAAACTTCCATTCCATGGATGTGCAAAAACTATTGTTTTCATTTTTATTTCCTTTCTTCCTTTTTTGTTTTTTTGTTTTTTTATATCTCATACTTTATTTTTGATTTGATTTCTCATTAGTCAATTTTTCTTCATTTTTCTTTTTCTGTAGTATATTTATAACTAGTTGTATTAAAAATACATACCTAAAGAACATATTTATTTTACTGTAACTTCTAGAAATAAGAAGATGAATATTCCTCCTTACTCCCGTATTATTGCGTGCTAAATCTAATAAAATGATAGTTGTTCATCCATATAATAATATTTTTTATTGTCAGGATTATTATTAAGATTACAAAGCTTTTGATTTTTATGTTCATTTTTGAGAAGAAAATGTAAAAATTAAATTATGTGTAATACATATATTTACTCAAAACTAAACCCATTAATTAATTAATTAATTAATTAATTAGATTTATAAGATCAAACTCTAATCATTTCTCTCTCACTATCAAATAAAATAAAAATATTCTTGCTTTTTTATTATAAACTTATTTCTGTTTAAAATCTTTATATACAAAAAAGTCAATTAGACTTTGTCTGAAAACTCGAAATTTATGTTATTTTTAATGTTTCTTATTTTAAAAATTACATTAAAATTAACATTTATTATTTTGGGTTTTGAAAAAATTTATTAAAAATTTGTCATTTTGAAAGTTTTCAAACACACCCTAAAGTTGTTTTTATTGTTTTTTTTAATCTATATTTATTTATTTTAAAACTTTATATATTTCAAATGCAATAGCTTTTGCCAATAATGGTGGAACTGCATTTCCAACTTGTGTATATTGAGGAACTTCATTTTTTCTTGCTTTTCCACCAGTAGTTCTTTTTCCATAAAACACAAAACTATCATCAAATGATTGAAGTCTTGCAAATTCTCTAACTGAACATATTCTATTACAAATAGGTAAAATCAAGTCATCAGGCAAAGTTAAGATTGTATTACTTGGTTTATCTAAATATAATTTTATTCTTGAATTTTTTTTAGTAACTATCAAATCCAATAATTTCTTCTCCTTTGAAATATTTTTACACTTTTTTACTATTTCCGACTTTGAAGTAGTTAATCTATTTGATAAATATTCCAATAAATTAGGATATTTAATAATTTCTAATCCATCTTTTATTAGTCTTTTCCTTAACTGTGAATTACTTTCTCCTTCATTTAAAAGAGAAAATCTTTCTTCTATATAGTTATAATGTTTTGAAAGTTCATTATTATACTTCTTTTTTTCTGAAATTGTTTTATTAGTTACTATATTTTTTGTTCTTCCTTTTTGAGAAGATTTTTGATATTTCTTATTATCTAATTCATAATTTGTTAAATCTGATATTGCTTCTCTTAAAGTAATTTTTTGTTGAATTTCTTTTGGATATTTAGGTTTTTTCATATCATTTCTTAAAACCAATTAATATTAATCTATGTCTATTTTGAGGAACCCCATAATTTGAGGCATTTAATATTCTTGGTTCTAATAAATTATATTCTACTTTTTTTAATTCATTTTCAATTATATCTATAGCATTTTTATTTTTATAAATTTCATTATCAAAATCAGATACAAAACTTTTAAATTTTATATCAATTATTCCTGGAACATTTTCAAAAACTAAATATTTTGGTTTTATTTCATTTATAACCCTTAAATATTCTTTAAACAATAAATTTCTATTATCATTTTCTTCTTGCTTTCCTGCTCTACTAAATCCTTGACAAGGTGGTCCACCAAAAACAGCATCAATCTCTATATTTTTATTCTCTTCAAAGTCTTTTAATTCCGAAATTATTCTCTTTATATACGTTCCTGTTATATTCTTTATATCCCCAACTTCAAGCCAAGTATTCTCACCTTGGACTAATCCCAATTGTTCATGTCTTTTTCTATATGTTTCAGAAGCATCTTTACTTATTTCATTTGAAAAAATAATATGAAATCCTGCTTGTAAAATCCCTTCACTCATCCCTCCTGCTCCACAAAATAAATCAATTGCTATTGGTTTCATATATCCTCCATTCTCTTTATTTAGGATAACATTTTTTATTTATTTTGTCCAGGATTTAATTTAAAGATTTTGATAAAATTTCTGATATATATTTATGTCTTAATTCTCTTTGTTTTTTGTCCATAACACTATTTTTAGCAGCTTGTACATATTCATCAGGAATCGTTTTTAAAAATATATCTAAATTTTTCTCAAATAATTTTATATCTATATTTTCAATAAATTCTTCATTAAGCATTAAAGCTAAAACTAAACTAAAAATTTCCTCTTATCATAAAATAATTTTTCTTTCGTGAATAATTATAAGTTGGAAATTTAGTTTCACGAAAAATATCTATTATTTTAGAAAAAGATTAAATATTTTTGTTTTCTTTTTATCAACCTTATCTGTTAATTCAACAATTTCATCTTCATCTAAAATTCTTGAAAAAAACTTCCTTTAATATAAGTACCAATAATATCAATAATATCTTTTGTTGCATAATTTTGTTTTATTTGATTCGGAGTGTAACCTACTTACTCCAAAATGATTGATTATATGGTTTCAAATTTCAATCTTGAACAATTTTTAAATTCTAAAGTAAATAATAGGATTTTCTATAAATAATTTCTCCTCATTTTCTTCTAAATCCTCATCTTGTTTTATTATTAAGTCTCCAGATAAAAGTCTGGCAAATAACATAAAATTATTATTTGAAAGAAGCGAAACTCTCTTTTCAGTCTCATTCAATGTATGTTTATTTTTATTTAACCTTCTAAATATTTCTTCTATTTCTGAAATATCTTGCTCTGGATTTAACTTTAATGTAACCGTACCTATTTCATAATCAAGAAATTTTGTTTTTTCTTCATCTGAAAGTTCTTTATAAAATTTTTCTTTAACTGAAAACTCATTATTTATGAATCTTTTTATTGTTGTTAATCTCTGTTGTCCATCTATTACATGAATATATTTGATATTTTTTCTAAATCTCTTTTACCTTCAGCTATAAAAATTTCAGGACAAGGATATCCTAATAAAATCGTTTCAATAAATTCTATTTGATCTTTCATATCCCATACAAAATTTCTTTGATAATATGGTGCATAGATTAATTCTCCCTTTTTCATCATACTTTCTAAATTTCCTATATCTTCTGAATTTAATTTATATTTCCCACCTAAAATTTCACTTCCCATTATATACCTCCAACTTTTCTTTATATATTTCTAAACTTTCATTTAATTTATTATGAAATGTTTCTTCATCTAAATATATCGCAGCACTTATTTTTTGGTTATATTCTTTACTTAACTCATAAAAAAAATTTCTCCAATTTCTTTTAAATTTCTTATCTCCTATAGTATCAGGTCTTATATAACCTTTAAGATAATTTTCTTTAAACAATTGTTCATGTTCAGGTTTACTAAAAAAAGTATTATTTTTAAAATACTCTGTTATTTTCAAAGTATTTTTATATAAATAATAAAAAAAATCTTTGTTTATTATTGCAATATCTAAATCTGAATCATTTGAAAAAAATTTAATTTCTTTCGAGTTTTTAGGTTTTACAAAACTAAAACCAGTATGAGTTGAACCAATGATTTTAAAATCTTTAAAGGGAATGTTATACTCTTTAGATATTTTATCAAAAATATCATAAACTTTTTTAGAAGTTATTTTTAAACTTGGTTTCAAAAGAAATATATGTTTTACTAATTTTTCTGTATTTAAATTTTTAAGTACTCATCAATAATTCCTTTATAACTATCGTTCATCTTTTTATTATATAATTTTATATTATAACTCCTTATATAAAATTATACTCTCCTTTCTGTTTTTATATTTTTTGTCATTTGTCAGAATCAAAAAAACTAGAAAAATAGAGAATAAATTCTCTTTTTTTAACTTTAAATTCAAAGAAACCAAAAATTTTTAAAAATAACCCTAATTTCAATGTACAGGAAGTAATATTCTCCTCTTTCCGAATATTCTTCTAATAACTCTAATATCATTTAATTTGGATTTTTTTTCAGTATCTTTTTATTTTAATTTTTCATTTCTATTTTATATTTTTTTATATTTTTACAAATATCTATTATAAAAACTATTTATTATAAAGCCTATTTATCCCATTAATATAAGCCTTTATACTAGCTTCCACTACATCTATACTTTGTCCTCTACCAATAAATCTGTTTCCATTTTCATATTTCCTAAATCAATCTTGATTACTGTAAAATCTATTTCTCTCATCTTAATTTATTGAGAAATATGCAAAACTTCGTACACTTTTGAATTTTCTACTTCTTTAGGAGCATTTTCAAAAAAATAATACTCTGTATGTTTCCAAGTTTCAGGGTTATATACTAATGTTCTTCCGACAATTTTATCATCTGATATAGAAAATTCCATTCTTTTCATTTTTTCCATTGGTTTTGTTTCATTCTCTATTTCTAATAAATATCTTGCTTTAGAAAAGTTTTCATTAAACTCTTGCAACAATGGTATTCCAATATTTATAGTCTGCCAGCCAAAAGAATTTAAAATATTATCATAGAAACCATCGAATATGAATTTATTCATTCCTTTGTTATCTTTCCAAAAGTATAATGGCGAATATTCTTTATTTTCCTCAGAGATTAAATAGGCTTTAAAAAATAAATCTTCAAATCCATCTGTTTTAAATCCATTTTCTTGCACTCTTTTTCTAATATTATTCATATCAAAATCTTTCGAAAGTTTTACTTTATACTGCATCATTATCATGTTTTTTATCCTCCAATATTTTCTATTTAATTACTATATAATCTATTTATTCCATTAATATAAGCCTTTATGCTTGCTTCAACTACATCCGTACTTTGTCCTCTACCGATAAATCTGTTTCCATTTTTCTCGATAATCACAACTACTTGTGCCTGTGCATCCGTATCTCCTGTAATTGCTTCCAATTTATATTCTTCTAAAACAAAAGTGTCGCTCACTGCTAAGTTTACTGCATTGTAAGCAGCATCAACTGGTCCATCTCCAAGAGCTTCTTTAACCAATTTTTCTCCATCCAAGTCGATTGTAACTGTAGCTTTTGGTTTTTTCCCTTCCTGTCTTGAAATTTCAAAGTGAGTAAGTTTTATTCTTCCTTCAATTTTTGCCGCATCTCCAGCGACTAATGCGATAATATCTTCATCTAAAACATATTTTTTCTTGTCTGCCAATTTTTTAAACTGTGCAAATAATTCTTCCACTCTGTCACTTCCGACATGATTAAATCCTAGCGATTCTAATTTTTGTACAAAAGCGTGTTTTCCTGAATGTTTTCCAAGTACTAAGCTGTCTGGATTTCTTCCAACAGATTCTGGACTCATAATTTCGTAAGTTTCAGGATTTGCTAAAACTCCGTGTTGATGAATTCCTGATTCGTGTGCAAAGGCATTCGCTCCAACGATTGCTTTATTTGGCTGTGTTGCAACTCCCGTCAAAAGGCTTACTAATTTACTTGTTGGGTAAATTTGCTTTGAATCAATGTTTGTGTAATATTCTTCAAATAAATCTTTTCTTGTTTTCAAAATCATCGCAATTTCTTCTAGTGAAGTATTTCCAGCTCTTTCTCCAAGTCCATTAATTGTACATTCAATCTGAGTTGCTCCAGCTTGAATCGCCGCAACCGAATTTGCCACAGAAAGTCCTAAGTCATCATGGCAATGCACAGAAATATCAACATTTTCAATTCCTTTAACATTTTTTCTCAAATAAGTTATAAGTTCAAACATTTCATTTGGAGTTCTGTAACCCACAGTATCAGGTACGTTAAGTGTAGTCGCTCCAGCTTTTATAGCTGTTTCATATACTTCCACCAAAAATTCCTTTTCAGTTCTAGTCGCATCTTCCGAAGAAAATTCAACATCATCAACAAATGATTTTGCAAGTTCCACCATTTCTTTTACTCTTTCAAGAATTTGCTCTTTTGTCATTTTCAACTTAAATTCCCTGTGAATAGGCGAAGTCGCAATAAACGTATGAATTCTAGGCTTTGCCGCACCTTCTAAAGCTTTTCCCGCTGCCTCAATATCCTTTCTCACAGCTCTTGATAAACTACAAACTGTCGAATTCTTTACATTTTCCGAAATCATCTTAACCGCTTCAAAATCCCCAGGCGATGCCACAGCAAACCCAGCTTCAATTATGTCTACTCCAAGACTCTCAAGCTGTTTTGCAATTCTCAATTTTTCCTGTGCGTTAAGATTAACTCTTGGTGTCTGTTCTCCGTCTCTTAGTGTTGTATCAAATATTTTAATATGTTTCATATTTATCTCCCTCTCTATAAACTTAATTTTTTAAAATAATTTATTTATATACAATCCATTTCTAATTTTAAAATCCAAAATTTCTTTTTCTGTGTAATTTAAAATCTCATAATTAAATTTTTTAAATTCTATTCTTGATAAAACCTTTTTTGTAAATGGTCTTTTTGCTGTCATATCTGATATGGATTTTAAAAATCTAATTGTTTCCGTTGAATTTAACACATCACAAACAATCTCTGCATCTTTTTTATTTTCAAAAGCTAAAAAATAGCAAGTGTCATCAACCATGACAGGTTTTTCAGAAAAAATTACTTTAAATATTGGATCTTTATAAAATCCTGATATTGCAACCTTATATTTCATATAACTATAATCACCTATTCCAAACATACTGTACTGTGGCATTTTTTTATAAATTGAACTTTTTCGTTTCATAAAATTATCTTTATGTTTTTCAAGATAATTCCAAGTTTTAGGGTATTTCTCCTTTATCCATAAAGTATCTTCTTTCATTTTTTTTTGAGTTACTAAAACATATTTTTTAAAAACATTTTCTTTAAAATTTTTAATATGACTACTTTTTATTAATGGATATACTAAATCTTCTTCTATTTCTACTTTTTCTTTTAATCCATTCATATAATTTTTTTTATTTAATTCTAATTCACAAATTTTAGAGCAGTCATGCTTTATTCCCTGCCTCCATTCAAATTCACACTTTCCATCTAAATCAGAACTGTAATTAGTATTTAGAAAAAATTTATTATCAGCATATCCTATTGTATCTACATAACTATTGTTAAAATTATAAATATTCACTTCATTTTGAACTTTGGTATCACTCGAACAATCAATAATCAAAAGGCAGGCAGGTACACTGATATTAAATATTT
The DNA here is from genome assembly GCF_007990635.1 of Leptotrichia hongkongensis. Lineage (GTDB taxonomy): Bacteria > Fusobacteriota > Fusobacteriia > Fusobacteriales > Leptotrichiaceae > Leptotrichia > Leptotrichia hongkongensis. The sequence continues at coordinate 475,898 of NZ_AP019846.1, read as the reverse complement.
TTTTTGAATCAAAATTAATTATTTTTATATTTCCACTTTTATAGCTAGTTCTGTATAATTCCTTAAAGATATTAATCGCAACACTTTTTTGCATAACATAGCTAATATGAATTTTCTTTTGAGAATTTATTTAATAAATTTAAAATAATTGATTCTGAAATATCGAAATTAGACATTCCTGATAATGCTTCTAATCCTTTGTATTTTTTAAATTTGTTTTTTGAGGTAAATTTTTAGAACCAAATTTTCCTAATTCTGTATTAGACACCCAAGGTGGATTTCCAAGTATTAATGTCTTGCCAAATTTTTCCATATCTTTGTCCCACTTGTAACTAAATATGGATTCATTATAAATTATTGCTTTTGGATTGTTCTTTTTTGCAGTATCTGAATAATTTTTATTTATTTCTATTCCAAACATTTCTGATTTATAATATTTTTTTGAAGCTTCAAAGAAATTTCCTATTCCACAACTAGGCTCTATTATAAAATCTGGTGTAAAATCATAATTATTTTTTATATATTTTACTACTGTACTTGCAAAATCTAAAGGAGTTTGATAATCACCGTATTCTTTTTTGTTATCTAACATAATTGTAAACACCTTCTATTTGATTATTTAACTCAATTACTCTTTTATACTGCAATCTCCACTGTAAAGCATTTGAAACAGTTAAATATCCTTGTTCAAATGGTTTTTTCAAAATCTCTTCAGCTATCATATTATGCTCTATCTCGTCTCCTGGAATTCTTCTATCGTTTAAATAAGACACTATATCCTCTTTATTAGCACCTGCATTTTTCATATTTATTAGCATTTGTGTAGTTGTGTAATCTGCCGTTCTATGTTTTTCTATAAAAGTGATATATTTAAAATTTATTTTACATAATCTTTGATCATTGTCAATGTAATCCTTTTTTTCATAAACAAATACAATTAAATTATACCCCAATCCAAATATCTTTTGTCTAGCATTTCTATAAGGACAAGATGATTGTGGCTGTACTATGGAAGTTGCTTTTATATCTGTATTTAACCCAGGCAAATCAATTCCTTTTGCAGAATTTCCTGTTCCTAAATCTCCATATTTATCTTCTAAAAACTTTTGAAATAATTTTTCAATATAAGTTCCAACTTTTTTACCATCAGTAACTCCATATAAATTATTATGAAAAATTTTACTTTGCAATTCTGAAAATTCCACCGCTTCCTTTATTAAATCTATATTCATATCCCTTCCCTTTCTCCAATTAACTTTTTTAACTTAATTTAAAAGTTACTATTACAATATAGAATAAATTGCCGCCTCTTCTGCATGAATAACCGCTGTATCAAACAATGGAACATCAGTATCCTCATTTTTTATAAGAAGCCCTATTTCAGTACATCCTAGTATTATACCCTCTGTCCCTTTACTTCTAAGTTTATCAACAATTTCTAAAAATTTCTTTTTTGAATTAGAGTTTATGGTTCCAAGACAAAGTTCATCATATATTACTTTATTTATAATTTCTATATCATTTTTATCAGGTATTATGACATTTATCTCTTTTTCAATAAGTTTTGATTTATAAAAATCCTGTTCCATCGTATATTTTGTTCCAAGCAATGCTATATTTTTTAATCCTTTTTCTAATATTTTCTCTGCTGTCATTTCAGCAATATGCAATATTGGAATGGAGATTTTTTCTTTAATCTGGTTAACAACCTTATGCATTGTATTTGTACAAATAACTATAAAGTCTGCTCCTGCTTTTTCAAGATTATTAGCAGCCTCTCCCAAGATTTCTCCACTTTTTTCCCAGTTGCCATTTGCCTGACATTCTTCTATTTCCTGAAAATCAACGCTATATAATATACATTTAGCTGAATGAAGTCCACCAAGCTTTTCTTTCACAGTTTCATTTATTATTTTATAATAAGTTACTGTGCTTTCCCAGCTCATTCCTCCTATTAGTCCTATTGTTTTCAAATTCATCTTCCTTTCAAAATAAATATTTTCTATTCTTTCACAGCCTCAAATCTCAATCTCACATAATCCGCCAGAATTTGTCCATTTTCATTTCTTTCCAGTTCTTTTTCAACTTTTTCTGTTATTTCATCAATCAGTTTTTCATGCATTTCTACTGGAACGTTTACAAGAGCAGGTGCAGAAAAAGTTTGAAGCCATCCTTTTATTCCAGTTGGAAGCAAAGTAGGACGGGGAAAGCTTATCATTCTTTTTACTTTCAGTCCATATTTTTCAAGTAATTCCGTTTTTTCTTCCGGAGTTGGAAAAAACCAGCATTTTTTAGCTTTCAAGTTATGTTTTTCTACAGTTTCAAAAATAGCATTTTCTATTTTTTCCACGTTTCCTTTACGACCCGTCTCGGCTACAAAACGTCCGCCTTTTTTCAAGGCTCGAGCTACTCCTTCCATCACTTTCTCTGGATTAGTCATCCAATGTAGCGCCGCATTGGAAAAAATCGCATCAAACTCATTTTCAAATTTCATATTCTGTGCATCTCCCTGTATGGCTTCAATCCCAATTTTTCTTGCCGCTTCAACAAATTTCTGACTTCCATCAAGTCCTAAAACTTTGCACCCATATTCAGTGATTTTCTTAGTCAATACTCCATCTCCACAACCTAAATCCAAGATATACTCATCTTTTTGAGGATTTAACCATTCAATCAGATCTTCTCCATAAGTTGATACAAAGCGTGCATTTTTCTCATATTTTTCTTTTTCCCAATGCTGACTTATTTTCATTTTATTACTTCCCTTCTATACTTTTTTTTAAATATTACATTTTTTCGCCTCTACTCATTGCTACAACCCCTGTTTTGGCGATTTCAAGTATTCCATAACTTTTCATCATTTCCACAAATCCACGTAATTTTTTCACATTTCCTGTAAGTTCTATTACAAGCGAGTTTGGTGCCACATCTAGCACTTTTCCACGATAAATGTCTGCAATTTGAACGATTTGAGCTCTTGTTTGAGCGTCAGATTTTACTTTTATAAGCATAAGTTCACGTCTTATAACTCCTTCTGCTGGGAAAATCTTTACTTTTACAACGTCAACAATTTTATAAACTTGTTTTTGAATCTGATTTAATGCCTTGTCGTCACCATCAACTGTAAGTGTCAATCTTGCATAACCTGGCTTGTTTGTAACTCCAGCAGTCATCTTGTTTACCGAATATCCTCTTCTATTAAACATAGACATTATTCTTGATACAATTCCATTTGTATTTTTTGTAATTATTAATATTTCATGCTCCTTAATCATTTTCCAGTACCCCTTTCTTACCTATCATTTGACTTACAGTTTTTCCTGCTGGTATCATTGGAAACACATTTTCTTCCTTTTCAACGATACAATCCAGTATCACACCTTCATCTGATAAAATCAGATCTTTTAATTTATTTTCTAAATCTGCTTTCGTCTTCAGTCTTTCCGATTTTATGCCATACGCATCAGCAATTTTCACAAAATCAGGATTACATTCCAAATCAACAAAAGAATATCTTCTATCTTTAAATAACTCCTGCCATTGTCTAACCATTCCCAAGAATGAATTATTTATAATTACTATTTTTACTGGCAAGTTATACTGTCTAATCATCATAATTTCTTCAAGCGTCATTTGAAAACCGCCATCTCCAACGATTAATACAACTTTCTTATCTCTTGCTCCAACTTGAGCTCCAATTGCTGCTGGCACTCCAAATCCCATTGTTCCAGCTCCACCTGAAGTTACAATGCTATTTGCATTTTTATAAGTCATATATTGTGCAGCCCACATTTGATGCTGTCCAACATCTGTTACAACAATTGTATCTCCATCCAGAATATCATTAATCGCCTTTAACACTTCCTGTGGAAGCAATTTATCCTTACCAACATCTCTATGTGCCAATGGATATTCTTTTTTCCATTCTTTTACTTTATCTGTCCATTCCTTGTGATCCTGTGGCTCTAATTCCTTATTGATTTCAGAAAGCACATTTTTCAAATCTCCAACTATCGGAACATCAGCCTTTTTATTTTTATCAATTTCAGCAGGGTCAATATCTATATGTATTATTTTTGCACGTTCACAAAATTTGCTCGGATTTCCTGCGATTCTGTCATCAAATCTTATCCCAGCCGCAATTACTAAATCTGCCTCGTCTGTGGCATAATTTGCTGGAACAGTACCATGCATTCCAAGCATTCCAAGTGATAATTCATGATTTTCAGGGAACGCTCCAAGTCCTAAAAGAGTTGTAGTTACTGGAATATCCATTTTATTTGCCAGCTCTAAAAGTTCCTTCGAAGCTCCAGATTTCATAACACCCGCTCCCGCTATAATTAACGGTTTTTTAGCTTTCTTTATCAATGATAAAGCTCTTTTTATCTGTACAGGATGCCCAACATAAGTCGGCTCGTATCCTTCCAGCTGTACTTCTTTGTCAAACAGCTTATTAAATTCATCATAAGATATTTCCTGCTGTTGAATGTCGTTTGGAATATCTACCAGTACAGGTCCTGGTCTTCCTGTTGAAGCTATAAAATAAGCTTCTTTTATAATTCTTGGAATATCTTTAATATTTTGCACCAAATAATTCCCTTTTGTTATTGGAACAGTAATTCCTACAATATCAGTTTCCTGAAAAGCATCTCTACCAAGCAAGTTACTTCTTACCTGTCCTGTTATTGCCAGTAATGGTACAGAATCCATATGTGCAGTCATAATCCCTGTAACCAAATTTGTTGCTCCAGGTCCCGAAGTAGCAAGACAAACTCCCACTTTTCTAGAAACTCTCGCATATCCATCTGCCGCATGCACTGAACCTTGCTCATGTCTTGCAAAATAATGTTTAATTTTACCAAAGTTGTAAATTTCATCATAAATTGGTATTACCGCTCCACCAGGATACCCAAACATATCAGTCACTCCCACTCTATGAAGGCATTCCAATAGCATTCTTGCACCATTTATCATTTCGTTACTCATTTTTCAACCACCTTTTCTTTTTGATTTTTTTATTAATTTTTCGATAATTTAATTTCTTAATTTATAATATTCCTAATACTATTTCCTATTTAAATAGTAAATGTTTAATAAATTTTGAGTTACATACTATTTTAGCAAAGAACTAAGACTTCTTTATTCTATCTCCTGAGAATTCAATCTTTTAACTACATATCCTTTTTTATTAAATTCTTCTATTATTTTTTGAATATGCTCCTCACCATTTGTTTCCACCGTTACCTGAAGTTCCACATCGTGAAATCTATTAAGATTTTTAAACTGATTATGATCAAGCCTTATAACATTTGCATTTTGTTCAGATAAGATTTGTGATACAGTAACCAGCTGTCCTGGTTTATCAGGCAAGTCAACCGAAAATCTAAATATTCTACCTCTTACAATAAGCCCTTTATTTATCATAGAAGAAATAGTCAGCACATCAATATTTCCTCCACTCAAAATCGACACAATCTTCTTCCCTTTTTCATTAATTTTTCTAAGTGCCGCAACCGAAAGAACTCCTGCATTTTCTGCAACAATTTTATGTTTTTCAACTAATAGAAGAAATGATTCCATAAGTTCATAATCTGAAATTGTAATTATATCGTCCACATAATTTCTTATATAATCAAAGTTCAATTCTCCGATTTTTCTAACTGCCGTTCCATCTGCAATCGTATTTGTTTCAGGCAGTTCCACAACATCTCCATTTTTTAGAGCCGCAATTGCCGAAGCTGCTCCTTCTGGCTCCACACCGATTATTTTTATCATAGGATTTTTCAGTTTTGCTGCAAGTGCAATTCCTGAAATTAGTCCTCCACCTCCAAGTGGCACAAGAATTATATCAGCATCAGGTAATTCTTCTAACACTTCAAGTGCAATCGTTCCCTGTCCTTCCACAACATCATCATCATTAAACGCATGAATAAACACATACCCTTCTTTCTCCTGCAATTCTCTCGCATAATTATAGGCATCATCATATTCTTCCCCTGCCAAAATAACCTCAGCTCCATATTGACGAGTTGCTTCCACCTTTATAAGCGGTGTGTATTTAGGCATCACAATAACTGCCTTAATTCCTAGTTTTTGAGCTGCAAGAGCCACACCCTGAGCATGATTCCCTGCTGATGAAGCAATAACTCCCTTTCTTTTCTCGTCTTCCGTCAATTTTGCAATCTTGTTATATGCTCCCCTAATTTTAAATGAACCTGTTCTTTGTAAGTTTTCAGGCTTAATATAAACATCATTTCCAGTTTCTTTTGAGAATACTGAACTGTGAATCAATTTAGTTTTTGTTATCACAGTACTTAATCTCTCTCTTGCTTCTATAAAATCATAAAGTTTATGCAATCTCTTCACCTTCTTTAAAATTTATTTTTTAATTTGTTTTAAATATCTATTTTTATATAATATTTTTTATTTATATTTTTAATTTTTTTAACGTAAGGGCATCAATCGCCATGCCCTTACATTCCCGCTTTACGCAAAACTTTCTTATAAAGAAAAAAGAAAACTCGCTTTTGAATTTCAATTGTTTTAATAAAAATAAATGTATTTTATTCAAAATATATTCCAAAAGCTCAAACAGTTCTTTTTCCCTTAACGAAATTTTGCTTATTCTTTTTACTGTTACAATTAGTATCGTTAAGTTAAAAATTCCGTGATTTTTTAGAAACAAAAATTACAGAAAAAATACCCATTAACTATAATTCTTTTTACAAAATTTAAAATTGCGGCTACATTAACTATTTTTTATTTAAATATTAGACATTTTTTATCTTTTCATTTAAAAACTCTATTATTATATTTACAATTTCTGGCTGAAACCAATATTCATCAGAATGTCCTGCCCCAGTTACTACATATCTTGTTGATTCTATCCCTTTTTCAATTAATGCCTTGTGAAGTTTTTCTGTATGGATTGGAGGGACTAAAGCGTCTGCGTCTCCGTGCATCAATAGAAATGGTGGTGTTTTGTCGGAAATATATGATATCGGGTTTGTTACTTTTATATCATTTCTTACATCATTTAGCCAAAATTTCACTGATAATAATATTGCCCTGTAACCTTCATCAATATCATCTGGAATTTCAAAATCCACTTCTCCAAAGTCTGTTACTCCATAAATATCGATAACTGCCTTTATATCGCTATTTTCAGATAAATTTTCACCTTTGTCAAAATCTCTTGTTCCATTTGTCGCTCCAGCCATTGCCACTAGATAACCTCCAGCAGAATCTCCCATTATAGCTATTCTCTCCTTGTCTATCCCATATTCATCAGCATTAGCCTTCAAAAATCTGATTGCTGATTTTACATCTTCTACACTTTGTGGAAATACTCCATCAGGAATAGTTCTATATTCCATGCTTGCAACCACATAACCAGCCTTTGCAATTTCAATTCTTTGCTGTAGATAATTTTCCTTGTAGCTATGTGCAAATGAGCCACCTGTTACGAACAGCACTGTTGGAAACTTTCCTTCTCTATTTGGTTTCAAAATATCCATTTCCAATTTTATATTTTTTCTAAAATAGCTGACTGGCTGTGAATAAGTAACATTCACTATTGATTTTATTTTCTCTTGTGTCAGCTTGATATTTAAAACTTTACTTTCTCCACCATTTCCCATTTCAATCTCCTCCTTTGCAAAAGCACATTAATCCAATATCTCAATAGCTCCTTTATCCGCAGAAGACACGTGCATTGCATATTTTCTCAAATACCCTTTTACTTCAATTTTGAATGGCTCCAATTTAGCTTTTCTTGCTTCAATTTCTTCATCTGAAATTTTTATGTTTATTGTTCTGCTTGGAATATCAATTTCAATAATATCTCCATCTTGAACTATAGCAATATTTCCACCTGAAGCAGCCTCTGGAGAAACATGTCCAATTGAAGCTCCTCTTGTCGCTCCAGAAAATCTTCCATCTGTAATTAACGCAACATCTTTGTCAAGCCCCATTCCAGCAATCATAGCTGTTGGCGATAACATTTCTCTCATTCCAGGCCCACCTTTTGGTCCTTCATATCTAATAATTACAACATCTCCTGCTACGATTTTTCCACCAACAATTGCTTCTACAGCTTCTTCCTCACTATTAAATACTTTTGCTGGTCCTGTATGCTGCAGCATTTCTGGATCTACTGCTCCTTCTTTAACAACACAGCCATCTGGTGCTAAATTTCCTTTTAATACTGCAATTCCACCAGTTTTGTAAGCTGGCTTGTCCCAAGGCTTGATTACATCATCATCATTTATAAATGCTTCTTTTGCAAGTTCTCCTTGAGTACGTAATGCTACAGTTTTTGTATTTTCATGCAATCTTCCATTTTCAAGCAGTCTTTTCATAACTCCTGTTACTCCACCTGCTCTGTATAAGTCTTCTATAAAATATTCACCAGATGGCGATAATTTACACAGTTGCGGAGTTATTTTTGCAATTTCATTAAAATCCTCCAATGTCAATTTTATTCCTGCTTCATGTGCTATCGCTGGCAAGTGTAGAGCTGTATTTGATGATCCACCAAGAGCCATATCCATTGCAACCGCATTTTCAAATGCTTCTCTTGTCAAAATATCTTTTGGACGAACATCTGCTTTCAATACTTCCATAATTTGCATCCCAGCTTTTTTAGCAAGCCGTATTCTTTCTGAAAATACCGCTGGTACAGTTCCATTTCCTGGAAGCCCTAGTCCAAGTGCTTCTGTTAAACAGTTCATTGTATTTGCCGTATACATTCCTGCACAAGATCCACAAGTTGGACACGCCATTTCTTCAACAGAATTAAGTTCTCTTTTAGTTATTAATCCAGCTTCATATTGTCCAACTGCTTCAAACACATTACTAAGACCTATCTTCTTACCTTTATACACTCCCGCAAGCATCGCTCCTCCACTTACAAATATTGACGGTATATTTAGTCTTGCAGCTGCAATCAACATTCCAGGCACTACCTTATCACAGTTTGGCATAAATACAATCGCATCAAACGGAGTAGCCATTGCAACTGCTTCAATCGAATCTGCGATTATGTTTCTTGTTACAAGTGAAAATTTCATTCCAATATGATTCATTGCAAGCCCGTCACAAATTCCAATTGTATTAAATTCCATTGGAACTCCTCCAGCCATTCTTATACCATCTTTCACAGCCTGAACCAAGTTTTTCAAATGAACATGCCCCGGTATAATTTCATTAAATGAATTAGCAATCCCAATAATAGGACGATCCATTTCCTCACTTGTAAATCCTAACCCTTTCAAAAGTGATCTGTGTGGAGCTCTAGCCTCTCCTCTTGTTAAGTTGTTACTTCTTCCTTTTCCTTTCATTGTCATTGATTTCACTCTCCTAAAATTTGTTTTTTTCATACATAGTTAATCTCAATTTTTAAGATTTTCCTATATATTTTTATCTATAAAATATCAGCAAACTTTAAAAATAATCATTCTAAAGTTATTTGATTATATTTTATCACATATTTTATAAAATTTTTACTTATTTTTCTTTATAAATTGCATTGAATACTTTATTTTTACTAGTTTTTTAAAAAAATAAAAGACGATTTGTATATAAATCGCCTCAAAGTTACAAAAACAATAACAGTTTTTTTATTATTCCATATAATTCTATCAATTATTTCCCAGTAAAATTAGCCATTACTTCTCTATCATTTACCGATACAACAAAATCATTGTTAGAAACTTTTAAGGCAACGTATTTTCTATTTTGTACAACTTTAATTCCTAAAATTTCAATAATCAGTAATAATGATAAGACTAAAATTAATAATGACATAATTTCCTCCAGTTTTTCAATTTTTTGATTCATTTATCTGTATGAAATTATTATATCAAAAATCAATCATTTTGTAAAATATATATTATATATATGACTTATATATTCTGTTAATGTTAAATGAATTTAAAATTTATCTTTCTTTCTTAATTATTTCAAGTGTTTCCTCAAATTCTTTTTTTATATCCTTATCATCTGAACTTTTAACCAGTCCTAATCCTTTTCGTACTAATTTTTCAGCAGCGTCATAATCTCCTAAGTTTAAATACAAGACTGCTAAATTATCATATGCCCATAAATTACCCTTTTGAATAGATGCATTATACCATTTTATTGCCTCTTTTTGATTTCCTTCATTATAAAAAATTAATCCTAGCCTATTTTCTGGCGATCCATCTTTTTCAAATTTTATCGATTTTAAATACCATTCTTTTGCACTCTTATAATCCTCTAACTCATCATATGCCACTGCAATCCAAAAATAATTTTCTGTATTGTCTGCTACTTTCTGATATTCTTTGTAATATTTTATTGATTTTTCATATTCTTTTTTTTCAATATACAAATTTGCTAAGTTTGAAATCGCAATAAAACTTCCATTATCTATAGCCTTTAAATACCATTTCTCAGCTTCTATATTATCATCTTTATTATCATATAAAACTCCTAGTTTATTTAAATAATCAGCATTATTTGGAAATTCCTTCACATATTTTGCAACCAATAGCAATGCCTTCTTTTCATCATTTTTATCATATGCCTCCTGTATTTGTTTTTCCAGCTTTATTTTCTCCTCCTTTGTCATTGCTGAAAAACTCTGAACCCCTAAACCTAAGTTTATAATCACTAATAATAAAATTAAATATTTCTTCATAATATTTCTTCCTCTCTACTTCTTGTTTAAATTTTTTTAAATCTTATTTAAGAATTCTAGTTATTCTGTTCTTATCTATTCATACTTTTTATAATTTTTTATTTGGTTTTAAATATAACGTAAAAATAATAATAAATTTAATTATTGCTTTCAATTTCTCTAATAGATTCCTGTATAACTTTTATCTTTTCTGTATCTTTTATTTTTCTAGCCTCACTCAACGCCTTTCTAAGCAATTGTAATGATTTTGTATTATCTCCCAATTCAGCATAAAGTACTCCTAAATTTATTTTTGCATCTAAATTATTTTTCTCAATTGCCTTCAGATACCATTTCATTGCTTCTTTCTGATTTCCTTCGTCATGGTAAATCATTCCCAAAATATTTTCTGAATCTCCTTCTGCATCTTTATTATAATATTTCAAAAAATATTTCTTTGCTTCTTCCGGATTTTTCAATTTATAATTTAAAGAGCCCATTATAAAATTTATCTCATCCCCGCTTTCAAGATTTTTATTATCGATTTTGCTAAGCCACTTTAATGCTTTTTCATATTCTTCCATTCCTATATAAACTATCCCTGTTAATAGCCTTATATCATATTTCTTCCCATCATCTGCTATAAAAGGATATTTTTTCTGCATCTCTATCGCTTCATTTAATTCTTTTTCACTTTCATTCTTTTTGCCCATGTCATCATACAACATTCCCAATACAGCTTTTAATACAACATTAGTTGGATTTTTTTGTATATCTTCTTTTAACATTGATATTGCTTTCTGTCTATTCCCTTTATCATATTCTTCCGATACTTTCTCCATCACTTTTTCAAATTCCTTAGAATTCATTTGTGAAAATCCCTGCACTCCAAAAATTAAACTAGTTAGAATTACCACAAAAACTAATAATTTCTTCATTTCTATACCTACCTTTTTTCATTATTTCTTTGTTTTTGTTTAATTAAAAATTTCTCCATTTATTGTATCACAATTATTAAAAAAATCAAAATTTTACATATAATATCCTTAAATCCATTAATTCTTAAGAATTAATTTTTTTAAAGACAAGTAAATCGAAAAAATTTATTTTTATAGTGAAACTTATACAAAATCGACCTAAAAATATGGAATAATAACTTTATGGGATATGAAAAAGATTATAGAAAAAGAATTTTAAATTTTTATTACGAAAATGGAAAAACAAAAACATTATTTCAGTTCAACATAAGTTCCAGCACATTGTACGGATGGATAAAACTTAAGAATGAAACAGGAGAACTTTCATCAAGAACACGGAAAAGAAAATTTAAGGTGCTTAATCCTGAAAAACTTGATGAATATATGAAAAATCCAGAGAATGCAGATAAATACATCTGTGAAATAGCAAAAGATTTTGGCTGTGGAAAGGAGACAGTGAGAGTGGCACTGAAAAAATTAGGATACACAAGAAAAAAAACAGACAAAATACAGGCAGCAGGGCATTTTCTATTATTTCTTCCGCTGTATTCGCTGAATTTAAATCCAATAGAAAATATAAAAAAAACACCTAAGATATTTATTATCCTAAGTGTTTTATATTATTTATGAATGTTAGAAGAAAAACAACTTTTGTATTTCAATTTATTAGAATTGTAATCCTAAACCTACTTTAAATACACTATTTTTTGTGTCATATAATTCATAACCTGCTGACAAGTTAAAGTTATCTGATACATTGTATTTAGCTCCAAGTCCTAAATTAAATACACCTTGATCATAATCTAATCCAGCTAACTTAGCAACTTCTACACCATTACTAGAAATTTTTCTTTCACCATGATAAGATTTTTTGCTAAATCTTTGTTCGTATTCAAGATTTCCATATAAATCTAAAGCTCCAACCTTAGTTTGTCCATAAATTCCTGCTGTAGCATTTCCACTACTTCTTTTAGCACTTCCATAACTTATATTTCCTACAGTAAATCCATCTTCCTTAACACTTGTTACCCCTAATCCAATATAAGGTTTAACGTAAGTATTCTCATCTGTGTCGTCTCTAAATTTATATCCTAGTCTAGTTTGGAAATCTAAAACATTTGAGTCAAATTTTACATTGTTATAATTATTATATTTATGTTTATTACTTCCATATGTCAATGCTGATGCTAAATCTATATTGTCTGTAAAGTCATATTTTCCACTTAATGATACTTGGTAAGAATCTAGTTTTTCTTTTACTCCATCAAATGATTTTTTATATTTTACAGTAGAATTTTCAACTCCTACTCCTGCTCCTAATGTAAAATTACCAAATCTTTTTGTTCCTGATAAAATTGCTCCATTAGTTTTAGAATTATATTTTAAATCCTGATCATACGATCCTGCATTACCAAGATATTGGATATTTAAATTAAATCCATTTTCTTTTTTAGCTTGTTCTAAATCCTTAAAGCTATTTGCTGTTGCAACTTTTGTCAAATCATAGTCAACTCTTGATCTTGCACCTTGAACTGTAGGTATTGTTCCTGTAGTCGCTGGTGTTGTTGGTGTTGATGGCGCAACAGGCGTTGTTGGAGTTGTTGGTGTCGCCGGAGTTGATGGTGTTGTTGGTGTTGATGGCGTAGTAGGCGTAGCAGGTGTTGTTGGTGTCGCTCCTGTGCTAGCTACTGATGCTATTGTTGCCGATGTTACTCCTCCATTTAATGGTGATGTCAATGTTACCGTTGTTGGTCCTGTATAAGTTTGTACAGTTCCCGAATCTGTTACTATATTTAATGTTCCTCCTGCTGGAACTATAAATTTATTTCCCGCAGATATTGTACTTCCACCAGTTGCTGTAACTGTATTAGTTCCAGTACCTAAATTCCAGCTTGTAGCACCTGTTATTGCTGTTCCTGCATTAATATTAAGTCCTCCACCAACAATTGAAGCGGCAGAAAATGTATTTGCACTAATAACTAATGCTCCTAATAATAATAGTTTTTTCATTTTAAATTACCTCCATTTTTGTTTTTTTTAACAATAATTTTTGATAAGTGTTTAAATATTATCATATTTAATTTTTTATGTCAAATTTCATAAAATTTATTGTTTGATAACAATTTTTCTTTGAATTTTGTTATTATATTTTGAAAATTATAAAATTTAAATTAATTTATAAACGCTAAAAAAGTTAAAAAAAATCCCTTTATTTTTAATAAAATTATCATTTATTACTTTTTAAAATATTTATTAAAAAACAGATGTCATAATTACTTAATCTAAATATAAATTTAATAGTTAAAAGTTTTTTGTAAATATTTATATGTATTGTATTGTATTGTATTGTATTGTATTGTATTGTATTGTATTGTATTGTATTGTATTGTATTGTATTGTATTGTATATATAAAATAATTTTTAAAAAAAATATATTAATTTTTATTTAATATTATTAATAAAAATATCATTTTTCAGAAAAATACTTTAGATAATCTAATATCTGCTATATTTAAAAATATACTCAAACCTACCTAAAATTAAACTTCTAAAAATTATATAAATTTAGGGTTTGAGTAAAATAGTCATAACTTTTGAGTTTAGTTTTAAAGCAGTTTTATTATATAAATTATATTCAAATCAATCCACTTAAAAACTAGAATAAAAATATGTAAAAATTAATGAGTCAACTATAAATCCAATTTACTCTTCTACTTTTGTTTTAAAATAGAATTACTATTTTTAAATTCTAATAATGAAAAACTGTCCTTCAATTTTGAAAGACAGTTAAAACATTTAAATATTTTATTTATGACAATAATACTAGATACATTTAAAAATTTAAATATTCCAAATAATGTATTTTTTTATACATCAGGATATTTTCTTACAACTTCAGTAATATTACAAGCTCCCTCAATCACAGGGAACATCATAACAGCCCCAGTACCTTCCCCCAATTTCATATTCATAAAGAGCATTGGCTCTAAGTCCAGTTCCTTCATAATATACTTCATTCCAGGCTCTTCGCTCAAGTGGGAAGCAATCATAAAATCCCTGCAGTTTGGACAAATTTTATATGCAACAAGGGCAGAAATCGCTGAAATAAAACCATCTATCACAACAGGTACATGATTTTTGGCACATCCTAGATAAGTTCCCACCATTCCAGCAATATCAAGCCCCCCAACTTTTGCCAGTACATCTATTATTTTATTTTTTTTAAATTTTTCTTTCTTTTTCGTTCCCTTTATATTTTCTTCAAAAAATTTTGATAATCCATTCACTTCAACTGCTTTTTTTACAACATTCTTCTTATGCTCCAAAGTTTTGTCATCTATTCCGCTTCCATATCCTACAATCTCATCTAGTGACAAATCTGTTAGAACCTTTAAAATAGCACTACTAGTCGTAGTATTTCCAATCCCCATTTCTCCAGTTGCAAATAAATTGTAGCCATCTCCTACAAACTCGTCAACCATTTCAATCCCAGTTTCTATAGCCTTCACAGCATCTTCATACTCCATTGCGGCTTGTTTAGCAATATTATTAGTACCTGATTTCATAATTTTTCTGTTAATAATTCCTGATAAATCTATTTCTTTTTTTATGTCCGAACTCTCATCAATTCCCAGATCTACCACTTTCACATCAGCATTATAAACCATTGAGAGAGCATTAATTGACGATTTACCATTTAACATTGCTTCCACTACATACTGCGTTATTACTCTTTTGGATTTGCTGACTTTTTCTCTTTCCACACCGTTATCTGCTGCCATTACAAGCACCATTTTTTTGCAAGGTTTATAATTTTCGCTCATTCCCTCAAGCCTGATTGCCAACTCTTCCAGTTTTCCCAGTCCTTTTGGAGTTTTTAACAATGAATTCAGTTCATTTTCCTTTTTTTTCATTTTATTTCTATCTAAAGCCGTTATTTTTTTTATTGTATCAAATAAAATTTCTCCTGTAATTTTACTCTTTATGATTTCCATATATATTCCTCTATTTACAAATTTATTTTAATTTTTCAGCAATTTTTTGAAAAGTCTTTTCCACACCCTTCAACAACTTTTCCACATCCTCATCATTGTGAATATAAGAAACAAAATGTGCTTCATATTTTGAAGGTGGCACAATTACTCCATTTTCAAGCATTGTATCAAAATATATGCTGTAAAATTCATCATTTGTATTCATTGCGTCTTCTAAAGTTTTCACTTTTTCCTTTGCAAAAAATATTGTAAAAAGACTTCCAAAATGGTTTACGCTTGCTGGAATATCATATTTTTTTATTAATTCATTAATTTTATTTACCAAATTTTCCGTTTTTTTATTTACATTTTCATAAATTTGAGGATTTTCCTTCAAAATCGAAATTGTTTCTATCCCTGCAGCAACTGAAATTGGATTCCCAGAAAGCGTTCCAGCGTGATAAACATTACCAACTGGCGAAATTAAGTTCATAATTTCCTTTTTTCCACCAAATCCACCAACTGGATAGCCACCACCAATAATTTTTCCAAGAACAGTTAAATCAGGTGTAATTCCAAATACTTTTTGAGCACCACCTAATGAAACCCTAAATCCAGAAATTACCTCGTCAAAAATTAACACCACATTTTTTTCTTTCGTGATTTCACGCACTTTTTCCAAATATTCCTTTTCTGTTTCAATAAGCCCCATATTTGCTGGAATTGGCTCAATAATCACACATGCAATATCATTATCATTTTCCAAAGTTTTCTTTAATTTGTTAAAATCTCCAAAAGGCAATGTTATCGTATCTTTCACAACTCCCTCAGTAATCCCGTTACTATCCTGATGCTCAAATGTTAAAAGCCCTGATCCAGCCTTAACCAGTAATGAATCTGAATGTCCGTGATAACATCCTTCAAATTTTATAATCTTATTTTTTCCAGTAAATGCACGAGCAACTCTCACACTTGCCATAGCCGCTTCTGTCCCCGAAGTAGTCAATCTTAATTTCTCGATTGACGGAAAACAGCTCTTTACAAGTTCTGCCAGTTCTACTTCCTTTTTCGTAGGAAGCCCAAAAGAAGTCCCATTTTCAAGCTCTTTCTTCACAACTTCCAGAACTTTCGAATAATTATGTCCCAAAATCATCGGTCCCCAGGAACCTATCATATCTACATACTCATTTCCGTCTTCATCATAAAGTTTACTTCCATTTCCACTTTTAATAAAAATTGGATATTCTTTATCTACCGACTGAAACGCTCTAACTGGACTGTTCACTCCACCTGGTATTGACTCTTTAGCTTTTTCATAAATTTTTCTTGAGTTATCTGTATTCATCTATATTTCCCTCTTTCCTTTGCTTTTCTTAATTTATACTAAAATTATTTTTAAATATATTCTATCATATTTATCTTGATTTGGAAATATTGAATATTTTTTAAATTTAAACTAAAAAAAAATAACTACCTAAATAAGCAGTTATCACTATTAATTATTATTAGTAATCAGTTAATGGAGGCGACAACCGGATTCGAACCGGTGTACAAGGTTTTGCAGACCTCTGCCTAAGCCCCTCGACCATGTCGCCACTTGACTTTGATAAGTTTATCATATTTTTAGGGCTTTGTCAAATATTTTTATTTCGCCGCCACCAACAATTTCATCACCTAAATAAAATACAATGTGCTGTCCTTCTGAATTTTCGTGAGTCTTTTTATCAAATTCAAAAATTATCCTATTTTCATTACTTTCTTCACTTTTTAAAAGTTTCAATTCCCCAGCCAGTCCTTTTGAAGAAAATCTTGGACGTGCAGTTAATTTTTTTCCAATTATTTCTTCTAAATCATAATGAAATTTACAATTTATCACTTCTATTTCCTTTATTAGCAATTCCTCAAAATCTCCCACAACTACTTCATTCGTTTCAGGGCGAAGTTCCAGTACAAAAAACGGCTTTCCTAAATTAAGGCCCAGTCCACGCCGCTGCCCAACTGTATAAAACTGATAACCTATGTGCTCTCCAATAATTTTACCATTTTTATCCACAAAATTTCCTTTTTTCACATCATTTCCAAGCACTTTTTTCAAAAATGGAATATATCCGTTGGGAGCAAAGCAGATTCCTTGGCTGTCAGGCTTGTTATGAGTATGAATGCCATTTTGTCTTGCAATTTCACGAACTTCTGATTTTTCGTATTCTGCAAGCGGAAATAAAAATCTTTCTACGACATCCTTATCCAGCCGATAAAGCATATAAGTCTGATCTTTTCTATTATTTTTGTCCCATAAAAGCATATTATTCTCGCTAACTTTTGAATAATGCCCTGTCGAAATGTATTTTATCCCCATTTTATCAGCAAATTCTACGAGTTTTTTTATTTTTACCTTTTCATCGCAAATTACACAAGGTGAAGGGGTTTTTCCAGCATTATACATTTTTATAAAATAATCCATTACATCCTTTTTAAATTCTTCCACGACATTTAGTACATAATGAGGTATTCCCAATGTGTAGCAAGTGTATCTGGCATCATTTATATCATCAAGGGAACAGCACGTTTTTCCAGGATTTTCTGAAAGCTCATCAGGCAAATGCTTTAATGTAACTCCTATAACTTCATAGCCTTGCTGTTTCAACAAAAGAGCAGCGACAGAACTGTCTATGCCGCCACTCATTCCAACTACTACTTTTTTATCATCTAATTTTTTGTTCATTTCGTATTTCTTTCTCTTTTCTAAATTTTTAATTTCTATATTCCCAAACTTAAAATCTTATTTTTTATTTTTCTCTTTTTGCCACATATATTCCCCAATTCCTAAAGCAAAAATTAAAAACAATTTATTTTTATTTTCTTTAAATATTTTTCCAAGTTTATACCCTGCTGCCCTGCAAAATTTGTAATAAACAGCATTATTTAGAACTTTCTGCTTAAAAGATAAATTTTGGGAATTGATTTCATTATGATAAAGTGCCTGTCCTTTCGGATTTCGTAGCAGTAAATTATTGTATTTTGCTGTCAAGCCATCTTCCTGATATTCCTTTATCTCAATTTTTTCATTCACATAAGCCATCTTATATTTTTCACAAATTCTGTTATAGACAACAGCTTCTGTAATAAATTTCTCATCATCAAAAACTGGAAATTTATATTTTTTTATAATTTCAGTCCGAAACATAAGCCCTTTGTCGCCCTTAACTCCGTATTTATTGTAAATATCAAACTGTGTCGAAATCATCTCTTTTTCTGGAAAACTAGAGCCTATAACTTCTCCATCTGGATAAGTTGACAAATACCCCATTCCCGCAATATCGTTATTTTTTTCATATTTTTTCCAATATTTCAAAATAGTTTCAAGTCCATTTTCGACATATTCATCATCAGAATCAAGGCATATAAAAAGCTCTCCATTTGCTTTATCAGTTGCAAAATTATACGCTCGCTGTTTACCTCCATTTTCCTTAAAATAATACTTTATATCCAGCTTTTTTTCACTCAAAAATTCTTCTACTTTCTCTTTAGTTCCATCAGCAGAACCATCATCTACAATAAGCCACTCAAAATCCTTGTAGGTTTGCTTTTGAAGTGATTTATACAATTTTTCAAGCAGTTCCTTTCGATTAAAAGTTGGTGTAAAAATCGTAAATTTCATTTTTTATTTCCCCTTATTTTCCAAAACTTTAAAATTTAACGTTTTATAATTTTTCTTTTTATTCCATTTACAAGATTTGCAATTTTAGCGTAAACTTCCCTATTTACAAGCAATTTCGTCACTATCGCCAAATAAACTATTTTCAAGCCAAATTTCATCCATGAAAGCTGATCATTTGACAAATAGAATATTACAGGATTCACAATAATTATGAAATATAAAAATAATTTTTTATAATTAAACGAAATCTTATATTTTTTCCTTATAATCATCATTTCCATTATTGCTCTAAATAAAAAGGCAAGTAACGTTGTCCATGCCGCAATAATAGGCCCAATTTCTGGAAATTTCGGTATAAAAATTATATTTCCAACTAAATTAAATATCATTGCAAACATTGTAAAATAAAAAATGTATATGCTATCTTCGTGAAAATGGAAAAAATAATCAAGGCAAAATAGTGCCTGAACGACAATTCCAGCTAGAATTAAAGGCATATAATTTATCGCCTGATAATAACTTTTTGGAAATATCAATTTTATCCCTTCTGGAGCAAACAACTGTGCGATTACACAGGCAAAGGAAATAATGGCAATAAAATTTTCCACGCTTCGTGTTATTCTTGGATTTGTTCTATCCTCCTTCATTGCCTCATAAAACTCTGGCGTCCAGCTGTTTACAAAAGAACCTGTAACAACCGACAAAACCCTTCCTCCAGTAAATGCAAGCGTATATCCCCCAACTACCGCAAGAGAAACAAATTTTGCCAAAACAAGCCTATCACTCAAATTCACAACCTGATCCGTAAGTTCAATAAAAATTAATGGCAATCCATTTCTTAGCGAATATTTCACATAATCAAAATTCAGCTTAAATCTAAATTTTCCAAAATAATCCTTAAAATAGAACAGAAATACTATAAGCAACGCAATTAAATTTGCAAACTGGTTTCCAAAAACTCCCCATTTTAAGTATTTTATAAAGTAAATTGCCAGAATATAAGTTGTGAAAAGGCTTACAACACTCCCTATTGCAACTTTCATATACATTCTCTTCATTCTGAACAAAGTTGTCGAAAGATTGTTAAAAGCGTTCGTTGTGGCAATTAAGACGCTGACAATTATCAAAGGATAGTAACTTACCTTGCTTAAATCAACTATATATGAAAACAGTTTTTTGGCTATTGGCGTAAATAAAAAAATATAAGTAAGTATATTAAAAACTACTATAATCAAAGTTGAAGAAAACATATAACTTCCAAATTCATCTTCACTTTCCTTCAAATCTACATATTTCTTCATCTGAGCATTATAAAGCCCCAGCCCTAGAATTACAGTAAATAATGAAGTAATCGGAGCCAATGTTCCCACAATCCCAAATTCTTCCTGTGTCAACAACCTCGTTATTATCGGCAAAAATATAAACGACCCCATCTTTGTAACCAAATTCATAAGAGAATAAACCATCGTTCCCTTCAATAAATTCTTATTATCCATCTCTCTCCATTTCCAAAACTTTTCATAAACCTTACTTATTTAAACTAATTTTTAAATATATAGTTTTTAACAACATTTTATCTCTATAAGTATTCAGACAAATAATTTTTTTTATCTTGATTTCTATATTTTGTTATTTTTAGATAATTTGAATTAATATTTTTTCTTCTTAAATCATTATTTTCTCTTTAACAAAATTTCACTTGTTTAAAATTAACTATTATAGTTAAACTAAAGACTGTCGTGATTTTTTTGGAATAAAATTGATTGTTTGAGCTTTTTTGAAACTTTTAAGTTACAATCAATTTATAGAGTTGATAATAACTGTTATTAAAAAGCGAGTTTCAATTTTATTTCAAAAAAATGCTTAGACAAGCTGGGATTGTAAAGGGGATAGCGACTGATCCCCTTTACATTTAAAAAAGAAAAAATATAAAAATATAGAAAAAACAACAATTAATCAAAAAAATTTAGAATTTTTAAAAATTATTTATCTGTATATTTAAGAAACAATTTTGTTATTAGTAAAAAAATTAAATATGTTGCTATCTTAATCCTATTAAATCGTGCACCCGTATCAAGCCTACAACATTTCCATTTTCCACAACAGGCAATACATTAATCTGGCTTTTTCTGTTTTCCATCAGATGAAGTGCATCGAGAGCCATCGCATCCTTTTCAATCGTTACTGGTGTAGAAATCATAATATCAGAGGCAACATAATCAAAAAATTTCTCCTTATGTTCCAATGCACGCCGAATATCTCCTTCTGTTATAATTCCAAGTAGTTTGCCATTTTCAAGCCCTGTATCCGAAATGCACACAGCTCCTAATTTTTTCTTTGTAAGAACCATTAATACATTCTCAATTTTTTCATCTTCTTTTACAACTGGCAATTCATCTCCAATATGCATCAAATCTGAAACATGTAATAATAGCCGTTTGCCAAGACTTCCTCCTGGATGATATTTGGCAAAGTCATTTTCTGTGAAATCTTTTAATTTCATAAGGCATACGGCCAAAGCATCTCCTGTTACTAGAGTTGCTGTAGTCGAACTCATTGGCGCTTGCCCCAGCGGACATGCTTCCTTTTCTACTCCAACATTTATAACAAGTTCTGCATATTTTCCCAACATAGAATCAGGATTTCCAGTAAATGCAACTATTTTCCCTCCAATTTTTTTTATTGGCGCTAAAATGCTTAATACTTCGTCAGAATTTCCGCTATTTGAAATGGCTATTACCACATCTCCATCGCTAATCATTCCCAAATCACCATGAAGTGCTTCTGCTGCATTTATAAATACCGATGTTGTACCAGTTGAGGCAAGTGTCGCAGTAATTTTTTTACCAATTATTCCAGACTTTCCAATTCCTGTCACGACAACTTTATTGTTATTTTTCAAATTTAAAATCATTCGGACTAATTTTTGAAAATCATCTCCTAGTTTACTTTTTAATTTTTCCAGTTCTGCAATTTCAATATCAAATACATTTTTAGCTTCTTTTATAATATCTATTTCCATTTTTAGTTTTGCTCCCTTTATTCAATAAATATTTTTATATTGATGTTTTTATTACACCCAAACTTTTTTATATCAAACTATTAAATTTCAAATAACAATAAAATTCAAGTAAAATAATCAAATGCTGTTTTTGACTACTTATTTTTCATCTCAATCTTATTCAATATTTTCTTAATTTCCTGACTTTTATCCTTATGACAGACAAGCAAGGCATCTTTTGTATTTACAATAACTATATTTTCTAGCCCAATTGTAGCAATAATTTTGTCATTTTCCTTATTAATTACGATATTTCCTTCTGATTCAATCTGCTCAAAATTATCAGCCTGCACAACGTTGCTATCCTTGTCTTTTGGAAAAATATCCTCAAGCGACTTGAAGTTTCCAACATCGTTCCAGTCAATGTCAACAGGTATGACACTAACAGATTTTGTATGCTCCATCACTCCAAAATCTATCGAAATTTTTTCAAATTTTTCAAATTCATCCTTCACAAAATCACTTAGTCTTTCTCCATAAACTTCATTTAAATCAACATTTTCGAGCATTTCTTCAATTTTTTCCAAAATAATGCCATGAGTTTCCATATGTTTTTTTATTTCATGCAAGATAAATTCCGTTTTCCAAAGGAACATTCCACTATTCCAAAGATAATTTCCCTGCTCAATATATTTTTCAGCTAGCTCCTTATTAGGCTTTTCCCTAAATTTCTTAACTTTATATGACTTAAATCTTTCTTTATTTTCACAGTTATTTTTGTCATCTTTTGATTTTTTTCTATCTACATACTCAATATATCCATACCCAGTTTCAGCATAAGTCGGCTTAACTCCCAGAGTAACAATCTTATTTTTTTCAGCCTCTTTAAACGCAAACTCCAAACTGTCCAAAAACTCCTTTTCCTTCTTAATCAAATGATCTGATGGCAAAACTGCCATAATGCTATTTTCATAAATTTTTCTGATAATACATGCCGCATATCCGATACAGGCTGCCGTGTCTCTTGCCATTGGCTCAAAAATTATATTTCTGTCAGCAATCTCAGGTAATTCCTTTTTTATTATGTCAAGATACTTAATATTCGTTGAAATAAAAATTCTCTCTATCGGAATAAGTTTCTTTATCCTATCAATTGTTTCTTTTATCATAGTCTTTTTTGACACAAGATCCAAAAACTGCTTCGGCTTATCATTTGTAGATAACGGCCAAAATCTTGTTCCACTTCCTCCAGCCATAATTAAAGCTACTTTATTCATATCTTTCTCCTGTTCTTCAATTAATTTTATTTATCATTCTGCTTTTTATTTTTCAATTATTTTTTCAGTTAAAAGTATAACATAATTTATTTGTTTTATCAAAAGGAATATTTTAGAAAAATATTAGGAAAAAAATAAATATTATGATAAAATGAAAATATAAGAAAATTTTTTAGAAAGGAATTGGATATGTTAATAGATAAAGTTAAAAAAGTTAAAATTACTGATAATATCACAATTGGTAATGATAAGATCTTTTTGATAGCTGGACCTTGTGTAATTGAATCAGAAGATTTAGTTATGGAAGTAGCTGCAAAAATGAAAGAAATTACTGATAAACTTGGAATTCAGTATGTATTTAAAGCTTCATTTGACAAGGCTAACCGTTCTTCTATTTCTTCATTTAGAGGACCAGGACTTGAAAAGGGACTTGAAATTTTGTCAAGAGTTAAAGAAAAATACGGTGTTGCTCTTGCTACAGACATTCATGAGCCACATCAATGCAAGGAAGCTGCAAAAGTTATTGATTTACTTCAAATTCCTGCCTTTTTATCAAGACAGACTGATTTACTCATCGCAGCAGCAGAAACTGGAAAAGCAGTTAATATCAAAAAAGGTCAATTTTTAGCACCTTGGGATATGAAAAATGTTGTAAAGAAATTTCAGGAAGTTGGAAACGAAAATATAATGCTTTGTGAACGTGGAGCTTCGTTTGGATATAATAATCTTGTTGTAGATATGCGTGGACTTTTGGAAATGAGAAAATTTGGATATCCAGTCGTATTTGACGCTACACATTCAGTACAAATTCCTGGCGGACAGGGCGAAACTTCAGGAGGTAACCGTGCTTATGTATATCCACTTGCAAGAGCTGCAGTATCTGTTGGAGTTGATGGAATATTTGCAGAAGTACATCCTGAACCTGATAAAGGATTGTCTGACGGTCCAAATATGCTAAAATTAGACGATGTAGAAAAAATCTTAACGAAATTGCTTCAATATGATAAATTGACAAAGGAGTTAATATAAAAATTTTTAAAATATAAATTTTAGGAGGAATAGATTTATGAGTTCAAAATTATTATTGACACCAGGGCCAACTAATATTCCAGAAGAATATCTGGAAATTTTTGGAAAGGATATTATCCACCACAGAACACCTGAATTTAGAAGAATTATGAAAGAAAACAATGAAAATTTGAAAAAAGTATTCAAAACTAAAAATGATGTTGCTGTTATAACTTCATCTGGTACAGGTTCAATGGAAACTGCCATTGTAAACTTTTTTTCAAGAGGTGACAAGGTTCTTGCCATAAATACTGGATATTTTGGGGATAGATTTAGAAAAATTGCTGAAATTTATGGATTAAATGTAATTAATTTACAATATGAATTTGGAGAAAGCTACAATTTGGACGATGTGAAGAAAGTTATTTCAGAAAATCCAGATTTAAAAGGAATTTTAGCCACTCATAGCGAAACTTCTGTTGGTATTCTGAATGACATAAAATCTTTAGGAGATTTGACAAAAAATACTGATATTTTGCTAATTGTTGACACAATCAGTGGACTTGTTGTAAATGAGTTTGATTTTGATGGATGGCATGTGGATGTGGCGATTGCAGGAAGCCAAAAGGCATTTCTAATACCTCCAGGACTATCATTTGTTGCAATAAGCGATAAAGCAAAAAAAGCTATGGAAGTTTCTGATTTACCTAAATATTATTTTGATTTGAAGCAATATGCAAAATATTTTGAAGAAAACGGAGAAACGCCATACACTCCAGCAATTGCTTTAATTCTAGCATTGAATCAGTCATTAAAAGACTTGATAAAAAATGGAATTGAAAACACAATTAAGCAAAAACACGATTTGAGAAAATATGTTGAAGAAAAAGCTCAAAAACTTGGGTTTGAACTATTAGTTAAAAATGAGGCAAATAGAACAAATACACTAATTTCAGTTTATAGAGAAGGAATTATTATAAAATCAATAATTTCAGCCCTTGAAGAACAAGGATACACTGTTACAGGCGGAAAAGGAAAATATGCTGAAAGCCTTATGAGAATTGGAATTTTAGGACAAATTTCAAAAGAGCAGATTGATGATTTCTTTGTAATCTTTGAAAAAGAATTAAAAAAACAATTATAAAAAACAAAAAATATAGAAAGTTATCATTTTTTTAACTTTCTATTTCAAAATATTGAAAAGGAGCATAAATGAAACCATATTTATTTAAAATTGGAGGTTTTGAACTTAGAATTTATAGTTTAATGTATATTTTAGCTTTTCTTTTTGGAATGTTTATCGCACTTGCTGATGATGTTGCCGAAAAAAGAGGCGTTGATGATAGAAAAATTATTGAAGATTTTGCATTTACTACAATAGTAGCAGGATTAATCGGGGCAAGATTATATTATGTTATTTTTAAATTTTCAGACTATATTGGAAACCCTTTATCTATCCTGTACATCTGGGAAGGTGGACTTGCAATTCACGGTGGAATTATCGGAGCATTTATAGGCTCATGTTACTATGCCAAGAAAAACAAAATGAACCTATGGGTTCTTACAGACATGGCTGTTGGCCCTTTACTGTTTGGACAGTTTCTAGGAAGATTTGGAAACTTGGCAAATGGAGAAGTTCATGGAGTACCTACGTTTACTCCACTTAGCGTAATTTTTTCAGGAAAGTTTAATGAATGGTGGGCAAAATACCAGTCATTGAGTGCTACTGCACAAGCTCAATTTAAACAGCTTGTTCCTTGGGGATTAAGTTTTCCGTTAGACACTCCGGCTGGGTCAGAATTTCCAAATTTACCACTGCACCCTGCCATGCTTTATGAAGCATTCCTCAATTTAATCGGATTTATAATTCTTTGGTTCTATTTTAGAAAAAAAGAATACAATCCAGGAATATTATCAATGATTTATTTAATCATGTATGCAATTATAAGAATGTTTGTAAGTACATTTAGGGCAGAAGATTTATTAATTTTTGGGATAAGACTTCCATATTTAATAAGTATAGTTATGATTATTGTTGCTATTATTGGAATAAAAATTTTTAGCAGTCCAGAAAGAAAATTTGTGCCTGTCAAAAAAGAAGAAGAAACTCAAAAAAATTAATACTAAAAAAACTGTCATTTCTCTAAAAGGATTTGACAGTTTTTTTATTACCATTAAAATTAAATTTTATTATTTTTTATTTTCTGTTCTTCTTTTTCCACGGTTATCTACCAATGCGTCAATTCCACCTTTTTCAAATTTTTTCACCCAAGAATAAATTTGCTGGTATGATATACCGTATTTTTTGATAGCCAAATTATAATCATAATCATTTTTTTGACAAAAACGCACAGCTTCAACTTTAGCATCTATAGATTTTCTTACGTGTTTTTTTAATAATGAAAAGTTTCCATTTACATCTACACTTCTTCTATAATCTCTAATCCAGTAATTTAATACACTTACAGATGCGATATCATATTTTTTACAAATTTCAAATAAAGAACCTTCATTATTTAAATAGCTTTGAACAGCTTTTTCTTTAACTTCACGAGGATAATGCCTATTTTTATCTTCAACCATTATACTCTCTTCACCAATCTCTAGATACTTCTTCTTCCAAGTCATTAATGAAGATTTTGCAATACCGTGTTCCTTTGCTAATCCTTGAACAGTTCCTTTCCCTTCCAGTATTTTCTTTACAAGCTCAATTTTTAATTCATTAGATATTTTCGATTTTCTTCCCATTAAATTACCCTTTCTAAACAAAATATATTCTTTATTTTTTACACTTTCATTATAAATTCTTTTTCTTAATAATACTAAAACTTTAATAGATTTAACTAGATTTTATATAACTCAAGATACATTTCTATTTTTTATACTAAATAATACACAGCGAAAAAATGCGAGATACTTCCCATAATTACAAAGATATGCCAAATCATATGATTAAATTTACAAATTTTCCATGAATAAAATATTGTTCCAAGTGAATAGAGAATTCCACCCAAGACTAAATAAATTAATGAAACTCGGTTTATATTATTTATCAAATCATTCCAAGCAAATACAATCATCCATCCCATTATTAAATAAAGCAAGGTAGAAAACAGTTTAAACTTTCCTGTGAAAAATGCTTTAAATAAAATTCCCAAAAAACATACTATCCATTGAATTGCTAATATAACTTTATTCATTGGTGAATTGACAACTAAATATAAAAACGGAGTATAAGAAGCAGCTATCAAAATGTAAATTGCCGAGTGATCAAAAATTTCAAATACCATTTTAGCTGTTCCAGGTTTTAGTCCGTGATATATAGATGACATTGTATAAAGAACGATTAACCCAAAGCCAAATGCCATAAAGGATATTATTGTTCCCACATCACGAACCCAGCTCGCACGTATTGTTAAAATTATAAAAGCTAATATTGATAATCCAGCTCCTACAGTATGACTTACAAAATTAGCAATTTCTTCTCCACGTGAAAACTTTTCTGCTTGTTCATGTATATCATTTAATAAATTATTACTTTTCTTAGTTTTTTTAGTCATATCTTTCCTTTCAAATACAAAGATACTTTTTATATTTAAACATGTAACTTTGATTAAAATCATTGTTTAAACACATTGTTTTTAGGTCATTTAACATACAAAATCAAATTTAAAATAACAATGTTATATTATAAATTTTACCATATAAATTTTAGCAAAATATTTAATTTTACTTATAAATTAATTGGTTTGTTTTGTGTGATTAAATGTATTTAATTTTTTTTAGAAATATATCACCTGTTATAATACTTTGTTCTATTATAACAGATGTTTTAATTATATTCAACCCAAAATCAAATTTTTTTTGTATTTTAATAAAAATTTATACTAAACTCTGTTTAAAAATAGGAATAATTTTTTATAATAAGGCTATTTGATAACTAATTTATAATCTTTCAACTAAATTATTTTTTAAATATTTTGAATAATAAATATTTTTTCTTTTTTATGTTCGTAGAATTACTTATTGCTACAAATCAACCTATGGCTAGACTATAATTTTCTTTATTCAACTCCGAAACTGCCCTTTCAGTTATTAAATAGTCACAGTTGAGCAAAGAAAAGGCTCCCTCGGTTTATTAAAATAAAAAACTAATATTTTAATTATCTTGAAATAATAGGTTTTATCCTTTATTGAAAAAGTTTGTAATAAATCCATTATTTAAATAGGATTTATGTTAAATAAAAATCTATCTATTTCTTCTGATTATTTCCTGCAATAACTTTAAATTGTTAAAATTATTATTTTATCTTTCTATCTAAATACTCTACATTCAAATATATTATACTATGTAAAATTATAAAAAATATAACCATAAAAGTATTAATAAATTCCCCAGCAATTACACCAAAATTAGAAATCAAGAGTAACAAGTTAATACCTAGCTCTTCAAAAAGTGAAACTATTGGAAGTAAAAAAATAAATATTGCTGAAAAAGAAAAAATAAAGCAAAGAATACCAGGAAATACCATTTTTAATTTATTTCCTTTAATTAAATGCAAATTATAATCCCAAGATTCTCTTAAATCAAATGGTCTTGCAGAAAATAACGGTATGAAGTAAAATAAGTAAATCCAAAAAATTACTAGCACCATCAAAGACACTATTCCAAAAGCTAAATTAAATTCATCCAAAAACAAAGGGAAAGGCAAATATCGAAATATATAACTAATTATGTAATATATCAAATATAAAAGGAAAAATTTTGAAGCTGATTTATCTAATCTTGAATAATTTTTCTCTTCTATTTTAAAAATTATTTTTGATAAAACAGAAAAATGCCAAATAATAACAAAATTTAAAAATTTGAAGTATATTTGTAAATGATGAAATTCCAGTACTCACACTGATAAATCCTATCGTAATTTTGACACAAGATATAAAAAAGAAAAAAAGTATCCACCACACATCATTCTTGTTAAATATAAATTTCCCTAATACAAAAAAAGTATATCTTATTTGTTGAAAAATATTTAAATTCTTTTCTGTTAATTTCTCCTGTAATTCTTTCATATCCATAATTTTTTATAATCCCTTTCTTTTTTAGTTTTATTTAATAAAATCTTAAATACATATTTAAAGAAAAGTGAGTATTCTCTACCCACTTTTTCCATATTACATATTATTAAAATTGTTTCTGATAAGATGCACCGCCATATCTTAATGTTGCCACATTTCTATCTCCATTTTTACTCCAAGAAATTGGTACATCTATTGTTCCTTTATTTACATTTACCCTTACTGATGAAGGTAAATTTTCGCCATCTTCTGGAACATAAATATTTTTTGCAGCTCTAACAAGCATTTCATGAGCTGATTCGGTAGGAACACTTACATTAAATGTTCTTTCCGCTGTATCTACACCAGCTTTAGCTGTTGCAGTTAAAGTTACTCCTTTACTTCCGCCACCATAAAATTGCTTATTAATTCTTCCAGATACTGAAAACAGGCTAGAATTAGAGGAACGCCATCTTATTGCAACTGGAACTCCATTTGAGGCAGTCATTGATTTTGGCAAGTTAATTCCGCCTCTTGTACTTACTTCTCCTTCAGGAATTGACAATTTTCCAATTACTTCTTGAGTTGCTGCCGCATTTTTAGGGTCTGACTTCCCTTGTTCCTCGTTATTCTGAACTTCATATTGCATTTGGATATTGCCTTCATTTTCAAGGATTCTTCTATCTATGTCATAAATTGCACTTTTAGATGAAATTTGTGTTTTTCCTTGATAAGTTACTACGTTTCCATTTAATTTTATTCTTTTATCTTTCAAATAAATTGTAGCTTTGTCAGCACTTGTATTAATCGTTCTGAACTGTGGCAATGTACTTACGATTTTTACATTGTTTCTGGCATACCCTTCCTGCTTATTCATATCCATATAAAGATAATTTGCTGTCATCTTTGTATTATTTTTAAAGTCTACCATAACTTTGTCTCTTGCAAGAATAAGGTTTCTTCCAGAGTCCATCTCATTATATTGAGAATCAAGTGTAATATCCTTATAAGTCATATGCACATTTTCTTTGATTTCACTACGTGTAATACTCATATTGCTTCCATTTTTATGTGAAACGAAATAAACTTTGGCAGTATTTCCTATGAAGTTTACTGCTTCTGATTCTACAAGCGGTCTTGGGTCATTTACAAGATCTTTTACATTTCCACGGATTTTACCTTTAACATGCCCATCAAACCTAAATTCCTTTTTCTCAAAACTTCCACGCCCTGTGTCAGATGTAATTCTATCTCCCTGAACACTTGTCATTTCCATTTTATTGGCAAAAATATCTTTTGAAATTGTGTTCATTGTTCCATTTGCACCATGTACATTAAAGTTTTGCTTTTTCACGTTAAACGGACCATTCATTCTGGCATCTCCAGTTGGGAACACATATATAAGTCCTGTTCCATCCATTTTATAGTCATCATAATTTGCAGTATAGTAGTCATTTGTTGTAAGCGTTTCTGTTTTTAAGTCATAAACTCCACTTCTATATGTTCCAGTAGTTTTTCTTGGTAAATAGTTATAAGTTCCATTTCCATCACCATTCAATATTTTCGCAATTTCATCATAAAATACATGATCTCCTGTTACTATTAGAGTTTGACTTGTATATTTTACATGTCCTCTTCCATCAACTTGCTTTTTCTTTACGAAATATGATGCAGCATCTGCTGAAATCACACTATTTTTACCAGTGTAAACTACGTTTCCCTGTCCATCTACACGTTCATCCTTCATATAATAATCAACTTTGTATCCAGTTAATTTATTTTCAGGATCCGTATAGATTACATTACCTAAAGCGTTTCCAATTTTGTTTATATCATCATAACGCATTCTATCTGCACGTAATTCTCTTTTTGTCTGCTCTTCCTTGTAAACTACATGACCTTCTGCATCAGATACTTTTATTGGATCATGATACGTAATCTTATCTGCTGTTAATGTCTTCTTATCTTTCTTATTATTATAGCTTGCATGCCCAGTTGCTACAATTACTTCAAATTTTGTTGTCGTTTCAACCCTATCCGCTTCAGAAACCGTTTCATCAACAGTATTTATTAACTTTGTCCTCACTGGTGAAATTAATGTATCTCCCTGTTTCTTATATTCCACACGTTCTGTATAAATTTCCCATTTCTTGTCCTTCGTTGTTCCAACAACTTTTTTCATTAATGTAACATCAGATGTCTTAGTGTTGACTTCTCCCTCTTTTCCAGAAATTAACATTTTTTTCTTTATCAGATCTACAATTACATTTTTAAACCTGATAACTTCATCTCCTTCAGATCCAATCTGCTCATCCGCATAAATGATAGCATCGTCTTTTAGCCTATACATAACTTTTTTGGCTTTCATATCTTTTTGCATCTGTTCAAGCGGTGTCGGAATTTTTTTAAAGAATACTGCATATATAAAATATATCAGTAGTAATACAAGTCCTCCATAACCTAGTTTTTTCCACATTATTTTTCTCCTAATTTTACTAATTTTACTTTCTATTTTTCATATTTTCCTTTAATTCAAACAAAAATTTCATTGCATCCATCGGTGTAATATTATTTATGTCATAGTTATCTATTTTGCTAACAATTTCTGATAATTTTTCATTTTCTTCCTGAATTTCTACTAATTTTTCTTCATAAATCTGAGTTTTTTCATTGATTTCAAAATCACTTGCAAGATTAGTATCTTCAAATTCTTCAAAATCATTTTCAAACTCTGAATTTCCTCCAAAAAGTGATAACTGGTGAACATCTACTGTTCTTTCTATCAATTCCTTTTTCTGCTCCAGCCGTTTCAATATTTTCTTGCTTTCAATCAATATTTCCTTTGGAAGACCAGCCAATTTTGCCACTTCAATACCATAGGACTTGTCTGCTCCGCCTTTTACAATATTTCGCAAAAACATTACTTTTCCCTGCTTTTCATCCACTTCTATCCGATAATTTACAATGTGTGCAAATTTATTTTCTAAATCAGTCAGTTCGTGATAATGTGTTGCAAAAACTGTCTTAGCACCAATTTTATCGTGAATATACATTGAAATGGCAGTCGCAATGGAAACACCATCGGTTGTGGAAGTTCCACGTCCAACTTCATCAAGTATTATCAGACTTTTTTCAGTCGCATTGTTTAGAATGTTGGAGACTTCACTCATTTCCACCATAAATGTACTTTGCCCAGTCAAAATATCATCAGAAGCCCCAATCCGTGTCAAATATTTGTCTATAATTGATAAATTTGCTTTTTTAGCAGGAACAAAAGAACCAATCTGAGCCATTATAGAAATTAATGCGATTTGCTTCATATACGTTGATTTTCCCGACATATTAGGTCCTGTCAGCACAACAAAACTTTCCTTTTCAGTAAAAACTGTATCATTTGAAACATAATCCGTCCTTCCAATCAGCTTTTCTACAACTGGATGCCTTCCACCCTCAATTTCAAAGGAATATTCCTCATTCATTTCAGGTTTTGCGTAATCATTTTCAATGGCACTTACAGCAAAAGACACCATTACATCAATATACGCCAGTCTTTCTGCAAGTTCTGACAAAATTTTCCGATGTTCCTTGAGTTTTCCGCTAATTTCCTTGAACAAATGATATTCCAAATCTTCGATTTTTGCTTTGGAATTTATTATTGTGTCCTCATATTTTTTTAGTTCAGGCGTAATGTATCTCTCTGAATTTGAAAGAGTCTGTTTTCTTATGTAATGTTCTGGCACCATATCCAGATTTGCTTTTGTAATTTCAATAAAATAACCAAAAACCTTGTTAAACTTTATTTTCATATTTCTAATTCCAGTTGCTTCCCTTTCACGCTGTTCAATATCCAGCAAAAAGTCTTTCCCAGAATTCATAATATTCCTTATTTCATCCAGTTCCTCATTATATCCAGATTTTATAATTCCGCCTTCACGTACTGAAAATGGCGCATCTTCTTTTATACTGTCATCAATTATTTTATAACACTCAAACAAAATATTTGTATCAATATCCTTAAAAAAATCAGTATTTCCCAAAATTTTCATTATTTCAACAGCAGATTTTATCGTTTTTTTCAATGCCGTCAAATCTTTTCCATTTTCACTTCCAAAGATTATTTTCCCCAAAAGCCGCTCTAAATCGTAAATATCCTCAAGTTTTTCTCTCAAATCCTCACGAATCAAGATATTATCAATAAAATACTGTACATCTTCCTGTCTTTTCTGTATTTTTTCAATATTTAAAAGCGGATTGTTTATGAATCTTTTTAAAAGTCGTGTTCCCATCGAAGTTTTACACTCGTCCAGTACCCACAGAAGCGAGCCATAAACAGTTTTTTCCCTCTGATTTTTCAAAAGTTCCAGATTTCTGCTTGTAATCGCATTTATTTCAGCGTAATTGGAAATATTCACAAACTCGATTTTTTCTACAGTCAGCTCATGTTCAACCTGCATAGTAGCCGCATAATCAAGTGCCATGGCTGCAGCTCCAATTATGGCCTTTTTATCCTTAATCCCATAACTTTCCAGCGACACAATCTCAAAATAATCCATAAGATACTTTGCACTGTCCCGAACTTTACTCACAAAAGTTACAACTGAATCATTCTTTTGTAAAAAATCATCTAACTTTTCCTTTATTTCTCCATAAAAATCCTCTGTAACAAGCACTTCCTTAGGCTCAATCTTATTAATCTCATTAAATAATTTTACAAAATCATCATCCTTTTCAACTTCCGTTACCTTAAACTCTCCAGTCGTTATATCAATATACGCAATTCCAAATTTATTCTCAATTTTCAAAATACTCATCAAGTAATTATTGCTCTTGGCATCAAGCGCCTCCACATCCACAACTGTCCCAGGCGTTATAATCTTCACAACTTCTCGTTTTACAATTCCCTTTGCCATCTTCGGATCTTCTGTCTGCTCACAAATCGCAACTTTATACCCTTTTGAAACAAGTTTTGTTATATATGAATCTGCCGAATGAAATGGAACTCCCGCAAGCGGTATATCCACATTCTTCTCCTTATTTCTCGAAGTAAGCGTAAGTCCAAGTTCACGTGACGCTTTCACCGCATCCTCAAAAAACATCTCATAAAAATCACCCAATCTAAAAAACAATATAGAATCCTCAAAATTTGATTTTATCTCCTTATATTGCTTCATAAGCGGTGTATCTGCCATCGTTATTTTACCTCTGTTCTCTTTATTTTTTATCTTTAAATTTTATCATAGTTTATTTTCTTTTTCAATTTTTTAAAAAATTAATAAAAATTATCCCCTGCTTATTTCTTATTAAAGTTATAGAAAATAAATTTTTGTTAATAAACATTTTTTCTATATTTTATATTTTTTCTTTTTCTATACGTAAAGGGGAGCAATCGCCATCCCCTTTACAATCCCCGCTCGTCTAAGAATTTTTTGAAAACAAAATCGAAACTCGCTACGTAAAACTTCGCTCAAACAATCGATTTCATTTCCAAAAAATCACGACAATTTTAATTTAGTTATAACAACTATTCTAATTAAAAGATTTTCGAGCAAAATTTCGTTAGAAGAAAAATAGCTGTTTGAGCTTTTGAAATATTTTTTAATTATACATATTTATTTAGATATAAAATAATTTTTGTTCAAAAGCGAGTTCTATTTTTTTTTATAAGAAAGTTTTGCGGTAAGCGGGGTTGTAAGGGCATGGCGTCTGATGCCCTTACGTTAGAAAAGATTATAATTATAAAAGAAAAAACTATTATTAATAAAAATAATCTAAAATAGATATCAAAAATATAATCAGTTTATTTTTTTTGAAATTTCATTGTAAACTCTTTTGCAATTCCCTTTATCCACATACTTCAAAAACTTTTCTCTCAACTTATCAGATTTTTGCTTCATTTCCTTGTCATAATGAAAATTATTTTCGGAGATTTCAATGATTTCTTCAACGCATTTTTCTACAGTTTTGGCTTGTTTTCCAAACAATTCTTTGTCTAGGTCTACATAAGAGCCGACTTTTTCTTCGTATTCACGTTTATCGAACTGGAAGAAGATAATTGGCTTGTTTAGATAGTAAAAATCGTAGGCTACGCTTGAATAATCTGTTATTAATAATTTTGATTTTTGCAGCTCTTCGGTTATGTTTATTTCTTTTGGGAGTATTTTTATATTTTTTCCAAGTTTTATATTTCCAAAGTTTTTTAGATAATCTTGCATTAAC
Organism: Leptotrichia hongkongensis; assembly: GCF_007990635.1. Taxonomy (GTDB): domain Bacteria; phylum Fusobacteriota; class Fusobacteriia; order Fusobacteriales; family Leptotrichiaceae; genus Leptotrichia; species Leptotrichia hongkongensis. The sequence continues at coordinate 440,069 of NZ_AP019846.1, read as the reverse complement.
TGATGAATGTAAATGTTTAATTTAATATCATTTTTTTCCAAATAGTTATTTAATTTCTTGTCTGTAATTAAATTTGCAATATTTTGAAAATATTTTGTATCTTCAAATTTTGGGTTTTCTGAGTTTTCTGACTTTAGCCAGTTTCGCCATGTCGGCATAAAGAATATTTGTTTTTCTGTAATTTTTAGATTGTATAATTTATCGTATCTTGGGTAGCCTGTTATAACTGCTGTTTCCTTTGGCACTTCCCACCAAGTTTCTGTTTTTACTTTTCTTTCAAATTCTGAATCACAGATATTTAAATCATAAGATTTTACAAGCGCTTCTGCTACTTTTGCTGTTTTTGGATTCATTGCCTGTCGGACTTTAAAGCCTACTGTTCCATGATTTAGGAATACTTTGAATACTTTTTTATGAAATTTATTTATTAGTGGCACTACAAACAGGTATGGGACAATATCCGCAGAAATTGAGTGAGAAAATAATGCAACTTTTGCATTCATAAAATACAGATAGCTTTTTACACTTCCTTTTATCAGTTTTTCTCCTGGAATTTTTTTTGAAATCTTGGCATTTCTATTTATTACCCAGTACACTTCTTCCTGCTGTCTTGACCGTAAATACTCATACATCGCACGTCCATTATCCACAAAAAGTTCTCCTGCGTTTCCGCCTACAAGCCAAATATTTCTATTTTTGAATTTTCCTTTGTTAAACGGATAAATGAGATAAGCTATTATCATATTTATCAAGCATTTTACCTTATCCATATTCTTCTCCTAATTTTTAAATTTTATATTTTGTATATCCAATTTTTCTACCCTTCATCATAACTCTATGATATGCCCTGTTTCTTGTAACAATCATTCCGGCAAAACTTCTAAATTGTCTCTTCCAGTATTTCAGAATATAAAATCTGTTTTTTCTGCCCTTTACTTCCTTTTTTACCAATGCTCCAAATCCCAATGCATATCTATAAGCACGTTCCAGATCGTTATAGTTTCCCTTTTTTGCTGGATGGTAAATTATATCATTTGCAAAATATCTTCCCTTATAGCCTTTGTGAAGCAATGTCAGCACATAGTCTGTTTCCTCGCCACTTCCAAAAGTTGCACCAACGCCTAGATTTTCATCAAATAAGACAATATCATCCTTACCGTAATTTACAAAAAAAGTTATGGATTTCACAGTTGTATCCACATTATCCTTCGTTATTTCCATGTCCTTTTTCTCCATAACGCCTGTTCCATAGTCTTTTCCCCGTTCAAGTGTACGACACGAATAAATCTGATAATTTTTCTTTCTTTTAAAAAATTCTGTAACTTTTTCAAGTGTATCAGGCCGATATTCGCAATCATCATCAGGAAATCCGACAATTTCACCTTTCATCAGGATAAGTCCTCTGTTTCTATTTAAACTTAGCCCTTTTTCATCACTTCTTACATATTTTATCTTAAATTCCTCTTCATAATCTTTCACAATTTCAAAAACTTCATTTCCTTCATTCTGATCCACCACAATCAGCTCAAAATCCTTATAAGTCTGTGCCTTTAGGCTTTTTAGGAATAAATCAAGTTCAGTTGTAACATTAATTGTCGGCATTACAAGGGAAATTTTCATACTCTATGTCTCCTTTTTCTTTTATTTTATATCTAAAATTGTCATATATGGAAGATGATCTGACAGTTTTGTCCAGTCCTGGGTTGCATCATTAATAAAATAGCTTGATTTCACCTTCCATTTTTTCGACTGGCTACCAAAAATATAGTCAATACGTGGATCCGAAAGCGTTCTTAAACCACCAACATTAGATTCCATGTAAGTATCTCTCCAGCCTTTTGTTATTTCTCCGTAATATTTTGTTGTTGGTAAAAAATTAAAATCTCCACTCAAAAACTTTATATCATCTTTATCAAAAAATTTTGTAAGCAAGTCCAGTGACTCCATTTCTTCAGGCTTTATCTGTTGCTTAAAGTCCAAATGCGTATTCATTACCAGCACCTTTTTCCCAAAAGTCTTTTTAGAAAGTTCTGCAACTATAAGCTGTCTTTTTTCAACCCCTTCCGATGGTAATTCATAAGTATATATTTTCTCAAGCGGATATTTTGAAATAAATGAAATCCCATATTCCCCACCATCATAATCTCTTGATTTCTTAAAGAAATAATAGTCATAACCAAGAACTTTCGCAATATCAGAAGTTATATCACGAAAATTACTTCTTTTCGTAAACTTATCAACTTCCTGAAGTGATACAAAATCAGGCTCGTACGGCTTAATGCTTTCACCTAGTTTTTGACCATTCGTAAGTCTTCCTCCATAGATATTATATGTCATTATTTTAAATTCTTTCGCCCAGCTAACAGTTGCCCCACAAATCATAAGCGACAACAATATTTTTTTTAAATTACTCATTTTTCCAATATTTCTCCTAATCCTTCTTTATTTTCTCAAAATAACAGTTTCTCTAATAAAAATTTATCTGTTATTCCAAATTTTTCATTCAATTATATCACTTTTTTTAGTATCTACCAAACCTTTTTATTTTTACTTTTTTATTTCTATCTAAATAATCCTTATTTTTATCTATTTTCCTTCAAATAAAACCTCGCAATTATCCTCATCTTTTTAATCATTTTTTTTACTCCTGACAAATGCTTCGTTTCCAAAAACAACCTTGCCTTCAAACTGCTCCAGCTGTCATTCCACCAATGAATTCCGTATGTTTCAGGTTTTATGCAATCATCAGAATAAATTTCCTTAAACCCATAAGGATAAAAATATTCTTTCGGAAAAATAACTATTTCCCCGTTTTTTAAAGCATTTTCCCTTTTCTCGCTCAAATTATATTTTTTCTCAAAAGTATACGTAAAAATCTTAGGAATTGTCCAAATCGGCTTTTTCCAAATGTCATTTTCGTAAAAATCTTTAATGTCCTTTAACACTTCATTATGCTTCGTTGTCCCAAAAATCCCGACACTTATGTGTTTTTTATCCTCATACCCAATAAAAAAATTCATCTTCCCATTTTTAGAAAATTCATCTTTTCCTTCCAAAATCGGTGTCAAATCTTTAATTATTTCCATATCCGTATCAACATAAATTCCAGGATTTTCATACATAAAATGCACTCTCATATAATCCGAGACATATGCCCAAAGCTTTCTTTCGTAACATTCACGAAAAAATCTATTTTTCGCAAGATGTTTTTCCATATCAAAATTTTTCTCATTTATCTCTATTATTTCAAAATCAGGCAGATTTTTCTTCCACGATTCCAGACATTTATAGAAAATATCTGGCTTTTTGGCGTTTCCAATCCAGACATAATATATTTTTTTTTCTATCATTATTTTCTCCTATTTTTCACCTTTTTTCATAATCATCATATACTTTTTCATCGGATTTTCAGTAACATTCACAACTTTAAATCCAACTTTCTCATACAATTTCTTTGCCCCCGCATTATAATCGAACACATTTAACGTAATCGAATTCACGTCCTCATCTTGAAAAATTAAATTTATAAACTCTATCAAAGCCCTTTTTCCAAGCCCTCTTCCAGTAAGCTCAGGATTAATCAGAAATCTTCCAATATGGATATTATCCCTCTCTTTTCGTATTTTCTGAATGATTCCTATAAACTCTTTCTCACAAAAAATCGAATAAATACCCTTCAAATCATCAATCTGACTTTCTGTAAGTGGAAAATCAAGACTTTTTCCAGCCCATTGCTCAAGAAAGCCCTTTCCCTTTTCATTAGTCCATTTGACTATATCATTGATATAGTCAAATGGATTCCTTTTATTATTTTTATATTTTCTATTTCCATCAACGTTAAACTCCTATTTTTCTACACTAACTCATACTCAATCTCATTTTTAACACAAAATTTCACTATTTCTTTATAAAGCCTTTCATAATTTTCATAAATCATATCTTTTCTGAAATTTTTAAATTCAGAATTTGGACAAGCTCCCAATGTGAATATTCTTTTTCCAAATTTTCCTGTTATTTTTAATCTTCTGGTTTTAAAAAGCGTTGTTAAAGTAACTATATCTGAATTAGTAACTTTAATTTCTTTTATATCAGATTTGTTGTATTCTACATTATCAATAATAATCACATCTTTTGTAACTTTTATAGTTTTAGGTGTAAGTTTATTTAATTTTATTAGAGAAAATACATTTAAACTAACAATAATCAAATAAACAATTAAAAAGAATGCTCTAGTATTTGCATTAGCTGCTGCCATTATTAACAATAAAAATGTAACGATTGTATCAACAATAAAATTTCCAAATTTTTCTTTAATTAATCTTTCCCTAGGAATTGTAAATAATCTGTTTTTTATTACTGTGTTATTTTTTTTATATTGAATTTCATATATTGCTTTCTCAAGTTCTATACTAGCTTTAAGTCCAAGGGAATAAATAGGGATTTCAAATTTATTTATCGACATATACTTACATTTGTACCTGCTTCTATAAGCTCTTTTTTCCTTATAGTACGTTTTGATATTGCTTCCAGTTATCTTTGCACGATGGCATTCTCTTCCATCTTCATAATAAACTAAAATATCTTTTAAAATTACTACTTTCCGATTAAACTCAAAATTTATCTTTAACAAAACTACTACACCAACCAATAATATTATCAAAAAAAGCTGGTCAAATATCTCACTTCCTTTAAATAAAAAAACTATTAATCCTATCAAAAAAATTGCTATTCCAAGCTTTATCAATTTTTCACTCCACAGCATTTTAAACTCTTGAATTTTCTCATCCAATCCCATTCAACTCCCTAAAAAATCAAATTAATTCCTTCTTTTCCGCAATTTTCCTATACATGTAGTCAAAACTGAAAATTATCACATAAACTGCTATTAGCATTGCCATATTTTTTATTAGACCTTCTCCGAAGAATGAGCCTCTTGGGATATAAAATAAATTTGGTATGAAGTAATAGCTTGTTAATAATAAAAATCTATTTTTTACAACATATTTTTCGTATTTTATAATAAAAATTCCAAGCAGAATTGAAATTACAATTAACCAGAAGTAGCCTAAATCATACATTTCTGCAATATAGTTTGAGCCGATTCCTTCCCCTTTTAAATAAGCACCTGAATTTAGGTAATATGTTAATTTATCCGCAATGGAGTTGGTTGTGGCAAGCGTTTCCAGCGACTGTGGCTTAAAGCCGAATATTCCCTGCAAGATGTAGGGGTAGCTTCCGTTCCCAACAATGCTGTGCTTAAAATTGATTGTGTAGCCAAGCACAAGATAACTTACTCCTTGAGAAAATAGAAAATTAAAAATTGTGTTTACCAAATCCAGACTGAATATTTTTTTACTTCGCACAGACACCAGAATTTGTGAAAAAATCACGGTAAATCCTACTAATTTTACCATCGTCTTGGCTTTTATCCTGATTCCATAGACTTTTGCGTAATACCACATTATAAAAAGCAGCTGTGTCAAAAATATTGCTCTTGCCCCCTTGAACGAATCCAGCAGTTTTACCATAAGATAAAGTGAAGAAATTGTCAAAAATTTTCTTTTGGATGGAATTGAAATTAAAAATATCAAAAATCCAATTGTCATTACTGTACCAGAGCCTTTTGTAAATGCAGGATAATCAACTCCTTTTAAAATTCCAGTATAATAAGCCTCGTATCCAGCCCGCAAAATAACCCTTAGCTGAATAAACATCTTGTAGGCTAAAGCAGGCAATGAAATTATAAACAGAGCCATTCCGACATTCGTAAACAGCCTTCTGCTTTCAAGCATAACACTGCTTCTAATCTCATTAATCTTCTCATTTGAAATCGCAATGAAAAATCCTAGATGCGTAAACAGTAACACTAGCAGAAAAACATTTATTATCTCATTTCTCACATCATAAAAAAAATAAAAATTAGCAAACTTCGTAGCCCATCCAAACTCCCTATAATTCACAATATCCAGAAATATCCTTGTAAAATTAAACAAAAACAGCGTATACAAAAAAATCATATACGAATTTAGCCACTCCAAATAAATTTTCGCCGTAAAAAACGTATAAATATAAACACCCATAAGCAGACATTCCAAAAATTTCATCTCCAATGCTTCATTCTTAAAAGTAACTACATTTTTCAAAAACAGCACAAACGCAATAAAAAATATATGAAATATCAAAAACCCAATTTTATCTTTTTTCATCAATTTACCTCTATTTTTCAAAATTTTTTCTTCCATTATTTTCTTCTAAAATTTTATCATATCGGTATTAAAACTTCAATCAGAAATGTTGTATTTTAATATAAAATCTATCTTTTAGATTATTTAATTTTTTACTTTAAAATCGTTTTTATTTACTAAATAAAAATTTTAAATCTAACAACTTTCTAATGAAATCCAAAAAAAAAAAAAAAAAAATGATATAATTCAATATAAACAATACTTTTTAAAACAATAAACAAAATAATACAAAGGAGCTGATTTTTATATGAAAAGTCTATTTAAAATTTTGATTATCGCTATGCTTGGATTAAGTGTTGTCGGATGTGAATTGCTTGATCCAAAAGGATGGGAAAGAGCACGTCAAAAGGCAGCTGAAAGAGGAAGAACATGTTATGAATATTCTAGCGGATATATACATTGTGAAAATACTAAATAAAATATTAATTTATGAATTGATGTAACAAAAATACAAAGTTGAAATATTTGTTTTAGGGAAAATTGCTCTATATAAAATTTTGAGTAATTTTCTTTTTTATTTTAAAAAATTGATTTATCTTCTCTAAATAATTCAAATTAACAGAACTTTTATTCGTTCTGACAAGTAAAAAGAAAAGTCTTGAAGTTGGAAAATCTGGTAATAGGTGTTGTGTAGCTATTTTTAATTATTGAGATAAAGATTTACTACAATATAAGAAATTTAAAGTAATAAGTAATCTCATGAAAAAAGAAAAAGTGTAATAAAAATACTAAAAACTGCTATTAAAAAAATCAAATCTTTCACAAATTACTTGAAAAATTTGACTTTTTTCTTACACTATTTTATTGTGACTTTAAATATTTTTTTAAAGTTTTGCCGCACCAGTGGATATAATCACTTCCGTTTCCATTATTAATCCTCCCCAAATACATCCTCATAACTTACTCCGTTTTTTTCCGTGTCTGATATTAATTTCTGGATTGCAGGCTTGATATTATTTTTTCTCACTTTAAATTCCTTTAAAAGTTCTTCTCCTGAATATCCTTCCTTTATCAAGTCCTCCAAAATCAAATCTGAAAATTCCATATCTTCATTTTCTTTTACAGGCGTTACAATCAAAGAGCCTTTGCTAACCTTTATTTTTGCCTCTTTTGTAAAACCTAGATATTCCATAACTTTTTTAGGAATTGTAATCTGATTTTTAGAAGAAATTGAGATTGTCTTATTCATTTCCAAAATATTACTTTCCATAAAAAAACTCCTTTTTTGGTTTCTTTGTTTCTTGGTAAAATTATAAACCTAATTTCAGGTTTTGTCAATTTAAATTTCAAATCAAAATACCAATCAAATATTTATAATTAGTCTTTGTTGAGTAAATTAAAGTATTAGTCTAATCATAAGTATTGTAAAATAATTTTAATTATTGGGATAAAGATTTAAAGTAATGAGTAAATCCGTGAAAAAAGAAAAAATGTAATAAAAATAGTAAAATCTACTACTAAACAAAGCCTAATACTAAATATTCATTATAAAATGGAAATACATTTTAAATATAAAGAAAATTAACTTGATTTTTTCTAATTTCAAGTTAAAATTTAATATAGAATAGAATTCGTTAAAATGGAAATATATATAGGGAGGAAATGTTATGAGAATATATGACAGCAGTAACATTAGAAACATTGGTATTTTGGGACATAGCGGTTCTGGAAAAAGTAATATGGTGGAAGGTCTGGAATTTACAGCAGGGCTTGCCAGCCGTATTACAGGTAGTGAAAATGATACTAAGATTACAAGTTCTCTCAGTCTTCATGCCATAGAATATCAGGGGACAAAATATAATTTTGTAGATATTCCTGGCTATAGTGATTTTTTTGGAGAAGTTGAATCTGGACTTGCGGCAGTTGATGGAGCTATTATTATTGTTGATGGGACTACTGATTTGACAGTTGGTACTGAAACGGCTCTAGAACTTACAGACAGCAGAAATATTCCACGATTTATCTTTGTAAACAAAATCGACAATGAAAAGGCAGACTATGAAAAGATTCTTTCACAATTAAGAGAAAAATATGGAAAACGAATTGCTCCATTTCATGTGGCTTGGGGAAAAGGGGATGGATTTAGAGGTCATATTAATGTAGTTGATATGTTTGCAAGAGAGTTTGATAAAGGAAAAAATGAGTGCAAGACTGTAGATATGCCAGCTGATATGGACAATCAGATTAATCCTATTCGTGAAATGCTGTTAGAAGCTGTTGCAGAAACAGATGAGGAACTAATGGATAAATATTTTAATGGAATTGAATTTACAACAGCTGAAATTCATCGAGGGCTTAGACAGGGAGTGCTTGACTGTTCAGTAATTCCTGTTATTTGTGGTTCGACTTTAAAAAATATCGGACTTCATACAGCTTTTGATATTGTAAAGGACTTTTTGCCATCGCCTTCTGATAATCAAAAGATACAGCCTGAAAAAAATGAGTTCGTTTGCCAGATTTTCAAGACAACTATAGATTCTTTCCTTGGAAAAGTTTCTTATGCCAAAATTTATTCTGGCGAAATCAAGCAAGACAGCGAGGTTTTTAACATTAATAAAAAAACGAAAGAAAAAATTGGAAAAATAAATACATTTGTAACAAATAAAATGGAAGAAATTCAAAAAGGAATTGCAGGAGACATTGTCGTATTCTCAAAATTTAACAGCACAGGTACTTCTGATACATTATCAGCAAGTGAGAAGGAAACTTCATTAAAAGACATAACTTTTCCAAAACCACAGTTATTTGTGGCAATAGAGCCTCTAAATAAAAATGATGATGAAAAAATGTCATTAGGACTCAATCGTCTAATGGAAGAAGACCCAGCATTCAGATGGCACAGAAACCTTGAAACGAACCAGACAATTCTCGGAGTACAAGGAGAACTTCATTGTGCCACAGTTATCGAAAAATTAAAAGCAAAATTCGGAATAACAATAAAAACTGTAGAATTAAAAGTTCCGTACAGGGAAACAATTAAAGGTACTTCTGATGTTCAGGGAAAACATAAGAAACAGTCTGGAGGACATGGACAATACGGAGATGTATTAATTAAATTTTCACATATCGACGACGAAGATTTTGTCTTTGAAGAAACAATCACAGGAGGAAGCGTTCCAAAATCATATATTCCAGCGGTAGAAAAAGGATTAAGGGAATCTCTTAAGGAAGGGGTGCTGGCAGGTTATCCTGTAACTAACATAAAAGCAGTTTTATACGACGGATCATATCACGATGTTGATTCCTCTGAACTGGCCTTCAAAATTGCAGCAAACTTGGCCTTCAAGAAAGGAATGCTTGAGGCAAAACCTATATTGCTTGAACCAATTATGGAGCTTACAATCATTGTTCCAGAAGAATACATCGGAGATATAATAGGAGATATTAACAAAAAACGTGGAAAAGTAATGGGAATGGAGGCTCACAAAGGAACAAAACAAAAAATTACTGCTGAAGCTCCAATGTCTGAAACTTTCAAATATGCAAACGAATTAAAGGCAATCACGCAGGGACGTGGATACTTTGAAATGAAACTCATAAGATACGAAGAATTAATAGGAGATTTGGCACAAAAAGTAATTGAAAGCAGAAAAAATAGAAATTAACTAAAATTTTTTCAGAAAAAGAGAGAAATTTAACAATGTATTTTTCTCTTTTTTTGAATATCAAACTACTAAATTATGAATACGAAAAGGAGAAAAAATGGGATTAATTTTTGTTACTGGCGGAGCAAAAAGTGGGAAAAGCAAGTTCGCAGAAGAAATGCTGCTAAAATTAAATAATGGAAAACAGGAAAATATATATTTAGCGACTTCAATTGTCTTTGATGAGGAAATGAAGGAAAAGGTGAGACTACACAAAGAAAGACGTGAAAACAATTGGATTACCGTCGAAACTTACAAAAATTTTGAAATTTCATTAAATCATTTTTTTAAAAATAATAATGAAACACAGCACAACATGCTTGTAGACTGCCTTACAAATATGGTTACTAATATAATTTTTGAAGAAAGAGATATTGACTGGGATAATTTTGATAAAAATTTATATGTTCAAATTGTGGAAAAATTAAATAAAAATGTGGAAAATTCGGTAAATGAACTTCTTAAAGTCAGTCAAAATTTTGAAAATGTAATAATTGTATCAAATGAACTGGGAATGGGGCTTGTTCCAAGTTATCCTCTTGGAAGGTATTTTCGTGAAATTGCTGGAAAAATGAATCAGATTGTTGCAGAAAAGGCAGATGAGGTATATTTTGTAGTTTCCGGAATTCCAATGAAAATAAAATAATTTAATAATAGACGGGATTTTATAAAGGAGAATTTCCATATGAAAAAAACAAAAACAGATTTACAAATAAAAAAGATAAAATTAGAAAAGAAATTCTGGCAAAAAGGAATATTCTTTCTGATAAAGATATTAATAAAAAAGTGATTTAATTATAAAAAATTTGGTTTCATATATTGAGAATGTTCAAAATATTATGATTTTTATGGATATGAAAACCGAAGTCAAAATCACAAAGCTACTAGAACTTTATCCAAAGAAAAATTTTTTTATTTCTAAAATTACAAATAGCAAAAATAGAGAAATGAAAATTAATAAATATAATAAAAATGAACTTATTTTACACAAATTTGGATATTATGAATCTTCTTCCAACGACTTTTATGATGAAGAAATATTGGATGTTGTCATTGTTCCTGCTCTTGCCTTTGATTCTAAGAAAAATCGGATTGGGTTTGGTGGAGGATATTATGACACTTTTTTGGAAAAAGTCAGAAAGAAAAATAATAAAGTTCTGTTTATTGGAGTTTGTTATGATTTTCAGATAATTGATAGCGTTCCAACTGAAAAACACGATATAACTTTAGATTTTGTAGTTAGCGAAAGTAAAATTATAATCTAACTCTGTTCTCGTTTTAAAATAGAATTGCTATATATAATTTTTACAAAAAAATATAAAAAAATAAATTTTTTTCCTTGAAATTATAAAAAAAAAATGATATTATATATTGCTAAAAAAAGAAAAGATTTGAATAGTGTAACATTAAAATATAAACTCTATTAGATAAGTTGGATATATTTAAGGATTAGAGCATATTTCAATTCGGACTACAACTAAAACTGAATCAGTCCGAATTTATTATTTTAAAATTTTTTATTGGTCATAAAAAAGTCTTTTAAGAAGACTAAAATTTTAGAAAGGAGAGTTATTATGAAAAAAAAGTTGAAAAATAATAATTTTTTGATTCCATCCTTTTTAGCAGGCATAACGGGCTTGGGCTTTGGAAAAGCAGTAAACTCGAATAATAATCCATCCATAAATATTTCAAGTGGCAATTCATTTTCAAATAAACAAAACTTGTTGAATAACGAAAATATTGAATTTTCAAAAAATGAAGAAATTTACGATATTATAAAAAATAATTTAAAAAATGAAAACGAATTTAAAGTGGATTTTAGCTATACAGATGGTTTTCATAAAAGCAAGGATGATGATAAAAAAAATAATCACATCATAGATAATGAATTTGCAGAAAATGAAGCAACGATTCCTTATGTAATTATCAATCCTGCAAATGGTCCTTCTGACAAGGCTGATTATGACTATGTTGTTCAAATTAAAAAAAACAAGGATCTTGGAATTAAAAATCTTGGATATGTAACCACAAATGAGTATACTAAAAGTATCAAAAAAGTATGTTCTGAAATTGACAAATATATACATTTTTATGGCTCTGATAATATTTCTGGAATTTTCCTTGATGAAGTTTCATCAGGTACAAATCCATTAGAAATTGATTATATGGCACAAATATATAATTATATAAAAAATAAGTATCCCGACTCAATCATAGTCGCAAATCCTGGAGGAACAGTAACAGACGAGATGTCTAAATACTCTGATTTATGGCTAACGAGTGAAGTATCTGCAAATAACTACATCAATCATTGGACTCCAAGAACTTACAATTTTGAAAATAATCCTGAAAATGCAAGCCGTATTGTCCATGTTGTTCACTCTGCAGCACCAGAACAGTACGAAACTCTACTAAAATTGTCAAAAGAACGAAATGCAGGATTTTTGATGATTACAACCGATGTTCCAAACGTTCCTTATGAAAATTTGCCACAAAATTTTGAAAACTTAATATTATCAATAAACAATCCTGAACTTGAAAATCTTTCAAATACAAGAAATGATTTAACTGAAACATCAGTATTAGATAATTCATACATAAAATCCGAATCTACTGATTCAAAAAATTCTACATCCGAACAAATTGTGAAAAATATCCAAACGGAAAACTTCAATTATAATTCAGACCAGTTAGTATCTTCTGGAAAATACAGTATCACTGGAAATCTTGAAATATCAAGCCTTGATTTTTGGAAACTTTTGGATTTTCATTATAAAGACAGCGTAAAAAATTTTTCTAAAAATGTATTCAATTCCCATTTTGACTTTGGATACAGTATTTTAGAAGAATTTATTTTAAATGCTTCAAATAAAATAAGTAAATCTGGAGATTTTGAAATTGATTTTAACAAGAACTGGAATATTTAACAAAAAAATTAGCTGTTTCATAAATATCATGATACAGCTTTTTTATATTATTATTCTACTTTTCACTCTTATCCACAATTACTTTTAATGAATGCCAGCTAAGTGTCGCACATTTTACTCTTGCAGGCATTTGAGCCACATATTCCATAAGAACAGCATCTCCTAATTTTTTACTTTCTTCACTTGTCAATTTTTCTTCCTGCTTCATCATTTTGAAAAACAAATTTACTTTTTCCTTTGCTTCTTCCATTGTCTTCCCTTTTACCAAGTCAATCAGCATAGCCATAGAAGCCGTTGAAATAGCACATCCGCTTCCAATAAAAGCGGCATCTGTTATTACTCCATTTTCATCAGTTTTTATTTCAAGTGTCAAGTCATCTCCACAGTTTGGATTATGCCCACGTTCTGCAAATGTCGGATTTTCAATTTCACGGTTTAGTTCCTTACGTCTGCTGTATTCCAGTATTGTCTGCTGATATATTTTTTCTAAATTCATATTAAACCTCCTTTTCAAATTTTTTTCTTTTATTTATTTTTCCTATAATTCAAAAACTTCCTTCACTTTTAAAAGCCCTTCTATCAGTTTATCAATATCCTCTTCATTGTTGTAAATGCTAAAACTCGCACGGCAGCACGAAGGCACTCCTAAATACTTCATTAAAGGCTGTGCACAATGATGCCCCGAACGAACTGCCACATTATACGAGTCAAGTATAAATGCTACATCATGAGAATGCACATTTTTTACATTAAAGGCAATAATTCCAGCGCGCTCAACATCTTTTGTAAAATATGTTTCCACAAAATCTAGCTTTTTCAATTTTTCTAAAGCAATTTCAGTAAGAGAGTTTTCAATTTCATTAATTTTCTCATAACTTACTTCTTCAATAAAATTAATTGCCTCTTCCAGAGTTACTGCTCCTTCCACATTCTGAGTTCCACCTTCAAATTTATTTGGAAGCGGCGCAAACGTTGATTCCTCCTCTGTTACAAATTCAATCATATCTCCACCATATAAGAAAGGCGGCATTTTGTCAAGAATATCCTTTTTTCCGTACATAACCCCAATTCCCATTGGCGTAAATAATTTATGTCCTGAAAATACAAGAAAATCTGCATCCAATTTTTGAACATCGTGTTTAAAATGCAGCATAGATTGTGCAGCATCCACAAGAATGCGTATATTTTTATTTTTGTTTCGTGCAATTTCAATAATTTCCTTTATTGGCTGAATAACTCCTGTAACATTTACCACAGCGGAAATAGCCACAAGTTTTGTTTTATCTGACAATTTATTTTTAAAATCTTCAATATCAAATTGTCCATTTTCAGTAAGATAAACAAACTTTATCCTAGCATTTTTCTTTTTAGCCACAAACTGCCAAGGGACAATATTTGCATGATGATTTGAAATTCCTAGAATTATTTCATCATTTTCATTTATAAATTCCATTCCGTAAGAATAGGCGATTAAATTAATTGATTCTGTCGTATTTTTTGTAAAAATCACTTCTTCAGGATATTTTGCATTGATAAACTTCTTTACAGTTTTACGTGCATTTGACATCAAGTTTGAGGCTTCCATGGACAAAGTATGCGAACCACGCCCTGGATTACCGTTATATTTTTCATAGTATTCCATAATTTTATCCATCACTCTTTTGGGCTTTTGTGAAGTCGCCGCTGTATCAAGATAGTGATTATTTCTATTTTTAAATATTGGAAATTCTTTTCTGTAGTCCATTTTTCCCTCCCTATACAATTTTACCCACAAGCAATACAAAAATTATATCACTTTGTGGGTAATTTTTCAAATTCATATTTTTTATTTTAAATTCTTCTTTCCAGTTCTTCAAATAATTTTTCTCTTAATTTTTCATCATCAATGTTATCCATTATTGGACGGAATGAAGATTCTACTATTAATTTTTTTGCTCTTCCTTCAGAAAGTCCACGGCTCATTAGATAAAATAATTTTGATTCATCAACTTTTCCGACAGAAGCAGCGTGTTCTCCGATAACATCATCTTCGCTACAGAATAATGTTGGAATAGAGTCAGCCTTTATTTTATCATTTAACAAAATGGCGAATTCCCCTTCACGTCCTTCAGACTTGCTCGAACCTTGCTTAAAGTAAAGGTTTCCACGAAATACTTTTTTAGCAGTATCTTTTACAGCTCCTCTTCCTTGAAGCTCACCAACTGTTCTACGTCCACGGAATACTACTGAATACTCCAAGTCCAGCTTTCTGTCCTCATCAGCAAGATATGCAGGCCATACATAAACTTCTGATGAATCTTCCTCAAGATAAGATTTATGGCTTATTGCATTAATCTTTCCACCTAGTTCAACGCTGTAATATTGAGTTTTTCCTTGACCCAAAGTTTCAATTTTTGATGACTCAAAATTAGAACTTTTTGTATTTAAAGTTTGTATTTTTATAATTTTTACTTCTGCATTTCTTCCAGTGAACACTTTTATAATTCCATTGTGATAAACTGGTGTGTCGTCTTCTGAATCATAAGTAATAATTACCGTAACTTTTGCAAAATCTTCTACTTCAATAACATTGTAGTCAACTAGAAAATTATTTTCTTTATTTGCCCGATAATTTAAGTAAATTGGCTTTTCAATTTTTTTTCTTTCAGCAATTTTTAGGTACTTCCCTTCATTGCAAAAAGCAAAATTCTGTGTCTTAAAAAAGTCTCCTAGTCCATATTCATTATCATTTTTTAATCTTTCCAGCTCATCTATCGAGTCACTAATATTTTTTATAGTAACTCCTTCTTGATTTCCATGCTTTATTTCTAGATTATTAAATTTCTTAAATGTTTCAGGCTCTTCGTATTGATAGCCTACTCTTGTCCAATTAACTTTTTCAAGCTTTTTATATTGTTCAAACTTTTCGAGTCTGTATTCACTATTTTCAAGATTTTGTATGCTTGATTTTTCTAACATTTTTGCTCCTTCCATTTTTCAGCAATTTGAGTTTTGCCTGTTTATCCGATTGTTCCTTCCAGTTCCAGCTCTATCAATTTATTAAGCTCTACAGCATATTCAAGTGGCAGCTCCTTAGAAATTGGCTCAACAAATCCTCTTACAATCATAGCCTTTGCTTCATCTTCGCTTATACCTCTTGACATAAGATAAAATATTGCTTCGTCGCTTATTCTTCCGATTTTTGCTTCATGTCCAATATCAACGCTATCATTATTTATATCAATTATTGGTATAGTGTCTGAAGTTGATTCATTATCCAGCATTAATGATTCACATTCTACAGTTGATCTTGCTCCAGTTGCTTCTGGCAATACTTTTAAAAGCCCTCTATAAAATGCTGTTCCTCCATTTTTGGAAATTGATTTTGAATGAACTGTTGAACTTGTCTGTTTTCCTTGATGAACAATTTTACATCCTGTATCCAAATATTGTCCAGCCGCTGCAAATGTAACTCCTGTAAATTCACATCTTGAACGATCACCTTTTAGAATACTCATTGGGTAAAGCATCGAAACTCTTGATCCAAATGATCCAGAAATCCACTCAACTACTCCATCATCTTCCACTATTGCTCTTTTTGTATTAAGATTGTACATATTTCTTGACCAGTTCTCAATTGTTGAATATCTTAATCTTGCCCCTTTTCTTACAAACAATTCAACCGCTCCTGCATGCAATGCATTTTTTTGATATTTTGGAGCAGAACATCCCTCGATATAGTGCAAATCAGCTCCTTCGTCCACAATAATAAGCGTATGCTCAAATTGTCCTGCTTCAGGTGCATTCAATCTAAAGTATGATTGTAAAGGCATATTTACCTTTACTCCTTTTGGAACGTAGATAAATGATCCTCCAGACCATACTGCTCCATGTAATGCCGCAAATTTGTGATCATTAACTGTAATTAATGTCATAAAATATTCCTTTAGCATATCTTCATATTCTACCATAGCAGTTTCAATATCTGTATAAATTACACCTTGTTCTTTCAATTCTTTATGAATGCTGTGATAAACTACTTCCGAATCATATTGTGCTCCTACTCCTGCAAGTGACTGCTTTTCAGCCTCAGGAATTCCAAGTCTGTCAAATGTATCTCTTATATAACTTGGTACATCATCCCAGTTTTCATTCATAGGTGCTGAATCAGGTTCTAAATAATGCACAATATCATTTACATCAAGATCTGATAAATCTGGACCCCAGTCAGTCATAGGTTTTGAATTGTAAACTTCTAATGCCTTTAATCTAAATTCTTTCATCCACTCAGGCTCATTTTTTCTTTCTGAAATTTTTTTGATAATTTCAGGAGTAAGTCCCTTTTCAGCCTTATATTTATAATGTCCTTCGTCTTTTATATCATAGACACCACGTTCAATGTCTGCAACATATGTTTTTTTTCTATTTTCCATTATTCCCACACTTTCTATTCTGTATTAATTATAATCCTAATTCTTCCTTCATTTTAGCATAACCATCTTTTTCAATGCTTTCAACTAATTCCTGTCCACCTGTCTTAACAATTTTTCCATTCATCAAAATATGAACAAAATCAGGCTTTAAATAATCCAGCACTTTATCATAGTGTGTAATTATAAGTAAAGCTGTATCTTTAGTCTTTAATTTTTGAACACCTTCAAATACAACTTTTGTAGCGTCAATATCAAGTCCAGAATCAGTTTCATCCAGAATAGCCAATTTTGGCTCTAAAACTGCCATCTGTAAAATTTCATTCTTTTTCTTTTCTCCACCAGAAAACCCAACATTCAAATGTCTATCTGCATATTCAGGATTAATGTGAAGTTTTTCCATTTTTTCCACTAATTCATTATGAAATTGCATTAAATACTGCTTTTCCCCAGTAACAGCCTCTTTTGCCGTTCTCAAAAAGTCCTCCACAGTAAGCCCTGGTATTTCTTCAGGATATTGAAATGATAGGAAAATTCCTTTTTTAGCTCTTTCATCAACAGCATCTTCATTAATATTCTCTCCATCCAAAATAATTTCTCCATCAACTAATTCGTGTTTTGGATGTCCCACAAGAATACTTGCAAGCGTAGATTTTCCAGCTCCATTAGGCCCCATAATTACATGAACTTCTCCTTTGTTTATAGTCAAGTTCAATCCTTTTAGAATCTCTTTCCCTTCTACTTCAGATTTTACATTTTTCAATTCTAACAAACTCATGTTAATTTTACCTCCAAAATATTTTATATATAAATTTATTTGTTTTACAAATTAAATTACACTTTATATTCTATCAAAAATTTGTAATAAAATCAATTATGAAAATTTTACTATTCTAAAATTACAATACTTTATTACACAAATATAATGCTAAAATTTCTTATAATTATTATAAATTTTTCAAACCAAATACAAAAATCTAATATTTTCAAATATTCAAAATACAATTCCAACAAACCAATCAAGTTTTTATACAGCTACAAGTTTCCAAAATTTATTAAATTTAACTCAAAAACAAAATAAATTATAGCCAATTAACTATTGAATCATATATATAAAAGTCAACGAAATTTCTTCTCATTTTATGCTGAAATTACCATAAAATAAGAAAGTGAAAAAAAACACTTGAGTTTTTTGATAAAATAGAGTATTATATAAATTGTAAGGAATGTAACAAAATATATGCTTTATTTTAGGAGGAAAAATGGCAGTAGTTAAGGATTTAGAAAGTTTAAAGGAACTTATTCAAAGAGTTAGAAAAGCTCAGGAAGAATTTGCAACATTTGATCAGGAAAGAGTCGACAAAATTTTTAGAAAAGTGGCTCAAAAAATGAATGATGAAAGAATTACTCTGGCAAATTTGGCAGTAGCAGAAACTGGAATGGGAATCGTGGAAGATAAGGTTATTAAGAATCACTTTGCTTCTGAATACATTTACAACAAATATAAAGATGAAAAAACTTGTGGAGTTCTGGAAGATGACAGATCTTACGGAGTTAAGAAAATTGCAACTCCAATAGGAATTATTGCAGGTATTGTACCAACAACAAATCCAACTTCAACAGCAATGTTCAAAACATTAATATCATTAAAAACAAGAAATGCAATAATATTTTCACCGCACCCAAGAGCAAAGCAGGCAACTATTGAAACAGCTAAAATTGCTTTGGAAACAGCAGTAAAATACGGAGCGCCAAAAGATATAATCGGATGGATTGACGAACCAAGCGTAGAACTATCAAGAGAACTTATGGCAAGTGCTGACTTAATACTTGCGACAGGTGGACCGGGAATGGTTAAATCTGCTTATTCATCAGGAACTCCTGCAATTGGAGTTGGAGCTGGAAATACGCCAGTTGTAATTGACAAATCAGCAGATATAAAAATGACTGTAAACTATATTTTAATGTCTAAAACATTTGATAACGGAGTAATCTGTGCAACAGAGCAATCTGTAATTATAGACAAAGAAATTTATGACAAAGTTAAAGCCGAATTTTTGAACAGAGGAGCCTATATCCTTAACGACGAAGAACTAAATAAAGTAAGAGAAGTATTATTTATAAATGGAAATCTAAACGCTGATATAGTTGGAAAAAGTGCATATGTTATTGCAGGTATGGCAGGATTTGAAATTCCAAAAAGTTCAAAAGTGTTAATTGGGGAAGTTGAGTCTACTGGAATTGAGGAACCATTTGCACACGAAAAATTATCGCCAGTGCTTGCAATGTATAAATCAGAAGATTTTGAAGATGGACTAAAAAAAGCTGATGAATTAGTAAAACTTGGTGGATTGGGACATACATCTTCATTATATATTAATTTAGCTGAAAAAGAAAAAATCGATAAATTTGGAAGATTGATGAAAACAGGACGTACATTAATCAATATGCCAGCATCACTTGGAGCAATCGGAGATGTATTCAACTTTAAATTAGAACCGTCATTAACACTTGGATGCGGTTCATGGGGAGGAAATTCTGTGTCAGAAAATGTAGGAGTAAAACACTTATTAAACGTAAAAACAATTGCAGAAAGAAGAGAAAATATGTTATGGTTCAAAGTTCCTGAAAAAATTTATTTCAAATACGGATCACTTCCGACAGCTTTAGAAGAATTGAAAGGAAACCACAAAAAAGCATTTATCGTAACGGATAAAGTATTGGCTGAACTAGGATATACAGAACATATTACAAAAGTGCTTGACAGCATACATATCGATTATAGAATATTCTCAGAAGTGAAAGAGGATCCAACATTAAGTTCAGCTCAGGCTGGAGCAAAAGCAATGCTTGAATATAACCCTGACATTGTTATCGCTCTTGGTGGAGGTTCTGCAATGGATGCTGCTAAAATTATGTGGGTATTGTATGAACATCCAGAACTTCGATTTAGAGATTTGGCAATGAGATTTATGGATATTAGAAAGAGAATTGTTGAATTCCCTGAAATGGGTAAAAAAGCTAAATTTGTTGCAGTAGCAACATCGGCTGGAACTGGTTCGGAAGTAACTCCATTTTCTGTAATTACAGATGATGAAACTGGAATCAAATATCCTCTTGCAGATTATGCATTGACACCAAATGTAGCAATTAACGATCCTGAACTTATGCTTACAATGCCAAAAGGACTTACAGTAGCTTCTGGAATTGATGTATTCACACATGCTCTTGAGTCTTATGTTTCAGTTATGGCGACAGAATACACAAAACCTTATTCAAAAGAAGCGGCTAGACTTGTATTCAAATACTTGCCAGAATCAGTAGAATTAGGTTCAAAAGCAATTAAAGCAAAAGAAAAAATGGCAAATGCCTCTTGCCTTGCAGGAATGGCTTTCGCAAATGCATTCTTAGGAATAAACCACTCGCTTGCACACAAACTTGGAGGAAAATTCCACGTTCCACACGGTATCGCAAATGCTATGCTTCTTGAAGAGGTTATCCGTTTCAATGCAGCTGAGGCTCCAACAAAGATGGGATTATTCCCTCAATACAGATATCCTGATGCAATGCAAAGATACGCTGAAATGAATGATTATCTAGGATTTGGCGGAAATACTAAAGAAGAAAAAGTAGAAAATTTAATTAAAGGAATTAATGAATTAAATAAAAAAATAGGAATTCCAGCAAGCATTAAAGAATGGGGAGTGCCTGAAAAGGACTTCTTGGAAGCTGTGGACGAAATGTCACTAGATGCTTTCGATGACCAATGTACTCCAGCTAACCCAAGATACCCACTAATGGATGAATTAAGAGAAATTTACTTGAAAGCTTACTACGGAAAAGAATGGGAAAATGAAAAAGAAAGAGTTGGAAAAATTTTAGGGTTCTAATCTATGTTTATGAAAAAAATAAAGTAAAAAAATAAGGGATTTTCTCAAAATAGAGATTATCCCTTTTAAAATTATTCTGTTTTAATAAATTTAGCAACAAATTTTGTTCCTTTGTTCAATTTACTTTCAACATCAATACTTGCATTATGCTGCTCAATGATTTTTGCAACTAATGAAAGTCCTAATCCAAAACCTTTATTTACTTTTTTGTTTCGTGAGTCATTTACTTGGTAAAATCTACCCCAAATAAGATTTTTATCCTCTTCTGGTATTCCAATTCCATTGTCTTCAATTTCCATAACACAATTTTCATTTTCTGAATATAATTTTACATTTATTTTATCTTTTGTAAATTTCATTGCATTATTAAGTAAATTGTCAAGCAATCTTTCAATCATTACTTTATCTGCGTTTATAAATATATTTTGTTCAATATTTTTTGAAACTTCTATATTTTTTTCACTTAAAAGATTTTTATAATCTTCTAATATTTTTTCCATTGTTTCTGAAAAATTTATCTTTTGCAATTCAATAACAGTCTGCTTTTCTATTTTGGAAAGTTCCATTATTTGATTTATCAGTTCCGACATTCTTTTTGCCTGACGCTGAATCACAGAAAAGGAGTCCTTTGCTTCTTCCACAGTGTCTGCATATTCCAGCGAATACTGGCTTTCTGTAAGTATAACACTCACAGGTGTCCGAAGTTCGTGCGAAACATCTGAACTGAACTGTTTTTCACGTATATAGGAATTTTCAAGCGAATTTAGCATTTCATTAAAGGTATCTGCCATCCTGTGTATTTCATCTTTTCCTTCATCAATTTTGATTCTTTTGGAAAAATCACCGTTTTTTTGAATTTCTGAAGCTGTATCTGATATTTTGGCTACAGGATTTAGAGCTTTTTTTACAATTCTGTATCCGCCATAAACTATTATTAGCAATAATAATGGACTTAAAATTAAAATTATAATAAGCAGTTTGCTTACTTCATCAGATAACTGATTTACTGGAACAATTCCTCTAACCCATTCTCCTCCAGAATTTTCTATTTTTTTATCGAAATAATAATATTTTTCTCCATTCTTTTCATAAGTTCTGACAGTATTTTCTTTATATTTTAATGTCAAATCAAATCCTCGTGGCGACATTCCGCCCATTTCTATCCCTTCGCTATTGTACTTAACAAAGTAAATCCCGTCATCAAATTCATCAAACTCATTAGGATCTGAAACCATCTCAACAGTCATTTCAATTACAGCCTCCATCAATTCCCGATGGTTCAAGTCTCCTGTCATCTTATTTGCAACGGTAAATGATACTGTTAGCATAATCGAAATTAAGATTACTACAAAAACAGTATACCAAAGAGTTACCTTCACAGTAATTGGAAAATCCCCCCAAATTTTATTTAATTTATTTTTCAAAACTCAATTATTCCTTTCTTTTCAAAAAATTCCTAATAACTAATTTATTTGAACTAATCCTCCTTTATAACATATCCAAGTCCTCTTTTTGTATAAATTATCTGTTTTCCATCTTCTATATCTATTTTTTTCCTAATATTTTTTATCAAAACGTCAATTATATTAGAATCTCCTTCATAATCAAAATCCCACACATGCTCCTTAATCTGATCTCTGCTTAAAATCCGATTTTTGCTTTGCATAAGGTATTCCAGAACTTCATATTCCTTTCCTGTTAATTCTATCTGCTTTCCAGCTCTTGTTACTGATTTTTCTGAAGTATCCAAAATCAAATCTCCTATCACAAGCTTATTTGAACTATTTCCATACTTTCTCCTCACAACTGCCCTAATTCTTGCCAAAAGCTCATTAAAGTCAAATGGTTTTACAATATAGTCATCAGCTCCCAAGTCAAGCCCTTTTACTTTATCATCTGCACTATCCCTTGCAGTAAGCATAAGAACAGAAGTATGATTTCCTTTATCCCTAAGTTTTTTTATAACTTCAAATCCATCTACTTTTGGCATCATAATATCCAGAATTACTAAATCGTATTCACTATATTCCAGATAATCTAGCGCTTCTTCCCCATCTAGCACGCTATCTACACTATATCCATTTTTTTTTAGATACCTTGTTACAACATTATTCAAATCTACTTCATCTTCTGCCAGCAAAATTTTCATATTTAATTCTCTCCTGTATTATTTTTAGCAAATGCTAAAATCTTAAGTTTCTATTATTCTAATATATACTCAAACCTATTTAAAATTAAACTACTAAAAATTATATAAATTTAGGGTTTGAGTAAAATAGTCATAACTTTTGAGTTTGGTTTTAAAGCAGTTTTACTATAAAAACTATAGCAATTTTACTATAATATATCACAAATTCCAAAAAATAAAAAGAGAGCAAACTGAAAACAGTAAATTTTCAATCAACCCTCTGCAAGAATATTTTTTAATTTATTTTATTAATCTCTTTCTGCTTTCCATTTTACAATGGCTCCAGTTACTGCGTCAATATCAAATTCGTATTCCCATCCATTGTAGTAGATTTCTCCTTCATAGACCATTCTTCCATTTTCTCTATCCAAATGGATTTCTTTTACGTGAGAACTGTTTGCTCCTGGCACTTTTTTCAATGCAATGTTCATTGCCCTGTTTACTCCAATGTAACTGTTTGAAGAAACGTTTCTGTTATATTTATTTTTGCTTTTTGCGTTTGCAGTCACTGATACTCCTAATACCATGATTCCTAATAATGCGATACTTAAAATTTTCTTTTTCATAATTTTTCTCCTTCTTTTTCATTTAATTTTGTTTTTTGATTTAAAAATTTTTGCAAGATTTTTTATTTATATTGTATTTTAATAATTTTTATTATAATGCTTTACTTGAGTTCCAATAATTTCTCCTGTTGAAGCGTCTATATCAAATTCGTATTTTGAATTATTGTAAAAAATTTCAATTTCATAAACTGCTCTTCCATAATCATGATCTAGTTCTATTTTTCCAAAATGGCTTTGATTCGCTCCTGGCACTTGTGCAAGTGCAATTGATTTTGCTTTTTCCATTGTTATAGTTTGCGAATTGTTCACATTGTTATTAATGTAGCCAGGATTATTTGAAATTTCATCTACTTTCCATTTTACAATATCACCAGTTACAGCATCAATATCAAATTCATATTCCTGTCCGTTATAATAAATCTCCCCTTCATAAACCATTCTTCCATTTTCTCTGTCTAAATTGATTTTTTTCACGTGAGAATTGCTTGCTCCTGGTACTTTTTTCAATGCAATATTCATTGCCTTATTTACTCCGATGTAATTATTTGAAGAAACATTTCTGTTGTATTTATTTCTGCTCTTTGCATTTACAGCTACTGATACTCCTAATACCATAATTCCTAATAATGTAATACTTAAAATCTTCTTTTTCATCTTTCTTTCTCCTTTAATATTCATTTATTTTTTTACTTTTCTCTCTTATCTTGAATACATTATAAAACAGTTTTATGAATATAAAATGAATGGAAAAAAAATTTTACAAAAAAAGGAACAGTCCTAATTTTAATTAGAAATATTCCTTTTATTTATATTATCCGCTGTTACGAAGTCCTGTTGCAAGTCCATTTATTGAAATGTGAATGGCTTTTCTCAGTTCTTCTGAATCGTCTCCGGCTCTTGAACGTTTTATTAATTCAATTTGTAAATAATTCATCGAGTCAAAATATGGCAGACGATTTCGTAGGCTGCTCACTAACTCTGGATTATCTGCCAGTAAAACATCATTTCCTGTAATTTTTTTCAAGATATCAATTGTTAAAATCCACTCTTTTTCTATTTCCTTAAAGATTTTTTGTGCTGTTTCCTGATCACTTGCCAGTTTTACATATTCTGCGAAAATTGATAAATCTGTTTTTGATAGAACCATGTCAACATTTGAAATTGTTGAACGGAAGAATGGCCATTCCTTATACATTTTCTGCAAAATTTCCAATTTTTTATCATCATTGTCAATCCATTTTGTAAATGCTGTTCCAACACCATACCATCCTGGAAGCATTATTCTTGCTTGCGACCAAGAGAATACCCATGGGATTGCTCTTAGGCTGTCTAGTGATTGTGTTTTTTTACGTGAAGACGGTCTTGAACCAATATTCAGCCCTGAAATAAAGTTTATTGGCGTAACTTCAAAGAAAAAGTCTGAAAATCCGTCTGTATTGTAAACTAAGTCACGGTAAGCGTAGTAACTTAATTCTGAGACATTTTCTATTATTTTTTCATATTCTTCCCAGTCTGCATCTTCTTCTGTCAATGCACTTGATTCAAGCGCTGCTGAAACCAATGCCTCCAGATTTTTTAATCCTAAATCAGGATTTCCGTATTTTGCACCGATTACTTCTCCCTGTTCTGTAAGTCTGATTGTTCCGTCTGTACTTCCTTCAGGCTGTGCTAAAATGGCTTCGTAGCTTGGACCCCCACCACGTCCTACTGTTCCTCCACGTCCATGAAAGAATGAAATTTCCACGTCAAATTCACGTCCGATTGCAGTCAGCTCTTTTTGTGCCTTGTATAAAGACCAGCTTGAACTTAAATATCCACCATCTTTGTTACTATCTGAATATCCTAGCATAACTTCCTGTTTTCGACCTTTTTTATCCATCCATTTTTTCACTAACGGCAAATTAAACCATTTTCTCAAAATATCAGGAGCCGCAATTAAATCTTCCACTGTTTCAAAAAGCGGAACAATCTGTAAATCGCAAAATTCATTTCCTTCATTTCCTTTTGCAAGATTGGCTTCTTTTAGTAAAATAGCTATCTCTAGCATATCTGAAACACTTGTTGCATGAGAAATCAGATTTTTTTCAATAATTTTACTTCCAAAACGTTCTCTCAAAGATTTTGCCTTTCTGTAAATTGCAAGTTCTGAAGCCAGTATTTCACTTTGTGGAATTGTCGGATCACTTAAAATTCTAGGGTCATGTTCCAATTCCCGCAGTAAAATCTCACATCTTGCGTCTTCTGACAGACTCAAGTAATCTCCTAAAATATTTGCACTTTTCAAAAGTTCAGCAACACATATTTCATGAACGCTGGAATCTTGTCTTAAGTCAATTGTTGCAAGGTGAAATCCAAATATTTTTGTAGCACTGATTAGATTGTTTAATTTTCCTTGCGTTAAAAATTCACTATTATTCTTTTTAAGTGATTCTGCCACAATTACCAAATCATTTGTAAATTCATTAGCTGACTTGTAAGGAAGATCAATTCCATTTTTTCTTTTTGGCGGTAATAAGTCACGGTTGTAATCACACAATTTGTAGGCTGTTGCAAGAAGTCTGTCTGTTATTGTTGTCAATGCACGACGATATGGCTCGTGTGTTCGATGCGGCGAAACTTGTCCTGAAGCCTCTGCCAAGTTTTGCAGTTCTTCAGTTACGTTTGTCATTGAAATAGACATTGATAAATCTCTATAAATTTCTCGAACTACATCCAGATAATGCTGGAATAATTTTATAGCCTGCTCTTGTGCCGACTGCTCCAGTGTATTTACTGTAACATAAGGATTTCCATCTCTATCTCCACCAATCCACATTCCCATAGTAAGTGGAAGCAGAGCTTGAGATTTTACTTCAGAATTTCCTAATGTTTTTGAAATTTCCTGAAATTTATTCATAAGCCTTGGAATTTCATTAAAAAATGTAATGTTGTAATAACTTAGAGCATTACTTATTTCATCTGTTACACGTAATTTACTAGCTCTCAACATTGAAGTTTGCCACCAGATTTGAATACCACGGCTTAAATCATTAAGCCATTCATTTTCATCAATTTGATGAGATTTTACATTTTCATATTTATCCAGAATATCAGTTAATTTTTTTGTCAAATCCAAAATACTTTTTCTTTGAACTTGTGTCGGATGTGCCGTTAAAACTGGAACAATTGAGACCTTTTCCATAGCCTTCAATATTTTATCTTGACTGATTCCCTTTTTCTTCAAATTTTTTAGTGATTTTTCAAGAGATCCAATTTGCGGCTTGTTGGAAATCTTTGCATATCGCTGTTCATGAGTCTGATACACATCTTCAGCAATATTCGCAAGTGCCGAAAAAATCGAAAAACCTCTTATTACACGTAAAATTTCCGCATCAGTAAGATCCGAACAAAAAGACGATAAATTTTTTCTAGCCTCCTGTTTTTGTGTTTTATAATATTTACTAGAAGCTTCTTTCAATTTTTCAGTAACTTCATAAATATGTAAACCCGCATATCTAAAAATCGTTTCACCTAGAAGAGTTGCAAAAAGTTCATTATGAACAAGCAAATCCTCCTGATGCTTATCAAGTTTCACTGATGGTAAAGGAGTTATCGGTAAATTTTTTAAATTCATTTATTTCACACTCTCTTTCTTTTTTAACATTTATATATTTATCATTTATTCTCCAATTTTTTTTAAATATTTCATCTGTTAAATTATACCATAAAAAAGGCTTAGATTAAATAGCGATTTCAAATTATTACAAAATGTGATATAATTTTAACAAAATATGAAAAATTTATAAAAATATTTTTTTAAAATAATTTTGTTATTTTAGTTAATTTAAGTAGCCTTTTTATATAGTGAATTTATTATTTAAATTATTTTAAGCAGGGAGATCAGAGGCCATCTCCTCTGTTTCGCAATAACAGTTATTTTAGCATAATTAACTAATTAACACTTAATAATGTTCGCGAAAGTTCTACGAACTACCCACGTTTTACGCAAAACTTTCTTATAAAGAAAAAATAAAACTTGATTTTGAATAAAGGTTATTTTTACATGATTAACTAAATATTATTTAAAATTTATTCCAAAATCTCAAACAGTTATTTTTTCTTTAACGAAATTTTGCTTACTTTTCTAGTATCACAATTATGTGATTAAATTAAAACTGTCGTGATTTTTTTGGAATGAAAATGATTGTTTGAGCGAAGTTTTACGTAGCGAGTTTCATTTTTATTTTAAAAAAATGCTTAGACGAGCTGGGATTAGTGCGTAGCACTTTCGCCAAAATCTTCAAATATTATAATTTGAAGAAATTGAAATAACTAATATTGCGAAATAAAAGGGGATGGCGATTGTTCCCCTTTGCTTTATAAAAAAGAAAAAGTATAAAATTATCAAGAAAAATCTTTATTAATAATAATTTGTTTCATATAATTTAAATAAGAATATAGGATTTTTAAAATATTAAATAAAAGAAAAAAAGAATGTTGAGGAAAAGAAAATGGAAAAAAATTATGATGTATTAGAATTTTATAAGATAATTAATGAACTTATTGATTTATCACGACTGGAAAAAACGAAAGAAAAGTTTCTGGATATTGATATTATAAAGGAAAAATCGGTTTTGGATAAAGAACTTATGCTTATGATGGAGATGATTGACTTTTATAAGTATGATGATGGTTTGGAACTTGCAGGGCTTGCAGATATTACTAGAATGATGAATTCTATTGATATTATTGGTTCTTATTTGAGTGCTGAGGATTTGGCAGTTCTGAAGAAAAATTTGACGATTTTTAGAATTTCTAAAAGCAGGGCTAAGAATGTTCGAGATAAATATAGAACGATTTGGAATCTGTTTAGCGATGTTGAGGAAGTTAAGGATATTGAGAACTTTATTTCAGAAGCAATTAACGATGAAGGAGTATTGAAGGACGAGGCTTCGATTGGACTTCGTGATGTGAGAAGGCAGAAACAGAATATTAATGCAAATATAAAAGAGAAATTTGACGAGCTGATTTCCAATAAAAGTACGCAAAATGCTATTCAGGAAAGAATAATAACTCAAAGAAATGATAGATACGTAATTGCTGTAAAGACAGATTTTAAAGGCCTTATTAAAGGAATAGAACACGATAGGTCTGCAACAGGAAGCACAGTTTACATCGAGCCTTTAAATGTTGTTTCATTAAATAATAAATTACGTGAATATGAGGCTCGTGAGCGTGAGGAAATTAGAAAAATACTGCTCAGAATTACAGAGCTTGTGAAGACGAAAAAGGAAGAAATTCTGGAAATTAAGGAAATTTTGGAAAGACTGGACTTTATTGATGCGAAAACAACTTATTCAGTTAATAAAAAATGTATTGTTCCAAAAATTATTAATAAAGAATATTTGAAACTGGTTGAAGCAAGACATCCGTTAATTGATGAAAATACAGTTGTGCCGATTAATTTTGAACTTGGGAATCCTGAAAATATAATGCTTATTACAGGGCCTAATACTGGAGGGAAGACAGTAACATTAAAAGTGGCTGGACTTCTTACAATTATGGCTTTATCTGGTATCCCGATTCCTGCAAATGAAAAAACTGAAATTGGATATTTTCACAATGTACTGGCTGACATTGGGGACGAACAAAGTCTTGAGCAAAACTTATCCTCATTTTCAGGGCATGTGAGCAAAATAAAAGATATAATTGAAAATGCAAACAGTAAATCGCTTGTATTAATGGATGAATTGGGAAGTGGAACTGATCCGATGGAAGGGGCTGCTTTTGCGATGGCAATCATTGATTACTTGAACAAAAAACACGTAACTTCAATAATCACAACCCATTACAGCGAAGTAAAAGCCTATGCCTTTAATACAACAGGAATTAAAAGTGCCTCAATGGAATTTGACGTGGAAACATTATCTCCAACGTACAAACTGCTGGAAGGAATACCGGGAGAAAGTAACGCTCTTATAATTGCAAGAAAATACGGAATTAGTGAAGAAGTGATTGAAAATGCGAAAAGCTACATAAGTGAAGATAATCAGCGTGTCGAAGAAATGCTAAAATCAATAAAGGAAAAAAATGATGAGCTGGAAACAATGCAGGCACAATTAGAAGCAACAAGAACTGAACTTGACAAGCAAAAAAGCATTTATGAGCAAAATATGATAAAACTTGAAAATGAAAAAAATGAAATTATAAAACGTGCCTACGAGGAAGCTGACAATTACTTGAAAAACATGCAGGCAAAAGCCAAAAACTTGATTGACAAAATTAACAGCGAGGAATCTAAGAAAGAAGATGCAAAAAACGCTCAAAGAAGCCTGAATATGCTACGTGAATCATTTATTACGGATAAAAAGAAAAATGTAAAGGAAAAGAAAGTTGTTACTCAAAATGTAGATTTTGCCGTTGGGGAAGAAGTGCTTGTAAAAACAATGAACCAAAATGGAAAAATTTTGAAAATAATGCCAAACAACCGTATTCAAGTGCAAACTGGAATATTAAAGCTAGTTGTATCAACTGACGACATTGTAAAAATTCAAAAGAAAAAAACAAACAAATTCAAAAACTTCGCTTCATTAAAACGAACTTCTCAAGTACGAGGAGAAATCGACTTACGTGGAATGAATGCCGACGAAGCAATCGCTGAACTAGAAACATACATGGACAGAGCAATGCTAACAGGCTACCACGAAATCTACATAATTCACGGAAAAGGAACAATGGTACTAAGAAAAAAAATCCACGAATACCTAAGAACTTCAAAATATGTAACAGAATTTAAAGATGCCAATCAAAATGAAGGCGGAATTGGGTGTACGGTGGCTACTTTGAAGTAGGAAATTTATGTTAAGAGAGATTTTTATAAATTAAAAGTTTTCAAAAGCAGGGAGAATAAAAAATGAAACTTTACAACACAATGACAAATAAAATTGAAGAATTTAAGACAATAGAAGAAAATAAGGTAAAAATGTATGTTTGTGGACCTACTGTCTATAATTACATACATTTGGGAAATGCACGTCCGATTGTTGTTTTTGATACGTTGGCACGGTATTTTGAGCATAAGGGCATGAAAGTTGAGTTTGTGCAGAATTTTACGGATGTGGATGATAAGATTATAAATAAGTCTATAGAAGAAGGTACTTCTGCGAGTGAGGTTTCGGAAAAATATATAAAATATTTTTTTGAGGATATTAGCAAGCTGAATATTCTTGAGAGTGTAAAAAGACCTAAGGTTACTGAGAATATGGCGGAAATTATTGAGATTATTCAAAAATTAATTGATAATGGGTTTGCTTATGAGAAAAATGGGGATGTTTACTTTGAGGTAAAAAAATATAAAGATTATGGAAAATTATCAAATCAGAAAATTGAAGAGCTGGAACTTGGGGCTAGGATTGATGTGTCGGAAATTAAGAAAAATCCAGTAGACTTTGCACTTTGGAAGAAAAAGAAGGATGGAGAGCCATTTTGGGAATCGCCTTGGGGACAAGGGCGACCTGGATGGCACATAGAATGTAGTGCGATGGCAAAAAAATATCTAGGGGATACATTTGATATTCACGGTGGCGGACAAGATTTAGTTTTTCCGCATCACGAAAATGAGATTGCTCAAAGTAAGTGTGCTTATCACGGAAACTTTGCAAATTATTGGCTTCACAACGGATTTATTCAGATAAATGGCGACAAAATGTCAAAATCGCTAGGAAATTTCTTTTTGCTTCGTGAAATACTTGAAAAATTTTCTGGAAATGTAGTAAGACTTTTTATTCTTAGTACTCATTACAGAAAGCCGATTAACTTTTCATTTGAGAATATGGAAGATACGAAAAAAGCGTTGCAAAATATTGTAAAATCAATGAATAAATTTGAAAATATTGTTGAAAAATATAAGAATGAAAAAATAGAAAATGTTAAAAATTCAGAGTTTTCTCAAAAAATTGAAGAATTTGATAAAAAATTTGAAGAGGCGATGGATGAGGATATGAACACACCACAGGCACTAGCGACTATTTTTGATCAGATTAGGGAAACAAATAAATTTATTTCCACAAATGAAAATGAGTTTTCCACAATTTATTATGAAATAAAAAAATCTTATGATTCTTTGAAGGAAAAAATAGAAAATGTGTTTGGAATAGCGATTGAAGTAGAAAATGCTGTGAAGGAGGAAGAAGGGGAAAATATGGAATTAACAAAAAAATTAATTGAATTACTGATAAAATTACGAAGTGAGGCAAGAAGCGAGAAAAATTTCAAGTTATCCGATGAAATTCGGGATGAATTGAAGGCACTTGGGGTAGAAATTAAGGATAATAAGGATGGAAGTACGGATTATAATTTATTGTAATTTTTGATTTAAGAAGAGGGAAAAATGAAAAATATTTTAGTAGGAGTTACAGGGGGAATTGCGGCATATAAATCGGCTGGGATTGTATCGCTTTTGAAAAAGAAAGGATATAATGTGAAAGTTGTGATGACTGAAAATGCTACAAAAATCATTGGACCTTTAACTCTTGAAACTTTATCAAGAAATAGGATTTATGTGGATATGTGGGACAGTAATCCGTATTATGAGATGGAACATATTTCACTTGCGGATTGGGCAGATATGGTTTTGATTGCACCTGCGACTTATAATATAATTGGAAAAATTGCAAATGGGATTGCGGATGATATGCTTACGACGATTCTTGCTGCTGTTTCGGTAAGAAAGCCAGTATTTTTTGCTTTAGCAATGAATGTGAATATGTATGAAAATCCGATTTTAAAAGAAAATATTAATAAACTCTCATCTTTTGGGTATAGGTTTATTGATGCAGAAGAAGGACTGCTTGCCTGCAATTATAGTGCGAAGGGTAGAATGAGCGAACCAGAGAATATTGTTGAAGAAATAGAAAGATATAGCATTTTTTCAAAAATAGAAAATTTTGATACTGTGCTAAAAGGCAAAAAAATTCTTATAACAAGCGGGCGAACAAAGGAAAATATTGATCCAATCAGATATTTGTCAAATAATTCAAGCGGGAAAATGGGATATTCAATTGCTCAGGCGGCGGCTGATCTGGGAGCAGAAGTAATTTTAATTAGCGGGCCTACGGACTTGAAAATTCCAAATGGGCTTAAAAATTTTATTTCTGTGGAATCAGCACTTGAAATGTATGAAAAAGTGGATAAATATTTTAAAAATACTGATATTTTCATAGCTTGTGCCGCAGTTGCTGATTACAGACCAAAGGAATACAAAAAGGAAAAAATAAAGAAATCTGATTCAGATTTTGTTATAGAATTGGTTAGAAATCCTGATATTTTGCTAGAGATGAGCAGGAAAAAAGAAAAACAGCTATTAGTTGGATTTGCGGCAGAAACTAACGATATAAAGGAAAATGCCTTGAAAAAGCTGGAAAAGAAAAATTTGGATATTATAGTGGCAAATAATGCGTCTGTAATGGGCAGCGATGAAAATGTGATTGAGATTATTAGAAAAGATAGGACTTCGGTGGAAATTAGTCAGAAAAGTAAGGTGGAGCTGGCTTATGATATTTTGAGTGAGGTTATTTGTGAGTTGGAAAAAATAAATAAAAGAAGGAGAGGCTATAAAAATTTAGCAAATTAACTGTTATGGATAATGAAAATAAGAATTTAGACAATAAAATTGAAGAAAAGCATGAAGTGAAAAATTCAAAATTTAGCAAGAAAAAAGGGATAATTTGGGGAATAATAGCTTTATTAATTTTAGGAATTATTGTTTTCGGAATGATGTTTAGCAGAAAAAACATTAGTTCTAGGAAAAATATTGTGAATGAAGAGGAAGATGACAAAATTTTTAGGGTTAATCCAGTAAAAAATCCGCAAGTTACCTATTATAATTTTCGTGGCGAAGTTTATCCTGACTGGGCTAAATTTGGACTTACTCGAAGCAATGGAGCGAGAGGGCATCAAGGAATCGATATCTTTGCATTGCCAGGGTCAGATGTTTATGCTGTTCTAGATGGTAAAATTGTGGATATGTATGTGGATAAAACTGGATATGGATTAAATTTCTACTTGGAAGTCGATCCAAAAGAACTTGAAAAAATAAAAAGAAAAAATTACAAACCTAAAGAAAGTGCAAGAGAATGGGCATACAGCCCAAATTATGATCCTAATACAATGCAAGTAAAATACATTAGATATTGCCATTTAAGTGAAGTGAATGTAAAAATCGGAGATACAGTAAAGGCTGGGCAAGTGATTGCCAAAACAGGTACAACTGGAAATGCAAGCGGAACACACGCTCCTCATCTGCATTTTGAGATAGCCTTTGAAATGAGAGGAAAAGGACTTATAAACAGAGTTGATCCAGAAATGTACTTTAAAATAAAAAATGGAGACAAAATGACAAAACAAGAGATAGATGTCCAGACTGAAGCAGCTAAGACAGAATGGTTTGAAACAAAGGGCTATGATACTGGATTTAGAGATAAAAGTATATTTTTAGAAAATAAAAGTACTCTTGAAAATGATAAAAAAACAATTATTAAACATAAAATAAAACAAAGAAAAAAATTTAAGTAAAAAATTAAAGCAAGTGGCTAATATTCTAACCTCTTGCTTATTTTTTATTTTCTACAATAATTCGATATCAATTTTTTAATAATTTTTTTACAATTCTCTTTTTTTACTTTCCAAAACCCTATCCAAAATCACAATTGCCGTAGCTGCTTCTAATACTGGCACTACTCTCGATACTATTATTGGATCATGTCTTCCTCGTACTTCTAAAATATCATTTTGCTTTGTTTCAAGATTTACAGTTTTTTGTGCTTTTTCAATTGAAGCCGTCGGTTTTATTGCCACCTTGAATGATATTGGCATTCCAGTAGTTATTCCACCTATGATTCCACCGTTATTATTTGTAAATGATTTTATATTACCTTTTTCATCATAAAACATTTCATCATTTGCTTCGTATCCTGTCATTTCCGTAATTCCAAAGCCTGCTCCAAATTCTATTCCCTTTGTAGCTGGAACTGAGAAAATCATTCTTGAAAGTTCACTTTCCATAGATTCAAAATATGGGTCTCCTATTCCCACAGGAAGTCCTGTAACCATAAGTTCCACAATTCCACCAAGTGAATTCTTTTCTTCTCTTGTTTTTTCCACAGCCTTTTCAATTTTTTCCACAATTTCCTCATTCAAGACAGGTAAAATCATATTTCTGAGTTTATCAATATTTTCTTCTGTAATATCGCTTTCCACAAAATCTCTATCTTCAATATCTTTCACTGATTTAATGTGAGCTGCAATTAAAATCCCCTGCTCCTTCAAAATCTGTTTTGCAATCGCTCCAGCAAATACCAACGAAGCCGTTATTCTACCAGAAAAATGCCCGCTTCCACGAATATCATTAAATCCGTTATATCTATTAAATCCACTCCAATCTGCATGTCCTGGTCTTGGCTTTCTTTTTAATTCGCTGTAATCCTTTGAACGCTGATTTGAATTTCTGATAATCATCGCAAGTGGCGTTCCAGTAGTTTTTCCATCAAAAAATCCGCTCAAAATCTCAAATTCATCCTTTTCCACTCTAGGTGTTGTCAATTTTGATCTTCCAGGTGCTCTTCTTCTCATTTCCTGTGAAATAAATTCCAAATCCAGCTCCGTTCCTGCCGGAATTCCGTCAATATTTACTCCCAATGCACTACCATGTGATTCACCAAAAATTGATATTTTATAATTTTTTCCAAAATTTGCTGCCATTTTTTTTCTTTCTATTTTCCCACATTTTTATTTATCATCATTTTTTACAACAAAATCTTTTCCATTTACAAAAACTGCCTCACTATTGCTTATTGGAAGTAAATTTAATTTACTTTCATAAATTTTTATAGTTTCTTTTGAACTTTCGACAAACGGAAATTCATTATTATGTGGCACAATATAAAAATCTGTAATATTCATTGCTTCATAATTATCCAAATCAGGAGCAATTTCCTTATTATCCATTATCTGAATGTATTCTATATTTTTAGAAGTAATAACCGCTCCAGCCGATTCTCCTATATAAAGCATTCCATTTGATATTTTGTCTTTGATAGTATCTAAAATTTTTTTACGTTTTAGTTCCTGCAATAGATAAAATATATTTCCACCTGATACATACAAAATTTTTGTATCTTTCAATATATTTTCTATTTTTTGTTTTTCTGTTTTTGAAATATCTAAAATATTTATTGAAAATCCCAATTTCAAAAATGCTTGCTTAGCTTCGTCTACATATCCTTTATAATCTTCAGGGTTTGAAGCAGTAGGAACAAACGTAATTTCTTTTTCTGGTACATCTTTTAAAAATTCTTTCACTAAATTTTTCGTTCCTGCTAAATATGATGTCAAAAATAATTTACTCATAATAAATTCCCTTTCCTAACGGTCTCAACAAAATTTAATTAAATTTTACATCCGCATATTTTATTAATTTTCTATCTCATTAATTTAGATTTTACCATTTTTAACTTATTTATCAATTATAAATAAATTTTATCTTTCTTAGCAATCTTTCTCTATTTCTCCACCCATTTTCACAAAATCATCCCAAAAATGCGGATAAGATTTTCTAACACTTTCAGCCTCTTCCAGAATTATTTCCTTTTCACATCTTGTCGAAGCAATCGCAAGCGACATTGCAATTCTATGGTCATTCCATGCATTCACTGTAACTCCCCCTGTAAATCCTTCTACACCTTGAATAATCAAACTGTCCCCTTCCTCAGCTACATTCGCTCCAAGTTTATTCAATTCCGTCTTTATTGAAGTTATTCTATCTGATTCTTTTATTCTCAATCTTTCCCCATTAATAATCCTAGTTTCCCCTTTACTCAAGGCAGCCAGCACAGTCAAAACTGGTCCAATATCAGGACATTGCGAAATATCAATTACTGTACCTTGAGTTTTAGAAGGCTTCACAAGTACATAATCATCAAAAATCTCAAGATTTGCCCCCATTCTTTCAACAATTTCTATTATTTCCCTGTCGCCCTGCAGCGAGTTCTTATTCACATGCAGGCATTTCACTTCATTATTCCTGTTTGCAGAAATTATTCCAGCCACAATCCAGAATGCCACTTGCGAATAATCCCCCTCAACAGTATAATCAAACGGCTTATAAATCTGATTTCCTCTTATATCGAAACTTTTATAATTGTTATTCACAATTTCAATTCCTGCCAGTTTCAATATTTCCAATGTCAAATCAATATATCCTTTAGATTCCAGATTCTTATTAATAGTCAACTTTGAATCTCCGTCCAAGAGTGGCAAGGCATACAAAAGTCCAGTAATAAACTGCGAACTTATATTCCCGTCAATTTCATAATTCCCTGCCTTCAATTTTCCATTCACTGTAAGTGGCAATTTCCCATTCTCATTTTTATAAAAAATTCCCTGCTTATCAAAAATTCTATAATACGAGTCAAGCGGCCTGTCCACGAGTTTCCCTTTTCCGTCGAAAATCAGTTCATTTTCATCTGTAATCCCAATCGGTATCAAAAACCTGATTGTAGATCCCGACTCATTACATTGTACATATTTATCTTTTGGAACGACTTTTCCGCTATTTCCGATAATTTCAAGAGAACTTTCCTCTCGATTGATTTTCGCTCCCCAGTTTTCCATAATATCCGTTGTTGTCGTAATATCTACTGAAAACTTCAAATTATCAATTTTTGATTTTCTACTGTTTTCAGCCAATGCCGCCGCAATCACTGCTCTGTGCGAATAACTTTTAGATGGCGGGATTTCTATTGTACCGTTTAATACACTTGGTTTTATTTTTATTTTCATAATTTAATCCTCCTAATCTTCTTCAAGAATTTTAATCAATTCCTCTTTACTTGGCAAAACTGTTTTATATGTACTTGCAAAAATTTGCTCATTATCTTCTGGCAACGTGTATTCCACCAAAGACTGATTTTTTTCCTGACACAGTACTATTCCAATTGTTTTATTTTCATCATCTAATTTCATTTCTCTGTCATAATAATTTACATACATCTGCATTTGCCCTATATCCTGATGTTTTAATTTACCAATTTTCAAATCAATTAGGACAAAGCATTTCAAAAGCCTGTTATAAAAAACTAAATCAATGTAAAAATGCTGTTCATCAAAAGATATTCGTTTTTGTCTACCTACAAATGTAAAGCCATTCCCAAGTTCCAATAAAAAATTTTCTAATTTACTTATTAATTTTTCTTCCAGTTCACTTTCTGAATAGCTAGACTGTTCTGGCAATCCTATAAATTCAAGGATATAAGGATCCTTTATCAAATCCTGTGGCTTTTCTATAATCTGTCCTTTTTGCGAAAGTTCCAAAACTTTCTTCTTATCTCTACTTAAACTTAACCTCGTATACAACGCACTATCAAACTGTCTTTCTAGTTCTCTTAAACTCCAATTATTTTTAACAGCCTCGATTTCATAAAATTTCCTTTCATCAGGATTTGAAATTCTGCTTAATTTAATATAATGCGACCAACTCAATTTAAATTCATCAGACAGTGTCTGATGAATTCCATTTTCCGAATAAACTACATAAAATTGTCGCATTTGTCGTAAATTTGTTACTGAAAATCCTTTTTTGTATTTTTCAGTTAATTTCTCAGATAATATCTCTAAAATTTTCTTTCCATATTCTGCTCTATTTTCACCTTTCTGCTCTTCCTCGACTATCATTCTTCCTATCTCAAAATACGTCAAAACCATCGTCTGATTAACAGTTGTAACAACTTTTTTCCTTGCATTTTCCAACAAATCAATTACATTTTTCACTATTTCCATATTTTCAATTTCTCTCTTTTTCATTATTTCTCCCCCTTTTATAAATCCCTTTTTTAATTCATCGGACACTATCTCCTAAATTTCCGAGAAAGTGTCTCAAAAATCTCGTTTTCTAGTTAATTCTCCTTACTCATCTGTTCCTTTTTCTCAGCTCTTATAAAAGCAACTACAGATACAATCGCAACTAAAATTATCCAAGCCCAATCTGTATATATTTCATTACTTATTTTAAAAACTCCCATCCACGAATAAGATAAACCTTCTAGAAATGGTAATTTTTGCTCTTTTTTCAAATAATAAGCTACCAAAACTACATCAACAAAGTATACTGCAATCATGGAAAAAATTGTAATTACAGGAATTCCTTTTGTAATATCCCTCATTGGCAAAGCCTCATATTTTGGATTTAGTAAATTTTCATTTTTAGCATTTGCTCCAAATTTACTTTGACGTATAGGTTTGGCAATATTTTTACTTTCTGTCTCTGTCTTTTTAATTTTTATTCCAAATATCCAGCCAAAAAAAACTATAAAAAATATAATTATAGAAATTATTTTATATCCTAAAAAAATCATCGAAAATCCTAAGCAAATCATAACTGCAACAATAGAACTTAACCCTGCAAATAAAATTCCATTTAAATATCTCTTCATAAATAATCCCTTTCATCTAATTTTTATTCAGTTTTTCTATTAAAAAGACTAGTAGATTTTCACAGAAAACCTCAATTTCATTTCCAAAAGCTAAAATAATATTATTGTTTAAATCCTTTACAAATATCACTCCATCTGTTACACCAATTATATATTCTTCCCAGTTATATATTTCATCATCAAATGTAATATTTTCTTTCGAAACTTTTATTTTCTTTAAATTATCAAAATTCTCAATTTGCTTCTTGTCTGAGAAAAGACTGAAACTTAATTTATGTGATTTTCTAAATGGAAATTCCTCATTTCCACCATTTTCAATATTTTCTAATGCACTCGGATAATTCTGTTTTACAAAATCTTCTTGAAATAAATTAAAAGCATCTTTTTTATACCCGCCTGCATTAATTTTTTCCCACTTTCCTTCATTAGATTTGAAAAAAATCGCTGTAAATGTATTTCCCACCATGTATACTTCCTTTGAAAGAAAATATTGCAAATTTTTATAATAGTTTTTTTCATTTTTTCCTATACTGAAACCATCATCATAAAAATAAATGTTTGGATATTTCTTTTTATAATACGAAAACACAAAGAAATCTACTATTCCTAGTATAATTAATAAAACTATAAAAATTATAACAGTAGAAACATAAAAATTTCTGCTAATTTCAACTGTAAATAATAAAACTACTCCTATATTTAATACCAGCAAAGAAATTAAAAATTTTGCTGAATTAAAAATTATTTTTAACCAGTTCGCCTTTTCCACTTTTCAGAAATTTTCCTGTAACATATTTTTTCACTCCTTCACTATTTCAAATAGGTCATACACTGTCTGACCTTTTCAATTTCCCCTCATAATCACACATTTATATTTTTACAATTTCAAATGCTTACTCAAAAATCTCCTTTTCCCCAATCTTCATAATCTCAACTTCCCCAATTTCCTTTAGAATTACAAAATTAATTCCATCACTTGTACTTTTCTTATCCCTTTTCATAATTTCAGAAATCCTGTCTTTCGGATATTCAATCTCAGTCGGTAAATTCAATGCTCTCAATAGTTTCTCAATTTTTACAGATTCATTCTTTTTTGTAAACCCTTTTTTCTCCCCAATTTTTGTAATATCTACCATTCCAGCAGAAATCGCTTCTCCGTGTGAATATTTCTCATAATTTGTAAAC
The DNA here is from genome assembly GCF_007990635.1 of Leptotrichia hongkongensis. GTDB lineage: Bacteria > Fusobacteriota > Fusobacteriia > Fusobacteriales > Leptotrichiaceae > Leptotrichia > Leptotrichia hongkongensis. The sequence continues at coordinate 399,551 of NZ_AP019846.1, read as the reverse complement.
TGCTCTATTGCATGTCCGATAGTATGTCCAAAATTCAATATCATTCTCAAATTACTTTCCTTCTCATCTTTTTCCACAACTTCCTTTTTTATCTCACAGGAACGGTAAACAATCTCATTCACATATTTCATCAGATGTTCACGCAATTTCTGCTTATAATTTTCATCATCATAAGAAACTTCAACTGTTTCCACTATTTCCACAAGTCTGTCAAAAAACTTCTTATCATAAATACATCCATATTTCACAATTTCAGCAAATCCGTCGTAAAAATATCTGTCTGTCAATGTATTCAAAAAATAATTGTCAATTAAAACAAGTTTCGGTTGATGAAATGCCCCAACAAGATTTTTCCCTTCAGGCAAGTCAACTCCAACTTTTCCTCCAACACTGCTGTCGACCTGTGAAACAATCGTCGTGGGTATCTGTATAAATCCAATCCCACGCATATAACTGGCAGCCGCAAATCCGGCAATATCTCCAACAACTCCGCCACCAAATGCAACAACCATATCTTTTCTTGTAAGCCCTGCATTTACCATTGCAGAATAAATTTCAGGCATTATACCAATATGTTTATTTTTTTCTCCTGCTTCCAGCACATAAATTGTATAATCAAAGCCTTTAAACATCTTCTTATATTGATTCCTATAAATTTTATCCACATTAGAATCAGTAATCACAAATAATTTTTTGCCATTATAAATTTTTTCAATATATTCAGGAAATTTCTCAAAAAAATTTTTTCCAATTACAATATCATAAGAATTTTCCCCTAATCCAACATTCAATATTTCCATAATTTTCTCCATTTCCTCTTCTTTATGTGTATATTAAAATATAGCAAAACCATTAAATTCTGTCATTTAAAATGATTTTACTATATAAATTTTTATTTCAAATTATATCTTTTTTCAAGTTCCCTTTTTATATAAACCGACTGAAATTCTTCTTTTAACATATCCATTATAATCACATCATAAGTTTTGCCCATAATCTCAACTGCTTTACGCAATCTCCCAGCTTCCTTAAAACCAGCTTTTTTATATAAATTATAAGCTGCTTCATTATATTCAAATACACTTAACGATATATTTCTCAAATTTAAAAATGAAAAGCCATAGTCAAGTATTAATTTTACAGCTTCTATTCCATATCCTTTTCTTTGATAATTAGAATTTCCAAGCATAATTCCCATTGTTGCAGTACGATTTAGCAAATCTACCGAATTAAACCCTATATTTCCCAAAAGATCATCATTTTCAAGCAGCCTAACAGCAAACATTTTTTCTTTTTTTACTGAAATTAAAAATTCCTTTTCACTTTCGAAATCTATGATATTAGTATAAGAAAGATAGCCCAAACCAACCGAAACTTTTATATCATTAACCATTTCAGCGTATTTTTCAACATCATCAAGAGAAATTGGCGAAAGATAAACATTGTCACCAACTAATGTTTTTAAACATTTTTTATTTTCAAAATTGTTTTCCATCTTATTCCTCCTGAATCAATTTACTTTAGTCAATCTTTTCTCGCCGTTTTGTTGAAATTATAAATTTTTCCTTTAAAGTTCCTAAATCATTATCATTCAATGCATCTTTTATTACATCTAGTTCTCTTTCAAACTGCTGTATCATCTTTAAGAGATTTTTTTTATTACCTATAAAAAGCTCTGCCCACAAATCTTCGTTTATTTTTGCAATTCTCGTCAAATCCCGATAAGAATCCCCAATAAAACGATTCGTATCGTACTTTTCACTATCACTATTTACAAGCGAAACTGCAATTGCGTGGGTAAGCTGGCTCGTAAACGCAATAATTTCATCGTGTTCCTGTGCTGTAAGAAAACTGACTTTCTTAAAGCCCATGCATTTCACAATTTCTGAGAGCAGTTCTAGATTTTCTTTTTTATTTTTTTCATCCTTAATAATTATATAATTTGCATCTTTAAAGACTCTACTATCTGCAAAATCAATCCCACGTTTCTCACGTCCCGCCATAGGATGTCCAAAAATAAAGTCAATATTTCTTCCACTCTTCTCAATAATTGGGTCAATATCCTTAATGATTTTCTCTTTAATTCCAACAACATCAGTAATTATCGCATTTTCCTTAAAATAATTAATATTATTCACAAAGAATGACTTCATCAAGTTCGGATAAAGAGTAATTACCACAAAATCTGACTTTTCCAAAGGCTCTCTTGTTTCCAAAAAACCTTTATTTATAATATTTTTCTCTTCTGCCTTCTTTATCGTTTCCTCATCAATATCAATCCCATAAACAGTCTTAATACCAATCTCCTTAAAACTCTGTGCAAAAGCAGCTCCAATTACTCCGAGTCCAACTATTGTTACTGTCAAATTTTCTATTTTTTTTAAAATTGTAAACACCCCTTTTTACAAATTTTCTTATAAATAGCTATTTCAATCTAAATACCACTATCAAAATTTTAATTATTCCACCAACTTTTATTTTGCTTTTCTAATTTTTTCATTTCCTCTGTTCTTCCTTGCGACTTATAAATTTCTATTAACATATTTCGCTCGTATGTTTTACCATCATTTGGATGCTTAAACGCCATAGAATTTTTATACGCCTTTTCAGCTTCAATAAAATTACCTTGTAAAAAATACATATCTCCTATTCTAATCCAATAATCCCGTGCATCAAACTTTTGTTTTTTATTAGATATTTTTTGTATTGCCAATTTATAATACTTTATGGCATTTTCATAATTTTGAGTTTTATAATCATACATTTGAGCTAATGAAGCATAATCAGGTTGATAATCTTCTAATTCGATTAACTGTAAATAAGTTTTTTCTGCTAAGTCATATTTTTTCAAACTCACATAAGAATATGCTAATATTCTCAAATCTCTAACATCACCTGTTTCCTTATAATTATTTTCATATTCTTGTAATTTTTGTTCACCAAAACTTTTATCCTTCTTCTGTCTTTCCAAAGTTTCTTGAGCTGGTTTATATTCTTTATCAGCAGCTTCTTTCAATAATTTATTTCCTTTTTCATCCTGTTTTATCCAAATATAAAATTCTCCCAAATCATTTAACGCTTTTACATCACCAGATTTTATTAATTCATTATACCGTTCAATAATTTTTTCCTCTAATTCTTTAGTTTTCTCTATATTTACTTTTAAAACTGAAAGCACTATTGAATCTCTCCAGTATCTATAGAATGAAATAATTTTTTCTTTTGTTTCTCTACTATTTCCTAAGTTATTATTTTCTTTTTCATATTTTAATAATAATTTCTCAGATTCTTCAAATTTTCTATTTCGAAAATAATAATCACTTAATTTTAATAGTGAATCCTTATCTCCTTTTTCAATTTGCTTTAAATACTGCTTTTCCTCTTTAGTATAAGTTTCTTTAGAAAAAGAATTAATTGAAGAAATTAAAATTAGTAATAATAGCCATTTTCTTTTCATTTTTTACAACCTTCTAATAAATTTACTTAAAACTTTTCCCTAACACATTCGCAATTTTTTCTACATCCTGCATCAAGTCATCAAACACTTCAAATTTCAATGATTGAGGCCCATCTGACAATGCCTTGTCTGGCTCAGGATGTACTTCTACCATTAATCCGTCTGCTCCAGCAGCAATTCCTGCCATTGCAAGAGGTTTTACCATCCAGTATTTTCCAGTTGCGTGAGATGAATCTACGATTATCGGCAAGTGTGTTAATTTTTTAACCATCGGCACTGCATTCAAATCTAGTACATTTCTGTATGCTGTTTCATAAGTTCTGATTCCTCTTTCACAAAGAACTACATTTTCATTTCCGCCAGCCAAAATGTATTCTGCCGACATTAACCATTCTTCGATTGTTGCACTCAATCCTCTTTTTAACAGTACTGGAATATTTGTTTTCCCAACTTCTTTCAGCAAATCAAAATTTTGCATATTTCTCGCACCTAACTGAATCATATCAAGATGTGGACCAAATTCGTGCAATTGAGCGATTGACATAACTTCACATATTATTGGAAGCCCTGTTTCTTCTTTTGCTTTTTTCATCAATTCAATACCTTCCATCCCTAATCCTTGGAAGGCATAAGGCGATGTTCTAGGTTTTACAACTCCACCTCTTAAGATATTTGCTCCAGCCGCTTTTACAGCTTTTGCTGTATCAATAATTTGTTTTTCATTTTCCACAGAACAAGGTCCTGCCATCATCACAAGGCTATTTCCCCCAATTTCTACATTTCCAACTTTTACAATAGTGTCCTCTGGTTTAAATTTTCTACTTGCTCTCTTATAAGGCTCTTGTACTCTTTGCACATCCAACACATAATCTAGCGACTGGATATGTTTTATATCAATAGTACTGATATCTCCAACTAAGCCCAAAATCGAATATTCTTTGCCATTAATCAATTTAACACTCACATTATTCTCCGTTTCCAATCTATTTACTAAATTTTCCAAGATTTTTTCACTTATTCCACCGTCTACTTTAATAATCATCATTTTTTCTCCTATCTTATTTTTAATTTTTTATTTATAAAACTTTTTTGAATAAATTTCAAACTATACCACAACTACAGCCTTTCCTTTATAAATTACCATAAAAACATCTCATTATCTTCTCCGAACACTTCATAATCTATTTTTTTATGCTAACTATAAAATTTGCTAATTGTAGCTTTATTCTCAATTTCTTACAAAGTATTCTCGTATACTTTAATATTTCTAAAGATTTTTTTTACTTACTTCGCATTCTTAAATATATTTGCTTCAGAAATAACTTCTTCAAAGTTAATTTCTTTGTATTCAATAATTTTCTTGCTCTGAAGCTCAAGTAACCATATTTTAACTTTTTCCTGTATTTCCTAATTTTTCAACTAAATTTTTGTAAAAAAAAACTCTCTTAAAACAACTTTAGGAGAGGATAATATTTATACACAATATTTATTTCTATATTTTACGATACTTTAATAGTTTATTTACATAGTTAAAATTTATAAAATTTACTTAAATAAGTCAAAATTATAAAAATATTTTAAATTATCAAGCAATTATTATATTTTAAACCTCTACATCCAGCAATTATACTTAATTAATCTCAAATCTTATATTTTTCAAAACTACTTAAAATCAATTAACTATAAAATCTCTATTCTTTTGTAAATCCTTCAAATCTTCAACACTACTACTTTTTAAACTACTAAATTACCTTTTAAAATTTTTATTTTTCAATAAATTTAATCTCCTACTATCCTGCTATCCTACTAATTATCTCATATATCATAACAAATATTAAATATATTGTCAACCATTAAAATTATATTAACAGAAAAATCAAGTTAAATAAAAAACAGAGAATAAGTTATCCCTGTTTTCAATATTTTCAAAATTATAAGTTGTATTTTTTCTTAAATTTATCAACTCTTCCAGTTTCATCAACAAATTTAGATTTTCCAGTATAGAATGGGTGAGAAGTTGAACTTGTTGCAACTTTTATTACTGGATATTCTTGACCTTCAAAAGTTGTAGTTTCTTTAGAAGTTTTAGTTGATTTTCCTAAGAATTTTTCTCCGTTACTTGTATCTTCAAATACTACAAATCCGTAAGATGGATGTAAATCTTTTTTCATAATTGCCTATGCTCCTTTCTATTTATAACTATGATTATTTTCAATATTTCATATAATCGAATACCATATTTTTCTTTAATTTTCAAGTATTTGGATTTGAATTTTTTTACTTTCTGTTGTACTTGATTTGAGAATATACTTTTTGTAAAAACTACTTTAAAACCAAATTTAAAAATTATAATTTTTATTCTAAAACAATTCATCTATTTTACTCTATATCTCCATTATTTTACTAATTTCTACTAAAATTCTGGCAATATATTCTCATAAGGCAAACTTATCATTATATCATGCATTACTTTTTTGCTTCCAAATTTTACTATTTCGACATTTCTGCTAATATTATCCCTCCAGCCACAGATACATTCAGCGAGTTTATTTCCCCTTTTAAGTGTATTTTTACAATTTTGTCGCAATGCTCCTTCACTTTTTTTCGCATTCCGTTTCCTTCACTTCCAAGTACAAGACACGTTTTTTCTGGATAATTTTCTTCATAATAATAATTCTGTCCATCAGCTTCTGCACCGTAAACTGTATATCCATATTTTTTTAATTTATCAATCGTATCAGAAATATTTGTGACTTTTACAATATCCACATGCTCAATCGCTCCTGTTGATGATTTTACAACTGTTTCCGTGACTTTCACACTATTTCTATCCTGAATAATAATCCCATCCACTCCAAAACACTCCGCACTTCTTATAATCGCCCCAAAATTTCTTGGATCCTGAACCTGATCCAGCACAACTACTCTTGACTTTTCTTTTCTCAAAAGCTTTTCCAAAAACGCAGAAAAATCCACATAATAATCAAATTCTGAAACAAGTGCCACAACCCCCTGTGAATTTTCAGTCCGTCTATCAGTATAAAAAATCTTTATATTCCTTCTACTTGCCAGATTCAATATTTCCTTGATTGTTTCCTTCTTTATCTTCTTATAAATTTCCAGTTTCTCAATATTTTTATCCGATTTCAACACTTCAATCACTGGATTTATACCTATTATCTTCTCCATTCTTTTTTCTCTCTCTTTCTATTATTAATATTAAAATAAATGATTTTTTCTAATACTGTTTTTCTATTTATTACTTTTTTATTTCAAAATTATTTTGATTAACAATTATTTTTCTTATTTGTATTTATATGTTTTTTCTTTAACGAAATTTTACTTGATTTTTTGTACTTTTCAAAATACATTCTAATTTCATAAAACCGCTGTAAATTATAAAACTTAAAAAATTTGTCGTGATTTTTTGGGAATGAAAACTACTGTCTGAGCTTTTTCAAAATATTGAAATTGCTATTATTTAAAGAGTTGATAAAAACTCTTATTAAAAAGCGAGTTTAGTTTTTATTTCAAAAAAATGCTTAGACGAGCCAGGGTTGCAAGGGAAATGGTGACTGATTTCCCTTGCTTATATAAAAAGAAAAAAACATAGAATTATAAAAAAATATTTATTAACAATAAGCAATTTTTCAAAATCTAAATAAAATCCTTAAGATATATACTTAAAAATTAGATTTGATTTTTTAATAAGACTATCAAATTAATTATTATTGAATTTTATCTCTATTTTTTAAATAGGTTTTAGCATTAAATATATTTTATACTAATTTAATCTCAAAATCAAATAAAAATATTCAACAATTCAATTAATATTAAAAAGGAATGCTCTTATAAAAATTATAAAAAACACTCCTTAAATTATATTAATTTTTATTATTTAAATTATAACCAGTCACTTCTATACATTCTGTATTCAATTTCAGGGAAGATATTATCTCTGCTTTCAATTTCATTTATCCATCCTTCATCCAATCTTCCGTTTTTGAAGTCTTCATAAATTTTAAATAATCTGTGAACGTGATCGCTTATTTTTTTGTGAGCATAACCAACCATTGTTCCTGTATACATTATAAATTCCCAGCAAGAAGTCTGTGCCATCAATAACTCTCTTGCCGCCTGATTCAATGCTCTATATTCTAATTCGTTGTATGGTTCTCTTCCGTTTGCTAATTCTATCATTTTTTGTGCTGCTTTATGTAAATGTCTGTAGGCGTAATCATTTGAGCTATCTATCCAAACATCATAATAACCGTTTGCTCCCCAGCTTGACATACTTACATCAACTATTTGATTTGTAGGATATAATTCTAAATATTTGTATGGTGTTATTGTAGAAAAATTAGATTCTGCTATTGCTCTGAATACCCATTCTAGGAATATTGGCCCTTCATACCACCAATGTCCGTATAGTTCGGCATCATAAGGTGACACTACAATAGGTTTTCTGTATTTCATTTTTGAAGCGAGATATTCTATTTGTTTTGAACGGTTGAAGACAAAGTTGTAGGCGTGTTCTTTTGCTCTTTCTGCTGCTGCCTGCGGATTATAAATAGCTTTATAGGTTCCTTTTTTATCTGTTATTGCATGGTATTTTATTCCAATGTTTCTTCTTACTCCGTCACTATGCAAATAAGGTTTTACAAGTTCATAATCCAGTTCGTAACCAGCATCCTTGTGAAATTCACGGTAAAGTACGTCTCCTGGATAACCTGATTCAGAACTCCAAACTTGCTCTGACGACTCTAAATCTCTTGCAAATGCAGCTACATAGTTTTTTGTGTAGACTGGTGAATAAATACCATAAACTGGACGTGGGTTACTGTGCATAATTCCATGTGCATCTACTAAAAAGTATCTTATTCCATGTTTTTCAAGGAATTTATCCTGTCCTGGATAATAAGCACATTCAGCCAGCCAAATTCCTTTTGGATTTCTTCCAAAGTTTTTTATGTAATCTTTTTTTGCCATAAAAACTTGAGCATTTACTGCTTCAGGATAATCTTTCATTACTGGCAAAAATCCGTGCGTTGCTGTAACTGGAATAATTTCAAGATTCCCTTGATTTTGAAATTTTCTAAATGCCCCTACCAAATCTCTATTGTATTTTTCTTCAAACACTTTCTTTGCTCTTGTATTAAACCATAGATTGTGTTTTGCAACATTTAGCATATCGGGATATGGACTCAGTCTTTCCACTTCTTTTTCACAAAATTCAATCAATTTGTCTATATGACGAATATATCTTTCTCTTAATAACTCATCATTTAACATATTTACAAGTGTTCCAGACATTGTGATTGTTATATTCCAAGGAATATTATCCCTTGTCAAGCTTTCAAACATTTCTAGTAGAGGAACGTATGTTTCTGTAATCGCTTCATATAACCAATCTTCTTCCAAAAATTCTTTATACTCTGGATGTCTTACATATGGCAAATGCGCATGTAAAACAAGACTAAAATATCCATTCATAATTCTTCCTCCATACGTCTAAAATTCTTATATAGTATATTTATACCATACTTTCTGTAAATTTCAAAATTTTTTATAGAAAGTTTACTGATATTTTAAGTTTTCTTTTTTATTATAATTTACATTTTATATTTTAATTTTTAATCTTTAACAAAATTTTCTAATATATATTTATTTTATTCATCAGTCATATAATTAAAAAAATCAAAATATTAATAGTATATTTTATAAAAAAAATCTACACATTTATTTGTTTTTTTAGTTTTAATTTATAATATTATTAATCTTTTTTTATTTTTGTATACAAAAATATTTAGATTGAATTATTTTGAACAATGAATATTTTTTTCTACTTTCATTTATATTCAAGTTTATTTTAAAATCGCTATCTTCCATAACATATGAAATTGTAAATGTTGTTGTAATTCCTCTTCTAATATATTTAGCTGAATGGGAACGAAGCATTTTAATTGAAAGAATAAATGACGGAATTAAAAATATGCCGCAAAAATCTGGAAAAAGATACAGCAGGAAAACTGGAAATGTAATTGGACGGCCAGTTAAAGTCTTAAATCTTTCAAAAGAGGAGCAGGATATGTTAAAGAGGGTAAGAGACAAAGAAATAAGCGTAAAAAGTTTTTGCAGGTTTATTCAGATAAGCAGATCCTCATATTATAAATATTACAGGAACAGCTATCTTGATTAAAGACTAAAGATAGGTGGAATTTCAATTATGACTGATGAATTTTTTGAAGATGAAAATGTAGATAATGGGGAAAATAATCTTGAATATGACAGGGATATTTTTGACATTGAAATTGAATTTGATGACGAAGTTGTTAAGAGAATTGAAAGAACTGAAACAGCTAGATTGTAACTTTACTTTCACAAATGAAATAAGTTTTTGAGTGCAAATGAAAGTCATTTTTTCAAAATTTTATGTGCTGAAAAAATCACGATAAGTTTCTAAAATTTTTTAATTTTCGAAAAACTGATAAGCGTGCTTTCCAAAATTTGAATTTTCGGAAAGTTTATTGGGGAAAATTTTTACAAAAAAAGGACTTGATTTTTTGAAAAAAATGGGATAATATTTGATTAGCGTAGAAAATGAGAGCCTAGTTTTTGGAGGTGGATGGGCAGTTTAAGAAATTTTACTTCAACTCATTTTAAAATATCAAAAGAAAATTTAATTGAATAAAAATAAAATATTTAAGCTTATGTGCAGATTATTGGTAGTTTTCTTCTAAAAGTTTGCACAGGCTTTTTTTTTGATAAAAAAATATATTAGAAAAATCAGGATAAAATTTCTTGAAATTATAAAATAAATTGATGATGATAAAGATTAATGTTCATATTGCGTCATATTAAGCCCGTAGCGTTCGTTAAATTGTTTTTTTGGTAAATCTTTGTCTGATTCAAACTTTTTTTGTTATAGAGATAATATGAGCTTATTTCAAAACAAAAAATAATCGCTGTCTTTTACAACAACGATTATTTAAAACTTTTATAATTTAATTATTCACTTTCATTTTCTAATTCAGAATTATTCTCATCAATATCTTCTTTCGGATTATTAAGTGAATTATGTTTTAAATGTATTAATTCATGTGCTAATACAATATATGTTGGAACTATTTCTGAATATATTTTAGTAGCATTTCCATTACTATCTAATTGTACATTATTAAGTCTTACTTTTTTTTCTGTATTTAGTAATGCAAAATATTCCTTTTCATCGTTTATATTTTTTGGGTAATTATATGTAGACATTGACCCTTTTTCTTGTTGTTTACCATCTCTATCCATTTTTACTTTAAACCAATTATTGGGATCTCTTTGAGTTGTTATCGATACTTTCTTTTATTATTTATTAAATCTGATATTAATCGATTCCCATTTACACACTCAGAATTACCATTTATATTACAAGTTGCTTCTTTTTCTTGATTTCCATTCTTGCTTATACACTTATGTCAATATGACTTATCAAATATATTTTAAGAAATAATATTAATGGTCAATAGTCCATCTTCTGGTTTTTCCTTGCTCTACAAATAGTATATCTATTTCACGTTTTAAATTATATATTTTATTATTAGCCTTATCTTTTATGACAGTTTCAAATATAAATTCATTTTCCATATATGGTCCAGAAGATATGTTATATTTTTCATTCTTTTCTCCTAAAATCCAGAGCAAATCATTATTAATAGAATATTTAAAAATATAACTGTTAATATCAATATATTTACTATTACTTATACTTTCAACATATAAATTTTCATTTATGGAAATTTCTCCTATTTTTTTTTCTTTGTAATAAATTATTATAGTTTCTAAATATAAATTATTCTGCAAACTTTTTAATTTAATAATTATATTACCATTGTCAAAATTTATATCTTCAATATTAGAAATTTTATCTTTATCTCCATAATTTAAACGACGCATTGAAATTTCATAATGATTTTCTTTAATTATCTCACCCCTATTAAAACAATAATAAATTAGTAATAAAAGTAATATTATTATTAAAATTTTTTTCATAAATTATCACCTCAAATCCATTATCCGAGGAGCTATTTGCTCAGGATTAAATTTTAATAAATTGTTTAATTGATTTTTAAAATCATCTAAAAAGAGACGGTCAGATATATACTCCATTGCTTCTTTTAAACCTATAGAACTATATCCTCTTGATATAGCCCAAATTTTTATATCTTCATAATTATCAGACACTACTTTTCCTACTAAAGATAATTCTATTCTTTTTGGTATACTACTTTTATCATCTGGTCCAGTTCCCCAATTTAACCAATAAATTACATCTCTCACATGTTTGGTTTTATCTTCATCTTTATCATTAATATAAGTAACAGTATTAAAAGTTCCTCTATTATAATAATCATTTGTGTTTTGCAACAACGATTATTTGAAAATTTATACTTTAACTACTTACTTTCAATTTCTAATTTAAAATTATCCTCATCAATATTTCTTTTTGAATTATTTTTAAGTGATTTAATATGATGAATTATTTCATGGTAGCATACAAATTCTTCGGAATTAACTTTTTCTGTTTTTTTATCATCTAATTTTTCAAAGGGTATATTTTGATAAACATATAGATATTCAATAAGTTCGTTAATTTTATTCAAATCACTTTCTTTTATTTACAATTGTTTTCAGAATTTAAGGCATTTTAAAAATTAGTTTAGAAAGTATGGGTTCTCTTCTTTTACTCTCTGTTTTTTATTAGGTAAGATAATTCTAATAAATCTAAATATATTGAATACTCATATATATCATTTTTATCATACCTATAAATTCTAACTATATCATTTATATCACTTTGATCTAAATTTTTATAATCCACTTTCCTTTGAGCATTTTTATATCCATCATAATGTATAAATTCATCAACATTTCTCATTCCTACTTTTATCTTATCGTAGTTATTATCTTTATATAAATATTCAACAAGTTGATTTAAAATATTTAATTCTTTTTCCAAATCATATTTCTTTTTTAACTCTATTTCATAATTTTTTATATTATCTAAATTAAGTAGAAAACTAAATTCATTTGTTGAATAAATAATAAAATTTGAACTATAATGGCATGATACTTTTTCTCGTGGATTATAAAATCTCATTAACAAATAATCTCTTATAAAATCAATATGTAGCCTTATTTTCTTATTTATCATTTCTATTTTTTTTTTAACTTCTTCTGAATGATTAGTTGTTAAATTTAAATTTATCATGTTTTTAATTTCTCTTATGAAAATTGAATAGTAGTTTTCCTCTATAGAAGTAGCTTTTATTAGAGGAGTGTTGGTACAAGAAAAATCAGTATTATAATATGCGTCTCCTACGACCTCATATACCTTAACAGAATTAATATTTTTATAATTATTCCCATTTCCATCAATCCTTCCCCTAAAACCTTCTATGTGCTCAGAAAACTTATTATTGATAATAGAATTTTTAAATTTTTTATTAGTTTCAAAAGTGTTCGAATAATTTAAACAATTAAAAAATAAAAACAAAAATAACATCGTATATTTTTTCATTAGTATATCACCCTATCCTTATATTTTTTTTCTCATTTTTTATGAAAAATCCCTGTTTCTATTTTAGCCTTTTTAATCTTTAGCTATCCGTTATTATAAATTCTTAACAAAAAACTTTTAATTTCCCACTTATAAACTCAATTGTTACATCTATATTTTCCCCTTCTTCTCCATCAATGCTTACGTCAATTTCTTCTGTAACTTTTTTTATTTCACAGTTTTTGGCTTGTAAAGTTCGGATGTAATCGTTGTTTGTTAAGTTACTGTTCATTAAGTCTATTAGGATTTTTGGAATATCCAGCGGATTGTCAATGTTTTTTACGATTAAAATATCCATAAATCCGTCATTCATACTGGCTTCATCAATTACATTTTCAAATCCTCCAACACTTTTTCCATTCAGAATTGCGTACAAAATAGCCTTTTCCTTCACTTTCTCATTCCCATCCAGCACAATATCCAAGTCAAAAGTCTTTATATTTGTAAGTTCTCCAAGTCCATTTATATAATAGGCAATTTTCCCAAATGTTTTTTTCAATGTTTTGTCTGTATTGTAGGAAATTTTAGTAAATAGTCCGCCAGCATACGAAGACAAGAACACAGTTTTTCCATTGATTAATCCAAAATCAATGTTTTTAGCAGTTTTTTTAGTAATTTTCTCTATCCAGTTTTCAATATTTTCTTCAATTTTCAATGCTTTTGCAAAGTCATTTGATGTTCCTGTCGGAAATATTGCAACTTCTGGAAACTCAATGTTTTTAGAATAAAGTTCACTTAAACAACGGCTTAATGTTCCATCTCCACCTGATAAAATCAAAATATCATATTTTTCATTTTTTAAAATTTCTGTAAGCAAATCATAATTCTGATTTATGCTGTAAAGTGTCAATGTAATCCCTTTTTCCAGCAGTTTTGTCGTGATTAAATCAAAATTGCTTAAAATTATATTGGCATTTCCAGATTTTGGATTGTAAACCAAAATAGCCTTTTTTAGTTTTTCCATATTTCCTCCTATTTTTTATATTCTTGTCACATAGATATATTATTTCACATCACTTTTTTATAATTTTTTACAACAAATTAAGATTTTTGCTACTCAAATATTTGTATCATCATTTACTTTTACAAAATCTCATTAACCGAATAATCAGAATAAATCTTTTCTCCATCAGTAAGTAACTTTTTCAATTTCATTTTTTCTTCAATCGGTAAATATTCTACAAAAATATTTTTTGCATTTTTTCTCTCCTTCTTCGTTGAATTTTCTAAAAACATTATATTTTCTGGCACTTCAATTTTCGTATCTATCTCTTCAATATTATTTTTGTCCAAATCATCTGTTTTTACCATAAAATCTTCAGAATTTATTATTATGCAAAATCTGTTCTCTACTTCCTGTTTTCCAGCTTCACTTAACTTTTCAGTATTTTCCTGAGGTTTTTCCACAATATTCTCAGAGTTTTCCACATTTTCATTATTTTTAAACTCTATTTTTTCAATTTTCTTGTATTCCAGCTGTTTTGGCTCTTCATTAACTTCAAGATTTTGGCTATTTTCCTTAATTTCATAATTGATTTCGTTTTGCATTGAAAAATCTGTTTTTATAATATTTTCTAGCTTTTCTGTATCCTTGTAATTATAAAACAATGTAAATGGATAGTCATTTTCAGAATATTCTTCATTTATATCAAAATATGATTTTATAAAATTGTTAAAAATTGGCTTTTTATCTGAACTTATTACAATTTGACTTTTTTTATCAGTCATTTTTTTATAATAAATTCCAACTGTCAGTAAAAAGTTTTCAAAATTTGACATTTTGTATTTATATTTTTCATTTTCGTCAAAAATATTTTTTATAATCAAGTTTTTATTTTGCTTAAAAAACTGTGCCAGCAATTCTTTAGTCTGTGAATTATACTCCATTTTCCCAATCAAAAATTCTTTTATTTTCTTAAAAATACCAATTTGCGTGTAATCATAACATTTAAAATTATAATCTCTTTTTATCAATATATTTACAATATTATGATTTGAAGCCTGCTTCACATCCTCCATTTTCACAGTAAAATTCCAGTTATAATACTGATTTAAAAGTATTAACAAGTTGGAAATGCTGTAATCAAGCCGTCCAATGAACTTTCTTCCTTGAAAAAGCGAAACCTGGTCAAATTCCATTTTCATTGTAATTTTCTTTTCCGTTTCCAGCTCAATATTTGTATAAAATACCGACTTCATCGGGAAAGATGTGTTAAAAAGCGAATGATAATAAGACAAAGTATCGTCCTTCAATTGCGATACCTTCACATCCTCAACGTACACTTTCGTATAATATCTGTCCTGAAACATTTCTGTCTTTAATTTATAAACAATATCGTAAAACAAATTCTCATTCAACTCTTTAAAATACTCGCCAGAATTAAACCAGACAGCATTTTTATTAAAAAATCCCTTTTGCTTTATGTCAAACATTATATGATTTTTATTTTCTCCAATAAATTTTATATTTTCAAAAAGTACGTTATTTGTCCTGAATGTCGGCATTGGATTTCCAAAGCCAAATGGCTTCAAAAGTTCTATTATTTGGAAAAATTCGTAGGAAACCTTTTGAATTGGTATTTGCTTATCAATTTCTATTATTTTTACAAAATCCTCTTCTTTCAGTTTTGTTTTTGCAAATTTATTTATTTTTTTCCTAAATAATTCCAAATTTTTTATTCCAATCGTAAATCCTGCTGCTCCAGAATGTCCCCCAAACTTTACAAAAAGTTCAGGCATTGACTGCAACGCCTCTAAAATATTAAAATTTCCAATGCTTCGGCATGATCCAACTGCTATTCCTTCATCTTCCTTCACTTCAATGATAATCGCAGGCTTGTAATATTTATCCACAATTTTGGAAGCCGCTATACCAATTACTCCGTGATGATATTCAGGCGAATAGTCTACAATCACATAATCTTCCTTCAAATCGCTTTCTTCAATATGTTTTTCCACTTTTTCGACGATTTGATTCTGCAATTCTTTTCGCTCAAAATTCTTATTAATCAATTCCTTTACGATTATCTCAATTTCCCTGTCATTATCAGAAATTAGCAATTTTACCACCATTTTTGCATCTTTAAGCCTTCCAGCCGCATTAAAGACAGGTGCGATGATAAAGCCCACATCATACGAATTATACTCAGTTTTTTCATTAAAACCTGAATTTTGCGTACTAAACAATTTATACAGCAAAAATCTAAGCCCCTTATTTTTAGAACGGCTAAGCTGCTCCAGCCCAAATTTTGTCAAAATCCTGTTTTCTTCAACCAGTGGCACAATATCCGCAACTGTACCAATTGCTACTAAATCTAGATATTTATATGCTTTTGCCTTTTTCCCAATTCTTTCATAAAGACAAAGAATTACCATAAAAATAGTCCCAACTCCCGCTAGAAATTCAAAGGAAAATTCATTTTCAGGACGTTTTGGATTCACAACTGTAATAGCGTCTGGAACTTTATCCCCATGTAAATTATGGTGATCTGTAATAATTATCGGCAAATTTATAGAATTTGCAAACTCCACTTCAGGAAACGCTGTAATTCCACAATCCACAGTAATTACCAAATCTGCCCCAGATTCTTTTATTTTTTTCAATGCTTCATTATTCAACCCATACCCTTCATCCCGAATAGGAATGTAGTAGTTCACATTTTCCGCCCCAAGCTCCTTTAACGCCATATACAAAATAGATGTCGAAGTAATTCCATCCACATCATAATCCCCGTATATCCAAATATTTTTCTGTTCCTTTATCGCCTTTTCAATTTCCAAAACTGTCTTTTCCATATCCTGCAGTCCATAAGGATTCTGGATATTTTCAAGTTTTGGATTCAAAAACTCCCTGATTTTCTTCTCTGTCGTTATTCCCCGTGAATAAAGTATTTTCAAAATATCATTATCAATTACCGAACTTAAATTTGTATTTTCAAAATTCTGTTTTTCAGTCTTACTTTTTTTCATTTTTTTTGTTTTTTCATCATTTTTCTGCTTGTCATCTCTTTCAATATATTCCCTCTCCTGTCGTGGATTAGGAATAATTTTTGCAGCCCATTTCGTATTTCTCATAGTTTTCTCCTCTTTTATATTTTCCCCTCTTATTTTAAACTTTATTTTTATTATTGTACTCTCTTTTTAAGTATTCGAATACTAAATTCTTTTAAAATATTCATTTTAATACTAATTTCTAACTAAAAATGGTACACAACCGATGTTTTCGCTAACTTAATTTTTTCATTTTCACAAGAGGTCAAGACCTCTTGCTTTAGAATATTTGTTTTATTAATAAAGACATATAGTTGTCGAACAGGTTTAATCAATAGCGACAATATATACTTTTTCCTAATTTATTATACATAGTTTAATCAGATATTAGTATAAGCTATTTTGATTAATATTTCTTTATTAAAGCAGCCTTCATAATTAAATTAAAAATGTCGTGATTTTTTTAGAATGAAAACGACTAAATACATTTATGTGTTTCTTTCACTAGAATCTTCATAGCAAATATATTTTGTAGAGTTGTTCTAATCTTTATCTGCGAAAGTGAGCATAGCGAGTTTCGTTTTCGTTTCAAAAAAATGCTTAGACAAGCTGGGATTAGTGCGTAGCACTTTCGCCAAAATCTTCAGATATTATAATTTGAAGAAATTGAAATAACTAATATTGCGAAATAAAAGGGGATGGCGACTCTTCCCCTTTGCTTTATAATAAAGAAATAACATATAAATTTTAAAAAATATTTATTAACAATAATTCATCTTATGGATCTTAAATAAAAAGCATTAATTTAAATATCTACATAATTTTACCACATTTTTTTATCAAAATAAATGCCACCTATTCTAATTTTTTTCTAAAAAATAAGAAAAACCCCTAAAATAAAGGGGAATTTCTTTTTATAAAAAATAAATTTTATTTTAATTTAATTTTATTCTTCTGTTGAATAATCCATTGCTGCCATTCGTTTATAGTAGTTCCAGTTGTCTTTGGCATTCTTTAAGTTTGCTTCAAGCAATTCTTTCGCTTTTTCAGGAAATTCTGCGGCTAGGGTTGCATATCTTCGTTCTCCTAGCAGGAAATCTTCGTATTTGTCCCAAGCGGGATTTCGTGTATCTAACTGCAGTGGATTTTTCCCTTTTTCAGCGAGTCTTGGATCATATCTGAAAATTGGCCAGTATCCTACTTCTGTTGCAAGTTTTTCTTCTGTCTGGAATTTACCCATTCCAGCTTTTATTCCATGCTCTATACAAGGTGAATAAGCAATTATTATTGATGGTCCTGAATAAGACTCTGCTTCTCTTATTGCTTTTAGTGTCTGATTTTGATTTGCACCCATTGAAACTTTTGCTACATAGATATTTCCATAAGTCATAAGTATTGCAGCCAAATCCTTTTTCTTAGTTGGCTTTCCAGAAGCAGAAAATTTTGCTACTGCTCCTGCTTTTGATGCTTTTGAAGCCTGTCCTCCTGTATTTGAGTAAACTTCAGTGTCAAGCACAAGCATATTGACATCATCTCCAGAAGCTAGTACATGGTCAAGTCCACCAAATCCAATATCATAAGCCCATCCATCTCCTCCAAACATCCAGATAGATTTTTTGATTAGATATTGTTTTAGTTCCAATATTTCAGTTATGTTGTTTTTTACTTTCTCATTTGAATTCTCAGAATTTTCCTTTTCCATTAAAGTTACTAGTTCATCACGTATTTCCGTAGTCTTGTCTCCATCATAAAAGTTATCTGCAAATAAAGTAAATAAATCAGAAAGTTCTGTTGAAACATCAGCCTTTATTTCTTCCATTCTTTTTAAAATTCTAAGTCGAATTGTATTTACAGCCTGAAACATTCCATACCCATATTCAGCATTATCTTCAAATAGTGAAGAAGCCCATGCAGGCCCACAGCCGCTTTCAGCAGTCGTATAAGGTGAAGACGGTGCAGAAGCTCCATAAATTGAAGAACATCCTGTAGCATTTGCCACAATCATACGTTCTCCAAATAACTGTGTTACTAATTTGATATAAGGTGTTTCTCCACAACCTGCACACGCTCCAGAAAATTCAAACAGCGGCTTTGCGAATTGTGAGCCTTTTACAGTATTTTTCCCTAAAATCTTATCTTTGTATGAAACATTGTTAAATAAGTAATCTGTGTATTCAATTTCATTTCTTTCAATTTGAGACTGAGTAGATTTCATAACAATGGCTTTTCCACGTGGTGCAGGACAAACATCTACACAGGCACTACATCCTGTACAGTCCAGAGGCGATACCTGAATCTTATATTCAAGTCCATCCATTCCTCTACCAAGAGCTTTTATTGTAGGCATTCCCTCCGGTGCCTTTTTCATTTCTTCTTCATCAAGCAGAAACGGACGTATTACAGCGTGAGGACACACATACGCACATTGATTACATTGGATACACATGTCTGGCTGCCATTCTGGCACTTCATCAGCAATTCCTCTTTTTTCATAATGTGCCGTTCCATGCTGGAAGCTTCCGTCAACCATTCCATTTTCTATAATTGAAGAAACTGGCAATTCGTTACCTTTCATAAGATTAATCGGATCTGCAATCTTTTTGATAAATTCAGGTTTTGCAGCTTCAATAATTTGCTCATTGACTTCAAGGTCTGCCCATTCTGGCAATACTTCAACTTCTTCCAGACCGTCAATTCCTCTGTCAATAGCATTCCAGTTTTGTTGAACAATATCTTGTCCCTTTCTTCCATAACTTTTTTCTGCATACTCTTTCATGTATTCCTTTGCTTCTTCGTGAGGAATTACTTCTGAAAGATAGAAAAAGGCTGATTGCATAATAGTATTTGTTCTATTTCCTAATCCAATTTCTTTAGCTAATTTTGTAGCATTTATAATGAAAAATTTGATTTTTTTTCTAGCTAGTTCCCTTTTTATCTCATTCGGAATACTTGGTATCAATTTCTCCTTTTCCCAAATTGTATTTAAGAGGAATATTCCACCTTCTTTCAATCCAGAAATCATATCATATTTCCCAAGATATGCAGGTGCCGAACAGGCTACAAAATTAGGTCTCGTAACTAAGTAAGTTGAGCGAATTGGATTTTTACTGAATCTCAAATGGGATCTTGTCACTCCTCCAGCTTTTTTGGAATCGTATGCAAAATATCCCTGTGCATACAAATCTGTCTTATCTCCAATAATTTTTATCGAATTTTTATTTGCTCCAACTGTTCCATCTGAACCAAGCCCAAAGAACAGACATTCTTTTACATCTTCATTTCCTGTAAACACTTCATCTTCAAGTGCAAGAGATGTAAATGTTACATCATCAATAATTCCAATTGTAAAATTATTTTTAGGCTCTTTTTGTGCAATATTCTTGAACACTGCTATAATTTGTTCTGGCGTTGTATCCTTTGATGACAGTCCATATCTTCCACCAACAATTTCAGGTGCATTTTCACGTCCATAGTAAAGTGCCTTTACATCCATATATAATGGCTCTCCCAATGCTCCAGGCTCTTTTGTCCTGTCAAGTACAGCAATCTTTTTCACGCTTTTTGGCATTGCATCAAAAAAATACTTGCTGGAGAAAGGACGATATAAATGAACATTCAGTACACCTACATTTTCCCCATTTTTATTCAGATAATCCACAACTTCCTTTATTGTTTCATTTACAGACCCCATTGCAATAATAACTCTTTCAGCAGTTTCTGATCCATAATAAACAAAAGGTGCATAGTTCCGTCCTGTCTTTTCACTAATTTTTTTCATATAGTCATTTACAATATCAGGTACAGCTTCATAAAATTTATTTTGAGCTTCTCTTGCCTGAAAATAAATATCGTCATTCTGAGCTGTTCCCCTTGTTACAGGATTTTCTGGATTTAATGCTCTTTCCCTAAATTCCTGAACAGCTTTTTTATCAAGCAGGCTTTCAAGAAACTCATAATCCATAACCTCTATTTTATTTATCTCATGCGAAGTCCTAAATCCATCAAAAAAATGCATTACTGGCACTCTCGACTTAATTGCTGTTAAATGTGCAATTCCAGCAAGATCCATAACTTCCTGAACCGAACTTGTCGCAAGCATAGTCCATCCTGTCATTCTAGCCGAGTAAATATCCTGATGATCTCCAAATATTGATAACGCCTGTGCAGAAATAGCCCTTGCCGCCACGTGCATTACACCTGGAAGCAATTCCCCAGCTATTTTATACATATTAGGTATTTTTAATAGTAATCCTTGAGAAGCAGTAAACGTCGTTGTCAAAGCCCCAGTTTGCAACGATCCGTGTACAATCCCCGCAGCTCCAGCTTCTGATTGCATTTCCACAACCTTTACTGGCATTCCAAATAAATTTTCCTTTCCGTATGATGCCCATTGATCTACAAGCTCTGACATAGTTGATGACGGAGTAATCGGATAAATTCCAGCGACTTCCGTAAATGCGTAAGCTATATGAGCTGCAGCTTGGTTACCATCCATTGTTTTCATATTTTTTGTCATTTTTCCCTCCAAATTAAGAAACTTTATAACTTTTTCATTTTTTGTTTCATTATAAAATTTCAATTACATATATATAATTATATATTTTCTAGCCCAAATTTGCAATTATTTTTTAACTTTTCTTTTTATTATTTTTTACTTTTATGAATCAAGTCATTGTTAATAAAGTTTTTCTCTTTTATTTTCGCAGGATTACTCATTGCCAGCAAAAAAATACTCCTACGGACTAGTTTGTACTAAACTATGTTTAAAAATGAAAATTATATTTTTATTATTTTGAAATAGTAGGTTTTTATCCTTTATCGGAAAAGTTTGTAATAATTTCGTTATTTAAATGGACTTTAATATTAAAAAGAAATTTCATTTCTAAAAAATTAAAATTATTTTTAGTTTAACTATAATTAGTTAATAGTTTTAGATTAAACACTATTGAAAGGGAATACTGTATTTTAGAAAAATAAATCCATGCGAAAAAGTTTGCTTATTTATAAAATTTAGTATATAATATACTAAAAACAAAAAATAAATTTTGAGGTGATTATAAAAATGAAAAAATTAACATTATTTTTTATGACATTGCTTTTATTTAATGTGTCATTTGCAAAGGAAAAAATTGATACTACTTTTACATTTCGAGATTTTTCGCCAACATCAGCGAGTATTGTAAGAGTTACTCCAAAAACAAAAATTCAAAATAAATCAAGAATTTCATATCCTGTATTTGCTGGTAGAAATTCTACTGTTACTAAAAATATGAATACAAATGTAACAAGATTTATCTCTGATTATAAATCTACAAAACATATTTCTTATAATGTTTCTTACGATGTAACAGCAAACAACAGTTCATTTGTAAGTATTTTATTCAAAATTGAATTAACAGACAATGATACAGGACAAAAAGCAAAACTTCACAATGCAATGACATTCAACTTAAAAAATGGAAAAGTTTTACAGCTTAAAGACCTATTTGCCGATGGATTTGAATCTTCTCTATCAAGTGCAATTAATGATAAATTTAAACAGTTTGGTCTTCCTCAAGTTGATAGATTTGATGCAATTGTAAAACAGCAAAATTTCTACATGGAAAATGATTCTATTATCTTTATTTATAATAAAGGTGAAGCTTCTAATTTTGCTGATGGGGAAGTATTTATTCCATTCTTATTGACAGATTTAATAGGAATCTTAAAATAATTTTAAACTAAATATATTAATTAAAAAATACACTAAAAAATAAATTTTACTTTATTAATAGTGTATTTTTTTATTTACTTTGTAGCTTTTTCTATTAAAATTTCACGTTTGTAAGTATCCATATTGGCTTTTGCCCCAATTGGCACGGTAATAAATGGTCTTACGTGTCCAGATTTGAAATTTTTTACAATCGGAACATTTAATTTTCCAAAGTTATCATAAAAAACTTCGTCAATAGTCATATCTGTTGGATCTGACTGTTTAGGATTCTTAAAATCTCCTAATATGATTCCCTGTAATTTATCAAATTTTCCAGCCAGTTTTAATTGTTTCAACATTCTGTCCACACGATAGCTTACTTCGTTTGTTTCTTCTAGAAATAATATTTTTCCATCTGTATTAATTTCGTGGTCTGTTCCAAGTGTAGCAACTACTAATGATAGATTTCCACCAGTAATCCTTCCGCTTCCACGTCCAGTTTTCATAATTGAATAAGTATCATCAAAACCTAACAAATTATATGATTCATTACTTGTGAAAGCTTTATTAAAGGAATTTTCTGTAACTGGCGGAATATTTTTCAAATTATCTGCCATAGGTCCGTGAAATGTCACAAGCCCAGTTTTTTCATTAATTGCGAGTAATAAAGTTGTATTGTCACTAAATCCTGAAATAATTTTAGGATTTTTCTTGATTACGTCATAATTTAATTTATCTACAATTCTAATTCCGCCATATCCACCACGCACAGCAAAAATAGCATTAATCTTAGGATTTGCAAACATATCATTTATATCTTTTGCTCTTACATCGTCAGTTCCTCCAAATCCGTACCATCTTGATGAAAATGACTGTCCATATACAACATTAAATCCTCTGCTTGTCAAATATTCTATTTCTGCGTAACTATTTTCGTTAGTATAGTTTGCAGGTGCTATTAAACCAATTGTATCGCCTGGTTTTAGTCCTTTTGGAATTACAATTTCATTTACTGTATTATTTTTTGCACTCTGAGAATCTACAGCATTTTTTATTTTTGTACTTACGCCTGAACTACTTCTTGTTGTATTGTATGTGGCATTTAATGTTAAACTAGTTGTTAATAGTCCTAATAGTAACAATTTTTTATTTATTTTTATTGTTCTCACTTCCTTTTATAAATTTGATTTTTAATAAATTTTCCAAAAAAATAGGCAATTTATCTTAATATTCACAATTAAGATGCCTTGCCTAATTATACCAAATAATTTTATAGTTTACAATTTTTTATTTAACTTATTTCTTCATCGCTTGAACTTGTTTTAAAACTTCTGCTGCTCCACTTACCTTGTTATTTACAGCTTCTTGTAAAATTTTGATTGCTTCTTCTTTTCTACCTTGTCCTGCATAAACTTGTCCTAAAATAACTTTTGCAGAATTATCTTTATTTTCATTTATTGCTTTTTGTAAATATTTTTCAGCTAATCCTGGTGCTCCAATACTTCCAAAATAAATTCCAATTTGTTTATTAGTGTCTTTTGGTACAGCTGATTTTATTTGATTGTATAATGGAGTTATTTTTGCTGTATTGCTTTGTGCTTCATAAATTCCTAATAATAAAATTTTTGCACTTACATTTTTAGGCTCTACTGCTATTGTTTTTGTTAAGAATTCTTCTGCTTTCTTAGGGTTATTTTGTTGTAAATAGTAAGTTCCCAACATTCCTAAGATTTGTCCATTTTTACCTTGCGAAGCTGTATTCATTTCTAATAAATATTTTTCAGCTTGTGCTGGATTCTTTTCATTC
This sequence comes from Leptotrichia hongkongensis, assembly GCF_007990635.1. Taxonomy (GTDB): domain Bacteria; phylum Fusobacteriota; class Fusobacteriia; order Fusobacteriales; family Leptotrichiaceae; genus Leptotrichia; species Leptotrichia hongkongensis. The sequence continues at coordinate 374,998 of NZ_AP019846.1, read as the reverse complement.
ATAGCAATTTCAGCTAGCAAGATTCCCGCTCCATTTACACGATCTTTTGCTCCAGTGTATGCTTTTTGTAAATATGATTTAGCTTGTGCATTGTTATTTTTTGTTAAATAATATTGTCCAATGTTGTAATTTACTTCAGCTACAAAATCTTTATTTGAAGATTGTACTGCTTTATTGTATCTTGCTGTTCCTTTTGATTGTTCGTTATTATCAAAATAGAAAATAATTAAACTTGATGCTATATCAGCATTACTTCCACCAGATTTTTCATCTGTCCAAAGAATGTATTTTTCAGCTTCAGCTTTATTTTTTTGTTGAATTCCCACTAAGTAAAGTAATCTTGCAGCTTCAACAGCTTCTGCATTTGTAGATTGACCATTTCCCCAAGCAGCTTGTAAATAAGGTTTTGCTTGAGCCACTTTATTTTCTTGCAAATAATATGCTCCTAATTCAAGATTAGCTTTTTGTGCATAAGCAGCATCTGTTCCTTTAGCAACTCCTTCCAATACCTTTACTGCTTCAGCTACTTTTTTCTCTCCTGCTAGTTTTACTGCTTTTTCATAATCTGATTTTCCATCAGCAAATGAAATTGCCCCTGTTACTAAAATAGCTCCTATTAGTAATATTTTTTTCATTTTTCCTCCTAAAATAATTTGAATTTATCCTTTTATTTAAATGTACACATTTATTTCACAAATTTATTTTATCATTTTTAAATTTGATTTTACTTATAAAGTTGCGTAAATAATTCTAAGAATTGCTTTTTTATTCATCTTTTCATAAAAAAGCACTAAATATTTCTCAAAGCATCAACTAATTCTGTTTTTGAAGCAGTCTTTGCATCTACACCTTTTATGATTCTAGCAGGCGTTCCAGCTACAACAACACCTTCTGGCACGTTTTCTGTAACAATCGCTCCAGCTGCAACAACCGAACCTTTTCCTACTCTTACACCTTCCAGTACAACAGCATTTGCTCCAATAACTACATCGTCTTCAATAACTACTGGATCTGCTGAAGGCGGCTCAATAACTCCTGCAAGTACGGCTCCTGCACCAATGTGACAATTTTTACCAACTTTTGCACGTCCACCAAGTACAACGTTCATATCAATCATTGTTCCTTCACCAATTTCAGCACCGATATTTATAACAGCTCCCATCATTATAACAGCTCTGTCTCCAATGGTTACTTTATCACGAATAAACACTCCTGGCTCAATTCTTGCATTAATATTTTTAATATCAAGCATAGGAACACCAGAATTTCTCCTATCATTTTTCAGATAATAATTAGTAAGATTATTTTCACTAATAATTTTTTCAATTTCTTCCCAATCTCCAAAAACTATCTTTAAGCCTTCTTTTCCTATTACTTTACAAGAATAAGCATTTTTTATCTCTTCATCTGTATAAAGTTCCACAGGTGTTGTCTTCTTGGCATCAGCAATATATTGAATAATCGCCTTTGATTTTTCCAATTCAGTCATTCTATTCCTCCAGTTTTATTTTTACATATTATGATTTTCTAATCATTGTATTTTCCGTATTTTAGCATTTTTTTCTGATTTTTACAACTGTAATTTGTTTTTTAATTTTTTATTTTGATTAAATATAATTCATTTTCAATATATAAATAACGGAATTTAAATTTTATATTAAACATTTGTTTCCGATAATATTTTAAAAATATACTCAAACCTATTTAAAATTAAACTACTAAAAATTATATAATTTAGGTTTTGAGTAAAATAGTCATAGCCTTTTGAGTTTAGTTTTAAAGCAATTTTACTATATGATAGGTATATTTTTTTACTATTGGTTTTTTCTTAAAAAATTATAATCTTTATTTTGAAATAGAAATAAATTGACAAAAATAGATAAAAAATGTTACTATAAATTCAGGTTTTGGAGTTAATCGCTTGAAAATTTATTTTTAAGAGGAAAGTCTGGACTTTGCAGGGCAAGGGAGGCAGCTAACGGCTGCTGGGAGAAATCTTAAGGAAAGTGCCACAGAAAAGAAACCGCCTGTCTTTTTCAGGTAAGGGTGAAAAGGTAGTGTAAGAGACTACCAGTAATTTAAGAGATTAAATTAGCTAGGTAAACCCCTCCCAAAGCAAGAGCAAGCAGAAAGTTATTAAGAGGCGGCCCGTCTTGACTTGATTGGTAGCTCGCTAAAATCCATAAGCAATTATTGATTTAGATAAATGATTAACAAATACAGAATCCGGCTTATACCAAGGCCTACCTAGACTCAGAAATTTTCTGAGTTTTTCTTTTTTATAAAATATATACTATTCTTTAATTTAAATAGCAAATGTTTAATAATTTTTAAATTACACAATATATTATCAAAAAAGTAAAATTTATTATCTTTAACATAGTTTATATTTTCTAATAAGATTTATTATTAAATTATTTTATGTAACAACAGTTTTTACTATATTTTTTTTAAGGATTACTCATTGTTGCAAATCCTTATCTTAATAATAAATGTCTATCCTGATAATTAAAATTGCAGTAATCTTACTACAAATTTAAAAAATATGAAAACTCTCATTTTACTTTAATGTTTTGATAATATCATATTTTTGAAAATAAAATATATAAAAAATAAAAGGAGATGATTACTCATGAATCAGATAAATGGAAAAAGAGCAATATTGGAAAATGGAATTTTGAGAAAAGAAGTAAAATTTGGATTTTCAAAAGCGGCATTTTTTCTAGGATTTATATATCCTTTAATTAAAGGAGATTATATGATTGCTGGAATTGCTTTCATTGTAATTGGTACAGCTGGGCTGATATTTTTCCCATTAATATTTATTTTATCAGCTATATTTGGTCTTAAATATAATGAAATGCATGTCAAAAAACTTATTAAACAAGGATGGTATCCGTTTACAGAAGAAGATGCACAGGTTTTGAGAATGAATGGAATTTTATTCAATGATACAAATAATTCTTTTAGAAGTAATGGAGAAAGAATGATGAAAGAAGCTGAAAATTGGGAAACACAGCAACCAGGAAAAACTGAAGCTATCGAATTTAAGGAAGCTAAGAATAATAGTAATTTTCGTGATATGAATAACAATAGTATTGACAATGTAAATACTAACAATTCTTATAATAATCCAAGTAATCCTGAAACGAATTATAAAAATCGTACACTTCAGAAATTTGTGGCAAGATTAATCGGTGGTGGACTTGTTTCGCTTGTTCTAGGTGTTTTTACGGCAAATATTATTTTAATTCTTTTAGGAGCAGGATTGACAGGTGGAGGATCATTTTTAGCTGCCAAAAATAAGGATAAGATAAAATGGAAATAATGGAATATTTAATTAAATCTAGTAATTATAAAATCTTTATAAAAAGATTTTTTCTTCTTTCTCTGTTTTTGTCGGTATTTATAAGGTATAATAAAAGTGAATTATTTGTAGAAAGTAATCAAAATTGTGAAAAAACAACAAAAATAGAACAATTAAAATTATTTTGTGAAAAAAATCAATGTACACTAATGGAAACGGAAGAGAGTGAAAGATAATGAGATTATTAGTTGTAGAAGACGAAAAGAAATTAAATGACCTTATTACAAAAAAGCTGGAAAAGGAATATTATGGCGTTGATAGCTGTTTTGATGGAGAAGAAGCAGTCAGATACGTGGAAGGAACTGAATATGATGCAATAATTCTAGATATTATGCTTCCAAAACTTGATGGATTTGAAGTGATTAAAAGAATAAGGGCAAAGAAAAATAAAGTTCCGATATTACTTTTAACAGCAAGAGACAATATAGATGATAAAGTTAAAGGACTAGATTACGGTGCAGATGACTATCTTGTGAAACCTTTTATCTTTGAAGAACTTATGGCTCGTATCCGTGTGCTTTTAAGACGCAATTCTGGAAATGCCGACAATGTAATTACAATAGCCAATCTTAAAGTCGACCTTGATGCCAAGACTGTTTTTAGAGATGATTTATTAATAAAACTATCAGGTAGAGAATATTCAATTTTGGAATATCTAATACGAAATAAAGGAAAAATTTTATCAAGAGAAAGAATAGAAGACCATATCTGGAATTATGACTATGAAGGTGGAACTAATGTAATAGACGTATATATCAGATATTTGAGGAAAAAGATTGATGACAGCTATACTCCAAAACTTATTCACACAGTTCGTGGACTCGGTTATGTATTGAGGATTGATAATGAGAATGAATAAATTTTCTATAAAATCTAAAATAGCTTTCTGGTACATTGGTCTTATGATAAGCCTTATAATCATATTTCTTACAACAATAATCTATATCAGCGAAAATCTTATACGGGCAAACGCTTACAAAAATTTAAAAAGCTCCGTAATTTCAGCATTCGATGAAATTGAAGTTTATGATGGCGAACTTACTATTGATAATGATTTTATTATTTTTAATAATAATGTTCATTTATCAGTTTATAATGACGAAACAGGGTTTATTTATGGAGACATTCCACTAGATTTTGAATACGATGAAACTTTTTCTGATAAAAATGATGTGAGAATTATAAAACATAAAAATAAAAAATGGTATATTTTTGATAGCAAAAAGAATTTTCAAGATTATGGTATTGTTCATATTCGAGGAATCACTCCTGCGACAGAAGCTGAAAATATTATTGAAACAATTGTTTTAATTTCTCTGATTGTATTACCATTTTTCTTATTATTCTCCGCAATAAGCGGATACTTTATAACAAAGAAGGCATTTAGGCCAATAGAAAAAATAAGGGAGGCAGCAGAAAAAATAAATGAGGGAAACAATTTGACACAAAGAATTAACATTGGAGAAGGAAATGATGAAATTTACACTTTGGCAAATACATTTGATACAATGTTTGATAGACTACAAAACTCCTTTGAAAGAGAAGCACAGTTTACATCTGATGTTTCACACGAATTACGGACGCCTGTGTCAATCATAATTTCCGAATGTGAATATGGACTTGAAAATCTAAATTCAATAGAAAATGCAAAAAATACAATTTCTTCTGTACTAGATGAAACTAAAAAGATGTCAAAACTAATCTCACAGCTTTTGACTTTATCGAGAATGGACAGAGGAAATCAGAAACTTAATTTTGATAAAATAAATATAAGTGAAATGACACATCTTATTGCTGACAGCCAGCAACATAGTGCAGACAATAAAAATATAAAAATTTATTCTGAAATAGAGGAAGATATTTTTATTGTTGGTGATGAGACAATGATTATGAGAGTCTTTGTAAATTTAATTTCAAATGCAATTAACTATGGTCGTGAAAACGGTAATATATGGATAAAATTAACACAGGATAAAGATTTTGCAATCTGTAAAATTATTGATGATGGAATTGGTATTGAAAAAGAAAATATACCTAAAATATGGGGACGATTTTATCAGGTGGAAAGTTCCAGATCAACAGAAAATCTAGGACTTGGTTTATCAATGGTAAAATGGATTATAGAGGCACACAAAGGAGAAATTGCTGTAGAAAGTGAAATTGGAAAAGGAAGTTCGTTTATATTTAGGCTGAAAAAGGAGGAATAATGAAAAATAATTTTTTAAAAACATTACTTATTTCATTTTTTATTATAGTAACAGGAGCTTTTGCAAATGGAAATTCACCTAAAAAGGCTAAAACTGTAAGAGTTTTTAATGTCGATGTAAAAATTTCGATTGAACAGGCAAAACAACTTGCATTGAATCATTCAAAAGTGGCAAAAAATATGGCAAAAATGACTAAAATTCGTTTGGATAAAGAAAATAGAAAATTCATTTATGAAATAGAATTTTATACAGAACGGAAAAAATACAAATATAACATTGACGCTAATACAGGAAAAGTTCTGAGTTACAGTGAAAAAGAACGAATATCCGCTTCAACAACAATAAGAGATAATGGTAAAATTATCAATACAAATGGCAGTGATACAGAAATAAGAAAAACACCAAAATATATTGGAATGGAAAAAGCAAAAGAAATAGCGGTTGCACGGATTACTGGTGCGAAAAAAATCAATGTTACAAATATTCAGCTAGATAGTGAAAAAGGAAGAAAAATTTATGAAGGAAGAATTGTGTATAAAAATACAGAATATAAATTCGACATTGATGCTATAACAGGTGAAGTAATAACTTGGGAAGTAAATGAAAATTAGTAAGATAAATATCCTCTAAAGTTTAATAATAGACTAAAGAGGATATTTTTTTGAGATTTTATTTGTGAAAATTTCTTTTCTATTATATAATATACTCAAACCTATTTTAAATTAAACTGCTAAAACTTATAAATTTAAGGTTTGAGTAAAGTAGTCATAACTTTTGAGTTTGGTTTTAAATAAGTTTTACTATACATTTGAATAACTTTTCATTCTATCTTGTATTATATGAAAGGAAATAAAATGAAAAAAATAATTATTATACTAGCACTTATATTTTCTAGTTTAAGTTTTTCTACAGAACAGACTGAAAGAATTATGTGCTATATTCCTAAAGAGCTAAAAACAAATAGTAAGGCAAGATTAATTTATGAAGATACAGAAAAATATAAAGATGAGGAAATACCAGCTGATGTTGCAAATCCTGAAATTGTTAAAGCATTAAAAGAAAGAAGGCTCGTAGTATTTCAGATGAAATGTAAATATGATGGTGATATGTACCGTTATATAACTGCTTCAGACTATGCAGTCGAATATCTTACAAAACAGACAATCAATAAAGAAGAAGGAAACTATTATTTACTGGAACTTCCAACAAATAAGGCACTCGCTTTTCAAGATATGCTATTCATTGGAGATTTTATAGATAATTCAATCAGCACAAATGATGAACTTTTTCAAATTCTCTATCTGATAAATGTTCAGTTTTTAGAAATAAGACAACAGGAACTGGAAGAGGAAGGCTTCAAAGTGGTTTACTAAATTTTCTCTATTGTTTTATTTTTACAGGGATTATTTATTCTTAGTATCCCTGCATCTATTCTGATTTATAGCTATTTAACAAAAAATCACAACCGAATTAACGATTGTGATTATATTTTTAAATTTTTTATATTCTCTATATCTTTAAATCCTATTTGTTTTAAGATTCTCATATCTCTTTTATATAATCTTAAATTTCTATCTTCATAAAATCTAAAAACAATATCTTCAAATCTTATATTTTCTATGTATTTATTTTCAAAAAAGAAAGGGAACAAGGCTTCTTTCAGCTTGTAATAATTTATAAAAACCAGTTTCTCTAATGCTTTTTTCTCATTTTTAATAATCATTCCACGTTTTTTAAAAAGTTATAACTGTTCAATAATTTCTAAATACTCCTTACTCATAATTACTCCTATAATAAATAAAAGCCTATACCAACTATAAAAAGTTTGTAGAGAGTTTGATATGTTCAATTCTACCCTATTTTTATATAAATATCAATAAAATATTAAAAAAATCGAAATCATATTACAAATTTTATTATCAAAAAATAAAATGAACGACAATGCATATTTACTGTCTTCACTCATATTCCTTGCAATATAATTTTATCTCTTTGAAAAAAGTAAAAATTCTCATTTTATTTTAATCTATATTACATATCATAAAATTGAAAAATGACTAATTAATTAGCGTTTGAATAAGGAGGAAAAATGAAAAAAATATTTTTTGCAAGCCTGTATTTTATTCATCTGCTCTGTTTTAATATTCTGGTACTATTTTTTCTACCTGTATTAGTATTAGAAGTATCAGTTTTAAGTAATTTGAAAATGATTGGAGGTATATATTCGAAAAATCTTATATTAATTTTGCTTAATATATTTTTATCATATTTTTATGCAAAAGTAGGAATTGGAAAAAAGGCTTTGATAATTTTAACAATAATTGGTGTAATATTAAAAATACTAATATTTTTAATATCGTATAAATATTTAGTTTCATCAGCAGGAGATGAAGAATTTTTACCAACTTATTATGCTTATTTTGCCATAGGTTTATTGGATGTAATATTTCTTGTGGGCCTTGGTGTAAATTTATTGATAGGAAGGAGAAAACAGTATGATAAAAATTAAAAAATTGACAGGATTTATAATTTTTCTACTTTTTGGAATAATATTTATTTCCTGTGGAAAACCTTTAAAAAAAGACATAATAGACAAGGGATATATATTAGAAGTAGGTGTATCCAATGAGATTGACAGGGAATTTGCTGAAAAAATAGAGCATTCTCCCACTTATACTATTTTCAAAGCGACTGAATATAAGGACAGTAATATTATGGTGCAGAATCTCAAAAATGGAATAGTTAAAGCAATCCTTTCGCCTATGCTGTCGTTAGGAAATTCTGATTACGGCTATTATCCTGTCTATGTGGATAACAAAAATTATGAAACTGTATATCTCATATACAGAAAGGATATTCCCGATTTTTTGAAAAACAGCTTTGAAAAAGGGGACGGCTTTATGTTAAATAATATGGAAAAATATTCTAAAGAAAAATATAAAGACAGATTTTCATTTTTTAGTAATATTAAAGATTTTGAGAAAAAAATAATGGCTAATGAATGGACACTTATGAATATTGCAGGACTTGAACTTAAAAACAGTGAAATTTCAATAAAACTTGATAAAGGAAATGTTGTCATAACAGGAAAAAACGGGAAAAAATATTCGGGAAAATATTTCCTGAAAAATCACAGAATTTCTTTTGAAATAGATAATTTGAGTAATCTGCTGAAAAAAGGAAGCGGACTGAACGACAGGGATAAAGATTTTTTAGATGATTTAAGCAATGCCGATGTAATAACGCTTATGGATAACGAGCAAATTCTTTATATCGGAGTTCCTGAGAGTAATCTCATATTTAAAAAAACATCAAAAAATAAATAGAAAGGAAAAAGCTCTAATGTTCTTTTAATCTAAAAAATATACAGTATAATTAAATAATAGAAATCATAAAAAATAAAATTTTTAGGAGGAATAATTATGAAAATAAATTTAAAAAAACTATTTGTTACAGCAGTTATTGTAGTGGGAATATTTGTATCACAGCCTGCACACGCATTTTATTATGATATGTCAGACAGTTTTAACTATACGAACAATGTGATAAATAGTACAAGAAATTATTTACTTGGTAGTGAAGTAATAAGCCACATTAAAAAAGGAGATTATTCTTCAAAGAAAAAATCAAATTCTAAAAAAACAACTACAAAAACAACGGGAAGTTCAGCAACTTCAACTACAGCCCCAAAAACAACAAAAGCAAATATTACTTTTAAATCGGACGGAAATACAAGAGGACTTGATTATTTTGTTAATAACTATCCGTCAAAACAGAGAGGAGAAGCAAGAACATACCTGAAACAGATGCAGGATTCTTTCCCGCAGGTAGCACGTTCAGTAGGAATACCTACAAATGACCTGTCTTCAGGATTGGCAGCTGCAATAGCAGGAGCATATATGGCATATAACAATGTAAGTCTGAATGATGATTATATGAAACCTATGCAAAATCAGTTAAAAACAGTGCTTCAAGGTGTAGATGACTTTGATAAAATGAGTAACAGTGATAAAAAATACATTTACGATCAATTGGTAATAATAGGAATGAGTTTGGCTGTAAATCAGTCCCAAAACCAGCAAAATCCAAATGCAAAAGTTACTGCCCAATTAAGAAACGCAGGAAAACAGGTGCTTGAAGGACTTCTTGGAGTAAATGCAAGTGAAGTAAAAATCACATCATCAGGGCTTTCTTATTAAAATAAATAATTACAAAAATAAGAAGTTTTATCGTAGTATATAGTAATAATATAAAAATATATAATTTAATTTAGGAGGAATAATTATGAAAATAAATTTAAAAAAACTATTTGTTACAGCAGTTATTGGAGCGGGATTATTTGTATCACAACCTGCACATGCATTTATGGGATACTGGTATGATTATAACAGTGACTGGATTCAGCAGGATATAATGAGAAGAACTTTTGAGAATCATAATAGAGTTTTTGGTAATAATACAAATAACAACAGTTCAAGTGGAAAAAGTTCAAGCTCTAAGAGTACAGGAAGCAGTAAAAGTAAATCATCATCATCCCAAACATCGTCTAAACCAAAACCGGCAAAAAAAGCCAAAATAACTTTTAAATCGGATGGAAGTACAAGAGGACTTGATTATCTTGTTAACAGATACCCTTCAAAACAAAGAGGAGAAGCGAGAACATACCTGAAACAGATGCAGGATTCTTTCCCGCAGGTAGCACGTTCAGTAGGAATACCTACAAATGACCTGTCTTCAGGAATGGTTGCTATATTAGCTGGAGCATATATGGCTTATAATAATGTCAGTTTAAATGACAGTTATATGAAACCTATGGCAAAACAGTTTAAGGAAGCTCTAGAAAGTGTAACTGAGTTTGATAAAATGAGTGATAGTGATAAAAAATATATTTATGACCAAATGGTAATAATAGGAATGACTTTAGCTGTAAATCAGTCCCAAAATCAGCAAAATCCAAATGCAAAAGTTACTGCTCAATTAAGAAGAGCGGGAAAAGAAGTACTTGAGGGAGTTCTTAAAGTAAATGCAAGTAAAGTAAAAATAACATCGTCAGGGCTTGTTTATTAAAATAAATAATTACAAAAATAAGAAGTTTTATAACAGTATGTAGTAATAATGAAAAAAAACAAAAAAATGAAAATATATAATTCAATTTAAGAGGAGAAATTATGAAAGTTAAGCAAATAAAAAAAATATTTTTAACAATAATAGCAGCATTAAGTTTTGGGATTTCAAATCAGGCTTACGGTTTTTTTATTGATTATAATGCACAATGGATGGCTAATCAAGGGCTCAAAAATGCAAGAGAACAGGAAAAAAGAAATAGAGAAAGATATGAGGAAATGTATGGAGAAGACGAATATAATAATTTAATGTCAAAAAAAACATCGTCGAATAAAAAAAATACATCTTCATCGACAAGTGCTAAGACAGTTACTTCTACAAAAAAAGCTAAAATAACATTTAAACCTGATGGAAATACAAAAGGATTAGATGATTTAGTTCTTCAATATCCTTCAAATAAAAGAGCCCAAGTGAAACCTATATTGAAAAAATTACAGGATTCATTCCCGCAAGTAGCACGTTCTGTAGGAATACCTACAAATGATTTATCAACAGGAATGGCAGCTGTTGTAGCAGGAGCATATATGGCTTATAACAATGTCAGCCTTAACGATAATTATATGAAACCTATTGCAAATCAGTTTAAAGAAGCTATGCAAAGTGTTTCTGAATTTGATAAAATGAGTGACAGCCAAAAAAAATATATTTATGACCAAATGGTAATAATAGGGATGACTTTGGCAGTAAATCAGTCTCAAAATCAACAAAATCCAAATGCAAAGACTACAGCTCAATTAAGACAGGCTGGTAAAAAGGTGCTTGAGGGACTTCTTGGAGTAAGTGCAAGCAAAGTGAGAATAACGGCATCAGGGCTTTCTTATTAAAATAATAGAATAGGAGTGAAAATGAATAAAAAAGATATATTTTCTAAAGGGATAAATTCTTTTACACTACATATTCTAGCAATGGCATTTATGGTGGCAGATCATCTGTGGAATATATTTTTTCCTAATCAGATATGGTTAAATGTGCTTGGAAGACTTGCCTTTCCTATTTTTGCCTTTATACTTACGGAAGGATTTTACAGGACTAAAAACAGAAAAAAATATTTAATACGTATCTTTATTTTTGCAGCTATTTCGGAAATTCCGTTCAATTTTTTTGCAAGTCTGGCATTAAGAGGAGAAATAATGGTATTTTATCCATATAACAATGTATTATGGACTTTCGGAATTGCCTTATGCGGAATGAATTTACTGGAAAAAACGGAAAAATCAGAAAATATGAATAAAATAATAAAATTTTTTGCAAAAGCTGCCATAAGCATTTTAACTGTCGCAATTGCACATTTTGCAAGAAGTGATTATTTAGGATATGGAATTGCAATTATTCTGATATTCTATTTTTTCAGGGGGAAAAATTACAGGAATATAATATTTCAGGCTGTATTAATGGTGTTTCTAAACGTATTTATTATGCCTGGACTTGAATTTCCGTTTAACTTTTTTGGAAATGAGATATTTATAAAAACACAGATATTTGCGATATTTTCACTGCCGATAATATGGCTTTACAACGGAAAGCAGGGTATTCATAACAGATTTACAAAATATATGTTTTATTTCTTTTATCCATTACACCTTTTACTAATAGTGGCGATTTATGTTTCTTTTATGATATATCTGATTTCTTTGATAGGTAAGAATTATGGAAATTAAGTCAAGCCAATATTTACAAAGCAAAAGTTTAAGAAGAACTGTTAAGAAAATAAAAAACATAAAAAATTCTGTATCCATTGGGGAAGTGATAAAATTGAAAAAAATTTTAATGATAGCTATGATAGTTTTTGTTGTTTTTAGCTGCAATAAGAAACAGGAACAAAATAAAACAAAAAAAGGTAATAATATTAATACAAGCCAGAGCGATAAAAATAAAACTGAAGAAAATAAAAAGAATTCAGAAAAAGACAGCTCTGAAATAGAAAAGCAGAAAGAAGTTTCATCAGAAGAAGTTATAAAAAAAGCGGAAGAGGAATTTTTAAAGGACAGCAAAAATCTTGAGAAATACCATAATTATGTAACTGTGGCATTTTATCAAAACCGTGAATTTAAAAGAACAAAGGAAATTACAGAAATATTTTTAAAAAATGCTCCTGATTATTCTTATGGTTACAGAGTGATGGCAGATATTCTCTTTTATGAAAAAAAATATGAGGAAAGTGCTGAATATTATGAAAAAGCAATAGGTATTTTAAAACATGGTAAACAGAGTTATGCTGAATATAAGGATATTAAAGTATTAAATAATGTACTTTCAGAGATAATTGAAAAAAATTTGATACAGGCTTACAGATTGTCAGGAAATAATGAAAAAGCAGTAGAAACTTTTATAATTAACCAAAAATTTCTAAAAGAAAACTATAATCCCCTTTTGTATAACATAGCTTTAGAAAATGCCAAAAAGGATAATGAAATGTTAAAATCTACTAATAGTAAAAAATATGAGGAAAACAGGAAAAAATTATCTGATTTAAATTAACAGTAAAATAAAAAAATTACAGGAGGAAAAGTTATGAAAGCAAAATTTATGAAAAAAATATTTCTTTTAAGTATTTTAGCACTGGGACTTGGAATTTCAGGACAAGCTCATGCTGACTACAGCGATATGTTTAAAAATGAAATAATGCAGGAACTTTTAAATACAACTTCATCTTCACAAGGTAAATCTTACGGAAAATCATCACTTACTTTCACACAGGACGGAAGTACCGATGGACTGGAAACATTGGTTGCAACTTATCCAAAAAGCCAGCAAAAGGAAATAAGGGCATCATTAAAACAGCTGTATGATTCTTTTCCACAGGTAGCCCATTCTGTAGGAATACCGACAAATGATCTGTCTTCAGCAGTAGCGGCTGTAATAGCAGGAGCATACATGGCATATAACAATATAAGTCTTAATGATGACTATGTGAAACCTATGGCAGATCAGTTCAAGGCTCATCTTGAAAACAGCGGATTTTTTGACGGAATGAGCAACAGGGAGAAAAAAAGTATGTACGACCAGATGGTTATGGTTGGAATGACTTTAGCTGTGGGACAGTCCTTAAATCAGAGCAATCCTAATTCACAGACTACCGCTCAATTAAGGGATGCAGGAAAACAAATACTTGAAGCTATTTTAAAAGTGAATGCTGATAGAGTCCGTATAACAGCCCAAGGAATATCTTATTAATACGGAGGGGACTGAAATGAATTCAATTATTGTATTAGTGTATCTTTCAGTTGCTGTTATATTAATCGTTTTTGGTGTGAAACAAATAAAAAACAGAAAAAAACTTCGTAAAATTAATCAAAAACAGGAAGATGAGGTTAAAGAGAAAATAAAACTTGGAATTTTAGCAGCTGATACAGTTTACCGTAAAAAGACGGAAACAGGAAGAGTATTTTATGAAGTGCCGGAGAATTTGAAAAAAGCAGTTGTTTTAAATCTTATTTGCTTTGCCATAATGCTAATATTAATATTTTTGGGAATAAAACTTGGAATATTGCTTTTAATAGTCTGTGCTGTAATAAGTATGATATATGGATATAAATATTATTATTCAAAAGAAAAAACAGAAAATACACTTGAAATAATAAATGAAGATTTTTATTTAAATGGAAAATTATTGGATATTAAGGGCTATAACTGGGGAACTGAATTGTTTCCTATATTTGGAACTCAAATAATATACTCTAAATCCCATATTTATCTTCTTGACGGAAAAAAAGAAATCTGTTTTGTACCTGAAAGACAGTTAAAAAGATCTCAAATAGATATAATAATAGAAGATGACAGAATTTCTAAAATTATAGATGATATTATTGATGTAATCCGGAAACGACAGATTCCAAAAGTAAAATTTAGGCTTTTTAAAATGAAAAAAATGCAGAGCATACTTCTCTTTTACTTTTTATATCAATTGTGATACTTGTTTCTTTATATAAAAGCAAAGCATATATGTATTTATTTTAGTAAAATAATGGTAGCATATATGGTGTATAACAATATTATCTTTGTAAAAACAGGTACTGAAAACAATTTTAAAAGTGGATGCTGACAGAATTCATATAACATTGCAAGGAATATCTTATTAATTCAGGGAGTTTAAAATGCTATATAGTTTAGTTTTTGCATTAATATATTTTGCAGTTTTGAGTATAATAATTATTTTTGATATGAAAAATAGAAAAATCAAAAAAAATTTACGTAAGATTATTCAAAGGCATGAAGATGAAGCTAAAGAGAAAATAAAACTTGGAATTTTAGCAGCTGATACAGTTTACCGTGAAAGAACAGAAACAGGAACGGTATTTTATGAAGTTCCTAAAAATTTGAAAAAATCAGTTGTTTTGAATATTATCTGCTTTACCATAATAGAAATATTAATGTTTTCCGGGATAAAAATTGGAATACTGCTTTTACTTAGCTGTGCTGTAATAAGTATAACATACGGGAACAAATATTATTATCCAAAAGAAAAAACAAAAGATACGCTTGAGATAATAAATGAAGATTTTTATTTAAATGGAAAATTACTGGATATTAAAGGCTATAACTGGGGTACTGAGTTATTTCCTCTATTTGGCACTCGAATAATCAGATCTAAATCTCACATCTATCTTCTTGATGGAAAAAAAGAAATCTGTTTTGTGCCTGAGAAAAACTTAAAAGGAGGCTCTTCGCAAATAGATATAATAATAGAAAATAGCAGAATCTCAGAAATTGTGGACAACATGATAGACATAATTCAGAAAAAGCAGATTCCAAAAGTAAAATTTAGGCTTTTTAAAATGAAGATAATGCAGAGTATGCTTCTTTTTATATCTTTTATGCCAATTATGACATTCGTTTTACTATATGGAAGTAAAGCACATATACATTTATTTTAATAGGATAAGAAAATAGCTGATGGAATTTTGAATAGTTAAATACAGACAGAGGTGAAAAAATGAAAAATAAAAAAATAAATCTAGCTATGATGGCAGGAATGATTTTAATGAGTATGGGATGTGAAGCAAAGGGGAAAGTTTCCCAAAGTGGCATTTCAGGAAAATATAATGTGGAAACACTTACTACAAAAGGGCAGATTGTAAAGGTGGCAGGTCAGGAATGTTTTGAAAATTCATATTTTGAAATAAAAGGAAATATTGCTTATATAAGTCTTAACAATGTAGTTAACGGGAACTGTATAACAAAGGCAGGAACTTATGATATGCAAAGTAAGGGCAACGGAAAATACATTCTTGTAGGAAATGGCAAGGAATCAGATGAAATTATTGTAAAAAATGGAAAAGTGCAGTATAATCAGGATACAGGAATTTCAATGACATTTTCCAAAGATGTGGCATCTACTCCAGAAAATATAAAAAAATAGTTTACTTTTTGATTAAAAAGCTAAAAAATATAGCATTTTTAGTGCAATCAGGAAAATTTATTATTAGAAAAATCAGGAGGAATCATGAAAAGATTTATATCATTTATTTTACTGGCAATTATGTTTATAACAAGCTGCGAAATTAGCCAAAGTGCTGAAGAGAATGATGATAAAAAGGCTGTAATAGCGGCTTTTGAAGATTATATCAATGCAGCAAAAAATGAAGATACAAAAAAAGTTAATGAATATCATTTAATATGGAGGAATGTCTGGCGTACTTCACAGGAAAGCTATAAATATCTTACATATAAAATAAATAAAATTGAACTAACGAAGCAGAAAAATGGAAACGGAAGGGACATAAAACTGGCTTATGTAAATGTGTCACTAAAATATCCCGATTTAAACTATATAATGTCTAAATTTTATAAAAATAAAGATTTTAATTCGTTAGTTAAAGGAAAAAGCAGCCTAACACAGATGGAAATAATAGAACAGGAAATATCTTCCTTTTTAAAAAGTGAATTAAAGAAGAATGACATAAAATATATCGAAAAAGAGATGACTGTAAAATTTGAATATAATATTCCAATCGGAAGATGGGTAATTCCCAAAGACTGCAATAAGGAATTTATAAATATTCTTTCACTTGATAATTATAAAATAAAGGGGATGGATAAAACAATAGGGGAAATAGCAAGAAGTCCTATAACAACAAAGGAAGAAAAAGAGCTTTTAATTAGTGAAAAAGAGGAAAAAATAAAAAATAAAACAGCAAAAATTGATGATTATAAAATGCTTCTAATACTTTACTCACCGGTAAAAAATCCTGATAACATCAATTTTAAAAGAATATCGCAAAAATTAATAGAAAATCTCCCTGATTATCCGGAAGGATACCGTATTATGACAGATTTTATTTATCATAATTATCCTGATAATTATTCAGAAATATTAAATTATGCACAAAAAGGAATTGAAGCATATAAAAATGTCGATACAAAAAAATATCCGGAATTTATTTATGAAAACAGCAAAAATCATCCGATGAATGAATTATTTGCAATTATGATAGATGTTTATCTCAAAAAGGGAGAAAAAGAAAAAGCACTGGATGTGTTCAATAAAAATAAGAAAATCATAAAATACTGGATGCCTCCTGCAAATTATGCACAGCTTGTAAAAAGGCTGGGTATACAATGGTAGAATTTATAAATTTTCACAAATAACTAAAAATTACAGTAATGGGAGCTGATTTATTATGAAAAAAATTATTTTTGCATTTTTAATATTAGCAAGTGCCTACAGTTTTGCAGCACAAAAGACGTTAAGAAATGTTGAAAAATGCCGTGTAACTTCAAGAGGTATGACAAAAGATGGCAAAAGATTCGCAAACTGTGTGAGCCTTCAGTCAGGAAAAACATTTAATTTTACAGGACTTGTTGACCAGACTTATTACAAATTTTCCAAAGGAACAGTATTTAAAGTGTATTTTTATGGAAATGGAAATAGAAATTTAACTTTGGAAACTTTTGACTATATTGGTAATTAATTTACTAAAAATAATATTTTTTAAATATTTTAAATAAAAAAATTTAAAATGTCATATAAGAAGTAAAATAACAAAACATAATTGAGAAATTTTTGAAAAAATATTATTACTGTACCTCCAATCTTGAAAATTAAATTGGAGGTATATTTTTTATTTTCTTCAAGTCTTTTCATACCCCAATCTTTTCGACATTTACGTAAACGTCTTGACAAACTTTAAAATAAATTATATAATATGGCAACATAGTAAAACAACTTTAAAATTGGATATAACTTATAACTAAATTGCTTAAATTACAAGTTTATTTATTATAACAATAATCCAATTTTGAAGTGGTTAAACCATTAAATTTATTATAAAAAACAAAATTTATTTGAAAGGAAATAATCAAAACAGTGAGTTATAATTTTACAGATTTTTTAAAGAAAAAAAATGAAAAAAATTTAAATGAAATGACAAATCAAGAAATTTATTACAAATTACTGGAATATGTTAAAGAAAGAGCAGATGAAAAAACACCTAATAAATCTAAAAAGAAAATATACTACATTTCTGCAGAGTTCTTAATTGGAAAATTGTTGTCAAATAATTTGATTAATTTGGGGATTTATAAGGAAGTAAGGGAAGAATTGAAGGCTGCAGGAAAAAACTTGAGCCACATTGAAGAAATAGAAGTGGAACCTTCATTAGGAAACGGTGGACTTGGAAGACTTGCTTCATGCTTTGTTGATTCAATGTCAACTTTAGGAATCAATGGAGAAGGAGTTGGACTTAACTATCACTGCGGACTGTTTAAGCAGGTTTTCAAGAACAATGAGCAAAAAGCTGAAGCAAACTACTGGATAGAAGACCAAAGTTGGCTAAGAGATACAAATATTGGATATGAAGTTAAATTCAAAAACTTCAGTTTACATTCAAAATTAAAAAGAATTGATATTTTAGGATATGAAAAAGATACAAAAAATTATTTGAATTTGTTTGATATTGAAAGCATTGACTACAATTTGATAGAAAATGGAATATCGTTCGATGAAGAAAATATTGAAAAAAATCTAACATTATTCCTATATCCTGACGACAGTACAAAAAAAGGAGAATTGTTACGTATTTATCAGCAATATTTCATGGTATCAAATGCAGCAAGATTGATTATTGCTGAAGCAACTGAAAAAGGAAGCAACATTCACGATTTAGCAGACTACGCATTTGTTCAAATTAACGATACACACCCAAGTATTGTAATCCCTGAATTAATTCGTATTATGACGGAAGAGCATAATATTTCTTTTGAAGAAGCAACAGAAATTGTAACAAAAATGACAGGATACACAAATCACACAATTTTGGCAGAAGCATTGGAAAAATGGCCTTTAGACTATCTGGAAGAAGTTGTGCCAAATATTGTTGAAATTATAAAAAAATTGGATAAAGTTATAAAAGCTAAATATTCAGATGAAAAAGTACAAATTATTGATGGACAAAATAGAGTTCATATGGCAAATATGGATATTCATTTTTCTTCAAGTGTAAACGGAGTTGCTTATCTGCATACTGAAATCTTGAAAAATAGTGAACTTAAAGAATTTTATGAAATTTATCCAAACAAATTTAATAATAAGACAAATGGTATTACATTCAGAAGATGGCTTGAAAGCTGTAACGAAGACTTGGCAGACTACTTGAAAGAATTAATTGGTACAGGATACTTAACAGATGCTGAAAATCTAAAAGAACTTTTAAAATATGTTGATGATAAAAATGTTTATGAAAAATTATCACAAATTAAACACGAAAATAAAATTAAATTGAAAAAATACTTACAACATACACAAGGAATCGTTATTGATGAAAACAGTATCATTGATACTCAAATTAAGAGATTCCACGAATATAAACGTCAACAAATGAATGCTTTGTATGTAATTAAAAAATATTTAGACATTAAAAATGGAAAATTACCAGAAAGAAAGATAACAGTATTATTTGGTGGAAAAGCTGCACCAGCCTACATCATTGCTCAAGACATAATCCACTTAATACTTTGTCTATCAGAAATAATAAACAACGACCCAGAAGTAAACAAATACTTAAATGTTTACCTAGTTGAAAACTACAATGTAGGGTTGGCTGAAAAAATTATTCCAGCAACAGATATTTCTGAGCAAATCTCGCTTGCTTCAAAAGAAGCCAGTGGAACTGGAAATATGAAATTTATGCTAAATGGAGCATTGACTCTTGGAACAATGGATGGAGCGAATGTGGAAATTCATGATCTTGTAGGCGATGAAAATATTTACATTTTTGGAAAAAATAGTGATTATATAATTAAATTATATGAAACATCAGGTTATGTTTCAAAAGATTACTACAAGCAAGATGGAATAAAAGAAGTAGTTGATTTCATAACTTCAGACAAATTATTAAAAGTAGGAAATAAAGAAAGATTAGAAAGACTTCAAAACGAATTAATAAACAAAGACTGGTTCATGACATTAATTGACTTTGAAGATTACTACAACACAAAAGAAAAAATGTTTAAAGACTATGAAAACAAAGACTTGTGGTACAAAAAAGTAATAAACAACATAGCAAAAGCAGGATTCTTCTCATCAGATAGAACAATCGCACAATATGAAAATGAAATTTGGAAAACTAAAGGAACTAAATAAATTTTATAAAACAGGGATTAATTCTTAACTCCCTGTTTTTTTTAATTCTATTTAAATAACGAATTCATTACAAACTTTTCTAATAAAGGATAACAACCTAGTATTTTTATTTAATTCTAAGATATAATTTTCATCTTTTAAATAGAGCCTAGTATCTAGTAAAACTAATTTAAAACGGAACTCAAAAATTATGACTATTTTACTCAAACCCTAAATTATATAATTTCTATCAGTTCAATTTTAAATGGGTTCGAGTATAAAATAAAAAAGGTAAAAAGTTGAATAATTATGAATTAGTTATTGAACAATCTCATTAAAAAATTTACTCCTATTTTTTAAAGGAGATTAGTATTAGATATAAAAAAATATTCTAATCAGCTACGACTAGAATATTTTTATATTTATTCTTTTTTTTTAATTTTCAAATTTACTAAAAAACCTTTTTATCTTATCTTTAAATGAATGTGCTTTTTTGTAATTTTTCTTATTGTCAAGCGAGCCATCAAATTCACGTAAGATTTCTTTTTGTTTGTCAGTAAGATTTGTTGGTGTTTCCACTTTTATTTCTACAATTTCATCTCCTCTATTTTCACTTCGGCCATATTTAATTCCTTCATTTCTCAATCTGAATGTTTTTCCATTTTGAGTTCCTTCAGGAATTACTATTTTCTTCTTGCCACTAAGTGTAGGCACTTCCACTTCTCCGCCTAAAATAGCCGTTGTCATTTTCAAAGGTACTTCACAACGAATATCATATTCACTTATTCTTTCAAAAATATCATGCTTTGCAACAGTTATATACACATATAAATCTCCGAAGATTCCACCATTTGCTCCAGCATTTCCACCTTCTCTTACAACTAATCTTTGTCCTGTTTCTACTCCTGCTGGAAATCTTACTTTTCTTGTATGTGTTTCTCTTTCTAATCCTGTTCCATGACAAGTATGACATTCTTTTTCAGGAATTTTCCCTGTTCCGTGACATTTGTCGCATTCCTGTATTCCGCTTGTCATACCAAACAATGTTCTCTGTTGCACTCTTACGTGTCCTGAACCATTACATTTATCACATGTTTTCATATTGTGTCCTGGCTCAGCTCCACTTCCATGACAAGTTTTACATTGTCCATCTCTTTTATATTTTAATTCTTTTTCTGTACCAAAAGCCACTTCCTCAAGAGTTAATGTTAAGTTGTATCTTAAATCATCCCCTTGATGAACTCTTGGTCCTTGACTTCGACTTCTTCCACCAAAAAAACTTCCAAAAATATCTCCTAAATCCTCAAAATCAAATCCACCGGCACCTCCGCCAAAGCCTCCGAAGCCTTGTCCACCAAAGCCACCTGCTCCAGTTCCCCCATTTTCAAATGCAGCATGTCCATATTGATCATAAGCTGCCCTTTTTTGTGGGTCACTCAATATTTCATTTGCTTCCTGTACTTCCTTAAATTTGGCTTCAGCTTCAGGATTATCCTTATTTCTGTCAGGATGATATTTTTTTGCCATACTCCTATACGCTTTTTTTATATCCTGTTCCGAAGCGTTTTTAGGTACGCCAAGCACTTCATAATAATCTCTTTTTGCCATTTTCTATCTTTCATCCTTTCCACTTCTGCAAATTTTATTTAATCTTTCGTTATAATAATATCAATTTTCTCAAAACTTAAATGCTTCCAAGTAGACTTATTAGTCCAAATAACATAAGCATCTCATTATTTATATTTTCCATACCTCTAAAGTATATTAGAAGTCCTGGAGATCTATAAAGTATAAGCACTATCATTAATGTAATTAACAAATATAAAGCCCCTGTCACAGGTTCTTTTCCTTTTCCAACTTCTCTTATTTTATTAAAAATCGAGCTAATTGAAATAAATATGAAAACTCCGTATAAAAATGACTTAAAACTAATATTCAATGGTAGTACGTAAATTAGAATCAGTAACAAAGTTTCTACAATCGCATTTTCAAATCCAGCCTTTAGTGATTTATTAACAAAAAAACAAACTCCTAATACAATTAGAAAATATATAAATATGTATAAGTTTGAAAAGTTAAAATTATAATTATAAAATAACATTCCAAACGATACCGAACCTACAAAAATCGAAAATTTCTTCAAATTATTTTTTAGTATCTCTAGCATTTTCACTTCCTTCTATTATACAATTCCATAAAATATCTTCTAAATTGTCAGGAACTTATAATTTTTTAGTTTTATAACTGGTATCCAAAAAATTATAATCATCTAATAATTGGTTTCACAGCTAATTGAATATATTATAACCTAATTTGCCAATAAAACCAATATAAAATTTAAATTTTTGTCTATTTTTTACCTTCAATAATCAATTTTGCGAAAAATTCACTATCTTTTTCCAATTTCAAAATCCCTGTTTTTTCTTCCAGTTTCCCGCTTGCATTCTCAAAATCCGAAATTCCATACCAAGGCTCTATACACACATAAGGAGCTTTTGGCTTGCTCCAAAATGCAATATAAGGAAATCCTTTATAATCAACGCTAAGTTCCTTAGAATTTTTACTATTTTTTATCGTAACTTTCTCTGATTTCAAATCATCAAATACTATTGCATCATCATCAAACACAGTTTCAGTAATCTGCAATTTATTCTCATTATTCAAGCAATCAGCTTTTTCATCAAAAACTAACCCATTATCGGTAAGTTTATATTTCTGCGAAGTTTCATTTTTTTCAAATTCCAAATAATAATCACTCAATTTTATATCATCAGTTACATCAAGTGCAAATGCAGGATGTGTCCCAAGTGAAAAATACATATCAGAATCATTCTTATTCACAACATTATACCCAATTTCCAGAGTATTTTCGACAATTGTATAAGTTATAAACAGTTCAAACTCAAACGGATACTTCTCCAAAGTTTCCTTATTTGAAGAAAATCTAAACTTCAAAGAATTTTCAGTTTTCTCAACCAGTTCAAAATCCTCAGTCCGAGCAAACCCATGCCGTGTAGAAATTTTATACTCTTTTCCGTTGTAACTATAAGCCCCATTTTTTATACTTCCAACAAACGGAAACAACACAGGGGAACTGGCAGCCCAAAACTCAGGCTTTCTATCCCACATAAACTCTTCTCCGTCCACTTTGTAACTTTGTAATTCCGCTCCTCTGTCTGTAACTGAAATTTCAACATTCCCATATTTTAGAGTGTTTATTGTACTTTCCATCTTCGACACATCCTTTTTTAAAGATTTTTATTTATTTTGATTTTATTATTGTACCAAATTTATTTTTTATTCAATTTCTACTTCAGAAAAAATAATGTCTACAACTTTTTCTAAAATGTCCTCTGGTAATTTTTCAATAATTTTATAACTTCTTGTAGTAATATCCAAAGACTTAAGGTGTTCACATAAGATTATACCCGTAGTAGCAGTCCGACTGTCTAATTTTATATGAAGCGGAAATTTATCTATTGAATTTGTAATCGGACAAACTAAAACTAAATTTGTTACCTTATTGAAAGTATCATTGCTTACTATAACCGCAGGACGATATCCAGCTTGTTCATGTCCTACCTGCGGATTAAAATTTATCTTTATTATATCCCCTTGTTTTACCATACCTCTTTACCTACTGGTTCTCCCCAATCTATTTCCTGTTTTTCATAATCCTCATTATAATTTGCAAATAATTCCTTTATTGTCTTTCTTTTTTCTTTTTTTATTTTTTTTAATTTAAGGCAATCATCTCCCTCTTCTATCAAAATAGTGTCATTTACCTTTAAATCAAGTATTTCCAATATTTTTTTAGGAAGTCTTATTCCTTGACTGTTTCCCCATTTTTGTATTTTTAAAACCTCTGCCATAATAATCTCTCTTTCTATTAAGTATATACATAGTATATACTTTTTTTATGAAAAAATCAATTATTTTTTATAAAAGAAGGAGAACTAATTCCCCTTCTCAATCCTATTTTTCACTTTAAATTTCTATTTCTTAATTAATCCACAACTTCTGCATCTTCCACATCATTAGCACCAGAGTTGTTATTTTCTCCAGCTGTTTCTCCGCCTTGTGCTTGTTGTGCTTGAGCTGCTTCTTGGTACATTCTTGTTGCGAAACCTTGAGAAACTTTTGATAATTCTTCAATTGATTTTCTGATTGCTTCTACATCGTCGCCATCTTTTACTTTTTTCAATTCTTCGATTGCTTTTTCGATGTCTTCTTTTTCAGTTCCTTGAAGTTTATCTTCATTTTCTTTTATAGTTTTTTCTGTTGCGATTACTAATTGGTCAGCTTGATTTCTTGCTTCTACTAATTCTTGGAATTTCTTATCTTCAGCTTCGTGTGCTTCGGCATCTTTTTTCATTTTTTCGATGTCGTCTTTAGATAAGTTAGAACTTCCAGAAATTGTTACTGTGTTTTCTTTTCCAGTTCCTAAGTCTTTTGCAGAAACGTGTACAATTCCGTTTGCATCAATGTCGAATGTTACTTCGATTTGAGGTACTCCTCTTGGTGCAGGTGGAATATCATTTAAGTTAAATTCTCCTAATTTATGGTTATCAGCCGCTCTTGCTCTTTCCCCTTGCAATACAACTATTGATACTGCTGGCTGATTATCTGCCGCTGTTGAGAATACTTGTGATTTTTTAACAGGAACTGTAGTATTTCTTTCGATAATTTTAGTAAATACTCCTCCCATTGTTTCAATTCCTAATGATAATGGAGTTACGTCTAATAATAATAAGTCTTTAACGTCTCCCATCAATACTCCACCTTGAATTGCCGCTCCTGCTGCAACTACTTCATCAGGGTTGATTGATTTGTTAGGTTCTTTTCCTAAGAAAGATTTTACCCATTCTTGAACCGCTGGAATTCTTGTAGAACCTCCAACTAACAATACTTCATCAATATCGCTAGGACTTAAATCAGCATCTTCCAATGCTTGTTTTACTGGTCCTTTAGTTGCTTCAACCAAGTCTTTTGTCAATTCATCAAATGCCGCACGAGTCAATTTTTTCTCCAAATGTTTAGGTCCTGTTGCATCCATTGTAATAAATGGTAATGAAATTTGTGTTTCTAGTGTAGTTGACAATTTTTTCTTAGCATCTTCTGCCGCATCTTTCAATCTTTGAATTGCCATTTTATCATTTCTCAAGTCAATTCCAGTTTCTTTTTTAAATTCATCAGCTAACCAGTCAATAATTTTTTGGTCAAAATTATCTCCACCTAAGTGGTTATTTCCAGAAGTTGAAATAACTTCCACAACTCCATCCCCAATTTCAAGCACAGATACGTCAAATGTACCTCCACCTAAGTCAAATACTAATACTTTTTCTTCTTTTTTCTTATCTAATCCATAAGACAATGCAGCCGCTGTTGGCTCATTTATAATTCTTTGAACTTTAAGTCCTGCAATTTCTCCAGCATCTTTTGTTGCTTGTCTTTGTGCATCTGTAAAGTATGCAGGCACTGTAATTACAGCTTCTGTTACTTCTTCACCTAAGTAAGCTTCAGCATCTTTTTTCAATTTTTTAAGAATCATTGCTGAAATTTCTTGTGGTGTATAGCTTTTTCCATTAATATCAACTTTATAGTCGCTTCCCATGTGAGTTTTAATCGAAATTACAGTTGAATCAGGATTTGTAATAGCCTGTCTTTTTGCAATTTCTCCTACAATAATTTCTCCATTATCCTTGATATTTACTACTGACGGAGTAGTTCTTCCACCATCAGAATTTGGTATTATAGCAAAGTTTCCACCTTCCATAACTGCCACGCAGCTGTT
The DNA here is from genome assembly GCF_007990635.1 of Leptotrichia hongkongensis. Taxonomy (GTDB): domain Bacteria; phylum Fusobacteriota; class Fusobacteriia; order Fusobacteriales; family Leptotrichiaceae; genus Leptotrichia; species Leptotrichia hongkongensis. Next base: position 348,947 of record NZ_AP019846.1, on the reverse strand, counting down.
TGTTGTCCCTAAATCTATTCCTATTATTTTACTCATATCTATCATTCTCCTTTATTATCAATTTTTTATAAATTTAATTTATTTATTTTTTATTTCAATTTTTATTGTTTCTTATTTACAGTAACCATCGCAGGTCTTACAACTTTTCCTTTCATTTTGTACCCTTTTTGGAAAACTTGCACAACCACGTTGTCATCTAGTTCCTCTTTGTTTTCAGTAATCATTGCTTTATGTTCGTAAGGATCGTACTCTTTTCCAGCCGCTTCAATTTCTTCTACGCCTTCTTCTGTCAATAGATTTTTTAGATTATTCAAAATCATATTAACTCCTTCGATTAATGAATCAAAGTTTTGACTTTCCTTCGATGCATCAACCGCTCTTTCCAGATTATCTATATTGTCAAGCAATTTTACGATAATTCCTTCAGAAGCGTATTTTCTCATTTCAGCAACTTCATTTTCTTTTCTTTTTGTGAAGTTTTGAAATTCAGCTAACTTTCTTGTATATGAATTTTTCCATTCTTCAAGTTCAGCTTCTAATTTCTTTACTTTATCATCACAATTATCAGAAGTTTCTTCTGCACTTTTTTCAGCTTCTTGATTTTCTACATTTTTATTTTGCTCTTCAACCGCCTCATTCTGTACAGCTTCACCTTCCAAATTTTCCTTTTCCAAATCTTTTTCCGCCATTTAAAAAACCCACTCTCCTTCTTATTATTTATTTTTTTGATTTAATAACTGATTCACTTCTTCTGCTACATATTCAACGAGTCCAACCGTCTTTGAATATTCCATTCGTTTTGGTCCAATCACACCGATAATCCCCTTCGCATTATTAAGCGTATAAACCGAGAATACAAATGAGAAATCTTCAAGCCCTGCAATATTCAAATCTTCTCCGAAAATTACATTAACTTCTCTATCCTTAAATTCCTCCATCTGTAAAAACTGTGCAAACACGTTCCGTAAATCATTCGGATTATTAAACAATTTTACACGGTTTATAAGGTTCATTACATCAGAGGCATTGTTTTCAATGAGATTCGTTCCACCTTCAAAAAATAATTTTCCTTCATCAGAAATCATATTATCCTGAAAATCGCTTTGCATAAATAAATTTGTATTCGTGAAAAAATCCTTTAAGTCAGATAATGTAAAATACTCACTGTTCGCAATTTTTTCATTTAAAAAACTATTTATTGTTTCCACTTCATTTTCAGTTACAGGATTTTCTAGAAAGATATTTAAATTTTTTGTAAGGGAAGAATTCATTACAACTACGGCAAGTATAGTCGTTTCATCAATATGTACCAATTTTACCTTTTTTACACCTTCCTGCGTAAACGCCGGCTCTAATACAACCCCGGCATATTGACTAATTTTTGACAATAATCTGGATGTTTCCTCAAATATAGTATCAATTTGATTCATCCTCTTATTGTACGCCTGCATGACTTTCGCCTTTTCCTCCTGAGAAATATCTCTGATTTTCAAAAGCTCATCGACATACAGCTTATATCCTTCACTTGTCGGAATACGTCCAGAAGATGTATGTGTTTTTACAATTAGGCCCTTATCTTCCAAATCTGCCATTGTATTTCGAATAGTGGCCGAAGACACTCCAATATTGTATTTTTTCTCAAGTGTCCGTGATCCCACACTCTCACCAAATTCCAGATAGTGCTTGATAATAGCCTTTAAAATCAATTGCTCCCTATCATTCATCTCGGCACCTTCCTTTTTGTTGTTAGCACTCTCTAACTTAGGTTGCTAACTATAGATATATAATATTACATTTTTTTAAATTTGTCAACACTTTTTTTAAATTTTTTTTCATTTTTTCAAAAAATTTTTATGATATTGAGATAAATATAATAAATACTGAGTTTTTTAAGTTTATTTTTTCAATTTTCTATAATATACTCGAACCCTTTTAAAATTGAACTACTAGAAATTATATACTTTAGGGTTTGAGTAAAACAGTCATAACTTTTGAGTTCTGTTTTAAACTAGTTTTACTATATATTTATTTTATGCTAAACCTCATTTAAATAACGAATTCATTAAAAACTTTTTTAATAAAGGATATAAACCCAATATTTCAAATAATCAAAATATCTAAAAAATAATAAAAAACTGCACCCTCCATCTTGTTATACAAAATTTCAGGTACAGTTCATATTTTATTTGTCTGTTCTTCAATATATAAAATTTACTTTATTATTTATCAAAACACAATAATTATTAGTTCTATCAATATAAAGTTTAACTTTTACCAATCTTTCATCAACTCTAAAAGAAATTTTTAGAAATTTCTTTCGTATCATCAAAACTTGTAACGGCAAAAGCATTGTCATTAATTTTTTTATAATTTGATTCAATTTAATTTTTTACTCCCATATTCAAATTTGTTAAAGTATGTATTTTTATTTATTTTAACTAAATTTTCTTTTTTTGCAAATTCTTCAAAATTTTCATTATAAATATTGATTGGCAATATAATTGATTTTCCTAGATAATCACCAGATAATTCAAATGATTTTTTTTTACTCAATGTTTCATTAATGTATAGATGTCAAACATTTGTTACAAAAATATATTAAAAAAATATTTCTTTCCTAATGTATCTTTAACCTACTGATTTTCCTTGTACTCTTTTAATACTTCATTTGGACTCTTAAAGCCCAGTACTTTTCTTGATATGTTGTTGTATCTTGTATTGTATTTCCTTATTGCCCTTAACAGTTCTTCCTTGCTTTTAAATTTCTTGTCTGCATAGTACTTGCTGTCAAGCCTGTGGCTTCTTTCCACTTTTCCATTCTCCCATGGCGAATATGGACGGGTTGTCACGTACTCTATCCCCTTCTCCTCCAGTTTCAGCTCAAACAGTGTTTTCTTATCACTTTCAGAATTTGTGAACTCTTTCCCATTATCTGTCTGAACTTTCTTTATGTCAAATCCCAGCTCCCTTTCCAAGTTCTCTAGAAACTTTGCAGTCTGATAGGTGCTTTTTCATCTGCTATCCTTAACACTCTTTTTCTTGTATATTCATCTAATGCTGTTATTTGATAATACTTCTGGTCACGTGTTCCAAACTGTATGCATTCTTCTGGAACATATTTTATGTCTATCTGCACTCTTTCCCAGGTACTTCGCCTGTTCAACTTTCTTTTTCTTTTATGCTGCTTTTTAGGCTTTTCTTTGGCATTGCCCTTCATTTTCCTTATTATCTTGCACATTGAATCGTATGTACGGCTGTAGCCTTCCTTTCTTGCTTTAACATAGACTTCTGCCAGCCCTTCATAGCCAAATTTCCTGTACTTTTTCATAACCAGCTCTATTTCTTCTTGCGTGTGCTGGTTTGGGTGGCTTTTAGGTCTTCTGCTTTTTGGCAGAAGAGACTGGACTGTTCCGTCGTATCTGTCTCTCCAACGTTTTATCTGCTGACGTGATGTCTTATACTTCACTGCTGCCTTTGAATTATTATTATGTTTTATTGCATACTCAATTGCCCGTTGACGAACACGGTATATTTCTGATATACTACTCATATGAAAGGTTTCTCCTTAATGTGGTTTGGTAGATTTACATTATATCAGAAACCTTTCTTTTTTTGTATATTCTTGTCACATATGTATTATCTCACAACATTTTTTTTTACTCAATGTTTCATTAATAAGACTATTATCACTATTCTTTAACCATAATCCTTCAGGTATAGAAATTTGTACATTACTATTTCCAATCTCTATCTTTTTTTTATTTTCAGTAAGAAGCAAGGTATTCAATTTCTTATTATTACCATAATAATAAGGACTTTCAGGTTTAGGAGGAGGTAATAAACCATCCCCCTGCATTGAACCTATGATTGCAGCTGTTGTAAGACAGAAATTTAAACAGAAAATACTTACCAAAATCAATAATATAAACTTCAACTTTTTCATCTTAATTACCTACTCTTTCTCTTCGTATTTCAATCATTAAACTAATTATTGCTTAATTTTGTATTTTTGATATTTTCTTAAAAGATAATACTCGTTTTTTCCCTTTCAGAGATTAGATTTTTTTCTATTTTTTCATCCGCATCTTCCATAAAATCAATAAAACATTTCTGATTTTGGTACTTTTGATTCAGTATTTTCAATTTATTTTTTGTTTCAGAGCCAAGATGATTGTCTTCTTTCAAAATATTTCGCACATCTTGATTTAGTACAAGCAGCTCATTTATCGAAATTCTGCCGCTGTATCCGCTGGAGCATTCATCACAGCCTTCTCCCATACATTTCTGGCACTTTTTCCCAACTAGTCTTTGTCCAATTACTCCGATTAATGAATCTAGTATCAAGTATTTTGGAATGCCCATATCTACTAGCCTGATTAATGTGGAAACAGCATCGTTTGTGTGAATTGTCGAAATTACAAGATGTCCTGTTAATGCTGCTCTTACAGCAATTTCAGCCGTAACTTCATCTCTAATTTCTGAAATTACAATAATATCGGGGTCATTTCTTAATGTAGCTTTCAAGACTTCAGCAAATGTTACTCCGATACTCTGATTTACCTGTATTTGAATAATTCCGTCAATTTTGCTTTCTACAGGGTCTTCTACCGTTATGATTTTTTTTCTTCCGTCATTTAACATATTTATTAAGGATTTTAAGGTTGTGGATTTTCCAGAGCCTGTCGGTCCGCTTACAAGTATCATTCCATACTTTCTAGTTAAAATCTCATTTAGCATTGCTATGCTTTGGTTCGAAAATCCTAGTGTTTCAAGGTTTATGTCTTCCAGATAATTTTCAAGAATACGTAGAACTATGCTTTCTCCGCCAATTGTTGGCATATAGGCTGCTCTTATGTCATATCGCTTATTAATATTTTTTATATTCAATAAAAAAGAAAAGCTGCCATCTTGTGGCTTTCTTTTCTCTGCAACATTCATTCCCGCCAAAATTTTTATTCTGGCAATAATTTCTGTAATATTTTTTTCAAGTACCTTTTTGTTTACGGATTCATATAATTTTTCACTTTCCATAAGATACCCGTCAACTCGGTATTTTATTTCCGTGCCTTCCAGCAAGTCAAATTTTATGTGAATATCGCTGGCACGCTCCTTAAATCCAGCCTTTACAATTTCATTTAAATAAGAAACTGTATCTTTTGATAACAAATTATTTTTTTTATTATCAGAAATATCCTTTAATTTTACTTTCTCAGTTATTTTTTCATTCATTGTCCTCAATTTCCCTTCCCGCTTTTATAGTTTTTTATTTTTAGTTATTTCTTTTTTACACTTCCAGCATTAAATTCTTCTAGTACTAATTCTGTCTGCTTTTTCAATGTTTTAAATAATGCCTTTTTAATCAAGTTGTACCATTTCAAAGCTGCACGTTGTGCATCAATCCCCTTTAATGTTTCCTTTAGCTGTAATTTAAAAAAGTCAACTTCTTCATAAGAAAGTTTTACATTTTTAGTTTTTTCCTTTTTGTTTGCCTTTGTTATTTTTACTTCATTTTCTAGATATTTAAAGAAACCAAATACGTTTGGCAGCTGTTTTTCATACTGACTCATCATTTTTCTCATTTCTTCAATCATTCTTGTTAGATAACTTCTTGACATTTTAGAAAATGTAATATTGACTTTTCTTTTTCCTTTTCCAATTTTTTGTACAAGCTGCTGCATTTTCGCTTGTGATTTTGCATTTATTAAATCCATATTGCTAACAGTATTTGGATTTACCATTTTTGCCATAAAAGACTCCTTTCCATTTATTATTTTTATATTTATAATAATTTATTAAAATTATAATTATTCTACTCAAATATCTAACTTTTGTCAATTTAATCTTAAATATCATCATCTAAAATTATTGATTATTTCTTCAAATGCAATATTTCCTTCTCTTAGCAATGTCAATTTTCCATCTTCATATTTCACAATTGTAGAAGGTTTTCCTGTCAGTTTCACTTTTTCATTTGAAATAATTATATCTGCATTTTTTATTAATTCCTCGCTCAGTTTTTCTACTTTAGTGACAGCATTTTCGCCTGAAATATTTGCACTTGTGGTTAATAAAACGCCTCCAGATTTTTTTATTATTTCAAGGGCAGTTTCATTTTTTGGAATACGAATTCCAATTGTTTCCATATTTTTATCAAAATGTTTTGTAAAATTCTGATTTGCACGAAAGATGACAGTTAGTTCTCCCGGCCAATATTTTTTGAGTATATTTTCAATTTTTTTTATATTTTCATCAGTTTCGTTTATTAATTCTGCTAATTTATTTTTATCACTGATTAAAGCGATTATTTTTTTTGAAAAATCCCTTTTTTTTATTTTATAAATTTTTTCCATGTATTCTTTTTTGGGAAGAGTGCCTATTCCATAAACAGTGTCCGTTGGAAATATGGCAACTCCTCCCTTTTTTAAAATATTTACTGCATTTTGAATTTTAGTCATCGTTACCATCATCAACCGGCATTTCAAATAAGTCGCTTATTGGATTATTTGTAGCAATTCTTTTTATTATTTCCGCCAACATTTTACTTGTTGATAAAATTTTCAATTTGTCGAATTTTCTGTCTTCGGGCAATTGGATTGTGTCAGTTACCACAACTTCTGTAAAGGCTGAGTTTTTTAATCTTTCGATTGCAGGATCTGAGAATACGGCGTGTGTAGCACATGCGTAAACTTCCGATGCCCCTTTGTCAATCAGAGCCTGCGCCGCATTGCAAATTGTTCCCGCTGTGTCAATCATATCGTCAATTAAGATGGCTTTTTTCCCTTTTATATCTCCAATAATATTCATAACTTCTGAAACATTTGCCTTCGCACGTCTTTTGTCAATTATCGCAAGCGGTGTATGAAGCCAGTTTGCAAGCCCTCTTGCTCTTTTTACGCCTCCAACGTCAGGTGAAACAACAACAGTATCTTCCGGGTGGAATCCATATTTTATAAAGTGTTTAGCCAAAATTGGCAATGCTTCCATGTGATCCACTGGAATGTCAAAAAATCCTTGAATTTGTCTTGCATGTAAATCCATTGTAACTACTCTTGTAGCTCCTGCAACAGTAAGCAGGTTTGCAACAAGTTTTGATGTGATTGGCTCACGTGGACTTGCCTTTCTGTCCTGCCTTGCATACCCGTAATAAGGAATTATTGCAATAATTTCTCTGGCTGATGACCTTTTAATCGCATCAATAAAAACTAAAAGCTCCATAATACTTTCATTTACAGGCTTTGAAGTAGATTGGATGATAAACACCTTGCATCCCCGTACACTTTCATTTGACTTTGCAAAAGTTTCTCCATCGGCAAATCTTACAATTTCAGCAGATGATAAATCCATATCCAAATATTTTACAATTTTTTGCGCTAAAACTTCACTTGATGTTCCTGCAAATATTCTTATTCTGCTCTTGTCTTCCTTGGTTAATGTTATCATTTCATTTCCCTTTCTCTCTATATTTTGAATTTTTATTAAAATATTTTTATTTTCCATTAAGTTATAAGGTCTTAAATTTACATAATAAATGTTTTATAACATTTTCTGATTTTTTGACATTTTTCAAAATGTTTTACTTATTTTTTTCTTTATTTACCTGTTTTGCCCTTCCAAATGCAAGTGCTTCATTAGGAATATTCTTTGTAATAACAGAACCTGCGGCAGTTAGTACTTTATCACCAATTTCTACAGGTGCTACAATTATTGAATTGCTTCCAATAAATGCATTTTTTCCAATTTTTGTCTTATGTTTATTTTTCCCGTCATAATTGCAAGTGATTGTACCTGCACCGATATTCGTATTTTCCCCAACTTCAGCATCTCCAATATAAGTCAAATGCCCTGTTTTCACACCTTTTTCAAGCGTAGCATTTTTTATTTCCACAAAGTTTCCCACATGTACAGTTTCTTTCAAATGCGCCTTTGGACGTAAATGTGCAAAAGGTCCCACAGTTACCCCTTCCTCAAGAGTAGACTGCTCAACAACAGAAGCCTCTATTTTCACATTATCAGCAATCACAGAATTTTCAATTCTCGTATTTCCCAAGATTTCGCAGTTTTTCCCGATTTTCGTATTACCTTGAATTGTAACATTTGGATGAATTACAGTATCCTGTCCAATTTCAACATTATCTTCAATATAAGTTGTATCTGGGTCAATGAGAATTACTCCGTTATCCATAAGTTCAGTATTTTTTCTGTTTCTTGAAATTTTACTTGCCTGCGCTAACTGAGCTTTTGAGTTTACTCCTAAGATTTCCTCTTCATCTTCAATTTGAAAGCTGTCAACACTGTAACCTTCATTTGTCAATATTTTTATAGCATCGGTTAAATAATATTCACCTTTTGAATTGTTATTGTCAATTTTTTCTATCGCATAAAGCAGACTTTCATTTTTGAAAATATATACTCCTGTATTAATTTCATCTATTTTTTTCTGACTTTCGCTTGCTTCCTTTTCTTCAACAATGTTTGAAATCTTATCATTTTTCTTAACAATCCGACCATATCCAAATGGATTTTTAACTTTACATGAAAGTACAATACAATCAAGATTTTTTTCCTCAAACGTATCCTTTAATTTTTTCAATGTTTCTTCCTTCAAAAGCGGAGTATCTCCACAAGTGATTAATACATTTTCTCCATATTCCTTGATTTTATCCTTTGCAATTAAAATAGCATGTCCTGTTCCAAGCTGTTCTTCTTGTGTAACATAAACAACATTTCCCATTTCAGCTAAAACATCTTCCTTTTTATGTCCTAGAATAAAAATATTTTTATCATTCCCAATATTTTCTAGTACATTGACCACTCTTCTAATCATCGGAACACCGTTCACTTTGTGCAGAACTTTAGACTGTTCAGACTTCATTCTAGTCCCTTTTCCAGCCGCTAAAATTACCGAAATCATTATTTCCTCCTTAAAATTATTAACAATAAAATATTTGTTTTTATTTTACTCAAGCTATAAAAAATCTAGTGTTTAAAAAAACTCAAATTTTTGAGTTTAATCTTAAAATTTCTTTTCTGTTTAATTATATCAATTTTTTCTGATTTATTCAAATAATATAAATAATTTTTTAATAAAATATCTTTAAATCAAAGTTTTTTTTTCTCTTCATTCTCACTATCTTTATTATAATTCAAATGAATCCTCAATGCCTCTAGTGAAATCTGAATTTCTAACAATGAAAATATTAACGAAATTATGAGTGACACTAGACTTATCCCAAAACTTATATATCCAATAAAATTTATTTGGAAAAACAGGAATAACATTGAAACAGCACATAATAATAAGCTAGAAACTCCAAAGTACTGCATCTTTTTAATATAATTTAACCGTTTCTTCAGATTCTTAACCTGATAAAATTCATGCTCGATTTCTCCGCTCGAATCCATCTGTCTGACAATGGCTGTAAGTGCCAAAAATCTGTTAGTATATGCCAGCAAAAGAAGAGATACCGTAGGAAAAAGAACAGCTGGGGTAGTTATTTCCAAAGTCATATTTTTCATCATCCTTTCAATTTTTTATAATATATATTTATTTAACAATTTAAATACTACACTTTATTTTTATTATAATTGAAATTACTAAAAAATGCAAAATAAAAATGCAAGGACTAAAATTTTGCCCTTGCTTAAAAGATTTTATTTTTATTAAAATTAAAATGAATCTGGTGATGACAACACTTTTAAATCTTTATCTATTTCAAATACTAAAGGTTTTCCTGTTGTTAAATTCAGTTTTAAAATATCGTCATCTGAAATATTTAGCAAATATTTTATTAAAGCACGCAAACTATTTCCGTGAGCTGCTACAATAACATTTTTCCCTTCCTGCAAACTTTTTGAAATATGTGAGTGCCAGTAAGGCAGAACTCTTTCGATAGTATCTTTAAGGCTTTCTCCAAGTGGCGCTTCAGAATCAGATAAATCTGCATATCTTCTATCTGATTTTGGATAGTATTCGCTTGATTTGTCTATTGCAGGCGGGGCAACATCAAAGCTTCTTCTCCAAATAAGGACTTGCTCGTCTCCATATTTTTTAGCAGTTTCAGCTTTGTTTAATCCTTGTAATGCTCCATAATGACGTTCATTCAATCTCCAAGATTTGTAAACTGGAATGTATAGTTCATCCAGTTCTTCCAAAACGTAATTAAGAGTTTTAATGGCTCTTTTCAAATAAGATGTGTACGCAATGTCAAAAACTAACCCCATTTCCTTTAATGCTTTACCTCCAGCTTTTGCCTCTTCCACTCCTTTTGAAGTCAAATCTACATCTTTCCATCCAGTAAATTTATTTTCCAAGTTCCATTCACTTTCTCCATGACGAATTAATACTAATTTCATTGTTTTCCTCCTTTTGATAAAGTTGTTTTATATTTGAACTAATAAAAAGTGGCTTTATTTTATTATTTTGTTTCAGTTTCCACAACTGCTTCTACAGAGGCTGTGTTTGTAGATAGTTCTTTTTCAGCAATTAAATCTTCAAGATGTTCCTTTGTTGTCATCAATTCTTCAAGGTTCATATTATCATAAGTTGCTTCTGAAGATGTTTTTATATTTATTCCTTGTTTTCTTAAAAAACTGTCAACTTTATTTTGATTTTTTTTGTACAGGTAATAACCTACTGCTACAGTTCCTACTCCGATTGCTGCTCCTACTAAATGTTCCTTTTTAATGTTTCCAAATTTTATCATTTTTATACCTCCAAATTTTTATTTGTTATTATTTTATCATTTATTAATTTTTATTGCAAAGCAATGTATTTGTCATCTGGCTCATTGCCTGCCCTGTTATTGAAAAATATGTGATCTATCAAATCACTCAGATTTTCAATAGAATTATCATTTCTTACATCTACAACATAATGAGATTTTCCATTATCAGCTTTTAAACGATAAATTCTTACTTCCTTGTTGGAAAAGTTATTTAATACAAGATGCCGTCCAAAAGTTGTAAACCACATAAGCGCTATCGCTGTAACCGATCTGTTTGCCAGATACGATTTGAGCAAATATAATGCAGGCAATATTTCAATGTCAAAAAAACCTTTACGCTGTGTTTCCCTGTAAGCATGCTCGATAATTGCTGCGGTTGTCAGCCCTGCTGTAAAGTTATTTATGCCCATTTGTAATTTTTCAACTTTACTTTTGCCAAGCCCATACAGGAAAGAAAGTAATATTGCGGCTCCAGAATAAACAGACAGTAAATCTATTGATTTTTCTTCAAAATCTTCAACAAGTTTTACTGAAGTCATGCCATGTTCAACTGATAAGGCAGTCGCAGTTCGGTAAATTACTTCATCTATTGAAATTTCTTCAGGCTCAAATGTAACGAGCAAAGTATTTATAGTCTGATTATACCGTAAAGCTGTATTTTTAGTTTCAACTTTTACTGTTTCAAAAAATTTTTTTGTATTGGCAATATCGTGTGAAATTTTGAATCTGACACGATTCGGTAATTTATGCAGTATTATTAAGGTTAGTTTTTTCATATCTTAATTCAAACTCCTTCAAAAACACAAAAATTTTTATTTATTAACATCGTATTTTAATAGTCGCAATGAATTTCCAACTACTAAAATTGTGATAGAGTTATGCAAAATTGAACTGTATATTGCAGGCAGAAGTCCTGTTGCACCTAATACAAGGGCAAAACTATTTATTCCAATTGCCATTGCAAAATTCTGCTTTATTATTTTTACAGTGTTTTTTGCTAAACCAATTACACCTGGTATTAGTAATGGGTCGTCTGAAGTTATTGTAACATCAGCAGCTTCCATCGCAATGTCGGTACGTGAACTTCCTAGAGCTATTCCTACATTTGCGTAGGAAAGGGCAGGAGCGTCGTTTATTCCGTCACCTATCATAATAACTTTTGAACCAATTGAACGGAATTTTAAAATATCTTTAGCCTTGTCCTCAGGCATCAGTTCAGACTCGTATCTATCCATTGACATTCTTGAAGCGATAGTTTCAGCCTGCTGTCTCAAATCTCCCGTTAACAGTACAATATCATCTATTCCTTGATTTCTTAGCCGATTCATTGCCTTTTTTATATTTTCCCTAGGCGGATCTGAAACACCGATAACACCTATTAAATCATTATTTTTAGCCACGTAAATTACAATTTCTCCACGATTTTGCATTCCCTTCACTATATCACTTGCCACTTCTAGTGAAATATCGTTCTCTTCCATGTATTTCAGGCTTCCTACACGAATAATATCCTTATTTATAAAAGTTTCTATCCCTCTTGCAACTTTAATAACGGATTCCTTATGTTTTGGAATTTTTAATCCTCTATTTTTAATTTCATTCAAAATTGCACTTGCTAAAGGATGTGATGAAGTTTCTTCAGCCGCGGCAGCTAGTGCAAGCATTCGGTTGTCTTTCATATTTTTTCCAAAAGTCTTCAGCGTTTGAATTTTAGGTTTTCCTTCGGTAATTGTACCTGTTTTGTCAAATATTACTGTGTCAGATCTTGAAAGTTCTTCCAGATAGTTGCTTCCTTTAATCAAAATTCCATTTTTAGCCGCTGTATTAATTGAAGCTGAAAATGCTGTTGCTGTTGACAGCCTTATTCCGCATGAATAGTCAATTACAAGCATACTAAGGGCTTTTTGCAAGTTTTTCGTTGAAACATAGACAATTCCGGCGAGCAGAAAGTTAAGCGGGATTAACTGTGCAGAAAATGTATCGGCGTAAGATTGAATATCAGCCTTGTTAAAAGCGGCATCTTCCACTAATTTTATAATTCTGGAAGCTGTCCTGTCATCTCCAACCTTCTCAGCTTTTACAGTAATATTTCCACTTTTTAAAAGTGTTCCTGCAAAAACTTCTTCTCCAGCCTTTTTCGTAACAGGCATATATTCCCCAGTAATTGCCGACTGATCAATTATCGCCTCACCTTTTTCAATCGTTCCATCCACACTTATTTTTTCCCCAGTTTGAACAAGTATAAAATCTCCCTTGCTAATTTCTTCAATTGGAACTTTTTTGGCCGTATTTCCATCATCAGACTGCTTCCAGACATAGTTTTCTCCAACACTTAACATGTCTTTAATTACGCCACGTGTCTTTTTCATTGTATAAACAGTCAGAAGCTCTGCAAATTTTTCTAAAATCATAATTGTCAAAGCTGTTCGTTCACTTCCTAAAATAATGCTGCTGACAATAGCTGTAGAACTTAGCGTATCTGCGTTGGGACGCTTATTTTGAATAAGAGAATAAATTCCATTTTTTAAAACAGGCAGGGCTAAAGAAACTGTTGATAAAGTTTTGTAGTTAAATAGGCGCCTGATTCCTGTTAATTTTGTCTTTGGATTTGGCAGTAGCAGTAAAAGTACAGCAGCACCAATATTTTTAATAATTTCCTGTGGAGATTCTTCCTGCAGACGTCTTTCAATCACATATTTATTTGATATTTGTTTTTTTTCGTTTTTGTATATATCTACTAGATATGTATTTAATGTATTTTGAAGTAAAGATATTAAGTTTTCACCAGTTAATGAGAAATTGTCAAAATAAACAAGAATAGTTCCTGTAATACTTGAAATCTCAACACTTTGGATATAATGAACCTGCATTAGCTGCTTTGTTATCTCTTCCTTATGAATTCCAAGATATTTTAAAGCTCTTGATTTTATTCTGATTCTTCCACGAATTTCGTGTAAAATCTTGCAGTCCAGCAAATAATCTTTATTTAACATAAAAATCCCTTTCTTTTTTCATTTTGGCAATAATTAAAGTTCTTTAATTATGTTATAAAAAGTATCCAAATTATCTTCTATTTCCTTTAAGGATTTATTTTCATATAATTCAGAATGATTAATCATAGTTTTCCATACTTTGTTCAGCCAGTCCAGTATTTGTTTTTCTGAAATTAATTTTACATCATAGTAAAGCAGAATTTTATTTGTCACATACGAATACTCAATACTTTTTATGCCTTTTTTTGATAAAATAAGTTCTGTAACTCGATAATCATATTTTTTTAATTCTTCTGGAATCTTTGACAAATTTGGGACCGAAAGCCTTAATCTGCCAGGAATACTGTGTACAACCTTTATCTGATTAAACATCAGATATGTAGCCTTAAATAAATTTTCTAACATTATTTTCTTTTCCCTTCTGATAAAAAAATAAAAGCCCACCATAATAAAGTAGTACCTGTAGGCAATTTTGGAATTTCTCTTAATTTTTTAATGCCATAAAAAGCAAAAATTCCTGCAACTAATGTCTTTAAGTCCAGATAACCTCTACTTTTATTGTAAATAGCCATATCAACAGATTCAAATGCCTGTTTTAACAATTTTTTTACTTTTCCAGGCTTATTTTTTAAGGCTTCTTCTTCCAGATGGAGCAGTTTTAGTACGATTAAATATAAAAACGAACTTTCAATAATTTTTTCATCAAAATAAATTAAGATGCTTCCAATAATGGAATTAACGCTTACTGAGTGTATTCCTGATAATTGACGTATATTATTTAAAAATTCCTGTTCTAATTCTTCATTTTCCTTTAATACATCTGTTTGAAGTCTCAAACGTCCATTCTGGTAATGTTTTACTTGAATAACGCCATAAAAATTTTGTAACATAACAAACTCCTTAAATATTTTCATAAACTATTATATACCTTTTTATTTTAAATTTCAAGAATTTAATTAAATAAAATAAAACAGACTTTAAAACAATTTTATCAAAAAATAAGTGCATTTCTAACACCCTTATCCTAAAAAATTATTAAATTTAAAATTCATATTCTCCATTCCAAGTAATAAACAATTTAACAAGCTCTTCTGCTACTTTTTTGTTTCTTATATTAATGTCTTCAAAAGTCCAGTCAGTCTTGTCTGCTGGGATTAGTTCACGTACATATTTAATTTTAGATTTTTCATAACTTGCTTTTTTCTTTTCAAAAAAGTTTTCTGAAGCTTTAATCGACAATTTCTTTTCAAAAGGAATCTTGTTTCCAATATAATTTATATATTCTTTAACCTGTTTATTTTCAACACTTTCTGAGAAACGGTTACTCCATTTTTGTGGCAATATATATTCAATTTCCCATTTTTCAGGAAGTAATTCATCTTGATTGTTGTAAACAACCATTTTTAAAATCATACGCACAAGATTTTTGTTTGGTGTCTTGACTTTTTCCTGCAATATTGAAATGGGAATATTCTTGAATGCAATTTTTGGAGAAATATTATCAACAATATCAACATTAAGTTTAAGAATATCAGCTTTTACAGCGGCAACACTCGGTGTTACAAGATAATTTGCTGTCAATTCCAAAAATAGCTTTCTTAAAAATTTTAAGAAATAAGTTTCAAAATTTTCTTTTTCGCCATGTGACAAATAATAGACAACAACAGGATATTTCCAAGATTCATTTGGATAAGCTGATAAAGTATCCAAAATCTTTATAATCTGTATATTTTCTGTCCAAGGCTTGTCATCTATTGATTCATGCCTATTCATCACAACCCATAAATCAAGAATCTGATCCAGATGCTTCAAAAGATTTGATTTATAAAGCCTTGTAAATCCACCCTTTGAATAAAAACGTCTAAGTCCAAGTGTAGTCGTTGCCACATCTTTTTCTACTGCCCTTAGATAAAACATATAATAATAAAATAGCTGTTTTACATTTTCTTTAGCATAAATTGCCCGTTCACTTAGTTTTTTCCACTGTTTTATAAACATTTTCTTGTATTCTTTTTTGATTCGGTTATACATTTTTGCCTTAAAAATATCAGCTTCAGAAAGTGGTAATCCTCTGTCATTCAAAGTAGAAAATACACTTAATGCATCATCTTGCGAATCTGTATTTATTGGAAAGACTACCGCTCTATTTAAAGTATAGTAAATAAATTCAAGCATTAATGTAGGGCTTAATTCACAAAGTTTGTCAAATAACTTTTGAAATAAAATATAATTTTTTGAATAATTGTCCGTAGCCTCAGGATCAGCAACTCCAGTTTCCAAAATATTTTGTAAAATTTTATTTCCTTCATTATCTATAACTCGTGAATTTATAAGTACGCTTTTATAATCAACTTCTCCAGTTAATTTCTCCTGCTTCCAGAGTGCAGGCTGAATCTGTCTTATAAAATTTTCCTGTTCAACAGTTTTTTCCTCATAGGAAACTAATTTTGTATAAATTGCACGCAAAAGAAGAAACAATGAAGTAATTCTCTGCTGCCCGTCAATTATTTCCTGTTCCCCATTCTCATTTTCATACGAAACTATGCTCCCTAAAAAATATGTTCCTTCTACTTCACTATTTCTCTTTGACTCATTTTCAGTAAATTCTAATAAATCATAAAACAACGTCTTAGTCTCATTTTCAGTCCAGGAATATGGTCTCTGATATTCAGGTATTAAAAACATCTGATCTTTTCCACTTTCCAGCAACTGTTTGATGCTTTGCTTATTAACTTGTATTGTTGCAACCATAACGCCTCCTACCGTTCTTTTTATAAATTATACACCATTTCAATGGTATTTTTCAACCGAAAAAATTTTAGGGAAAAAATTGCTACTATAATTTGTTCTTTATAATTATTTTTGATGCTAAAAAATATAAACATATATTTTGGTTATCAAAATAAAAATATCCAATTGTAAAAAATATAAAAACATTATATAATTAAATAACAGTGGTTATATATTCGGATTTTTTATATTAAACTAATAAAAATAACTAACAGAGGAGATTTTATGTTTGAAAAATTTCGACTGAAAAATTTATCAAAAGTTATACAGTCTGCTATTTCAAATCTTTCAGAACAATTTACAAAAAGAATTATTTTGATACTTTTTCTAAAATAAATTTTTTAAATATTGAAAATGTCGCTTTATTATATAAAAGAAATAAAAACATTATTATAAGCAAAAGTGACAATTTTTTGAAATCTTTAGATAAATATATTTCTAATTCGGGCATTGATTTATCTTTTTTTGAAAATGTCGATTTAAAAAAACTTGTTCAAAATTTTGAACGGCTTTGTTCCAATGGATATAAAAATTTTATTGAAAATGACATTAGAAATGAAATAATCGAAAGAATAAAAAAAATATTAGAAATTTTACCAAAATTATATTTATTTTTTTATATTATTCTAAATTATACTTCAATAAACGAAAATATAAAAATTAGCAGAGCTCCACCATATAATTTTTACAAATAATCACAAATAATTATTTATAAAAATTATAAAATTGGAGGAAATAAAAGTGAACGAAAAGACAGAAAATAAAAAAATTGAATTAAAAGGAATAAAAATAGGAAAATATTTTATTGAAAAACCAATAGTTCAGGGTGGAATGGGTGTTGGAATCAGCTGGGATCAGCTTGCTGGAAATGTTGCAAAAAATGGATGTCTTGGAACAATAAGCGCCATCTGTACTGGATATTACCAAAATATGAGATTTGTTAAAAAAGCAGTAAATGGACGTCCTCTTGGAACAGAAAATGCCTACAACCGTGAAGCGCTTTTTGAAATTTTTAAAAATGCAAGAAAGATTTGTGGTGATAGACCGCTTGCGTGTAATATTCTTCATGCAATAAATGATTATGAAAGAGTTGTACAGGATGCTCTTGATGCAGGAGCAAACATTATTGTTACTGGGGCTGGGCTTCCATTGGAGCTTCCAAGGCTTGTAAAAGATTTCCCAGATGTAGAAATCGTTCCAATAGTCTCATCTGCCAGAGCATTAAAAATAATCTGCAAAAAATGGAAAGCAGCTGGTAAAATGCCAGGAGCAGTAATCGTGGAAGGTCCAAAAAGTGGTGGACACCAAGGGGCAAAATATGAAGAATTATTCGCACCTGAACATCAGCTGGAAGCAATCTTGCCACCTATAAAGGAAGAACGTGACAAATGGGGAGATTTCCCAATTATTGCAGCAGGTGGAATATGGGATAATAACGATATAAAAAACATTATGGCACTTGGAGCAGATGCTGTTCAAATGGGAACAAGATTTATCGGTACTTATGAATGTGATGCAAGCGATGTACTAAAACAGGTACTTCTTAACGCAAAAGAAGAAGACATTGTAATTGTCAGCTCTCCAGTAGGTTATCCAGGACGTGCAATAAAAACAAACTTAATAGAAACATTGGAGCCTAATACAAAAAAAATTAAATGTATCAGTAACTGTGTATTCCCTTGTGAACGTGGAAAAGGTGCAAATAGAGTTGGATACTGTATTGCCGACAGCTTAGGTGATGCTTATTTAGGTAGGCTTCAAAGCGGATTATTCTTTTCAGGAGCAAACGGATGGAGATTAAAGGAAATTGTACATGTGAAAGATCTGATAGACGAGCTTATGACAGAAGCTAATTAGTTATAATGATAGCTGGAAACGAGGGGCATAAACCCCTTGTTTTCTAATTAATAGCCTATTTTTATACAAATATTTATAACTTTTTAAGTTTAATTTTAGTTTTTTAGCAAAAATTAGATTTTTTTATAAAATATGGTTTTTACTAAAGAATTAAAATAAAAAATTGGAGAGAAAAAATGGTTAAAAGAATAAATTTAAAACAAATAGCAAATATTCTCTTAAATAAGAATATCGAAGAAAATGAGAAAAAAACTAAAAATAAAAATTGGAAATTAATGAAACCAATGACAAAAAATACTAAACTGAAAGAACTAATTGATTCAGGTCTTTTTTATATTCCTCTTTCCCAGCATATAGGAAGTCCATCTATACCAATAATAGAAATTGGAGATTCTGTAAAAAAATATGAAAAAATTGGAGAGATTTCAGGTAATATTTCAGCTAATATTCACTCCCCAGTTTCTGGAGATATTGTTGATATTGTTGAACATTTTGTAGCAAGTGGAAATAAGGTAAAAACAATTATTATAGCAAATGATTTTCAGAATAAGGAAGAAACTCTTACAAAAAGGGAACTCCGTGATTTAAAATTAATAAAAAAAGATGAAATTTTTAAAATAATAAAAGAAGCAGGAATTGTAGGTCTTGGAGGAGCACAATTTCCTACTCATATAAAATATGACATTACATTTAGGAAAGTGGAAACACTTATAATAAACGGTGCTGAATGTGAACCATACTTAACTTCTGATTATTCAACAATGAAAAACTACACGAAAGAAATTGTTCGTGGATTAAAAGTTATACAAAAATTACTAAACCCAAAAGAAATTGTGCTTGGAATAGAAGAAGAAAATAGTGATTTAATCGAAATATTTGATAAAATTCAAAAAGAAGAGGAATTTGAAATAAAAATAAAATTACTTCCTACAATTTATCCGCAAGGAAGTGAGCTGCAACTAATAAATACTATTACAGGAAAAAAACTGAAAAAAGGGGAACTTCCTCTTGAAAAAGGTGTCATTGTAAGTAATGTCAGCATAGTTAAAGCGATTTATGACGCATTTTTTGAAGGGAAACCACTTATTGAAAGAATTGTTACAATTTCTGGAGAAGAAGCTAAAAACATTGGAAATTATAAAATAAAATTTGGAACTCCTCTTTATCATATCGTAAAGGAACTAGGAATACCTAATGAAGATAAAGTAATTTTTGGCGGACCAATGATGGGAACAGAAGTTTTTGATTCTAGAGTGCCAGTAATAAAGGGAACTTCTGGAATACTATTTTTGAGTAATGAAGAAATAGAACGTAAAAACTGTATTTCATGCGGATATTGTGTCGAAGCCTGTCCAATGAACCTTATGCCTTTTGAGTTTGCTGATTATTATGAAAAAGGAAAGTATGAAAAAATGGTAAAAGCTAATATCCAGAACTGTATTGAATGTGGAGCCTGTGAATTTGTCTGTCCATCACGAGTTCCTTTAATGGAAAGTATAAAAACTGGAAAATTAATTTTGTCAGAAATGGAGGAAAAGAAATAATGAAAGATGAAAAGTCATTACTGGAAGAAATATTAGATAGAAAAAAAAGTATTAAAAATGGGCTTTTGGATAATGATGAAAATATTTTCAGTTCTAAAAATCAAAAATTTTCAGAAACAAAAAAAATTAATCCATCACAAAACAATATTTCTAAAAATTCAACATTAAGAAATAAAAATAATGAAAAAATAATAAAATTAGAAAAAACTAGAGATGAAAATATTAGAAGTGAAATAAACATAAGAAAAAACAAAACAGAAAATAAAGACACAAGTTCTCTAAATTCAATTGTAAAAAAGATGAAAAAAAGTACAGCCAACAAAAAAAACAGGCTATAAATGAAAAAATATTTAATAAAAATAATATAGATGATAATAATAAAAATAAAAACAAAAAAAATAGAAGACAAAAATAATAACGAATTTTTTCAAAAAAGGAAATTAAAAAAACTATCTTTTACTCCATACATTAGAACTGAAACTGATGTAAGAAATATTATGAAAGATGTTATTATATCATTATTCCCAGCTATTATTGCATCAGGATTGGTTTATGGAATAAATGCACTCTTGCTAATTGCAACTTCTATTTTATCAGCAGTTGTAACGGAAAAGTTATTTTCAAAAATATTTTTAGACGATACCAATTCTATCCATGATTTATCTGCAATTATAACTGGTATTTTATTGGCTATGACCTTAGCACCATTAACTCCTTTACCTATAGTTGTTTTTGGAGCAGCAATGGCTGTAATCTTTGGAAAATTAATGTATGGGGGAATTGGAAAAAACATTCTTAATCCCGCAGTAGTAGGTCGTGAATTTATGACTGTCTTTTTTTCTGTTTCAATGTCTTCAGGAGCAATTTGGTTTAGCCAAAAGGCTTTACTATTACCAAAAATTAATTTTTTTGCAAACTTTTATAAAGCTCCATTTACAAGTTATCTAGATGAACTATTACTAAGTTCTTCAGGTTCTTTAGGATTATACTCTGCTTTTGCCTTGATTCTAGGTGGATTGTACTTATTGCTGAAAAATCGGATTTCATGGCATATTCCTGTAAGCCTGTTTGCTACATTCTTCCTGATAACAATGTTATTAAAAGAAGATACCTCTGTTTCAATCGGCGGATTATTATTAACAGGAATTTTTATGGCAACTGATATGCCGACAAGTCCATCTTTTGCAGGCGGAAAAATATATTACGGGATAATGCTTGGGCTCATAATAGTCTTATTATCATTACTTGGAATAAAAAATGAAACATTATCATATGTTCTAATAATATTGAATCCTTTTACAAAATTTATAAATAAAGTTTTTCGTCCAGTTGTATTTGGTTACAATGTAAAAGAAGAAATATTAAAGCAATCTGGAAAAATGATTTTACTTACTATCGGGATTTTCACTTTTGCAGTTATCTTTGTGAAGTTCCATAAATTTGGAATCATTCCCTATTTAGTATATCTTTATATTTTGATACTTACAATAAAACTCATTACAACTAAAAAAAGAATAAACTATTAAAGGGGCTAAAAAGCCCCTTTTTACATACTTATTTTTTTATCAATGTTACACTAACTTCAGAATCTTCCAAAGCACTTCCATTAATAAAGTTTACTCCATCAAAATGTAAAATATCTCCTGGTACTAAAACATGTTTTTCAGTTTCATTCAGGTACATTTCCATTTTTCCTTTTAGAACGGTAAAAATAATTTCCTCATCTTCATGATTGTGTTTAGCAATTTTTTCATCTTTTTTCAAAATTTTCTTTACCAATTTAAAATTTCCTTTGTTAAATAGCAATCCTGCTTCATTTTTTACATTTCCAAACATCTTTTTTCTCCTTAATATTTATTTTTATTTTGTTTTTTTAGCTTTATATAAATCTTCCAGTAATTCATCATTATTTTTATATTTTTTTATAAGTTCTATCAGATTTTTCATTCCTTCAACTTCTGACATTTCATTCAGCTCTCTTCTTAATTTCCAAATTTTTTCCAAATTTTCTCTTGGAATAAGAAGCTCTTCACGTCTTGTTCCACTTTTTAGTACATCAATCGCAGGAAATATTCTTAACTGTTCCAGCGTTCTGCTCAAAATGATTTCCATATTTCCTGTTCCTTTAAATTCCTCAAAAATTACTTCGTCCATTCTACTTCCAGTCTCAACAAGAGCTGTCGCAATAATTGTAAGGCTTCCACCATTTTTTATATTTCTTGCGGCACCTAAAAATCTTTTTGGATAATAAAGTGCATTGGGATCGATTCCTCCCGAAATTAATTTTCCGCTTGATGGAATAGTGATATTATATGAACGTGCAAGCCTTGTTAAACTATCCATAAGAATCAAAATATCTTTCCCACGTTCCACTTGCCTTTTTGCCATCTGAAGAACATTTTCTGTAACTTCCGTATGTACTCTTGGGTCTTCATCAAAAGTCGCTGAATATACTTCCGCATCTTTTACGTTTTCTTTAATATCCGTAACTTCTTCAGGACGTTCATCAATTAATAGTATCCACACATCAATTTCAGGATTGTATTTTATAATGTCATTTGCAAGAGTAGAAAGAAGTACTGTTTTACCAGCTTTTGGAGGTGCAACTATAAGTCCTCTTTGTCCTTTTCCAATTGGCGAAATTAAGTCAATAATTCTTGAAGAAATTTCCCCGCCTCCTAAATTTAGCTTTTCATCTGGATAAGATGGTACTAAATCATCAAAATACGGACGTTCTAGCGATTTTTCAGGCAAATCTCCATTTACAAGCAATACTTTCAAAATCCCATAATTCTTCTCAGTTCCAATCGGAATTCTCAATTCTCCAAATACAATATCCTCATTTCTTAAGAAAAATCTTTTTATCTGTGAAATTGACACATAAACATCAGGCCCAATCGAAGTATTTCTCAAAAACCCATAATTTCCCTCACCTATTACATCCAATTTACCAAATCCATAAGTTTTTCCTCTTTCTTTCCCCTTTTCAATCAAAATTGCATTTATAAGTTCAAGTTTTGACATTCCAGAAAAACTTCCAATTTTATATTCCTTTGCCATTTTCTTTAATTTAGTTACATTTTGAGAAAGAATTTCTCGTATCATTTCTTCTTCGGAATCTGAATTTTCAGAAACATCTTTCTTATCTAATTCTAGTTGTTCATCCAAATTTTTTTCCGATTCTATTTCATTATCTTTTTTTGCCATTTATTCCTCCACCAGCTCTCCATACAATGTCCATGTTTTCGCATTGTAAATTTTCGTATTTACAAATTGCCCTTTCAGGTCTTTTCTATCACTTTTAAATAAAACTATTTTATGTGTAGAACTTCTTCCAACTAGCATTTCAGGATTTTTTTTACTTGGTCCTTCAACTAGCACTTTTACAATTTTTCCTAAATATTTCTGACTTTCTTCTTTTGCTTTCATATTCTGCAGTCTCATAAGCTGTTGCAATCTCTCATTTTTTACTTGCTCATCAACTTGATTTTCCATTGTAGCCGCAGGAGTTCCTGTTCTCTTTGAATACATAAACATAAATGCATTCTCAAATCCAACTTCATTTACTACATCCATTGTATCTTGAAAGTCTTCATCTGTTTCCCCAGGAAACCCAACGATAATATCAGTAGTAAGCCCAATATCAGGTATTTTTTCTTTAATTTTCTTAGCAAGAGCTATAAACTCTTCCTTCGTGTATCCTCTATTCATTGAATCTAAGATTTTTGTAGATCCTGACTGTAATGGTAAGTGTAGCATTCTAGCTATTTTAGGATTTCTTGCAATTGTATCAATTACTTCATCACTAAAATCCTTTGGATGTGGAGATACATATTTTATCCAGAAATCTCCTTCTACATTTGCACTTTGCTCCAGCAGCTTTGCAAAATTATCTTCTCCATTCGCAAAATCACTTCCATATGAATTTACATTCTGTCCTAAAAATAATATTTCCCTGTATCCTTTTTTTGTATATTGCTCAACATCCCTAACAACTTCATTAAGAGGTACAGATCTCTCCATTCCACGCACATAAGGGACTATACAGAATGTACAGTAATTATTACACCCATAAGTAATCGAGATAGAAGCCACAATATCATCTCCAAAGTCTGCATCTACTCTTGTTGGAAGTTCATCCTCATCATCTACCATAACAATATGTGTTTCTTCTCCTGCTTCGATTCTCTCTAAAATATCAGGAATTCTTCCTATATTCTGATTTCCAAGAACCAAATCGACATAAGGCGTTTTTTTTATAAATTCATCTCTTACCTCTTGAGCAAGGCATCCTGTGACACCAATAATCATTTTTCCATCTTTTTCTTCCTTAATTCTTTTCAAATCCCCTAGTTTTCCATATACTTTAACAGCTGCACCTTCTCTTACCGTACAAGTATTTAAAAATACCAAATCTGTATTTTCAATATCTTCAGTCATGCTATACCCCATTGTTTGCAGCATCTGCTTCATTTTCGCACTTTCATTTACGTTCATTTGACAACCGTATGTTATTATAGTTGCTCTCTTTTCCACTTTTTTCCCTCCAAATTTTGTTCTTTTTTAAAAATTTTTGATTTTTACTGAATAGTTTTGAATTGACTAAATTGATAATTTTTTCAACACTTAAATAGTTCTAGCTATCCAAGTATAAACCATTATTTTTCAAGTTTATTTTCTCCTATTGTAATGGTATCATTTTTATTTTGGAATTTCAAGAATTTTTTATTCTTTTTTTTAATTATACTCGAACTCATTTAAAATTGAACTGATAGAAATTATACAATTTAGGGTTTGAGTAAAATAGTCATAATTTTTGAGTTCTGTTTTAAACTAGTTTTATTTCTTGTTTAATACTAAATCTATTAGAAAATAAAAACTATTTTAAGGATAAGAAGCCTTAATCCTCAGCTAAATAATGTGTAATTCAAAATTTATTAAACATTCGCTATTTTAATGGAAAATAATATGAAAAAATAATTATCAATTAAAATTTTTAAAATAAAAAACACTCTAGGAGTGTAGAGTGCAATTTATTATGAAAAAATTTAATTTTATTATTGGTGCCCGAGGCCGGAGTCGAACCGGCACGATATAAAATCGACGGATTTTGAGTCCGTTGCGTCTACCAATTTCACCACTCGGGCATAAATTTTAAATTACCTAATTAGTATAATATATTTTTTAAGTTTTGTCAACTTCTTTTAAAATTTTTTTTGTATAGATGTTGTATAGATGTCAAACATTTGTTACAAAAATATATTAAAAAATATTTCTTTCTTAGTGCAGTTTTTTATCTTCTAATTTTCCCACTTAAATAGGATAAAATATATTTTTTAGAATAAACTAACAATTTTTCATTATTTAACTACAATTGCTTAGCAACTTAAAAAAGTTTTAAAATTAAACAAATAAATTGCAGGATCTACAATAATTGCCAATCCTGCAAAATAATTTTATCCTAACTTAAATATCTCGTCTTCAAAATGTCGAATCATTTCTCCATTAAAGAATTTCGCCATTTTCTGTTCCATCATATCTACAAACAAGTATTCGCTCTCAAAATGTCCAATGTCAACTAAAATACGCCCTTCTTCTAAAGCATCTAAAGCCTCGTGGTACTTCAAGTCTCCTGTGAGAAACACATCAATTTTATCAGCCACTTCATACATAAATGAACTTCCACCACCTGTAACAAGTCCAATTTTTCGTACATATACATCTTTATTGCCAACATACCTTACATAGCTTATTCCAAGAGAATCCTTTATTCTTTCAAGCAAGTCTTCCAGTCTCATTTCCTCATTTAATATCTTTATTCTTGCAAGTCCGCTATGTACATGTTCCACCTTATTTTTTATTGGATTATAGTCTTCAAATTCGTGTTCATTAAAAATTATTTTTTCCCCATCTAGATTTAGTTTATCCATTATAAAGTCATTTAACCCATTAATTGCAAAATCAGAATTAGTATGAATTGAATAAACCGCTATTTTATTTTCTATTAATTTTAATAACTTTCTTCCATGTACAGTTTCATTTGTAATTTTCTTTAGACCTGAAAAAATAACTGGATGGTGTGAAATTATCAAATCTACATTGTTATCTACAGCTTGTTTTACAACTTTTTCTGTTACATCCAGACAAAATAACACTTTATTGACTTCCTTTGTGTTATCTCCCACAAGAAGTCCGACATTATCCCAGTTTTCAGCAATTTTAGGATTAAAGATTGTGTGAAGCTCTCCTATTATTTCCCATAATTTCATAATTTCCTTTTCCTTTCATTATTTTTCTTAATTTATTGTATAATTTGCCTCTTCATTATTTTCTACAAAATCATTTCTCATTAAGTCAATTGATAACTTATTAAGTGCCTTCTCCTTTAAAATATTTACATTGTGACTTGCAATATTTAAAGATTTTGCAATTTCCTTTTCTGTATACACTTTATCATCCAGTCCATAAGTCATAACTAAAATCTGCTCATCTAGATAATTTAGTTTTTTAGGAATATTTTCAAGAATATACATCTGTGTAATTTTATCAGCCTTTTCCAATATCTGTGAATTTCCAATCAGCTCCTCAGGCTCTACCTGGTCAAACAGTTTTTCAAGCTGTTCAATATATTCTTTTGAAACATTCATCTGTTTACTTATTTCATCCATTGAAAATCCCATACTCCTGTCAACTTTTACTTTTAAATATAAAATATACGATAATTCAGATGATTTAATATCTTTTAACAGTTCCTTCTGAAATTCCAAAATATATTTTACAGCAAAATTTTTCACAAAAAATTCGGGCTCTTTTGTTATTTTCATAATTTCATCATAATAATTCAAACCTGACATAATTCCAAGTGTAGCTTCCTGAACTGTATCCAAAAACGAAAATCCATATTTTGAATAAAGCAAGCTTTCTTTTACTGCAATTTTTAAATATTTATCAATTAATTCTTCCTTTTCTTTCTCATTTTCACTTTTTTTATCAAGTTCTTCGTATTTTCTCTTTATATCTTCTAAATATGACTTTATCATATCCTTTTCTTCAATAAAAATATTCTCGTCTTCTAATACGATAAAATCACTCCCATCAGTTGAAGTCCTAACCTCTGGAATATTTTCCAAATGGATAAATTTCAAAAATTCAAAAAATTCATCATCATTCATTGTATGATTTTCTATAATTTTTTCAAAACTGAAACTTCCTTTTTTTCTTATATCTTCAAAAACATTTTTTAACATCTTTTTTCCCCTTATTTTATTTATTATTTAGTTCATCTAAAAATCCTAAATATCTAAAAGGAGCTAAATAACAACTTTAGCTCCTGTAATCTTCCAATTTTTTTCTTCTGCTTGGATGTCTTAATTTTCTTAATGCTTTTACCTCAATCTGTCTAATACGTTCCCTTGTTACATTAAAGATTTTCCCCACCTCTTCAAGAGTTTTCTGAGAACCGTCATCTAGTCCATATCTATATCTAAGCACCATTTCCTCACGCTCATTTAATGTTTTTAATACTTCATCAAGCTGTTCCTTTAATAGAACTCTCGTTGTTGCGTCATAAGGATTCGCAAATTTATCATCTTCCACGAAATCTCCCAGTTCACTATCTTCTTCACTTCCAACTGGAGTTTCAAGTGAAATCGGATCCTGATTCATTTCCAAAATACTTTTTACCTTTTCTACTGGTAATTCTAACTTTTCAGCCAATTCCTCTGCTGTTGGCTCTTTTCCAGTTTCCTGTAAAATAATACGGCTTTCCTTTTTGATTTTATTAATTGTTTCAATCATATGAACAGGTATTCTTATTGTTCTTCCCTGATCTGCAATTGCACGTGTTATAGCCTGTCTAATCCACCAAGTTGCATAAGTCGAAAACTTGAATCCTTTTTCATATTCAAATTTTTCCACAGCCTTCATAAGCCCCATATTTCCTTCCTGAATTAAATCCAGCATTTTCAAGCCACGATTTGTATGTTTTTTTGCGATACTGACAACAAGCCTTAAATTTGACTCTATTAATTTCTGTTTTGCTTCCTCCTCGCCATTTAAAACTCGTTGAGCATATTCGATTTCTTCTTCATAGCTAAGTAGTGGAATTTGTCCAATTTCACGTAAATACATTTTTATTGGTTCATCTACATCCATACTTTCTGCCATTTTTAACAAATCTGTCTGTAATAGTTTATCCACTTCCGAATCGTCGATTTCACTCTCTACAAATTCATCATGCGAATCTTCAAAATCCGATATTTCCATTTTTTCGATAGCTTCTATGGAATCAGGAACTTTTAATAAATCCTCTTTTTCCTTTATAGTATCTACGATTTGAACACCGTCATCAGTCAGTTTTTTTATTAACTGCTCGATTTTTTCAGTTGAAAATCCGATAGATAAAACAGAATTTATTTCTTCGTAACTTACAACTTTTTGCTCTCGTGCCTGTTTTATAAAATTTGCGAGACTATTTTTTAAATTTTGTTTTTTATCAGACATAATTCGGTCTCCTTATCAATATAAATTCATTATATAATTTTTCTATTTCACTAATTTTATTAATATTTTTTAATTTTGATAATATTTTTTTTAATTCAATTTTCTTAATTCTATCGTTTTCTTCCTCAGTTTTTTTTCTTTCCTCATCTATTTCACGCTCAAACCAGCCAGAATAAATTTCCCTAAAATAAATTTCCTTATCCTTAATGTCATTATCTGCCCGTAACTTCAAGTTTGTTACAATCTCCCTATTTTCTTCACTAATATCAATTTTATCAAGTTTCATTATATCAAAATCTATAGCTTTCAATTTTTCTATTAGTTCATTAAAAATCGGATGGCTAAATTCTTTATTTAAAAGTTCTATACACTTTTCCTTTTCTGATTTATAAAATTCCAATATATATATAAGTGTTTGTTCTTCCAGTTCAATATATAAATCTCTTTTTTGCTTTTTGTATTGAACTTTCTGATTTTCATAGATTCTTCTTTTTTTCATTTTAGAAGTTTTATTCGGCAAATTTTTGAGTTCCTCTTCTAAAACAAATTCATTAATTCCAAAATTAGCTGATAATCTTTGTAAATATAGATTTTTATTAAGATTATTTGTAACATTTGAAAAAAATGGTTTTAATCTTTCAATGAATTTTCTTTCTCCACTTATGTCATTCAAATCCAAATCTTTTGAAGCTTCCTTTGTTAAAAAATCAAAAATTTCTTCTGATTTCTTTACAACTTCTATAAATGCCTTTTTACCATTTTTCCTCAAGAACTCATCAGGATCCTTCTCATTTCCATCTATAACTAGACACTTTACATCAAAATCATATTTTTTTAAAATGTATCCTGCTTTTATTATGGCATTCTTCCCAGCTTCATCGTTATCATACGAAATCAATATTTTATCTGTATATTTTTTTAAAAGTTGTGCCTGTTCCTCAGTAAGTGCAGTTCCAAGACTTGCAACTGCATTTTCAAAACCATTCTTTTGGGCTGTAAGTACATCAAGATAACCTTCCATCAGCATCACAAAGCCTTTTTTCCTAATATTTTCTCCTTGATGCTTTATTCCAAAAAGTTCATTTCCTTTTTTAAAAATAGGCGAATCTGGAGAATTTAGATATTTAGGCAAATTAGTATTTTTTTCAATTATACGTCCCCCAAATCCTACAATCTGAGAATTTATATTGTAAATTGGAAAAATCACTCTATTTCTAAAGCTATCATAAATTTCGCCATTTTCATTTCTTTTGACAAGTCCTAATTCTATTATCTTTTCTTCTGGAAATTCTTTTTTTAATAAATGCTGAAATAATTCATCTCTTGAATTATTGGCAAATCCTATCCCAAATTTTCTGATTTCTTCAATAGAGAAATTACGTTCCTTCATATATTCTAATGCTTCAGGATATTTTTCAATATTTTCTCTAAAAAATATCTGGGCTTCATTCATTATTTCGTAATACTCCTTGTTTAGAGCCTTTTTTCTTTCAATTTCCTGATTGATTGTCCTATATTCCCTATTTTTCTTGAGTGGAATATTATACTTTCGAGATAATTCTTCTACTGCCTGAATGAAACTAACATCATTGATTTTCATATAAAACGAAATTACATTTCCGCCAATTTGTGTACTAAAATCCTTAAAAATATTTTTTACTGGGCTGACTGTAAAAGATGGAGTCTTTTCATCTTTAAAAGGAGATAAGCCTTTATAATTTGAACCTGCCTTTTTTAAATTTACATATTCTCCAATCACTTGAACAATATCTAAATTATCAATTAATTTCTGTATCTCTTTTTCACTATAAATCATTATTTCTTATTCCTCCATAAAAAAAAACAGTCAATAAAAAATATTTACACTATTAGTATAATTTGTTTTTTTAAATAGTCAATACTTTATAAACAAATTTTTTTAATTTTCCTCATTAGTTTCACGAATTATTTCCACATCATCTTCCATAATATCTTTAAAAACTTCATCCATTATTTCCGATTTTTGCTTCCCTTTAGCAAATTCTCTTTTTGCAATTTTCCCTGATACAATTGCAAGCTCATATTTATTCGGTATTTTAGTCAATAGTTCATCTATTGTTATTTTTTCTTTTTTCATTTTTTATAATTTTCTCCTATTATTTTAGAATTTATATCAATTTTGTGGATTAATAATATTTATCAATGCTGTGCAAGATTCTTCAATATCATTATTTATTATAGTGTAATCATATTTTTTTTCATATTCCAGTTCTTTTAACGCATTTTTTAAACGTGTCTGAATAACTTCTTCTGTATCAGTATTTCTGTTACGAAGCCTTTTTTCAAGAGTTTCCATATCCTTTGTACAAAAAAATACCAATACAGCGTCTTTTTTCTTTTCCTTTGCAATTAATGCACCTTGCACATCAATTTCCAAAATTACATTTAATCCTTTATTTAAATTACTTTCTACTACTTCTTTCAATGTTCCATAATAATTTCCATGAACATTTGCATATTCATAAAATTCATCATTTTTTATTTTTTGTTCAAAAATTTCCTTAGTTAAGAAAAAGTAGTCTTTACCATCGATTTCTCCGTCTCTTGGCTGTCGAGTTGTAGCTGATATTGATAATGGAATATTTAGTCGATCTTTTACTAATTTTGTAACTGTTGATTTTCCTGAGCCTGAAGGCCCTGAAACAATGAATAATTTTCCTTTCATTAGAAACCACCTTTTATTTTTTTACGCGAATAAGGGAAATTTATATTCACAAATCTCCCTATTCACAATATTATATTAATAATCTAATTTTGACAGTAATATTAAAATTTTATGCTTATAGTTACTTCAAGTATATATTTACTAATCAAGTTTAAATTATCTTAATTATTCAACTTCTGCTGTTTCTTCAATAGTTTCTATAATTTCATTTGGATTGTCCTTCAAGGCACCTAAAGTTTCTGTAACTTCTACTTTTTCTCCATCTACTTCCACCTCAGTTTCCACAGCTTCCTCTTCTACAATATCATTTTTTAAGACTGCATCCAAATACTTATAATCATTGAATCCTGTACCTCCTGGCACTTTTTTACCAATGATTACATTTTCCTTCAATCCTTCAAGTCTGTCTGTTTTTCCTTCAACAGCCGCATTTGCAAGAACTTTTGTAGTTTCTTGGAACGATGCTGCAGAAATGAAACTTTCTGTATTTACAGCTGCTTTCGTAATACCTTGAATTACTGGTTCGTAAGTTGCTGGACGTTTTCCTTTTGAAATTAATATTTCATTTTCACGTTCCACAATTTTTTTATCGATTAGCTCATCTTCAAGGAATAATGAATCTCCAGCTTCTTTAACTTTAATTTTTTGGAACATTTGTTTTACGATTATCTCAATATGTTTATCGTTAACCGCAACTCCTTGCTCTCTATAAACTTGCTGTACTGATTCAAGAATAAATTGCTGTGCTTCTACAAGCCCTTTTATTTTCAGAATATCGTGTGGTGAAACAGGCCCGTCAGTTATTTTCGCACCTTTTTCGATTAGCATTTCATTAGTTACAACCAAATGCTCTCCCACAGGAACAGTATATTCTTGGATTAATTCTCCTGTTTCAGGATCTTCAATCAAGATTAATCTCATACCTTTTTTCTTTTTGTCAGAGAAAACTACACGCCCTGCAACTTCTGATAGAATAGCTTTTCCTCTAGGATTTCTTGCCTCAAATAATTCTTGTACACGAGGAAGACCTCCTGTAATATCTTTATTTCCTTCTCCAGTTTTTAGGATTTTTGTAATAATTTGACCTTTTTTAACAGTTTCTCCTTCGCTTACCATTAAATATGCCCCATAAGGAACTGCATATTCTACTTTCTTATCACCTTTTGTATAAATTATTATTCTTGGGTTTACATCATTACTTTCCACAGGTTTTATAGCTACTTTTTCAGTAACTCCATATTTTACATCAATATTTTCTTTTACATAAATATCTCTAAATTCTACTTTTCCTGCAACAGATGTAATAATAGGTATTTGATAAGGATCAAATTCTACTAGCACTTTACCTTTCTTAACAGAATCTCCATCTTTTACGTGTAAAGTTGAACCTGAAGGCACTTCATATCTATGTTTTCCTATTATTACACGTCCATTTTGTGAAACAACGATTTCTTTCCCTTCATCATTTACAAGTATAGAAATATCTTTAAGTTTAACTTTTCCAGAAACATCAGCTTTATAATCTGACTGAACAGATGCCGCTGTTGCTACCCCTCCTGTATGGAAAGTACGCATTGTAAGCTGTGTACCAGGTTCCCCAATTGATTGAGCCGCAATAACTCCAACTGCTTCTCCTTTAAGAATTTCCTTGTGATTAGAAAGATCTAATCCATAACATTTTTTACAAACTCCTTTTTCCAGTTTACATGTCAAAGGCGTTCTTATTTCTACTTCACGAATATCTAATTCTTCAATCTTCTTAATCAAATCATCAGTTATTAAAGTATTTCTTTTGGCAATTACTTTTCCTTCATGAATTAAGTCTGTTGCCAAGTTTCTTCCATAAATTCTTTCGCTTAATTTTTCGATTACTTCCCCAGCATCCATCAAATCTGATACGACAATTCCATGTTCACATCCACAGTCATCATGATTTACGATAACTTCGTGTGAAATATCAACAAGTCTTCTTGTTAAGTATCCTGAATCGGCAGTTCTCAATGCTGTATCCGCAAGTCCTTTTCTTGCTCCATGTGATGACATAAAGAATTCAAGAATGTTAAGTCCTTCTCTAAAGTTAGCTTTAATCGGCATTTCGATAATACGCCCTTGCGTATCTGCCATAAGTCCACGCATTCCACCAAGCTGACGCATTTGTGCAATTGACCCTCTAGCTCCAGAGTTTGCCATCATGTAAACTGGGTTAAATTCGTCCAAGTTATCCATCATTTCCTTAGTTACTTTTGAAACTGCCTCATCCCATATAGCGACTGTTCTTCTGTATCTTTCTGCATCAATAATTTCTCCAGATTTATATTGTTCCTCAATTTCAGCCACTTCATTTTCAGCTTTTTCCAAAATAGCCTTTTTACTTTCAGGAATTTCCAGATCTTCAATTCCAACAGTAATTCCAGCAAGTGTTCCATAGTGAAATCCAAACTCTTTAATTTTATCAAGTAGTTCAGATGTTTTTTCAAATCCAAATTTTTTATATAGCTCAGCGATTAATTTTCCTAATTCACCTTTACCAAAAGTTTTTGTATAATCTCTCACTTCTTTTGGAAGCATTGTATTAAACATAAGACGTCCAGGTGTAGTTTGTATTGTTTGCCCGTCAATTCTTACATTTACAAGAGCATGAACTGCAACTTGTCCATTTTGGTATGCTGTAATTAACTGATTTTTGTTAGAAAAAGATTTTCCTTCTCCTTTAACACCTTTTCTTTCCTTTGTCATATAGTAACATCCCATTACCATATCTTGCGATGGAACTGCTATTGGTCTACCACTTGATGGTGCAATAATATTATTTGTTGCAAGCATTAATAATTTTGCTTCCATTTGAGCTTCTTGTGACAATACCAAGTGGACTGCCATTTGGTCTCCATCAAAATCCGCATTAAAAGCAGAACATACAAGTGGATGAAGTCTTATTGCCTTCCCTTCAATTAATGTTGGCTCAAAGGCTTGAATTGAAAGTCTGTGCAATGTTGGCGCCCTATTTAAAAGAACTGGGTGATTTTTTATAATTTCTTCAATCAATTCCCATACGTTTTCGTCTTCTTCCTCAACCATTTTCTTAGCCACTTTTATATTTGAGGCAAGTTCCCTTTTTACAAGTTCTCTCATTAAAAATGGTTTATACAGCTCAAGTGCCATTTTTTTAGGAAGTCCACATTGATTCATTTTTAAATTTGGTCCAACGACTATAACCGATCTTCCTGAATAATCCACACGTTTTCCTAGCAGATTTTGTCTAAAACGTCCTTGTTTCCCTTTTAACATATCAGAAAGTGATTTTAATTCCCTATTGTTTTGTGTAACAACTGGTTTTCCACGTCTACCGTTATCAATTAATGCGTCAACTGCTTCCTGAAGCATTCTTTTTTCATTTTTTATTACAATTTCAGGCGCTTTTATTGACATCAATTTTTTAAGTCTGATATTTCTGTTGATTACTCTTCTGTATAAATCATTCAAGTCAGAAGTGGCAAATCTTCCACCATCTAATTGAACCATCGGACGTAAATCCGCAGGAATTACAGGTAATACAGTTAAAATCATCCATTCTGGCCTGTTCCCTGCTTCTATCAAATCTCTAACTACTTTTAATCTTTTTATAACTTTTCTTCTTTTTTGTGTAGAGTGTTCTGTATCCATTTCTCCTTGCAAAGTTTTTTCTAGTTCAAACAAGTCGATTTCCTCAAGCAAGGCTAGAACTCCCTCAGCTCCCATTTTTGCTGTAAATTCATTTTTAAACTGATTTTCATATAATTTATATTCACGTTCAGTCAGAATTTCACCTTTTTGAAGTCCAGTTTCTCCTGGATCAGTCACAATATATCTTGAAAAATATAGAACTGATTCCAATTCTTTCGTACTGATTCCCAATAAAAGGCTCATTTTGTTAGGCGTACCTTTAGAATACCAGATATGTGCAATTGGAGTAGCAAGTTTTATATGTCCCATTCTTTCACGCCTAACTTTTGAAGTTGTCACTTCAACACCACATTTTTCACATACCATGCCTTTGTAACGCATTCTCTTGTACTTCCCGCAGGCACATTCATAATCCTTAGACGGCCCAAATATTCTCTCACAGAATAATCCGTCCATTTCAGGTTTTAAAGTTCTATAATTTATTGTTTCGGCTTTTGTAATTTCACCATACGACCATTCCAAAATCTTTTCTGGCGATGCCAATTTTATTTGAATACTGTCAAAATCTCTTATACTCATTCGTTAAGAGCCTCCTCTATTCTTTAATTCCACTTTTTTTGAAAAGTAAAGTGGGAAAACTTTTTATATTTTAACTTTTAATTTAAAATTTTATTTTTAACTATTTTTTACTAAGCATCTATATTCTTATCTAATTCAATTTGTTCCCCATCTTTATCATAAAGAGCAACATCTAATCCAAGTGACTGGAATTCCTTAATTAATACTCTAAATGATTCTGGAGCATCTGCTTCTGGCATTGCCTGTCCTTTTACGATAGCTTCATAAGTTTTTGTTCTTCCGCTAATGTCGTCTGATTTAACTGTAAGCATTTCTTGAAGGATATTTGACGCACCGTAGGCTTCCAATGCCCAAACTTCCATTTCCCCAAGTCTTTGTCCACCAAATTGGGCTTTTCCTCCAAGTGGCTGCTGAGTAACAAGTGAATATGGTCCAATTGCTCTGGCATGCATTTTGTCCTCTACCAAGTGGTGAAGTTTTAGCATATACATACGCCCCACTGTTACTGGGTTGTCAAATGGCTGTCCAGTTCTTCCGTCTATCAGTTTTACTTTACCAGTTCTGCTGTATCCAGCTTCTTCCAAGTAATTTTTAACATCTTCTTCACTTGCTCCATCAAATACTGGTGTTGCAATATATTTGTCAATATCTCCAATTGCAAGTCCCAAATGCACTTCCAAAACCTGTCCGATATTCATACGTGATGGCACCCCAAGTGGGTTAAGACAAACATCTATCGGTGTTCCATTTTCTAAATGTGGCATATCTTCAACTGGTAATACTCTTGAAATAACCCCTTTGTTTCCATGACGTCCAGACATTTTATCCCCAACCATTATTTTTCTTTTTTCTGCAATATAAATTCTGATTAGTTTATTTACTCCAGCTTTCAAATCATCTCCATTTTCCTTAGACAATTCAAGTACGTCTACAACAGTTCCTTTTACTCCGTGTGGAAGTCTTAATGAAGTATCTCTTACATCTTTTGCTTTTTCCCCAAAGATTGCACGTAATAATTTTTCTTCTGCTGGTGGTTCAGTTTCCCCTTTTGGAGTTACTTTTCCAACAAGGATATCATCAGGAGTTACATGAGCTCCTATTCTTACAATTCCATTTTCATCAAGATTTCTCAAAGCTTCTTCAGAAACATTAGGAATTTCTCTTGTAATTTCTTCATCCCCTAATTTTGTAGTTCTTGCTTCAATATCAAATTCTTCAATATGAATTGATGTAAACACGTCATCTTTTCTAAGTCTTTCAGAAATAAGGATTCCATCCTCGAAGTTATATCCTTCCCAAGGCATAAATGCCAGCAAGATATTTTTACCTAATGCCAAATCTCCACCCGCAGTAGATGGTCCATCTGCAATAATGTCACCTTTTTTAACTTTATCTCCCAAATCAATAATTGGTTTTTGGTGTAAGCACATTGATTGGTTAGATTTTTCAAAGTTTAATAATCTATGGTAATGTTCTTTCCCTTCTTTATCAGTTACAATAATTTTTCTTGCATCCACAAAAGTTACAGTTCCTGCTGCTTTTGAAGTAATTACTGCTCCTGAATCCACAGCAACTTTTCTTTCAAGTCCAGTTCCTACATAAGGAGCCTGTGTTTTTAACAACGGTACTGCTTGACGTTGCATATTTGAACCCATCAATGCACGGTTGGCGTCATCATGTTCCAAGAATGGAATTAATCCCGCCGAAACAGATACTAGCTGTTTAGGTGACACGTCCAAAATATCAACTTTTGATTTATCAATATGCACAATTTCATCTCCATAACGGCAAACAACTTCATCAGTCAAGAAATTTCCGTCTTTATCAATAGGAGTATCAGCCTGTGCGATAAACAGTCCTTCCTCTTCATCAGCTGCTAAATATCTAATATCATTAAAATCAGCTTTTCCATCGTTTATTTTTACAAACGGAGTTTCTATAAACCCGTATTTATTAACTTTCCCATAAGTTGAAAGTGAAGCAATAAGTCCGATATTTGGTCCTTCTGGAGTTTCTATTGGACAAATTCTTCCATAATGCGAGTTATGAACGTCACGCACCTCAAATCCTGCTCTATCTCTTGAAAGTCCCCCTGGTCCTAATGCTGAAATTCTTCTCTTATGAGTCAATTCTGACAATGGATTAGACTGATCCATAAATTGTGACAGCTGTCCACTTCCAAAAAATTCAAGAATTAACGCATTTAATGGTTTTGTATTTAAAAGACTTTGCGGAGTCAGTGTTGTAATATCTTGAATTGTCATTTTTTCTCTGACCATTTTAGACATTTTAA
Source organism: Leptotrichia hongkongensis (assembly GCF_007990635.1). Lineage (GTDB taxonomy): Bacteria > Fusobacteriota > Fusobacteriia > Fusobacteriales > Leptotrichiaceae > Leptotrichia > Leptotrichia hongkongensis. Next base: position 311,301 of record NZ_AP019846.1, on the reverse strand, counting down.
GCATTCCACCTTTTATTTGGATAGAAAGTAGCTCTCCAACACCTCTTACACGTCTGTTTGATAAGTTATCAATATCATCTGTAAAGCCTTCTCCACTTACAAGATTTTTTACGTATTCAATAGTTTGTAAAACATCTTCTTTTGTAAGTACAATCACATCTGCTGGTACATCTATTTTCAATCTTTTGTTAATTTTATATCTTCCAACATCTGCCAAATCGTATCTTTGCGGATTAAAAAACATCTGTTTAACAAGCGATCTTGCACTGTCTACAGTTACTAAGTCACCTGGACGCAATTTTCTAAATACTTCAATAACAGCTTCATCACTATTTTTTGTGCTATCATGCACTAAAGCGTTTGCAATAATTCTATCTTCAGGCTTCACTTCCCAAATATTAATTACAGGCACTTTTGCATCTATTATTTTCTGAATTACAGGCATATCAATAATTTCTTCTGCTTCTGCAACAAACTCTCCTGTTTCTTCATCTAAAATATCTTCCCTTACAAAACTTCCTTCTAATCTTGAACGCAAAACTTCTTCCAGCTCAGTATCTCTATATTTTGAATAAAGTTCTGATAACTCTACTTCTTTTTTTTCAAAGAAATGATTCATAATTTCCGTATTATTTTGGAAAAAATCAACCGCTTTTAAAAATACTGGTAATAATACTTTCTTTCTTCTATCAATTTTTACATTTAAGATGTCATTTTTATCAGTTTCAAATTCAAGCCATGTTCCTTTATAAGGGATAATTTTCCCAATAAACACATCTTTTCCTGTCTGAATATTCAATTCCTTGTTAAAAGTAATTCCTGGTGATCTGTGTAATTGAGAAATAACGACTCTTTCAGCACCATTTATAATAAATGTCGCTTTATCAGTCATAAGTGGTATATCTCCGAAATGAACTAATGTTTCCTGAATTTCTCCTGTTCTCTTGTTAGTTAATTTTAATCTAACTTTTAATTGCCCAGAATATGTTTTACCTCTTTTTTTACATTCCAATTCATCATTTAAAGGCTCATCATTATCGTGAATTTCATACCATAAGTATTCTAATTTTAGTAATCCATTGCTGGATTCAATTGGAAAAATTTCATTAAAGATTGCTTCAAAACCTTTATTTTCTCTTTTTTGAGGTGGCACTTTAGTCTGTAAAAAATCTTCATAAGAATTTAGTTGAAATTCTAAAAAGTGCGGCATTTCCCCTCTATCTACTATTTTCCCGAAACTATATCTTTCAATAAGTTTGTTCATTTAAAAAATTCCTCCCTATAAAAGAACACATTCTTCTTAAATTCAAATCAAAAATTAAATTTAAAAATTCAAACTTCATCTAAAAATGTTCTCATAATTTCGATTTGTTATTTCACGTCACTTAAACTAAGCAACCTTTATAAAAACTCATATCGTTATACTATAAAAAACTAAAAAATAGACTAAAAATACTCCTGTTTTAAACATGTAAACCTCTATATTTAGCCTTAAAGTTAATTATACCAAAACTACTTTCAGATTTGATTATTTAAAAACAACTGAATTCATCTAAAAGTAATCCTTTTCGATATTCTTTTAGAAGTAGCTTTATCGTATTATAATTATGAATTTGTTTGACTTATTTATAAAAATTAATACAAAAAAGAATAACTAATTATTCAATTTTAAAGTTTTGTAGTGGAAAAAGACACTCTCCATAATCCTTAAGAGTGTCTTCACTATTGATTTTCTTTTTACTATTTTAATTCTACAGTTGCTCCTGCACCTTCTAATTGAGCTTTTATTGCTTCAGCTTCTTCTTTAGCAACTCCTTCTTTAATTGCTTTTCCACCAGCTTCAACTAATTCTTTAGCTTCTTTAAGTCCTAATCCAGTAATTCCTCTTACTTCTTTAATTACTGCTAATTTAGCTCCTCCTGCAGATACTAAGATTACATCAAATTCAGATTTTTCTTCAGCTGCTGCACCTCCTGCTGCTGCACCTCCTGCAACTGCTACTGGTTGAGCTGATACTCCAAATGTTTCTTCAATAGCTTCAACTACTTCTTTTAATTCTAATACAGACATAGCTTTTAAATCTTCTATAAATTGTTCTTTATTAAATGCCATTATTTTATTTCCTCCTAATTTTTTTATTTATTTTTATATTTTTAAAATTATTTTATGTTTAAAATTACTCTGCTGATGCTCCAGTTTCTTTTTGTTCTGCAACATTTGTTAATGCAACAGCCAACATTCTAACTGGCGACAACAATCCATAAGCAATTTGACCAAGTAATTCGTCTCTTGATGGTAATTTAGCCAATGCTTCAACAGTTGACACGTCAACTCTTTCAGACTCTAGCAATCCACCTTTAATTGACAATTTATCTTTTAATTTTTTTCCAAAATCAAAAATTAATTTAGATGGCGCAACTCCATCTTCATATCCTAATGCAAACGATGTAGTTCCTTCTAATAAATCATCAACATTTGTATCAAATCCTGCTTCTTTCAATGCTATTTTAAACAATCTGTTTTTAGCAACGAAATATTCTACTCCCGCTTCTCTTGCAGTTTTACGAAGTTCAGTATCTTCATTAACACTAATCCCTTTATAATCAACAAATACTACCGCTTTAGCTTCTTTTAATTTTTCAACTAAACTTTTTACTGCTTCTAATTTTGCTTGTGCTGGCAATTTGTTTCACCTCCTTATAATAAAAAGCCTCTGAAACAAAAACAATAAGCCCAGAGGTATCATACTATAAAAATATCTATTATTCTAATATCTATTTGTAATAATATTTACCTCGGTAGGGTTTAAAGAACTTTCATTCTACCTACTGTCTTTGGTTATTATTTATATGATTTATGTGTCACAAATCAATATGTATTATTATACAATAACTTTTAAAAAAATGCAAGTATCTTTTAAAAAATTATTTCTAAATTACCGAATAGAAAAAATCTACTCGGTAATATTATTTTTTTACTATTCAGCTACAAATGCTCCAGCCAATAATGGATCAATTTTAATTCCAGGTCCCATAGTTAATGAGATTGCAACTGTTCTTAAATATTGTCCTTTTGAAGCTGCTGGTTTTAATTTAATAATTTGATCTAAAGCAACTTTAAAGTTTTCTACGATAGCTTCTTTTGTAAAGTCAACTTTTCCAATTGGCAAGTGAATTGATCCTAATTTATCAACTTTAAACGCAACTTTTCCTTTTTTAAATTCTTGAACTGTTTGTTCAACATTTGTTGTAACTGTTCCTGATTTAGGATTAGGCATTAATCCTTTAGTTCCTAAGATTCTTCCTAATCTACCTAATTTAGGCATCATATCAGGTGTAGCAATTACTAAATCAAAATCTAACCATCCATTTTGAATTTTGTTAATGTATTCATCATCCCCAGCAAAATCTGCTCCTGCAGCTAATGCTTTGTCAATATTTTCTCCACTTGTGATAGCTAAAATTCTTACAGTTTTACCTGTACCATTTGGCAATGAAACTGTACCTCTTACTTGTTGATCAGCATGTCTTGGATCTACTCCCAATCTTATTGCCAACTCTACTGTTTCCACAAATTTAGCACTTTTAGTTTCAAAAACTAATTCCAACGCTTCTTCTGGTGTGTAAACTTTCATTTTATCTACTTTTTGAGAAATGTTATTATATCTTTTTCCTCTTTTTGCCATTTATTATTTCCTCCTCTGTGGTAATTGAATTTACTAAATCTCCCACTTGTTTTACTAATCATTTAATTTTTTTATTATAGAATTATATTATCGGTTATTAAAATTTCTTTTTTATTATTCAGAAATTTTGATTCCCATACTTCTTGCAGTTCCTGCAATAATATTCATAGCTGCTTCAACTGATCCAGCATTTAAGTCCGGCATTTTTGTTTCTGCAATTTCTTGTAATTGAGCTTTTGTTATAGTTCCAGCAACTTCTTTTAAAGAGTTTCCAGCACCTTTTTGAACTTTAGCCGCTTTTTTCAATAAATCTGATGCAGGTGGAGTTTTTAAAACAAAAGTAAAACTTCTATCTGCATAAACAGTTATTTCTACTGGAATTACAAATCCCATTTTATCTTGTGTTTGAGCATTAAACGCTTTACAAAATTCTGCAATATTTACCCCATGTTGTCCTAATGCAGGTCCTACTGGTGGTGCAGGATTCGCTTTCCCCGCTTCTAATTGTAATTTAATCTTCCCGATTACTTCTTTAGCCATTTTTCCTCCTTTGTGGTAATTGAATTTGTTAAATCTCCCACTTTTTCTTTCAAATTAAAATTTCGCTAATTATTATTCTTTAATAATACTTTTGTTTTTCAATTTTATTTTTGACTTTTAATAGTCTATTTTTTCTATTTCAGTATGCTCTACTTCTACTGGAGTTAAACGTCCTAAAACTTCAAGCATAACCTTTACTTTACCGTGTTCGTAGTCAATTTCAGAAATTTCTCCTTGTTGCCCGTCAAAAGAACCGCTTTTAACGGTAACAACCTCACCAACTTCAAAATTAATATCAAATCTTGGTATTCTTTCTTCACCTTCGACATCAATACCAACTTTAGCAAGTAAATCTGAAGCTTCTTCATCAGACAACGGTATTGGATCACTTCCAACTCCTACAAATCCAGTAACTCCATTGGTATTTCTTATAACATACCAAGCATCACTATCAACACGATACCCTAATCCTAGCTCATTTTCTTCTCTAACAGAAAGCATTTCTATCATTACGTAACTTGGAAAAAGTTTTCTTGAAACTTTTACTTGTTTACCACGCTTTTCTTCTAGCACCTCTTCTTCAGGAACTAAAATTCTAAAAACTCTATCTGTCAAGTCAAGCGACTCTATTCTTTTTTCAAGATCTGTCGCCACTTTTTTTTCATAGCCAGAATACGTATGAATTATATACCATTTTTTTTCGTATACAATTTCATCTTCATTTTTTTCCTTTGTTTCAGTCACTTTACGCGCCTCCTATAAGATTTTTCAAAATATCACTTATCTTTGCCAGCACAAAATTAAACGCTGTATCAAAAAGTAGTGTATATATCGCTATAAATGCTGTCATAAGAATCACAATTATAGTTACATGATAAACTTCTATTTTATCAGGCCAATATATCTTTTTATATTCTTCACGTAAATTTCCCAAAACTTCTTTTAAATTAAATTTACTCATGATTTTCTCCTAGAATTATTTAGGAATTTAAACAAAACCTAAACATTGACTGTATAATCATTTAACACTTGATCAATCTTTATGATATTAATCAAATTGATACTTTCAAAAAAAAATTCCCATAAAATAAAATGGCAGGCCAGGCAGGAATCGAACCCGCAACTTTCGGTTTTGGAGACCGACGCTCTACCAATTGAACTACTGACCTATCTATTTTTATGAGATTATTTAACTTCTCTATAAAGAGAATGTCTTTTAAGCACTGGGTTGTATTTTCTTAACTCTAATCTTTCAGGATGAGTTTTTTTGTTTTTAGTTGTAACATAATGTCTCAACTTAGTTTCAGTGCATTCTAAAATAACTTGTACTCTCATCGTTTTCTATCCCTCCCAATAAAATATTGGTATTACCAGAATAAACTAGCTCATTTATAATACCATACTCTGTATTTTTTGTCAACACTATTTTCTTTACTTTTTGTTTTTTTAGTGTATAGATGCCAAACATTTGTTACAAAAATATATTAAAAAAAATATTTCTTATATATTTCTAATTCCTTAGTACTCCTTAATTTGCATTTTATATACTTATTAAATTTATAAAAGTCTGCTTCCATAAGTTTAATAATTGCTTCAATTGCATCATCCATATACATCATATCTACTATAATTCCACCAAAACGAACCATATAAAATCTTGGATCATGAAAATTAATTTTTTCTTAATTTTTCTATTCAATTCTTCTTTTGTTGTTCCTAAAACTTCTATCTCATTTTTTGATTTATAATAAAATAAATTTTATTATTATTACCAATTTTTCCATAACAAATCCAATAATTTCTTATTTTTTTAATTCTGAAATTTCGCCATAATAAATTAATTTTTTATTTTTTCTTTTAAATGGTGGACATTAAATCCACGTTCATTCAATATATAAGCTGAAGTAGTTATTGTTTCTGAAAGAACTGATTAACTTATATTTCAGAAGTTAAATCTAAATAAAATTTAGGGAAAGGATCATCATAAGTTATAATTGAAAAAAACAGGTTTAATTATATGATAATATGTATTTCTTATTATAAGAACTCCTAAAAATGTCAAAAAACAAAATAATATTTTTTTTTCATAACATTACCTCTTTTTAGAATTTTTTTAAGATTTTTAATATTCAAATTTCAATCCAACAGGGTTTTTAAATTCATCTGTGTAGCTTATACTTCTTTTGCCCGCAATTAAATATCTCTCTAAAATTATATTTTAACAAACAGAAAATTAGTTTTTTTCACTTGATTGTCCAAAGTTTTGGATGCACTTTAAATTTAATTTCAAAAAAGCACTCTGTTTTCAAAGTGCTTATTTTTTTACTAAAGTTATATTTTAAAATCAAGCTTAAAAATCACTTGATTTATTAGTTCAATTTTTAAAAATTTGAACATATTATTGCTACTCAACAATAACTTCCACAACTTCATCTACCGTAAATCTAGAAAAATATTCACCAATATCAACTGTTTCTAATTTTTCTTTCACAGCTTCTCTTGTATATTTCGTATCTTTCAAAAGATTTTCAATTTCACTCAAATCTTCATTTTTACCAAAGAAATCTCCATAGAATTTGATATTTTTAATTCTAGAGTTTTCTACTGTGGCAAAAATTTGGATTTTACCATTTTCAAATCTCTTTCCTCTAGTTATATTAAATTCTGGCGACTCTCCGTAATTCCATTCCCAGCTTCTCTTAATTTCAGCTCTCTTGGCAATGTAATCCAGCTCCTCTTTGCTAAAAACATACTCTTTCATATCTGGATACTGTTTTTTCATATATTCCATTATTTTTTCACCAAATTCATTTACGGTGATAGGTTCTTTCAAATGAGGAAGTATATTTGTAACACGGCTTCTTACTGATTTTACGCCTTTTGACTCAATTTTATCCTTTGAAACTTTCAATGCATTTCCTAATTCTCCAAAATTTACATCAAACAATAGGCATCCATGGTGCATTACACGTCCTTTTATGTATGCTTGAGCGTTTCCGCAAAATTTCTGTCCATCTATTTCCAAATCATTTCGTCCTGTAAATTCTGCTTTTACTCCCAATTCTGCTAGAGTTTCTATAATTGGCTTTGAAAATTCCTTAAAGTTAAAACCTTCCTTATCTTCCTGCTTATTGGAAATAATTGTGTAGTTTAAATTGTTTAAATCGTGGTAAACTGCACCTCCTCCAGAAATTCTACGAACAACATGAATTCCTTTTTCACGAGTATATTCTGTGTTAATTTCCTCAATTGTATTTTGATATTTTCCTACAACAATTGTTGGCTCATTTATCCAAAGTAAAAATATTTCATCAATATCACGCAGCTGCTTAAAGCAATATTCTTCTAAAGCAATGTTAAATGCTGGATCATTTGACTTACTAACATAATATTTCATATGTTTAAAATTCCTTTCAAAATTTCAATTTATTTCACTTTTTTATTATTTTCTTTTTCTAGGTAAATGAATCGCTTCATCTAATGCATCTGCACATGCTTCAAACAGAGCTTCTGAGTAAGTTGGATGAGCATAGATTGTTTTAATCACTTCATCTACTGTAATTTCCATTGCCATAAGTCCTGATGCTTCGTTAATCATTTCTGCCGCTGATGGTCCTACAATGTGCACCCCAAGAATTTCGTCATATTTTTTATCAACTATAACTTTTACAAATCCTGCTGATTCTCCTGAAGCCAACGCTCTTCCATTTGCTGCGAATTGGAATTTACCAACTTTAATGTCATATTTTGCTTTTGCTTCTTCTTCTGTAAGTCCTGCCATTGCCACTTCTGGTACTGTATAAATTGCAGATGGAGTTGTTTCAAGTCTAACTTCCCTATGGTTTCCTTGAACTGCATTTTCAGCCGCAACTTCTCCCATTCTGAATGCCGCATGAGCAAGCATCTTGATTCCATTTATATCTCCTGGTGCATAAATTCCAGGTACACTTGTTTCCATATATTTATCAACTTTGATTCGACCTTTTTCCATTTCTAGCTCAATTTCTCCAATAGCTTCTAAATCAGGTACTCTTCCGATTGACAATAATGCTTTTTCAGAAACAATGTCATCATGTCCGTCAACTTTGATTGTTAAGTTGTGTCCATCATCAACTATTTCCTTAATTTGTGTAGAAGTTAATATTTTCATTCCTTTTTTCTCAAGCTCTTTTCTAAGTACAGCTGAAGATTCCCTGTCTACTCCTGGTACAATTCTATCCATCATTTCCACAACTGTAACTTCACTTCCAAATGATAAGAACACTTGTCCAAGCTCAATTCCAACAACTCCTCCACCAATTACAGTAAGTGATTTTGGAATTTGCTGTATGTCTAAAATGTCATCACTTGTAAGAACTTTGTTGCTTTCAATTCCAGGAATATTGATTTTTCCAACTTTCGATCCACCAGCTAAGATTATTTTATCAGCTCTTAAAACAGTTTCTCCATTTACAACAACATCTTTATCCTTATTGATTTTTCCAACTCCATTAAACATTTTAATTTCGTTGCTCTTTAAAAGTCCTCTTACACCATTTGTCAATGTTTTAACAATTTCATTTTTCAACTGCACAACTTTTGGCATGTCAATTGTGTATTTTTCACTTTCCAAAATAATTCCTCTTTTGCTTGCCATTTCGATACCTTCGAGAATTTCAGCATTTTTAAGGAATGTTTTTGTAGGAATACATCCTCTGTTCAGACAAGTTCCTCCAAATTCATTTTTTTCTACAACTGCCACTTTTGCACCAAGCTGAGCTGCACGAATTGCCGCTACATATCCAGCAGGCCCTCCACCAATTACAACGACATCAAATTCATCTTCTGCCTTTTCTTTTTTAGGTGCAGGTTGAGCCACATTTTCTGGTTTTGGCTGTGAAGCTTGTGCTGGAGCTGCACTTGCTGTATTTGCTGAACCTGCTTCTGGAGCTGCTTCTCCTTCTGCACCAATATATCCGATAATTTCTGTAACAGGTACAGTTTCTCCATCTCCTTTTACTATTTTTATCAAATATCCTGATGCTTCAGCTTCCAGTTCCATACTTGTCTTATCTGTCATTATTTCAAGTAAAATTTCCCCTTCTTCTACCTTTTCCCCTTCTTTTTTATTCCATTTTATAATCTGCCCTTCCGTCATATCTATTCCAGCTTTAGGCATAATTATCTCTGTAGCCATAAAATTCACTCCTTTATACTCAAATAATTTTACATTTCATATTTTCTATCTAATTTTAAATTAACAAAGAAATTGGATTTTCCAAAGCATTTTTCAAATCCTGCATAAATTTAGCTCCAGCAAGTCCATCTACCACTCTGTGATCAATTGTAAGTGTCAAAGTCATCATTGGACGAACTGTAATTTCACCATTTACAACAACAGGCTTTTCAACTGTAGAAGAAACTCCCAAGATTGCTGAGTTTGGCTGATTTATTATCGGGTTAAAGCTTTGTACTCCAAACATTCCAAGATTACTTATTGTAAATGTGCTTCCACTTTGTTCATCAGGCGTCAACTTCATATCTAATGCTTTTTTCACTATCTTTTTAGATTCAACAACTAATTCGCTAAGTGTCATTTTATCTGCACCTTTTACAACTGGCACAAGAAGTCCACCGTCAAATCCTACTGCAATTGCCAAGTTTACATAATTATGCAGAATAATCTGTGTTCCGTCTTCTGACAAACTTGAATTTACAAACTTGTGCTTTAACAAAGTTTTTATAACTGCAAATGAAATAATGTCTGTTATTGTAATTTTCTTTCCTGTACTTTCTAAAATTGTATCAAGTATTTTCTTTCTTAGTGCAATAGCTTCAGTCATGTCAATTTCGTAATTAAGTGCGAATGTAGGTGCTGTTAGATAACTTTCTGTCATACGTTTTGAAATAACTTTTCTCATTGCTGACATTGGCACAATTTCTATATCCTGCTGTGAAACCGTTTTTTCTTCTGCAACAACAGCTTTTTCATGTCTTGCCAAGTCTTCTGTTTCCTGCGGTTTAGCAATCAATTTCAAAATATCATCCCGCATTATTTTCCCATTATGCCCTGTCCCAACGACATTTTCCAATTCAAGATTATGGTCTAATGCTATTTTTCTAGCAAGTGGCGATATTCTTACTTGCTTTTCAAATTTAAATGTTTCTACATCTTCCTTATGAACACGTCCATTTGCTCCACTGCCTTTCACAAGAAAAAGATCAAGTCCCATCTGCTGCGCTAATTTACGTGCTGCAGGAGTAGCTCTTAACTCATTATTTTCCATAGCTTCTTCCTTTCTATTTTATTTCTTCCTATATATTTTTTATTGTTTATTTTTTACTTTTCTAATTGCTTCTACAATTTTTTCCACACTTGGAACCATCGCTGTTTCAAGAGCGTGATTATAAGGTATTGGTACATCTTCTCCAGCTAACCTCACAATTGGGTGATCCAAATAGTCAAATGTGTCACTTTCTGAAATAATTGCAGAAATTTCTCCGATAAACCCGCTTGTTTTGTGAGCATCATTTACTAAGATTACTCTTCCTGTTTTTTTAACAGAATTCAAAATAATTTCCTTGTCTAGCGGAATCAATGTTCTAGGATCCACCACTTCTACGCTAATCCCTTCACTTTCTGCAATTTCCGCCGCCTTCATTACTCTTTCCAGCATTCTTCCATAAGTTACAATTGTAATATCTTTTCCTTCTTTTTTAATTTCTCCTTTTCCTAAAGGAATAACAAATTCAGGATCTGTAGGAACTTCACCTTTCATATTGTATTGTGCTTTATATTCAAGGAAAATTACTGGGTTATTATCACGAATTGCTGATTTTAAAAGTCCTTTTACATCAGCAGGTGTTCCTGGTGCAACAACCTTTACTCCTGGAATATGAGTAAACCAAGACTCAAGCGACTGTGAATGCTGTGCTGCCGAACCCACTCCAGAACCTGCCGCACATCTGAATGTTACTGGCACTTGTCCTTTTCCACCAAACATATATCTAGTTTTTGCCGCCTGATTTACAATATTGTCCATCATATAAACGATAAAATCCATAAATGTTACATCAACTATAGGACGAAGCCCTGTCATTGCAGCACCAACTGCAGCTCCAGAAATTGCTGACTCTGAAATTGGAGTATCTTTTATTCTTTCTGGCCCAAATTCATCAAGCATTCCAACTGATGTTCCAAAATCCCCTCCAAAAATTCCTACATCTTCTCCCATTAAAAATACATTTTCATCTCTTCTCATCTCTTCCGACATTGCTGTAATAATTGCCTCTTTTACAGACATCAACTTTGTTTCCATTTTCTATCTCCTTTTCTAATTCGCAAATATATCTTCAAATGCAGATTCCAACGTAGGTTCTGGACTATTTTTTGCAAATTCTACTGCATCTTCAATCTGTTTTTTTGATTTTTCTTCAAGTTCTACTAATTCTTCCTCTGTCGCAATATTATTTTCAAGCAAGTAATTTCTGAATTTTAAGTTAGGATCTTTTAACTTCCATTCGTCAACCTCTTCTTTTGTTCTGTATTTTCCAGGATCAGAACTCGAATGCCCGAACCATCTATAAGTTACGCTTTCAATAAATACAGGTCCTTTTCCTTCTCGCACATCCTTTACAGCCTTTTCAAAAGTTTCATAAACTGAAAGAACATTATTTCCATCTTCAATAAAATATCCTGGCATTCCATAAGCTGCAGCCCTTTGATAAAGATGCTCCACTTTTGCAACACTATTAATTGAAGTACTTATTCCATATCCATTATTAATTGCATAAAAAATAACAGGTACATTCCATACTGACGCCAAGTTCATCGCTTCGTGAAAACTTCCTTCATTTGTAGCTCCATCTCCGAAAAAACAAACTACTATTTTTCCAGTATTCTTCACTTTCTGAGTATAAGCTGCACCAACTGCCATTCCATGTCCACCACCGACAATTCCATTTGCTCCCAAGTTTCCGCTTTCTAAATCAGCAATGTGCATCGAACCACCTTTACCTTTACAAGTTCCAGTAGCCTTTCCCATAATTTCAGCCATCATTCCATTCAAGTCAATCCCTTTAGCGATAACCTGTCCATGTCCTCTGTGATTAGATGTAATAAGATCATCAGCATTCAATGCCGCAATAGCACCAACATTTGCTGCTTCTTCTCCTACTGACAAATGTGTCATTCCAGGCACCATTCCTCTTTTCACAAGCTGATTTACCTTTAAATCAAAATTTCTAATGCTAAGCATTCGTTCGTAAATATTCAGCAATTTACCTTTTGATAGTTCCATAATTCCCTCCATTAAATATATTTTATATCTTTATAAATTTTTAACAATCAATATTTTGTTTTTCAAAATTTTCCAGTTAATTTTATCATAATTTTGTAATCATTACAACAAATATTTACAAGTTAAAAAAATATCTTTTAAGTACTTATTTCTTTTACTAACTTTAATCTTTTCTATTATACAAAATTATCCTTTACATTTTATAAATTTTACATTATACTTTAAAGTACTAAAAAATTAAGAATTGGAGGATAAATTAAATGAAAATCGCTGAAGCTCTTATTTTACGTGCCGATATTCAAAAAAGAATTTCACAGTTAAAAACAAGACTTAATAATAATGCTAAAGTTCAAGAAAATGAAGAACCTACCGAAAATCCCGAATTTTTATTAACTGAATTAGATGACTTGATTTCCCAGCTAAATGATTTAATAATAAAAATAAACAAAACAAATACTCTTTCAAAAATTAATGGGATTTCATTAGTTGAACTAATTGCAAAAAAAGACACTCTTTCACAAAAAGCAGGGATTCTGCGTGAATTTATAGAAATTGCAAGCCAAAAGATAAATCTTTATTCCTCAACAGAAATAAAGGTTTTTAGTACGATTAATGTTCCAGCACAGCAAAAGCAGCTAGATAAACTGTCTAAGGAAATTCGTGAAACTGATACAAAATTACAGCAGGCAAACTGGACTATTGATTTGATTGAAGAATAGAAAAATATAACTTATACTAAATTCTATTTAAAAATATTAAGTTTATATTCTTTAATTAGAAAATTCACAATAAATTTTGGGCGTAGATATTATTAAGGTGAACATAAGCCTCTGGATATTAGGAAAAAAATATCCTACAAAATGACGTAATGCGGGGAAGTTACAATAATTACGATTAATCCCAGTATTGTTACATCAGTACGAATCATTGTAAATGTTACTACCATATGTTAATTAGTAATATCGAGGTTGGGTTGCGGGATTACTTTAGTTATAATGTGTAGACTGTTAAATATAAAGCAACTTTTTTATTTATATTTTTTTAACATTGTTTAAACATGACTTACAGTAAATAAATTTAGCGTTGGGAGAGAATTTTTTCTCTCACCAACGCTAAATATTATACAACCTTATATACTCAAACCTATTTTAAATTAAACTGCTAAAATTATATAAATTTAAGAAATAGTTATAGCTTTTGAGTTTAGTTTTAAATAAGTTTTACTATAATTGTATTAGACTTGATTTATCGTAAATTTATAAAAATAAAACCAATATAAAAAGTGAAAAACTAAGATTAATTAGTAATTCACTTTTTTCTTTTTTATCTTAATACCATAAAAGATTAATTCCATTTTCTTTACATTTTTTTACGATTTCAGGAGTCCAAACAGAAGCCTGAACTTCTCCAATATGTGCTTTTTGTAACAAGAACATACAAATTCTCGACTGTCCGATTCCTCCACCGATTGTTAACGGTAATTCATCATTTAAAAGCATTTTATGAAAATCAAGATTTTTTCGCTCTTCTAAGTTCAATTCCTTCAATTGACGTTCTAGCGCCTTTTTATCTACACGGATTCCCATTGACGATAATTCTAATGAACTATCGAGAACTGGATTCCACATAATCAAATCTCCATTCAGTTCCCAATCATCATAATCTGGAGCACGCCCATCATGTCTTTGTCCAGAATTTAACATTTTTCCAATTTGCATAATAAATACTGCGCCATTTTCTTTTGCAAATCTTTCTTCTCTTTCATTTGGAGTCAATTCAGGATATAAATTTTCTAATTCTTGTGAAGTTATAAAAGTTACTTCCTTTGGTAAAAATTTTTCAAATTTACTAAATTTATCTGTCAATTCTTTTTCTGTATTTAAAAAGACTTGATAGATTTTTTTTACAGTTTCTTTTAAAAACTCTAAATTTCTATCCTCTTTTGAGACAACCTTTTCCCAGTCCCATTGATCCACGTAAATTGAATGAGTGTTATCCAAATCTTCATCTCTTCTAATTGCATTCATATCTGTGTAAATACCTTTTCCAGCCTCTACACCATACTGCTTTAATGCAATTCTTTTCCATTTTGCAAGTGAATGCACAATTTCCAATGTAGTATCTGGCATTTCTTTCATTTCAAAAGCCACAGGACGTTCAACTCCATTCAGATTATCATTAATCCCAGCAGACTTTCTGACAAACATAGGTGCTGAAATTCTTGTTAAATCCAATGCTTTTGCAAGTTCTCTCTCAAAGCAGTCTTTCGCCACTTTTATGGCAATTTCTGTTTCCATAATTCCGTATTTGGAATCATAATTTTTTGGAATTATAATACTTGACATATACTCTCCTTCTTTCCCAGTTTTTTTATTCTACTTTTAAATGGTATCAAAATTATTATTTATTGTCAAATTTTTTTATTTTATAACATAGTATTTTGGTTGCTTTTTAGAAGAAAGAGGTGTAAAATATATCCACTTCTAAAAAATTAGAAAATTTCAAAAATTATTTATGAAAGGATGTTATGAAAAAAAAGTTATTAATTTTGTTTACTATTTTAATTTCTCTACTTGCTATAATTACTACAAATCACAATTTTAAAAACTTTTGGAAGAAATTCATTAATTCAGAAAAAATATTAAAAACTAAAGAATCAGATACTCCTAAAAATGATAAATACAATGAAAAAACAGAATTTACAATAATTGGCGTTGGAGATATAATGCTTGGCTCAAATTACCCTTTTGAATATCTGCTTCCTGAAAATGATGCCAATATTCTTAAAAACACGCAAAATATACTGAAAAATGCTGACATAACTGCAGGAAATCTGGAAGGAACACTATTTGATACAGGCGGAACTCCCAAAAGCTGTAATAATCCAAATGTATGTTATGTCTTTCGTATGCCTTCAAGATACGGGACATATCTAAAACAGGCTGGATTTGATTATTTGAGCATTGCCAATAACCATAGCAATGATTTTGGAGAAATTGGAATTAAGGAAACTATGAAAAATCTTGATAATTTAGGAATAAAATATTCTGGAATTAAAGATATTACTGAAAGTGCTGTTTTAGAAAAAGATGGAAAAAAATTTGGATTTATTTCATTTTCTCCAAATTCAGCTACTGTAAAACTAAATGATTATAATTATGCAAAAAAACTTATTTCTGAATTAAAATCAAAAGTTGATATTGTAATTGTTATGTTTCATGGTGGAGCCGAAGGTGCTAATGCTGAACACATTACTAAAAGACATGAAATTTTTCATGGCGAAGATAGAGGAAATGTTTATGAGTTTGCCCATTTTGCTATAGACAATGGAGCTGATGTAATCTTTGGGCAAGGCCCTCACGTTACAAGAGCAGTCGAACTTTACAAAAATAAATTTATTTCATATAGCGGAGGAAATTTTGCAACTTTTGGAAAAATAAACGTTTCTGGTTCAATGGGAATTGCACCTATTTTTAAAATCAAAATAAATAATAAAGGAGATTTTATTTCTGGAGAAATTATTCCAGTAAGACAAACTTACAAAAGTTTAGGTCCTTTTATAGATTCAGAAAAATTAGCAATAAAAAAGATAATTTCCTTAAATAAATCTGATTTTCCAAATGGAAATGGGCTTTCTATCAGCGAAGAAGGAAAAATTACTAAGACTAATGATCTATAGTAAAACTTATTTAAAACTAAACTCAAAAGCTATGACTATTTTACTCAAACCATAAATTTATATAATTTTAGCAGTTTAATTTAAAATAGGCTTGAGTATAAATTAAAAACTTTTTCTTTTATTTTTCACAAATTTAAAAAATATAGCTGGAAATCAGGATAAAAACATCCTGATTTTATTTTCTTTTCAGTCTGATAATCTCCCTCTCATTCTCATCCATTCTATTCCCCAGCTTTTCATTTTCCCTCTCTAACCTTTCCAATTTTTTCCTCTTTTCAATTTCCTCATCCTTAATATTCCTTCGTTCCACAATCACATTATTCCCAATTTTATCATCAGGATTCCCAATAATCTCCATTCCTTCTCCAATATCCATTCCAAAAATTTCAATTTTCTCTCCGTTATTCATCCCAATAAACACTTCCTTTTCTTTAACCAAATTATTCTTATCAATCAAATAAATATAACTTTTCTGATTTTTAAAAATAACAGCCTTTTTAGGAACAGCTAGAATATTCTCTTTTTTCTTATAAATCACACGAATATCCACTTGCTCGTTTAAAAACAAATCCTTAAATAATGTTGGCAAAAACTCAAACATATTCATATCCCCAATTTTATTAATCTTAATTAATTCTGCTTCAATAACTTTTTTTTCAGAAAATAAATCTGAATTCTCTTTTACTTTATCCTTATCTCGCAAAATTTCCTTATTCTTATCATTTTTAATTTCAACTAATTCTTCAAGCGATTTCTCTTCCCCAATCTTTTTATTTTCTCTCCTAAAAATATTAATTTTAGCCACATTCCCAATTTTCAGATTTTTAACTTTATCACTTTTCACGCTTTCACTAACTATTTTTAAATCTTTCCTTTTAGCAAGAATCAAAATAGGCTCATTTTTATTTGTAATTCCACCTTTCACTGCATTAATTTTCGCAATATAAGCGTCAAATGGACTTCTTACACTTCTCTGAACCAATCTTGTATTTCTCATTTCATCTTTAATTTCAATTTCCAATCCTGATATTTCTCCACGTAATTCCTGAATTTTCTGACTAACATCAGCTCCCAATTCCTTTTGTTTTTTCAAATTTCGTAATTCCCGATTTTTAATCACTAATAACATACGTTTTTCATTCAATCTATTTTTCTGATAATCGCTAAATTTCACTATTACATCGCCCTTTTTTACAAAATCTCCAGCTTTGTAATAAACATCATCAATGGATAAATTCACATCCAGTCCAATTTTAGTAATATTATGTGCAACAACAGTTCCTTTCATGTCCACAAAAAGTTCAAGATTTTCACGTGTTATTTTTTCAATAACATATTTCTGATTAATTTTGGGAGTACAGAATTTTATCATAAAAAGAATAATAAAAATAAAAATTACGGGCATTATCCAAATTATCTCATCTTTTTTTCTCAAATTTCTCTTCCTTTTTTAGTGGTTTCCGTCAAAATAGGAATTTTCACTTAAATTATCTTCATAAGGGAAATATTCCTTTCGTCCAAGATAAAGCTGATCTGATTTTCTTTGGATTGGAACGACAAAAAATCCCCAGTTGTTCAAATCAGTATAAACAAAAAATCTTACTGTGCTGTTTTGAATTGTATCAGTATCATTTTGAGAAATTATATTTGTAAATTCAGGCAAAATTTCCTGTGCGTCCATTTCTTCATAATTATCCTCATTTTTATAAATCATTTCTTTTTTCAATTCGCCTTCCGCAGTATAAACATAAATTTTTAGTTCTTCAGCAGAAATCTTTTTGTCAATTTGTCCAATCAGAATATCAGCCTTTCGTGAAGTCTGTATCATTTCCACTTTTTCCCCATCGTATTTTTCCACCCACACAGAATATGGTACAAGCGGAACTTCATTCACAATTTCCACATCTATATGTCCAAAACGCTTATAATCCAGATATTTTATAGCTCCATCCAGACAGTTCAGTTTTAGCTCGTAATCATCACGATGGCTCAGTTCCTTGTATTCAATCATCTTTCCCGGCACAAATTCCTTTAGTACTTCCTGAAATGTACTGATTTTCGTTGACTGTCCGCTTAATTTTATTAATGAATATTCAAAAAGCAGCCCTTCCTTGTAATATGTATTCAAAAATTTTCTGAGCATTCCGTAAATATCAGCTTTTACGATTTTTTCAATTTCTTTTATCGTAAAAATATGTCTTGGATAATCTGTTATTGTGGTAAATATTCCATTTTTATAAATATGAATTTTCCAGCTTTTCAACTGCGTTATATGAATATCATTCCGTTTTTCATAATTTCTAGGCACATCAAAACGTGTCCGCAGTCTTCCATCGGATGTAAAAAATTCTTTTTTAAGATTTTCAGCGGCTTCCCATAACATATAAAAGTTATTCCGTATTTTCTGATATTCCTCACTCATTTTATTCTCAAACTGTGAATATTTTGTAGGGATTACATTTTCATACTTTTCATATTCCAAATTCATATTTTCAAAAATCTTCTCAACACCGCTGTCATCAATTACCTTGTAAATCATATCATTGTCATATTTTATCAAATCATTAATAGAAACAACCCTATCTTCAGAATACTTTGCCCCAAGTACAATTTTCAAAAACTGCATAATCCTGTAAGTCAAGTCATTTCCACCAAAATTCTCATCCCCATTTTCAAAGCTCGTTCTTATATCCAGATAATATGAAATTTTGTCCTTACTAATCACATATTTACAAGCTGCCAAATCCGTCGTCCCGCCACCACAGTCAATAATTAATGCACTATATTCTTCATTCTCCTTATATTTTCCCTTCCTTATCTGTATCTCAATTGTATTGTACAACACTGCAATTGCTTCATCCATAGCATTTTCACGAATAATTTCATATTCATAATTTTTCTCGCTTGAAATTATATTTTTTTCAGAAATTTCAGAATTCTGATTTTTATTAAATTTATTTTCCATCATGAAAATTTCCTGAAACATTGTCAAAAACTGCTCCTTCAATTTTACAGGGCTGGAAGCATGAATTTTTTTAAACTTACATTTAAACATATATTCCGCACGGTTCACAATATATTTTAAGTACGCCTTTATTATATCCTTTCTTTTTACATACAGAATATTTCCAAACTCATCATTAATTTTCTCAAGTTTATTATGTTCATGCACCCACCTTTTCAAGCTGTAAAAAATTGAGCCATTGACAATATAGTCATTTCTTTCTAGCTTTCTTACTACATCGTACCCAAATGAATACTTAATATTATTAGCATCGCTACAATTATCAACATAAACTAATGTTGGAAAAATCTCACGATAATGTCTCTCTCCATCATCAAATTTTACATAATTTATCGCATCTATTACAACATTTCCATTCAAAATATCATTAGTGGGCAAATCCTTCACATAATTTTTATCCAGATATGCCCCAAGAGCCGTATTTACTGTTCCAAAATCAATACAAAGTGGCGTATTCGTAGTTTCCAGATTTTTCACAACAAAATTTTCAATTTCAACTTTATAATAGTCCATCTGATATGGATAAAGCGGTGTCATTTCATTTTCCTTCAAATTATAAAACTTATGAATAAATTTCAAGTCATTTTCTTTAAAGAACAAAAATGAAAATTTATTATTTCTCAGCGTTTCGACTCTAAAAAATTCCTTTTTACTAATTAAAAAATACTTATTCCTGCTATTCAAATCCTTTTCCAGCTGGAAAATCCCACACAAGTAATTATTTGCATTTATAAGAAAGACATTTGCACTGCTGACATTTTCAGGAATCTCAATTTTATAATTGTCTTCCCTCATCAAATCAAGCTCCTTGTATAAAATAATCTTGTGTGGCACCCGTATCTTATTCTCATGATGAATTCTCTCGCCAAGTTTATTATCAAAAAGTTCCTGAACATTCACAAGCCCGTTTTTATTATACTTGTCAATACAGTAATTTTCCTTGACTCCCCTATATTTCATCAAAAGTGAGATAAGCTCCTCTCTCGTGGGCGTTTCCACATGTACATTTACCAAATGTTCCTCAATTGCAATCTGATACATCTCATAATAAGATTTTCTTCGCAATTCCTCTTCATAAAATAATCTCATTTTTACCTTTTCCCCTTTAGTCATTAATAATGAATACTTTCTTTAAATTCAAGTTTTGGTTTTGATTTATTAATTTAAAATCTAAATAAAAAGCTATAAACATAGATTTTATTGAAACTATTTCAGTTCATCATTATAAAATTAAATCTATTAAAAAGCTTTTATTTTAAGCAAAAATTTTTCGCAATTTTTCAATCATTTCCCTAACACTTCCAAACCTTTTCTGCCTGTCAAATTCCAGCCCTTTTTGTATAACTTCTTCCACTTCCTTAAATTTCCCAACCTTCTCAAATTCTAAAATAACTTCTCTTCCAAACTCCAGTTCAGCCTTATAAAACCTCTTAATCGCCCCATCCACTTTCACTCCACAAAGCATAAAATATAAAAGTGCCGCAAGTGAATAAACATCCGTTCTTTCATCAATCTCTACTTTCTCTGAATAAATCTCAATCGGCGAATATCCGTCCGAAACCTTAACAAACTCAACTTTTTCTTTCTTTTTCAAGCTCGCTCCAAAATCAATAATCCTGATATTTCCCCTAATATCAATCAAAATATTAGAAGGCTTCAAATCACAATGAATAATTCCCTTTTTATGAATTTTACAAACTACTTCGGCAATTTTAAAAAATATTTCCAAAATATGATTTATCCTCATTTTTCCATTTTTTATCCTATTTTTCAAAATATATTTTTTCAAGGTAACTGCACGAAAATATTCAGTAACAATATAATTTGTCCCATTTTCACTAAAAAAATCCACAAGTTTAACAACATCATCTACAAATCTCTGTTTCCTCCTTTTAGATTTTTTCAAAAATTTCTCCAAAATACATTTTTCTTTCCAAAAACATCCTTTCAAATTTTCAAAATCCTTCTTGTACTTTTCAGTGAAAACCTCTTTATCATTTCTCATAACAATTTCTGAAGGATAACATTCTTTAATAATTACTTTTTCCCCTTGTCTATCTTCACATATATAAATATTGGAAAAATCACTTTTAGCTACATAATTTAAAATTTTATACTTCGCATTCAATATTGTTCCCTTTAATAAAAAATCCATTCTTATTTTCCCTTTTAAATTCTCTATTTTTCACAAAATTATTCCCGTTCCTATCACGCCCAAGAACTTCCCAGTTTTTCTCAATTTCCTTTTCAAGTTGTGAGATTCCATTACTTTTTACTTTATAATTTTTCTTAAAATTTCTATTATCTGCATTCAAATTTTTTCTATTATATTTTTTATTTTTAGAAACTTTCTTTTTATTCTTGAATTATTTAATTTTTTAGCTCTTTTCTCTTTAGTTTCTATAATATTTTGAGTAATTTCCAAATTTTTTGCATGGTTCTTTTCTATTTCTTTATTCCCTGTTTCCACATTTTGATTTTCAACTGCATTTTCATTTCCAGCAGTTTTCTTAACTTCAACTTTAACATTTGCTAAATTTCCCTGTTCAATTTTATTATTTTCTATTTCTGCTTTTACATATAAATTATTTTCCAATAAATTTGATTTTTCACTAATCTTCTTAGCCATTACATTTTTGACATTTTCGTTTTTCTTGTTTTCAAAATTACTTTTTTGAATATTTTTTCCCACAGAAAAAAGCATAAACACAAATATTACAGCCAAAAATATATATTTTACAACTTTTTCCTGTTTTTGATTTTTTTCATTAATTTCTTTTTCTAACAATTTATAATTCTTTTCCATTTCAATATCTTCAACAAAAATCGACAAAAATGGTATCACTTTTCCCAATTTTTTCTCACTAGCCTTTATCTGTTCACTTAAATTCTGCTCGACATTTAATTTACTTTTCCTATCAACATAAACCTCCTCAATTTCACTCTCATTAACAACTTTCCAAAATTCAGAATTCCCAGCCAGCAAATAATCATGTTTTTTCAGTCTTATTTTTTTGACTTGCTCACCACTTATCTTTTCGACAATTCTATTTTCCCTATACAAAACAAATTCAGTTTTCCCCATATTTCCAACAATCATATTATTTTTTTCAATAATAATAACAATTTGCGAATAAAAATTTTTTAAATCAAAATTTTTTTCAACTTTATGAACTTTATATAATTTTGTTTTCTCAAAAATCACTTTATCAATGGAAGATTGTATCATCTGTTTTATATTTTCTAGAGAAAATTCATTATTTCCCAAATATTTTTCAATAATTTTATGAACTCCAATTTTTGCTAAATTTATCTTGTCAATTTTCTTATTTTCAACATTACTATTTTCAATTTTTTGAAATATTTCTAACTTTTTCTGCATTTTTTCATCTATCTTTTCATCAAGGTCAGCAATACACCATATTCCCTTGCTTCCATTTGGAATATATGCCGAATAAGTATTTTTTTCAGCAATTTGTGCATATTCCTTAAAAAAGAAAGTATTTAATTTTATATTTTTTACCATCTTTCCTCCTTTCTTTTAAAAAATTTTCCAAAACTGCCACCATTTTTTATTCGCCTTTTTCTCAGACTTTTTCAACTTTTTCTCAATTTCGGCTATTTCGTTTTGTTTTGTACCGCTTTTTTCCAGCTTTTCCTTTGCCTGCGTAAATTTTTCCACAGCTCCCTTCCATTTTTTATTCTTAAAATCATCTTCTGCTTTTTTCTTTAGCAAATATCCCTCACTTTTTTCAATTTTTTTATTCAAATTTTCAATTTTATACATTTGATTTCCAAAATTCCCATCTGCATTTACTTCTTCAAGAAATTTCTTCGTTTCCTCATATTTTGAAATACTTTCTTCAAATCTTTCGTTTATAGCCAACTGATCAGCCTGCATTTCCAGATTTGATGCATTTTCCATTTTCCTTGTTATTTCTTCACGCCTTTGCCTCTCCCGCTCCATTTCTTCCTGCTGTGCCTTGATCTCAGCCTCTTTTATTTGCAGTTGCTGTTGCATCTGAATTTCCTGCTGTCTTAACTTTTCCGAATATTCCATTTCCTGTGTTTTCAACTTTTCAGCATTCTGGCTTTCAAATTTAATAAATTCCTGTGCCTGATTTATGTATTTACTCACAACATTTGCATTATTCGTATCCTTCATTTTCTGATAAATATTTTTAGCCTGTGTTAGAATATTTATTGCTTGTGCTGGATTATTAGCAGTTATTTGCGAAAGCCCTTCCTGAACGAGATTGTTAGCAGTCTGCAAATCAGCATTTTGCTGGGAATTAAGTTCCTGTATCTTATTGTCAATTTCTCCCACTTTCACAGTATCTCCAAGCGTCTGATACATCTGTCGTGCCTGATAATATGCCTCTTTTGAAGAATTAATATTGCTTTGTGCTAGCGAATCCCCTTTATTTTCAGCAAACATTGCCCCATTATATGCTGTTTTTTCCTTATCCGTTATTTCCTCCAGCTTTTTCTCAACTTGCGAAACATAATCTGCCCTTCCGTTTGCCAAATACATATCAGCCGCATTTTTATAACTAACCTTTGCCAAATTGTAGCTTCCTTCATTAACCGCTGTATCTCCAGCCGTTTCCAAAGCCTTAGCTTCCTTTAATTTCACAGTTGAATTTATTCGTGAATCCAATGTAGTTAAAATCTCTTCCGTGTTCAGTTCATCCCGTTTATAACTGTTGTCATTCAGATTATACTTAGCCTGCTGATACTTTACGTTTGCTTCGTCATAATTTCCGCTGTTAAACATCTCATTTCCCTCATTAATATCCGAAAATGCCTTTTTAATCTTCTCAGTTTCTCCAATTTTCTTATTTATTTCATCAATTTTCTTACTTGCATCAGCTCTTTTTTTCTCAGCATTTGTAAGAAATCCTATTATACCCCTGCTTTTTGGCTTTAATTTTTCGTATTCTCCTATTTCAAGTTTCAAATTATCAATTGAATTATTAAAATTTTTCTTTAAAATCTCCTCATCCGCCAACTTTTCATACTGTGTTGCCGCTTGCAAAATACCGTTTCGCCTTTTCACATTCCAAATTACAACAAACAAAATAATTACAACAATAATCAGCATTACAAGTATTATTTTTTTAATAAGTTTCCTTTTGTCCTTTTCCATCGGCTCTGGACTTGCTACAGCACCTACTTCTACCTGTGCAATCGTATAATTTTCGATATTATCCCTAAGTGAAGCAAGTATCCGTTTTTCCAATGAATTTAACCATTGCTTCTTATCCTCAAATCTGGAAAAGTCGTTTTCCATATCATGCTCATCAATATTTTCCCAGAATCCTACAGTCGTCAAGCAAAAAACATCTTTTTCCATAAGTTCTACAGGTTTTTTTATAATATTTGGCTTAATTTTCCCAAAATCCCCAATTGCCTGCAGCAAATCATTTCTTTGCCTGTGAAATCTCATATCCGATACATTCAATGCCTCTTCGTCCACCAAAAGCTGTGCTATCGTGTCATCTCTGCTTTGAGAAATGATATATCCACCTCTAATATGATAAAACCTTGTATTTCCGATATTTCCATATAAAATTGAATTATAGTTGCTTATTACGATTAAAAGGGAAGTGTGCATAAGAGAATATTTCTGAGTTTCTTCCTGTTTTTCCTTAACTTTCAGATTGGCATAATCCAACATTTCCTTTATTACATCATAATTAAATCGTGGACGTAGCATAAAATATTCAATCGCAGATTCCACAGCAATCCTTGCCGCAACTTTTGCCCCTTCTTCCTCATCAAATCCATCCGCCACAGCCCAAATCGCATAATTATCCAGCAAAACATACCCAAAATAATCGTTATTTTCAGCCTTCGTCCCAGCCTCACTCAAAAATTCCGTAATAAATTTTGCCTCATCTTTCCTCATTTCTCAATTTCTCCCTCTATTTTTGATTAATTCAACTTTATAAAATATATTTTTATACTATTCCCCATTAAAAAGGTTAATATCTAGTAAATTTTGAATTGTATTCTATTTTCTAATAAGATTTAGTATTAGATTATTTTGTTTAATAACAGTTTTTCCTATTTTATATTATATTTTTTCTTTTATTTTCGTAGGATTGCTCATCGCCGCAAATCCTACAACCTATGGCTAGTCTACGACATTTTTCTACACTGACAAAAAACTCGCTATGCTCAGACAGTTTTGCCAGCACATAAAAATGCTCCGACGGATTAATTTATATTCAATCCTGTTTAAAAAATAAAAATTATATCTTAAATCATTTGAAAATATTGGGTTTAGTATAAATTTATTAAATTTCTTCATAATCTTCGATTTTTACTTCTAAATCATTATTTTTATTCTGAAAATTCGTATTTTTCACAATTTTTTCATCATTTAAATTTTCGTATTTTCTTTTCACGCTTTCCTCTCTTGATTTTTCCTTTTCCCAGTCAAAATAATCTCCGCACAAATTCACAAATACAAACTTACTTTCCCCCATTTCCACTACTGAATAAGCTCGTAATTCTACTGTGTTGTAAACTGCTTCTCCATTCAGATAAATTAATCCATTAGAATCTCCGGGAGTTAGCATAAATTTTCGCTGTTTTGGATTATAACTTATTGAACAATGGTTTTTTCTGGAAATCATAGTATCTCCTAAAATTTGTATATCCATATTTTCTCCACGCCCAACAAAGTTGCGTTCACTCACAATTCTGTAGTCTTTTCCCTTATCATGCCCTTCAATGCACGTAAGCCAGCCTACGACTGGATCTACGGTGCTGTCTTTAGACCAGTAGGCTGTTGTTCTATCTTCATCTTTCATTTCTTCAACTAGATTAATTTTATCATCCAGATTTTCTGTTTCCAGTCCTTCTGATTTGCAGTAAGGACACGAACTGTATCTTGAAACATCGTATATATGCCCATTTTTACATCTATCCAATTTCATTTTAAAATTTTCCTTTCTTTTTTATTTATAGATTTATTTTAATAATATTTTTGTAGTCGCTAAATAAATTATGTCTCCCGATTCCACTTTTACTGGTATATTTTTTTTCAGCTTTATTTTCCGTTTATCTAAACTTCTTTCAATTCCACTTCCATTTTGTGAGCCTAAATCCTCATAATACCAGATTCCGTTGACACGATTTAATATTCCATGAGCCCTGCTGACTAAATTTGAATAAATCCCTTCACTTACATCTATATCCACCCTGTTTCTTGGCGATTGCTTACCAATAAGAAGCGATGTTGCCCTCCCAATTTTCCAAATTTTCATATCATAATCTTCTGAATCCTTCAAAAATATATGCTCAATCTGCTTTTTCTCCAAATCCTCAATTTCCTTTACCCTTTCTAAAAATACGTTATGCTCCCTTTCTCTCTCATGCTTTATATTTTTGATTTCCTCCTCAACTTCCACCTTTTCAAAAAATCTTTCCACAATAAGCAGGTAAAGTGTAACTCCAATATAAATAAAAATTGAAAAATAAAGACTTTTTGTAGAATACCCTGAAAAATGTACAAAAATAAATGTAAATATTAAAACTGTCATTATCAAAATATTTTTTATATTTAAAAATTTGTAACTTTTTTGATTTTTTGCATTCAATTTCCGTTTTTCATATTTTTTAATTCCCTTTTCTACACTAATTTTACTCATTTCATCGTCAATTTTTCCATTTTCTCTATTTTTTCCAAGCCGTGCCACGCTTCTAAGTCTTTCCAGCCTATAAATGCTCCCACGCCCAAATGGACGCCTAAAAATATTTCCCAAATTTGTAAAACTTCTTCTAATTCCCCACAACATTTCTAATTTCCCCCTCTTACTTTTTCTCTTTCATATCAAAAAAACTCTCAAATCTACTTTTCACACTTTCCTTCTCAGCTTTTGCTTTATTT
This sequence comes from Leptotrichia hongkongensis, assembly GCF_007990635.1. Classification (GTDB taxonomy): domain Bacteria; phylum Fusobacteriota; class Fusobacteriia; order Fusobacteriales; family Leptotrichiaceae; genus Leptotrichia; species Leptotrichia hongkongensis. The sequence continues at coordinate 284,193 of NZ_AP019846.1, read as the reverse complement.
TTCCCAATTTTATCTAGCCCAAAACTGTTTTCAAACATTCCTTTCATTTCAGCTGCACTCTTAAAAAATTCTTTTCCAAAAGTAAAATTATTTTGAGAAGATTTACTTTTAAAATTTTCCTTATTATTTTTATTTTTTGGCTGATTGTTCCCATTTTTCCTTTTACAATCATACTCTTTTCTTTTTTTCTCATTTGAAAGAACTTCATAAGCCTCCGTTATTTCTCGAAATTTCTTTGCAGCTTTTTCATCTCCTGCATTTCTGTCAGGATGATATTTCATTGCCATTTTTCTATATTTCTTTTTTATTTCAGAAATATCTGCATTTTCAGGTACTTCCAGTATTTTGTAATAATCCATTTCTCTTCCTTCTTTATTAACTTTTCTTTAATTTTAATTAAATAATACTATATTATTATATTTTTGTCAATATATTTTTAATTTTTAATTAATGTTTTTGGTTTTAAATTTCACAAAAAAGACATAAAATTTACATATTTTTGTCAAAACTAAATGGTATTATGTATTTGTTCAAAAGGTAAGAGCATAAAAATAAAAATTGAAATGGAGATGATTAATATGAATATGAAAAATACTTTTAAGAAAATGGTTGCATTTCTAGGAATAACAGGAGTGTCAATTGTATCTTTTGCCATTCCGCCTAAAGAGCAAAGACCAAAGCCAAAAACAATGATTGTTCAACCAAAAAGAAAATCGATAAACAAAAAGCCAACAAGAAAACAAGCAACAAAACCTCAAGAAAAAAGAATTAATAAAAGACATCCCAAATAAAATTAAATTTATAAAATTATTATTCATAAAAATTTATATAAATTATACTCAAACCTATTTTGAATTAAACTGCTAAAATTATATAAATTTATGGTTTGAGTAAAATAGTCAGAGCTTTTGAGTTTAGTTTTAAATAAATTTTACTATAAAATTATGTAAATTAAAAAAATATGTACCTGTAGACAAAGCAATAAAAATTGCAATGTTTAAAGGTACATTTTTGTAATTATAGTCAATCTAAAAAAATTAGAGTGAAAATATGTAAAAAGTAATTAACTAATATTCCACTCTTATTTTAAAATAAAGTTTATATTTTTTATTTTTTATTTTGAATTTTCTGCAAAACTATTTTTATAGCTTCACTAATATCTTTTATTTGAACTAACTCACTATCTTTTATCCATTTAGAAACATCTGTATTTACATATCCCAAAGATTCTAAAGCCAATTTCAAATCTTCCTTCATTAACAAAACTCTAGAATCTGATACTTCTGAAGTTATCAGTTTTCCACTTAATATATTGCTATTTTCTTCAATTACTTCTACTACATCCAGTTTTTTCACTTTATCTTTCAAATCCAGTATTATCTTTTGAGCTTTTTTTATTCCAAGTCCTGGAACTCTTGTAAAGATTTTTGATTCGTTCTCTGTAACAATATCAATAATTTCTCTCATATTAAAAGTAGAAAGTATTGCAATTGCAAGTTTTGGTCCTACTCCACTTATACTTATTAGCGCTTTAAAAAGTTCCCTTTCATTTTGTGTTTTAAATCCGTAAAGAGAAATATCATCTTCTTTTACATTTGTATAAATGTATAATTTTTCGTTGCTTCCAATATTATCTATTTTTTCAAATGTTTTTAGGGATATATGAATTTTATATGCCAAGCCATTTATCTCTAAAGCAACATAATCAACTTTCTTCACTGCTAATTTTCCTAAAATATATTCAAACATTTATACCCTTTCTTTTTAAATTTGTAATTTATAATTTTACTAATTCAACTTTTGAAATATTTTCTTCCAAAAACATAATTCCAATTTCTTTAAATTTTTCTTGCCCATCTGTTACATAATATTTTACTTCTTCATTTTTCTTAGCATCATTTTTTAAAAATTCATTTTTTTGTAAAATTTTTTTCAAATCTAACGCTGTTTCCCTTGCCGGATCCACTATTTTTATATCTGGATAAATTTTTCCAATTGCCTCTTTTAAAAGCGGATAATGAGTACATCCTAGTATTAATGTATCAACTTTCCCTTCAAAATCATCTAAATATGTCTTTATTATCTGATTAACAAGCTTACCGCTTAAAATTCCTTCTTCTACAGCTGGAACAAAAAGTGGACATGCCTTCTGAAATACTTCTGCCTTTGTATTAAAAAGTTTTATTTCTTCTTCGTATTTCCCCGATTTTATAGTTGCTTTCGTTCCAATTACACCAATTTTATTACTTTTTGTAGTATTTATTGCTGTTCTTGCTCCAGCCTCTATTACCCCTATAATTGGTATTTTAAAAGTTTCTTTCAATTCCTTTAGTGCAAGTGCAGTAGCTGTATTGCAAGCCACTACAATAGCACTTACTTCTTTTTCCAGCAAAAACTCAACAATTTCTTTTGAGTACCTTACAATCAGTTCTTTTGTTTTTTCTCCATAAGGAACTCTTGCTGTATCTCCGAGATAATATATTTTTTCATTTGGCAATACTTTTCTAATCTCTTTTAATACCGTAAGTCCCCCAATTCCCGAATCAAATACTCCAATAGACATTTTATTTCCTTCCTGTTATTATATTTTAAAAAATAAAATTGAGCCGTTAAAAAACAACAGCTCTTTTTACATTATTTCATAATCAGTTCCCCACTATAAGTCAATGTCCCGTCAGTTGCGATATATGTTCCTACAATTTTTCCCCTGCTATTTTTAGTTACTCCTGAATTCAAGTTTACTGTGTAAGTTAGATTTGGCCTTTGAGTTGCAGTTATTTCTACATCTTTTATAGGGTATAAATTATATTTATTATTTCCAATTGTTGCTACTGCTACTACATCATTTTTACTTATAATTTTCATTTTCTTAGCTGAATTATTATTGTTATTTTTTCCAAAAATTGTATTAAAAAATTGTTCTATCTTGTTTCCCTTTGGAGCATTATTATTTTCAGTTTTATTACTTTCATTAACTTTTACAGTATTACCAGTGTTAGCAGAACTGCTTGCATAATTATTATTTCCACGAGTCTTTCTAGCATAGCCATTTGCATAATAATCATTTATCTCTTTTGCACCTATTGCATTTCTATCTCTCGCTCTGTCTGAACCTAAAATAACTGCTATCATTCTATCATTGCCTCTGTTTGCTGTCAAAACTATATTTGAACCTGCCGCTTCATGATAGCCTGTTTTTATTCCATCTACTCCCAAAACATTTCCTAAAAGTGAATTTGTAGAACTTACTTTTGTATTTCCGTTATCTACATAGTCTGTTTTATTTTTTGAGAAATTTAAGTATTCACTATAATCCTTTAATGTTATTTGAGCCAATTTATACAAATCCTTAGCATTCCCCTGATCCATACAAGAACCTGTATACTTAGGCGGTAATCCGTGCGGAGAGCAATATCGAAGAGAATTTAGCCCATAACTTCTTGCTTTCTGATTCATTAAATTTACAAAACTTGGAACATCACCCGCAACATATTCAGCAAGTGCATAAGCCGCATTATTTGATGATTTTATAATAGTTGCCTTTAATAAATCCCTTACTGTATATTGCTTTCCAGCAGTTAATTTTATTCCATAAGGAACAGAAGCCGCTTTTGATGAAACTGTTACCTTGTCCTCATACGAAATTGAACCTTGCTTAATTTTATCTAATGTCAATATTGATGTCATAATTTTTGTAACAGAGGCTAATGGCCGAACTGCTGAACTGTTATCTTCCTTTATAATATTTCCATTAACATCTCCTATTAATAAAGCTTTATAGTCATGATAATTCTCCCCTTCAGCAAATGAAAATGCTGATGTAATCATAAATGCTATGGATAATATTATTTTTTTACTTTTATTTCTATTTTTTATTTTCTTTCCCATTTTCCTTTCTTTCCTCTTTTCTATCTGATAAATTTCCTAAAGAGTAATATAACATTTTCATATTAGTTTTTCATTTGTAAATTTATTGATAAAACTTGTTTGATTTGACTGTTATCTGCCTGAATGTATTTAAAAATTCTCAATAATTATATATAAAAAATTTCAATTTATACTCCAAATTATTTCAAAAATAAATCCTGAAGTTAAATTTATTTTATCTGTTTACAATTTTATTTTAATTTTAATGCCTATATATTAAAAAAAATTAATCATATTTATATTTTTATTTTAGTTTTTATTTAAAAAAATTTCTATATTTATAAAATATTTTCTCCTTTTTTACAATATATGAACTAAAAATTATCATACTTTTGCCAGTCATAATAACTCTGATTCAAGCTGTAGGCATGGAATCCATTATCATTCAAAAGTTTGGAAGCTAAATTTGCATAGGCACAGTTTCGTCCTCTGCAATAAACAATTATTTCTTTATTTTGGGGTAAATTCTTCAAATTTTCTTCCAGATTCTTCATTGGAATATTTATTGCATTTTCTATATGGCTTGAATTAAACTCATCTGCCGGACGTAAATCTATTATTAAAGTTTCTTTGTTTTTTGCCATTTCATAAGCCTGTTCCAAAGTAATCGGACGGATTTTCATGCAGCTGTCATTAAACTCGCTATGTATCCGTTGAATGTCTGCCAGTTGCTGCTCTCCTACTCCAATCAGAAGATACACTAAATCTATTATCTGTGTATTTGCAATCTCATAAACAACATAGTTTCCCTTTTTTTCACAGACAACTAGATTACCATCCTTTAAAATCTGCAAATGTCTTGAAGTATTAGCAATACTCATTCCTGTTTCATTCGAAATACTTTCCACAGTTTTTGATCCTTGCACAAGTAAATCCAGTATTTCGATTCTTTTTTCACTGGATAAGCATTTTCCAATTTTTGATAATCCCAAATACAGGCTATTTTTGTAATTTTGACATATCTTATCCATTTAATTCAGCTCCTTTCTACTTTTACATTTATACCAAATCTCATAAAATCTAAATTTAAAAATTATTATTAAGCTCCCATTTCATTTAGCCCTAAATAACTGAATTTTAAAGTAAATTTGAGTACACTTTTAAAAATTATAATAAAAGTGTTGACAATTTATTTTAAATATGATACTATTCAATTACTTGATTGAATAGTTGATTTTATAAAAACAGTATAACACAATTTTTTTAAAAAATAAACTATAAATTATAAAACTTAACAAAAATGATTTTAAGAAAGAGGTTGATGTAAAATGGCATTAAGTTTAAACAAAGATAATTTTGAAAAAAGCATTGCAAATGGAGTTGCTCTAGTAGATTTTTGGGCAGAATGGTGTGGACCTTGTAAAATGCAACTTCCTATTATTGAAGAATTTTCAGGAGAAATGGAAGGAAAAGCTACAATAGGAAAAGTAAATGTAGATGAAGAACTAGAATTAGCACAATCTTTCGGAATTCAAAGCATCCCTACATTAATTTTATTCAAGGATGGAAAACCTGTAAAAAAATTAGTTGGATTACATTCAAAAGAAGCACTTTATGAAGAAGTAAACCAAGTATTATAGAATTTGGGCCAAATATATTATTTAAAGAAATATTTATTTATAAAAAAGTCTAGCGGTTATTTTTCAATTCTGCTAGGCTTTAATATTAAAAAATAAATTTAACTAAGTTATAGTTTATAAAACGAAAAATCGTAAAAAAGGAATGGTGAAAAATATGTATGATTCAGTAATTATAGGATCAGGACCAGCAGGACTAACAGCCGCAATTTATCTAAGCCGTGCTGGATTAAAAAATATAATAATAAATGGAATGGAACCAGGCGGACAATTGACAACTACAACAGAAGTTGAAAATTTTCCTGGATTTCCACAAGGAATTTCAGGTCCGCAGCTAATAGAAGACATAAAGGCTCAATCAAAAAATTTTGGAACTGAATTTCTACAGGCAGTTGTAAAAGATATTGAAAATGTAGAAAATAATGGTAAGAAAACATTTAAATTACATTTGGATAACGGAAATATCATAGAAGCAAAAACAGTAATTTTATCAACAGGGGCAAGTGCAAAATACCTTGGAATTGAAAATGAAAAAGAAAATATAGGAAAAGGTGTTAGTGCATGTGCGACTTGTGACGGATTTTTCTACCGTGAAAAAGATGTTGTTGTAATTGGTGGTGGAGATACTGCGATGGAAGAAGCTATATTTTTAACAAAATTTGTAAACAAAGTTACTATCATTAACAGAAGAGATATATTACGTGCCTCTGCAATTATGCAACAAAGAGCAAGAGATAACGAAAAAATTGAGTGGAAATTAGATTATACTCCAAAAAAAGTGCTAGCTGATGAAAAAGTTACAGGAATAGAGCTTTTAAATAACAAAACAGGCGAAATCGAAACTTTAGCAACAGATGGAATTTTTGTAGCGATTGGAAGAACTCCAAATACAAAATTCCTTGAAGGAAAAGTCGAAATTGACGATAGAGGCTACATTATAACAAAAGGAAAATCCTCTAAAACAAGTACTGTTGGAATCTTTGCAGCAGGAGATGTCCAAGACAGCAAATATCAGCAGGCAATAATTGCAGCTGGAAGTGGTGCTATTGCGGGACTTGATGTAGAAGAATATTTAAGAGAAAATAATTTATAATTCTAAAACTTAAAGAAATAAAATATTAAATATGTACCAATAAACTGGATAATAACAATTAGAAAGTTTTAAGGTACATTTTTTGTTTTATATTTTACTTTATAATAAAATATACTCTAAATCTATTTTTTAACTTAATTATCCAACTGTTCCAAATAAAATTGATTAATCGAAAAAATAAAATTATAAAAAATTAATTAAATTTTTTTATTTTTCTGAAATAATATGACAAATATAAAAAAATATAGTATAATATAATAATGTAATAATTTTAAATTAAAACTCCAAATTTTGAATAATAAATTTGGAGACAAAAAATAAAACATTGAAAACAGGAGGTTACTTTTTATGGAAAATATCGAATTTGAAAGTTTCGATAATATTGAAAATGATGATTCAGGACGATTGTATGAAATGGGAAAAAGTTACTATGACAGCGGTTCTGACATACTTGCTGAAAAATATTTGAAAGAAGCAGCTAAAGGGGGAAATAGAAAGGCTTTTCTTTTACTTGCTGATATTTATCTAAAATATGACAAATTAAATTTAGCAGAAAAATATTTAAAAAAAATTGCTGATGGCGGAGATTTTGAACTGCAAGATAAACTTGGAACAGTTTATAAAAGAAAATCAAATTTTGAATTAGCTGAGTATTACTATAAACAAGCTATAAGCAATGGAAATCAAAGAGCACAGTATCACTTAGGGAAATTGTATTATTTATTCAAAAAGAAAAATTTAGCAATAGATTATTTAAAACCTGTAGCTGATGAAAGAGATCAAGAAGCTCAAGTACTGCTTGCAAAAATTTACTATGACAATGGTCAAGTTGATTTGGCTGAAGAATATTTACACAAGGCAAAAGATAATGGTGAAGCATATTATCTTCTTGGAAAACTGTATGGCGAAAAACAGGACATTGAAACTGCTGAAAAACATTTAAAAACAGCGGCAGATGACTATGACAATAAAAGAGCACAGGAAGTTCTTTCAAACCTTTATACAGACAAAAACAATCTTACTCTTGCAAAGCACTATTTAACATTGCTTGCAGATGAAAATCATTTAGAAGCCTTTGCACTGCTTGGAAACATTTTTGCTGATGAAAAGAACTATAATCTTGCCTACACAAATTATGGACATTTTTTTGAAGGAAAAAAACGAGAAAATGCAAAAGTTGATATGAAAAAAATTGACGATGCAAAACTTAAATTTAATTTTGGAAAATGCTGTATAAAACTTGGAAAATTTGACATTGCTGAACAAAATTTAAAAGACAGTGAATATCTGAAAATTTCTGACAATGTAATTGAAGTTGCAAAACTTTACGAAGAAGCAGATCAGTTGAAATTGGCTATCCAATACTACAAGTTAGCTTTACATTTGTAATTTAAATAAAAATAAATATTAACTTTTAGGAGGAAAAATGGCAACTACAAAAACAAAAATAGGTGATTTTGAGTTTGAAAACTGCTTTATGAATGCTGCTGGAGTTTACTGTTATGACAAAAACGAATTGGAACAAGTTATAAATTCACAAGCTGGAACATTTGTTACCAAAACTGCGACATTACAGTCACGTCCTGGAAATCCTGAACCTAGATACCACGACACAAATTTAGGAAGTATAAATTCAATGGGTCTCCCAAATTTGGGATTTGATTACTATTTAGAATATTTATTAGAATTACAGAAAACACATCCTGATAGAACTTTCTTTTTCTCGCTTGTAGGAATGTCGACAGAAGACACTCACGCATTACTTAAAAAAGTTCAGGAAAGTGATTTTAAAGGAATAACAGAACTTAACCTGTCTTGTCCAAATGTGCCAGGAAAACCTCAAATTGCCTACGATTTGGAAACTACTGAAAAATTATTAACAGATATTTTTTCATATTTCAAAAAACCACTTGGAGTAAAATTGCCTCCTTACTTTGATATTGTCCACTTCGATCAGGCAGCTGCAGTATTTAATAAATTTCCACTAACATTTATAAACTGTATAAACAGTATTGGAAATGGACTTGTGATTAAAGACGAAAGCGTTGTAATAAAGCCTAAAAATGGATTTGGCGGAATTGGGGGAGAATATATAAAACCAACTGCCCTTGCTAATGTTCACGCATTTTATAAAAGATTAAATCCTTCTATCAAAATTATTGGAACGGGAGGAGTTCTTACAGGACAAGATGCTTTTGAACATATTCTTTGTGGAGCGAGCATGGTGCAAATCGGTACGACTTTACATAAGGAAGGTCCTAGCGCTTTTGAAAGAATAACTAACGAATTAAAGTCTATTATGGACAAAAAAGGATATAAAACTATCGAAGATTTCAGAGGAAAATTGAAATATTTATAATTTTTTCAACCCACTATTTTAATGGTGGGTTTAATAATAAAAAATAAAAAGTAAAGTAAACAATGAAATAAGGTGATAAAATGGATAAAATAAGTTTACTTCAAAAAATAATTGATGAAAGTAAAAGAATCATCTTTTTTGGAGGTGCGGGAGTTTCTACAGAATCTGGCATCCCTGATTTTAGAAGTGCAAATGGAGTCTACAATTTAAAACTTAATAGAAATTTTTCTCCAGAAGAACTTGTTTCCCACACAATGTATGAAAAATATCCTGAAGAATTTTACAATTTTTATAAAAAACATCTTGTTTATCCAAATGCAAAACCAAATTTTGCTCATAAATACTTGGCAAGGCTAGAACAAGATGGAAAATTAGCTACTGTAATTACCCAAAATATCGACTGTCTACATGAAATGGCTGGAAGTAAAAATGTCCTAAAGCTTCACGGAACTGTTGACAGCAATACTTGTATTATTTGCAACAAAAAATACAATATGGAAGAATTTTTAGAAATCTGTGAAACTGAAAATATCCCGCATTGTTCAAAATGTGGCGGAATTATAAAACCAGATGTTACTTTATATGAAGAAGTACCTGATCCAGATACTTTTAGAAAAGCAATAAACGAAATATCTAGAGCCGATACATTAATTATAGGCGGAACTTCCCTTATCGTGTATCCAGCAGCTTCTCTTGTGCAATATTTTCAAGGAAAAAATCTTGTTTTAATAAATAAATCCAAGACTGAGCAGGATAATTTTGCAAATTTAGTTATACACGAAAGTATAGGAGAAATTTTTAAAAATTTAAAATAAAAATTAAATAAAGAGGTGAAAATGATAAAAGTATTATTTGTCTGTCTAGGAAATATATGCCGTTCTCCAATGGCAGAAGCAGTCTTTCGAGAAATGGTAAAAAAAGAAGGGCTATCTGACAAAATCATAATTGATTCAGCAGCCACAAGTTCCTGGGAACATGGAAATCCAGTTCACCACGGTACTAAAACTAGGCTTGCCAAAGAAGGAATCGGTGTTGAGGGAATGTATTCCAGAATTTTAAATAATGATGATTTGGATGCCGATTATATTATTGGAATGGACGAAAGCAATATAGAAAATATAAAACTTTTTACAAATGGAAAAAATAAAGGTGAAATAAAAATGCTGTTAGAATACGCAGGAGAAAACCGAGAAATAAAAGATCCGTGGTTTACTGGCGATTTTGATACAACTTATGATGATGTTGTAAAAGGTTGTAATGCATTACTAGAGTTTATTAAAAAAAATGATTTGAATATTTAAATTTATAAATAAAACTTTTGAGAATTTAATTTTCTTGAAAGTTTTTTAGTTTGTCCAATATATTTTACAATCTATGTTCTATAAAAATTAAATTTATACTAAGCCCAATTTAAATAACGAATTTATTACAAACCTTTCTAATTAAAGTATATTAAACTAATATTTTCAGATAATTAAAATATAATTTTCATTTTTATAAATTAATCAGAATAAACCTTTACTACATAATAAGAATGTAATCCTGCAAAAATAAAAAAGAAGAAACATAATAAAAAGAGAGAGAATCATAACTAACCATCTCTCTTCCAAAATTTTACACTATTATTTAATTTCCCAAGAAACATCAATCTTATTCTTATCTTTATGCACTTTTCAACAATTCTCAATTGTTTTTTTTTTCATATTTCGTTATATTTTACTCTCAATTTTCTTCAAATACAAATTTTTTAAAATCATAAAAAAACTATTTTAACAATATAAAAAGCACACCTTCAATGCTCTTTTAAAACACTTCCAGTGTACTTACCCTTATTCTACAATAAATAACCATTCAGAAGACAATTCGTGTTCTCCATTGATTACTTTTTCATATTCTGATTTTAACAATTTATGAAATTTACCTGCTTGTGGTTTTGCATTAAAGTCTAACTGCCCAATAGGACGTTTGTCCAATGATTCTGCATAAGTAATTTTCATTGCTGTTCCTGTTACTAACAGCTCATCTGCTGTGAATACCATTGATCTGTCAATTTTTCCACGATTTATTTTATATCCATTGTGTTCTAATAATTCCAATGCTGATCTTACTGTAATTCCTTCAAGAGCTGCGTTTCCAGTGTCAGGGATTATTATTTGTCCTCTGTAAACCAGTATTATATTTGCAACTGACACTTCTACCACATTTCCAGCATCATCAAACATTAATGCATCGTCGTAACCATTTCTTTGTGCATCACTTGTTGCAAGGAACGAGTTAATATATGAACCTCCCGCTTTTGCCTTTGTAGGAATTGCAGAATCATTATATTTTCTATAAGTCGAACTCATTAAGTTCAGTCCGCCTTCTGTACTTACATAATCTGCAAGCGGCAACATGTAAATTGCTAAATCAAAGTCTAATCCTGCCTTTTTAGGTGACAATCTAGGCTCTTTACAAAAAACAAATGGTCGCATGTAAAAGTCTTCTTTTACGTCATTTTTCTTAACTAATTCTGTAACAATATCTTTAAATTCATCCCAAGTTATAAAATATTCAAATCCTAACATTTTTGACGCATTCATTAATCTAATATAGTGATCTTTCAGTCTAAAAATCGCTACTTTCCCATTTCTATAATATCCTCTGATACCACCAAAACAAGTTGTCCCATATTGTAAACTATGTGTAGCGATACTAACTGTCGCTTTTTCAAATTCCACTATTTCTTTATCGAAATATGCAAATTTCATAAATTCTGCCTTTGCCATCTAATTTTACCTCCATATTTTCAGTATTCTATTTTTACTTTTATATTTTAACACTTTTTTTTAATTATGTAAAATTTATTTTTTTTACTCAATCATATATATTATATATGTTTAAATGTTAAAATTATAACTCTTTCTTAATTTTATTATATTTTGAAATTGTAAAATTAGACTCCATAAACTTTCATAAGCTCATCAAGCTCTTTTTTCTCTTCCATTTCCTGAACTTTTTTTACAGATAATGCAATTGATTTTCTTTTTTCATTAATATCTGTAACTACAGCCTCAACTTTATCTCCAACTGAGAATTTTTCAGAAATATCCTTCAAAAATTCCTCTGTTAACTCACGTTTTGGTATAATTCCGTTAAATCTGTCTGTTAATTTAACAAGCACAAAATTTTCCTGAATTTCGACAATCTCAGTATTTACAATATTTCCTTTCTTATATTGTTCAATTGCTTCCTTCCAAGGTGATTTTTCTAATTGCTTGATACTTCCAGACAGTTTTTTATCAAGTTTATCAACTACAATTACTTTAAATTCGACTTCATCGCCAACTTTGTATTCTTTATGTTCTTTTTTATCCCACGAAAATTCGTTTTTATGAATAAACACTTCTATTCCTTTTTCTAATTCCACAAAAATTCCATAATCCTGAACATTCATGACCTTTCCTTTAAATGCATTATCAAAGTCATAAGTTTCCTCAAGAACTTTCCATCTGTCATCAAGCAACGCTTTGGCACTTAGAGTAATTCTATTTTTTTCGTCATTAAAGTCAACGATTTTAAATTTGATTATGTCTCCTGCTTTATATTTTGAAGTTAAATTTGTTTCTCTCTTGTACGACAAGTCAGACACATGCAAAAGTCCGTCAATATCTTTTTCCAGTGAAATTAATAATCCAAAGTCAAATACTTCTGTTATTGGTTTTTCAATAATATCTCCAATGTGGTATTTTTCCTTAACTGTATCCCAAGGGTTTTCTGACAATTGTTTTACACTTAACTTAACGTTTTTCTTTTCATCTTCAATTTGAATAATCTTCGCAGAAAATTTATCCCCTTCCTTGTAGTTTTTAAGCTCTTTAGCCCCATTATGCCAAGCCAGCTCTGAAACATGTACAAATCCAGAATTACCGTCAACTGTCACAACTATCCCAAAATCAAGTACATCCTTTACGACTGCTTCGACTACATCTCCTACATTATGGCTTGCCGCAAATGCAACCCAAGGATCTTCTGACAATTGTTTTATACTTAATTTTAATCTACTTTTCTCAGCGTCCTTTTCAATAATTTTAGCATTTATTTCATCACCAATTTTATATTTTTCAGTCAAATTATCCACTTGATCCCAAGAAATTTCAGATATATGAATAAATCCACTAGTTGCTCCCAAGTCCAAAATAATTCCAAAGTCAAATATCTCTTTAATTTTACCAGTAACAACATCTCCAATATTTACATTTTCTAAATATTTTTCTTCTTCAATTTTTATTAAATCGCTTCTTGAAATAGTTATGTTGCTCTTATTTTTTTCCTTTATTAAAAATTTAAATTTTTGTCCTGTGTAATCTTTATTTTTGTCAAATCTGGCAAGTGAAAATGGTAGAAATGCTTCATTTTTTCCAATTCTTACAGTGTATCCACCTTTAATTTTCTTAATAATTTCTCCTGTTACAATGTCATCTACATTAAATGATGCTAGTTCTTTTGCCTTATCCAATACAAATTTTGAAACAATGATATTCTCATCATCTTCTCTTAAAACTTTTACTTCAATTTTATCTCCTATTTCAAAATCTTTAACTTCGCTTACATAAATTCTTCCTTCTTTCTTTGCATTCAAATCAAGAAAACCATAATCCAGTTCTTTTCTAGTAATAACTCCTTCTACTACATCTCCAGATTTTTTTTCTTCTGGTAAATAATCTTCCAATAATAATTCAAATTCTTTTTCGTTCATTTTGCACTCTAGAACTGCTATTAAAAGCCAGTTCTTCTCCCTTCTTTTTTATTTATAAAAATTATTCTTCAAAAAATTTATCAACTTCAATTATTTTTTTTAATTCTTCTAATAATTTCTTTTCATCTTCAATATTTTCTTCATTTTTTGAAATTGCTCTAAACTTTAATTTTTCTCCCTTAGCTGCTCCAAGCATCATTACTCCAAATACATTCTTTGCATTTACAATTTCATTTTCTCCAACTTTTTCTATTTCCAAAGTCAAATTATATTTCTTTGCGATATTGACAATTTGTCCAGATGGTCTTGCATGAAGCCCTTGCTCATTTTTTATTTCCACAATAATTTCTGTCATAATTTACCTTTCCTGTCTTTACCCACTCTCAAATTTATGTGAAATAATACTACAGAATTAAATAAATTTTGATTCAAGTAAATCAATTATAATTATTTATTTTAGTTTTTACACAATTATACTATACTTTAATTGTAAATCTATGTAAATAATATCATTTATTCAGTTAAAAATCAATGTCTATCTTCTTATTTTTATAAATTTTTTAATAAATTACACCACAGTAATTATATTTATGTTATTCTCATTTAAATAACGAAATTATTACAAACTTTTCTAATAAAAGGTATAAACCTAATATTTTTAAATAATTAAAATACAATTTTTCTTTTTCAAACAAAGTCTACATCAGAGTATTTTTATATTTGAACATAGCAAATTTTTGTTACTACAGGAAAATGTAATAGACTAGCCATAAGTTACTACGTAGCAGTCTTACCACAATTTTAATTCTTAAGATAATATAGTAAAACTGCTTTAAAACTAAACTCAAAAGGCTATGACTATTTTACTCAAACCCTAAATCTATATAATTTTTAGTAGTTTAATTTAAAATAGGTTTGAGTATACCTTTACCTCAATATAAAGATTTTATACAATAAGTAACTTTCTTAAAATAAACAAAAAAAGAGAGCCATATAAAATGACTCTCCAAATTTATTTTAAAAATTTTAAATTCAATTATTGATTAATGAATCTTACATTACTAAAGTCAACGTTTTGGAAGAATAATTCAACTCTTCTGTTGTTGTATCTTCCTTCAACTGTGTCATTAGTATCAGCTGGGTTGCTTTCTCCTTGTCCAGTAATTGATCCATAAGAGATTGTATTTTTTAATCCATAATCTTTCAATAATCTAGCAACGTTTTGTGCTCTTGCTACTGATAATTTTTGGTTATAAGCAGCTGATCCAGTTGAATCTGTATGTCCAACGAAATCAATTGATCCACCTTCAGCGAATTGGTTAATTACTCCAGCAATAGTTCTCAAGTCTGAAGCTTCATTTTCGTTAGGTACTCTTCCATCTACTTTAAATCCTCTGATTACACATTTTTTCTCATTTGCTGAACAGCTAAATGGTAATACAGCAGTATTTGGTTGATTAACCTCTTTTTGTTGTGGTTCTGGTGTAGGTACTGGAGTTGGCACAGGTACTTGCACAGTTTGAGTTATGATTTTAGGTGCTCTGTCATTTTTCAATTGTCCAAATCTATATCCTACTCTAACTCCTGCTGAATCAATATGATCTCTTTCTCTAAGGTTTCCTAATTTATATTTAACGTTTGATCTTTCATAGATAGCTTCTAATGAAACTGGTCCAAACTCAGTTCCTAATCCTGCAGCTACATATAATCCACCTGATAAATCTCCATTAAATTGTTTAGATTCTTTAGCAAAGTTATATCCTGCTCTTCCTAATACATATAATGCATCATTACCACTGTTAGTAGTAACTAAGTTAAATTTACCTAAAGCATAAACTGGTACACTTCTACCAATTCTTGTATTAGTTTCTTTAACTTTTAATTTTCCAGAATTAGATGACAATTTGTATTCTGCCCCTAATCCCCATTCAAATTCACCTTGGTTATCAACGATATATTCTGCACCAACTGTTGGTCCATGTTTTAACATAAAGTCTTTACCAAGATCATTACTTCCATTTTTGTATTTTCTGTAGAAATCGTATCCACCTTTAATTTGGAATTCAGATGCTACAGCATTTAAAGCTAATAAAGCTGTTCCTAAAATTACTAATTTTTTCATTTCAATTCCTCCTGAATTTCATTTTGTTTTCTCTAACTTTTTAAGTTGTTACTATTTTCTTCTAATCCTCTATTAAAATTATACAACATTTTAGAAGAAAATGCAACACTTTAGCATACAATTATATTCTTTAGCTAAAACTTCTTGTTTACAAATTATAATATCATTTTTTTTATAAAAAGTCAACAAAAAAATTAAGCAATACACTATTTTAACCTTTATTTTAGTATATTTATCTATTAAAATATCCTAATTTTATTGACTTATAAGTCATTAATTTTTTTGTTTTTTTTATAATATTTTATAATTATAATCACTGGTTATTTTTAACGTTATCAAAAAATTTTCTATATACTTATTAATTTATCAATAGAAGTTTCTAATTTTTTCAATAATGCAATACGGTTTTTTTCAATTTTTCGTTATCAGTATTAATAATTACATTATCAAAAATTGATTAATCGTAGATGCATTATTTAACAATGTTTCAATATAATTTGAAAATTCTGTATTTTCAATACTTTCCAATTGATTTGCTAAATTATACAATGTCTTTTCTTCTTCCAATTCAAATAAAGTACTGTCAATATTTAGATTTTCATTTTTTTCATCTTTCACAATATTTTTTACACGTTTCAAAAGATTTATCAAAATTTCAAAATTTTCAGTTTGTGATAATTTCAGAAGTTCAGATAATTTTTTATCAAGTTCCACAATATTACTTTCAAGGTTTATCTCATAATTTATAAGATCTTTTTTATATTTTTCTGAAAGCACGTTAATTATTCTTTGTTTAAAGAACTCTGTCACATCCTTCAAAACATCTTTTTCCAGTACTTTTTTATCAGCTGAAAAAATTTCATAAGCCTTTTCAATTAATTTTTTGTAGTCAAACGATAATTTTGAATTTAATGTAACTTGGATAATTCCTTGTGTAGCACGTCTTAATGCGTAAGGGTCTTTAGAACTTGTTGGTTTTAGTCCAACTGCAAAACATCCAATTATTGTATCCATCTTGTCAGCAATTCCAGCGATAGCACCTTCCACGGTTGTAGGTAGTTCATCTCCTTGATAACGAGGCAAGTAATGTTCAAAAATTCCAAGTGCCACATTTTTATCTTCTCCCTGCTTTTCAGCATAAACGGAACCCATAAACCCTTGTAATTTTGTAAATTCCTTTTCTCCAATTACATTTGAAACAAGATCCGCTTTTGCTAAATCCACCGTTCTTATAATATTTTCCTTCTTATCATTCAAATTCAATTCTGAAATCAGATATTCAGCGATTTTTTCACTTCTTTTAACTTTTTCAAAAATTGTTCCCATATCCTTTTGGAAAGTAACTTCTTTCAGTTTTTCCACATTATCCGCAAATTTATTTTTCAAATCCTCATCAAAGAAAAATTTCGCATCAGCAAGCCTTGGCTCTACAACCTTTTCATTCCCTTTTTTCACAGTTTCGGAATATTCGGGTGCATTTCTTATAACAATAAATTTATTTGATAATTTTCCGTCTTTATCTTTTACTGGAAAATATCTTTGATGAGTTTCCAATGTAATCGTGATAATATCTTCAGGAAGCTGCAAATAATCCTTACTAAATTCACCTTTTATTGCATAAGGATATTCTACTACATTAACTACTTCATCCAATAAATATTTATTGATTATCGCTGTATCGCCATCATTTTCACCATTTTCCCTTATACTTTTCAAAATTTCTTCTCTTCTCTTTTCGCCATCTACGATAACAAAGTTTTCAAGCAATATTTTTTCATAGTCAAGCGGATTATTAATCTCAATGTCCTGAGAAGCAAAATATCTCATTCCACGAGTCTTATTCCCGCCTTTTAGACCTTCAAACTCAAAAGGTAAAATTTCTCCATTATCAAACAAAGTTACAAACCATTTAATTGGCCTTACAAATCTAAATGTTCTGTCCGCCCATTTCATTGACTTTTCAAACTCTATTTTCTTTATCGCATTTTTCAATATTTCAGGTAAAATCTCCTTAGTATTTTTTCCTGCAATAAATTTTTCAACCGAAATATATTTTCCTTTTTCATTTTCAATAATCTTTATATCATCAATCGTAGCACCTTGCGACTTCACAAACCCTTCCCCAGCTTTCGTAAGCTGCCCATCCTTATAAGCAATCTCAACCGAAGGCCCTACACTTTTTTTATCCAAATCATCCTGTTTTTCAGCCAAATCCTTTATAATTGCTGTAACCCTTCTAGGCGTACTAAACGATTCAATCCCTGAAAACTTGATTCTTTCAACCTTTAATTCATTTTCTATTATTTTTTTCAGATCTTTTTCCGCCTTATCCACATATTGTGCAGGCAATTCTTCCAATCCTATTTCAAAAAGAAAATTCAATTTTCTCACTCCCTTCACTCTTTTCAATCTTTTATCTTAAATATTTTTCATTAATCGCATAATCCATTATTGTATTACAAAATATTTCAATAGTATTTAATACTTTATTCGAAATTTCCATAAATCTTTTTGCATCTATATCTAAACCATCAAATCTTTCACCATGTGCTATTTTATTTCGTTTTTTTAACAAAACTTCATCAATTAGTTTTTTGTCTAACTCAATTTTTTCAATCGACACACCTATCAAATTTAAAATATTTTCAAATACATCTGATTTTAAATTTGATTCTGCAGGAATTACTTTATAATAGTCATAAACTTTTTCTTTTTCCAATTCTAAAACACATAAATTAAAATCTTTAAACTGTTTTGATGTTCCAATTTTCTTATATTTTTGAAATAATAAAATACCAAAAAAATTATGATTTAAGTCTTCATATTTTAAATTTTGACATTTTATATAGCACAAATAATATTCTCCAACTTTTTTTATACTTCCTTCCCAATGAGAATATAAAATAAGAATTGCTGCTCTTAATAGATATTTATTATCATCATTCTTATTAAAAAGTTGTTCTCTTTGCCATAATATTTCTTTTTTTCGCCAAGCTATTTCTAAGTCTATATGATCTTGTAGTGAATTTAAATCATTTATCCTCATTTCTAAAATATTCCTCTCCAAATAATGATAAATCTCTAAATCTCAATACTGGCTTAACTCCTTTGCCTAAATTTTTGTTAAAATTTTCATTATCATACATTTCTATAATCTTATTTTCTAAATAACTATAATGTTTAATATTTTCTAAATTTTTATATACTCCGACTGCTATTGCTTGAAAAGAAGCATTTAAAATAGCACCACTAAACTTATTTTTTCTTTACTATATTTTTGAATACATCTTCACCTAATGTTTTGTTTAAAATTTCAAACGTTTTAAAAAATTTTCTTTAAACTTCTCTTTATTAAAATCTTCATTTTCAGAAATTCTGCTAATTTCTTTATCTAACATCTCGCTTAAATCTTTATACTTAAATTCTGATACATCAGAATTTACACCTATTAATAAACGTAAAACTAATTCTTTTTTATACTGTTCTAATTCTTTCCTATCACTAACTGGAACACATTCAGAAAAATTTTCATCACTTTCACACTCACAAATCAATTCAAATATACTCTTATTTACCATTATAATCAAGCAATTCCGTACTTCTTGAGGTTCTAAATTAGCACCTCCTGTATTCAAACGTTGAAATAATTCATATTTTGCTTTAGGATCACTTCCTTTTTTTACTATAATTACATCCATTCTAGCTCTTTTAAAATCCAATTGTTGCGTTTTTGTAAAATTTTTTTCACCTGTTGACCATCCATAACCTTCCAACGATGGTAAATAATCTGTTGCATTTAAAATTAATGGTTCTATTTTTTTATCATTTTCATCTTTTAAAATTCCCATAAATTGAAATATTGTTGATAATCTTTGAACACCATCAATTACATCCCAAACTCCTTTTTCATTTTGATTGACAAAAATAGATGGAATAGGTATATTTAATAATATTGATTCTATTAATCTTGTTTTTTGGTAACTATTCCAT
Organism: Leptotrichia hongkongensis; assembly: GCF_007990635.1. Classification (GTDB taxonomy): domain Bacteria; phylum Fusobacteriota; class Fusobacteriia; order Fusobacteriales; family Leptotrichiaceae; genus Leptotrichia; species Leptotrichia hongkongensis. The sequence continues at coordinate 264,387 of NZ_AP019846.1, read as the reverse complement.
CTAAACAATCTTTGAAATTCAGGATGTATATCAATTTCATCATCCCTATATAAATTGGCTAATTCTCCTATTGACATTTGATACGATTCCCTATAAATTTGACTTGATTCTTTTTCTATTTCTTTCTCTAAATTGCTCATAATCGCTCTCCTCAATATTATAATTTAAAATATCCTTAGGTGAAATTCTAACAGATTTACCATTTGTTGATATTCCTACTGAGTAAATATACTCTAAAAACTTATTAGATTTCAATATATGATATACTATTTCCAAATTCTCCTTCGTATTACTTGTTATGCAAATACCTGAATATGGAATTTCCTCTTCTGATAAAAATATATTTTAACTTTTTGGGTAATAATCGTTGATAATAATATTTTTGGTTGATAACTATTATATATTCCTTGATTCCTTCCATATTCAAACCATTTAGAATTTTTATCTGATTTTCTTTTATTTAATATTTGAATTTTATCTTGTAAATATTTTTCTGCCATTGGAAAATGTTGTTGAAATTCTTTTTCTTCATATTTTTCAAATTTATTTTTTTTATTTTTTTTGTATGGAAATATTATAAACTCCTCTTTTTTTCTTTCGGCAGACCTTGGACTTACTGCTTTTCTAATTATTTTTTTCTCAACAGAAAAATTATTAATTACAAAATGATCATCCTTTATTTCATAGTTATCCTTTATTAAAAAAACATTATTTGATAAAGTTGCTATACTCATATGAGCATCTATAAATTCTTTTAATTTAGGACCTTTATTAGAAATATATGTTTCAAAAATCCACTTTTTTTTTAACTCTTTTTTTTCTATATTTTTTTCTATTTTATTTTTTACATCTATATATTTTATATAACTTGTTACTTCTTCATGATTTTCACAACAAACTATAGAGATAGGAAGTTTCACTTTTTTAAATATTTTCAAACCCGTATAATCCACAATTTTCAAATTATATTTTAGAATTTCATCTCTAATTATCTTACCTGATACATTTTTAAATAGACTATTTGGCAATATATATGCCAATTTCCCCTTATTATTTAATAACTTCAATCCTTTCTCAATAAAAGGAAAATAATAATCAAACTTACCCTTTTGACAACTTTTAAAATTTTCACATAATATTTTTCTCAAATCTAAATTAATCTCAGAATATTTTATAAAAGGAGGATTTCCTATTACATAATCAAATTTTTCTTTTTCATTTGAAAATAAAAAATCTTTGTTATAAATTTTCCAATTTACAGGTTTTAAATTATATCTTTCAAGTATTTTATTTAAATTTTCTATACAATGTTTATAGTGTGATTCGTCTATTTCATAAGCTATAATATTCCTTTCTAATCCATCTCGTATTTCTTTTAGAGAATACTTTTCATTTAGACTTATTTCAATATACATTTTTACTATTTCTACTAAAATATTTCCATCTCCACAAGAATTTTCTAAAACTTTTTTATTATAGACATTTTCTTTATATCGTATTTCATCTAATAAATTTTTAACTTGTTCTTTTTCAGTAAATATTTTACACTTATCAAAAACTTGAGATATATTTCTAATAGTAAACACCTCCTTTTCCTAGTAACAATTTATTTATCATGTATTATTTATTCAACAACGGGAATCCTAATCTCTCCCTTGCCTCCACAAATTTCTCTGCACATTTCTTAGCCAAATCCCTGATTCTTAAAATGTAGGACATTCTTTCTGTTGTACTGATTGCACCTCTTGCATCAAGATTGTTGAATGTGTGTGAACATTTTAGAACGTATTCATAGGCTGGGAATACTAAGTCGTTGTTTAGGCAATTTTGAGCTTCCTTTTCGTACATATCAAAAAGTTGGAAGTGCATTGGAACGTCTGCCACTTCAAAGCTGTATTTTGATAATTCATACTCAAACTGGAATCTTCTTTCTCCGTATTTTACACCTTTTGTCCATTCTAAATCTTTTACATCGTCCTTATTTTGCAAATAAAGTGCAATTCTTTCAAGTCCGTAAGTTATTTCAGATGGAACAATGTCAACTTCGAGTCCTCCAACTTGCTGGAAGTATGTAAACTGTGTAATTTCCATCCCATCAAGCCAAACTTCCCATCCTAATCCCCACGCTCCAAGTGTAGGGCTTTCCCAGTTGTCTTCCACAAATCTTATATCGTGTTCCTTAGGATTAATTCCTAATGCCACTAAACTTTCTAAGTAAAGTTCCTGAATATTTTCTGGCGATGGTTTCATAATTACCTGAAACTGATGATGCTGATACACTCTGTTGGGATTTTCACCGTATCTTCCATCTTTTGGACGACGTGATGGCTCAACATAGGCAACATTCCAAGGCTCAGGACCTAACGACATTAAAAAAGTGTCTGGATTAAAAGTTCCCGCACCTGTTTCAATATCGTACGGATTTGATATTATACACCCTTTATCTCCCCAGAACTTTTGAAGAGTTAATATAATTTCCTGAAAAGTCATTTCTCTCTATCCTTTCTCTATTTTTCCTATTTTTCTATCTAAAATATCTTTACTAAATTAAATCTGCTCATAATACATTAATCTTACTAAATTTTCATTTTAGATTATTTTGATTAATAATTATTACTCTTATTTTATTTATTTTAGTTTTTTGATGCAGAGGTATCGAACGCCATACCTCCCTTTTCGCAATAACAATTATTTAACATCTTTAACTGATTATCACTTAAAAGTTATGGCGAAAGTTCTACGAACTACTCCGGCTTTACGCAAAACTTTCTTATAAAAGAAAAATAGAACTCGCTTTTGAATAAAAGTTATTTTAATCTAAATAACTTTGTTTAATTTAAAGTGTTTTCCAAAAGCTCAAACAACTATTTTTCTTCTAACGAAATTTTGCTTGGAAATTCATTTAACCAAATTGCCTTTGTATAATTAAATAAAAATTGTCGTGATTTTTTGGAAATGAAAACGACTGTTTGAGCGAAGTTTTACGTAGCGAGTTTCGTTTTTGTTTTCAAAAAATGCTTAGACAAGCCAGGGTTGCAAGGGAAATGGCGATTGATTTCCCTTGCTTTCAAAAAAATAAAAAATACAAAAATAAAGGAATAACATTTATTAACAAAATTCATTTTATAAAATTACTTTTTATTTTTTAAAATATTTTCTCGCCAAATAATCAATTATAATAATATAAATACCAATATGTACATACATATCTGCCACATTGAATACGAAAGCCCAGATTCCTCGAAAATCTATCATGTCAATTACATATCCACGAAGAATTCTGTCAATCATATTTCCTGTGGCTCCAGCGGCAATTACTGCTACTCCCACTTTCGTCCATTTGCTGTAATTCTTAAAGTTTTTGTACTCTACAGCGATTACGTATACAATCAGAACTGCACTTGCTATTGTAAATAAATTGATTTTTCCTTGCAATAGACCGAAAACTCCGCCGTGATTTTCAACATAAGTCAAGTGAAAAAATTTATCTATTATTGGTATAGAAAAACCTTGCACTCCACCTGATACGTTGTACATTAACTGCTTTGTAATCTGATCTAATGCAGCTAAAACCAAAATAATAATTATATAAGGCATTCTTTTCTCCTCACATTTTTTATTAACACATATTTGTAAAAAACGAACTAAATAAGTTATTTTTATTTAGCTGTATTTAGTCCTATTTTACAAAATAAATTTTATGTTACATTTTTTCCAAAACGCTTGCACATCTTGGGCATACATCTGGATGATTATGATTATGTCCAACTTCCTCATCGTATTTCCAGCATCTTTCACATTTTTCTCCAGACGCTTTTTCCACAGCGATGTTTATTCTTTCGATTTCGCTTTCTGCTAAATTATCACTTACAAATTTAACTTGAGATACGATAAACAAGTCAGAAACTTCATTTTCTGTATAATCTTTTATAAATGAATATTCATCATTGGCAATATTTAAAAGAACTCTTGCATCAAGAGAATGTCCTATTAATCCAGTCTGTCTTTCTGCTTCCAGCTTTTTGTTCACTTCTCTTCTTAGACGTGCAATTTTATCCCATTTTTGTGCTAATTCTTTATTTAAGTATTCAGGTCTTGCTTCAATCCATTTTGATAAATGTACACTTTCTTCTTCTTTTAGCGTTTCTGGAATTCTTTCCCAAATTTCATCAGCTGTGAATGACAATACTGGAGAAATTATTCTTACTAGCACTTTCAGAACTTCTGTCAATACAGTCTGTGTGCTTCTTCTTTCAATTGAAGTTGTTCCTTCGCAGTAAAGTCTGTCTTTTACTATGTCTAGATAGAATGAAGACATTTCCATTGAGCAGAAATATGTAATTTCCTGGAATAGACTGTAAAATTCGTATTTATCATAAAATTCTGTTGTTTTAGCCTTCAATTCTTCCAGTTTGTGCATTGCCCACTTGTCAATTTCAAACATATCCTTATAGTCAACTTTATCATTTGCATAATCAAAGTCATTTAAGTTACCCATCAAAAATCTAGCTGTATTTCTGATTCTTCTATAAGCGTCAGACATTTGCTGCAAGATATTTTCCGAAATTCTTACATCTTCTCTGTAATCTACTGAAGATACCCACAGTCTTAAAATATCTGCTCCGTATTTTTCTGTAATATCTTTTGGAAGTATTGTGTTTCCTAAAGATTTAGACATTTTTCTTCCTTGTCCGTCCATTGTGAATCCGTGAGTTAGGATTCTTTTGTAAGGTGCATCTTTTGTACTTGCAATCGATGTCAACAATGAAGATTGGAACCACCCTCTATGCTGGTCACTTCCTTCAAGGTACAAGTCTGCTGGTCTTGGCAAATTTCTTGGCACCAGCACACTTCTATGTGAAACTCCTGAATCAAACCAGACGTCCATTATACTTCTTTCTTTTCTAATATCCACATCTTTCAAGTTATATTTTTCCAAAAGTTCATCCCCGATAATTTCTTTGGCTTCATATTTCCACCAAATGTCAGTTCCTTCTTTTTTTACCATTTCAATTACTCTGTCCATAATTTCTGGCTCATAGATAACTTCATCAGTCGCTCTGTTGTAGAACAATGGTATTGGTACTCCCCATACTCTTTGTCTTGAAATAGTCCAGTCTGGACGAGTTTCTAACATTGAACCAATTCTATTTTTACCCCAAGATGGTACAAATTCTACATCATCTAGCGCTTTTATAGCATTTTCCCTAATATCGCTTTCATCAACGCTAATGAACCATTGCTCAGTTGCTCTGAAAATTACAGGTTTTTTACTTCTCCAGTCATGCGGATACGAGTGAACAAATTTGCTGTGATGCAGTAAATTTCCACTTTCTGTCAAGTCCTGCACAATTACGTTGCTTGCTTTTGCATAAAACATTCCTTCGTATTTTCCAGCTTCCTTTGTCATATGCCCTCTGTCATCAACTGGCGACAATACTCCAAGTTCGTATTTTCGTGAATAATTGTAATCGTCCGCCCCATGTCCAGGTGCCGAGTGTACTGCTCCAGTCCCTGCATCAGCCGTAACATAATCTCCAAGCATTACTAACCCTTCTCTATCCAAGAACGGATGTCTATAATGAGTTTTCTCAAGTTTAGTTCCTTTAAATTCCTTCAATAATTCATAAGAAATTCCAAGTGTGTTAAATACAGTTTCAGCTAGTTCTTTTGCTAAAACTAAATTCCCTTTTTCTGTTTTGTATAATCCGTAGTCAAATTCAGGATGTAAAAATACTCCCAAGTTTGCAGGCAATGTCCAAGGCGTTGTTGTCCAAATAAGAATACTTGCTTCTTCCACACCTAATTTATCTAATAAGTCCTGTGTCCCTTCAAATTTTACATAAATTGAATGAGATTCTACATCCTTGTACTCAATTTCCGCTTCAGCCAAAGCTGTTTCAGTCGTAGGCGACCAGTAAACTGGTTTTAGCCCTTTATAAACATAACCGTTTTCATAAATTTCCTTAAATACTTTTAACTGTTCCGCTTCATACTCAGGCATTAAAGTGATATAAGGATTATCCCAGTTTCCTAAAATTCCAAGCCTTTTGAATCCTTCTTTTTGTTTTTCTACCCATTTCAAAGCATATTTTTTACATTCTTGTCTAATTTGCAGTGGAGTCATATTTTTTGCCTTTTCTCCAAGTTCTTCCATTATTTTCCACTCGATAGGAAGACCATGTGTATCCCATCCTGGAATATATGGTGCGTTATAACCTCTTAATCTTTTGTATTTTAAGATAATATCCTTCAATATTTTATTTAACGCATGCCCAATGTGAATATCTCCATTTGCATACGGAGGTCCATCGTGCAATACAAAAAATGGTGCCCCTTCGTTTAATGATTTTTCATAAATTTCAGCTTTTTTCCAGTCCCTTAATGTTAAAGGTTCTTTTTGTGCCAAATTAGCTTTCATTTTAAAGCTCGTCTTTGGTAAATTTAGCGTTTTTGCATAATCTACCTTGTCTTCCACATTATTATTTTCCGACATTTTTCCTCCTATATTTTTCTTTTAAATTATTCTCTTTATTTATATTTTTTATTATATCACAATTTTATACATTTTAAAATAACTCGCTTTATATATTATTTTTCTCTTAGTTATTATCCTTAAATATACAAATAAGGAGATACCAAATTTTTAGTATTCTCCTTTTTCTTTAATTATTATATCTAAATTTTTAAATTTTATTAAAATTTTTAGTTACTAATGTATCATTCCACTTCCAACAAAAGTTAAGATACCTAAGATTATAGCATATACTACAGAATATTTAATAGTAAATTTAAGCATATCCCCTTCTTTTCCAACTAATCCAACTGTAGAAGCCGCTATTGCTATATTTTGTGGTGAAATCATCTTACCACCTGTAGCTCCCGCAGTATTTGCAGCGATAAATAATTCTTTCAATACATCACTGCCTGGTTTTAGTCCATTAGCAACACTTGCCTGCAAATCTCCGAATAACAAGTTAGACGACAAGTCACTTCCTGTAACAAATGTTCCAATTGTTCCTAAGAATGGCGAGATTAAAGGAAATCCTTTACCAGTAAGGCTTACAAATCCATCTGCAATGCTTTGAATCATTCCACTATGCTTCATAACTACTGATAACGCAACAATTCCCATAATTACCACAAGTGATGGTATTTTATGAACTGTTGTGTGCCATAGAACTTCTCCCATATCTTTAATTTTAGCTCTTTGGATAAATCCTGCGATAACCGTTGCTACAAATAATGGTGCCGCTGGTGCTAAAATCCATTTGAATGTTACTGACGGATCTGCTCCATTTTCGTTGAACCATTTAGCCTGATTTCCTAAAGCAAAGTTAAATTTAGTTGTTGTAGGTTCTAGTAAAGAATGAATGTGTTCCACAACTGGACTTGTTCCGATTATTAATATTATCATTAATATGTATGGTAACCATGCCAAAAATGCTTCCTTACCTGTAACTGGCTCTTTTTCAAACCCTTCTTCTTCCTTAATAAAGAATTTAATTGCAAGAATCATTAAAACCATCGCAAATAAACTTGATAAGATTGTTGTTAATTCAGCTCCCATTGTCCCAGCTATAATCGGTTGAATCATGTATCCCAAAACTGAAGCTATGATTACTGCCAAAATCCCTTTTCCAAAAGCTGGATTTTTCCCTTCTTCTATTTCCTTGTTAGCCATTTGAACAATGATAAACGGTATAATACATGTTAATAATAACAGTAACAATGATGTGAACAATGCTGTCTGAGTAGGATTTAGCCCTAATTTAGAAACCATTGTTGTTACTGGCAATCCAACTGTACCAAATGCTGTTGGTGTAGAGTTAGCAATCAGACAGATTAATGCCGCATTTAATGGATTAAACCCAAGTGAAACCATTATTGCTGCTGGAATTGCAACTGCTGTTCCATATCCTGCAATACCTTCTATAAATCCACCAAATCCCCAAGCAAGTATTAATGCTTGTGCTCTTTTATCTGACGAAATATTTCCAAGCATTTTTTTTACTGTCTCAATTTTCCCAGTTTTTACAGATAAATCATAAGCAAATAACGCTGCAATTACTACAAATCCAATTGGCATCCATGCTACCGCAAATCCTTCAAATATTGAAGCAATAATCCCCGGTATTGGCATATTCCATTTTTTTATAACAAATGTTAAAATAATAGCCACCACTAAACTTGTATAAGCACTAAACATAGCTGATTTTTTTAATACAGCCAATAATACCAAAAATAAAATTATTGGTATTAAACCTACTAAAAATTCCATTTTTTCTAAACCTTCTTTCTATAATTTTGTTAAAATAATTAACATTTTATAATATATCTTATCAAATTTTTTTAAAAAGTACAAATTTTTTTCTAAATTAAATTTTAGCCTATTCCAAAACTAAACAAATAAAATTAAACAATTCTAACTTTAAACAAATTAAATCTAATTTTCAAACTCTTATTTAAAGCCCTTTTCTTGTAAGTCCAACTCTTCCTCTTTCCTTATCCAGCGACAATATTTTAACTTTTATAATTTGTCCCACAGAAAGTTCCTTTGTAGCGTCTGAAACAAATTTTTCTGCTATTTCAGAAATATGAATCAAAGCATCATTTTTTAACCCTATGTCAACAAATGCTCCAAATTTTGCCACATTTCTTACAGTCCCTTCCAGAACCATCCCTTCTGTCAAGTCATCCATGTTCAAAATATCCGAACGTAAAAGCGGTTTTTCAAATTCATCACGGGGATCACGTCTGTCCTTTAACAGCGCCTCGTATACATCCTTTGCCGTTTCTCTTCCAAAATCATTTTCCTTAATAATTTTTTCCAAATCTATTTTCTGCAATTTTTGTCTTACAACATCCAAATCTTCTTTTAAGTCCTCAACTTTACAGCCAGCTTCCTTCAAGATAATTTCTGCAATATGATATGATTCTGGATGGATAATCGTATTATCAAGCGGATTTTCACTATCAGGCACAACAACAAATCCTGCCATCTGCTCAAATGCCTTATCTCCCAAACCTTTTACCTTTTTAAGCTGTTTTCTGTCTTTAAAATCACCATTTTCATGTCTATAGTCCACAAGATTTTTTGCCACATTCTTCTTGATTCCAGAAACAAAACTTAATAATGCCCACGAAGCTGTATTAATATTTACTCCTACGTTATTTACCACATGCTCAATTGTTTGTTCCAAAGTTTCATTTAGCTTTTTCTGATTTACATCATGCTGATACATTCCCACTCCAATTGATTTTGGATCAATTTTTACAAGTTCTGCCATCGGATCCTGAATCCTTCTCGCAATAGAAATCGCACCTCTTGCCGTAACATCCAAATCAGGAAACTCCTCAATAGCAATTTTGGAAGCAGAATAAATTGAAGCCCCAGCCTCATTTGCAATCAGATATGAAACTTTTTTCTTAGAATCCTTTATTACATCGGCAACAAAAGCCTCCGTTTCCCTCGAAGCTGTTCCATTTCCAATTGCGATAATATCCACATCATATTTTGCTATATAGTCCAATATTTTTTTCTTTGCAGCAGCAAGCTGTCTTTCGTTATGTACTCCATCTACAAGAAAAAGTACGTCATTTGTTTCGTAAAATCCATCTTTATTAATAATTACCATCTTGCAGCCTGTTCTATATCCTGGATCCAATCCCATAAGTGTTTTTTTCGATAAAGGCGGTTGTAACAATAGTTTTTCCAAATTTTCAGAAAAAATGTTGATTGCTTCTTCTTCCGCTTTTTCTGTATAAATATTTCTCACTTCATTCTTTATAGACGGATAAGCCAGTCTGTCCAGTGAATCTTTTATAACTTCCTTAAAAAATTCAGTTAAATTTTTATTTTCAAAAGTATTCAGAATAAAGTTTGTTATAACTTCTTCTGTTTTTTCGTCAATATCAATGTCGACTTTCAATATTTTTTCCTTTTCTCCACGATTTAACGCAAGAATCCTATTTGAAGCACTTCTACCAATCTGCTCCGAATATTCATAATAATCCTGATAAACACCTTTTTCATCATTTTCTTTATTTTTCTCAATAACTTTAGAAGTCAAAATACCAAATTTTGCAATTCTATCCCTTAAAAATTCTCTGATTTTAATATTTTCCGAAATACCCTGAGCAATTATCAAATGCACTCCTTCAATTGCAGCCTTAACATCCGCCACTTCTTCCGTAACATATTTCTCAGCTTCTTTCTCCAGTTGCTCCATTGTAGTCCCTTTGGCTAATGCAAACTCTGAAAGAGGTTCCAACCCTTGATCTTTTGCAATATCCGCTTTTGTTTTCTTCTTTTTCTTATAAGGCAGGTACAGATCTTCCACTTCCTGCAATTTCATCGCATTTACAATACTTTTATGCAATTCCTCAGTTAGTTTTCCTTGCTCCTCAATCAGCCTTATAACTTCCTCTTTCCTCTTTTCCAGATTCCTGTAATACGTAATTTTCTCAATTACATCCCGAATCTGCTCCTCATCCAGATTCCCCGTAACTTCCTTCCGATACCGAGCAATAAACGGTACAGTCGCCCCTTCATCAAAAAGTTTTATCGTATTTTCCACTTGCGACACTTTAAAGTTCAGTTCTTTTGCCACACTAGCTACAATATCCAATGTCTTTCCTCCATTTACAGTTTGATTTTTTTATTTAAATTTACCAACATCTATTTTAGCATAATTTATAAAAAATAACCAGTTGAATAATTTTACAAATTAAAAAGCAAGTTTATATTTTGTCTAAAATTCTCTTTTTCTCTAAAAAAAATTAAAATATGTATTGACTTACGGTAAATTATATTATATAATTATTTTAATCAAAAAAAAGTATAAAATTTGTTTTTCTGAAAATAAATAAAAAGGAGAATTTACCATGAATAAAAATTTAAAGAAATTATGTCTGCTAATGGGAATATTAGCAATGGCAGCAGCAGCTTATGCAAATGGAAGTGTTGTTGCTGAAAATAATACACAAAGCATTCAGCAAGACCAAGAATTTCCAGGTGGATTAGCAAAAGGAATAGATCAGAAATTTACTACAGATGGAAAATTACACGAAGAAAAATTTTTAAATAAAACATTTGGTTATACAGATACGTCAGACAGTTTCAAAATTCAAAAAGATAGTAAAGGATACTTTGTAACACAGTACATCGATGATTCAGAAGAAAAAGATGGTTCTGGACCAATAAAAGAGGAAAAGCTTAGGCTAAAATTAGTAAAAAATGTTTTTCTGACAGAAGTAGATGGTGATGGTTTAACTTATGCTTATGACACAAAACTAAAAAAAGTAGTGCTTATAAATCCAGCTAACAACTATAGAATAATATTCGTCGTTGATTAAAAATTATAATTTAAGAATAAGGAGAAAATTGATTTTAAAGCAAATTTGTTTATAAAATTGATTTTCTCTTTTTAGTAAACAATTTTAATTTAATACAGTATTTTTATTACCGCAAAAAACATTGACAAACAAAAAGAAATATAGTATAATATTTTTGTGATTTAAAAACAGAAAATAATTTACTTTTAAAACAATGATTGGAGGAAATATCTATGAAAAAAATATTTATTCTTATAACAATATTGGCCATTGGAATATTATCTTGCAAAAATAAGCAAAATGAAAATACTGAAGTTGGTGTTTCTCAAAATAATACATCAAATATTACAGAGCAATCACAGAAAAATAATTATAACAAGACTGAAAATACTAATGATTTTCCTGACGAAAGTAATGAAGAATACCCAGGAGGAATGTCGAAAGGAGAAAATGAGCAATTTACAACAGATGGAAACTTGCATGAAGAACAGTTTTTAAATAAAACATTTAGTTATACAGATACAGCAGATTCTTTTAAAATACAAAAAGACAGTAAAGGATATTTTTTAACAAAATATATTGATGAATCAGCTGAAGAAGGAAAAGAAGTACCTGTAAAAGAAGAAACAGTAAGATTAAAACTAATAAATGGAACATTTCTTGTAGAAGATGTTAGTAAAAACGACGGAAATTTAGCTTATGCTTATGATACAAAATTGCAAAAAGTCGTATTTATAAATCCATATAATAAATTCAAAATAATGCTTATAGCTAACTAAATTAGTTATTTCCCAATATATTTTTTACTTAAAAATCTGATTTCTTAAAAATTTGACAAAAGAAAAATAATGTCTTATAATGATTTGTTTAAAATATTTTTTTGATAAATAAAAAATTTTTTAGGCAAAAATTTAGTAAAAAATAAAAAGGGAGAAAGATTTATGAAAAAATTTTTATTTGTTTTAGTAGTATTAATTTTTGGCTCTGGAATTATCATTGCCAAAGAGATGTTTAGTGGAAAAGTGCCTGAAGATATTGTGTTTGTAGGTGATTCAATAATGAACAGCAGCAAGCAGTATATCGGTCCTAATTTTAAAAATCCGTATTTTGATACAAAAATATCACGTCAATTTTCAACACTTCCAGGAATTGTTACAAAATTAGTTGAAAACAACAAGTTAAAGACTGCATTAGTTGTCCATCTTGGAACAAACGGAAAATTTACAGACAAGGACTTTGATTATGTTATGGAAATGGCAAATGGAAAAGATGTATTCTTTATGAATACTGCTCACAAAGATCCTTGGGAACAAGAAGTAAACAGAAAACTTAAAGAAAAAGTAGCTCAGTATCCAAACGCTTATTTAATAGACTGGTATTCTTACGCAAAAGGTAAAAATCAGTATTTCTACAAAGATAGAACTCATCCGAATGACAAAGGGCAAAGATATTATGCAGACTTCTTGACTAACGAAATTAAAAAACACTATCTTGGAGAAAATAATAAAAATAATACTCTAGAAAGATAATTCTTCAAGTACACAAAACACAAACATACATACAATAAACAAAACAATTGATTAAAAAATAATAGTTTCATAAAACTACTTTAATTTCAAACTAAGAAAGTTAAGCTGTATCATAAAACATAGTATTCTATGTAATTTAAGCTGTTTGTTTTAAAGTAGTTTTTTTATTAAATTTTTATCTCAAATATACTCAAATTTTTTCAAAATCACACTAACAAAATTAGATAATCTTTAAATTTTAAATAAAAAACAAATTATATAGTTAAATTATTATAAAAATATATTTTTGACAGAAAGGAATTTTTTTATTTTATGAAAAAGGAAAGAATACAGAGCCTTGACATATTAAGAACTATTGCACTTGTTCTTATATGTGTTTATCACTGGTTTTCCTATAAAGGAACTTATATTGGTGTTGTTATATTTTTTGCATTGAGTGGTTATTTAGTTACAAGCGGACTTCTTTCGAAAAATTTTTCAATCTTTACAGTAATTGACAAAAGATTAAGAAAAATTTATCCAAGTCTTCTGATTGTAATTTTAGCCTCAACTATTGCATTATATTTTGTAAACAATGGACTTGAAATGAAATATAAATATAGTGCTTTATTTTCAGTACTTGGACTAAATAATATTTATCAAATTTTTTCAAAAATGTCGTATTTTGATAATTTTGGGATTATTTTGCCATTAACACACATCTGGGCATTGTCTTTTTTGATACAGATGTACGTATTTTTCCCTATTTTAATACAAGGCTTAAAAAAACTTAAATTAAAAAATAACACAATTGGTATCATATTTTTAGTACTGGGAACAATTTCAGCTTTGATGATGGCTTATATATTTTATACAACTTCAAAATCTCCAGAAGGAGCCGATTTTTCAAGAATATATTATGGAACTGACACAAGAGCTTTTGCTTTCTTTATTCCAGCAGGGATAGCATGTTTTTATACAAATAGAGATATAAAAAAAGATATTGAGAAAAAAATCATATTTATTTTAGGTATTCTAGGATTAATTGTACTAGTTTTCTTTTGCTTCGGTATAGACTATAGAAGCGCCTACAATTATTATGGATTAATGTTCTTATCAAGTATTTTAATTGGATTTACAATTGTTTTATTTTCAAAGCCTGCATTGAGAAAGTTTAATCTTTCAAAATATCCTAAAATATTTAATCCTATTATAAGATTAGGACAGCATCAATATCAATACTATTTATGGCAATACCCAGTTATGATATTTGCACGTGAATATTTTAAATGGACAAAACTTTCAAATACGCAACAATTTTTTATGCAAATTATTGTTTTAGTGGCAGTTTCTGAGCTAAGTTACCTTTTATTCGAGAAAAAAAGTATAAAATATATAAGTTATCCCCTTTTAATTTCTATTTTTGCAATTTTAATATATTCTCCAGTCTATGAAAATAAAGACTTGGAGGAAATGAAAGCAGCACAAGCAGCAGCTACTGTAGAAGAGCCTGAACCTGCCCAATCTACAACGCCAGCACCAACAACAAATACACAAAATGGCAATCTTACAATGGATGAACTTCTCAATGCTATAAATGCTCCATCAAAAGGTATCGAAGAAGAATCAAAAATACAAAATGAAATTTTGAAAAAGTATCCAAATGACGAGAGAGATATATTGTTTATCGGAGATTCTGTGCTAGATATGACAAAAATTGATTTAAGAAAAAAATATCCAAATGCAATTATTGAAACAAAAGTTGGACGTCAATTTTATGAATTGCCAAATATGTTAAAAAACTATGCTCAAAATGGTAAATTAAGAAAAATAATTGTAATTGCACTTGGAACAAATGGTACAATTTACGAAAAGGATATGAAATCTGTTTTGGAAACATTGAAAGGACATGAACTTTACTTTATAAACACAGTTATGCCTGATCCATGGCAAGACAGCGTTAATGCTGAAATTAAGAAGGCAAGCGCTGAGAATCCAAATATAAAGGTAATTGACTGGTATTCATACTCAAAAGGTAAACAGGAGTACTTCTACAAAGATGGAACACATCCAAAACCTCATGCTGCCAAAAGATATATTAATCTATTATATTCTGTTTTAAGTAAAGATATTTTAAATTCAAACAATAATAAACAACAAAAGTCGGAATAATCCGACTTTTTAACTTTGTCTAATATCTTTATTTTTCCCAAAAATTTTTACTGCACTTTCTAAATCAATGTGACAATAACCATTAGGATTTTTATCCAAGTAGTTTTGATGATATTCTTCCGCTAAAATATAATGTTTTAATGGTCTCACTTCCACTTGGATTTCTCTTGAATATTTATTTTGTTCATTTTCTATTTTTTCTTTTATTGTATGTGATTCTTCCTTATCAACATAATAAATTCCAGTTCGATATTGTCGCCCCTCATCAAGTCCCTGTCTATTGATACTTGTTGGATCAATTATCGAAAAATAATAATCAAGAAGTTGATTTAAAGAAATTATATCTTCATCATATTTTATATACACTACTTCGACATGATCAGTCATTTTTAAAATATCATAATTAGTGTCAAGAGTTTGTCCATTTGCGTAACCAACTGATGTTTCTATAACGCCTGGAGCCATTTTAAAAAACTTTTCCACTCCCCAGAAACAGCCTCCTGCCAAATAAATTTCTTTAAAATTTCCCATACATTACACCTCCTTTTATTTTCACTCTTAAATTGAATTAGTAAAGTTAATTATTTAGTTCAATTTAAAAAGTTACCATATAATTTATTATGTCATTATACAAGTTGATAAATAGAAATTATTTAACAATAACTTTTAATTATATTATTTTTTTGTTGGTTTTTGTATAAGCAACATTGAAATGTAATTTTTTTACTTTTCCTTTGAAATAGCCTCTTTTAACTGATTAACAGCCTTTTCCAGAACTGCTCTTGGACAAGCAGCATTCAGCCTCATAAATCCTTCCAGCCCCTTCTGATATACACGTCCTTCATTTAGTCCAAGTTTTGCTTTTGTAAGCATAAATTTTTCCAGCTGTTCTTGATTAAATCCAAATTTTTCACATAATTTTCGACAATCTAGCCATACTAGATATGTTGCCTGTGGAATGTTTGGGGTAATTTCTGGAATATATTCCTTGAAAAAACTATTTAAAAATAAAATATTGTTTTCCAGATATTCCTTTAACTGCTTCAAATATTCTTCACCACCATCAGAATATGCAGCAATTGTGGCAACCAAATTAAAAGGATTGTTTCTATGAACTTCCAGATCTTTCCAGAATCTGTCAAATTTTGATTTTACATCTAAATTATTGAAAATAATTGTTGCACTTTGAAGTCCTGCAAGATTAAAAGCTTTTCCAGTAGAAGTGCAAGTTATTGTATTTTGTCTAATTTCTTCTGAAACGCTTGCCATCGGAATGTGTTTATTGTCCCACAATGTCAAATCAGCATGAATTTCATCGGAAATCACAGGAACTTTATATTTTATGCATAAATTTCCAATTGCTTCCAGTTCATCACGAGTCCATACGTGTCCCAGCGGATTGTGAGGATTGCACAAAATAAACAATTTTGGCTTTTCCTTTAATTTATTTTCCAAATCTTCCAAATCAAGTGAATATTCTCCGTTTTTTTCAATAAACCTATTTTCTATGACAACTCTTGCATTGTCTTCGTTAATATCATAAAATTCTGAATAAACAGGTGTCTGAATTAATATTTTATCACCTTTTTCAGAAAAAATCTGAACCAATGCTCCAAGACTCGGTACAATTCCAATACTAAAACTAAGCAGTTCCTTTTTTGGCTCCCATCCAAATCTTCTTTTCTGCCAGTTTATAAATGACTCAAAATATTCATCTGGACGGTACACGTAACCAAAAATCCCATGCTGAACTTTTTTTTCAAGAGCGTCAATTATAGGCTGTGCTGTCCTAAAATCCATATCTGCAATCCAAAGCGGAATAACATCATCCACTCCAAATTTTCTTAAAAGTTCATTGTATTTCACAGAATGATTATTCTTTCTATCAATAATTTCATCAAAATTGTACTTCATAAAATCACATCCTTTTATTTATTTTTTAATTATTTTTTGTTGACAATCCTCAAATTAAATTATAAAATATATCTAAAATACTATAAAGAGGTAAATTTAAATGACTAAAGAATATAATAAAAATTTTATAATACAGCAAAGTGCAAAGCTTTTTTATTATAAAGGCTATAAAAACACCGAATTAACGGATATTTTTAAGGCTTGCGAAATGCCTAACGATATTTTTTACAAGTTTTTTTCTAGCAAGGAAGAATTGCTTATTGCTGTTATAAAGTATCATACTGAAAATCTTATAAACTTCTTTAACAGCAATGTAGATGACTTATCAATCCATAAATTTCATTATTTTTTTGAAAAATATTTTGAAAATATTGTAAATAACAAGTTTCATGGTGGAAGCCCGCTTGGAAATTTGGCTTTAGAGCTGGCAGATTTAAAAAATAATATACGTGAAGAACTTGTAAAATCCTATAAAAAAATAGAACTTAGATTTTCTTTTTTTATAACTACTTTAAAATATTCTTTTCCTGAAAAATACGATGATATTGTTCCAGAAACAACTGCAAGACTTCTGATAGCTCTACTCGAAGGAACTATTCTTATGTTAAAAACTGAAAAAGAAAGTTCTGCAATTAACGACTTCTTTGTCTTCTTTAATAATCTCTTCAAACTTGATAACAATAAAGAAGTAGAAGAACAGGATAGCGAAACAGAACCAAAAACTTCTGAAACAAAACAAATATACATTCCTGATTCTATCCAAAACGAAACAATTGAAACAGATATAAATGAGTCAAATATTAATAACCAAGATTCTAATGAAAATTTTCAAACAATACCAAATATTAATATTGACGAAATTCATCAAGAAAAGGAAATCTATACTGCTTCTGAATCTAAAATTAATAGCGATGATGATATTTATTATGAACTCGATTCAAACAGTTTAATTAATGTTTTCGATGATTTAGACAATTACCAAAAAAAATGAAGAAGAGAATAATGAATAAAAAATTTAGGGAGAATAAAAAACTCCCTTTTTTCTTATTTTTATTCTATTTATAGTCAAGTCTTTCGCTTGAAACAATTTTTCCATCTTCTGAAACAATTACCTGATAATATGCTTCTGAACCATACAAAATAACTTTCCAATTTCTAAATCCTTTTTTATACAATCCAACATGCTGAGCTTCAACTGCCTCATTAAATTTTTTCTTTACCTCTTCAATGCTATTGCTAACAACAGTATCCCTCGATACAACCGCCGAATCTGGTACAACTCTTTTTCCAACTGATGAACAACTTATTAACATTCCAAAACATAAAATTATTATTATTTTTCGTATTTTCTTTTCCATTAACTATTCACTACCTCTATTTTAATATCAAATTGTAAATCCTTTTTTTCCTTATCTAAATAAGTATATTTTATTTTTTTCAAAACAGCATTTGGATTATTATCAAGAATTTCATTAATATTTTGATTTGCCTTTTCTATTTTATGAAAATTTTCCGCAAGCTGAGCATTTGAAAATCCCTTTATTTTAAGATAATTAAACATATTAAAGTCATACATAAAATTCTCCTTTCTTAAATAAAGATTTTTTATTTAAATTTATTTTTCAAGTTCTTGATATGTTTTTTCCAAAATTTCCTCAAAAGATAAATTTGTCTTGAAACCAGCGGCTTTTATATGTCCTCCACCGCCAAAAATTGAAGCTATTTTATTTACGTTATATTTATCATTTGCACGAAAACTTCCTTTTAATGAGCCATCAACATCTTCCCTTACAAATAGTGAAAGTTCCATTCCTTCAACTTTTAAAAGCATTTCTGCCGCACCATCCGTATCATCTTTTTCAATACTTAGCTCTTTCATTTTTTCCTGTGTCAAATAGTAGCTTATGAACTTATAACGCTCATCAATTTTTTTATTTTTATAAAGCTCACCAATAAATCCAACTTTTTTTTCACTAACTTCAAAAATAATATTAGCAATCTTGTGATTATTAACACCTGCACCAATCAACTTGGAACACACAAAAAAAGTATGTTCTGTAACATTGTCATGCCTAAAGTTACCAGTATCATTAATTATTCCAAGATACATATATTTAGCGATTTTCTCTCTCAACTCAATCTCAAAAATCTCTAAAAACTGATACAAAAGCTCTCCTGTACTGCAAATGTCTTCCACATAATTAAAATCTGCATGTTCAGTATTACTAATGTGATGATCGATATTTATAGACTTTTTACTAAGTTTTTTTATTTCTATAGCCTTTCCATATCTTTCCTCATTTGCACAATCTAAACTTATAAACAAGTCAAATTTTTCATTATTTTGAAAATTATGCTTAAATTCATCACTAAATTTTTCATAACTCCAAATCAATTCTGTATCTTGAAAATGTCGCATATACTTAGGCAGCTTATCATCAACAACGATTTTTATCATTTTTTCCATATTATTTTTTTTACAAAAATCATCTATCATAAAATAAAATGCCAAAAGCGAGCCTAATGCATCTCCATCGGGATTAATATGTGCTGTTAAAATAATGCTTTTAGATAGTTTTATTTCATTTACGATTTCTTTTGGAAAAATATTTCCTTTGTAATTTTTTTTCATATATTTTTATTTTATTCCTGTTCTTAAATTTTTATAATTCTTAGCTATTATTTTCCAACAGAACGAATCATATAGCCACTTCCTGCTTTCTTAGCTTGATTTTCCATAGTTTTTAAAGTATTCGGGTTGTCTGTCATATTTGACATTACTACATAAACTGTTTTCCCATTTACTGAAGTTCTTTTATAGTAAAAATTTCCACCTAATTTTTTAGCTATTTCTCTTGCTGAAGATTCTGAATTTACCGAAGCTACCTGAATATACTTTTTAGAACTACTTTTCACTTGTTTTTTCTTTGCTTCTTCTCTAGCTTTTCTTGCCGCTTCCTCTTTTGATTTTCTTGCCGCCTCTTCTCTAGCATGCTGTTTTGCGGCTTCTGCTCTTGCCTGTTCCTTTCTAGCCTCCTCTTGTTGCTGTTTTCGTATTTCAGCCTGATGTGCTTCTGCCCTTGCCTCTTCCTTACGTTTTTGTTCGATTAGCCTAGCTTCTTCCTTTTTTTTCTGTTCCAATTTTTTAGCTTCCTGCTTAGCATGCTCTTTTTTCTTTTTTACATCCCCTGTTGTTTTTTCATTTGTTTGTAGTTGTGATGATGTATTTTTCTGATTAATTTCTGCTTGATCTTGCTGTAAATTAATTGGTTGTGAACTTTTTGTCTGCTCAAGTTCTTTTGTAACTGTTTCGTTATTATTTTCTACAACCTGATTTGGTAAAGTCAGATTATTCTTATAATCTTTGGAATTATAAAAATCCTTATTTCTAATTTTCATTTCTTTTGTAATACTTTCAGTTGTAGTTTCTTTTGATTTTTTATAGCCTGTTGCAAGCACCACACCATAAGTAACAACTGCAACAATTCCAGCTGCTCTCATTACTTTAAACGGATTTAATCGAAAACTCATTTTTTCTCCCTTCTTTTACCTTTTTATTTTTATTAAATAATCTCTTTTAATATTTTTTTAGAATTTTCTGCTGCAAGTTTTACAAAACTTGTGTATTCCATTCCAGAATCATCTGTAATCGAATCTGAAATTGAACGGATTATTAAGAATTTTATACCTAGTCTTGTACAAACCTGAGCTACAGCTCCACTTTCCATATCCACACAAAGTGCTTCAAAATCCTTTCCAAGTTGAAGTTTTACATCTTTTTGACTCACAAACTGATCCCCAGTCAAAATTCTTCCAAGCAATATCTGATGTTCAAAATTAGTTATAGTTCCAGTTTTTTCAATAAGTCCCTTATCTGACTCAAATGCCCATTCCTTCATTTGAGGAATCTGTCCCATTCTATATCCAAATGCTGTGGCATCAACATCGTGTTGAACAACATCTCGTCCAATAACAACATCTCCAACTTTCAGTCTTTCATCCAGAGAACCTGCAACTCCTGAAAAAATAACCTCACTTACACCAAATTTTTCAATTAATAAAGTAGCAGTAATCGCAGCATTTACCTTCCCAATTCCAGATTGTACAAAAACAACATCTTTATCATTAAATTTTCCAGTAAAAAACGATATTCCGTTTATAATGTTTTCTTTAATATCCTTAATTTCCTTTTTTATAGCCTCAGCCTCTTCAATTACTGCCCCAATAATTCCTATCATTTATTTCCTCCCGTTTTTATTTTTCATTTTCAATATTATTACTTTCATGATTAACATTTTCAGTATCACTATCTTTGTTTTCAATAGTTGTATTTATATTTCCCTCATAAATATATGTATCTTTAAGTTTACAAGTTTTTGTTTCGTTTGTATTAAGAACTGCCTGGAATTCCCATTTTTCATTTTTTCCAAGAGCGCTTATACTGTCAACTGCATCTCCTATTTTTGCTCCATTTTCATCAAAACATGGAATTTCTATTGTCAGATTTCTTTTTCCTACTCCATTATGCATCAAAATTCCTGTAACAATAGTTTTTCCTCCAGTCACTTCTACTTCTGCATTCGAAAACTTATATTTTGTATTTTTAGCCTTTATTTCTCCGTCATTTCCACCAATAATACCCCCAATCAATTTTCCAGTTGTCCCAATAACTGCCCCAGTAACTCCACCAGCAGCTTTTATAGTCCCTCCAACTACACTTCCAACTCCACCAATAATTCCGCAAGATGAAGTCAAAACCATTATTCCAATCAACAAAATTCTTCTTTTCACTGTTCTTAATCCTTATTCCTTTTTTATTTTTTATAAAATTTTCCCTAGCTATATTTATTTAATAACCTAGCTTTTTCATTTTAATTAATAAATCTGCTTATTTTATATCTTTAATTTATTTTAATATCCGAGTTCACTATGCCTTATTTTTGCATATCTAATTGATTACTACTTGAAGATAAAAGTGAAATATACCAAGGAAATGGTAATTGTTCCTCTTTAATTTAATAATATAAAAAATATTTACTAATAATAACATGTTTTTCGAAAATTCTATATATTATACAATATACGATTATAAAACGATATTAGTATAACATTAGAATATCATATTCCTACTAAAAAAACAAGGCAAATCATCCAATTTTACCTAAAAAGTAAACTAGAATTCTTGCCTTCATCTACTTAAATTACAGTTCTTAAAATTTCAAAGTTTCCGATAGTTTTTGTATTAATTCCAACAGGGATTAAAACTGTTTCTCCTTTTTTAATTGAAAGCTCTTCATTTTCTCCCCATACAATTTTTCCTTCTCCTTCCAATATAGAATAAATTGTCATGCTTTCATTGTTCACATCTTCAAAAGAATCAGAAAATTTTAATTTATCAATTGAGTAATATTCTTTTTTTATAATATGTTTTCTCAAAATACTTTTTCTGTTTTCAGAATCATTAAAATCAGTATTTCTAATCTCCACTTCTTTTCCAAAATCAATTACATCAGCCGAATCCTGTAAATGCAGTTCTCTTTTTTTACCATTTTCATCAATTCTATCAAAATCATAGATTCTATAAGTTACATCTGAGTTTTGCTGAACTTCTGCGAAAAGTACGCTTCCTTTTAATGAGGCATGGACTGTTCCTGGTGTGATATCAATAAAATCACCTTTTTTAACAGTTTTTTCTTCAAATAGTCCGTCGAAATCATTTTTTTCTACTTTTTCCAAGAATTTTTCTTTTGTGATACCAGGCTTCATTCCCATAATTAAAGTTGCATCATCGCTTGCCTCCATTATATACCAAGATTCACTTTTCCCAAATTCATTGTGTTTTTTTAGGGCAACTTCATCACTTGGATGCACTTGGATAGAAAGTCTGTCATTTACATCCAAATATTTTATAAGAAGTGGAAATTTATCTGGATATTTTTCATAAACTTTTTTTCCAACAAGCTCCCCTTTATATTTCTTATAAATATCATCTAGCCTTTGTCCAGTTAAAGCACCATTTTCGACAATTCCCATTCCATGCGGATGTGCCGACACTTCCCAAGATTCTCCAATTTTTTTACCTTCAGGCAGTTTCATTCCTAACTTTGTTTCAAATTCACGTCCGCCCCACACTTTTTCCACAAAAAATTTTTTAAACTTCATTGGATATAACATAAAAAATCTCTCCTTTATTTATAGAATTAATTTCCAATAACTTATTTATTCTATAATAACATTTTGAATTAAATTTTACAATAATCTTAATATTAATATTTTACTACACTGTGTTTAAATATACTTCAATAACCTTCATGTTTAGAATAAGATTTTTGTACTAAAATCTACTTGAAAATAATTTTTATACAGAGCTTTAAAAGAATCAAACTAATTCCCAATGTAATTTCCTTTACTGCTCTTTTTTGCCATTATCCCTACTTCCTCCTGTCTTGATATAAGTACATTATACATTTATATATGTATGTGTGTCAACAAATCAATACATATTTTAAAAATATATAAAATAGATTTTTACAAAAATTTATTTAAAAATATCTCTATTAAAACAATATCAAACTTAATAAAAATAGATATTTCTTACTATTTAAATAATTAGTATACATACTCATTGAACTATTAAAGAATTAAGAAACGTTATAAATAAATTAGTTTATTAGAATAGTTGCCAATAAGTTGCCAGTAAGTTGCCAATAAATTTTTAATGTATTGAAATAAATAGAAACAGATTAAGACAGGATAAAACCGCAAAATACCATAAATAAAAGAAAAAAGTGCATTTCAGCATAAATACTGATTTGCACTATATATCACATTTTTAGCTATTCTAATGGTGCCCAGACGCGGAATCGAACCACGGACACAGGGATTTTCAGTCCCTTGCTCTACCGACTGAGCTATCTGGGCATAATGGCGGGTGAACTGGGATTCGAACCCAGACATCTTGCGATTTCGCCGGTTTTCAAGACCGGTCCCTTAGCCGTTCGGACATCCACCCACAACTTTAATCAAATAATTAAATATTATAAATTTTCTAAAAAAAATACCACAATTTTAAATTATGGTTCTAAAAAAATAAATGGTACGGCCTAGGGGGATCGAACCCCTGTTACCGGGATGAAAACCCGAGGTCCTAACCACTAGACGAAGGCCGCACAAGTTTTTCAATGGTGGATCCAGCTGGACTTGAAC
The DNA here is from genome assembly GCF_007990635.1 of Leptotrichia hongkongensis. GTDB lineage: Bacteria > Fusobacteriota > Fusobacteriia > Fusobacteriales > Leptotrichiaceae > Leptotrichia > Leptotrichia hongkongensis. Next base: position 240,250 of record NZ_AP019846.1, on the reverse strand, counting down.
CAGCGACCGCTCGGTTATGAGCCGAGTGCTCTAACCAGCTGAGCTATGGATCCATATGGCGTGCCTGAAGAGATTCGAACTCCTGGCCCACGGCTTAGAAGGCCGTTGCTCTATCCAACTGAGCTACAGGCACATATGGTTAAATTTAAATGGTGAGCCATACTGGGATCGAACCAGTGACACCTTGATTAAAAGTCAAGTGCTCTACCGACTGAGCTAATGGCTCATATTTTGGAGCGGGAGACGAGGGTCGAACTCGCGACATTCAGCTTGGAAGGCTGACGCTCTACCAACTGAGCTACTCCCGCATAATATGATTGTGGTGCCTCGGGCCGGACTTGAACCGGCACGGGATAAATTCCCACAGGATTTTAAGTCCTGTGCGTCTACCGATTTCGCCACCAAGGCATTTATAAGTATTTGTTATTGTTTTTTAACTCACAAGTACTCAATTAGTATATCACAATTAATTTTTATTGTCAACACCTTTTTTAAAATTTTTCTTATTTTCTCATTTGGGTATATCGAATACTCAAATATAATGCTAAAATACATAATAAAAACTAAGATTTTCCATTTCTTTCTCTTAATTTTTGTAACAAAAGAATGTCTCTTAGTTAGAAATAATCTTACTATTATTATATATTTTATGAAATAGTAAGTATATAAATTTTATAATTAGATTTTTCTATTTTTCAAGACATTCTCTTGTATTAAATTCTATTAATTCTCAACATATTCTCTTATAATTTTTTCTGCTTTTTGCGTAATTTCATCATAGCTTCCTTCTGGCGAGAATTTTTCCAGCACTGCTACTTCGATTTTTTTTGGTTTTGGGAACTTCATGTATCTTGAATATGCTTCAAATGCACCTTTTATTCCCAGACATTGGACATCTACATTCAGTTCCTTTGCAATTATAGCAAATACTTTTTTAAATTGAGCAACTTTTCCATCTTTTGTCCTTGCTCCTTCTGGGAAAATTACGATGCTTTTACCACTTTTTAGATAGCCAACTATTTCTTCTACACTTTTTCTAATATTTTTATTAATATCAATTAAAACGACATTTCCATTTGAAACAAGAAGTTTCATTACACCTTTTTTAAAATACCAGTCAATTGCTAAAAATAATGTATTAAAAACAATTTTATTTGGAAAAAGTGATCCTAAAATCAATGGATCTATAAAACTTTGATGGTTTGATACAAAGATTTGTGGATTGTCTGTTAATTTTTTTCTGTCAACTTTTTTTACTCTGAAATATAAGTCAACTATTGGCTGAAATACTTTTAACAGTTTTGTTACCCATCGGTTTTTATCATCTTGTATAGGTTTTGTTTCATTTATAATCTGTTTCCAGTCTACATCACTATCTTCAAATTTTGTTGCTTTTTGATTAATGTACTCTGATAATAGTTTCAGATTTGGCATTTCAGCAAATTTTTCTTCATCCAGCTGAATTCCAAAACTATTTTCTATAAATGCAAAAAATTCTACAATGTCAAGTGAATCCATTCCGATTTCAAGCTCCAGATTTTCTTCGGGCTGTGGTTCAATCCCTTTATTTTTCTTGACATATTCTTTTAAAATCTTATATGCTTCGTCTGTAGGTTCAGGTGTTTTTTCTTTTTTTACAATTTCATTTTTTTCGTATAAATCTGGCAACATAAATCTACGTGTCTTCCCAACACGTGTTTTTGGCAGTTCTTCTTCAAACAACTTGTAATCAAGTACTTTCTCATAGTTATGTGCCTTTAAATTATAGTCCTCTACAATATTTTTGATGTAGGCTTTTGTATTTGTAATTCCACGTTTTCTAAGCTCTAATAAATCTGGAACAATTATTGCAGCTAACTTATTCTTGTAATTAAAAATACCAATTTCCTTGATTAATCCATTACTTTGTGCAATTACTCTATTTTCAAGTGTTTCAGGGTCAATATTCTTACCATTTGAAAGGACAATCATTGTATTTTTTCTTCCACGAATTGTAACATATCCTTCTTCATCAATTGTCGCTAAATCTCCTGTCTTGAACCATCCGTCTTCAGTAATAACTTCCGCCGTCTTATCAGGTTTATTATAGTAACCTTTCATAACAATTGGTCCTTTAACCCATAATTCTTCATCTACAATTTTTACATCCACATTGTATAATTTTTTCCCAACTGTTCCAATTTTTCTTTCTTTTTTTGAATTTACAGCAATAACTGGTGAAGTCTCTGTAAGTCCGTAACCTTCAAGAGCATAAAATCCCAATGTTTCATAAAACTTTGAAATTTCAGGATCCATTTTTGCTCCACCGACAACAATGAAGTCAAGATGTCCACCGAATTTTTTATGGACTTTTGCAAAGACTTTTCTTTTTATCTTCAATGATTTGACATTGCTCATCATTTTGTAAATAAATCGTGTAATAAATTTTGCGTCAATTTGCTGTTTTATTCCATCATAAAATAGCTTGAATACTCTTGGAACACCTATTATTGCAGTTACTCTATTTTTTTCAAGAGCGTCAAATATTTCCTTGCTTGCAATTTTTTCTACAAATACAATTGAAGTTTGATACTTTAACATCAAAAGTACAGTTGCTGTCAATGGCAGAACATGGTGAAACGGCAATATTGCCAAGATCTGATCTCTATGATCAAATATTCCCTTTTCATAAAGTCCTTCCATTTCAGTATTTAAATTATTAAAAGACAGCATTACACCTTTTGGACTTCCAGTTGTCCCTGAAGTATAAAGCATAGCCGCTGTTTCATCTCCAGTTGGATTTTCAAGCTCAAACTGCATATTTTTTATAACATTCATTTTTTCCTGTTCAACTGTAATTTTATCCACATTTATTACTTTTACAGTATTTTTTGAACTATATTTTTCAACTGCTTCAAAAATAGTTCCTTCTGTTTCATTTGAGCAAAAAATTACATTTGGATGTGAGTCTTCTAAAACGTATAAAATTTCATCTGAATTACTATTAGCATCAAGGGCTATTCCAGCTGATTTTTTATCCCATACTGCAAAAAAACTGTAAATCCATTCTGGACGATTTTCCATAACAATCAGCCCAAATTTTTCTTTTTCCAATTCAACTACATATTCAGAAAAATACTTTATATTATTTATCAAATCAATATAATTAATATGTTTATTGTCAAAGTCAACTAATGCCAGTCGCTCCGTTCTCTCTAAAAACATAATTTGCCTCCTCTTTTTATTGGCATATCCAAAATTCAATTTAGTATACCATAATCATAAATAAAATTCAATTTCACATTACTTTGTATATAAAAAATTTTGTTTATAAAATATAATTTTGGAAGCTTTTTACTATAGTTTTATTAACAAATTAAATATTTTTATTGATTATTTTGAAATATACTGTAAAATATAATTATAATAGCGTGAAAAAAATAATTTAAGAAAGGAAAATAAACTATGAAACCAATTTTTGTTATATCTACAACTTATACAAAACCGCTTGAAGAAGTGGGAAAATTTAGACAGGAACATTTTAATTTTATTCAAAAAAACATTGATGCTGGAAAATTTATGGCTGGAGGGAGACAAAATCCACCAACTGGCGGACTTATTTTAGCATACAATGTAACAAAATCAGAACTTGAGGAAATATTAAAAGAAGATCCATATTACAAGAATAATTTGATAGAAACTGTAATAACTGAATTTACACCTGCACTATTTGATGAGGATTTAAAAAATTACAAGAAAAATAATTATTAATTTAGATTGTCAATTATAGAATTTAAATTATCTAATATGCTTTAATTTAATAAAAAAGAACCTACTCTATAATCAAATAAAATAGAAATAGGTTCTTTATTTTTGTATTTAACTTAAATCAAGAATTTAAAAAATTAATACCATCCTCTTAATTTCATTGCTTTTGAAATTCTTTCGATGCTCTTCATATAAGCAGCATTTCTTAAATCTACTTTGTATTCATCCGCTAAGTTCCATACATCTTCAAATGCTGTTGACAATAATACATCTTCTTTTTGTTGAACTTCTTCAAATGGCCAGTAGTAACTTTGTAAGTTTTGTACCCATTCAAAGTATGAAACTACAACTCCACCTGAATTTGCTAGAATGTCAGGAATAACTATAATTCCTTTTTTGAATAAGATTTCATCAGCTTCTGGAGTAGTTGGTCCATTTGCTCCTTCTGTTATTACTTTTGCTTTTATTCTGTCAGCGTTTTCAGAAGTAATTTGATTTTCTAAAGCACATGGTGCTAAAACGTCAACTTCTAATTCTAACAATTCATTATTTGTAATATCTTTTCCATATCCTTTGTTTGCTGCAATACGTCCATTTTCTTCAAAATCTTTTATTACAGCTTCCATGTCGATTCCGTTTTCATTGTAAACTGCAACATCTGAATTTGAAAATGCTACAATTTTTGCACCATCTTTATATGCATAGTAAGCTGTATAGAATCCAACATTTCCAAATCCTTGTACAGCATATGTTGCTCCTTTAACATCAATGTTTAATTTTGCTAATGCTTTTTTAGCTGTTAAATGAACTCCGTATCCAGTGGCTTCTGTTCTTGCAAGAGATCCTCCAAATTCTAAAGGTTTTCCTGTGAATACACCTTTTGTTGATTTTCCTGCAACTTCTTCATAAGCGTCAACCATCCAGGACATAATTTGTCCATTTGTGTTAACGTCTGGAGCTGGTATGTCAACTTTTTCTCCAATAATTGGTGAAATTGCTTTTGCAAAACCTTTAGAGATTCTTTCTAACTCAGCTTTAGAATATTCTTTAGGATTAATTGCCATTCCACCTTTTCCACCACCATAAGGGATTCCTGCTACTGAACATTTAAATGTCATCCAAGTAGATAGTGCCTTTACTTCATCTCTTGTTACACCTGGATGAAATCTAAGTCCACCTTTAAAAGGACCTACTGCATTGTTGTGCTGCGATCTGTATCCTACAAATGTTTTAACTGTTCCGTCGTCTAATTTTACTGGGAACGATACTTCCAATACTCTCATTGGATTTTTTAAAATTTCATAAACAGCTGGATCTGCATTTAATTTATCACAAGCTGATTTGATTTGTTTTTGAGCAATCTCAAATGGATTTAATGTTTCTTTTGCCATTGTTTCTACCTCACTTTTCTCTAGTCTGTTCTGATTTTTAAACTCTGTTAAAAATCTTCTCTACTGTTACATCATACTACAATTCTATATAAAATTGCAAGTGTTTTTTGTTAGTAAGATAAAGAAAAATAATGTTGTGAGATAATACATATGTGACAAGAATATACAAAAAAAGAAAGGTTTCTGATATAATGTAAATCTACCAAACCACATTAAGGAGAAACCTTTCATATGAGTAGTATATCAGAAATATACCGTGTTCGTCAACGGGCAATTGAGTATGCAATAAAACATAATAATAATTCAAAGGCAGCAGTGAAGTATAAGACATCACGTCAGCAGATAAAACGTTGGAGAGACAGATACGACGGAACAGTCCAGTCTCTTCTGCCAAAAAGCAGAAGACCTAAAGCCACCCAAACCAGCACACGCAAGAAGAAATAGAGCTGGTTATGAAAAAGTACAGGAAATTTGGCTATGAAGGGCTGGCAGAAGTCTATGTTAAAGCAAGAAAGGAAGGCTACAGCCGTACATACGATTCAATGTGCAAGATAATAAGGAAAATGAAGGGCAATGCCAAAGAAAAGCCTAAAAAGCAGCATAAAAGAAAAAAGAAAGTTGAACAGGCGAAGTACCCTGGGGAAAGAGTGCAGATAGACATAAAATATGTTCCAGAAGAATGCATACAGTTTGGAACACGTGACCAGAAGTATTATCAAATAACAGCATTAGATGAATATACAAGAAAAAGAGTGTTAAGGATAGCAGATGAAAAAAGCACCTATCAGACTGCAAAGTTTCTAGAGAACTTGGAAAGGGAGCTGGGATTTGACATAAAGAAAGTTCAGACAGATAATGGGAAAGAGTTCACAAATTCTGAAAGTGATAAGAAAACACTGTTTGAGCTGAAACTGGAGGAGAAGGGGATAGAGTACGTGACAACCCGTCCATATTCGCCATGGGAGAATGGAAAAGTGGAAAGAAGCCACAGGCTTGACAGCAAGTACTATGCAGACAAGAAATTTAAAAGCAAGGAAGAACTGTTAAGGGCAATAAGGAAATACAATACAAGATACAACAACATATCAAGAAAAGTACTGGGCTTTAAGAGTCCAAATGAAGTATTAAAAGAGTACAAGGAAAATCAGTAGGTTAAAGATACATTAGGAAAGAAATATTTTTTTAATATATTTTTGTAACAAATGTTTGACATCTATACATTTGTTAGTAAGATAAAGAAAAATAATTTATATCATTTTTTCAATATTTATGATATTATATAGAGTAAAGAATTAACAATAAAAATAATGAGGTGAAAAATGACCACAAAATATAAATTTAATTATGGAAAATTTTTTAGAACTATTATTGTACTGCTTTGTTTAGTGGCATTAATAAGATTTGGAAAAGATGTTTTTGAACGTCATTTTTTTAACACTAGGCTTACAGTTATTCCTGATGTTATGAACCTTGACAAGAAGGATGCTGTAAAATATTTGAAAAAAGCTGGGTTAAAAGTCAAAGTTATTAATTCCAAAACAGAAAAAGTACCGCTGGATACGGTTTATAACCAAGATCCACGTCCAGGTAAGGAAGTTAAAGTAAACAGAGTTATAAGAATCTGGGTAAATAATGGAGAAGATGTAAAAGTCCCTAATATTATCGGATTAGAACTGCTTGAAGCAAGATCTCGGTTAAAAGGGCAAAATATTCAAATAGAAACAATTGATTATTATCCATCTAACCAGAAATATAATACAATTTTAGGAGTTTATCCAAAACCAGGTACAAAACTTGAAATTAACCAAAAAATTTCAATACTGGTTTCTTCACAGCAAATGGTAGATCCGTCAGTTATGCCAAATATAACAGGACTTGACTTAAACGATGCGAGAGAATTGTTAAAACAAATTGGACTTGATATTGGAAATATTTCACGTACAAGTGACCCAACATTGCCTGTAAATACGATTATTTCTACAGATCCTGCAGCTGGAACGAAGATTCAGAGAGGACAGAAGATATCAATTGTGTTAAATACTGGAGCTGCTCCGAAAAAACGTGAAAAATCAACTGAGGAAATTATCAACCAGTCTCAAGAAGAAATAGATAATCAGGAAATTGAGAAAATCATTGATAACACAATTAACAAAATTGATCAGCAAGGTTCTGAACAGAAGAATAATGGAAACACACAATCTCCTCCACGTAATAATACACAAGGTGGCGGAAATAACAATTCCAGCGGTGGAGATAATGGTGACGAATAGCTAAAACAAGAAAAATTTAGAAAGGAGATGGGAGTTATTTTGAATTTTTATTTTAAAATTTCTCCCAAATATTTTTATTAAAGGAAAAGTTATTAGAAAAATAAAAGGATTTTACTATGTTTTGGATGAAAATTCCAAAAATTTGAATGAAGAAAATATTTATGAATGTAAATTACGTGGAACTTTAAAAGTAAAAAATGATAAAATGAATTGTATTATCGGAGACTGTGTAGAATTTGACGAAAAGGAAAAAGTTATTGAAAAAATTGAAAAAAGAAAAAACTTTTTGTATCGTCCACTTATTGCAAATATTGATTTTATCGGTATTCTTTTTGCAATAAAAAGCCCAAATTTTGATTTTATAAATTTTCAGAAAATGCTCTTAAATGCATAACTCTCAAAACATTCCAGTTATACTAATCTTATCCAAGATTGATTTAGTTTCAGAAGAAGAGCTGGAAGAATTTTTAAATAAATTTAGAAAAATTTTTAGAGATACAATTTCTGTTTTTCCAATTTCTACACAAACAAATAATGGTCTTACAAAATTGAAGCAATATATAAATAAAAAATCTGTTGTAATTTCAGGACCGTCGGGAGCTGGAAAATCTACGCTTATTAATACTTTGATTGGAGAAGAAATACTAACTACAAACGATATTAGCGAGAAAACTAAAAAAGGACGACATACTACGATAGAAAGTCGATTCTTTATGCCGGCTCCACATTCATACATAATAGATACGCCAGGATTTTCAACACTTGATTTTCCTAAGCTGGAAGAAAAAAAAGAACTGGAAAAATTATTTCCAGAGTTTCTCGAATTTATTCCTGACTGTAAATTTCGAGACTGTATTCACGTAAATGAGCCAAATTGTGCAATTAAAGAAAATGTAGAAAATGGCAATATTTCAAAAGAACGGTATGATTTTTATTTATACTCGCTTGAAAATATACGGTTTTCAAAGTATACTTAAAACCTAACACTTGATTTAAGAATATTTAATTAAAGAAAAGAGTTGATTTTTTATGGATAAAAAAATTATCATAGCACCTTCGCTGCTTGCCGCAGACTTTAGTAAGCTAAAGGAAGAAATCACAGAAGTGGAAAAACTCGGAGCAGAATACCTGCATTTAGATGTTATGGATGGAAATTTTGTTCCAAATATAAGCTTTGGAGCTCCTGTCATTTCATCTTTACGAAAACATAGCAATCTTGTATTTGATGTACACCTGATGGTAAACGAACCAGATTACTTAATAGAAGATTTTGCACAATTCTCAGACATAATCACAGTCCATGCTGAAGCTTCAAAGCACTTGAACAGAACAATACAATTAATAAAATCTTTCGGAAAAAAAGTAGGTGTCGCATTAAATCCTTCTACTCCGCTGGATGTTATAAAATATGACCTGGATAACATTGATATGGTTCTAATAATGACTGTGAATCCCGGTTTTGGCGGGCAAAAATTCATTCCTGAAATGATACAGAAAATAAAAGATTTACGAAAGATTAACAAAAACATTGATATTGAAGTGGATGGCGGAATAAACGACAAAACTGCTAAGCTGGTAAAAGAAGCTGGGGCAAATGTGCTAGTTGCAGGTTCCTATATTTTTAGTGGAAATTATAAAGAAAAAATTGATTCCCTGAAATAATGTAAAAGTATCTTAAATTAAACTCAAAAATTATGTCTACTTTATTCAAATCCTGAAATTATCTATCTATTAGATATTAAAAGAGGTTAAATGCAAAAAATATGAAAAAACAGATAAAATAAAAAATTGTAAATAAAAGAAGAAAGGAACAGTTAAAATGTATGAAAAAATAGAAAATCTATTAGATAAATTTTATAAAACATATTACAAAATTGAAGAAATAAATTTAAATCAGGTAATTAAATGTTTAACTACATCTGAACTTCATATTATTGAAGCTATTGGAGAAAATGAAATTACAATGAATGAATTATCTGATAAATTGGGCATTACAATGGGAACTGCCTCAGTTGCAGTGAACAAGCTGACTGATAAGCAATTTTTAGAACGCTATCGTTCAGATATTGACAGACGTAAAGTTTTTGTAAAACTAACTTCAAAAGGAAAAGTTGCATTAAACTATCACGGAGATTTTCACTCAAACATTCTAGAAAAAATCACAGACGATATTCCACAAAAAAAACTGGACACATTTATCGAAGTTTTTGAAACAATCGTAAAAAATCTAGATAAAGTCAAAAAAGACATTCAACCTGAATCAATCTTAAATTTTGAAAAAAATGATTTAGTGCAAGTCTCTTCAATCAAAGGAAGTACTGCAATTAGAAAATACCTAAACGAAAAAGGCGTTATGATAAAATCACTTATAAAAATTTTAAATATTGATAAATATTTAATAACTTTAATTGTTGATGGGGATGAAAAAGTTTTAAATATTGAGGATGCAGAAAATATTATGGTTAGGAAAAATACGCTTTAAGAAAATCCACTATTACAAAATCATTAGATAAGATAATAATAAAACAACATAAGAACAATGGCAACTAAATATAGTAACTGTAATAAAATTTTTTTATTTTTTATTGACAATTTTATAAAAATAGAGTAGAATTAATTATATCAAACCCCCTGCAGTATTTTAAATAATACAAGGTTAGTATACCTACGCAGGGCTTTTTTTTAGGAGAATTTAAGATGATTATGGTAAGAGATGAATTTCTGACTTTTAAAGAACAAGTGAAACTCTTTAAAGATAGGGGAATGATTATCACTGATGAAGAAAAAGCTGAAAAAGTATTGCAATTTATAAATTACTATAAATTAAAAGAATGTTCGTTACCTTATTTTAAAAATGGACAATATATACAAGACATTACTTTTGATGAAATATTAACTAGATTTTATGAAAATAAGAATTTAAGAATTAATTTATTAAGATTAACTGAAAAAGTCGAAATTTCATTAAAAACTAAATTTTCTTATTTAATAGGTGAAAAATTTGGAGCTTATGGATACCTTGATTTTTATAAGTGAGTAGATAAAACAGAATATTGTAGACATTTCAGAACATTTAAAGAAAAAGATTTTAAAAAAAGAATAGATAGAAGTTTAGGAAATAGTAAAAACGAATTGCTTGAAACGTATAAACAAAATCACAATAAAATACCAATATGGCTAGTAACAGATATTTTAACATTTGGGGAAATACTGGATTTATATAAACTACTATATAAAAAATATCAGAATAAAATAGCTAAAGAACATAATTTATCTGGAATTATATATTTATCTTGGTTAGAAAATATCAATTTAATTAGAAACTTATCAGCTCATAACTCGAATATTGTAGATATAAAATTTTCCACAAAGCCCAAGATATTAGATGAATTTAAAAACAAATTATATTTCATTAATGGTAAAATATCAGATAGGATAGCAGTATCAGTTTTAATATTAGAATATTTAGTTTTTGTAATTAATTTAAAATATCCAGGTGGAGCCATTAGAAAAAGTTTAAAAAAGTTGTGTCGTAACAGAACAGATGAAGAAGCTCAAAAATTAGGTTTTAAAGATTTTGAAACAATTAAAAATTTAAAGATATAATCACAGTTATTAGTTTAATTGTGATTTTTTTGATAAAAATAAAATATATTAAGGAGGGAATATGCTTTATTTAGATGGAATTGGGATTTCATTTTTGATAAAAGAAATAAAAGAAAAAATATTACGATATAAACTGACAAAGATTTTCCAATATGACAGAGTTTCATTTTCACTCTTTTTTGGAAAAAATAACTTAATTTTTCAAGTAAAAGACAATTCAACTATTTTTTATTTAAAGGATGAAAAAGATCCAAATACTGATTTTCAGTCAAAATTTTTATTGTCATTAAAAAAATATCTGCAAAATTCAATTTTGATAAATATCAGACAAGAAGGTTTTGACAGGATTGTTTATTTTGACTTTGAGAAGTTAAATCAGTTTGGAGATGTGGAAAAATATACGTTAATTATTGAGATTATGGGAAAAGCGAGCAATATTTTTCTGACTAGCAAGGACAAAATTTTGTCTGCGCTTTATTTTACTTCAATTGATGTTGGGAACCGTGTTATTATGACTGGTGCAAAATACACGTTGCCATTTGAGGAAAAAAAGATTTCACCTATATATCTGGAAGCTGAAAATTTTCCATTTGAAACAGAATCTTTTATGGAAAAAATTGAAGGTGTAGGACGTGCTTTTGCACTAGAGTGTTCACAAGATTATGATACTTTCAAAAAATATTTATCCAGCTATAATCCTGTAATGTACGAAATCATGAATCGTGGAAAAATTCAAAAAGTACTAACTTACAACGAATTTTCTGAATTTAGCCAAAAGGAAAATACAAATTTAGAAAATAGCAGAAAATATTTTGAAACCTTAAATGATGGGTTAAACGCTTATTTTAAAACAACTATTACTTCTAATGTTATTAGTGAAAAAAAGAAAAACTTGCTAAAATATGTTGATTCTCAAATAAAAAAATTCAAAAAAATTGAAAAAAATATAAAAGTTGACTTGAAAAAAAATGAAAATTTTGAAAATTATAAAAATATCGGGGATATTCTGGCAGCAAATATGCACCAAATAAAATACGGAATGAAAAAAGTTACAGTTTTTGACTTTTATAACAATCAGGAAATTACAATAAATTTGGATCCGCTCTTATCTCCAAACGATAATCTGAATTTTTATTATAATAAATATAATAAGGGAAAACGAACTATTTCAGCCTTAAATTCTAGATTTTTAGACATTCAAAATGAGATAAAGTATTTTGAAGAAATAAAAATGTTTATTGAAAAAGAAAATGATTTTATTGGAATTGAAGAAATTGAAAATGAACTGAATTTAACAAATAATGGAAATAAATCAAAAAATAAAATTAAATTGAACAAACCGAAAAAACGTGAACTATTGTCATTTAACTACAAAGGCTTTCAAATCTTTGTTGGTAGAAACAATAAGGAAAATGAGGAAATTTCCTTTTCCAAAGGACAACCGAATGACATTTGGTTGCACATAAAGGATATTCCTGGAAGCCATGTCCTTATTTTACGAAATAATCAAGAACTTCCAAACGATGTTCTTTTGCATGCCGCAAACCTTGCCTGTGAGTATTCTAAAGCGAAAAGAGGCGACAAAGTTACTGTTGATTACTGTGAAAGAAAATTTGTAAAAAAAATAAAAAATAGTAAACCAGGAAATGTTATTTATACAAACTATCACTCTTTATTAATTGATGTTCAATAACTTTTTTAAATAAACTATATTGTTTAACTGCCCAACACAAAAAATGTTCTTCAGACTTATTGACAAATACCGAAAACTGTTGTAAAATTAAGGTAGAGATATAATTAAGGAGGATAAATAAATGGCAAGTAAAACAGTTACTATGACAAATCCTACAGGATTACATACAAGACCAGGTGGAGTATTTATTGCTAAAGCAAAAGAATTTGAAAGTACAGTAGAAGTTGAAAATGAAGGAAAAAAAGTAAACGGAAAATCTTTATTAAAACTATTATCAATTGGGATCAAAAATGGTTCAGAAGTTACAGTTTACGCTGAAGGACCTGATGCTGATCAAGCAGTTGAAGTTTTAGGAGAATTATTAGCAACTATTAGAGACTAATAAATTGTAGTAATTAAGTGAAATAAAAATATTGTTTTTTATAGATTTGTTATAGAAAATATGTTTTATTAAACTAAAAAATAAAAAGGCTTTCTTATTTTTAAGATTGTCTTTTTTTTTTGTTATTTATTTTCAGACTAAACCTCTCTCTAAGTATATACTTTATACTATTCCTCATTTAAAAATGAGAATAAATTTTCATAATAAGGTTGTTCAACAGCTAATTCATAATTATTCAACTTTTTTATTTTTTCTTTTCGTAGGATTGCTCATTGCCGCAAATCCTACAACCTATGGCTAGACTACGACTTTTATTTGCCCAACTCCGAAACTCCTCCTTTCAGTCGTCAAACAGTCGTAGTTGAACAAATAAAAGCTCCGTCGGTTTATTAAAACAAAAAAAATTATATTTTAATTATTTTGAAATACTAGGTTTTTATCCTTTATTGAAAAAGTTTATATTAAATGGTTAGTTTATTTTGTTTATATTTTAAGTAGGCTGTCTCCTTTCACCTACATTTCTAGAATTTCAATTTTACTAATTCAAAATTTCCAAAATAAAAAAGCAGAAAAACTCCTAATTAATAAAAATTTTCCTGCTTAATTTATTTTTTAATTAATTATTATTATTTTTCACTTCGTTTCTTTAATGCCGCTTTTATCCAACCTGTGAACAATGGATGTGGACGATTTGGACGGCTTTTGAATTCTGGATGATATTGTGATGCTATAAAATATGGATGGTTTTTTATTTCGATTACTTCCACATAATTTCCATCTGGAGATAATCCTACAATATCCATTCCAGCTTTTTCAAATTCTTCCCTGTAAGCATTGTTAAATTCGTATCTGTGTCTATGTCTTTCAGTTATTTCAGTTTTTCCATATATATTTGCAGCCAAGCTGTCGTCTTTTAATACACATGGATATGCTCCAAGACGCATTGTCCCTCCCATATCTTTCAGACCTTTTTGTTCTTCCATGAGGCTTATAATTGGATATGAAGTGTCTTTTTCAAATTCTGTCGAAGTTGCATCTTTATAGCCAAGTACATTTCTTGCAAATTCCACACAAGCCATTTGCATTCCAAGACAAATTCCAAAGAATGGAATGTTATTTTCTCTTGCAAATTTTATCGCTTCAACTTTTCCATCTACTCCTCTGTCACCAAATCCACCTGGCACTAAAATTCCATCATAATCAGCCAGTTTTTTCACATCAAATTCTCCAGCTTTAAAATAATCAATTTCAACTTTTGTATCAAGATTAAACCCAGCATGCTCGATTGATTCATGAATACTGATGTAAGCATCTTTTAATTCAATATATTTTCCAACAACTGCTACTTTTACAATCTTTTTAGGGTTTTTGAATTTTTCTACCATTTTAGTCCATTCAGTCAGTAATGGCTTTTCATTTTTTATTTTAAAATGTTTACAAATTACATCGGCAAGCCCTAATTTTTCCATAGTTAATGGTATTTCGTAAAGACTTTTAGCATCAAGCGATTCAATCACTGCCTCTTCATCAATATCACAGAAAATCGAGATTTTTTTCTTAATATTTTCATCAACAGGATGTTCACTTCTCACTACAATCACATCTGGCGAGATTCCAAGCCCTTGAAGCATTTTTACGCTATGTTGTGTAGGTTTTGTCTTCAATTCTCCTGCTGCTTTTAAATAAGGCAATAATGTTACATGAATGTAAGCAATATTTTCTCTTCCAACTTCTCTTTTCAACTGACGAATTGCTTCAATAAACGGATCACTTTCAATATCCCCAATTGTCCCACCAATCTCAGTAATTACAATATCAGAGTTATTCTCCTCAGCAGCTTTTATAACATTGTACTTAATTTCATCTGTCATGTGAGGCACAGTTTGCACAGTTCCTCCTAAAAATTCCCCACGACGCTCTTTTGCAATAATTTTTGACATAATTTTTCCAGTTGTCAAATTATTATACTTTGTCAAATTCTCATTGATAAATCTCTCATAATGCCCCAAATCCAAGTCAGTTTCTGCTCCATCTTCTGTAACAAAAACTTCCCCATGCTGATAAGGACTCATAGTTCCTGGATCAACATTTATATACGGATCGAATTTCTGAATTGTAACCTTATATCCTCTCTCTTTTAGCAATCTTCCTAAAGAAGAAGCCACAATTCCTTTTCCAAGCGATGAAACAACTCCACCTGTGACAAAAATATATTTTGTCGTGTTATTTTGTCTATCCATTTTTCCTCCTATTTCTATTCCTATTTATTCAGTTTTAAATATTTTGGCAATTTTATAAAATATCACTTAATTTAACAGATTATTTTTTTAATAAACTATTATTTATAAATATTTTTCTCTTTGATTTCTATATTTTTCTTTTTATTTTCGTAGGATTGCTCATTGCCGCAAAACCTTATCTTGCAGTAAAGGTTTATCCTGATAATCAAAATATTTGGCAAGATTGCTACGCAATAACCTATGGCTAGTCTACGACATTTTTATGCACTGACAAAAAACTCGCTATGCTCAGACAGTTTTGCCAGCACAGAAAAATGCTCCGACGGAACATTTATACTAGAATCTGTTTGAAAAATGAAAATTATATTTTAATTATTTGAAAATATTAAGTTTTATCCTTTAATTAGAAAAATTTGTAATAAATTCGTCATTTAAATGGGGTTTAGTATAAGAATTAAATTTTTAAATACTTTTATTGTTTTTTCCACAAAAAAAGAGGAAAAAAAAAATTTTCACCTCTTTTAAACAAATTTTATTTATGTAAAACTCAAAAGGAATATCCCAAGTTTGAGAATAAACTTGAGATAGTCTAAATTAATTTTCATTTTTTATTTGTTATTATCTTGCAGCTCCAGCTTTGTAAGCTCCATTTGATCCGAATACATTTCTGATTTTATCTTTGTAATATTCTTTCATGTAGTCTTTTGCAGGTCCTACATATTTTCTAGGATCAAATTCTCCTGGGTTTTTAGCGAATACTTCTCTGATTCCTGCTGTGAAAGCCAATCTTCCATCAGTATCTACGTTAATTTTAGCTACTGCTGATTTAGCAGCTTTTCTTAATTCTGAATCAGGGATACCAATTGCATCTGCAATTTTTCCACCATATTGGTTAATCATTTCAACAAATTGGTGAGGTACTGCTGATGAACCATGTAATACGATTGGGAATCCAGGTATTCTTTTTTCAATTTCTTCCAAGATATCCAATCTTAATTTAGGATCGTCTCCTGGTTTGAATTTGTGAGCTCCGTGAGAAGTTCCAATTGCGATTGCTAATGAATCAACTCCTGTTTTTGTTACGAAGTCTTCAACTTCATCAGGTTGAGTATAAACATGTTCTGCTGCTACTACATCGTCTTCGATTCCAGCTAAAACTCCTAATTCAGCTTCAACTGTAACATCGTGTTGATGAGCGAAATCAGCAACTTGTTTTGCTTCTGCAACGTTTTCATCGTAAGGGTGATGAGATCCATCATACATTACTGAAGAGAATCCGTATTCGATACAGTCTTTTGCTTCAGCAAAATTTGGACCATGATCCAAGTGCAATGCTACTGGAATGTCTGATCCTGATGCTTCTACATAAGCTGTTGCAGCTTTTGCAAGCCAAGGTAACATTTCTTTACCAATATATTTTCTTGCACCTGTTGATACTTGAAGAATTACTGGTGATCCTTCTTCAACGCACGCTTCGATAATTCCTTGTAATTGTTCCATGTTGTTAAAGTTAAAAGCAGGTACTGCGTAACCTTCTTTATTTGCTTTAGCAAACATTTCTTTAGTGTTGCTTAATCCTAAATCTTTAAAATGATATTTCATTTTACGCCTCCTAATATTTATTAATTAGATTAACTTCTTTAATTATATGTTATCAAATTTTCGTATAAAAATCAATAGAAAACAAAAAATAATGTTAAAAATAAGATATTTTTTTAATCTACTTTACTTAATTTATTTTACTTTGATTTATGAGTTCTTCCACTGTCATTCCTTTTCTAAGTACATTTTTATCTGTAAATCCTGGAATTCCTTCAATTCTGCCACGTCTTGAAACTTGCCAAATTATCCACCTATTCTCTTCGTCTATTTTAGGAAAATATTTATAATCTGTAATCCAAATTTTATTTTCAGGAAATTCACCTTTTATGTATGCATTATAAGTGTTATAATTCACATAGAAAATTACTCTTTTTTTATAATGTTTTTCAAGTTTTTCAACCATAACTCTCAAATGCTCAATTACATCTGGTTTTTTATATTTTTTCGTAGAAATTTCAAGATCAATAATTGGAGGTAATGTTTTCTCAGAATCAGGCACTTTACTTATATAAAAATCCGCTTGTGCTTCTCCACTGCTAGTCATTACAAAAAAATGATACGCTCCAACTACAAATCCATTTAACCTAGCGTTATTCCAATTATATAAAAAATCCGTATCAAGAAAATTCTGTCCTTCTGTCGCTTTTAAAATGATAAATTTATATTTTTTATCAACAAGAGTCCAATTCACTTTTTCCTGATGATGTGAAATATCCAGCCCATGAACTTTATATCCAGCTAATTCCGCCAAAATATCATTATGATATAAATAACCACTAAGTTCTAGAAACCCCACTATACCTCCACCAATTATCATAATTACCAAAAATTTTATAAATTTTTCCATATTCTCTCCGTTCAGTTATTTAATAACAAAATTATTTTTAAAATTCTCAAATAACCTATTTTTATTATTGTACTTAATTTTAGAGCAGTTTTTGACAGTTTAGGAAAAAATCAGATTAATATGATAGTTATATACGGTTATAGTGTTTTTGTTACTTTATAACTGTCATTCCACCCATATAAGGCACTAATACTTCTGGAACTTTTATAGTTCCGTCATCTTGCTGATAATTTTCCATAATTGCAAGCAATGTTCGTCCTACAGCAAGTCCTGATCCATTCAGAGTATGCACAAAATGGCTTTTTCCAGTTTCCTTTTCCCTGTATTTAATCATTGCACGTCTAGCTTGAAAGTCTTCTGTATTTGAGCAAGAAGAAATTTCTCTGTATTTTCCTTGACTTGGAACCCAAACTTCCAAATCATAAGTTTTTGCCGCACTAAATCCTATATCTCCGCTGCAAAGTGCCAGTACTCTATATGGCAATTCGAGTTTTTGTAATATTTTTTCTGCACAATTTACCATTTTTTCAAGTTCATCGTAAGAAGTTTCAGGTTTTACAATTTTTACCATTTCCACTTTATTAAACTGATGCTGTCTTATAAGCCCCTTTAAATCACGACCTCCAGAACCAGCTTCCTTTCTAAAACAAGCTGTATATCCACAGTAATATTTAGGTAATTCCTCTTCATCCAGAATTTCGCTGTTATGTAAATTTGTAAGTGTAACTTCTGCCGTTGGAATCAAATACATTTCATCACCTTCAATTTTATAGGCATCATCAGCAAATTTTGGAAGTTGTCCTGTTCCCACCATCATTTCTCGTCTAACTAATTGTGGCGTAAAAATTTCCTCAAATCCATTTTCTCTAGTATGAACATCAATCATAAACGAAATCAATGCTCTTTCCAATCTTGCAGCTGCATTTTTATAAACTGTAAATCTTGAACCACCAAGTTTTGCCCCTCTTTCAAAGTCCAAAATCCCTAGTTCTACTCCTAGTTCATCATGTGATTTTATTTCAAAGTCAAACTCTCTTGGAGTTCCCCATTTTCTAACTTCTACATTATCATCTTCATCTTTTCCAACTGGAGTCGTATCACTTAATTTGTTTGGAATCGTATAAGCAAGTTCCAACTGCTTTTCATCAATTTCTGCTACTTTTTGGTCAAGTTCCTTAATTTTTGCACTGACAGTCTGCATTCTCGCAAGTAGTTCAGCAGAATCTTTTCCTTCCTGTTTATATTTTCCTATCAATGCACTTGATTCATTTCTTTCTTTCTTTAACATTTCCACTTCTTGAAGCAAATTTCTTCTATCTTCATCAAATTTCAGCAATGAATTTAAATCAAAGTCACTATTTCTATTTTTTAAATATTCTCTGACTTTATCAGCATTTTCCCTTATGTATCTCATTTCCAACATAATTTTTTATTTCCTTTCTTTTTATATATATTTATATAGTATTTTTTTACTTTCACTTAAATTTTCAAAATCATAATTTTTACTAAATTGTATTTTTTTCACATTTTGAATATTATACTTTTCCACAATTTTATCATAATTTTCCACATAAATTTTTTTGTAAAGTTCATCAGCTTGATTTTCCACAAAATAGTTTAAGTTTTCCACATTTTCAAAATTTAGAAAAGCTGAATCAGATTTTATGAAATAGTTTATGATATTTTTTATTATCTCATCTATTTTATCACGAATTTCGTTAAATTTTGAACCATTTTCAGTTTCAACTTTTTCTATCATTTTTCTGCAAAAAAGTTTTTACAAGTTTATTTGTATCTGTTGAAATTAATGAATAGTTGTATAAAATTTCAAAAATTTATCTTTATTCCGATAAAGCAGTTCATTTGCTAATTTTACAGCATAAATTGATTCTTTATTAAAAATGCTTCTTCTAAATCCATCTATTAATTTGGGAAGTTCAACTTTGCTTAACCGTTCTATTTTTTTGTCTTTTTCTCTAAATGTTTCCAAAAATTGTTTGCTTATGATTTGTTTTACATTTTCATTTTTTTCGTTTTTACTAAAATAAATATATCCCAATTCTAGTATAAATGATGGTTCTTTAGCTGTTACCTTAAAATTTTTGTTAAGCTGGAAATATTTTCGTTTTTCAAAATTATTTTTATATTTTAGAATAAATTGTGAAAAATTTTCTGTATTTAAAAATACATTTTCACTTTCCAGCTTTTTATTTTCAGTCAAAATTTAATTCCTCCCTTCTGCTTCATTTTCTAATCTTTGTAAAAATTTTAATTTTTTAATAACTACAATATTTTTATATTTGATTTTATAACTTTTATTTTTAAAATTTTGTAAAATTTGGGTTTCACAAAATCTTAAATTCAATTTATTTTTCAACAATTTTAAATTCCATTTTTAAAATCATTAAATTTTCTATATTTTCATCAATTTTCACAATATCCTTTTCCGTTGTCAAAACATAATCGTAATTTTGGGATTTTTCCTTTATTTCCAAAATTTCTTCATTTGTGTAAACGTGATGATCTGTAAATTTTATTTCATCAATATTACTTGGATTTAATTTTTTTATTGTCTGATAAAATACAGCTGGATTTGCTATTGAAGAAAAAATCAGAACATTTTTATTTTTAATAATTTCTAATGGAAATTTTTCATTTCTTATATTGTTTTCATTATTTATTTTACCCAATTTTTTCCTATTTTCAAAATTTAATTTGTAAAAATGACTTTCTTCAAAAGTAGCAACAGAAATCGGTTTTTGATATTTTACCAGTCTTTCCTTAATTTTCGTAATTTCTTCTCTCGAAACATAATTACTTTTTGTAATAATAATTTCATCAGCTCTTTTTAAAGAGTCAAGCGATTCCCGCAATCGGCCTTTTGGCAAATAATCATTCATTCCAAAAGGATTTGTTGCATCAATTAGAATTATATTTTTATCTTTTTTCAATTTTCTATGCTGAAAGCCGTCATCCATAATAATTGTTTGTACACCACATTTTTCTTTTAAAAAAGTTGCACCTTCATAACGATTTTTACATACTACGACAGGAATTTGAAAATTTAAGGCATGCAAATAGGCTTCATCTCCGGATTCCTTTGAAGTGGCATAAATCTCTTTTTCATCCCGCACAAGCAGTAAATCAGTTTCCCGTTTTCCCTTGTAACCTCGACTCAGAATTCCAACTTTTTTATTCTTTTCTAAATATTTTTGCACAAAATACTGCACAGCTGGTGTTTTCCCAGTCCCTCCTGCCACAATATTTCCAATGCAAATTATTTCCACTCCATCAACCTTTTTTTCTTTAAAAATATTCAAATCATAAAGTTTATTTCGTAAAAAGACAATAAATCCATATATAATCGACAATAATTTCATTAATTCTTCCTCAGCTTAACTTTCTTAATTAGTTTTCTAATAGTCCTTTATAAATTGTTTCCAGCCGTCTAAATCTATTTTTTATTCCAGATTTGGAAATTTCCATTAAGTCTGCTAGTTCCTGTAGGGACATTTCCTGATTTTCCAGTCGAATTCTTGCGGTTTCGCTTAATACGTCTGTCAATTCTGAAAGACCCATTTTTTCATCAATTACCTTTATCATGTTAATCTGCTTTTCAGAAGCCGATAATTTTTTTGTTTCATTTGCGATTTCCCAATTCATATTTCTATTAATTTTATTTCGAATTTCCTTATTTATCGTAACTTCTTCAAATTCAAAAAACGAATTTATTCCCCCAATTAAAAAAATTATATCCAAAATGTCTTCTGAATTTCTTAAATAAACAAGGCTCTTATTTTTTTTCTCTGTCTGAAAAACTTTTTTTCCCATCTGTTTAAACAAGTAATACAAATAAGTGGCAGAATCTTCAGTATCCACAAAAAAGTCCATTGCATAAGCCTTTTCTGGAGACTTTATATATCCACAGCTAAGGAAAAAGCCTCTGATTATCCCAGCTAACTGTTTTTCATTCTCCACAACTGAAAAATTTTTGTGAAAATAGATTTTTTTTAAAAATGATTTGTATTCCTGCTGATTGTGCTGAGTGGGAAAAAGTATCACTTCATACATTTTGTGTGTTCCAAGACGCTTACTAATAACGTATTTTAGTTGAATTGGGATATTTGTTACTGCCCGTAAATTTGAATAAATTCTTTTAGCAAGCGAGACATTTTCAGTACTGAAATAAATTCCGTGTTCTGTAATTACATTCTTTGCAATAAAAATTCCAAAAAGCTCTGCATAAACAGTATCTTTATCTGAATTTTCCAAGTTGAAGATTTCTCTTTTTACATTTGCTGAATATGACATTTTTCCCCCTCTCTTTATATTTTTTTCTCTGTTCCTAAATTAAAGTTTTTGACTTTTTGCTGTTTATTATTGCTCTATTTTTATAAGACCTATACACTTGTTTATAAAATTTCGTTAAAATAAGGACTTTCAGACTTTTATTAATACTAAATCCCATTTAAAAATGAAAATAAATTTTTATAATAGGGTTGTTCAATAGATAATTTATAATCATTCAACTTTTTTCTTTTTTATTTTCGTAGGATTGCTCATTGCCGCAAATCCTTATCTTGCAGTAAAGATTTATCCTAATAATTAAAATTGTGGCAAGATTGCTACGCAATAACCTATGGCTAGTCTACGACATTTTTCCATGCTGACAAAAAACTCGCTATGCTCAAACAGTTTTGCCCACACAGAAAAATGCTCCGACAGATTAATTTATATTAGATTCTTTTTAAAAAATGAAAGTTATATCTTAAATTACTTGAAAATATTAGGTTTATATCCTTTACTTAGAAAAGTTTGTAATAAATTCGTTATTTAAATAGGGTTTAATAATTAAAACTACAACAAGCCTAATAATTCATTTTTCTAGGATTCCCTGATTTATCATAGTAAGTCCAAGTTCCTGTTCTTCTTCTGCCTTTAATACTTCCTTCAAATCCAAGGCTTCCATCTGTATAATATCCTCTTACAGTTCCAGTTTCCCCATTCATATTTGCTTCATATAAAGGTCTTCCGCTTTCGTAGTAGACATTCATTTTCCCATTTATTTCATCATTTACATAATTGATTTCAGATTTTTTACCTCCGTTAGTGTTCCATTCACTAAATAATCCATTTTTCTGTCCATTTGAATAATTTCCTTGTGATTTTTTCGAGCCATTTTCATAATACTCAGTCCAAGTTCCTGTCATTTTTCCATTCTCATAGTTCCCAACTGTTTCCTGAGACCCTGTTTTTCCGTAATATGAAGAATAACGTCCATTTAACTGATCATCTTTGTATTGATATTTTTTCCAGACTTTTCCATTTTCAGTATAAACTGTCCATTCTCCTTCTTTTTTTCCATTTTTATAATTTCCTATCGTAAATCTATTTCCGTTTGCATAAAATTCATCATATTTCCCATTCAGTATTCCATTGCTTAAATTAACAACAAGTCTTCTTCCGCCTTCTTCCATAATTCTATATTCTCCGCTTCCTGTCAATTCATAAGTGCTAGAATCTATTCTTTTTACATCTTCCATATTTGATGAGCTAAGCTTCGATAATCTAACCTTCCCAAAATTTGTCCCATAATTTGCAAATACATCTTTTCCATATGCAACTGCTGATAACATCATCATTCCAGCTATAAATAATATTTTTTTGCTATTATTTTTTTTCATTTTCATATCTCCTATTATTTTATAAAGTTTGTTTTTTTATTTTATTAATTTACCTTTTTACATTATAACAAATTTTTCTCATTTTTTAAACTAAATTGTTCATTTTTCTAGTTCCAGTTTACATTATAAGCAAACTTGGCTTAATTAGCATTATAAGTCCCAAAATTATCATAAGAATTCCACCAAACAGATTTACCCATTTAGAATATTTTGTAGTTAATTGCAATTTATTTACACTCATTAAGGCAAATCCAAAAACTATTATATCATCTATCATATAGCCAATTATGTAGATAAATGTGTAAAATTGTCTAGTCCAGAAAGGAACTTCATTTATTTGTAGGATTTTTGTGTATGTTTGAGGAATTCCAACTGAACAGGCAAATTCTATTACATTTACCGAAAGTGCCAATCCGATTATCGCAAGTGCCGTAAGCAATGTGAATGGCTTATTAGCAATGTCTTTTATCTTCTTAGAAATTTTTGCCCTCTGCTCAAAATCTGTCACTTCACATTCCAGCGTATCCCCTTTTTTCAAGTAATTTCTAATAAAGAAAATCCCACCAGCAATTCCAATAATTCCAACAAGCGGAGTTACCCATTTATCCAGTCCCACAAAATCCCAAGCATAAATCCAAGCATTTAAAATGAAAAAATACATTACAGCTTCAGCCAAGATAAACAGCCCTGCCACACGAAACATTTTCACCTTATTTCCAACGGCAATCAAAGCTGTCAAAAATAATACCAGAACCCACATTGCACAAGGATTAAATCCATCAATTGTTCCCAAAATTATTGACATTGTAAGTAGCGAATAATTTGTCAAGTCAACAGTCTTATTAATAATCGGAATATTTACAAGTACCTGATTCTCAGCACCTTTCGTAAGTCCTGGCACCTCACATACTGTATCGCCTGTACAGACTGCACCATTGCTGCTCACATTTCCCGTCTGTCCACTTTCCACATATTCCTTCAAAGTCAAAATCTTGTCCTTTATTTTCCCAGAATTTATCAAATTTTCAATTTCTTTCCCAGTCGTGTCAGCTGTATTAAACCCTTGAATAATATGTCCGTCAATGTAAATAATCGGAGTTCCCTTGACAAGTTTTAACTTCGATGTAGTTTCATCAAAAAACACTTTTTCTTCCTTGCTTTGATCAATTTTATGCTCCACATATTCAAAATCATCCCTTTTAGTAGATAATTCCTTCAAAAATTTCTCCAAATTTGCACAATTTTTACAGTCTTTTCTACCAAAGTACTCAATTTTTACTTTCTTTGACTGACTATTTCCAGCAGAATAACCAATCTGACTTATACAAAATATACCAAAAAGCATAATCATCAACGCAAAAAATCTACTTTTCTCTATCCCAATATTAAAATCTTTTCTCCAAACCATCTTTTTTCACACCTTTCTTTTTTATTTTTTATAAATAATTACCGTACTAACCGCATATTCTCTGCTATGTGAAATACTAATCTGTATTGTAAGCCCCTGTGCCTTCTCCTTTATCGCATTATAAAGCGTTACATAAGGTTTCCCCATCTCATCATTCAAAATCTCAATATCACTTAGCGAAAACCCATGCACCCCAGTCCCAAATGCCTTAGAAACTGCTTCTTTCGCAGCAAATCTCCCTGCATAACTGGCATACGGATGCCTTTTTTTTTCGATATGCTCAATTTCTTTTTCCGTATAAACTTTTCTTTTAAAAAGGCTTGTCTGGTTAATCGCTTTTTCAATTCGGGATATTTCAATAATATCTGTCCCAATACCGTATATTTCCATATTTATCTCCTTTTTTAAACTTACTATTGTTAGATTATACTACAAATTTTTAAAAATACAAAATTTGTATAATTTTAGTAGTTCAATTTTTAATGAGTTTACATATATTTTTTTCATTTTTGAAACATAGTCTAGCATAAATAACCCGTCGGAGAATTTTTCTGTGCTGGCAAAACTGTTTGAGCATAGCGAGTTTTTTGTCAGCATGGAAAAATGTCATAGACTAGCCATAGGTTGTAGGATTTGCGGCAATGAGC
This sequence comes from Leptotrichia hongkongensis, assembly GCF_007990635.1. Classification (GTDB taxonomy): domain Bacteria; phylum Fusobacteriota; class Fusobacteriia; order Fusobacteriales; family Leptotrichiaceae; genus Leptotrichia; species Leptotrichia hongkongensis. Next base: position 214,733 of record NZ_AP019846.1, on the reverse strand, counting down.
AATCCTACAAAAATAAAAAAGAAAAAACATAGTAATATGAAAAAATATTTATTAATCAAAATATCTAAAAAATAATTTAATTGAATAATTACGAATTTGCTATTAAACAACCTTATTATAAAAATTTATTCCTATTTCTAAACGGGATTTAGTATTAATACTTATAAAAAAAAACTCTACATAAGAAAAAATAATTCCTAAATAGAGATTTTTTTATTTGTTAAATTTTACTATTTCACTTTCACAATTTTCTTTTTCCCAGCCCTAATAATCATTCCGCTTTCGACATTTACATTTGCCTTAATATCTTTTATCGCCTCGTCATTTATTTTGAATCCACCTTGTGAAATTAGCCTTCTTGCCTCACTTGTTCCTCCAAGTAATTTTGCTTCTTTTACAAGCAAGTCAATTACATTAATTTGTCCATAAGGAACTTCCACTTCTGGCAAATCTACGTCAAGATTTCTTTTGCTGAATACGTTTTCAAACCAGTCTCTTGCTTCCTTAGCTGCTTCTTCACCGTAGTAAATTTTTACAACTTCAGCTCCTAATTGCTTTTTGGCTTCCATTGGATGTAAACTTCCATCTACAATTTGAGCCTTGATTTCTTCAATTTTTTCAAAAGGAACATCTGTTATCATTGTATAGTAATTTTCCATCAATTCATCTGAAATTGACATGACTTTACCAAACATATCGTTAGGAGTGTCCTTTACACCAATGTAGTTTCCAAGTGATTTAGACATTTTTTCCACTCCGTCAAGCCCTACCAGAATTGGCATTATCATACAGACTTGTTGCTCCTGTCCAAAGTTTTTCTGTAAATCTCTTCCTCTTAGCAAATTAAATTTTTGTTCTGTTGCTCCCAATTCCACATCAGCCTTCAGTTCAACTGAATCATATCCTTGTAAAATCGGATACATAAACTCAATTAGTGAAACTGGTTTATTTTCAGCCAGTCTTTTTGAAAAATCCTCTCTCGAAATCATTTGCGATACAGTGAACTGCGATAATAAGTTCAACGCATCCGAAAGTGATAATTTTTCCAGCCAGTCAGCATTATAAACAACTTTTATTTTATCCAAGTCCAATATCAATTTTACTTGATCCAAATATGTTTTTATATTTTCATTTACTTGTTCCTCTGACAACATCTTTCTAGTTTCAGATTTCCCTGTCGGATCTCCAATTCTTCCAGTAAAAGTTCCAATCAAAAATAGAACTTCATGCCCCAAATCTTGAAACTGCTTCAATTTTCTCAAAGGTACTGCATGTCCCAAATGTAGCTCTGAACCTGTCGGATCAATCCCCAATTTAATCCGTAGCGGAGTATTAGTTGAAATTGATTTTTCCAACTTTTTCTTAAATTCATTCTCATTAATTATTTCATCGCACCCACGGCTCAAAATATTAAATTGTCTTTCTACTTCGTTTTTTACTTCTATTTCATTATTTCTATCTATACTCATTCTTATTTTTTCTCCTTCTTCTGTTTTATTCTTTTATTTATTTCTATATTTTTTCTTTTTATTAAATGCAAAGGGAACAATCACCACCCCTTGCAATCACGACATTTTTAATTTAACTACAAAAATTAACATAAATATCAAGTAAAACAATAACTGATTTAACTTGCTTTAAAAGACTTTTATAAATATGCCACGTACTTCATAAAATAATACACAATTGGCAATACAAATAACGCACTGTCAAATCTATCTAAAAATCCACCATGTCCCAAAAGCAGATTTCCAGAATCTTTTACTTCCAACTCTCTTTTTATCTTGGATTCTACCAAATCTCCCAGTTCGGCAAAAATTCCTATTACAAGCGCAAGAATAAAGGCTTTTAATCCTCCAATGGCAACATAATCGTAATTTACAGAACAGTTTTTTGATAAAAATGTAATTCCACATACGAAATTAGCTATAAATAAATAAATTTTATCAAAAGACAGGATTACTATAAATACTGCTAGAATCCCTGCAATTGCACCTTCAATTGATTTTTTAGGACTGATTTTTGGAGCTAATCTATGTTTGAATATTTTTCCACCAATTGCCATTCCAACAAGATAGGCAAAAATATCGCATGCCCAAATTAACATAAATGTCATCACAACTAGAATATTTCCATTTGGAAATTCATATTTTATCAGCAAAATATGTGAAAATAAATATGAAACATAAATTATTCCAAATAAAGTATATGAAATTTCTGCCATTGCATTTTGAATTTTTACTTTCAAAACCTGCCTTAAAGACAGAAGAATTATTGCAAATACGATAAATCCTCCCATATCAAAGTTAATTTGCTTGAAAAGAGCAAATCTGAAATATGAAAAAATATTTTTGGAATTTTCCTGAAAATATATTGCAACTGGTAAAAACAATCCAAGTCCCATTCCAATCCTGCTTGCTACCTCAAAGCCCTTATCCTTTAGCATTTTATAAAATTCAAACAGGGACATTCCAGTTATTACAAGTGTAAATATTAGAAACATCACATTTCCCTTTAAAAATATCCACAAAAGGAAAGGTACAAATAACAAAATAATAAATAATCTACTTAACATTCAGTCCTCCGTATCTTCTATCCCTTTTATTAAAGGATAAAATTGCTTTATCTAATTCCTCTTCGTTAAAATCAGGCCAGTAAACATCTGTTATGTAAAACTCTGAATAGGCAACTTCCCAAAGCAGAAAATTACTTATTCTAAATTCTCCACTTGTTCTGATTACAAGTTCTGGATCTGGAATTTCTGGACGGTACATAAATTTAGAAAATTCTTCTTCTGTAATTTTTATATTTTCTAAACTTTTCTTTTCATCTACAAACCCATTTACTTCTTTTTTTGTAACATTCAGCCGATTATTTTCATTATTAAACTTCTCTTCTATTATTTCACTTGATTGATCCAAAAGTTTAGTTTGCAAAACTTTGTTCACAGCATCAATAATCTCTCTACGTCCACCATAATTAAACGCTATATTAAAAACAATATTCTCACAATCCGTCAAATAATTTTCAGTTTCCTCAATTTTCTTTAGCAATTTTTGTGAAATATTTTCCTTTGCTCCTGTAACAAGCAATTTTACACCTTGTTTTTTTAAATTTTTCTTCTCTTTATCCAAATACTTCGCAAATAAGTCCATAAGCCCATTTACTTCCTTTTCAGGTCTTTTCCAGTTTTCAGTCGAAAATGCATACACAGTCAAATATTTCACACCAATATTCCCAGCATACTTTAAAATCTTCTCAAGACTGCTAGCCCCAGCCCTATGCCCTTCTAGCCGAATCTTTCCACGCTCCTTAGCCCAACGTCCATTTCCATCCATAATAATGGCAATGTGCCTAGGAATCACCAATTCATCTCTATCCATATTATTCCTTTCAAGAATAAAAATATTATTGCTATAATTATAACAGCCAAATCATTATTTTTCAAGGTGTTTGTAAAATTATTACATAAAAAAGAAGCAGAATTTTCAAAATTCTACCCCTAACCATAATAAGCCTTTCTAAAATAAAAATTATACTTTAATAAATTTATTTTTCTTTCTAAAAATTTAACTACATTTTATTAAATTAAATAAACATCTGTACCGCTATCGTAATATCTTCTTAGAAAATTTTGCAATCTTTCACTTCCAGAATTTTTAAAAATTTCTTCAGGCTTTCCTTCTTCTATAATTGTTCCGCTATCCATAAATACTACATAATCGGATACTTCTCTTGCAAACTGCATTTCATGGGTAACAATTATCATTGTCATATTTTCTTTTACCATATCTTTTATAACTTTCAGAACTTCTCCAATAAGTTCAGGATCAAGTGCCGAAGTTGGCTCATCAAGCAAAATTACCTCTGGACTCATCGCAACCGCCCTTGCGATTCCCACTCTTTGCTGTTGCCCTCCAGAAAGCTGATTTGGATAAAATTCGGCTTTATCTTTTAACCCTACTTTTTCAAGCATTTTCAATCCTATTTCTGTTGCTTCGTTCTTATTCATTTTTTTTACAATCAAAAGACCTTCAATTACATTTTCCAAAGCAGTTTTGTTTTTGAATAAATTATAATTCTGAAAAACCATTGTCGTATTTTTTCTAAGCCTGTTTATATCTTTTTTATTTATTTTACTCAAGTCAAATGTTTCGTTTCCAAAAGTTATTGTTCCCGATGAAGCTGTTTCAAGAAAATTAAGGCTTCGTAAAAATGTTGATTTTCCAGATCCACTCGGTCCTATGATGCTTATTACCTGTCCTTTTTCTATTTTAAAGTTTATTCCTTTCAAAACTTCATTTTTTCCAAAAGACAATTTTAGATTTTCAACCTTTATCATTTTACAGTCCACCTACTCTCAATTTCTTTTCCACAATTCCCATGACTTTTTCCACAATTATACAAACAACCCAGTAAATTCCAGCAACAACAATATATGCCTCAAAAATATCCAGCCCTGAAGCCGATATTATTTTTGCTTTTCCCATCATTTCTACAATTGAAACTGTAAAAGCAAGTGAGGAATCTTTTATCAGACTTATAAAAGTATTTCCAAAATTAGGAAAAGTTATTATAATCGCCTGCGGAAGTACAATTCTTTTCATTGCCTGCCATTTTGTCATTCCAATAGACAATGCAGCTTCAACTTGCCCTTTATCAACCGACTGAATTGCCGCCCTAAATGTTTCCGACAGATAACCCGATACATTTAAAATAAATGCTACGTAAACAAAGATAATAGCAGGAATATTATTCACATCTATATTAAACCCATACTTTAAATGTATATAATCTAATATTTTAGGCAATCCATAATAGGCAAGGTAAATCTGAACTAAAAGAGGTGTCCCTCTTATAAAGGACACATAAATTGTAGCAAGCCTTGTCAGCACAGGAATTTTATTTATTCTCACAAGTGCGATAAAAAAACTAAGTATCAGCGAAAATATCATCGTAACAATCGCAATATTCAGAGTCATTGGCAATGCTTTCAATATTTCTGGAATAGCTCTTACCATAAATCCCCAGTTTAAAAAAGGTACATTATTATTCATTACTTTTCTCCTGTTTATAAATTATTTCGTATAATCTCCACCAAACCATTTTTCTGATATTTTGGCAAGTGTTCCGTCAGCTTTCATTTCAGCTAGTGCTTTATTTACTTTATTTTTCAATTCTTCGCTATCTTTTCTAAATGTGAAATATACAGGTGTTTTTGTTACAGGCTCTCCTACGATTTCTACAAGATTTCCTCTTTGTTTTGTGAAATATCCTACTGTCAATCTGTCATTTAAAGTAGCGTCTGCCTTTCCTTGTGCAATTTCTTCTAGTGCAATTGAAACATTTCCATCAAAATAAGCATAATTTATTTCCTTATTTTTGTCAAAATCAGTCAAAGTCTTGTTATAATTGCTTCCTACTCCTGTCATAACTCTTTTACCTTTTAAGTCCTCAAGTGTCTTAATGTCAGTTCTTCCTTTTTTAACAATAATTTGAGCAGCTGATACTAAATAATCATCAGAGAAAGTATATTTTTTCTCTCTTTCAGGATTTTTAGCAATTTCATTTGCAATAAAGTCAAATTTTTTCGATTCCAGTCCTAAAAACATGCTATCCCAAGGCGTAGGCACAAATTCTATATCTAAATTTGCCCTTTTCCCAATTTCTTCAACAACTTCCACATCATATCCAGTTAATTTCCCACTTCCATCAGTAAACGTAAATGGTGCATAAACTCCTTCTGTTCCAACTTTAACTTTTTGTTTTCCTTCACTACTCCCACTTTTACCATTTTCCTGTTTTCCTCCACAGCTGATAAGAAATAGTCCTATCAATAAAATTCCTGTTATTTTCAAAATATTTTTCATGATTTTCCTCCTAAAATTTTTATATTTTTTATTTATATTATCGTAAAATTAAATTTTTAACTATTTCGTATAATCTCCGCCAAACCATTTTTCTGATATTTTAGCAAGCGTTCCATCGGCTCTCATCTCAGCAAGTGCTTTGTTCACTTCATTTCTTAATTCTTCGCTATCTTTTCTAAATAGGAAAAATGTTGGTGTTGTACTCAAAGGCTCCCCTACCAGCTGAACTTTATCTCCTTGCTGTTTTTTATAGTAACTTACCACAAGTCTGTCGCTCAATGTTGCATCCGCTTTTCCTTGTGCTATTTCTACCAATGTCAATGTAATTCCACCGTCAAAATAGTTAAGATCTATCTTTTTAGCAGCTGTTTTATTATATTCCTCAACAGTTTTTGAATAATTGCTTCCAACTGCTGAAATTACTCTTTTACCTTCTAGATCCTTCAAAGTCTTTATATTATTCTCTCCCTCTTTTACAATAATCTGAGCAGCTGAAACTAAATATTTATCAGAAAAAATATATTTTTCTTCTCTTTCCTTAGTTTTTTCAATTTCATTGGCAATAATATCATATCTTTTTGACTCCAGCCCCAAAAATATGCTATCCCAAGGAACAGTTGTAAATTCAATATCTGCATTTATTCTTTTTCCAACTTCCTGAATAACCTCAACATCATATCCTGTCAATTTACCGCTACTTTCATCCTTAAACGAAAATGGTGCATAAACTCCATCTGTCCCTACTTTTATAACCCTTTTTTTCCCAGCATTCACTTTATTTCCACAAGATACGGCTAAAATCAGCAATAATAAAACTCCTAGCAATAATTTAATTTTTTTCATTCCAAGACCTCCAAAAATAAATATTTTTTAAAGAAAAAAGCCGAATAAGATTATCCGGCTTTCTAAGATGCAATCTTATTTTATCAATTTATTCACTTTAAAATAAGCTTACATCTAAAATTATTTTTTAATTAATTTTAAAATAAACTATACAAATTCATACACATTATCATATCTAATTTTTTGTCTTTTTTTATAATATTTTCCATTTTTACAACTCTCTTTCACAATTATATTTGTATATAAAAGCATTATACTATAAAAATTTTAATTTGTAAAGTTTTATTTTGTACATACATTTATTTTGGATTAATAAGTATTTTGTCTTATTTTATCCGATTATAACTATTTCTATATATCCGTAAGGTTTCTTTGACAATTTAAATTAATTTTCAAATTATATGAAACTAATAATCCTAAATTAATCTGAAACTGAATAATACTACTATTTCTGATACAACCGAACATAATCAATTTCTGTAGTTTGAACCGGGAATGGAGAATGCTCAGATGGCGGGTTCAATCCTGGTTCCCATTCCACATAGTCATTGAAAATAAAATGCCATTTATCATTCTCAAATCCTTGTTTAATTAAGGACGATGGAGCATTCAACTTGCTAAAGTCTTCATCTGGCATAGTAGAAAGATAATTACCATATTGGTCATATCTAGTATTATCAACTACACTGATACGTTGAGCATCCTTAATACGGTAATGAACAACAGGAATCAATCTTCCATCCATATAATAACGTACTTTTGTTCCATCAAACTCAATTGTCCAGACGTGCCATTCATGCGTCAATGATTTACTCTGTCCACCAACAATATTTTCAAGACGATGTGTAAAGCCACGTGGAGTCCATTCGTGATTTACTTGGCTGTAATAACAGCTGATATTAGTTGCAGGCCATGCATAACTAGGAGTACTTGAAAACCATTCCAAAATTAATAATGAACCATAAGGAGCACTTCCACCTGGATTTTTACAAATAGGCGTATCCACATCATTTTGCTGTTTCTGCATCCAAAGGGCTGTACGCATTCCCTGCAGACGATTCCAGTTCATTCTGGCACGTATTTCTGCACGGAACGGTTTAGAAGCATCTACAAGCTTATTAGATTCTAATCTACCACTTGAATATTGAGTAACTTTACCTGCAGGACATACACCTGTAGTGGCATTTGCATCAGTTAAAGGATCACCTTTTCTGTTAACACAATGACGTCGTGTAGTAAGTATTGCGTGATCACCATCTAAACTGATACTGCTTGGCAAATAAGTCAAATGGCTACCCAAATGATTGATAATTCTTTTACTTACCCAACCAGAAGGGATATTTCTATCTTTAAATTCCCAGCATTTCACACTCTTCCATTGTCCCGAAGCATCTGTAGCACTGCTACATCCGTTTGTTAATGGCGATGGTCCAGGTGCTGGCTGATTTTTAATAAATCTTCGAATTACATCTACTGCTTTTTTTTCTGTGCCATCTGACTTCCAAATCCCAAAATAATTTTCAGGGTCTGCAGCATCTAATATATCAGGCCGTCCGTTATTATCTGCATCAATATTCGCATCAGGAATACCGTCTCCATTTGTATCAATATTTACATCAAGCCATCCATCTCCATTACTGTCTCTATCGACTACTCCTGAGGTAATATACGGCTTTCTATCTTTTGCCTGATATAGAATAAGAGGCCCAAATATGTCTGATTTTTGATACCATCCTAAAATCTGGCTTATTACATTAGCCTGTTTTGTTTCATCAACTCCAGGATAAGCGGCATCCAGTCCTACTTCTGATGGCCATATTTTTTTATTTCCATCACCATTCTCTGACATTATCTGATACAATGTTTTTTCTCCACTACCAGGTGCCACAACATCACCTATCATATTTGCCCAACCATTATCTCGAAATGCTCTGGCATAAATTCCATAAGGATGATGCGATACACCATCAAAATACCCCTTTGCACCAGATCTATACATCCTTTCTAAAAATTCCATTGGTCCGATGTATCCTGTTGAACTATTGCTGTTTCCTACCGTCATTCCACCAGCCATAACATTTACATCATTATAAGCATTATGTGCTGCCGTATATGCTATTTTCAGCAAATGAGTATAATGTTCAGGATTTGGTCTAGGGTTTTGAATTGTATCATGCCAAAATTCTGGATTTCCTGGTTCATTCCAAAATTCATAGTCAATTACTCCCTGTGAAGCGTATCTTTTTACCAATGCACTTACAAAATTTGAAAAATCGTTATCATACTGCTGAAGCGGCGCAAATGATGCTACCCAAATTTTTCTTGCATTCAATGCATTTTTTTCAGCAGCTGAAAGTTTGTCTGCTCCTGTTGCCCATTCAGGAGCACCACTTATTTGCATTAAGACTTTCAAGTTATATTTTTTGGCAAGAGCAACAGCATCATCTATATCCTGCCAGTCGTATCTTCCATTTTTTGAAGACTGGATTCTATTCCATGAGGCTGTAATTCTTACCCATTGAAATCCTACTTTTGCTATTTGGGAATAAGAATCTTCAGCTTCCCTAAGATTACTTCTCCAAAAAGGGTTGACAGGCTGTATTCCAATTCCTTTCACATTATGAATTTTTGTATCATCTTTTTTTTGTTTTTTAGGATTATCATCTTTGCCACCATCATTTCTGCCGTTTTGATGTCCAGGGTTTCCACCTTTTCCGCCACCTTTATGATGGCCAATTCCACCAACTATCGCTCCGACAGCAGAAGCTCCTGCCACTCCGCCAATAATAGGCCCAACAGGCACTTTTCCTCCTATATTGCCTCCTAAAGATCCTATATTTACTTTTGGCTGTCCTATATTTCCAATAATATTTGCGTTTTCTGTTTTATCTGAACAGCTTAATATTACTGCAGTATCATTTTCCGAATTATCTGAAAAAACTTTATTTCCGTCAATAACTCTAACTATATTGGAACATTTTAATGTTATTTCTGTTGAATTTCCTGTTCCATTGTTTATTTTTGTTTCGTTTTTTGACAAATCTTCGGATACATTGGAACATTTTAATATTATATCATTTGAGCCACCACTATCTAATAATGGTATTTCAGATTTACCTATATTCTTTATTGTATTTGAACATTTCAGCTGAACTCCATTAATATTTTCTATTTTATCTGTCTGAAACAATTCATTTGCATTAATTATTTTGACTAAATTTGAACATTTTAATATTTTCTCATCCGAATTTTCATTTTTTACCATTTCATCAGATGTATTCTTACTTGTATCTAAACACTCCAGCAATATATCTTTAGAGTTAATTTTATTTGTTGTAACTGTATTTTCACTACTATTTTCAAAATTTAAGCATTTTAAAAATATATTATTGCCATTATTTTCAGTTATTTCAGTTCCTTGCGTACTTTCTCCCACTGTATTTAAACATTTCAATAATATTTCGTTACCTGATTTTACTTCATTTACTGAAGAAGGCATGTTACCTATATTTTCAGCCATTATTGAGAAACTCACAAAAATTAGGAGCAGTACAGCAACTATAGATTTTTTCATTTTCTGTCTCCTTCTCAAAATTAATATTTCAACTTCACATTGTAATTGGATTTTTTTAGAAAATCTGTAATTTTATAATCTGTTAAAACTTAAATTATTGATTATATCTATAGAATCTTCTTCAGATACATTTTTAGCATTTTCTTTTTTTATCTCATCTTCAAAGTATTTTTCTCTTTTTACAGTATCTTTTTTTAAAGTTGAAACAGTATTGCTTTTTCCTTTCAAATTACCAACTATATCTATCCTGTCTTCTTCTGGTATATCATTATAAGTTTTATAGCCTGCCACTCTAGCTTCCTTTATTTCATTTTCCAAAGATTTATGTCTTTTTATAGGATTCTTTCCAGAAGTTAAAACTTCGTTACTTTTATCTCTCAAATTATTAATTATATCTATTCTATCTTCTTCCGGTATGTCATTATAGGCATATCCTGCTGTCTTAACTTCTTTTATTTTGGGTTTATTTTTTATACTTCCTATTCTGTATCCTACTCTTATACCAAATGTATCAATTTTACCTTTAGTTTTTATAGGACTGACTGTATCTTTTGGCTGATATTTGAAATTTGATCTTTCGTAAAGAGCTTCTATAGAAACTGGGCCTAATTCTGTACCTAATCCTCCAGCATAGTAAAGACCACCATGAAGATCTTTCTTGTTAAAGTTTTCTTCCTTTATTTCACCGTGTACATATCCTATTCTTCCAACAGCATAAAGAAGATTATTCCCTTTATTATTTACTAAGTTAATTTTTGTTGTAGCGTAAGCGGGATAGGTTCTTAAAACATGTTTCTGTTCTTTATCATTAAAAAAAGCTGTAATATCAAGAAATCTTTGTTCAACACCTAGACCTAGTTCAACAATTCCCTGATTATCAAATAAATATTCCAAACCAACAACAGGCATCTTTTTAATATCAAAATCAGATTTTGCAGACTGCCATTTATTATTTTTCATTCCTGTTCCTAAAAATTGCTCTGGCTGGATATTATATCTATTTTTAAAATTATATCCTGCATTTAATCTAAGTTCTCCGCCATTCCATTTTCTTTTCTGAATTTTATCCGTAGTGTACTGCATATCTCCTGTTTTAGCAAAAATATCAGTTCTAAAAGGATCAAAAGGCACAGTTCCATTTTTTTTCTTTGGTAAATTTTTGATATTTCCGATACTGTATCCTACTCTTACACCAACCGTATTTATATTATCTTTCGTCTTTTTAAAATTATTTAGAGTACTTATATTATTTCTGTTTATGTTACCTAAATTTACTTTATCATATCGTAAGTTTGATCTTTCGTATAATGCTTCAATCGAAATAGGACCAATTTGAGTACCTAGTCCACCAGCATAATAGAGTCCACCACGAAAATTTTTATCGTTCAAATCTTCTTTATTGTCCCTTCCAGCTTTAGCTTTAGCATACCCTACTCTTCCGATAAGGTAAACAAGATCATTTCCTTCTTTAGAAGTTACTAAATTATATTTGCTTGTTAAGTACATTGGTGTTATTTCATACATTTTCATTTCATTCTTATCTTTTAAAGCTGAAGATTTTACAGAAAACTTATGTTCTGCACCAATTCCTAATTCAAGCCTTCCCTGATTATCAAACAGCCACTCTATTCCTGCAACGGGACCATTTTTAAATTTATAGTCATAAATAGTATTTGACAAACCTTTCTGATGTTTGGTTAAATCATTTTTATATGCCCTGTTAAAGTCCCATCCCCCATTTATCTTTATTTCCTGGGCCATTGCAGTTGCTGCTGACAGCATCATTGTACTTAAAATATGTAATTTTTTCATAATTCTGTTCTCCCTTAATTTTGAAAATCTCTTTTTTATAATTTAATATACGAACATTTAGAAAAAATTATAAAAAAATAAAAAATATTATACTTTGACTAAAATATCTCTTTCTTAACTAAGTATATTTTACTAAATTTCTTAGGTTTTTTCAAGAAAAAAAAATAACATAAGGGCATCATATAATTAAGTACAAATCTTAATTTTATCTAGTTTAGGTTAATTTTGAAAAATTTTAGGATATAAATAATAAAAAACTAGACACTTAAACAATATGACTCCTACGCTTAAATACATACTAAACAACGTTAGAAAAATAAATAAAAGAAACTTGAAGTTCTAAAAATATAATCATCCATCATTTTTAAGTCAATGTTAAAACAGTTTTTTTATTATATGATAAATTGAAATGTCTAAAATTAGAGAGAAAACCATTGTTGACTTATTGATGGTTTTCTCTTTTTGATTTATTGAAATTGTTTTTTCTAATTTTTTGAAAGGTTATCTATTTTTTTGATTTAATATATACTCATAGTATTCTTTATATTTTTTTCCTATATTCAACAAATCCCGCTCTACAGCAATATTATAGGCAGTTTCTGTAATTTCATCCAAGTTTTCCACATTGTTTTCCACAATATTTCTTATTTTTTGGCAAAATTCTTCGTTAGTCCTAGCCTTAAAGCAAGTTTTTCCATCTTCCAGCCAGTCTTCATACACAGGAATATCCCTTACTACAAGCGGTAATTTAGCCGAAAGCGCTTCTAACACTACAATTCCCTCATTTTCTTCATAAGTCATAAACAAAAAGGCTTTTGCAGCGCTAAATGCTCCAATTAGAATATCTTTATCTACATATCCTGGAAAAATTAGATTTTTTGGTGGATTTTCAATAATTTTCTGTATTTTGTCAGGAAGCATTGACTTTACGCTTGACGAACCAAACCAAAGAAATTGATAATCACTGCATTCCTGCGCCACTTTTACAAAATCTTTTATTCCTTTTCTCTCAAAAGGCAGTCCAGCTGTTATAATTAACGGCTTATTTATGTCATACACTGACTTGTATTCATTTAAAAATTTTTCTTTTAAAACTTCATTTTTATTAAATTTATTTATATTTACACCGTTTGAAATTACCCTAATTTCTTTTTCTTTTTCTAAATATTTTGATTTTATAAGATTTTTTGTATATTCTGACGGAGAAATTAAATAATCCGCTTCATTATATAATTTCTTTGTCCAGAATTTTATAATTGGCGACAGGACATAGCTTCCCTTTATACTTCCACGAAAATCTTCATAGGTTGTATGTGTGTGATAAATTACAGGTTTACCTTTTTTCTTTGCCTGTTTTAACACTTCATAAGATTTTAGTGCAACAGTATTTATATGTGCCAAATCATAATCATCTTCAGGATCCTGCGTAACTTCAATATTATTTGCTCCAAGGGCTTCTACCTGATGATTTAAGGCTTGTCCAACGCCGGATTTGCTGAAGGAACTTTTCCCCTCTGAATATAGTAAAACTTTCACGACTATCATACTCCTCTATTGTTTTTTTGTAAACTGCTTCTACTCGTTCTCCAAATTTCTGTGCTGTGTAATCTTGTGAAGCGACAAAAGCATTTTCGATAATTTTTTCTCTAAATTCCTTATCTTCTTTTAAAAGCATTATAGAATTAATAAATTCTTCTTCAGTTTTATAAACAAGTCCCGCCTCATTTTTTACAAGCAAGTCTTCCAGATTTAAGTCATATCTTGCCACGACAGGTGTTTTGGCAGCCATTGCCTCAACAAATGTAAGTCCTTGCGTTTCTGATATACTAGCATTCAAAAATACATCTCCCATTTGGTAGTAAGCAGCAACTTTATCATGTGGAACTTCCCCTGTAAAAATGACTCTATCTGAAATACCAAGATCTTCAGCTTGTTTCTTCAAGTCATCCAAAATTCTCCCACGCCCAACAATCATAAATTTAAAGTTTTCATCCTTAATTTTAGAAAACATATCAATTAACAAATCAATACTTTTTTCTTCGGCAATCCGCCCAATATACACACAAAGAAAATCACTTTTCTCTATTCCAAAATTTTCTCTCATAAATTCCAAATCTTCATCGGAATAATTTCCACGATAAAATTTATCCAATTCCAGTCCAGTTGGAATAATGTTCATTGTCTGATCAACACCATAAGAATACAAAATATCTTCAACTTTTCTTGTTGGTACAATCAGTCCATTACATTTTTCACAATAAAATTTACTAATCGCAGCTGCAATCTTTTTCCCAGCTGAAACAAATCTCGAACCAAAAATATAATGTGTATAATATTCATATAACGTGTGATATGTATGAACAAGCGGTATTTCAAGATTAACTGCAGCAAATCTCGCAAATGTTCCTACACCCCATTCTGTCTGTGAATGAATAATATCTAATTCCAGCCTCTTTATCTTTTTTATTATTTTTGAAGAATAAATCATTCCCAGTCTATACTGTGGCAACGGCTTAAATTCCATACTTGGTATTCGTAAAACATTAGGCTCAACTTGAGGTGCATCTGGATCAGTCGTAGTAATAATATATACTTTATGCCCCAGCTTTCTAAGCTCCTTCTCAAGTGTCATAATCGAACTTACAACTCCATTTACTTGAGGTCTGTATGTATCTGTAAATATTCCAATTCTCATTTTTATATTTCTCCTTCTATAATAAAGCCTTGTTTCAATTTTATTTTTACTCTCTTGAAATTTTTTTAGGCTACTATAAATTTTCACACAAATAACCATTTTTATTCTATATCTTATTATTTTTTTATATAAGTTCTATTTCAATTTAAATAAAAAAATTCTTATCTGCTAATTTTTAGCGATTTCCAAGAAGAACTTACCTATTTTCCCCATTCTATAATCTTTCATAAGCCTTCTCGAAATAATTTCATAATTATGTTCATCATTTTTAGAAACACCAAGCCGTTTTTCTAAAATTTCCAGTATCTTATGGTTTTCCAATCCCAAAATTTCCTCATTAGTTATATATTCTTCCAAATTATACACTTTTACAAGATTGTCTATTTTTCCCAAATCCTTTAATTTATCTAAAAATTTAATTGCAACATGCTCCAATTGTAATACATTGTCCTTTATTGAGCCAGTAATCGCTAAATTATAAGCTACCTCCTCATCTTCAAACTTTGGCCATAAAACTCCTGGTGTATCCAGCAGTTCCAATTTTTCATCAATTTTTATCCATTGCTTTCCACGTGTAAATCCTGGAGTATTTCCAACTCTTGCTTTATTTTTATTCACAAATTTATTAATAAATTTAGACTTCCCAACATTAGGAATCCCAACAATCATAGCTCTTACTTCAGTTTTACGAAGTCCTTTTTTTTTCATTTTTTCCAATTTCTCAGCATAAATTTTATCTGTAATTTTTCGTAGTTCATTAAAATTAGTCCCTTTTTCTACACTCAGAGCTACAAAATAATCAGAAAAATTATTTTTCAAAAAATAATCTTCCCAACTTTTTAATTCCTTGCTATCAATCAAATCTACTTTGTTCAGAACAATAATCTTTTTCTTATTATTTGCCAGCTTTGAAATATCTGGATTTTTACTAGAAATCGGAATCCTTGCATCTAAAATCTCAATAACAACATCAATTATCTTAAGATTTTCAACAATTAAATCCTTTGTTTTCTTCATATGCCCTGGATACCAGTTTATATTCATTCTTTCATTTTCTCCATTTTCTCTCTAAATTTTTATTTTTAATCCTAAAATTAAGGTTAATTTTAAAATTAAAGATAAAAACTCAATATTATTAAATTTTTCTAACCATTTATCCATCTGTTTTTTTATTTCTACTTTAGATATTTTTATTAATAATATTTTTTTCTATCTTTTTTATACTTTTTTTTATAAAGCAAAGGGGAACAGTCGCCATCCCCTTTGCAATCCCCGCTCGTCTAAGCATTTTTTGGAAACAAAAATTAAACTCGCTTTGCTCAAACAGTACTTTTTGTTTCCAAAAAATCACGACAATTTTAATTTAACTACAACAAATAGTTTAATTAAAATACTTAAAATAAGAAAAAGTAATTATTAATTAATATGTCTTATACTATTCCCCGTTTAAATAGCGAATATTTAATAAATTTTGAATTACATACTATCATTAGTAAAAAATTAAAATTTTATAACTTCTATTGACATTAGGCTGTATCTGAAAACCCAAAATCTATGTTGTTTTTAATTTTTTTTTTGATTTTATAAATTACACAAATCACAATAAAATCAGTGTTTATTATTTTTGATTTTGAAAAAATTTGTTAAAAATTCATCATTTTGAGAATTTTCAGACACGCCCTATTAAATTACTCTATTTTTGTTATTTTTAAATAAATACCATCATCATTTATTGCCCTTATAAATAAAACAATTTCTCCCTTAATTGGCTTTTCTTCCAACTTTTCTATAATTTCAGAAACATTTCCACGGATTATTTCTTCATAAATTTTGGTAAGTTCCCTTGTAATTACAACGTAACGTTCTCCCAGATATTCTTTTATATCTTTTAAAGTTTTTAAAATTCTGTTGGGGGATTCTAAAATTACAATTGTTCGTTCTTCTTCCTTTAATTTATTGAAAAGTTTCTGTCTGCCTTTTTTCTTTGGTAAAAAGCCTTCGTATGCCATTCTTCGCATATCCAGCCCTGAAATACTTGCACCTGTAACAATTGATGAAGCTCCTGGTATTCCAACGACTTTTATTTCAGCTTTTAAAATTTCATTTACTAGTTCAAAGCCTGGATCTGAAATACACGGCGTTCCAGCGTCTGTTACAAGTGCAATTTTTTTTTCATCTTTTAAAAGATTAATAATATTTGTAATTTGATGAAGTTTATTATGTTCATGGTATTGGTACACCGTTTTTTCGATTTCATAATGAGAAAGAAGTTTTTTAGTGACTCTTGTATCTTCTGCAAAAATATAATCAACTTCCTTCAAAACTTTTATTGCTCTAAAAGTTATGTCTTCTAAATTTCCAATTGGCGTACCAACAACATAAAACATATATTTCTCCTAATTTTAATTTCTTTTATTAATTTTGATAACGATTATTTTCTTTTTCCTGTTCCACTTATTTTTTTATTCATTTCTTCAATTGCTCTTTTTAGTTGAACATCCCCAGCTGAAATAATTTTAGCAGCTTCTTCTTTACCTTTATCTTTTATAATAATATCTTCTATTTCTTTTTCTCTATTTTTTCTAGCTTGTTCACTATCATTTGCATACCCTTTTAATGCAAGCAGTTCTTCCATTTTTACTTCTATATCAGGCTCAATTCCTTTTTCATGAATGTAGTTCCCTTTTGGTGTAAAGTATTGGGCAATAGTAAGTTTTATGGCATCCTCTGTTCTCAAAGGTATAACTTGCTGAACGATTCCTTTTCCAAATGTTTTTTCTCCAATGATTGTACCACGTTTGTAATCTTTAATTGCACCTGTAACAATTTCCGAAGCACTTGCACTTGCTTTATTTGTTAATACGATTAATGGGAAATTACCTAGATTTTTTGAAGTTCTGTTATAATTTCTCTGTTGTCCATTTTTATATTTTAAGTAAACAATTAAATCTTCTTTTACAAAAAGTGAAGAAATATCTTGTGCTTCTTGTAATGAACCTCCTGGATTAGAACGTAAATCTAATATTAATCCTTTCATTCCTTTAGCTTGTAAATCTTTAATAGCTTTTTCAACTTCTGCTCCAACGTGATTTCCAAATCTTAAAAGACTTACGTAACCAATGTTATTTTCAAGCATTTTGCTTTCAACCATTTCCAGTTTAATTTTAGCTCTTGTCAATGTAAATTTCATTGGCTCCTTTTTACCTTCCCTAACTACTTCTACATCAACTTTTGTTCCTTCCTTACCTTTCAGAAGTTTTACAGTTTCATTTGCTGTAAGTGGCAAAATATCTTTTCCATCAACTTTTATAATTCTATCTTTTATTTTTATTCCTACTTTTTCAGCTGGACTTCCGATAAATGGCGAAACAACTTCAAGAGCTTCCCCCTTTTTCTTGCTTATGCTCATTCCAACTCCAACATATTCTCCTTCCATATCTTCAGAAAAGTCTGCTAAATCAGCTTTAGACAAGTATTCTGAATAAGGATCCTTCAGACTATTTACAACTCCTGCAACAGCTCCTTCATAAAGTTCCTTTTTGCTTGGAGTTTCTTCCTTTCCAACATAATTGTTTTCAATAATATTTATTACATCCACAATTCTGTTCAACTCTGTTGTGTCTTTTGAATATCCAGCACTTGTATTCTTGTCATTCCTTGTTGTTTTTATTATAGTGGTAGCTGCAAATAAAGGCATGCTTACCAATATAAGTCCTAATACTGCCTGCATTATTTTGTTCTTTTTCATTTTTCCTCCTAATAATGTATTTTAACAATTATAATTATAAAAATATATTTTTATAATAAATTTTGCATTTAATTTTAAACATGTATTTTGTTGTTTTTTTACTAAAACTGCTTTTTACGGAAATTTTAGCAACATTAAAAACTCCTTATTACCCTTTGCCCCTTTTATTGGGGAATCTTCAACGCCAATTAGCTCGTATCCATATTCTTTTGAAAAGTGAATTATTTTTTTTATGGCTTCATCGTGATATTCCTCATTTTCCACAACACCATTTCTTCCTATTTTTTCTCTTCCAACTTCGAATTGTGGCTTAACTAGCATTACAGCCTTTCCATCTTTAGCAAGAAACTTCTCTAAATAAGGAATAACTTTCGTTAGGGAAATAAAAGAGACATCTATTACAATAAAATCAACCTTTTGATTTTCAATATCTTCTTCTTTCAAGTCTTTTATATGCATTTCTTCAAGCGAGACTATCCTATCGTCATTTCTTAGTTTCCAATCAAGCTGATTTTTACCAACATCGACGCTATATACACGCTTTGCTCCATTTTGCAATGCACAATCTGAAAATCCGCCTGTAGACGCTCCAATATCAAGCACCAATTTATCACTAAAATCCAAATTCCAAGTTTTTATGGCTTTTTCCAATTTTAGTCCACCACGACTTACATATTTCAACTTATCTTTTATCCGGATATTCAGTTCATCATTGTCTTTAAATATTGTTCCAGCCTTTGTTACAACTTGGTCATTTACAATGACATTTCCCACCATTATTTCCCGTTTGGCTTTTTCCCTTGTTTCAAAAAATTCCCTTTCTACTAGGATTAAATCCAATCTTTTTTTCATTACTTTCTCTTTCTAGTTCTCTAAATAAAAGATAGTTCCTAATAATACTAATTTAAAGCCAAATCCAAAAGTTATGTTGCTTTTATATTGCCTTTTTTCATTGGCTTAGCATCAAAAGGAATTTGAGTATATAATAAAACAAATCTCTTATTTTTCTATTTATTTTTTATTACTAAAATCATATTTGCCAAAAATATAGTGAAACTACTCTATATTTAACAGCTTATATATTTAATAAATCTATTTATTCTACCATATTTTAAGCTATTTTTCAAATTTTTACAAAAAAATCACAGCTAAGTTAATAACTGCGATTTAATATTTATCCTAATATATAGCCTTTAAACAAAAGTCCAATCACAATTCCTAGAACACTTCCCCAAAATACTTCTACTGGCGTGTGTCCTAAAAGTTCTTTAAATTTTTCATTAATTATTTCTATGCCTTCATGATGTTCAATGGCATCTACTAGTGTATTTAGAGCTCTAGCATGTTTTCCTGCCTGTTGTCTGACTCCTGTTGCGTCATACAAGACAATCCCAGCAAAAACCATTGAAATTGCAAATTCAATTGAACTAAATCCTTTTAATAAAAATACACCTGTTACAAGGGAAACAACCGTCGAAGCGTGAGAACTTGGCATTCCGCCAGTTTGGATAAGTCTTGCCCACTGAGGTTTCTGTCCCTTGAATACAGGAAAAAAAACTTTGTAAAACTGTGCTAAAAAGCACGAAATTGCTGCAACATCAAGCAGTCTGTTTCCAAACAGTATTCCTCCACTCATTTATTTTTCCTCTATACTTTCTTTTTATTTTATTTTTTTACTTTTTTTAAACTCATTAAATTCAGGTGTAATTTTTGCATCCTTTTTATTTTTAGGCTTAAAAAATATTAGCACTTTTCCTATTTTATCTACAAAAACTGATTTTGTTTTCTGAGCAATTTCATCTCCCATTTCCCTATTAAATTCAATCGATGAATTTTGCAATATTTTTACTTTTATTAATTCTCTTTTTTTCACAACTTCTGCAATTGACTTTAACACATTTTCATCAATTCCATCCTTTCCAATTCTTACAATCGGATCCAAGTTATGTGCCAATTTCTTTAAAAAAGCTCTCTCTTTACTTGAAAGCTGTATCATTCTAAACCTCCATTATAATTGGTAAAATAATAGGCTCTCTATCTGTTTCTTTATTCAGGAACTCTCCTATTTTCGCTCTTATTCTCTGTTTAATCTTACCAATCTCTTTTATTCCTTCATTTTCCATGCTGCTAAGTTCTATTTTAATCAGCTCTTTTGTTTCTGATAATAAGCTTTCTGCATCTTTATTATACACAAAACCACGTGTTACAAGCTCAACTTGCTTATTAAACTTACCGTTTCTGTATTGAGAAATCGAAATAATAACTATTCCATCATCTGCTAGATTTTGTCTATCTTTCAATACAGCATTCCCAATATCCCCAATTCCAAATCCATCGATAAATGTCGCACCACTAGGAACTTTTCCTGCTGTTCTGAATTTAGTTTTCGACAATTCCAGTTTTGCTCCATTCTCTGATAAAATAACATTTTTTTCAGGTACTCCTACTGCAACTGCCAATTCCTTATGTTTTTTTATCATTGCATATTCTCCATGCACAGGAAGGAAAAATTTAGGTTTTACTAGATTTAACATAAGTTTCTGTTCTTCCTGGCATCCATGTCCTGATACATGAATTCCGATTCCTTTTTCAAATACAACATCTGCATTACGTTTCATAAGCTGATTTATATTTTTAGTTGCCGCTTTTTCATTTCCAGGAATAGGTGTTGCCGAAATTACAACTGTATCTCCTTCTCTTAAAGAAATATGCTTATGTGTTCCATTTGCAATTCTTGAAAGAGCTGCAAGCGGTTCTCCCTGTGTTCCAGTACACAAGATAAGTACTTTATTTGCTGGATAAGTTTCAACTTTATCAATGTCAATCATTATATCTTTTGGTATTTTCAAATATCCAAGATTTGAACAGATTTCAAAGATTTTTACCATGCTTCTTCCATCAATTGCAATTTTTCTTCCGTATTTTGATGCAATATTTACGATTTGCTGTAATCTATGCACATGTGAAGCAAATGCAGCTAAAATAATTCTTCCATCAGCCTTTGCAAATTCATCTTTCAAGCTTTCCCCAACTGTTCTTTCTGATGGTGTAAATCCAGGAATTTGTGCATTTGTACTATCTGACAGCAATAAATCTACACCTTCCTCACCTAGCTGAGCCAATCTTCCAAAATCAAATCCTTCTCCATCAACAGGCGTTAAGTCTACCTTAAAATCTCCAGAATGTAGAATCGTTGCTGCTGGAGTCTTTATACAAATTGCATAACAGTCTGCGATACTGTGTGTCACACTTATAAATTCAACTGTAAAATATTTTGAGACTTTTAAGATTGTTCTCCCGCTAATTACTTTTTCTTTTGGTAATTTTGCATCTTTTTTCTCAAATTTTGCTTTTGCAAGAGCAAGTGTCAGTCTTCCACCATACATTGGTATATTTTCTGTTCCTAATTTTTGGTAAAAATAAGGGATTGCTCCTATATGATCTTCATGTCCATGTGTCAAAAGTAAACCTTTTATTTTATGTCTGTTTGATTCTAAATATGAAAAATCTGGAATTATAACATCTATTCCCAAATGTTCATCTTCCGGAAAAGTAAGTCCTGCATCCACTACAATAATTTCATCTTTATATTGAAAAGCTGTCATATTTTTCCCAACTTCCTCAATACCTCCAAGCGGAATTACATACATCTTTTCTTCTTTTCCATCCACTTCCTTGTCTATATGTCTATTCCTGTCATTTACTCTTGGAATATAACGTACTTCATTTTTTTCATCTAAATGTCTTCGATTCGTGTTTTTTCTTCTAAATCTTTTCATTCCAGATTTTATTTTATTAATATCTTCTTTTTTAGAAAAGTTTCTTTTAAAAGTTTGATTCCCAAACTCATTTTTTTCTTTTTCTGACATTTAGTAAACACCTCCTTGTTTTATCTTTTTGCTAAATTTTTATTATTTGCTTGCTGTTTTTTCTTTTCTTCTTCCTCTCTTTTTTTCTGCATTTCTGCTTGAGCTTTTTTTATAACATATTTATCTCTATATTTTAATATGAATTTAAGAGCCATATCTCCAGAAGCTACTCCTCCATATCCTCCACCTTCTACAATGGATACAAATACAATTTGAGGATTATCTGATGGAAAATATCCCGCAATCCATGAGTGATTATCTCCAAATCCTGTATTTTGTGCAGTTCCTGTTTTTGCAGAAACTGGATAGCCTCCAATTCTTAACAGTTTTGCAGTTCCTCCATAACCGCTTACAGGCAATCTTAAGGCATTTTGCATTAATTTTAAGTTTTTTGAACTTACATTTAGTTTTCTAACAACTTTTGGCGCATTATTTTCAACTTTTCCTGAATAAGTTACAAATCTGTCCACAACTGTAGGTTTTAACTGAACTCCATTATTTGCAATAGCCTGATAGGCAGAAGCAATTTGAATAGGAGTTGCAAGCACATAACCTTGTCCTATCGACATATTTATCAAATCTCCAGGTAGCCATCGCTGATCCTGTTTCTTCTTAAATCTTTTTTTCTTCCATTCAGGGCTTGGTAAAGTTCCAGCTAGTTCTCCCGGAATATCAATTCCAGTTTTAGACCCTATTCCAAATTCTTTTGCATATTTTACTATCTTCTCTACTCCAGCTTTTTGAGAGAAAACATAATAATATGTATTTACAGATTGTTCAATAGATTTTGCAAAGTTAGTTACTCCATTTCCATATTTATGAGAATCTCTAAATATTAATTTCCCATATCGGTATTGTCCTGTTGAAGTTACTGTTGCATATGGTGAAATACCTGATTCTAAGATACCCATTCCAGTTATCGCTTTAAAAGTAGATCCTGGAGGATAAAGTCCAGCAATACCTTTATTTACAAGTGGCTTAGCTTTTGAATTTACTAGTTCATTCCACTGATTGTCAGGTATTCTTGAACTCAATAAATTCAAACTGATTTCAGGATTACTTACAAATGCAATAATTTTCCCAGTTTTTGCCTCCATTGCAATAAATGCTCCACTTTTTCCTGTAAAGGCATCTGTCATATATTTTTGTAATTCCAAGTCAAGTGATAAATAGACATTTTTTCCAGCGACACTTTCAGTTGTTTCCATTTGTCTTATAACATTTCCTTTGGCATCAACTTCGACATTTTCCTTTCCATCCTGACCTTTCATTTCCTTATCATATGAACGCTCTACACCTTTTTTTCCAATCAAGTCACTGTTTCTGTAACCTTCTTTTTCCAAATCCTTAAATTCCTTTTCACTAATTGGCTTTACATACCCAATCACATGCGAAGCTAGAGAGTCTTCTGGATAATATCTCTTGTTATACTCTACAATATCAATTCTATCATTATCAATTTTTTCAATTGCTCTTAATGCAACTTGTTTTTCTAAATCTTCAATAACAAGAATTTTTTTATCTGTTCCCATTCTTTGCTGCTTAAAAAATCTGTCAATCAAATAATCAACTTGATAACCTGTTATCTGACTTATTTTCTTTATATCGCCTATTGTTTCCTTTATACGTTCTGCAACCGCTTTTCGTTCTTGAGAAAGTCTCGCATCTATCTGTTCTTGCGTCATATTCTTTACTTCTTTTAATAATGCTACATCTTTAGGACTTAATGGTTGCGTATGAGAATGAATTACTTGATAACCTGTTGTATTTTTTGCAAGTAATTTTCCTTCTCTATCGTAAATTTCTCCACGTGTAGCCTTTATTACATTGGTTCTAATTCTATTTTGTAACGCCTGTTCCGCATACTGAGATGCATCTAATACCTGTAATGTAAACAATCGTGCTACCAACAGTAAAAAAACTGCTCCTACAAGAACAAGAAAAACTATAAATCGTACATTTTTTTCTTTTTTATCTAATTCTCTCATAATTTTCCTCTTCATATTTTATTGCATTTTTCCTCAATTAAACTTCCAAAAACATATTATTTCAGTAAAATAGGTATCTATTCCCCATCGTTTTTGTCAATTTCTCTATTTTTTTCATTTACCCCATTATAAAAATCATCTAATCTGTAGTATTCTCTTGCATCCTTGCTAAACACACTAATAATCAAATCTCCAGCATCAATTAAAACCCAGTTTGCCTCATCAAGCCCTTCCACACTTTTCACATTCTCAAGACTTTTCTTTATATCAGTTGCTATTGCCTCAATATTTCTAGAAGAACTACCAGTACATAAAATTGAATAATCAAAAAATGGAGATTTCCCTCTCATATCATATACCTTTATATCCTGTGCTTTCTTATCTTCCATAATATTAACTATCTCTTGAACTTCTTTTTCATAATTATTATTTATTTCACTCATTCTAAAAATTCCCTTTCTTTTTATATTATTTTTATTTATAAAATCTATTTCAATTTTTTATTTTAAAATTTTTTATTTATCAAAATTTCACAAAAAAATTATTACGATACCACTACTAAGGTATATTATATTATATATTTGACTAATTTTCAATTTATTTCTCAATTTTTAGCAAAATAAAAAATTATATATAAAAATTGGCAATAATGCCACACACCACAATTGCCGCAGTTTCTGCTCTTAAAATACGTTTTCCTAGGCTAATTTCTATTGCTTTATTTTCTTTTAAAAAATTAACTTCCTCTTGGGTAATCCCACCTTCTGGACCAATTATGTATAAAATATTTTTATCTTCTTTTTTTATTATTTCTGGCAAAGATTTTGATTCATCGCTATTTTCATAAGCAAATATTATTTTATCATATTTAGAATAATCAATTTCTGCAAGTTTTTTCACAGGTGTAATTTCAGTAAATTTTATTCCTCTGCACTGTTTTAATGTTTCTCTTACAACTACGTCCCATTTTTCTTTTTTTTCATTAATTTTTACAACAACTCGTTCAGTTTTTAAGGGAATTATGCTATTTACACCAATTTCCGTCAGCTTCTGTATTGCCAGATTCATTTTATCATTTTTCAAAATTCCCATTGCAACATCAATATTTACATTTAAAGAGTAGCTGTCTTCTTTTTTTTCCGATATTTTTACAGCAACTTCCTTTTTTGAGATTTCAATAATTTTTGTAAAATATTCATATTCACCATCAATTATCCGTAATTCATCGCCTATATTTAGACGATAAACATTTTGGATATGATTGCAGTCTGATTTATCTTTTATCAAAATCTTTCCATTATTTTCATCAATATTTTCTTTTTCCGCTATTACTGTCAACAACAGTTTTTCACCTCATTTTTTTACTTTTTATCATATTTTAGCCCTATCTACATAAAAATTTTAAAGATTTGAGCAGGCAAAAATAATCATAAATTTTAAGTCTTGTTTTAAAATAATATTATCACATTTTATTCTTTTTCACTAAATATTTTTTCAATTCCTAAATGCTTATAGCCAAATTCGGTTACAACTCTACCACGTGGTGTTCTTTTTATAAACCCTATTTTTACCAAATATGGCTCATAAACTTCTTCTATCGTTCGTCTGTCTTCTCCAAGTAAAAGTGACAATGTTTCAATTCCAACAGGCCCTCCATTATACACATTTATAATTGAAAGCAGGATATTTCTATCTAATTCATCAAGTCCGTTATCGTCTACTCCCAAAAGCCTCAAAATCCCATCAACACTTTCTTTTTCCAAAACACCCGAACCTTCCACCAATGCAAAGTCTCTTGCTCTTTTTAAAAGCCTGTTTGCAATTCTAGGAGTTCCTCTGCTTCTTTTAGCGATTTCTGTAATCCCTTCTTCATCATACGAAATATTAAGAATATTTGCTCCTCTTCGTATAATTTCTTTCAAATCTTCTAATTGATAGTACTCCATCCTATGAGTAACTCCAAATCTGTCACGAAGCGGCGTACTTAACTGTCCCGCCCTTGTTGTCGCACCGATTAGCGTAAATTGTGGTAATTCTACACGAATACTTCTTGCAGACGGCCCTTTTCCGATAAGAATATCCAGTTCCCCATCTTCCATCGCAGGATACAAAATTTCCTCTACCGATGTATTCAATCTATGAATCTCGTCAATAAACAAAATATCATTTTCCTCCAAAGACGTCAAAATAGCCGCTAAATCTCCCGCTTTCTCCAGTACAGGCCCTGTCGTTATCTTCAAGTTCACTCCCATTTCCGTGGCAATAACTCCTGCAAGCGTAGTTTTTCCCAATCCTGGAGGCCCATACAATAAAATATGATCAAGCGATTCATTCCTCATTTTAGCAGCTTTTATAAATATATTCATTTTTTCTTTCAAATCTTTCTGGCCAATATATTCCTTAAAAGTTTTTGGCCGTAAACTTCTTTGAATATTGTCCTCCCCTAATTCCTTAGGTTCCAATATTCTTTCCTCATTCATTCCTTCTCCTCAATATTTTTTATTTCTTATTTTCCAAATTTTCTAAATTAGATAATAGTTTTTATTTTAAGATATTTTTATTAATAATAATTTTTTTTAGCTTTAGATAAATTGACGGAGCTTTTATTTGTTCAACTACGACTGTTTGACGACTGTAAGGAGGAGTTTCGGAGTTGGACAAATAAAAGTCGTAGTCTAGCCATAGGTGCAGGATTTGCGGCAATGAGCAATCCTGCAAAAATAAATAAAAAAATTAAAAATTATAGAAAAATATCTATAAACAACATAATCTAAAATAAAATTTTAAAATATTCTTTATATTTGTTTTAATAATAACATTACGAAAAACTGGAATAATGCAATCACTCCTCCTAATACCCCACCAATAATCTCAATATGTTTCAATTCATTTTTAGACACAGACAAAATAATTTTTTCCATTTCTTCTAATGAAAAATTTTTCATTTTTTCAAGCATAATTTCTTTAAAATTTATTTTATCTTCTGCGATTTTTATTATTTCTTCCACTATTTCCTCTTTATTTTCCAAAATGGACTTTTTAAAGTATGATTTTATTTTTTCAATTAACGAATCATTTAAAAACATCTTTAATAGTGGATTTTTTTCTAACACACTATTTTTAAGCTTTTCTCCTATAACTTTATCAAGCAGTTTATCTAAAACATCATCATTAATAACATCACTATCCTTTAGTTTTGCTGTAATATGCTCTACTGAAATAAGCTCCTTTTCGATTGTTTCAGCAAGGTTTTCTGATATTCTGTCTCGATTTTTAGGAATTAATCCTTGTATTTTAAAAAATAGAAAGTTTACTTCCTTATAAGGTCTAAATAGCAGCTTTATTGCCAGATAATTTGTAAACCATCCTATAAGTGTTCCAACAAAGACCATTATAGCCAGCTGTATTAATAAATTTCCCAATTTTTCCTCCATATTTATAACTATGAAAATTTTACAGTAATTTATTTAAAATTGATATCAAAAGTTATAATTTTTATTCAAACTATAGATTTTCTAAATTTTATTAATTCATTTTTTAAAGTTAAAATTAACCAACTATTGCTTTTCCATATTCCTTGCATTTCTCAATTTTTTCATCATCATCAACAGCTAGATGAATTATAAGACCATCATTTACAATAGAAAATCCTTCATTTATCATTTCTTCACGCCAAGTTTCCATCCAACCGCCTTGTCCCCAGTCATAAGAACCAAAAAGTCCAACTGTTTTCCCAACAATCTGTTCTTTTATCCCTTCAAAGAATTCAACCATTTCTGGTGCAATTTCTTCTGCTCCGACAGCAGGCGATCCAAATGCTACAAAATCAGCATTTATTGCACTTTCATCAGCTTCTTCTACATTTATCAATTTTACATCGGCTCCAGCATTTTCTGCTCCTTCACCAATGTATTTTGCCATATCTGCAGTATTTCCAGTACCTGTGTAATAAATTATATTTAATGTTGCCATAGTTTTCCTTTCTTTGGTCATAAATTATTGTAAAGCCAAACCCTAAAGTTTGGCTATCTGTATTTTTATTTTGTTAATCTATAAGTATCTCTTGCAATTACAAGCTCTTCTGCTGTTTCAATCTTATATATTTTAACTTTTGAATTTTTGGTTGACAATTCTATATTCCCTGGTAATCTTTGTGCATTTTTTTCTTCATCAAGTTCGATTCCAAAGTATGAAAGCGATTCACATATATGTTTTTTCACTCCAACTGAATTTTCTCCAATTCCACCAGTAAAGGCAATTGCATCAACACCGTTCATTGCCGCAATATAGGCTCCAATATAAAGCTGTATTCTATAGCAGAACATTTCATAAGCTAATTGAGCCTTTTCATTTCCACTTCTTCTTGCTGCATCTAAATCACGAAAATCTGAACTTTCTCCAAATATTCCTAAAATTCCAGACTGTTTATTCATTCTATTGTTCATTTCATCCAAAGAAAGTCCTCTTTTTCTCATTATATAAATAACAGAGGCAGGATCTACATCTCCTGTTCTTGTTCCCATCATAACTCCTGCAAGCGGTGTCATTCCCATTGATGTATCTACAACTTTACCATTTTTTACTGCTGATATGCTCGCTCCATTTCCAAGATGACATACTATAATTTTAGAATCTTCCTTTCCTAACATTTCTCTTGCCACTTCACTTACATACTTGTGAGAAGTTCCATGAAATCCGTATTTTCTCACTTTCAAGTCAGTATAATCTTCATAAGGATAAGCATACATGTATGCTTTTGGCGGCATTGTCTGATGGAAAGCTGTATCAAACACTACCACATTTTTCTTTCCTGGAAGAAGTTTTTGAATAACTCTTATCCCCATAAGATGTGCAGGATTATGTAAAGGTGCAAGCGGTGCTATTTCCTCAAGGTTTTTTATAACTTCATCATCTACGATTACAGAATCATCGTAATATTCTCCTCCATGTACTATTCTATGCCCAATAGAATCTATTTCATCCACACTTGATATTACTCCTATTTTCTCATCTTGAAGTGTTTTTAGAATCAATTCTACCGCAACTGTATGGTTTTCCATTGGAACTTCCATTTTATCAATTTTTTCTCCAGTCAATAAATTCTTGTAACTGAAAATAGGATTTGCAATTCCTATTCTTTCACAATTTCCTTTAGCTAGTGATTGCTCATTTGTCATGTCAATAAGTTCAAATTTTGCTGATGAACTTCCACAATTTATTACCAAAATTTTCATAAATTTCCCTCCAAATTTTTTATCTGTATTTTTATTTATGTTTTACATTTCTGATTCAACGGCAGTAATTGCAACAACTTCTACTATATCTTCCACACTGCATCCTCTTGAAAGATCATGAACTGGACGTGCCAACCCTTGAATTAATGGCCCTAACGCTTTTGCTTTAGCCAGTCTCTGTGTCAATTTATATCCAATATTTCCTGAATCTAAATCTGGAAAAATCAATACATTTGCCTGTCCTGCCACTTTTGATCCAGGTGCTTTTGCAACAGCTACTTCTGGCACAATCGCAGCATCAAGCTGTAATTCTCCATCAAAGTCAAAATCAACATTTCTATCTTTTAAAATTTCGATAGCTTCTCTGACTTTGCTTACAGACACTCCATCTGCACTCCCTTTTGTAGAAAATGATAGAAATGCGACTTTAGGCTCTTTTATCCCAGCAGTAAATCTAGCTTTTTCCGCTGCAGAAATAGCAATATCGGCAAGCTGCATAGCTGTTGGACTAGGTATTACTCCACCATCTGAATACACAAGAGTACCATTATCTCCAAATTCAGGAGTATTTGTTATCATAATAAAAGAACTTGATACTGTCTTTAGCCCTTCCTTTGGCCCAATTATGTGAATTGCAGCTCTTAGGACATGGGCTGTTGGTGAAGATGAACCTGCTACCATTCCGTCTACTCTTCCTTGATGTACAAGCATTGCCGCAAAATATCTTGAATCTGACATAAGTGTCGCTTTTGCAGTTTCAAATGTCATTCCTTTTTTCTCTCTTTTTTTTCTCAAAAGTTCTGCCATCTCGTCAATTGTTGCACATGACTCAGGATTATAAAAAATTGCACCTTCTAACGAAATTCCAATTTCAGATGCTTTTTCCTTTAGCTTTTTCTCATCTCCAACTAGAGCAATTTTTGCGATTCCCTCCTTAATAATTTTTTCTGTAGCCCTTAAGACTCTCTCATCTTCTGTTTCAGGCAAGATAATTGTCTTGTGGAGCTTTTTAGCTTTTTCCTTTAACTCATTCGCTAATGTGTTCATAATTTCTCTCCTTTCTTAATTATATTTATTAATCAAACATAGCTTCAACAAATTCTTTTGTATCAAATTCCCTCAAATCCTCGATTCCTTCTCCGACACCTATAAATTTAATCGGTTTTTTCAGCTCTTCTGTAATCGGGAAAATAATCCCTCCTTTTGCTGTTCCGTCAAATTTTGTCAATATAATTCCTGTCAAATCTACGATTTCATTAAATATTCTAGCCTGTTCCAATCCATTCTGACCAGTTGTGCTGTCAATCACAAGCAAAGTTTCAAAGTCTGTTTCTCCAGACTGTTCCCGTATAATTTTGTTTATTTTTTCAAGCTCCTTCATCAAATCACGTTTATTGTGCAGTCTTCCAGCCGTATCCAGTATCGCCACATCAAATCCACGATTTTTAGCAGTTTTTACTGTATCAAAAATTACAGCGGCAGGATCACTCCCATGTGCCTGTTTTATAACCTCCACACCAGTTCGTTTTCCCCATTCCTCAACTTGCTCAATCGCAGCGGCTCTAAACGTATCTCCAGCCCCAATAATAACCTTTTTTCCGCTATCCTTCAATTTTTTTGCAATTTTACCAATGGAAGTAGTCTTTCCAACACCATTTACTCCAACAACCAAAAGAATATTTAGTTTTCCATCCTGTAATTTTAATTTTGTACTGTTTTCATCATTGTAAATAAGTTTTGCTTTAAGCAATTCCTTTAGTTCATCGTAAATTTGTTCCGATGTTTTTAGTTTTTTTTGTGAAACTGATTTTTCCAGCTCCTCCACTAGCTGCATTGTCATATTCATTCCAATATCTGACTGAATAAGCAACTCCTCCAGTTCCTCGTACAAATCGTCATCTATCGCTTTACCCAAAAGCATTTCCTTCAGTTTTCCAAAAAAACCTTTTTTAGGAGTTGCCAGCCTATCCTTTAAAGGTTTTAATTTAGGCTTTCCTTTTGTTTTCTCATTTGATTTTTCTTCTATTTCTACACTTTCAGTTTTTTCTCTTTCAGTTTCAAAGTTTTTTTCATTATTTTCAGTTTTTTTAGCATTTTTTCCTAAGATTTGCTCAGCTGTTTCCTTTATTTCCTTTTCAGTTTCAGCTTTAATTTTATCTATTTCACTTTGGCTTTCTTGAATTTCTTTTTCTATTTGATTTTCCAAAGTGTTCTTCTGGTCTTCATCTTTTTTCTTTTTTCCAAATTTAAAAAAATTTTTCAGCATTATTTCTTATCCCTTTCCGCCTGTGATTTTTCCAGATAATCTGGTTTCAGATTAAAAATATCAGTCTTTCTTACCACACTAGCATTTTCCAAATTTTTATCTAAAAGCATCTGCACAAATGTCATCGTATTAATTGTCAAATTTTTATCTTCAAATATTTTTACACAACTCCCCAATTTATCTAGTATCTTAACCTTATAATTAAAAACTGCGTCCCCAATTAGATAAACTTTTTTATTATTTCCCTTATTTTCTATTATTTCATCAATTACATTGTCCAGTTTTGCAACTTCATAATTTTTTACCAATTTTAGTTTATTTTCACTTAAAGTTTCATAACCCGCACAATAAATCTTTTCCTTTCGTGAATCAATCATCGAATATATTTCCACATCTTCATCATTTTTCAAACTTTTTTTCAAATTATAATACCCCTGAAATCCAAGTGCATCCAGTTCATTCACTTCATAAAAATTTACATCTCGTCCAAAAAAAAGCCCCTTTACAACTGAAATTGCTATTCTAACCCCTGTAAACGAACCTGGTCCTATCGAAATAATTACATTTTCAATTTCATCTAGCTTTTTCCCAGTCCATTTCAAAAGGCTGTCAATCTGCTCCAAAATCGTAGTAGAATGTGTTTTTGCCATTTCCACATGAATTTCCCCCAGCAGCTTATCTTTCTCATAAAGCGACAATCCAGCCAGCTTAGTTGTAGTCGTTATCGCAAATATCAACATATTTTTCTCCATTTTCATTTTTCTTTACTTTTATACTCGAATCCATTTAAAATTGAACTATTAAAAACTAAATTATTCAATTTCAAAATCTACTTTTTCTCCATTTTCAATCGTATAAACTGATACTTCACGAGCCACATCTGAATAATGATTTATCTCAACAAACACCGCATCTTCAGACATTTCATCCAAAATCTTGTCCGCCCACTCAATAATCACAACACTCCCATCTTCCCCAATATAATCCTCAAACCCAATCTCATAAATCTCCTCAGAATCATTAATCCTGTAAACATCAAAATGATACACAGGCACATCTCCAGAGCTATACTCAATAACATAAGTAAAAGTCGGACTTTTCACATTTTCTGTCACATTGTAACATTCACAAATTTTCTTAGTAAACGTAGTCTTCCCTGCTCCCAAATCTCCAATAAGTCCTAGACAGCCTCCATTTTTTAATTTTTCTGCTAAATTTTTTGCTAATTTATCTATCTTATCAAATGTTAATATTTTATTTTTCATAATTTTTCTCACTTCTAAATATCAATTAAATTCTATTTTTATACTAAAGTCCATTTAAATAACGAATTTATTAAAAACTTTTCTAATTAAAGGATATAAACCTAATATTTTCAAATAATTAAAATATAATTTTCATTTTTTTAATATAGTCTAATTTAGCTAATCTGTCGGAGCATTTTTCTGTGCTGACAAAACTGTTTGAGCATAGCGAGTTTTTTGTCAGTGCAGGAAAATGTCGTAGACTAGCCATAGGTCATAGGATTTGCGGCAATGAGCAATCCTACAAAAATAAAAAAAGAAAAAACATAGTAATATGAAAAATATCTATTAATCAAAATATAAAAATAATTTAGTTGAATGATTATAAATTAGTTATTAAACAACCTTATTATAAAAATAAATTTTTATTTTTAAATGAAATTTAGTATTAAATAAAAATATATTTCATTAACAAATATTTCTTCTATAATTTTTAAAATTTTTTATTTTTTATACACTTCAATAATTTTATTAATAATTTCAGTTGTGGAAATGTTATCCACGAAGGATAAAATCTTTACTTCTCCGCCATTTTTTTCAACAACTTTTGTTTCTGGCAAGTCTTCTTTTTTGTAATCTCCGCCTTTTACGTGAATATCTGGCTTTAAAATATCCAGCAGTTTTTCTGGTGTTTTTTCGTTAAAAATTACTGTATAGTCTACAAATTTTGTACCCAAAAGTACAAAAGCTCTATTTGTTTCACTATTTATAGGTCTTTTATCTCCCTTGTTCACTTTAACTGAAGCATCGCTATTTACACCTACAACCAAAATATCGCCTAAATTTCTGGCTTCCTCTAGATAAGTCAAATGCCCAACATGTAAAATATCAAAAACTCCGTTAGTAAAAACTACCTTTTTCCCAGCCTTCTGGAATCTCACTATTTCATCTCTCATTTTATCAGCAGTCAGCAAATTATCTTTAAAACTTTTTTCCAATTTTCTCTCCAATATATTTATCTATTCTATTTATCATTATAATGTTTTTAATTCATAATTTACTCAATCCCTAAGTTTATTTAATTTTAAAAAGGTTTGAGCATACATCAAATTATACCACATTTTTTCCAAAAAAAGAAAATTTTTCTATTTTTTTTCAACTTTTATTTTTTCTAATTCCAACAATTTGATTTTATTATTTTTTGGATATTTTGATTAATAAATATTTTTTCTTTTTTATTTTAGTAGGATTGTTCATTGCCGTAAATCCTTACCTTGCAATAAAGGTTTGTATCCTTTCTTAAAAAAGTTTGTAATATACTCAAACTTATTTTAAATTAAACTACTAAAATTATATAAATTTATGATTTGAGTAAAATAGTCATAGCTCTTGAGTTTGATTTTAAATAAGTTTTACTATAATTTCGTTATTTAAATGAACTTTAGTATACGCATATTCTCACAATTTTTTATCAAAAGAAAAAGAAGCATAAGCTTACTGCTTTTACTTCTCTTAAATTTTAAAATTTTATTATTAGCACCTTTTTATCGAAATATTTTTATAAAACGTTTTTGAGTTTTATTACAAGTATAAACTATATTCTCATAAAATTTATGTGCTTTTGAACGATGAGAAGCCGAATTTAATCTAATGAAATTAATATTATTGTTTAAAGCATACTCTTCAACAAAAACCATCAGTTTTTTTCCTATACCCTTGCCTTGAAAATTCGAATTTACTGCTAATCCTAATATATTTAACCCAATATCACTATATAAACTTTCATACATCTCTGCATGAACAAAACCAACAACCTTACTTGTTTTTTTGTCTTCATATACTGCGATAATATGATGTTTATAATCAATAGATAATTTTTCAATTTGCATCTTGACAGTATTAATATCAACATCATATCCTAACTCATCTTTACAAATTTCTTGTATATCCTTCGCATCTAGTACATTAATCTCTCTTATCACACTTTTACCTCTATAACTTCTAATTTTTCATATTTGCTTTTTTCCTAATAAATATTATATACTTCAATTTTAGTATTATTTCATATACATTTATTTAGAAAAATCCGTTATCAGCATTTCCACTTCAATTTTATCTTCAAGATCAATATCCATAATATATCCCCATAGCATATTTGTTTGATCTGCTCCAAATTTTTCATTTATAATCATAGTTATTTCCTGTAAATCCGTTAATCCAATGTCTGGTCCTGCTGTAATGCTTAACAGTATCTTTCTCGCTTTTGGAAGATTTTTTATAAAAGGGCTGTTTATTATTTGTTCTGTAGCAAGTTTTACCTTATTCTGTCCTTCACCTTTACCAAATACTATTACACCTTCTCCTGAATTTCCTAGCATTATTTTTATATCATCAAAATCAAGATTCACTATCCCTTGTTTTTTTATTAGATTTGTTATAAATTCTACATTTTTTATAAAAATTTCATCTCTTTTTTCAAATAATTTACCAAAAGTTGTACTTAAATCTGCTTCCATTAATTTTTTAAGAGGCAAAACTATAACAGTATCAGAAACTTCTTCTAATTTCTTGATTTCTTCAGCTTCTCCATTTGAATTAATTGATGTAGCAACTACAACCACTGTTAATATTCCCATTGTTTTTGCAACTTCTGAAACAATGCAGGCTATTTCGTTATTCTTCTTTTCCGACATTTCTGTCAAAATAAATACTAAATCTGTATTTTTGAATGCACTTTGGACGTTTTCACTTAAATTCTCAGAAGCCAATATTTTTGATTCTACATTCAGTTTATCCAAATTCCCTTTATTTGTGTCAATTCCCACAAATTCAACTTCTGCAATCTCTTTTTTCATCATCTTATTCAAGACATCATTTCCCACTGTACCAATTCCAATAACTTTTATTTCAACACCTTCCATTTTTCTTCTCCTTTATATATAAAGTTTTCTTTTCTAGATTTTAACATATTTTTATCAAATATATTAGAACTTTTTACTATTTTTTATACAATTTCGCCTTTTCTTCTAATAATAAAAAATCAATCGTATGCTTTATATAGTCCATTGACATATTATGTATTTTTTGATTGTATAATTTTATTGCTGTTTTTTTAATTTTTTCTTTATTAGCATAAATAAATCTTAATTCCTTTAAAATTAATTTCTTGTAGCATTCATCCGTTTCCTTGTGAATATCATAATATTTAATTACAGCTTTATCAAAAATTGGAATCATATTGCTTATTTTTATAGTTCCTAATAAAACGTTTCTTTGTTTATCGGTAATTCTTATAATAAAATTATTTGATTTTCGCATTTTTCCATTAGTATAATCACTTTTTTTATTTGGAGATGATAATGGTGCCAAATAATCACAATTATTCACTTTTAAAAGCACCCCAATATATTTTCGTGTTTTTGTATAATTTTCTCCTGAATAATTTAAAACTCTATTGTCAAAAAGTTTCAAATAATTTATATAACTTTCATCTACTTCATATAACTTCATAAATCCCCCTCGAAAAAAAGCTACCATAATTGGTAGCTTTGCATTTAAAGTTGCTTCATTTTAAGGCAGTGCAACACCTGTTTTTATCTGTCCTTCATTTTAAGGTAGTGGAACACCTGTTTTTATCTGTCCTTCATTTTAAGGTAGTGGAACACCTGTTTTTAAACTTTTTCTTTCAATGTAATTATATCATATCTAATTGATTAGTCAATACTTTTTTTATTTATAAATTTTTAAATTATTTTTATTAATCGCAAAAATCTGTTGCAATCAAATATACTTTTACACAGCTCCCTTTTTGCTCAAAATCTTCAGAATTTCTACATTTAGTTTCTTCAAAGACTGTTCCCCATGCGAGAAATAAGTCTGGATTTTCAGTGCTTTTGGCTACTGCTGTGGCAATTTGGCTTATTTCTTCCAGGCGTATGTCATTTCCTGAGGTTATATTCATTAGTATTTTTCCTGCTCCTTTTATTGAACGTTCTAAAAGTGGGGTATTTAGTGCCTGTTCTACCGCTTTTTTTGCTCTGTCCTCTCCGTCTGCTTTTCCAAAGCCTAATACTGTTTTGCCTGAATTTTGCAATATAGACTTAATGTCTGCAAAGTCTAAATTTACAATTCCCTGTTTTTTTATCAAATCCAATATTCCTTTTACAATTATCACAAAAGCTTTTTCTGCTTTTTCATAAATATTTATTGCTGGATTTTCTTTATATAGCTCTTTTAATTTTTGATATGGAATGACTATTATTGTATCCGTGAGATGTTTTAATTTTTTCTTTCCTTTTTTAGCAAGTTTTATTTTATTGGAGGTTTCAGATTTAAAGGGACTTGATACAACTGCGACTGTTAATATGCCCATTGTTTTTGCAATTTCTGCAATAACAGCTGAGGCAAAGGCACCAGTTCTTTCAGCCATTTCAGCTATAATAAATACCATATCTGCTTTTTCCATTTCTTTTTTAATTTGCTTTTTTAATCCTTCTACAGCTTCATAAGAAATCATTGAAGATACAAATATTTTTGTATCAGCTTTTGAATTATCTAGATTGCTCCTTTCAGTATCTACAGTTATAAAATCAGCTCTTATATCCTGTCTTGCTGTCATTTTATTTATTACATTATTTCCTGTTTTACCTATTCCTATAATTTTTATTTTTACTCCATTTAATGTTTTTTTCTTAATGTCACTTTTTTCTTCAACACATTCGGCAATGTCCCACATTGTCCAATCCTCCCAAATAATCTTGCTGTAAATGTATTTCTTTTTTTATTATATGCAACTTTGGAGTATAACATATAAATCTTTGTTTTTTATTTTTTATTTTAAAATTTTTTTAAATTTAAGTCAAATTTTTTTATAATATACTCAAACCTATTTTAAATTAAACTGCTAAAATTATATAAATTTATGGTTTGAGTAAAATAGTCATAGATTTTGAGTTTAGTTTTAAATAAGTTTTACTATAATAGCAAACCTACTTTTATTTATCATTAAAAAAATTCCATTATATAACATTATTAATTTAAAACAAGAGTGGAAAGTTAGACTGTTTTCATTTCAATATTTGGTTTTTTATATATTTTTCCCAAAAATTTTTAATTGAATTAACTGTATATTATAAAATTATAGAAAAATATTACTATATTTCATTTTTTTTTATCAATTTTTGGACTATACTATTCTTGTAGATACAAAAAATATTTAAATATAAGTCGGGAGGCGGTTTTATGAAATCTAGAAGTCTACTATTATTTTTAATACTATCTTTAACTTTATTTTCAGTAGTATTATCAAATAAAAACAAAAATCGTAAAAACAGAAATGAAAATAAACCAAAAAAAGAAAATATGATTCAGGCAGGAAACGAAAACATCAGGGAAATCTATCTTGCTGGTGGCTGTTTCTGGGGACTTGAGGCATATATGGAAAGAATCGACGGGGTAAAGGATGCTACAGTTGGCTATGCAAACGGTAAAACTGAAAAAACGAGTTACAACATTGTCGCATCAACGGATCACGCAGAAACAGTTCACGTAAAATATGATGCAAACAAAATTTCTTTGAGCAAACTACTTAAATATTACTTTCAAGTTGTAGATCCTACTAGCATTAATCAGCAAGGAAATGATAGAGGCAGACAATACAGAACAGGGATTTATTATACTAATCCTAAAGATAAAGAAATTATTTTACAGGAAATTGAAGAAGAGCAGAAAAAATATACAGATAAAATTCAAGTTGAAGTTCAGCCTTTGAAAAATTATATACTCGCAGAAGAATACCATCAGGACTATTTAAGAAAAAATCCTAACGGATATTGCCACATTGATATTACTAAAGCAGATGAAGTTATCATTGATCCAAAAGATTATCCAAAACCAAGTGATGAAGAATTGAAAAAACGGCTTACTCCACTTCAATACAGCGTTACACAGAAAAAAAATACTGAACATTCTTTTTCAAATGAGTACTGGGACAATCATGAAGCTGGAATTTATGTGGATATAACGACAGGAGAGCCGTTATTTTCCTCAAAGGATAAATATGATTCTGGCTGTGGTTGGCCAAGTTTTACAAAACCTATTTCAAAAGATGTTGTAACTTATGCAAATGATACAAGTTTTAATATGGTAAGGACAGAAGTGCTTAGTCGAAGTGGAAAAGCCCACTTGGGACACGTTTTTGATGATGGACCTAAAGACAAAGGCGGGCTTCGTTATTGCATAAACAGTGCTTCAATTAAATTTATCCCATTAAAAGATATGGAAAAAGAACATTACGGATATTTAATAAAATTAGTTCAGTAAAATGAACAGGATAGGAGATAATTTATGTTTAATCAGCCATTACTGGTAGGAAGTGTATTTTTAGGAGGGGTAGCAAGTTTTCTATCTCCATGTATTCTTCCCATTGTTCCTGTATATTTGGGAATTTTAAGCAAAGGAAAAAAAACTGTACTTAATACCTTTTTATTTATTTTAGGACTTTCGCTTACTTTTGTAAGCATAGGCTTTAGTTTTAGTTTCCTTACGGGAATTTTCTTTAATGATACTGTAAAAGTTTTGGCAGGAATAATTGTAATAATACTGGGATTACATCAGACAGGCATCTTAAAATTTAACTTTTTAGAAAAAAATAAATCTGTAAATTTAAATTTAATTGGGAAAAATTCTTCATTACAGGCTTTTTTGCTAGGACTGACATTCAGTCTAGGGTGGACTCCATGTGTAGGCCCTATTCTTGCCTCAGTGCTTGCTCTTGCAGGGGAAAAAGGATCTGCAGTCTATGGAGGGTTATTGATGTTTATATACGTCTTAGGACTTGCCACTCCGTTCGTTCTATTTTCCTTTTTTTCTCAGGAATTGCTAAAAAAAGTACGAGCTTTAAATCAATACACAAATTATTTTAAAATCTTTGGAGGATTTCTAATTATATTTATGGGAATTTTGCTAATAATGAATAAGTTTTAATAATTTTGTTTTTTAAAAATTATAATTTTTTAAATTTTATAAAACAATCAGTAATCAAAATAACTTAAAAAAATAATTACAAAAAATATTTTAAATTTGTTATAATACAGAA
This sequence comes from Leptotrichia hongkongensis, assembly GCF_007990635.1. Classification (GTDB taxonomy): domain Bacteria; phylum Fusobacteriota; class Fusobacteriia; order Fusobacteriales; family Leptotrichiaceae; genus Leptotrichia; species Leptotrichia hongkongensis. The sequence continues at coordinate 174,494 of NZ_AP019846.1, read as the reverse complement.
AGGAAGTAATTTTTATGAAAAAATTAATTGCAGCAATTGCAACTTTATTAAGTTTTGGAGCGATTTCATTTGGAAATACACTACAGGGAGTTCAGTTAAAGGATATTAATAATAAACCTGTTTCCCTTAACAAGTACAAAGGTAAAAAAATATATATTAAAATGTGGGCTTCATGGTGTCCTATCTGTCTTTCGGGATTAAGCGAAATTAATTCTTTGAGTGCAGATAAAAGTAAGAATTTTACAGTTATAACAATTGCTTCTCCAGGACAAAAGGGAGAAAAACCTACAGCTAAATTTATTCAGTGGTATAAAGGGCTTAATTACAAAAACACTACTGTTTTGCTGGATGAAAAGGGTGAAGTGCTAAAAAGGGCAAAAGTTTTGGGATATCCTTCAAACATTGTACTGGATGGGAACTTAAATATTGTTAAAACTTTGCCGGGACATCTGACAGCCGCACAAATCAAAGGAGCTGTTAAATAAGTGTACAGTATTTTAATAATTGATGATGAACCGATTATAAGAAGAGGTATTAAAACCTTTATTGATTTTGAAAAATATAAGATAAGTGATGTTTATGAGGCAGAAGATGGTAATTCTGCCTTTAAGACTTTTTCTGAAGTCTTGCCTGACCTTGTCTTGCTGGATATAAATATTCCCTTTAAAAATGGGCTGACTCTTGCCGAGGAGATGAAAGAGCTGAAAAGTGATGTTAAAATAGCCATTATTTCTGGATATGACTATTTTGAATATGCTCAAAAGGCTTTAAAAATCGGAGTTGAAGACTATATTTTAAAACCTGTTTCAAAGACAGATATAAATGAGATAATTTCAAAACTTATCTATAAGCTGGAAGAAGATAAAAAATATAACGAAGCAAGAAAAATTATTAATAAAATTAGCCAAGCTGAAAAATCTGATAAAAATATTTCTCATAGCAAGTACAAAGATATTTTAACAAAAAAAATTGAAGAAAAATACAGTGATGTTTCCTTTAACTTAAATTCTCTGGCTGATGAAATGAATTTGTCTTCTGGATATTTGAGTTCACTTTTTAAAAATTTGTTTGGTATTCCTTTTCAGGACTATTTGAATAATATACGAATGGAAAAGGCAAAGCTGCTGCTTTTGACAACGGATTTGAAAAATTATCAAATTGGAGAGCTTGTAGGAATGGAAAACTTTAATTATTTCAATTCAAAATTTAAAAAAACTTTTGGAATGACACCGAAAGAATTTAAAAAAAGTGTGCTGGAGAAACTATGAAATTAAAAAGAACTATGAAAAACTCGATGCTGCTTCAGCTGTTTTTTTATTATATTATTGGAAATCTTCTGTTTGTACTTTTTTTAAGCAGTATTTTTTACTATACTTCAAAATACATCATAATGAACAAGGAAATTGAATATACTAACGGAAATGTCATAAGTACATCCCGTTATATTACGCTCTATGCAGATAAATTGAAAAATATAATTAATCTCTTATCTGTTGATGCCGATGTTAGAAATTTTTTAATATCAGGAAATGAAGATTCAAAAAAGAGCATTGAAAAAATGATTTATTCGATTCTTGATAGTAATAAAGGAATTAAAAATATTACTGTAATCGGAAAAAATGGTAACATTGTATCCAGTGACAAAAATAATGATATGAAAATATCAGAAAATATGATGAAGGAAAAATGGTATGTCGATGCTATAAACAATTCCGATATGCCCGTTTTTAATCCCAGCAGAAAAAATTCCACCTCCTCTATGAATTCAGCTCTCTGGTTTCTTTCAATCAGTCGGGACATAAAAAATTCAAAGGGAGAAAATCTTGGTGTTATTGTTTTTGACATTAAATATGAAATTCTTGAAAGATATTTAAATTCCATTTCTTTTGGAAAACAAATCGACAATATTATAGTAGACAAAAACAACAATATTATTTACTACAAAGATGTAAAATGCTTTGCTGATAAAAAGTGTCTTGCAAAATTTTCAGAAAAGAATAAAAATAAAGATACATACTTATACGAAACACAGATTGAAAATACAAACTGGAATTTAAGAAGCCTTGCAAACACAAATGACTTAGTTACCTTAAAGAAAAATTTTTCTCACATAGTTATTATCATTTTCCTAGTTTCATTAGCTTTTTCTTCCATTATTACATTTATCGTAATAACAAAGATTCTAAGGCCTTTAATAAAACTGGAAAATCATATGCAAAACTTTGAAAATAATCTACGGGAATTTCATTTAAGCGAAAAAACAGGCTATGAAGTTCAGAATCTTGTAGAACATTTTAATGTAATGGTCGAAAAGATAAAATATTTGCGGGAATATGAAATAAAGGCTCTTCACAGCCAGATTAATCCACATTTTCTGTATAATACGCTTGATACAATTATTTGGATGGCAGAATTTGAAGACAATGAAAAAGTAATCAGCATTACAAAATCACTTGCAAACTATTTTAGGCTTTCCCTTAGCAACGGTCACGAAAAAATACCCTTAAAAGATGAAATTATGCACACTAAAGAATATTTATTCATACAAAAGCAGAGATACGAAGACAAACTTTTCTATTTTTTCAACATAGAAGACGAAAGCCTTCTTTCCATCGAAGTTCCAAAAATCATAATCCAGCCAATTGTAGAAAACTCCATCTATCACGGAATAAAAAACCTTTCTGGAAACGGAATTATTACAATCGACGTTTACAGAGAAAATAGCACTATCAATATCTCAGTCAAAGACAACGGAATAGGCTTTGAAAAAGCCAAACAGTTCAAAAAAAGCAAGACAGGCGGTGTAGGATTTCAAAATGTCGATAAAAGAATAAAATTCTATTACGGCAAAAATTATGGCGTATTTATAAATAAAGACAACAAAACCGAAGGAGCAGAAGTAATTATAAAAATTCCTTTTAAATCAAGTTTGTAATGTATTCTCACTCCCTTTTAAAATCAAAAAAATTAAACTCTTGTTTAAAAATAGTTTTTTATAATATTATTCTAATTTCAAAAAAAAAAAAAAAAAGACAATTATCATAAAAATATGTTATAATACAAAAAAAGAATGTACGGAGATGATAAATATGAAAAAATTATTTTTGATTGTAATTCTTGCTCTGACTACAGTAAGTTGTGGTTTATTAGATCCCAAATTATGGGATGAAGCTCGTGAAAGAAGAGAAGAAAGAGGAGTTCATTGTTATAAGCAATATGGAAATGTTTATTGTAAAGATAGGGATGGAAATAGAGTTTACTAACAAATTATTTTTTGTTGATTGGAGTTGACAAGTTTGAAAAAATTGATATTAATTACTGTTTTGGGAATGGCTGTGGTTAGTTGCGAATTGCTTAATCCTGGTGAGTGGAAAAAAACAGAACAATATAGAAAAGAACGAGGAGAAAAATGTTATCGATATTCTAGTGGATATGTTCATTGTGAATATAGTAAGTAGATGATTTAATCTATAAATTCAATTATTTAAAATATTAAAATTTTTTTTGAATGGAGTTGATAAATTTGAAAAAGTTGTTTTTACTTGTAATTCTTGCTCTGACTACAGTAAGTTGTGAACTTTTTAGTCCAAGTTATTGGAACAAAGTAAGTGAAAGCAGAAAAAATAGAGGAGAAGAGTGTTATAGAACTAGCAGTGGATATTTTTATTGTGAAGATAGGGATGGAAATCGTTATTAATAACTTAGTTTTTGAATGGAGTTGATGAATATGAAAAAATTGATTTTACTTGTAATTCTTGCTCTGACTATAGTAAGTTGTGAACTTTTTGATTCAAATTCGTGGGATAGAGCAAGACAAAAAGCAGCAGATAGAGGAGTTCATTGTTATGAGCAATATGGAAATGTTTATTGTGAAGATAGGGATGGAAATCGTTATTAATAACTTAGTTTTTGAATGGAGTTGATGAATATGAAAAAATTGTTTTTGATTGTAATTCTTGCTCTGACTACAGTAAGTTGCGAACTTTTTAGTCCAAGTTATTGGAACAGAGTAACTGAAAGCAGAAGAGAAAGTGGCGAAAGATGTTATAAGCAATATGGAAATGTTTATTGTAAAGATAGGGATGGAAATAGAGTTTACTAACAAATTATTTTTTGTTGATTGGAGTTGATGAGTTTGAAAAAGTTGATATTAATTACTATTTTGTGAATAGCTGTGGTTAGTTGCAGTTTGTTTAGTCCTTCAAGATGGGCAGAATATGAAAAAGATAGAGCAGGAAGCGGAAGAAGATGTTATGAAAAACGAAGTGGAATTTTTGAGATTCTGCTTCTTTTTTATTTTGAAGAAAAGAAAAAATTATTATTATACTAAACCTCGGTTAAATAAGAAATTTATTACAAACTTTTCTAATAAAGAATAACAACTCAATATTTTTAAATAATTAAAATACAATTTTTACTCTTTAAAATCCGTCGGAGCATTTTTCTGTGCTGACAAAACTGTTTGAGCATAGCGAGTTTTTTGTCAGTGCAGAAAAATGTCGTAGACTAGCCATAGGTTATTGCGTAGCAATCTTGCCATAATTTTAATTATTAGGATAAATCTTTATTGCAAGGTAAGGATTTGCGGCAATGAGCAATCCTACAGAAATAAAAAAGAAAAAACATAATAATATGAAAAAATACCCTAATTGTTTTAATTAGAGTATTTTCCTAAAAAATCCATTTTACTATTTTGTTCCAAATATTCTATCTCCCGCATCTCCCAATCCTGGATAGATATACGCATGTTCATTAAGTCCATCATCAATTGCCGCTATGTACAAGTCAACATCGGGATGTTTTTCAGTAAATTTCTTTATTCCTTCAGGAGCACCAATGATACAAAGTACAGTTATATTTTTTACGCCTTTTTCTTTCAAATAGTCAAGTGTGTAAATCATTGAACCACCTGTTGCAAGCATTGGATCTACTACGAAAACTTGACTTTCAACAACGTTTGTAGGCATTTTTGCATAGTAGTAGACTGGCTCTAGAGTTTCTTCGTTTCTGTAAACTCCTAGATGACCTACTTTTGCGTTTGGAAGAAGCTGCAATATTCCATCTATCATTCCAAGTCCTGCTCTTAGGATGGGAACTAACGTTATTGGTTTATCTAGAACTTTTGTAGTGGTTTTCTGAATAGGAGTTTCTGTTTCAATCTCCTTGAGCGGCAAATGTTTTGTTGCTTCATAAACCATAAGTCCTGCTATTTCGTTTAAGCTTTCCCTAAAAAGTTTAGTGTCTGTATCTTTATTTCTCAAATTTGAAAGTTTATGTTCAATTAGTGGATGTTTCAATTCAAAAACTGCCATTAATAATCACTCCGTTCTTTTTTATACTCAAACTATTTTTTTATTCATATTTTTTACAAAATAATATCATCTACCGGTAAAAGTGCTGCACCCATTGAGATTGACTTACCTAAATCTATTTTCATAATTTTGATAAGCCGCATAATTTCCCTTGCCTGCTCATCTTCCAGATACGTTACAAGAATGCTGTCAGTTCCGGGCCAGACGTGGCTGTTAAAATGTTTTAATGTTTTGCTCCAACGGCTGTAAACTTGTGGAATTATTGTATATTGCTCAATTCCGTATTCACGCATTTCTTCCTTTATTTTATCCATAAAGTATGAATCAAAATATATTTCTACCCTCTTCAAGAAAACACCTCCTTTTCTTTAAAGTTTATTATTATTTATTTTGTGATCTTTCAGCCATTTTTTTTGCTTTTCTTGCTTCCTCTTTTTCCTTTTGTCTTCTTTCTTTTCTTTCTTCAACTATAGAATAAGCTACAGGTATAAAGAATAATGTCAGCAATGTACAGAATGAAAGTCCAAACATAACCGCTACTGCCATTCCTTGATAATAACCCGAACTTCCCTTGCTTGAAAATACCATTGGAATCCATCCAAGCACCGTTGTAAGTGTTGTCATAAGTATCGGACGAAGCCGTGAACCTGCCGCTTCCACAAGGGCCTCTCTAATTTCCATCCCCTTTTGCCGTAAACTTGATACGAAATCCAGTAATACAATTGCATTATTAACCGCCATACCAAACAGCATTAGAATACCAATCATAACGAACATGCTCAGCTGTATTCTTGTTACAGCCAGCCCAAACATTACTCCAATCATCGATAATGGCAATGCTAACATCATTATTAACGGTAAAATAAATGATTCCAGCTGTATTGCCAAGACAACATAAATAAGTGCTACCGAAAGAATAAGGGCATTCATAATTTCTCCACCCATTTCCTTCTGGTTTTGAGCCTTTCCTGCTGGAGCTATTTTATATCCTATAGCTGGATTTGTTTTTTTGAATGATTCATTTACAAATTTTGATGCATCATTCAAACCTTTTGATTTATCCAAATTTGCTCCTACTGTTACAATTTGAGAACCATTATAAGTTTCTATAGAGGCTGCACCTTCCACCTGTTTCATTGTGGCAATATCTCCTAGTCTTACAAATTGTCCTCCACTTGTTTTTATCATTATATTCAGTATTTTGTCAAGTGAATTTTTATACTGCTCTTCAAATTCCATATAAACTTTTAATGTTTCTGTGTTTTCAGTAATTTCTATCGGATCTACTCCTAAGACAGTTTGATTCAGCATTCTAGTTATATCTGTAACACTTAGCCCATAACTTTCAGCCTTTACTCTGTTTACTTCAAGCTGTGCCTGTGGATATCCGCCTTCTGATGATGATTTTACATCTTTAAACCATGTCTGCCGCTTCATGTCTGCCATAATCGCATTGGCAATTCTGTTGATTTCTTCAGCATTATCCCCTTCCACTTGGAATGAATAATCTTTTGAAACTGAACGTCCTCCAGCTTTTGATGGGGAAACAGCGATTGTAACATTTGGAATGTCGCTCATTTTTTGACGCATTCTTTCCATTGCTTTCATCGTGTCTTTTTTTACATCGACATTGACTATTGCCGCCTGAGCATTTACTATAGTAGTATAATTTTTTGTAACAGGATCTTCTTTTACAATCTGTTCCATCTGCTTAGAAATTTCGTGTGCCACTTCTACATCAAGTCCTGTCGAAAGCTGTGCTACTACCGAATACTCATCATTGTCAATCGTTGGGAAAAATGAGGTTTTTACAGTTCTTCCAAGTCCAAAAACAACTACAAAAAATAGTACAATTACTCCGATTATAACTGCTTTTCTATGATCCAAAGCCTGTTTTACAAGATCTTTGTATTTATCTCTAAACGCATTAAATCTATGCGCTTTCCCTTCTGCTCCAGATATTTTCTCAATATTTAAGAAGAGACTTGATGCCATTGGAATAAACAGCATTGCCACAACAATCGAAGTTGACAGTGCGAACATCATTGAGAGCGAAATTCCCGCAAATACTTCCTTTGCAAACCCTGGAAATAATACGATTGGCAGAAATACGCAAACTGATGTTGCCGTTGAAGCTATCATAGGAACTATTACCTCGTTTGTTCCACGTATCGCCGCAACAAGTGCTGGCTCTTTATTAATCTGGATGTGATCAAATATGTTATCTAGCGTAACGACTGCATTATCAACCAGTGATCCTATCGCAAGTGCAAGCCCCATAAGTGAAATTAAGTTTAGTGAAATTCCTTGTGTATTTAAAAGAAAGAAAGTAAATGCAGCTGATATTGGAATTGACATTCCAACCACAAGCGAGGCCCTTAAATCCTTTAGGAATACCAATAAGACAAGTACTGCTATTACTAATGCCTGTAAACCACTATTTGTTACATTGGAAATCGCGTCTTTTACTCTTATACTGTTATCAACTATTATTTCATACTTTGAACCTGATGGAAATAACGGTTTCATATTTTCCAATTCTTTTTTTGCAATATTTGCAATTTCAACTAGATTTCCATCCTTACTTTTTTGAATTACAACAGAAACCATGTCTTGACCATCATATTTTGAATAAGAAGTTTTATCTTTAGTTCCATATTCAACATTTGCAACATCGCTTAATCTTACTGTCTGATTATTATTGTTTGAAATAATAATATTCTGTATTTGATCCAGCTGCTTTAATTCACCATCAACCCTCAAGATGAATTCTTTTGATCCATCTTTTACTGTTCCTCCTGGTACAATTGTATGAGCCGCCTTAATTTTAGAATATATTTCACTCGGAGATAAATTGTATGCCTGCAATCTATATGGATCCAGCCTTACCTTTATCTGTCTTGTAGCATTACCAAATACTGATATGTTTCCAACTCCTCTGTTTCTTTTAAGCCTTGGTTCTAGTGTTTCCTCTATAAATGAAGTAATTATCGCCTGATCTGCTCCTCTTATCGCAATCATCATCGCCATATCCGAATTTCCCCCAGCTGTATTCAATTTTGAAACTACTGGATCATTGGCATCAGATGGCAAATCCTGTTTTATTTTATCAATTTCAGATTGAATCTGTACTTGCTTTATATCCGTATCTGTACCAAAGTTAAATTCTATCATTACACTTGAACTTCCATAAGTTGAACTTGTAGAAATATTTTTAATACCGTCAACATTAAGTGCCGCATCTTCTATCTTTTTTGAAATCTGAGTCTTAACATCCTCAGAAGCTGCTCCAGTCCACGTTGTATTAACAGCTACCAGCGGAAAGTTAAAATCTGGTATCAATTCCTGCTTCATTGACCGCATTGCTACAACACCTGAAAAGACCATAAATACTAATATCATTGTTGTAGAAACAACTCTTTTCGTTGCAAAATCTGCTATTGTCATTTTTTTCTCCTTAATTTTATTTTTGCTTCTGTTTTAAATTCATTTTATCTCTGTTTTTATAAATACAGTCAAACGAATCTAGAAACATTAAACTTTCAAAATCTGTCTGACTGATTATAAAAAATATTAATTTCGTCATCAATAGTAAAAATTATTGCACTTTTCTAACTGCTTCATTAGATTGCACAACATTTTGTCCGTCTACTATTAATTCTACTCCACTTGTTAATCCATTTCCTGTAACTGCTGCATAATCCTGATTTTGATTTGTAATTTTTATAGGAATAGCAATAGCCTTACCATTTTGAACTATATAAACAACTTGCTCTACCCCTCTTACAACAATGGCTTTTTTAGGGATAACTAATCCGTTTTCAGCACCAGTATCTATACTTGCTGTTCCATACATTCCACTTTTTAGCCTTCTATCTGGATTAGGAATTTTAATTTTTACAGTAAATTGTCTTGTTGCACTGCTTGCTGCGGCAGATACTTCATAAACTGTTCCTACCAGTTCTTCCCCTTGTAGTTCGTCAACTTTTACTTTTGCCTGTGTCCCTACATGGATTTTATTTATTACTTCTGGTGAAACTCCCACTTCCAGTTGCATTTCCGATTCATTTACCACAGTAAACAAGGCACTTCCAGCTGATGTTTGCTGATGGAGTTCCAGCTTCATATTTGCAATAGTTCCCGTTGTATTTGTCTTTATTACGGATTTTCTATTTGTGTCATTTGCCGAATCCAGTGCTGCCCGTGCTGAGCTTAGGCTGTTTTTTGAGGCATTTAACTGGGCTCTTGCAGCATCATAATTAGTTTTTGCCTTTAAATAGTCTGTTTCGGTTACTAGCCTCTTATTATAAAGCATATTATATTTTTCGTAATTGATTCTAGCTTCTTCAAGTGCTGCTTGTGCTGAACTAATGTTTGATGAGGCTGTATTCACATTTGAAGCTGCACTTCTCACATTTGATCTTGCAGCTTGATTATCAATTGACACTATTACCTGACCAGCATTTACACTATCCCCATTTTTTGCATTTATGACAACTATCTCTCCTGATGAAGTCGCTGTATACGGTACTTCCTCGATTCCCTTCAAAGTACCGCTTGCTGTATATCCTAAAGAAATTGAGTTTTGTCCAATAACTTGCACTTTTACAGGTCTTGCATTGACAACTTCTGCTTTTTTCTTTTTCCCGCAAGATATAGTAAACATTACAAGTACTGCCAATGCCACTACGATTTTTTTATTATATAATTTCATTATTTATTTCCTCCTATTTTCATATTTTAAATCCGATTAATCAAGAAAAGCTCCGTATTGTGACACAAGATAATAATACTTAAGTTTTGAAGTCGCATAATTTACACGGCTTTGTCTCAATTTCGCCTCTGCATCAAGTAAATTATTCATTGTTATCAAGTTATAGTTATATCTTTCCTTTTCCAGTTCATAAGTTTCTTCTGCACTTTCCACAGCCACCTTCAATGCTTCCAAACTTTTTTCAAGTGCCTGTAGCTGATAATATGTTTTTTTCATATTTGCCCTTACCTGATCCAACGTCTGTCCTGATTTAACTTCTGCAATTTCTTCAGTTTTTTGAGCATATCTTACATCTTCTTTTCTTTTACCCCAGTCAAAAATATCCCAAGTAAATGTTACTCCCGCAGCTGATGATAGATTCTTTGTTTCAAATACATTTTTCAATTTATCTTGTGATCGTAATGCCCCATAGCTTAACGTTCCGTTAATTGTTGGATGAAAACTTGATTTTTCAAGTTTTGTATTTTTTCTGCTTATATCAATTTGCTTTTGTGCGATTTTATACTCAGTATTTTGTGTTGTCAATTTTTCCATATCCTTTGATAGGTCAATCGTCTTGGTAAAATTATCTTCCACCCCAAACGGCACTATTTCAATACTGCTTGGATTCGACACCCCAATTAATATTCCTAAAGATTCCTTTGCTATTTCAATATTCCCCTGTTGTTCCACAATTTGTGCCTCTATAGCTTTTATGCTTCGTTCTGCTTCTCTATATTCAGGCTTTGTAACCATTCTTAATTTATATTTCTCAGTCTGAATTTTATAATTCTCATCTAGCGCTTCCTTAGACTTTTGTAAAACTCCAAGTGTACTAATCGCATCATATACATCAATGTACGCTTGAACAGTACTCAAAACTGTATCTTTTTTTGTTTTATCCAGTTTCAATTCTGCTAATTTTAAGTTGTCCTTACTAATTTCATTTCCAAGTCTTAATTTCCCGCCTGTATAAATTGGCTGTGATAGTGATAAGTATTGCTGATATGCTTCTCCAGTCTTCTTTGATATGATATCTTTAAAGTAGGCGTTTGCCGAAGCATTGTAGCTTACTTTGAAAAATTTCTGTTTCCAAGTTCTGCTAACATCAATTTGCCCTCTATCTACTTCCAGCATTCCAATTTTTATATCTTTATTATTTTTTACCGCCATTTCTGCCGCTTCCTGAATAGTTATTTTTTGTGCAAAATTAGGAATTGACATTAATAGGAGTAACACTGTTACTGCTATTTTGTTTTTATTTTTTTTCATTTTCTGTTTTCCTTCCTGAACTTATTTTAATGCATTATTTATAAATTTTGTTATTTCTTTCAATGATATTTCAATTTTATCTGTATTTTTTATATTGATTATCTCATCTTCCTTCATGTTTCTAAAACTTTTCAAGACAAGTTCGTCAAATAAAAATTCTTCTACTGATATTAATATGAATTCTGATATGATTTGTAAATTATATTTATTACCATTTTTCTTATTAAATTTTTCAACAATATTTATTTTTATAAAATTAACAGATATTTCCCGCAATTCTTCAAAGAAATTCCTTAATTTAGGATTTAACACATTTTTTTGAACAATATTTAATCTCATATTGTTCAAAAGTTGAACGGCACTATTCATTTTAGCTCTTACATAATCTTCTAAAACCTTATCTGGCTGCTGACTAATATCTATAGCCCCAAGAACATTTATTATTTTCTTTTTTATTTTTTCCAAAATCTCATACAATAATTCATCTTTTGTTGCAAAATATGTATAAAAACTCCCTTTAGATATCTCTAACTCCCTTGTAATATCCTCAACCTTTGTTTCCTCATATCCATTTTTTATAAATAATTCCCATTCTTTATCTATTATTTTCTTTCTTTTCTGGATTTTTACACTCTTCTTTTTTTCCAAGTATCTCCCACCTAACAATCAAGATTGACCCGTAAGTCATTATAATATAATATAATTTTTTTTCTATTTTGTCAATCATTTTTCTACTTAGAAATCCATTAAAATACGGATATAAATCATATTTTCAGATTTTTGTCATTTTTTCTTATTTATTTTTTAAAAATTACTTTTTATTTTTACTAATAGTTTTTTTAACTGTTCTCTTTCATTTTTATCTAATACATTTAAGAAACTTTCATATATACTGTTTGCAATTTGCTGATTTTTTCCTAAAAACATTTTCATTCCATCCAAAAGCTGTATATATGAAAATCTTTTATCTTCTTCTGAAACTTCTTTTATTACATATCCCTTTTGTAGATATTTGTTTATTATTTTTGTTACTGCAGGTTTTGACACTTTAGACCTTTTTGAAAACTCAGTCAAGTTTATTTTTTGTGCTTCAAAAATTATTCGCAAATAATGGAAATCCCTTTTAGATAACTCTACCTTTTCTTCCATACTTTCAAAAATTTCATAATATTTTTCTAAAAATTTCTTATCTATATCTTCTACTAATTCAAATAAATTTATCATTTTTCTCCCCAAATATTTTTTTTATACTAGTAAAATTCCCATTTTCTATTTTTAGCTCTTTTCTTCTAGTCAAATAACAAAATATCCAGTAACCTAAAAAAAGAACATACTTATTGAAAATATTTCATTCCCGAAATTTTTTTACCTCAAAAATTAAATACTAAACAAGTTATATTAACTATAATGGCAATAACGAAAATAACTTTTAATTCCACAGGAAATTTTTTAAACACAAACTCTTTTATTGTTAAATTTACATTTTTCTTTTGTATCTAAACCTCCACATATCTACATTAAGTATAATTTTTTGCTTCTATAAACTTAACAGTTCTGTATTTCAAATATATTTTAATTTAAAAACAGGGATAAAATTTCTACCCCTGTATTTTCTCTAGTTTTTAAATTTATTTTTCAAATCCAATACAAATTTTGTCAAATCTTCTGTAAATGCTTCTGCGTTAGCTTTTATCTTTTCTGAAAAATCAGCTAAATTTTCTTTTACTTCTTTTGATTTGCTTTCAAATCTTTCCTTTAATTCCTTATATTCGATATCTGTTTTTAGTTTTGATTCATATTCTTTTGCAAATTCTAAATCTTTCTGAACAACTTTGGCATCTTTTCGAAGGATTGTTTCAGGATTATATTTATTCAAAAAATTATCCAGTTCTGTATTCCCTGATTCGGAAGTTAGTAAAATCAACGCATAATGATTATTTACAAGGTGTTTTGAAACATCTTCAAATATGCTTATTATTTTTTTGTCAGCCTTTTCACCTTGGCTTTCACCTATCATAGCTCCTACTGCTCCACCAAAAATAACTCCCAACGGACCTCCGATAATTCCAATAAGGCCTCCAAGAAGCCCTCCATTTAAAAATCCTATATTTCCATTTGCATTTACTTCAAATCCATCCTTGAAACTCAGCTTATCGTCTTCCTTTCTTACAACTGCAGCCTGAGTAATTACATAATTTTCCCCTGAATATTTTGTCTTTATGTCAGCTAGAGCCTCAAATGCGCTTAGCTGATTTTCAAATGTTGCTAATAAAACATTATTTTCCATGGCAGCTCTCCTTTATTTTTTAAATTGACTAATTATAGTCCTAAAAAAATAGTTTTTATTTTGCCAGTACTTATTTTTTACTTTTAAAAAATAAATTTACTCCCATAATTCCTGCAATAACAAATCCTAATAATCCCAATCCAGAAATTCCAAATATTTTTGGAGGAATGTTTGCTAGAGCTAGTATTGATGAACCCACAAATATTGATGAAATAATAATTGCCAGTACTAATTGCTCAAAAGTTTTTTGAAATTTCTCAAAACCAATTATTTCATGCTTATGTTTTAATTCATTTTTTTGAATTTTTTCCAAAATATTTTTTAAATCTGTAGGTAAAGTTAACCAGTTATCAGAAAAGGTTTCCAATTTTTCTGCTCCCTTTTTAAAAATATTTACTGGATTCATCCGCTCTCTTGCTATTTTATCCATATATGGCTGCATAATTCTTGTTATATTAAGACTTGGATTCAAATGCCGACCAATTCCTTCAATTTGACCAATTCCCTTTATTAATAGGTAAATATCTTCAGAAAGCAGAATTTGGTTATCGCTGAATATTTTCCTTGCCTTTTCAAAAATCGTAACAATATCTATACTTTCCAATGAATTCCCGTCCACCATCTCAATTAATCCGTAAAGTTCCCGCTCAAACTTTCTTTCATCTGCAACTTCAAATTTTATAGCCAGTTTTCGTATAGTTTCAATCATTTTTTTTACATCTTTTTTCAATGAATAAATAATCAAATTTATTAAAAGTTCTCGCTCATTTGGATAAAGCCTGCCCATTGCACCAAAATCAATAAATGCAATTTGCCCATTTTCCTTTATAAAAATATTACCAGGATGGGGATCAGCATGAAAAAATCCATGTTTTAAAAACTGTACCAAATACAAATCAAGTCCAGTTCTTGCAACTTCTTCAGGTTTTTTACCTATTTCTACTATTTTTTCCTTATCAGTAATTTTAAAGCCTTCTATCATTTCCATTGTAAGAACGTGGTTATTGGAAAGATGTTTGTATACGATTGGAACGTGAATTCTCTCGTCCCCTTTAAAATTATTTGCAAAACGCTCTATATTACGAAGCTCGTTACTAAGTGAAAGCTCATCATTGAGCATTTTTTCAAAACTTTCCACAACATCTACAATATTCATTTTTTTCATTTCTTCATAATAATTTTCCAAAGCTTTTGCAAGATTTTTCATAATTTCCAAATCTGCTTCAATTACAGGCTTTATATTTTCTCTTTGAATCTTTACAACAACTTTTTCCCCATTTTTTAATTTTCCTCTAAACACCTGCCCTATTGAAGCTGATGCCATCGGCTCTTCCTCTATTTCAGAAAAATAATCATCTACTTCTATTCCAAGTTCGAGATTCATTTTTTTTCTTACATCTACTTCTTCAATCTCCACACTATCTTGTAATTTTTGAAGCTGTAAAAGCATTTCTTCAGGTAAAATGTCTTTTCGATTACTTAACATTTGCCCAAATTTTACATATACAGGCCCCATTTCCTCAATCGCCATTCTTATTCTTTCATAAAAAGTATAAGAATTTATTTCATCAATTTTGTCACTATATCTTCTTTTTATATTTCCAGGAATATACTTTTCCAAGTCTCCCCTTTTAAATAGTTCATCAAATCCATATTGAGCAATTACTGAAGAAAGCTTTACAAGCCTTTTTGTTTTCTGTATAAAATCTACCATCTAATTTATTTTCCTCTCTATTGAAAATACTTAGTAACATCAAAAAATACAATAACTAACATCAATACAAGCAAAAATATCATCCCAATCATATGTATTTTTTCTTCTATTTTTTTATTTACTTTTATTCCAAAAAATTCAGGAATGACAAATATCAGTCTTCCCCCATCAAGCGCTGGAATTGGAAGCAAGTTCATAATTCCAATATTTATGGAAATTAATACAAATACTCCAAGCATGGCAAAAATCCCTCCTTGCCCATAAGCCTCGCCAACTATCTTAGGAAGTCCTACAGGCCCTGTCATCTCCTTCATTGCCACTTTTCCTGTTATAAGCATTCTCACACCATCAAG
The DNA here is from genome assembly GCF_007990635.1 of Leptotrichia hongkongensis. Lineage (GTDB taxonomy): Bacteria > Fusobacteriota > Fusobacteriia > Fusobacteriales > Leptotrichiaceae > Leptotrichia > Leptotrichia hongkongensis. The sequence goes on along the minus strand of NZ_AP019846.1, from coordinate 158,803 downwards.
TGTCATTTTAAAATAATCTCCAAACATAGAAAAACTAATTTTTACTCTTTCTCCAAATGTTGATTTTTGGCTTAACAGATGTACTCCAAGTATGTTTCCCTTTACTTCCTTGTTGTAAGTTAATTTTACATTTTCAGTAATTTCCTTATTATCTCTCAAGATTTTTAGAGCTATATCTTCATTTTTATAATTTTTACTAATTTCTCCAATTCTTTTTGTCATTTCACTCCAATTGGATATATTTTTACCATTAATTGCCAAAATCTTATCATTTACCTTCAATCTTCCATTTACTTTTGAACTTTGCTCAACTCCTCCAACTATAGCTTGAGAATATTTAGGCGGCAGCACTCCTGCTACTGAAAGAATTATAAATAATACTACCAATGCAGAGATAAAGTTCATCACAACTCCCGCAATCAGCACAACAAATCTGCTAAATGGCGACTTTGCAAAAAATCCATTTTTTTGAATATTTTCCTGTCTCTTTAATTCCTTTTCTACAACCTTGCTAAGCCTTCTTTCCACTTCATCAACAAATATTTCATCTTCAATTTCATTATCATTATACTTGTTACCTGTTTCATTTTTCAATTCCTCAATAATTTCATCCATTTTTTCCTTCTTAAATACTTCCAAATCAAACCTTTCAGGCTGCATTCCCTCAATATTAACAAATCCTCCTAAAGGTAAAATTCTGATTGAATAAGTCGTCTCATTCTTTTTTAACGAAAAAATCTTTGGCCCCATTCCAATCGCAAACTCAGTAACAGGCATCCCAAAATATTTAGCCGTTGCAAAATGCCCCAATTCATGCAAAAATACAATTAATCCCAAAATTACTATTGTAAAAATTATTCCCATTTATCTATTCTCCTACTTTTCTTTTGTTTTCATATTTATTTCAAGCTATTTTATAGTAAAACTTATTTAAAACTAAACTCAAAAGCTATAACTATTTTACTCAAACCATAAATTTATATAATTTTAGCAGTTTAATTTAAAATAGGTTTAAGTATAATTAATAATTTCTTTTTATAAATCTATTAAAAAATACTGCTTTAAATGAGAAAATATCTCAAAAAAAACAGCTAAATTTTAAAACTTAACACAATATTTTAATATTTAATTATAACAAGTTACTGTCTCTTGACTCTTCTCCTAATGAAGCATCAATATCTTCATAGTCAATTCCAACTGGAATAGAAGTTAAAACTTTATCAGTAACTTTTGATAGATGAGCATTCATTGCATATGCCGCTCCACTTACAAAATCTATTACTCTTTGTCCCACTTCATATTCTAAAAATTCCAAACTGAATGTTACAACTTTATTTTCTTTTATTGCATCTGCAATTAATCTTGAATCTTCAAAAACTTTCGGTCTTATAATCGAAACATAGCTTACTTTAGACGATGGCATCTTTACAATTTCCTCCTTTTTTCCTACACCAAAAAGACTTCCTATTCCTTTTTTCTCTTCTGGCTGTTTTTCTTGTTCTACACGATTTACTGCTACTTTTTGCTGAGCTTTAGACTGCTGATTTTGCTGTGGCTGTTCTACTGCCATTTCTTTTCTTTCATCATTTGACAACTCTTCAGATAACTCATCATCATCATCTTCAATATCATCGCCAAAAAATTCCATTAATTTTCTTTTAAGTCCCAAAGCATAACCTCCTATTCAAATAATTTACTTCCTATTCTAATTATTGTCGCACCATTTTTCAATGCTTCAATATAGTCATTCGACATTCCCATGGAAAGTTCGGTAATATAATTATATTTTTTTTGATATTCTTCCTTTAACTCTCTCATATTTGAAAAATAACTGTTTATTTCCTTTTCTGAAGCTTCATACGGAGCCATTGTCATAAAACCTGCTATTTTTACGTTACTCATAGAAAAATATTTTTCACTATCCTTTTTAAAGTTTTCAATATAAATTCCTGTTTTGGATTCTTCCCTTGAAACATTAATTTGAACCAATCCATTTATAATTTTGGAATTTTCAATAGCTTTTTTATTTATTTCTTCTAAAAGTTCATAAGAATCAATCGAATGTATTAAATTCACACTATTAATTATATACTTTATTTTATTTTTTTGCAACCTTCCAATAAAATCCCATTTGATATTTTTATATTTTTCATCTGAAAATTCATTTAGCTTGTCCCGATAAAGCTGAGCCCGATTTTCACCAAAATAATCATAACCCATATCAATTATAGCCTTATGCTTTTCCACGTCAAAATATTTACTAACAAACAAAATTTTTACTTTTTCAGGATACGGCGAATATTTTTTTATATCTTCAAAAATTTTATTATAATTTTGCTGAATTTTTACATTATCAAGTTCCATTCCTGCTCCTTTTGACTTGCTACATATTTTACAATAACACTATTATAACCTTTTTTTCAAATAAATTCAACAAATACATCATTTGCAAGCAACATTCCTCTTTTTGTTAATCTAAGCCTTATTTCATAAGCATTTTCTACTATATTTTCATTCAAATCTTCATTATTTTTAACTTTATTTTTTATTTCTTTTTCTTTTGTTACAATATTTTTTTCAGCTTTTCCAATATTTTTATCTAAAAACTCAACTTTTTTCACAACAAATTTTTCAAGTAGTCCATTTTTTATAAGTTTTTCAACTTTCACATTCTCAAAATATTCAATTCCCTCTTGAATTAATCTTAGTCCCAGCATTTTTTTCAGTTTTTCACTTTCGATTTCATCTACAATTTCAATTGTATTTTCATCAATCGGCAAATTTCCGCTATCAATTAAATCATAATATTTCTTAAATGTTCTTACATTACTATGTCTATTTCCACTATAATAGCTAGCAGCACTCATTCCTACACCAACAAATTTTATATTTCTCCAATATTTCAAATTGTGTCTTCCACTATTTTTCTGTTTTTTCTTAATTATTTCAAAATCTTCCACATTTTTCAATATTTCTTCATTATTTTTAATTTCTGAAAAATTTTGAAAACCTATTTTATTTTCTAAATCACAATTTTCACTAATATTTTTATTTTGCTTAAAATTCCCATCAATCCGTGCAAAATTTGATATTTCGTAATGACAATACCTATTTTCATTAAAAAACTCAATAATCATCTCATACATCTGAGCTTCTACATCCTGATCAATTTCCGACAAAATCCCCTTTTGCAATTTACTCCAGAAAACAGTCCCTTCCTCCCAGATAAGCGAGTAAATTGACACATTTTCAGGCTTTAATTCTTTCAAAATATTCAAATCCTTCTGCAGATCCTCAATACTTTGATTAGGAATTCCAAACATCAAATCCACAGTTATATTCTCAAATCCAGCTTCTCTAGCCATTTTATACACACTTATCGCATCTTCTGAACTATGCTGTCTTCCAATAAATTTTAAAACGTGATTCTGAAAGCTCTGTATACCAATACTTAATCTGTTTATCCCAATTTCCCGAATTTCCTTCAATTTTTCCAAAGTCATATCCGTTGGATTTAATTCCAAAGTAATTTCAGCATTTTCGCTCCACTCCAGTTCATCCATTATTTCTCTTATCATCTCAACTGGCAGTAATGATGGCGTTCCACCACCAAAATAAATCGTATCATACTTATATTTGGGATACATTCTCATTTCCCTAATCAAATAATCTACATATTTTCTATATTCTTTCTCCATATTAATATACGTACAAAAATCACAATATTCGCATTTTTTGTCACAAAATGGGATATGAATGTATATCGCATCAATATTTTTCTCTTTTATTTTTTCCATACTTTATTCTTTCCACAAATTCTCTCTAAAAATTTTATTATTTTTTTTATTATAAAATATCTATAGCTTTCTAATAAAAAAGATCAGGAAAACTAAACTTTTGCCAAAAAATTAGACATTTAGTTTAAGTAATCTTCTGATCTCTTTAAAAAATTATAATCCTAAAAATTTTGAAAATTCTTCCATTGTTTTATCAAGTTTTGCTTTTACATTTTCATTTGAATCTGCATTTACACTAAAATAGAATTTGATTTTTGGCTCTGTTCCAGATGGACGGGCTGTAATGTAAGTATCATCTTCCAGAACAAATTGTAAAACGTTTTCTTTTGGTAATTTTATTTCAGTTTCTGCTCCTGTTTCCAAGTTGTATTCCTTATGTGAAAAGAAATCACGTTTAATTTTAATCTTTTTACCAATCAACTGGTCTTTTACATTTTCTCTCAAATTAGTCATAAGAGCAGCCATTTGTTCAATTCCATCTTTTCCTTTAAGCGTTACAGATTTTATTCCTTCTAGATAATATCCAAATTCTTTATATAATTTTTGCAATTCTTCGTAAATTGAACTTCCGATTGAATCATAGTAAGTAGCCATTTCAGCGATTACCATTGAAGTTACCAACGCATCTTTATCTCTTGCATGTGTTCCAATCAAATATCCGTAACTTTCCTCAAATCCAAATAAATATGTTCCATCCAATTCCTTGTTTTCAAATTGTCTAATTTTTTCTCCAATATATTTAAATCCTGTCAATGTTTTCATAACTCCAACATTTTTTGAAGGTGCAACTACATCAATCATCGGTGTAGAAACAACTGTTGTTATAACTTTTGCATTTGCAGGAATGTCTTTTTTATTGTTTAAAAGATATTGCAGTAACAATAATCCAACTTGGTTTCCATTTGGATAATACCATTCATTTTTATCATCTTTTACAGCAATACCTATTCTATCTGCATCAGGATCGTTTGCCATAACTATTTTTGCCCCAATTTCATCAGCTAATTTTACTCCAAGCTTAAATGCCGCTTTTTCTTCAGGATTTGCATAAGTTACAGTTGGAAAGTTCCCGTCTGGCTCAATTTGTTCCTTCACAACTTCAAAATTGTACCCAAAATCAGATAAAATACGTTTCATTGGACGTCCACCAGTTCCATGAAGTGGAGTGTAAACTATTTTAAAGTTTTCTTTCCCTGGAATATCTGTTTTTAAAGTTTGTGTTTTTATTGCATCTAAATAATCATCATCAATTTTTCCATCCAATTGGATAATTAATCCTTTTTCTCTTCCTTCTGCTTCAGAAATTACTTTAATTTCTTCAAGAGTCTGAATTTTATTAACTTCAGCAACAATCGCAGGTGCATGAGGATCTACAACTTGAGCTCCATCATCCCAGTAAACCTTGTATCCGTTATATTCCACAGGGTTATGTGACGCAGTTACGACAATCCCAGCCATAGTACCTTTATATCTTACCCCAAATGACAATTCAGGCGTAGAACGCAAGTCTTCATAAATATATGCCTTAATTCCGTTAGCAGCCATAACTCTTGCAGTATTCAATGCATATTCCCTTGAACCAATTCTACAGTCGTGAGCAATTATAATTCCTTTTTCTTTTGCCAATTTTTCATTGAATTTCAGCATATAATTTGCAAGCCCTTGAGTTGCTTTTCTAATTACATATTTATTAATTCTGTTAGTTCCAATCCCACGAACACCTCTAATTCCACCAGTTCCAAAGCTCAAATCCTTAAAAAATCTATCTTCGATTTCCTTTTCATTTCCAGCTAAACTTCTTAACTCTTCCTTGTCTTTTTCATCAACAGCTTCTGAATTTAACCAGTATTCATATTTTTTCATATATTCCATGGTATGCCTCCTAAAAATTTTTATTTAAACAATTTTAACTTTTAATATTTTTGCAGTTTATTTTAAACTAAATATCTCCAAAAATTTTCTATTCTATATTAATTTTACCATATTTATCTAATTTAACAAATATCTAAAAGGAAAAAATTACAATTTTTTTACTAAAATTAAAACTAGCACAAAAAACATCACAATAATATTCACAACAAACGGTAAAAAAGGGTTAAAATTTAATAAATACCCTGAAAGAAGCGAACCAATTGCAGTTCCAAGAGAACCTACTGCAGAAGCGACTCCTAATATTTTTCCCTGATTTTCTTTATATCTCTGAGCAATAATAGTATTTCCAAGAGAACGTACAATTTCATAAGTCATTGTATAAAAAGCCATCAAAAGATATGGAGTTACACCAAATTTAACTCTAAATAAAATAATTGCCATCAATATTATTCCAACAAAAATCAAAAATTTATAAATACTTTTTTCCTTAAATTTTTTCAACAGTTTTCCCAGCAAAAATGCAGTTCCAAAAAAAGCAAGCAATGACGAACACATAACAAAAGTTCCAATTGTATCAGAAGAAACTTTTTCATAAAATTTCAAAAAATAGTTTAAAGCACTTCCATAAGAATAAATTCCTATTCCTGAAAGTAAAATTATAAGACAGAAGAACTTGGAATAACCATCTAACTCCTTAATATATCTAAAGGTTGCAAATGGATTTAAGTCCTTTTTACTTTTCTCTTCCAAATCGTCATTCTTTTTCACAATTTCCTTCATAATCAGTAAAATAATTATTGAAACAATGCTTCCACCAATAAACTGTAGTGCAAAGGAAGTTCTCGGATCATTAGTAACAGTTGCAGCATATCCTCCTATTTTCTGCCCAATTGCTCCACCGATTACAGTTGCAGAACTTACTTTTGCAATATTTTTTGCTTTCTCGCCTTTTTCAGAAAGCTGACTCACATATCCAAATGCCACGGCATATGTTCCTCCGGATGCAAATCCCGAAATCATACGTGCCAAAAATATAAACGGTAAATTTACCCCAAACCCAAAAATAAGTTGTGACATTCCATAACAAACTGGCATAAACACAAATATTCTCTTCATCCCAACTTTATCTGCTAAGGCCCCCAAATAAGGCGAAGAAATAAACATCGCTGTACTCATAAACGCCAGAAGTTCTCCCGAAATACTCTTCTTCCACCCTCTCAGTTCAATTAGTGCAGGTGTAGCGGGATGCCCTAAATTATAAACAATAATGCATAAAAACATTAATATTATCATCTTATTAATATTTTTCTTCATTTTTTCATCTCCTTTCTTTTTTTTATATCTCAAATATTAAATTTATCTTTAATAATTTAGATAAGTCATTTTTTCTATTTTATACTTTAAATCATTCTATAGTTATTTTTATCATAAATTATATTAATTAGCATATTTTATTTAATTTAAAGTTTGCTCTAAAAACCAAACAGTTATTTTCCTTCTAACAAATTTTCCGTACTTTTAGTTTCAATTAAACTTTCAGTCATCAAATAGTTGTAGTCGAATAAATAAAAGCTCCGTCGGTTTATTAAAACAAAAAAATTATACTTTAATTATTTTAAAATACTAAGTTTTTATCCTTTATTATAAAATTTTATAATATACTCAAACCTATTTAAAATTAAACTACTAAAAATTATATAAATTTAGGGTTTGAGTAAAATAGTCATAACTTTTGAGTTTTGTTTTAAATCAGTTTTACTATAAATTCATTTTTTAAATGAGGTTTAGTATAAATCATTCAGAATACAATTATAGAATTAATTATGAAAAAATAAAAAACCAGACATTACTCTGGTTTTCATAAAACATTTATTCAAAATTTTTATTTTTAGAATAATCCTGGAATACTTACTCCACCAGTAACTACTTCCATTTCTTTTTCAGCCATTTCTTCAGCTTTGTCTAAAATTTCATTTACTGCATTTATGATTAGGTCTGAAACAATTGTTGCGTCATTTTCTTCAATTGCATCTTTTAATACATCTAATGAAATTGATAAATCTACAATTTTTTTCTGTCCATTTGCTTTTACCGTAATTCCTCCACCAGCAACAGATGTTTCTACGAATTTATCTTTTAATCCTTCTTGAATTTTTAACATTTCTTGTTGCATCACTTGAGCTTGTTTGATTATATCCTGTTGATTTCCACCAGATTTATTTCCTGCTCCTTTTATTTTTCTAACCATAGTTGATAATTCCTCCTGCGAATTATAATTTGATATTTATAATAATTTTTATTTTTATAAAAAAAAATGGTGGAGAGGGAAGGATTCGAACCTTCGAAGGCTGAGCCGGCAGATTTACAGTCTGATCCCTTTGGCCACTCGGGAACCTCTCCACAACATTCTAAATTTTAAATAGTGGTGCCGCTTGTCGGACTCGAACCAACCACCTACTGATTACAAGTCAGTTGCTCTACCAGATGAGCTAAAGCGGCATTAAATGGCGGAAGTGACGAGACTCGAACTCGCGACATCTTGCGTGACAGGCAAGCACTCTAACCAACTGAGCTACACCTCCATAATGGTGGTCACAATTGGGATCGAACCAATGACCCCCTGCTTGTAAGGCAGGTGCTCTCCCAGCTGAGCTATGCGACCATAAATATTCACCATTTAATATTTTAATTATTCAATTTTAAACTTGGTACGGCCTAGGGGGATCGAACCCCTGTTACCGGGATGAAAACCCGAGGTCCTAACCACTAGACGAAGGCCGCACATTCATTCCCTTATTTGTTATTATCACTAACAGACAAGAAATATAATATCATATTTGATTTTATTTGTCAACAATTTTTTTTGAAAAAATTGGGTTTCTTGAAAATCAATATTTTTTTACATTTTTATCACTATTATTTTCTGTAGACCATTTAATTCATTTTCAACTTCACCATCTGCTGTTATTTTCATAGTAACTCTGCTTGAGTAATTTTTTTCTAATATTTCTATACCAAATTTTTCGCTATTTGCGCTTAAAAATGCCTCTATTTCTGAAGTATATTCATAGTCATAATCTAATATAAAAATATTTTTTTCTACATATTCTATAATTTGTGCTTCATTAACAGCAAGTTTTGCAGTTTTGGCATAATTTCTTATAAGTCCACCAGCTCCCAGCTTTACTCCTCCAAAATATCTTGTAGCAACTAATGCCACATTATACACATCCAAAATATTCAGTATTTCCGCCATTGGTTTTCCTGCTGTATTGCTCGGTTCTCCATCATCATTGTACTTAAAATACTCCTGCCCATTTTCCATTACTCTGTAAAGCGGCACATTATGAGTTGCGTTTGGATGCATTTTTTTTATAGAATCAATAAATTTTTCTGCTTCAGTTACTGTCGAAACTGGCTTAATGTAGCCAATAAATTTTGATTTTTTTTCTTCAAATTCAATGATTGTTTCTTTTGCTACAGTTTTCAACTTTTCCTCCTTTCGTTCTATAAATTTAAAATGATATTTATTATGTTATCATAAAAATAAAACTCAGACAACCTATTTTTGCAATCAAGTTCATCTGAGTTTCTATAATTTCTTATTGAGTTACTGGCTGTATCTGCACATATCCTTCCAACTGCTTAAATTTATTTGTACTCACGAATTTCTTCTATATTCTTTTATAATCTGCATCTATCAGCTTTTTATATGATTTTTATTTTGAGTCTTCCCATTTCTTTCTTTTTCCTTTTTTCTCTCATTTTTCAAAACTTCATCTAGTAGCTTGATTACTCTTGTATTTTCAAATTCTTTTCGATATTTTGATACCACATTATCATCAGCAACAGAAAGCATTTGGGCAACCGCAAGATACAATGCCAGCTCTGACTGTTCGTTAAAATAAACGTCTTCATAGCTCACATCTTTTGTCGAAACATTGTCAAGATAATATTTTACAGCATTTTCTATTCCATAGTTCATCATATTTTTTGCTATTTTTACTTCTGCGATTTTTAATTTAAATCCTCTTATATAGTCATCTGGAATCCCAAACTCCTTTTGATTTTTCGGAATTTTAAAATAATTAATTATTCGTTCATATTTACTAATTTCTTGTTTTTGAGTATCTAGGGTTTCCTTTCCGTTATCAAGAATCTCCTTTACACTTTCACTATAAGTTTGTGTATTTTCTAATACTTCTTCCTTATCTGAATCATCTTTTTTATCCTTATTTTCAATAATTCCCTTTTTATTATCGTATAAAAATCCATTAGGCAAATCATTTGCCTCATTATTAGTTTTATCTTCCTCTTCAGTCAAATAGTCACCTAATGTTTCAATAAACATTACCATATCCAGATTCTCGCTCAATGTGTCAACAAGCTCCATCACTGCCGAATTTTTATAGTAACGTTTTATAAGATTGTAATAAAATTTTGCTTTTTTTTCATCGCCTTTTAGTTTGTAATAGGTAAATTCGTTTGAAAGTTTATCAAATCTCGTTGAATAAGGAGCAATTTTATCCATATATTCCCTTGCTTTTTTAAAGTCCTTCTTTCCTCCTACTATGTAGGCTCCTACAAGAACTGATCCTAATGTTTCATTTCTTTCATCTTTTTCATAAATTTCCTTTAATTTCAAAAGGTTATCATTTTCATGCCCATCTTCTGTAAAAAAATTTTTTTCATCTTTAATATCATATTCAAATTTTATTGTTTCATCAATAACACTTTGCTTTATACCAATTTTTGAAAGCCTGTCCTGTATAAGTTCAGCTCTAGTATATGCTGGTAATTCGTATCCTAAAGAAAAAAATACTGGCAATGATAATGATACAAAAATTTTTTTCATAAACTTTCTCCTCTTTCCTAATTTACCATTTTTGATAAGAAATCCTTGTCCTTTTCAGTTTCAGCCTGGATTTTCTTAGCAATCCAAGTATCTTCCAATTTTGCTCCATTGCTTATTTTTAACAAATCTTCTTTTATTTCCTCATTCATTATCACAACATTAAAGTAAAGTATAACTTCAGCCCTTAAATTATAATTTTGTATTTCTTCACTTATATTCTCATTCACAATATTTTCAAGATACTCTGCAACAGCAGTTTTTACCTCTCCTTTATCAAATAAATTACGGATTTTATTCAAATAATAAGTCAATTTCATAAAATAGTATTCTTCATCAGAAACTCCGATTTTTCGTCTTTCGCTCTCATTTTTTAATAATTTCAAAACTTTTTCTGTAAGCATCTGTTTTTCTTCAAAGTTCTTTGCCACAAAAATTTTTGCTAATGTTACTACTACTGTATCTTTATATTTTTTAGGAATTTCATCCATATATTTTTCAAAATTTGACATATCTCCCTTATCTAGAGCGTACATCATTTTTGAAAAAGTTTTTTCGTATTCATAAGGTGTATACTTTACAAATAAGTCAAGATATTTTTTATAATCTCCACTTATTTTAGATTCAAAAATAGTAATTAGAGCTTGAGCAGCTATATAGTTTCTCTCATCCTTCTGAAGAAGTTTTTCAAGTTTTGCCACTCTTTCACGAATAATTTTTTCATCATTTTCAAAATATTCTGTATCTCTAATTTCATAATCCAAAGCTATCGTTTCATCAATTAAAGCCTGTTTTATACCAAGCTTTGATAAAGTTTCTTGAATTTTTTCCTTTTGTGTAAATCCATACACCTCAAAATTTATTGCAAAAAATATTCCTAAAATCAAAAATAATTTTTTCATCTTTACCACATCCTTAAACTTTGATAAAAATACCTTTTCTAATATTTAAACTTACCTTCAAAATTGTAATACTATATTATATCCCATATTTTTGATTTTCAAAATTTTTTATTGAATTTTCTTATAATTTTTTTAAAAAGTTAAGTTAATATCTATTCCTGCAAGTTTCAAAAAAAAATCCACAATTACTAAGAAACCTTGTGTTAAACGAGAGCCGCTAAAATAAACAATTACAAATATAATTAAAATTCCATATCTTTCAATTTTATTATAAAACTCTCTAATTTTATTTCCCGAAAAAGAATAAACTATTCTACCTCCATCAAGCGGAGTTATTGGTATCAAGTTGAACAGTCCAAGCAAAAGGTTTATTACATAAACATAAATCATGACTGTCATAAAAATATTATCCATATCCAGGTATTTACTACCTAGTTTTAAAAATACAAGTGAAATTCCTGCAAGAATAAAGTTTACTACTATTCCAGCAACTGCAACACAGAATAGTCCTAGCCGATGCGGTCTTAAATTATAAAAATTAACTGGAACAGGCTTTGCCCATCCTACCAAAAATTTGAATCCGCTCAAAAGTATAAGAACTGGTAGAATTATTCCTGTCAAATCAATATGTTTAAGAGGATTTAGGGTAATTCTTCCTTCTCTTTTGGCAGTATCATCACCAAATTTATATGCCACATATCCGTGCGCCACTTCGTGAAGAGTCATTGATATTACAAATACCAAAAGTGAAATTATCATATCCCTTGAAATTTCTACCACAAAAAAAATCCTTGCAATAAAATAAATAATAATAGCAGCAATAATCCCCAGTTTTATTTCTGAATATTGGGGATTTAAAACCTTAAACCTGTCATAATAATTTTTTACTATTTTCACAAAACTTCCTTTCCAAAATTGCAGGTCTTTCGTCCTATTCCTGCCACATTTCTCTTTTACTCCTCTTCAATCCCCACTTTCGCTTCTTTTTTCCAAAACGATATACCAATTTTTAGTTTATGTATTCCAGACTTTTTCATGCTTTCTTTCATTTATATTTAAAAGCCTCTTTTATATTAACTGATAAATACTTCTTATTTTCAACTCTCCTAACTTTTTTCAAATTCATAACCCAAGTTTATTTTTATTTAAGCTAATTATACCAAATTTCATAAAAAATAACAAAGAATTTTAAAAAAATAAATAAAAAATATATGGAGTACCAAAATTGATACTCCAACTAACCTTTTTTATTACATTTTTGTTTTTACTATTTTTTGAACATTCCAGTAACTTTATCTGCTAATCCCTTAGCTCCTTCTACTGTTTTGTCTACTGCTTCTTCAGCGCCTTTTTTCACATCTTGTACAATTTTATTATTTGCAGCTTTTTCTGCTAAATCTTTTGCACCTTCCACAGTTTTACCTAGAACATCTTCTGTTCCTTTTTTAATATTCTGAGCAACTTCGCTTCCTGCAATTTCCTTTGTTTTGTCAGCAGCCTTGTCAGCTAAGTCTTTTGCTCCGTCTACTGTTTTTTTAAGAGCATCTTCTGCTCCTTTTTTCAAATCATCAAAATTCATAATTCTTTCCTCCATTTTTTTATTATTTATAATTATTAACTAATTATCTTATTCCACAGTTACTGATTTTGCCAAGTTTCTTGGTTTATCAACATCATTTCCTTTTAATTTTGATAAATAATATGCCAATAACTGATGAATTACGATTGTAGGAAATCCTGCATAGTCATCTTCTACATTTGGAATATAGAACACTTCATCAGCCACTTCTTCTACAACTGTATTTCCTTCTTTTGCAATCGCAATAACATAAGCTCCTCTTGAGGTAACTTCTTTTATATTTGATACTGATTTTTCAAACAAGTCCGATTGTGTAACATTTACAACAACTGGCACTCCATCTGTAATTAGTGCTATAGTTCCGTGTTTTAATTCTCCAGAGGCAAAAGCTTCTGAATGAATATATGAAATTTCTTTAGATTTTAATGCACCTTCTACAGCAATTACATAGTCAAGCCCACGTCCAAGATAGAACATGCTTTCATTATCTTTAATCTTATCTGCAACATCTTTTATTTTTTCATTATATTCCAGCATTTTCTGAATGCTTTGTTCCACTTCATATAATTTCTTAATGTTCTCAGTAGCTTCATCTTTTGTAATTTTTCCAAATTTATATGCAAAGTCTATTGCCATCAAGTATAAAATAACCATCTGAGTTGTATACGCCTTTGTAGAGGCAACAGCAATTTCAGGCCCTGCCCAAGTGTAAATAACATGGTCTGCTTCCCTTGCTATCGAAGAACCAACTACATTTGTAATTGCAACGACTCTTGCTCCATGTCTTTTTGCCTCTTTCATAGCTTCAAGTGTATCTAAAGTTTCTCCAGACTGGCTTAACACAATAACTAAAGCATTATCATTAATTACAGGATTTCTATATCTAAATTCTGATGCAATGTCGACATCCACACGGATTCTTGTTTTTTTCTCAATAATATGCTTTCCAACAAGCCCAGCATGGTAAGCGGTCCCACAGGCTACAATATAAATATCGTTAATTCCTTCCAAATATTCCTTTGTAAGCCCTGCATCATCAAAATTAATGTTATAATTTTCGTCAACTCTGCTGTTCAAAGTTTTTATAAGCACTTCTGGCTGTTCAAAAATTTCTTTTTCCATAAAATACTCATATCCACCTTTAGAAGCAGCTTCCAAATCCCACTCAATATGAGTTACATCTCTTTTTATCTCATTTCCGTCTACATCCATAATTTTTACAGAGTCTTTTTTTATTTCCACAATTTCATTATTTTCAATCAAATATACATCTCTAGTATATTTCAAAATTGCAGGAATATCCGACGCAATAAAGTTTTCTCCATCTCCAAGCCCTACAATAAGCGGACTTTCCTTTCTTGCCGCAATAATTCTGTCAGGCTCGTTTACAGACATAATCCCAAGTGCATATGCACCTTTTATAACTTTTAACAATTTCTTTACTGTTTCAATCAAGTCTCCAGTATAAAGTTCATCTAACAAGTGAGCCACAACTTCTGTATCAGTTTCTGACTTAAACTCATATCCTTTTGCAACTAAATCTTTTTTTAATTCCAGATAATTTTCAATGATTCCATTATGAACAACAACTAATGTTTTATCCTTGTTAAAATGAGGATGTGAATTTTCATCAGATGGCTTACCATGTGTTGCCCATCTTGTATGTCCTATCGCAACTGTCCCTAAAAGCGGATGTTTTTCTAGTTCATCAGCTAGATTCTGCAATCTTCCCACTTTTTTTACAATCTCAAATTTCTCATTTCCAGTATTAACAGCAATTCCAGCTGAATCATATCCTCTGTACTCCAACTTTTCTAACCCGTCAATAACAAATTCCTGAGCATTTTTAGCTCCAATGTAACCTACAATTCCACACATAATTTTCTCCTTCAATAATATAAAATTACTAGAAAATGCTACTATAATACCTTTGTAACTCCAATTACTCAGAATTTTTGTGTATCATTAAGGTTGTAACCACCTAAAGAGCATCCGCCGATAATTCGATAACTCTTTTCCCTCGTCTCCTTTTAAAGCAATATTTTTCCTATTAATTATCCCAAAAGGACTGGCGCTTTTCAATTTTTATTTTCTAGTTCAAATGATTATATCAAATTTTTTATATTTTTTCAATACATTGCTTTGATTTAAAAGAAAGTAAATTGTATAGATGTCAAACATTTGTTACAAAAATATATTAAAAAAATATTTCTTTCCTAATGTATCTTTAACCTACTGATTTTCCTTGTACTCTTTTAATACTTCATTTGGACTCTTAAAGCCCAGTACTTTTCTTGATATGTTGTTGTATCTTGTATTGTATTTCCTTATTGCCCTTAACAGTTCTTCCTTGCTTTTAAATTTCTTGTCTGCATAGTACTTGCTGTCAAGCCTGTGGCTTCTTTCCACTTTTCCATTCTCCCATGGCGAATATGGACGGGTTGTCACGTACTCTATCCCCTTCTCCTCCAGTTTCAGCTCAAACAGTGTTTTCTTATCACTTTCAGAATTTGTGAACTCTTTCCCATTATCTGTCTGAACTTTCTTTATGTCAAATCCCAGCTCCCTTTCCAAGTTCTCTAGAAACTTTGCAGTCTGATAGGTGCTTTTTTCATCTGCTATCCTTAACACTCTTTTTCTTGTATATTCATCTAATGCTGTTATTTGATAATACTTCTGGTCACGTGTTCCAAACTGTATGCATTCTTCTGGAACATATTTTATGTCTATCTGCACTCTTTCCCAGGTACTTCGCCTGTTCAACTTTCTTTTTTCTTTTATGCTGCTTTTTAGGCTTTTCTTTGGCATTGCCCTTCATTTTCCTTATTATCTTGCACATTGAATCGTATGTACGGCTGTAGCCTTCCTTTCTTGCTTTAACATAGACTTCTGCCAGCCCTTCATAGCCAAATTTCCTGTACTTTTTCATAACCAGCTCTATTTCTTCTTGCGTGTGCTGGTTTGGGTGGCCTTTAGGTCTTCTGCTTTTTGGCAGAAGAGACTGGACTGTTCCGTCGTATCTGTCTCTCCAACGTTTTATCTGCTGACGTGATGTCTTATACTTCACTGCTGCCTTTGAATTATTATTATGTTTTATTGCATACTCAATTGCCCGTTGACGAACACGGTATATTTCTGATATACTACTCATATGAAAGGTTTCTCCTTAATGTGGTTTGGTAGATTTACATTATATCAGAAACCTTTCTTTTTTTGTATATTCTTGTCACATATGTATTATCTCACAACATTGCTTTGATTTAAAAGAAAGTAAATATTAAAAGCGAACTAAGTAAGCGTCATCCCACTCTGCTTACCTCATAGAGAGATTTAACTGTTACAATAAGGATTTTATTTCCAAGTATCTCTTAATAATTTAACCTCTTTAATCCAATAGTAATAACTATTTTTATTAATTTTCTAAAGTTTTAAGTACACTACAACTCTTTTTTTAATAAAGT
Source organism: Leptotrichia hongkongensis (assembly GCF_007990635.1). GTDB lineage: Bacteria > Fusobacteriota > Fusobacteriia > Fusobacteriales > Leptotrichiaceae > Leptotrichia > Leptotrichia hongkongensis. The sequence continues at coordinate 142,340 of NZ_AP019846.1, read as the reverse complement.
TTGAAATGTTTGTAATGTTATGATATACTAAAGATATAATCTTAAAAACATAAAACCATTTTGGAGGAAAAGAAAAAATGAAAAATAAATTTAAAATAGTTATCTTGACAGCATTATGCACACTTGCGTTGTCTTGTGGAAATAGTAACGGAGGTAAAGTACTATTTGAATCGTCAGACAAAAAAATAAAAGTTTATGAAAAGGAAGTTAATAACGAACTGGAAAAAAGTCTATTTTCTAGTGGAATTTCTGAAAAAGAACTTACTCCTGAGCAAATTACACAAATGAAACATTCTATTATTAAAAATATCGCTCTAAACAGAGCTCTTGCCTTAAAAGCAAAAGAAAAAAAACTTGATAAAGACAAGAAATATACACAAAGCCAAGAAATTTTACAGGAACAATTACTGGCAAGTCTTGCAACATTAAGTGAAATCAACGAAAGAGCCAAAATTACAGATGCTGATGCTAAAGCTGCCTACGACGCCAACCAAGCTAGTTTTACACAACCTGAAGATTCAGTGCGATTGCAAGTTATAGTATTCCAGCCTACTGATACAGCAAAAGCTGAGCAGGCATTAAAGGAAGCTGTTGCAAATCCTAATAATTTTACTGCCTACGTAAATCAATACAATCCTGGAACTGAACAAAACGGACAAACACAATCAATTCTTCTAAGTCAGTTAGCAAGCCGATTTGGTTCAGTAAGTGAAGCTATCAAGGATGTTAAGGCAGGACAGGTTGTTAACAAAGTTGTAAATGATGGAAAAAGTTTGTATGTCGTGAAAGTTCTTGAAAGAAATCCTAAAGGACTGATACCTTTTGAAAGTGTTAAAGAAGGTATCAAAACTCAATTAAGAAATCAGAAAAGACAGATTGAACAACAAACTTACCTAAAATCAATTTCTGATGAATTTAAATTATCAAATATGGATGAAGCATTAAAAAATATTAAATAATCTAAAACTTTTAAAAATTTGGAAAGGAGCTGTTTTAAATAGATATAAATTTATAACATCTATTTTTGACAGCTTATTTGATGTAAAAACTACAGTAAACTTTAAACCCAAGCTTCAAGTTAATTATTTAATCTTACAGAAGCTTGATATTAAAAAGTTTTATCATATCTCAAAAGGAGGTTTTTTGTGAAAATTTTGAAATATTTATTAAGTCTTATATTAATAGCTTTGGTTATGCTGCTCTTTGGCGTGATGTTTTCCAGCAATATTGTCACATATATGACAAAATCAAAAAATTCGGAATTTGAAAATGTAAAATTTTCTGTAAGAAACAGTGAAATGACTTTCGATAATTTTGTAGTCAATGGAAAAAGTCTTGGAAAAGGTCGAGCTACAGTTGGCATTGTACAAAGCGGACTATTTAACCTTGTACCAAAATTAACATTATCTAATTTGAAATTGGATGATGTAAATCTTGAAAGCATATATAAAGAAAAAAATTCTCAGATTGACACTTTTACTGAAAAAATAAATTCTCTTACTTCTCAAGAAAAATCTGACAAGACAACTGCAGATTTTATCAAGGAAACAACTGATAAGGTTACAACATTGTCAAATAATACAAACAACCTTATTAACAGCAAATGGAAAGAGAATATTGAAAAAATTAATGTTCTGAAAAAAGACTATGTAGGGCTTACAGACTTGAAGAGCAAAGCTCAAAAAATTGTAGAATTAAATAACGAAATTAAGCCATTAATAAAATCTATCAATTCTGAAAAAGAAAACATTGAAAAAAATATTTCTGAAATTGAGCTTGAAAGGGATATTGCACTTGCAAATGTTTCTGATAATTTGACTAAGCTTGAAAAAGAGATTTCATTGAATGATTTTAACAATAATTCTAACAATAATGTTCAAAATATGAATCTATATATATTCCTAGACAAAGGAAAAAATTTAGAAACTTCATTAAATACAGCTTTAAAAGCTACTTCCCTTATAAAAGAAATAAAGGATTTGAACATAAGAATTTCGGATATAAATATTAATGATGGTAAAATTGCGGTTAAAGGGCTAAATGGAAACAACTCGCAGATAAATGGAGAAGTTTTACTGGAAAATAATTCAAAAGCATTGATAAAAGGGATTAATAATGGTTATGAAATTATTTATAACAAAGATAATTTCACTTCCAAAACTTTATTTGCAATCAATAAAATAAGTTCTCTTATTGAATATTCAAAAAATGATTTACTTGAAGGAAGAATTGTAAAACTTGCCTCAGAGCTTATTTTAGAAAACAGCAATTTCAAAAATTTAAATCATACTGTATTAACTGATGAGGAAAAAACACTACTGACTCAAAAAATTGAAAACCTAAGAAATAATAATTATCAGCAAATTATGTCTAAATATGAAGAAGATAACAAAAATATCGAAACATTAATTGATAATGTATATGTCCAAAAAAATAAACTTGATAAACTTCAAAGAGACTTGCTATCACTGGGAACAATTATCACATTTGAACAGACAGCCAATGAAACTGCTGAAAATAATAGTCAAAATAATAATTCTACTATTAATGTTTTAAGTAATCCAAGCTCTGTCAATAGCAATAACAGTAACACAAATAATAATACAGAAAAACAAAATAGCAATAAGAACACTAGCAAAATTAATATTGGAAATAAATAAAAGTTTTTAGGCATACCAAGATTGATATGCCTTATTTTTTAAAATATTATTTGTATAGTAAAATCATTTAGAAAGGAATTTTTTATGTTATTAAGTATAAAAAATGTTTCAAAAAAATATAATAACGGAACAAATGCCTTGAAAAATATTTCATTCGATGTGGAAAAAGGAGAATTTATATCGGTTATTGGTCCATCAGGTTCTGGAAAATCAACATTACTTAGAAGTATCAACAAAATGATTGATATTTCACAAGGTTCAATTTTATTTGAAGATAAAAATATTGAGAGCTTGAAAAAAACACAAATAGAACTTGTAAGACGAGAAATTGGAATGATTTTTCAAAGTTATAATCTTGTGGAAAGGCTAACTGTTATTGAAAACGTACTTCATGGACGGCTTGGTTATAAATCAATAATTGCTGGAATATTGGGTATTTATTCAGAGGAAGAAAAAAAAGAAGCTTTTAGCTTTCTAGAAAGAGTAAATATGACTAAATATGCTTATCAAAAATGTAGTGAACTTTCAGGCGGACAAAAGCAACGTGTCGGTATTGCAAGGGCAATCATGCAAAAACCAAAATTACTTCTTTGTGATGAGCCAATCGCCTCACTTGATCCAAAAACTGCTGAAAACATAATGGATTATCTAAAAAAAATTGTTACAGAACTAAAAATTACGTGTATTGTAAATCTTCATCAAGTTGACATTGCAAAAAAATATTCAGATAGAATAATTGCACTTAACAAAGGAGAAAAAATTTTTGATGATAAGGCAGAAAAACTTACAGAAAAAATGGTTGAATTTATTTATAAGGATGAAGAATAAATTTGATAAAATAAGGAGATTTTATGAATTTAACAAAAAAAGATATTTTTAAACAGCGATTTTATTCAAAAATTATACTGTTATCAACAATTGTAATACTTTATGGGATTTCATCTATTATTTCAGGCTTCCAAAATGGAATGGCATTTTCTTCAATTCCAGCTGGAATCTTTTGGCTTTTACAAAAATTTATTCCTACACAAAATGCTCTGCAATATTTTCCTGAAATTTTAGATTCAGCATTAAAGACTGTCCTGCTTGCTATAACTTCCACAATGATTTCATCAATTTTTGCCCTTTTTCTTGCAATAATTGGCTCAAATTCGACTGGAATAAATATTTTTACCAAAGTTATAACAAAAGTAATTGCTTCTTTTTTTAGAAATATTCCAATCGTAGCATGGGCATTAATACTGGTATTTTCATTCAAGCAGAGCCAATTTACAGGATTTCTCGCATTATTTCTAATTACGTTTGGCTATCTTACACGTGCCTTTTCTGAAACAATTGATGATGTTGCGGGCGATGTAATTGAAGCCCTAAAATCAGTAGGAGCTTCATACTTTCAAATAATATTTTGTGGAGTTATTCCAAGTGTATCTTCACAACTTGTATCATGGCTTCTTTTCTTTATTGAAACTGGAGTTCGTGAATCAACTTTAGTTGGTATTTTAACAGGAACTGGAATTGGATTTACATTCAGCCTGTATTATAAAAGTTTTCGTTACGATGCCGCAGGACTGGTAATTCTAGTTGTTACCGTTATTGTAATTGGAATAGAAATGCTCTCAAACAAACTTAGAAATGAACTGATGTAAATATCAAACAGAAAGAAGGTGAATATCCTTTGAAAAAAATAAAAATTAGAAAATTTACAAAATCAAGATTCTATCTATACACAACTTTATCTGTTTTGTCAATTATTACAATTTATACATTAACTACAATGGATTTTGATAATGTGAATATTGCTAAAGCAACTGTACATTTTTTTAAAGACTTAAAAACAATGTTCTTTTCCCCAAGATTGTCTGACAGATACACATATAGCCAAGTATTTCTTAGCCTTGCTGTAACAATTGCCCTTGCCGTACTTACCACAATAATCGGCTCATTTATTGCATTGTTTTTTTCGTTTTTTGCAGCTAAAAATTTATCAAGCTCGTATATATCAAAAGCTGTTAAAATAGGAATTACATTTATTCGTGCAATTCCAACAATATTATGGGTTATGGTATTTTCAGTCGTTGCAAATATTGGTGTTGAAGCAGCTATTATTGGTATGGCTTTCCATAGTGTCGCCTACCTTGTAAAAGCCTATTCTGAAAGTATCGAAGAAATAGATAACGGTATTATAGAAGCTCTAAAAGCAACTGGAGCATCATTCTGGAAAATTATTTTTCAAGGAATTTTACCAAGCACTGTAACTTCCATTCTATCCTGGACATTCATCCGTTTTGAGATAAACTTTACAAATGCTGTATTAGTAGGAGCTGCAGCTGGAGCTGGGGGAATTGGTTATGATATGTTTATGGCTGGAACCATGTACTTTGATATAAGAGAAATTGGGGTATTTGTATATCTAATATTTGGTGTAGCAATTATATTGGAATTTATTTCATATTTTTTGAGAAAAAAATATTTAAAAAATTAAATTCATAATTAAGAATAGTAAATAAAAAATCTCTAAAATAGAAATTGTTCTAAATTAGAGATCTTTTTATTTATTAGAATCCGAAACTGTATCCAAAGCTTAATGTAACAAATTTGTTATTAACTTTCGTATTCCATTTATCATATTCATATGTTGTACCTTTAACACCATTAACATTTGTGTGGTAAACTGAACTCATATATGTATTTTCAACTTTACTTCTAATTACATTATAAGACAAATCAACAAAGAAATTTTTGTATTTTAATCCTGTACCAAGTCCATAATACAACCCATTTTTAAATTTATAACTTTCATCTATCCTTCCAGCTGAATCAGGGTATTCTGTAGTATTCTGAGCATATTTTGATTCTAGCTTTCCTGAATTTATTGAATATCCTAAATTAGCTTTTACGTAAGGAACTATATCTTCTGAAGGTGTAGCAAAATTATATCTTGCAGTTGCATAAATTGGAAGAGCATTGAATTTTTTACTTGTTATATTTAATTCTGAGCCATCTTCATCAAGAATTGGTTCACCTACTGCATTTTTCTTAAAGCTGTTTGTCTTATAAAATATACCTCCTCCAACTTCAAATCCTGTTCCTAGATTTCTTCTATATTCTGCACCAAGTTCAAAACCTCTTTTTAATAAATCAAAACTTCCATCTTCATCCTTGATTTTTGCTTTTGAACTGAAATCAAATCCTGCTCTAACATCAACTGTATTTCCTTCAGCAAAAGAAGCTAATGCTGTAATCATAAAAATCGATAAAATTAATTTTTTCATAATAATCCTCCTATTATTTTTTATTTACTTCATTAGTATACCATATATAAATTAAAATTTCAAGAATATTTTTATATACAAATTTATTGTGGGATTTTTTGATAATTATTAATAATTTTAAAATATAATTTCAACTAATAGACAGAACTTTTATTTATTTAACTATAGATAACTATATATATAGAGAGAGAGTTAGTCTGTTCTATGATAATTTTGTTACAAATTTGATTATCAAAAATAAATATTTACCGCAATAAATAATCCTTCCAAAAAAATAAAAAAAGTACACAATTAAGTGTACTTCAAAAATATTTTATTTATACTATTCTTAACGATTTCTTCTGTTTATAAATCCTTTCATTTGCTTAACCGCTAGGTAAGAATCTATTTGTAACAATAATTCTACTGCTGTTCCAACTAAGATTAGTAAACTTGTTCCTCCAAGCATTACCGGAAGATTTAAAATATATCCAAACCAAATATTTGGCATAATACCTAATAATGATAAGAATATTGCACTTCCAAATGTTACTCTTGTTGCAACTTTTTCTAAATAGTCAGCAGTTTCTCTTCCTGCCCTTACTGTAGGAATTGTTCCTCCACTTTGCTTCAAATCATCAGCAACCTTATCAGGATCAAAAGCAATTGTAAGCGTATAGAAAAATGAAAATACTGTAATTAATATTGCAAATAATAATAGATATAAAACACCTTTTGGTTCAAACTGAGCTGTCAAAAAGTTTTTCAAACTTCCAGCTTTCATCATTGAAACTAAAAACGGCGGTGCTGCCATCAATACTGACGCAAAGATTATCGGCATTACTCCAGACATATTTATTTTTAATGGTAAATATGTTCTTTTTCCAACAGTACTCTGTCCTCCACCAAATCCAAGACTTCCTTTCCCTGCATATTGAATAGGAATTCTTCTTTCAGCAAGCTGTACAATTACCATTAATGCAATAAATACCACAAATGCTACGATTGATAACACTAATAGAACTTTTCCCATTCCACTAGGTAAACCATTAAACATTGCACTAATAACAGATGGAAGTCCTGCAACAATATTTAAGAAAATTAACATTGATGTACCGTTTCCAATACCTCTTATTGAAATTCTCTCAGAAATCCACATTAAGAACGAAGTTCCACCTGTAATAAGAACTACAGTACTAAGTATGAATTTAGGACCTGGTTCTAAAACCAATCCTTGATTTTGCATTAATACTGCAATTCCAAATGATTGAATCACTGCCAGCACAATCGTTACGTATCTCGACCATTGCGTAATTTTATCACGTTCTTTTCCACCTTCCTTTTGCATTTCATCTATTTTAGGAAAGATTACTCCTAACAATTGAAACACAATGGAAGCATTAATATATGGGACAATTCCCAAAGCAAAAATTGAAGCTCTTTCAACAGCTCCACCCGAAAATAAGTTTAAAAATTGAGCAATTGCATTTCCCTGCTGGAAATTTTTAAAAGCTTCTGTATTAATTCCCGGAACTGCTATATGAATTCCAACTCTTGCAACCATTATCATAAGTAATGTAAATGTTACTCTTTTTTCTAGTTCGGGTATATTAAAAATAGCTTTTACCCTGCTTGTTACTGCTTCAGCTAGAGTCAATTCTATCACTCCTTTAGTATATGAAGAAAAAGCAAGATATTAAATCTTACTTATTCCCATCTTCTTTTTTATTATTTCCTGCTTTAGCTGAATATGATTTTATTTCTACTAATTCTACACTTCCTCCAGCTTTTTCAATTAATTCTTTAGCTGTCTTAGAAATTTTATGTGTTTTTACAGTTAATTTTTTGTTAACTTCTGTATTCCCTATAATTTTTAAAACACTTGTAAAATCTTTTTCTTTAACATAAGATTCAATATTTGCATTTAAATATTCTTTTACTGCTTTTCTACCTTTTACATTTCTCAAAGCTTCATCAGAATATTTTGTTATAAATTTAGGGTTTTTAATTATTCCATTTTCAACTAATGTTTGTAAGCTAACTACATCTCCATCGTTAAATTTTTCTACGATATCAGCCAATGTAATTGCTATTATATCTTTTTTAAATGGTGAATTAGAAAATCCTCTTTTAGGGATTCTTCTAATAATAGGCATTTGTCCACCTTCAAATATAGGTGATACATAAGAACCTGATCTTTGTTTTTGTCCATTGTGACCTTTACCAGCTGTTTTTCCCCAACCAGTTCCGTGTCCTCTTCCTACTCTTCTTCTTTCTCTTTTCGATCCAGCAGCAGGTCTTAATTCATTAAGATTCATCTATTCTAAACCTCCTCTACTTTAAGTAAATAAGAAACTAATTTAATTTTTCCTTCAATATCAGCAGTTTTGTTATGAACTGCACTTTGACTGATTTTTCTTAATCCAAGTGATTTTACAGTCGCAACATGATTAGGTTTTCTTCCATTAATTCCTTTTACAAGCGTTACTTTTACTTTAGACATTAATTTTACCTCCTAACCTTATTATCCTAAAATTTCTTCAACTGATTTTCCTCTAAGTCTTGCTACATCTTCAAGAGAACGCAATTGTTTTAATCCTTCTAAAGTTGCTCTTGCAACGTTATCTTTAGTTTTTGAACCTCTAATTTTTGTAAGCACGTCTTTTACACCTGCTAACTCTAATAATTCCCTAGTTGCTGAACCAGCGATAACTCCTGTCCCTTTTGAAGCTGGTTTCAATAATACAGATGTTGCATTATATTTACCAATTTGCTCATGCGGTAATGTTCCACCTTTTAATGAAACATTTACTAAGTTTTTCTTAGCATTTGCGATGGCTTTTCTGATTGCATCAGGTACACCGTTAGCTTTTCCTAAACCGATACCTACTTTTCCTTTTTCATCTCCAACAGCTGCTAATACTGAGAATGAAATTCTTCTTCCTCCTTTAACAGTTTTAGAAACTCTGCTTATTCTTAAAAGTCTTTCTTTATATTCACTTTCTCTTTCTCTGTTATCTCTATCTCTAGCCAAAATAAATCCTCCTTATCTTTAGAATTTTAATCCTGCTTCTCTTGCAGCATCTGCCACAGCTTTAACTCTTCCTGTGTACACGTATCCTCCTCTGTCGAATACAACAGCAGTAATCCCTTTATCTAATGCTTTTTTAGCAATTCTTTCTCCTATTTGTTTAGCTGCTTCAATATTTGAACCTTTTTCAATTTTTGCACCTTTTTCAATAGTTGACGCAGAAACTAAAGTATTTCCTGTAGTATCATCAATTACTTGAACAAAGATATTTTGTAAACTTCTATACACAGCAAGTCTAGGTCTTTCAGCAGTTCCAACGATTTTTCTTCTAATACTTCTATGTTTTTTTTGTCTTAATTTATTTCTATCAAGTTTTTTTACCATTAAAATCTACCTCCTATCCTTTCTTACCTTCTTTTCTTCTGATTACTTCATCAGCGTATTTAACACCTTTTCCTTTATATGGTTCAGGTGGACGTTTAGCTCTGATGTTTGCAGCAACTTGTCCAACTAATTGTTTGTCAATTCCTTCAACAGAAATTTTAGTATTTCCTTCAACTTTAAAAGTGATTCCTTCTACTGCTTCAATTTCAACTGGATGTGAATATCCTAAAGATAAAGTTAATCCTTTTCCGCTAGCTTGTACTCTGTACCCTACTCCGACTAATTCTAATCCTCTAGTAAATCCTTCACTTACTCCAACAATCATATTGTTTAAGTTTGCTCTTGTAGTTCCATGAAGAGCTCTGATATTTGGTAAATCATTTGGTCTTTCAAATGTAATTTCGTTACCATCAATATTTACTTTAATTTCACTGCTTAATTCTCTTACTAATTGTCCTTTTGGCCCTTTTACAGTAAAAGTGTTCCCATCCTGCTTAACTTCAACACCAGCAGGTATAGTTATAGGTTTCTTACCTATTCTTGACATTGTTTATCCTCCTAATTTATAAAATGCGTAAATTACCACACGTAGCAAAGAACTTCTCCACCAACGTTATGCTTTCTGCATTCCTTGTCTGTAATAACACCTTGTGGTGTTGAGACAATGGCAATTCCTAATCCACCTAATACTTTAGGTAAATTTTCTACAGATGTGTAAACTCTTCTTCCAGGTTTTGAAATTCTTTTCAATCCTTTAATTACAGCTTCTCCATCTACAGTTTTTAAAGAAACAACTATATTTTTTATAGCTCCTTCTTCTTTAATTTCGTAACCGTTTATATATCCTTCATTTTTTAATATATTTGCTATACTTTCTTTAATTCTTGAAAATGGTACTGCAACTTGTGCATGTTTAGCCATGTTTCCGTTTCTGATTCTAGTAAGCATATCAGCAATAGGATCTGTTAAATACATTAATTCTTCCTCCTCTCAAAATTACCAACTTGATTTTTTTACTCCTGGGATAACTCCCTCTCCTGCTAATTGTCTGAACATAACTCTTGAAATACCAAATTCTCTCATATATCCTCTTGGTCTTCCGTTAATTTGACATCTATTTCTAACTCTTGTAGGCGAAGCATTTCTTGGTAATTTAGATAATTCTAAAACTGCTTCTCTATCACCTTTTTTAGCTCTTTCTTTTAATTCAGCTCTTTTAGCTGCATATTTATCAACTGTTTTTTGTCTTTTTAAGTTTCTTTCAACCATTGCTTTTTTAGCCATTGATTAAATTACACCTCCTTCAAAATAATACTATTTTGCAAACGGCATTCCGAATGCTTTTAATAAAGCTCTTCCTTGCTCATCATTTTGTGCTGTAGATACAATTGTAATTCCTAATCCGAAGATTTTATCTACTTTATCAATTTCGATTTCAGGGAATACGATTTGTTCTTTTAATCCTAATGTATAGTTCCCTCTTCCATCAAATCCTTTAGGTGAAACACCTTCAAAATCTCTTACCCTTGGTAATGTGATACTAATTAATCTGTCTAGGAATTCATACATTTTTTCTTTTCTTAATGTAACTTTTGCTCCAATTTTTTGTCCTTCTCTTAATTTAAATCCAGCTTCTGATTTTCTAGCTGCTCTTGGTACAGGCTGTTGCCCTGTAATTTGTGATAATTCAGCAATTGCTGTATCGATTAATTTAGAATTGCTTACTGCTTCTCCAATCCCCATATTAACTACGATTTTATCAAGTTTAGGTACTTGCATAACGTTAGATAAGTTTAATTCTTTCATTAGTGATGAAACAATTTCATCTTTGTATAATTTCTGTAATCTTGGAATATATTTTTCAGCCATTTATGACATCCTCCTCTCTAAAATATTATATTTCATTACCAGATACAACTGATATTCTTACTTTTTTACCGTCTCTTATTTCTCTTCTTATTCTTGTAGGTTTCCCTGCTCCTTCATCCCAAAGCATTACTTTAGATGAGAAGATTGGCATTTCTCTTTCTACAACTTCGCCTTGTGGGTTCATTGCATTAGGCTTAATATGTCTTTTTTTGATATTTACACCTTCAACAATTATTTTTCCAGTTTTAGGGAATACTTTTAATACTTTTCCAATTTTTCCTTTATCTCCAGTTTGTGTACTCTTTTCATTACGCAACAAATCTTTTGATCTACCGCTAATCACAATAACTGTATCTCCAGTTTTAACATGTAATCTTTTAGGTACTGATTTTAAATTTGGTTTAGCCACGTTTAACTCTCCTTCCTATAATACTTCTGGTGCTAGAGAAACTATTTTCATAAAGTTTTTCGCTCTTAATTCTCTTGCTACAGGTCCAAAAATTCTTGTTCCTCTTACTTCTAATGCTGTATTTAGTATAACAGCCGCATTATCATCAAATTTTATATATGAACCGTCTGCTCTTTTTAATTCTTTTCTAGTTCTAACGATTACAGCTTTTACTACATCACCTTTTTTTACGTTTCCATTTGGTATAGCTTCTTTTACACTCGCTACTACGATGTCTCCTATTTTACCGAATCTTCTTCTTGATCCACCTAATACTCTAATAACCATGATTTTTTTGGCTCCAGTGTTATCAGCAACATTAAGTATCGTTTGTTGTTGAACCATTTAAAATTTCCTCCTCTCAAATGTTAACTCACACTATCTTCTTCCGTTTTAATATTGAAAATAAAACATCAAGCAATTTTTTTAATAAGATTAAATTATTTAGCTCTTTCTAAGATTGTAACAACTCTCCATCTTTTATCTTTACTTAATGGTCTAGTTTCCATAATTTGCACTTTATCTCCGATTCCACAATCATTGTTTTCATCATGTGCTTTATATTTTTTAGAAGTTTTTACTCTCTTTTTATAAAGTTTGTGTAATTTCATTGTTTCTTCAAGAACAACTACAGTTTTATCCATTTTGTTAGAAACAACGATTCCTTCTCTTACTTTTCTTTCGTTTCTTTTATTTTCCACTCTTGATCCTCCTATTTACCAGTTTTTTCAGTTACAACAGTTTTTAGTCTTGCTATTGTTCTTTTAACATCTCGTATTTTAGCAGTGTTTTGTAATTGTCCAAGAGTTTTTTGAAATTTTAAATTAAACAATTCTTGTTTCAATTCATTTACTTTAACTTCCAATTCTTCCAATGATAATTCTCTAATTTCGTTAATTGTCATTACTTATCACCACCTACTTCTTCTTTTCTTACAAATTTAACTTTTATAGGTAGTTTATGTCCAGCTTTTCTTAATGCTTCCTTGGCTTTCTCTTCTGATACTCCACCAACTTCAAACATTATTTTATTCTTTTTAACTACTGCTACCCAACCTTCTGCATTACCTTTACCTTTACCCATTCTTGTTCCTTCAGGTCTTTTTGTATAAGGTTTATCAGGGAATATTCTAATCCAAATTTTACCTTCTCTTTTAAATGTTCTATTAATTGTTACCCTACAAGCTTCTATTTGTCTTGAAGTAATCCAACCAAATTCTCTAGCGGCAAGTCCAAATTCACCAAAATCAACTTTATTTCCTTTAGTTGCTACGCCACCCATTTTTCCTCTGAACTGTTTTCTATATTTCGTTCTTTTAGGTATTAACATATTATTCGTTTTCTCCTTCCTTTGTAGTAGAAAGAACTTCACCATTAAATATCCATACTTTTAATCCTAAAGCACCGTATGTAGTGTGTGCAGTAGCTGTTGCATAATCAACATCTGCTCTTAAAGTATGTAGTGGTACTCTTCCTGAAAGTGTCCATTCACTTCTTGCAATTTCGGCACCATTCAATCTTCCCGATACCATAACTTTAATTCCTTTAATCCCAGCTTTTTCTGCTCTTTGAATAGCTTGTTGAACCGCTCTTTTATAAGCAACCCTTTTTTCAATTGCAGTTGCAATACTTTCTGCTACTAATTGAGCATCTTTATTAGGATTTTTGATTTCTTGTACTTTAATTTGTACTCTTTTACCAGTTAATTTTTCTAATTTTACTTTTAAAGCTTCAATTTCTTGACCTTTTCTTCCAATTAAAATTCCAGCTTTTCCAGTTTCTATAATAACTGCTACTTCTGTAGGTGATGTTCTTTCTATTTGAATAGAAGAAATCCCTGCATGGTAATAGTTTTTCTTAATATATTTTTTTATTTTCAAATCTTCATGAAAATTTGTTACGTATTCTTTCCCCTCAGCGAACCATTTTGAATCCCAAGTTCTTGTGATTCCTAATCTTATCCCCCTAGGATCTACTTTTTGTCCCACAGACTTACCTCCTTATTTTTCTGAATTAATCTTCTCTTTCATCAACTTCTACTGTGATATGAGCTGTCGGTTTTCTAATAACATCAGCTCTTCCCATTGCTCTTGGGCTGATTCTTTTTAATACAGGTCCTTTATCAATTAATATTTTTGATACAAACAGTTTATCAGGATCCATATTATTATTATGTTCAGCATTTGCAATTGCTGATCTTAATGTTTTTTCTATATATAATGCTGCTTTTTTATTTGTAAATTTTAATATATTCAATGCTTGCAGTGCATTTTTTCCTCTTACAATATCAGCAACTAATCTTGCTTTTTGAGGGCTTAATCTTTGATATTTCAATTTAGCTACTACTGCCATTCAAAGTCCTCTCCTTTCGTTAATTTATAAATATTAATTTCTATTTTTTACCTTTTTTAGCATCTTTTCCATGTCCATAGAAAGTTCTAGTTGGCGCAAATTCACCTAACTTATGTCCAACCATTTCCTCAGTTACATATACAGGAATATGTTTTTTACCGTTATATACTGCAAAAGTATGTCCAATAAATTGAGGGAATATAGTTGATCTTCTAGACCATGTTTTAATAACTTGTTTTTTACCTCCTAATGCTTCTATTTTTTCTAATAAATACGCATCAACAAAAGGTCCTTTTTTTAATGAACGAGACATTCTTTCCTCCTTATTTCATTTTTTAAATCGAGAAATGTTACTCAATACATCTCATTTTAATATTTAATTCAATGTATTAAGCAATATTTTTATATTCAGCCAAATTTCCATTCAAATATTTTATGTGTTTATTTGACTGGCACAGTCCATTTCTACGTTCTTTATTTAAAAATATCATTAATATATTTTGGGATATCAATTCAACTTTTAAGCAATTATTTTTTTCTTCCTCTAACAATAAATTTATCACTAAGTTTTTTACCTCTAGTTTTCTTACCAAGTGTAGGTTTACCCCAAGGTGTAACTGGTGATTTTCTACCTATTGGAGATCTTCCTTCTCCTCCTCCGTGTGGGTGATCTACAGGGTTCATTACAGATCCTCTAACGTGAGGTTTTCTTCCTAAGTGTCTATTTCTTCCAGCTTTTCCTAATGATACTAATGAATGTTCAGAGTTTCCTACTGTTCCAACTGTTGCCATACATTCTTTATGAATAAGTCTTAATTCTCCAGATGGTAATTCGACGTGGCAGTAAGTTCCTTCTTTTGCAACAAGTCTTGCAGCTGTTCCTGCTGATCTTGCTAACTGTCCACCTTTACCAGGCATAAGTTCTACATTATGAATAACAGTCCCTACTGGTAAGTCTTTTAATTTTAGTGCATTTCCAGGTTTGATATCTGCACCTTCTCCTGCTAATACGATGTCACCTTTTTTAAGTCCATTTGGAGCTAAAATATATCTTTTTTCTCCATCAACATAGTGTAACAATGCGATGTTTGCAGTTCTGTTTGGATCATATTCAAGAGTTGCAACTTTTGCAGGCACTCCAATTTTATTTCTTTTCCAGTCAATTACTCTATATAATCTTTTGTGTCCTTTATGTCTGTTTCTACCTGTTCTATGTCCATAGTTGTCAATTCCATAAGATGAATTTAATGGTTCAACTAAAGATTTTTCAGGTCTTACTTTATCTAAGTCCTTATTAACTAATATCGACATATGCCGTGTCCCACTAGTCATCGGTTTTAATTTTTTTATTGGCATAACTTATGTTCCCTCTCTTCCTATTTCTCATTTTTATTTTCTTAAATCATTCAAAAAACTGAATAATTTCTACAAATTTACATAACTTATCTATTATAGCATTTTTATCGAATAATTTCCACAAAAAATATAATTACTCTTTATATTAAAGAGATTTTTTGAAATTATTAAGTACTATAATTTTATTATCCTTCGTAAGCCGTAATAGATTCTCCATCTTTCAATTTAACAACTGCTTTTTTGATAGCGGCTGTCTTATACATTGACATTCTGAATCTTTTATTTTTTGGTTTAATATTTAAAGTATTTACACCTTCAACTTTTACATTGAATAGTTTTTCAACTGCATCTTTTATTTGAAGTTTGTTTGCTCTTCTATCTACTATGAAAACATATTCATTGTTTTCTAATAAATTTCTTGCTTTTTCTGTATTAATTACAGGTTTTTTGATAATATCAGTAATATGCATTATGCTAGCACCTCCTCGATAGTTGCAAGAGCTTCTTTAGTTAAAATTACTTTATCTTGTTTGATTAACCAGTAGATGCTTAAATCTCTTGTATTTATTGCTGCAACTTTTTCAATATTTCTTGTTGATAAATATAAGAAATAATCTCTATCTATATTATCAGCGTCATCACTTGTTACATATAATTGTTTTACACCATCAAAATTTAATGCTTTTGCAAAATTAATAAATGTTTTTGTTTTTGGTGTTTCTAATGCAAAATCATCTAGCACAATTACATTTCCTTCATTAATTTTTGTTGCTAAAGCTGATTTTAAAGCTAATTTTCTAACTTTTTTATTTACTTTTTTAGCATAATTTCTTGGTTTTGGTCCGTGAACTACTCCTCCACCTACCATGTGTGGTGCTCTTGTAGATCCTTGTCTTGCTCTTCCTGTTCCTTTTTGTCTAAAAGGTTTTCTTCCTCCACCTCTTACTTCTGCTCTTGTTTTTGTTGAGGCAGATCCTTGTCTTGCTTCAGCTAATTCTGCTACTAAAACTTCGTGCATTACGTGTTTATTTGGTTCAATTCCAAATATGTCGTTATTTACTTCAATAGTTCCTGCTTGTGAACCGTCTAATTTATATATATTTAAAACTGGCATGTTATCCTCCTCTCTTTCCTATTAATATTTCTTTACCGATTTTTTGATAACTAAGTAACCATTTTTGGGTCCTGGAACAGCACCTTTTACTAATAAAAGATTGTTTTCTACATCAAATTTTATAACTTGTAAGTTTTGAACTGTTACTTTTTCAGCTCCCAATCTTCCAGCCATTTTTTTACCTTTTGGCACATTACTGTTTGATGCAGCTCCTCCTGCGTTAGAACCTCCAAGTCTGTGGTTTCTTGAAACCCCGTGTGAAGCTCTGTTTCCACCAAAGTTATGTCTTTTCATAACTCCTGCAGTTCCTTTACCTTTTGAAGTCCCAGAAATATCAACGAATTCGATACCTTCTAATACATCTACTTTAATTTCTTGTCCCAATGTAAAATCAGCTGGATTAGCTACTTTAAATTCTTTAAGAAATCTTTTTGGAGTAACTCCTGCTTTTTTAAATACACCTAATAATGGTTTAGTAGTGTTTTTTTCTTTTTTATCTCCATAAGCTAATGTGATAGCATTATATCCTTCTTTTTCTTCAGTTTTAATTTGTGTAATGAAGTTAGTCCCTGCTTCAATTACTGTAACTGGAATTAATTTTTCGTCTTCAAAAATTTGAGTCATTCCGATTTTTTTACCTAATATCATTTTTTATTTTTCCTCCTTAATATATTGGTTGACAATTTTCTTGAAATAGCCAACTTGTACTAAGCCTACGATTGCTTAATTTCAACTCCCACACCTGATGGTAAGTTTAATGATGCTAATGCATTTACGATTTGTTGATTTGAATTTTTGATTTCTACAAATCTTCTGTGAATTCTCATTTCAAATTGTTCTCTTGAATCTTTATTTACGTGAACTGATCTTAAAACTGTATATTTTTTAGTTTTTGTAGGTAATGGAAGTGGTCCTGCTAATTCTGAACCATTTTTCTTAGCTACTTCTGCAATTTTTTTAGCAGATTGATCTAACAGCTTGTGATCATAAGATTGTAAATATATTCTTATTTTATCCAAAGTTTTTCCTCCTGTTTTTTTTGTCCTGATTATTTTAATAACTAGAGAAATTAGATTATAAAAACCTAATCTCTCTTTTTGATTTAATATTTTTGGACTATTTTTCTATTACATTTCTAATCATTATAACAAATATTTTCATTATCTGCAATAATTATTTTTATTTTTTATCTTTAAGAAAGTTCCTTACAGAAAACTATTTAGTAATAGTTGCTACTACTCCTGAAGCTACTGTTCTTCCACCTTCTCTTATCGCAAATCTTAATCCTTCTTCCATTGCGATTGGGTGAATTAGTTCAACTGTCATTTCAATGTTATCTCCAGGCATTACCATTTCTACACCTTCTGGCAAGTTTACTTCTCCTGTAATGTCAGTCGTTCTGAAGTAGAATTGTGGTTTGTATCCTGTGAAGAATGGTGTATGTCTTCCTCCTTCATCTTTTGTCAATACGTATACTTCTGACTTGAATCCTGTATGTGGATTGATTGTTCCTGGTTTTGCAAGTACTTGTCCTCTTTCCACTTCTTCTTTCTTAGTTCCTCTTAACAATGCTCCAATGTTGTCTCCAGCTTGTCCTGAATCCAATAATTTTCTGAACATTTCTACTCCTGTTACAGTAGTTTTTGTTGTTGGCTTGATTCCTACGATTTCTACTTCTTCACCAACATTGATTACTCCTCTTTCTACTCTTCCTGTTACAACTGTTCCTCTTCCTGTTATTGTGAACACGTCTTCAATCGGCATTAGGAATGCTTGGTCTACTGGTCTTTCTGGTGTTGGAATGTAGTCATCAACTGCATCCATTAATTCCATGATTCTGTCTACCCATTGAGCTTCTCCATTTAATGCTCCTAATGAAGACCCTTTGATTACTGGTACATCATCTCCAGGGAATCCGTATTCTGTAAGTAATTCTCTTACTTCCATTTCTACTAGTTCTAATAATTCTTCGTCATCTACCATGTCAACTTTGTTCAAGTAAACTACGATGTAAGGTACTCCAACCTGTCTTGCAAGTAGGATATGCTCTCTTGTTTGAGGCATAGGACCGTCAGCTGCTGATACTACTAAGATAGCACCATCCATTTGAGCTGCTCCTGTAATCATGTTTTTTACGTAGTCCGCATGCCCTGGACAGTCAACGTGGGCATAGTGTCTTTTTTCTGTTTCATACTCAATGTGAGCTGTGTTGATTGTAATCCCTCTTTCTCTTTCTTCAGGCGCTTGGTCAATGTTTTCAAAATCAACTTTTTCAGCTAGCCCTTTTTCAGCCAATACTTTTGAAATTGCTGCTGTCGTTGTTGTTTTCCCGTGGTCAACGTGACCTATTGTTCCTACGTTTACGTGTGGTTTGCTTCTCTCGAATTTAGCTTTTGCCATTTTAATTTTTCCTCCATTATTTCTTTAATTTTTAAATTTTTTTAAGATTTTTATTGTTATTTTAAATTTTTATTATTTTCCTTGTCTTTCATCAATTACTTGTTGAGCAATGTTTTTTGGAACTTCTACATATTTTTCAAATTCCATTGAGTAAGATGCTCTTCCTTGTGTTTTTGATCTCAAATCAGTTGCATAACCGAACATTTGTGATAAAGGTACTTCTGCATTAATAATTTTTGCATTATTTCTGTCAGTCATTCCTGAAACTTGTCCACGTCTTGAGTTCAAATCTCCAATTACGTCTCCCATGTATTCTTCTGGAGTAGTAACTTCTACTTTGAAGATTGGTTCCAACAATACCGGATTAGCGGCTCTAAGTCCTTTTTTAACTGCCATTGAACCTGCTATTTTAAATGCCATTTCTGATGAATCGACTTCATGGTAAGATCCATCATACAATGTAACTTTTATATCTTGAACAGGGTATCCTGCGACAACTCCTGCTTCTAACGCTTCTTGAATCCCTTTATCTACTGCTGGAATATATTCTCTTGGAATAGCTCCTCCAGTAATTTCATTAATAAATTCGTAACCTTTTCCGTGATTAGCTTCAACTTTCATCTTAACATGTCCGTATTGTCCACGTCCTCCAGATTGTTTTGCATATTTTTCTTCAACATCTGCTAATCCATTGATTGTTTCTCTATAAGCAACTTGTGGTTTACCAACATTTGCTTCCACTTTGAATTCACGTTTCATTCTGTCTACGATGATTTCCAAGTGCAACTCTCCCATTCCTGCAATAAGTGTTTGTCCAGTTTCTTGGTTAGTTGTTACTTTAAATGTTGGATCTTCTTCTGCAAGTTTTGCAAGAGCTGTTCCCATTTTTTCCTGATCGGCTTTAGTTTTTGGTTCTACTGCAATTTGGATAACTGTATCAGGGAATTCCATTTTTTCAAGGATAATTGGAGCATTTTCAGCACACAATGTATCTCCTGTTGTAGTATCTTTTAATCCAACTGCCGCAGCTATATCTCCTGAGTAAACTATATCAAGTTCTTCTCTTTTGTTAGCGTGCATTTGAAGCAATCTTCCCATTCTTTCTTTTTTGCCTTTAGTTGAGTTTAATACATAAGATCCTTTTTCTAATACTCCTGAATAAACTCTAAAGAATGATAATCTTCCAACAAATGGATCTGTAATGATTTTAAATGCCAATGCTGAGAATGGAGCATCATCTCCCATTTCTCTTTGAATAGGCTCTTCGGTTTTAGGATCAGTTCCATTAATTTTTCCACCATTAATGTCTAGTGGTGATGGCATGTAGGCAACTACTGCATCAAGTAATGGTTGAATCCCTTTATTTTTGAATGCTGTTCCACATAATACAGGTACAACAGTTCCTTCGATTGTCGCAGCTCTTAATGCTTTTTTGATTTCTTCTTCAGAGATTTCTTCTCCTCCAAAGTATTTTTCCATCAATTCATCATCAGTTTCAACTACAGATTCAATCATGTGTTCTCTTGCTGTTTGAGCATCATCTAACAACTCTGCCCTAATATCAACAACTTCATAATCTGCTCCCATAGTTTCATCTTTAAATAGGTATTCTTTCATTGTTACCAAGTCGATAATTCCTTCAAAATTATCTTCTGCACCAATTGGCAATTGGATTGGCACACCATTTCCACCTAATTTTTCTTTGATGTCGTTTACACACATGTTAAAGTCTGCTCCGACTCTATCCATTTTGTTAAAGAAAGCCATTCTTGGTACGTTATATTTGTCAGCTTGTCTCCAAACTGTTTCTGATTGAGGTTGCACTCCGTCAACTGCTGAGAATACTGCAACTGCTCCATCCAATACTCTTAATGATCTTTCTACCTCAACTGTAAAGTCAACGTGGCCTGGTGTATCTATT
Organism: Leptotrichia hongkongensis; assembly: GCF_007990635.1. GTDB lineage: Bacteria > Fusobacteriota > Fusobacteriia > Fusobacteriales > Leptotrichiaceae > Leptotrichia > Leptotrichia hongkongensis. The sequence continues at coordinate 121,555 of NZ_AP019846.1, read as the reverse complement.
ATATTAATTCTATGTCCATTCCAGAATGCTGTTGTTGCAGCTGATGTAATTGTGATCCCTCTTTCTTGTTCTTGTTCCATATAATCCATCGTAGCAGCTCCTTCATGAACTTCTCCGATTTTATGGTTTACACCTGTATAAAACAAAATTCTTTCAGTAGTAGTTGTTTTTCCGGCGTCTATATGTGCCATGATACCAATGTTTCTAGTATCTTTCAAAGCAACTTTTCTTGCCATTTAAATTTTCCTCCTTATTTTTGTAAGCTACTTCTTATTTAAGAAGTATATTTGAAATTTGAAACAATATTTTTATAAATCCAGTTCTGAAAAAATGAATTTTGTAAAAATATAACCTTTTTTGAATACTTAATAATTTTCTTCAAGCAAATAAGATTACCATTTGTAATGTGCGAACGCTCTGTTTGCTTCAGCCATTTTATATGTATCTTCTTTTTTCTTAATTGATCCACCTTCATTGTTGGCAGCTGCAATTAATTCTTTTTTAAGTTTAGCAACCATTCCATATTCTTTTCTTTCTCTTGTATATCTAACTAACCATCTAATTGCTAATGTTTGCTGTCTTTCTTTTCTTACTTCAACTGGTACTTGGTAAGTTGCCCCTCCGATTCTTCTAGATCTTACTTCTAATTGAGGTCTTACATTTTCCATTGCTCTTCTGAAAACTTCAATTCCTTCTTCTTGAGTTTCTTCAGTTATTTGTTGCAATGCTGTATAAAAAATATTTTCAGCTAATGATTTTTTTCCATCTTTCATTAATCCATTAATGAATTTAGTTACTACTTTATCGTTAAATTGAGAATCTGGTAATACATCTCTTCTTTCGGCTCTTCTTCTTCTTGACACTTAATTGTCCTCCTTACTTTTTTAAAATTTAATTACCCTTTTTTAGCTCCATATCTTGATCTACCTTGTTTTCTGTTTACAACTCCTGCTGTATCCAATGCTCCTCTGATTATTTTATATCTAACCCCCGGCAAATCTTTTGTTCTTCCTCCTCTTAAAAGAACGATACTATGTTCTTGTAAGTTGTGTCCGATTCCTGGAATATAAGCAGTAACTTCGATTCCATTTACTAATTTAACCCTTGCTACCTTTCTTAAGGCTGAGTTAGGTTTTTTAGGTGTAGTTGTATATACTCTTACACAAACCCCTCTTTTTTGTGGATTACCTTTCAATGCAGGTGATTTTTTCTTTTTCTCAGTTGTACTTCTACCAAATCTTACTAATTGATTAATAGTAGGCATCTGTTTTCCTCCTCTCAAATTTCTTTGATTTATATATTTATTCTCGCGTTATATTTCAAAACTAAAACTTTTTATAAAGCTCATTTCTTCAATCTACATTTGATAAAGCTGCATTTGACAAAGTTTTTAATTTTTTTGCTTTTCTTGCAAATCACTTTATCAAACATAACTGCATACTTATTTTAAGTATGTCGATTTACTCTAAAATTCACTTCAAAACATATTATTTTATAAATAATATATTTTTTTAAAATTTAGTTATGAGTTCTAACCTAACTATTTTATACTATAAAAGCCCTTTTGTCAAGGGCTATAAAAGATTTTTATTCAATAATTTTTCAAAGAAGTTTTTATTTTAAAAATATTTTAAATTTTCTTTCTGAATTTCATATTTTAATCTATTTTTTACATATCAAAAAGTTTTTTTTGCTGTATTATTTATGATTTATAGAATATCTCTTCCAATTTTCTAATTTAATATTTTAAACTACTCCTTTAATTTATTGTTTTCATTTTTACAATAAATTTATACAAAAAAAAGTGCTTCAAATTTCTTCAAAGCACTTTATTTAAAATTTTAAATTATTTTTCTTTTATATATTTTTCAATACCGTTTACCATTCCTGTTACCATCTTTTCCTGATATTCTGGTGTTGACATTTTTCTGTCTTCTTCTGGATTTGACATAAATCCAAATTCAATCAAGGTGTTTGTAACTTTTGACCAGTTTGTTCCTGTCAAGTCATCTCTGTATGAAACTCCACGATTTTTAGCACCTGTTGCCTTTACATACTCTGATAATATGTCACGTGAGAATTTGTCGCTTGATTTTTGAACACTTTTTGTGTACGGATTTTTTGATGAAGATGTTAGTACCGAAGCCCCTTGTGTTGAGGAATTATTAATTCCGTCAGCATGAAGTCTTATGTATAATGAGCATCCTGCGTTATTTGTCTTGATTGCACGTTCTTTATTACTAATGTTGACATCATGAGTCTCTCGTACCATGAACACTTTATACCCTTTATTTTGCAACGCATCTCTTAATTTTAGCCCAACTTCAAGTGTAAGCTGGTATTCGTATTTTTTTGTTGCCACTCCTCTTGTTCCAGATGATACTTTAGGCTTTTTCTTAGTCGAACCAGGCCCAATTTCTTCAAGTCCTGAGTTTCCCTTAAGTTGATGCCCTGGATCGATACAGATTAACTCATTGCTTTTTTCAGCCGCATTCAATGGAAATGCCATCATCAATCCTGTTATTGCCAAACACAATATTTTTTTTATTCCTTTTTTCATTATTTTTCCTCCTAAAATTTGAAATCTAAAATATCAGTATATTTATGTCTAACCTCTAACTCTCCTTTTTAATTTTACTTTTAAAGTTCTCCATCATTTTAGTCTACCACATAACAATAAAATTGACAACAACTTTTTTTAAATTTATGTTAATTTTTTAAAAAATACACTTGTTTTTTTGCAAAATCAGGCTATCATATTAGTAGAATGATTTTAAAAATTTTTATATGATAAATAAATGAATATTTAAAATTATAGGAGGTTTTTATTATGATTTCTTTTATTTTGGCGATTATCGCACTTATTTCAGGTTATGCATTTTACAGTAAATTTGTAGAAAAAGTTTTCGGAATAGAACCTGACAGAATGCCACCTTCAATCGAATATTACGATGGTGTCGACTATGTAGAAGTCAGCACTCCAAAAGCGTTTTTGATTCAATTTCTGAATATTGCCGGAACAGGTCCTATATTTGGAGCTATTGCAGGGGCTTTATGGGGTCCAGCTGCATTTTTATGGATTGTCTTTGGATGCATATTTGGAGGAGCTGTTCATGATTTCTTGATTGGTATGCTTTCACTTAGGGATAAGGGAAGCAGTATTGGTGAACTTGTGGGACAAAATTTAGGTGTTGTTATGCAGCAGATTATGAGAGTTTTCTCAATTGTTTTACTTCTTTTAGTTGGAGTAGTGTTTATAAAATCACCTGCTGATATCCTTCACAATCTGATTCCAGGTGTGAGTGCCATGACTTTTACAATCATTATCATCGCTTACTACATTTTGGCTACAATCCTTCCACTTGATAAAATTATTGCCAAAATTTATCCAATATTTGGTTTTGCATTGCTGTTTATGGCAATTGGTATTGGAGGAATGTTAATTTATGGACAATTTACAGGTGCTTTTGCAATTCCCGAAATTACTGAAATTTTTAAAGGAAATCCACATCCTAAAGGAGTATCAATGTTCCCTTACTTATTTATCTCAATTGCCTGCGGTGCTGTAAGCGGTTTCCATGCTACTCAGTCTCCAATGGTTGCACGTTGTATAAAAAATGAGACTGAAGGAAGAAAAGTATTTTATGGTGCAATGATTGCAGAAGGTGTTGTTGCATTAGTTTGGGCTGCCGCTGCAATGACAGTATTTGGTGGAATTAAAGAACTTGCCGCTGCTGGATCACCCGCAGTTGTTGTAAATAAGGCATCTGTTCAGTTGCTTGGTGTATTTGGAGCTTTTCTAGCTGTGCTTGGTGTTGTTGCCTGCCCAATTACGTCAGGAGATACTGCCTTTAGAGGCTCAAGATTAATTATTGCTGATATTTTCAAAATTAAACAATCTCCAATAAAAAATAGATTTTTAATCGCAATTCCTTTATTTGTTGTTGGTATTTATTTAACAACTATTGATTTTAACATTATCTGGAGATACTTTGCATGGGCAAATCAAACTTTGGCGGCAGTTTCGTTATGGACTGCGACAGTATGGCTTGTTAAGAAAGAAAAACCTTTCTTATTCGCATTAATTCCTTCAATGTTTATGACAATGGTTGTTACAACCTACATTGTAATTGCTCCAGAAGGATTTGTAAGATTTTTCAAGAATGTGCCTGTTCACACTATTGAATTTTACGGAATATTAATCGCAAGTGTAGTTACAATTATCTGTACAGCATTATTATTTAACTATAAACATCATTTGCATGGAAAATCTCATCACGCTGGACATTTACACATTGCAAAATAAAATAATTAAATAAACAAAAAAATACAGTCAAACAAGGTTTTATTCAGAATTCTTTGCTTGACTGTTTTTTATATTCTCTATTATTTCAAGGGATTCCAGCTTTTTTCGACATTTTTTTGCATTTCATTTACATTTTGAGGTGAACCTTCAACACTTATTAAATAAATCTTTCCATTATATCCAATATAGTTACTTATCCAGCTCTTTCCAGAAATTCTTTTAACTTTTACCTGTTTACCTTTATATCCATTTATTATAATATTTCTCATTTCAAGATTATCTCTTGTATGTCCAGCATTCAAAAGTCCATTGTATTGATTTTTTGCTACTTCATCTACTAAATCTATCAAATTATTATTTTTATTATTTAAATAAATTATATCAAGCGTGTAAATATCAAACCCATCTCTTGTAATTTGCATAGTTGTTTTACCTGAATCTGCATCTACAAACATTTTCCATCCTCTCGGAAAATCAATAAATCCAACAGTTTTATTTCCAAATCTGCCATTTTTCAGACTTTCTTGTGATTTTTCAAAAAGTTCTGATTTTTGTTTTTTCATCTCATTTAATTTTTTCTTTCCAGTTTCAGTTGTTATGTCTGTTACGCAAGTCAGTTCACCCTTCGGAATATAACATCCTTTTTTGCTGTTTGTTGCAGCATTTGAAATAATCACAATTCCAAAATTTATCAGCCAAATTATTAAATTTATTTTTTTCATTTCAATACCTTCTTTCTTATTAAAAAATATAATAATTTTAGTATAAAACAAAAGTAGAAATTCAGACTGTATTTATAAAAATTCATTACTTTTACATATTTATTTCCATTTTTAAGTGGATTGAGTATAATTCCTACTTTATTTTTCAAGTTTTTTAATATATAATATCTGTAAAATAAATTATTTAGGAGAAAAAATGCTAAACTTTATACAAAATATTGATATTTTTATTATTAAACAATTTTACAATTTCCAGCACAGCTTAAATTCCAAACTCCTAAGCCACATACTAATATTTTTTACCAACTTAGGAAATCACGGATTGGTATGGATTGCAATAACATTATTTCTGCTTTCTAATAAAAAATATCGAAAAATCGGATATTTAGCGATAATTTCATTGATTATAAATGCAATTATTGTAAATGTCATTTTGAAAAATCTCACACATAGAGCAAGACCCTTTACAGAAATATCTGACATTATTCTTTTAGTCAAAGCCCCGAAGGATTTTTCGTTTCCTTCAGGACATACTTCAGCATCTTTTACAATGGTATATATTTTTTACAAACATTTAAAAAAATATTTTCCAGCTGTGCTGATAACAAGCATTATTATTGCCTTTTCAAGGCTATACTTAACTGTACATTTTCCAAGTGATGTTTTGGCTGGATTGCTTATTGGACTATTTGCAGGATTTTTGGGGGAGAAAATTTTTAATAAGAAAAATAATTTGATGAAAAGTTAGGATTTACTAGCTTTTTTTGTATAAAAATTTATTTTTCATAACTAATACTCCGAACATTTTATAATCAGCCGCAGTATAAAAATTATAATTCCAAATATCATCCAGAAATTTGACTTTTTTCTTTCATAAGTTTCTTCCTTTATATTTCTGCCTTTAGAATTTTTTTCTATAAAATATATCAAATCGTTATCGTATTCAATTTCATAATTTTTTTCTGAAATTTTATCACCCGTATATTCTCCCATTTCTTCCAGAAAATCCTGTGCATTTCTTATTGCTTCTCTCCCAAGTTCAATCAATCCTGTTTCATTTAATACTTTAAATGCCCATTCCTTTGATTTGTTCCCATTTTCATGTCTATTATTGTAATACATCATGTCACTAATTGCAGGAGCATATTTCATATTAGCGGCTTTTTCATACAGCTTGTATGCTTCCTCTTCACTTTTTCCAAATTCCTTACTGCATTCATAAAGTATCCCAAGTTTATAAATAGATTTTGCATCTCCCATTTCCTGCCCAATTTTATACCATTTTTCAGCTTCTTTCTCATTTTCTTCAACTATATCAAAATATTTCCCCAGTTCATAAGCCGCCTCTTTCACTCCTAAAGAATAAGCCTTTTCATACATATCTTTGACTTTTTCTCCATTGCCTGCAACATAATATGATTTTGCAAGCGACAAATATCCTCTTTCATTATATTGTGCCGCTTCAAGAAACCGTTTTTGAGCATTTCCCTTATCTCTCTTTTCCAAAAGTTCATTTCCTTGATTAATCAATTCCACGTATTTTCTGTCTTTTTCATTTCCGAGCATAAATTCAATATTCTTGATTATTTCAGAATTCAATCCCATAATTTGCTTTTCATTTAACAATTTTTCCTGCCATTCTAGTATTTTTTCTCTTTTATTCTGCTTAAAGTAAATTCTTACAAGATTGTATATTAATTCAGCATTTTTTGTATCAACAATTTTTAGATAAATACTTTCAGATTCTTCATAATCCTTCTTTTCTTCAGCAATTTTTCCTAGCCTAATTATTGAATTAATTTCGCCATTTTCCGCATCTGCTACATACCAGCCTTTTGCAATTTCATCATTTCCCGATTCTTCTTCAATCATCCCTATGTAATACATAGCCTCCTTTATTCCTGAATTGTATGCCAAATTTAATGCGTTTACAGCGCTTTGGTTATCTTTCTCGCAATAATAGTAATACTTTCCAAGCTCGTAATTTGCTCTTTGGCTGAATTTCAAGGATTCAACTATTCTATCCCTTGCTTCTCCAAAAAATCCTGACATTATAAATATATTCGCTGTTCTAATATTTTCTTGATATTCCTCGCTTTCCTTTTTATCATATTCTATAAAATCTTTCCCATAATCTTCTGTAACAATATCATCCAACGAAACTATCTTCACGCCAAATTTATCTATATTCGCTTTTTCTCCATTTTGTTTAGGTACACTTTCCGAAGAAATTCTATTTTCATCATAAGCACTTTCGCTAAAACTCGCTCTTTCTTCAGCTTCATATTTTTCAATTTCACGAACTTTTCTTTTTCTTTTTTCCCTTTCCTGCATTTCTCTCGAAAAGTCATCAAATTCATCCATTTTTTTACGATTTCTAAAATTCATTATTATCAAAATTACAATTCCAATAACTACGATTAATACCGATATTAATATTTCCATATTTTATCTTCTACTCCTGCCATCTCAACTTATTATTTCTCTTTTCTCCTTTTTTATTCGCTAATTCTTCCAATTTATTTGAAACTTCCAGTTCCTTCACATCATATTTTCTCATATTTTCATATTCATAAGACCGATTAATCCCATTCATAAATATATCTCTGCTTTCCACATCTTCCGTCAAATTCTCCTTCAAAAGAAATTTCAATTCCAAATCATTAACCACACTTCTTTTCATTGCCGATAAATAATCATTTCTATTAATATTTTGCCAATTCACACACATTCCAAGACTTCTTATCAACATCTGATCCAGCCAAATCCTAGTAGCTCTCCCATTTCCCTCATAAAACGGATGCATTATATTCATCTCAACATATTTCTCAATTATTTCCTCAAAATTATTTTCAGGCATTTTAGAAACTGTCTTTAAATTATCTTCAAGATACATGGCACGACAAAATACAGTATCGCCTTTCCGAATATCATGTTCCCGTATTTTTCCTACAGTTCCATAACATTCTTGAAACAAATACCGATGTATTTCCTTCAATCCTTCAAAAGTTCCCACTTGAATTTTTTTCAATATCCCATTATCAAATAACTCTTTTGCCCTTTTTTTACTCAAAAATTCTTCATCATCTTGTAAAACTAACCTTTTTAAAATTTTATCACTTTCGTTTTCCCAGCTGTATTTATTATTTGCCATTTGCTTTTCCTGCTTTCATAAAATTATTCTTCACTTTCAAACCAAAAAAATCTTTTATATTTCAATTTCTTCCAACTCCCCACTCTTCACATCCCACTCTTCCATTTTCTCCATCTCTTCTTCTTCCAGCCTGTCGAGCTTTTCCTGCACTTCCATCAGTTTTTCCATATTGTTTTCTTTTCCTGCTTTTTCGTATTCTGCGTTCAAGTTTTCTCTCATTTCTGTGATTTTTTCCATTTCCTTTTCCAGTTTTTCAATATCACGTTTCAATTTTGCGATTTTTCTTGACTGTTCCTTCTGCTCCTGATATGAAAGCTTTTTCTCTTCCTTCGTTTCGAGGTTTGTTCCTTGAGAAGCTGATTTTGCTGTTTTTAAGCTTTCTTTGTAGTCTTCGTAATTTCCTTTGAATTTTGTAAGTCCGTTTTCGTCAAGGCAGTAAATTGTGTTGCAGATTGTGTCTAAAAAGTGTCGGTTGTGGGAAACGACTAGCATTGTTCCGTCAAAATCCTCCAAAGCATCCTCCAGCACTTCGATGGAATAAACATCCAGATGGTTAGTTGGCTCATCCAGAATCAGAAAGTTGGCTTTTTCCATGTAAAGTTTCAAAAATGCCACACGGACTCTTTCCCCACCACTTAGCATACTGATTTTTTTCTGCACATCGTCACCTGAAAACAAAAATCCGCCTGCGAGTGTTCGCAAATATTCTTCTGTTAAATCAAGTGAATTGTTTATTTCCTGTAAAATTGTGCTTTCCTGTGAAAATTCCTGATGATTCTGATCATAATATCCGATTTTTAACCTTGTTCCAAACTCAATTTCCCCTGTATCCTTCGGCAACTTATCCAAAAGTATTTTTAGAAGTGTAGATTTTCCAATCCCATTTTTTCCAATAATCCCAACTCTTTCTCCACGGAAAAGCTCAAAATTTATATTATTCAAAACTTTTTTTCCGTCAAAGCTTTTAGATAAGTTTCTAACTTTCAGCACATTTTCCCCACTCATTTTAGCCGCTTCAAATTTTAGCCTCATTCTTTGCGGATTAAATACAGGATCTTCCATTCTCTCAATTCTATCCAGTATTTTTTGTCGTCCTTTCGCCTGCCTTGCCTTTATTCCAGCTCTAAATCTGTCAATGTATTCCTCCATTTTCTTAATTTTTTCCTGTTCCTTCTCATACCGCTTAATTTCCCCCTTCAAAATCATCTCTTTTTGAAGAATAAACGACGAAAAGTTTCCATCATACTTGTGTAATTTTTTATTTTCCAACTCAAAAATTTTTGTACAGACATTATCCAAAAATATTCTATCGTGAGAAACAAGCAAAAACGCCTTATTATACTTTTTCAAATAATCCTCAAGCCACTCAATCGAAATCAAGTCCAAATGGTTTGTTGGCTCGTCCAGAATCAGCAAGTCAGGTTCAGATAAAAGCAATTTTGCAAGTGAAACACGTGTTCTTTCCCCACCGCTCAAATCCTGCAATAACAAATTCTCGTATTCCCCAGTAAGTTCAAGCCCTGTAAGCACCTGCTTAATCTTGTATTCAATCTCATAACCATTTTTTGCCTCGTAAATAGAAGAAAGTTCAGCAGATTTGTTAATCAGCTTTTCCATTTCATCTTCGTTCGCTGTTCCTAAAAGCATATTAACTTTCTGAATCTCATCCCAGATTTTTCTCTCTTCCTCAAAAATAGTCATCATTTCCTCATAAATCGTATTTTTTTCATCTGAAAACTCTGTATTCTGTGACAAATACCCAATTTTTGTAGCCCCACTTTTCACAATTTCCCCAAACTCATTAAGATTATTCTCATTCCCATCAATCCGCTCTTCCCCCAAAAGCATCCTAATAATCGTAGACTTCCCAGCCCCATTTACCCCTACAAGCCCAATCTTATCTCTTTCTTCAATCGTAAAATTAACATCTCTCAAAATGTATGCCCCCGCAAATTGCTTATATACCTTGTTAAACTGAACTAAACTCATTAAAATTCCTTTCCTTTTCTTCGTTATTTATCAAATTATTTTTATTTAAATTTATTTTTAAATTATATCATTTTTGATATTTGTTTACAACGTTTGTGAAATTTTTGAAATCATATAAAATACAACAAAAAAAAAGACTCCATTCAATAAAGAACAAAGCCTTTTTTCATAAATTTTACTTCTCAATTCCCAAAACTTTGCAATTTCTCACAAATAAAAACGAAATATCCTCAATTATTATCTCAGATTTAGCAACAAAAATTCCAGTCATTTTATTCTATTTTTCTTAAAATTATTTTCTTGTTTTTCTACACTCTTTAACAAAGGGGTCTTAATTCCATGCTATCCCTCTCAATTTCTGCAATTTTTTACTCTTATAACTGGCTACAAACCAATTACAGTTCTTTCTTACTTTCATTAGATTTACCATTAACATTCTCTTCTTCACTTACATCATTCTCCTTTTCATCAGAATCTTCATTTTTTCCTTTATCAGAATGAATAACGTATCTTGAGCCTGAAAACATTATTTTTGAAAACATGCTTTTTATTCGGCTGCTTCCTCCAGGATACACAAATGTTTTTTCAAATGAATAAACCCTTGTTAATTCCAGCAATGAAAATAATCTCAAAATAAATCCTATAACAAAGGCAAATCTTATTGTGTAAAATTGTTCCCCAAAAATATAAATTACTCCGTTATTTATGAATTTTCCCAGCATCCCACCGAATAATCCTGCTGATATTGCTGAAAGTCCCGAAACCATAGCATAAGCTCCCACATAGGCATCAGCAGGCTCGCCTGAAACTTCCATCATAAGATTCAATAAACTTAATGTTATCGCTGTAAATCCTATTGCGTCAATTACTGCGGCTGCAAAAAGCATTGACATTTTATTGTCCTGAGTCATTGAAAAATAGGTAAGCACATAATATGTTGTAAAAAATATTCCCATTCTAAGCATTGTCTTGTTTCCGTATTTATCAGACAATTTTCCATAAACTAGATAAAGTACACTTGACAATATCGCTGTTAAAACTCCCATTTGGGAAATGAACATTGTATTTACACCGAGTATTTTTATCCTGTAATATTCTGTCATTGGCTTTAGAAATTCCCATGTAAACAGCCACACAGAAGCAAATTTTAAATAAACGACAAAATTTTTATTTTTAAATGCTGTTTTAATACTTACATTTTTTATATCCGTTCCCAAATCAGGAACATAATGAAGGCACATGAATATCGCTGAACCTATTGCCGAAAGTGACATTATCGTTGTCAATATAAGCATTGCAGTTTTTCTATCAGGCATTGATAAAACATATCCATAAATCAACGTGTAAACTACGGTAGAAAGAGATGAAAATAAATTACGCACTCCAAAATACTTCCCTCTTTCCTTTTTATTAATAATCTTTGTCATTACAGCCGTCCACACATTATTTGAAAAAGGTGCGACAAGCGCATAAATAAGCATTACGGCAAAATATACTTCCTGCTTTCTCACATCAAAAAAAAACAGCAAAAGGCATTACACATATAACCAACCTTGAAAGAGTAGCCGCTATTACCATTGTCCTTTTCCTACTTCCAAGCAAGATATTTACACGCTTAGTAAATATTTGAAGTAAATATCCCGCCGTTGGCAGCGATGACACAATTGATATAAAAAAAGAACTCATATTAAAATAAATCGCCAAGCTCAAAAGCACAAAACTCTGCATTCCTACTGTATATCCATTAAAGAACATAACCTCCAGTATCGCATATCTTTTCGTATTTTCTATTGAATGTCCCTTATCCATATTAACTCCTTCACTAAATATCCAAGTTTTTATACCAAAATTTAATAAAAATATTCAAAATTTTTTACATTACACTTTTTATGCCGCTCTAACAACCCCTCTTCCAATAAAGACCCCTGCAACTGACAGCACAACACTCAAAATCGCATATCCCAATGCAATCCAAGTATTCCCTTTCTCAATCAAGTTATATGTTTCCAACGAAAATGTAGAAAATGTCGTAAATCCTCCACAAATTCCTACTCTCCAGAATAAACTCCAATTCTGTGAAACCTGCTTCCCAGCCACCACCTCAACAACAACCCCAATCAAAATTGCTCCCAAAATATTCGTAACAAAAGTCTGCACGGGAAAACTCACTTTTAAAGGCACAATACTAATTAAATATCGAAGAATCGCCCCAATTCCCCCACCAATTCCAATCATCAAAAATTTCATTATTTACCATCCTTAATAATTAAAAATTTATCTAAAAAAAAATTAGGCTTTTGTGAGATACCTTTAAAAATAAAATAGTCCCTTTGCCTAATTTCATACTTATTTTTTACACTTTCTATTTTTTACCGCCAAAAAATTTTCCAACTAATCCCATTACATCATCCATTACATTTCCATCTTTATTTGCATCCAGCATATTTGTAACCATGCTCATAATACCACCTTCGCCTGTAAAGTTTGCTGCAAGATTTGAAGTTAAGTTACCAATTCCTTCCGCATCTAGATTATTTTCCTTTTTTTGCTGTCCTAATGCACCTAATACAAGTGGAGCCAATGTTTGTAAAATTTTCATGCTTCCTTGGTTATCTAGTCCACTTGATTGTGAAACAGCGTTTGCCACATTTTGTGTATTATTTCCAAACAAATGTCCTAAAATTCCTGCTCCATCCTTTAAATCAGGATTTTGTAAATAACTTCCAAGGTTATTTAATATTGAACCATCGTGCTGATTTAATGCGTTATTTAATCCTTCTGCTTTTTCACTGTTATTTGCATTTTTATTAACTGCTGCCAATATCGCAGGTAAAGCGGCCGCTACTCCATCTTTTACTTGCGTACTGTCCCCTCCTATCTGTTCTGTCAATTTTCCTAGATCCTGTCCCTGTAAAAGTCCAAATAATGCTTCTAAATTCATTTTACCTCCTAAATTCTATATTATAATTTATTCTCTTTTTTCGTATCTAAATCTTTTTCATATCAATAAAATCAAATAACATTAAAAGTTTGAACGAAATAATAATTTTTTATTTATAATCCAAGTTTATTTAGATTAATAAATATTTATTTTTTTTCTTTTAGATTTACTATTTTTTCAGAAGTTCCTTCATTTTTATTATTAAATTTCAGATTTTGAATACTTGTAACTGCATTTTCATTTTCTGATTCTCTAGCAAAAAATATGAATTCACCTGTAATCGAGTCTATTCTTATTCCATATATTATTCCATTTGTATATGATAATAAACTTGTTAATTCCTTTTCCCTCATACTTGCTAAGATTTTTGTATAAATTGCTCTAGCTTCAGTGTCATTAATTTTTTCATCAGAAACTTGTATAAGATTAACCACCATATTTTCAATTATTCCCAAGTTAGCTCCATCCACCTTGCTAACCTTCAGAAATATACTTGTTGCACTTATCCCGCTATAATCAAGTGCATAAATAGCATCTCCTCTAGAATGTATCTTGGCATAATAATAATTTTTGTTCTCATATACCAGTTTTTCAAAATTTCCTATACTTATCTTATTCTCTTTCGATTTTTTTGTAAAAGTTTCAATTATTTTCTCTATTGAATTATTCGAAAAAACATTTTCTTTTGTGGTTTTATTTTGTACATTATCGTGTTTCTTTTCTTTTTCTTTGCTCTCCTTTTTACTACAACCTATTATAAAAACAAATAAAAAAAGTAAAAATAACCCCAATTTTTTATTCAACATTTTTACTACCGCCTAATTTTTATTATATAAAAAATGTCTTTTTAAATACATTTGATACATTATACAATATAAATCTTAATTTTTCCATATTTTTTCACAAAAAAAGACTATCTATAACAAGTTAAAACTTATTTTAAATAGTCTAAATTTATCAAAAAATAAAATTACTATTATTTTTCAATTTTTGTATAAGGCATCAAAGCGATTTGTCTAGCTCTTTTAATTGCTTTAGCAATTTTTCTTTGAACTTTAGCTTCTAATCCTGTCACTCTCGCTGGAGAGATTTTACCTTTATCATTCATAAAGTTTTTCAATAGTTCAACATTTTTATAATTAATATCTTCTACTTTAAATTTAACTTTTGGTCTTCTTTTTCTTCTTTTAAATTCTGTAACTGGTTTAGCTCTCATTAATTTACACCTCCTAAAAACTTTTATAGTAAATTTCATTTTTAAAAAATATCTAAAATATTTTAATTTACAAAATTTACTTAGTTATTATTAAAATGGAAACTCTTCATCGTCATCCATATCATCGTTATCATTTTCAAATGAATTATTTTGTACTGGTTTGCTATTGCTGTTATTATTGTTAAAAGTCTGCTGTTGTTGGTATCCTCCACCATTACCTGAATTTTCAATAAATTCAAAACTATTTACAACAACTCTTGTCATTCTTCTTTTTTCACCGTTTTGCTCGTAACTGCTTACGTTTAATCTTCCTTGAACAAGAATTTTATTTCCTTTTCTAAAATATTCTGCAATAGTTTCTGCTGTTTTTTCCCAAACAGTACAATCAATAAATTCTGCTTCATCTTTTGTTTTTTGTACAGCTAATGTAAAATTGGCAAATGCTTTTCCTCCTGAAGTATATTTTAACTCAGGATCTCTTACCATTCTTCCCATCAGTATTACTACGTTCATAAATTTTCCCCCTATTTTAATATTTTTAACATTTAAAATAACAAAACCTCAAATTTTTATAAGTTTAACCCTCTTATAATAACGCTATTTTAAATTAGTCATTTTTAACAATCATGTATTTTAAAATTGATTCGTTAATGTTTAATTTTGATTCGATTTCAGTAAATTTAGTTCCATCTGCTTGGAATGTTGTTAAAACATAGTATCCGTTTTCTTTTTTCTTAATTGGGTAAGCTAATTTTCTATCTCCCCAAATTTCTGTCTTAACTTCAGTTGCTCCAGCAGCTGTTAATGTTTTTTCTACAAATTCAACTCCAGCTTGTTTTTCTTCATCTGTCAATTGTGTAGACAAAATAAACATAATTTCGTAATTTCTCATTTTCTTTCTCCTTTCCTATGGCTTTTTAGCCCTACTTCTGTAAATAGAGCAGGTCTTATTATTATACCAAAAAAGTCCAATAAAATCAAGTCATTTTCAAAAATATCGAATATATCTAAATAACTTTAATCATACTAGACTATTTTTATTAATAATTACTCTTCAAAAAATGGTGGTAATACAAAATCAATATCGTCTTCTTCTTTTTCATAATTATCTTCTTCTTGATAATCATTTTCTTCAAGATTTTCTTTAGTATCATTTTCTGTTTCTTCTTTTTCTTCAGATGGAGCAAATCTAATTGTATTTGAATTATCAGCTGTCAAAAATTCTTCTTCAAAGTCTGTTGCTACTAGTGATACACTTATTGTTCCTTCTAATTCAGGTTCCATAATATAACCCCACAACAAGTTAGCTTTGTCATGTCCAGCTTTTTCTGAAATTGTTTGAGCAACTTCTTGAATTTCTTGTAATCCAATATCCGGTCCTGCTGTAACGTTTATTAGAATTTTTCTTGCTCCTTCGATAGATTTTTCCAATAATGGACTGTTTAATGCTTGAGCTGTTGCACTCTTAGCTTTTTCATCGCCATTTGCTTCTCCAAATCCTAACATTGCAATTCCAGAATTTTGCATAATAGATTTTACATCTGCAAAATCCAAATTTACAATTCCTTGCTTTGTAATCAAGTCAGAAATACCTTTTATTCCCATTTTAAGAACTCCATTTGCTTCTTTAAAAGCATTCATTAATGAAATATTCATTCCAGGTATCTCAAACAATCTATCATTAGGAATAGCAATCAAAGTATCTACATTTTCTTGTAAATTATCAATACCTATTGCAGCGTTATTTTTCTTTAATGGTCCTTCAAATCCAAATGGTTTTGTTACAATAGCTACAGTTAAAATCCCCATCGCTTTTGCTACTTCAGCAATAATTGGAGAAGCTCCTGTTCCTGTTCCTCCACCCATTCCAGCTGTTATGAATAACATATCTGTGCCTTCTAGCACTTCTTTTATTTTTTCTTCAGATTCTTTTGCGGCAATTCTACCTTTTTCAGGATCTGCTCCAGCACCCATTCCTTTCCCTAAAAGTACTTTTATAGGTGCTTTTGATCTGTCTAAATCTTGCTGATCTGTATTTATTGCTATAAAATCAACAGTTGTTATATTACTCTCAATCATATCATTTATTGCATTTCCACCTGCTCCACCTACTCCTACTACTTTCAGTTTCGCTGCATTACTAAAGTTATCCATTTTTTCTTTGCTACTTATGATTATTATAACTTATTTAAAGTAGCTTCTCCTTTCCTTTTTTTTACGATTTCACAACAATATCTATAAATCTCAAATCCATAGAGATTACTGGACGTTCTTTTCTTAGTCTTTCGTATAATTTGTATGCATCATTGTATTTTTTTTCTGTAACTAATGTATCTGTTATTATTCTTACATTATTAGTAAGAAGTATTTCATAATTTTTTTCAGATTGTCTTATCTCTGAAATCATAGCATAAAAATCTTTATTTTGTATTTTAGAAAGTATCGTTTTTATCTCTTTCAAACTTTCGTCATTTGTGTAATTTATTACAGGGATATTTTTGGATGGTTCTTCTAAAATATCACCATATATATTTAAATCTTTATCTGCTAAAAATGTTTCATCTCCTTTTTTCACATATACATAAGGTTCTCTCTCTTCTAAAGTGACCACAATTTTGCTTGGAAAAAGTTTTTTTACTGATACTTTTTTTACTCTTACATCAGCTTTTATACGCTTTTCAATCTCATCAGTATTTAAATATACAATATTTTTGCCTTTCATCTGTTCAAGTTGAGTTACGATATCTTGTTTTAGTAATTTAGATTGACCTTCTACCAAAACTTCCTGAACTTTGAAGTAATCTGTATCAATAAATCTTTTACCAAAAAACATCATTCCTGCTAATAAACACAATAAAATCAATACATTAATCGACTTTTTCATATTAAAACTCCATTTTTTCTATTATTATACACTTTTTTTTGATTTTATTCAATATATTAACATAAATTTATTTTAATTTAATAGTAAAATTATTTATAATTAACTTTTTAAGACGATAATTTCTGTTTCTAATTTTACTCCAAATTTTTCAAAAACTACTTCCTTTACGTGTTCAATAACTGAAATTATATCATTAAATGTTGCATTTCCCAAGTTTGTAACAAAATTTGGATGTTTTGGAGAAATTTCCACATCTCCAACTCTATATCCCTTTAAACCAGCATCTGAAATTAGTTTTGCTGCAAATGTACCTTCTGGATTTTTAAATGTACTTCCTAAATTTGGTAAATCTAATGGATGTTTTGTTTTTCTTTGCTCCCTTTTGTCCTGTGAGGCAGCCTTATCAAATCCAAAACCAAATTTAAACAAGGCAGAGATTACAATCCATTTATTTTCTTTTATTTCAGTAGTTCTATATTTAAAGTTCAAGTCCGTTGTCTTAATTTTTACAATTTCTCCATCATTTTTGCAAACTTCCACTTCTTCAATGCAGTCAAAAATCTCTGTTCCATAAGCACCGCCATTCATATTTACAAGACCGCCTACAGATCCTGGAATACCAGTAATATTTTCTAGCCCTGAATAATTATTTTTTTCCATAAAATCTATCAAATCATCCAAGTCCAATCCAGCTTCCACTCTTACCAAATCATAGTCACCTTTTTTTTCTTCAATTACTATTTTTTTTAATCTTTTTAATGATAAAAAGTTTATATCTAAATTTCCATCATTAATAAGAGTGTTTGTTCCATTTCCTAAAAGAAAAATATTATTTCTAGTTTGTAAAACTTCCTTTAATTCATTTTTATCATCTATGAAAATAAGCTCTTTTGCAGTTCCGCCAACTTTCATATTTGAATATTCCTTCATCTTGGCATTTTTTATTATTTCCATTCTTATTTCATTCTCACTTTCTACGAATCTTTATATAAAAATTTCAGTTATTCTACAATATTAGTTATCCTAACCGTCGATCTCCATTTTTTTCAAGTCATCGGCAATCTCATGAGCCACTCTTGATACACTTCCAGCTCCCATAAATACATACGTATTTCCACTATTTCTGTCCTTTTTTATAATGCTTTCTATTTCTTCTTGAGTTTGCACTCTGACATTTCCTCCAATTTTTTCTGCAAGTAATTCTGAACTTACGCCATAAGTATTGTCTTCGCTTGCCGCATAAATTGGAAGTAAAATCAAATCATCGGCATCCTTTAATGAATTTACGAAATCATCGAAGAAAAATTTTGTACGGCTGTATCGGTGAGGCTGGAAAATTACAGTCACTTTGCCTTTTTCAGTATTATGTGCCGCATTAATTGTTACTTTTACTTCTGTTGGATGATGTGCATAATCATCAATTATTCTCAAATTATTGTCATAAATAACTTGGTATCTTCTGTTTGCACCTTTAAATTTAAAGATTCTCTCTTTTACTTTTTTCATATTACATTTAAACTCGTGAGCAAAGTAAATCACTGGAAGTGAGTTTGCAACATTATGATCTCCAGGAATGCTCAAGCTAAATGTTCCTAAATCTTCACCTTTTTTTATAACTTCAAAACTTGTTATTCCATCTTCTACTCTTATATTTTTAGCATAAATATCAGCTGTTTCATCTTTTATGCTATACCATACTACATTTTTATTTTTTATATTAAGACCAACTTTTTCAACTGTATCTTTACAAAGTATCGCTATTTTTTCTGTACTATCAATAAACTGTTCAAATGATTTCTTTATATTTTCAAAAGTCCCATGATGATCCAAGTGATCAGCTTCGATATTTGTTACAACAGAATATTTGGGTTTTATGTACAAAAATGAATTATCGCTTTCATCAGCTTCAGCAATAAAATATTCTGAATTACCAATCTGGCTGTTGCTGCTTATTTCTGGAATAATCCCTCCAACCACTATAAACGGATCCTTTTCCAAAAGTGCCACGCTCATCATTGAGCTTGTAGTAGTTTTTCCATGAGTTCCTGCTACAGCAATTCCATCAAATCTATTCATTATTTCAGCAAGCAATTCTCCCCTTTTGACTTTTTTTATATTATTATCTACAATATATTTATATTCAGGGTTTGTTTCCTTAATCGCTGTTGAATATACAAACAGATCTATTCCTTTATCTTTCACATTTTCTTCTACTTGTCCAATATAAACTTTTATTCCCATATCTTCCATATCTTGTGTTACAGACTTTCTTTCCAAATCTGAACCTGCCACATTAAATCCATCTGCTGCCAAAATTTTTGCAAGTCCACTCATCCCAATTCCGTTTATTCCGCTAAAATATACATTATTCACTTTTGTTAGCATAATTTCCTCCAAATTTTCTTTTCCTTAATTTATTTAATTCCCATTTCATTTACTATTATTTCTGCTGAATTACCTTTTTTCAATGTTTTTACATTTTCACTCATAAATTCCAGCATTGAGGCCTGACGCACTATTGATAATGTTTCGTCTATTGCTTTTTCTACTGTTTCATTTGTAAATATTTTTGCACCATTTACATATTCCAGTACATCTGCATTTTCTTTTTGTCCAACAAAATCGTATGGAATCAATACTGACGGTTTTTCAAGCTGAATAAGTTCAGAAATTGTAGAAGCTCCAGCACGGCAGATTACAATATCAGAAGCTGCCATCAGCTCTGGAACATTTTCAAAATATGGCTCAACTACTGCTGTTCCGAAATCTCTTATTCTATAAGTCGATGCTTCATAATTATCTTTTCCAGTTGCCCAGAACAATCGTATTCTTCCATCTTCTGTTATTGTTTTCCATTTTTTCACAATAGCTTCATTTATATTCTTAGCTCCAAGACTTCCACCTATAACAAGAATAACTCTTTCATCATCCTTTATTCCAAGTTTTTGTCTTTCTTCCTGCTTATTTTTCCCATAAAACTCTTCTCTTAACGGATTTCCAGTCACAACAAATTTACTTTTATATTTTTCCTTAATACTTTCAAGCGTATTTTCAAAAGCAATAAATACCTTCTTTGCACCTTTATAAAACCATTTATTAGCCTGACCCATTGTATGATTCTGTTCTTGCAGATAATACGGTATTCGTAGCACATTAGCTGCTATTAACACTGGTATTGTTATATAATTTCCAAATGCTATAATTTTTGTAGGTTTTTCTTTTTTTAGCAATTTTATTGCACTTATTGTTGCCATTATCATTTTAATTACTGATTTAACACTTCTTAATGGCAACACATCAAGTCCTATAAATCTAAAATTTTCATTTGGAACAATATCTTTTTCCATTCTATGCTTTGTTCCGATAAATAATGTATCTATACCTTTTTCTCTAACTTTTTTTGCGATTGACAAGGCTGGATAAATATGTCCACCTGTTCCTCCTGTAGTAAATACTACTTTTTCCATTGTTTTATTTTACCTCTCATTATATTTTTTTACATCATGTAATCAATTTCATTCAGTTCATCCAACTTGCTTCCCATTTCCTGCTTATATAAAGCTCTTATTATATTGTAGACGACTCCTAGCATCATCATTACAGCTATCATTGTACTTCCTCCATAACTCATCATTGGAAGCGGAATCCCTGTAGAAGGTATCAACTGGCTTGCAACTGCTACATTTCCAATTACTTGCGTTGCAATTATCATGAAAATTCCAGCTAAAAGATATTTTGCATATAAATCTTTTATTTTTTTCAAAGCAACTCCAATTATTACTAGTAAAGCAGCATACAACCCTAATAAAAATACTACTCCTAAAAATCCATTTTCTTCAGCATATCCTGAAAAAATATAATCCGTGTGTATTTCTGGAAGAAATCCGTACTTTTGCAATCCATTCCCATAGAACTTTCCAGTAAGCCTACCATTAGCTATGGCTATTAATGATTGTGATGTCTGAAATCCAATATTTTTTGAAGTGTGTGCCGCAATCCTGCTTGCCCTATATCCTACTTTCATCACACTAAACCATCCTGCAATTCCAGTCAATATCGCATAAAAGCCAATTACTGAAAATTTTATTTCTGAAACAAGTAAGTAGGTAAAACCAATTATAGCAATTTGAGCTGTATTACTAAATGATTTTTCAAAAAAGACAAGAATTATATATATTCCAGTAGTCATCATTAAAACTAAACTTGTTTCCCAAGGAAATTTTTTTATTTTATTTCGTGTTTTAAAATTATAAACAAGAGCCGAAAGTACAATAATCAGTATTAATTTTGCAAATTCTGAAGGCTGTATAACTACTCCCATTCCAAGGTCAATCCAACGTTTTGCTCCATTTACAGTTTTTCCTATTACTAGTACCATAACAAGCATAATAATTCCTGTTCCGTATAGATATTTTCCTATTTCCCTGTATTTTTTATAATTAAGATTGGCTGTGAAAATAAATCCTCCCCAACCTATAACTAGCCATATTGTTTGCCTTAACAAAAAATAAGATGCTTCTCCATATTCATTTTGCGCCTTTGGAAAACTAAGGCTTGCCATTGTTATAATACTCAATGCAGAAAGTATTAAAATTACTACTATAAATCCTGTTCCCAATATCTTTTTACTGTTCAATTTTTTCTCCTAAATTACATTTTCATAAAAACTAAATTATTTTCCTATAATTTTTTGTGTCAATTCCTTAAAAACTTTTCCTCTATGTTCAAAACTCTTAAATTGACAAAAGCTCGATGTTGCAGGTGAAAACAGTACTGTCTGATTTTGTGAGAAATCTATATTTTCCTTCAAGTAATTTAGTACATTTTCAACTGTTTCTAAATTTTTATAATTTTTATATCCAACCTTTTCCATATCATCAATTAAAATCTGAGCATTATCTCCAATTAAATAGACAAAGTCAACTTTCTCCTTAACTCTTTTAATCAAAGGCATATTGTCAATTTTCTTATCATCTCCACCAAGAATCATAATAATCGAATTATTAAATGAATCAATTGCTTTTAATGTTGATTCTACATTTGTTCCCTTAGAATCATTAATAAACGTTGTATTTCCTTTCACAAAAAAGTTTTCAAGCCTATGTTCAAGAGCGTTTGTTGATTTTAAAAATTCAGCTAATTTTTCATTTTTTACATTTAATATTTTTGCTGAACTTATCAAAAATAACATATTTTCCAAATTATGTCTACCTTTTAATGACAATTCTTCAGTTTTTAACAAAATTTCTGAAATTTCATCAATTTTTTCACCAAAATTCTGAATTTCATCAACCCGTTTACTCAAATCCTTCATTATACGAATATTATTTTCATAAACAAAAACTGTCCCTTTTGTTTCTTTACTCAAATATACTTTTTGAGCCTTTATTTTCTCATTTATCTCATTTCTTTCATACAGTTCTGCAAAAACTTCATCATCCAGATTAATCAATGCAAAGTCATCATCTGTCTGCTTATCAAAAATCGCAAACTTTGTAATATAATAATCTTCTACCGAATCATATCGTGTCAAATGATCTGGAGTTAAATTGATTATTCCAGCGATATTTGAATGAATTTGCGGATTATTTTCCAATTGGTAGCTGCTAAGCTCCAGCACAATATAATCCAGCTCTTCTTCATCAGCCACCAGTTTTGCAAATGAAAAACCTGCATTCCCGGCAAGTTTTGCACGAAACCCAGCAAAATTAAGTAATTCTGCCATTTTAGTAGATGTTGTAGTTTTTCCGTTTGTGCCAGTAAACGAAATAATTTTTATATTTTTATCCACATATTTATAAGCCAAATCAATTTCTGAAATAATCTTAACACCTTTTTCCTTGGCAACTTTCAAAAGTTCTGCCTTCCATGGAATCCCAGGACTTTTTACTATAAATTCAACTTTTTCCTCATTCAAAAGCCTTATTCCCTCTGTCGATGGCATTGCAACCTTATCATCTATCAAATACACTTCATATCCATTTTTTTCTAGCAATTCCTTAGCACCAAGCCCACTTAACCCAGCACCAAATACAATTCCCTTTTTATCCATGTGATTTTTTCCTCTCTTTAATTTATACAATTTCATAAATGTTAATTACTCCTAAGTATTTAACTAAACAGTTTTTCTATTTTACAAATGTTTATTAATAACTTTTTTATTATTTATATATTTTAATTTTTTTAACGTAAGGGCATCAAACGCCATGCCCTTACATCCCCGCTTAACGCAAAACTTTCTTATAAAAGAAAAATAGAACTCGCTTTTAAATACAGGCTATTTCAATATAAATAATTTTATTTAATTCAAAAGCTCAAACAGCTATTTTTCTTCCAACGAAATTTTGCTTGATAATATTCTGTTCTCCTTTGCATTGAAATAAAAAATAATATTTATTAACAATAATTTACTTTTGTAAAAAAATTACTTAGTTAAATACTCAAAGACAAAATTCAAATTAGTTTGCAGGGGAAAAATCCCCCGCTTTATTTATCTTAATTTCAAAATTACAAATGTTAATAGACATGTCATTATTGAAACAATCCAAAATCTTATTGTAACTTTTGTTTCAGGCAATCCTAGCAGTTCAAAGTGGTGATGTATTGGTGCCATTTTGAACACCCGTTTTCCAAAAGTTTTAAAGTGCCAGACTTGAATCATAACTGACAAGGCTTCCATAATAAATATAAATCCAGCAATCGGCAATAACAGCTCTTGCTTTATAAAAATAACAATAATTCCTAAAATTCCACCCAATGTTAAAGAACCTGTATCTCCCATAAATACTTGTGCTGGATAGAAATTATACCATAAGAAGCCGATTAAAGCTCCGATTACTGAGGCTAAATAAACTATCATTTCAGCTGCCTGCGGAACGTAATAAAGATTTAGGTATTTTGCATATTTTACATTTCCAGTTAAATACGTAATAATTAAAAGCGTAATACTTACTACAATTGTAGGTCCGCTCACAAGACCATCCAGTCCATCTGTCAAATTTACTGCATTTGAAGAACCAATTATTACAAATGCCACAAAAATAAAGAACAGGATTGGAGTTATATATAAATATGAATTTTTAATTAACGGATTTATTATTGAAAAATCGATAGTTTTACTTACAAGTCCGAATTTATATACGAATCCGAATGTTAATGCTGTGATTATTAGTTGTCCTAATATTTTTTTCTTCCCAGAAAGCCCTTTTTTGTGCTTTGTCAATTTTAAATAGTCATCATAAAATCCAATTGTTGTAAATAAAATTGTGATTACAAACAAAAACACAATGAATTTATTTGTAAAATTACCAGCGATAGCAGTTGCAAATAAAATTGCACCAATTATTAGAAGTCCTCCCATTGTAGGCGTTCCCGACTTGTCAAAATGTGATTTAGGCCCTTCTTCTCTTGCTGTATCTCCATATTTTTTCTTTTTAAGCCAAGCAATAAACGGTTTTCCTAAAATTAACATAAACAGAAACGCAATCATAAACGCCACAGACGCTCTTAACATTATTGATTTAAAAATACGTAAAACTCTCCAGTTATTGATAAATAACTCTTGCAGTAAATATAACATTCTTTATTATAGAGTTTTTTACCCAATAATCCATATTTAAACAAATTATACAGTAATAAAAAACTCTTCTCCTTTCTTTGTTTATAATATTTATTTTTCTATGATTTCTTCTAATCTCATTCCTCGTGATGCTTTTAACAGCACTGCCTTTTGTTCAGAAATCTGTCTTATTTTTTCTTTTATTTCTTCTTTTTCATCAAAATGTCCAAATTCCTTGTTTTTTAAATTTTCATTGTCCACATTTTCCTTTATTTTTTCGAATAGGCTTTTCATCCTTTCTCCAAATAAATAAAGTTTGTCAAATTTTGTAGTTTTTATTGTATTAAAAAGGTTACTATGAAGTTCCAGTTCATTTTCTCCTAGTTCCAGCATATCTCCTAGAACCATTATTTTCAGTCTGTCGTTATATATTTGGGAAAATGTTTCAAGTGATTTCTCCATAGACATTGGACTTGCATTATAGGCATCGTTAATATATGTTGTATCGCCGTTTTCAATTATTTGAAACCGCATTCCAGTCAAGCCAATATTTTTCACAGCTTCACTGATTATTTTATCTTCCATTCCGAATTGTTTAGCTACAGCAATTGCCATAACTAAGTTTAATACATTATGTTCTCCTAGAACATTCGTCTTATAATTTCTCTCAACCGTACTTTGACAAATTTTTCCAAAATATTTCAGAAAAAAATCAGTTCCGCCTTCGTTAAAATGAACGTCTCCATAATAAAAATCAGACGTCTTCTCCCTAAACTCATTACTTCCTAGATTCAAAGCCTTTACAACTTCAATATTTTCAGCTTTTACATTTTTTAAATAATCATCATCTCCATTGATTACAAGTGTATTTTTAATATACGGAATAATTTCCGTTTTTGCCAAAAATACATTTTCCTTCGTTTTTAAAAATTCCAGATGTGATTCTCCAATGTTGGTAATTACATTAATATCAGGCAATGCAATCTGCCCAAGAAGATCAATTTCTCCAAAACCGCTCATTCCCATTTCTAGAATAATAAATTTGTCATCTTCTTCAGCACGCAACAAAGTGAAGGGCAATCCAATATGATTATTGTAATTCCCTTCAGTCTTTTTTCCTTTATATTTTTGTGAAAGCAAATGGTAAATCATGTCCTTTACAGTGGTTTTTCCATTACTTCCTGTAATTCCAATTACTTTTATATCTAAATTTTTTCGCCATTCTCTAGCAAAATTTTGTAAAAATTCAACACTGTCATTTACAAGAAATGCACGATTAGCATATTTTTCATCTATTTTTAAAGTTTTACTGTCGTAAACAGCAAAAGCACCTTTTTCCAATGCTTCATTAACAAAATTGTTCCCACCTCTAATGGCAACAAAAATATCATTTTTATCAAGTTCTTTCGAGTTAATCGAAATATTATTTATCTCAAAATCTGATATTTCTACTTTATTAAAGAAACTTTGAAACACTTCAGCTTTATTCATAAAATTTCTCCAGATTCCTATCTAATTTAATACTTTTTTCACAATTATTCGCATTATAAAATTATATCATTTGAAGAGCATTTTTTCAATATATTTTTATTTTTTTTTCAAATTTTTCTAAAAGAATTTATCTTATATCCGAACCTATTTAAAAATGAATTATATAAAAAAAACATCTGATATTTTCGCAACCTTTACATTCTATTCATTTTTACTTCTTGAATACCACAAAATTAAACTCAAAATATTTCCTATTCCCCTATGTAATTCTATATTTCTTCTAAAACCGTATTTATCCCTTATTTTCAATACTATTATATTTCCATTTTTAATAAAAAGCAACCTCTATTTCAAAAAGATATATATTTTAAGCTATAATAACTATTCCTTATTCTATAATGAGTATATAGAAAAAATAGTACAATATATGCTATAATAACAAAACAAAATCTCCTAGCAAGAGAAGCAATTTATAAAAGAACTATTTAAAAGCAAAATAGAAATTATAAATTTTTAGAAAAATTCTGCTATATTAGAATACAAGCCAGATTATATAAATAATATACAAAATATAATTCAAAAACAACAAATGAAAATACCTATAAAATAAAGAAAGGAAATCAACTATGAATAAGTTTTTAAATTATTATTATTATTTACTTTTATAGCTGCTATTGGTCTATTTTATAAAAATCATTTAAAAAAAGTAAGAATAAATGTGTCGGATTGTCCAAATAATCACTATATGGCAAATAGAAAAGAATATTATGAAAAAAATTATAAGATTTTTAAAGAAAGGCAAATAAAATTTTATATAGATGACAAAAACGGAAAAATGCGAGAAATTGCTAATCAAGATGAATTTTTTACTTCATTAAGAGAAGCTACAGATTATGCTTATGAAATAGTTGGAAAAAAATGGTTTTATACAAAAAGAAAATTATTTGGGATAGCATTTGGAATTGATAAGGAAGCAAAAACAAAATATATTTCAGTACCAGAAAAAGAAAAGAAAAATATATTAAAAAATATAGACAAGTATCCTGAAAAGAATATAGAAAATAGATGTGTGCTAGTAGAAGTGCTGAAAGGCAATTATTAAAAATACTAGAATAAGAATGAAAAACAACTTTGGATTTTAAATATTTTTAAAAACAAAAAATGAAGCATTAAAATTAAAAAAGGAGATATTAAAATGTCAGAATATACAACAATATGGGAAGCAGTAAGATTTGGAACATTAAAGGACGTTATAGAAATATTCAAAAAAGGAGATGAAAAAATTGGAGATGCATCAGGAGATAGTATATTATTTCATGCATTAGCAAATAATGATAGTACTGCACGTTATGAAATTGCTAATTTTTTAATAAATAAAGGGGCAGATGTTAAAATAGTAAGAGAAGACGGGATGAGTTTGTTCTTTCCATTATTTTATCATGGACGACGAGATATAATAAAAATGACAATATTGTGTAAAACATTATTGGAAAAAGGTGCAGATATAACAACAATATATAAGAAAGAGAAAACGGTTTCATTCAAAGGATTATTTAATATCGGTACTCCTGAAATAGAAATGTTACCGTTATACCAACTGATATTTTCTCAACCAGGACTTCCTCTTTTAGTAAAAGATAAATGGGGATTAACAGTAATTGAATTTGCAAGAAGGTTTAATAGACCAATAGCAGTGAAAATGATGGAAGATTATGTAAAGAAATATAATTTGAAAGAAGAAAATTAGAATTTTTAGATAACTATTGTTGCAAAAATCAATGGTTATTTTTTTAGAATCAAGCTGTTTTTATTAAAATACGAGAAATTAATTTTTACCGAATATCTTTATTTAAAATAATTTCATACTATTTCCTATTTAAATAACGAATTTATTACAAACTTTTTCAATAAAGGATATAAACCTAATATTTTCAAGTAATTTAAGATATGATTTTCATTTTTTAAATAGAACTTAGTGTAAACTAATCCGTCGGAGCATTTTTCTGTGCTGGCAAAACTGTCTGAGCATAGCGAGTTTTTTGTCAGTGCAGAAAAATGTCGTAGACTAGCCATAGGTTGTAGGATTTGCAGCAATGAGCAATCCTACGAAAATAAAAAAGAAAAAACATAGTAATATGAAAAAATATTTATTAATAAAATGTCCAAAAAATAATAAAAAATAATTTAGTTGAATGATTACGAATTAATTATTAAACAATTCTATTATAAAAATTTATTCTTATTTTCAAAAGGGATTTAGTATTAATAATTAAATTTAATTAAAGGATATTTTAATAGCTACATAGATTATACAATAGCATAGCCCTATAAAAAAATGACTTTAATCTCATAAATTTTTTGATTTCTACTATTTAAACGGAAAATAGTATAAAAATAAAGTTATAAACAAAAAAGACTAGACTCAGAATTTACTATTCCAAGCAAGTCTTTTTTCTATTTCATTTTAAACTAATAGTATCTAATTTTCAAATTCTATTTTACTGTTTACTCAAATAAATTCTTCCCTTTATCATTTATAAAAAGATTATTTTATTTTCAACTTCCTATACCTATTCACCGCCCCACAAAATTCCTGTTTTCTAGGCAATGCCAAATTTCCTGGATGCCCTGTGTACGAAGAAATTGAATCAAGCCCGTCCTTTTCAATCTTTTCATAAATCCTGTCAGCCGTTTGCGAAAGTGTCAGTTTTTCATCCAGCACTTTATTTTTAAAATAGTCAATCATTACAGCAATGCAGTTTGTCTGGCTGTCATCCACAAGCTGCTCCAGCCCTGAAATGTCGATTAATTCCTTTCCATACAGAATGCTGCATTTCCCTTTGGCTTTTGTTTTATCGAGTTTTCCAGATTGTGAAAAACTTTTTTTGAGTGGAATTCGCTGTGTAATTCCTTGAAATTTATCATTTGAAGAAAATTCTCGCTTGTTTTCATCCAAATTTGCAATCTCTTTTGCTTTTTCTGTTACATCTTTTAGCACATATTCATCCATCATTATAACGTGATTTGCCACATCAAAATAATCTCCAGAGCCGCCGACAATCAATATCGTAGAAACTCCAAAATTGTCATAAAGTTCCTTTACCCTGTCAATAAACGGTGTTATCGGCTCTTTTTCCTTTGCCACAAGTTTTTGCATTCTTCCGTCACGAATCATAAAATTTGTAGCCGAAGTGTCCTCATCTATTAGAAGCAAAGAAGTCCCATATTCCAGTGCTTCAGCCACATTTGCCGCCTGCGACGTGCTTCCGCTCGCATTTTCAGTTGAAAAAGCCCTTGTATCCTTATTTTGTGGCAAGTTATTGATAAATCCGCTTATATTCACCTTTTCCACATTTCTTCCATCTTCCGCACATATTTTTACCGCATCCGATTCAGAAATTATAAATTCACGCCCATCTTGAGCAATATGGTTGTAAACTCCTCTTTCAAGTGCCGCAAGCAACGTGGATTTACCGTGATAACCTCCACCCACAATTAGCGTAATTCCTTTTGGAATCCCCATTCCGCTTATTTCTTTCCCACTTGGAAGCTTTAATGTAATCTCAAATTTTTCTGGACTTTTAAACTTAACTGCATTTTTCATAGGTCTATCCGAAACTCCACTTTCACGTGGAAGCACAGAATCATTAGCCACAAATGCAACAAGCCCTTTTTCCTTCAACATTTTTCTCGCATATTCCTGATCCAGCACTAGAATTACCTGCTCATTTAACGCTTTTTTATTCAAATTATCATAAATAATGGATTTTTCGACAATTTCAGGCAACTGTTCAAAAATAATTTTCTGTGCGGCTTTTCCCATTATCTGTCTGCCTCTCGCAGGCATCCCCATTTCAAACCTCACTTCAACTTTATCTCCCTTTATCATAACCGAAGTTCTTTCCAAGATTTCCTGTCCACACCTGTCAATAAAAATTCTTCCACTTCCCCCAGTTCCTGTACTGTCATTCCCACTTTTCTGAATTTCCCTGTAAAAATTTCTCGTAAGAAAATCCGAAACTGCAATATTCTTATCCTTCGTATCTGTCAGCTGACAAGGAATCCCGCAAATTTTCCTATCCATTACAACTCTCATTTTTGAAGGCGGAGCATAAGGATCCGACTGCACATGATCAATCGCAAGAATATATTTTTCAAACCTATATTCCCCTTTAAGCGACTTATACAGCGAATAACTTTTTCCATCCATTGAAAATAATATTTTTTCTAATTCTTTATAATTTTTCATTTCTGTAAACTCTCCTTTACTAGCCATATATCTTTCTATTCTCATTTTAACACACTTCTCTTTTATTTCCCAAATTCTTTTTTACTTTAATATAAAAACCCCCATAGATATATTTACCTATGAGGTTAAAGATTCTGATAAAATTTAACAATCTTTATTTAATTTAACTAAACCTATCTTCGTCTAGGTTTTAACGCATTCTTTCCATGATACAATATTGTAAATAATAGCGGACTCCAGGCATTTTTATGAATTTTTACAGGTTTATTCTCTGCAAGTCTTCGGATTTGCTGCTCATAATAGCTTAGCCCTATAAGACCTCCTAATTTTTTATCCAATCCTCTAAACCCAGTTGTTAATCTTTCTAAGGAAACTGATGATATATGCCCTTCTTTGATTTCATTAGGCAAATTTGGATATATTACTATGGGTCTTGCAATTCCTATCATGGATATTTTTTCTTTTTCGATAGCTTTTTGCATAGTTTCTACCTTTTTAAATCCTCCTGTAACTACGATAGGCGTATCTATTAACGACAATACTTTTTTAGCATAATCTATAAAAAATACCTTTTCATTATCCCCTCTTTCAGAAAGCATTTTAGAATTTTCATAATTTCCACCTGATATTTCTATAAGATCTACTCCTATTTCGGACATTTTTTTTATAACAATAATAGACTCCTCTTCTGTAAATCCATTGTTACTAAAATCTGATGAATTTATTTTTAATCCTATCGGAAATTCTTTTCCTACTTTTTCTCTCATTTCATTATATACATCAACTAAAAATCTCATTCTATTTTCTATGCTTCCGCCATATTCATCGTTTCTCACATTATCTGCAGATGATAAAAACTGGCTTATTAAATATCCGTGTGCTCCATGTATTTGAACTCCTGTAAAACCTGATTTTTTAGCAATTTCCGCTGCTTTTCCAAAACGTTTTATCAAATTTTTTATTTCATCTTTTGTAAGTTCCCTTGGCTTTACAAATCCACTTTTCAAATCTCCTTGAATTTCTATAGCGCTTGGTGCAACAGATTCTTTTGCTACACTTTTAGGAGCCTGTTTTCCTGGATGGTTTATCTGCATCCATATATGTGTATTATTTTCTTTCCCTGCTTCTGCCGATTTTTTAAGCATTTCCATGTCTCTTTCGTCTTCTATTACTACATTTCCTGGCTCGCCTAAAGCCTGTCTATCTATCATAACATTTCCCGTTATCAGAAGTCCTGTCCCTCCGTTTGCCCATTTTCTATATAAATTCACATGCAACTCATTTGGAGAATTAGTTTTAGAATTTGCCATTCCCTCGCTCATTGCAGATTTTAAAAAACGATTTTTTATAACTGCTCCATTTTTTAATTTTAACGGAGTAAATAATATTTGATTTTCCATATTTATCCTTTCACTTATTATATTTCACTATACAAGTTTAACATATTTATTTCTATTTTGAGAAACTTTTAGTTATTAAAAGTATCTTTTGACACTTTTGGTACAAAAAAGTTGCATTTTAGTATTTTTCATTGTAAAATTCCTTATAGCATAAAAAATTTAAAACTATTACAAATTATCAATTTATATAATTTCTATTATTTGAATTTTAACTATTTTTGAGTTTATTTTAGAAAGGAAACTGGTAAAACTATGATTAATTATGAAGATATAAGAATTAAAAAAACAATAAGGAATATTCACAAGTCCTTTATTGAACTTTTTAAAGGAAAGGATTATGAAAAAATAACTGTAAAAGAATTAATTGAAAAAGCTGAAATTAGCAAAAAAACTTTCTATCGTTATTATTCATCCATTGATAACTTATTTTTAGAAATACAAGACAAAATTACTGACGAATATATACAAAAATTTTCATTGCTTTCTTTTCCTAAAGATTTAAAAAATATTATTAATACTTTTATTGATTTTTCAGAAATTTATGGAAATGCTCACGACAAAATAATAATTGATTCAAAAAATGATTATGTATTACAAAAAATGATAAACAATATTATTAAAAAAACATGGGAAAAGTCAGAATTTTTTAAAGAAAAAGAGCCCTATCTACGTAATATTATTTTATCATTTGTATTTTCATCTATTTTAGGAAGTTATAAGCAGTGGATAAATGATGGAAAAAAAATACCATTGCAAAATTTTATAGAGACAATAGAAAGTCTTGTTTACAACGGTATTAAAAATTTTTAATTTAAACAATTATCAAAAAAACAATTTTTTAAAATAACCTTTCTTGAAAGACAACAGAATCTTTGATTTTAATAACTTCCAAATTCTTCTTAAACTTCCTGAAAATTAAAATTCAATCCCAATCTATCGCCTGTTGAGGTATATTCCCTAAATTTATAAATTAATGGTTTCCATTTCTTTGTATCGATGTGAGAATCATCCTTCATTATTTTTTCATCAACAAAAATCCCCTGTATTTCACAGGTTACTATGGCAAACCAGTCTTTTTTCTGAATATCTGTAACTTTTGCCTCTATGTGAATTGGACACTCCTTTATTCTCACAGAATTTACCATTTCACTAGCTAGTTCAGTAAATCCTGCAATCTTAAACTTATCTTCACAGTATATATATCCAAGATTCTGCTTTACTTCTGATATTTCTGTATCGCCTGTAAATTTTTCAATCTTTTTCACACTTTCGTACAAGTTTTCATCTGGAACATTAAAAGTTACATCCGATCCAGCTTCAATATTCTTAAATCCTTTATTTCCAAATCCTATTCCCACAACTATTGTTTTTCCAAGTACAAATGAAGATGATAACGGAGTTATGTTACTTTTTCCAGTTTCTTTATCTTTTGTAGTCATCAGTAATACTGGAAATCCATAATAAAATCCATTTTTCTCTAATTTTTTAAACATAATTACCACTCCTCTTATCTGTAAATTTTTATGTGTCTTTTTAGTAATTATACTCTTCAAATCTTTTTTCTCAATTTGCAAATAAATATTTTATTATTCTGTTATTTCAATCAAATTTCCTTCACAATCCTCAACAACACTCTCATAATATCCATCTCCAGTCGTCCTAGGTCCGCTTAAACATCTAAACCCATCATTTACAAGTCTTTGTGTCAATTTATCGACATTTTCTTTGTTTCCAACGCTAAAAGCAAGATGGATAAAGCCTTCATTCATTATTTTATCATTTCTTTCCGAAAGTTCAGGACGTGACATTATTTCAAGCCGTGCTTCACTATCTGGAAAAGTTAGGAAGTAAGTCTGTAATCCAGTATTTTTATTATGATATTTCTCATTTGCCTTTGCTTCAAAATATTTCTCATAAAATTCCCTTGTTTTTTCCAAATCTTTTACATAAATTGCTACATGATTTATTTTCATAACTAATCTCCTTCAATATTTTTTATAAAATTTATTTTTTATTCCAATCCTTCTATTTCTTTCTCAATTTGACTTTTTCCATCAACTAAATCCCATTTTTCATAGAGTTTTTCAATTCTTGGCATAAATATTCCAAGTAAAGGTCCAAAAAGAATCATGCTAATTATCGTTCCTTCACGCAGACTCCATTCTATAGGAAATACAAGTGTCAAAATAACTACAAGCCCAACGCAGAAAAAATCTATCCATTGCCTAAATTTTGCAAAAGGAATCCCAGTTTTTGCATGAATCGCACTGCAAAAACCTTCCAAAGCAAACGTTGGTAATCCCAAAACTACTATTGCTCCCATTGTAAAAGCGACTGATACAAGTACTATAATATTAGTTGTTATTCTGAAAATATAGTTACTAAATGCCATATTTTTAAAAACTACATATACAAAAAAATTAATTGAATATCCCAGCAACATAGAAATAGGTATTTGTAAAAAATTTATCTTTTTAAATTCCTTTTTTAGTAAAATAAGTTGTCCCAATACACATAAATAATTACATATTATCGCTACTGTTCCCATTTTTATTCCTGTCAAAAACGAAAAAGACAGTGCCATCGCATCCCAAGGCCCAACTCCTACGTTCATCTTTACCAAAAGCGCTAATTCCATCCCCGCTAATATTGTAAGTAATATGAGCAATCCATATGCTCTTATCATTCTATTCATTTTCTCTCCATTTCTCCATTCTAAATTCCTATTTTAAAACACAGCCTCAATAACCCCAAAATTAATAAATGTACAGGATAAAACAAATAATTCAAAATTTTATTCTGTTTTCCTCTCTCCCCATTATAAGCAAGTGTCAAGCCAAATCCTAACAAAGCCCACGGAGTCTTAACAATCGAAAGATATCCTCCTATAATTGATAATATTGGATTATTACCAAATATATAGAAAAAATATGCAATCAAAATTCCGTGATATTCATAATCCAATCCCCAAATCATGGACAACAGGCAAGTTGTTATAACAATTATTATTGAAACAGGAAACCATAATACTGGAGGAATTATATATGATTTTGGCACTTTCAATTCATCAATAACCCAAATCATAACTAATGCTAAAGCCAATGTAAACATTACGTTATTTGAATTTGGCTGAAAAAGTACTGCCGACTGGAACAAGTCAAATGGAATTTCAGAAATAATTCCAAAAACAATCAGATTTAAAAGATATTTGAATCTATTTCCTGTTTTAAAAAAACCTTCCACAAGAAAAAACATAAAAAGCGGAAATGCAACTCTTCCCAAAATATCAAATACATCGCTCACATATCTTAAAAATCCATTTTCTGTTAGCAAAGGATACATCAAAGCCTTATTCACGTGATCAATCAACATTGATAAAAAAGCGATATATTTTAATTGTGCTCCTGAAAAGACTCTTATCTTGCTAAATCTATTATTTCCATAAAATATACTCATACCAATTCTCCCTTTGTATTTTTATTTTTTATAAAATTCTGATATTATTTAAGTTTCTCAATTTCATTTTAATACTAAACCCCTGTTTAAATAGCGAATTTATTAAAATTTTTTTTTAAAAATAAAAACCTAATATTTTTAAACAATTAAAATATAATTTTTACTTTTTTAACAAAATCTATCATAAACTAATCTGTCGGAGCGTTTTTCTGTGCTGGCAAAACTGTTTGAGCATAGCGAGTTTTTTGTCAGTGCAGAAAAATGTCGTAGACTAGCCATAGGTTATTGCGTAGCAATCTTGCCAAATATTTTGATTATCAGGATAAACCTTTACTGCAAGATAAGGTTTTGCGGCGATGAGCAATCCTACGAAAATAAAAAAGAAAAAAGTTGAATAATTATGAAATAGTTATTATAAAAATTTATTCCTATTTTCAGAAGGTTTTATTATTACATTTTTATTTTTTCTATAATTCGCATTTTATTTAAGTTTCTCAGTTTCATTTTAAAAAGTTTGATACAAAAGCAAAGGGGATTCGCTATTTTAAAAATCCTCTTATTTTTTACTAATTTCTTCAATAAATAATTTCAAATGCTAATCCAAATCTTCTCCATTACTTGCAATAACTTTTTTATACCAATCAAATGATTTTTTCTTGCTTCTCTTCAATGTTCCATTTCCATCGTTATCTCTATCTACATAGATAAATCCGTAACGTTTTTTCATTTCTCCAGTTCCCGCACTTACTAAGTCGATAGGCCCCCAAGTTGTATACCCTAGAAGTTCTACTCCATCCAGTTCAACCGCTTCCTTCATTGCCTTTATATGATCTCTTAAATAGCCAATTCTATAATCATCTTCCACATATCCATCTGCATTTGGAACATCCACGGCTCCAAGCCCGTTTTCCACAACAAATAACGGTTTTTGGTATCTGTCATAAATTTCGTTTATTGTCGTTCTAAATCCTAACGGATCTAATCCCCATCCCCAGTCTGTCACTTCAATATACGGATTTCTCATTGTCTTTAGCAAGTTTCCTTCTCCAAGTCTATCAGCTTCAGCAGAGATACAGCGAGTTGTATAATAAGAAAAACTTACAAAATCAACTGGATTTTCTCTCAAAATTTGCTCATCTTCATCTGTAATTCCAATGTTTATATTTTCTCTTTCAAAAAATTTCTTAGCATAGGCAGGATAATATCCACGAGCCTGCACATCTATGAAAAAATAATTTTCTCTGTCTTTTTCAAGTGCAGTCCATACATCTTCAGGCTTAGAAGTAAGTGCATAAAATTTCCCGGCTGCAAGCATACATCCAATTTTATTTTCCGGATCAATTTCATGCCCAATTTTTGTAGCCCAAGCGCTTGCCACCAATTCGTTGTGTGCCGCAGTATATAAAACCTGATTTTTATTCTCCCCTTCTTCAAAAACAATTCCTGCTCCCATAAACGGTGCATGTAACAAAATATTAATTTCATTAAATGTAAGCCAGTATTTTACAAGTCCTTTATATCTAGTAAAAATTACAGTACACAATCTTTTGTAAAAATCAATAACTTTTCTGTTTCTCCATCCGCCATATTCTTTGATTAAGTGAATAGGAAAATCAAAGTGCGTTATTGTAACTAATGGCTCAATACCGTATTTTCTACATTCCTTAAATACATTTTCATAAAATTCAAGCCCTTTTTCATTTGGAGTTTCTTCATCTCCATTTGGGAAAATACGAGTCCATGCTATCGACATTCTATAGGTCTTAAATCCTATTTCTGCAAATAATGCAATATCTTCCTTGTATCTATGATAAAAATCAATCGCCCCTTTAGCAGGATAAAAATGCTCATCGTCAAATTCCAGCATTTTTCGCTCGCCAGTAATCACAGCAAGCCTGTCTTCCCCAACTGGCGACAAATCCACATTGGCAAGCCCTCTTCCATCCACATTATAAGCTCCTTCAAGCTGATTTGCGGCAGTAGCTCCGCCCCATAAAAAGTCTTTTCTAAATCCCATTTCTACCTCCTCCTAAAAAACTTTTGTATTTAATATTTTTAATAATTTTATTTACATCAAAAATATAGCACTAAAATCTCACAAAAACAAGAATATTTCTTATTTTTTTATTTTCCCCTTTCATTTTTCGTAATTTTTTTCCTTCTCAAGTTTACTAATAAGTATCCTTTATTTTTTTACAAGATTTTTCTTTAGCGAAATATTAACAATCTGAAAATAAAAAAGGCAAAACCAAAGGTGGAAAACGTTTTTTAGAAGCATTTCCCGCCGTTTCAGTTTTGTCTAATCCAAATAGTAATAACCTTAATTTATAATTTTACATATTCTTTACATAAATATTATACCCCAACTTTTGTATTTGTCAATAGCAGTTTATTTTTTATTTTTGTTTTTCCATTTGAAAAATTATTCTGTGTAATCAAAGTCTTCTATTATTTTTTCAAGATTTTTCATAGTAAAATTTTTTCTCAAATGTTCCAATTTTCTCTTCAGTTCTTTTTCTTTCTCAAATATTCCAAGTTTGCTCTCATATTCATCCAGTTTTTGAACTCCTTTTTTTATATTGTCAAAAACTGCCTGTCTTGTTACTCCATACTGTTCAGCGATTTCTGAAAGGGAACTGTTCTCTTCAAGATAAAGTTCCAGATACTGCCTTTTCTTTTTCGGGAAAAGTTCGCCATAATAAGAAAATAGCACAGAATATTTCAAAAAATCTTCTAATTTATCCATAATTTATTCAACTCCATTTTTTATAGTTTATCCTGTTTAGTTTTAAATTACTAATTCTTTAATTTTCTTACAGCTTTATTTTTCCAAACATACTGTTCCATTTTATTTTTATCAATCTCTTTTTTTACAATCTTTATTTTTTCTAAAATATTTTTATAATTGTCATTTTCAGTTCCCAAAATACTTTTATAAATTTTTTTATATTTTTCTATCAACTCTAAAGTTTTTTTATAGCTTTTGTTTTCAAAACACACATTTACTAAGTTATTCAAAATATTTAAATATAAGTTACTGTTTTCTCCAACTTGATTTTGTAATATTTCCAAAGCTTTTTCCATGGTATTTTCTGCCAATTTCTTTTCATCAAGCTTTATGTAGGATTTTACCATATTGCTTAATATAATTGCTTCCTGAATTTCGCTATTCTCCAACTCTTTTAATATTTCTAAACTTTTTTTCTGCCATTTTATTGAATCCTGATACTGTTCACACTCTTCATAAAAAAGCCCTAAATTATTACATATCCCTGAAAAAACATATCCATTCCTAAAATTATTTTTTTTATAAATTTTTATAGCCTTATGATATTTTTCCTCAACTTTTTCATACTTTTTCATAACTCTATAAACTTCAGCAATATTAGCATTACAAGTTACAAAAGCAAGACTATTTTCTCCATAATTCTTTAAAACAATTTTTTCCGCCTTTGTTAATAGCCTTATAGATTCTTCAAATTTTCCCACATATTTTAACGCATTTCCAAGTTCTGTCAGAATCTTCGCATTCTCTTCACTTTCCTGTCCAAAAACTCTCTTAAACAATACTCTTAATTCTCTTAAAACATTAATTTCTTTTTCAATTTCGCCATTATTTAAATATTCTTCTCTTTTTGCTAGCAATTCTTTTATTCTAGCCTCTTTTATTTCCTTTTCTCTCCCAGTCATCTACAAGTTTCCTTTTTTTAAAAAATTTTATTTTCTAATTACAATGCCATTATTTATTTATAATACCACAAATTCTACAATAAATCTAATTTTTTTCAAGAATACTATAGTAAAACTAGTTTAAAACAGAACTCAAAAATTATGACTATTTTACTCAAACTCTAAATTATATAATTTCTATCAGTTCAATTTTAAATGGGTTCGAGTATAATACAAATTTCATCAATTCGCTATTCTATAATTTATGTTGTGAGATAATACATATGTGACAAGAATATACAAAAAAAGAAAGGTTTCTGATATAATGTAAATCTACCAAACCACATTAAGGAGAAACCTTTCATATGAGTAGTATATCAGAAATATACCGTGTTCGTCAACGGGCAATTGAGTATGCAATAAAACATAATAATAATTCAAAGGCAGCAGTGAAGTATAAGACATCACGTCAGCAGATAAAACGTTGGAGAGACAGATACGACGGAACAGTCCAGTCTCTTCTGCCAAAAAGCAGAAGACCTAAAAGCCACCCAAACCAGCACACGCAAGAAGAAATAGAGCTGGTTATGAAAAAGTACAGGAAATTTGGCTATGAAGGGCTGGCAGAAGTCTATGTTAAAGCAAGAAAGGAAGGCTACAGCCGTACATACGATTCAATGTGCAAGATAATAAGGAAAATGAAGGGCAATGCCAAAGAAAAGCCTAAAAAGCAGCATAAAAGAAAAAGAAAGTTGAACAGGCGAAGTACCTGGGGAAAGAGTGCAGATAGACATAAAATATGTTCCAGAAGAATGCATACAGTTTGGAACACGTGACCAGAAGTATTATCAAATAACAGCATTAGATGAATATACAAGAAAAAGAGTGTTAAGGATAGCAGATGAAAAAAGCACCTATCAGACTGCAAAGTTTCTAGAGAACTTGGAAAGGGAGCTGGGATTTGACATAAAGAAAGTTCAGACAGATAATGGGAAAGAGTTCACAAATTCTGAAAGTGATAAGAAAACACTGTTTGAGCTGAAACTGGAGGAGAAGGGGATAGAGTACGTGACAACCCGTCCATATTCGCCATGGGAGAATGGAAAAGTGGAAAGAAGCCACAGGCTTGACAGCAAGTACTATGCAGACAAGAAATTTAAAAGCAAGGAAGAACTGTTAAGGGCAATAAGGAAATACAATACAAGATACAACAACATATCAAGAAAAGTACTGGGCTTTAAGAGTCCAAATGAAGTATTAAAAGAGTACAAGGAAAATCAGTAGGTTAAAGATACATTAGGAAAGAAATATTTTTTAATATATTTTTGTAACAAATGTTTGACATCTATACACATCAATTCGCTATTCTATAATTTATATATGGAAAAAATAATAAAATATATGCTATAATAACAAAACGAAATTTAGCAGTAAAGGAGGAAAATTATGAAAGAAATGTTCAAAAGTAAAATAGAAATTATAGAATTTCTAAAAAATACTATAAAAATAAGCGAAAAAAAGAATTAAATGACAATACAAAACTGTTAAATGAACTAAATAGAAAATTGAGACTGCTGAATGAAAAATTGAAGCAAGCAAAATTCAATAAAAATAAAATTAATAAAAAAATAGAAAAGATTCAGGAGGCAAAAAGTGGAAAAATATCAATTATTAATATAAATAGTTATATTATCAGAATTTTGTTTATAACCTTATTTTATATTTCTTTTTTAAATATATCGTTAAATTTAAAGGGATATAATTATTTTATCTATGTTTTTGCCATAATCATCATTATCTTATCACTTTTTTCAATATTAATTACCACAATTATAAAAAAGAAAATTTTTAGTGCCTATTATTACAATTTCAATATAAAAAATATTTCCTGCAATAATAATATTTCTTGGAATAGGATATTTTCTTAATTCCCACAAAAATGAGCTGGAAATGTTAAATAAAAAATCTATTCTGATAAAAAATGCTGAAATAAATTCCATTGATGACTTAAAAAACAGTTCCATCGAAATAATAAACAAAGACAGCAAAATAAAGTGGAAAATAGACAAAAACCTAAAAATTATAACTTATGAGGATTCTCAAAAGGGCTTTATAAATATTAAAGATACTGTGATTGATGATAACAACAAGGTAAATTTATCTTTTATCAATGAAAAAAATGAAATTATGTGGTTAAAAGGAAAAATTATTTATTTTAACTGGGATATTGTAAAAATAAAACTAAAAAATAAAGAAACTATTGAAGGAGAAGTATACGGAAAAATAATTAAACTGGAAAATGGTGAAACTTTAATATTAAATAATAATTTTGAATTAAGAGACACTAGTAAGAAAATCAGTGATTTTGGGGTAATGGGAACAAATTTACAGATAAAAAAGACAATAAATATATTTTTATTTGTATTTTTAATAATTTTTATTCTAATAGAATATGAGTATTACAATTTTCCATTTGAAGAAAAAGAAAAATTATTAACTCTCTAATGTCAGATGAAAAAAACATACAGACAATAAAAAAATCTGTTTTTGCTATCCTAAGAACAATAAAGCTTATAATGTTCCCAATAGCATTAATTCAGACTCTATTAATGAGAAATATAATATTTAATTTGTTCTTTGACACAAATTCAAAAAAAGGTTACAGTCTGACAAGCATTATTTTTTCATATTTCTCAAAATCTTACCTGCTAATTTTTATTATGGTTCTTCTTCCAATATTCATTGAAATTTACAAAATTTTAAAATTAATTGAAAAATATATAAAACTTCACCCAGAAAAGACTTCCTTCAAAAAAAATATAAAAAAATCTTATTCTAGAATTATGATATACAATCCCAGAAAAACAAATAAATGTATTCATATTCCAAAAAAAACTAATAAAAAAAATTAATAAACTTTTATAAAATTATCATAATTTTAAAATGACTTTACTATAACAATTTTTATTTGGAAAAAATCAAAAAAAATTGTATAATTTAATTGGTGATGATAAATAAAAAACTGTAAATTACAGTAAATTAATTAGGAGGAAATATGAAAACATATTTAGTGACAGGTGCAGCAGGCTTTATCGGTGCCAATTATTTAAAATATATTTTGAATAAATATAAAAATGATGAAATTAAGGTAATTGTCGTAGACGTGCTAACTTATGCTGGTAATTTAGGTACGATTGCTGAAGAAATTAAAGATGAAAGAGTAAAATTTGAAAAAGTTGATATTCGTGACCAAAAGGAAATTGCGAGAATTTTTTCTGAAAATGAAATTGACTTTGTTGTAAACTTTGCAGCCGAATCACACGTTGATCGTTCTATTGAAAATCCGCAGATATTTTTAGAAACAAACATTCTTGGTACGCAAAATCTTTTGGAAAATGCTAAAAAAGCATGGACTGTTTCAAAAGATGAAAATGGATATCCAGTTTACAGAGAAGGTGTAAAATATTTACAAGTTTCCACAGACGAAGTTTACGGAAGTCTTTCAAAAGATTATGACACAGCGATTGACTTGGTAATTGATGATGAAGAAGTGAAAAAAGTTGTAAAAAATAGAACGAATTTAAAAACTTACGGAAAAAATTTCTTCACAGAAAAAACTTCACTTGACCCAAGAAGCCCATATTCAGCTTCCAAAGCGAGTGCCGACCACATCGTAATTGCCTACGGTGAAACTTACAAAATGCCAATAAATATTACAAGATGTTCAAACAACTACGGACCTTACCATTTCCCAGAAAAATTAATCCCACTTATGATTAAAAACGTACTGGAAGGTAAAAAGTTGCCAGTTTACGGAAAAGGGGACAATGTAAGGGATTGGCTTTACGTAGAAGATCACTGTAAAGGAATCGACTTAGTTTTAAGAAATGCCAATATTTACGAAATTTACAATATTGGTGGTTTTAACGAAGAACAAAATATTAATATTGTAAAACTGGTTATCGACATTTTAAAAGAAGAAATTGAAAATAATGACGAATATAAAAAAGTTCTAAAAACTGACTTGCAAAATATAAATTATGATTTGATTACTTATGTTCAAGATAGACTTGGACACGATATGAGATATGCTATTGACCCTTCTAAAATTGCAAGGGATTTAGGATGGTATCCAGAAACAGATTTTGAAACAGGTATCAGAAAAACTGTAAAATGGTACTTGGAACATCAGGACTGGGTAAATGAAGTAGTCTCAGGAGATTATCAAAAATATTACGAAGAAATGTACGGAAATAAATAATCAAATTTATATAAAAAAAGGAGCAAATTAATGAACAATTTTACAATAAAAGAAACCCCAATAAAAGATTTAGTAATAATCGAGCCAAAAGTTTTTGGAGATGAAAGAGGATTTTTTATGGAAACTTACAACCAAAAATCCTTTGAGGAATTAGGACTTACCATGAACTTCGTCCAAGACAATCACTCAAAATCCAAAAAAGGGGTTTTACGTGGACTTCACTTCCAGACAAAACACACTCAAGGAAAATTAGTACGAGTAATAAAAGGAAGTGTCTACGATGTGGCAGTTGATTTAAGAAAAGGAAGCGAAACTTTTGGAAAATGGTACGCAGTAAAATTATCTGCTGAAAACAAATTAATGTTCTACGTTCCAGAAGGCTTTGCACATGGATTTCTAACACTTGAAGATGAAACAGAATTTGTTTACAGATGTACAAATTTATATGCTCCAGAATACGACAGCGGACTTTTATGGAGCGACAAAACTTTAAATATCGACTGGAAATTTGAAGAATTTGGAATAAATCCCGATGAACTGACAATTTCTGAAAAGGATAAAGTTCAACAGAAATTTGATAAAAATAAAAATTATTTTGAATAATAAAAAAATCTAAAATTAGCTATTTCTTATTGAGATAGCTTTTTTCTTTTACAAAAAAGACAGAAAAACTTTTTTCAAAAATCTTCCTGTCTAATTCACCTATATTCACGCTAATCAAATTAATACTAAACTCCGTTTAAATAACGAAATTATTACAAACTTTTCTAATTAATAAAGTATATAAACCTAATATTTTCAAATAATTAAAATATAATTTTCATTTTTTAATCAGACTCTAATATAAATAACCCGTCGGAGCATTTTTCTGTGCTGGCAAAACTGTCTGAGCATAGCGAGTTTTTTGGCAGTGCAGAAAAATGTCGTAGACTAGCCATAGGTTGTAGGATTTGCGGCAATGAGCAATCCTACAAAAATAAAAAAA
This sequence comes from Leptotrichia hongkongensis, assembly GCF_007990635.1. Taxonomy (GTDB): domain Bacteria; phylum Fusobacteriota; class Fusobacteriia; order Fusobacteriales; family Leptotrichiaceae; genus Leptotrichia; species Leptotrichia hongkongensis. Next base: position 77,274 of record NZ_AP019846.1, on the reverse strand, counting down.
ATGATTTAATTTAATGATTATGAGTTAGCTATTAAACAATCCTATTATAAAAATTTATTCCTATTTTTAAATGGGTTTGGTATAAATTATTTTTTCTGATAAACCCTTACATAATCAACTTTCATTTCTGTCGGAAAGTTGACATCCCCATCTTCTCCAGTTTTCTTGCTCAAAGCAACATTTATCATTATGAAATATGGTTGGTTAAATGGGTTTTGTAACCCTCTTTTTTCCAGTTCCTTGTAAGAGAATTTTTTATATACTTTATTATTAAATAACCATTTTATTCCTTTATCATCCCATTCCACGGCATAAGTATTAAAGTTTGTCAATTTTTCCCTAGGCCATTTACTTAGTTTATAATCATCTCCATCAAATGTCTCATAAGTATTATCACTTTTAAGAACGTGAAGTGTCCCTGTCGCACGTCGCATATCATCTCCATAAGTTTCCACTATATCGATTTCACCATTTGCATTTCCATCCACTTGAGAATATCCTGCGGGCCACATCCAAAACGCAGGCCAAGTCCCAATTCCTTCAGGCATAGCCGCTCTCATTTCAATTTTTCCATACTGCACATTATAAAGATTTCTTGTGTGAATCGCACCTGAACTATAAAGAATACGTCTTTCTACACCATTAATATTAACTTTTTTATCAGTTTCCTTCTTTAGTGTTATAATCATATTCCCATTTTCAACTCTAACATTATCTCTCAAATAAAAATGTTTCGCATCAAATCCATATTGATTGACCAAATTTCCATTTTCATCTAAATAGTTCCCCGCATTCCAAGGATTCCCATTTTCCCAATAAGCCCATTTCGTACTATCTAGCTGATTCCCATTAAATTCATCATTCCAAACCATTTTCCAGCTTTTTCCTGTTACTTTGGAAATAAATCTGTTCAACTTACTTCTTCTAGAGCTTTTCACCTCAACTTCAGCTTTCCCTTCTATATTTCCAATCTTTTGTTGTACTTCACTTTCAATAACCTCGATTTTTTGAGAAGTATCTATCTTCTTATTCTCACCTGCTGCAAATACCATATTTCCAGCCAGTACAAACAAAACTGCCCTTAAAAAAATCTTTTTTTTCATTCTTCTTTTTTCTCCTTTTTTAATTATCTTTTTTCATTTATAAAAGTTTAAAATCCCTAATAACTACAATATTTTTACAATTTTTCTCCAGCACCTTTACCGTAAAATTTTAATATTTTGCATAGAAATTCTTGTATTCATTGAGTTTTTATATTATTATTTTTACAATTATCTATAAATTATACTTACATTTGTAAAAATTTAAAACAATTTTATAACATACTCTCAAGTATTTTATACTAATTCACAAATAAAATCAACTAATTTTTTATTCCGTAGATTATATAATTGTGACAATCCTAGAAAATATAAAAACCATGATAATTTCTTGTTAACACTATTCTCCGTTAAAAAATAAAAATTAATTTTTATAATAAGATTGTTCAATAACTAATTTATAATCATTCAAATTTTTTTATTTTTTATTCTCGTAGGTTTGCTCATTACCATAAATCCTTATCTTGAAGTAAAGATTTATACTAGCAATTAACATCTACATCAGTTTATTAAAATAAAAAAATTATATTTTAATTATTTTGAAATACTAGATTTTCATCCTTTATTAGAAAAGTTAGTAATAATTTCATTATTTAAACAGGGTTTAGTATAAAATGTTAATTACTACAAAAATATTAATAAAAAAATATATTATGAACTATGAATATTTTACCATAAATCAAAAAATAAACTAAAATACTACTAAAATAAAATTAATTACTAAAATATTTAATAGATACAGAATTAATATTTACCCATTAATAACAATTAATATTATCCTAAAAATGACAATTAAACATAATACAATAACTAAACTTTATTACCCACAATATTCTAAATTCATAATACCATTAGATTTTCAAACAAACCTACTTTGTAAAATAAGTAAATACAATATTTCAGTGGTAACCTATTTTCTATATTTTTTCATACATTCTATATTTTTCTCTTTCCGCTCCTTATCAAAAAACCATCCCCACTTATTAAAATACTTTATAGCTGATTTTACATGCATCATCATCATTTTCCATGACTTATAAGATGCCTTCCCATGCTCATGAATTATTTTTGCTTCAGGATAAAAAACAACCCTATACTTCTTACCAATCTGTCTACATAAGTCATAATCCTCCATATACATAAAATATCTTTTGTCAAATCCACAAATCTCCTTTAACACATCTGTACGAACAAAAATAAAGCATCCTGATAAAATTGGAACATCTATTATTTCTTCATAATCATACCATTTCATTTCATAATCATAATCCAATTTGTCAACAATCGCCTTGATTGGCAAAAACCTCCTAAATATTAAATTCATAGGCGATGGAATTAATCTGCAAGATTTTGTTACTTCTCCATCAACTCCATATATTTTTGGCCCAATCTGTCCAATATCTTTATTCTCTCTCATGTATTCTACAATTTTCTCAATAGTATTTTCTTCAAAAAAAACATCAGCATTCACCATCAGATGGAATTCCGACTTTACTTCTCCCAAAATCAATTTCTTAATTACAACATTATGCCCTGCTCCAAATCCATCATTTGAATTATTAAAAATATACTCAATTCTATCATCTGAGAATCCTTTTATAACTTCTCTCAATTCATCTTTTTCAGAATTATCAGAAATCCATAACTTAAATCTAATTCTTATCTTTTGAAAACACCCAATAATCTTTCTTAATTCATCATGCTTCGTATTATATGTAACAATACAAGCTGTAAAATCATACATAATCCAACCTCTATACATATTTTTTATTTATAAAATTATACCATTTTCCCTATAATCAAACAACTAAATTTTTACATACACTATATTCATCTTAATTTTACCATTTAAAAATTAAAATCTTGTATAAATCACTATCCATTCAAAATATACAATGATTCAAAAGTTTGTAAAACCTTTTTTAAAAAATTTTTTATTTATTCAGGCTCTATAATATACACGGGTGCAAAAAAATAAAAGGAGTAAAAATAGAAAAAATTACCTGCCAACAATATCTACCATGTATATGAAACAAGATATAATATAAAACTGAATTATTATAACACATGTAATACAAGGATTGAATTTACATAATTACAGAAACTGTTAATACAAAGAAAACTATGTTACGAGAACAGTAGAATTATACTTCATGTAGAAAAACAGATATGTACTTGTACTACATATGACAAAATAATAACTTTTTTAATAGAAATTATAGACAGGAATTACACAATTTCAAATAAAATAAAAGATAAGATAAGAAGAAAACTTTCAGAGATAAAGTCATTCGCTCAGCAAGAAAGATAAGAAAATACTAACATGTAATATTTCATGACATTAAAGTTTCAACAAGGGCTTAGAACAAAGTTTTTAAGTATATATGAAATATAAGATGTTACTGTATTCAGTAATGAACTGAAAAAATTGATATAAGAACTGAAGAAATCTGGAATAAATGAATGTATTAAATTGAAAGAAACATTATCAAACTGGAAAAAAATAAGTAATATACAAAAATATAATGTAAATAAAGGATTAGTTGAAGGGAAAATAACAAGGTAAAAATAATAAAAAGCTATCTTCTAGGATAAAAAAATCAATAAACTTATTAAACATTAAGGTTGTCAAACTTTTTTTACCTTCATGCTTAACAAGGAATTTAAATTTTAAAAAAATTTTTTAATCAATTAAAATATTGGACTTGTATTTCGGATATGGGGACGTCTTATGGAAGAGCTGTATAATGAAAAAAAAGCAAAAAAAAACTTCCGAGGGAGGAAATTAGATGATAAGGGGTATAAAAAGAATGGCGTCCCCGGTTGGACTCGAACCAACGGCCCTCTGATTAACAGTCAGATGCTCTAACCGGCTGAGCTACGGAGACGCAAAAGAAAAAAAAGTTTGGCGGCTTCCTATTTTCCCGGGACGAATCCAAGTATCGTAGGCGCAGGCAGACTTAACTGCCGGGTTCGAAATGTGACCGGGTGTATCCCTGCCGCTATGATCACCAAACTTTTGAATATAGATTGCATTGCCTAAGGCAATGGGAAATAAATAGCAGAAGCAAAAGACTACATAAAAAGCATACGTAATATTAGTACCAGTCAGCTGAACGCATTGCTGCGCTTGCACCCCTGGCCTATCGACCATGTGTTCTCCATGGATACTGCGATCACTCATCTCAAAGCCGGCTTCCCGCTTAGATGCTTTCAGCGGTTATCCGTTCCAGACGTGACTACTCAGCCGTGCCACTGGCGTGACAACTGATACATCAGAGGTCTGTCCAACCCGGTCCTCTCGTACTAAGGACAGCTCCTCTCAAATTTCCTACGCCCACGACGGATAGGGACCGAACTGTCTCACGACGTTCTGAACCCAGCTCGCGTACCGCTTTAATGGGCGAACAGCCCAACCCTTGGGACCGACTACAGCCCCAGGATGCGATGAGCCGACATCGAGGTGCCAAACCTCCCCGTCGATGTGAACTCTTGGGGGAGATAAGCCTGTTATCCCCGGGGTAGCTTTTATCCGTTGAGCGATGGCCCTTCCATGCGGAACCACCGGATCACTAAGTCCGTCTTTCGACCCTGCTCGACCCGTCAGTCTTGCAGTCAAGCTCCCTTATGCGTTTGCACTCTTAGGCTGATTTCCATCCAGCCTGAGGGAACCTTTGAACGCCTCCGTTACTCTTTGGGAGGCGACCGCCCCAGTCAAACTGCCCATCTAGCACTGTCTCCGTTTCCAGATTAGAATTCCGACGGCATATGGTTGGTATTCCAACGACGACTCTGCCAAGACTGACGCCTTGGCTTCACAGTCTCCCAACTATCCTATACACATGCGGCCAGAACCCAATGCCAAACTACAGTAAAGCTCCACGGGGTCTTTCCGTCCTACTGCAGGTAGCCGGTATCTTCACCGGCATTACAACTTCACCAGGTCTCCAGCCAAGACAGCTCCCAAATCATTTCACCATTCGTGCAGGTCGGAACTTACCCGACAAGGAATTTCGCTACCTTAGGACCGTTATAGTTACGGCCGCCGTTCACCGGGGCTTCAATTCGAGTCTCTCAACCCTCCTCTTAACCTTCCGGCACTGGGCAGGTGTCAGCCCATATACGTCGCCTTTCAGCTTAGCATAGACCTGTGTTTTTGGTAAACAGTTGCTTGGGACTCTTCACTGCGGCCTGTTTCCCCTCAGGGCGTCTAACCCTTCAGGTAAGTCAGGCACCCCTTCTCCCGAAGTTACGGGGCCATTTTGCAGAGTTCCTTAACGAGAGTTATCCTGTCGGTACCAAGTTTCTCACTCTGTCCACCTGTGTCGGTTTACAGTACGGGCGCTGGTTCTCATCGATAGAAGTTTTTCTCGACAGTCTGACGATGCGCGGCTTATGCAAGATGCACTTACCCGTCAGGTCTCACATTTAGGCATGCGGATTTTCCTGCATGCCCATGCTACGCCCTTAGAAAGGCTATTCCGTCAGCCTTCCCGCATACCTTCCTGCGTCACTCCGTCTCTCAGGCGATAACAGCGGTACAGGAATATTAACCTGTTTTCCATTCGCCATCACATTTTTGCTTATGCTTAGGTCCCGACTCCCCCAGGGCGGACAAACCTTCCCCTGGAAACCTTGGACTTCCGGCCGGCGGGATTCTCGCCCGCCTTCTCGCTACTCATTCCTGCATTCTCACTTCTGATACCTCCAGAATGGCCTTGCGGCATTCCTTCAACGGCCTACAGAACGCTCTCCTACCAGGCGTGCAAGCACGCCTCCGCAGCTTCGGTTTATGTCTTAGCCCCGTTACATCTTCGGCGCAGATACTCTCGACCAGTGAGCTATTACGCACTCTTTCAAGGCATGGCTGCTTCTAAGCCAACCTCCTGGTTGTCTGTGAATATCCACCTCCTTTCCCACTTAGACATAATTAGGGACCTTAGCTGGCGGTCTGGGCTGTTCCCCTCTCGTCCGAGGACCTTGTCATCCACGGACTCACTCCTGGCTATTAATATGCGGTATTCGCAGTTTGCTTGATTTCGGTAAGCAGTACGCCCCCTAGACCATACAGAGCTCTACCCCGCATATCTTCATGCCAAGGCTGCACCTAAATGCATTTCGGAGAGAACGAGCTATCTCCTAGTTCGATTGGCTTTTCACCCTAGACCTATCTCATCTCCCAACTTTTCAACGGCGGTGAGTTCGCTACTCCACTGAGTCTTACCTCAGCTTCAGCCTGGACAGTATAGATCGCTAGGTTTCGCGTCTATGGCTGGCGACTTGTCGCCCTGTTAAGACTCGGTTTCCCTTCGGCTCCGTTCTATTAACCTTGCCACCAGCCATAACTCGCAGGATGATTAACCAAAATCCACGCAGTCACACATAAAGTGCTCCTACCGTTTGTAAGCACACGGTTTCAAATTCTGTTTCACTCCCTTGCTCAGGGTTCTTTTCACCTTTCCCTCACGGTACTCTTCACTATCGGTCAACAGCAGTATTTAGCCTTGCGTGATATGGTCCACGCTGATTCACGCCAGATTCCTCGTGCCTGACGCTACTCGGGTGCTTCCAGTCGCAGCATATGCTTTATGTTCTACAGGACTATCACCTTCTTCGGTCCAGCTTCCCAGCTGGTTCCACTTACACATGCGGCTTAAGCATTATGACAATCCGCTGATGGAAGTCCCGTGCCAGCAACGCTGTCCGCTAAGCAAGCTTGTTGGTTTGGGCTCTTCCCGTTTCGCTCGCCGCTACTAAGGGAATCGTTTTTACTTTCTTTTTCCCGCTACTTAGATGTTTCAGTTCGCGGGCTTACCGTTTTCACGCATGTCCTCCAGACATGCAGGTTTACCATTCGGAAATCCGGGAATCACTGATCGTGTGCATCTCCTCCCGGCTTATCGCAGCTTATCACGTCCTTCATCGGCTGCTGTTGCCTAGGCATCCTCCGTGTGCCCTTGTTAGCTTTTTCTCAGAATAACTTTTACTCCAGTTTAATTGTAATCTTTTACCTACTATTCATTTCCCATTGTCCTAGTATTGAACATAGACATAAGAAGAAGCTGTGCATGTTGCTCCTTAGAAAGGAGGTGATCCATCCGCACCTTCCGGTACGGATACCTTGTTACGACTTCACCCCAATCACTATCCACACCTTAGATGCCTTCCTCCTTGCGGTTGGACCAGCAGCTTCAGGTGCAGACAACTCTCGTGGTGTGACGGGCGGTGTGTACAAGACCCGAGAACGTATTCACCGTAGCATGCTGATCTACGATTACTAGCGATTCCAGCTTCATGTAGTCGAGTTGCAGACTACAATCCGAACTGAGAACAACTTTATGGGATTTGCTTGACCTCGCGGTTTCGCTGCCCTTTGTATTGTCCATTGTAGCACGTGTGTAGCCCAGATCATAAGGGGCATGATGACTTGACGTCATCCCCACCTTCCTCCTGCTCTTCGCAGGCAGTCTCGCTAGAGTCCCCAACTTAATGATGGCAACTAACGATAGGGGTTGCGCTCGTTGCGGGACTTAACCCAACATCTCACGACACGAGCTGTCGACAGCCATGCACCACCTGTCACTGCGTCCCCCGAAGGGAAGGCTCTATCTCTAGAGTTGTCAAAGGATGTCAAGATTTGGTAAGGTTCTTCGCGTTGCTTCGAATTAAACCACATGCTCCACCGCTTGTGCGGGTCCCCGTCAATTCCTTTGAGTTTCAGCCTTGCGGCCGTACTCCCCAGGCGGATTACTTATCGCATTTGCTTCGGCACGGACACTCTTCATGCCCACACCCAGTAATCATCGTTTACAGCTAGGACTACCAGGGTATCTAATCCTGTTTGCTCCCCTAGCTTTCGCACTTCAGCGTCAGTTACCGTCCAGTGAACTATCTTCATCATCGGCATTCCTGCACATATCTACGAATTTCACCTCTACTCGTGCAGTTCCGTCCACCTCTCCGATACTCTAGCCCTATAGTTTCCAGGGCAGGCCTGCGGTTGAGCCGCAGGTTTTCACCCTAGACTTACAGGGCCGCCTAGATGCCCTTTATGCCCAATAATTCCGGATAACGCTTGCGACATACGTATTACCGCGGCTGCTGGCACGTATTTAGCCGTCGCTTCTTCTGCAGGTACCGTCACTTTCTTCTTCCCTGCTGAAAGCACTTTACAATCCGAAAACCTTCTTCGTGCACACAGAATTGCTGGATCAGGGTTGCCCCCATTGTCCAATATTCCCCACTGCTGCCTCCCGTAGGAGTAAGGGCCGTATCTCAGTCCCCTTGTGGCCGTTCACCCTCTCAGGCCGGCTACCTATCATCGCCTTGGTGGGCCGTTACCCCACCAACTAGCTAATAGGACGCAAGGCTCTCCTGCAGCGTCTCCTTTCATCAGGCCGGCATGCGCCAGCCTGACAGTACCAGGTGTTATCAGTCGTTTCCGTCTGTTATCCCTGTCTGCAGGGCAAGTTCCTTACGCGTTACTCACCCGTCCGCCTTGGCTAGGCTGCGCAAGCGCAGCTTCGCCAATGACTTGCATGTGTTAAGCATTCTGTCAGCGTTCATCCTGAGCCAGGATCAAACTCTTCATTCAATATATTTCTCATATATTTTATTTCCACCTTAGTCTTGACGAGTTTCTTGCCTTCAAAACAAGAACTCTTGACTTTTATTTATATCTTACACATTGTTGCTTCTTCTATTCTTATCTTCTATTGTCCTGCGACACTTTTTCGTATCGACAAGATATATATTATCATATTCCCTCCCCTTTGTCAACTACTTTTTTCCATTTTTTCAAAGTTTTTTTATATAAATATTATATAATCAGGTGTAATGTCTAAAATTTATACGTATTTTTTGTATTCATTGAGTTTTGACATTTTTTATTTCATATGTTACTATAACTATTATTTGTTAACAGAAACTACAAAATAATTTTTTTCTTAAACCATAGATTTAATTTGATATTAACAATGCTATTTCTATTTAAAATTATCAAAAAATTACAGACTATAATTTTATCATTTACCAAAAGATTTTTAACAAATTTATTGTTTAAACTAGACTTAAATATAAAAAGGAACAAATTGTAATTTATGAATAGAAAAATAACTTTTATAGTTTATTTTGTATAAAAAATAAAGGAGAATTTAATGGAAAATAGGATAACTATAGAAAAATATATTCAAAATCAAGCAATTTCTGAGATAGAAGATAATTGTCTAAAAAGTACTCAAGATTTTTTGAAACTGCTTTCCAGCAAATGGACAATAAACATATTATACGTACTTAATAAAAACAGTATCAAACGTTTTGGCGAATTAAAAAAGGAAATTCCTGGAATAACAAGCGTGATGTTATCTTCAACATTAAGAAAATTAGAAAAATTTGATGTTATATCACGAAAACAATTTAACTCAATACCACCTCAAGTTGAATATTTTCTTACTAAAAAAGGTAAAAAACTTATTTTTATTTTTTATGAAATAGATACATGGCTCGGAAAAATTTGAAATATTTAATTTTTTATATTATAAAACACAATTTTAAATGGAAAATAATTTTTTAATGTATCAATATTTAATTTAATTAATTCAGTTGGTTCTTAATTATTAAAAATAGATACAGAAAACTTGATAAGAACCTTAATGCTGATAAATTCGAGACCAAGAAAATGTTTAAACTATGCAAGTCCATTTTGAAAAATTTTTACGCGAAATTAGTTTTAAAAAAAATTGGGTAAAATGTTGCAATTAATATTGCAATTTATGTTTTAAAACAATATTTTTTAGATAATTATAAATATCCATTTTCTTTATACCAATTTATAACATCCTTTAAAGTTTCATCCAATGATCTAAATTCACATCCTAATTCTTTTTTACTTTTTTTATGACTGAAATTATTTCGCATATAATCATTTTTGATGACACGTATTGTAGCCTTGTTTATTAATGTCTCTTTTTTAGTTAATTTACTGATTAATTCATTAAATACAGCCAGTATTTTTAAAAAATATAAAGGTATAACCCTTTTAGGAGCAGGAATTCCTGTTACTTTAGATAATTCTTCTAACAGTTCTTTCATAGTCATAAATTTTCCAGCTGCAAGATACAATTCTCCTCTTTTTCCTTTTTCCATTGCCATTATTTCGTGTTCTGCTACATCACGTGCATCTACAACGCTATAGCTTGAAGGTATAATTCCTGGTATCTTTTTATTTACATAATCCATAACAAGCTGTCCTGATGAAGTAGGCCCCATATCTCCAGGGCCAAACATAAATCCTGGAAGTACAAAACAACAAAATATATCAGGATTTTCATTCAAAAATTTTTTAACAGCTTCATCGCTTAATATCTTACTACGGTAATAATCATTAATTTCTTTGTCATCTTTATTACGTAACATTGTTTCATCAATAAGCTGATTCTTTTCTGCTTTAAGTACTGCAATCGAAGAAGTGTGAACCATGTTTTTTATTCCTGCTTTTTTTGCAGCAGTCATTAAATCTATAGTTCCTTTCACATTTGTATTGTAAAGTTTCGACCAGTGATTTTCTCCACCTTTATACGCTTCCTTGAAATAAGCTGCTGTATGAAAAAGTCCATCGCATCCTTTGAGAGCTTCTTTATAGCTATCTGGATTATTAAGATTTCCTTCTACAAAAGTAATTTCTAAATCTGGAAACTGTTTTTTTGCATTTTTTATATTCCGTACTAATCCTGTTACTTTTATTCCTCTATTAACTAGCGCTCTTACAAGATTATTTCCTAAAAGCCCTGTTGCTCCTGTCACAAATGCATGCTTTATCTCCCTTTTTGCAGTAAAAATGCTATTTAATTTTTCATTTTCATTATTTAGATTTATTTTTTCCATATACTTATCTCCTATTTTTATTTATCTTAATATTTTTTGTCTAGTCATTATACTTAAATAATATAAACTTTTCAAGTACTTAAAATTTCTATACTTAGTAAGGTTTAATATACTAAAGTTGAAAATTCAGGAAAATTTGGAAAAAAAATATTAGCTGTCTTAGTAATTACTAAGTAGTCATTTTTTGTTTTAAAATTTATTTTCTTCATATAAATAAAAAAACTGAGACAAAATCTCAGTTCTTGTTTCTAATAATTTTACAATTTTTGAACTTTTTATTTATAACGGCTTCTTGGATGGAATTCCTATTTTTCTTGGATATTTTTTGTCTGTTTTTTGCAGTTTTAAAATTTCCAAAATTATCCTTTTATCCATACTTTCCGGAAGATTAAATTCAAAAGTTTTGTTTATTTTTGCATTTAAAATCTTTAGAGCATTTTTCGATTCCTCTATTTCGTTTAGGTTTAATTTTTGCGGTAAAAATCGTCCATTTACTTTTATGAATGGAATCATATACTCCAGTATTATTCTTAAATTGGCTACTCCTCGACAAAGAGCAACATCAAAACATTCTCTTCTATCTTTTATTAATTCTTCTGCACGTTCAAAACTTGTGGTTACATTCTGTAAATTTAATTCTTTTATTACTTCATTTATGAATTCTATTTTTTTCCTTACTGAATCTACTAGCAAAAACTTTTTCTCTGGGTAATAAATGGCAAGTACAAGCCCAGGAAATCCAGCGCCTGTTCCAACATCTATAAAAGATTTTTCGTCATCATTTATAACTTTTGTTAAAAGTAAGGAATCTATAAAATGTTTTTCCAGCATTCCTTTTTTCTCTCGAATTGCCGTTAAATTCATAATTTGATTTTTATTATATAAAAGTTCTAAAAATTTCAGCATTTGTGTAATTTTTTCGTCTGGCACTTTAATTTCTGATTTTGAAAGCAAGTTTAAGAAATATTCTCTTAAATTGGCTTCTTCGTTTATATTTTCCACTTTTTCTCCTTACGTTCCATTAATATATAAAAGGTTTTTTATAGCTAGATTTTATTTTAAAACTCCATCTAAATACATTAGCAGCACAGAAATATCTGCTGGCGTTACTCCAGACATTCTGGATGCCTGTCCTACATTATATGGTCTATTTTCTTTCAATCTTTGTTTTGCTTCTCTTGTAATTCCCTTCATACTGTCATAGTCAAAATTTTTAGGAATTTTTTTATCGTCCAGTTTTTGCTGTTTTTCCATAATTTGGATAGCTTTGGCGATGTAGCCTTCATATTTTGTCTGAACTTCAATTTGATATTCAGTTTCATCGTCAAAATTTAGATTTGGTACATTTTCAATGATTTCAGCGATATATTTTATATCCTGATATGTAACTTTTGGACGACGTAAAATTTCCTTTAAAGTCGTTCCACTTTTTAGACTTTCGTTATATTTATCAAGAATTTCCATAAGCCTTTGGTTACTGCTTCCAAGTTTTATATTCTCAAGGTTTTCTATTGTTTTCTTAACATTTTTTTTCTTTTCCTGTACAATATCATAATATTTTTTATCAAGAAGTCCAATTTTATAAGCCTTTTCAGAAAGTCTTATATCAGCGTTGTCTTCACGTAAAATAAGGCGGAACTCAGATCTTGCTGTAAACATTCTATATGGCTCAAACAATTCCTTATTTATTAAATCATCTATCATTGTTCCAATGTACGAACTTTCTCTGTCTAAAATAAACGGCTCTTCTCCTTTAATTTTTAAAGCTGCATTGATTCCTGCTATAATTCCCTGTGCAGCCGCCTCTTCATAACCACTTGTCCCATTTAGCTGTCCAGCTAAATAAAGTCCTTTTACTTTACGAGTTTCAAGAGTGTAGTCAAGTTCGCTAGGGTCTACAATATCATATTCCACAGCATACCCGTATCGCATTATATGAGCATTTTCGAGCCCATCAATTGTATTTACTATCTTTTGTTGCAAACTAGCGGGATAACTTGTGGAAAGTCCACTTATGTAGACTTCTGCCGTGTCAAATCCTTCTGGCTCCAAAAACAGATGATGGCTGTCTTTATCATTAAATTTTACAACTTTATCTTCAATTGACGGACAGTATCTTGGTCCTGTGCTGCTTATACTTCCATTATACATTGGCGCTTTATCCAGATTATCCATTATTATTTTATGTGTATTTTCATTAGTTCTTGTCAAATAGCACGATAATTGCGGTTTTTCTAAAACTTCACTATTTGGAGTTCTCATTGAAAATTTTAATGGAATACCTGTTATTCCTGGCTGTTCTTCCAATTTTTCCAGATTTAATGTTCTAATATCAAGTCTAGGAGGTGTCCCTGTCTTGAATCTATCCATTTTAAATCCTAAAGATTTTAAGGAATCTGTAAGGTCATCTGCCGATAACTCTCCCATTCTTCCACCTTTCACCCTTTTATCTCCAATGTATAAAAGTCCTCTCAAGAATGTTCCTGTTGCAAGTACAACCGCTTTTGCAAAAAACTCCATTCCTGTCTTAGTTCTTATCCCTTTTATAACCTTTTCAATTCTTTTAGAATTACCTTCTAAAATTTCAATTTCTTCTACAATTAATTCTGTGACAATATCTTGAACAGTATCTAAATTTTGCTGATTTTCTATTGTTTTTTTCATTTCCCTTGCATAAATTTTTCTATCTGCCTGAGCTCTTAACGAACGAACTGCTGGTCCTTTTTTTGTATTCAGAATTCTCATTTGTACAAAGCTTTTATCCATATTTCGTCCGATTTCTCCACCTAATGCGTCAACTTCCTTAGCCAGATGGCTTTTTGCAGGCCCTCCAACTGATGGGTTACAAGACATAACACCTATATTATCTAATGTTATTGTAAAAATTGCTGTATTCAACCCTAATCTAGCTGATGCCAATGCTGCTTCAATTCCCGCGTGTCCAGCACCAACTACAATTACATCATAATTTCTCATTTTATTTATAAATTGTAATTTTTATTCTCAAAATAATACTTTGACCTAAAATTACATTCTCCTTTCGCTTCCAATTCTTTTTATAAATCCATTATATATTAATATTTTGTTTTTTTCAATAAAGTATTTTCAAAAAAGAAAAAACGAGTTATGCAACTCGCTTACAGTTTATTTAATAATTTGATTTTTATTTTCTGTTTTGGTGGAAATGACGGGAATCGAACCCGTGTCCAAAATAAAAAGTTCTTACTATCTTCTACAAGTTTAGTCTATTTAACGCTTTAACCGTTAGATATTAAACAGACAAAAGTCTAAAGGCGAGATTATAAATTTTCCTTAGATGACATAATCATACATCCAAGTAAGCCATTAAAAATGACATCACCTAATGGAAAAATGGCATTCCCAAAAGAGATGAGCCGCTATCTTAGGCAGCTAATGCGTAATTATCGTTTCCGATTATTTTTAAGTTGGATTTTAAAGCTCCCGCTTACTTGCCAATAATAATCTTTTTATCCTGTCGAAACCAAAACATTCCCTTATTTTAAAATTTACTTTTTTAGTATAGCACATATTTAAGATTTTGAAAAGATATTATTTAAAAATTATATTAAAAACCCTATCACTCCATATACTCCCAATGTTACAAGAGCTGCTGCAATCAATACCCCAAAAAGAATATATAAAAAAGATTTTTTTCTGTCAAATTGAAGCAATGCCGCAATCAATGCTCCTGTCCAAGCACCTGTTCCTGGAAATGGAATAGCTACAAAAATCATAAGTCCCAAAAATTCTTTATTTGCGATACTTTCACTTCTGCTCATCGCCCTTTTTTCAATTTTTTCAATAAAGTTTACCAATATATTCTTCTTTTTCATAAATTCAAATAATTTTACTACAAATAAAAGAATAAATGGCACAGGAAGCATATTTCCAATAATCGAAACAATCATATTTAAGTACCAAGGTAATCCAATAGCTGCTCCAATCGGTATTGCTCCACGAAGTTCAATTATAGGCAACATTGATATAAGAAATATTCCTATAATTTTATTTAAAAGCGGAGCTCCAATTAAAGTTACCTTTATAAAATTTTTAAAAGATTTCATAATTTTTACTTTTTACTTTATAATAATTAAATCCATTAATTATCATAAATTTCTCCTTTATTGATTATTTACGTTAATTCAAGAGAACGCATACTCTATTTTATTATTTAAAATTTCATCTTAATTCTTACAAAAATTTATATATTTACAACATATTTCAAACTAAATCTAATCATCTTTTGTAATCACAAATATTAGTGGCTGTGATTTTTCCAAAACAAACTCAGACTCGTTAAAGCCTCCAAATACTTTTACATTGCTTATACCTAACTGTTCAAAAAATTTCATAAAATCAAAATAATTAACATTTGTTAAAATTTCCTCATTTTCAAGCTTGTCATCCAAAATAGTTTTAAAAATCACGTTATTATCAGTATTTTTGTAATAATAACGCTCAAATTTTACATTTTCATTTTCAATCAATGGTAAATTTCCCAAAAAATTAGATTCAGATTTTTGATTTTCAAAAAATTTATAAAAATTTATTAGTTGAATAATCAGTTTCCCATTATTTTCAAGCTGTGAATAAGCCTTTTTTAAAAATAAAAAAATCTCATCTTTGCTATTCAAATGCGGTAACGTATTTCCAACATTTATTATTGTGTCGAATTTTCCCAATTCATCAATTTTCAGCATATCCAAATTTTTTACGTCGATATTTTTTTCTCTAGCCTGCTCAATCAGTTTTTCATTTATATCAATGGAATTTACTTCATATCCTTCTTTTTTTAGAAATTTTGACAAATTACCTGTTGCAGCTCCCACATCAAGCACTTTTTTCCCTGTAATATATTTTTGAAAAAAATTCTTCTGAACATCTGAAAGTGAAAAGATAAAATCATATTTTTCTGCTATTGTATCGTAAAACTTCTTCATGTTTTCTTTATTTTCCATATTTTCCCCAAATTTTAAAATTTTTGAATTTTAACAGCAAAGTTATAATTTTAGATTATTATAACATAAATTTTACAAAATAAGAATTAAATTTGCAAAAATAATATAAAAAAAGAAAACCGACTATTTCTAGCCGATTTTCAAAATTAATTTTTAAGATTTCTGTTTAAATCAATTATTTAGCAATTTTGCTTGCGAAGTATCCTAAAGTTCTGATTAATTGAGCTGTATAAGACATTTCGTTGTCATACCAAGATACTGTTTTAACTAATTGAGTATCTCCGTTTTGAACGATTTTTGTTTGTGTTGCATCAAATAATGATCCGAAGTGAATTCCAACGATGTCAGAAGATACTAATTCTTCTTCAGTATATCCGAATGATTCGTTAGCTGCTGCTTTCATAGCTGCATTTACTTCTTCTACAGTTACTTTTTTGTTTAAGATTGATACTAATTCAGTTAATGAACCAGTTGGAACAGGTACTCTTTGAGCAGCTCCATCTAATTTTCCGTTTAATTCAGGTACTACTAATCCAATTGCTTTTGCAGCTCCTGTTGAGTTAGGAACAATATTTACAGCTGCAGCTCTTGCTCTTCTTAAGTCACCTTTTCTGTGAGGTGCATCTAAAGTGTTTTGGTCTCCAGTGTAAGCGTGGATAGTTGTCATTGTACCAGTTACAACACCAAAGTTATCGTTTAATGCTTTAGCCATTGGTGCTAAACAGTTAGTTGTACAAGAAGCTCCTGAAATAACTGTTTCAGATCCATCTAAAATTTCGTGGTTTACATTGTAAACTACAGTTTTAACATCATTTCCACCAGGTGCAGTAATAACTACTTTTTTAGCTCCTGCTTTTACGTGTTTTTCAGCTTTTTCTTTAGTTGCAAAGAAACCTGTTGCTTCTAATACTACATCTACTCCTAATTTACCCCAAGGTAATTTTTCAGGATCAGCTTCTGCGAAAACTTTGATTTCGTTTCCGTTTACTACGAAAGCTCCTTCTTTAACCTCAATAGTTCCATTGAATCTTCCTTGAGATGAATCATATTTGAATAAGTGTGCTAACATTTTAGCATCTGTTAAGTCATTAATTGCTACAACTTCAAATTTATCTGTTTGTTCAGACATTAATCTCAATGCTAATCTCCCGATTCTTCCAAATCCATTAATTGCTACTTTAACTGCCATTTTAATAATACCTCCTAAAAATTTTAATATATTAAAAAAATATATTATTCTATACAATTTGAGTATATCATATTTTCGTTGAATTTTCAACAGTTAGGAATTAATAAAATATGGTAAAATTTTTAGGTACGTTACACAATCAAATATAGTGCTAAAAAATATTAAAAAAATCTAATAAAAACAATATATTTTACAATCTATAATCTCAAAAAATTAGAAACTATGAATTTGAGGTAATACTTTCTTTTTGTAAAAAATCTATACAACTATTTTTTTTCAAAACAAAAATTTAAATTTAAAAAAATAACTTCATTTTATTTTTTTATTATTTTTTGTTTTTAATTCTATCTAATAATATAATAATTTTTACTTTATTTTATTAACAAATACATTGAAAAAATATGCATAATATGTTAAAATTCTTGTAAATTATGAGATTATTACTTTACATAACAAAACTACTCCAAACTAGATTATTATAGCTCTACAGATTTTTTATTTTTAACAGTTATTATAGTAAAACTGCTTTAAAACTAAACTCAAAAGTTATGACTATTTTACTCAAACCCTAAATTTATATAATTTTTAGCAGTTTAATTTTAAGTAGGTTTGAATATATATTATAAAATCTAGAAAAATACATTAAACATAAACCTAAACATTATTATGAGTGATTTGAAAAAATCGAAAGATAGGGAAGTAAGTGAAATTCTTACACTGTCCCGCAACCGTGAAAAAACTATATTTTAATAGTTTTTAAGTCGGATAACTATCCATAATAATTATTCATAGATTGACTACGGCAGATGGTTAAATGAAATTTAAATTCCTGAAGTTATTCAGCTTTTTTAATATATCAGTCTTTAACCGTTCGCTTTAGATAAGCATAAACGGTTTTTTTGTTTTTATAAAGTAATATGAATATAATAAAAAATAATTTAAACAGAAGGAGAAAAAAATGAAAAATTCATTCAAGATGATTATCATTTTGCTGATAATGGGAATTATTTTTGCTTGTCAGCCAAAACAAAAAGAGACGGCAAAAGGAAAAGCTGAAAAATCTAGTAAAATCACGTTGGCATTTAATCAGGATCCTGTTGGGAATCTAAATCCGCATGAATATTTGCCAAGTCAATTTATTACACAGGATATGGTTTACGATGGACTTGTATCTTATGGAGAAAATGGAAAAATTAAGCCTATGCTGGCTGAATCTTGGGATATTTCCAAAGATGGAAAAACTTACACTTTTAAATTGAGAAAAAATGTAAAATTCTCAGACGGTTCAGACTTTAATGCAAAAAATGTTGTAAAAAACTTTGACACTATCTTTTCTAAACAAAACAAATCAAATCACTCATGGTTTGCATTTACTAATCATTTAAAATCATACAGAGCAGTTGACGATTATACATTTGAAATAGTTCTAGATACAGCTTATACTGCAACACTCTATGACTTGGCAATGATACGTCCTATACGTTTTTTAGGAGACGCTGGTTTCCCTGAAAATGGAGATACTTCTAAAGGTATAAAAAAACCTATAGGGACAGGTGCTTGGGTGTTAAAAGAACATAAAAATAATGAATATGCAGTTTTCGTAAGAAATGAATATTACTGGGGAGAAAAACCTGCCGCTTCAGAAGTTGTAATTAAAAATATTCCAGATAGCGAAACACTTGCTCTTCAATTTGAAGCTGGAGATATTGATTTGATTTATGGAAACGGTTTAATCAGCCTAGATAGATTTGAAACATACAGACAAGATAAAAAATACACTACTGCCACTTCTGAACCAATGTCTACAAGAATGATACTTTTAAATACTACAAGTCCTATTTTAAAAGATCTTAAAGTAAGACAAGCATTAAGTCATGCTGTAGATAAACAAAGTATCGCAAAAAATATATTTGGTGGTGTTGAAAAACCTGCTGATACAATTTTTGCTCCAAATGTACCTCATACAAATATAGAACTTACAAAATATAATTTTGACTTGGCAAAAGCAGAGACATTGCTTGATGAAGCAGGATGGAAAAAAGGTACTGACGGTATGAGAGAAAAAGATGGTAAAAAAATGATTCTATCTTTCCCTTACATTAGCTCTAAAGTTACAGATAAAAATGTAGGAGAATACATTCAAGGAGAATGGAAAAAAATTGGTATACAAGTTGACTTAAAGGCAATGGAAGAAAAAGCATACTGGGAAAATGCAACTGCAAAAAATTATGACTTAATGTCTGACTATTCATGGGGAGCTCCTTGGGATCCACATGCTTACCTGACTGCAATGGCTGATGATTCAGTTAAAGGAACAAACCCTGCCTACGCTGCACAACTAGGTTTACCAATGAAATCTGAACTAGATAAAACTATTAAAGCTTTATTAATTGAACCTGATGAAACTAAATTAAATGAAATGTATAAATATGTATTAACTACTTTGCAAGAGCAAGCTGTATATATTCCAATCAGCTATCAAGCTTTACTAAGTGTTTATAGAACTGGAGAGCTGAAAGGCGTGAAATTTATGCCAGAAGAAAATAGAATTCCTGTATGGACAACTGTAAAAGTAAAATAAATTAAAAATATCAAAATAGTGAAGCCTCTTCAAAATTGAATCTAGAAATTACAACTAATTTATTCAAATAATTTTTAAAAGTTGGATTTTGGAGAGATTTAAAATATTCAATTTTAAGGGATGATTTTGTGATAAAAAAATTAATATCATTATTTTCAATCTTTCTGGCAATATCAGTTATTACATTTTTCCTTGTAAAACTGTCGCCAGGAGATCCTGCCCAAAATTATTTAAGGGCATCTCATGTAAGCATAACTGCTGAAACATTAACAGCAGCCAGAAAAAATTTAGGATTAGACAAACCTTTATATATTCAATATTTTAACTGGCTCACAGATATATTAAAAGGCAATTTTGGAATATCATATACAAAAAAAATTCCTGTTATAGAACTTGTAAATGAAGCTATTGTTCCAACTTTTCAGCTTGGAATTTTTTCATTTGTAATTTTAATTATATTATCTCCTTTATTAGGAGTCTTAAGCGCAATCAAGAAAAATACAATTTTTGACTATACAGTTCAAGCTTTATCATACGCAGGAGTATCACTTCCCACTTTTTGGCTAGGCTATATACTAATTATTTTCTTTTCAGTTTCATTAAAAATCCTGCCTGTTTCAGGAAGAGGCGACTGGAAAAATTTTATCTTACCTTGTATAACGCTTGTACTGCCTTTAATAGCACAGACAACTTTTTTTATAAGAAAAAATATACTTGAAGAAATGGATAAAGCTCATGTTGAAAATGCAATTATTCGAGGTGTTTCCAAAAAAAGAATAATTCTTAACCATTTGCTAAGAAATACATCTATTCCAATTATTACAGTTCTAAGTTCAAATATTATGTATTTACTGACAGGAAGTGTGTTAATTGAAGAAATTTTTGCTTGGCCTGGTATTGGAAAATTATTTACTACAGCTGTAAAAACTGGAGATTTTCCATTAATTCAAATTTGTCTTTTGTTTTTTGGAATAATGTCTATTATTGTAAATGAATTTACTCAAGCACTTGTAAAATATATGGATCCAAGATTAAGAATAAGAATAAAAGAAAAATCCAAAGCTGGAGGTGTATTGTAATTATGAAAAAAAGAAAATTATTTTATTTTTCAGTATCATTACTTGCTGGATTGATCTTCATTGCTATTTTTGCACCTTTACTTGCTCCTTATGATCCACAGTTTACTGATATTTCACAAAAACTTCAGCTTCCAAGCAAAATTCATAAGCTGGGAACAGATCATATGGGAAGGGATGTTCTTTCAAGGTTAATCTACGGAACAAGGCTGTCACTCATGATTTCAAGTCTAATTACAGTTGTTACATTATGTATAAGCTTTCCTATAGGAATTTTGGCAGGCTGGTTTGGAGGAAAGCTGGATAAAATATTTTTATGGATTGTAAATGTCTTCATGGCTTTCCCGAGTTTTCTTTTGTCAATGGCATTTGTCGGTATTTTAGGACAAGGAATAGGGAATATTGTAATTGCTGTAAGCGCTATTGAATGGATTTACTATGCAAGAATTTTAAGAAATACAGTTTCTAGCGTCAAACAGCAGGAGTATGTTCAGGCAACACGGGCAATCGGAGCTTCGCCCTTTTTCATAATAAGAAAGCATATTCTTCCTTTTGTTTTCAAGCCTGTCTTAATTGCAGCCCTAATAAATATTGGAAATATAATTTTAATGATTTCAGGATTTTCCTTTTTAGGAATAGGAGTACAGCCAAACATATCCGAATGGGGAATGATGCTAAATGACGCAAAACCTTACTTCAGACGAATTCCAGGGCTGGTACTGTATCCAGGACTTGCTATATTCATAACAGTTTTAGCATTTAACCTGTTAGGAGAAACTTTTGATAATAAAGGAATTAAAAAATTATGGAAAAATTAGATATAAATACACTAAAAGTCAGTATTGATAACAAAACAATACTAAATGACATTTCATTTACATTACCAAAGGGAGAAACTCTTATTATCATCGGTGAAAGCGGTTCAGGAAAAACAATGCTTTCCAGATTATTAGTAGGAATAAAGCCTGACAATGCCAACATAAATGGGAATATATTCTTTGATGAAAAAGATTTATTGAAAATATCAGAAAAGGAGTGGAATGAATACAGAGGTAAAAAAATTTCATACATTTCCCAAAATCCTATGGCTGTGTTTAACTCTTTTCAAAATGTGGAATCTCACGCTGTAGAACTATTTCAAAGCAGGCTCGGCTTATCAAAAAAAGAATGTATAAATAAGATGATTGAAGAAATGAAAAAATTAAATCTTCTAAATCCAGAAGCACTAATGAAAAAATATCCATTTCAATTAAGTGGAGGAATGTTGCAAAGAATAATGTTTTCTATGATGATTCAGCTAGAACCTGAACTGCTGATAGCTGACGAGCCTACTTCGGCCCTTGATTACTATAATACCGAAAAAGTTACTGAATTACTAAAAAATCTGCAATCCCAAAACACTTCACTCATAGTAATTACTCACGATTACAATCTCGCAAAAGAACTTGACGGAAAAATAATTATTATGAAAAATGGAAATTTGATTGAAAAAGGTAATACTTCTGATATGTTAAAAAATCCTCAAAGTGACTACGGAAAATCATTAATATTGAGAAAACACTACACAAGATACAAAAAAGAAGGAATTTGATATGAAAAAATTAGTAATTGAAAATGTAAGCAAACACTATGATAGAAAAGCTATTTTATCCAAAATAAATTTATCTATTTCACAAAATGAATGTATTGGCATTATGGGAGAAAGTGGTTCTGGAAAAAGTACATTAGCAAAACTGCTTGTGGGATTGGAACATTTTGATGAAGGAAATATCGTATTTAATGAAATATCATATAAAAATATCAATAAAAAGCAATTATCCTTAATTCATCGTAAAATTCAGCTAGTTTTTCAAAATGCTTTTGGAGCAGTAAATCCCAAATATACAGTAGAGGAAGTTTTAACTGAACCTCTAAAAATACACTATAAAAAAGAAATTACATACGATGAAATGAAAAAACGTGCAGAAATTTTTTTAGAAAAGGTAGGACTTAATCCCGAATTTATGTCACAAAAAGCCATTCAGCTAAGTGGAGGACAGCTGCAAAGGATCTGTATTGCAAGAGCATTAATACTGGAACCTGAAATAATTATATTTGATGAATCTGTGAGCGGGCTTGATCCTATTATTCAAGAGCAAATACTTGAACTTCTTGGCTCACTAAAGGAAACTATGAATTTAACATATATTTTCATTTCCCATGATTTTGAAGCGTGTTATTACCTATGTGATAAAATAGTTATAATAGAAAATGGAGAAATAGCTGATATTATTGAAAATCTTGATTCTCCTGTCATAATAAAAAATGAACGGATAAAACGTATTTTGGGAAAAGCTGTAAATTTTATTGAAACTATTCAATAAATAACTCTCTAGGTATTTTTTATTATTTTTCTAAAATATGCTCAAACCTATTTTAAATTAAACTGCTAAAATTATATAAATTTATGGTTTGAGTAAAATAGTCGTAGCTTTTGAGTTTAGTTTTAAATAAGTTTTACTATAAATAAAGAGGCTGTTATTGTTATATTATTTTACAGCCTCTATTTTTTAGGGGTATTTATTTAACTTATTTACAAGTGTCTTGCCAATTTGCAGGATAGATTACATATAAAAATCTTGCAAAGTTAGGAGCACTAAATTTTATTTTTGAACCTTTAGGGATTAAAATGGCATCTCCCCTGTTTCCTGTAACTTTACGTCCATCTACTATAATTTCTAATGTTCCGTCTATTACATAATCTATTTCATCGTAGTTCAGTTCCCAATCAAATGCAGATTCTTCCATTTCCATAACTCCGCAACTCAATCTTCCGCTTTCTTCTATTGTAAATACATCGGTTAAGAATACTTTGTCATTAGGATTTCCAGTATCAAATCTTTCAGGTTTTACTGAAGGAATTTTAACAACTCCTACTCCACTTTTATCAATATGTTTTTCAAATCCTCCAACTTTTCTTCCAAGTTCTTCTTGTACTACTTTTCTTAATATTTTTTCCAATGTTTCCTTATCTAAATTTTTTAAGTCCATTATTTCTTCCTCCAAAATCTTTCAATTAATTTTCAGGAACGAATAACCCTGTTTCTTCGTTTCTTGTTTGAATTAACGCTCTAGCATCTTTTGCAAGATTGTCAAGTTTTCCTTTTCTTTTCATAAGAAGAAGTGTTTTTGTACCTTTGTATTCAGAAAGCATATTTACATCTCCTTCACTGTCTCCTGCCACTAGAAGCGGATCTTTTCCACCATGTTTAGGTTTCAAGTATTTATTGATTACTTCAACTTTTCCTTTAGTCTGTGTTTGTGGATAGCCATGCTTATATTCGGCAACATATTTGTCTCCATTCATTTCAAGACGCATTCCATAAACACTATCAGAACTTAAATTATATCCATAAGACTTATTGCTTGCGAATACTTTTACAATATCTTCAAGAGAAGCTGAAACTATATATACTTTTATACCATTTTTTTCAAATTCATGAAATAAATTGGCTGTTTCAGGCTGAGTTCTTAAACCACTCTTATATTGATGGCTTACTTTACCTGCTTCACCTGTTAGTTTATCACTTGACTCAAGAACATATTTTCCAAGTTTATTCCCAATTCCAAAATCATTTGCTTCCTTAGCTAGTTTTTGAACTTCTGATACGCTCATATTTTCAAATAGGTAAAGTACCCACGGATAAGCTACATCATGCGAAAAACTTCCACCTATTGCTTCATAAAGAAATGCTAATTTTCCTCTAAAATCTTTAAATTCTTCAGTTTGTTTAATTTTTTCCAAAGACATTTTTTGAGTTTTTATGTAGTTATTGTAAAGAAAAGTGTATCTTTTATCCAAATCATTTGCTATTTTTGTAATGTTAATAGGCTGACCTTTTACATTAACATAGTCTTTTGCAAAGTTATCAAGCGGAATATCTTTTCTTATTGCTTTTGAAAATTGTGCCGGTGTCATTTTGAACTTTAAATTATCTATCTGATATCTAAACAAATTTTCTTGTGTATCTTGATAAATTGATGTATAATCCCAGTCAAAGACTACATAATTTCCTTGATTTTTATTTTCATCTATAAGTTTTGATAAAGCTTCCCTGTTTTTTGGAACCCATCTCAATTCGTCCAAATTAGCAGCTGATAAAGCGAATGCCATAACTAAAAATACCAATAATCCAATCAATTTTTTCATACTAAATTTCATCTTTCATCTCCTCAGATAATCATTTTTTCATATTTTTATTTTGCAGTTTCTTTTTTGCAGAATAATACTTTTGCTACAAATATCGCTGTTACTCCTGCTACTAATTTTCCAACTATCATTGGGAAAATCATTTGAGTATATTTTCCACCATCAAATCCAGCTGTAAATCCTAAATGGTCTCCAAAAACGAATGCTGCACTTACTGCAAAGGCAATATTCATAACTTTTCCATTTGCATCCATATCTTTTAAAATTCCAAACATAGGGATATTATTAGCCAAAGTTGCAACTAATCCAGCTGCACCAGCTTCGTTCATTCCAAGACTTTTTCCTAATACTTCAAGCGGTTTACCAAATACTTTTGTAATAAAATGTACTAATGGGTATGCTCCAGCAAGAACTATCGCAATTGCTCCAACTGTTCCTAAACCATCAGCTATTGGAGCCATTCCAGGAATTACTACAAAACCTGTCAATGCTTCAATTATTGAAGCTACTAATCCTATTGTAATTATAATTACTACTGCTTGACCAAAAACTGCAAATCCTTTTGTCATTTTTTCAGGCATAAAAATTAATCCTAAAATAATTAATGCAGCAACTATTATTATTGGTATCAAATTCACCAAAATTAATCCTATTGGGAATCCAGCCACTAATCCTCCTGCAAGTACTCCTAACGGTATTGTAGTAATTCCAGCTAAAATTCCTTTTGCCAAAAATGGCTTGTCATCTTTTTCAATAATTCCTAATGCTACTGGTATTGTAAACACGATAGTTGGTCCCATCATCGAACCTAATATAAATGCCGCTAATCTTCCAGCTTCTGGATTTTTAGCCATTCCTAATGCAAGCGGAGCTCCTCCCATATCATTTGCAAGAAGTGTTGTTGCAAACATAGCCGGATCTGCTCCTAATGCTGAATAAATTGGTCCTACTATTGGTGTCAAAATATTTCCTAAAACTGGTGCTAAAGAAATAATCCCAACCATAGCAACCGCAAGTGAACCCATAGCCATTATTCCTTCTTCAAATTTTTCACCATATCCCAGTTTATTTCCAAATATTTTATCTATTCCACCTATTGCCATAAAGATAGTCATAATAATAATTATTATTTTATCTATTCCCATTTTATATTCCTCCCAAATTTTCATTTAATTATTTTGTTTAAATGAAAATACTCAAAATTATATTTATTCAAAATCATTTTCTATAAAATACTTTTTATTAATTTGGATTACAAAAACTTTAATTACACAAATATAACTACACTTAAAAATTTTTTAAATATTTTATAAAAATTTAGAATTGCCCAATAAAAATATTTTTTATTTAAACATTTAATGCTATAAATTTACAAGGCAATTCTAGTTTATAACAATGGTTCTTCAATTAATAATTTAATGGATTATCTGCCACAGATTTTACTGCTTCAGCGAAAGCATCGCACGCAGCTTTACATGCTGACTGACTTCCTGTTAAAAGTGCTCCACCAAAGTTTGTTTCTGAAGGTGGTCCAAAGAATGCAACTAAACTTACATCTGCTGCTTTTAATGCAACATCTAAAGCGTACATTGCTTCAAGCGGAGGTGCTATTAGGTATGCTAATGATTCCCCTTCTGCAATTCCTGCTGTTTTTGATAAATAACTTCCTGTTCTTGATACACAATGTGCATAATATGCAATGCTATCATCATCATTTGCACTTATGAATGCTCCTTCATTTTCAATAAAGTCAACTGCTGCAGCTAGTCCACTTTTTACTTCCGCAGGAGTAGGTCCTGACAATATCCCTATTACTTCTCCTGCAAGTTTCGTATTCGCATTTGCAGCTCCACCATAGAATGATTTTCCGTAAACCACATCAACCACAGCTTTTTTTGTAGCTTCATCAAGTGCAGTATATGTAACATCATCACAATCTGCTGTTATAATTCCTATACTTCTATGTCCTTCAGGTAATTCCAGCTCTTTAGCCATATCATTATCTACATTTGGAATTAATCTTACAGCTAGTACATTTGCTTTTAATCTATCGCCTTTCATTGTTCCTCCTAAAGTTTTTAATTTTTATTTTTTATTAAGTTAATTTATAATTTTAAATCTTGTCCACTTGCTTTTGCATCAATTACTTTCTTAATTAATGTAGCAACGTGAGCTCCTGCTTCTGAAGATGGAGTTCCATCCTTATGAATATTTGAAACAACTGTTCTTTTTGCTTCAGAAATTCCAGGACGAGCCTTGTAAGTAATGTAGGCACTCATACTTTCTGCAGTTGTAAGTCCAGGACGTTCTCCTATTAATATACAAACTACATCAGCATTTAAAATTTCTCCAACATGATCTCCTGCTCCAACTCTTCCATATTTGATAAAAAATGGTGTTCCTGTCTCAATTCCATATCCTTTAAGCCCATTTAACAATGCAGGTATTATATTTTTTGCATTTGCTTCAACTGCAGTTGAACTTAATCCATCTGACAATAATATTTGAACTGTTGGATTTTTTTTACATTTTTCTTCTATTGTCTTTATTCCTTCTTCAGAAATTCTTCTTCCTAAATCAGGACGTGTGATATATTGGTCTCTGCTTTCACATTCAGTAGTAACTTCAAACAATCCAAGTTCATCAAGAAATTCTGTAGGCACGTCATTGAACACGGCATCTTGCGCTGCAGCGTGGTCTGCTCTTAATCTTAACAAAACTTCTGTTCTCATTCTTGTTCCAGCTCTTCCAATTCCAAGTCTTGCAGATGTTTTTTGTTTTAACTTCATATATTCTTCTCTGTCTTCAGGATTATCCACAAGCATTTGATCTTTTATGTTTATTTTTCCAATATCTCTTACTTCTCCGTTTACAATATGTGGATTTTCACGTGGCTCATCTCCGCTTTCGATATAAACTGAGCTTGTACTGACAACTGGTGCTTTTTCTTCAACAGTTGTTGATGGTTCGTCTATTTTCATTTCACCTATTATTTTTTCAATTACGTCTTTTAGTTCTCTTTCTGATAACATTGATTTTTCCTCCCTATTTTAAGAAAATTGAAGCGTCTCCGGCTCTATCTGTAAGTTTTCCATCTTTCATTATTCCCATTTTTTCTAACCATTGTTCAAAAGGTTTTATAGGTCTTCTGTTACATAGTTCTCTTAATGTAGCATCATCATGATAAGAAGATGTTTGATAGTTAAGCATTATGTCATCTCCTGCAGGAATAGCCATAAAGTAGTTACATCCTGCTACTGTTAATAATACTTTCAAGTTTTCAATATCATTTTGATCTGCTTTCATGTGGTTAGTGTAGCAAGCGTCAACTCCCATTGAGATTCCAGTAAGTTTACCCATAAAATGATCTTCAAGTCCAGCTCTTATTACTTGTTTACTGTTATACAAATATTCTGGTCCGATAAATCCAACAACCGTATTTACAATAAATGGATCAAATTTTTTCGCAAATCCGTAACATCTTGCTTCCATTGTAACCTGATCGCAACCATGGTGAGCATCTGATGACAATTCTGAACCTTGTCCTGTTTCAAAGTACATTACGTTAGGTCCTGTCGCTGTTCCATGTTTTAATGCCAAATCTCTTGCTTCCTGAATCATTGTTCCATTTATTCCAAATGCTTCATTTCCTTTTTCAGATCCTGCAATACTTTGGAAAACTAAGTCTGTAGGTGCTCCTCTTCTAATTGCTTCCATTTGTGTAGTTACGTGAGCTAATACACATATTTGAGTAGGAATTTGCCATTTAGTTTTTATTTCGTGGAATCTATGCAACACTCTCATAACACTGTCAACACTGTCATCAACTGGGTTTAATCCTAGCAAAGCATCTCCTTGCCCAAAGCTAAGCCCTTCATAAGTTGAAAGCATAATTCCATCTGGATCATCTGTTGTATGGTTAGGCTGCAATCTTGTTGCAAGTATTCCTTCTCCACCTATTTCAGTATTACAGAATTTTTTAATTCTTATTTTGCTTGCTCCTTGAATAAGATCCATATTACTCATAAGTTTAGCAACTGCTGCTACCATTTCACTTGTAAGACCTTTACTGATTCTCTTTATGTCATCACCACTTGTATGAGAATCCAAAATCCATTCTCTTAATTCACTTACAGTCCAGTTTTTTATTTCTCCATAAATCTTTTCATTTACAGCATCCTGGATAATTCTTGTAACTTCATCTTCTTCATAAGGTACTGCAGGATTGTTTCTTAAGTCTGCCAATGTTAACTCAGCCAACACAGCTTTTGCGGCAACTCTTTCTTCCGCTGTACTTGCACTTACTCCCGCAAGTTCATCTCCTGATCTAAATTCACTTGCCTTATTCTGTACATCTTTTACAGATTTAAATTCATACGTATGACCGAATAATTTTGTTTTTAATACCATCTTATTGCCACCTCTCTAAAATTTATTAATTTAATAACTGAATACCAATGTTTTTATTACGACAGGCAAAACATTTCCGTTTCCTAGCGGCGCTCCTATATCAATGTAGTCTCCGTCTCTTACTTTAACACTATCTATACAGATTATGTCATAATCAGCAAGCTCCAGTTTCATACATTGTCCAAGGACTTTTGCCATATCATTTTCAACTATGACGATTACAGGATGTTTTTTGTCATGCTTTCTTTTGATAATATCTGAAATTACTAAAGATAATTCCATTATTTCGTTATATGCCATATTATGCTTTCCTTTAAATGCAAGAGCCACATTTTCGAGTTCATTTTCAGAACTAAACCAGTCTAGCTTACCTTCTATCACTTTTCCCAGTTCATTAACAGGCAAATTCTCATCTGACTCAGACATTTTTAATACAGGAATATTTTTTATTGGGAAGATTCCTTCAGTATAAGTAATTGTGCTTCCGCTTATTTCTGTAGTATGGCTTCCTGCTCCAACTACTGTCGCTCCTATTGTTTCACTTAACTTCAAAGGCTCTATATTCAATTCTTTTAGAACTTTTACAATTTCTTCACCAAGAACTACTCCAATGTCATTATACTTGTACAAATCTTTTTCTACACGTCCATAGATGAAATCTGCAACTCCTCCAGTAAATGAGTAATGTTGAATGTCTTTATTGTGCTTTCTGAAGTCATTATATGTTACGATTTTATGATACAGTTCTGTTTTTGGAAAAATTTCTACACTTTCAAAAATAAGTTGTGCCATTCTTCTTGTTATTTTTCTCAAATCAGATTCACTTATAGGTTTTCCTAGTTCCAGCTTTACATTCACATCTTCAGCAATATCGTACATTTTTTTGAAAATATAACGTGTATTCCTGTTTTCATCAAATTTTATAAGTCGTCCTCCTATATCAAGGCAAGTAGTGTCTTCCACTTCTCCCCTATTAAAGACAACATTATTTGTAGTACCTCCTCCTATATCAAAGTTTACGATACTTGTATTTTTTTCTTCAGAATATCCATAGGCTCCCGAACCTTTTCCAGCAATAATGCTTTCAAGATCAGGACCTGCAGTTGCTACAACAAAATCTCCTGCCATTCCACTAAGTATCTGTAATACTTCCTTAGCGTTTTCCTTTCTTGCAGTATCTCCTGTTATTATTACAGCTCCTGTTGAAACATCCTTATATTGTATATTTGCTTTTTTGTATTCAGATTCTATTATTTCCTTAACTTTTTTTGCATCTATTTTTGTTTCATTTTCTAATGGGGTAATATAAATTTCACTTCTATAAACAACTTCTTTTCCTATTATTTTTATTTGAGGAGCTGTAAATGCGCTTCCCCTATTTTCAATATATATCTTTGAAAAAATAAGCTGTGTTGTGGAAGTCCCAATGTCTATCCCCACACTTAGTATTTCTTCTGTCATCTCAAGACTCCTTTGTCTTTACATAAATCTATCAATTTTCAAATCCAAAACTAATCTCAGTTCCTTTATTGCCAGTCTTTATATCCAGATTCCCATATAGTTTCTCCTTCACAAGACTTTTAACTATTTGCAATCCAATGCTTCCTTTTTCAAAATCCCTTTCATCCATTCCTATTCCATTATCACTTATGGAAACACGAGATTTCATTTCCCCTCTTTTTACCCTTATCGTTATTTGTCCTTTAGTTTTTCCTTTAAAGGCATGCTTTATACAATTTTCTACAAGTTCGTTTACTATCAAGGCTATTGTTGTTGCCTTATCTGAACTTATTTCAAAGTTGTCTCCAATGACATCTATTTTAAGCTTCAGATGCCCGTCTAAATTCTCTCTCACTGAATTTTTCAGAATCTTATTTATAACTTCCTTTATTTCAAGTTCATCAAGTCCATTCTGTGCAAGCAGTTCATGAGTAACTGAAATACTTAAAATTCTATTTATACTATCACTAAATGCAGCCTTTACAGCTTTATCATCAGTCTTTCTAGCCTGTATTCTAAGTAAGCTTGCTATTGTCTGCAAATTGTTCTTTACTCGATGGTGTATTTCCTTTATTGCAACAGATTTTAGGACTAATTCCTTTTCCTTCACTTTAATTTCGGTAATATCTTTTATAAATAAGACTACATTTTTAACGTTATTTGTTTCCTTTACTAATATGTATTCAAGGCTTAAAACCATATTTGATATATTTATATCAGATCTTTTATTTACTTTTCCACTTAGCACATCTTCAAATTCAACATTATCAATTACAATATTATCAAATTTTTCTCCAAGGAAAGAATCCTTATAGCCAATTTTTCTGTAAACATATTTTGCTCTGGAATTAGCATATATGCACATGCCTTCCTCATTAAAGATTATAATTCCATCATTTATATAGTCAATAATTTTCCGCTCCCGCATCATTCCAACAGAACTCATAAGTATATCATCAGTTGCATTGTTCAAAAAACTCAGCCCCTTGCCGATATTTTCCTCATTCATTCCTTCTTCAACTATAAGAACGGCTATTATTTTTCCATCCTGTTCATCACTTCTTATGGGTACTACATTTTGCGTTACACTTTTATTTTCTTGCGTCAATGCCTTATAATCTCTTGATGGATGCCCAGTTTCAAGAGTTCTAAGTACAGCTGGTTCATTCTTCCTATAGGCAAATTTTCCTACTACACTTTGAGTATAGCTCGATCCTATTCTTGGTTTTGCCTCAGCAACTACAATTGCTGTATCTCTATTTTCTGTCATGCAGTCTATAAACACGTCTGCCTTTAGAAGTTTACTCATTACAGGCAGCCCTTCACATATTTTTTCCAGCTTTTCAATATCTTTATTTGAAAGTTGCGTATATTGTCTACATATCGTTCTAAGCATCTTCATCTCCAGATAAAATTATAATATCTGCTATTTTTCCCATGTCACATCTTTTATTCATACTAAGCGTTCTTATGTATTCATATGCCTCATTTTCAGTAAAGTTTCTTGTTTTCATCAAAATACTTTTGGCAATATCAATTTTTTTTCTATCCTCCAGCTTCTGACTTGTTTTTAAATATTTTTTTTCCAGCTTTTCAAATTCTTCTTGCTTATTAAATATGATTTCAAGATTAGGAATAAAGGATTTTTCATCAATGGGTTTTACTATATATCCTATTATTCCTATATTCTTGGCTTCTTCTATAAATTCCTTATTGGAATAGGCTGTGAGTAAAACAATACCTCTAGACAATTTTTCCTCCGTTATGACTTTTGCTGCTTTCAGTCCATCAAGTATCGGCATTTTGACATCCATTATGACAAAGTCAGGTTTATGTTTTCTGCTCTGTTCAATTGCATCAAATCCGTCTCCCGCCTGAGCAACCACATCATAATTTGCTTCTTTCAATATTTCACATATATCCATTCTTGTTATCGGCTCATCATCTACAACTATTATTTTTCTCATTTTTTTTCCTTTTCCTCGAATTTAATATAAATCTGTCAGTAGCTGCTTCATTTCTATTCTGCTAAATCTTCTTGGGTTTTCCCCAGTACACATATCATTTTCTATCTGATCAATTACGCTTTCCATTTCTGAAAAATATTGATCTTCAGGTATACCAAGTTCTCTTAAGCTACCTGGTATTGACATTTTAGCAGCTCGCATTTTAATAGCTTTTGCTAAAATTTGTACTCCTTCTGCATCTTCCTTAGGTGCAAATCCCAATGCTTCAGCAATTTCACGATAATATCTAGCCGCATTCTTATTTTGTGCATTAAACTCTATAACTTTTGGCATTATTATCGCATTAAGCCGTCCATGCGGTTTATGAAATCTTGCGCCTAGCGAATGTGCTATACTGTGGTTTATTCCCAGTCCTGCATTGCTAAATGCTACTCCTGCCATACATGAAGCAATTTGTAAATCAATTCTTTCTCTTTCAAGTTCAGGATTTTCAAAGTTGCTTACTAAATCAGCAAAAACAGTTTTTATTGCTCCTATGGCAAGTGTATTTGTAAACAAGTTTCTAGATCTTGAAACATAAGCTTCTATAGCGTGTGTCAAAACATCCATTCCTGTATCCGCAATTATTGATGGCGGAAGAGTTTTTATAAACTCTGGATTTAAAATTGCTATATCAGGCAGCATTTCACTATCACTCAGCGGTATTTTTTTACTTTGAGTTGTAACAACTGCATAAGATGTTACTTCTGATCCTGTTCCACTTGTTGTTGGCACTGCAATAAATTTAGGCTTTTTATATTCTCCCATTGCCCTTTTTATTTTATTTGTAAAATAAATCATTGATTTACAGGCATCTATTGGTGATCCTCCTCCTAGTGCTATTATACAGTCAGGATCATAAGCGCTAAGCTCAAGCATACCCTTTATAATTTCTTCATCTGTGGGATCTGGTTTAACATCCGAATATATTTTAGCATCTATTCCTCTTGATTTTAAGATATTTGTTATTCTATTCACTACTTTTAGTTTGACCATATTCTCGTCTGTTACTAAAAATACTTTTTCGATTTCCATTGTTCTTAATATATCCAAAGAATTAGCTCCGTAATGAATATCCGGCTTTATTTGAAATAAACCCATTAAATCCACTTCCTTTCTATTGTGCTCTCAATCTCCGTAACATTTTACTAATAAATCTAAAAAGTCTAGAGTTGAGAAAATAGTTATTACTTTTAAATTTTATTCCAAAGTAATCTTACTATAATTCCTTTATTTTGGATAATATTTTTCGGATTGTGTCAGAATCTGTAATTTTATAATTTTTTACAAGTATTTCAATTACTTTCTTTTCCAAATCATCACAATCTCTTGTATTTTTTCTGATTTCATTTCCCGATGCAGAATTTGACACGCCACAAGTCTTTTCGTATCTCACTTCTATTCCTTGTTCTCTGATCATGTCTTTTGCTCCGGGAGTAATAATCATATCAGCCTGAACCACCAGTTCCTTATCTTGAATATATTCAAAAAGATTTTTTACTGTTATCAATCTTTTTCCCATTTTTTTACTCCTTTTCCGATTCCAAACTGTCTATTATTCCTACAATAGTCGCATCTACAGGAGTTTCAGCATCAAATACATGTCTTGCAGAACTTCCAGTAACGATTATTACCTTATCGCCCTGTCCAGCACCAATATAATCGGCTGCCACCATTTTTCTGCTTCCATGACCTTCGCCTGTACCTTCCACTTCAACTACCATAAGTTTTAGTCCTCTTAGCTTTTCATCCTTTCTTGTTGCCCAGACATTATCTACAACTTTTCCAATTAACATGTTATTGTCCTCTTTCATAGCACAGTTCAATGCTATTTTCTTTTATATAATCCATCGCAAGGGAAGTTACTTTAGATTTTGCATCAACTTCGAGTATCTGATTTTTTAATCCTAGCTTTCTAAGTCTGCTTTCTGTTACCAAACCTTTTAAATACAATTTTTCTTTAGCATC
Organism: Leptotrichia hongkongensis; assembly: GCF_007990635.1. Taxonomy (GTDB): domain Bacteria; phylum Fusobacteriota; class Fusobacteriia; order Fusobacteriales; family Leptotrichiaceae; genus Leptotrichia; species Leptotrichia hongkongensis. The sequence continues at coordinate 42,394 of NZ_AP019846.1, read as the reverse complement.
AAAAGTATTTTTTACTTCTGTTCTTTTCACAACCTTTATTCCAAATTCTTGAACTTTTTTGACATATTCATCATAAAGGCTTATTAATGCAGCAGGTTTAGTATATTTTTTATATTCCAGCCCTTCTTCGACAAGCAGAACTTCTCCTTCATTAAAAAGAAATTCTGTTATGATACTTTTTTTCCCTTGTGAGAGATCAATTAAATCATTTATTCCAAGAGTTGATACAACAAGTCTCTTTTGATTTTCATTTTTTTCTATTTCTTCCCATGTACTGTCCAACTTTATGTTGTCTACAACTGATGTCTCTTTTTTAAGTTCATCCTTCAAGACTTCATCATTTCCTAAAAAAGCTGTTATTATTGATTTTTCAGGAGAATGTTTGATATTTTCAGATAAACTTTGATTTTCTCTTTTGGCAATTTCCTTTAATACTTCCCTTGCAAGCACTTCTATTAAATCTTGAGTATCCATTTCATCTCCTGCCCTTTTCACTTTAATCTTTTACAATGCTTCCAGTTACTCCTGAAGTATATCCACAAGCATTTGCTTCATCAAAATCAATATGCATGCTCAATCTGAAACTGTCCTTTACTCTTATTAAAACATCATCAAATATTAATGGTCTGTCACTATGAATTTTTACTTTCACAGTTTCACCATCATTTACAGAAAATCTTTTTGCATCTTCACTTGTCATGTGTATATGTCTTCTTGCAACTATAAGCCCTTTATCCAACTGTATATATTTATCACCTACACCTATAAGTATTCCTGGTGTCCCTTCAATTTTTCCACTTTCTCTTATCACTCCTTTGACTCCAATTTCACGGCAGTCAGTAAGTGATAACTCCACTTGAGAAAAATTTCTACATGGTCCTAATATTGCAACACTCGAAAATTCTCCTTTTGGTCCAATTACTCTAACTCTTTCCTTTGCGGCAAACTGTCCAGGCTGTGATAAATCTTTTACAGGTGTCAACTCATATCCTTCTCCAAAAAGTGCTTCCACGTGTTCTTTGGTAAGATGCACATGACGACCTGATGCTTCCACCATAAAGGTATCTTCTTTTTCTGTTGTCAGAATTTCCTGCAACTTATCTCTTATTATTCTCTCCAATTCATTTTTGTCCATAATATCTCCCAATTCAGAGCTTATGATTTATAATCTCCGTTATTTGCTTTTAACATCATCAAGTACAATATACTGCTCAGACGGTTTAGTGCCTTTAGCATGTCTACTCTTTCCGTCTTCCCTTCCTTATAAAAAGCATCTACTGCAGCAACTTCACACTCTCTTGACAAAGCTCTAAGACAGTTTATATCAATGACTGCTTCATCAAAATCAGCATTTATTTCAAAGAGATGTCCTGTTTTGTAATATTTAATTGTATTATGAGTTATATCTTTTAACGTATCAATATCATATCCAAGAACATCTCTTTCCTGAAACGGTGTATCAGTCATTTCACTTATAAACAAATCTCTTACAAATCTATATGCCTGTGCAAAGTCACTTTCCAATTTTTTATTCTTTTCATATTTTTTCCAGTATCTTATTACCTCAGCCTGCAAAATATCAAACTTACCTCGTAAAACAATTCTCTTATGATTTTTTACAACAAGTTCATTTCCAAACAGTTGAGTCATAAATTCAGGCTTTTTATCATAAGTTGCTCCTGTAATATAGTCTTTATACTGTCTTTTTGGAGGGGCTTTTTCTTCGGAAGTATTTGCTTGAGAGTCTTTATCTTTGTTTACATCGTCTGATTCGTTATTCACAACTTGATCCTGTGATCTTTTTATTCTAAAATCAATTTTTTTTACATTTAAAAACTCTCTTGCTGACGGTGTAAGGATGTCTTTTTCAGTTATATGTACTTTTTCAAGCTGCCCTTCCTTATCTAATTTTCTAAGCATTCCTTCTGTTATAACAGGCATTTTTTATCACACCCTATCTATTTTTTTATAATTCCGTCCAATACTTTTCTTATGATATCTTCAATTTCATTTTCGTTCACTCGTGAATTATCAACTGAACATGTATTTACACATGAACCTTCTTCTTTCAATTCTTCCAGTTCCTTTGTACCATAAGCTACTCTTCTAATATTTATAAGGTTTAATGGTCCAATATTGTCAGAAGTTGAACTTCCTCCAACAGTTCCACATCCTAATGTAAATGCAGGTAAAAGATTAGTTGTTGCTCCTACTCCTCCAAGTGCCGCAGCTGTATTTACAAGTAGTCTTGACACAGGTTTTTTCAATGAAAATTCTCTTACGATATTTTCGTTATTTGTGTGCATTGACATTGTATGTCCAATTCCTTCATTTTCAAGAATTTCTATACATTTTTCACATGCTTTTTCCCAAGTTTCTTCTGTATAAAATCCTAATACAGGACATAATTTTTCTCTTGAATATGGATTTAAATGAGAAACTTCTGTTTCTTCAGAAACAAGTACTTTTGTAGTTGTAGGAACTGTTATTCCTGCCATTGCAGCTATATATAAAGCTGTTTTTCCAACTATTTTTGGATTCATTGTGTTGTTTGCACGCATAAGAATGCTTCCAACTTTATTTCTTTCATCTTTGTTAAGGAAATATGCTCCTTGTCTTTTTAGTTCATCTACTACTTGATTTTTAATTACTTCTTCTGTAACTATTGATTGTTCTGAAGCACAAATTACTCCATTATCAAAAGTTTTACTGTCAATAATTCTTTTAACGGCTTTTCTTATATCAGCACTTCTTTCAATAAACGCAGGTCCATTTCCAGGTCCTACTCCTATTGCAGGTGTTCCTGAACTGTAAGCAGCTTTTACCATTGCTTCTCCACCTGTTGCAAGAATTAATGAAGTCTTTTTATGTTTCATAAGTTCTTGTGTAGCTTGTAATGTAGGTGTTTTTATAACTCCAATAAGTCCTTTTGGAGCACCTTTTCTTTCAGCAGCTTTTATCAAGTATTCTGCAGTCTTAATTATACAGTCCTTTGCATTTGGGTGTGGACTTACAATTACTGCGTTTCCTGCCTTTAATGCTATCATTATTTTATAAATTGTTGACGAAGTAGGATTAGTTGATGGAATCAAGGCTGCAATTATACCCATTGGAACTCCTATTTCAGTTATCCCTTTTTCCTTGTCATCAAGAATTATCCCTTTTGTCTTCTGATCTTTTATAGTTTCATATACTCCTACTGAAGCAAGTCTATTTTTTAGAACTTTGTCTTCCCAACGTCCAAATCCTGTTTCTTCATTAGCAAGTTTTGCTAGCTCAACTTCATGTTTTTGGGCTTCTTCACAGATTTCCCTTACTATTTCATCAATTTGACCTTGCGAGAACTGACTATATTCTTCAAATGCTTTACTTGCGCTATTTAATAAATCTCTTACTTCTTGTATTGATTGTAAATCTTTATCCATAGTTTGTCCTTTCTATAAATAATTACTGTTATCTGATTACCTTAAGTTCTCTTATTCACCCTCAACTACTCTTGATTTAGGCAATATAGCTTCAATTTCAGTATGAGGACGAGGAATTACGTGAATTGAAATCAATTCTCCTACTCTTTCAGCAGCCGCAGCTCCTGCATCTGTTGCAGCCTTAACTGCTCCTACATCTCCTCTTACTAATACTGTTACTAGTCCTCCACCTACGTGTTCTTTTCCAATTAAAGTAACATTTGCAGCTTTTACCATTGCATCTGCAGCTTCTACTGCCGCTACCAATCCTTTAGTTTCAATCATTCCTAATGCATTTAATGTTGCCATCTCTATTCCTCCTGATTATTTTTTATCAAAATTTCTATCAATTTTTTCTTTGGCATTGTCTTTATCTGGTTCCAAGTATAGCCAAGTTTAAGGTTATTTACCTTTGTTTTTAAATCGGCTACCTTCGTATCCTGATACTCTTTTCTCAATTTTTTTATTTCTTCTTCTTTTTTGGAAGTTTTCTTTAGTGAGATTTCCTTATTTTCCTGATTACCGTCATTTAATTCTGATTTTACTTCTTCTTTTTGAGGTACATCTTCCATTTTTTCTATTGTTTCAATTTTTTCTGAAATTTCTTCAGATGCTTTTTCAAAAATTTCTTGAACAGGCTCTTTTACTACTATATCCTCCGTTTGCTCAACTATTGTCTCTTTTTTATCTGTATTATCAATTATTGACTGTTCCTCTATTTTCTCTTCTAGAGTTTCTTCAATAACCTTTTCTTCAGATTTTTCTTGGACAACTGTCTTTTCGTCTGATTTTTTTCCATTATCACTTATTAGGATTTTCTTCGTTTCAGCAGCCATTCTCGCAATGACATTGCTACTCAGGAAATTGCCAAGTCTTTTAGCACTTTCAACGGCGGCATCCACAGCGGCATTTACAGCAGCAACATCTCCCATCACTTCAATGGTTACAATTCCACCTTTTACATAGTAATAGTTTGTCAATGTTACATTAGCAGCTTTCAATGCAGCATCGGCAGCCTCTATTGCCGTTACAAGTCCCCGTGTTTCCACATATCCGTACGAATCCATTTATTTATCACCTTCTAACTGCCCGTTATCATCTTCCAGATATTTGACAAGCTCTTCAATTCCTTTATTTTCATAAGAACTTACAACAAAAACTTTTTGGGCTCCTGCATTTTCTAATATTTCACAAGCTCTTTCCACATCTCCACCCAAATCAGATTTTGTTACAATTCCAATTACAGGTTTTGTAAAAGCTGTGGAAAATCCTGGCGGAAAAACATTATGCTCCTCATTACACGCCTGTACCATTCCTATAACATCACAGTCATACGAACTTATAATCAAAGCCTTGTAAAGCATTCTATTTTCCATATATTCACCAGGCGTATCTAAAATATCATCAGAATACTTTAACATCTGTGTTTTTTCATATTGTATATCCAGACCGTGTATTCTTTGAGTCAATGTTGTCTTACCGCACATTGATTTTCCTATTAAAAGTATCTTTTTCAATTTTATGACCTCGTTATTTGAGTTATGCTAAATCTTAGTACATTTTTAAAATATGAAACTACTTCATTTACAGCAGCTTCTACGCTTCCCACATCTCCGTTTATTACAACCGATCCTGTAAACCTGTCAACAAATCCTATTTCAACTCCTGCACTTTTAGTAGCCAGATCTGCCGCAATTATTGCCGCTTCTCCTGGAGTTATTGTAAGTATTCCTATCGCATTTGTATTATTTTCGGAAAGCCCTATCTTTTTTGATAAATCTCTTTGTGGATTTGCAATTATGTGAGCCAGAGTCAACTGTCTACCGGGCACATATTCCTGTATCATTCTCTGTTTTTTTTCTTCTTCCATCTGACAAATCCTTTCTAAAAATCCCTTTATCTAGGCAAAATAGTTTCAACTTCAGCATGTGGACGTGGGATTACATGAATTGAAATCAATTCTCCTACTCTTTCAGCAGCCGCAGCTCCTGCATCTGTTGCAGCCTTAACTGCTCCTACATCTCCTCTTACTAATACTGTTACTAGTCCTCCACCTACGTGTTCTTTTCCGATTAGAGTAACGTTTGCTGCTTTTACCATCGCATCTGCTGCTTCTATTGCCGCTACTAATCCTTTTGTTTCAATCATTCCTAGTGCATTTAATGTTGCCATAGTTTTTTCCTCCTAAAAATTTTATTTATAAACATTGTTTATATGCTATGTCATTTTAAGAACTTAAAAATTATTCTCTTCCTTTTGGCAGAATTGTCTCAACTTCAGCATGTGGACGTGGGATTACGTGAATTGAAATCAACTCTCCTACTCTTTCGGCAGCCGCAGCTCCTGCATCTGTTGCAGCCTTAACTGCTCCTACATCTCCTCTTACTAATACTGTTACTAGTCCTCCACCTACGTGTTCTTTTCCGATTAGAGTAACGTTTGCTGCTTTTACCATCGCATCTGCTGCTTCTATTGCCGCTACTAATCCTTTTGTTTCAATCATTCCTAGTGCATTTAATGTTGCCATAGTTTTTTCCTCCTAAATTGTTTTATTAACAAAATATTCGAATTTTTCACCTCCTTAATTTTTCTAAAATCAATAATTTGTCTATATATAAAAAATTATTAATTGACAAAAATAAAAAAGGAACTAAAAAAATAAATAATTTCTCAAGCTCCTTTGCTTTAAATATTATTGTTCTTAAATATGTTTAGTTTAGTTGATTTTTTCACTATTTAATAGTCTTTTCAAAAGTTTTGCATACCCCATTGTAACACAACTTCCACTTTGAGTATACTACGATTTTTCATTTTGTCAATAGCATTTGTGAAAAAATTTAAAATCATATTTAATTTTGTATAATTAATTTTAAAAAATACAAAAAAAGCTCTAGCCTTTAACTGACTAAAGCTTTTATATATTTATGACAAAATTTTTTTAATCCTGAACCTAAAAGTTTTGACAATTTTATTCACATCCCACAACAGTTAAAAAATCCGATTTTCTTACTTTCATTACAACAAGATTATCAACTGTATCCTCCTCTTTATTTTTTCCTTTCGGACTTACTGCATCAATAGTTTTTACAACTTTCTTCATCTCAAATTTTTCATTTAATTCTGCCTGTTCTTTTTGAGCGTTTCCTAAAAAGTACAGCTCAAAATGATTTCTTGTTTCAAAAATTCTCTGAATTTTGTATTTTTCAGCAAATAATTTTAATTTAATGCTTAAAATAAATTTTTTCATCTGTTCTGGAATTTTCCCAAATCTATCTCTAATTTCATCAAGCAAATCAGTTAATTCGCTATCTGTTTCCAGCATTGCAAAACGTTTATAGATATTCAGTCTCTCATCCTTTTCAATATATGTTTCCGGAATAAATCCTCTTTCATCCAGAATAATTTCCACATTTTCAATTTTTTCGACAAACTCGCCCTTTTGCCTACGAATTTCCTCATTTAGCATTTTTATATATAAATCATATCCAAAAGTTTCAATTGTTCCGTGCTGTTTATCTCCCAAAATTTCCCCAGCACCACGTATTTTCAAGTCTTCCATCGAAATTTGAAAACCTCCTGATTTTATTCCTTCCACTTTTAGCATGCTTTCTTCCTTTTGACGTCCCTGCTTTGTAATATTTCTCGTTTTTAATAAATAACAGTAACCTTGCCTGTTGCTACGCCCTACACGCCCTTTCAGCTGATACACCTGCGATAATCCTAGACCAGTAAAGTTTTCAATCAAAATGGTATTGGCATTTCCCACATCAATTCCATTTTCAATAATTGTTGAAGCAATCAGAATGTCAAACTGCCCGCTTTCAAAACGCAACAACTTATCCTTAATTTCCTTTGGCGGGAGCTGTCCATTTATAAATTCGATTTTTACAAAATCTGGAAGCATTTCCTTCAGTTCCTTCAATTTTTCCTTCATATTTTTTACATCATTATAAATATAGAAAACTTGCCCATCACGTGACAGTTCACGCAGTATTGCCATTTTTATTGTTTCCTCATCCCAATCGAGAATTTCTGTTATAATGGGAAGCCTGTTTGTTGGCGGAGTGTCAATTATGGAAATTTCACGGATTCCAAGCATTGCAAGGTTTAGAGTACGTGGAATCGGAGTTGCAGTTAATGTCAGCACATCCAGTTTTTCCCTTTGAGATTTTAATTTCTCTTTAGCTTTAACCCCAAATTTCTGCTCTTCATCAATAATTAAAAGTCCTAAGTTCTTAAACTGCACATCATCACTCAAAAGCCTGTGAGTTCCAATAACCAAGTCAATAATTCCACTTTTCAGATTTTTTAAAATGTCCTTTGATTTACTTTTCGTAAGCCGTGATAAATTCTCAATTGTAATCGGATAATTTTCAAATCTTCTTTTAAACCGTTCAAAATGCTGTTCTGCAAGTACCGTAGTTGGAGCTACCATAACAACCTGCTTTCCATTGTCAATCGCTTTGAATGCAGCTCTCATCGCAACTTCCGTTTTCCCATATCCAACATCTCCACAGACAATCCTATCCATTATTTGCGGACTTTCCATATCCTTTTTCACATCATTTATGGCATTTCTCTGATCTTCCGTTTCCTCAAATGGAAAATTTGCTTCAAATTCCTCCTGCCATACAGTATCCTTCTGGTATACAAAACCATTCTGGCTTTGTCTTCTTGCCTGTATTTTGATAAGTTCTGCCGCAAATTTCTGAATATCTTCTTCGAGTTTTTTCCTTTTTCGCTTAAATCCACGTGTTCCTAGCCTGAATAACTGCGGTTCCGTATCATTTGACACATATTTTTCAAGTCTGTCCAGCTTTTCCACAGGAATATACAAAATATCCTCGTCAGCATACTTGATTTTCAAATAATCCCGCTCTTCCATTGTCTGAATTCCTTTATAAATTCCAACACCATATTGAACGTGGATTACATAGTCACCTTCGATTATCTGATTGACTTTTTTATATTTTATAGCTTTTGCTGTTTTTTTCTTTCGCTCGTAAATATATCCGTCAAGCTCCCTGTCTGTAAGCACAATAAAATTATTTTTTCTATTTTTAGTATCTAGATTTTCTGAACTGTCATTAAAGATAAATCCTTCAAACAGCTCATATTTTTCAATTTCCAGATTGTTTTCTTTTTCAGTCAGAATTTGTCCAAATTCAGCCATTTTCTTCTCATAGTTATTCGTAAAAATATAAATATCTTCAATTTTTGACAATTTTTCAATCCTATTTTTATCCCTGAAAGTCTCAATCTGTTCCTGCGAGAAATTTTTAGTCTGCACAAAAATACTTTTTTTCTTCAGATTTTCATATCTTTTTCGATAAATTTCCTCACGGCTTCTGTCAAGCAAAATAAACTCTTCCATTTTATAGTCCAGCAATTCCTCATTTTCAACAACAATCGTTACGTCTTCTGCCCTTAATTCATCAATAAGCTCTATCAATTCATAATTATTTCCAGAAAGCAAATTTCCAAAAACTTTTGTTTCTTCCATCTTTTCCACAGAAATCTGGCTATCAATATCAAAAACTCTTATACTTTCCAGTTCATCACCAAAAAATTCGAGTCTAACAGGATGTTCCAAGTCTGGTGGGAAAATATCAAGAATATCCCCACGTCTGCTGTACTGCCCCTTTTTTTCAATCAAATATGAATTTTCATACCCATTTTCCACAAGAAATTCTACAATTTTCGTAAAACTATATTCTTTTCCAATCTCAAAAGAAAAAAACTTAACTTTTTCAAAAAATATATCCAAAGTAATCTGTAAATTCACAAATAAAATAAATTTTTCCTGATTTTTTAAAATATCCAGCAGTCTTATATTTATTCCTGTTATATCTTCCTTATTTTGTGAAATATTTTGAAAAATATCAATTATTTTTTTATCTTCTAGCTTATTTATATTCTCTTTGCTATTTTTTTTGCCAGTTTTAGATTTTTTCATTAAAATATCTTTTTGTTTTTCTGACATTTCATAGTAATTTTCCAGCATTGCATGATAATTTTCCAAATTTCTGTTGGATGTGGAAATATAAATTATCTTTTTCTTTCCCGAACATAATAAAAACCACGGAATTGCACCGCGGTAAAAATTATTTTCAGATTGTAAAATATCTATTTTTTTATCTTTTAATTTTTCTATTTTATCTAAAAACTTAAGTTAAAGTTCATAAAAAGCCTTCCCTATTTTTATCTGTTGTTATATAATCGCCATATTCCGTATACAACATAAATATAAACAATATATGGAATAAATCCATAAGTATGCAGGTAAGATGTTGCAAATACAATTAAAACTACAATAATTGCAAAACCGATCCCTTGTATTATTTCAGCAAAGGAAACTGATTCATCACCAAATACATTTGGCTTGAAAATTGTATTTATAGGTTTTGTGAAAGGGTTCAAAATTAATACTGAATAAATAATTGCTTCAGTATGAATTCCTAAAAACCAAAATATTATTGTGGAAAGTCCAGCTAAAAATCCAAAGAATATTTTTCCAAACCCATGTTGAGGAGTAGTGAAAGTATCTGTCAAAACAAAAATTCCCATAAATATTACTTCTCCAAGCGAAGTCGTTACATCGACATTATGACTAGAAGATACATAATATCCAATGAAAATTGTAACGAAAAATGCTACTGACACATGCCAAGTTATTTTTGTTCTAAACATTAAATATATAGCTCCTAAAACCATTGCAATTATTGAAAATTCGCCAATTATACCTTTATTTATTAAAATCAAAGATGCTAACCCTGATATCTTTTCATTGGAAATATTCAAAATTTCTGAATTAGTCCATGCTGTAGAATTAGGTGCAAGAACTGCTGGGAAAAATGTTAACACAAATAATTTCCCCAAAATCACAGGATTAAAAATTTTCTTATCCATTCCTCTGTATATAACTTTTCCAAACAGTGTGGCCATTCCACCAGCAAATGCCGCTACGTAAAATGGTGTAAATGGAGCGAGCACAAATCCTGTTAAAGCCCCTATTACAACTCCCGAAAAATCTTTTAAAGCATCTCTGTTCTTCTGTATTAAGAATGAAAATATTATTTCTATCAGTTCTGAAGCAACAACTGCTGATAATATCACTAAAACTGGCGTTATTTCATAAATAAAGAATGCCACAAGCAACATGGGAATTAGAGATACTAAAATATCTATATTAGTTTTTGTTAAATTTTCCTGTAATTCTTTTCTCCTACTTCTAAACATATTAAATTTCACTACCTTTCTTTTATATTTTGATATTTCCATATTTTGATAAATATAATTTTCTATAATTAGTTGCTAAAATCAAAAATTTATTTAATTTACATCAACTATGTTTTCAAAAAATTTGAATACTGTTATTCTGAAGAGCTTGAATCTCCTCCACCTGATGAAGACGAACCTGAACTGCTACTTCCACTAGAACTACTGCTTCCAGATGATTTTGGAGCAGAATCTTGAGATTTAATTTTGGATGTAGTTTCTTTTGATGCTGCTTCCGAACTATCTTTTAAACGGCTATGTCTTGGCGCTTTAGATAATCCGTTTCTATTATTTCTTCTATTTTTTCTATTTTCTTTTTTACCATTAGCTTTGTTACCTTCATTAAGAGCAAATTCTGGATTAACTGTACCTTCTGTTAATGCTGCAGGTTGTTGCGGAGGAGTATTTACAGCTGGTTGCTGTGTTTGAGACTGAGGCTGTGCCTGAACGTTTGCTGCTAAAGGCTGCTGTTGAACCTCTTTTTTCTGTTCAGGTTTTTTCTCTTCTTTTTTAGCTTCTACTTTTGCTGTTTTTACTTCCTTAACTTCTTTTATTTTATCTCCTACTTTTTTAGTTTCATCTTCTAATTGTTTTACTAAATTTTTCGAGCTCTTTGAATCTTGACTTCCAAATGCCACAAGTACAATTGACATTAAAAATAAAAAAATACCTTTTATCTGTTTCATTTTTACACTCCTAACTTTTTATTTTTTTTAGTAAAATATAATTTTATATTCCATAATTTTGAATTTTTATTAATTTTTTATATTATTATCAAAGTTTTTATTATATAATGCTTTGTAAATACCCTCTTTGCTTAATAATTCATTATGACTTCCTACTTCTTTTATTTCACCTTTCTGTATCACTACTATTTTATTACTATTTTCGATTGTTGTCAACCTATGAGCGATAATAAATGTTGTTTTTCCTTCCATAAGTTTTTCAAGCGCGTCCTGAACCAGCTTTTCAGACTCATTATCAAGAGCTGAAGTTGCTTCATCCAAAATTAATATTTGAGGATTTTCTAAGATTGCACGTGCAATTGCAATCCTTTGTTTCTGTCCACCTGATAATTTTACTCCACGTTCTCCAATTTCTGTATCATACCCATCAGGAAGATTTTCAATAAATTCATGTGCATTAGCTTGTTTTGCAGCTTCTACAACTTCTTCAAAAGTAGCATCCTGACGGCTATATTTTATATTACTAAGTATCGTCCCAGAAAAAAGGAATGTTTCCTGTGGTACGATTCCTATTGCTTTACGTAAACTCTTTATTTCATAATCTCTAACATCAATTCCATCAATTTTTAATGAACCATTTGATACATCAAAAAATCTTGGTATTAAATTTACAAGTGTTGATTTTCCACCACCTGAGTTCCCTACAAAAGCAACTGTTTCACCTTTTTTAACATCTAAATTAATGTTTTTCAATATTTTTTCAGGATTATCTTTATATTCAAAATCTACATTTTCAAAGCTTATTCCATCTGTAAAATTCTCAAATTTTATGCAGTTTTCTTTATTTACAATAGATGGCATTTCTTCTAAGATTTCAGAAACTCTTGTAATTGAAGATAAGTTTACGCTTATTGCATTAAATCTTGTTATGGCACGTCTTGCAGGCGTATACATTGATGAAATAGCACCTACTATTGTTATAAAGTCTCCAGGTGAAAAATCTTTCGCTCTTAATACACGATAACCACCAAATAATAATAATAAAGCCACAATTATATAATTCAATGCTTCCATTATAGAATTAGCTTTTGCATTATATCTTGCTGTTCTTATTGCGATTTTTTTAAGACTTTTATTTTTTTTATTAAAATCCTTTATTTCAGATTTTTCTGTAGCAAATGCTCTTATAATTCTAATACCAGATAATGTTTCTTGCAATTTAGAATTTAGGTTATCAATTGCTTCTTGTCTGTCTTTTCCCGACCGTTTTAGTCTTTTAGCATATCTTCTGACTGTTACTACTAATATTGGAGCTATAATCATCACTCCAAGTGTCAAATCAAAATCTATGTAGAATGCTATACCCATACAAATTATTACTTTTATTATTTCAGGTATCATATTAAAAACTTCAAGTATAATGGAATTTATATTGCTTGGATCTGTCATTACCCGTGTCATCATATCTCCTATTTTTTTCCCTGCAAAATATTCCATATCCAAAGTTTGTATTTTATTATAAATATCGGTGACAATGTCTTTATAAATAGATGATGATATTACTGTTGAAAAAATAGTATTCCAATACATCAGTATTGCACCAATTATAGCAAGCATTATCATTGCTCCAGCTGCATAAAGAATATCTTTTTCATTTCTTCCTGCAATCCCTTTATCAAATAACCTTTGTATAAGCATTATTGGAGCAGATGAAACAAGAGATGACATGGTTGCTAATAAAATATTCAGTATGATTAATATATAATATTTTTTTATATATTTTTTTAATTTTTTAATTACTCCAAAATCGAGTTCTATCTTTTTCATATATTTAAATTTGCCTTTCATTATTTGCTTTTATATGAAACCATTTTAAAATCGAACTAAAATTTGTAGGTTATTTTTTCTAACTCGCTCAATCTTTTCTAGGCTCAAATAAATTTTAAATTACTTTTTGTAAAATATCTGATTAACGTTTTTTTACAAAAATATTTCTCAATTTTCTATAATATGGACTGCTTCCATCAGTCAGTTCATTTTTAAATTCGTCAAAACTCTTAAAATCGTCTCCACTTACACGATAAATCCAGTTTTTATTAAGTTTTAATGGATTCACACCTTTTCTTGTAGTAATAAATACATCAACTCCCAAATTTCTTATGTCTTCACGGTTTCCTTTGTATCGATGACCCCAAGGATATGCAAGGCAATCTGGAGTTTTTCCAAGTTTTTCTTCAATAATTTTTTTATTTTCCAGAATTTCAAATTCCACAATCTTTCTAAACTCTTCTTCACTAACTTTATCAAAAAATTTTTTTTGATTTTCTTTAAATAATTTATTTAAAAATTCTTTTTTTTCTTTTTCAGATTTATTATTTTTTTGTAACTCTGTTATATTTCTATATTTTTCTACAAAGTCCTTCTTTGGCTTATATCCAGGAATTGAAATTTTACTTCTTAATTTAAATACTGGAAGTTCATTTAATTTTTCCATATCTTTTTTTTCATCATAATTTCCTTCAAAAAATAAATTATAGCTTTCTCTTTTAAAATATGGCGAACTTTCATTATCATAAAAATCAAGCACTTCAATATCCTTTACTGTTAACTGATGAGAATGTGTGTGAAGCTGAAAGTCAATCAGTCCGCTTTCATACATTTCTCTTATTTCATCCCAGTTTAAATACGCTTCATCTTTTTCAATAAATTTTGTATTCAAAAATATTGTAGCTTTCATATTATACTTTTTCAAAATTGGAAAAGCTAAAGTGTAATTATTTTTATAGCCATCATCAAAAGTTATTAATATTGAATTTTGCGGCAATGTATAATTTAATCCCTTTAGTTCCTCCATTTTAAAAGTTTTTTTATCTTTTATCCATTTTATATGTTCTTCAAATTCATCTACAAAAATTCCACCTTTTCCTTTTTCATTGTCAACACTATGATACATAAGACATAAAACAAAATTTTTTCTAGTTTTGTTATAAATGACAAATATAAAAAATAGTAGAATTATTATTAAAAATAAATATATCATTTTTCCATCCTTTATTTACAAATAGTAAAATTATTCTAAATACTGAAAAATAATTACTTTAGTAAATATTTTTTATTTTAATAGATATTAATTTTATACTTCAACATAAATTAAAGGTTTTTATATTTATTCTTTTTAATTTTATATTATTTTAAAAACAAATTCAAAAATTATAAATATTTAAGCCAAACCTAAGATTATTTGATATACAAGTTTGATATTAAATGTAAAATGGAATTATTATAACCATTTGTACCTATATTTTATACGAAACATAAAAAATAACAACTAAAAATAAGAAAAATATTTATTAAAATATAATTATAACTTTCCTTTCAGTTTTAAGATTTTTGCTCTGATTTTTTTATCAATCTATCAATTTTAAAGCTTAATACAGTATTTTTACGATTTTTACTAAAATGAACATGTCTTTTATTTCCAATATGTGTTACATATGGTTCCTTAAAAAATATTGTTTTAAACCCATGTTCTTTATAAAAATCAGACAAAACTTCTTCATATCTCTGATTTTCTAATTTTTCGTGAAGTCCAAACAAGTCCATATCTTTTTTTCTTCTTAGGGCTGGATTATAAGTAAATATTTCACCTTTTACACTATAATATTTTTCGCCATTTTTTGAAATATAGTCTTCGTCATAAAAAAAATCTTTTGCAAAATCTTTTTTATCACGTAGTCCAACAACTAGAATTTTTTCATCTTCCTCCATCAGTTCCATTGATTTTTCAATAAAACCTTTTTTCAAAAATTTCCAGTCATCTTCACAGTGAAAAATATACTTAGTATCAACCTCACGGTAAGCCTTATCAATTGACTTTAATTGCCCCAGCCGTGTTTCATTAACTATAAGCTTGAAATTATTATTTTTATCGTTATATTTTGAAATTAATCTCTCCAATTTTTTCCCTTCAGTACTGTCTTCTGTAATTATTATCTTTTTAATTGGATAAGTATTGCATTCAAAAAAGCTGTCAAGCGTTTCTTCCAGCAAATCGAATCTTCCGCAGCTAGTTATTACCAGCGTTACTTCTTTCATATCTATCAAGCCCTTTCTTAGCTTTTGTTTTTTTATTTTCTATTGCCTTTGCCAAATATTCATCATTTTTTTTCAACCTGCTTCTATCATTTTCATTATGATATAAATGGCAAGTCAAAGCCTCAAACTTGAGTTTTTTCTTTTTACATCCAATATTAAACAGCCTTACGGCAAGTTCACTATCCTCTCTTCCCCAACCTTCTATTTCTTCCTCAAAGCCATTTACTCTAATTAAATCATCTTTAAAGAAGGACATGTTGCAAGATCTTACTCCACGTAAATTTCTATCTACTTTTGTAAAAATTTTTGAAAGAAGTTTACTTCTTACCATATTCATATTGTTTTTAAGTCCTTTTGTAAAAAGATTTATTTTTTTGCCTTCCATTATTTCCTTTGCCACAGCTGGTGAAGTTATAACTCGTGAACCTTGAATAAAACAACCTCTTTCCATATTTTTTATATGGTCTTCAACAAAATGCCTATTTAATATCAAATCACCATCAATTATTATTATATAATTACCCGTTGCCTTGCTTATCGCCCTATTTCTAGACATTCCAGCCCGAAATCCCTTATCTTCCTGCCACGAATGGATAATATTGCTTTGAGGATAGCTTTGCTGAAATCTTTTTACTAAATCTATTGTTTCCTGCTTTGAGCCATCATCAGCAATTATGATTTCCTTTGGTGTAACAGTTTGATCTAATGCACTATTTAAACAAGCTTCCAAAGCTTTTGGCCAATTGTATGTAGTAATAACAAGAGAAGTATCGTTTCCTAAGTTATTATAATATTCTTCACGTAATTTTGTATATTTTGTCATTGTATAGATAGAACTATATTTAGCAAGTAAATACCCTTCATAGCCATCCAGAAACCCCAGTTGCAAAATATACATCTTTATAAACCTGAACAGCATTTTGGAATATATTTTTATAAAACTTGGGTTTTTACCTTTTTTTATATATTCTTTAGCACTTTGGGAAGTATATCTATTTAATTTTTCAAGAAATTCCTCTATACTATCGTAAGTATAATGGATTATCATTTCTTTTATTTTTTTTATTTGACTGTCAGTTTGATACTGCTCATGAACTTCGCGGCTATTTATTTTTACTTTTCCATTTTTCCATAATCTGATTACATAATCATCCCATCCGCCAAATTTTATTTCTTTTTTAAAAGCTATATTTCGCAGTTTAATTTTGTAAACATCACCTGATGGATTTTCATTGTTTATAATTGATTTTATTTTTGCTTTCAGCTGTGGCGATATTACTTCGTCAGCATCTATCAATAAAATCCATTCACCCTTGCATTTTTTTAAAACAGAATTTTTTTGCGGTCCATATCCTTTCCATTTTTCTACAAAAACTTTTGCTCCCTTCGCAAGTGCAATTTCCACAGTTCTGTCGTTACTTCCACTGTCCACAACTATTATTTCATCAGCTATTTCTCTTACCGAATCCAAAGTTTTCCCAATTCTGTTTTCCTCATTAAAAGTTATTATTCCTACGGATAATTTCATCAGCATTCTCCTATTTCATATTTTTTAATTACTAAACAGCAGGCAGAGCATTCTTTTGACACAATTCATCAAACATTTTTTCAAAGTTTACATCATTAATACGATTTTCAGGATAATCAATTAATATATTGCCTTCTTCCCTTATACGCCATTTATTTTTATTAATTTTCGGACCATAAAAAGCCATTATTTTCTTATCCAGCCCTTCGGCAATATGTAAAATCGAAGTATCAAGTGACACTACCAAATCGCTGTTCTTAATTATTGATATAGAATCCAAGATTGTTTTAGATTTTTCAAAAAATAAAACATTTTTATTATCTGTTTTTTTTAGGATATTATGTATTGTTTCCCTATCATTTGGTGAATCTAGAATTATAATTGTATAATCCTTATACATTTCTCCCAGTCTTTTTATTATAATAAGCGCATTCTCCTCGTTTATCTTTCTCCCTCTTGAAGCTCCAAAAAAATTTAATGCTATTATTTTATCTTTCACGTTATTTTCTTCAAGAAATTTATCTACATTTTTTTTAGACTCTTCAGAAACAGGAACATCATATTTTGTATCTTTTATTTCAACATTTACGCTTTCCATCATCTGTCTATAAATTTGAATCATTTTTAAAGTATTATTCTGTTTTATATTTTTGTTATATATCTTATATTCATCTTTATTATAGCCAACATTTACAATGGCATTTACCCTGTTTAAAAGATAAACCTGCTTATACTTTAATCCTTCGGTTGAATCAAATAATACATCATATTTATTTTTTCTTAACACTTTTACTATATTTCTCCACTCATGCATTTTTTTTCTATCAAGAATATAATATTTATCTATATTGGGGTTTAGTTTTAATAAATTTTCCAAAGACTTGTCGGCAACAACATCAATTTGTATATTAGGGTAATTTTTTTTTATCTCTCTAAAAATAAATGAACTTATTATATAATCACCAATTTTACCATCTGTTCTTAAAAATAAAATACGTTTTATTTTTGAAGGTACCAAATTAATATCTTTTTTATTTTTATCAAATATACGGCTCAAAACTTCATTTTTTTTATCAATGAGTTTATCCCTGTATGGTCTGTAAAATTTCCAATTTATTTTTTTCATTATTTTTTTTATTCCTTATACAGATATTTTTATTTACGTTAGTTCAGGATAACGCATAATCCTTTAGTCGTAATTATTTTTTTCTGACAATTCTTTTATTTTAGAATTTAACCATTTTGTTGCCTCTGCTAATGGAAAGCCATATGTATGATTGTGATCTCCAATATTTTTAGAAACAACTTGAAGACTATCAGCAGTAGTCTTTGGTGACCATCTAAAAATATTATACTTATCATTAGCATAAAAACTTAATAATGGCTTATTTAAAGAAGAGGCTATGTGAAGTGCTCCTCCATCAACTCCTATTACTAAATCAGCCAATGCCATAAAAAATACATATTCCCTAATATTAAATTTTTCAGATAAAGTAATATCCAAATCTGTATTTACATATCTCATCAAATTTTTGTAATATTCTTCACTTCCTGATGTTTTCCCCATGATAATCTTGACTTTTTTTCTTATTTCTTTTTCAATGCTATTTAATAGTTCGGCAACCTCTTTAGCTTTCATTTCTCTATCGCTACCTTGCGGAACTAATAAAATTTTTATTTTTGAATCAAATTTTTCAGAATCAGTTTTCCAAAATTTTTCCATTTTAACAATGTCTTTTTCTAAAATTTCTATATGCGGCTTTTCATTTTTTATCTTAAAATATTTTGAAAATTCAGAATTTATAAGATAATCAATAATATGAGTTTCGATTCGCGGAGTACAGTCAAAATCATAATTTTTTAAGTTTTTTCTGTTATAATAATGCTTCTCGTCACTTTCTCCAAAAATCATTGTAATTTTTGGACTTAATATTTTTTTCCAAATCATACGCTTTGTATTTTCCTTGCTCAAAAAATCCAATAATAAATCCCACTTTTTACGATTTTTAAGCACATCCTTACGTTTTACAATACTATCAATTATTTTTTCATTTTCATTACACAGTTTTGTAAATTCTATATTTCTGTCTGTTACTATAATTCCCAATTTTGCACTAGGATACATTTTTTTTAGTTGCCTTGCATAACAAAAAGACATTAACGTATCCCCAATAGAATCCTTTGGATTAAGCAATATAGTATTTACTCTTTTTAAATCAATGTCTTTATACTTTTTTTTAGTACCAAATAGCCATATTATTATTTTAGATTTTATACTGTTTATTATATCCATGTATAACCTTTCCTTATATTAGAGTCTACCATTCAAGTTTTAACTTTTTACAGTATTTCAAATGCGCTATCTAAATTATATAGTGTCAATATATTTATTTAATATTCTCTATTAATGTCTGTAATTTTATTTTATTATTTTTCATCGAAAAATCATCGGCTCTAACTAATGATATTTTTCTATAATTTTTATATTTTTCATCATCATTCATCAACTCACAAACTTTTTCTACGAATACATCTTTATCATTTAAAGGAATCAATTTCCCATATTCACTATTTTTTCCTAATATATCCTTTGGTCCCGTAGGGCAGTCATATGCCACAACAGGTGTTCCCAAAGCAAGGCTTTCCAGTAATACAGTTGGCAAACCTTCATACTTTCCAGTATGTACAAATAATTTAGCATTTTTAAAGAATGGATATGGATTTTCAATTTGTCCAAGCAGAATTACATCGTTTTGCAGCTTATATTCTTTAATTTTTTGTTTAATCAGCTCCACTTTTTCACCATTTCCGATGAAATAAAGCTTCTCTTTTATTCCGCGCTGTTTTAATTTATAGTAAATATCAACAAGATGTTCAGGCTGCTTTTGTTCTGTCAAACGTGAAACTTGCAGGAAATAGTCCTGCTTTAAATAATTTTCATACTTTTTATCAATATTTTCAGCTTTTTTACGAATAGCTTCTAAATCTATCGGATTGTAAACAAGTTCCACTTTGTTTTTATCCATTCCTAAAATTTCGAAAAATTCATCTCTCATTGTATCACAGATTGCCAGTATCTTATCATATTTTTTATATTGTTTTTTATATTTTTCTATTTTGTCTGCACTTAGTTTCTCTCCAAAAGTAAGTGAGAAATGAATCCAGGCAAATACAGGCACTTTTATATCAAAATTATTATATTTCAATAAATTTGAAGAATAATCTATAATAACATCATATTTATTTTTTTTTATTATTTTTTCAATCTTTTTCAAATAAGTTACCTTTGCCCTTATTCGATAAATTTCTTTAATAAGTTTATTTTTACCATTATAGTTATCAAATAAGAATTTATAATTTACCTTTTCAGGAATTTCATTTTCAAATAAGTTATTTTCTCCATGATTCCAAGTTATAAGTAAATCAACATCGTAATTCAGTTCCACCAGATTTTTTAAAACACTAAGTAAAACTCTTTCTTCGCCACCCATACTAAGATGTCCGTGCAATACCAATACTTTCATTTTTTCCCCATTCTTAATTACTATAAAAATCTTCTTTTTTATATTAATCTACAATACTCTAAAAATTTAAAATTTATATTATTATAAATTTTTCAAAAGAAATATTGTAAAAAACATTATTTTAATCACTTTATACAGCTATTTTAGTCTATTTCATACATTTTTTTAAAATGTTCCAGAAAACTTCCTGCTGTATCCCGTTTTCCAGCATCAATTTTATATGTAAGTTTGTGAATATTGATTCTTTTAGTTATTTCATCCAGCTTTTGCTGTGAAAATTTATCAAACCAGACTCTTATCATTTCGTGTGTCAATGTATCTGAGACAACTTTACATTTTTTATCTTTGTAATAATTTTCAATTAACTCAGTATACAGCACTTGAAAGAAAAAGTAGTTTGGAGCTAAATCGTTATATTTCCAAAAGATTAGCAGCATATCAAGCAAGACCTTCAATACTTGATTGTTTTTCTTTGCAAAAATTACGCTGTTTAAGACTCTGACTTTCATTTCATCATTCCACGAAAAATAAAAATCATCATAATCTTCCCAGTCCTTTTTCTCTTCCAAACTAAGGCTGTCATCTCTTTGAAACATAAAATAGTCCATTTCAAAATATTCCTGCGGCAAATAGTCTGTAAGCAAAATTGTCGCATCAATCCATACACCACCATAGTTAATTAGTAAAGCCAGTCTTATTATATCTGTAAAATGTGCAAAATTTATTTTTTTTGCTTCAAGCTTTTGTAAAATATATTCTGGTATTTCAAGATAATCGTTTATATTATTCATATCCAAGTGTATTACTGTGTAGTCTTTTTTATATTTTTGTACAGATTTATAGCTTATTTTCACTACATCAGGCAATTTTTCAAAATCCCATCCTTGCCCCCAGAACTGCCATATAATTTTTTCATTCTCAAATGATTTTTTAGGCTTAATTTGCTCTGCTTTGATACCTTTTGTAAAATATTCATTTAAAAGCTCATTCCAGTCTTCTCCAACCATTTTTTGAGTTATAAAGTAAACTCTGTTTTGGATTTTATTAAATAATTTTTTTGGCATCATTTCCTTGTATATATATTTATATGGTTTTTGCCTTAACTTTTTGTTAAGCCTATCAAGTTTTGAAATATTAAATTTGTAATTATTCATTCTCATCTTGTCCCTTTTCCAGTTTTATTTTTTCTCTCCATAAATAATTCAACAAAAACAGCAATATTACTGAAATTATAATCATATATTTATTATTTAGGTTTATATCAGTAATTCCCTGTATTGCCCATGCCGCAAGAGCCGTTTTTGTACCAATTTCAAGAGCAACTAGCTTGCTATCATTATTTTCCTTATTTTTAGAAAAGTTTATAGAAACTGCTTTCATGAAAGTACTTACAAAAAATATCACAAAGAACAGAATTCCTACAATCCCAAAATCCAGCAGGAACTGAAGATAAGTATTGTGTGTATGCACATAATAAATCGGCCATTCGCTTAATTTATCAAGAAAATTTTCGTGTACATATTTACTGACACCTATTTTTTCATAATAGTCAAGATTAAATTCCTTTCTATCTTCCCATTTCCATCCAAGTACCGGCTTTTGCCTAAAAGCTTCCATTCCTGTTTTCCAAAAAATTATTCTTAATTTACTTGAAGGATCTTTTTCATAATTCACAATGTATTGCATTCTTTCTGAAATTGAACTTGGTAATAAAAAATACCCGCCTACACAAACCAAAAAAACTGCTAGAATATATCTTTTTCTTTTTTTTAAAGCAATGTAAAAAATTGTTGGCAATAAACAAATATAAACCATTTTAGATCTGTTTACAATGACTAAAAACAATGTCAATATTGTTATTGCAGCTAAAACTATCTTTATTATCCTATTTTTCTTTTTATCTTATCTTTTATAAAAAAGTAGAAAAGATATTAAAAATAACAAAACTATACACATGATATTAGCAAAGTCTTGCACTGTTAAGATTGCAGTAATTCTTGGATAATAAGACCCTACTGGCGTTGCCCAGGCCTTATAATCTTTTATAAAATTATAAGTTGCAAGAAACATTACTATCATAGCTCCAGCCAAAGTCGCTTTCAAAAAAATCATGACCCTTTTCATACTTCTTATAAAAAATATAAATGGAAAAAAGATCAAATATTTTAAAAGATAATTATCTAAACGAGTATCTATCCCACCATCAAAATATGCTATTATAAAAGGTACAAACACAAAAAGCAATAACTCTATAGAAAATTCTATATCTAAATTTTCAAAGAATTTTTTTCGATTTTCTCTAAAAATCATAGAAATTACAAATGCTAATAATAAGACATGTATCACAATGTTATTTTCAAATTTTTCTGATAAAAACAAAGCAATTCCAGCCAATAAACAAAAAACAAATCCTGTTTTATTTATAATTAAATTAATTTTTTTATTCATAATATAAGTTCTCTTTCTTTTTTATTTTTAAAATGATAACTTTATCTTAAATCCGATTCATAATTTCTTTAAAGACTCTATCCACACTAATTAAAGGAATTCCTTTATAGTAGTCTTTTTTATATTCGTGTCTTTTCTCAGGAATTTTCACAATGTTATTTTCATAAAATTCATTATCCTCAATAACATTACTTTTTTCAGTATACGGAAAAAAACCCAAATCTCGTTTTCCTGGACCAAAAATCCCAATCACAAACGGTTTTTCAAATCCACTTGCAATATGAATTGGAGAACTGTCATTTCCAACGACAATATCAGCCTTTGAAATCAAAGCTCCAAATTCTACAAGATTAATTTCTCCACGAAAATCAATAACATTTTTATCATTTGGGAAATTTAGAGATAATTTTTTTTCGGCTTTTGAGCCAGTTATACCAATAAAATAATTTTTATTTTTTTTCAATCTTTCAATAATCTCACGATATTTTTCTATTGGCCACATTTTTTCTGCTCTTTGGCTACCTGGTGCAACTAATATGAGTTTTTGTCCCTCATTTCCAAAGTAGCCGTGATGTTCCAGAATTTTATTAATTTTAGTAAAATTTTCTTTTGCAGGATAAATTCTAATTGGAATTTTTTCTCCTTTATATTCCACTAAATCAAGCAATCTTTCCACTTCATGCTTTTTCATATCATAATGAACTTTCTTATTTAGCAGGAATGAGCCTGTCGCTACATCAAATCCTACAATATTAGGAATTTTTGCTAATTTTGCAAGTAATATGGATTTTATAAATCTATGTGGAATTACCGCATAGTCGTATTTTTTTTGTTTTAAAATCTTTAGAACTCTCAAAAAACCTTTTATCCCTTTATCTTGCCCTTTTTTGTCATAAAGAATTATTTCATTTAAATTTGGATTGTTACTTATCACACTTTTATTTGTCGGCAATGTCAAATAATCAATTTCTGATTCAGGATACATGTCCTTTAACCTTTGTATCAAAGGCGTAGACAATACAATATCTCCAATAAATGCTGTATGTATTACCAATATTTTCATTTCTTCTCCTTTTTCAAAACCCCATTAATCCAAAATCTTCTAAAACATCCTATTTTTAAGCTTTTTTATAAATATTTCATTTATCTTTATATATAGAGTTATTATACCATATTTTAGTATTTTTTTACATAGGTTAACAGGTATATTGAAATAAAAAATATAATATGTTAGAATTGTCAAAAGAAAATAAAAATTAGATAAAGGAAAAAAGAAAATGCAGGAAACTAAAAATTTAAATATAGATAATGAAAAAATTTTTTATAAAAACTTATGAATACAAAAATACAAAAGCTCTAAAAATATTTTTGGGATTTACAAGGGAAAAAGGAAAAAATTCTTTCGAAATTGCAAAACACTTAAAAAATGATTTTCCAGAACTTAATTTCATGAAGATAACAGAATATAAAGTTATAAAATATACTCCCTTTCACATAAAGATAGAAACTGTATCAGAAAATATAAATAAGACATTTAACAGTAACTTTATATCTTATTACAATTATCTAATCGAAAAAAATGATTTTCGTCTTACGTATAAAACGCTTGATTTATGGCTTAATTTTGAAAAAAATTTTTTTGAAAAGGAATATTATCATATGGATTTTAGTTTAGGAAATTTTTTTATAGATAAAGAAAATGGTAAAATTGCCTTTATTGATTTTGACGATATTGTTAGAAAACCTCCTTTTTTTAGAAAACGTCTCTATTTGACAAAATCCATCAGAAGTTTTGAAGGCTCAATGAAATTTTTTTTATCAGTAAAAAGATTTTCAAGGGAAGAGAATCAGAAAGTTATTGATAGACTAGAAGAGATTAAAAAGCAGTATGGTGTTATTTCGAGAAAAAAAGATTTGGAAATGACTAAAAAAATTTTAAATAGATAAATACTAAACCTAGTTTAAAAATGAAAATTATATCTTAATTATTTGAAAATATTAAGTTTATATTCTTTATAAAAAGTTTCTAATAAATTAGTTATTTAAACGGGAAGCAATATGAATCCATAAAATGTAAAAAACTCTAAATTTAACTAACCTACATTAGTTTTTTAGAGTTTTTATTTACTTGTTTATTCTAAATTCAATTTATTTTTTAATAAATAATTTACTATAAAAAATAATATAATCGAAAACATTATACTTATATAAATCAGTCCCAGATTGGTATTAAAAATATATTCAAATGTTTTTAAAGCTCCCAAGTCTGTATTGTTATAAATATTACTATAATTCTTAATATCAAATATATATGAAACTGTCAAAATCATTCGTTTTATTAAATTTATAACTCCACCAAGAATTATGTATGCCCCAACTCCAGTCAAAATTCTGTAAGACTTTACCATATTTGCAATACTTACACAAAGAAATAAAAATAATATTTTTCAATTGTCATAACTAACAATGAAATGATACCTATAATTAGAGTCGTTCCTACAGAATGACGTAAAATCATCTCTATCTCACGAAAGGCTTCAGGTCGAAATATATTTGCCTTAAATACTTCTTCCAGAGGTATAATGAACCAGAAAGTAAAAAATATTATAATTCCATTTACAATAAACCAGCTAATAAATGTTATTAATTTTGCTAAAATTATTTCATATGTTTCAATAGGAAGAGTGTTTGTCAAGTACCCTTCATTTCCATAAATAGAACGATAATAACGGATTATTACTACATAATAAGTCATCAAAATTATCCCAATAATTACAACTACATAGCCAAAATACGACATAAACTGAAAAACACCTGTAGAAATTTTTATTCTATCATCAATTTTCTCATTTAATAAAACAAACCAAAATATTCTTATAACAATTCCCATTACTCCCATTCCAATATAAAATGGTATTATCAGCTTGCTCGCATCCATAAAATCATATTTAATTAATTTACCTAAATTTTTCAATATTTAAACACCTCCCTAAAGTATTCATCAACTGTTTTATTATGTTCATTTATTATACTTTTCACATCCTGATAAAGTAAAATTTCTCCTTTTCTTATGAAAATTGCTTCATCCAGCACCTTTTCCACATCGGCTATTAAATGTGTGGAAATAATAACTGTTGCTTCCCTGTTATAATTTTTTATAACAGTATTTAAAATATAATCCCTTGCCGCAGGATCAACTCCTGCTATTGGCTCGTCCAACAGGTATAACTTGGCACGTCTGCACATAACCAGTATTAACTGGACCTTTTCCTTCGTTCCTTTTGAGAGCAACTTAAATCTTCTTGTTATATCAATTCCCAAATCTTTTAACATATTTTGTGCCCTTTCCAGGTCAAAATCATCGTAAAAGTCTGCAAATAGCTGTAAAATCGCCTTTACTGTCTTAGAATTATCCAAATAATTTTTATCAGGCAAATATGCAACAATCTTTTTAGTTTCTACTCCTGGATTTTTTCCGTCTATAAAAATTTCTCCTTCAGTAGGTTTCAGAAGTCCATTTAACAGCTTTATAAAAGTTGTTTTTCCACTTCCATTTGGTCCTAATAATCCAATAATTTTACCAGTTTCTATTGATAAATTTACATTATTTAATGCATTATCAAAATCATAAGTTTTGGATAAATTAGTGCATTTTAAAATAACGTTACCCATTAAACCATTCCTTTCCATTTTTATTTAGTGTTATATTTATTCATTAACTTTGAAATCGTCATATCGTCTTTTATATCGTCAATCAAGTTAAATATTTTCTCTTTTGAATCTTTCACAACTTCTTTTTCCTCAGGCGAAAATTTTCCTAGTACAAATCCCAATGTTTCTTCCTTTGTTTTTGGTTTTCCAATTCCAAATTTTATTCGCACAAATTCATTTCCAACATGGGAAATAATGGATTTTATCCCATTGTGCCCACCTGCACTTCCATTTTGCTTAATTTTCAGTTTTCCAAACTGCATATCCATATCGTCGTAAATTACAAAAAGTTCCGTTTTCGGATCAATCTTAAAAAATCTGACAGCTTCTCCAACTGCTTCTCCACTTAAATTCATAAACGTAGTTGGCTTCTGATAAAAAATCTTGTCTCCATTGTAAGTAGTCTGTACAAACAATGACTTAAACTTTTCCCTTACATCATTTATATTATTTTCCTTCAAATATTCGTCAATAAATATAAACCCAATATTATGCCTTGTTAATTTATATTGTTCTCCAGGATTTCCAAGTCCCACTATTAATTTCATTAAATTCTTTTCTCCTTTATTTCAAACTATTTAATCATCTTCATCTTTTTTTGGAATTCTTTTCATTTCCTTTTTCAAAATGATTACCGATACAATAAATGCCACCAGATCCGCTATTGGAAAAGCGAACATAATTCCATCAACTCCCATAAAGTACGGTAAAATTATAAGTAGCGGCAATAATGATATAATCTGTCTTACAAGCGATAGGACAGCCCCTTGGAATGCCCTTCCAATTGATGTTAAGAACAATGTAATTGCACCTTGAATACCATTTAAAAATATGAAAAATAAAAATATTCTCATATATTTTGTTCCGTATTTAAAGTAAAGTTCGCTTCCACTTCCAAATACAGAAATTATCTGTACCGGGAAAATTTGGAATATCGCAAATGCTACTATTGAAATAACAAAAGCGGCTTTTAATGTCAATTTTAATATTTCACGGACTCTCGTATATTTCCTTGCTCCATAGTTGTATCCTGCAATAGGCTGTGCCCCCTGTGTCAGTCCCAATACAATCGCTATAAATATAACATTTATTTTCATAACAATTCCAGCAACAGCAATTGGAATTTCACTTCCATAAATGGATTTTGCCCCGTATATCTTTAGCAGATTATTTGTTACAATTTGAATAACTAAAGCAGAACATTGAAAAATAAAAGGCGATGTTCCCAATGCAAATAAAATCCCTATTTCTCGTATTCTTATCTTAAAATCCCTTAACTCAAATTTCACGCTTTTAAATCTGAAAAAATACAAAGCTAGCATAACTGCCGATACAAACTGCCCAATTACAGTTGCCCAAGCCGCACCATCCATCCCCATATCAAATCCAAACATAAATAACGGATCTAATATAGTATTTACAAGCGATCCAACAACTATCGCAAGCATCGAATAAAAGGCATTTCCATCAGCTCTTACCAAAGGGTTTGCACCTATTGAAAATAATAAAAATGGTATCCCTAAAGATGTAATCCGAGTATATTCAATAGCATAGTCAAAAATCTGATTTGTCGCACCGAATGCTGTTAACATAGGTTTTAAAAATATATTAATCAATATGCATAATATAATTCCACCTAAAAGAAGCATTGTTACTGCCGTTCCAGCCACACTTTTTGCTCTTTTTGGACGCTTTCTACCTAATTCCAGATTAAAGTTCGTTGCAGCCCCCACTCCCGTCATAAGTCCAATCGCAAGACAAATTGTCGTAAGCGGAAAAGCCACATTCGTAGCTGCATTTCCTAGAAATCCAATTTTCTGTCCAATAAAAATCTGATCCACAATATTATAAAGTGCACTTACAAGATTAGCAATAATTGCTGGTACTGCAAGTGAAACTAGCAATTTTGGAATTGATTCCGTCCCAAATCTCATTTTTTTATTATCTACCAAGCTGTTTTTTATCTTTATACTTTCTTCCATTCTTTTTCCTTCCTAAATTTTCAAACATTTCAATAAAATTTATTAAAACTGAACTCAAAAACTATAACTATACTTTCTAGACTCCAGTATTATTTAATTTTATCAATTCTTCAAAATCGCAATTAAAAGCGAAATATCATTATAAGTAACTCCACTAATTCTGCTAGCCTGTCCAATTGTTTCAGGCTGTCCATACATAAGCCCAGAAATAGCAATATTGCTAAGCCCTTTTACGCTTTCATAGTCAAATCCTTTTGGAATTATCATTTTTTCCAGCTTCTTAAATTTCTCAATCTGTGCCTTTTCCCTTTCAATAAATACATTATATTTCGCATTTATTTCTACTTGTTCCTTCGCTAAATCCGACAATTCCACAGTTTCTACAAATTCACTTAAATTATCATAGTTAATTTCTTTTCTCGCAAGAAATTCAAAGGCTGAAACAGGGCTGTTCATACTATTTTTACTATTTTTTTCAATTTCCGGACTTTCAGATTGATTTTGTTTTTCTACAATTTCAAGTAATTTTTCATTATTTTCCTTAGTCGGATAAACCGTAATTCCCTTCAATCTTTCAACTTCATTTTCAATTTCCTGACACGTATTTTCAAGTTCGGCTAATTTTTCAGCATTTAATAACCCAATTTCCTTCGATTTTTCCAAAAGTCTTATAAAAATGTTGTCTTGACGCAAAGTCAGTCTGTATTCAGCTCTTGAAGGCAGTACACGATAAGGCTCTGGCGTTTTTTTATTTATTATATCATCTATCAAAACCCCAATATATCCTTCACTTCTGTCAATCACAATTTCCTTTTTCCCTAAAATTTTTCTCGCAGCATTCACTCCCGCCATAAATCCTTGACAGGCTGCTTCTTCATATCCACTCGTTCCATTAATCGTTCCCGCTGTGTAAAGTCCATCCAGAACTTTTGTTTCAAGAGTCAATTTTAACTGGTACGCAGGAACAAAGTTATACTCTACCGCATACCCGTAACGTACAATTTTAGCATTTTCTAGCCCACTGATTGTTTTTAACATTGCTTCCTGTGCAAATGGAGGCATTGCTGTCGTAAATCCATTTATGTAGATTTCATCTGATTCTACAGATTCCTGCTCTAGAAATATCTGATGATTTGTCTTTTCTGGAAAATTCATAATCTTTCTGTCAAGGGAAGGGCAGTGCCGTGGACCTTTCGTACTTACAATTCCTGTAACAATTGGTGAATATTTAAGCATTTCCTGTCCCACTCTTATTGTTTCAGGTGTAGTGAATGTAAGCCAAGTTGGTAAAGTAGAATTATATTCTTTTTTTGTTTCGTAAGAAAAATATCGTGGCTTGTCCTCTCCCTTTAATTCCTCTGTTTTTGAAAAATCAATTGAAGATTTGTCAATTCTCGGAGGAGTGGCAGTCTGGTATCTATCCAGCTCAAAGCCATATTCCACTAGTTTATCAGGCAAATCTACACTTGCAGGCTCTCCTTGCCGTCCTGACGAATATTTTACATCCCCCATAACATATTCTCCGCCTAAGAACGTTCCTGTACATAAAACAACAGCCTTTGCCCCATATTTTATTCCAAGATTGTCTTCAACTCCCATAACTTTCTTATTTTCCACAATCAAATCTACAACAATTCCCTGCACCAAATCCAGATTTTCCTGCTTTTCGATAATTTCCCTCATTTTAACCCTGTACCAGTATTTATCAGCTTGAGCCCGTGTAATCCGAGAGGCTAGTCCCTTTGTATGATTCAAGTTCTTTAACTGCAAATTGTAATTGTCAATATGCCTTGCCATTTCTCCGCCAAGCATTCCAAGTTCCGACACCAGATGGCTTTTTCCAGGACCTCCAACTGACGGATTGCACGACATCATTGCAATATTGTCAAGATATATCGTAAACAACGCTGTTTTCAATCCATGCCTTGCCGCAGCAAGTGCTGCTTCCACCCCAGCATGCCCCGCTCCAACAACAATTATGTCATAATTTTTCATTTTTTAACTTTTCCTTTCAATTTTATCTATTTTTTTACTATTCTTATTTTATAACCTTATCAAAAAATTTAATTTTAACTCTAAATATTTATCTTAATAATTGTATTTAAAATTGACAAATATTATTTTTATTAATATTTATTTTTTTATCTATCTCAATACTTTTATTTTTTCTAAACGTAAAGAGGATCAGTCGCCATCCCCTTTACAATCCCCGCTCGTCTAAGCATTTTTTTGAAATAAAATTGAAACTCGCTTTTTAACAAAAGTTATTGTCAACTCTTTAAACTAATCAAAATTTAAAAAGTCTGAAAAAGCTCAAACAGTCAATTTCATTCCAAAAAAATCACGACAATTTTAATTTAATTATATACAGATTATTTAACTAATACTAACCCCCTTTTAAATAACGAATTTATTACAAATTTTTCTAATAAAGGATTATAAACCTAATGTTTTCAAATAATTAAAATATAATTTTCATTTTTTAAATAGAGCATAATATAAACTAATTCGTCGGAGCATTTTTCTGTGCTGGCAAAACTGTTTGAGCATAGCGAGTTTTTTGTCAGTGCAGAAAAATGTCGTAGACTAGCCATAGGTTGTAGGATTTGCGGCAATGAGCAATCCTACGAAAATAAAAAAGAAAAAACTTGAATAATTATAAATTAACTATCGAACAACCCTATTATAAAATTTATTCTTATTTTTAAACAGGGTTTAGTATTAGATAAATTTTAAAATTATTAAACAAATTTACTTCTTCTTTTTAAAAACATTCCTTACTGGACGAGTAATATCCTTGAAATAAACATAACTTTTGTGTTTTCTAATATAATATCTTAAATATCTAAAAACCAATTCTTCACTCTGTTTGCAGTACTTCGCATATTCATTTGCAAAAATTCTGGCTATTTTTTCATCTTCCATCATACGTGAAACATTTTTCATTCTTTTATCCAAATTCAGTTTCACTCCAAATTTCATTCTATTTAAGTCAACCAGATAAAACTCGTAATTTCCACTTTTATCTTTAATCAGTACATTTCCTGGTGAATAATCTTCAAATTCCACACCGCTTTCATGTAAGTCAAACGAAAATTTTGCAAATTGTCTTATGATTTTTTCACGATTTTTTTCTACTTTTGCAAGCATTCTTTCAGTTTCTTCGCTTATCTTGTAGTTTTCTCCCTGCTCAGCCTTGTCCCGCTCAATATCCTCAGGCCAAAAAACTTCCCGACAGGTAAAATCATATTTTAATTCCTCGCTTATATAATAACTGTTCTTTTTATTATTTTTATTTACAAAGTCATCAAAATATGCGATTGGCTCTGGCGTCTTTATTTTATATTCTAATAATTTTTTTGCATATTCATAAGAACGCTTTGCTTTTGAGCCTTTAAACCTGTAGAAAAAGTTTGTAATAAAACCTTTTTGTTTAAATTTTTTTATATTTATCATCTTTTTGGTTTCAAGGTTTTCACTCTTATTATTTTGTTTTTCCAAATTATTTTTAATATCTATTTCAAATTTTTTTATTTCATTTCTTCCTGGCTCTACAACATATTCTCCGCTTTTATCAAAATTTTTCAGTACATTTATCAATATTTTCTCATCATATTTTTTGTTAACTTCATAATTTTTTTCTTCCATTTAAAATCCTCATAATTTCTAAATTTTTTCGCTTTTATTTTTTTCAAGCCTTTTCTCATTTTTCCTTTCAAATTTTCTCTTATTTTTCTTTAATCTTTTTTTCAATTCCTTCAAAAACTCTTTGTCTTCTACCAATTTATCCATCTTTTCAACATATTCAAGTGCTTCATCATATTTATTCTGCAATTCCAGTACGTATGCTAAATTCATATAATGACGAGAATTTTCAGGTTCTAAAATAATCATCTTATTACAAACCTTCTGTGCATTTTCATAATCTTCCGTTTTCACAAAAAATCTTCCCTGCAAATTTAGCATTTTTATTCTTGAAAGCCCTTTATTCTCATTCGTCGCATTTTCATAATTCAAAAGCAGAAGTTTTATTTCCTCAAACTCCTCCACTCTAAACAATATCTCAAAATAATCTTCAAATATATAATCTTCCACATTTTCACAATTTATAGCGATATTATAATATTTTACAACTCCTTTTATATTATTTGAATACGCCATTGTGTCGCCCATTCGGGCATAGAGGGAAAATTCTTCAACTTCGTTAAATTTTGCATTTAAAAGTTTTTTGTATTCAGAAATTGCTTCGTCGTATCTGCCCATCATTGTAAGGCAATCACCTTTTTCCACATATGCTTCTGAGCTTTCAGGCTCCATTTCTATCGCTTTGTCAATGTTTTCTATCGCCTTTCTATAATACTTTAACAAAGCGTAGGACATTCCCATATTCAGATACACAAAATAATTTTTTTCTATTTCCAGAAATTTTTTATAAAGTGAAATCGCCTTTTTCAATCTTCCAAGCGACTGATAGACAAATCCCAACGTAAAAAGCGTATCCCTGCTGTCAGGATACTTTTGTTGCAGTTTTTCCGCATATTCCTTCGCCTGTTCAAACATTCCAAAGTCTGAATAAAGTTTGGAAAGTGTCATCAGTGCCGAATAATTATTTTCATCAATTTCAAGCACTGACTTTAAATATACAAGCGCATCATCGAACTTGTAATTTTCCATTGATTTATCCGCTTCCTTCAATAACTCTTCTATATACATCTTTTCTCCATCTATATTTTAACTTTTTAAAATCAACTGATAAAAACTAAACAATCGTAAAATCAAATAATATCAAAATTAATTATTAATCATATTTACGATTTCTATAAATTTAGACGGCTTCTTATCATACGGATTTGGCATAATGTCATCCGTTATCATTAGCCATCCTGCATTTCTTTGTCGAGAAAGCCTTACAATCTCAGCATATTCCTTAGGAGTCGCACTATGCACAATATGCCAGATATGTTTTGCATTTGACTGATTATTTTCAAAATTAGATTTTGGCTTTTCAAATTTGTTAATATACGTATTTGCACTTACCTCGCTTGTCACAAAAATATCTGCATACGGCGAAATTGCATCTGTAATAGATGCTCCAGGATTAGCAATCACAAGGTTATTTTTTGACTTACTTTTTACATATTCAAAAACTTCCTTCATATAGCTTACCTGCTGAGGAGTACTAGTCGCAATTTCATCAAAAAAGAATCCATTTATACTATCCTTTCCATAAAATTCAAAATACTTATCAACTTCCGCCTTTACTTCCTTAATATTTCGCTTCTGATATGTTGTCGGAATATAAGCAATGTTCTTAATTCCAGCCTCTTTATTTTTCTTAATCTGAGCTGCATAATTCACTTCTACCTTTTTTCCTGCACCATTATTTGGATTTATCAGCACGTAAGGAACTTTATCTTTCCCAAGTGTCAAGACATCATTCCAAAACGAATTTTTACCATCTGGATACGTATATGTTGTAGCTATCACAGACTGCTTTATTTTCACATTATTTTTATTAATATTTTTTTCTGCAAACCCATTAATTCCCAATAACATTCCAATCATTAAAAATATTTTCTTCATATCCTTTTTACCTTCTTTCAAAATTTTTTATCAAATAGTTAAGATATATTATTTTATCATATTTTTTAGTTTTAATAAACCGACGGAGCTTTTATTTGTTCAACTACGACTGTTTGACGACTAGAAGGAGGAGTTTCGGAGTTGGTCAAATAAAAGTCAGAGTCTAGCCATAGGTGTTCGTAGCAATCTTGCCATACATTTTGATTCTCAGGATAAACTTTTACTGCAAGATAGGATTTGCGGCAACGAGCAATCCTGTGAAAATAAAAGAAAAAACATAATAAAAATAATAAAAACTGTTATTAAACAAATAATCTAATACTAAATCCAATAAAAAAATAGAAACTATATTGAAAACAAGAAGTTTTAATTCCCTACTAAATAGTGCATAATTCAAAATTTATTAAACATTTATTTTTTAAATGAGTAATAATATTAATCCGAATAAATCATGATATTGAAATATGTTTTAAAAAAATTTTACTATAAAAATCAATATCTCCTATTATTCTCAAGCCTAAATTTCATATCCTTTCTTAATCTTCTCAAAGCCCACTTTCTCTCAATCTTAAAAACCTCCTCATTATCGCTTCCAATTTTATAGTCCACATAATTTTTTATAAATTTTTCCACATCTTCCCTCGACTCACTTCGAATTTCAAACTCATAATCTTCATTTAAAGAAATTTCCCTGTTTTTTTCAAGGCAATAATAAAGCATATCATTGTAAGTCTGCTGTGCCAATATATCTCTTGCTTTATAATATGTAGATTTGTCGGTATTTGTCATTCGGACTGCCTGTTTTTCTGAAATATACGGTTTATTTCTTATTAAATCAGCCATTTTCTGAAATTTTCGATTTTTTTCATTCATTCTACACTCAAAGCACATTTTCTCGCTATTTTCCTGCAAAAATAAAATTTTACAGTTTTCACACTCAATATATCCATTATTCTTTAAGTATTTTTCTCTCTTTTTCAGTTTTATCGCAATTTTTTCCAGCCTTCTGGCAATATCTTCATACTTTTTGTCAATTTTATCAATATTCTCATGAATTTCCTTAACTTCTTCAGGCAAAAGCACAATATCCTTTACTTTTTCTGCAATTTTATTTTCAGAATCAATATTTCTATTTTTTTTCCTAACATTTCCTCTTGGAATTTCCCCAGCCCGAATTGTCCCTCTATTTTCATCATTTTCAATAAGTTCATCCAGCAAATCTCGCTTTATTTTGTAATTTATCTTCGAAAATTCAATACTTTCCAAAAATTTCCCATTCAAAAATGTGTTTACTTTTTCCTTTATATTTTCCGCATACATTATCGTCGTATGGTAAATAACACCATCATTGATAACCACAATAAGATTTCCATTAAATAGACTTTTCGGATAAGTTTTCTCACCAATTGGCCCACTCACAATCTGCTTCCAATTTTTCTTGATTTTCCACAAAATATATTTTTCATTTTTCAAAAGCGAACTTCTTTTCTCAATTGCTTCCAGTGCTAAATTCTTTAAATCCTTAATTCCTTCCATTTTTCAACCCCTTTTTACTCATTAATAATCTTCCCCTTTTCCACAATAAATTTTTTCCCCTCTATTCCCAAATCCTCTGTCGAAGTTATAAAACATTGGATTTTTTTATTTACAAAATAACTTAAAATACTTTTTTTTCTCACTTCATCAAAATATGAAGCAATGTCATCCATCAGAAATATCGGATATTCCTTTTTTTCCTTTATTAAAATATCAATTTCTGAAATTTTTAGCGAGAATATTATAGATTTTTTCTCCCCTTGTGAAGAATATGCCTTTGCATTTTTCCCGTTCAGCTCAAAGATAAAATCATCTTTTTGAGGTCCGAGCAGGCTGTATCCAAGAAACTTTTCCCTCTCACTTTTCCTTTTGCATAACATTTCAAATTTTTCCTTCAGTTCTTCTCTAGTCTTCTTTTCCACATCCCCAAGAAAACAGTCATATTTTAATTTCAGCTCTGAATTTTCATCAAATAACTTACGATAATTCAAGTTCAACAAAATTGATATTTTTTTTATAAATTCCTGCCGACTTAAAACAATATTTAGCCCTTCCTCTATAAATTTTTCGTTATAGATCTTATAAATTTCCTCGCCAGTCTTTTTTTCCTTTATAAGCTTGTTCCGCACCTTCAATATTTTCTCAAAATTCACAATCGACTGTAAATACTCCTTTTTTGCCTGCGAAATCTCGTAATTAAAAAAGTTCCTCCTAACACCAGGATTCCCAATAATCAGTTCAATATCCTCAGGAATAAATGAAATAATGTTAAGTGACCCCACATAGTTTATATATTTATCTTTTTCCCTATCAATGTAAAAATCTTTCTTATCCTCATTCACATCAATAGCAATAGCATTTTCGGATAAATCTTTATTTTTATATTTCCCAAATACAATCAGCCTGTTCAAATTATACTTGCGAATCTCTTTCACTTTCTTAGTCCTAAAGCTTTTCCCAGTAGCTAAAAAATGAACAGCCTCAATAAGCGATGTCTTCCCCTGTCCATTCTTCCCATATATTAAATTAAAATATCTGTCAAACTTCAACTTCCCGTCTACAAGGCAACGAAAGTTATTAAAACTAATCTGATCCAAATACATCGCTATTTCTTCCCTTTCACACTATAACTATCTGTAACTGACTTTTACCACTTTTCCGCAAAAAGCAACTCCAACAAAAGTAACATCCTTAATACCTCTATCTCTTAACCCAATATCATACTTCTTCTCTATTATCTGCTCTATCGCCTCTTCCGAAACTTTCTCCAAATCATCTTCATTTTTCACAACTTTAAACTCCAGAATAAACCCTCTACTATTCTTATTCTTTGGCTCAATTACAACATCATACCTTCCAAGGCCACTTTCTTCATTAGATTTTACATAATAATGATTATCCAGATAAAATATCATTCCTAAGACTAATCCATGATAGAAGTCTTCATTTTTAGTATCCATAAAACTTGTTGATTTTAATAAAATATTTTGTAAATATTTTTGAAAAATATCAAATTTAAGGTTTTTAAGCCCTTCCATAGCCTTTCTAAACATACTTTCCCCAAAATTTACATCAATAAATTTCTTCCTAAAAAACTCCCTTACCTCCCTATTAGGCAGTCTCAAGGAATACACATCCTCATAGTCTTCCCCAATTTTTTCATCAATAGTTAAATATCCGCTAAATAAAAGAAGTTCCCAAATTTCTTCTTGCCCCAATAAACTAGATAAATCAGAATTACCACTGATATTTTCTTCAACAGTTTCTCCATTAAAAAGAGCTTCCAAAGTTTCCATAATTTCAGAATCTGTATTTTTCAAAATCTGATTAATCAAGAAATTTCCAGAAGTATCAATCCAGTGAGAACCAATTTTTTTAGATTTTAAAAATTTTAAAATACTCCAAGGGTTATACACATCAGAATCACCAAATTTGTAACCGTCATACCAAGCCTTAACATCAAAAAGTTCATACTTTACATCAAAATATTCAAGAGTTTCTTCAACCTCATCTTGATTAAAACCAAAAAACTCGGAATATTCATTTTCTAAAATAGAATAAACATTTAGATTATTCAAGTCAGAAAATATTCCAGCCTTAATAACCCTTATAATCCCAGTCATAACTCCCATTTTTAAATATTGGTTAGTTTTCAGCGCTTCTCCGTAAAATACTTTAAAAAATGCGATGGCATCGCTATAATAATGATATTCATAAGCAGAAATCAAAGGACTATCGTATTCATCAATTAATAAGATAACTTCTTTTTTATACTTCTGAAATAATATTCTAGTTAAAAACAGCAAGGCATTTTTTAACTCAGAAAAATCTGCATTGCCCAGTAAATACTTCTTAAATCTAGGCAAGTCATACTCATCCAAATCTTCTAGAAGATACTTGTACTCAGAAAACAATTCTAAAACCAGCAGTCTAATTTCCTGTATTGCTTCCTCCCAAGTTTTTGCCTTTATGCTTTTCAGTGAAATAAAAATTACTGGATACTGTCCCTGTTCAGACATATATTCAGATTTTTCAATATCAAGTCCACTAAATAACTTTTTATTTTCTTCTTTATTTTCAACATTAAAGAAATATTTTAACATCGACATATTAAGCGTTTTCCCAAATCTTCTTGGACGTGTGAACAGCTTTATTTTTGATTTATCCTCTAAAATTTCCTCTATCCATTTTGTTTTATCAATATAGTAGCAATTCTCTTTTATTACTTCACTAAAATCTTCTACTCCAATTCCTATACCTTTTTTCATAAAAATCTCCCCTTAAATTCTCCACAGTCTGCTTCCACAACTATTCATCTGTTTAGTAAATCAGCAAACTATTTAATTTTTTGCCCTTACAAGAACTTTTTCTCCAGCAAACTCCACAATATCCCCATCATAAATTTTTTTCCCACGTCTAGTTTCTACAGCGTTATTTACCTTTACTTCACCATTCTGAATAAACATTTTTGCTTCCACTCCAGAACCTGTAAAGTTTGCCCACTTCAAAAGCTGATCCAATTTTATAAACTCAGTATTTATGATAACTTCTTCAATATCATTATTTATATTTTTCATTAATTTCCCTCCATAACTTATTTTTTACCAAACATATTTTTCATCATATCCATTACCATTATCTACCAAATAGTAAAACAGAATTGTAAAATCTTTTTGATTATAGTATGGCTTTATTTCATCTCTAATTTTTTCAATTTTTTCTTTCGAAAAATATCCTACATAAATTGTTATAATAGGATGAATATTATTAAATTTCATAAATTCATACCAGTCTATCTCCTCAAAATTTCTAGGCTTTGAAAAATATTCCTCTAATTTTTTGCCATACATTTTCAGCCTTTCTACTTTCCCTTCCACTATTTGATTCCCACATTCTTCATCTATTACTATTAGTACTGTATTTTTACTTATCAAATTTTTTTCAAAACTTTCATCATTTGATTCTTTGAGCATTGTGCCACATACCCATGTTCTTTTAGAAACTCCAACTGGTACTTTTTTATCATATTTTATACCATGTTTTTTTAATATTTTTTCTATCTTTTCAAAATCATTTCCTTTAGATTTATCGTATATGAGACTGCTCCATAAATACGGTCTTAATCCATAGTAATCAATAATTTCAAGCAATAATCTTGATTTTGTTGTTTTATTAAAAAATGGAATGTCTTTTAAAGCTTCGAATTCAAGAGGCCATATTAACCTATCTCCTCCTTCAAAACGAAATTTTGTTGGAGGATATTCTACATGTATTACTTCTCTGTTATAAAAGAATTCTGATTTATACCTAGGAATGTTATAGCTGTACAGGACATAGGAGTATGGATTATGTATCAGATCTCCAGCTACAAGCTGTTCTTCTTTTACATAATATGCTCCCTTGTTCATTCTCAAGTTAAATTCTTTTTTGAGCATCTCCATATAGTCATCTAGCATTTTTTCTTCATTCATAGCCGTTACTTCTTCAGGGTCTCTGCAGGAATGAAGACATAGCATGGAAAGTATAATTAATAACAACGTCATCATTTTTTTCATCTTATTTCAACACCTTCACACCTTATATTATTATAACTTAGAATCTATCTATTACTAATTTAACCATTAACCAAATTAATGTTTAATTTTATTGTGGAAAATCCGATTTTTACGTTGAAAACTTTTCCCACAAATATTTCCACATCTTTTCCACAGTTATGATATATTCTTATTTTTAAAGAACTTCTTTGTGAATTTTTTTCCTCCTTAAATTGTGTAATTAATTTTTTCATATGTGGAGAAAATTTATATGTTTTTATTTTTATTATTTTATCACAACTTTTCTTTAATTTAAAATTAATTGTTTTTGATTTATCCACAAATGTGGAAAATTTTGTTTATTATTGTGGGTATCTAAATTTTAGTTTTACACAATAAAATTTTATTTTTCCACAAAACTTGTTTTAATACAATATTTTTGATTAAATTTTTCCACAATTTTTGTGTATAAATTTTCAACATATAGTGGAAATTAATTTTTGTTTTTACACATTGTAATTTTACAATTTATTTTATTAAATATAATTTAATTTTTTTAATAAAATTTTTTTATAAAAACAATTTATGTAGAAAACTTTTTCAACTGTGGATAATTTTTAAAATATTATCATTTTTTCCCCACAAAATTTTCAACATTCTTTCCACATTTTCCACAATTTTTTTAAGCTCTGAAAATCTTCTTGTTTAAAGATTCAATTTCTTTTTTGAATGCAACATCTTCCTTTGTTTTCTTATCAATTTTTCTAATACTGCTTATAACCGTGCTATGATCTTTTCCACCAAAAAGCCCACCAATTGCTGTCAGGCTTAAATCCAATTCATCATTATTCTTTAGCAAATACATAGCGATTTGTCTTGTTTCTACTATTTTTTTCTGACGTTTTTTGGATTTCATGTCAGTTACGCTGACACCATACTGTGCAGAAATCATTTCTATTACTTTTTTTGCTGTTACTTTAGACTGTTCTCGTTTTACATTATGCATAAGCATTTCCTGCACAAGCTCTAATGTTATCTGTTCATCTAGAAGTTTTGCACGGGCATTTAAGTTTGTAAGTGTTCCTTCCAGTTCCCTTACATTTGTATCAAGAGAGTCTGAAATATATTCTAAAATGCTGTCGTCTATTTCTATTCCCTGTGCCTTTGCCATATTTTTTAGAATCATCATACGAGTTTCATATCCTGGACTTTGGATTTCCACTGTTAAACCTGACAAAAATCTTGATTCTAGACGTTTTGACAGATTTTTTATTTCCTTTGGCGACTTGTCACTTATCATTATTATCTG
This sequence comes from Leptotrichia hongkongensis, assembly GCF_007990635.1. Lineage (GTDB taxonomy): Bacteria > Fusobacteriota > Fusobacteriia > Fusobacteriales > Leptotrichiaceae > Leptotrichia > Leptotrichia hongkongensis. The sequence continues at coordinate 1,216 of NZ_AP019846.1, read as the reverse complement.
TTTTCCCAGTTCCTGCAACTTGTTAAATGTGTGGAAAAATTCTTCTTCCACAGTCCCTTCTCCACGTCCAAACACCTTTTCAAAAAATTGTATATCATCTAGAAGAAGTACATCTAAAGCACGGAATGTATCACGAAAATGCTGAATTCTTCCGCTGTTCAAAACTTTAAAAAACTCATTTGCAAATTCTTCAGATGTAGAGTAATAAACACGCTTACTTGGGTCATTTTCTAAAATTGCATTTCCTACAGCCTGCATAAGATGGGTTTTTCCAAGCCCTGAACTTCCAAAAATAAAAAGAGGGTTATAAACCGTTGGATTTTTTACAACTGCTAGACAGGCATTATATGCAAGCTTACTGTTTTCACCAACAACAAAATTATCAAGCCTGTGCTTTGGATTTAGTCCTGTGTGAACAAGTGAAGCTTTTTCCATTGTTTCTTTTGGAAAACTGTGAGTTTCAGGCTTATATGACATCACATCCTGTTTTTTTATCTCAAAGTTTATCGTAACTTCTTCATCTGTCACAATTTCTATAATTTCTTCCATCTGGCTTTTATATTTTTCCATATTTTCCTTTATTAGCTTCGAATTACAAGTAAGAGTAAAGACACTCTCTTCAAGTTTAGTTGCCTCCACATTTTCAAAAAACAGCTCAAATTCCCCTTCATTAACTCTTTTTTTCATAATTTTCTTAATTTTTTCCCACAATTTCACAACATCCATTTATTTTTTCTCTCCTTTTTTAACAGTATTCCTATAAATAAAAATTTTAAATTTCACAATAATTCCAGCCTTTCTATTTGCCTTAACTATAACATATATAAAATAAATAATCAAGATTTTCCACAAAAGTTTTCCACATGCTTTCCCACAAGAAAAAATATTAATTCTTTCAGTATTTACAATGCTTTATAACTTTTGTATAATTTTTTCCACAATAATTATATATAGTGATTTCTATTGCATTCCCACATATTATACACATAGTTTTCATTTTCCCACATAAGCTGTTGACAATCATGTGCGAAACTTTGTTGATAATATTTCTCCACAAAAATCAAATTTTTTTTCCACAGGATATTCTCTTGCAACCGCTCTATTTATATATGTTTCCACATTTCCACAGTGCATAATAATAATATATTTAATAATATATATAATATTAAATATTATAGGAGTGTGGATAAAAATAATTAACAAAAACTCTAAAAAT